>NZ_PVUF01000072.1 GCF_003003215.1 Tritonibacter scottomollicae | reverse complement strand
CCGGTCGGCAGGGTCACGGTGCCGGTCACGTCGGTGGTGCGGAAGTAGAACTGCGGACGGTAGTTCGCGAAGAACGGCGTGTGACGGCCACCTTCGTCCTTGGTGAGGATGTAGGCCTCAGCTTCGAACTTGGTGTGCGGGGTCACGGAACCCGGCTTGCACAGAACCTGACCACGCTCAACCGACTCACGGTCGATACCGCGCAGCAGGGCGCCGATGTTGTCGCCTGCTTCACCGCGGTCCAGCAGCTTGCGGAACATTTCCACACCGGTACAGGTGGTGGTGGTGGTGTCTTTGATGCCAACGATCTCGATGTTGTCGCCAACATTGATCACGCCACGCTCAACACGACCGGTCACAACAGTACCACGGCCAGAGATCGAGAACACGTCTTCGATCGGCATCAGGAACGGCTGGTCAACAGCACGTGCAGGGGTCGGGATGTAGTCATCCACGGCCGCCATCAGTTCCTTGATCTTCTCTTCGCCGATTTCAGGCTTGTTGCCTTCCATCGCCGCCAGCGCGGAACCCGCGATGATCGGGATATCGTCGCCCGGGTAGTCGTAGGAGGACAGCAGTTCGCGGATCTCCATTTCGACGAGCTCCAGCAGCTCTTCGTCGTCGACCTGGTCAACTTTGTTCATGAAGACGACCATCTTCGGGATGCCAACCTGGCGGCCCAGCAGGATGTGCTCGCGGGTCTGGGGCATCGGGCCGTCAGCTGCGTTCACAACCAGGATCGCGCCGTCCATCTGCGCCGCACCGGTGATCATGTTTTTCACATAGTCAGCGTGGCCGGGGCAGTCGACGTGCGCGTAGTGGCGGGTCTCGGTCTCATATTCCACGTGTGCGGTGGAGATGGTGATGCCGCGGGCTTTTTCTTCCGGTGCGCCATCGATCTGGTCGTAGGCCTGGAAGTCACCGAAGTATTTGGTGATTGCTGCGGTCAGCGTGGTTTTACCGTGGTCAACGTGGCCGATGGTGCCGATGTTGACGTGCGG
>NZ_PVUF01000071.1 GCF_003003215.1 Tritonibacter scottomollicae | reverse complement strand
GTGCCGTGGGCGCGAAGACCGCATTCATTGCCCCGGGATCACCTTGGGAGAACGGCTACTGCGAGAGCTTCAACGCCCGCTTCCGGGATGAGTTACTAAACGGCGAGGTCTTCACCACGCTGCGTGAAGCACAGATCCTCATCGAACGCTGGCGTCGCCACTACAACACGGTTAGGCCCCACAGCGCCTTAGGATACCGGCCCCCAGCGCCCAAAAGCATCGTCCTGATAGACCAAAGACCGACGATGCATTAACATTCAAATTGGACCACTCGATGGGGGCACAGCACTAAATGACGGGATAAATGGCTGAAACACACCGATAGTTAATAACTTTCGTGGAGAAATATCTCAGAGTGTGTTGCTGTAGATTTGCGCTGGTATGGTAGATCTACCTTGATGATGACCATCGGAGCTTGGTTGTATTCCAAGCAGCAGGTAAATCTTCAGATTGAGTCTCGTTTTGAGGCCTCAAAAAACCGCACAATAGATCTCATTGTAGACCGAATGTCGCGGTACGAGGACGCTCTCTGGTCGGGGGTTGCCCACGTCGATACGTTAGGCGCGGATGTCACCGCAGCAAGCTGGAAGCACTTCGCGTCCTCTCTCAACATTGAGGAAAAATATCCTGGTGTGAATGGCATCGGCCTTATCCAGTTCGTGGATAGACAGAACCTCCAAGCCTATATGACTGCGCGGGAAAGCGAGGAGAGAGACTTCTCAATTTTCCCTGAACATGACCTCGATTTCTTGCTGCCGATCACCTTTATCGAGCCCGAAAACATCAATGCCGCTGCAGTCGGGCTGGACGTTGCCCATGAAACCAACAGACGAACCGGTCTCCTGGCAAGCAGAGACTCTGGTGGAGCACAGATTACTGGTCCGATTTTCCTCGTGCAGGATAGCGGTCATACACCTGGCTTTCTCTTTTACACGCCGTTCTACTCAGGCGCAGCACCAACATCTTTGAGCGAGCGTAGAGACCGTTTTGCAGGCGTGGTCTATGCGCCCTTTGTGGTGCGCAA
>NZ_PVUF01000070.1 GCF_003003215.1 Tritonibacter scottomollicae | reverse complement strand
GAGCGGGCAGCGGATCTCTCCGGTGTTTCGATGGGCGAGGTGCAGCAGGCCACGATCCAGCTGACCAAACGCCTGAGCCAGGCGGCGGGCGGCACCGGGGCGGCGGCCAAGGCGCTGGACCGGCTGCACCTGAGTGCCGCCGCGCTGCAGGCGCTGCCGCTTGATCAGCGGCTGGAACAGATCCAGGTCGCCCTGGCGGAGTATGTGCCGGAGGCAGAGCGCGCGGCGGTGGCCTCAGAGCTGTTTGGCAGTCGGGCGGGCCTGATCTTCACCCGCGTGGATGGCGCCGCACTGCGCACGGCGGCGCAGGATGTGAACCGCTTTGGCGTGGCAATCTCCGAGGTGGATGCGGATCAGATCGAGTTGACCAATGACGCGCTGTCGCGGATGAGCCTTGCGGGCCGGGGTCTGGCCAACCAGGTGACCGTCGCGCTGGCCCCGGCGCTGCAGGGGCTGAGTGACCGGGTGGCGGATGTGGCGACCTGGTTCAACGGTCTGTCGGAGGGCACCAAACGGTTCATCGCCACCAGCGCCTTGATTGTCGGCACGGTAGGACCTGCGGCGCTGGCGCTGGGGCTGGTGCTGAAGGTGGCCGCGCCGCTGGGGGTTGTGATGGCGGGGATGGTCGCGACCGTGGCGCTGGCGCCCTTGCGCTTTGCGGCGGCGACAAAGTCGGCCATTGCGCTGGAAGTGGCGCTTGGGGCCACCTCGACCAAGGCGGCGGTGACCAGCCTTGCGATGAAAGGCCTGCAGCGGGGGCTGGTGCTGCTGCGCGGGGCGGTGATTGCCACCGGCATTGGCGCGCTGGTGGTGGGGGCGGGCTACCTGGCGATGAAGTTCCATCAGCTGGTGGTGGCCACCGGCGGCTGGGGCGCGGCGCTGCGCGCGCTTGGCGATCTTGCAGCGGGCGTCTGGCAGGGCATCCAGACCAGCGCCACGGCGATTGGTCCGGCACTGGCAGCGATCTGGGCGCGGGTGCAGGCGGGGTTCACCCGCATGGTGCAGGATCTGTCCCTGAGCTGGGGCACCTTCCTGTGGACGCTGTCGGAGGGGAT
>NZ_PVUF01000069.1 GCF_003003215.1 Tritonibacter scottomollicae | reverse complement strand
GAGCGGGCAGCGGATCTCTCCGGTGTGTCCATGGGCGAGGTGCAGCAGGCCACGATCCAGCTGACCAAACGCCTGAGCCAGGCGGCGGGCGGCACGGGTGCGGCGGCCAAGGCGCTGGACCGGCTGCATCTGAGCGCCGCCGCGCTGCAGGCACTGCCGCTTGATCAGCGGCTGGAACAGATCCAGGGCGCCCTGGCGGAGTATGTGCCGGAGGCGGAGCGCGCGGCGGTGGCGTCAGAGCTGTTTGGCAGTCGGGCGGGCCTGATCTTCACCCGCGTGGATGGCGCCGCACTGCGCACGGCGGCTCAGGATGTGAACCGCTTTGGCGTGGCAATCTCCGAGGTGGATGCGGATCAGATCGAGCTGACCAATGACGCGCTATCGCGGATGAGCCTTGCGGGCCGGGGTCTGGCCAACCAGGTGACCGTCGCGCTGGCCCCGGCGCTGCAGGGGCTGAGTGATCGGGTGGCGGATGTGGCGACCTGGTTCAACGGTCTGTCGGAGGGCACCAAACGGTTCCTCGCCACCAGCGCCTTGATCGTCGGCACGGTGGGGCCTGCAGCGCTGGCGCTGGGGCTGGTGCTGAAGGTGGCCGCGCCGCTGGGGGTGGCGATGGCGGGGATGATCTCGACCGTGGCGCTGGCGCCCTTGCGCTTTGCGGCGGCGGCAAAGTCGGCCGTTGCGCTGGAAGTGGCGCTTGGGGCCACCTCGACCAAGGCGGCGGTGACCAGCCTTGCCATGAAAGGCCTGCAGCGCGGGCTGTTGCTGCTGCGCGGCGCGGTGATTGCCACCGGCATTGGCGCGCTGGTGGTGGGGGCGGGCTATCTGGCGATGAAGTTCCACCAGCTGGTGGTGGCCACCGGTGGCTGGGGCGCTGCGCTGCGCGCGCTCGGCGATCTTGCAGCGGGCGTCTGGCAGGGGATCCAGACCAGCGCCACGGCGATTGGTCCGGCACTGGCGGCGATCTGGGCGCGGGTGCAGGCGGGGTTCACCCGCATGGTGCAGGATCTGTCCCTGAGCTGGGGCACCTTCCTGTGGACGCTGTCGGAGGGGAT
>NZ_PVUF01000068.1 GCF_003003215.1 Tritonibacter scottomollicae | reverse complement strand
CACAAATCCTTTGAGGGATTCATCTCGTGAATCCAGCGTGGTAGCTGGGCTGCATGAGCAGACCGACACCCCCAACCTACAAGACCAGAAACTGGCCAGCCTACAATAAAGCGCTCAAGCGCAGAGGTTCTCTGACAGTCTGGTTCGACCCCGAGATGAGCTGGGACGCCGTGCCGACAGGACGACGCGGGCGGCGGCAAACCTACAGCGGTACGGCCATCCAGACATGCCTGACGATGAAGGCGCTGTTCGGTATGGCGCTCCGACAGACGACCGGGTTCGCCGAGAGCCTGTTGCGTTTGATCGGTTTGAACTGGGCGGTGCCCGACTTCAGCACGCTCTCGCGCCGCCAGAGAACGCTGGCCGTGAACATCCCGTATCGTGGCTCTCACGACCCATTGCACCTGCTGATCCCCTCTCATGGTTTGCAAGCAAACCACTGCCGGGCAGTGGACAGCACGGGTATCAAGGTCGAGGGTGAAGGAGAGTGGAGTGCGGAGGATCAGAAAACAGTCTGGGGGACTGTTTTCCCGACAAACGCGCAAGCATGATGGGCCCAAGCGGCGGGTTTGGCGCAAGATACATCTTGGGATCGACGAACAAACGCTGGAGGTTCGGGCCGTGGAGATCACCGGGAGTCACATCGGTGATGCGCCGGTGCTGCCAGATCTTCTGAACCAGATCCCGACGAACGAGACGATCAGCAGCGTCACCGCAGACGGCGCCTATGATACTCGCAAATGCCACGATGCCATCGCTGACCACGGCGCCCATGCCGTTCGTCAGGGAAAGGGTCCCCCGGACCCTTTCCGGGCCTTCCTCACTCCCGCCCCGCAAAAACGCCAAGCCGTGGAAGACCGTCACTGCGGGTGCGGTGGCCAGAAACGAGGCCCTGAGAGCTTCGAAATACCTCGGCCGCGCCATCTGGCAAAACTGGAGTGGTTACCACCGCCGGAGCCGCGTCGAGATATGAGGAGGATCGTTTTCCCGACGACTGGATGCATTGCGTTAAACTGCTGGGGCAGCGCCTCATGGCACGGGGCTTTGACCGGCAGGTCGCGGAAGTCCAAATCCGCATCGCCGTCATGAACGGCTATACGGCGCTCGGCATACCCATTACCGAGGCCGTGGGATAAGTCCGTCTAGGGAAAGG
>NZ_PVUF01000067.1 GCF_003003215.1 Tritonibacter scottomollicae | reverse complement strand
ATCGCTGCGGACAAAACATGGCTGGCCTCACAGCCGGTGTTTCCGACGATCACACTCTGTGAGTTCATAGGTGCAGCCTTGCTGCGCACACAAGGCGAGGCCTCGGACGATCGGCGCGCCAAGGCCAAGGGCTTTGTCTTCGTCTCGCAAGGCCCTGACGGGATCCGAGCGGCTCTGGACATCCTTATGCGATCACAGGACGGTGGCCACTTCGTGACGCAGGGCGAATTGGGTCCGCTCTTCAAACATCTCAAGGGCATCTATCTTGATGACGATGCCTTTGAGGGCTTTCGCGGGATCCTTCGTGACTACTTTCTGGAAATATGGCCATTAGCGCCAGGTGATGAACTTCTCGGACATACCGTCACAGAGCGGCGCCTCCACTCCCTTACGTCAGCATCCAAGGAAACCGGCATCGGCCCGGCTGTCCTGGATGATTTCTTGACAGAAGCGGGCGCGTTTGCGCCCAGTGACGCGCGTGCCGATGCCCGCAAGACCTTTGATGCGAAGGCCTGGCAGCACATTCTTGATGAAATCCCGACATTGGTCGGTCCGATTGCGCTGCGACGTGCAATCGGCGCAACGCTGGCCGAACTGAACGGGTTGAAGGCTGATGGTGTCCTCGTCCCAAGGACCAACGTCCCAACAATCAAATCGCCTTGGCGGATTGCGGATGGCCAAGCTCTTCTTGAGGAGCTGGAGGCCTATGCGCAGCCGGTTGCCGCAGAGGAGCCAGGGTGGGAGACGATCCAACTCGTTCACAAGCGGCTGGACCTTCCTGTTGGCGAGATCATTGCGGCCATCCGGACGGGTGCTTTGCGCCTTGGTCAGCGTCCTGATGTGTTCGGCTACCACGGGCTTGTGGTGGAAATCATTGAAGTTGCAGCGTTCAAGGCGAAGGTCGCGCCAAAGCGCAAGCCATCGACCAACCAAGTGGAGATGACAGCAGCGGCCTTCGCTCGGTCGGCGGGTATTCGGGGGAAAGGTCAATTCCTGGCTCTGATCGAAGGTGGTTACACGCCTGCGATGTTGGTTTTGAATCCCACGACTAAGCGTCGGGAATGGCGAATGAGCCGCGACGACATCGCTGCGTTTGAAGCCAGCTACACGACACCAACGATTCTGTTGGCCGAAACCGGTGCGCATTGGAACACAATTCGGGCTATTCTCCAGAGCGAAGGGATCCAGCCGTTCCGACCGAACGGCT
>NZ_PVUF01000066.1 GCF_003003215.1 Tritonibacter scottomollicae | reverse complement strand
GTGCCGTGGGCGCGAAGACCGCATTCATTGCCCCGGGATCACCTTGGGAGAACGGCTACTGCGAGAGCTTCAACGCCCGCTTCCGGGATGAGTTATTAAACGGCGAGGTCTTCACCACGCTGCGTGAAGCACAGATCCTCATCGAACGCTGGCGTCGCCACTACAACACGGTTAGGCCCCACAGCGCCTTAGGATACCGGCCCCCAGCGCCCAAAAGCATCGTCCTGATAGACCAAAGGCCGACGATGCATTAACATTCAAATTGGACCACTCGATGGGGGCACATCACGACAGCGCACGCTTTGTAGCTACAACGATGAGCATGGATGGAGTAGATGGCGCCCGCTTTCGGCATCGTGATCTGCCATCCTGCCGGTCCTTTATTCACAACGAGAGGCTGCAGGTTCGATTTGGGTATTCGGGTTCGTCGTCTGGTGCAATCGCGCCGGGCGCGGAGCCCTCAAATTGCACAAGTATCCGGCGCGCTTGCTGCGGTGTCTGGTTGACCAGAGACGAATGCGGCCGGACCGTATTGTAGTCATAGCGCCAGCGGGTCAGCTTTCGCCGTGCCTCGTCCAAGCTGTCGAAGATCTCCTCTTTGATGAGAATCTCATCGCGAGGGCTGCCGTTAAACGGCTCGATGAACGCGTTCTGCTGCAGTTTGTCGGGATCGATGTCCAGATGAGGGCACCGAGTTCCCGAGCAACCCGTGCGCCGGCCCTTAGTTCGGAACTGAGCACCTCCGAGCGCGTGTCATGGATTGGGACCAAAGCGACTGCGAAAATCATCAAGGCGCGCAGCAAAGCTGCAATTAAGACGCCATATACATGGTCGCAATCGACCAAAAGCCAATACCAATCAATCAACACTTGCCCAGCGTGCTCCATCCATAAGAGATCCGAGGGCTGTCCCGAATGGTCACAAGCTTCGTTTCTAGGCTGAGCAAGAATTTAAGCGCCCCCAATCCGCTGACCTCCTTGATGCTTTCAAGAATGTAGAGGTCCAGCCATTCTTGCCGGATCGCATCCGTTGTCAAAGCACAGAGCCTAAGACGCACCGAGTTTTGCCGACCTCGGAAAACTAAACCATCAAAATTTCCGCTGGACGCGCTTACATGACATCGTTATACGAGCGCTCACACTCCGGCGTAGCTCAGCGGTAGAGCAGTTGACTGTTAATCAATTGGTCGTAGGTTCGATCCCTACCGCCGGAGCCAATTCACCAGACAAGTCTTTGATGATCAAGGCAAAGGTTGAATTTGGCGAGCACAGTGTCACACAGAACTGTAGCAGAA
>NZ_PVUF01000065.1 GCF_003003215.1 Tritonibacter scottomollicae | reverse complement strand
GTGCCGTGGGCGCGAAGACCGCATTCATTGCCCCGGGATCACCTTGGGAGAACGGCTACTGCGAGAGCTTCAACGCCCGCTTCCGGGATGAGTTACTAAACGGCGAGGTCTTCACCACGCTGCGTGAAGCACAGATCCTCATCGAACGCTGGCGTCGCCACTACAACACGGTTAGGCCCCACAGCGCCTTAGGATACCGGCCCCCAGCGCCCAAAAGCATCGTCCTGATAGACCAAAGGCCGACGATGCATTAACATTCAAATTGGACCACTCGATGGGGGCACATCAATAGTGTTCGTTTGGGATGGATCCGATAACCTTCATACTGTTTCCGGTTGTGGTGGGGATCTCAGCTTCGGAGCAATCAGAGATGGTAGGCGGGTCGCTTGTGGACCTCGCAGGGCATGGGATGTAAGATCCTGTGATGTTTGCCTTGCCGACCGTCTTGCGCAACGGCGCAATTTCGAGTCTGTCGAATATGCCTCCCTCGAGTGGGTGCGCTCAGGCGGAAGGACTCCCTCCCTCTGATGAGCCGTGGAGACAGCTTCCTGACCTGGTAGATAGTGTTTGGGCCTTTTGCTTGGGATTGGGGATCTCGTATTCAGGAGGGTGAGGGCCGCCGGAGCGCTTAGCCCTGCACATTGCGCAGATACAGAAAGCACATGCCAAAGTCCCGGTGCGCTTGTTTTCCGTCAGGCGTCCCAACCAATCGGTGAACTTCTCGTTTTCGGAACTCAGCGTTGGACAGTTGCGATAGCAGGTCTCACTAATCTGAAAGGTGCGGCAGGCCGGCGCGACACTGACCCATGCACCGCCACCATCTTCATAGCCATCTCTTGTCGATTAGGCGGCCTCAAGACTTTGTTTCGAGGGCTTCCTTGAGCAACTCATTCTGCATGCTCATCTCCGCATACATATTCTTGAGGCGGCGATTCTGCTTAGCCATGTCCTTCATCTCTGCGACGAGCGATGCGTCCATACCGTCAAATTTGGCACGCCATTTGTAAAAGCGGTCACTACTCATGCCGTGCTCCCGGGAAAGCCCAGAGACCGGCACGCCGCCCTTCGCCTGCTTCAACACAGTCATGATCTGCGCATCCCTAAATCGTCTGTTCTTCATCCTAAATCTCCTCAGATATCTTGACGAGAAAATTCTACTTGTGAACACCGCTATTTTTAGGGGGATTGCCGTTGGTCATGATCGTTAATGCAGTCATCAAAGCCGGTAGGTCTGGCTGGCGTCCCTCCACTGAAGTGGTCCACCAACTGGGATAGTATTATCCCATTTTCAGGAGGACCAAGAGATGGCTGGAAAGCGAGACAAACCCGAAGAGCTTC
>NZ_PVUF01000064.1 GCF_003003215.1 Tritonibacter scottomollicae | reverse complement strand
TGTGTGGATGGCTCCTGCATAGCAAGACATATTTGATCAGAATTGTGCATTTGTCAGAAGCAGCCATGTGTCCGGCCTGTTTGCGCGGTTTTGACCGCTGGCCCTGATGGGTTCCGCAAACCAAGTTCCTTACAGCTTAGCGGGCTATGACGCCCGGGACATTCGGCGGAGTGTCTTGGATTTGGCGGCAGACTTATGCACCATCATCTCGCGGGTCTTGCTAACTCGTGGTTCCTTTCTTCTCAGGCTGCCGTACGGGGGCCGTAGGGTTCGTCGCGGGTCAGGACAGCCCAGACGATCCTGGCGGTCTTATTGGCCATGGCAACAGTCGCTACACGGGCGGGTTTGCGTTCGAGCAATGACGTCAGCCACTTGCTGGCACGTTCAGGGTGGGACCGCGTTTGTCGGACCAGTGATGTCATGCCGACGACGAGCAACGAGCGTAAATACTGGTCACCCATCTTGGTGATCCGTCCCAGCTTTTCCTTGCCTCCGCTGGATTTATTGGCAGGCGTCAAGCCCAGCCAAGCGGCGAACTCCCGGCCATTTCGGAACTGATGCCCGTCGCCGATGCTGGCGATGATCGCAGAAGCCGTCACCGCGCCGACGCCGGGTATCGTGCGCAACAAACGGACACGCGCATCTTCTTTGGCCACTTGCTTGAGGCGCTCTTCATACCATCGGATCCGCTTATGCAATGCCATCAACTGTTCTGACAGGTTGCGGATCACCTCATTGGCAATGTCTGGCAAGTCGAGCACTTCACCAAGTGTGATATCCTCAGCAAACCCAATCACGCGGGCCAGTCCTCTGGGGATGTAGACACCGAACTCAGCAACCAGGCCACGTAGGCCGTTGATCAGCTGCGTCCTTTGACGGACCAAAAGGTCGCGAGCCCGATGAAGCGACAGCAAAGCTTGTTGCTCAACCGTTTTGATCGCAACAAAGCGCATCGTGGGTCGTGTCACGGCTTCACAGATTGCCTCGGCGTCGATTGCATCTGACTTCCCTCGCTTGACGTAGGGCTTCACATACATCGGTGGGATCAAACGCACCTCGTGGCCCAAGGCCGTCAATTCGCGGGCCCAATGATGGGCGCTGCTGCAAGACTCCATACCGATCAGGCGGGTTCTAACTTAGCAAAGAACGGCAGAAACTGCGCCCGTCTCAGGGGCTTGTTGAACAACACATCGTCGTTCTCTGCGATACCATGGACTTGGAAAACGTTCTTGGCCAGGTCAACGCCGATTGTGGTAACTTGCATGGGGTGGCTCCTCTCAAAGCAGATTTAGACACCTGCATTATGGCGCATTGCGACGCCGGTTGAAGCAGGAGCCATCCACCCCATCA
>NZ_PVUF01000063.1 GCF_003003215.1 Tritonibacter scottomollicae | reverse complement strand
AGCGGATGAGGTGGATGGCTCCTGCTCCACCGGCATCGAACGTGCCAAAGTGCAGTTGTCATCGACTGCAAGGAAAGGAGCCACCCAATGACAGTAAAGACCGTGGGCCTGGATTTGGCCAAGGACGTTTTCCAAGTACACTGCGTTTCGGGCACCGGGCGCAAGATCCTCAACAAGAAGATCAAGCGGGCGAAGCTCTTGGCATTCTTCGAGACCTTGCCGAGATGTATGGTCGGCATGGAAGCCTGTGGTTCTGCGCATCATTGGGGCCGAGAGCTGCGCAAGCTGGGCCATGATGTTCGGCTCATGCCTGCCGCCTACGTCAAACCCTATGTGAAGCGCGGCAAAACAGATGCAGCGGATGCCGAAGCGATCTGTGAAGCCGTGCGTCGCCCCACCATGCGGTTTGTCGAGATCAAATCAGAAAGTCAGCAAGCTGTTCTGGCCATCCATCGTGTCCGAGATCTCGTCGTGCGCCAGCGCACCCAGGTCGTGAACATGATCCGCAGTATCCTGCGGGAGTTTGGGCACATCCTGCCGACGGGCATCAAGGCCGTGTCGAAGTTTGCCCGAGAGCGTGGGACTGAAGATCAGTTGAAAATGCCCGAGATCGCAGACGGCATTCTCGGAGTGATGTGCCATCAGCTGAATAGCCTCAATGCGCGTATCGATGGGCTGACCAAACTGATCGAGCAACATGCATGGCTGGACGCCGATGCCCGGCGGCTGATGCGTATGCCCGGGATTGGCCCGATCACGGCGTCTGCCATCGTTGCAACCATCGGAGATGCAAAACAGTTCAGGACCGGACGGGATCTGGCGGCGTGGCTGGGGCTGACACCCCTGAATAAGTCGAGTGGTGGAAAGGAACGTCTTGGACGGATCACCAAGAAGGGTGACCGGTATATCAGAAAGCTGTTGATCGTCGGAATGACATCACGCGCGCTGATGGCAAAGAACAAGCCAGAGAAGGCCGATACTTGGACTGCCAAGATACTGGCCGAGAAGCCATTCCGGCTCGCGACCGTTGCCATGGCAAACAAATCCGCCCGGATCATCTGGGCGCTACTGACAAAACGAGAGGAATACCGGCAGCCGGTCGCCTGATCGGATCAACCTGCCAAGAGATGCAAGACGCTTGATGTGATGATGCGAAACGAAGTCAACCAAAAGCAAGGACACTCCGACGAATGTCGCGGCCCCCAGAGGTCGTTGAGCCGATAGGAACCTTGCTTGCGGAACTCATCAGGGCCAGTGGCAATAGCCACACAAACAGGCCGGACACACGACTGTACTGACAGACCATCGCGATTACAAAAATCTCTTGCAATGCAGGAGCCATCCACACAGGACATTC
>NZ_PVUF01000062.1 GCF_003003215.1 Tritonibacter scottomollicae | reverse complement strand
GTCCTGTGTGGATGGCTCCCTTTTTGCAAGTACCTTTTTCGTGCGTGGCAATTTGTCAGAAGCAGTCTTGTGTTCGGCCTGTTAGCGCGACACACATGGCCGCTGGCCCTGATGGTTTCCACCAACCAAGTCCCATTCCGCACATCGAACAGCAAGCGTTCTGGACAAAGCTCGGGGTGTCTTGGTTTTTGGGCTAACAAAGTTCCATCACGTCATTGGTCTTGCAAACTCCTGTTGTTTCGCTGGTCCGTTAAACGGTTCTCACTTTGTAGGGTTCGTTCCGGGTCAGCGCAGCCCAGATCATACGGGCAGTTTTATTGGCCATTGCAACGGCGGCCACTCTGCTGGGCTTGCGCGACAGGATGTTAGCAAACCATGGATCAAACTTTTCTGGTTCCAACCTAATGGATCGGATGCGGGACGTCATACCCAAGACCAATAATCGACGTATGTATTGATCTCCCATTTTGGAGATATGGCCCAACCGTTCCTTTCCGCCGCTTGATCGGTTGAGCGGTGTCAGCCCCAACCATGCAGCAAACTCTCGTCCGTTGTTGAACTGTTTGCCGCTGCCGACTGTTGCAACGATTGCTGATGCCGTGATCGGACCAACGCCAGGTATGGTGCGCAAAAGCGCTACCTGCTTCTCTCGCCTGGCAATCTGGGTCATGTGTCGTGTGTGACGCAGGATCTTCGCATGTAGAAACAGCAATTGCTCGGACAAATCGAAGACAACCTCATGGGCATCTTTTGGCAAATCCAATGGCTCGCCTTCTATGCTGTTCTTTGCAAACTTCAGCGCGTGGTAGACGCCCTGCGGCAAGACGATACCAAACTCAGCCAACTGCGCGCGCAGCATATTGATGGTCTGAGTACGCTGCCGCACGATCAAGTCGCGGGTACGGTGAACAGCCAATATCGCTTTCTGCTCGGGTGTCTTCACCTCAACGAACCGCATCGTTGGGCGTGTTACCGCCTCACAGATGGCCGCTGCATCAACGGCGTCTGACTTGCCGCGCTTAACGTAGGGCTTCACATAAGCCGGAGGGATCAGCTTCACATTATGACCAAGCTTGATCAGTTCCCGCGCCCAGTAGTGGCTTGTCCCACAGGCCTCAATGCCAACCAGGCATGGCTCAAGGTGTTCGAAAAATGCCACGACCTGAGCGCGTCTCAGAGCGCGGTTGAATGCAACCTCGCCGTGCTCATCGATACCATGGACTTGAAAAACGCTCTTGGCCAAATCTAGGCCAATTGTTGTAACCTGCATCGGGTGGCTCCTCTCAAAAGCAGTTCATAGCAACTGCACTATGGTGCATTGCCACGCCGGTTGATGCAGGAGCCATCCACCCCATCCGC
>NZ_PVUF01000061.1 GCF_003003215.1 Tritonibacter scottomollicae | reverse complement strand
TGATCAAAGTGTAGCTGGCGCCGCAGCAGGTGCAGCGAAGGAGGCCGGACAGCAGATAGGTCGGGCGGCGCGCTCGTTCCGGTCGTGGGCGGTCTGTCAGGATCCCAGCTGGGTTCATGGCTTGCCGCACGTCGTCCTGGCGGGCCTTGACGCGACCCCAAAGAGCGTCGTCAACGATCCTCAGGTCGGGAACGGTCTCTGTCTTCCATTTCGACGGGGGGTTTAGCCGTGACTGTCGTTTGCCGGTGTCGGGGTCGCGATCATAGGTCAGCCGGTTCCAGACTCGTCGACCAGCGTAGAGCTCATTGTTGAGGATGCCGGTGCCACGCTTCACGTTCCCTGAAATCGTCGAGGGGTTCCAAGTTCCGGTGCCTTTGCCGCTTTGCGGGGCGGCGATGCCCTCGGCGTTCAAGGCCGAGGCAATGGCGCGCGCGGACTGCCCCGCGGCGTATTCTTGGAAAATCCGGTTCACGACTTCGGCCTCCGAAGGCTCGATGGTCAGATCACCGGTGGTGGCCGTTCCATCCGCGCGGATCTCTCGCTTTACACGATAGCCATAGCTGAGGCCTCCGGCAGACTTGCCCGCAACAACACGGCCCTCCAAGCCTCGGCGGGTTTTTTGAGCGATGTCCTTAATATAGAGTGCGGAGACGAGACCGCCGACTCCGACCTTCAACTCGTCCAAGTCCTGATCTGCGACAGTGTGCAAGCGAACCCCGAAGAAGCTCATCCGCTTGAACAAAGACGCGGTGTCGGCTTGATCCCGCGACAGGCGGTTGAGGCTTTCGGCCACGATAATGTCGACTTCGCCGCGCTCTGCGGCTTGCAAAAGGCGCAAGTAATCAGGGCGTTGGCTGGTGGTGCCACTGATGCCGTGATCGGCGAAGACTTGGGTGACCTGCCACCCCTTTTGGTCGCAGTGGCGGCGGCAGAGACGGAACTGGTCCTCAACGGAGGTCTCTTTTTGCTTGTCGGTGGAATAGCGGGCATAGATAGCAGCGCGAAGAGGGGCAGTGGCTGGCATGGATCAGTCCTTTTGTTCTGGGCCCTTCCTCATCTCGGCAGCATCTTCTTCTGCGGCATGGCGCGCGAGCAGGCGGACAAGTAAGCGGAGGGCAGGGGGTGTTGCTGTGCCATTGCCCGCCCGCACAGGATTAGATGGGCCAGTTTGGGCAAATCTCTCTTGGTCTCGTGCCATTGGCCGAGGTCTCCTACCCGCTCGCGGGCTGGCCCGAAGCGCTCATGATCAAAGGTTGGTGCCGGGGTGGAGTGCCCCCACTGAAGTGGTCCACCTTTTGGGATAGGAATATCCCGTTTTCAGGAGGACGACGAGATGTCAGGCAAACGAGAGAAGCCCGAGGACATCGTGCTGAAGCTGCGACAGGTTGAGGTGCTGCAAGGGCAAGGGAGCTCGGTTCAGGAAGCCGTTCGGCAAATCGGTGTGACGGCTCAGACTTACTACCGG
>NZ_PVUF01000060.1 GCF_003003215.1 Tritonibacter scottomollicae | reverse complement strand
GTGCCGTGGGCGCGAAGACCGCATTCATTGCCCCGGGATCACCTTGGGAGAACGGCTACTGCGAGAGCTTCAACGCCCGCTTCCGGGATGAGTTACTAAACGGCGAGGTCTTCACCACGCTGCGTGAAGCACAGATCCTCATCGAACGCTGGCGTCGCCACTACAACACTGTTAGGCCCCACAGCGCCTTAGGATACCGGCCCCCAGCGCCCAAAAGCATCGTCCTGATAGACCAAAGACCGACGATGCATTAACATTCAAATTGGACCACTCGATGGGGGCACATCACGTGATGTCGCCAAGTTCCATGTCTCTCTCGTGCTAGCCAATGGATAAACAGACGCCTAGTACGGCGCAGACCTCGCTGCAGACACAAAACACTTGCCAGGAGCGGACCCTCGGGCTGGTAAGATTGTCGAAGCGACGCTGCGCCCTGGTCGAATGACAGGGAAGCGCAGTTAGCGACATTTGCAAAGTCGCGGAACCTGCGAGCCTCGCGCCGGTCCCACGCTGCACGAGCAATGGAGGGAGCAGACGTTCGCCGCAAGTGCAGCCACCAACCATCATCGAGCGGAAGGAATGCGGGACTAAGCCGACCTCCGAAAAAGTGCTAGAAGTAGGTCAGTCCACACTTTCAACACGAAGTTCGGGCCAAAGCTTTTGCCATCTGAGCGCTTTGTTTCGGTAGGTTTCTGCATCGAAGTTTGTAAGCGAATTCGGCCTGATAACTAGCCCCTCAAGGTCCGCAAAGCCCTTGGGCGCATATACATTCGCGACACCATTGGCTGAGCCCGAAACACCAAACATACAGGCCGTAGCAAGAAAGCGGTCGATGCCATCGGTCGCTCTTCGCAACGGATCATATGGCATTCCAAATTTCTGTGGGTACCAAAGGTGCACTCGAGCTTGATTTCGAATTTCGATCTCTGCGTCCAATCCTTCAAATGCCCGCATAGCTTGACGGATTGCGGTATCCTCAGCTTCCCATGACAGGTCATCGTCATTGAAATAGAAGAGGTCATAGTCCTTGATGCCGTAGTGGGGTGAGCGCCCAGTTCTGCTATTCCAAACAGTTTGGAAAAGACATCCGGATACTAACCAAACATCTCTTAGCCCTGTGTCAGTCAGACGCTCTAGGATAGCCCGGTTCGTCGGGTTTCCTTCCACAATAAGAGCAAATTCATCAGAATCCATGAGCGCGCCGATCAGGGTTTAGCATGTGACGATCAATCAGATACCTGAGACCGGCTTCTGGCGCGAATAGGTTTTACTGACCATTTAGGATGCTGCGTGGCAGAAAACTGCGATATGGGCTCTCACCCGCCGTTCGCCTCGCCAGCACGCCAAATTGGCACTGAGACCGGAGGTCAAGGTCAGCTGAGCGGGACTTAGGGTCAGGACTCGTTATCATTCATAGCCAGAAGATGACGAGAGCGGCGAGAGCGATAGCTGACAGGAACACTGTTGGTGATCTGTCGTATCGT
>NZ_PVUF01000059.1 GCF_003003215.1 Tritonibacter scottomollicae | reverse complement strand
TCGCTGGGGTCGGTCACGGACAACAGCGGCACCACGCCAACCATTACCTATGCCATCGGTGGCACGCCTCTTGCCGGGGCTCATGCCTTTCCGATTGGGGTGAGCACGGTGACGATGGATGCGAGCGATGATGTAGGTAACGCGGCAACGCAGCAAAGTTTCACAGTGACTGTGACGGATGGCGAGGCGCCGGTCATCACCGCACCAGCCGACCAAACCGCGCCTGCAGATATTGGAGGTATTACCGCCACATTGGATGTCACTAATTTGGGTTCGGTCACCGATAACAGCGGCCCCACACCGTCCATTACCTATCGTGCAGGCAGTACCATTCTGACCGGGCCACATGTTTTCCCTCTTGGGGTGACCACGGTGACGATGGACGCAACAGACATTGCGGGCAATGCTGCGACACAGGTCAGCTTTACGGTCACCGTCACGGATAATGAAGCCCCTACGGTCACCTTGACGACCAATTCGACACAGGTGGCCGCCGGAGATCGCGTGGTCGTTAACATTGCATTCTCGGAGCCAGTCACGGGTTTTCACGGGTCCGAACTCAACTTGAGCAATGCCACGCTTACCTCCTTGTCCGGAACAGGTACGGCCTGGGTCGCGACGCTCTCTGCAACAGGTGGAGGTGATGTCACTGCCTCTGTTCCCGCAGGGGCTGCCACAGATGCCGCAGGCAACGGCAATGAGATGTCAAATACACTCAGCGTAAGGGACACGACGATCACTGAGACACAGACCCAGATCTCTCAGTTCATGCAATCACGTGTTGATCTATTGCTTAAAAACCAACCGGAGCTCGCACATTTACTGTTGGGATCGGAAACCGGGCGTCTCAATAGTCAGGTGTCTCGAGGGACGGGGACCTTCAACTTTGCCAACCGGTCGGACGCTCCGGTCTGGATGATGTTGAACGGTTCTTGGACAAATGAAAGCGACCGTGATCTGACATATCTGTTTGGCTCTATCGGTAGTCATATAAAGGTCAATCCGAACTTGCTTGTTGGCGGCATGCTGCAGTTTGACCACATGGATCAGACAGATGGCGCGGCTGAAGTCCAAGGTACCGGCTGGCTTGCTGGTCCGTATTTTGTTGCTCGCCTTCCTGAGCAAGACCTCTACTTTGATGGACGGCTGCTCTACGGGCAGTCCTCAAATAAAATCACCCCATTCGGCACGTATACTGACAAGTTTGACACCAATCGATTGCTCGCTTCGCTTCAGGTGTCCGGTGTATTGGACTACGGGGAGGTCGATCTCATTCCAAGCCTGAAGGCATCTTATGCCCGAGAGGCTCAATCCGCTTATACGGACACACCCGGCAACCGGATACCTAAACAGACCGTTGAGCTTGGGCAGATCGAGGCGGGGCTCGCTTTTGTTGCCCCGATGCCCCTTTACACCGGGGAAGGTGAGATGACCCTAACTGGTGGCGTCAAAGCCATTGGTTCGTTCGTCAACGGGTCAGGGCATGCTGCATCGGTTAGCCCTGACTACGAAGGGGGGCGTGCCCGTATCGACCTGGGAATGATGCATCGAATGGTGAATGGCGGACAGTTCCAAATCCAGTCCTACTACGACGGGATTGGAGCCAGTGGATATGACAGCTATGGGATCTCTTTCAGGCTGGAATATCAATTCTGAGGTGAACGGCGTTGTTGCGCCAATCAGGTTCGGGGATGAGTTTGCCCTTTCCCACCTGAGTTCAGGTTACGGCTTCGATCTCGGCTGTGCCGAGGGCCGAGA
>NZ_PVUF01000058.1 GCF_003003215.1 Tritonibacter scottomollicae | reverse complement strand
CCGGTAGTAAGTCTGAACCGTCACACCGATTTGCCGAACGGCTTCCTGAACCGAGCTCCCTTGCCCTTGCAGCACCTCAACCTGTCGCAGCTTCAGCACGATGTCCTCGGGCTTCTCTCGTTTGCCTGACATCTCGTCGTCCTCCTGAAAACGGGATATTCCTATCCCAAAAGGTGGACCACTTCAGTGGGGGCACTCCAATTACGTGACGCTTGTCCGTTGATGCATTCTGCCAAGCCTGAGAAAGGGCCCCCGAATAAAACCGCGGGCTCGAACAGCTATAAGTGGCGCTGGGGGACGTTAGCATATTGGAAAGTACGTTTGCAGAAACTTCGGTAGGTTTGCGGTCTGATCGGTTTTTGTCCGCCAGAGTCACCTCAGTTTAACGGAAAAGAAATCGAATTGGGTGATGTTTGTTCCAAACGAATTGGAGAGTCACCATGTTCTTAAAGTCTTGGTTCCGGAACATGCCAGTAAAACGAAAGATCCTGCTTCCTGGGATGGCTGGCCTGCTGATGATGATTGGCGTGATCACCACGTTCTGGGCTCAACGTTTGTCCACTGCGCTGCATACCGCGTTTGAGGAGCAGGTTGAGCTCACGGAAACCTACATCGCCGCCCCCCTGGCAACTGCTGCCTGGAACTATAATGGGGAGTTGGCGAATACCACGCTCGCATCGCTCTCTGATCGTGAGACCTTCGTCTTTGCTCGTGTCGTGAGCAGCGGTGATGTGCTCGCGGAGGCCTTCAAGGGCGATGAGATGCTGGAGGAGTGGGCCGCCAAAGCGGACACTCTTCTCGAGGCCGAAGAATTCCGCATGGAAGATGGTGACTTTACATATTTCCGGACCCCACTCCTGTTTGAGGGTGAGGAAGCAGGAAACATGGTTTGGGCGCTCGATACTTCGATCATCAACGAGCAGATCTTGCATGCGAATACCGTGGCCGCTGGTTTGGGCTTCGGCATATTTGCTGCGTTTTCGGTGATTTTCTATATGATTGCTGTCGCAGTGTCGCGCCCCATCAGTGATGTGATCACCCATATCGATGCATTGCAGCATGGAGATACCTCTCGCGAGATTCCGGAAGCAAATCGCCGTGATGAAATCGGCGCTCTTGGCAAAGCGCTTGTCGATTTTCGCGATACAACGGCTGAGCAGCAACGCATGGAAGAGGAAAAGCGCAAGCAGGACGCGGCTCAAAAACATGTTGTCACGGTACTGGGTGGCGCGCTTGACAATTTGTCGACTGGCGATCTGACGGTCAAGATCGACGAGGACTTCCCAGATGACTACGAGAAGCTCCGCCAAGACTTCAACGCGCTTGTAAGTCGTCTATTCGACACGGTGTCAGCGGTTGTCGATGCGGCAGATAGTATTCAAAACGGATCGACTGAGATCAGTTCTGCTTCTGATGACTTGGCGCGTCGGACCGAAAGCCAAGCTGCAACACTGGAAGAGACCGCTGCTGCGCTTGATGAACTGACCGCCTCTGTACGTCAGGCTGCAGAAGGTGCCGGAAGTGTTTCTAACACCATGGAAGAGGCCAAGGCCGAAGCGGTTAATAGCGGAACGGTTGTTAACAGCGCGGTGTCCGCGATGACCGAGATTGAACAATCCTCGAGCCACATTTCGCAGATCATCGGAGTGATTGACGACATTGCATTCCAGACCAACCTGCTTGCTTTGAATGCTGGTGTTGAGGCCGCTCGAGCGGGAGAAGCTGGTCGAGGCTTTGCCGTTGTTGCATCCGAAGTGCGCGCGCTGGCGCAGCGGTCCTCTGGCGCTGCAATGGAGATCAAAACTTTGATCGGTGACAGCTCCAAGCAAGTGGAGCGTGGCGTCGACCTGGTTGGCAAGGCCGGCGAAGCGCTTCATAATATTGTGGAACGCGTGACACAGATTTCGGGCCTGATTTCCGATATCGCCCAAGGCGCCAGTGAACAGTCTGCAGGCCTCGGCGATATCAATGGAGGCATGGTTGAGCTGGATCAAGTCACTCAGCAGAACGCCGCAATGGTTGAGGAAGCGACGGCTGCAAGCCACATGCTGAAGGCCAACGCAACAAACCTTGCTGAAATGGTGGCTCACTTCAAACTCGGCTCGGGCACCCGAAATGTGCAGTCCATTGCGCCAGCAGCCGAAGAGCAGAGCGTCTCTGCCCCCTCTGCGCATGGCGATGATTGGGACTACACTCCAGAGCCGACTAAGGCAGTGGTCGTTGCAGACAATGGCAACGCAGCGGCCAAGATCTGGGACGACTTCTAAAGTTCTTCCTATCAAGGTCTGCACTGAAACTGAGCTAAAATTCTATCACCTTCATATCTGTATCCTGGCCCTCAATTGGGCCGGGATTTTGCGTTTGAACCACACTAGTGGAGTGCCTCCACTGAAGTGGTCCACCAACTGGGATAGTATTATCCCATTTTCAGGAGGACCAAGAGATGGCTGGAAAGCGAGACAAACCCGAAGAGCTTC
>NZ_PVUF01000057.1 GCF_003003215.1 Tritonibacter scottomollicae | reverse complement strand
ATGACCAGCAAGCTTGGCCTCCCGGATGCGCTCAACATGGGTGAAGGCAACCTGATCATCGGCGTTGCCAAGAACAAGGCAGAGACCGTGATGGTTAGCTCGACTGAAATCGTAGGTGCAGCAAAAGCCGTCACCGTTGGGGGCGGCATGCAGGTGACTGTTGGTGGAGTTAAGAACGAGAGTGTTGCCGTTGGGTCCTGGGAGGAAGTCGGAAACAACAAGGTGACCCATGTCGGAGAGAAATACGAAATCGTTGTCGGCAAGTCCAAAATTACTCTGGACCGGGAAGGCAATATCGCGCTGGACGGTGTGAACATCACCATCAACGGACAATCCGCGGTCACGGTGACCGGCGGGCGCATTGACCTGAACTGAGTGAGCAGATGGCCCTGAAAGTCACCTCCGGCGCCTGGAGCGATGCCGCAAAAGAGAACCAGCAGCAGCGTGATGCGCTGCGGCGAGCGTTTTTTGTTCAGGCCGGCGTTCCCGTTGCAAGCTCTTTGCGGGAGGTGTTCCTGTCTCCTGCTAACCGCATCACCAACGTGGCCAGCTTGGTGCAGCACGTGCTGTCCCCCCGGATCGACGACGCCAATCTGTCCGCAGCCGCTAAGGCTTCCCTTCAGGCGGCTGAAGCCATCGGCCTGGCAGTGCCGGCGCTGCCGCAGCATTTTGACAGCCGCCCGCATAGTATCGCTGCACATTCGCCTGAGGTCCTGCGCAGTTTCTTCGTTGACGACCAGGAAACCGGTCTCGAAATGGCGATGTTTTGAGGGGGCACCGTGGCTGAAACCGCTCAAGAGAAATTCCTTCGCGAGAAACAGGAATATGAGGACGCGCTTGCGGCCTATCGCAACGTTCTGGGCCGCGCAGCTGGCACGGTGCAGATCCCCTATGCCATGCAATCCAGCTATGCCGTAGAAAACCAGGGCTACGAGCGGGCAGCCACCGATCCCTGGATAACTGAACGCTTTCCAGACCTGCAAGCTGCCGCTGAACGGGTTCAGGCCGAAGAGCAGCAATTCCTGGCTCTTGACGATCCCTTCCCATCGCATGCCAACAGCCAGTGCTCGATCGCAAACTATACCGCTCTGAAAGTCTATGAGTACTATGCGCTTTTCGAAACGGTTTACCTATTGGCAACCGACGCGGCGTTTCGCGACCAAGTCGTCGCGCAAATAGAAGCGTTTCTGACTGGCAGTGGCTTGGACCACTACATGGCAGCCAATAACTTGCAAAATCAGGCTGACATTCTGATGCTAGGAAAGCCTGATCTTTTGGATTACTGGCTGTCAGACGACGCTGGCGACGAAGTATTGCGTCAGCGCGAGCAGGAGATCGATCAGCAACTGGAAGTGATCGGTCAGCAGACAGCCTTTCACATGTCCGTTGTCGAAGGCAAGATTGCTGAATTTTTCACAGCGGTCTGGCAGGATCTGAAACAGAAGTATTATGATTGCGGCATTCTCTATGCCGTATCCACAGTTGGTGTTGACGGCATCTTCGTCGCCGCTGAAATTTACTCAGGCCTTGCGTTTCTCCGCTTCTTGAAATTCGGTCTCCGGGCATTACCCAATACCGGACAGATTGCGGTGGATATACTGGACGGGAACGGCCGGAAGATCGTCGACAGAACCCATAGTCAGGCCGCCCTAGCAGCCAAGTACGGCGAACCGCAGGAGAACGGTGTCGGCGGATTTGCACCGGACACCAACCGCGACATCCCCGACAGCCCGGCTGAAAAGGTGCTGGAACAGCAGCCGAGGGACCGGGAAAGCGGAAACAACGACAATGACGAACCGGAAAGGCCAAACCATCCGCGCGGCCCGCGCCGCGAAGTGGATTGTTTTGACGTTCCGCGCAATGTTGACCGTGCCGAGTTCGACAGGCAACTGCGGGAACAGCAAGATACAATCAACAATATGACTGCGGATGAGATGGGATATGCCCATGCTGTTCTGGACCACGCCCGGGAGGTGTGGCGGGACACGGGGCAGAAGGGTAGTTTTACAAAGCTACTGAGAGGGAATGGTGAGGCGCAGAGGCAGGCTCGGACCAAGCACAGAGAATACTTAGACAAAGCCTTAGGGCTAGATGAAGATGAAATTGACGAGCTTATGGCAGATCTGGACGCAACCCATTTCTTAGACATTATTGCAGGTGGCGATCCTGAACACGTAGGAATGGGTGGAGCGCAAGAAAATCAACGGATCGGACCTGCCTGGACCTACAAGAACACACCGAGCGGAGCATCCAGAGCAGGTCAATTGAAAGACTATTCTGACCAGCTAAGAACAGCAGGTAGAAGTGATCATCTTATGAATGTCGGACTATCGAGTTGTGACTAAGGATTAACATGCTAGAAAGAAACTTCGAAAAAAGACTAAATCGTATTGGAGATTACACTCCGGCACAATTCCCCTCACAAGGCCAAG
Source organism: Tritonibacter scottomollicae (assembly GCF_003003215.1). Lineage (GTDB taxonomy): Bacteria > Pseudomonadota > Alphaproteobacteria > Rhodobacterales > Rhodobacteraceae > Epibacterium > Epibacterium scottomollicae. The sequence goes on along the minus strand of NZ_PVUF01000057.1, from coordinate 472 downwards.
TTGCAGAAGGGTGTGAACGGGTATCCAATACCTACGCCGAATTCATTAAAACCCGCGGATACGGTCTGGTGCGAGGTGGGCGGTATCAATTTTGCCCGGCAGATCAATATCGCTCCCTTGCTGCCTTGATCTTCAAGGCGGATACGGACTTCAGCCATACGGACGCTCGTATTTTAGGATTTGATGCTTTCGGAATGGAATTGATCGCTTGGTCTGAGAGGCACAATTCGATAACCGTAAATTTATTGAAATATCAAATTGAATGTTTTGATTTGGCAGCGCCAGTACTCAATTACCCGATGCCGACCCCCAAAAAAACGGTACCTCTCAACCGGGAAACGCGGACACGGACGATCTTGCCAACCGACGAAGACACCGGCGAATGCTGGGACTGGCAGGAAAACCGCATGTATGAAGCAGCAGTCAGAAAACTCGGGCAGCTGGAATTCGGTGAAGTCTACGGCTTTGTGCC
>NZ_PVUF01000056.1 GCF_003003215.1 Tritonibacter scottomollicae | reverse complement strand
ACGTGCATTGTCAAAAGTTGATCCGGATGCATTTGTAATCAGAGCAGTGGATGGTGTAGAGGCGCTGGAAATTATCGACGCCGATAATATTCCTAGACCCTATTTCATAATGCTCGATGTCAACATGCCTCGTATGAATGGACATGAGTTTCTGCAAAAACTACGGATGAACAAAAGGGACTCTGGAAGCATGGTGTTTATGTTCACAACATCTGACAGCGCTCGAGATATCGCCAAAGCCTATAGCGAGAGAGTAAACGGCTACATTGTTAAGCCGCATGGAAAGGCCGGCATGCATAGCATACTGGATACTATTAGAGGCTATTGGAACATCTGTGAACCACCCATGAATGCAGCCTAGCTTCTGACTTGCATCAAACCTGACCGGATGTAATCGGTCGATCCTACTCAAACAGAACTATGCTCTAGCGCTGATCGCAACTGAGACAGGCCTCTCGCCACTAAATAGGGAATCCACGTCATGACGTCAGATCGACCTCTCGGAAATCGGGATCTACTACCATCGCACCTCAGGACTGAAATCGGCATTGAGGGGACAGCTGTTAGCAAAACACGTCTCAAGGTTCTGACGCTGGATGACGATAACGTGGACAGAATGCGTTTGATTCGTATCTGTGAGAAATCGGGGATGAGTTTTGAATATTCAGAAGCGGAAAACTTGAGCCAACTACGGTCTCTTTTGGACCAAGAACCCTTCGACATTGTGTTCCTGGATCACAACCTAGGACGTGATAGCGGACTGGACGCACTCCATATGGTCATCTCACATGAAGACCAGTCCGGGGCGATTCCGATTATGGTCACCGGCGCCAACGATCTTAAAATCGCAATGGATGCGATGCGGAATGGATGTGCCGACTATCTCGTAAAGGAAGAGCTAACAGTGGCTTCGTTAACAAAATCGGTTGCGACTGCGGTTGAACGGCGCATGCTCTATGCTGAAATTTCCGCTAGCAAGATGGTTAATCGCGAAGTCGCTAAAGTCGTTCAGCGATTCATGCTCACTTGTGGACCAGATATCCGGGATATCTTGAAGAATTCAATCAAGAAAACTCGTGGTATGAAGGCATTGATCCGTAACGACGAGACGCTCGACCCGCAGATTCTGTCTGATCTGACGGTCTTAGAGAGAGGGTGTCTAGATCTCACAACATTCGTTGACGATTTGGATAGCGTCCTGCACGGACTTCGGGCCAGTGCGCGTGATCCGAACCACTAGCTGTGTCCGTTTTGGCGAAGATCTCCTGCAGCGTTCGGCCAGCTCCAACGTGTGTGCAGTGCTATTTTGATCGCCAACGAAGATGTGAACTTCCGCTCCGGAAGTCGGGCGGATTTGTTCGTGCTTGCAACCGGGCACCGCTGAAATTCACATGACCTTTGTGATTGAGCTGGCTGCCGTTCGATGATGATTTTTGGCGGCACCTGCGGCGAAGGGCGGCTCTTTTGACCTGCTGCCCTGAAAAGTCCGCGGTTTGAAGTTAGCCTGTTCTCCAAACGAGGAGACAGACGATGCGGAAGAGCCGTTTCAGCGAAGAGCAGATCATTGGGGTCCTGAAGGAGCACCAAGCCGGGATGGGCGCCAAAGAGCTCTGCCGGAAGCACGGCATCAGCGATGGCACGTTTTACATCTATGGATGTCTCTCCCTTTGCAAGATTTTCGCTGATCTGTTCCACCGCCAGGTCCCAGGTTGCAAACATCTATCCGGCGTCACCCTTCGATGGTGCGCCCAAATGGGAATTCCGCGTGGTGAGCCTCAACAAATGGTCGGCCTCAGCAGGCCATTATAAAAGCCAGGTTCCTCACACACCGGAGTTTGCCGGTCGGTTCATTTCATTGATCTTCTTGCAATCCTTGTTGCGTGCTTAAGCGTGGGCGCGGAACTCTTCGTTTCTGTTCAGCATGGCCCAGATGATCCGGGCGTTTTTGTTGGCCACGGCGACGATAGCGCGGTTCATACCGCGTCGTTCGCGAAGGCTGTTGACCCATTGACTGAAGGGGTCCGTCTTTCGCTGCGCTACACGGACTACTGATCGGGCACCATGGATCAGAAGGGTTCGGAGATGTCTGTCTCCGCGTTTGCTGATCCCCATGAGTAGCCTCTTGTCGCCGCTTGAGTGCTGCCGTGGAACCAGCCCCATCCATGCGGCCAGATGTCGGCCGTTCTTGAACTCACGGCCATCGCCCACGGCTGCGACAACAGCGGTCGCTGTCTTTGGGCCGACACCGCAGATGCGTGCGATCCGGCGGCAATCCTCATTGGACTTGAACACTGCATCAATGCGGCGGTCGAAGGTTGTGATCTGAGCATCAATCTGTCCCAAGAAGTCGAACAAGTCGCCAATGATCTCTCGGCTCATTGCGCTCAGCCCGTTCGTCTGGTTCTCAAGTATCTCTGGGATGGCCCGCCGTGCCCGTCCGGTCGATAAAGCGATAGGTATGCCGCGGTCCAACAGCAGGTCCCGCATTTGGCTCACGAGTGCGGTCCTGTGATTGACGAGGCGGCGGCGCGCCCGATGCAGGGCCTGAATATCCTGTTGTTCTTCTGATTTGGTCGGCACGAACTTCATGTTCGGAAGCATCAAGGCGGTACAGATGGCCTCGGCATCGTTCTGATCGTTCTTTTGATGCTTGACGAAGGGCTTGACATACTGCGGCGCGATCACCTTGACCGTATGGCCAAGCGCCTCGAACTGCCTCTGCCAATAAAATGCCCCTGTGCAGGCTTCGACACCAATGACACAGGGCTCCAGTTCAGCAATCTCGGCGAGTAATCCTTCTCGGCGGAGGCGGCGTTTCAATACGGCCTGTCCGTTAGCGTCGACTCCATGCAACTGGAACACGTTCTTGGCCAAATCAATTCCAATGAATGCGACTGTCATATCTCTCTCCATTCTACTGCGTCACACCCGCAGCGTTGCTGATTGCGGGAGAGACATCCATCCCATTAAGTGGCGCTCGAAGTATGGCGGCATGGAAGTGTCGGAGGCCAAACGGCTGAAGGCGCTGGAGGTTGAGAATGCAAAGCTGAAAAAGATGCTGGC
>NZ_PVUF01000055.1 GCF_003003215.1 Tritonibacter scottomollicae | reverse complement strand
CTGCATCGGGTGGCTCCTCTCAAAAGCAGTTCATAGCAACTGCACTATGGTGCATTGCCACGCCGGTTGATGCAGGAGCCATCCACCCCATCCGCTCAGCAGACCTCCGACCTTCCGATTTCGCTGCACGATGTCATGAAGGGCCGGTTCGGGGAAGCTGCGCCGCAGCAAGGCCGAACCTCTCGAAGGTCCGGAGTGGGCGGAAAGCCACCTTCCCATGCGCCTATTCGATCCGGCCCTGTTGTTCGACCTTATCCCAGAATGCGTGTTTGCGTGGATGTTTGCGGCGTAGATCGTCGACAAAAGCCTCATGGCTTTGAAAGGTGGCGTAATCCGCTACCGCCATATCAGCCTGGGCGCAGGAGGCGAGGTGACGCGCAGCATGGCGATAGCGTTTGGTACGGTTGTTTTGCAGGGCGAAGGTGATCATCGACCTCCAAACCAGTGTAGCAGCCAGGGGATGCTCGGCCTTGAGCAACTCGGCTGTCGGGGTAAGGAGTTCGTAGCTATCGCCATCCAGTTCTGCGTGACGTGACAGTATCATATCTGCGGCAAGCCCTGGATCGGGCCAACTCATACAGAAGATGAGCCCTTGGAGCAGATCGGGATGGGTGCGCGCATGGGTGCGGGCGTCCTCTAACGCCTCATCATCGTCGAAATCGGGCAGGCGAGAAAGGTAGCGGCGCAAGGTTTCCGCGCAAAGCCTTGTTTCAAATCGGGACCACATGGCGCTGCGCAGAGCGCCCTCTTTGCCCAAGGCCTCGAGGCAGGCGAAATGGGCGCTGTCGACCTTGGGCGTATCAAAGGCGCGGTCTTTGTCCTGCTCAGAGGCGATGCAGCTTTCCATAATCCGCAGGGCGTCTTCGGCGCGGCCCGCCTGCAAGAGCCGCCGCGCTGCATCCGGTGCAATGGTGTGATATGTCAGCTGCCGGGCGCTATATTGTGACAGCCACGCGTCCACATCGCCTTGGGCATCGGCAATGTCCGACAGGATCATCCTGAGCGTTCTGTCCTTGTTGTCCTTTACCATTTCAAGGCGGCGTTCGGCGCTCATAAAGATCCCGCAATCCTCGGTCTCGTCCACGGTGACAGGCGCATCCATTGCCGTTTCCGCACGAACCCTGAGCGCGGTCAAACCCTGATCGCCCAACGCCTGCGACAGCGCAGGGATAATGCCGTCGAATTCGCCATAGCTGTTGTCTTGGAGCGCCTCGAACACTTGATCCGCAAGCTGCTCGGCGTCGCGATCAAGACGTGGGGCGAGGGTTTGGATCGCGTCCATCGCAGCATCCATGACATCGCCGATCGTGCCGTTGCTGTCGTCGGTCCGGGCGTGAATATCGGGGGCGAGGTGCAAGAGAGACCAGAGCAGATCAAAGCCAAGGTCCACATCCCCAGACGCGACGCGATTCAAAATGATGTCAATCAAGCCATTGAGTTCTTTGGCCAATGTGCGCTGTGCGCGCGTGGAGATCCAGCTTTTGGCACGCCGGATTTGCGCCAGCCGCTTGCGGATGTCAGCAGCAGCCTCTTTCGGGCTTTGTTCTGAGGACAATGCCATTCGCACCCGCCGCTGCCGGGCCGCATCGCCTTTGACGGCCTCCATAAGAAGCTCGGCCAGTGTTTCAGCGCCCAAGGCTTCCAAGTTCTTCTTGTTGAGGGATTTTCCTGCCATTTTCCGGTCTACTCAGCCACTTGGCCGAAAAGATAAGGGCGCGCGCCTTCTTCCCAAACAGAGATTTTTGCCATGGCCGTCTGAAAGTCGGCGCTCTGAAGGAAACCGTCCAGCCAAGAGATCACATTGGGCCACGACTGCGCGTCAAACCAAGCGCGGTCGATGTGGGCGAACTGCCTCACAAATGGAAAGATCGCAATATCGGCAAGTGTGGGTCGGTCGCCCGTTAAAAAAGGATGCTTCGCCAGTCGCGTATCAAGAGAGTGAATAAAGTCAGACGCTTGCGCCCGTTCCGATTGCGGATTCAGATCAGGGTAGCGGGTCGCGTATTTTGTATGATCAAGAGCGGTTTTGAAGGGCCCATCGTTCTGTGCGATCAGGGTTTCGCCGATACTGGGCATGTTCAGCAGCCCATGCGGGTCACTCTGATCAAGGGCCCATCGCATGATGTCGAGGCTCTCATCAAAGTTCAGATCACCTGCTTGCAAATTGGGCACCGTGGCCGAAGGTGAGGCCGCAAGAAACGCCTGCGGCTTATCTTTCAGTTTGATTTCGCGCAGCTCTACCGCGAGATCCGCGCTCAACACTGCCATTCGCGCCCGCATTGCATACGGGCAGCGGCGAAAGCTCCACAGGATCGGTCGAGGTCGGGTTACACTGTCTTGGATCATTGAGCCACTCTACGCTGAATGAACTGTGCCCGCAAAATGAAGAGTTCATTTGAGCCTCAAAACGTTAGGAAAATGACCGCGCCGTGATGTTGACCTCTGCCCTAAATCAATTCTGCAATCGCAGCGAATGAAGGTTCTCGCGGACTGGGTCGTTTCGGCCAGCGCATTGCGCTGAAGAAAGCCAAAGGGCCTTAGCTTCCTTGAGCCTTGACCCGAGCTTATCGACAGGCGCGATCTTCTGGGGTAGAAATGCTTGACGTTTGGGTCATAATTGAAAGACGCGGTCTTGCAGTTTCCTTATGTTTTGGCCGAAGGTTGGGGCATAGGTATTCGACGTTCCACACCCCTTTGTTGAACGTCAGACGAAATTGACCTAGGCGTCATAAACTGACCCAATCCGCTGTTTTTGCCGTGTGGCTTGTTGCGTTGATCTGACCTTCCATTCGGAAAATCAGGGCTGATTTGCAGGTTCAGTCGGCGAAGCCGCCTGTTCCTGCTGATCTGCCACGTGGCGAACGCGGGAGGGGGAGGGCAGCGCCCTCTAACTGACGGCCAGGGGCGTTTGGTTTGTCCAAATCCCGCTGGCTCACAAAACAAAAGCGGCGGGGCCATCAGCCCCGCCTCCGTGTTGCGGTCATACAATATTGAAAACTGAATTCATAGGTCTGGGACGGAACCGCTAGTGCTGATACCCGCATCGATGACCGTAGCCAGCCCGAATGCGACATGCATGCAAGGTGCAGCGATACCTTTGCTGCAAGCGCGAAAGACTCTCCGAGCGCGGACATTCAACTCGGCCTCAGCGACGTCGAACATTCACTCCGATGTGATTGCACCGTTGGGATTTTCCCCACCGGTAGGGATTTGCCGCCCTTGATCCCTGAGGCGAGACAGATATGCTCCCGCTCAACTTCTGGGGTTGTGTTTTATGAATGTATTTACGCAGGACGCCCGGCTCGGGCGTCTGACGACTGTG
>NZ_PVUF01000054.1 GCF_003003215.1 Tritonibacter scottomollicae | reverse complement strand
TTCAGGCCCTGTCACAGATCTCCATCTCTTCTGCATAAACAGAAATAGCATTCGCTAGGGGGCAACAAGAAATCCGGTAGCAGCCCCATATTTCCAGGCACACATACATCCCAATGCACTCCCACCCACAAGGCTTTGCAGAACTTGTGACATTTCTGGATGGTTGCAACAATTCTGTGTACCCGATGTGCGCTACCTTCAAGTGCGACTCCTATTAGAAAACAATGAGTTATCTAATGAGGAGATTGTGCCATGGGAGCTGTTTACACGCAGCTGAGCATTGAGGAGCGTCGCAGAATCGAACGCTGGAGACATGCAAAGGTCCCAGTGAACGAGATAGCACGCGTGCTGAAGCGCTCGAAGGCCACCATCCACCACGAGATCAAGCGGAACTATTTCAGCGATGGGTGCATGCCCAAATGTGACGGCTACTATGGTGCTGCCGCCCATCTGATGGCGACCGATCGGCGCTCCCGGCAGCGCAAACTGATCCGCCATCCAGAACTGCGCAAACGGGTGATTGAGCGACTGAAGAATGGATGGACGCCTGAACAGATCGGCAACCGGATGATCTATGAAGGCGTCAGGCTCAGGGTCTGCCAGGAAACCATCTACCGCTACATCTACTCCAAGGAGGGCATGGAGCAGGAGTTGTGGTGGTATCTGCCAAATCACCGCAAACACCGTCGCCCCCGCCGTGCCAGGAAACGCCTTCCGCCCAAGTTCGATCATGATATCAGCATCCTGTTTCGCCCCGACGACGTGGCGCACCGCCGCCAGTTCGGTCACTGGGAGGGAGATTTGATGCTGTTCAAACAGAGCCTTGGGCAGTCGAATGTGACATCCTTGGTCGAGCGCGTAAGTCGGTTCACAGTGCTCCTGAAGAACCCGAACAAGCGCACAAAACCCGTCATGGGTAAGATCATGAAGGCTGTCCGTGACCTACCCCACCTGGCCCGCAAGTCCATTACCTTCGACCGCGGCGCCGAGTTCGTCAGCTGGCCACATCTCCAAGCCGAAATCGGGACACAGACCTGGTATTGCGATCCCTCTTCGCCGTGGCAGAAAGGCACCGTGGAAAACACCAATCGCCGGGTGCGACGCTGGCTGCCCCGCAAACGCGACATCAAGGCAGTCTCGGATCATGAACTGAAAATGATCTGCGACCGCCTCAACAACACGCCCCGCAAATGCCTTGGATGGAAGACGCCAGCCGAAGTGTTCAGGGAAAAGATGATGGCGGAACTGGGCCGATCCCCCTACCCTCGAAGGCAGTAGGAGTCGCGGTTCAGCTATCGCTCACACGGCAATTTCTGTGACGGTTGTCGCTCTAAGGACAGCGCAAAATACAACTGTCGGTGACAGCAAGATTGCTTCAGAAAACTTGCTAGCGATTCGCTTTCCGGCAAAGTGGTCATCAATCGTTAAATCACCCTCAGGTTGCTATAAAGTTTCAGACTGATACTTATGGCCAAAAAATCAGCAAAAGAATCAACTCAAGGATGAAAATTTTTCCATTTTTCTTTTGTTAACATCCAAATGTCAAAGTTAACTATCTTTAGCAGTTTAACTTCCAGGTGGTAGAGAATGTTGTTTTCTTCAGAACGTCGCGCGCTAGCCAAGGAGCTTGCCGAAAAGCAGGCATTCATGGATGTCATCGATCGCACACAAGCAGTGATTGAGTTTGAGCCCGATGGAACAATTCTGAAAGCAAATGAGAACTTTCTTTCAGCACTGGGGTATGAGCTTAAGGAGATTGTCGGTCAGCATCACTCAATGTTTGTCGATAAGGAATATGGAAAAACAGCCGCCTATAAGGGTTTCTGGAGTGACTTGGCCTCAGGTAAGTTCTTTACAGACCAGTTTCCCAGATTAACAAAAAATGGCTCTGAAATCTGGATTCAGGCAACCTATGCACCGGTGTTTGATACTGAAGGAAATGTCGAAAAGGTCATCAAACTCGCGACAGACGTCACTCAGCGTCGCAAGGACACTGAGGATATCGCCCGCAGTTTGACAAGTATGGCAAATGGCGACCTTGCTCAACGAGTTCAAGTCTCTGATATTGATGATCTTTGTGTGCTTGGCCAATCCCTAAACAAGGCTATGGAAAAACTCTCCGTAGCCATGGAAGCTGTAAAGGCGGTGTCAGATACTGTCTCGACAACTGCACAAGAGATCAACAGCTCAACATCTGAATTGTCCAACCGTACAGAAACTCAAGCGGCGACGCTGGAGCAAACAGCAGCTGCGATTGAAGAACTTACCTCCACAGTGCGCTCCGCTGCAGAGGGCGCGAAACAAGTAGAAGAAATTGTTGCAAACGCCAGAGCTGCGGCCCAAGGAAGCAATCAAGTTGTGCAAGACGCAATCCTAGCCATGGATCACATTCAAGAATCCTCAGACAAAATTTCCCACATCATTTCTGTCATCGATGACATCTCCTTTCAAACCAACCTACTTGCACTAAACGCCGGGGTAGAAGCGGCTAGAGCGGGTGAAGCCGGTCGCGGTTTTGCAGTCGTTGCCTCCGAGGTTAGAGCCCTCGCCCAACGTTCGACTGAGGCCGCTGGAGAGATCAAGGGGCTGATCTCGGAGAGCTCTAGTCATGTTTCCAAGGGTGTAGATTTGGTAGGGCAAGCTGGCGTAGAGCTCAGTTCAATAATTGAGAATGTTGGAACTATTTCCGGGCACGTAACCGAAATCGCTCGAGGTGCGCATGAGCAATCAGTTACGTTGGAAGAGATTAACACTGGTGTGAGCCAATTGGATGCCGTGACACAGCAAAATGCGGCAATGGTGGAAGAGACCACCGCATCGAGCCAAATCCTGGCCAATGATGCGACAGACTTGGCCCAACAAGTTGATAAGTTCAATACTCAGCCAAATAATGTCGTTTCGTTGCCAACTTTAGGTTTTGAAGACGACCATAACCACAGCGAAGTTTCTGCGTTTGGGGCTTGATACACTTGGTTTTGATTACTTGGATATGTCAACAGTTGCGCAATCCCAAATTGAAATCTCGTTGCACAGCTCCCCCAAACCCGCATCCGTAGCAGAAATAGTCTAGATGCTGAGATGTGCTTTGACGGAATGGCTTGTTTTGCAAAGAGTGCTATCTGTGCTTCACCGCCACTCGTCTTTGGT
>NZ_PVUF01000053.1 GCF_003003215.1 Tritonibacter scottomollicae | reverse complement strand
GTGCCGTGGGCGCGAAGACCGCATTCATTGCCCCGGGATCACCTTGGGAGAACGGCTACTGCGAGAGCTTCAACGCCCGCTTCCGGGATGAGTTACTAAACGGCGAGGTCTTCACCACGCTGCGTGAAGCACAGATCCTCATCGAACGCTGGCGTCGCCACTACAACACGGTTAGGCCCCACAGCGCCTTAGGATACCGGCCCCCAGCGCCCAAAAGCATCGTCCCGATAGACCAAAGACCGACGATGCATTAACATTCAAATTGGACCACTCGATGGGGGCACATCAATAACTCCTTATCCCTCTTGGAAAGCGCAACATATTCATATACTCCAAGCGCCGATCCGAAGCACAGACGCAATCGTCTAACCACACAATAAATGATCTTCTTAACCTGCCCAAGTAACATTATTTCTAATGATTCCAATGCGGAAGATCTGACAATGCAGGTTCATCAAACAAGTTCCGCAGCCCAGCGTCACGTCGATCTCTAGGCCAGCGATGGTCAGCTCCGGGTATCGGTAGTGCGTCATCGGTATCGAGGCCGAAGATTCCCTCTTCGGTTGGATCACGTGCGATATGTAAACCGTTCCAATTGGCCAGGCTGAACGACGTAGTGCCTGCAATTTCCAAAAGATCGGTATCCCAAGGCATGAAATCTACACATCTGACGGCTGTCAAAGAGTCACCAAAATTTCCCGCGTCATCAATATCAATTGTCAATTGCGTCGCTGCCAAAAGGTGCCGGTGGTTGCCAATCAGCTGCCCTGCTGCACTTCCAATGCGATGATGCGTGTTTAGCATCAGCTTTCCGCCCGCGTTGTCGTGTATGAACACTTCCGAATTTGGAAAACCATCGCCTGTCAGATTTGAGGTGATACTCATCTTCTTACGGTGACGATCAATGAGTAGAGTGATCCCGACCTGTACATCCAAATCCGGGATCAGAAGTCGGGATTCCGGGTTCATCGGAATACTCTCTCCACCGAGCCAATCATAGAGCCGATCCACTCCCGTCCCACCTCTCAGATCAGCAATATACTCTGTCGGAAAAGCATGATTTTTGCCGCGAGTTGCAATCTGGATCGTCAGAGACTGGATGCCATCAGCGACCGGTGGACCACCACTGACACGTGCGACGCCTGTCGGTCGTGTATCCACGCTATCGTATCCCTCATATCTGTTTCCGAGGTAGGTCGGGGCTTTGCTCGGGTCTGATTCCACAATAAATTCATCACTGGTTTGATCAAATTCTTTTTGCCATTGACTTGTGTCGACTTCTAGCATGCTCCACACTCTTGAAGATGCCCCATCGTCCATAAATGAGAATTGTCTATTGTCGCCCTTGAAACCAAAACCTCCCAATCCAAATCCCTCATCGGGGTGAAAAGCTCTTTCGAAAATGTAGTAGATGCTCATCTTAACCTCTTTCCCTCAATGATATGGGAAAAATTGCGTCTAATTTCGGTAACTGTGTTGTTTGGAACGCGAGTGGGTTTGATGCAGTCTTCTTGTGTGGGTGAAATGAAGTAGGTAGTTACCGAGCCATATCGCCATGAAGACACCGATTGCACTCTAAAATAGATATCTTCATCAAGCGCGCCATCATTCGCAAATCCCGCAAGCGTTACCCGAACCCCTTCTTCACTGTGAGGAAAGTCAGCAAGAATTGAACTTTCTCCAGTCAAATTAAAAAGGGTGTAGTTTCTCTCCGATCTAGCTTCGTCAGGTGCCGTACGGTATAGGTCTAATTCTCCACAATATCCGGCAGGAACAACCACCGTCAGCAATGGCTTTGAAGATCTAAGGTTCTGTACACTCCGGTCTGCGAAAAGACCTAGAACAGCCAAGATGAGGACAGCAACAAGAGTGTTTTTCAATTCAGGTCAATCCTTTTCCCGTTGAGCACAATATGTGTGCCTGTCAGACTGATTGTGCCGTCTGCATCCATCTTGAGGCAGGACGCACCCGTTCGGATCGTTATGCCGTCAGTTACATCCAGAAACAGTGATTTTCCGACAAATTCGCGCTTGGACTGGCTTGTAGTGATTGTTGCAGCGCCCGTTACCTGCATGGTGTAATCCTTGGCGACCTGATCATTACGCCCAGCCCCTGCGGATAACGTTACATTTGTGCCTGCGGTCATCAAAATATTAGCCTTGGCACTCAGTTGAAAATTCCCCGTCCCAACTGAAGCCTTTGCCGATCCACTCAAGTTGTACCCAAGGATGCGAATACCTTCCGGGTTCTTTGCATGCGCCCCTGACGCGAAAGTGGTGGAACTGGAACCTGTCACCATTATAGACATATCACCACCCACACGGTGGCTATCTTGGCCAGCAACCTCTGTAAAATGGTGCCGGCCAACAGACAGAACACAATTGTTGTCGACCCTCGCAGTTGCGTTATTTTCTACCTTTTCAGTGAGATCTTTTTGAGCTCTCAAGAAAACCTCTTCCGCCCCAACCTCATCCTCAAACCTGAGTTCGTTGAACCCTTTGCCCTGATGGGTATCCGTTTTAAAAGTTGATCGTGTCTTATGCTGAGGCAACTCATAAGGCGGCCGGTTCTTCCCATTGTACACGCAGCCGGTCACAATCGGTTTGTCTGGATCCCCCCGCAGGTGTTCGACGATGACCTCCATACCGATGCGGGGGATGACCATACCGCCCCAGCCCTTGGACGCCCAGTTCTGCGAAACACGCACTCGCATCGAATAAGCGCCATCCAGATCCCAGTGGAAACGGCACAAAATGCGCCCGTGTTCGTCGCAATCGATCTCGCCTTCGCCAACTACAACCGCAGTCTCTGGTCCCTGCACACGGGGCCCTACAGTGCGGCGCTCGGGGCGGAACGGTGCATCATCAGGGGTCACCGTCATAGGGCGCGTCATCCGCTCCTGCGCTCCCAGACCCATAGGCCTGCGCCCGGAACCGATGGGTGGCCTTGAGGCACACGAATGTGCGCCCCGTCGCATTGGGAACATCATCCCCGGCCAGCGTTACGCGCCAACCCGCCCCGAGGGACACCACATCGCCCTCAGCCCGGTGGCGTGGGGCCTGACCGCGCTCCGCCTCAAGGCGGCGCGAGACCACACCCCGGCCTTCGCCCTGATTGAGGTAATCCCCAGGCCAATCATAGCTTTCGATATCGCCGCCTGGATGAGACGCATCAGAGAGGTGGTCGACTTCCTGCGCCGATGTGGGAATCTTGAAGTTATACTCCGTCAGTCGCACCGCGCCGGTGGTGATCCGCTCGCTTGCTGACCAATGGCGGAAATGCTCTTCCTCGTGCCGGTGGTACCCTTCGACGCCGAAGTACGGGCGCGATGATCCCGGAACTTCGGGCAGGCTGAGCGC
>NZ_PVUF01000052.1 GCF_003003215.1 Tritonibacter scottomollicae | reverse complement strand
CCGGTAGTAAGTCTGAGCCGTCACACCGATTTGCCGAACGGCTTCCTGAACCGAGCTCCCCTTGCCCTTGCAGCACCTCAACCTGTCGCAGCTTCAGCACGATGTCCTCGGGCTTCTCTCGTTTGCCTGACATCTCGTCGTCCTCCTGAAAACGGGATATTCCTATCCCAAAAGGTGGACCACTTCAGTGGGGGCACTCCACTTCAACGCCCGCTTCCGGGATGAGTTATTAAACGGCGAGGTCTTCACCACGCTGCGTGAAGCACAGATCCTCATCGAACGCTGGCGTCGCCACTACAACACGGTTAGGCCCCACAGCGCCTTAGGATACCGGCCCCCAGCGCCCAAAAGCATCGTCCTGATAGACCAAAGACCGACGATGCATTAACATTCAAATTGGACCACTCTATGGGGGCACATCAGAAGGGGCAAGCGCCTGATCGCCCCGCGCTGCATCGCTTCCGGCCCACAGCCGATCTTGGCTAGACCATCTAAGACTGCGATGCAGCTTCCCCAGACCAGACGCTGGGGGTTTCGGTGCTGCACTGTGACTCGTCCAAGGTTTACGCCGCCGAATTTGCTGCCGAGTACCACAGAGCTGTACCATAGCATTTCCCCAAACCTGATGAGCCAAACGCTCTCTTAGCTTAATCCACCTTTGGTCCCAAAGAGCTTTGACGCCGGACGCGATTACAGGCCACCGCAATCAGCCTTATTTCCCCCAGGGGCAGAGTGCCTCGACCTGTCGGCGACCAAGCTTATTCAACGTTTCTATGTTATCCAAATAAATCATCTCTGGGTCCGCAACGTGCGCGAGGGTTTTGGTCATCTGGTCTTGACGCAGAAGATGTATGGTTGGATAGGGCGAGCGATTGGTGAAATGGCTTAGATCGTCCGGTGCCACACCGTCAAATTGGTACCGAGGATGAAAGGATGCCAGTTGCACATCCTCTGTCAGCTCTGCTTGCTCCAAGAGTTGCTGAAACCAATCGAGTAAGTCGAGGTAATCATCGAACTCTTCTAGACCTTGGGTAAACATTAGCAGGCTGGTAGCGATGTCATTTTCGTTGGTCACGAGCAGGCGCTGCAGTTCCGTCAAAAAAAACCGCTTTAGATGTGCATCGGTCGTGGCGTCACATATGGCATAGTGGACTTGGTCTCGGGATATGACGCTCGAGGAAAATGGGCACAGATTTAATCCCACCACCATGTGTTCAAGCCATCGACGTGTGTTTTTCACCACGTCTTGATGAGCTGTCGATAATGTCTTTGGTTCGCGCTTTTTGATGTAATGGATCCCTTCATGTTTGAGACTTTATGCACGTTCTGCCCATGGTTCCTAATTGTTTACGAAAGCGAAACCCATCGAAACGGTGCAGTCACTACCGTCTATCGTGTCATGCCATCCTGCGCCATAGCCGAGAACGGCCGACTGCCGCCGCTCACCAGTGAAGCCTTTGCCGCAGTGCAGCTTCACCAGACCAGCCGTTCGTGCATCGCACAGCATTTCGGCGGCTTGATCGTCGGTCAGCGGACGAAACGGCCTTGCGAGTTGGTCGTACCGCTGGTTCCGGGTTGTAAGGCAAATTGGCCGCGTCTGAATATTGAGACCCAGGGATTTCGCGGATGTAAGTTTGCCTAATTTGAGAGAACGACTTTTTCTAGAGCGGCGGCCCAGTCCTCGAGATGGTTGTCATAGTATGGCCCCTGTTCCGATTTGAATGTCACGATGCCGTCACCGTCCAGCACATAAAGCCGTTCTGGTTCTCCAGCATAATCCGCGTTTATTCGATTGTCAGGCCAATCAAGAACAACCGGATTCTCGAATTCGTATGCGCTTCGCCAGTCATTGGCTACTTTGGCACGGTCCTCCAAATTGATGGTCTGGGCATACATTACTCCGGTCGCTCTGTTTGATTCAGTGTTCCATCCATCTGTTGGATGCGCCTCCAACACATAGACAAACACAAACTGAACCCGTCCATCGTAGTGTTTAATCAGTTGCTTCATCCTATCTGATTGGCGACGGAAAACCGGGCATGTGTAACACCCAAATATCAGCGAGACAGGTGCGCCACGAAGATCGGACAGGTTCAGAAGTCCGGAAGAGATACTTCCTTCGGCGTTCAGAGTGTGAGCGGCAAAGTTGGGTGCAGGTTCGCCCTCTTGCGCAAGGCAGTTGTCCTCTTGGTCTGCAGCCGTTCTTAGGTAGTCGCGGAATTCAGATTTGCTCAAGCCCATTGTGTCTTTGAAATCGGCTTCCGACAGGTCATCCATCTGGTCCCGCATTTCGAATGCAATTCTACTCATAGAAACATCCCTCCTGACCCACACAATAGCAGGAACCAACGCATACCTGAAAGGTATGTCACCAAAGGCGACATCTGAGTATGACGCAGCATTCAGTAGGTTGGGCTCTTCGCGGCCATCCGCTGTGTGAGGTACGAATGCCCGATACAGGGCGTCGCTACCGTTCATTGCGGCGCCTCTGAACTCACACACTGCGGACAAGGACGAAGCTGACTGTCGTCGGATTGGAGAAAATGTCTGCTGTCCTGTTTTCAAGCCGTTGGTACCGAAACATACGGACTTTAAGGGGCACTAACTTGGCTTGGCAATGGCGGTCGCAAATACCTGATGACCGTAAAGCGTTCCGGCTGCTGCCCGGCGCTTGTACTCAGCGACAAGGCCGCCAAACAGCTCCTCACCGATCTCGCCCCGCTCAAGCATCCGCTTTGCAGTTTCTTCGACCCAGGGCAGCATTTGTTCATTGTCCGCAATTGTTCGGCTTTGGACATCAAAATCGGTCACTTCAAAATCGGTCGCTGTCATCAAAGAACGCATTTTCGCGACGATATATGGGTCAGTCACAAACTCATTGACGAAGGCGCGTGCGCAAGCGTCGAGCGGATCGTTCGCGCTGTTGCTCAGGCTAGCTTTTGAAAAGTCCGCATCGCACACCACAAGACAACCATCCGATTTAAGAACACGCCGCGCCTCTTGAAGAAGCGGAACGGGGTCCACCACATGAGTCAGGACGGTATGCATTATGAGGTTGCAAACCGAATGGTCATCAAGTGGCAATGCAGTCCCGTCCGCGACTTCAAAGGTTACATTGGTGTGCTGTTTCGCGCGCTCTCTGGCCACCCGAACAAAGCCAGAGGATGGTTCGAAGGCCATGACCTGTTCAGGCTCGGCCTTCGCTGCAATCCGCCTGGTAACAGCACCGGCACCAGCCCCGACCTCGACGGTGAGGCTGCCTTCCGCAAATTTTAATTTCGAAAGGTACGATGCAACGATGCTCTCCATTTTGGGGTCGGATTGTCTGGCATCCATCGAGTCAGCGAATGCTGCAATGAATTCCTCGCCCGCTGCGTCTACGTCCTGAAAAGGATCGGCCATCAACAAAGGTTCCCCTTAATGCAATCAAGTTCACGATAGCAGACTTTCATGATTGGCGCAGCATCATGAAGATTGGGCTGATTTCGTTGAAAAAGTCGTTTGGTTTTGTGCGTTGGGGATGGGTACGGCGCATATTTTGTTGGGCAGTCTGAGGCGATACCGCCTTGTTACGCT
>NZ_PVUF01000051.1 GCF_003003215.1 Tritonibacter scottomollicae | reverse complement strand
CGTGCAGGATCACATCCCGCGGGAACTGCGCACCTTTGAACGAAACCATCGGCTCAACCTCATCGACAAAACGGCCAAGTCAATACATCATCTGCTCGAAAGATGCGACAGAGCCACCCGCCGGTGCGGCCAGCTCTTTCCGAGGCGTTCACCCATCATGTAAGCAATCTCGTCCAGCGTGGGTACGCGCCCCTTTTCGGGATCGGACTCAGTGGGCGGCGGCACCACGAAGCGAGGGCAGACGTACCCCTGATAACGGGGGGTCAGCCTGCCGCAGGCTGCGAACTCGCCGGGTTTAGCCCTGAGGGCCGGGTAGTATGGGAGCATCAGTCTTTCCTTTCTGGGCTTCGCCCACAAACAGTTTCCTCACGGTGTTCCTCCCGATCTTGTTTGCGAACAGGGACCAATCGCCCCGTTCCTTACGCATCCGCCCGAACACAATTGCCGGATGGATACCTAGCTCGTTCGCGAAGCGCTCAATGACCGCAGTCGACTTCGCGATGCGGGCGGTAGAACGCCGCCAGCGTTCTTCTGGGATGAGCAAGTTGGAGGCGAACCGGTTGGCCTCCTCCTCCTGTTCATCGACCGATGTCTCTTGGTCCGTCTGATCGTAGAAGCCTACGGCCAGCCCGGTGGAGAAGTGAAGAGTGACGTGGGCAAGTTCGTGCATCAGCGTGAACCAGAAGTTGTCCACCGTGTCGGTCCTGACGGTCATTCCGATGACCGGTCTCCCATCCACGATGAACGCTGCGCCGTCGATCTTGAGGCCGGGGATCTGTGGCTCCACAATCAATACAATCCCGCGGTCGGCGAGCACTTCCACCGCCCGGAGCGGCCCGCGGGGGTCATTGCTCAGACGGACCAGTTCGGGCATCCACTTGAGTTCAAGCGGCTCATGAACGTCCTCGACGCCCGCGAAAGCGTCACGAGCTCTCGCGGTGACCCTAGCGCGCCAGGCGTGGAGCAAGACGTCTTCGGCGTGATCCACCACGTTGAGGCCAGTTCTTAAAAGCCCAGGGCTCCCGAAGTCGATTCGGTTCTCGGCGATGTAGCGACGAAGCTCCGCCTCGGTGAAATCTTCGGCGAACCAGCCGTTCTCGCGCCCATGTTTGAGGATTTTCTTGATCTCGGCCTTCGACACCCCGTCGATGACCTTGTCCAGTCCGCGGAGCTCCGGTTGGTCGGGCATGTCAGCCCAAGGCCGCACTCCTAGCAGTGCCGCCACGCGATGATAGTTCTTGAGGCTGATCGGGGCATAACGCTCAGCCTCCCAACGCTGAACCTGTTGTTCCTTTACGCCGAGGCGCCATGCTAAGTCCTTTTGAGAGAAGCCGTTGGCGATCCGCGCTACTATGAGCATCAGGCCAAGGTCGCGGTTAACCAGTTCTTTTAGAGCGGTGGGTCGTTGGGTGTCCTTGGCCTCTTCGTATGCCTCGACCGCTTGGGTCAGACGTGTGCGCTCGGCCTTCATCATGCGCGAGACTTGAGAAACCACCTCCGGCGGCAGGCCGGCCACAACCTGCTCCATCGCGCGCTCCGAGTGAAGTGCCTCGGAGAGACGAGAAATCCGGGCACGCGTTTCCCGCGCTTCTTTTTCGTTCAGGGTGATCCCGTTCATAGTCATGCCTCGTTATACCCAACTTATATGTTGTGCCCAAGTACCCAACAGATAAGTTGGGTGCAATGGGATTCTGGTTGACCGCGAAGCGCTAAGTGCGATCGATTTGGGCGTTACAGTATCGACCATCACACTTGTCATGGGCATATGGTGCTTTCCGTGGAGAACTGGCAGCACCCCCGTTGCGTCCGACGATGCCACGCTTCTCGCGGCCTATGCTGGCGGTCCACGAGAATCTTCGAGTTCGCTTGGGTCCGTGTCCCCAATAACTTGCTACAGTGATATCCGAACTTTGCGTCAAAAGGCCCTAAGTGGCCTCCTAATGAAGGTTGGTCGCTCCAAGGGGCCACTTAAGACCTATTGACAAGAATCTCCACAAAAGGCCATATATGACCGACATTAGCAAATCATCTGAAGCAATCGGCATCTTGCGGCCTTTAGAGTAAAATGGCGACATCTCAACAAATCGAACAAGAAATCGGGCAACGTCTCGCCCGCTTGCGCCTCGCGCGCAACGTGACCCAAACTGACCTCGCCGAGAAGGCGGGCATCGGAGTACGCACCCTGCGCCGCCTTGAAGCGGGGGACCCTTCGACTCTGGACACCTTTCTTCGCGTCGCCACCGCGCTCGATCTGGAAGAGGCAATACTCTCTGCGTTACCGGAGGGAGACATCAGGCCAATTGAACGCGTCTCGCAGAAGGGGAAGGAGCGCAGGAGAGCGAGTCCTGTATCGGAACGCTCCAGAAAATCAACATGGACCTGGGGTGATGACGTAGATGACTGACGCGAGCATAGTATTGTGGGGTCGGCGCATCGGTGCCGTGAGTTGGGATGAGGCACGCGCACTCGGCATCTTTCAATACGATCCGGCCTTTGTCGGCGCGGGTATCGAAGTCGCGCCCCTGAAGATGCCAGTTCGGGAAGCACCCTACGAGTTTCCCGCCCTTCCGAAAGAAACGTTCAAAGGGTTACCCGGCATGCTGGCCGACGCGTTGCCGGACAAGTTCGGCAACCGGCTGATTGATGCGTGGCTTGCGGAAATGGGGCGAAGCGTGGACCGGTTCAGCCCCGTGGATCGGCTTTGTTACATCGGTAACCGCGGCATCGGGGCACTGGAGTTCGAGCCGACGGTCCGCAAGGCGACCCGGTCAAAAAAACTCGAAGTGGCCCAGCTTGTGGATCTGGCCAACAGGGTATTAAGCGAGCGCGAGAACCTTGCAGGTAGGCTTGGGGGTGAAGATGACGCCGGCGCGTTGGAAGATATCTTGAGTGTCGGGACCTCGGCGGGTGGCGCGCGCGCCAAGGCTGTACTCGCCTGGAACCGAGACACCGGGGAGTTCAGGTCAGGGCAAGTCAAGGTCGACGAGGGGTACGAGCATTGGCTCTTGAAGTTCGACGGAGTGTCCAACAATCGCGACAAAGAGCTCGCCGACCCGCAAGGCTTCGGAAAGATCGAGTACGCATATTACCTGATGGCGACCGAAGCGGGCATCGACATGTCGGAATGCAGGCTGCACCACGAGGGCGGCCGAAGCCACTTCATGACACGTCGGTTCGACCGGGACGAGCGGGGGCGAAAGCGCCACATGCAATCGCTAGGCGCGATGCAGCACTTCGATTTCAACGACCCGGCATCTTATTCCTACGAGCAGGCCGTCTTGACAATCAGGGATCTTGGGCTCGGGATGGATGTCGTAGAACAGCAGTACAAGCGTGCGGTCTTCAACGTTGTCGCCCGCAATCAGGATGACCACGTCAAGAATATCTCCTTCCTCATGGACCGGTCCGGAACCTGGCGACTGTCTCCCGCCTATGACATGGCCTATTCCTACAATCCATCTGGCTCATGGACCCGCGATCACCAGATGAGCTTGGCGGGAAAGCGAAACGATTTTACCCACGGCGACCTCATGGTATTTGCTTCGAACGTGGGGCTGAAATCCAACAAGGCAAACCAGGCAATCGAGGACATCGTGGACGCGGTCGCGAAGTGGCAAGAGTTCGCTGAGCAGGCGGGTGTCGAGCATTCTGATATGAGCCGCATCGAGAAAACCTTTCGCATGAATTTGCGTGGCTAGTGGCGCACGGTTGCCCTGGGATCCGTTGTGGATCATATTTTCCGTCGCGCGCGGTTGGTGCGCGTTAGAAATGATGTCCGGCCTCTCCGAACCCGTTGTGAGAATTACGTCGCTCGCCGCCTACCGGTCACCATAGCGGCCCAACTTATCGTGACAGGAGAAGACGAAAAGGCTGGTGTCACTGCCACCCATCTCGGCCTCTTCATTCCTGTCACTGTAGGTTCCGTCGCAAAGTTTCGAGTTCACCAGTTAGGGGCTCGCTTGATCGCCGATTACGCGGCAAGGCTTGCGTAGGCCGCGAATGGGCAACCACT
>NZ_PVUF01000050.1 GCF_003003215.1 Tritonibacter scottomollicae | reverse complement strand
GCTGCGTAAGAGCTGAGCACCTCTTGCACGATCTCGATGACGGTTTTGTTGTGGAAGATCCGCATATTGCGCCGCAGGCTGGCAACATGCAGCCAGGGGCGTAGGATCAAGTCATACCGAAACCCATTCTCGAAGGCCCCGCGTTGCTCAGCTTCGCAGACGATCCCGTCAAAGGCGCGCACACCCTGAGCGTGATTGATTTCAACGGTGGCATGGTTGCCAAGAAGGGCGCTGAGGTCGAGGGTGTTCTGGGTTGAAAGCGCTTCGACCCGCCACTCGAAATCCCCCGAAAGTTCTTCCGTGCCGTCCATCCGCAAAAGCACAAGCGCGTCGGAGCCCAGCACAGTTGTCAGACGCCCAAGTCGGGCCTCTTGCGTAAATACATTCATAAAACACAACCCCAGAAGTTGAGCGGGAGCATATCTGTCTCGCCTCAAGGATCAAGCGCGGAAAATCCCTACCGGTGGGGAAAATCCCAACGGTGCAATCACATCGGAGTGATTGTACGACGTCGCTGGGGTCGAGTTGAATGTCCGCTCCCGGGAGGTCTTTCGCGCTTGCAGCAGAGCCTCCGCTGCGCCTCTATCGAATGACTGCATTGGGCTGACAGCAGTCAACCAGGTGTACCGATCAGACCGGCGACAGAGTGTTCAGCGTGAAAACCACACTCTGCACCGCCGCAAGTCGGCTTTGAGCCCAATCTGCTTGACGAAGCCAGCGCAGCATTTCGCAGGCGCAGAAAGGTTGCTCTGGTAATCGCGGCCCAAAGCAGACACTGGTTTGCGTCCCGGAGATTGCGCCGCAGATCCTGCCAAAGCTGGCCATTGATAGAAAGCATGTCCGGCGTGAGATCAGACTATTCGCCTATGGTTCACTCGAATGTCCGGGAAGCTGGGCCTCAAGAATTCGGCGCGCTGAGTAAGCCAGTCACTACACAGCGCGCCGCATTTTCAGCGGAAACGTGCGGCGTTCTCCGAGGCAGCCGCGTCCGTATCGCCTTCGCCGAAGGCCGACGGACGCGGTTCCGGCAGCTGAAGCGCGTCCTGAACCCGCGGCATTGCGTCTATCCGGTCAAACCACGCCTTCAGGTGCGGCAACCCATCGATGCTCACCGTCGCCCAGAAATAGCTGCGCGCCCAAGGGTAGGTCGCGATATCCGCGACGGACATTGCATCACCGACCAGCCAATCGCGCCCAGCAAGCCGCTTGTTCAGCACCTCGAGCAGGCGGCGGCTTTCGTTCACGTAGCGGTCGATGGCATAAGGCACCTTGTCCCCATTTGGCTTGGCAATGCGCTGAAAGAACATCGCCTGGCCCATCATCGGGCCGATCCCGCCCATCTGGAACATCAGCCATTGCAGCGTCTCCGAGCGCTCGTTGGGGTCGTGGCTGAGGAACTGGTCGTATTTTTCGGCAAGATACCAGAGGATCGCGCCGCTCTCGAATACAGCAAAGTCATTGGCGCCTCGATCCACGATGGTCGGAATGCGCCCGTTCGGGTTCAGGCGCACATAGTCTGGGGCCTTCTGCTCTTTCTTGCTGAAATCGATCGGCACCAGCTCGTAGTCGATCTGTGCTTCGTGCAGAAAGATTAGGGGCTTCCAGCCATTCATGGTGTTGGCTGTGTAGAGAACGATATCAGGCCGCGTCATTGGTAAGATCTCCGAAGGTCGTGACAAGATGGGCGTCGAAGCGAGCGAGATCGGTTTCCACTTCGGGGTTCTTCATCACGTCGAAGGCACCGAAGGTCGGCAGAGGCGTCATGCCGAAGAATTTGGCGTTCAGATGGACCGGGCGCAGCAGATCATCAAGCGACATCCCTTGGAAGAACGGCTCCGCCGGATCGTCGAACGCCTCTGCCGGGGCGTTCAGCGTTGCCGAGATCATGTAACGCGTCCTGATCAGCTTGCCACCCATGCCATAGTTCGCTTTCGGCGTGGCAGCGCTGCGGCCATCGCCATCGCTGAGCTGGCCACCCATGCCGACCGTGTAGACGTCATCCATATATTTCTTGAACGACCACGGCACGCCCATCCAGTTTACCGGGAATTGCAAAAGAATCACGTCGGCCCAAAGGTGGTTCTCGACCTCGGCTTGCACTTCGTAGCCGGCGGCCACCGTAGTCACACGAACCGCATGCCCTTGCGCTTTGAACGTTGCCTTGGCGCGTTCGGCGAGCGTTTGGTTCAGCTTACCCGGTGCAAATTCGTAGGGCTGCGCGCCGTTTAGGATATGGATCTTGCTCATGTCGTCTCTTCCTTTGTTGCTGCGACCGCTTGACTTCAGCGGGGTCCGGCATGAGATGTACGTGGCAGGATATAAAAACAACCAGTATACTTTTTGTAACCTAATTCCAGAATGGACCAGCGGAGGGTAAGACGATGGAAGCACGGATCGAAGTGGATGATGCAGGCCGACGGAGTGCGATGAACACCTGCGCAGAACCCTGCGCCATCGAGCGTGGGATGCGGATCATCGGAGGGAAGTGGACCGGCTCTATCCTGTGGCACGTCAAGGACGGACCCGTCCGGTTCAACGACCTCGCGCGAATGATCGGCGGCGCATCGAAGAAAATGATCACCGAACGCTTGCGACAGCTCACAGACCAAGGGCTGGTCAGGCGCGAAGTGCTCGATACCGCCCCGATCACCGTGACCTACGAAATCACCGATTTCGGTCGCACGGCTCTGGGGTTTCTGGATGAACTGCGCAAGTGGAGTGAGGGCCTGCCGAAGACCTTGGCTGTCAAGAAACGATAGCTTTTACATGACGCTCCCGGCTCGCAGCGAATGTCGGCTATTCTGTCTTTCCGGTAAAAACTCTCCCAATCGAGACACAGGTCGCGCCCCTGCAGCGAATGGCAGGTTTGTCCGCTCTACCGACCTTCACCCTCTGAAAATGCTGCGCAATGGACGAATGGCCGGTCTGGTGCAGCCGCACCGCAGCAATTGAAAGCGCGATCAACGGCCGGTTTGGGCGGTCTCTGTCGGGTGCCCTACTCACCCAGGCGGCCAGCACGCCGCGCCGCCGTGGGTCTGCTTCGAGCCCAGTTTGACCGGATGCTGCAAAGATGCGGAATGTCCGGTATGGGTATTTCCACGGAAGAACCACTTGGTTAGAACTTTCAGCAAACAGTATAGGACCTAGGCCTGTGGACGACATACCCATCTTGATACCTGAAAGCTGCGTTAAGGAAATAAGTTCGCTGGCCGATGTATCATGGTATTTCGGTGTTTTCTTCTCGGACTTAGAAGAACGCGGTGCAGTCTGGTCGAAATTACCGGCTGAACTGAAAGAAATCAGTGCATTGAATACTTTCTGTGGCGGGCGCCGTTCGAACGGATCAAGGACCAGTTTGCGCAACCTAGTCATGCTCGAAGGTTTGGACTTCACCCGTGCCTTCTTAACGGCGGTCAAGCGCGGCGCATCGCGTCTTGGGTGGAACATGAGCCCGAGTGTGTTTGACGCCGAACTGAATTGGTTGGACGAAGTCGGCGAAGATGCACCCCGGATACTGGACGATTACGACGTGAAAATCCCCGCTCTAGAGAGTGCAGACGACAGGTTCTTTGACGCCTTGAAGTTAGATCCAGAAGACCGGACGACATTATTAGCACCCTTGTCCAACGAGCTAAAAGAACGTTACGCCCAAGCTGAAAATAATTACAGAAACGGAGCAGACGGTCACTATAGCCGCATTTACTTGTACATTATGGCTCATCCCGCTTTGTCGATAGTACCCATGAGCGACGAACCAAACCGGATGATGAACTGGTACTCTGAAGTCGAGAAATGCGCAAAATTGATAAAGCAGACCTCTAGTTAACTTGTCCCAACGGCAGTTAAGTCCCGCTCTGCCGACCTTCGCCCCTCGAAAATGCTGCACGATGTGGAGTGCCCCCACTGAAGTGGTCCACCTTTTGGGATAGGAATATCCCGTTTTCAGGAGGACGACGAGATGTCAGGCAAACGAGAGAAGCCCGAGGACATCGTGCTGAAGCTGCGACAGGTTGAGGTGCTGCAAGGGCAAGGGAGCTCGGTTCAGGAAGCCGTTCGGCAAATCGGTGTGACGGTTCAGACTTACTACCGG
>NZ_PVUF01000049.1 GCF_003003215.1 Tritonibacter scottomollicae | reverse complement strand
GGGCTCACCCCGCGGGAGTATCATCAACGGTCAGTAGAGGACCAAACCCTGAACAGAGCGAACTAATATCCCCGGACTCTACGGGGAGCACGTCAAGCCAAGCACAAAGGGCTGCGAGGGGCGACCATCAATGTTTCGCAACCTGCCTCGCCAGCGTGCGATAGACGGTTGGCCGTGAGACCGAAAAGAGCTCGGCCAAGTCCGACACCGAGTACTCCCCAGTTGCGTGCATCCGTGTCAGCTCCCATGCTTGTCGGTCTGAGAGCTTTGGCTTCTTGCCCCTCAGCTTCCCCTTGGCGCGGGCCACTGCCATGCCCTCGCGTGTGCGTAACCGGATTAGGTCGGCTTCGAACTCGGCGAAGGTCGCCAGCACGTTGAAGAACATCCGTCCTACCGGGGCAGTTGGGTCGTAGACCGTGCTTCCTAGTGCGAGACGTACCCCGCGCTCAGCTAGCCCGTCGGCGATGTCGCGCGCGTCCGGCACCGAGCGGGCGAGCCGGTCAAGCTTCGGCACTACAAGCGTGTCGCCCGCGCGCGCTGCGGCTAGCGCCTGGGAAAGCCCGGGTCGGTCGCGGTTGCGGCCGGTCAGCCCGTGGTCGGTGTAAATGCGCTCGGCGGCCACGCCAAGGATTTCCAGCGCCGCGTGCTGTGCGGCGAGATCCTGAGCGTCGGTGGAGCAGCGGGCATACTAGCTATGAACAACTGCGAGAGGGCATGCGGGCTACCCGGCACCAGCATAAGCGGGATGCCATGCTGGATGCGCCCAAGGTCCAGCGCGCGATTGAGCGAATTTCGGAGACGAACCGCCAGGCCTTCGCGCTCCGCGAGCTGACACCCTTCCACATGACTGATTTGGATGTCGCCCGCTCAGAAGCGGCTCTCCATTACGCGATCCGATCGGACGCAAAGCGGCTTGGTCACATTCAACCCAGCTCCGACCCGCTGGCAAATGGCATCACCATCTCTCCCCGGAATACGCATTCGGAAGAGGGACCCGAGAAAACCAAAGCGGCACCCACGCTGCCGCGGCAGCGCAAACCATCCTGGAGGATCGACGATGTTTCCTGAAAACATGATGCAGATCGCGGACGACCTGTCCGAGCTGGAAAATCACTTCGTGCACCATGAGCGTTTTGCTCCCCTTGAGCGGCGTTTCCGCTTCCTGATCCAGAAGCGCCTGGCTGATATAGGCTCGGGCCGCAGCCGCGAAGCACGCGGGCTGACCCTTACGGGCGAGCCCGGCGCGGGCAAAACGACCGCGATCAAACATCTGCTGACGAAAGCACGGTCCTGGATCGCGACGACCGATACCCCCGACGCAAAGATCATCAGCCTGGATGTGCCATCCACTCCGGGCTTGAAGGCGCTCGGGCACATGGTTCTAGAAAAGCTTGGCTATCCTCAGGGGCGCGGCGGAGAGGGCTGGTATCTCTGGGGCCTCATCCGCCACCACGTTAGGGAGCAGAAGGTCGTCTTCATCCACCTAGATGAAGCGCAGCATTTGCCGGGACGTCGCGGCCAGAAGGAACGCATTGCCATGATTTCTGAGCTGAAGACCATGATGAGTGACAGCGATTGGCCTGTCGGCTTTCTCATGTCAGGGACGGTCGAACTCGAAGACCTTCTCAATCACGACCCGCAGATCAG
The DNA here is from genome assembly GCF_003003215.1 of Tritonibacter scottomollicae. GTDB lineage: Bacteria > Pseudomonadota > Alphaproteobacteria > Rhodobacterales > Rhodobacteraceae > Epibacterium > Epibacterium scottomollicae. The sequence goes on along the minus strand of NZ_PVUF01000049.1, from coordinate 2,675 downwards.
TCGTCGCATGGAGGCGGTGCACTTCGGCCCGATTGCTGCGCTATCGCAAACGGAGAACATCCTGGGGCTGACCTCTGTCTACTGCTCAAAGGCACTCCTTCAGCCCGCGGCGGACATCGATACCCTCGACTTTGTGGAGCGCCTTGTCCATGCCGCAGCCCGCCAGTTCGGTCTGATGATCGAGATAATCTGCCAAGCGATCAAATAGGCGCGCCTCGCCGAGGCAGAGAACTTGGAAATGATGCATTTTGCCACGGCTTATCGGAACCGGATCGACTGCTCGGATACATTCAACCCGTTCATCATCCCGGATTTCTATCGGGTCGATCCACGACAGATTTTCGCAAGGGACCGCAGCTGATGGCACCGTTCTTTCGCAAACTGCCGCTTCAAGTCGATTTCCACGAAGGCGAAACAGCCACCTCGCTTGCCGCGCGGCTCGCTCGTCGAAACGGCGCGCCCAAACTCTCGTCCCTCTGCTCGGATGCCGAGCTGAACCTGCTTCAGCTCACCAACGGCGCGCCCGAGGCGGTGGCGCAGGTGGCGGCAATGGCCGGGATCGATGCTTCAGGTCTTCAATTCTGGACACCACGCCTGGTCGCGCCGGGCTGGTTTCAGCTGGGGAGGGAGAGGATCAAGTTCACCTCCTTCAGCCGCACAGCTCTCAAGGCATGTCCGCGTTGTCTGCAGAAGACATCAGGCCCGACAGAAGCGGCACATTTCGGGCTCTGGCAGCTGACCTCGGTCCGTACATGTCAAAAGCATGGCTGCTACCTCGTCCCGCTACCTCGAATTCCCGGAAACCGGCATGCCTTCGATACGGCTTACCTAGTTGCCGGTTTCGAACCGCCTGAGCCCACGAAATCGGATGAGCAGTGTCAGACCCTTGAGTGCTACCTCCGGGCTAGGATCGAGCAAGGTCCCAGTGGTACATGGCTGGACCTTTTGCCCTTCCACGTTGCGGCGCAGACCTGCGAGGGCTTCGGACTCCTGCTAACCCTCGGCCCGAAAGCCCGCCGGGAAAAAGCGACACCAGCGCAATGGGCGGCTGCGGGCACTGCTGGGTACGATATTCTGCGTCATGGACCAGATGCATTCCGACAAAGGTTGAAGGATATTCAGCAGGCCCATCCGGTCGACAACACCCTCTACCGGACCCGCTATCGCGTCTTCTTCGAGTGGCAGCGCCACCGCGACGACGACCCTCAGTTCGATTTGATCCGTGATCTGGTGCGAGAGTTCATTTTCCGTAACTTTCCAATCTCCGAAGGCTCCATCGTTCTGGGCCATCCTTGCCCGGAAAAATACGTTCATTCGCTTTCGACAGCACGCTCGCGCTATGGCATGTCTGGCTGGAAGCTGGTGCGTCGCCTAGCCTCACTGGGGCTCGCAGAAAGGAAAACATCAGGTCAGGGTTTCGTGCTGACTGGCTATGTGCGCACGGAAATAATCAATGACATCGCGACCGATTTCGACGCCCTTCTAAACGCGACCGACGCAGGAAAGTACCTTGGCGTGGAGCGTTTCATGATGGCCAAGCTAACAAAGCCCGGACTGGTCGAGAAATACTTCGACGAAAAGAATGCCTCGCCGCTGTATCACCCACGCGATCTTGATGGGTTCATCGGGAAGCTGCGGGCGAGGGTCGAACGCTTCAAGGCGGAGGACCTGCTCGACATTGCGACGGCATCGCATCGTGTCCGCATACCGACCGAGCGCTTGGTTGAAATCATTCTGAGAAACCGCCTTCCGCTGCATGCAGTCGACCCTGCCAACACGCGTTTCCCGGATTTCCGCGTGTCGCTAGCCGTGCTGCGTGACGTCATCACTACCGATCACCATGGAACCGTTCGGCCGACCCGGGCGGCGAAGATCCTCGGCATCAATATCCGGACGATCCGCAGCCTGATGGGCACGAGCGTTCTGAAATCTTGCGACATAGTGGAGCTGAAGAGCGGGCGAAAGCGACGGTACGTTTGCGCCAAGTCGTTGGAGCAGTTTTCCAAGAGTCACATCTCGATGGTCGAACTGGCGACGAAGAGCGGGCGGCTGCCCGGCGTGGAGGCCGTGATCCAACTCGAGCGCGGGGCGCAGCCCCTACCACTTGGGCCGCGCGCCAACATAATTTTTAGGAGAAGCGACGTTCTTTAAACCATCACTCACGGGAAGCCGGCCGCTGCGCCGGCTTTTTTACGCGCGGCCAGTGGCAAACCTACCTGACGAAAAAGGCAGCATTAGTTTGGAGTTGAGATTTTGACGCTGTGATATCAAAGGGAAATTTCCGTCTCCAGAGACAGAACTTTGTGACAATTCCCATCATTTGAAAAGCATCAGGTGGTTCTGCACTTTTCATCAGAGGATTTACCTCTGTCGCGCAGACAGGTGCTGTTTTCCCCACGAAAATCCATGCTGACTCGATCCGCGCCGATGGCGTGTTGATCGCTTCGCAACCCTTTCCCCTTCACAACGGCGTTGTTGCGCAAATCAAAGGGAAGGATTCACTTAGCGAATCCTGACGGTTGTTTCGGGCGCATGCCGAAGCCCACACCCACCCGCTACCGCACGACGAACTGGTCAACTTACAACGCGTCGCTCAGGCAACGTGGCTCCCTTTCGGTTTGGTTCGACCCCGATATGGTTTGGCACGCGGAGAAGTCCGGCAAGCGGAGACGGCC
>NZ_PVUF01000048.1 GCF_003003215.1 Tritonibacter scottomollicae | reverse complement strand
CCGGTAGTAAGTCTGAACCGTCACACCGATTTGCCGAACGGCTTCCTGAACCGAGCTCCCTTGCCCGTGCAGCACCTCAACCTGTCGCAGCTTCAGCACGATGTCCTCGGGCTTCTCTCGTTTGCCTGCCATCTCGTCGTCCTTCTGAAAACGGGATATTCCTATCCCAAAAGGTGGACCACTTCAGTGGGGGCACTCCACCAATCGCCATATAGCCCCAAGAGCGTGCTGCGCATCCGTGGCGAGATTTCATCGCGCCGGTTTTCAAGAATTGCCTCAAACGAACCCTGCAACCTATGCCGCCCAGCCCGCACAGTTATTCCTTGCTCGATCAGGAACCCCGGATCTGATTGATCGTAGCAGTGCGGCGGGCCACCAGCCTCGACCGGACACGATGCATTGCCTGCAAATCCAACTGGTCCTGGCTTTTCTCAGTGACCGTCCGCAGGTTCGGTCGCATGGCGGTCTCAGCGATGGCCTCCGCATCACTGTAATCGTTCTTTTGCCCCTTGTTAAACGGTGTCACATAGATCGCCGGGATAATCCGAGGCTCAAAACCAAGCTCTCGTAGCATACGGCTGACAAAATGCGCGCTCATGCAGGCTTCCATGCCAACGACACAGCGTGGCAGCGCATCAAAAGTCGCTTTCAACGCCAACCTTCTAATTTTCTTGCGCAAAACGCGTTGGACGGTGTCGTCAAAGCCGACCAGGTGGAACGTGTCTTTGCCAATATCGACGCCAATGACGGCGATCTCATCGATGTCTTCCGGGTTTTTGGATTTCATAGCTATTTCTCCTGTCTGCAGAAATAGGCAAAGCTTAACCTGCTGGGTGAAGCAGCCGGTACATCCCATTATTGACGGCGCTGTTGCAGAACTCACGCCTGAGGCGTGACTGCCCCTTACCCACTGAGGTCATGCCATGCGGACGATCTCGGCGGTGCCGAGGGCGTTGAAGCGGTTCATAACGGCGATGCGGAGCTCACCTCGATTTCGGCCGTCTGGCGGTCGGGGTCTCTCGCGGCGATGCGCTCGCCGAAGGACTTGAGGCAGCGCATCTTGGCCTCGGCGCGGCTGCGGACGTGGTATCCCGCCCGCCGTTTCCAGAAAGCCCGGTCGTAGTGACGCGTGGCGCGCAGGGTTTCGTTGCGGGCCAGAGCAGCTGGGCAATCCTCCGTCCACGGTCTGCCATTCTTGCGGATCGGGATGATGGCCGTGCCACCCCGTGCGAAGATGGCGCTGTGGCAACGGCGGGTGTCATAGGCGCCATCCGCCGTCACAGTGCCGATGGCTTCGTCGTCCGGGATCTGGCCAAGGAGGTCCGACAGGACAGGGCTATCGCCTTCCCGACTGGGCGTAAGCTCGACCGCGCGGATATCGGATGTGGCGGTGTCCATGGCCAGATGGACCTTGTGCCATTTCCGCCGTCCCTGAACACCATGCTTCCGGGCCTGCCATTCCCCGCCGCCAAGGAACTTGATACCCGTGCTATCCACCAGCAGGTCCAGCGGTCCGTCGGCACGGCGATACGGGATCTGCACCTTCAGGGTCTTTTGCCTGCGGCACAGCGTGGAGTAGTCCGGAACAGGCCAGTCCAACCCCGCCAGACGTAGCAGGCTCGCCACCACCCCGGCGGTCTGCCGTTGCGGCAACTTGAACAACACCTTAATCGACAAGCAGAACTGGATCGCCGCGTCTGAGAAGACCGGCGGGCGCCCAGGGCAGCCTTCATGCTGCGCGTGCCAGGCCATCTCCTTATCCAGCCAGATCAGCAATGACCCGCGATTGCGGAGCGAAGCGTTGTAGGCGGACCAGTTCGTCGTACGGTAGCGGGCCGGCTCGGGCTTGCTCATGCCACCCGCCTAACCGCATGGATTCGTGTTGTGACTCCTTCGCGGTCAGAGTTCTGCAACAACGCCATCTGGGGCAACCATGAGGCTTATGGTTCGGTCTGGTCGGAATTGTTGGCGGATGAGCAACGCCAGCTGGCTGAATTGCGTGACGATGGGTTGGATATCCGGGTGCTGCATGGCGCAGCGACTGAAATCGCCAGCACCCGCATCATTGGCGCAACACTCTGGACCGATCTTCAACTGCGTTGGTCCGGATTTACGGGAAACCCGCCTGTATAGTCAGTGACAATGGAACAGAGTTCACCAGTCGGGCCATCCTGAAATGTGCGGATAAGAACGACGTTCCCTGGCACTATATCGATCCCGGCAAGCCGCAACAAAACGCCTTCATCGAGTCGTTCAACGGGAGCGTGCGCGACGAGCTGCTGAACGAGGAGATATTCGACACTCTGGACGATGCCCGCCGAAAGCTGGCACTTTGGCGCTACGATTACAACGCCGTCATGCCACACTCATCGCTGGGGAACCAAACGCCGTGTGAGGCGCGCCGGACGCTTGAGCAATTTGACGGCTCCGCGCCCGGCGGGCTTGCCCAAACCGACCAACCAAACTACCAATCTGAAACCCGCAGAGTCTCGTTATGAACGAGGGACCAGCAGGGTGCAGGTCAACGTCAGTGCAACATTATTTGGAAATATCAGTTGGTGCTTCGTCTTATAATCCCCCTGTTCGCGGTCACTTCCATCGGGCTGGCATTTTTCTTCTATAGGATGGATGAAAAAGGCTGGGCCACGGTTGAACAACGACAGAGCTTGGCGTTTGGTGACGTGACGCTACGCGTCGTTGAGACCGGGGCAGCCGCAGATTTGGATGAACTGCGCGGCGATCCACTTCTTGGTCGTTTGTTCGTTACTGTGGACGAAATGCTGCGCACCGAAACAGCCCGCGGATATGGCATGTTCGATCCTGACAGCAAGCAGCTGACGCTGTTTGTCGCGGGCGAAGCCACGCGGGTGCTCTATGATCCCGAAGTTCCCGTGGCATCTGTCTCGCTGCCTGGCGCTGGTCCGATTGAGGTGCACTGGGCAGAACGTGGTCTACGTGCAGATGTCGTAGTACCTGTAATCTTGTCCGGTGCACCTAGCGAATGGGCGTTCCAAATGCCGCTGATGGCTGCCGCCGATGTCGGGGACATGGTTGCAGCGCAGGAAAAGATAATCACAGATGCATTAGCGGCAAAAACGGATTGGCGCGAACGGATGACTGCGCTCGCTGAAGAACACGCCGATGACCGCGAATTCAAAACGGACACGAATGACGTCTGGTTGAGTGGATGGCAGGCGACGTTATCTTATCCTGAAGATGCCCGATTTTCTCCAATAGACGACGCTTTTGGCGGGCGCGTCCATTTAGCTGATGATCAGATTGTCAACATCGGTGGGTATCGGACTGATGTCGCCGATAAAAAAAATGCCGAATTTCGCGCTATTTTCGAGGCATTTCCTGAAGATGAAAAGCTGCTCGTCCGTGACACAGACGACCTGCTCATCGCGGTGCGATATGATAGGCGGGTTTCTGTTATCGCACGCGTCGACCTTGAGAATATAACGTATGTTGTCAGCGCAGCCTTGAGCAATTGGGATGATATCGGGGTTGTCGTCGCCATCGCTGACTCGATATCGCAACGCCCTTTGGGCGCGCCAAGTTTTGACCCCCTGACGATCACGCGTGAAGAGATGCGCATCGCGATGGGCCTCCCGCCATTCAAGATCGGACCTGAGTATGATCTTGACCCAACGTCTAGCGCACGCAGCGATCTTGAGACGATGTTGCGGCCTGAATATTTGATATCCAGCGACAGCACATGGAGCAATCCCGAGAGCACGTTGTGGTTGCATAGAATCGACGGGGATGGCGACAGCATTCTTATGGCCGAGATCGAATGTTTCACCTTGTTGGGAACGCCGGAATCAGCGGCTGCGATTCACGATAGCTATATCGCAAGAACGGCCTTTGATCCAAAGCTGATGAAGCATGAAATCAGACTGATGAACTACATCAACGATGGTGGCTTTGCATCGAATGCGCCATTTCAACCGTATGGTGAGTTTGAAACGATTGAAACACCGGACTTTGCGCCAGAGTGGTTCGTGGACACCCCATCTTATGCGTTTGGCGCTTACGGTCCATACTATGTGGCGTACCGCGTTGATCAACTGGGCGACGTGTCGATCTTTTGCGCGACGCATGACCATGATTCTTTCACTGCCTGGATGAAAATGGATTTGCATGGCGACGTGGAACGCCCGGCACCCGTGGCGCTTGCCCCTGACATCAAGGCTCAGTTCGCAGCCTATCCTGCTGCGCGTGCGTTTGGTCCGGGCTATTACACGGTGGACAGGGAATATCCGGACCCTATGAGCTATTTGATTGCGGGCGATGGTACGCTGCTGATTTCAAAGGCACTTAACTGGTGGAAGTGGCACGAACAGACACAGACGATCACAGCCGAGGATGCGGACGATAAGGTCGGCCTGTATCTTGTGGATGGGACAAAAATATTGCCGCACGCCTATGAGGATATCGACACATGGCCAAATTTGGGGCCGACCGTGATGTGGGTGCGCGAGGAAGATGGCGATCTGTTCTATGACCTCAATGATCGTGCCTTTGTCCCGGACCCAACCCAATAACCCGGATGCTGACATCGATCTTGCGCGCATCATCGGTCTAAGCGGGCTTGCTGTTGATCAGCCCCATCTGAGTGGTCCAATTTGATTGTTAGTGCATGATCGGCCTTGGGTCCATCTGTACAATGGTTTCGGGGGCCGGAGGGCGGTAG
>NZ_PVUF01000047.1 GCF_003003215.1 Tritonibacter scottomollicae | reverse complement strand
CGTGCAGGATCACATCCCGCGGGAACTGCGCACCTTTGAACGAAACCATCGGCTCAACCTCATCGACAAAACGGCCAAGTCAATACATCATCTGCTCGAAAGATGCGACAGAGCCTGTTCCTGTCGTTTCAATGGTGAATGAAAATGGCCTGCTGACTTGCCGTAGCAAAACCAGCCCGCACGAGGACGTGCGGAAGCAGCCGAAGTACTGGGTTAGCTAATCTGTTCCTTTGCTTGCTTGGTATCTCCTACAGTGATTGCGGCTTTATACCGCGTGTCGTTTCGGTATGGTTTGGCTTCAATCCTTCTACTGTTTGCCTCTCACGGGCACCGCCCGCTGTGCCTGTTGGTCTGTTTCGGGTCGGTTGGTTTCGTCGGTGTCATGGTCAGGTTTCCTATGGTGAAAAGGTCTCGCCCGCGCTTACGATAATCTGGCGGAACTGATGGTGCGTTTTGAGCGCTCGTGTTCCCTGTTCGGGCGTCACGTGGCTGTCACTTGCAATCTTCGCGCCAATTTTATGGCTGGCGGGAAGTATCTCTCGCCGTCACGTCCGAATTAAAATTCGCTCGTGACGGCTTTGCCGTGGAATGGCCGTTGGCCATGGGGGAACCCCCACGGGGCTAACGCCCCTCCCCAAGCCCTGCGGGCTGGCGGTATCCCGCCCATTTTTGTTGTAGACTAAGGGGCGCAGCCCCTCGCGCGGGCAAGGGTAAAGGTGCAAGCACCCGCCATGCGGATTATTTTCCCCTGCCCTGCGGGCATTCCTCGCGAGGCAAAATAACCCGCCTGTCGCCCTTGTCCTTGCTTCCCCCGCGTTCGCCACGTGGCAGGTTTGCAAGCAGGGCTTCCAAACCGCCTTCGATTTGGGTGCTTAACCTGTGAGGTAGGATAATTTGTCAACGGTAGGAATTTTTGCTACCATGCATAAGGAATAAGAAATAACGAAAGTAGTGCCCATGGGAACTGTAAAGAAAGTTAGCGTGTCGCTGTCAGCAGAGCTGGACGCCATGATGGCGGAGGCTGTTCAAGCTGGAACGTACAACTCTGCAAGTGAGGTTGTGCGTGAAGCATTGCGTGACTGGCAGCACAAGCAAGAGATGCGTGCGCTTGCATTGGAGAACATGAGACGGGCGTACGTTGATGGAAAAGAAAGCGGCACGCCCAAGGCTGTGAGTGCTGCAAGCATGCTGCGCGATCTGAAGGCGGAAGCACGTCCGCGTGGCTAAGTACAAGTTGACGCCGAAGGCGGAAGAAGACCTCAAAGATATTTGGCGGCATATCGCGCAAGAGAACGAACCAGCAGCCGACAGGTTGCTGATGCGATGGTTTGATAAGTTCGAGCTTGCTGCTGAGAATCCAAAGATGGGGGTGGCCCGTCCTGAGATTGCCTCAGATGTGCGCCTTCTGTTCGAGGGGAATTATGTCACCCTCTATGAACCCGCTTCATATGGAATTTTAGTTGTTGCGGTTGTGTATGGAGGGCGTGACGCTGAAAGCTGGTTGTAGCGCTCTAAAGCGCTACTCCTCTTCGTTCAGTTCCATCTGCAACAACATGTCGCCGCGCCATTTGAAGCGATAGAAGCGCAGTACATCGCCTGCGAGTGTACTGCCGAAACTAATCTCCACATCATCGTCAACGTAGGCAATGGCATCACGAATGTCACCGACGGTGAGTGGCTGATCTGTTGAGGAAATCATAGAGCCGGGGTTCTTTGGCTGTTGAATCGTTTTGTGTACTGCTCGGGACATTTCGTTCCTATGTCAGATGTGAGTTTGATTATGTTCAAGCGAGAGGCGGGAGCGAGAAACTTGCTTCACGCTTTGCTTGCTCTTTTCGCGAAGTCTCTATCTTCGCAATCGTTTCACGGAAAAAGGCTCTTACATCCCACTCGGCTCCGAGATCAGCCTCGTGTGTCATGTCTATCTGATATTTTTTAACCAGCTGATCTGCCAACTCTAGCGCATCTCTACCAAGCTTCGCGTACCCTTCTTGCCGTGCCTCGAAAAGCTCAGAGTAATCAGGAAACTCAGCTACGTACTTTGCAACGCCATCGATGTACCGATTTGTGACCCTCGCCTTGTTAGGAAAGCCCAAAATTCGGTGCATCAGATCATTTGGAAAACTACGCCAAGCAATGTCATCGGGGTACTCAGGCGGCATTGGTCTTTTTGCCTGTGCGACATAGAATTCTTGGCCGTCGTCTGTGCGACCTGCTGGTTGCCCATGACTTGTGCCATCATCCTGTGTGACTTCGACGCAGTGGTCAGCGTATTCATGCAAAATGCAAATGAGACGAATGGCGGCGTATGACCCGTCTTTTTTCCTCTGTACCCAAGCGGTGATACCGTCTTTTGCGAACGCCAGAACGCTACCAATGACAACACCAACTAGACCAAAAATCGCTTCAACCATATCGCTCTGCTCTCGCTACTCAAATCGGGGACAAAAATCGTTTTGGGGCGTGCTTGCACCATAGCCGAGGGAGCCAGAAGGGAGGGAAAAAGGCATAGGACGACCAGCCCTAGCATTTGTGCTAAGGTCGGTCCCTGTGCCTGCCTGATCCATAGCGTCGGTCGCCGTCGGTCAGTCAAAGGCCCGCGGGTCTCAATGGAGAAAAGCCGCGCGGTCGATCACAACTTACAAAAGCTTTCCCTAGCTTCCGGCGACCCCGCTTTGATCTTTCGGACTGCGGTTAGGGTTCGGTCGCGCCCATTGGTACCCTGATATACCTCGTCGCCAACGTCTGAAACCACCCAACGAAGTGATGAGAACATACTGGCAACGTGGCTCTTTGTCTATCGTAACCTGATAGCATTGTCGTATTGAAGCTTTTGCTGCATATCTGAAGCGGGCGTCCTGAGTTCCCTCTGAAAATGCCTCTCTTGAATGTAAAAAAGACGCGTCCGAATGCTCGAGACGCGCCTAAGTTTTGAAAAACAGGGAGGATTGCCCGGGGGTCAACGCCCGATCCGGTTGTTAAACCGGTTCATGCTGCGCGTATCGCCTTCGAGTTCGAGACCTTTATGGGTCTTGCGAACACGGACGCCCGAGGATGCTGCCGCCTGTCGCACTTTGCGTTCGAACTCACTGTTCAAGTCCCGTGTCATGGCATTCGCGAGCGAGCGGCCATTGGTGAATGTTCTGCCTTTATATTTTATCTTGAGCATCGTTCAGCCTTTCGGGGGATAGGGGTCGTTGCCGTAGCTCCACGCTTCGCGAAACTGACCGTTTTGCCCCTGGATGCGGAGCTCAGAACCTTGATTGCGGGCGATGCCACGACCATGATCGATAGCTTCGCGCTGCGTGTCGAAGCTGCGGGTAAGACGTTCGTTGCCTTCGCCACGGACGCCCCATTTGTCGCCATTACGAACGACATACTGGTTCTTAGACATTGCTGTCTCCATTTAGCACGGCCCCACTATTGGCGACCGATAATGTATCATGTCATCTTACGGTGCGTGTTGTCAAGTTAAGCGGCACGTAATAATATCATTGCATCTTACGGCGCGTTCGCTTATGAGCTGCGCCGCTTTGATTCAGGGAGAGAACCATGACATTTGCAGTCCGTCTGAATGAACTCCGGGTAAAAAAGAAAAAATCATTACAGGAAGTTGCAGACGCTCTTGGAGTTTCCAAAACCCATATTTGGGAACTTGAAAAAGGCCGAGCGGATAACCCATCTCTTGAGTTGTTGACCAAGATTGCCGACTACTTCAAAGTGTCGATCCGGCATCTGGTTGGTGAGGATTTTGAGAACAACCAAAATGATGAAATGGCGCGTATGTTCAGACAAGTCGGTGATTTAGAGGAAAACGACCGGGCGATTATAGACGATATGATTCAGTCGCTTCGAAACCGCCGAAAGGGGGCAGATGGTACAAATTGACCGCATGGAAATTGATGACGCTGGTAGTGATCCAAAGAGGCTAGCAAAGGCAATTTTGGATCAACTGCCAGAAGATACGGTCTTGGTACCAGTCAGAGAAATCGCAAAAGCCATAGATATTTATGAGATACGTGAGGAGCAATTGAGTGGTCTTGAGGGGGCGCTCATCGTTCCTAAAGAAAAATCAGAAGGGGCGATCTTGATCAACAAAGGTCGTCACGAAAGCCGAAAGCGCTACACGATTGCGCATGAGCTTGGGCACTATGTACATCCGTTCCATCGAGCTAATAGCCCAGACGGCTTTCGGTGCAAGAAGAATGATCTAACGGTTACGAAAGCTAAGCCAAATGATTTGCATTCTCGGATGGAGCAGCAAGCGAACGAATTCGCGGCTGAGTTGCTCATGCCAGCTCGAGCCGTTGCATCCTTTATCCGAGATAGCGGCGACGCTGATTTATCCCACATCCTTGAAATGGCGAGACGCCATGACGTGAGCAGGGAGGCTGCCGCTCGACGTTACATTCCTCGGATAGGCGATCCTGCCGCAGTGATTTTCTCCAAAGGAGGTGTCGTACGATATGCGAGATGCAATGAGTTCTTTCCAAAATTATCAGTTTGTCGAGGAGACCTTGTTCCACAGCATAGTGTCTCCGCTCTCTCAACCGCTGATGTAGGAGAGGTAACAGGCTGCGTTGAGGTTGGAGCGCACATGTGGCTGCAAAGTTCGGCAGGGGTAACTCTGTTCGAGCAAACGCTGGCACAGCAAAATAGCTTTCGAATGACATTGCTCACAGCTGTGATCGAGGAGATTGAGGACGAGTGGGAAACGGTTCCGTCGCAAAGTTTCGAGTTCACCAGTTAGGGGCTCGCTTGATCGCCGATTACGCGGCAAGGCTTGCGTAGGCCGCGAATGGGCAACCACT
>NZ_PVUF01000046.1 GCF_003003215.1 Tritonibacter scottomollicae | reverse complement strand
GTGTGTCGCGCTAACAGGCCGAACACAAGACTGCTTCTGACAAATTGCCACGCACGAAAAAGGTACTTGCAAAAAGGGAGCCATCCACACAGGACTTTCCGGTCATTCGATTTCGAGCCTTCGCTCGCGCAGAATTAGTTCGCAGGTGCGGCATGCTGAGCGCTGCGATGCAGCCGACGTCGCTAAACCGGTCGTTCGAAGGCTGAGATTTGACCCAAACCGAAACCGTGCTTTCGCCGCAGCTTGATCCAATACACCAGACGCCGGACGAAGCGGTCGTTGAGCTTCGCTCGATACTGATGGGCGAACTCTGGGCGGATTCAACAGGTCGTCGCAACACGTTCCATCATATCCTGTTTGAGCAACCGGTCGAGTGCCTCCGCCGACGTTTGCCAGCCCAACGTCTTGCGTGGCCTCGTATTCAGAACATGGGCAACGGCGCTCAGTTCTTCTGCGCCATGTTCGTTGAGGTCCGTTCCCTTGGGAAAGTACTGGCGAAGCAAACCATTCGTGTTCTCGTTGCTTCCGCGCTGCCAGGAGCTCTGTGGGTCGCAGAGGTAGATGTCGAGGCCTGTATCGATCCAGAGCTGGGCGTGTTGTGCCATCTCGGCGCCCTGGTCCCAGGTCAGTGATCTGCGCAGATGTGTCGCCAAATCCATGATGGTGCCGGCTAACTTACGCAGCCAATCGGTTTTGCGCCCCTCGCAGAAGCAGACAGATGATATCAGTACGCGTGAGAGTGCCTGCCAGGCGGCCATCCTTCGTTATCGGCACGGTTTGCACCCCATGCTGCGAAAGCCGGTTCAGGAGAGTGCCGACCGGAAGGTCATGCGGGACACTGCCGGCAGGCGGCTGCATCACATGCTTCGCCCTCAGTTTGCCTTGGCGCAGCGGGCGGAACTTTCGGCCGCCGCCCCGTATCAGCGCATCGATCAGATCGCTTTGCAGGATGAGCCCCACGAAGTTTTCCTTGGCGTCCACAACGGGTAGGCTTTTGACGGAATGGCGGCGGAACAACTGCGCAATCTGCGCTGCTGGGACATCGGGCGTCACCGTGATCAGGTTCTGCGTCATGATGCTGCCGCAGATTACACCATCAAACCGGTGCTGCGCGGCTTCCTCCTCTGCGGCGGCAAGCAGCCGCCCCAGGTCTGCCACGCCGATGTTAGTTGATTGATGGAAGCGCTCCAGCAACTCCTCCAGTTCGTCATTGCTGAGACCCAGGCGGATCTCTTGCGGCTGCACAGGCGTCTCTACGGATTGGCGGAACGGGTATTTTCGGCCTGTGACCCGGTTAACCATGATACCCGTCAGGACCAAAGCGGCCGTCAGAAGGCCAACAGGCACGATCGCAAAGGCAAAACCGGCATCAAGGACCGGCACCGGGTCCAGTGCCGCCAGCAAGGCAATTGCCCCGCCCGGAGGATGCAAGGCCCGCGCAATCATCATAGCAATGATCGCTGCGGCCACAGCCAATGTCGGCCCCCAAGGCATGGGTACGGCTTGCAAGACTGCAACCGCTGCCACGGCGGAAACAACATTGCCGCAGATCGCCGACCAGGGCTGTGCCAGCGGGGAATTTGGGACGGCGTAGATCAAAACCGCGGAAGCTCCCAAGGGGGCGAGCAGGTGCATTGGAACCCCTGCGATTTCCGGCCAGACAAGCGCGAACAACGCGCAAACACCAATCCCGGCCGCGGCGCCGGCCGCCGCGCGCAGGGTTTCCCGCATCTGTGCTGGCGGCAGTGCCGGAGAGAGATGGCGCAAGAGATTTGACTTCAGCTGCATGGCTCCGCCTGCCCGGAAATGAATCACCCGCCGGTAGGCTGCACACAAAACAGGCATTTTGAAAACGTATTATCGGCTGGCAACGCTGCGGTGCAAGAATCTTCTTCCAACATCGCAGCATTCATGGCGCTTTTGCTGGAAGCCACAGTTTTCCGGCACCCCAAACAGAAAGAAGACTTGGTCGGCCTCGTTTCGTCCTTGATTACCTTCTCAATGACGGGGTGTGTCTTGCAGTTGGCGGGCCGAACGGCGACGGCATCGCAATTTCCAGCCTGATCCCTGTAGAGCATAGGAAGGTCTCTAAAGGTGCCCAGGCAGGGGCGACTGCAATTGGCGCGCTGCTATTACCCTAGCCGTTGCCTGTACCCAGTTTGGGTTCTATTGCAGGTTCACGGATTTTCCGCCGCCTCTGACAAAGTCAGCAGCGGAACCAGATCCGCTTTGTTCCTGATCAGATCGGCGACTGTACTGCGGTCGAGGACGCTCAGAAACGCATTGACCGCTTCGGCAAAGACCACTCGGAGCGCGCATTGAGGCTGGATCACGCATTCTGCGCAATTGGCAACTTCCAAGCTTTCTTCCATGATCCGTACGACTTGCCCCACATTGATTTCGCTGGCTGCCTGTCCAAGCTTGATGCCGCCGTAGCGGCCGCGAACGCTCGTGACGTAGCCTTGCCGGACCAACTCGCTGACGATCTTCATCAAAGAGCTGTGCGGCAGACGGTAGATGCGGCTCAATGTCTCAATCGAGTGCAGTTCTTCGGGTTTGGACGCCAGAAAAATTAGAATTCTCAACGCGTAATCTGTTGTGAGGTTCAGCTTCATGCGGGGCTCCGATCACGCCTTTAATATTCATATGGGTTGCATCTTTCAATCCTGCAATCATACATGCAACTAGCCTGAATGATTCAGGCTGTGAAACTCATGATGCAGACCGCAAGTCTGCCAACCGACATATCAGGAGCGTGCAATGGCACAGCCACTCAGCCAAACCACCATCGACACCGTAAAGGCGACTGTTCCGGCGATGGCGCAACATGGGCGCGGGATTGTAGCGGAGATGTATAACAGGCTGCTGGCCGATCCCGAAATCCGCACGCTATTCAACCAGTCGCACCAGAACGGTGACTCCCCGCAGCACGCGGCATTGACCAACGCGATACTGGCCTACGCTCAGAACATCGAAAACCTCCCGGTGATGGCCGCAGCGGTGGAGCGTATTGCAAACAAGCATGTGGGACTGCAAATTGAACCCCGCCATTATGACCATGTCGCCAGCGCCCTGCTGGGCGCCATCGAAGGGGTTCTCAAGGAAGCAGCAACCGGGGAGGTGATCCGCGCCTGGGGCGAAGCATATTGGTTCCTGGCCAATATCCTGATCGACCGCGAAGAGCAGCTTTATCAGGAAACCGCAACGGCTGAGGGCGGCTGGCGGGGCTGGCGGGAATTCCGGATCGACCGACGGATCCAGGAGAGTGCTGACGTCATGTCATTCATCCTGAAGCCCGCCGATGGCAAGCCTGTACTGAAGCACAAGCCGGGGCAATATCTATCCTTCGATCTAGAGGTGCCCGGAGCAGGCAAGCTGCGCCGCAACTATTCGATTTCCTCGGGACCATCGAATGAATTCTACCGGATCACGGTAAAGCGAGAGCAGGGAGGCCTGGCAAGCACCTGGCTGCATGAGCAGGCGGTCGAAGGCACCGTGATCAACGCTGCCGCACCAGCCGGAGAGTTTTTCCTGAAGAGTGGACTGGAGGCAGAGGTTGTCCTGCTGTCGGCCGGTGTCGGGCTGACGCCGATGATTTCCATGCTTGAGGATCTGGCCGCAAACAGTCGCTCTGCGACCTACCTGCATGCCACACAAAACAGCAGGCATCACGTCATGCCGGATATGGCCAGATCCCTGTCCCGCCGTTGTGTCACATTTTTTGAGGATCCCAGTGCCGAAGACCGGGAAGCAGCGAACTTCGATGTGGAAGGCCGCATCACTCCGGAGTGGCTGGCCCGGAACACCAGCACAGACCGGGCTGAATACTACATATGTGGCCCAAAGGGCTTTATGGCGATGGCTGTGAATGGGCTGAAGGAGGCTGGCGTCGACGAGAACCGTATCTTCTACGAGTTTTTCGGGCCAGCGCAGG
Organism: Tritonibacter scottomollicae; assembly: GCF_003003215.1. Taxonomy (GTDB): domain Bacteria; phylum Pseudomonadota; class Alphaproteobacteria; order Rhodobacterales; family Rhodobacteraceae; genus Epibacterium; species Epibacterium scottomollicae. The sequence goes on along the minus strand of NZ_PVUF01000046.1, from coordinate 1,064 downwards.
AACTGCACGCCGCGTAGCAACAAATATGCGACACGAGAGGAACGGTCCTCCCGACCGGGCAACCGTATCGGGGGGACCACGATCGTCGAGCGCCATGTGACGCGAAGCCGACCGCATCTGCCTTGCGGCTGGCCGTGGTCAAGGCGGTGACTGGCTATAAGAAGTTCAATAGACAGCTAAAACCACATGGCGACGCTTCAGACTTGCGGCAAGCTGCCTGAGTGGCTGCTTTTCCCTCTGCAATGCAGCAGTGGTTTTGTAGCGGCGCAGCAGGTTTCCATGCTGCGTGCGCGCGCAGAACAAATTTGGCGCTGCCGCAATGGGCTGATTCTGTTGAAAAACTCTTCCTTGATTGCAGGAGGCATCGCTGATTCAATTCCGTTATTGAGCGGGAGGTTTGGCGATGATGGGACCGAAGCAGGAGGCGCAGGCGGCGCTGTTCTACGAGTTCTCGCTGGAGAACCATGTCCCGCAAGATCATCTGCTACGGTCGATTGATCGGTTTGTTGATCTGGGCAGCATCCGGGCTCATCTTGCGGATTTCTACAGCCATACGGGTCGCCCATCCATCGACCCTGAGCTGCTTATCCGAATGCTGTTGGTGGGATATTGTTTTGGCATCCGCTCTGAGCGCCGACTGTGCGAGGAGGTCCATCTGAATCTCGCCTATCGGTGGTTTTGCCGCCTCGACCTGAATGATCGCATCCCGGATCACTCCACCTTTTCGAAGAACCGCCATGGTCGCTTCCGAGAGAGCGATCTGCTGCGCCATGTCTTCGAGACAACCGTGGCACGCTGCATGGAGGAAGGGCTTGTTGGCGGTCAGGGCTTCGCCGTCGATGCCAGCCTGATCAGCGCTGACGTACAGAAACAGAACTCCAGCAATCCCGATGATTGGGCGGCTCGCGATGTTGATCCCCATGATGCACCGCGCGCAGTGCGTGAGTATCTCGACACCTTGGATGACGAGGCTTGTTGGCGCTGCCACGACGGCTAAGCCCAAATTCACCGCCCATGCCGATCCAGCCAGTCAATGGATGGCCGCACGCAAGGGCCCAGCTTTC
>NZ_PVUF01000045.1 GCF_003003215.1 Tritonibacter scottomollicae | reverse complement strand
TGGTTGCGGGAGTAGGATTTGAACCTACGACCTTCAGGTTATGAGCCTGACGAGCTACCTGGCTGCTCCATCCCGCGGTGTTTGTTTTGTTTGTTGTCGTTTTGAGAGAATTGGGGTTCTTATTAGGTTTGGCGGTGCCCTACTCTCCCACACCTTAAGATGCAGTACCATCGGCGCAACAGCGCTTAACTTCCGGGTTCGGGAAGGGACCGGGTGTTTCGCTTGTGCTTTGGCCACCAAACCGAATAAGAACCCCGCTAGACTTTTTTTGTCTAGCAAATCAACGTTTTGACCTTGTTTTTAGGAGGTCAACGAGTTGTCCAAGTTTTGTGTATGCGTTTTTGGTGTGGCTGTCTTTTACTGGATCAGATCAAGCCAATCGGGCGATTAGTACCGGTCAACTGAATGCATTGCTGCACTTACATCTCCGGCCTATTGACGTGGTGGTCTTCCACGGCCCTCAGGGATACCTTGTTTTGAGGGGGGCTTCCCGCTTAGATGCCTTCAGCGGTTATCCTTTCCGAACATAGCTACCCAGCACTACCGTTGGCACGATAACTGGTCCACCAGTGGTTCGTTCACCCCGGTCCTCTCGTACTAGGGGCAACTCCTCTCAAGTATCCTACACCCACGGCAGATAGGGACCGAACTGTCTCACGACGTTCTAAACCCAGCTCACGTACCTCTTTAAACGGCGAACAGCCGTACCCTTGGGACCTGCTCCAGCCCCAGGATGAGATGAGCCGACATCGAGGTGCCAAACACTGCCGTCGATATGGACTCTTGGGCAGTATCAGCCTGTTATCCCCGGCGTACCTTTTATCCGTTGAGCGATGGCCCTTCCACTCGGGACCACCGGATCACTATGGCCGACTTTCGTCTCTGCTCGACTTGTCAGTCTCGCAGTCAGGCTGGCTTTTGCCATTGCACTCAACGAGCGATTTCCGACCGCTCTGAGCCAACCTTCGCGCGCCTCCGTTACGCTTTAGGAGGCGACCGCCCCAGTCAAACTACCCGCCACGCAGGGTCCCGGATCCAGATAATGGACCGCGGTTAGACATCAAGAGTGCGAAGGGTGGTATCTCAAGGATGGCTCCACAGGAACTAGCGTTCCTGCTTCAATGCCTACCACCTATCCTGCACATCACAATCCTGATGCCAGTGCGAAGCTGTAGTAAAGGTGCACGGGGTCTTTCCGTCTAACCGCGGGAAGCCTGCATCTTGACAGGCAATTCAATTTCGCTGAGTCGATGTTGGAGACAGCGGGGAAGTCGTTACGCCATTCGTGCAGGTCGGAACTTACCCGACAAGGAATTTCGCTACCTTAGGACCGTTATAGTTACGGCCGCCGTTTACCTGGGCTTCAATTCGGAGCTCTCACCCCTCCTTTTAACCTTCAGGCACCGGGCAGGCGTCAGACCCTATACGTCGTCTTGCGACTTCGCAGAGCCCTGTGTTTTTAATAAACAGTCGCCACCCCCTGGTTTGTGCCCCCGGATTCCACTTGCGTAGGACCCGGGCCTCCTTCTCGCGAACTTACGGAGGTATTTTGCCGAGTTCCTTCAACATCGTTCTCTCAAGCGCCTTGGTATTCTCTACCAGTCCACCTGTGTCGGTTTAGGGTACGGTCTGATGGAGGGCTATTTCCAGGGACTACTTAGCAGCCCGCCCAATCCGATAAGGGCAAACTACCTTCGCAATCCGTCACATCCTCCTGGCCTAGGAATATTAACCTAGTTCCCATCGCCTACGCCTTTCGGCCTCGGCTTAGGGGCCGGCTTACCCTGCTCAGATTAGCTTTAAGCAGGAACCCTTGGACTTTCGGCGAGAGTGTCTCTCACACTCTTTGTCGCTACTCATGTCATCATTCTCGCTAGTGATCTCTCCACGGGATCGCTCACGCGCCCGCTTCATCGAAAGCTCCTTGCGTCCAATCCTTCCCGAAAGAAGGTAAGGACGCATGGAACTATGTCACACTACGCTCTGCTACCATGCACTATGTGCATCCTCGGCTTCGGCTCATGGCTTGAGCCCCGTTACATCTTCGCCGCAGGACGTCTTATTTAGACCAGTGAGCTGTTACGCTATCTTTAAAAGATGGCTGCTTCTAAGCCAACTTCCTGGTTGTTTTGGACATCCCACCTGCTTTCCCACTTAGCCATGAATTAGGGGCCTTAGCCGGAGGTCAGGGTTGTTTCCCTCTCCACTACGGACGTTAGCATCCGCAGTGTGTCTGCCATCTAGTACTCCCGGGTATTCGGAGTTTGGTTAGGATCAGTAAGCCTGTGGGGCCCCATTACCCATCCAGTGCTCTACCCCCCGGGGTATTCGGATGACGCTCTACCTAAATAGATTTCGCAGAGAACCAGCTATCTCCGAGTTTGATTGGCCTTTCACCCCTAGGCACAACTCATCCCGACCTTTTTCAACAGGTGTGGGTTCGGACCTCCAGTGCGTGTTACCGCACCTTCATCCTGGTCATGCCTAGATCACTCGGTTTCGGGTCTGATCCCACGAACTCATTCGCCCTATTAAGACTCGCTTTCGCTGCGCCTACACCTAACGGCTTAAGCTTGCTCGTGAGACCAAGTCGATGACCCATTATACAAAAGGTACGCTGTCAGCCCTCAAGGGGCCTCCAACTGATTGTAGGCGTTCGGTTTCAGGTACTGTTTCACTCCCCTCGTCGGGGTGCTTTTCACCTTTCCCTCACGGTACTGGTTCGCTATCGGTCAGTAAGGAGTACTTAGCCTTCGGGGGTGGTCCCCCGATCTTCAGACAGAATTTCACGTGTTCCGCCCTACTTAATACGTCCTTCAGAGCTTCCCATACGGGGCTGTCACCCGCTATGGCCATGCTTCCCAACATGTTCTGGTCACTCATCAGGCTCGGCTGGTCCGCGTTCGCTCGCCGCTACTAACAGAGTCTCTATTGATGTCCTTTCCTCCGGGTACTTAGATGTTTCAGTTCCCCGGGTTTGCTCTTATAAACCTATGTATTCAGTCTATAAGTACCTGATTAAGCCGGATATAAGCAGCAACCGAAGTCGCTATTATATCAAACTTTCAGGTGGGTTGCCCCATTCGGAAATTCATGGGTCAAAGCCTATTCTCGGCTCACCATGACTTATCGCAGAGTATCACGTCCTTCATCGCCTCTTACTGCCAAGGCATCCACCAAACGCCCTTCTCGCGCTTGATCTGATCCAGAAAGAGACAGCCATGCGGCTATCGTGACCTGACAGCTGGTAAGTAGCCAGGTCTCTGTTTCTGAACCAAAAAGCATACTTTCCCGCTCTTCCCTTCAGTGCCTGTGATGTCGATCTCAGGCGAAGAGAAGAACAATGCATGATCGGGTAGATCATGCGGGTTAGTGTACTTGACTTGGACAACTACTGTCGTTTCAGGCAGGCATACATCCGGGCGTCTGAGGAAACATGACGGATCCGGTGCTGTCCACGAGCAAGCTCGCTTCACCTATCTGAGGTCGTTCCCACACTCGGGAGGACCAACAGTGTTGTTGATTTTTCTCTCTAAACGATATCAAGGCAATCAGATGATTGCCGCAGTGTCCGATTGGACGTTTGAACCACCTGCGCTGAGGTGTCTCAAAGGTCTAATCGAACTCTCTGATCTATTGGATGAAGAATGGTGGGTCGAGGAGGACTTGAACCTCCGACCTCACGCTTATCAGGCGTGCGCTCTAACCACCTGAGCTACCGACCCATTCTTGTTAGGGCCGTTTGCAAAGTGGTGGAGCCTAGGAGGATCGAACTCCTGACCTCCTGAATGCAAATCAGGCGCTCTCCCAGCTGAGCTAAGGCCCCTTGCTGAACCTAACCAGTTGGTAAGGTCCTGACATTTTCTGAAGAGATATGAGGACGGCTCGGTCCTGATGTGACCAGCTTTGTTTGCTGATCTTCTGCTAAGTGTTCCACGAACTTGAGTGCAAGCACTCAAAGCTGCCAGGAACATCCTTAGAAAGGAGGTGATCCAGCCGCAGGTTCCCCTACGGCTACCTTGTTACGACTTCACCCCAGTCGCTGATCCTACCGTGGCCGCCTGCCTCCCCGAAGGGTTAGCGCAGCGTCGTCGGGTAGAACCAACTCCCATGGTGTGACGGGCGGTGTGTACAAGGCCCGGGAACGTATTCACCGCGTCATGCTGTTACGCGATTACTAGCGATTCCGACTTCATGGGGTCGAGTTGCAGACCCCAATCCGAACTGAGACAGTTTTTTGGGATTAACCCATTGTCACTGCCATTGTAGCACGTGTGTAGCCCAACCCGTAAGGGCCATGAGGACTTGACGTCATCCACACCTTCCTCCCGCTTATCACGGGCAGTTTCCCTAGAGTGCCCAGCCGAACTGCTGGCAACTAAGGATGTGGGTTGCGCTCGTTGCCGGACTTAACCGAACATCTCACGACACGAGCTGACGACAGCCATGCAGCACCTGTCACTAGGTCACCGAAGTGAAAGCCAAATCTCTCTGGCGGTCCTAGGATGTCAAGGGTTGGTAAGGTTCTGCGCGTTGCTTCGAATTAAACCACATGCTCCACCGCTTGTGCGGGCCCCCGTCAATTCCTTTGAGTTTTAATCTTGCGACCGTACTCCCCAGGCGGAATGCTTAATCCGTTAGGTGTGTCACCGAATAGCATGCTACCCGACGACTGGCATTCATCGTTTACGGTGTGGACTACCAGGGTATCTAATCCTGTTTGCTCCCCACACTTTCGCACCTCAGCGTCAGTATCGAGCCAGTGAGCCGCCTTCGCCACTGGTGTTCCTCCGAATATCTACGAATTTCACCTCTACACTCGGAATTCCACTCACCTCTCTCGAACTCTAGACTGATAGTTTTGGAGGCAGTTCCAGGGTTGAGCCCTGGGATTTCACCCCCAACTTTCCAGTCCGCCTACGCGCGCTTTACGCCCAGTAATTCCGAACAACGCTAACCCCCTCCGTATTACCGCGGCTGCTGGCACGGAGTTAGCCGGGGTTTCTTTACCTGCTACAGTCATTATCTTCACAGGCGAAAGAGCTTTACGACCCTAAGGCCTTCATCACTCACGCGGCATGGCTGGATCAGGCTTGCGCCCATTGTCCAAGATTCCCCACTGCTGCCTCCCGTAGGAGTCTGGGCCGTGTCTCAGTCCCAGTGTTGCTGATCATCCTCTAAAACCAGCTATAGATCGTAGACTTGGTAGGCCGTTACCCCACCAACTATCTAATCTAACGCGGGCCGATCCTTCTCCGATAAATCTTTCCCCCGAAGGGCGTATAAGGTATTACTCACCGTTTCCAGTGGCTATTCCTTAGAGAAGGGCACGTTCCCACGCGTTACTAACCCGTCCGCCGCTCCCTCCGAAGAGAGCGCTCGACTTGCATGTGTTAGGCCTGCCGCCAGCGTTCGTTCTGAGCCAGGATCAAACTCTCAAGTTGAAAGCAACTTGCGTTGCTATCCTTGACGTTCGAACCTCTGCACATCACTGGTTGCTTTAACAAAATCACTCGAACACGGGGGTCCAAGTAACCTGCGATCTGACCCGGCTAGGAACCAGAAATGCAACCAATTATTCTCTGTCTTTCGTGCTTCAGTACCAAAGGTACAGAAAGCCGAACAAGACAGTGAAGCTGACACTACATCATCGAACTTGCGTCCTAGTAGCGTTGATATACAGACGTTGATCCATCGAAATGAACCAAACCGCCCACATATCTCTTCAGTCATCCAACAATGTCAAAGAGCAAACACTCAGAGCCCAAAAGCAGACCGTCGCGCAAAACTAAGAGCGCCACCGCCTAATCAATCTCCGAAGTGCCCCAGTCTTCCCTGAG
>NZ_PVUF01000044.1 GCF_003003215.1 Tritonibacter scottomollicae | reverse complement strand
CCTTGTGTGCGCAGCAAGGCTGCACCTATGAACTCACAGAGTGTGATCGTCGGAAACACCGGCTGTGAGGCCAGCCATGTTTTGTCCGCAGCGATACCCTGCGATAGACGCTTATCAAGCCAAAGGTCATAGTCGGTAGGATCAAAGCACATGCGGTCGAATGATCCTGCTCGCAGGTCTGGCAGGATTTCCGCCAATCTCGCTCCAATGTCATCCCGTTCGATGGGGCGCGAGCTGGACCACAAGGGAACCAGCGGATGGTGGTGCTGGTGGCAGATATCAACACCTCTGCAAAGCCAGTCGCCCCGCAAGGCAATGTGCCGCAATGGATGGGGCTGATCGGCTGCATGCTCACGCATGCAAAGTGGACAGCCCCGAATGATCGGGTTTCGTAGGGCCCGCGAGACAAAGACTTCCTGCCGAAATCGCATCCGGACGTCTCCGATGCGTTCACCTGTCCATGAGAGCATTTCGGCGAGCTGCGTGGCCGACAGCCCTGCGCGTTCTGCAAAAATCGCGACCGCCTCTTCGTCCTGCTCCAGGATACGCCGAAAGGTGGTACCGAGATCGAGGGCGAAGTTGGCAGCGTCGGTTCCATTCAGGATTGCCATGCGCGAAAACAGCGACGGGAGCGTCTCGCGGTCAACGGGCTCCACCGTAAGGGCAAGTTTCCTCAGCAAGTACACCTCCTAAGCGCTCAGATGCTCCATGTGTTTTGATACGCGGTTCCATAGCCGTTTCAGGATCGGAAGCGAAGTCGCCATTCGCCGCAAACGCGGATGAGACATGTGCAAAGCCGGGGCCCGGTAGGGATGCTACCGACGTGAACGGCCCAGTTCTGCCGTTAAGTCCCTGACCGATCTCCGCGGTGCAGCTTCACCAAACCGGCCATCCGTGCATTGTGCAGCATTTTTCCTGCGCCAAGGTCCGTTGCGCGGACTTAGCTGACTTTTGATCCATTCGGTCCAACAGCCGGTATCAACTCGTAACTGTGTATTCGGCGAAACTTGCTCGAAAACACGCAATGCAGCGAAAATCGGTAACGAGTTTTTTGGGGCGCCGTCGGCGGTATTGAGATCGCTATGGTATTTAGACGAACACAGACCTTTGGGTTATGTCTGGTTTGATTATCGCGGTCTTGGTTGGCTCCCGCGCACAAGCACGGGAGCCTTCTTCGTTAACCTAGAAGAACCCAAGTTTGTTGGGGTTGTAGCTGACCAGCATGTTCTTGGTCTGCTGATAGTGGTCCAACATCATCTTGTGGTTTTCGCGTCCGATGCCGGATTGTTTGTAACCTCCAAAGGCCGCATGCGCTGGATAAGCGTGATAGTTATTCACCCAAACACGGCCTGCTTCGATTGCGCGGCCCATACGGTAGCAGGTATTCATATCCCGCGACCAAACGCCAGCACCAAGGCCGTACATCGTATCGTTCGCAATTGCCAAGGCTTCTGCTTCGTCCTTGAAGGTTGTGACCGAAACGACCGGGCCAAAGATTTCTTCCTGAAAGACGCGCATGGAATTGTCGCCTTTAAAAATCGTCGGCTGGATGTAGTTACCGCCTGACAATTCGCCACCAAACTCCGCAGCTGCACCGCCAATAAGAACTTCAGCGCCTTCTTCACGGCCAATGGTGAAGTAAGACAGGATTTTCTCTTGCTGGGCGGTACTGGCTTGGGCGCCAACCATCGTTTCAGGGTCACGTGGATCACCGTGCTTGATCGCTTTCACACGTTCGATGACGCGCTCCATGAAGGCCTCGTAGATGTCTTCCTGCACCAAGGCGCGTGACGGGCAGGTGCAAACTTCGCCCTGATTGAAGGCGAACAGAACGAAGCCCTCGATCGCCTTATCAAAGAACGCATCGTCTTCGCGCATGATATCGGAGAAGAAGACGTTGGGGCTTTTGCCGCCCAGCTCAAGCGTGACGGGGATCAGGTTCTCGGTCGCGGCTTGCATGATAGTGCGACCTGTCGCCGTGGACCCTGTGAACGCGATCTTCGCGATACGCTTTGACGTGGCCAATGCCGCGCCAACTTCCGCGCCATAACCGTTGACGATGTTCAGCACACCCGCCGGAAGCAGGTCATTGATCAGCTCTGCCAAGACCATAATCGCAGCCGGTGTTTGTTCCGCCGGTTTCATCAACACGCAGTTGCCCGCAGCCAGTGCTGGCGCGAGTTTCCACGCGGCCATCAGAATTGAGAAGTTCCATGGAATGATCTGGCCGACGACGCCCAGCGGTTCATGGTAGTGATAGGCCACAGTATCGGCATCAATTTCGCTCATTGAGCCTTCTTGCCCACGCAGCACACTCGCAAAATAGCGGAAATGGTCTGCGGCAAGCGGAATGTCCGCGGCCATCGTTTCGCGGATCGGCTTGCCGTTGTCCCATGTTTCGGCTTGAGCCAGCAGCTCGAGGTTGTCCTCAATCGCGTCTGCGACCTTCAGCAAAATGTTTGCACGCTCGGTTGTCGACGTCGCGCGCCATGCGGCTTTCGCCTCATGCGCTGCGTCCAATGCCAGATTGACGTCATCGGCATCGGAGCGGGCGATGTCGTTGATTTTTTCGCCGGTAATCGGTGTGACGTTTTCAAAGTAGCGTCCGTTCACAGGTGGCACGAATTTGCCGCCGATAAAGTTGTCATACTTTGTTTTGAACGGAGACGTGTATGTCCCAGACTCAGTATGTGCGAGATCTTTCATTATTTTTTTCTCCTGAATGCCCAAGCCCTCCACCTGGGCTGAGGCATAACCTGACGAGGGCTTTCGCATCCGTCAGTAGGGCACAACAGAAAGAGTGGGTGATGTGTCTCATCTCTGAGACAGTTTCAGTCAGGTTTCGTGCAAGCCCAGCCGCTTCATACGCCGATAGAGCGTCGCGCGGCCCACACCAAGCTGGCGCGCTGCCTGTGACACGTTGCCGTCGGCCCGCGCAAGCGCACGCACCACGGCGGCGCGTTCAGCGCGCTGGAACCCTGTGGGGCCGTCTTCCTGGCCCAAAATATCAGCGGCAGGACGCGCGGCAAGCGGCCCCGTTCCGGCCAATCCAAACGCGCGGCGTGCCTCGCGGGTTGCGCCAATGACAAGGTCGTGGCTGTCCACGGCCAGCAGCGTAGCAGAATCCGCTTCACTGCTTTCGGCCACGATAATGCGCGCCGCGCTGAACGCCGCCCGAAAGTTGGCCTCTTCAATCGCGCGGGCGGTTTGCGCTACTTGCGCCCCTATCAGTCGATTAAAGGCCTCGGTTTGATCCGCCCGCGCCGAGGACACATCAAGCGCGGCCACGATCTGCCCGTTCTCGTCAAAAATCGGCGCATCAATACAGCTCATCCCGGTGTTCCGGGCATGAAAATGTTCGTCCTGATGAATGATCACACGGCGACGCTCGGTCAGGCAGGTGCCAATCCCGTTGGTTCCCTCACGCTCCTCGCTCCAGTTCGCGCCCGCGCTCAGGCCCCAGCTTTCAAAGGCAGGGGTGTCAGCATCCGACATGCGTTGGTCGAGGATAACGCCCTCGGTGTCCGTCATCAGAACCGCACACCCCGATTGCCCGACGAGCGAATACAACGCGTCCAATCGCGGTGCGGCGACCATCATGAACTTCTCGTAGACCTCCAACCGTTCCCGCAACGCAGCGTGTTCAATCTTGTCCGGTGCGCGTCGGTTGTTGGGGTCCAACCCGTGTTTCTGCACGGATCGATGCCAGCTCGCCGCGATTTGCGAACGTGCGGCAGCAGAAGCGGAACGTGTCGCTTCGAGAACTCGATCAGCGTGCGAAGTCTTAGGGTCCATCGGCCTTCCTATTATCGTGAAGGTGATCCTACCTTATGGCAATCGGTGCATCTGGCAAGATGATTGCAATTCCAACAAGCAGAACCAGCACAATCTGTTTGATATTGGCCGCGAAGTTGAAGGGATATTCTATTTGCGTATTCAATTGTGTTTAGTTTGTGTTTCGCCAAGAGATAGCCAAAGTAGCGAGATGCACTACTGAAGAAGAAGACTTTCGTGCAGATTGCAGCATCGGTATGAGGGGCTCTCTGCCGCCTTACGGCGGTGCAGCGCCGAGAGGCCGGCTCAAGCTTGCCCCTGGCCAACGGTGATCGGCTCAAGCCCAGCCCAATCACGACATTCATGCAAGGCGCAGCGAAGGCACTGCTGCGTGCGCGAAAGGCTTCCTGAAAGCGGACCTTCAAGTCTGCTCAGTTGACCCAGGGGATGCTGCAACCGGCTTCAAGGTCAGCGAAGCGCAGGAAGCAGCCCCTGCAAAACTGCAAACTATGGCCGCCATTCACGACAAACCCGGCCCTGAGCAGACCCTCATACTCGCTACGACGAAGGTCTGCTCCCAATCCGATTTGACCGATGCTTTGCAATCAGGGTCTCGATAAATGGAAGCGGAATTTTTCCTGTCTTGGTATTGGTTCGCAACGTTTAGAAGTGGGTGTCCCAGCGAGGATGGCGTTCATCGATAATTAGCGGGTGGCTGTGTCTGCGATGTCCTTTCAGGTGCGGATGATCGAGTGGCAGGTTGTCATGGGTGTGTTCGAGCTCGACAGGGTCGCTAGAGGGCCAGAACTTCAGCGCAGCAAGCATGCCAGCGGCAGCCAGTAGCGCGAGCCCCATAAGCGCCGGGATTATGCCAAAGACCGTCAACAGCCAGCCTGACAGTGGATAGGTCACCAGCCAACAAGCATGGGAGAGGGCGAACTGCGCCGCAAACAGCGCGGGGCGATCCGCGGCATGGGCGGACCGGCGCAGCAACCGCCCGGAAGGGGTGAGGACGGCAGAGTATCCAAGACCGATCAATATCCATGCCCCCAGAAGGGTTGGCCAGCCAAGGTCCGTTGCGAAGGTTGTCATCCCCAGCCCGAACAGAGTTACGACCATCAGCGCAGCACCGGCGAACATCACGGGCCGGTCTGGCAGCACATCCAGAGCGCGCGGTAGAGTCAGAGCCGCAGCCATTGAACCCGTGCCGAAGGCAAACATCGTCCAGGCCAGTGCGCTTTCTGACAGGCCGAGCGATCCGCGCACAAGCACGACAGTGTTGACCAGCACCATTGCCCCCGCCGCTGCAGCCGCGAGGTTTAGCGACAACAGCCCGCGGAGACGGGGTGTGGCAAGATAGATCCGAAGACCACGCGTCGTCCGGTCATAGATGCCCCGCGGCTCGGAGGCCTTAGGGCTTGGCAGCAGCACCGAAACAACCAGAAAGGCCGAAGCTGTAAATCCCGCAACAGTGCCAAGGAAAAGCGAGTTGTAGGACATCACCGCGAGCAGAAGTGCTGCCAGGGTTGGGCTGGCTATGTTTTCCAGATCGTAGGCCAGCCGCGACAGTGACAGCGCACGGGTGTAACGCGCCTCTTCCGGCAGAACGTCCGGGATCGTCGCTTGAAACGTAGGAGTGAAGGCGGCGGAAGCGGATTGCAGCAGAAAGATCAAGGTATAGACCTGCCAGACCTCGGTTACTAAAGGCAGCGCCAGTGCCACACCAGCACGCACCAGATCGAGCGACACAAGAAACGCGCGGCGTGGCACACGGTCTGCGAAGGCCCCCGCAACGGGCGCGATACCCACATAGGCCACCATCTTGATTGTGAAGACCGTGCCAAGCACCATCGCAGCCCTATCGCCGGCAAGGTCGAAGGCAAGCAAGCCGAGTGCGACAGTCGCAAGACCGGTTCCCAGAAGGGCCACGACCTGCGCCAGAAACAGATGGCGATAGGTGCGGTCAGCAAGGATGTCGAACATGGCGGACCTCAGAGATATCGGGCGATCATTCGCAGCTCAGAGAGATCTGCTGCGGGATCTTCGGCACCTAAGCATTGATCCATATGGTCGTGGATCAATGCCCGTTTGGCGTTCGTTATTGCCTTTTCGACGGCCTGCATCTGCTGGGCGATCTGAAGGCAAGGCTTACCGTCCTCGATCATCGCGATCACGGCACGCAAGTGGCCGTCAGCGCGTTTCAGCCGAGCGATAAGGGCGGGATGACTTGCATGTATATGGGGTTTTGTTGATGTGCCCCCATCGAGTGGTCCAATTTGAATGTTAATGCATCGTCGGCCTTTGGTCTATCAGGACGATGCTTTTGGGCGCTGGGGGCCGGTATCCTAAGGCGCTGTGGGGCCTAACCGTGTTGTAGTGGCGACGCCAGCGTTCGATGAGGATCTGTGCTTCACGCAGCGTGGTGAAGACCTCGCCGTTTAGTAACTCATCCCGGAAGCGGGCGTTGAAGCTCTCGCAGTAGCCGTTCTCCCAAGGTGATCCCGGGGCAATGAATGCGGTCTTCGCGCCCACGGCAC
>NZ_PVUF01000043.1 GCF_003003215.1 Tritonibacter scottomollicae | reverse complement strand
CCGGTAGTAAGTCTGAACCGTCACACCGATTTGCCGAACGGCTTCCTGAACCGAGCTCCCTTGTCCTTGCAGCACCTCAACCTGTCGCAGCTTCAGCACGATGTCCTCGGGCTTCTCTCGTTTGCCTGACATCTCGTCGTCCTCCTGAAAACGGGATATTCCTATCCCAAAAGGTGGACCACTTCAGTGGGGGCACTCCAGGCGGATTCAGTTAACTCAGTTTACCTATCAATCAAATGCTCTAAGAATCCTACGAGCTATTTTGGGAGCATTGTTAACCAATCAACAACCGAGACGACTATTTAACGTGATGAGTCCACGTCAAAGTTCAAGCTCACCATCAACGACCCATACGATCAAGAGCATCCGCCAACGCCTGCCGCAGCGCACAAGACGTCTGCCCCTGAACACTCCACCCATGCGCCCGCAACACCGCGCTGATCGGCTTGTCTTCCAGGCACACCATATCGACGAGGCACCGATCCGTGATGTTCATGCGTGAGCCACGCTTGGACGGGCGGATCTTACGGACTGCCATTGCGGTGCCGGTGCCAATGCGACGACGGATCCGCGCGATCTCCTCCCGGTCCCGCAACACCGCATCGATGAAGCTGCCACTGCCACCCCCGCCGCTGCGGAGTGCCTCGACAGACGAACACCGGACACCAGCGCAGGCGTGACGTTCGACCAGATCCCGATAATACCGCCCTGCAGCCACCTGCACGCGGGTGAAGGGCGCGAGCTTTCCGTTGCTGGCCGCCTTTGCCGTCATCACATCAAACACATCCGCGCGCTGCATTGCCGACCGACCACGATAGCCCGAGGGTCGCGCGACCCAGTCGTCTTTGCCATCAGGAAACAGGCTCATGGGCTGGAAGACACGAATGGCACCACGCGCCGGGGCTTCCGGGATGGCGTCACCGCAGACCTCGGGCACATAACCTCGCGCTTTCACCGCTTCGATGCGATCTGCCTCCGCCTTCAGGCGCAGCTGGCGTGCCGCCATGAACTTTGCGACGGGTGTCAGATCTGCCACCCCATTGGGTGCCACGATCACAACATGCTCGCTCATGCTGTTGCACCCCGCTGCGCCTGTTCTGCGATTTCCCGGCATTTCTGCAGCGCTTCAGACCGGCGGGCACGAAAGCTCTCATCCTCGGCCGACAGGTGATCCCCGCGGCCAACGCGCATCTCGATATCCGCCATCCGGCGCACGGCCCCATGCGCCTCATTGCGGATCTGTGTAACGGTGTAGCGACCCGGCCATTCCCGCGCGCCCCTCAGATAGCGCAGCAGCTCCGGCGCCCAGCCGCCGGCCAGCGCCTCTTGCCCCAGTGCGTGCCCGAAGACCTTGAGCATCAGCGGCGACGGCCCGCTCTCCGGCGGCTGGATCTCGCGCGCCTTGTTCAGGATCTTCAGCCCAATCGGAAACCGATCCTTATCCCGACCGCCCGGGTGCGCCTCAACCCAATCGCGCAGCACCGCGATGCTCGCGGGCGTCATATAGGCCAGCTTCTGGCGTAGCTCCGCCAGCATCACCGCAAACTGCGCCTTGGTCAGGGTCGAGGGCCGCGCTAGCCCCAGCGCCTCCAGCGGCGTGATCAGCATGTCCTGCACCCGCTTCTCTCCGGCGGCCTGTTGTTTCTCATCCATTTCTGCACCTCTTTTCTCAGCGTTCCGACATATCCACAGGCTGCTCGGCCCGAGTGGGAGCGGAACGAAATCTCATTTCATATTCTCTCATTTCATTTCCTCTCTTATGTCTGGAACTGTTCCATTCTGTTCGGAACTGTTCTGGTATGTTCCGTTCTGTTCCGCCCACAGGTGGGCGGATTTCTTCAATGATTTCAGGGTGCGCGACGCGGGCGACCCACAATGCCCTCAGATACCGCCTCTTTGAGGGCACGCCCGATAGAGGCCTGGAACTGCGGCATGCGCCGCTGTCCCGGGTGGTGCTTGAGCAGCCAGTCATCGACCCAAGCCACGGCCAGCTCATCGGAACACAGATCCTCACTGCAGCCGATGTCGCGCAGCACCTCGATCAGCCGCTTGCGCCGTGCATAGACCGCCTTGTCTTCATTGCTGGCCTTGTGCTCCAGGTGACCACGCAGCGCGGCCTCCATCACCTCTTGAACCACCGGATGCGCAAGGCGAATTGCGCCATTGTCACAGCGCACTGGGTGCCAGTTATAGAGCGGGTTGAACGCCCGCTCTTTGAGCGAGATCCACCGCTCTAACGGCAGACCCAGCAGAAAGGCCAAGCTATCGTCATCAGTAGGCAAAGTCCCCAAGGGCGTCTCACCGTGGGACTTGAAGAACAGCTCCATGCCGAAAAAGCCGACCTCCGGATCGCGGTAGGCCTTGCGCCGAAAGTCACTGCGGTCATAGCGATCATGGTTGAACGGCATGAAGTAATGCGAGTCCAAACGGCTTTCCGCCGAGATCGGGTAGTCTGGCAACTCATCCGACGAGACCGGGCGCAATCCAACTGCATTCAACATCAGGCGGCCTCCCGGAACAGAGCCGACAGTTCGCTATCCAGCGTCGCGATCATCAACGGACCATTATCGACCGCATGGCTATGCGCCATTTTGCGGTAAGCCCCAGCCCAGCCGCGATAGCGGCATATTTGCGAGCAGGTTTGCGTAGATGCCTCGGTAAACGCTGCCATATCTCGCAGCGTGCATTCCCCAGCGCTGTCATGGATCAACCACCAGATCTGGTATGCAATCCGTTCGATTCGGGGTGAGGTGGTTTGCGCCATCATGCCGCCCTCGCCAATTGATCCTGGAAGAACGCCGCCGCGCCAGGATCGGTCAGGATCATCAGCAAGGCGGTGTGGCTGGCGGGCGCGGTCACTGCGCCCCACCAATTGAGTGCGGTCTGAAACGACACATCGCAAAACAGGGCCACCTCGCGCGGGCTGTGAAACCGCGCGTGGAAATAGGCAGACCAAAGGTCAGGCGCCCTGACCTTTAGCGCATAGGGGTCCAACTGATTTGACCAAGACGCTCGGTCAGCTGACGTGCCAGGCTGGTCGCATGGCACATCATTGTTCACGATCAGGGTTAGACGCGGGCGGCTCATGCGGCTGCGTCCTTTGCATCATTTTCACCCGCAACTGCAAGAAATGAGAAGAGACTTCGATTTGGTTCACAAACCTCAACCTCCACTGCCATCACACAGAGTGCATCATACCAAGCAGCAGGTAGGATCCCCACCTGCATGTGGGTGTGTACTGTCGTCGGGCTCTTGCCGAGACGTGCAGCGACGGCCCTGTAACCGCCAAGCTCATTAATCAGATTTCTTGTGCTCATGCACAATCGGTAGTCCGAATAATTCCGACTATCAAGATCCGACGATGAGAAAGTTCAATTTATTCGGACCTGAAGTAGATAGGCCCTATGAACATCGACACCAAAGAACGCCTTGCCCACACGGGCGATGTATCGCCCGAAGCTATTCGTGTGCGCCTCTTGGCTGCACGTAATTCTCTCGGCCTGCAGCAGCTGGAAGTAGCAAAGCAACTTGGCTTGAAGAAGACTACATTCCACAGCCAGGAGAGCAGAGGTGCGCCGAGCATTGCTACTATGAAGTATTACTACCGGCAGCACCGCATAGACTTTAACTTCATTCTTCACGGCGACTTCGCCCAACTTCCGCAAGACGTTCAGGACAGGCTCTTCTCAGCACTGCAAGACGAATAGCCCAAAGCGGGTCAAAGATCAGGTTGAGATCCACCCCAATTCGGCGCGCCAGCGCCAGTACCTGTATCAAAATTGCCTCTCCGATTCCCATATGTTCTCTTTTTGTTCCCATATAATCTAAACACACTAGAAAACACCAACACGAATTTATCCGAAAAATTTGAACCTGCGACTTGACCGGTTCATAATTTTCGGATTACGTCATCCCCATCAACCGATGGAGGATTGAATGCAAGACAGACTGGAAACCGTGCTTCGGGACGCGCAGCAGATAGCAGGCTCGCCTGAGGAACATCTCGACAGCCCGCACCTGTTCACAACCGCATGGGCCACATTGAAAGCCGCGCGCGGCCAGGGCTTTGACCCGGCACGCCTGCGGGCTGCGCATCTGATCGAGCGCCCGGCCCCCACACCCGAACCCACCGAACAGGTCTTGGAGCGTGTCGGCCATAAAGTGCGTCGCGTAATGGCGGATCGCCAGATCACTCCGCACGGCCCCCATGCGGCGTAAGGCGAGGCGCACCCGCAATGACAAACCCTATCTCTCAAGGTTTCGCGCCCATAGCGGACGAACTCCAAGGGCGCCGCCCTTGCCCGAATAACGAACACCCGCGCCGCGCTGGAGGATTGCGCGCCAATGTGGTTCCCGAGGTTTCGCACCCGTCTTGCGGTGCGGACAACGCGCGGGCGGATCAATCCTCCAAATTGCCCACCGCCCGCGCATTTTCAGCCGAAACCAACACCCAATCCATTTACACGGCGACCGAAACGCTCAGAGCCACACCGATGCACCGAAGGTCTCAGCAGTTCTTAGATCTTGGCGGCCGCTTTACGGCACCAGAGCCAGATGCATGGTGTCACGATGAATACCTCTGGCTGGTCGATCTGCTGGGCATTCAATGCACAGGCACATCGCGCCAAATTGCACTGACTTCATGGATCGCAGCTGCGACCGCGAGAATCCCTCGTCGCGCCAGCGATGGCCGACCAGATTGCCCCTACAACGGCCAGGCAGCGCTCCCTTTGATCACCTCACCCACCGAATAATAAGCGGCACACCTCAAGGCTGGACCAGGCGGCGCCATTAGGCACGCGCCACCATTCACGCAGATGAGCCGCCCTCCACCCGAACATGATGGATTAAGCAATGCCGTCTCCGCACAAGCTGCCGCCTCGTACAGTGGCATCGACTACACAAACGCCACCGCGATCAGCGCGAAAACGGCGCCCCTTTGGCCTGAAAGCAATGTGGCTTCACTTTGCGCACGACGCGGAGCTGCGCCGACTGGCGAAGCTGCACGTCAGGATCGAGCTAAAAAGAGCAAACCTCTCAGACCTCATCCACGAACGCCAAACAATCATGAACCGCTGCATTCGACGCATGCGCAGGTCGGCAGGGAAGAACTAATGGCCAGAAAACAGCAATTCACCGCCGCACAAATTCAACGCTTCATCAACGCCGCACGCAACACAGACCCCAAAGCGGTTGTGGAAATCATAACCGAGGCCGGAACCGTGCGCTTCCTGCCAGAAAGCGAACACCCACCGGAACCGGCCTCCCCCTTCGACAAATGGAAGACAAAGCGACATGCGAGTGAAACTAAAGGGCATTAACAAGGTCACGACCAAGCTGGCCAGCGGAGAGCGCGCGACTTACCACTACGCTTGGAAGGGTGGTCCGCGCCTGCCTGGCAAACCCGGCGACCCCGAGTTTATCGCAGCCTACAACAGCGCTGTGCAGCAGAAGGTGGTGCACTCCAAAGACAGCCTGCAAGCCATCCTGAATCAGTATCAGGATACTCCGAAATGGACGGGACTGGCGGAACGAACGCGCCGTGACTATGTGAAGCATATTCAGAAGATCGAGGAACGGTTTGGTGATTTCCCCATTGGGGCTCTCACCGACCGCAGGGCCCGCGCCGAATTTCTGTCTTGGCGCGATGAGATGGCGCTCAAATCCCGGCGCCAGGCTGACTATGTTTTCGCAACCTTCGCTTCGATTCTTGCCTGGGCGTATGATCGCGGCCTGACGGACGCCAATCCATGTGAAAGACCGGGAAAGCTGTATCGCGCGAAACGCTCCGAGAGTATCTGGACGCACATTGACGAAGCCGCTTTCCTCAAGACAGCGCCAGAGAGGCTCCGCCTAGCATACCTGATGGCCGTCTGGACCGGACAAAGGCAAGGTGACCTCCTACGGCTCACCTGGAGCGCCTACGATGGCACACACATTCGCCTGAGGCAGAACAAAACCCAGCGCCGGGTGGTGATCCCAGTCGCGACGCCCCTGCGCACTGCATTGGATGCGATGGAAAAGAGCGAGACCGCCGAAACCATCCTTACGACCATTCACGGCACCTCCTGGACCAGCTTGGGGTTCAGTGCCTCATGGCGCAAGGCCGTCGCGAGAGCCAAAATCACAGGGCTTACATTCCACGATCTGAGAGGAACGGCGGTGACGCGCCTCGCCATCGCTGGTTGCTCCGAAGCTGAGATTGCGACCATCACCGGACACAGCATGAAAGACGTCGGAGCCATCCTGGACGAACACTATTTAAGCAGGGATTCGGAGCTCGCAGAATCGGCCATCAAGAAGCTGGAAATGTTCGAAAGCAGGGACAAAACTCCCAAATGATCGCCCAAACGCAAAGGCTTGGTCAGCGCAGTGTCGGCTTAACTGTTTGATTTTAATGGCAGGGGCATCAGGGTTCGAACCCGAGACCTACGGTTTTGGAGACCGTCGCTCTACCAACTGAGCTATACCCCTGCAGTGCGGCATTTCCTATGCGAGACCGGCGTCCGACGCAAGAGGCAAGTTGCGATTTTCGCGGCTCTCAGCACTCAAGATGCGTAGATTTCTGATTGATGCTGCCAAGACGCAGCCCTCCCCGCGTCCCGCTTCATCTTTTCAAAAATACCTCGGAGCGCGAGGCTGCGCCTCGCACAAAAAAGGGCCTCCCGAGGGAGGCCCTTTCCATTCGAAAATCAGGAGACCTGATTACTCGATGATCTTGGACACAACGCCCGCGCCGACGGTGCGGCCGCCTTCGCGGATGGCGAAACGCAGACCGTCTTCCATGGCGATCGGGGCGATCAGTTCAACTTCGAACTTCAGGTTGTCGCCCGGCATCACCATCTCGGTGCCGGTCGGCAGGGTCACGGTGCCGGTCACGTCGGTGGTGCGGAAGTAGAACTGCGGACGGTAGTTCGCGAAGAACGGCGTGTGACGGCCACCTTC
>NZ_PVUF01000042.1 GCF_003003215.1 Tritonibacter scottomollicae | reverse complement strand
GTGTGTCGCGCTAACAGGCCGAACACAAGACTGCTTCTGACAAATTGCCACGCACGAAAAAGGTACTTGCAAAAAGGGAGCCATCCACACAGGACAAAGCGCCAATTCGCTGCAAGTGCGCCAGTGACAGCTTTTGGGCGGCTGGCCAAAACCAATGATTTCGACGCTGCAAAAAACTCATGATGTACGGTGCGGGTTGATGGCTACTTCTTTCGTGCGCTTACGACGAAATGTGTCAGCGCATAGAAAAAGCGGCCTTGGGCAGCCAATGTCTTTTGCTCCGCCAGCCACGCCGCGGCTTCCTCGGCGGGAACGTGGCTATTGTCGACAGCATATCGGGCCATCAATTGCATCATCATCGTCGCAAGCCCGTCCGGCTTCAGCTCGTGATCACATGTCGTTAGTGGAGCGACACCCTCGACGATAAAGCCTGCGTCTCGCGCGATAGACGGCAAAATTGCCGGAACGTCGCGTTGTGTGAAATGCTGATCCCAAGACGCGATCATGCGGTCCATACGATCCTTCTCGTCGCTGAACCACACCAGACTGTCGAGATGAATGTCGCCGATCACAAGCCTGCCGCCGGGTTTCAGCACTCGGCTAGCTTCAGCGATTGCTCCGGGGATGTCGTCAAGATACTCGAAGACCTGAACCGAGACAGCCTTGTCCATTGTTCCGGTCCCAATTGGCAAACTATTGGCGGTGCCCGTCAGGATTCCAACACAGTCAAACGCCCTACACCGCTCTTTGGCCGGGCCAAGCATGTCGCGACTGGGATCAACTCCGATTACCTTGCCCCCTGATCCAACCGCTCTGGCAAGTTCTAATGTCAGCAAGCCATTCCCGCAGCCAATGTCGACAATTGTTTCGCCCGCTGCGGGACGAAGAGCGTCGAATGACGCTTGTCGTCTGCGCGTGATATCTGCACCTTGATAGACGATATCCAGAAGCCGCGTCGTTTCCTCGTCAAACCTCAGCATTGGGCACCCGGCGACAAATACACATGGGCTTTTGCTCTATCTATCTTCGGGAACAACTGCATCAACTTCGATCTCGACCAACCATTCCGGGTTAACGAACCTCGTGACCGCCATGATCGTATCGACTGGACGGGCATCGACGCAGTATTTCTTTCGCGCCTCAATGGCCTCCTTCCAGTCATCGATATCCGTCAGAATGACCCGCGTTCTCACAATGTCATGAAGACCAGACCCCGCCTGTTCGAGAGCGGCCTTGATGATTTCAAAGCACTGGGTGGTCTGGGCGAATACATCTCCGACCCCAACTGTCTTGCCCTGAGCATCTACAGGCGCAGTTCCCCCTACCGCAATGAAAGGACCAACACGAACCGCGCGACTGAAGCCAACGACTTCCTCCATGGGATTTCCGTTTGATATGAGCTGGCGCATTTGGTGAGCTTCCTCCCTACTGGAAAGCATACACGCATCTGATCAATCGTGACAAAGTTTTCGGAATTGCGGACATTCCTGCATCGCGCAGCATCGGTAATAGAGGACTCGAAGCGGACATGCGACGGTGCGGCAGCAGGGTCGCAGCGTTTCCGCACCAGTTCCCAGACGCTAGATGACGGCAGCCAGCCCAAACTCGACATTCATGCAAGGGACAGCGGGGGCACTGCTGCAGTCGCGAAAGATTCCCCGAAAGCCGCCGTTCAGCAAGCGGTGGCGGCCCTGGCTGATGCTGCGGTCAGCACCAAGGTCAGCAAAGCGCAGATAGCGACATTTGCAAAGTCACGAAACCTGCGAGCCCGGCGGCGGTCTCACGCTGCACAAGCAAAGGAAAGAGCAGACCTTTGCCGTAGGTGCGGTAGACAAACATCACGGAACGGAGGTGAGCGGACCAAGCTGCCATTCGCTCCACTTGAGCAAAACCTACTCGCATTCGTAGCATCAGCCACGCTTTGGGCAGAGAACTGCCTGACGCAACAGGGCAAATCACTTTACAGAACGCTAAGGATCGAAGATGGTCTGTACCTACCAATTATTTGAAATTATTAAATAAATTGACAGATTTGGGCCGATGTGGGATATAGGTAAAGCTGAGTGCTTCGCTCGACAGTCGTCGGGTTACCGGTGCCGAGCTTTACGATGATGGTTCTATTCGCAGTCGGCTTCTTTCTGATGTGCCTCCTGTCCTACTTCAAGGACCGGCCACGCAAGAATAAGCTCAACAAGAAGGAGACCATTATGGTAGCAAAACTTACTAAAACAGAGATGAATACCGAGACGGAACAAGAACTTATTACTCCAACTAAACTTCAACGGACTGAAAAGGCAGTCATAGAGAACTTGAATAATTTCGGAACGGCCATCATCACCAGCACGGCACTGTCGAGCCAAGCACTCAGCGGAGAGATCCGCCCACGAAAAAGCCCCTTGGGAAACCGAGGGGCTTTTTGATTTCTGGGGCCTTCCCTGCGCGCCTTAGGTGAACCGCACCGGGTTTGCCGGAGGCTGATTTCAGTTAGTTACGCGGCAATGTCCTCAGTTTCCGGAGCGGCGTAGAAATTGGCCTCTGCCTCTGCCGGCGGAATGTTCCCCATGGGCTCAAGCAGACGGCGGTAGTTGAACCAGTCCACCCATTCGAGTGTTGCGTATTCCACTGCCTCGAAGTTGCGCCAAGGACCGCGGCGGTGAATGACCTCGGCTTTGAACAAACCGTTGATCGTCTCAGCCAAGGCATTGTCGTAACTGTCTCCAACGCTGCCAACAGAGGGCTCGATACCGGATTCGCCCGACCGTTCTGTGTATTTGATCGACAGGTAGTGCTGCCAAGGCGCTGCTGCCTTCGCGAAAGACTTCCCGCAAGCTAACTTTCAAACCTGCTCAGATGGCCCAGGCGATGCTGCATCTGGTTCAAAGGTTACCGAAGCGCAGATAGCGCGCCCTTTGCAAAGTCGTTAGATCTGGCGGCATAGTGGGGGTCCATGCCGCGGTCGCACGAAGAAGAGCAGACCTTTGCCGCAGGTGCAGTTGCCAACCACTTTCGAACGGCAAGGGCGCGGGACAGAGCGCCAGTTCGCTGTAGCTGCGCGAAGGTCTGCTTTGCGAGAATGCGATTGGTTAGCACTGCCCGATCAAAGTGGCTACTATTTCGTGATACGGTCGGCGGACGTCGAAAACATAACAACCGAAACCCCGTCCACCTGCCTCAAGCCGCAGCTTTCCAGCATAGCGTGTGACGGGGCATTGTTTTGTGCGACAAACTCCATCGTCGACCCCGCTCCAAGTTCGGTGACTGCGGCAAGGTTGCAAAGCGCGTCCATATATTTGCCAAGTCCCAGACCGCGCAGCGCCGGATCGACCGCGATAAGGCCGACCCACGCAGATCTGTAAAATGGGCTGTGGCGGTTGTGGGTCATGGCCGCGAAACCGGCGGCGACAATCTTCGCCTCGGCGTTTTGCAAGGCAATCAATCGTGCCGGAAAGAGCTGGCCGAGCAGGGTATCCGTCGAGAACGGGGAAACACCCTGATCCAAAAGAAATGTTTGGATTTCGCGGGCCTTTTGTGGGGTCAACTCTTCGTCATCTACACGGGTCAAGCCGTCGGGAACCGCCACGTCAATGATTTTTCCGCAGACGTCCCGGATGGTCTGAGCGTCTGCCATGAAGAGGTCCCACACATGCAATTTGGGATCAAAGCTGCTCAGTTCCGTTTTCGCCGTTGCAATGGTCGCCGCATCGGCACCTCGCAATGTCACCAGTCCTTCTTCCGACATGATCCTTCGCAGGTAATGCCAACCCAACGCGGCAGGATCATCGCTCGAAAAAGTGCGGGCGTGAATCACTGCGCCAGGCAGGTCGAGGAGTTCGGCGACCTGCCCATCTCTGGCTTGTTGAAGGACTTGGATCTTTGGTTCACCGTAGTACGGGTTGAAAGAAACCGCCACTCTCGGATTCTCTACGCCAGCTTGTCGACCAAGATCGCGTTCAGCGATGAACCAGTTCGGCGCAAGACCGCGAGCGCCTGAAACTCCTTCGACCCCCAGAAATCTTTCGCGAAGCTGCGGTCTGGGAACTCGATGATGAAGGCGGCGTCAGGAAGCGCATTGTCGCCCTCGAGGCTCTCGGGATGGCCGCCCCTGACCAGAAACTGCCCGCGATATCGTGCGACAACTTCCGGGATCTTCGAAAAGTATTCGTCCATCCACTCACGACTGTGGATCTGCATCTTTCCGATTATGAATGCCGTCATTCTACAAAATCTTTCCCCTGACAGGATCAGCGCGAAGTGTGCCACCGCGTCCGGGACAGTGTCAAACTGAAGTCGTCGCCTTGCGTCCCTCAACCGTCTTTGAAACCAGACATTCACGCAAGGCGCAGCATTGGACATTGTGGGCTCACAGCGGACTTGCGGCGGTGCAGCGTGTGGTTTTCACCCTGAACACTCTGTCGCCGGTCTGATCGACAGGCCTAGTTGACTGCTGTCAGCCCGAATGCGACATGCATGCAAGGTGCAGCGATACCTTTGCTGCAAGCGCGAACGATCTCCTGAGAGCGGACCTTCAAACAGCTCCGATGACCAAGGCGATGCCGCGCTCAGCTCAGATGTCAGCAAAGCGCAGTTAGCGACATTTGCAAAGTCGCGGAACCTGCGAGCCTCGCGCCGGTCCCACGCTGCACGAGCAATGGAGGGAGCAGACGTTCGCCGCAAGTGCAGCCACCAACCATCATCGAGCGGAAGGAATGCGGGACGGAGCGGTCATTAGCGTTCCTCCGTCCAATGGCCGCTCTGATTTGGTCTAGGCTGCTGCTGTTGCTTCGATTTCGAACAGCAATCCGGTGATCGCGAGACGCGTCACACCTAAGAGTGTCATCGGTGGAGCGACCTGATGCGGCCCGAAACGCATGCCCATCAAGTCGAAATTCTTCAGCGCTTCATCCACATCAGTGGCATAGATACCTAGCTTGACGACATTGCTCAGGTCCATGCCCGCGTCTTTCAAAACAGCCTCCAGATTATCGAGGGCAAGGTTTATCTGCGCGCGCATGTCACCAGGGTGCTGCGGGTCGCCTTTGCTATCCACCGCGGTCTGGCCAGCGCAAATCACTTGCCGCGTCGCGCCGTCGATCACTTCGGCCTGATTGTAACCCAGTTTAATCGACCAATCCCAGGGGTTCACTGCTATCCGTTCCATGTCGCAATCTCCTTGTTTTCCGTTGCTGGAATCGGTGTAAGACTAAATGGTGCCAAAATCTGTCACCTTTAATGCTAGGGTAGCAATATGAACGTGAGATCCAGACATGACGCCATCGTGCGCACCCTTCGCCGCAACGGCACCTCTACCGTTGACGCCCTTGCAGATGAGGTCGGCGCATCCCGCCGAACCGTGTTGCGCGATATCAGCGCGCTGCGGGACGAAGGCTACGTTATCCATTCCGATGTCGGTCGCGGCGGCGGTCTTCAGCTTGACACGCAATCGCTGCAGACGAGAGCCAAGCTGTCTGTGCCGGAGGTGTTTGCACTGCTGATTAGTGTAGCGGCCATGCGGGCCGCCGGGAATCTGCCTTTCTCCGAACTTGCCGATGCAGGGCTCGCCAAGATCGAAAAAGCCTTGCCGTCAGACAAAGTGAAAGACCTGCGCGCGTTCATCGAGTGTCTGCACATCGGCCAATTGTCGCCTCAACAGGATTTGTCGGACATCGGGAAAATGGACACAGACCTGCTGCCCGCGTTTGAAACGGCTTTTTTGGCGCGCCAGTTCATTCGTTTTGACTATTGGGATGCAAAAGGCCGCAAGACCCTACGCAAGGTCGAGCCGCAAGCCATGCTGATCTTGCCACCCTTATGGTACCTCGTCGGCTGGGATCCCGCGCGTGACGACTTTCGGCATTACCGCATGGACAGGATAAGCAACCCGGAAGCAGTTCCGGATACAAGCTTCCGCCGTCGACACGTACCATTTGAAGATGATGTTTGTCCCTACAGCGAATTGCCGCCGTGACGCCGAAGCGGTCATTCGTAAGACTCGCAGCATTGATCAAGTTGGGCTCTCACCCGCCGTTCGCCTCGCCAGCACACCAAATTGGCACTGAGACCGGAGGTCAAGGTCAGCTGAGCGGACAAAGCTGCCTTTCGCTGCGGATGTGTCAAAGACCACTTCCAATTTAGAAAACCGTATCAAGCCCTTGGGAGTGCGGAAAAGTCTTTCGCAACTTTTTCCGTTTCTCCAGTTTCATGGTTCCAGCGGTGAACAGCTTCATCGAGAGAAATTGAACGGCCGGAAAATATCAATACATCGCCAGTACCATTTGCTGCGATGCAAACGGCATCACTCGGCCAACCGGTCCAATTGGCCATCGCCCTTGTCTCCCGCACCACGTCGTTAACAGT
The DNA here is from genome assembly GCF_003003215.1 of Tritonibacter scottomollicae. GTDB lineage: Bacteria > Pseudomonadota > Alphaproteobacteria > Rhodobacterales > Rhodobacteraceae > Epibacterium > Epibacterium scottomollicae. Next base: position 609 of record NZ_PVUF01000042.1, on the reverse strand, counting down.
TCTCTTGAGCCGCTTCTTGTCCGACTTGTCCCAAATGGGATGCAAATTCCAAGTATCGCCGTCGCACACGACCACGCCACCATTTTGGTCCATAATTGAAATTCGATAGCTGTCTGGAAACGTGAAGCCCAATGCGCTTTCGCAGTCCTCAACATAACTCTCAGCAACTGGCCACGGCATCCTTCTCGATCCATTCGTAGAGTTAAACTTGCCGTGAGTGGAACTTGATCGCAAAAGACTTTTCTTGTCTAGCAAGATTTATGGTTACAAAGGCTCGAGCGTTTGACTGCACCCTAAGAGGTCATAGGTGCGTGACGCAGCTGATGTGCCCCCATCGAGTGGTCCAATTTGAATGTTAATGCATCGTCGGCCTTTGGTCTATCAGGACGATGCTTTTGGGCGCTGGGGGCCGGTATCCTAAGGCGCTGTGGAGCCTAACCGTGTTGTAGTGGCGACGCCAGCGTTCGATGAGGATCTGTGCTTCACGCAGCGTGGTGAAGACCTCGCCGTTTAATAACTCATCCCGGAAGCGGGCGTTGAAGCTCTCGCAGTAGCCGTTCTCCCAAGGTGATCCCGGGGCAATGAATGCGGTCTTCGCGCCCACGGCAC
>NZ_PVUF01000041.1 GCF_003003215.1 Tritonibacter scottomollicae | reverse complement strand
GCGGCGGAACACGGAGAGAAGACGACCGTGATGATCCCTCTCATTGATTGCTTCGCAATCAACTGCCGGGCAATGGACGCGACATACCTGAAGGCCCACCGAACAGCGACCAGCATGGGCGTTAAGTAAGGAGGATCAGGAATTGATCTGGGGGATCAATTCCCCGACGAACGGGGGCGTGGCCGCCTGATCGGTCGGACCAAAGGCGGCATGAACACCAAGCTGCACGCCATCTGCGTCAGTAAGGGACGACCAATCGACCTGTTCGTTACCGCCGGACAGGTGAGCGATTACATCGGCGCAAGGGCCCTGCTGCGTAGCCTGCCAAAGGTCAAATGGCTGCTTGGGGATCGCGGCTATGATGCTGACTGTTTCAGAGAAGCGTTACAGGACAGGGGGATACGCGCCTGCATCCCAGGCCGGAAGAAACGCAAAACGCCGGTCAAATACGACAAGCGCAGATACAAGCGTCGCAACCGGATCGAGATCATGTTCGGTAGGCTCAAGGATCGGAAGCGTGTCGCGACCCGTTATGACCGCTGCCCCAAGGTGTTCCTCTCTGCCATCGCGCTCGCGGCTCTCGTCATTTATTGGTTATGAATCCTGACCCTAAGCGAACATCTTGTTGGTGGAAGTTTTCTGTTTGGGTCATGCTCAGAACGGATTGCTCCCGACTAGCCTAATCTGGATCCAAAAGAACGATGCCTTGGCTGTAGGCCATTTGCAGCGCGTCCATTGCGAATTCGCACGAACTATTAATTGAGTCTGATGCCTAAATTTTGGGAACAGTCAATAATACTGCGTGCGAATTAGGCGCCTGTTCTGCGGCGCAGCAATGTCCACCACATAAGGGCTTGTAAGCTAACCGACTAAGAATTGACCTTAAGGTAGCTTCGGCAACAAAACGCTACGGACGGGACAATCTTGCAGAATCCACCCCGCCCGCAGCTACAGCAAACGCTGTGCGTCAAGACTTGGTCCTTTAGGCGTCTTCGTCAAGGATGGCCAGCCATGCCGCACGCCCAACGGGGATTACCTCATGAACATTATAACTAAATACTCACTCGGTGTGACTGCCGCATTCCTTATCGCAGGATCAGCCGCAGCACAGGATTGCGCTGATCCAATTAAGGTCGGCGTGCTGCACTCGCTGTCCGGCACTATGGCCATTTCGGAAACTACGCTGAAAGACACAATGGAATTGCTGATTGCGCAGCAGAACAAAGCGGGCGGCCTGTTGGGCTGCGAGATCGAGGCGGTCGTTGTTGACCCTGCCTCGGACTGGCCCTTGTTCGCTGAAAAGGCACGGGAGCTGCTGACTGTGTCCGACGTGGACGTGATCTTCGGGTCGTGGACTTCCGTGTCTCGTAAGTCCGCCCTGCCGGTTCTTGAGGAACTGAACGGCCTGATGTTCTACCCAGTGCAATACGAAGGCGAAGAATCTTCGCGCAATGTGTTCTACACGGGTGCCGCTCCGAACCAGCAAGCCATTCCCGCAACCGATTATTTTCTTGAGGAACTGGGGGTCGAGAAATTTGCTCTGCTCGGCACGGATTATGTCTATCCCAGAACCACCAACAACATCCTTGAACAATACCTGATCGACGCGGGCATTCCCGAGGAAAACATCTTCGTCAATTACACGCCGTTCGGGCATTCCGACTGGTCCACGATTGTGGCGGATGTGGTTGAACTGGGGGCCGACGGCTCTCAGGTCGGCGTGATTTCGACCATCAACGGCGATGCCAACATCGGTTTCTATAAAGAACTGGCCGCCGCTGGCATCTCTGCGGACGACATTCCTGTCGTGGCCTTCTCAGTCGGTGAAGAAGAACTCTCCGGTCTGGATACCTCGGACCTTGTCGGGCACCTTGCCGCTTGGAACTACTTCCAATCCGCCGAATCCGAAGCCAACGACGAATGGGTGGCCGCATGGAAAGAGACCATGGGCGAAGAGCGCGTGACCAACGACCCGATGGAGGCCCACTACATCGGTTTCAACATGTGGGTGAACGCCGTCGAAGAGGCCGGAACCACCGATGTCGACGCAGTGCGCGAGGCGATGTACGGGCAGGAGTTCCCGAACCTGACAGGCGGCACGGCGGTCATGTTGCCCAACCACCACCTCGCCAAGCCCGTGCTGATCGGTGAGATTACAGAGGATGGCCAGTTCGATATCATCAGCCAGACCGAAGAAGTCCCTGGCGATGCATGGACAGACTTCCTGCCTGAATCCGCTGTCCTCACCTCGGATTGGAAAGACCTCGGCTGCGGTATGTACAACACCGAGACCGCGACCTGCGTTCAGCTGACCTCGAACTACTGATCTCCTCACCGCCCCGGACATTTTGGTGTTCGGGGCGGCCCTTGAAGACCGTCACCGAAAGTTATCCATGATCCGTGTATTGCTCAGTCTCGTCTGGCTTGTGGTCACTGTTGGCTTGGCCGCGGCGCAGGATCTGCAATCGGTATTGCAGACCCATGCCGAAGAGGTCGCCTCGCCGTCACGCAATTCCGTCAGCGTGGTGCTGGATGACCTGGCCGACCTCGGGTCGCCGCAGGTGTCCGTTTTTCTGGAACAATGGGCCGAAAGAAACATCTGGCAGGATGACGCGACCAGCCTGTTCTATATCGGCGCGGAGGACGGCGACGCGATTGCCCTGACCGATCTGGACAGCGGCGAACAATCGACTGCTGCGTCTGACGGATACACTCAGATACGGCCGAACGGCGGTGTGCGCCGTGTTATCGGATCTGCGCTGGTGCAATTTCAGCTGACGGACCCGGACCCCGACCGGCGCCGGTCCGCGCTTGAAAGCATCGGCAGGCGGGCGGATGCCAGCCAGTTGCCCTTGCTCGAAGCCTCGCTTGAGGGGGAAGCGGACCCTGACATCCGTGCCCGCAAGGTGCAGTTGATCAATTTCCTGATCGCGCGTTTCGGGGAGGACACGGCCGACCGTGTCGTCGCGATTGAAAGCCTGTCGTCCGACACCTCTGTCGAAGCGCGCGCGGTTCTGAGCCAGATCCTGTCCACGTCCACTGACGTCACTGACGGCGAGCCGAGTGGCAATATCGCCCGCGTCCTCGATTCTTCGAGTGATCCTGCGGCCTTCTACTCTGAACTCGTCGAGGCTGATTTGGCCCCGCCCTTGGTTTCGCCCGGTGACATAAGGGCCGCGCTTGAGGCCAATATCGTCGATGGCCGCGTCGGGGGCGTGCCGATCGCGCAGCTTGGCACCGACGTCTTGCGTGTCCAGGCCTACGCGGCGCTGGCCGCAGACGGCCTCGTCCCGCCACTTGTCACGCAGGCAGACGTGGCCGCAACGCTGTCGAGTTTCACGTTCTATGAAGACTACGACGAACCCGACCCCACCATCACTGACGCCGCCCGCGCCACGCTCGACACAGTAGAGACACGTGTGGGGCTTGAGCAGACGGTCGACCTCACACTTGACGGGCTGTCGCTGGCGTCAATCTATTTCCTGGCCGCGATTGGGCTGGCGATTACGTTTGGCCAAATGGGTGTCATCAACATGGCCCACGGCGAATTCATCATGATGGGGGCATACACCGGCTATGTCGTGCAGCTTTTCGTTCCCGATTACACGATTTCCCTGATGATTTCCCTGCCGCTGGCCTTTGCGGTGACCTTTGGGGCAGGGGTCGCCATGGAACGTCTCGTGATCCGGCACCTTTATCACCGCCCGCTCGAGACCTTGCTCGCGACCTTCGGCATCTCGATCGCGCTCCAGCAGATCGCCAAGAACATCTTCGGGACGCAGGCCCGCCCGCTGACATCGCCCGAATGGCTGGGCGGAGCGCTGGTGATCTCGGACGTGATCCAGATCAGCTACATCCGCATTGCGATTTTCGTGTTGGCAATCGTATTCCTGTGTTTGCTGCTGTTTATCCTCAAACGCACGCGGCTTGGCTTGGAAGTGCGTGCCGTGACACAGAACCCGGGCATGGCCGCCTCTATGGGCATCAACCCGGACCGCATCAACATGATGACCTTCGGGCTCGGCTCCGGCATTGCGGGGGTCGCGGGGGTCGGCATTGGCCTTTATGCACAAGTCACATCCGAGATGGGTGCAAACTATATCGTACAGAGCTTTATGACGGTCGTTGTCGGTGGCGTCGGGTCGGTCTTTGGCACTTTGGCGGGGGCGGGCTTGATCGGGTTCCTGCAAAAAGGGATCGAGTGGTTGAATCCGTCCAACACGCTGGCCGCGCAGACCTACATGATCCTGTTCATCATCCTGTTCATTCAGTTCCGACCCAAGGGCATCGTCGCTCCAAAGGGCCGGGCGGCAGCGGATTGATCCCATGAGCCAAACACCCCCCCCTCGCAAATCCTTCATCGTGCGCAACCCATCGGTGCTTTACTTTCTGGCCGCTCTTGCGCTGTTCACTGTCTTCGTCGCAGTGATGTCCGAAGCCACGGGCACGGGCCTTATCTCCACCTCCTTCGTCAAGACACTTGGCAAGACGCTGTGCTTTTGCCTCATCGCGATCGCGATGGACGTGGTGTGGGGGTATTGCGGGATCCTGTCCTTGGGCCACTTCGCGTTCTTTGGCATCGGCGGCTACGCTATCGGGATGTGGTTGATGTATGCCCGAACCGAACTGATCGTTGCACAAAGCCTCGCGGGGCAGGTCATTCCTCCGACCCAGCAAGAAGTCACCGATGCGATCGGCAAACAGATCTTTGGCGTCGTAGGATCGTCAGACTTCCCTGCCATCTGGATGTTTGCCGACAGCCTGTTCATGCAGCTCGCTATTGTAGTGTTGGTTCCGGGGCTGCTCGCGTTGGTGTTTGGCTGGCTTGCCTTTCGAAGCCGTGTCACGGGCGTTTACCTGTCGATCCTCACGCAGGCCATGACATTGGCGCTGGCGCTTTACCTGTTCCAGAACGACAGCGGATTGCGGGGCAACAACGGACTGTCAGGCTTGCAGAACATTCCGGGCTTTGCCGACAGCGGACAGGATGTGATTTCACTCGTTTTCTTTCTTGCCTCCGCGGCAGCACTCGCCTTGGGGTATGTGGTGTTTGCTTGGATCACCGACAGCAAGCTGGGCAATATCATTCAAGCCATCCGCGATGATGAGTCCCGCGTTCGCTTTCTGGGCTATCACGTCGAAAGCTATAAACTGTTCGTCTTCACGATTACGGCGATCGTCGCAGGTATTGCAGGCGCGCTTTATTACCCGCAAGCGGGGATCATCAACCCCGCCGAAGTTGCTCCGATCGCGTCTATTTACCTCGCCGTTTGGGTCGCCATTGGCGGGCGCGGTCGGCTGTATGGCGCGGTGATCGGTGCGGCGTTGGTGTCATTGCTCTCCAGTTGGTTCACGGGCGGCGGGGCACCGGACATCGACCTGGGCTTCTACAAGATACAGTGGGTCGATTGGTGGCTGGTGCTGCTGGGCGTGACGTTCGCGCTGGTCACACTGTTTGCCCCCAAGGGCATCGGCGGGCTGTTTGACAAATTGGTGCGAAAATCATGACTACACTTCTCGAAATGTCGGGGATCTCCAAGAATTTCGACGGGTTTCAGGCCATCACAAACCTGAGCCTTCAAATCGGCGAACCTGAACTGCGCGCGGTGATTGGGCCAAACGGGGCGGGCAAAACCACCTTCATGGACATCATCACGGGCAAGACAAAACCGGACGAAGGGCGCATCCTGTTCGGGGATGACAGCCGCTCGCTCATCGGGATGTCCGAAAGCGAAATCGCCAGCCTGGGTATTGGGCGTAAGTTTCAGAAACCGACCGTTTTCGAAGCCCAGACCGTGCGCGAAAACCTGGCGATGGCGCTGAAAAACCCCCGCGCTGTTTTCTCGGTCCTGCTTTATCGCAAGACGTCTAAGGGCGCCGAGCGGATCGAAGAAATTGCTGATGAGATTAACCTGACAGACCAGCTGACCCGCCCCGCCGGCGAGCTGAGCCACGGGCAGAAGCAATGGCTTGAGATCGGAATGCTTCTGGCTCAGTCGCCGCGTCTGCTGTTGGTCGATGAACCCGCCGCCGGCATGACGGCCCATGAACGTGAACACACGACCGATATCCTCAAGAAAGCGGCCAAAACCCGCGCAGTGATCGTGGTCGAGCATGACATGGAGTTCGTTCGGCGGCTGAATTGCAAGGTCACGGTATTGCACGAAGGGTCGGTACTGGCCGAGGGGTCGTTGGATCACGTGACAAAGAACAAGACGGTCGTAGATGTCTATTTGGGGCGCACCGATGCTGGCGATTGAAAATCTGAACCTGAAATACGGACAGTCCCAAATCCTGACCGGGATCACGCTGCACGCGCCTGTCGGTCAGGTCACCTGCGTGACGGGAACCAACGGGGTTGGTAAAACAAGCCTTCTGAAGGCCATCGCGGGGCGGCATCCGTTCTCGGGTGGGTCGATCACATTGGATGGCACGGCGATTCCGCCAGGACGTGCCGCCGTGGCCGCTAAGTCAGGCGTTGGATACGTGCCGCAGGGCCGCGAGATCTTTCCGTTGATGACCGTCGAGGAGAACCTTGAAACAGGGTTCGCCTGCCTGCCAAAACCCGACCGCACCATTCCCGATGATATCTATGACCTCTTCCCCGTTTTGGCGGAGATGAGATCCCGCCGCGGTGGAGATTTGTCCGGCGGCCAGCAACAGCAGCTTTCTATTGCGCGCGCGCTTATCGCACGCCCCAAAGTTCTGTTGCTGGACGAACCAACCGAGGGCATTCAACCCAATATTATCCAAATGATTGGCCGCACTATCCAGCTGCTCCGAGATAGGGGCAATCTGGCAATCGTCCTTGTCGAACAGAATTTTGAGTTTGCCTACCTCAACTCTGACCATTTCCACATCATGCAGCGTGGACAGGTCGTGGACTCTGTTCCAAAGTCGCACGCCAAGAGAGAAGACCTGCTGAAGGCGCTTGCACTATAGCAGCGATTCACCAAAGCGAACTTGAAATTTAGACTGCAGTATTCGCAGCTTGCCGCAGAAGCGCTCTGCCCAGTTTCGACGATACTCATCGTTTCATCCGTCATTGGCACTTGGCTAACTGGGAGAAGTGCCACCCGTCCAACAATGGTCGACTTAAGCCGGCGTTGTTGCGCCAATCAGGTTCGGGGATGAGTTTGCCCTTTCCCACCTGAGTTCAGGTTACGGCTTCGATCTCGGCTGTGCCGAGGGCTGAGGGCCGAGAAGGTATTCATGATTGCGATGCGGATGTGAATTTCGGCGGTTTGGCGGGCAGGGTCTCGTGACATGATCCGTTCCCCGAAGCGCTTGAGGCAGTTCATCCTGGCCTCGACCCGGCTGCGGATATGGTATCGCGTCCACGTTTTCCAGAGCGTCCGGCCCAGGTGCCGGTTGCGTGGAAGATCTCGTTTCGCGCAATGGCCGCGGGGCAGTCAGCCTTCCAGGCACGACCGTTACGGCGGATCGGTATGATGCCGTTCGCAC
>NZ_PVUF01000040.1 GCF_003003215.1 Tritonibacter scottomollicae | reverse complement strand
CCAGTTTCTGGTCTTGTAGGTTGGGGGTGTCGGTCTGCTCATGCAGCCCAGCTACCACGCTGGATTCACGAGATGAATCCCTCAAAGGATTTGTGAAACAGAGCCCCGTCACTTGCATCGCCGAAGGCCACCATTTCATAGTCGACTTCTTTCGACGCTGACGCATGTTTGAATTTTTGCGAGTGCACGGTGTTTTCCCAGCATGATCTAAAGTGGCACTAGGATACATTATCGCGGCCAATAGGAGAACTCGTCCAAGTAGGTTGGTCTGGGCTCACAGCGGACTTGCCGCGATGCGGCTGCAAGGGTTCAGCGAATCCGTACCAGATCCAAGCGGCCAGATGACGCCAGCCAGCCCGAATACGACATTCATGCAAGGTGCAGCGATACCTTTGCTGCAAGCGCGAACGATCTCCTGAGAGCGTACCTTCAAACGGCTCCGATGACCAAGGCGATGCCGCGCTCAGCTCAGATGTCAGCTAAGCGCAGATAGTAACCTTTGCAAAATCTGGACCAAAGCCCCAGGTTTCTAGTCGTGATCGGCCCACAGCGGTCACTCGCCAAGGTGTCCGGCGCCGCAATGCAGCTTCGCCAAACCGGCCATTTGTCTATGGCGCATCATTTTCGAAGGGTGAAAGGTCGGCGGTGCGGGACTTTGCTGACTTTCCTATAAATCGAACAAATGTCTTCATTTCGTCGAACACTTTGCTCTAGCTACTTTTTGCCAGAGCTATCCGTTACAAGCGAAGCGGTCATGATATCGCTCAAAGTGCGCGCTATACAGGCACCGGAGTGCGGTGCGGTCGCGAAAAGTGAAGGACGCATCGCGCTGAACGATCTTGGGGCGCCCTGCATTTCGTGTGACACGGTGAAGATGCGCAGAAAATCGGCATAAGGGTCCGTGCCGTCGTTGCGGGGGCGATAGTTCAGACGCCCTTCGCGCTGACTGGCTTCATAGATTGTATCGCCTTCCTTGATCGTTTCCAGCACCACGATGGTATCGAGCGTTTCGGGGTCAATCGCTGTGGGGTCTTTGGACAGAATAACCAGATCGGCAAGTTTACCGACCTCTAGCGATCCTTTGCGACCCTCTTCGAAATGCTGATACGCGGGCCAAATCGTAAGGGATTTGAGTGCCGTCAACACATCGACCCGCTGCGCCGGACCGATGATGTCGTTTGAGCGCGACCGACGGGTCACGGTGGCATCAAGAATGCGCATACTGTCGGGAAAAGCCACAGGCGCATCATGGTGACTTGAAAACATCATGCCACGTTCGCGAACCCATCCGGTGGGCGAAATGTTATCCGCTGCCACGGGACCAACCGTGCGATCACGGTGCCAATCGCCCCAATAGAAAGTGTGCATGGGAAACAAGGACGGGAAAACATCCAGTCGGTTATAGGCATCCACCTGATCTTCGCGCATGAACTGCCCGTGGATCAGAACCGGGCGTCGGTCGGCTTGCCCGTGCGTTTGCGTCGCGGTATCTATGGCGCCGATCAAGATATCCGACGCGCCCTCACCATTGGCGTGTACAAGGATTTGAATGTTGTTTTCGAACGCCCAGTCGATGGCGTCAAAGACCTGGTTATTCGATGCCGAAGCATAGCCTGCATAGTCCGCCCGAAATCCTTCGGGTGGGTTGTAATACGGGCGGTCGCGCAGCGCGGTGAAGCCCTGCGGCGAGCCGTCGATGGTCAGCTTGGCTCCCCCGACGCGGAAACGGTCTGTATAGTTGCGGGAGTGGTTCGCCCGAATATAGTCGCGGTCCACCAACACATCGGGATAGGTCACCACATCTATGTCCAGCCCTTCCTCGGTGGCGACCGCCTGCATCAGGTTAGCCACAGCGGGGATCGAACGCCCTTCCTGTGCTGTGGTGTATCCGAAAGAAGAGATCAATTCGACGCCAGCGCGGAAAATCGCGCGGTTGGCCTGTTCATCCAGCCCGCCCAGCAAGCCGCCAATCACAACAGTTGCCGCGTTCTCTTCCAGCACGCCGTTGGGTTCAGAGCTGCCCTCCCGCCGCCGGATCACACCGCCGGCGGGGTCTGGCGTGTAAGCAGTGATGCCCGCCAGTTCCAGCGCCTTGGAGTTCGCCACGCCAAGGTGACCGGATTGGTGAACGACATAGACCGGTATGTCGGTTGAGACAGCGTCGAGTTCGTCCCGCGTCGGGTGACGCTGCTCAACCAGCTGTGCGTCGTCATAGCCGAAGCCAAGGATCAGACCTGCGGCACCGACACGCTTGGGTTGGGCTTCGGCAAAGTCGCGCAGCACCTGCTGTAACGTAGGGATGTCATTCACCGTGCCGTCGGGTGCGGGCAGCATGTTGGCCGACAGCGCCTGTATGCCGATCATGAATACATGGCCGTGGGCGTCCACGAAACCGGGGATCATGGTGCGGCCTGCCAGATCAATGATCTCAGTCTCAGGGCCCTGAAGGGCTGTTACGTCGTCCGCGTCACCAACGCTGATAATCTCACCGTCTTTTTCTGCCAACGCTTCAGCGCGCATCGCGTCATCGTTCATGGTCAGGATTGGGCCGCCCAGCCAAATGCGGTCGGCAATCAGACTGCGTTCCTCAACGGAGGCATGTTGTTCCCGGAAATACGCCCAAGCGTCGACCTCACTGCCGTCGGCGAGGGTGCAAATCCCGCGTTGGCCACCGGTATCCTCTACGAGGAAATATGACCCACCTTGTTCAGTGCAAAATTTAGCGGCAGGGTTGGAGAGCTCCAAAGCGGTTGCATTGCTTGTGAAACAGGCCACGATCAAACTGGCTATAACTGAGACGTAACGGAGCATAATGGAGAACCCATCTATTTAAGTGATCTGCGCAGTAACGTTGGCGCGTTGAGTTCCGCCAGTCGGGCCGTTCTAAGGCCCCGGGGAAAATCGAAAACACTCCTGCACTATCGGGAAGGTTGCAATCACCTGTCAAGCGTCGCAGCGGACATTGGCGTCGACATGCGCGTCAGTCCAAGTAGGCTCGAAGTCGCCCCCGGATGCAACGCAGCATCATGTGATATGATGTCTTGTCAACGTCGGGTTGTCGATGAAGGAGGGCGTGGTGGATCGGAGCATCCATCATGCAAACCCCCAACTTACCCGCCATTCGCGCGCTGCGTCCTGCTTGGAACAAAGGCCGGATCGTTGGCCAGAAGAGGCCACTGAAGCCCAAACACGTCTGGGCGATCAGGGTGCGGCTGGAGCTGGACGAGAACCATCGCGATCTGGCCCTCTTCAATCTTGCCATCGACAGCAAGCTGCGCGGCTGCGATCTGGTCAAGATGAAGGTGGTCGATGTCATGGCGTCAGGCCAAATTAAGGACCGCGCGTCGGTTCTGCAGAGTAAGACGCAGAAACCGGTCCGCTTCGAACTATCTGAAGGCACGCGAGCATCGCTCGTAAGGTGGATGCGGGAGTCGCTCATGGTCGGCTCCGAGTATCTTTGGCCCGGGCGTTTTCACGAACGGCTTCACATATCGACCCGCCAATACGCGCGTATTGTCCGTGAGTGGGTGACATCCATTGGTCTGGAGGCCAGCGCCTACGGCACGCATTCGATGAGACGAACGAAGGTGACCCAAATCTACAAGAAGACGGGCAACCTGCGGGCAGTCCAGCTGTTATTGGGCCATACCAAGATGGACAGCACCGTCGGATACCTTGGCGTCGAGCTTGAAGATGCGCTGGCTATCGCCGAAGCTATAGAAATCTAAAGGCATGGGCCGCCTTAGCGGACGGCCCTTAGCTGCTGGTCAAACGTACATTCATGCAGCGTTGCGGCTTCAGCAAAGCGACCGTGCATTATATTGATGGCATCACCAGCCCCTCATCGTGAGACTGGCGGAGAGCTCTAGTTTCCGGCGCTCCAGCATTGGGAACTCGAGCAAAGGCTAAAGAGTATCCAGCGCCGCCTGATCACGATCTGGGCGCGGGGGGTGCGCCATGCTCGCAAGATCACCTGCCAATCGGCTGAGGTGGCTGTGCCATACAACGTGTTTGGCCAAATACTCGCCGTCATCCACGTCCTCACGCCACCGCCGAGGCCTGCATGACGACCCAATCGAAGAAAACCGAACAAAAGTGGCCCGACGGATTTGTCTTACAGACGCCCAAATGGATCGAACTTGGTGAAGAACGTGAACGCCATGGCTAAGAGGCCGCTACAACGACCAGCCGCACAGCCGGTCAGACCGTCAGCCTTGAAGATGGTCGCCAAATCCACCACCGTGCGTCGGAACCGACGTAACTCTGGAGGTATCAGTTAAAGCTTATCCGTGCATGCTGGTTTCAGCCCTGCCGGATGATGGAACAAGGCCTTTTTTCAAGGAATTCACATGCTACACATTCCGCAAGCACAGACCCGAGCCACGATCACCCCCATGGTGGCGTCGGTTAATCAAGATATTGATATTGATGACTATACAACAGCGAAATTGGCGGAGGGGTTTCAGGTCCTGGGTCTGGCGAACACCGCGATCCGCGGGGTCGCAGCGGCCATCGTTGATGCTGGGGATGCCCCGCTATCCTATGCACACCCGGTCCTGTCAGGCAGCGATGACACGCGGCTGAAGCTACGCCTGCGCTGCGCGATTGACGAGTTGAACGCCGCATCACCGTTTTTGCCCGGCGAAACCCTGATCCAGGATCGCTTCGCCTTTCTGACCCGGGATTGGGACGTGTTTCCGGCTGGCACGGTCTTCGTCGACCGCCAGACGTCACAGGCGCGCCTGCTGTATGCGTTCCGCAATGTTGTGGTCGATGCCCAAAACGGCGATTTGCGGTTCGACAGCCCGGCGGCGGCGACACTCAGCGCCGAGGAACTGGGCCTGCACCATGTCGCCGGGATCACGGTACTGGCCGCTGCCACCCTGCCGCAGAGCATTGCCGTGGACGTGGCCAAGAAACTGGCTGACCAAATGGCCAAGGACGCGCTCAAAGGCATTACCGGCAACCTGACCCAGCTTGCGGGCGGGGTGATTGCGGGCGCGATTGCCGGGGCGATCATCAACACGATTTTGGATGCGCTGTTTCCCTCGGACAAGAAATCAACGGTGGATGCCTATTTCGAGGGCATGCAGAAGCTGATGCAGCAGGAGCTGAAACAGCAGACAATCGACGAGATCGCCGGCACCTTCGTGTCGCTGCGCAACGAGATGACCAATGTCTATGCCCCCGCGCGGTTGCAATCCGACCTGAGCGTGCAGCAGGATCGTAAGAACCTGTTCGATTATCATCTGCACGATTATTCCAACACGTTTTTCCAAGGCACCAACGGAATGTTGGGCACGCTGATGGACGAAAAACACCAGCTGGCCTGTTTCCCGGTGTTCTTGCTGGGGGCGGGGATGCACCTCGCAATCCTGCAGGAGATCGCCAATGTCGACCCGACCAACACGGACGAAAAATTCGACCCTCTTAAATCCAGTTATGGCGTGCCCAAGACCGGATCGGTCGCCAAATACGCCAAGCAATATGCCGATCACGCTGATGACGTTTGGAAGAAAATCCGCGAAAAACGAAAAAGCCGGGTGAAATACGGGGTCGAGACCTGGGCCGTGTACCGGCACTGGTATCACAAGGGCTACTACGCTGACGAGGCAATTGACCCCGACAAGCACCTGAACCTGATCAAGTACGAATACACCAACGACAAGGATGGCAAACCCATTCCAGTGCCTGGCAAGAGCGAGGCGGATGTGAAGGCGGCCATGGCGAAATATCAGGAAAAGGTACTGCAAGAGCTGGAGGACGGCCTGCCGGACCGCACATCCATCGTGTCTGGTTGGCGTAGTCTGATCGACCAGCCTTTGAACACCAATACCGGCAACTAAGGTCGTACATACCTGTCCAAAATATTCTGTCGTCTCAGACATCGCAGTGTCTGACGTCAGCGCCTACGCTGCATTGCAGCTTCCTCGAACCGGTCCTTGGCGGCAACGCGCAGCAGATCTGGCATGCCAAGGTCCGCAGTGCGCGCAGCGATCATCGGTGTGGAGTGCCGCTAAGGTCCGGTTTCTGCCGACGCTGTTGAAGAAGTCATTGTTGTGCTGCGGCAAGTCTCTCGATTCACTCAACTATGAGGGGATGGGAGGATTTCGGCATGATGGGCAGGCAATAAGCACCGGCGCAGCTGTTTTACGACTTCGATCTGGAGCGGCACGTCCCAGCCAACCACATGCTGCGCGAGATTGACCTTTTCCTGAATGGTGAGAACCTGCGCGAGGCACTACGCATCTTCTACAGCCACCTTTGTCGGCCCTTGATCGACCCCGAACTGATCATTCGGATGCTTGTGATCGGGTATGTCATGGGGATCCGTTCGGAGCCTCGGCTCTGTGACGAGGTTCATCTAAACCTTGCCTACCGCTGGTTCTGCCGGTTGGGTCTGGAAGGTAACGTGCCGGATCACTCGACCTTCTCCCGCTATCGCCACGGCAAGTTCAGGGAAAGCGGTCTTTTGCGGCAGGTCTTTGAGTCCACCGTTGAGCACTGCTTGAAAGAGTATCTGGTGTCGGGCGAGGGCTTCGCAGTCGATGCGAGCGTGATTTCGGCTGATGCCAACAAGATCCGGTCCATCGCGGCAGGGAACTGGAGCCCGGAGGCCGCGCGGTAAGCCGGAAACAGGGCGGCACGTGAATTTCTAGAGACACTGGATGACGCCGCCTTCGTGGCAGCATTGCCGGTCCAACCCAAGTTCGTGGCCACGTCCGATCCGGCTGCGCAATGGACCAGTGCTGAGGAACGTCGCCCCTATTTCGCCTATGCCACCAATTACCTGATCGACACCAAGAGCTCGGTGATCATGGACGTTGAGGCCACCCGTTCTATCCTCCAGGCCGAGGTTGGGGCTGCGCGTACGATGCTGGACAGGACCGAAAAACGCTTTGGCATCAAACCGGACTGGCTGGCCGCCGACACGGTTTACGGCAATGCCGAGAACCTTGGCTGGCTGGTCGAGAAACGTGGCATCATTCCCTTCATCCCGGTGATTGACGAATCTGAACGGACCGATGGCACGTTCTCGCGATCGGACTTCGAATGGGATGAGAAGAATGATCAGTATATCTGCCCTGAAGGCCATGCCCTCAAACAGTTCAGACGCAACTATTCCGATCCGGCACGGGGTCCGGATAATTGTGGGCGGAAGAAATACCGCGGCTTGAAGGCAACCTGCTTGGCCTGTCCATCCAAGGAGATCTGCTGTCCGAAAGCCGATGCCCGATATGTCACGCGCGAGCCCCATGAAGAGGCGCGCGAGTTCGCCAGGGAGTGCCGAAAGACCAAGGCCTACAAGGTGTCGCGTGATAAACGGAAGAAGGTCGAGATGCTCTTCGCACACCTCAAGCGCATCTTTGGTCTGACACGGCTGCGGCTGCGCGGACCAAACGGCGCCAAGGACGAATTCCTGCTCGCCGCCATCGCCCAGAACGTACGGAAATTCGCGAAGCTACGCCCGCGAAGCATCAAACAGGAGGCCGCAGCATGAGCTGAGCGGCTAACCGCGCTGGCCTGGTGGGCCGAGTGGCTGGTGAAGCGCTAGGCAAGTGCCGGCTGAGATGACACTGGCGGAAAATCCGTATTTTCCGCCAAGGGGGCCCACAGACCAGACTGGCCAGATCTGGCATGTTTATCGGATTGCGATTGTCGCTTCGTGGCACTTGCGCGCGAAAGGACCTAAGCGGGAGGGCCCTCGGGCGGGCAATCACGAACGGACAACTGAGGTCAGCCAGGCCTTGGCCTGGACGGGGGGCAGCTTTCCATCAGTGATTGCATCCAGCATCCGGTCGCACTCGTAGTTCAATCT
>NZ_PVUF01000039.1 GCF_003003215.1 Tritonibacter scottomollicae | reverse complement strand
AACTTGCATGGGGTGGCTCCTCTCAAAGCAGATTTAGACACCTGCATTATGGCGCATTGCGACGCCGGTTGAAGCAGGAGCCATCCACCCCATCACCTTCGACGGGCCGCGCCGCAGCATCTTGAACTGTCGGTGAAGGTCGGTTTTGGGCCGTTCGCTTCTCTAGCCTGCCGGTCAAGCTAGGACTTTGCAAAGGTCCCTTCTGCGCATAGCCACTCCTAGTGTAAACCGCAGCATCAGCCAGGGCCAGCTGAGCAGACTTGAAGGTCTGCTCCCGGGAAGCTTTCGCGCTTGCAGCAGCGACATCGCCGCGCCTTGCATGAATGTCATGATTGGGCTGGCTGGCGTCATCTGGCGGCTAGGACGAGGCGCGGATTCGCTGCGCCCTGATTGCAGCAGCGCCGCAAGTCGGCTTCGAGCCCTTAGCCGTCATTAGGGTGTCATGACGTGGCGCTAAGTGGCATTGGTTGAAAACTGTTCCGCCTGCAACGGATTGTTGCGGCCCTTTCTTTGAGACCTGAAATGCAACCAGTCCACCTTCAAACAGAACGTCTGACGTTTCGTATGCCGAATGCTTCGGATCTTATTCCCTACACTTCGTATTGCCTAAGTGATCGGTCTGGGTTCGTTGGTGGACCGTTCGACAGCGTTCAGGCTTTTGAGAAGCTGGCGGCCATGGTCGGGCACTGGGAGCTTCGAGGCTTTGGCCGACTTATATTCACTGATCGTAGCACCGGTCGAGCGTTGGGGCATGTTGGTGCTTTGCACCTCAACGAAGGCGAAGTTCCCGAGTTTACTTGGACCATCTGGTCAGGTGATGACGAGAGGAAAGGCTACGCCACCGAAGCTTGCAGGGCCTATCTGGATCATGCGCGCAACGGGCTGGGTTTGTCCGCCATGATCGCCCGAATAGTGCAGGATAATCTCCCGTCGCGGAGATTGGCGGAGCGTATCGGAGGCATTCAGAACATGAATGCCTTGCCACCGAAGTGGCTCGCGAATTCAGTCACCTATGATTTTGTGATGCAAACCAGAGAGTCCTCAGCGTCCTAAATTCTACAAGCGGTAGCTTCGTCCGCTCAGCTGACCTTGACCTCCGGTCTCAGTGCCAGTTTGGTGTGCTGGCGAGGCGAACGGCGGGTGAAGAGCCCATTCTACCGAATGCTGCGTCCCGTGCGAATGGCAACTTCGTTAGTCAGGTAATTGCATTCTGTTCTCTGCGTCCGTCACGGCACTTTCCGGCATCGAAGGCTGCGGCGGGCGGAACGGTCCTTCGTTTCCACGTCAGCACTATGATCGCCGTGACTGTGATCTGGACCGCTGCGAATACCACCATCGCCGAGCGGAGACCGAGCATATCGGCCAGTGCGCCGCTGGCTATCACGGGAAGTGAGAACCCGAAATACGCATAGGCCAACAGACCCGCCGTCGCCCGCGCCCGGTCGTCCGGCGCACGCAACGAAACTTCCGCCAATGAAGCGAGATAGGTGAAGCCGTAGCTTGCCGCGCTGGTGATGCAGGTGCCGACGAGAACGAATGCAAGAATCTTCAGCCACACACCAGCCAGAAGGACGAGGAAGCCGAGCGGGATCAGAACGAACCCGAGGGCGAGCGCGCGGTCATTGGTCATCCGCCGGGCAATCGGTTGGCAGAGAAACCCCACGAAGATTGCCAAGAAGATGACGAGTCCGGTCCATCCACCGAGGTCGTTCGCGGCAAGCTCCAGCGGAACGACCGCGATGGTCATGCCGGTCGTGGACCAGGCCAGCGCCATTGCGGCCCCGAACATCCATGTCCCGGAAGGGAAGACCGGCAGGCGCAAAAGGGACGCGCTCCGGGGCTTGTCCATTCGGGGCAGTCTGAGGGTAATCACCGCAATGAGCGGAGCCGCCACGAACAGGGCGATGTAGCTGGCAGGCAAGAGTGTCGGCCCCTGCACCCCGAGGCTGATACCGGTCGCCAGAGCGCCGCTGCCAAAGCCGAGTGATGTGGCAGAGGTAACGATAAGGGCGGCATTCTTAGCGCGATCCGAGCCAAGAATTTCCGTCATGTAAGCCGTCCCGGCGGTCGTCGCCAGACCGGTTCCGATCCCTAGCAGGGAGCGCGCGACGGCAAGACTTGTCCAGCTTGGCACCTGGACGAGAAGCGCTGTCGCAACGGCGCCGAGGATCAACGCCAGTGCAATCGGAACACGTCGCCCGATCCGGTCCGAAAGCCCGCCGAGCAGCAACAGCGTCGGCATGAGACCCCCAACATAGGCCGCGAACGCGACCGTCACCGCCGTTGCCCCGACATCACTTTCGACCGCATAGGCATCGTAGAGCGGAGCCTGAAGGTTTACGGCGAACGTCACCGTGAACAGACCAAGGGCGAGCAGTGAAACCGGGATCAATTTGGACATGGGGCGCGAACCTTTAAGATTGACTTGAGTTCGGAATGTCACGAGGTAGTCTGCA
The DNA here is from genome assembly GCF_003003215.1 of Tritonibacter scottomollicae. Lineage (GTDB taxonomy): Bacteria > Pseudomonadota > Alphaproteobacteria > Rhodobacterales > Rhodobacteraceae > Epibacterium > Epibacterium scottomollicae. Next base: position 5,388 of record NZ_PVUF01000039.1, on the reverse strand, counting down.
GGACAATTTTTCTATTGTACTAGATACAGTGAGAACATGGGAAAAGCCCGATACATACGCCTTGCCGACATGCTCTCGACGGCGATTCAGGAGGGCAAGCTGACTCCGGGCACAAAGCTGCCAACGCACCGCGCGTTTGCGGAACAGTTTAACATAGCCCTTGCCACGGCGACTCGTGCCTACGGCGAGCTGGAGCGAAGGGGCTTGATCGTCGGCGAAGCCGGGCGTGGCACCTTTGTGCGCGATCTCGGATTACCCCCCACGCTGGGGGTCCGACAGACCGCCAGCGATGGCCTCATTGACCTGGTTTTCAACATGCCGGGGGACGCCGCCGATGCGGATATGTTGCGGGCCGGCCTGCGGCGGCTTGCGGCGGCGGGCGACCTTGAGGCGATGCTGCGTTACCAGCCTCACGGCGGGCGAACGCATGAACGACGGATCATTGCGGAAAGCCTTGCCTCGACCCTTGGTCCTATCGACCCCGAATGCCTTCTGGTCACGTCAGGCGGCCAGCATGGGTTGGCGACCATCGCCCTCGGCCTCTTTCAACGCGGCGAGAGGATCGCAACCGACACCCTGACTTATCCCGGCTTCAAATCCGTTGCGGCGTTGCAGGGCCTCGAAATTGTTCCGGTTGAGGGACGGGGCGGCGTGATGGACCCCGACGATCTGGAACGACAGTGTCGCGCGCGCAAGTTGCGGGCGGTCTATCTGATGCCGACTGTCCACAATCCATTGGGTGCGGTCATGAATGAGGCGACTCGCCTGCGTCTGATCGAAATCGCGCGCACGCATGACCTGTTACTCATCGAAGACGCGGCCTACACGTTTCTGGAGCCAGATCCGCCGCCAAGCCTCATCGCTCTCGCGCCGGAGCGAACGGTCTATGTTGGGGGCTTTTCCAAGAGCCTCGCGACAGGCTTGCGCCTGGGCTACTTGATCGCGCCCGCGACCCACACAGACAGATTGCTTGAAGCGATCAGGGCGACAACCTGGAACGCCCCGGCGCTGATCTCCGGTCTGGTCACGGGCTGGGTGGAGGACGGCACGCTTGCCGGTTCCGAAGAGACCCGGCGGCGGGACGGCGCAGAACGCCAGCGGCTTTGCCGAACCGTTCTTGGTGGATCGTCCGTTCTTTCGCATCGCTACGCAGGCTTCGCTTGGTTGCCTCTCGACAAGGGTGTTCGATCCGAACCCATTGTCACACGCCTGAAGGAGCAGGGCGTTTTGGCGTCAGGAGCAGAGCCATTTGCAACGACTATTGCAGTCCCTCAGGCTTTGCGTCTCGCCTTCGGTGGAGTTCGAAAAGATGAACTGAAGGGTGTTTTCCAGACAGTTCGAGAAGCCGTCGAGGAGGCTTCAATATAGTTGGAAAATTCCGATAGTAGCCCTTCGAGCGACCGCAGCGAAAGCCAGCTCTGTCCCGCTTTGCCGACCTTCGTCCTCCGAAAATGCTGCGCCATGGACGAATGGGCGGTCTGGTGAAGCTGCGGCGCGGAAGCGGCGTGGTGGGTAGAAGGCGGCTCTGGGCCGCTAGTTTCTGGCGCAGGTAAGCGAGCTTATCGATATACGCAGTCTTCTGGGTCAGAAATGCTTGACGTTTGGGTCAGAATTGAAAGAGGCAGCCCTATCGTTCCCTCAGGTTTTGGCCGTTGATTGAGTCAAAGGTGTTCGACGTCCCACACCCCTTTGTTGAACGTCAGACGAAATTGACCTAGGCGTCATAAACTGACCCAATCCACTGTTTTTGCCGTGTGGCTTGTTTCGTTGATCTGACCTTCCTTTTGGAAAATCAGGGCTGATTTGCAGGTTCAGTCGGCGAAGCCGCCTGTTCCTGCCAATCTGCCACGTGGCGAACGCGGGAGGGGGCGAGGCAATGCTATTCGACCGGGTTGGTGCGGCCCGCAGGCGCAGCCGAGGACACGGCCCGGTCTAATCGGATTGCCCGAGGGGGAGGGCAGCGCCCTCTCCCTGACGGCCAGGGGCGTGTGGCTTGTCCAAATCCCGCTGGCCCACAAAACAGAAGCGGCGGGGCCATCAGCCCCGCCTCCGTGTTGCGGTAATTCAATTTTGAAAACTGAGTTCACAGGTTTGGGACCCAACCGCTAGTGCTGATACCCGCATCGATGACCGTAGCCAGCCCATTTCAAGACATTCACGCGACGCGGATCGGTGCCAATGCTGCAGGCGCGAAGGAAACCGAAAGGTTTCCCAGGAGCGGACCTTCAGACTGTCTCGACAGATTGGAAAGATGCTGCGCCTCGCATGAATGTCAGCGAAGCGCAGGAAGCAGACTTTGCAAACTTGGAAGATCAGACCTGATTTACATAGCCAAGACAAATGGCCATAGCTTCGGATTTACACCAGAGAAGTCATTCAAGTCCCAAGGCAAAAGTCGTGACGGGTGAATGGTTGCGACTTGGACTGTGCAAAGAGCCGAAGCTGGGTTTCTGGCCAGTGTTGGAATTCTTAACCACATATGAGATGCGATCTCCACTCCTTGTCCCACGGAGATTTCTGAATGCTAACCCTAGGTTCCCCAAGAAAAATTGGCTGACCCGAATTGGTGCGGAGGGTTTCCAATGGATGCGCCTGTTCGTGAATATGATTCGCAAGTGGAAAAGCAATCCAAACGTGTGTTTGGTCTCACGGTGATCCGAAATTTTGCAAATTCCCGCCCAAAAAACAACCGATAGATGAACGGATCTTCCTTAATCTTTTTGCAAGTGTGCTGCATCAAGATCTTCCGAGCTTAATAATTTCAGTGCCTTGCGGCCACACCACGCAATATCGCAAAGCAAACAACTTTTTCGCTGGGTGCTCAAACCGCCAACTAGTGGTGAAACCTTGCTTGGATCTTGCGTCTTTATCGGAGGTTTCTAATGGAAAGACTATCAATATCTGCCCGCGTCTTTTCGGGTTACATCACAATGTTCTTTATGGTGGTAGGGTTAGCTGTTTTTGGCTTCATCGCTGTAACGACACTGGGAGCCACCTTCAAGAAGTACCGCGAGTCCGCGCGTCAGACACTTCTGGTTAACCATTTCGTAACTGAGACTTTTGAGGCGAGACTGGCGGCTTTGAAGTACCGCATTTCTCCCGATGATGCCGCCGCTTCTGAAGTCCGAAAGAACGTCCAAGATATTGTCGAAGACGCGCGCTTAGAAGCAGTTTTCGCGGATCATCCAGATATGCTGGTTGAGCTGCAAGGCCTAAAACAGATTGCAGTTTCTTACGGCAACTCATTTGATCAGATGGTTGGTTTGCAGAAACAGCGCAATGATCTTGTAAAGAAGATTGTTGAAGTCGGTCCCCAGATGCGTTTGGCGCTCACAGAAATTATGGAAACAGCCTACCGGGATGAAGATCTTGAGGCGGCATTCTATGCGGGGATAGCCCAGCAAGAGGTGATGCTGGGTCGGTTTTACATGGAACGATTCCTGCTCAACAACGATGAGGGGGCATTTAATCGCGTAAAACAGCATTTTTCTAGTGCAGAAGAACAAATGCACACCCTTCTGAAAAGCCTGCAGAACCCACGTCGCAGAGAGCTAGCCGAAACTGTCAAAATGCTAAAAAGCGTTTACGTTTCGACAGCGGAAGAAATCCATTCCGTCATCGCGAACCGTAACACCATTCGTACAAACGAATTGGATGCAATCGGGCCAAAGCTTCGGAACCGCTATGGGGCAGTGATCGAAGCTGCCGTTGCCCGCCAGGACACTTTGGGTCCCGAAGGTCAAACCATTGTGGACAGGATGAGCTGGCTTATGCCTTTGGTCGGAGCTCTCGCGGCGCTCACCTCAATCGTCCTTGCTGTAGCGATCGGTCGCTGGATCGCTGGAGCAGTGCGGGGTTTGGCCGACCGAACTGAGCAACTGGCAGGCGGAGATATGGCTGTCCAGATTACCGGCGGCGAACATAAACATGAACTGGGACGAATGGCCCAAGCCTTGCTAGTGTTCCGTGACGGCGAAATCGAACGCCGCAACCAAGAGAAGCGTGAAAAGCAACGCTCACAGGAAATCGCTCAGGCCGTTGAGAACTTGAGTGGAGGCCTGCAAGATCTCGCCAATGGCGATCTCACGATTCGAATGTCAGAAGATGCGAGCGAGGAATTCCGTGATCTCTATGTCAACTTCAATCAATCTCTTGAACAGTTGTCCGATACAATCGGGTCGGTCAAGCAAGTAACTGCAGGTGTCGGGAGTACTGCGGAAGAGATCACCCAAGCAGCCAATGAGCTTTCCCACCGGACGGAAAGTCAGGCCGCGACACTTGAGGAAACCGCTGCAGCTCTTGAGGAACTGACCTCTACGGTGAATGCTTCCGCAGATGGCGCCCGAAAAGTCGATGAAATTGTTTCCGAAGCTAGGTCGTCTGCGGAACTCAGCGGCGAGGTTGTCAACAATGCCATTACCGCAATGTCTGAAATCGAAAATTCGTCTGAGCAGATTTCAATGATCATTGGTGTTATCGATGACATAGCTTTCCAGACAAACCTGCTTGCATTGAATGCTGGCGTTGAAGCGGCGCGAGCCGGAGAAGCTGGGCGCGGTTTTGCTGTCGTCGCATCGGAAGTCAGGGGACTAGCACAGAGGTCGTCTGATGCCGCTGGTGAAATTAAGCAACTGATCAGCGAGAGTAACCAACACGTGGGGAATGGTGTGAAGCTCGTCGGAAAATCTGGCGAAGAACTGCAACAGATTATTGGGAGCGTGACCACGATTTCAAACCACATTCGTGAGATTTCCAACGGTGCTGCAGAACAGTCAATTGCGCTGAACGAAATAAATACGGGCGTCTCCCAGCTTGACCAAGCTACTCAACAGAATGCTGCAATGGTAGAACAAACGTCTGCTTCTTGCCAACTTCTGTCGAAAGACGCGCACACACTGAATCAGGAAATCTCAAAATTCAAAGAGAAAAATGGTGCAGAGAAGCCAATGACTGAACCACAAATTCCTCTTGTCCATCGCCTGTCTTCGGTAGTGGAAAATACTATCGAGAAAGATCTACCTCCTGCGGCCGTAGGCTGGGGTAATTTCTAACTTGGGCGACATGGGGGCACTCTAACACATTCGCAATTGAATCAATGTCATATCACATGTTGATCCGATACAAGTCTACAGCTGCCCAATCTGGTTCCAGAACCAGGTTGGGCTACTTCAGAATTCAGGCACCTTTTACAGGTTCGTCTCACATGAAGGCAGGGCAATAATGACTTTCAGAATGAGTTTCCGCCCATTAGGACCGCCCGAGGTCCTCGAAATCCCACCCTCAGCGAATGTCCTGTGTGGATGGCTCCTGCATAGCAAGACATATTTGATCAGAATTGTGCATTTGTCAGAAGCAGCCATGTGTCCGGCCTGTTTGCGCGGTTTTGAC
>NZ_PVUF01000038.1 GCF_003003215.1 Tritonibacter scottomollicae | reverse complement strand
CACAGTCGTCAGACGCCCGAGCCGGGCGTCCTGCGTAAATACATTCATAAAACACAACCCCAGAAGTTGAGCGGGAGCATATCTGTCTCGCCTCAAGGATCAAGGGCGGAAAATCCCTACCGGTGGGGAAAATCCCAACGGTGCAATCACATTGGAGTGATTGTATGACGTCGTTGAGGCCGAGTAGAATGTCCGCTCCCGGGAAGTCTTTCGCGCTTGCAGAAGAGTCTCCGCTGCGCCTTGCATGAAAGTCGTGATTGGGCTGACTCCGGACCTCATTGGACTTGGAGCAAGTGAGGTCTCGCACTCTCCTTCTCGGTTGAAATGAAACAGTGACCAATGCGAGCTCCCGCAACCATCGTTGGAGGTCTGCTCATGCTGCACAGCTAGCATGCTGGATCCACGAGATGAATCCTCAGGGATTTGCGCAACAACGCCCCCCAAGACCGACTGATGTTCTGTACCACAGCGAATGTCTGATAGCTTGAACCGGCTAGGTCATGTCAGCGTAGGCTTTGTATTCCGCTGTCTTTTTGTTTTGAAACAGATAAATCGCTGGCTGGCCCCCGATCACAACGTCGGACAGGTCAAAGTCGTTGGGAAAATTCCAGTCACCTAAAGCCTTGCGGCATGCACTAATTTTCTCCGTTTCGTTTTTTCTTACAATAGTTGAACCAATCACTTCACCTACAAACACGAGAGCATCATCTTCCGAGAACAACCATCTATTTCCTTGCCAAGTCGAGTAACCGGGGGTTCGTGAATCTATTGTTTGAACAACGTGTTGGGGAACGCCCTCTGGTATATCGTAGAGATCGTTGAAAATCGCTGACCACTTCGCTGCGGCAGAGCCGTCGGCGAGACACCATGGGCAAACTTCGCTTACGTCATCCACACAGTAAATGGGGCCAACGTACATGAAGGATCTTTCCTGCTCACAACACGCGCAGCGTGTGTTTTTCTTAATTATACAACCATTCTCGATTGGGTCAGGGAAGTACTCAAATATAGGAAGTTCCAATGTGTTCTTACCTCAGCATTAGCGTGACAACGGACATTGGAGTAAGTGCAGCGAATGTCAACAAAGTCCGGCAGTGCAGTCATCCATCCATGGTCAAATGCTGCGTCCTGCGCGAATGTCCGCAATACGGGCGCTTGCGCGGCATTCGAACTCCCTCGCGAGCGGCGGCTCTGGGCCGGTCGCGAGGTCGAGCAGGCCGCCGATGAGCCATGCTAGGCTGCGCCCTGGACGGACGTCCGTGAAGCGCAGATAGTGACCTTTGCAAAGTCGCATGAACCGGCGGCACGGAGGGAGACTTGTGCTGCATGCGCACCTGAAACAGCCGCCCTTTGCCGCGAGCGCAGCGTCGGTACCTAGCCGAACTCATTCAGTGCCGTATAGTGTATCGCTTGGCGGCGCACAGACCAACAGCAACTTTGGTGTGTCCGGAGCAGTGCGAAGAGTTTCAAAAAGAAAACCGTTTCGCAGTCAATGCGCCATAGGGCGATGCGTAACCCATTCACCCTCAAATAGACACATCGTCAGAGCCGCTATCGACAGCGCCGCCGCAATCGATAGCATCGCCGACACGGCCAGCGGGCTTTCCGTTGATAAAAACGCTACTCGATCCAGCCGACAGCGCCCGCCCGTGCGGCGGGTGTTTGGGCTTTGCGTGCGGCGCGAAAGCATCCCCCTCACGCAACGCCGGCTTCCCATTGATACCGACATCACCGCTTCCTGACGTGGCTGGTGTCGGTGGGAAACCATCGTGGCCTGACCCGATATCCTCTTTTCGTCCCGCAGCAGGCATGACACTCACTCCCAAGATTAAGTTGATTGCAAAAACGACCTACTCATAACAACGGTGCGGCCTCGAAGCTACCTCCTCGCCCAATCGGCCCATTCACCGGGGTAATGGGGATGGTCGCGTAATTCTCTATCATCGATCCTAAACGCGACCGAGGCCGCGGCTGCTTCCAGGCACCAGTAGCCAACGTAGGTACTGTTTTCTCCTAGGTTCTCACCGCGGGTGGTCTGGGCTGCCAACTCAGAGGCCATTTCATCATACCAGCCATCCAGGAATTTTTTCAGATGATGGGGGCGGGCAAATTCCGGCTCTGCGGGGTCGATGGCCAGCCACAGGTTTCGATAGGCCTCGGGCCAATGCACATCACTGGTGACGGGAACCTCCGGCAGGCCGAAATGCCGTCGGGAGGCCGCCCAGATCTGATCGTAGCCACCAGCATCCCAAATCCGGTCAAACTGATCTAGAGCTTCGAAAAAGGCCGCTGCTTCCGCTTGGGTTGCCTTGCACAATATCAGTTGCGCAATGAAGCGGTGGGTTACGTCGTACCCGTGCCACGGAACGCCATTAGGCATCTTGGTACCGAAATTAGAGACAATTTCCGGAAAGTGTTTTGTCACCGCACGATGGCCAGGTGCCACGACTTCTTCCATAGGAGAACTCGCCGAATAGAGGAGGAGTGACATCTCGAAGAGACTGGTCAGAAGGGGCAACCCTTTAGCCCCCTGGTTTCCGTGCGACGGAAATGGTGTTTCGGATCTATTTTTATAAGATCGCTCAAAAAAATCTATGTCTTCTTCCTGGAAGGTAAGTGCCTGTTTCCAAAAAGACGCGCTTGCAATGCGGTCTCTCATTCTTGATTTCTCCATGCCGGCCCAACAACAGGTTTGCCAAAGTCAAGTTCGCCAGTCTCTGGATTACGGGCGATGATATCGACACCGTTGCCCTGCGGGTTCTGGATAACCCGCTGATCGGTATATCCTCGTGCGACCAGATCACGCCGAGCCTGATCCGATGTCGTTTTTTCGTCCCGCGGCTGGCGTGCGCTGCAATCCTAAGGTTGATTTGGTTGCAAGAACGGCGGTCTTAGCGTGAGCAGAACGTCTTTGAAATTCGCCTCAGTGACCATCCATCGATAGGGATCTTCGTATTCATAGCTGAGGCGCAATTCATGCAGTTTGCGCCCGAATTGTAGCAGCGCCGTCTTCCAGTGCCGCGTTTCATAGTCCGGGTGAACAGCGCGGAGCGTGTTTAGCACTGGTAACAAGGGTTTAATCGGGAAACTGAAGCCGGTGGAATGGCCGATCAGATCGTAGGCTCGCGCGCCACCGCCGGCGCCCTTGCCGTCCGGTGACAGCCACAACCAGGCCGAAATCGCCACCGCATCCTCAGCGTAGTCACCGGGGATGGAAGGCAGGATCAGCTTGGCCAGCTTTCTGGCCTGGACCTCTTCGGCAGGTGTCATTGGTCAAACTTGGGGCGAAGTTCTTCGATATATCCGTGAATGTCTGCCGGGCGTACCTGCCAGCGGCTTTCGTCCTTATCCTCGAACTGGACGTTGAACCGGCCCGAGACACGGTCGAACTGAAGCAGCATTTTGATCGGCGGTTGGGCGTCGCCGAATACTTTTTGGAGGTAGGCAGCAACTGGTTCCTCTGTAGCGATTAGATCCGCCGAGATTGCTTCAAAGTCAGAATCTGGTTTATAAAGATGTCCGTATGATTGGATAGGATCACCATCAGGGTCAAGTGTGAATACCACAGCAAAACTGCTCCAAGGAATTGAAAAAGCTTCCTCACTTTCGACTACCGCACTTATGAGTGCTTGAAATGCTTTCGCTCATTTATCTCTCCTATAATTTTCTTGCATGTCGCGCCAAGTCGCCCGCTTAAAGCTCTGTCCAGCTTTGTTTTTGAATTTTCCTTGGCCAATGCATACGATCTTACCCGTGCTTGGGTCCCTAACACGATACGTTGAGATAAACCGATCCGGCCTGTCGGCCCCTGGCGAATAAGTGTCGATTTTGAAATCAACCTCATATCCCATTTTTGTCCAGTTGGCCCACTCATACTCCATAGTTTTCCAGGCCCCCAGATTGAGGTTACCTGCCTGTGGAGCAATGCCTTCGTCTGGCGTGTCGCCGAAGAAGCGGTGGGCCGCCAGATGGCCGCCTTGATCGCCGTCATCACCCAGCTTGCCAATGGCCGTCGCATTGTCGCCGCGCTTTGTCGAGCCAAAGTCCTGTCGGATTGTTCCCGCAGCCCTCGTGGGACGACCAGTCGCGGGATCGTGGCTGATTATCTGCCCAATCAATGTTCCCGATGCCAAGGGCTTTGCCCTTGGGAATGGGACAGATACTCGAGCCCTCTGGCGGCCATATTTACCTACCTGATCGTTAGCTCTCTCAGCTTTGCTCTGCGCGCAATTTCGGAAGTTGGGCCAATGTGGGTGTAGCTGGGAATTCCGACAGGAACTTGGTCTCAACCGCATCAAAGAACGGATCTTGCGGCCAATCGGGTGCTGTCGGCAGGCGGGAAAACACCCCTTTCTGAAACAGGTCGTGGCTCAAATGGGCCGGGTTCGCCAACCCCTCCCATTCCCGCAGGCGCAGAATGGTGAAGAGGATGACAGGATAGAACCAAAAGGCGTCCTCTTCGACCTCGTAGTGGGTTTCTTGCAGGCCATCATCATCGTATTTGCTGCCGTGAAATTCCATGTCCTTGCTTTGCGAGACATGGTACTCCGTTGCAGCGTCAAAAATGTCCAGAAAATGGTTCAGATCCGGCGCGCGCCAGCCCCCGTCGGCCAAGTCAGCCCAGCCTTTGTGACCGCCGACATAGTCCTGATAAACGTCATCGCGCCAAACGGTCATGGTGCTGGTGTTTTCTGCGCTCAGAAAGTCCTTGAAGATATCCATCATCGCATAGGGGAAGCTATGGGATGTGGTGACTTGCCCAACACCGCCGCCTCGGAACTTCCCCCGTTGGATCGCATGTTTGCCCATCTCCTGAAGCACCAGCCGGGCCTGAAGCTCGGTCTGCTCGCGCCAGCCCAAGGTGGCCGCCATCATGACGCTGGTGACCGCGCCGCGAAAACTGACGCCGCTGTTGGTGTTGAGGTGCTGTAGCCCGATCGCATAGCGCAGTTCCGGCAGGAACAGGCGGGTGGCCAGCGCGATCTGCGCCATGTCCGGCGATACGCCCCGGTTCTCCAGGATGAAGCGCTTGAGGTACATATAAGCGGTGCGGCTTATGTCATCCCCGACTGACAAATTCGCCTTCGGCTCATCATCCAAGAAACTCTGCAAGTTTTGAAAATCAAGTTCTTTGATTAAGTCCTGGTCTTCGACCCAGCCCGCAAACTTGTCTTCGATGTGTCGCAGGATGCTCTCGACTGTAACTGTCATATTCTTCATGCCTATGTTTTCAATCTACGCTACTCTATCGGTCGTCCGGCGGCCCGCGTGCAGGAGGCTTTTTAGGTTTTCCGGAGGCGGTGACAGGCGCACCCTCCGCGTTGCGCCAAGTAATCCGCTTGGGACGTTCACCTGGGTTATAATCCCAGGTGCGTTCGCGGTAGTTAGTGGTGGCACCGATCTCTGGGTCAACATCATATTTGATTTCTTTGAAAGCTGGGTCGTCTCTCAACCATCGAATTGCGCTTGCCGCATCTTTCCTTTGCTGAGTCGTCGCACTCGCCCATTCACCTTGCCGCTTCATCACGCGATTCAGGCGATTTTTGACGTAGTCCGGCCCACCTCTATAGCTTTGGTCCGGACTCAATCTCGCCGAATTAGCCTTGACCTCGCCAAAGACAACTTCGCCAGTCTCTGGATTCCGGGCGATGATATCAACACCGTTGCCCTGCGGGTTCTGGATAACCCGCTGATCGGTATATCCTCGTGCGACCAGATCACGCCGAGCCTGATCCTCTGCCAAATCGCCAACTTGTTTGGACGTCAGTCTGGTTGCCATGCCGCCTGCAGGTTTCTCTGCACCGGGATTGTCCACTTCAGCGCGGGAACTGAGATCACCCCTAGAGGAACCGGTACGCAGGTTGTCCTCGTCAAGGACCTGCCGCACGATGCGGTCGTCGATCTCCGTATCAGGCAGGTCTATCCTGTGCAGGACCGCACTGTCAGGCACCGCACGCCCGGCCTGATTTGCGGCGCGAATGACGACCCGAGAGACCTTTCCGGCCAGCCGCTTGGCCACAATCTTGACACCGGTGGCAACTCCTCCCGTAGCGACCGCGAGAGCAATATCTATCGCCAGTTCCGCTGCGAGAAAGTCGGCATCCGCCTTGAGCCGGGCCATGGCGGACAGTAGACCCTCGCGGTCGAAATCGTCCCAGAACTCCTCCCAGCGCGCCTCGCAGGCATCCCAGAGCGAGGACAGCGCATCTGCTCCGAGATTGAAGATCAGTTTGTCCGGATCGGTGGATTGCAGGTCTTCGCCGGTGTTCTCCCAACTGCGGCCGATTTCCTGAACTGCTTCAACCGGAATCTGCTGTGTTGCGATGCCAAGCCCTTCATAATACCAGCCGAGAACCGTTGCCGCACCATCAAGCGGTGACGAATTTTCCCACCAGTGTTCGCGCTGTGAACGTTCCATCAGGTTGGAGAAATAGCTCCCTGCGGCTTCGGCAACCGCAGCACGGTATTCCTCGGTCGGCCCGTCAATGACACCGGCCAATACGCCCAGCACATGCAATTGCGCCGCATAGGCCATGAGGTTTTCATAGACCTCATCCGCATAGGCTCGATTTGCATTCAACAAATGTTGCGGCAGCGTCAAGTCCACATGCTGCGCACCCTGTGTGATCGCGCCAGCCCTGGCCCCCAGATCTGCAGCTTGCCACGTGCGGCGCGGCCTCAGGGGGGAATACAGATCAAGCAGCAGGCTCACGGGCTAGTCCCTGTCCCGCTGGCCGTAGTCCGGCGTAAAAAAATCTAATAAATCCGTGGAATGGGTCTGGTGGGGCGACAGCACAGCCTCTGCAACCGATCCCATGGCACCGAGACCGAGACCGCACTGCATGAGCGCCTTTGCCATGGTGGTGAGTGTCTTCAGCTGCTCCTGATCGAGTCCCGCGTCACGGGTCACCTTCATGAGGCTGACCACTTTGCGCCGCTGGACCTGCGGGGCAAAGGCGATCTCATCCAAGGCGTGCGACGGAGTTGTGCCCGCTTCCGCAACAAAGCGATCCCGTTCCGTGTCGCGTACCGCTTTGCGCAGCGCGGCTTTTACCACCCAGCCGCTGTCTCCGTATTGCACCATGCTTATCCCTCAGTTCAGGTCGATCCGGCCACCCTTGACCGTGACAGATTCATCGCCTTCGATCGTGACCTTCACACCCTTGAGGTTGATGACGCCGTCTTCGCTCATCACCAGCTTCGACTTGCCCACGGTGACCTCAAACACCTTGCCAACAACAACGGACTTGTTGTGGCCGACTTCTTCAAACGCGCCGATCCCGATGGATTGATTAAAAACGCCCCCTACAACCGTCTGATAGCCCCCCCCGACTGTGACGGCTTTGCCCGCGCCGACAACTTCTGTGGAACTGACCATCACGGTCTCTGCCTTGTTCTTGGCAACGCCGATGATCAGGTTGCCTTCACCCATGTTGAGCGCATCCGGGAGGCCAAGCTTGCTGGTCATGTCGCCGATTGCACTGGTAAACTTCTTGAAGGCAGAGGTTACCGCCGACTGAAGCTTGTTCGGCCCCACCATCACCGTCATGTTGCCGCCGATCACCTCGTGATGGTTGTTCCCGACTTCGATGGATTTGTTGTTCCCGACGGACTCGGACTGGTTGCGGTCCACCCGTTTGGCGCGGTTGTTCTCGATATGCAGTTCGTGATCTTTTTCTGCATGCAGATAGATCTTTTCATTGTCCGTCGCGTCTTCGAACGTCAGCTCGTTGAAGCCAGAGCTCTTGTGGCTATCGCTGCGGAAGACAGATTTTGTCTTGTGCTCCGGGAGCTCGTAAGGCGGTTTGTTTTTGCCGTTGTAGACGCATCCAGTGACAATGGGCTTGTCGGGGTCGCCGCGAAGGTGCT
>NZ_PVUF01000037.1 GCF_003003215.1 Tritonibacter scottomollicae | reverse complement strand
GCGGAAGTCCAAATCCGCATCGCCGTCATGAACGGCTATACGGCGCTCGGCATACCCATTACCGAGGCCGTGGGATAAGTCCGTCTAGGGAAAGGGGAACTCTGTCTATCAGTGGATTTGTGCAACAGAGTCCTTGCGGTTTATTAACTGGCGCCAAAACGTTGCGGTGTGCAAACTGAAGCTACGGGACTTATATCCTCCCGGACTATGCGTGGACTTCATACACCCACGAAACGAGGGCCCTGCCATAGCGCCGGGCCCTCGGCACTTGAGCCGATCACGCGCTTAACGGCGGAGAGGCGGGGCGAAGCTGCTGTTCCCATTCTATTATTTCAACTGGTCAACCTTTCTTCGGGTGGGCCTCCTTGGGTGACATTTGCGAGATAGTGTGGGATCGATATAGATATGAGTATGCTTCGATATATGACCCAAACCTCGTGGCTCAAATGGCTTATCCCTTGGGGATTTGCATGGCTCGTTGTTTTCGCCTGGCCCGAATGGCAGGAGCGCCGCGAACTTGCCATGCTGAGGGCTGAAGCCTGCGAGGTTATGGAGGAGCGGGACTTTTTGCAGGCGGACGCTGTGGCCGCCTGCACGAAAGATAACGACACCTATCTTGCGGGGACAGATGCCGCCGTGGAAAGCCAGACAACGCGTTTGGTTGGAAAGGTCGCTGAAGAGTTGGACCGTCTAGCGCGCGCGGGCGTACGGGAAGACCTTGAGATGTTTGAGCGGATAACGTTTGCGCAGTTTCTGGACGATTATGTGTCACCGCTAGATTTACCTATATCTGCGGAGACTTCTGACCGCCTGCCAGAGCGGTTTGCGATGGATGTGCCATGGATGATGATCACGGGGTACGGGCAGCTGCGCGTTGAGAACCCGGACGGCGACCGGAATGGGACCGCGCATATAGCAGCACCTCTCTCGTTAGACCCAATGTTGCGGGACATACGAGAGGGGGCAGTCGCCACGATTTGTCGCCGATCAGACAATCCTGATTTGCAGTGCAGTGGAACAGTCTATGTACGGCGTGCGTCCAGCGATATCAGTGGGTATCGGGTGGTCCGGCTGGAAATGGTCCCGATTAACGAAGCCCAGATCGATGCGGCCAGCCAATCATTAATCCGTCCGCGGTTCACCGGGTCGCGGAGCAGCGCGCAGGGTTTTTACATGCGACGATTCATTGATGCTTTTGGGCCGGACGGGTCAATATGCGGGAGCAGCACCTGTTAAATTGGGCTTCATGCTGACCTTCGTCGCGACAGTAAACGAGAGCAGCACCTTTGTCGAAGGCCGAGGTCGGCAGAGCGGACGGATTTGCAATTTGCCCTTAAAGAACGAATGTCAGGTTTTAGTGAAAGGACTGTGCCACGACAACGGTGATGGCAATTGGGATGTCGAAAAATCTAAACGCAACACTCTGCGCCCGGATTTCACTTTTGCGGGTTTCGATGCGTGTAAGGTCAGCATCTTTAAAATAAGCACGTCACCGCGCTTGGCCGAGCAGGTTTCGATCGGATACGTCTTTGCCACGCGTTCAGCGCTTTCCGAGGGAATCACGCCAGCCGCGTGGCTACCAATTGCGATCTCCATCGCGCCGTTGGAATCTTCAGTATCGTCTAAGTGAACGCGGACAAATAACATCTCTGCCAAGATGGATTCTGGCGGTTCGCAATGCCACGTGCCTGACTTATGAGACCAATTTTTATATTCAGCGACATCGGCCTTCTCGGTAACCGCGATGACCCGATCCTGATGCCAAGGAACGCCCCAGTTGGCGTTATCCGACTTGTTGAATGCAATAACTCGAACCGGTAGCGCTTTTGGTACAAGGCGTCGTACAGCGCACACCACCGAACTCTCCTCGGACAAGGCGGCATCCAATGCCGTTGATCCATCAAGTCTTTGTCCCGCTTTCGCAGAGATAGAAGCCGCGCGGTCGAACAGCGTCAGGTCGTCTTCTGAAACGGCATTTCTAAGCCAAACTCGGCCGTATTCTTCGAATGCGTCACTAAGTGATTGCTTCGTCATAACCTCTGCTTACCCTTCGACCTTCGTGCAAGCTGACATTAGCTGCGCTGCGGAAAATTGACACTCTGGGCTCTATGCTGACTTGCGTCGCGACAGCGCACAAGAGCAGCATCTTTGTCGAAGGCCGAGGTCGGCTGAGCCGTACAAAGTCCCATTTCGCTACACATGCGCCAATGTCGGCTACTTGGATTTCGTCGTCTTACGACGGTAGTATTTCGCCGACTTGGCTCTGCTACCGCACGCGGCCATGCTGCACCAACGACGCGCACGTCCCCGCCCCCGATCAATAAACAGCCAAGAGCAGCGCTCGCAGTTCCGCATTCGTGCAAGATCATCGCTCCGAAGCAGTGCTTCAAGCAACAGGACGATCCTTACTTTGGGTAGCTCCAGATCAGATTGTTGGGGTGAAGTTGCCCATCTGTACGTATCTCCGTCGCTTTCAAGATGCGCGTTCCTAAGCGCTTGGCGAATGGCGTCTATAACCTGAGTGCGTTCAGGCTCGGGCCATTCCAGATCCGCTTGTTCAGCCATCAGGAGGGCGTGCAGTGCTTCGCGAAAACGCCGTGTGTCTGCCAAGACAGCTTGCGCCGCGTCTGCGTCGTTCTGCTCACGCGCAAGCAGGTCGCGGGCCTCCTGCTCGGACAGGACATCGGCCACAACGGCCCATTCGAGAAAGGTCGGAAAGTCGGTCAGCCGCTCCACATCGCGCAGCTTTGTGCGACCGCCAGCGGTATTTAGAAAATCCAAGACAGGATGACCCCCGATGAGGTCATCTTCAATCCAGACGGTTTGATGCAACATACCCATATCTCACCTTAAAACACGGATTTGACAGTGTGAAGCAGGTGGGTATCTTACCATCAATATCTTTTTGATGGTAAGAATGGAGATCGGAATGACGGGTTGGAGCTTGCATGAAACCTACGAGACGGCTGCGGGCAGAGGCGCGGCAGGGCGGATCGGCGAAGGACCGAACCTCGTGCTGGCCCACGGATGGCCCTGGTCATCATTCTCGTGGCATCGCGTGATCCCCAATCTGGCGAAGGATTTTCGCGTCCATTGGTACGATATGCCCGGCTACGGCCAATCGGCCAAAAGCGCCGAACAACGCACATCGCTCGATGTTCAAGGTGAAGTCTTCGCTGAAATGCTGGGTCATTGGGGGCTAACGCGTCCGCACGTCGTTGCGCATGATTTTGGCGGCGCAACGACATTGCGCGCCCATCTGCTGCATGGGTGTGATTTCGAGAAATATGTTCTCATGAACGTCGTTGCAATGCGCCCCTGGGGGTCAGATTTTTTTGACCATATGGGGCAACATGTCGACGCCTTTCAGGGGCTGCCTGCACACATTCATCGCGCGCTGGTCACTGCTTACATCGAAGGTGCGCTCGTTAATGACATACCGACAGACGATCTGGAAAACCTTGTTGCACCTTGGCTGACGGAGGACGGCGCTTCGAGCTTCTATCGTCAGTTCGCACAGGCGGACGAGAAATATACGGCTGAAGTTGAGCCACAGTTCGGCGCAGTTCGCTGTCCAACAAAAATCGTCTGGGGTGAGGATGATCCCTGGATTCCCCTCGAACGCGGGCGATCTCTTCACGATCTGATGCCGGATGCCGAGTTCACGACCATGCCGGGGGTCGGGCATCTGCCGCAGCTCGAAAACCCTGATGCTGTGCTCGATCAGGTGCGGAAGTTTCTCTGAATGACAGTCGGTCCAATCCAACAAGCCGCCACTCGCACACCGCGCAGCATCAGGCGCAATGGGCTCACTGCCGACTTGCGGCGGCGCGGCACCGGGTTGCTGGGAGACCGCACCTGGTCTCCGCCGCCAGATGACGCCAGCCAGCCCAAAGTGACCGGTGCGAAACGAGGTTGGTTCTCGTTGCCGCACATGCGCAAATCGCGTCTCGACTTCCCGGAACCGGACATTCAAGTTGTCAAACTTGGCTCCTTGCCCTCAATGTCGGCAGTGAGCCCAAGCCGGAATTGCTCATTTAATAAGTTAGTGATCGACCGCTACATTTCGCATCCAATCTAGCAACATCTTTGAGGCAGTAGTTATCCGTCGATCCTTGGGCACCGTCAGCCAATAGCTCCCGAGTGTCACGGTCGTTGCGAACGGGCGCACCAACCGACCTGAAAGAAGCTGACGTTCGAACATCGACACGGGCAGTAGCGCGATGCCGAAGCCCTCGGCGGCAACATCCGCCAGTCCAAGCGAACTGTCCAAAACCGGACCCGTGAGGGAAGGACAAGCTTCTCCGGCCTGCGCGAACCAAGCGGACCACTCATCGGCTCGGTAGCTGCGCAAAAGCGTGTGCTTTCGCATATCCGCAGGGGTCTGCATGTCCAACCTGGGAGAACAGAGCGGCGCCATGGGCGCGTCCATGATGTGATAGGCTTCGACTCCCGGCCATTGGCCGTCGCCAAAGCGGATGGCGGCATCCAATCCCTCGCGGGCGATTTCCACGCGATTGTTGTGGGTGGACAGACGCAGCGTGATTCCGGGATGTGCCCGATCAAAGGCCTGAAGCCGGGGAATGAGCCACCCCACGGCGAAGGTTGTCACGGCGCCGATGTTGAGAATTTCGGTCGGCGGGCCACCGGCAACGCGGTCGAGCACGCGGGCAATGTCGTCCAAACCCCGCTCCATCACCGGGAACAGCGCCTGTCCGGCATCGGTCATGACCAGCCCCGCCGGGGTGCGGTGGAACAGGGTCACGCGCAGCACATCCTCCAGCCGCGCGATCTGGTGACTGACCGCCGCTTGCGTCACGCGAAGTTCTATGGCGGCACGGGTAAAGCTGCCCTGACGTGCGGCCACCTCAAAGGTGCGCAAAGCATTCAGGGGAATGTCGGGACGATCTGGCATGAGCTGAGCTTATATGCAGGTCAATATGTTGTCGTCTTCTTATTGCGCGCCGCTGCGGATATTTCAGCCTCGAAAACTGAAATGGACCAGACATGAAACGCAACTCCCTCCTCTCCACCCTGATCGTGACAGCTTCGTTTAGCCCAGTGTTTGCGCAAGACAGCCAGCAGAGGTTTGAAACTGACGCCGCCGCAAGCTTTGAGAATGCAATCGCGGACTACGATATCCCCGGCCTGATCGTGGGCGTAACCCATAATGGGCAGCACCAGTTCTATCAAACCGGGCTGGCCTCGCGCGAGGACCAGCGGCCTGTGACGCCTGATACGCTGTTCGAGCTTGGCTCCATCAGTAAGATTTTCAATGCCACGTTGGCGGCCTTGGCCGAGGAACGCGGAAAGCTGTCGCTTGATGCGCCGGTCTCGACCTATCTTCCGGCCCTGCAAGGGGCACCCGCAGGGGAGCTGACGCTGATGGATCTTGCAACGCATCATTCCGGTGGCTTGCCCTTGCAGGTTCCAAGTGAGGCGGCAGATGTCGATCAACTGGTGGACTGGCTGGGGGACTGGCAGCCATCTGAACCGGGGGCGCGCAGCTACTCCAATATCAGCATTGGCCTGCTGGGGCGCATCACCTCCGACGCGATGGGCATGAGCTATACTGATGCCCTGCAAACGGATCTCCTCCCCGCGCTCGGACTGACGAATACGTGGATCAATGTTCCCGAAGGCGCGGCGGCCTCTTATGCATATGGTTACGACCGGAAAACGAATGCACCAATCCGTGTCACGCCCGGCGTTCTTGACGATGAAGCCTATGGTGTAAAGTCCTCTGCTCGTGACATGCTGACACTTCTGGACGTCGCGCTTACGAATGGGGATGTCTCTCCTGAAATCCGAAATGCGGTGTCTCGCACTCAGAAGGGGCAGTTCCAGACGCGACTGTATACGCAGGCCATGATCTGGGAGGCTTATCCTTGGCCTGTCGAACCGGAACGTATGGTGGATGGAAATGGCTATGATTTCATCCTCAATCCCCAACCGATGCATGAGGTGGCAGGTCAGTCCGATGAGGATATCATCCTGAACAAGACGGGCGCCACGAACGGGTTCGGTGGATATATTGCTATGGTCCCTAGCGAAAATCTGGGGGTCGTGGTCCTTGCAAACCGCAACTCCCCCAACGAGGCCCGGGTCCGCGCAACCCACGACCTGATTACCCGCATGCTAGCTGAATGAGGTGACGTTACCAGCCGCATCGGCATGCTCGGAAGAGCATGCCGAATATCGGTTTT
This sequence comes from Tritonibacter scottomollicae, assembly GCF_003003215.1. Classification (GTDB taxonomy): domain Bacteria; phylum Pseudomonadota; class Alphaproteobacteria; order Rhodobacterales; family Rhodobacteraceae; genus Epibacterium; species Epibacterium scottomollicae. Next base: position 1,847 of record NZ_PVUF01000037.1, on the reverse strand, counting down.
TGCCCGCACTGCCGCCATCTAACTTCAAAACTTCGCTGCAAGCCTTACCAATGACATGGTGTGATCGCGGTGGTCACTCTCCGATGGCGAACGAGGTCTGATAGTATCAGCCTCACCAATCAAAAGCCGTAAGGAGAACGAACATGAGCCATTATGTTGGTTTGGATGTTTCATTGAAAGAAGTTTCGATTTGTGTGGTGGACGCAGGCGGTGAAGTCTTGAACCGCGCGTCTGTGCCGACCGAACCTGATACCATTGCGGAATATGTTGCGCAGAATGCCCCAAGTGCCGAACGCGTTGTGCATGAAAGTGGGATACTGGCCACCTGGTTGACGCGTGAGCTGGAAAGACGCGGTGTGCCGATCACATGTATCGATGCCCGCATGGCGCACAAGGCGCTGTCAGCGCGCCTCAACAAATCGGACAAGGCGGACGCTGAGGGTCTGGCGCAGCTGGCGCGGACCGGGTGGTTTACGAAAGTCCATATTCGCAGCGAAGCCTCGGACCGTGTGCGGACGCTGGTTGCAGCGCGCGAACGGCTGATCCGCATGCGCAAGAACCTTGAGGCCCACATCCGTGGTGTCCTTAAAACCTTCGGGATCCGCATGGGTCCTGTCTTGCGCGCCCATCATCGCCAGGGGTTCCGTGACCAACTCGCCGAGGCAGGCGCATGTGATCCAATGCTGGGGCTTCTGGCACAGACCATGATACCCATTCACAAAACGCTTTGCGCCTCGGCAGAAGCCCTGGGCGATGAGCTGATGCATGTTGCCAAGCAGAATACACTGGCCCGTCGCCTCATGACGGTGCCGGGCGTCGGCCCACTCGTGGCGCTCAACTTCATCGCGACAATAGATGATGCAAACAGGTTCCGACGATCAACCGATGTCGGCGCGTTCCTTGGCCTGACACCGCGACGATACCAGTCAGGTGAGATCTACAGATCGGGCCGCATCTCCAAATGTGGGGATGCCGAGATGCGCCGCCTGCTGGTCTCTGCCGCAACGTCGCTGATGACGCAGGTCAGCCGGTACTCACCTCTCAAATCCTGGGCAATCCGGCTCAGCGCGCGCAAAGGCTTCAAGAAAGCCGCTGTGGCAACCGCACGCAAAATCGCTGTGATCCTCCATGCGATCTGGCGCGATGGGACTGAGTTCAATTGGACAAAGGAGCCTCTAACCTGACAAACAGCATACCCGCCTGAGGACAGGGCGGGTTCGGCGTCCTCCGGGACGGAGGCAGATCGATCTTGCGTAAAGCGGTCGAGGTGGCGCAACCGGCATCAACCTCGTGAATGACATTCAAGACGATCAGCCCCGGACGCCATCTTGAAGCAGCATCGCCTGACTTCGGAGAGAACCACGACCCCGGCGGACAACAAACCCAACGCCCTTGACATAACCGCGATCAGAGAACCGCTAGACGTTCTGCACCCGCGAGATGGGTCAGCAACCTGACACAAAAGTCTGTTTTGCCTGACACCTGACAGGGGGTGTGGGACGTCGAACACCTTTGACTTAATCAACGGCCAAAACCTGAGGGAACAGCAGAGCCGCGTCTTTCAATTCTGACCCAAACGTCAAACATTTCTGACCCAGAAGACTGCGTATATCGATAAGCTCGCTTACCTGCGCCAGAAACTAGCGGCCCAGAGCCGCCTTCTACCCACAACGCCGCTTCCGCGGCGCAGCTTCCCCGAACCGGCCCTTCATGACATCGTGCAGCGAAATCGGAAGGTCGGAGGTCTGCTGAGCGGATGGGGTGGATGGCTCCTGCATCAACCGGCGTGGCAATGCACCATAGTGCAGTTGCTATGAACTGCTTTTGAGAGGAGCCACCCGATGCAG
>NZ_PVUF01000036.1 GCF_003003215.1 Tritonibacter scottomollicae | reverse complement strand
CGTGCAGGATCACATCCCGCGGGAACTGCGCACCTTTGAACGAAACCATCGGCTCAACCTCATCGACAAAACGGCCAAGTCAATACATCATCTGCACGAAAGATGCGACAGAGCCATGCAGGTCTCCTCGCCGCTATGAGGGATGTTTCGCCGGACGTTGTCCGCAAGGACAAAACGAGCTTCGGTGCGATCCTGGAGACCTTCGTGTTCAGCGAACTGGGGAAGATAGCGATCTGGAGTGAACAGCGGTGCACGTTCTCGCACTTCCGTGACGAGGCCAGGAACGAGGTCGACATCGTATTGGAGAACCGCCGCGGTGAAATCGTCGGTATCGAGGTAAAGTCGTCCGCCACCGTTTCGGCAGCTGATTTTTCCGGAATGCGCAAACTGGCGGACGCCTGCGGCAAAAAGTTCGTCCAAGGGATGGTTCTCTACGATCACGATAAGGTCGTCCCCTTCGGCGAAAACATGTTCGCAGCCCCGCTGTCATGGCTGTGGGGACGCTCATGAAACTCGTCGAGGAACAATGCGTCGACGGGCATTGCCATCTTGTTGCCGCACCTTGGCGCAGCTAGCATCTTGTCATGAGGATACAAGCTGAGATGCCGCGCCTGAAGGGCTGCCGTTTCCCCGGGAAGTCGTAGCTTATGCCGTATGGGGGTGTTGTCATATAAACTCGGCGTCGGCTGTCGGTGTGCCGACATCAGCGTAATTGAAGCGCATGACCCAACCCTCGATCAGCTACAAACGCCAGCGCTTCCTGCGCGAGGTCGAGGAGAAGATGCTGGAAAGAGGCATCGACGTTTCCTACGAAAAGGTCCGCCGTTGGACCCGCATGTTCGGGCCGCTGATTGCGCGCAACTTACGCTGCCGACAGGCCCGCCCCGGCGATATCTGACATCTGGATGAAGTCCTGGTGAAGATCGCGGGTCGACCATTCTGGCCCCGGCCTGCCGTTGATTGGGACGGTGTCGTTTTGGATGAAATCCTTCAGCACCGGCGGGCCAAGCACGCGGCAAAGCGGCTCTAGGTCAGGCTGGTGAAACGCTGAGGTTTCGTGCCCGGATGGATCATCACCAACAAGCTTCGCTCCTACGGCGCAGCGAAGCGGGGTGTTGCCCCCGGTCTTGATCACTGGTCCCACAAAGGGCTCAATAACCGCGCCGAGAACAGCCATTTGCCGGTACGAAAGCGAGAGCCCGTGATGCAGGGCTCTCGCTCACCCGATGGGCTGCAACTCTTCGTGTCCATCTATTCTGCCACCCGCAATTGCTTCTCCGTTCCGGTTCGCCTCAAAGAGGTCTGCAAAGCCAGCCCATCCAAGGCGAGATGCTGCCCAAACGCCGACGCGCGCAAGATTACCCGCGAGGAACATGAAGACGCCCGGCAGGTTGCTCGTGATATTGCCAAGACCGAGCAACACGCGATCTCAGATGAATCTGAAGAAGAAGGTCGAGATGCTCTTCGCTCACCTCAAACTGATCCTTGGCCTGAACAGGCTCCGATTACGTGGTCGGTGCGGGGCGAACGACGAATTTCTCCTCGCCGCCACCGCCCGGAACCTCCGCAAACTGGCCAAGATCCTTCCCGCCCCGCGGCAACAGCAAAAAGCTTGACAGGAACGGCGCTCGCGCCCAACTCAAGCAACGGATTCGGCCCAAAGTCGTCGTTCGCGTGATTGGCGGTGCTGCTAAGTAATTGATCCCCGATTCCCGACATTCGAGCCGCAATGGAATCGTTCCCCTGTCTATTGAGACCCGACGTTTGCATGCGGCGCGGCTATCTTGCAGCGCCAAGGCTCGCATTGCGGAGCAGCTTCAAAGGAGCGCCGCATCGCTTTTGGGGGGAGATTGGGTATCGAGGCTGACGCATCGACGAAGAGGCGAAAAAGAATGTTTAGATCAAACTGGAGACGCTTTAGTTACACGATTTTTGGGGCGAGGCAGCGCGGTCGGCATACCGCCGACCTCGCGCTTGAAGGCCTTGTAAAACGATGAGCGGGAGTTGAAGCCGACGTCATAAGCAATGGTCATGATCGTCTGATCGGTTTGTTCTATCTCGCGCACCGCATCTTTGATCCGCCATCTGTTCACATAGTCAAAGAACGTCTCGCCTATGGTTTCATTGAGTGTTTGCGACACATAGTTTGAGCTGGTGCTGATATGCTTGGCCAGATCCCAAAGCGATAGGTTTGGGTCGCGGTACAATTGGTCGCGCTGCATTGCTAGGCTTATCTTTTCAGCAATCCGGCGCGCGTGTTCATCCGTTAGCGCCGAGCGGGTGTATTTGCCCATTTTCAGTCGGTCTTTATCAGGTCCCGTCTGCTGAACGGGTGAAACCTCGTGCGAAAATCCGGGTTTTTGCCGGATCCCCCATAGGGCGGTACACCATAGCGCGGCAACCCCACTCAATGTTCCAGCAGTATTGGTGTTCAGGACCTGTTTACCCAGCAGCGTGGCTGCCAATCCCAACGTCGTCACCAGCCAATATAGCCCCATGCTCAACGCCAATGCATTGATCCAGCGCAGCTCTATGGTGTCAGTACTGGCGAACAGATCCTTCAATCGGCTGCGATAGGTGAAAAGCCGGTACAATGTCGCCACAACATAGCCTGCAATCTGCAGGTGGAAAAACACGGTAAGTGCCAGCAAGGCATAGCTCACGGCCAATGCAAGGCCCGCAAAGGTGGCCTCTGGAGAGATCGGCGCATCGTCCAGCACATCCATGGGCAGCAGCAGGTAGGGTAGCGCCACAACACCTGCAAAAAGCGCCGGGGCGAAATGCAGGGGCCAATGACGCCATGACGCGCGGGTCTCGCGCGTCAGCGCATCAACGTAGAGCCAGAACAGTGGCGCCAGGGCTAGGAGTGCGGGAAAGGTCAGCGCCGTCAGTAAGCGCATCGGGCCGTGCAGTGCAGGCGCAAGATCCGACAGATCCGTCGACAGCTTCCACATTAATGCGCCCAAAAACAGAAGTCTGTGCAGCTCCAGCACACCCTGCGCTATAAAGAACAGCGCCAACGGTACATATATGCACCGATTGTCACGGCGCAGCAACAAGACATGCGCCGCAAACAGTGCAATGCCCAAGGAGAGCGGTGCGGATAAAGCGTTTAGTATTTCTGCGAGCGTCATCCGGAGGATCCTTTGGGAGCGGGCTTGATTGGCTATAGACGGTGTAATGAGCACACGTGCAATCTCAAGCCCTGAGCAGCAGGATCTGTCCGACCATGACGGCGCGGACAGATCGGCTGTCCCTGAACACTTGGAAAGGCACATTGCGCAGCGCGCGCGGTTAGAAACGGACGGAACCAACCTCGGCGGATCAACCGAAGTTCCATTCCCGACAACCAGTGGAGACAATCATGTCAACCTTTAACCTCAGCGCGCTGCTGGCACCCATACAGCAAGCCTTGCAGGACTATTCAACTGCCGAACCGGCACCTGCGATCCTGATCGAAGCCTGGCGGGACGGTGTTTCCGTACAAGACAGCTATGGCGTGTCCGACCTTGAAACTCAAACCCCCGCCGAGGCCGGTCAGGTCTATGAGGTCGGGTCCCAGACCAAGATGATGACCTCTGTCGTGGTGCTGCAAATGGTGGCCGAAGGCAAGATGGATCTGGACAGCTCGCTGTCAGATTACCTGCCTGCAGCGGCATTGGACGGCATTGCCAATGCCGACCAAGTCACGTTGCGTCAGCTTCTGTCAAACACAAGCGGTATCCCCGATTACGATGAGGTAGTGGGCGATAGCGGCCTGCCCGTGTTGATCGAGCAGATACTCAGCGACCCGAGTGCGCCACTTGGCCCTAAGGGTTTGCTGGATATCGCCAAGGGGCAGCCCGCAACCTCAGCTCCCGGTACGGAATATGAATACTCCAACACCAACTTCTTGCTGTTAGGCCAGGCGATCGAAGCCGTGTCGGGCAATACGCTGGCCGAAGAAATGCAGACCCGCGTCTTTGAGCCAGCGGGCATGACCAGTACCTCGATGAAGAGCGCAGGCGTAATGGGGGATTTGCTGCACAGCTACGCCCAAAACCCACTGGACGGAGAGACCCTTGATGTCACAGGCATTCCTATTGATCTTGGCGCTGAAGGTGGGGCTGTGTCCTCAACTGGAGATATGATCCGGTTCATGGATGCCCTGTTGGTATCAAAGACCCTGCTGCCAGAGGCGCAATTGGCAGAGATGACCAACTTCACCGAAATTGCAGCGGACCCTGCGACTGAATCGGCCTTTTCCTTTGGTCTGGGGTTAAGCCTAAATACGATCTACGGCCAACAGTTCATTGGCTTTGACGGCGGAACGTTGGGCACCAATACCTCAACCTATCTGCATGTAGAAAGCGGCACGATCGTAACGGTTGTGGCCACGCATTCCGACACATCGCCAGAAAGCCTGGCGCTGTCAGCTTTCGAAACGATCTTCAACGATAGCGCCTGGGCCAGTTTTGACCCTCATGCCGACAGCTTTGACATCACCGGCACCGCCGCTGAGATTGACCTAACCGAAGGTGTCGGCGTTGATGGGGAGGCCCAGACAGACTTTGCTTTGGGTCAGGCGACGCTGACGTTTGAGGGTGGCCTGGACGCGCTGGATGGCGGGCGATTCAACTTTGACGATGGCTCGATCCTTTGGTTGGGTGAAGACGGGCGCGACAGCTTTGATGTGATGAACGACGCACGCGATGCGGCAAATGCCGACAATCAGCTATTGGGCCTTGATGGTAACGATCGCTTATCGGGCGGGCACGGCAATGATGTGTTACGCGGCGGCGATGGCAACGACCGGTTGCGCGGCCGCGATGGCGATGATCAATTAGAGGGTGGGGCTGGGCGGGACCATCTAATCGGCGGTTCTGGCAATGACATGCTGAGTGGCGGTGACGGTCGCGATAATCTGCGTGGCGGGCAGGGCGATGACGCTCTGGATGGCGGTGACGGCCGCGATTTCCTGCGTGGAGGGCAGGGCAATGACGTTCTGGATGGCGGGTCAGGGCGCGACTGGCTGAACGGCGGGCGCGGTGACGATACGATTGAGGGCGGCACAGGCAATGACATGCTGAGCGGAGGGGCTGGGGCGGATCATTTCGTGTTTGCTTCTGACGCGGGTTGCGATGTTATCGTCGATTTCCAAAGTGGCGTTGATCAGCTGGATTTTTCTCAGACCGGGTTGCAACATGCAGATATCGAGATCATTGGCGGCTGTGCCCAGACAGTAATTGAATATGGCGATAACAATATGCTAATTGTGACCGGCGATATCACGCAGTCTGACTTCATATTCTAAAGTCCGACGCTACTCGAGAGTAGGCCCGACGCTAACCTCCGTGATCGGTTCTAGTTGTCAGGCCGGCGCTTCGGCACCGGCCTGAGGCGCTTTCCTGATCTTAGATTCACTGCGTCATTTCGTGATACACTATCTTGTCAACCTCGGGTTTCCTCCTTGATTGTCCGCTTCGCCGCTCAGCAGCACTCCAATGTGCGAATGCCGTGATAGTCGGCTTGCCGTATATTCTCCAGCAGCTTACGGTCGTTTTCATGATGACAGTATGTTCAAGTTTGGTGCTGGAGTGGCGCGCGATGGGTGCACCATTTGGCAAGACGCAGGAGTGGTGGCCGCCGCCCTGCTGTTGATTTTTGCGATCAACTCTAAAAGCCATCAAAACGAACTGGATATACTATGACGATCCACGACCTTGCGGTCCGTGCCGACACACTTGCCGTGACTTGGGAGGATATGACATGACCTGCTGCCCTGAAAAGTCCGCGGTTTGAAGTTAGCCTGTTCTCCAAACGAGAAGACAGACGATGCGGAAGAGCCGTTTCAGCGAAGAGCAGATCATTGGGGTCCTGAAGGAGCACCAAGCCGGGATGGGCGCCAAAGAGCTCTGCCGGAAGCACGGCATCAGCGATGGCACGTTTTACATCTATGGATGTCTCTCCCTTTGCAAGATTTTCGCTGATCTGTTCCACCGCCAGGTCCCAGGTTGCAAACATCTATCCGGCGTCACCCTTCGATGGTGCGCCCAAATGGGAATTCCGCGTGGTGAGCCTCAACAAATGGTCGTCCCCCAGCGCCCAAAAGCATCGTCCCGATAGACCAAAGACCGACGATGCATTAACATTCAAATTGGACCACTCGATGGGGGCACATCAATACCTATGGTGACACCAATTAGAGCTGGCGTAAAAGCTCCCAATGCGCGGGCCAACACAATGACAGACTTCATCGCTTTCAATGCTCTCCCAGGTTATTGTTCAGTCTCCATAACGTCGCCTCGAAAGCAAGCGCTCGTCTTGGTAACCTAAAGCTGTCCGTTGCAAAATGCCACAGGCGCAGTGAATGTCGGCTTGGTAGACCGCATTCGCAGCATCAAATTTAGTGATCGGAGGGCAACAAAGGACCGTTTGGTCAATGATCCATTTTCGGGTTTGCAGCGAATGTCCGGAAATCGGGTTGCTGCCGCAGCATCTTAGGGTGCCACCCAAGGGCAGCTCTGGGCCGCCAGTGAAGGCGACCCGCAGTTGTTAGATTTCAATGGCTTCGGCTATGGCCAGGGCGTCCTCAAGTTCGACGCCGAGGTATCTGACCGTACTGTCCATCTTGGTGTGGCCTAGAAGGAGCTGCGCAGCGCATAGATTGCCCGTCTTCTTGTATATCTGAGTAACTTTGGTCCGTCGCATCGAATGGGTCCCATAGGCGCTTGCCTCCAGTCCGATCGATGTGACCCAATCCCGGACGATCCGCGCATACTGGCGTGTTGAGATGTGCAACCGCTCGTGGAAGCGGCCGGGCCAAAGATACTCGGATCCAACCATCAGCTCGTCTTTCATCCACTTCTCTACCGAAGCGCGGGTACCTTCCGAAATCTCGAAGCGTACCGGTTTCTGGGTTTTGCTTTGCAGAACGGACGCGCGCTCTTTAATTTGACTCGAAGCCATCACGTCTACGACCTTCATCTTGACCAGGTCGCAGCTTCGGAGTTTGCTGTCGATTGCCATATTGAATAGCGCCAGATCGCGATGGTTCTCCGCGAGCTCAAGCCTCACTCGGATCGCCCAGACATGCTTCGGTTTGAGCGGGCGTTTCTGACCAACTATGCGGCCCTTGTTCCAGGCAGGGCGAAGCGCGCGAACGGCAGGTAAGTTTGGTGTTTCCATGACTGATCCTCCGATCCGCCATGCCCTCCCAAAACGACAACCCGACGTTGACTAGGCCAGCATATCACAGAATGCTGCGCCGCCTTCGACGTCCGGAACGAGCCCGAATTACTTAATGCTGTTCACGGCATGAGTGTCTGCTTTCGGAATGTAGCCTTGAAAGTCACTGCTGGAGCGGTCAGTAGGCATGAAGTAATCTGCCGGAAAGGGAACTGTTTTGCGATGCGGGCTTGAAGTGTTCGAGCAGGGTGACGGGCCTGTACTGGTGCTGCTACATGGTGCAGGCGTTGACGCCGCGCTATGGAAGCCACAGATAGATCTGTTCTCCAAGCAGTATCACGTGATTGCGCCCAACCTCCCGGGCCATGGGAGGAGCGCTCCCGTCCAAAGCGTCGAAGGAATGGCTGATGTCGTGCGGGCCGTGCTGCAAGAGAAAGGTATCGCGCAGTATGCAATTGTCGGGCTGTCTCTGGGGGGCATGGTCGCTATTGAAATGGCAGGGCGCTGGCCTGACGAAGTTTCGCATTTGGTGACGGTTGAATCTGTTGCGACTGTGTTCGAAGGCGCTTTTGGGAAAGAATTAGCAGGTTGGGCGATGTTGCTCTTCAAAGTTTTACCACCCTCACTATTCACGGCACTTCCAGCAAGTGCGATGGGCGCAAAATCGCAGGATGCAGGCAAATACGTTCAGGACGCGATTGCCAAGATGACAGCAAAGAACAACTACACTGTAATGCACGCAGCTTCCCAATATGATGGACGCGAACGCCTTCCCAACATTACTGCGAAAACGCTGATCATGGTTGGGGCTCTAAATAGAAAAACACATAAGCGAGCTCGGAAGATGGCTAACGCAATTTCAAAGAGCGAATTTTTGGTCATTCCTGCAGCCAGCCACATTGCCAACCGTGATGCGCCGGATTTTTTCAATGCATCCGTACTCTCATTTCTCAGTTAGGCACAGATTGAACCGGTAATTGGAGCAAACGCGGCCAACGGCTTTTTTGTCCCACGACTGCGAATTTTCTGACGCCCTGTCTTCTGTCTTGCAGCGAATGTCTTGTGTGGATGGCTCCTGCATAGCAAGACATATTTGATCAGAATTGTGCATTTGTCAGAAGCAGCCATGTGTCCGGCCTGTTTGCGCGGTTTTGAC
>NZ_PVUF01000035.1 GCF_003003215.1 Tritonibacter scottomollicae | reverse complement strand
CCTTGTGTGCGCAGCAAGGCTGCACCTATGAACTCACAGAGTGTGATCGTCGGAAACACCGGCTGTGAGGCCAGCCATGTTTTGTCCGCAGCGATTTAAGGGTCGTTCTGGATCCACGGTTCCGTCAAAGCCCCGGCGGTGTGTCCGCGCTGAGGCACGGTTTCAGGCCATTTTCACAGCAGTTACTGCAGAGGCTCTGCCGATTTCCCTGCGAATGGCCGGAAGGAAGAACCGGCATTCTGGATCGCCACATCTCGTCAGCTTTTGCCTTGACATACCGGGCGGCGTTTATTTCCGAAGGGGGCAGCGTTACAGAAATATAGTTGTCTTGTCGTTTCGTCGCCCTGCGATTCAAAAGTCGGTCCAACCGACAGCCGATTTCATAGGTGCGTCTGAAGCGTCGTCTTGCGGCAGTTCCGATTCGCCTGCTTTGTTTGTATCCTGTTGTGCAACAACCGCGATAGTATCGGCGTTCAGGTCGCTTTCAAAATCGTCTTCGCGTTGCCGCTTCGTATCGATTTTGAACACAGCTACGACACGAGCCAATTGCGCGGCATCATTGCGAAGGACTTGGCTGGCAGCGGTCGTTTCCTCGACCATGGCAGCATTGTGCTGAGTCACCTGATCGAGTTGGGCGACGCCGGTGTTGATCTCATTGAGAGTGGTTGATTGCTCCTCCGCGCCCAAGGCAATATCGCTCACATGCCCAGAAATCGTGCTGACGCGGCCAATAATTTTTTCAAGCTCTTCGCCTGTGCGGCCAACGAGGCGTACGCCTTCGCCGACTTGTTCGGTGCTTTCAACGATCAGATGCTTGATTTCCTGGGCGGCTCCCGCCGAGCGCTGCGCCAATGCGCGCACTTCGGACGCGACGACAGCAAAACCTCTCCCGGCTTCACCAGCCCGGGCGGCCTCAACGCCGGCGTTCAATGCAAGTAGGTTTGTCTGAAAGGCAATATCGTCGATCACGGTCAGGATCTTTGAGATCTTGCTGGACGATGCCTCGATATTGGACATTGCATCCACGGCATCGGTCACAACTTTCCCGCTCTGCTCAGCTGTGGAGCGGGTCTCGTCCATGATGCCTTCGACTTTTCGTGCCCCTTCCGCGGCAGAGCGAACGCTACCGTTCAGCTCTTCCATGGCGGCAGCAGTCTCTTCCAACGTCGCCGCTTGGCTTTCGGTTCGTTGAGAGAGATCACCGCTAGATACGCTGATCTGTTCGGCGCTTGAGCGGATGCGTTCTGAACTCTCGATTACGGAGTCGATGATGCTGACCATTGTCGCACGGGTCGAGTTGAAATTCCGGCGTAGGGTTTCATACTCTTCAGTGAAGGCTTCGCTGATAGCATGTGTCAGATCGCCATCCGACATCTGTTTCAGCGCGTGGCTGAGAACTTCGACAACTTGCTTTTGATATTCCTGTGAGCGTTCACGCTCATCTGCCAGCTCTTGTGCATCTGCCAACTGGCGTTTGAGGTTTTCAACGTTCCGCGCGATGCGACCGATTTCGTCTGCGCGGGACAAGTATTGCCCCGGCTGTTCGTAGTTTCCGTCGGCGATCTGAACAATGCTGGTCCCAAGATCACTGAGTGGACGGCTGACAATGCGGCGCAGCATGATTGCAGACAACAAGCACATGAGGAGGAAAATACCACCTGCAACCCCATAGGCGATCAACTGGCGCTCCAGAACATCCGCCTTTGCCGCAGCGCTAGACCAAAGCATCGCCACCGCCCCAACTGCTGCGCCCTTCGACGTTGTGGCCGGTGCTGCGACCATGTTGCCACTATTGCTCGTCTCGGCCGCGTTGACCTCCGCGGCTGCAGTTGCCAGCGCCGTAAGCGCGCCGATCTGCTCTTCGTTTGCGGTGCCGGAGGAGGCGATCACCTTGCCGTCGGTATTGACCGCAATGCCGTGCAGCGAACGCCCCTCTGACATTTCGATGACTTTCGCCAGATCGGCGTTGAGTTTTTCCTCGTCGCCGAACCGAATGGCACCACCGCTACGCGAGGCAATGGAGTAGGTTACGTTGACACCAAGCGTGTCGACGCCCGCCTTTACTGTTTGGTCGATGATCAGCTTGTTTGCCACGGTTATGAATGTGGCGGTGACCAAGGTTGCCGCCGCCAGCAACAGGCTGAGCTTGGCAAAGACGGACCATCCTTTGATGGACGGAGGTTTTTTCTTGAGAATTGCCATAGATGTACCGATCCTGATGCCCGTGTGGGCAGGAATTACAGAAGGCTCTCTGCGTCGACGCCAACAGTGATCGCGCCGATCGGAGATCCAGTCTCGGGGTCTACGATGGTCATGGAAATCTGGCCCTGATAGCGCTGCGTGGACTCATCCAGCTCGACCTCGCTGATATGGACGCTGTCAGCGCCTTTGCCAAAGGTATCCTGAAACTTGGCTTCATCCCCTTGCCACATGTCGGACGTGACATCTGACGCCGCGACGTTCAGGCCATGTGCGCCCATCACGAATACTTCCGTAATCGTGCCCATGGACTCTTCGACCCGCGCACGCAGGGAGTCGGATACGGGATTGTTCAGAATCGGAGCGATGGGGTCGCTGGATGGTGAGCCGACCGAGGCGCGCCAGGCTTGGTCCATCTCGTCGATCTGTGCTTGGGTGATGCCATCGCGGGCTTCGTTCTGTGCTTGGATGGCCGCAACGATTTCCGGAGCGTTGGCCCAGCCGCTGATCTCATCTTCCATGTAGGCTTGCAGGGCCGGGGTGAATTCATCAGCCGCATAGACTGGGGCGGCCAGCAGCAGTGCTGCAACGGTAGGTACAAAACGCACGATTTAACTCCTTCAAGACGAGGCATCGGTAATTATCCACATCTTCTGGATTAGCGCAGAGAGTTTACCAGCCAATTAACTCCCGGCTGCGCGGCATTTACCTTGGCATGCACCTTTTTGACCGTGGGGGTTGCAGCGGGCGTGAAAGCAGGTTCGGATCTTCGCAAAACGCCTTGATCTCAAAGTGTTAAAAGGCGCATGCTCAAGCTGCTCCCAGTCGGGGCCAATTCGGTAGAGTATCTTTTTGGCGCTGATTGTATGGAATTCATGTTGCCCAACGGGATATCTCAGATCTTCTGAACCGGCATTTTACGTGATCTAAAACCGGATTGGTGCGGATGATTGAGCTGAAGGATCTGCAATTGCTGACGGCGCTGGCGCGTCATCGACATTTCGCCAAGGCGGCAGAAGCGTGCCATATGTCCCAACCTGCGTTTTCCATGCGGATCCGTAGCCTGGAGGATAAACTGGGTCTGTCGATCGTGCGTCGCGGAAACCGGTTTCAGGGCCTGACGGGCGAAGGGCAGATGATCGTGGATCGAGCGCGCGGCATTCTCGATGATGCCAAGGCGCTGGATCAGGAAATTGCCGCAGCGCGGGGTGAGGTGACCGGTGCGCTTGTTATTGGCGCCGTGCCCACTGCGACCTCCTTTGCGGCCAAGTTGATTGATCAACTGCACCAAGCGCATCCGCGCCTTCTGGTCCGCCTCGAAGTCACCACCTCGCTCACGATCCAGCAACGTCTCTATGATGGTACGCTGGATGCAGGCGTGACCTATAGTGACAGCGTCGTGCAGGAGAATATGAGCCTGCTGCCGCTCTATGATGAAACCTATGTTTTGCTCGCAACTCAGGACATGCTGGGGTCTCACGCGACGTCTATAAGCTGGACGGACGCGGCAAAACTACCCTTGAGCCTGCTTGAGCCGCAGATGCAAAATCGCCGTATCTTGGACCGTATCTTTGCAGACCTCGATCTGCGTCCGGAGGTTATGTCGGAATCGACAGGCTTCATGGCGTCCATGGTCATGGCGCGCGGAGGGTCTGTCGCGACCATTCTGCCGCGCGCTCTTGTGGAGGCGCTGGGACCGATTGAGGGGACACTTGCTCTGCCCTTGGTCGACCCGGAGCCCGCACGTCCGATTTGCCTCGCAAGTGTAGAGCGGCAACCGGAGCTGACGACGCTCCGTGCGCTCAAGAGTGTCATCGCCGCAGCTGCATCATAAGCTTATCTTATCGCGCCTTCGGGCATTCAAATTTGACCATGGGGAATGAGGGTGTGATTGCGGTTTCAGGCACCTGAGTTGGGAGACACCCATGGCACCCTTGGACAACACATCTGGCGTTTGGAAATCTGGACGCGGCAAGGGGCGCAAGACGCCCAAGGGCCGTCAGCTTGACGATCAGGCCCATTCCGACATCCTCGACCTTTTGGGGGACCGCCCGCGCAGCCGCGATTTGCTGATCGAGTTCCTGCATCTGGTGCAGGACCAGTTCGGTCACATCTCTGCGGCGCATATCCGGGCATTGTCCGAGGAAATGCGTGTGGGGCAGGCGGAAATCTATGAGGTTGCAAGCTTTTACGCCCATTTCGACGTAGTGAAGGAAGGCGAAACCCCACCACCGGCGCTGACCATCCGGGTCTGCGACTCGCTTTCGTGCGAGCTGGCCGGGGCCGAGCAGTTGAAACAGGCGCTGGAGGACGGCATGGACCCCACTCAGGTCCGCGTTCTGCGTGCGCCCTGCATGGGCCGTTGCGACACCGCGCCCGTGTTGGAAATCGGTCACAACCATATCGATCACGCTTCCGTGGCCAAGGTCGAGGCGGCCATCGCGGCAGAGGATACTCACGCGCATCTGCCGCAGTATGAGGACTACCGCGCCTATGCCATCGCGGGCGGCTATGAGGTGCTGAAGGACCTCCGCGCCAATGGCGATTGGGAGGCGGTGCAGGACAAGGTTCTGTCTGCCGGGCTGCGCGGCCTTGGCGGCGCGGGGTTTCCGTCGGGCAAGAAATGGGGCTTTGTGCGCATGAACGAAGGTCCGCGCTATCTCGCCGTGAATGGCGATGAGGGCGAACCGGGCACCTTCAAGGACCGCTACTATCTGGAACGCACGCCGCATGTCTTTCTCGAGGGCATGTTGATCGCAGCTTGGGCGGTCGAGGCGGAAAAAGCCTTTATCTACATGCGCGACGAATATCCGGCGGTGCTGGAAATCCTGCGCCGTGAGATTGCCGCGCTGGAAGCGGCGGGCATCGTCGAGGAAGGCTATATCGACCTGCGCCGTGGGGCAGGGGCCTATATCTGCGGTGAAGAAAGCGCGATGATCGAGTCGATCGAAGGCAAGCGCGGCGAGCCGCGCCACCGTCCGCCCTTTGTGGCGCAGGTGGGCGTCTTTGGCCAGCCGACCCTCGTGCATAACGTCGAGACACTATACTGGGTCACCAAGATCAACCGCGAAGGGCCGGAGTGCCTGAACGCGGTCGAAAAGAATGGCCGCAAGGGGCTGCGCTCCTACTCCGTATCCGGTCGTGTGAAAAATCCGGGCGTGCATCTGCTGCCTGCGGGCTCCACCATTCTGGATGTGATCGAGGCGGCCGGTGGCATGCTGGATGGTCATGGTTTCAAGGCCTATCAGCCGGGGGGGCCATCCTCCGGCCTGTTGCCGGCGCATATGGATGACATCCCGCTCGATTTCGACACGCTGCAGCCACATGGGTCCTTCATTGGTTCTGCCGCCGTGGTGGTGCTGTCGGATCAGGATTCCGCCCGTGATGCGGCGCTGAACATGCTGCGCTTCTTCGAGGATGAGAGCTGCGGCCAGTGCACCCCGTGCCGGGTCGGCTGCGAAAAGGCCGTGAAGCTGATGCAAGCGGAAAAATGGGATCAGGATCTGCTGGAAGAGCTGAGTGCCGCGATGATCGACACCTCGATTTGCGGTCTGGGTCAGGCCGCGCCGAACCCGATCCGCCTGACCATCAAACATTTCCCCGAGGAGGTCTGAGCATGGCCTCCGCAATGATGTCTCGCCCGGTGGGAACCACCGGGCCGCGCCTGACTTTCCCCGCGGGAGTGCGCGATTGCGCCTCCCCAAGGTCAGTCGCAGCCCTCACCTCATCTTCGCAAGCTAAGGAGATCTGAGCCATGTCGAAGCAAATCACCTTCACCCTCGACGGCGAACAGGTCACCGCAGAGGCGGGTCTGACCATCTGGGAGGTCGCCAATGGTCGCGGCCTGAAGATCCCGCATCTGTGTCACAAGCCGCAGCCCGGCTACCGCCCGGATGGCAACTGCCGCGCCTGCATGGTGGAGATCGAAGGCGAGCGCACGCTGGCCGCCTCCTGCATTCGCGAACCTGCCGATGGCATGGTCGTCACCACCAACAACGCCCGCGCCGAAGGGGCGCGCAAGATGGTGATGGAGCTGCTGGTCGCCGACCAGCCGAAACAGGACGAGGCGCACGACAAGTCCTCGCATCTCTGGGACATGGCAGAGCTGAACGGGGTTTCGGAGTCGCGCTTCCCCAAGGTCGAAGAGGGTCGCATCCCGCTGCTGGACGACAGCCATGTCGCCATGAGCGTCAACCTCGATGCCTGTATCTCCTGCGGCCTTTGCGTACGCGCTTGCCGCGAAGTGCAGGTCAATGATGTGATCGGCATGGCGGGGCGTGGGCATGACGCCTATCCGACCTTCGACATCGCCGATCCTATGGGAGACTCATCCTGCGTTGCCTGCGGTGAATGCGTCCAGGCTTGCCCGACCGGCGCGCTGATGCCAGCCACCGTGGTGGATGAGAACCAGGTTGGCGACCGCGCTGATTACGACACGGAAACCGAAAGCGTCTGCCCGTTCTGCGGAGTGGGGTGCAAGGTTTCGCTCAAGGTCAAGGACAACAAGGTCAAATATGTTGAGGGCATCAACGGCCCGGCCAACGAAGGCCGTCTTTGCGTCAAGGGCCGCTTTGGCTTTGACTATATCCATCACCCGCACCGGCTGACCAAGCCGCTGATCCGCCGCGACGATGCCCCTGCCAAGGGTCTCAACGTCGATCCCGGCAACCTGATGACCCATTTCCGCGAAGCAACCTGGGAAGAGGCGATGGATGTCGCCGCCAAAGGGCTCGTCAAGCTGCGCGATCAAGACCCGAAATCGGTTGCCGGTTTCGGCTCGGCCAAATGCACCAATGAAGAGGCTTATCTCTTCCAGAAGTTCATTCGTCAGGGCTTTAAACACAATAACGTCGACCACTGCACCCGCCTGTGCCACGCCTCTTCGGTGGCGGCGCTGATCGAAAACGTGGGCAGTGGTGCTGTGACTGCAACCTTCAATCAGATCGAAAACTCTGATGTGGCGATCATCATCGGCGCCAACCCGATCGAGAACCATCCCGTTGCGGCGACCTATTTCAAGCAGTTCACCAAACGCGGTGGCAAGCTGATCGTGATGGATCCGCGCGGGGTCGGCATGCGCCGCTACGCCGACGAGATGCTGCAATTCCGCCCCGGCGCAGACGTGTCGATGCTCAACGCGATCATGAATGTGATCGTGGAAGAAGAGCTCTACGACAGCCAGTATATCCACCGCTGGACCGAGAACTGGGAGGCCGAGAAGGAACACCTGAAGGCCTTCACCCCGGAAGCCATGTCCGAAATCTGCGGTATCTCTCCTGAACAGCTGCGTCGGGTGGCGCGTATCTTTGCCGGGGCCGAAGCCGGCATGATCTTCTGGGGCATGGGGGTCAGTCAGCACATCCACGGCACCGACAACTCCCGCTGCCTGATCTCTCTTGCCCTGATGACCGGCAATGTGGGCAAGCCCGGCGCTGGCCTGCACCCGCTGCGCGGACAGAACAATGTGCAGGGCGCGTCTGACGCGGGTCTCATTCCGATGTTCCTGCCGGACTACCAATCGGTGATGGATGATGGCATCCGCAAGAGCTTTACCGATGTCTGGGGCGGCGGCGACTTCTCCAACGAGAAGGGCCTCACGGTGACCGAGATCGTCGATCAGGTCTATGCGGGCAATATCAAGGGCATGTACATTCAGGGTGAGAACCCGGCAATGTCCGACCCAGATGCGGATCACGCCCGCGAGGCTTTTGCCAAGCTGGACCTGATGGTGGTGCAGGACATCTTCCTGACTGAGACTGCCAACTTTGCCGATGTGATCCTGCCGGCCTCGACACTCTATGAAAAGAACGGCACCGTGTCGAACACCAACCGCCAGGTACAACGCGTGCGCCCCGCCGTCACGCCTCCAGGCGAGGCACGCGAGGACTGGAAGATCACCGTGGAGCTGGCGCAGCGCATTGGTTTGCCCTGGGCTTACAATGATGTGTCCGAAGTCTTTGCCGAGATGAAGCTTAACATGAAGTCGCTCGACAATATCACATGGGAGCGTCTGGAGACCGAGACCATCACCTACCCGTCGCTGCACGAGACCGACCCCGGTCAGGCGATCGTCTTTGGCGACGGCTTCCCGCGTGCCGAGGGACGGGCGAAGTTCACCCCCGCCAGCGTCATCCCACCGGATGAGGCACCGGATGCGGAGTTCCCGATGATCATGACCACCGGTCGCCAGCTGGAACATTGGCACACCGGATCAATGACCCGGCGGTCCTTGGTGCTGGATGCGGTCGAACCCGAGGCCAACTGCTCCCTGCACCCCAAGACCCTGCGGGCGCTGGGCGTCGAGCCGGGCGAGATGGTCTGCCTGTCCACGCGGCGGGGGGCCATTGAGATCATGGCCCGTGCGGACAGGGCGATCGCAGAGGACATGGTGTTTGTGCCCTTCGCCTATGTGGAGGCGGCGGCCAATATCCTGACCAACCCGGCGATCGACCCCTATGGCAAGATCCCGGAATTCAAATTCTCTGCCGTGCGGGTAGAGAAGGCGAAGGGCCAGATCGCGGCGGAGTGATCCCCTATAGAGTGGCAACAAGACAAAGCGCGGAGGATTTCCTCTGCGCTTTTTTGTTTTAGCGGCTGGGTTTCGCGCTGGGTGCGACTCGTTTTGTTTGTTTGGTCTGCGAGTCGCGACGCGATTCCGCGGTTGAGTCTGTGGGTAAGTGGGGGCGGCTTGTGGATAAGTGGTTTTTGCGGGGAGTTGGGGATGTGTTTGGCGGGTGGAACGGGGCGAAAGCGGTGGGGTGGAAGTGTTTTTTGAAGGCTTAACGCTTTGATATTAAACATAGTTCACAGAAGTTTCGCATTTTTTGTGCGGTTTTGGTATTTTTGGGTTGCGGCTCATTGGGTCTAACCTTAGAACCCCCTCTACCGGCGGCGCTGAGGCGCTACGGTGACAGACTAGACGGGGCGGCGGCGACGCAGG
>NZ_PVUF01000034.1 GCF_003003215.1 Tritonibacter scottomollicae | reverse complement strand
ACTGTCATTGGGTGGCTCCTTTCCTTGCAGTCGATGACAACTGCACTTTGGCACGTTCGATGCCGGTGGAGCAGGAGCCATCCACCTCATCCGCTGTCAGCTTTGTACGGCCAAGTATTTGACCAAAACCAAGCACTGTATCGCAGCAATGAATAGAAACACTGCACCGACAATCCATGCAATCGGTGTCGAGTAAGTCTCGGCGACGATGCCGGCCAAGAGCAGGCCCAAGCCGCCGCCCAACTGCTGTATAAGTGATTTCACTGACAACATGGTCGACCGCTGACGATCTTCAACACAGCGGTGAAGAATGCTGCTGGCGGGTGTTTCGCTGACGCCAAGGAATACGGAATAGAGGACAAAAACGCCCACGAACCCGAAGATGTTGCCCTGAAGCGCCAATGCGATCTGAGCGCTTGCGAGGCAAGCAAATGTCGCCGCAAGTGTCTTGGCGTGCTGCCGTTTGAAGATCCTGCTGACGTGCGAAGACAGAGATGCGCCAAGAGCGATCGAGAAGAAATAAGTCGCGGTGACGACACCAATGACGGTGTTCGCATACCCCTCGTCCAACATTGGCTTGGCAAAGGTTGGCCAGATCACCTCGACCGGATTGGTTGCCATCAGGAAGAACGCTAGTGCTGTCAGCAGAACCGATAGTGCGGGATTCTTGAGAGCAAGAATGCCCGCGTCTCTGATCACCAAAGGCACATTTACAAAGCCCTGCTTGAGCGCACCGGCGGCCATGGATCGCGGGGCTTCTACAATGGCGAGGCGCGTGAAAACAAACACGCCCAGCATCACCCCAAAGCTTGCAGCATAGGACACATCATAGATACTGAAACCGAGGCTTTCAGCGACCGAGCCTAACATATCGGGCAGAAGGCCTCCGAGAACCGCGCCAACGGCCAAACCGACTGCATTTGCCCATTGCGCTTTCGCCAGTGCAGGCTGGACATCGACATTGGGCGCGGCGGCCTTGAAGGTTTCGACAAACCACGCATCAAGCGTCCCTGAGCGAAGCGCACGTCCAAAACCGATGAACGCAAATGAAACAGCGAGCACATAGAAATCGCGGGTTGAGAGAAAAAGCGCCAGCGAAATCAAGCTGGCGAAAACCGCCATCAGAAAGACCGGCTTGCGTCCAATGCTGTCTGCTAATCCACCGAAGGGCAGCTCCATCGCCATCGTCGTGAGCGAGTATACCCCGAAGAGTAGTGATATTTGGAAGAGGTCCATTCCCCGGTCGGTCAACGCCAAAGCAACAACGGCAACCGTAAGACCCATCGCAAAACGATCCAGAAACTGGTGTAGCTGAAATATCAGGATGTGCCGGCGTGCCGAAGGGGGCAGTTCTATGAAGGAAAACTCTGTTTCTGATGCCATGTCTGCAGCATTGACTTTGCTGTCAGCAGGAACAAGGTGAAAGGTGGATCATGACCGCTTTCACGCGAACGAAAGCGGATGGGGGCTCCTGCTTCCCCGGCGCCACTATGCATTTCTATCATTGCAAGGAAGGGCGCTATCCAATGCAGGTTTCAACAGTCGGCCTAGATCTGGCCAAGAACACCATGAAGCTGCATGGATTAGATAAGACAGGCTGTTGCGATCAAATCCGAGGCGCAGCAGCGAATCGTATTCCGGCACCGCGCAATATGTGGTGGGCCGTGTGCGGCATAGCGATGCGCGCGGGGGATCGGCAGCGCGGTCAAGTTCGCCAACGAGGTTTTGGATAGCGACCGGCCAAGTGCTCCTCGAGGCGCCGTCGACGTCTTCGTCAAACAAAGCAACGAAATTATCGCTTCGCATCTGCTCATTCTTTCGCATGAGAGATGCACACGTTTGATGCACACATAGAACCATGCGCCAACTTATTCAGAAAACACCAAGGCGCGGCATGATCGCGTTTCGGCGATCATAGCAACTGCGGGCGACGCGACCAGTTCCGTATCAGTCGTGAGTTTGTTGTATGGCTGGGGCTGATACGGCTGAGGCGGTCGCGCCGCGGCACGGCGCGGCTCGGGCGGATTAAAGAGACGGGCAGCAGTGGCGAGGGCTGATGTATTGGTGCGGCTCACATAGGCTTGCAACTACGACATTGATGTATGCAGCATGGATCTCCGCACTCACCATTAAAGCAAGCGCCACGAGATGCTGAGGTGGTGCATAGGGCGTCGTCAGAACGGCAGAGGCCGCCAGTCATATGCCGAAGGCTACGGCCCTAACTGATCTGGCCCGTCAGGTGCGATCAGCCGCTGACCCGCGCCAGAAATCGCTGAAGCCGGGGGTCTTGGGGGGCGTCGAAGATTTCCGCAGGTGTGCCTTGCTCGACGATCTTGCCGCTGTGCATGAACAGAATACGGTCCGCGATCTCGCGGGCGAACTGCATCTCGTGGGTGACGATCAGCATGGTCTGTTTTTGCTCCGCGACCCGCCGCATCAGGTCAAGCACCTCGCCCACCCACTCCGGGTCCAGTGCCGAGGTCGGCTCGTCGAAGAGCATCAGTTCGGCATTCAGTGCCATGGCGCGACCGATGCCAACCCGTTGTTGCTGCCCGCCGGACAGCGCGGCCGGATAGCTGTTCGCCTTGTCCGCCAGCCCGGTCTCCGCCAGCACCGCCTGCGCGCGCGCGGCGGCCTCGGCCTTGGGCAGGCGCTGCACGGTCACCAGCGCCTCCATGATGTTTTCCTGTGCCGTCTTGTTGGCAAACAGGGCGTAGTTCTGGAACACGAATCCGGTCCGCCGCCGCAGCCCGAGGATCTCTGCCTTGCGCGCACGCGCCGCATCAACAGTCAGATCACCGATGGTGATCTTGCCCGCATCTGGGCGGTCAAGGAAGTTGAGGCAGCGCAAGAGGGTCGACTTGCCGGTGCCGGAGGGGCCGATGATCACCACCCGCTCGCCTTCGGCAATGTCGAGGTCGATCTGGTCGAGCACCGGCGTTTCGCCAAATGTCTTGGTCAGTCCTGTGATCGAAATCATCGCACAAACGCCTTGTTGAGATAGGTTTCCAGCCATTTCTGGCCTTGGCTCAGCGCCTCGACCATGACCCAGTAGATCACCGCCACCACCAGGAAGGCCTCAAAGTAGCGGAAACTGCCGGCGGCCTCTTTTTGCGCTGCACCCATCATCTCGGTCACGCCGAGGGTGAAAGCAAGCGAGGTGCCCTTCAGCATGTCGATGAAGTAGTTCACCAGAGTTGGCGCGGCGACGCGGGCGGCCTGCGGCAGGATGATCCGCAGCATCAGCTGCCACTGCGTCATGCCGATGGACTGCGCCGCCTCCCACTGGCTGCGATCCACGCCGATGATGGCGGCGCGGATCGATTCTGCCATATAGGCGGCAAAATGCAGCGTCAGCCCGAGGATCGCCGCCGTCACCCCATCGATGCGGGTGAGGAATGACACCACCTGCGGCAGCCCGTAGTAGAACAGGAACAACTGCACCAAAAGCGGCGTGCCCCGGAAAAAGCTGATGAACAGAACCACCAGCCAATCCAGTACCGGCACCCGGATCACGCGCTCGACCGCCAGCAATGCGGCCAGAACCAGCGCACAGACCATGCCCGCCGCCGCCATCCCAAGCGTCAGCGGCACATAGCCGAGGATCACCGGCACCAGCCCCAGCATGTACTCAAAGTCGAGCGCTTGCATCGGTTACTCCGCCGCGTTGGAGGTGATGTCGGTGCCGAACCACTTGACCGAAATCTCGGTCAGTGTGCCATTATCGCGCAGGGTGGTCAGTGCAGCATCCACCTTGTCGCGCAGCGCACGGCCATCGGCATCGTCGCGGAAGGGCAGTGCATTGCGGATTTCCGAGAACGGCTGACCGGCCAGTTGCAGCGGCAGCGGGCTTTCCTGGATGAGCTGCGCGGAGGACACGCGGTCCATGACAAAGGCATCGACGCGACCCAGTGCGGTGTCCTGCTCGATGTTGCTTTCATAGGTCTTAATTTCGACCTCATCGGCAAAGGGCAGCTCGTTCAGCAATTGCTCGAAGTTGGAACCGAGGTTCACCGCAACGATCTTGCCGCGCAGATCCTCGACGCTGGCGATGGTGTCATTGCCCTCGCGCGTCACAACCTGAGCGCCATCAAACACATAAGGCTGGGTGAAGGCGAATGTTGCCTCGCGCTCCGGCGTGATGGTGATCTGGTTGGCCACGGTATCGATGCGCCCGGCGCTCAGCGCGCCGATCAGGCCGGAAAAGGACATAGTCTCGAACGCGATATCCAGGCCGGCCTCTTCGCCGACGGCGTTCATCACATCAACCTCGAACCCCTGCAAGACATCCTGACGAACGAAGGTGAAGGGGAAATAGCCGCCGGACATGCCAACGGTCAGGGTGGTGTCTTCCGCTTGGGCGGTGGTGACGGCGGTTGCGGCCAGAAGGCTCGCCAATGTGGCGGCGCGCAGGGTATATTTGAACATGAGAGAGACTCCTTGGTGTCTGCTGTTGCGGCACAGGTGTCGGTTTTTTGAGCAAATTACAATAACGCGCCGAATTCAGGAACCTGCGTTCGCGCGCGACGCAGGTTGCCGGGCAAATTGCACGAATTTCCGCGCGGGGCGAGACAACAATCCAAAGCGGCGCGCCTTGCCGGGAGATTGTTCTTCAGAGACTGCTCGAAATTTGCGCTTTTGCGATCAGTGACACGCGGCTATGCATCACGCGCAATGGGCCAATGCTCTGCTGGGATGTGGCTTTGTCGCGCGTATGTGTCGCGCACTCATGTCCCGACGCAGTTGCGCAGTATTGTTTCGAACGCGGTGTCAGAACCATAGGAAAACAAGGCCATGTTGCCCTTGCTGTGCAACTCGTAGGGACGTGCGGCGTCGAGGGAACGATAACGCACGCCAGACCCGGAGACGACCTGCGACATCACAATTTGCAGCCCGTCGATCTGTGCGACCGCCACAGAGAGGCCGTCGTCACCGTTGATGAAGGTAACCGGCACGACCGTATCGCGGTCGCAGGTGAACCGTGTCTGTGTGACCGAGATACCGTCAGGCAGCGTCGGCACCGTATCGGCGGCTGCAGGCAGAGCGGCCAGCAAGAGCGGCGCCGCGAGTGCTAAGCGAAACATGGAGGACCCTTTCTGGTGTCGCGCGGTGGTTAATGCCCCAGAGGCCGAGCAGGTCGACGACGTCCTCAACGCGCTGGCGAAACACGTTTTCTTGTCCGCGACCGTTCGCGAACTCTGGCGCGCGTGACCCTGCGCCTTGCCCGGCCTCATCCCTCAGCAGGGGTCATCTCCCCCGCCTTTTGACATTCCCACCGCGTTGACCGGCCTTGCCCGCGGTTGAGCGTCCGCGACTCTTGGTGGCCTGTTCTGCGGCGGCTTCCACGGCTGACTGACGCGCAAGCGGATCATCGGAAATCGCCAGATCCACCGCTTCCAGCCGTTTGACTTCGTCGCGCAGGCGGGCGGCCTCTTCGAACTCCAGATTTTCTGCCGCCTTGCGCATGTCTTCACGCAGCCCGACCAGATGCGCTTCGAGGTTTGCGCCATGCATCGGCTTGTCGATGGTGGCGGTGACGCGCGACATGTCAGTGTCGCCCTCGTAAAGACCGGCCAGGACATCATCGACGTTCTTCTTCACCGTCTCGGGCGTGATGCCGTGCTTTTCATTGTAGGCAATCTGCTTCTCGCGGCGGCGGTCGGTTTCTCCGATCGCCCGCTCCATGGAGCCGGTGATGCGATCCGCATACATGATCACCTTGCCGTCGGCGTTGCGCGCCGCGCGACCGATGGTCTGGATCAGCGAGGTTTCAGAGCGCAGGAACCCCTCCTTGTCGGCATCGAGAATGGCCACCAGCCCGCACTCCGGAATGTCGAGCCCCTCGCGCAGCAGGTTGATCCCCACCAAGACGTCAAAGGCCCCCAGCCGCAGGTCGCGCAGGATCTCGATTCGCTCCAGCGTGTCGATGTCGGAGTGCATGTAGCGCACTTTGATGCCCTGTTCGTGCAGGTATTCGGTCAGATCCTCCGCCATGCGCTTGGTCAGCACGGTCGCAAGGGTGCGGTAGCCACGTTCGGACACCCGGCGGATTTCGTCCAGCAGGTCATCCACCTGCATGTCGACGGGGCGGATCTCCACCTGCGGGTCCAGCAGGCCCGTGGGGCGGATCACCTGTTCCGAGAACACGCCGCCGGCCTGTTCCAGCTCCCAGGCGGACGGGGTAGCGGAGACAAACACCGACTGCGACCGCATGGCGTCCCATTCCTCGAACTTCAGCGGTCGGTTGTCCATGCAGGATGGCAAGCGGAAGCCGTGTTCTGCCAGGGTGAACTTGCGCCGATAGTCGCCCTTGTACATGCCGCCGATCTGCGGCACCGAAACATGACTTTCATCGGCAAAGACGATGGCGTCGTCGGGGATGAATTCGAACAGGGTGGGGGGCGGCTCACCCGGCGCGCGGCCGGTCAGATAGCGCGAGTAGTTCTCGATACCATTGCAATGGCCGGTGGCTTCCAGCATTTCGATGTCGAAATTGGTGCGCTGCTCCAGGCGTTGTGCTTCCAGCAGTTTGCCCTCGTTTACGAGACTGTCGAGCCGCTGGCGCAGCTCTTCCTTGATAGAGATCACCGCCTGATTGAGCGTCGGCTTTGGCGTCACGTAGTGCGAGTTTGCGTAGATGCGGATTTTCTCGAAGGTGCCGGTGCGCTCACCCGTGAGCGGGTCGAATTCAGTGATCGCCTCCAGCTCCTCGCCAAAGAACGACAGCTTCCAGGCGCGGTCCTCAAGGTGGGCCGGAAAGACTTCAAGCGTGTCGCCGCGCACCCGAAAAGAGCCGCGCTGAAACGCATGATCGTTGCGCTTGTATTGCTGGGCCACCAGATCGGCCATGATCTGACGTTGGTCATAATCCTTGCCGACCACCAGATCCTGCGTCATCGCCGAATAAGTCTCGACCGAGCCGATGCCGTAGATGCAGGAGACCGAGGCAATGATGATCACGTCATCGCGTTCCAGCAGCGACCTGGTGGCCGAGTGGCGCATCCGGTCGATCTGCTCGTTGATCTGGCTTTCCTTCTCGATATAGGTGTCCGAGCGGGCCACATAGGCCTCGGGCTGGTAATAGTCGTAAAAGGACACGAAATATTCGACCGAGTTCTCCGGAAAGAAGCCCTTGAACTCGCCATAGAGCTGCGCCGCCAGCGTCTTGTTCGGCGCAAGGATAATCGCCGGGCGTTGGGTCTCCTCGATGATCTTGGCCATGGTAAAGGTCTTGCCAGTACCGGTCGCGCCCAAGAGCACCTGGTCCCGCTCCCCGTCCAGCACCCCTTGGCTCAGCTCCGCGATGGCGGTAGGTTGGTCGCCCGCGGGCGAGAATGCGGTGTGCATGACAAAACTTCTGCCACCCTCCAGCTTCTCGCGCCGCTCTGGCGCGCGGTCAGCCATCATCGGCAGGGTCTTGTCGGAATGGGCGTATGGCATCTGCGACTCCTTCGTCGGGCACGCACAGAAAGGTTGGTCCGTTTTTGTTCTACTTCAAGGGGCAAGTCAAACGAGATGGCCTTTGCATGTGGCGGGGCGGGGTGGCATCAGGGCAACCCGTCTTAAAGACGATCTATTTGAAATCTTGCCGCGCCCGCGCATCCATCGCATATAGGTGCAAAGGAATCTTCTTGAGGAGACAGCCATGCGCGCGCGGATTTACCGGCCAGCACGAAACGCCATGACCTCTGGCATGGCCAAGACGCGAAAGTGGGTGTTGGACTATGTCCCAACCACTGCGCGCGAAGTCGATCCGTTGATGGGCTGGACATCCTCCTCCGATACTCAAAGCCAGGTGCGCCTGCGCTTTGACAGCAAGGAAGAGGCGCTGGAATACGCCAAGGATCACGGAATCGAAGTCGAGGTGCAAGAGCCCAAGACCCGCAAGCCCAACCTGCGTGCTGGTGGCTACGGAGAGAACTTTGCCACCAACCGCCGTGGCCCCTGGACCCATTGAGGGTGTAAATCGGGGCAAGGATTCCGCGAAGCCAAGCTTCGAACAAGATGTAGGGCCCCCGCTGGACGATTTCTCCATATGTTGATGTCGCACCCTCTCGTATTGATCGGGCCAAATTTCGGATGACGAGACCGCATGGGGCAGCCAAGGTCTGTTTCGAAGTGCTGGGATGCACCCCACCTTCACTCGGCTTTTTAGACATTCCTCCAGGCAGCAGGTCCAATGCGGCGCTCGGACCGGCCATAAGATCTCGGATGGGTCCGCTTAGACGGCGCGCAACCTGCGCTTGTTGATATAAATCGGGATCAAGTTGCGGCCGAATAGGTCACAAGATCCCGCCGAGGACTATTTTGAATAACGTGAATGCACCCGCGTTCAGTCGGCTTCGCGGTTAGTCCCTTCAGCATCTGGTCCAGTGAGACGCTTCGACCGACCATAGGCTCTCGGATGGACTGGCTTGGACGGTGCGCATGCTGCGCTTGTTGAAGCGACTGAAATGAGAGGCCGATCGCTTCGGCGAGGCGTAATCAGAGAAAGCAGATGAATGCGCAAGGGGTGTCGGGCGAAACGTACCGCCTGCTGTCCCTGGGCTGCTCTCTGAAAGACGGTGATAGAGGCGCTGGGGCAGACGCTCCGGCGCCTTTCGCGTATGAAGGGGATGTGCGGTTCGTGGCATGAAGCGGCGGATCCGGCGGAGGGCCCTTGTGCCCTCCCCGTATGAGCCTGAGCATGGCGCAGTGCGGCTGGCTTGCGATAGTGAGACCCTGGACACGAGGTCGCTTGGAAGCGGTGGGAACTCCAATGAAGACCATTAAGCCGACGCAAGCTGTTGCTACGATCCTCAGCCGATATCAGCGTCAGAGAAAATGTCAGGTGCCCGTCACAGCAACAGATGTCTACGCCGACAGCATTGCTCGCGTCTGTGGAGACGACGTTGACCTCGACCCGGTTGAAAGGGGCCTCATCCACCTCAAGCGCCAGAAGGTGATTTCCGGCCGAAGACTGGTCGCGCTTCTTGCTTGCCATCAGCGCGAGATCAGACCTGAGTGAGGCCTCCCGAGGGCTTCCTGGGGTGCTAGGCTCAACACCAGCTACGAATACACGAAGCGTCATCGCTCTTGGGATCGAATGGTCTGCTTCAAGGGGACATAGTCACCGCTCACGTCCGGCGCTGCATGACGATCTGCCCTGGCTAGAAGGGGCGGAGAGCCGACCTTGGCTACGTCTGCGAAGGTTCCGTGCCAGACAGGCAAAAGCTGCCATTCAAGCCCTGGCCGAGTGAAACCCACATGCTGCGCTGCGCACCAAGGTCAGCAGAGCCCAGGAAGCGGTCTTTGCAAAGTCTTCGGATCTGGCGGCATGGCGAGCACTCCTTGGCGCAGGCGCAAAGGGAAAAGCTGCCCTTCGCCGCACGTGCAGCCGCCGAACACCTTTAGATGTCGGCTAAGCGGGACAAAGCCGCCGTTGCCTTTGGCATAACCAAGGTCCGCAGTGAACATCGCCAACTTATCGTGCTGGTTGGTTTCGTCCGTAGAATTCTATCCTGTTTCGCACACCAATATTCGGGTCGTCTTGAAGACGTGCCGCGATCGCGTCCAAATCATCCCTCAGTACAGGGTCATTTCGCAGAGAGATCAATCCATCGGCTGCACGCCTTCGAACCATAGCTGAACGATCTAGGGCACCGACGGCGATAAGGTCGATTTTGGAGGCTTGTATTGAAATGTCACGATGGTCATACACGTTCTCGTTTCGATATTTATCCATCGAGCGGTCAATCCAGACACGCCTCGACCTACCCGTCGGCCAGCGTGCCTGCCCAGACAGCAGCATTTCGAGAGCCATGGCTCGAATATGCGGTAGAAGTGCAGCAACAAAGAGGCTTTCGATATGCTGGTCGATCTCAGGGTTACGGCTTAGCTCGCGAAGAATTTGACCAAGACGCGGCTGTATTGTCGTTTTCATGTCTTCCACCAAGTGGGCAGCTATATCCGGCCTGCCCATGATTTCACGTACGGCACTGCGCCCCTCACCAGAGCAACGACCCCAGCTGTTGAGATGAGGTAGTATGGCGGTCAGCGCGGGAACAACGATAGGAGCTGTTGTAGTCGGCATGACCCTTTTGAGGGCTTCGTCTGCCAAACTCCGTACTTGCGGCACCCAATCATTCAGACGCCAAAACAGCCCATAGACGCTTGCAGGCGTAAGCAGTGGTCCCTCCAAATTCCGAACTGCTTCTTCTCTAACGCGTCCATCACCATGGAAGATGAAGACCTGAGCGAGGTCAGGCAATTCACGAACCGTTCGAATTTCTTCTCGCGCAGCGTTGAGAGTATCCTCTTTTTCTGGATAGCAACGGGAATGGAGGCGAAGCTCTGACCTAACCCTGTCCTCAATTTTGTTGAGCGCATTGGGGGCACTGGTCGAGCGCAAGATGCGCGTACCTTGCTCCAATATTCGTGCAAAATCTTTGGACGTTCCCGCTTTCTGCCGAGAGCGTTCACGCCCAGCGATTTTGTCCAGCAATGCCTTAAACATGTTTCCTACATTACTAATCTGAGTTCGAACTGATGTGCCCCCATCGAGTGGTCCAATTTGAATGTTAATGCATCGTCGGCCTTTGGTCTATCAGGACGATGCTTTTGGGCGCTGGGGGCCGGTATCCTAAGGCGCTGTGGGGCCTAACCGTGTTGTAGTGGCGACGCCAGCGTTCGATGAGGATCTGTGCTTCACGCAGCGTGGTGAAGACCTCGCCGTTTAATAACTCATCCCGGAAGCGGGCGTTGAAGCTCTCGCAGTAGCCGTTCTCCCAAGGTGATCCCGGGGCAATGAATGCGGTCTTCGCGCCCACGGCAC
>NZ_PVUF01000033.1 GCF_003003215.1 Tritonibacter scottomollicae | reverse complement strand
GTGCCGTGGGCGCGAAGACCGCATTCATTGCCCCGGGATCACCTTGGGAGAACGGCTACTGCGAGAGCTTCAACGCCCGCTTCCGGGATGAGTTACTAAACGGCGAGGTCTTCACCACGCTGCGTGAAGCACAGATCCTCATCGAACGCTGGCGTCGCCACTACAACACGGTTAGGCCCCACAGCGCCTTAGGATACCGGCCCCCAGCGCCCAAAAGCATCGTCCCGATAGACCAAAGACCGACGATGCATTAACATTCAAATTGGACCACTCGATGGGGGCACATCAAACCTATCTACCGCGCTGGACATTCTGGAACACGGTTCGAACAATCGCCTGTGGCGTGGCGGCGGCGTTGTTGCTGCTCGGGCTGACGACTGTTTGAAAGACGCGGTTCCCATCGTTTACATATTGCGATCCTGAGCGCGACAGGCGATTCGAGGCGCTGCGAAGGTCCGGTCTGGAGAAGCTGCGCCGCAGCACTTGGTGATGTTCCGGAAGTCCGGAATGGGCCGTTAGCGTCGGTCGACACCAAGGGCGGCAACCGGACCTTGGCTGCGTCTGCGAAGGTTCCGCGCCAGGCGGGCAAAAGCGGCCATTCAAGCCCTGGCCGAACGAAACCCACATGCTGCGCTGCGCACCAACGTCAGCAAAGCAGGCAGCGGGCTTTGCAAAGTCCGGGCCCTGACCGGCTGACTGGGGCGCGAACGGCCCTTTGCTGCCTTTCAGCGACCAGTCGAAATGCTGCAGTCGCAGTCCCCATTGCTGACGTCCGCTGCAAATGAGATGTTGGGCATATAATCTTTAGTAAAGGCGCGGAAAACGCTCCTTCGCGAGGACAAGAACATGGAATTTTCCGCAGAATACGAAGGAAACATTTCGGTGATTGCCGACATTTTCAATGCGAGCTTCACCGCTTCTGAGGGATCGAAAGAAGGTGAGCTGATAGGGGAATTGGCCCACCGTCTGATGGAGGAAACTCCGCAGGAGGATCTCCGTGTTTTCACTGCCTGGAACAATGGGGAACTGGACGGTGCGATTATCTTTTCGCGCCTAACTTTCGACGGTGACAAACGCGCGGTGTTCGTCCTCGGTCCTGTCGCGGTGGCCACGAAGCGACAGGGGAAAAATATCGGGCAGAGATTGATTGCCCATGGCCTCACGGTGCTTCAACAGCAGGGTGTTGATTTCGCAGCGACTTATGGAGATCCTCGCTTTTATGAGCGCGTTGGGTTCACGGCCATCACTGAAAAAAAATGTGCCCGCGCCATTTCCTTTGCAGCACCCTGAAGGCTGACTGGGCCAGTTTCTCAACAATTCGCCGAAAATGCCTCTCAGGGGGCCTTCGCGGTGCGTCGCAGCGTTCGACGATCCAACCTTTTGGTAGCGGTTCGGCGAAACATCGGCCCATTGCGGGCATTCGATTCCCGGCCGAGCGCGGCGGTGCAACTTCACGAGACCGTACATTCGCCAATCGTGCGGCAGTTTCGGAGTATGAAGGTAAGCAGGGCGGGACACAGCGGCCGATCAGCCTTTCGGTGCCAAATCTTCTAAGAGGACGAACCGTTCCCACACCAGTTGCATCTCAGAAGAAAAGCCGCCGTTCCTCTCAAAGTAGTCGCGGTGATCCTTGCGCCAACCTTCAAGGTCGTCGTTCTCACCTTCCGCAAGTGCCATCGCCTCAGTCACTTCCTCGAATCTGCACTGAACTACTTCTACAGTTTCAATGACAAGCTCTGGCGATCCGTCCCATGCAAGAACGATATCCCGACGGCCGACCACGGGACGAGGCTCGCCATTCTCGTAGTCACTGAGCGCTCCGCAACTCGCCACTTTTCGTCCTGACCGAACAAGAGAAACGAGGGCACTGCTCAGAGCCGAGCTATCGCCGAACTTGAACGTCACAGCACCGGGATAGCGATCCTTCAGGGCTTCGATGGCAGACACTGCTTATTCCTCCGCTTTGATAGCATTGCCGAGCGGCATATCGGTTTCCTGAATGACAGAGAAGAGTCCGAACCGGACATGCGGCAGGATGGCGCTTGGTCGCACACCGTCCTTCGCCGCTCATCGGCCCACAGCCGACCTTCGTGCCAGGTGCGGCGGATGACTGGTGTCAGCCCTTTATGGACATTCGTTCTGCACCTGCATCGGATGAGCCCGCCAGCAGGCCGGGCGGTGTCCGAAAGTTCGCTGCAAATGCGAAACTTTGTTTTACTTGCACGGAGGCGGACATTGACCTTCGCGTAATTTTGATTGCGCACAACCTCCTCAGTACAGCGGACAGCGCGGTGGCTGAATTCACACACTGCAGTCCCGGTCCCAGGGCGGCACCTCACCGCCGAGGTGTTCCAGAATGAAATCAATGAATACACGCACCTTGGCGGGCAGATAGCGGCGCTCGGGATAGATGGCATAAAGCGTCTGCGACGGTAGCAAGCAGTGCGGCAGCACACGCACCAACCGCCCCGCCGCCAGGTACGGACCGGCGGTGAAGGTTGGCAGGCGGCCGATGCCCGTTCCGCCGAGGATCGCCTCCCGCAGCGCTTCGCCGTTGTTGACGCTGTAGCTGCCGCCGGGCCGGAAGGTCTGCACCTCGCCGCCGCAGTTAAAGACCCACTCCTGGAAATCCCGGCTGAAGGAATACTGCAGGCAGTTGTGCAAGCGCAGATCGCCGACCGTTTCCGGCACACCGTGGCGTTGCAGATATTCCGGGCCGGCAACCAGGACATTGTGCAATGGCGCAATCTTGCGGGCCACCAGCGCGGAATCCGCCAGCGTGCCGCCGCGCAGCGCCAGATCGAACCCGTCGGCGAACAGGTCGGCCACCCGGTCATCCATCACCATGTCCACAGACACGCCGGGATAGCGCTCCAGAAAGCCAGAGATCAGCGGTGCGACATGCAATCGGCCGAAGGCCATCGGAACATTCACCCTGAGACACCCCTTGGGGGCCTCTTGCAGCGCCAGCACGCTGTCCTCGGCTTCCTGCGCCGCCTCCTGCGCTCGGACCGCATGGGCATAAAAATGCTCGCCTGCCTCGGTCAGGCTGACATTGCGGGTGGAGCGGTGAAACAGCTGTGCCCCCAGCCGCCTCTCGATCTGGGTGATCCGCTTGCTGACCGCGGACTTGGTGACGCCCAGCCGCCGCGCCGCCGCGGCAAACCCCTGTGTTTCGGCAACCGCCACGACAACCGGGATGTCTCCCATTCCTTCCATTAGCATTCTCCGCTCGGGGTGATTTTTTCTCAACATTGGGTTTCACTTTAGTCGGATTATCGATTGCATGGAAACCGCCTACCTTTGCCGGGTCATCAAGGAGACGAGCCATGGCAAAGATGCTGATTGACGGTGTGCTCACCGAAAAGCCGAAACCGGGCGACGGGGTATTCCGCCGCATGAGCAGCGGCTTCCGCGGATGGATCGAGCCGCGCGCGGATGCGGAGTTCCCGGCTGAACAAGGCCGCTATCACCTCTATGTTTCCATGGCCTGCCCGTGGAGTCACCGCACCACGCTCCTGCGCGCGCTGAAAGGGCTGGAGGAGATGATTACCATCACCCAAATGCTGCCGCTGGCAGGCCCTTGTGGCTGGCAGATCGACACCGCAGCGCATGATCCGGCAGCCGGGGTGCCGCAGGACGCTTACCTGTATCAGGTCTATCAGCGGGCAGATCCCGGCCACACCGGGCCGGTTACGGTGCCGGTGATTCTGGACACACAGACCGGCCGCATTGTCAGCAATGAGTCCGGTGACATCATGCGGATGCTGAATTCGGCCTTCGACGGGCTGACAGGCGCAACTCCGGACTTCTTTCCGCATGAGCAGCAGCAGGACATCGACCGGGTCAACGCCGAAATCTACGCACCGGTCAACAATGGCGTCTACCGAGCAGGCTTCGCAACCACACAGGCAGCCTATGACGCGGCGATTGCCGCCCTGTTCGGCAAGCTGGACGAGCTGGACGCTCTGCTTGGCACCCGCCGCTACCTGACCGGTGAGCGGATCACCGAGGCGGACTGGCGCCTGTTCACCACCCTCGTCCGCTTTGATCCGGTCTATGCGACCCATTTCAAGACCGACCGCAAGCGGATCGCCGATTACCGCAATCTCGGCCCCTATCTGCGCGATCTCTATCAGGTGCCCGGCGTAGCCGGCACGATCGATATGGAGGCGATCCGCCAGCACTATTTCCTGAGCCACCGGCACATCAACCCGCATGGGATCATCTCTGCCGGCCCGGACCAGGATCTGAGCCAGCCTCACGGGCGGGACGGCACAACCCAATCCGCCTGAACCCGTCACCCCAAAAACCGGACCGGGGCCGCTTCCCCGGAAACAAAACTGGAGAGTTCCATCATGAAACTGCTTTCGAAACTTGCCGTTGCCGTTGCCGCTTTTTGGCTGCCCGCCCAAGGATTTGCCGGCGCAGAGGACACTGCCGGCATCCTGAAACTGGAATACACAGATGGCCGCCCGGCCTCGGTTGGTGTGGAAGACGTGAACACGGTGCTCCGCAGCGTCGGGGTCCGCGTCAGCACCGTTGCACTGCCGAAACAAGCGCTGCCGGTTCTTGAAGCCTCCCGAAGCCGTGCAGTTACCGCGGAGGAAGAGGCGCAGCTGATCTCCGATTTCGCACTCAGCCGCGAAGACCTGCTGGCGGAAATTGCCGCCGCAGGACGTGAGCCAACGGTCGAAAACGGCGGCTCCCTGACCACTTCGGAACCGGGCGTTGCGCCCTATCCCAAGGTCTACGACATGCACAAGATGAACGCCGATACCCGTGTCTGGGTCCACAAGAAATTCGGCCCGCTGCACATCAACCACGCCGAGGACGGCACCGGTATCGACGAGGTGATGACCATCGTCTCCGGCGGCCCCTGGGTCTGGTTTTTCGAACTGCCCGGGGATGTCATCGGTAAGCTGACCCTTGGCCATGTCGGCCCGGAGGGTGAAGCCTGGCGCATCAGTTACCCAGGCATCCGCCCGCACGGCGGCTTCCTGGACCCGGAGTATGGCCTGGTTGTCGCCCATGCGCACGGGCCGGAGCAGTTCGAGATCCACTTTGACGCGGACAATATCGCCGGTTCCCGCCTGAACGGCACCAACGCTTGGATCGACATATCCGGGGACAAGCCTTTGCTTCTGGATGCGCCGCTGACCGGCAACTGACGCTTACGCGGCTGCCGGCGGCCGAGCCGCCGGCGGTTCCTTCCCCTCTCATCCAGGTGACCTGATGAAATCCCCCGTTCTTACCATCGACTTCTTCCACGACGCGGTCTGCGGCTGGTGCTTTGTGATGTCTCCAAAGCTGCGTAAACTGGCCGCTGAATTTCCAATCCGGGTGCGCCACCGCACCTTTGTGCTGCAGGACTCGCCCGCCAAACTGGCCGCCACCTTCGGCTCTGCGGAGAAAGCTAAATCCGTCATTCTGGGCCATTGGGAGCGATGCGCCGAACATGACGAAGGTGGCCGGATCAACGTGGAGGGCATGCGCCGACAGCGCTTTCCCTATCCCACCGGACTGCTGAACGCCAAGGCCTGCAAGGCCGCAGAACTGCAGGCCGGGGACGCCCGGCACTGGGACTATTTTGATGCGGTGCAGGTGGCGCATTTGACAGAAAATCGGAATATTGCAGATGAAACCGCGCTGCTGGATGCGGCCCTGTCCTGCGGGCTGGATGCCGGCCGGCTGCGCAAGGACATGCATAGTGCCGAAGTTGCGCAACTGGTTTCCCGGGACCGGCAGCTGGCAGCGTCCTGGCGTATCAGCGCGGTGCCGACACTGGCGGTTTCCGGTGGCAAGTGGCAGCTGCGCCATGGCTCGCTCAGCCAAATGCGCGCAGAGCTGGCTTTGTTCGTCTCTTATGAGCAAGCCTGAACCCCAGCTGGTTCAGATCTGCAGTGGTTTCGCTGCCAAGCAAATGCGGCTATTCGTAAATGACACAGGAATTAGAAGCTTCTCGCCTTATGGGCACACCAGAACCACGCTTTCTAATAGAACAAGCTCAGTCCCTAAGCGCTTCCAAGACCACTGGTTCAATCCTTCGAGCTGAGCACGCTCCTTATAGGAATAGTTAGCGATCAGGAGCCAAAGTATATCTTGTTTGAGACCTTCTCGAATGTCCGCAGAGTCCTCAAATTTCCGCAGCATAAGCAATAGCTCCTTGTTCAAAGTCTAAATGGCACGGTTCCAAAGAAAGATCGATGCCCTTCAACTTCTTCACGTTCATTTTGATTGGACTTGGTCGTGAGTTCACCTGTTGAACGAATGGCAGGTTCGCAGAGCTGCGCCGCAGCATCTCAGGTAGCGGATGGATGTCTCCTTTGGGCCGGGTGTGTCGTCTGATACAGGGCGATGCTACCGCCTGACAGCTCTACTGCCTGGGCGCAGCCACCATCTAGGTCGCCAGCGTGACCGTGTTTAACCTGCATCGCGCCGACAACAAGTTCGCCCCCTTTGATCCGAAACCCGAGCGCTATCCTCCAGTTTTGTTCTTGCCCCGTGCCGCGAGCCACTCCTCCATCACGCGCCTGACAACCTCTGGTCGCGATGGAAGGTCTTCTTGTTCGCGACGATAGTCATCGATTGCCTTCAGCATGCTCTGATCCATACGGATCGTAACAGGGGCAGTGTCCCGCGTCGGACGTCCCATCTTAGCCATGTCGAATCTCCCTCAAAAAACTACCTGACTAAATGACATCGTAAACATAAATTGTCAAGCACGACGGGAGCTACAACCTTCCCGCCGTGCTCTAACCACAACCGATCATCAGGAGATCGTTCATGGCTGACACCTGCCCTACCACGCGCTTTGGCGCGAATGAACCCGCTCACTTCCGTCATTCACTCGTCTCGGGCCACTTCTCGCATCTGCTCGCGGCCCTGGCCGCTGCGATCGAAGCGGAGCGTGACATCGAGAACGGCCTCTGGTCGGATCCGGGTTTCGACCACTGGCTGAAGCAGGCGAAAATTGGGTGGGAGCGTGCCACCAGTCTCTGCCACGCCGTCATCGACGCGCCGGCCACCCGGGCCAGCGATGTCCCGCTGCAGCGTTTCGCGCGTCATTTGCACTGGACGCTCGGCTGCGAGACCGCTGCTGAACTCCGGACTGCACAGCAGGTCGTTGCGGGTCACCTGGATCTTTTCTCTTGGAACGGAAGTGGCCCCGAGGGGCTGCGCATCATGCAGATGCTCGTGCGCGGTCGGCAGCAGTTCGACGAAGTCTGCATGCTCGACATGCTGAACCCGGTTGAAGTCTTGGTGGCGTCCCCGGAGGCCTGCTCCGGATACGAGCCTTTCGCCGCCTGACCTCTGCAAAATCGTCACGGCACGATGCCTCCCTGCCCCATTCCGGGTCAGGGCCTGAACAGCCGTGACCTCGTTCTCAGCCTACATATTCTCGGAGGTCCAGTAATGGCTCATCCCGCACACACGTCTCTCAAACCCGCCCCTGTTAGCCCGCATATCTACATCGGCGCGTCCCGGAATAAGCTCTATCTGCCGCGCGGCTCCCGGAAGCTGTCCCCGGAAGGCTGGTCCCGTACCTTTGCCGGACCGATCAAGGTGGAGTGGAACGCAATTGCCCGGTCCAAGGGCTTCGACCTGGTCCACAGGATCCGAGACAAGTCCCATGTTGTACTGCGGTGCCACACCTGCGGCGCGTTGACCGCACAGAAGCTCTTTACCCTGCGCACCGCTCAGCCGGCTTGCGCGGCGTGCAGGCATCGCGCCTTCTTGGCAATGGCGCAAAAGGCAGGCTTGGAATTTCAGGGCTACGACCCGGAACACCACAAGCTTGGCGTCTACCGCGCGCAATGTGGTCACCCCGTGCGCCGACAGTTCGGACAGATCGAACGGATCGCTGCCGGTCACTGCAAGTTGCGCTGCGAGACCTGTCATTCCGGAAAGGAAGCCGAGGAAGCAGCGGACCGGGGGTGGCAACTGCTGGGAATCGATCCGGAAGGCAACCCGAGCTACCGGATCTATCAGCACGGCTGTGGGCACAGGCAGAGGGTTGCCCGGGCAAACATGCAGAGCGGCCGCTTCCAATGTACGGAATGTGGAGAGGGCTGGGCCACCGCGCCAAGCAACCTCTATGCCATTCGACTGGAGCTTCCGACCGGACTAAATGTCGTGAAGCTCGGCTTCTCGCGCGACCCGCAGTCGCGTCTGCACCACCAGCTCTTGCTGCAATCCGGAATCCAGGCAGAGCTTCTGCGGGTCGTTCCGCAGCGGACCGGCCACGCCGCATTGTGTCGCGAAAAGGCCCTCCACCGTGCGCTAAAGAAGTCTGATCCGGACGCGATCATTCCGCATGAGCACTTTGAGGACTGGCTGTCGGTCAAGACCGAGATCTACGGGATCGAGATCGCGCCGCTCATTCTGAAGCACCTGGACGACATCCGAAAGAAATAGCGGCCCGGCGTAGCCCGGTTCCGGAAAGGTCCTCTCTGGATCCGGAGCCGCCACAGCGGCCCAGCCCGTTTGCCCTGAAGCGAAACCCGCACACCACAGTGTGCGGGGAGCCCTGACCTGCGCCGTGACGCCCACATACCGGACAGCGCCACGTCTTCTTCCCTGAACCTTCCCACGCCCCCTTCCGGATCGCGGCCCCAACCCGGGCGCCCTGATCCGCACAGTACGGAGCTGACAATGACCCAACCTTCTCCCCAATCCCCCCTTCCAAAGAAAATTGGCGCGAAGCGCCCGCAGTGGTGGGCCTACGCCCAGGACTGCATCGCGCGCCTGCGCGCAACCGAAGCCGACATCTTCGATCTCGAACGGCGTGCCACGGCCGGCGACATCGCCGCAGTTGACACTTTGATGGAGTACGAAGGCGGCGACAGCCCGAAACCGCCTTCGCACCGCGCAGTTTCCGGGATGGAGTCCGCCGCCGAGGCCATGGCGCGCGTCAGCAGCGCACCTCATCTGCCGCAGGACGAGTGGCACGCGATCGCGGCAGACGGCGGCGACCCCTTCGCCACCGCTCAGGACGGCAGCACCCGTCCCGCCATCCCGCTTCCCCTCCGCGACGTGATCCTGCTGGCGCGCCTTGCCGCAACCTTCCGGGATGCGGAGAGCTGGGAGGCGAGCCTCCAACCCGGAGCGTTGACGATCCTAGTCGGTCTTGAACCGTCGTTCTCCTTGGGAAAGCTTCTGACCGGCGCCATGTTGCCGGAAGGCTGGTCGACTCACAGCAGGGCGCCCAAGTCCGCGTCGCACCCGGTGCTACAGCTGCCTGACCGGCCGGTCGTGGAAAAGGAACTGGAGCGCCTGCTTCAGCATCCGGCGCCAATCCTGCTGCCGATCGCGAAGCAGGAGCACTTGCCAGCTCTCGTTGGCTCCGGCGAGACAGGCGGGCGCGTTCTGGTCCTCGAAAAGGTGAATGCCGATATCCTGCTCTTTGCCTTGAGCGTCAGCCACAGCGCGACCGGACGCGTGGACGAGGAAAGCGTGCGGACCCTTTTGCCCAACGACGAGAGCCTGGCCACACTGGAGGCGGGACAACTGGCTATGGCGTGCCGCGCGCCGACGGCGCAAGAGGTTGCCAAACGGATCTCGTTGATGACCAGGACGGCGCCCGCCGAAGAGATCGCGCGAGAGCGCTCCGGCCCGGCCATCATCGACGGCACCACGCCCGCGCACCAGGCTGTTCGGAACATCGTAGAGGATCTTACGGCGTGGCAGGCCGGCGATCTGAACTGGAGCGAGATGCCCCGCTCGCTCCTCGTTCACGGCGCCCCAGGGTCGGGCAAGACCTACCTTGCCCGACAGCTGTCCGAGGCCGCTGGTGTCGCCTTGGTCGAGGGCAGCTTTGCCGACTGGCAGGCTGCCGGACATCTTGGACATATGCTTGCCGCTATGACCAAATGCTTCGACACCGCGGTCGCGAAAGTGCCCTGCGTCCTTTTTATCGATGAAGTCGACGCTGCCGGTTCACGTTTTGACGGGGATCAGCATGGGATGAGCTACCGCACGCAAGTGGTGAACGGCTTCCTCCAGCAGATCGACCGGCTGGCACGCACACCGGGCGTGATCTTGATCGGGGCCTGTAACCAGCTGGGCAGATTGGACCCTGCCATCACGCGACCTGGCCGGTTTGACCAGATCCAGCGGATGCCACTTCCGTCGCTTGCAGATATCAGGCTGATCTTGCGCAAAGGGCTGGCGGACACGCTGCCGGAAAACGAGATCGACAGCCTGGCCCGCGCAGCCATCGGCAAGACCCCTGCCGAACTCGACGCCGCATTGCGTGCCACCACTGCCGATGCGCGGCGGCAACGGCTGCCGATGTCATCCGACCTGTTGCGCCGGCACCTCGGGATTGATCGGCCCAACCTGGAGCTTCTGCGTCGTATCGCCGTCCACGAAGCCGGTCACGCGCTTGCCACCGAACTGCTGATGCCAAGCTCTGTCGTAAAGCTCAGCCTCTCCGATCGTGACGGTCGGACCGAACGCCGTTCGAACTTCGTCGAGCTGACGGTCGAGGAGATCGAAAGAGAGCTTGTGATCCTGATGTCCGGCCGCGCGGCCGAGCGGCTGGTTCTGGGCACGATCTCTGGCGGCGCGGGTGGAGACAGTGAGAGCGATCTTGCCCTGGCCACAGGGCTAATTCTGCAAATGGACCGAGAGCTGGGCCTTGGCCGCAACGGCGATGGCTGGCTGGGGCCTGCCGACATCCACAGGCTGACCGAGGAGGAGAAGCAGAGGGTGCGGGCGAAGCTGGGTCAGGCCATGAACCACGCTGCGAAACTCCTCACGCCACACATCGACCAGCTAGATGAAGTGGCAGCCGCGCTCATCGAAATCCGAGAGCTCCACGGCGCGGCAATGAGGCGGCTGATCGCCGAACCGGATCGAGAAACCACACTTAGTCGTAGCTAACCTCCAAGAACTGCTTGGACCGTCCGACCGATCTGGATACCCTTCCCCTGTGCTACAACTGTAGCACATCGACGTAACACAGACAGCGACCCGCGCAGCGTAAATTCCAGCGTTTTCAATGCCTTAAAATATGGCTGAATTTAGCTCCGCGCCCTACCGCCGGAGCCAATTCACCAGACAAGTCTTTGATGATCAAGGCAAAGGTTGAATTTGGCGAGCACAGTGTCACACAGAACTGTAGCAGAA
>NZ_PVUF01000032.1 GCF_003003215.1 Tritonibacter scottomollicae | reverse complement strand
ATCGTCCACCGACGCCCGAAAGCATCGTCCCGATAGACCAGAGGCCGACCATGCACTAACATTTACATCGGGCCACTTGGTGGGGGCAGACCACGCCGAAGGACAGCACTACCGAATGACCGGTCTCAACCTGCTGGCTGCGATCATCATCTACTGGAATACGAAACACCTCGGCCACGCGATTAAAGCCCGAAAACGCGAAGGGCTCGACTGCTCGCCCGAGCTTCTGGCGCATATCTCCTCCCTCGGATGGGCGCATATCTTGCTCACCGGTGAATACAGGTGGACAAGGTAGGTCAGGATCAGCTTATGATACGATCCTGCTCCCAGCCGGAAGCGACCCCAGTCATCTCGCGCAGACCAGCCCGCTCTACGACTCCAAGTTGCTTCCGCACACGTCGCCGCTCGGATAGGAGCACGTCATCCTATCCGGCGACTTCGATTGGCATTCCGGGGCTGCTGAGCGCAAAATTGCGCGGCCACTGAACATCAGGCCCGTCAGAGACTGGGGAACCTGACGACGTTCGCTGAAAGTTCCGCCTTAGAGTAGTCCTACGCAGAAACCTTCCGATGAGGCATCTCAGGGTGAGCGCAGGTCTTTGGAGACGCAAAGATGACCACCGCTCTCTTGGATCGGCTTACGCACCGCTGCCACATCCTCGAAACCGGCAACGACAGCTACCGCTTCAAGGCCAGCTCAGAGGCTGCAAAGAAAACAGCAAAGGAGACCAAAACATTGACCGCGTCATAGGCTACGACGCCTAACTGAGAGTGGGTCAAATCTCGGTGAAAATACCGGATCAGTTCTCAGTGCCATTCAACACCTGCCGGGTTTCTACCCGCCCGACAAAGCTGACGTCAGGCAATGCGCCGCAGGAAGCCGTTCTGCGCGACAGTGATCAGCAGACGCTCGTGGATCTGGTGGTCGACCTCGAAGCTGCCGTTTTCCTGCAGATAGGCCTGGATGGCGGTAAAGGGGTTGTTCCCCTTGCCCCAGGGGCGGTCGGTGTAGGTGTCTGCTTCCATATATTCGATCAGGGTGTCGAACACCACGCAGTAGCTGCCGACCGAGGTAAGCGGCGCATAGGCGCGCAGTTCTTCCAGGACATGCTCATGGGTGTGGTTGCTGTCCAGACAAACCAGGACCTTCTCATAGCCCGATGCGAAGTCCCGCACCTGGTTGATGATTTTGCTGTCCACCGAAGAGCCTTGGATCATTTCAATCCGCGACCGCATCGGGTGGGCGTCAATGGCTGCACGGTTGTGGTCACGGATGTCGATGTCGATGCCCAGAACCTTGCGCTTGGAAACGGAGGGATCAAAGCTCTCCCCGGCTTCAATGGCATCCACCATATCCAGCATTGCCAGCACTGAGGCCGAAAAAACCAGCGACCCGCCATGGGCGATGCCTGTTTCGATGATCAGATCTGGTCGCAGATCGTAGATCAGCTCCTGCATCGCGACGATGTCCTGCGGATACTGAATGATCGGGCGATCCATCCAATGAAAGTTATAGGAGTATTGGGCCTTGGCGGAACTGCGCAAGAAATCAAGCGATGCTTTTTGAAGCGTGGCGTTGGCGACCATTTGTTCGGTACGGTCGGCGATTTCGGTTTTGAAGTGGGTCATGGTTTAGGTCTCTCGGTCAACAAATGGGAAATCAGGCGGGAAGCGGATCGTCGGTGCGTCGTCCTATGACGCAGGGCGGGTCATCGGGATTGCCCGGCCGGGCGCCAAAATGCAGCAGATCACGGCGGCCGTACTGATCCGCGATGCTCTCGGCGAGCGCGCGCACCGTAGTGCCGGTCCCACTGCAGATATTGGTGATGCCGGTGCGACCGGACAGGGCGTCTTGAACCAGAAGGGCAGCAGCGTCATCGATGTCCATGAAATCGCGGATCTGAGTGCCGCAGCTCAGCTCCAGCGGGCGCCCTGCAGAGAGGTTTTCGTGCAGGGCGGCCACAAGCCGCCGTGGATCTTCGCCTCTCCCGTAAAGGTAGAACAATCTCGCCCACAGAAAGGACACTCCGGCATTCGGGAGCGTCGCCTCCAGCGCGGTTGCGCAAGCGGCCTTGGCGGCGGCATAGGGGGATTTCGGATCAAGCGGCGTGTCAGATGTGACCAGCCCACTGCTGAGATCGTATTCCAGGCAGGTGCCGAGACCGACGAGCCGGGGCACCCCGGCTTGCTGTATACCCTGGGCCAGCGCCATGGTTCCAGAAAGGCAATGCAGGTTCCTGAGCGAGGTCTGGTATTGTCCCGGCTCGGCATACCAGGCCATATGCAGCACGAGATCGTAACCCTGGGTAGTGTCTGCCCACCAATGCGCGGGCATTGAAAACAGGTCCTCAACCGTGACGATGTGGTCGGGACCTACATGCGGCGCGGTGACCTCGGGGCCGCAGATGCGCTCTGCCGAGCCCGACCGGATCACGTGGCACAGCTCATGCCCCTCACGGTGCAACTGCCGGGTCACCGCGCGACCGACAAATCCCGTAGATCCGGTCAGAAGAATGCGTGTCATAGCTCTTCTCTCTGCCAACTCATGCGAATTTTTGCATTAAAAGGGCTTCGGTGACATGCGCGAGCGCGCGTGTTCCCGCGGCATCCAGCATAGTTTTATCTTGGCAGCCAAAGTCGATCACGACGTCGCCAGCGTCGATTTCATCAGCCGCCGCGGCAGTGTGGACGGGCAAGTTTGCCCCGTCCTGAAACCACTTAATGATTGTTCCATCGCAGTTGCCGATCACCGTGATCCTTTTGGCCCGCAGAACCTCAGGCAGTTTGACACCGGCGAAATATAGCGCTGCATTGTTTCGGATCTTCAGCATGGGCGCCGGAAGCAGACTTTCTAAGCCTTTGCCGCGCAGCCGGGCAGCCAGAGCATAACTCTCCAACGGGTCGCGGCCACTTTGCAAGCGCAGCCGCAGTGCGCAGGCCATACGCTCGGATGCAAGCGCACGCGCATACTGGGTGATTTTTTCCGGGTGGGACAATCCACCGTGGTTCACCGCCAGCCCCAGGAGCACCTCCACCCCGCCGCTGTAGCTATCCCAGCCAGACATGGTCTCCTCGAAGCCGGCCTGCGCACGGATATCGCCGTCGAAATGGCGACTGATGGAAACGTAGAATGCCCGCTTTGCGTAGATCAGATCCCCGGCAGCCAGATATTCCGCAGGGGTGGTGAAGGCCCAATGGGCAATGGAGTTGATGATCGGGCTCACAGCCCGGAAGACATCCCGTCGCACAATGCAGATTTCAGAGTATATTCTGCACTCGACAATATGCTCCAGCAGTCGGCTGTAGTTGCCTTGGTCAATCGTGACATCGCCGGGCTGGGTGTAAAACTGCCCGGTTACCTGGTTTTTGACCAGGTCCTTGACCCGCCAGGGCGCGTAGAGAGCGCTGGCAGCCGGATTGGCGTCCAGCATTTCGATTGAGCTTGCCAGCGCGTCCGGGCGTAGCCGGTCGTCATCGGCAAGATAGACAAGATAGGTGCCCCTACCGGCGCGCATGGCCGCATGCATGTTGGGAACCGCCCCGATGTTTTCGCTTTGCTGCAGGATGGTCAGGGGCAGCTGCGCCTGTGCCGCCTCCAGCAGGGCCAGGGTCGTATCGCTGGAGGCATTGTCCGAAATGATGATTTCAGTTTCGAACGGCAGCTCCGATACCACTTCCTGCAGGTGCGC
Organism: Tritonibacter scottomollicae; assembly: GCF_003003215.1. GTDB lineage: Bacteria > Pseudomonadota > Alphaproteobacteria > Rhodobacterales > Rhodobacteraceae > Epibacterium > Epibacterium scottomollicae. The sequence goes on along the minus strand of NZ_PVUF01000032.1, from coordinate 7,717 downwards.
AAGCAGCGTTTCCAGGTACGTGGCGCGGTTGTAGGTTGGAATGCAAATACTGAGCTTGAGATTTGGCATCGAGTGTCCTCTCGGAATGTGGGGGCTGGGCCTTCAGGCCTGACGCGCCAAAGTCTCTTCGGGGGCTGCTAGCTTGGTGGGTTCCGGCATCACGGTCCAGAATTGGGTCCCGTGATCGCGGGCCATCCACGCGAGGCTGGCGACGATTTCCTCCTTGATGTTCCAAGGCAGGATCAGCAGGTGCTGTGGCGGCGCGTCCAGCAAAGCCTCCACCGGGCGTACTTCGATATGACTGCCGGGCAGGAAGCGTCCCTGTTTAAAGGGCGCAGCATCGCAGACATAGGGCAGCAGACGCGGATTGATGCGGGCATAGTTCAGCAGGGTGGTGCCCTTTGCGGCAGCGCCATAGGCGGCCACGGTTTCGCCGCGCGACTTGCAGCTGATGAGAAAGGCCAGCAACTTGTCGGCAGCGTGATCTGCCTGCGCTTGCAGGTTGCGGTAGAACTCTTGCGTGCACAGGCCTGCCATCTCTTCTTGCGCCAAACCGGCCGCGACCGAGGCCAGCTGAGGATGCGACGCCTCTTGCCGACAGCCCCAGACCCGCAGGCTGCCGCCATGGGTGGGCAGCGGTTCCACATCAAAGATCCTGAGACCTGCTGCTGCAAAAATCCGGCTCACCGCTGTCAGCGACAGATAGGAGAAATGCTCGTGATAGACGGTGTCGAACTGACCATGTGCGACCAGCTCCAGCAAATGGGGAAACTCAAGCGAGATCACGCCCTCGGGGGCGAGCAGCTGGTACAGACCGCGGGTGAAATCATTGATGTCGGGCACGTGGGCATAGACGTTGTTGCCCGCGATAAGGTCGGCGCCGCCGTCCTGCCCCAGCCCCTGAGCGGCCCGGTCCTGGCGCAGCGCAATGGCGCTGGCTTCCGTGAAGAATTCAAGCCGACTGTCCACGCCCTTGGCGCGGGCCGCTTCCGCGGTGCTGGCGGTCGGTTCAAATCCCAAGCAGGGGATCCCCGCCTCGACAAAGTTTTGCAGCAGATAGCCGTCGTTGGAGGCCACCTCCACCACAAAACTGTCGGCCGTCAGCCCAAAGCGCCCGATCGCGGCCTCGGCATAGCGCGCGGCATGGGCGCACCAGCTGCTGGAGGTGGAGGAGAAATAGACGTAGTTGGCGTCAAACAACTCATCGGCGCGGCAGAAATCCTCTGTTTGCACCAAGGTGCAGGAAGGGCAAAAAAACAGCCTCAGCGGGAAATGGATCTCCGGCTGCAGGCGTTGGTCAGCCTCCAGATAGGCATTGGAGGGCGGCGCATGGGCCAGGTCCAGAATATTGTGCGAAAGCGGTGTCGAGCAATGGCGGCAATGCATCACGAGGCCTCCTTTATGTCAGGGAGAAACGGCTGGGCGGAATCGCGGTCAGAGATCACCGTCACCGGCAATTTCCATTGAATGGCAATCTGAGGATCCCTGTATGACAGGCCGGCCTGATGGGCAGGGCTGAAGGGTTGGGAGTGGCTGTAATGAAGGGTCACATCGTCGCTAAGGGTCTGAAACCCATGCGCAATACCTGCCGGGATATAAAGCGTATCTGCCTGCGCTCCGTTGAGAACTATACCGACCCACTGCAGATAGGTGGGCGAATCCGACCGCAGGTCCACCAGCACATCGTAGACGCGCCCGGTGATGCAGGTCAGCAGCTTGATCTCGGCAAAGGGTGGCGTCTGGTAGTGCATCCCGCGGATGGTGCCCTTGGCTTCGGTCCGCGACAGGTTGCTTTGCACCCAGCGGCTGTTCAGCCCGGCCTGTTCCAGCATATCCGTGCAGGACAGACGGCAGAAGCTTCCGCGCCGGTCCTCATGCAGCTGTGGCCGATAGTGAAATGCACCGAGGAGCGGCAGGGCAGACAGACCGGAGCCAGACAGGGCAGGATTGGGCATGAAGGCGGCTGACATGATCATGTCCAAGTTTTCCAAGGGGCTTCCCCGCTGCTCCAGAGACCTTCAAGATAGGTCTTGTCCCTGAGCGTATCCATCGCGCTCCAGAAACCTCGGTGCTGATAGACCGACAGTTGCCCGCCCCGAACCAGCCGCTGCAGCGGTTCCTTCTCCCAAATTGTCTCCGACCCCTCGATATGATCCAGCACCGAGGGCTCGCAGACAAAGAAGCCGCCGCTTACCCAGCTGTGGTCGCCTGCAGGCTTCTCGACAAAACCACTAGCGGCATTGCCGTCCATTTCAATACTGCCGTATCGACCCGTGGGTTGTACCGCGGTAACCGTCGCCTGGCGGCCTTCGGCAAAGTGAAAGTCGAGCAGACTGGTCACATCGACATCGGAAACCCCGTCGCCGTAGGTCAGACAGAAGGTCTCGGTCAGATGCGGTCGGGCATAGCCCAGGCGGCCGCCAGTCTGGGTCAGCTCGCCGGTGTTCAGCATGGTGATACGCCATGGCTCGGCGTCGTGGTTCAGAATGTTGAACTCGCCGGTTCCCAGGTTAACGCTTACATCCGCATTATACAGCAGGTAATTGGTGAAATAATCTTTTATGATATGGCCTTTGTAGCCACAAAGGATCACAAAATCCGTCAGCCCGTGGGTGCTGTAGGACTTCATGATATGCCAAAGAATAGGCTTGCCGCCGATCTCCACCATCGGTTTTGGCCGCAAGTGGGATTCTTCGCTGATCCGGGTGCCCAGGCCGCCGGCTAGGATAACGACTTTCATGTGCTTGCTCGCAATAGTTAAAATCTCACTTGAAATTTAGAGATATGCGAACGCAGTTAATTTTCTTTTACCCAAAGCAGGTGTTTCAGGAGCTATTGTCAATTCTGGTGTTTAGGCTGTCATCAAGCGGCGGCCTTATCTTGTGTCGATGGCTTGATGCCGTTGATGAAATCGACGCCTTCGATGACGTCTGCGAGATGAGCGAAGGCGGGACCAGCGCCGAGCGGAACGTCACCGGCGTGCCCGTCTTCGAGCGCAGCTTCGGGATCTGCATCGTGACCGGGCCGATCCCGGTCTGCACGGCGCGTTCGGGGTGGTGTCCGTTCCGAACAACCGCGGCTTGGCCCTCCGGGGTGCGATGTTTCGCATATTCGGCCAGGAAAGCGTCTAACTCCGCCTCGACAGCCGTTTGCAGAAGCTCCCGCGCGCCCTTGCGTAGAAGATCCGTCAGCGGGTCCGACACGGCGTCGCGACCGGCAAATTCGATGATGGTAGCGTCATTCATGGTCGTGCGTCCTTGATGGTTGGTGGTTTGTTTTGCGACATCAAACCAACCAGATGCACCGCCGCCTGATGACCGCCCAAACACCAGATTCAGTCATAGCTCGTGTTTCAGGTTTGGTAACCATTCTCTTTTAGGCGTTTTCGAACCAGCGTCCCTGTGGGCGGCCCTTGTCCGAGGTTGATCATGAGAACTCCCCCATCCTATCCTTGCCCCGTGTGCCAACCACAGACGCAGAGCGGCTTTAGCGGCAGAGTGATCGAGCAGCGGCTCAATATACCGTTGCTCCAGAATGTCACCTTGGCGACGCAGGAGGCGGCAAAGGCAGCCCTGCGCGGCGCCCTGCAAATGACCCAATGCAGCAATTGTGGCTTTGTCTGGAACGCCTCTTTTGACCCCGATGTCATGACCTATGACGGCGACTATAATAATGATGTAAGCGCGTCCTCTTTTTACCAAGCTCATCTTTGTAGCATGGCAGATCGAATTTTGGCCTCGGTACCGCCAGAGGAAGAAATCCACTATGTGGAGATCGGCTGCGGCGAAGGCGACTTCTTGTGCCTTCTGCATGAGCGCGGCCAGGGACGTGTTGTTTCAGCCGTCGGTTTTGACCCTTCTTTCACTGGGCAGGACAAACTGCCGGATGGGGTTGTCGTCCACACCAGCTATTTTACACCGGCGCAGGTCGCGCAGATCCCGGCGCAGACCAATGTTATTTGCTCGCGCCATACCATTGAGCACGTGAGCGATGTGAAGAGCTTTGCCGCAAGCCTCGCCGCGGGCATGGCTCCGGGGCGGCAGCTGTTTGTCGAAACCCCGGATGTGGACTGGATTTTGCGGCATGGCGCCTTTCAGGATTTCTTCTACGAACATTGCGCGCTCTATACTCCGTATTCGATCAGCTTGTTGCTGGCGCAGCATGGGCTGCAGTGCGAGGTTTCGCCCGCCTATGATGGGCAATACATGTGGGTTCAGGCACAGATTCCCGCGGCAGGAACACCCGTTGTTCAGCCGCTGTCCAGAGCCCCAGAGGCGCAGGGTCAGGCTTATAAGGCACACAGCACCGCGCTCTTAGACAGCTGGGCTGCTTACCTGGAGCGCCGAGCGAGCGCTGGCCCGATCGTCGTCTGGGGCGCTGCTTCAAAAGGTGTAACGTTCTCCTTGCTCATGAACGCCCGTGCCCGAGGGATAATCGCTGCTGGTATCGACCTCAACCAGGCCAAGCAGGGCTGCTACATGCCTGTCACTGGTATCCCGATTGTGGCGCCGCAAGAGGCGATGCAGATGGGGGCGGCGACCATTGTGATCATGAATCCGAACTACGAGACAGAGATCCAGAAGATGATTGCCGGGATGGGCTGGACCGCCGAGGTCGCAGTGTTGAACGAAGCCAGTGACGACCCTCGACTCAAGCATGTGTCTTAACCAAAAAATACAATCTCAGGAAGATCTCAGACAGATAAGGCACCACCGTGAACAACAACAAATTCCACAGCGATTTCTCCTTCTGGCAAGGACGCCGAGTGTTCGTAACCGGGCATACCGGGTTCAAGGGCAGTTGGCTGACCGCCTGGCTGCTGCAAATGCAGGCTAAGGTGCGTGGTTTTGCGCTGCCGCCGTCGATGGCCGGGGTGCCCGAAGGGCGACAGAGCTTCTTTGACGAACTGGGCCTGGCGGCGCATATCGACCATGTGCCGGGTGATGTGCGCGATCAGTCAGCATTGCAGCAGGCGATGAAGGTTTTTGATCCTGAGGTTGTCATCCACATGGCAGCGCAGCCGCTGGTGCGTTACTCCTATGCCGCACCGGTGGAAACCTATGCGACCAATGTGATGGGCACCGTACATCTGCTGGAGGCCTGCCGCACTGTGGCGCCGTCACTGCGCTCGGTTGTCGTGGTCTCCAGCGACAAATGCTATGAGAACCGCGAGCAATTCTGGGGCTACCGGGAAAATGACGCCATGGGCGGCCATGACCCCTATTCCAACAGCAAGGGCTGTACCGAGCTTGTCACCGCCTCTTACCGCAGCTCCTATTTCCCGCCAGACCGACTACAGGAACATGGTTTGGCGCTTTCGTCGGGCCGGGCCGGCAATGTGATTGGTGGTGGCGATTGGAGCCCGGACCGGATTGTGCCCGACGCCATGCGCGCCTTCGCTGAGGGCGGTACCCTGAGCTTGCGCCATCCCGGGGCGTTGCGCCCCTGGCAGCATGTGTTGGAGCCCCTGGCGGGCTATTTGCGCCTAGCCGAAATGGGATTTTCCACACCCGCGGCTTGCGCACGTGGCTGGAATTTTGGCCCTGCCGACGAGATGAATCTCTCCGTCGAGGAAATGGTCTCCGGTTTTGCCGACTGCCTTGGGCCGGAGTTCCAGTGGTCGAGCCAGCCGGATGGCGACCTGCACGAGGCAACCCTGCTCAAACTGGACTGCAGTGCCGCACGGCAGCTGCTGGGCTGGCAACCGCTGCTCGATGCCGGCCAGATGACGGCCTGGACTGCGGAATGGTACAATGGCCGGACGCCGGAGCAGAGAAACGCGGCCGTCGTGCGTCAGATCTCGGAATACCGGCAGCGGAGGGCAGCGGCGTGATTGTTAGTCGCTCCCCTGGAGATATTGGGTTGAGGTCGTGTCCTCTGGAGCAACGCCCGAAAGTTGGTGAGGGTCCCGAACAGATGAAAGACGAGTGCTTGATGTGGTCGCAACGGTACCTGCTGGGCCATCGCCTCCGGCCATGAACAGCAGGCGCCCCCCGCATTGCCCGCAGGTGTGCGCGCTCCTGGGCCTCTCTTGGGCTAGCAATATTGTAGACGGGATCTTTCAGCAGCTCCTTGACGAAGGCTGAAGGGCGGGCCTCGGACGTTGGGATCGTGAGCGTTCGTTGCGCCCGGGTCGTGGCGACATACATCACGCTGCGCTCTTGGGCGTTGGCGTAGGGTTCTGCTTCGGGCGAGACAAGAGCGAGAAGGGGGCGTCGACGATCATTGATGGGAATGTGCGCTATCGGCACCGAGCAGGACAACGTGGTCAGCCTCCAGGCCCTTTAAGGCATGGATGGTCTTGAAGGTGATCGCCAGGTTCGGATGCCGTCGACGGAGGCTGCGCATGTCGGGCTCGATAAAGCGGTAGCGGCCCAGCAAGAGGACCGTTGCTTTGCGACCGGGCTGAGCAGGCTCAGCCGCCAGGGCTTTCAGGCTGTCATCCAGCACCTGCTCGCCGGTATCGCGCCGGGTCCCTGCAATTTGGATCGCGGGATGCTCTGCCTCGCCGGCAAGAACAACCGTCTTGGTGATCTGCGCCGGGTTGCAAAGCACGAAGCGCCGGGCAGTCAGGGCGATCTTGTCGACCGACCGGAACGTCCGTCCGGTGTCCACCGTGTGGTGGACACCGGTGTGGCCGGCGAAGACGCCGCCGAACTCGCGACCGAAGTTGCGCATGATGTGGATGTCGGATCCGGCAAACCGGTAGATGCACTGCCAGTCGTCGCCGACGGCAAATATCCTCGCCTCCGCATTCTGGGTCATGAGTGCCTGGATCAGCCGCGCCCGGCCGGCCGAGATCTCCTGAAATTCGTCGACAAGGATATGGCGGAACGGGATTTCGTAGCGCCCACTTTCCACCAGTGCGGTCGCGCGGTTCACCATGTCCTCGAAATCGAGGCGCTCGCCCAGAGTGTCCTGATACTCGCGGTACACCGCCCCGAAGATCTTCAAAAAGGCCTCGCCGCGTTTGCCCATCTTCAGGGGTGCGGCTTTCGTCTCGCAATCATCTAGGTGGTAGCCGCCGTTCTTGAAGTGCCGCAGGAAGGTCGCGATCAGTGAGATGCCTTCAATCCCTCAATCGCCGTCAGCAGGGCCGCAATCGCGTCGTCTTCCCTGGAAAGCAGGGCAAGATTGTAGCCTGATCAGGCTAGGGACTTGAGTTGGGGCAGGTGCCTCGATCAGAGTGGCTTCCTCGCAGATGTGAAGGGACTCTCGGGAAACGATGATCTCGGCAGGCGCGCCGTCGAGGATTTCCCGCGCAAGGGAGCGCGCTTGTTCAAGGCTCGGATCTTCCCGACCTTCAGATGCGGACCAGGCCGCGGCTTTTCCGGCCAGCATCAGTTGCTGCAGAGAGAGAATCGTCTCGGCCGTAGGGTTCAAGGTCTCGCCTGTTGCTGTCCGAATGCTGTCCCGCGCTGCGCGAAGCATCTTGTTGACGCCCGCCTCGGACAGCGCGTCGCGCGACAGAACGTCAAGCATGGTCTCCAGAGACGCGATGTCTGCCTCGCTCGAACCTTCATTCAGTATCGTACGTTGGTCATGAGCAGAAAGCTCCGGATGCAGTCCCTTGCTCGCCAGATGAGATCATGCGCTGACGCTCGATGCGGTCAAGCTCGCTGCGGACAACTGAGGTCAGCCAGGCCTTGGCCTGGACGGGGGGCAGCTTTCCATCAGTGATTGCATCCAGCATCCGGTCGCACTCGTAGTTCAATCT
>NZ_PVUF01000031.1 GCF_003003215.1 Tritonibacter scottomollicae | reverse complement strand
GCGGCAAAGGGCGGCTCTTTCAGGTGCGCATGCAGCACAAGTCTCCCTCCGTGCCGCCGGTTCATGCGACTTTGCAAAGGTCACTATCTGCGCTTCGCGGACGTCCGACCAGGGTGCAGCGAAGCATGGCTCGCCGGCAGTCCACTCGTCCGAAGCGACCGGCCCGAAGCCGACCTTGATCGCCGCCTCCGACGCCGCAGTGCAGCTTCACCAAACCAGCCCTTCGTGCATTGCGCAGCAATTCAGGAACATGAAGGTCGGCACTGCGGGACTGAGCGCCCTTTCGCTGCGGCTACGCCAATGGCCGCTTCTTACGTGTGGATCAGTGACACATGATGCGCCGGTTGTTATAGTCTGATAGGGTTACACGCGACTGGTCCATAACAATGTCAATCCACCGAGACACTTTTCCTCCCAGTAATGCCGACCTGTTTTTGGCCTACGTCGGGATGGAAACCGACCTAATATTCAATCAGGGCGTCGATTTGCCCGGCTTTGCTTCGTACCCGCTTTTGAAAACCACGGAGGGTCGAGAGCTTCTCAAGGGATATCTGAAAGACATGATCGCTCTTGGCAAGGAAACGCATTCTGGTGTCATCCTTGAGAGCCCGACATGGGTGGCTAACCGCGACCGCGGAGATGCAATTGGGTACGACTTCTGCGAACTCAAGCAACTTAATCTCGACGCTATTGCCATGATGGCGGCAGTTCGTGCAGCAAGCGACCATGCTCCGACAATCATCAGTGCGAATATCGGACCACGTGACGATGCATACGCGCCAGAAGCGCAAATGAGCGCGGAAGAGGCGGAACGCTATCATTCGGAGCAAATATCTGTACTGGCAAACACCGAAGTGGATGTAATCAGCGGATACACTTTGGCGTACCCATCTGAGGCGATTGGTATCGTCAGGGCGGCCCGCAGGTTTGATCTTCCGGTGGTCATTTCTTTCACTGTGGAAACAGACGGGCGGTTGCCAACCGGCGCGTCGCTTGAGGATGCAATATCAGAGGTCGATGGTGGGACTGATAGCTATGCGGCATACTACATGATCAACTGCGCGCATCCTGAGCATTTCTCGGGAGTCCTCGAAGACGCACCGTGGATGCAGCGCGTGGGAGGTATCATTGCCAATGCGTCACGCTGCAGCCATGCTGAACTGGACGAAGCCGAAGAACTGGATGACGGCAATCCGACCGAGTTGGGAGAGCAGTTGTCCGATATCAGGCTGCGCTTTCCTCAAATTCAGGTTCTAGGAGGGTGTTGCGGCACCGACATGCGCCACATGAAGCAGATCGTGAGTGCAGTCCGGACACCATAAGCCGACATTCGCCACATTGCGGAAGTCTGGTAGGTATGGGCTCTAAGTGGACATGCGGCGGTGCGGCAGCAGGGTCGCAGCGGTTCCGCACCAGCTCCCAGACGCTAGATGGCGGCAGCCAGCCCAATCACGACATTCATGCAAGGCGCAGCGAAGGCACTGCTGCGTGCGCGAAAGGCTTCCTGAAAGCGGACCTTCAAATCTGCTCAGTTGGCCCAGGGGATGTTGCGCCCGGCTTCAAGGTCAGCGAAGCGCGGACAGCGACCTTTGCAAAGTTTTCCTATCTGGCAACCGAATGGCGGCCCGATGCAGCGTGTGCGCTGGAAAGAGCACATCAACGGAAACCGCTGTCGGTTCACATTCGGGGCATCCAGAACGTGCTGCTAGCTTGAGGGCAGATCTTCAGAATATGCTGAACTAGTTGTTACTTCCTGAGTCTCCCACCGTTGTGCGGACATCATCGTGCTCAATCGCTTGCTTTGTGGCTTCGGAAGTTTTCCACGAACTCAGCGCTCCGATAGCCAAAGGGGTAAAATAAATCAGGCCAGCAGCGACTAGAGAGGCCGTAACTCCAAGGATGAAACCAATCGTATGTTGTCGCACAACGTTCTGAGGGGCGGTGACCTCTCGAAGTGTATCTTGGTCTGCCTCAATTAGTTTGCGAAGGCTTGCGAGCTTGCTATCTGCGCTCTCCTTCGACTCAAGTGTCCGTGAAAGTTCAGACATAACACGCTGGTGTTCTTGCCTGCCTTCTTCTATTTCGTCACGAAGTTCATCAACTGCGGTCACAGTGTCGTAGAGAGCATCCCGGGCATCATCCAACCGTTTCAAACGCTTATCAAGCGCCTCACGCTGCAACTCCTTGGGAACCGGCAAGCCAACGGCTTCAACAATTAGCCGAAAAACATCTTGACCGATTTCTCCATAAATACCGCTGATCTTGGCAAAAACTCGCAATATCTCTCGCGATCTCTTATTCTCACGCAATACCAGCTCCTCTCAATCGAATAAATATGTATCGTAGCAATTACTACGGGTGAAGGTATAGGTGGGCAATAGGTCTATCCTCGTCTCTGCTTCAGAGTGGACAATAGCTGCCACGACCCATTTCACAGAACATTGCTGCTTCGTCCTGCTCAGGTAGACTGCCGCATCATGGAGTGCAAGAACACGCCGTTGATTGTCAGGTTTCGGAGCGAAGCCTTGAAATTTTGCACGCCCAGCAGCTCAGGTTCAATGCTCATATTCAACGTCGCAGAAGGGCTGACTGAAGACATTTCGCGATCCAGATTTTAGCCCCCCCTACGGGTCTAAAGCGAGCATAAGCGGTCCGTCATTAAGGGAGAAATGTATGGCAATGGGCATCCCTCAGCTGCCGATTGCGGCATAAGCCAAACGTGGGACGAGATCGTTCACAAGTATTGCTTATCCATCGTCAAGCAAGTCGTCTGACTGCAGGTAGCTGCGAACAGATTTTTTCACCTCATTGAGAGCTTGGAACAATTTCTCACCTCGTTCGTGTCTCATGTTGTGCGCCCAAGTGAGATCTGCACCCTGCAAAGATTGCTCAGTTGAGTAGTGCCTGGGGAACTCACGGACTGCTTTCTCCACATCTTCAGCTGCGCGCTTCGCCGAATTGAGTAGCTCCGCGTGAAAATTTCTAATTTCAGACAGAACCTTAGAGGGCATAACCGGATCATTCAGCGCACTCTCGATCTGATCGTTGAGATTTTGAAACCGATCACTGACATCGAATATTTCCCAGTTAAACTCACTCCACGTAACTTCTTTTGTTACGCATGCATCACCATCATCGACTTCATCAGCGGGCCCTTTGATTAAGCGGAATCCGCTAGCGTTAGGAGAAATTATTCCACCAACAGAAATTAGCTTTTCATCCATATCTGAAGCGATCTCGGCGCCAAACTGATCTTTGGCATATCCCTTAAAGGCTCGGTTAAGGGTGATTTGAGCTGACGAAGAAAGGCCAGAACCGTGCCAGCATTCAACGGTTGATCTCCAGTTTAGCTCTCCCAACAAGGATTGAAGGGTTGCAATTTGAATCTTGAAAACCTCGTTCTTCGCGGGCTGAAAGATACTTGTCTTAGCGTGTCGGTATGAGAGCACGGCAAGAGATGCACCAATCACCCAAAATGCAATCTGCACTGCATCTTTGAGCCACCCCAGGATCTGTCCGATACACATCTTCGCAAAGTTCTCCATAAACCAAGTGAGAAGTTATCCGTGCAAACGTAAACGGACAAGTGGTTCTTAAGGCGAGCAGTTCTCTTTCATGCTTGGAAAACTATCACGGCAAAGGACGGCTATCGCCAAGTCACGCCTGGAACTATCGGCCGCTTTGGGCTGAGGGCGGTCACCTGGGGAACCCCTCCGGTCCCATCACGGTCAAGCATCGCGTGCTGCACCGCCACAAGGCAGCTTCGAGCCCATTTCTGGGCTCCTTGGATGCTGTTATTGCACAAGGTCACTCTATTCTCAAAAGGACGTCGGACCTGAAAGACGGTGGCGAATAATATGCCAAGAATGAAAATAGAGTAAGATCAGTGCGAGATATGCTTTGAAGATTAAAGGTCAGGTTCATTTTTTGCTCAACTCACGTGACTTCCTACAAGAACAAACTGATCAAAATGTCGCTATAACCCGCAATAAGCGTCCCAAGTGCAACTACAAGGATTTCGTGAGGGAGAAGTCGCCTTTGCATAGCATTGATCAATCCCGGCAACGCCCGATCTACCCGAAGGTAAGCAATCTCCCATGCTTGTGCTTCGGTGAAATGTGGGTTCTTGTCTTTTTCAATCTGGAAATAGATGTCGTAGGTAATGCCCCGAACTCGCTCCATGGCTTGAATTTTCCACGCACTCCAAAGTGCAAAAAACAAACCAATTACGATTAGCAAGTTTCCACTTCTTTGGAACGACGCTGCTCGTTCCGCTGGTTCGGGCATAAAAAAAGCCAAAGTGAGAGTTATTGCAGATGCCGCCCAAATAGTCGGAACACCATACCTTAAGAGATAACCTGCGATTTTATCCCCTGATACTTCAACATCTGTTTTGGTTGGGCAGATAAATTTGGCTCTTCGGTCTTCAAACTTTGTCATCGGTCTTCCTCGGAAATTCTCCATCGAAAATGGCTGATCTGACAGATTGCAACTTCCACCAGTATTGTCCAGACTTGAGTGGCCCAAAGTTCAGGTTGCCATCATGACTTTTACCGTTCTGAGAACGGTATTTGTTAGACAAAATCGGACGTGAGGCCGCTCATCGTCATTACGCCAACAGCCATTGGCGCAGATGCAGCGAAAGCCCGCTTTACGTCCGCATCCCTGCCGTTCGAAGGTGGTCGGCGGCTGCGCGTGCGGCGAAGGCCAGCTCTTCCTTTTGCGCATGCGGCATGGATCGCTCGCCATGTCGCCAGATCCGCCGACTTTGCAAAGGTCGCTATCTGCGCTTTGCTGACGTTGGTGCGCAGCGCAGCATGTGGGTTTCGCTCGGCGAGGGCTTGAATGGCCGCTTTTGCCCGCCTGGCGCGGAACCTTCGCAGACGCAGCCAGGGTCCGCTCCCCGCCCCCGGTGTAAGCCCATCGTAATGCTGCGCCAGGCACGAATGTCTTGGAAGGGCTAGCTGCTGTCATCTGACGGCTGGAACTTGGTGCGAAATTGCTGCTACCTTGCTGCCGCACCGCTGCATGTCCGCTTAGAGCCCTTGTTGACCGATGCTGCGCGGCGCACAAAGGTCTGCTATGATGAAAAAAGTCGACAAACTGTCTTTCTTCGTGGTTGGCAGTAGAAATTTCTAAGGGGCCGAGGATGCACGAACCGAAGGGTCGTCTGACCGACATATTCAGCCTTCCTACCGATGGTTCTGGGCAACCTCAGTCGGTTCTTATGCTTGATCAACTTACCCACGTTCCCGAGATTGGGGATGTGCTTCAGGTGGCAGATCGTAACTTGTCGATTGCACAAGTTGATAGACAGCGGATGCGAAGCTGCCTGACAGGCTGGCCGCTGATTGGCCTTGGCAGTATCGCCGTATTGGTCAACGAACCAACGGAGGAATTGAAACCCTTAGCAAGGCATCCAAACCGTCTTTGGGTAACTTGGAAACCAAAAGCGGATTTGCCATGGCATTTCAAGACTGACGACCTCCCCAAGTTCATCCGACTGAATGAAGACTGGAACGCCCATCCGAATGATGTGGGTCTCAGGCTTGAAGAGCGCGGAGATGAGTTGATTGCCCGCATGAAACCAAATCCTTACGCCTATCGCCAATATGAGAACATCCCCGAAATCGCTGTCAGCTTCGTAAACTGCTCCAAATATCGCGTTACGTCAGTCAACGATGAAGGCTGGTATTCGGGCCAGTGCCGTTTCAGCGGGCTTGCACCAGAATGGGGTGAGTTCTACGAAATTTCAGGCAACACTCAAGACAACATGAACTCTACGCCTTGGATTAAGATGGAAGGCGTTGGGGCAAAGCATTTTCATTTCTATTTGAAAGATGAAACCCTCGAAATCAAAGCACAAGATTGGGTGTTGAAATCCGAAAGCTGACCTTCGGAAGGCGATCTCCTACGGCAGCTCCGTCCCGCTCTACCGACCTTCATCACATGAAAATGCTGCACGATGGACGAATGGCCGGTCTGGGGCAGCCGCACCGCAGCGATTGAAAGCGCGATCAATGGCCGATTTGGGCCGTTCGTGCCTCTGGCGTACTGGTCAGGACGGGACTTTGCAAATGTCGCTAACTGCGCATTGCTGCCCTTGATGGGGGCCGCAGCACCGAGAGGCGGCTGTTTGGGAGCTGAATGGCTGCTTTTGCCTTCCCGACGCATGACCCGAGCACTAGCAGCCAAGGTCTGCAATCCGCCCATCTTTACGAAGGCCCCGCATCTGTCCCTTGCGAGATCTGCGCCAGACGAGCCTGAGCCTCTGGCTCCCACTGCTCTCGCAGGCCACGGACATATTCCGCATCGTCCTGCAACTTTTGGCGCTGTTTGGCGAGAACTCGTTTGACGGTACGTGCGACCAGTTGCGCAATTCGCGTGACCATTCCCATCGCAGGATGGATTTGCTTCCGCTTTTCCGCCCGCAGGTCACCCGTTTTCGGTGCCGCCTCGCCCCAAACCATGCCCGTTTTCCGATCGCTCGTTTCTTCTCGCCAAAGCAGCGCGCCCTCGGCAACCAAGTCCAAACCAGCTTCAATGGCCTCTGAGATGATCTCCGCTTCCGCGACTTTCTGTTGTAGCTGCGTTACCGCGTCTTCCAGTTTCTGCTCTGCCACCTGACGCGCAGATTGGGCGGTAATACATGCCGCTGCCTCTTGGGCGCGATGTTGTTCCAGCGACTGGACCTCTGCGACAAGGCCGCATTCGCGCCTTCGCAGGTCGGCCAACCCTTTCTTTCCCTCCTCCGCTTCGCGATTGATCCGCGCCAACTTTTCTTCTTCCACCTTTCGCTCCGCAACCTTCGCCTGGAACTTTTCAAGAGCTTTTTCTGCCCTCTCCTCATACCCCTTTGCCAACGGCATTAACGTTCCGATCGCGGTCTCAAACCCCAATTTCAGGGAAGATGCGGCGGCAGCCGCTTTTTCAAACTGCAGCGCTTCCTTCTCGGCCGCATCGCGGAGCCGGATCGCTTCTGCAGTTTCTTGCGCAGCCCGCTGTTTGCGGGCCTGCGCCTCTTTAATGGCGCGCTTGCGCGATTTTTTCACCGCAGCCTTGGCAAGGTCCCGACCGTCCTCGACGGTCGCCTTCGCCGTCTCTACAGCGTCAGCGTGGAGACGTTTCTTTTCTTTTTGCGCCTTGCGGCGCTCTTCCGCGCGCCACTCTGACGGCGGCACATGCCGCCGCTTTTTCTCCAGAGGCTTGCCCTCCGCCCGGGCCTGGCGCCGGGCCTCGGCGCGGCGCTCCCCACGAGTGATCCCAATCTTCGCAAAAGCGGCACCCGCCATATCCTGGGCCAGCTCATAATTCCGGAGCAGCGGATTTTCAGATGGTTGCAGCAGGACCTGATGACCACGGTTGGCGGAAGGTTTTTCAGCCCACACGACCACCACAAAGTGGATGTGCAGGGCTTCTTCATCCATATGCAACGATGCGTAGCGCAGTTGACCACCCGGGAAGCTCTGAAGCAAGAACGACATCGCAGTCTGCCGGAACGCCTCGACCCGCTCCGGTTTCCACTGCGCCTGCCCGCCTCCGCCAAACCAATCCTTGTTGACGGTCAAGACGCCCTCTCTGAGCGGCCCCTCCCTGCTGGCACGCCACGGGTCAGCAGGTCCCGCTTCCTCCACCTTGTCAGCTTCGGATTTGCGTGATTTCGCCTCCAGCGCAGCAATATGCTCCTCGAAGTTATGCTGCTTCATCTGTGCGACTTCATCCCGGATGACCTGGTCCCAATCGTCCTCGCCGCACAGTACGCGGTTGGAGTCCGTGAGTCCGAGATCGACGTGGGCGAGGTCCCCGCCACGGCGCAGGTCATGGAAAATAAACCTGCGAAGGTCTCGCGGCCAAAGCCCCTTGAAGCGGAGGACAACCGGGTATTTTTTCGGGCTAACTGGCTTTGACTTGGTAAACTTGGGGTGTACGGTCATCTTATCACTCGGATCTGCTGCGCTAACCCGATTCTCCGAGATCCCGGCGAAAATCCCGACACAAAAGTATACGGATTTTCAACAAGCGTACTCACTAGGCAAGTTGCAATCCCAGGCTGAGCCCTGGACTTACAACTTACCTGTTCGCGAGGGGGATGCCCCCTTCGATCCCCTCCTCGTCAGTGCGTTATCGGCTTTCGCCTCAACACACTTCCTGCGGCCAGCAGCCTGCTGGACCCGCCCTGCCGGGGGCCTAGGATGTCATATATTTTCGGTTTTCTTAATGTGTGTGATTGTCGGGAAGTATCTGATTGGTCAGTTCAGATCAGCCCACCGCATAGAACGGGGGGAAGCTGCCACCCGTGTCGGTCTCACGATGGCCATTGCAGATTTTCCCGAAGCCAACTTCGACACAGCGCCGCCCCTCTTCAATCTTCGCGCGTTTGGGTCAACTCGAACCATTGGACCAGCGCGCGCCGGATCATCTCGGGCCGAGTTGGCAAATCAGGCTCTGCCCGGCGGCGGTCATCCAGAACTTCCAGAAGCTCACGTGGAAGGCGAAGATTGACGGCCTCAGAGTCTTTACTTGGACGACCTCGTTTTTTTTCCATCAGGCAATCTATTTTCTTGATTTTCGGTTTTTTGGTACCATATAATTCGGACATGAGCAAGGGATCCGACCCCCTCGCCCATGTCCTAACCCTGCATGATCACTGGAGATCACACATGGCTAATAGATTGGCTACCACGCCTCCGCGCGTGACGGAACCACGTACCCATTTTGCCCACAGCCCAATTTCGCGGAGTTTCAGCGAGTTGAACGGCGCGCTTGCGCAGTACATTGAATACGAGCGAGACATTGAATGCGTAGACTCTTTCGACCCGGCTTTTGCCAACTGGCTGACCGATGCTGAAGCTGCAAGACACAATGTGCTTGATCGCATCGCTTCAATCACGACAGCACCGATTTCGCGGGACGCGGACAGACCGTTTCAGCGGATCTCTTTGCTGACACGCGCGCTCATCACCTGCGAGACAGGGGCGGATTTCACCGCACTCTACGCCGTCCTGGGCAGTCATGGCCATCTCTTTGCCTGCTTTGAGAACGATCCGGTTGGCCATCGTGTGCAGCAAATGTTGGAGGTCCACCAGGATCACTTGCACGCAATGGCGGATCTGGGCGAGTTCGCGGAAGAGCCGCTCTTCGTCGATCCCACCGACAACGCAGGTGACCAACGCGCGATGACGGCAACAGCCGCGGCCTAACCCCAACTCGATCGATCCGCCTATCGCCGGCGCCTTGTTCGGCACCGCTCGAGGTCGCTTGTCGGCTCACTGCGCCCATGCACGGGCGCGGCCAGATCCCCTTTTCCCGGAGGTCACTATGACCCTTTGTCCACAAACACCATCTACAGCGTCATTCCCGACTGTCATCCACGCCCATTGGGCGGAGATCGCGCAAGCGAAAGGCTTCACCATCACCGATCGTGTCGATGATCGCTACCACCTGTTGCTGCGCTGCGAGACTTGCGGCGGTACGCACCGGACCAAACTGTTTGTGCTGATGAACAACCAACCTCTGTGCCCCCATTGTGTGGAAACACGTTGGCGCGAAGATGCGACCGTTGCAGGGGTGGCGTTCCTGGAACGTGACCCGGAAGATCGCCACTATGGCTTTTACGAAGCCCCCTGCGGCCACAAGCTGCGGCGCCAGTTCGAGCTTATCAAGCGCATCGCTGACGGCGAATGCTCACACCGCTGCGAGATCTGCCAGAACACGAAAGAGGAGGTGGAAGCGGAGGCTCAAGGCTGGGTTCTCCTCGGCGCCGCGCCCACACGCGACCTGAACTATCGCAGCTACCGACATAGCTGCGGGCACCAACAGGTAATCGCCCGCGTGAACATGCAAACCGGCCGCTTCAACTGCGAGTCCTGTGGCAAAGGCTGGGCCTCAGCCCGCAGCTACATTTATTGTATGCGGTTTGAACTGCCAGGGCAGGCACCCATCGTGAAGCTGGGCTTCTCCCGGAACCCGGAGAGCCGGTTGACCTATCAGCTCAAAAGGCGCCCAGATCTTCAAGCGAAGATCTTGCACAGCGTCGCCCAATCGAGCGGCCACAAAGCACTCTGTGTGGAAAAGCAGATGCACGCCGCTCTCAAACGCGACCATCCCGGATCCGTAGTCACGCCCGAGATGTATGCGCCTTGGCTCCGGGTCAAATCGGAGATTTACACCGCAAATCTGGAACCGGTCATCCTCCATATGCTCGACGCACTGCCCCTCCTGCCGGACGCCTGACCCCCGCCCCCTCATCTAGTCATTTCAAATCGGCCTTGGCCGACCCCGAACCTATGGAGAACGCTTATGTCCAATACTCAGAGCTGGGCACCTTACGCCCGCGATATCCTGCGCCGTTTGCGCCACGCTCAAACTGTCGTCACCGACGATCTCTTCGATGAAGCCAAGCAAATCGTCCCTGTCGAGGATCCGCCCGCCCGGAACCTCATGGAAGCTTTGAGCGAACTTGAAGAGGCGCAAACACGCGACAGCCAGGAGCTCGTCGAACTGCGTGAGGTCGGGATTGATGGCTGGGCAATGGATGAGAATGGCAACGACAGCCCACAACAACGTATCCCAGCTGACAAGGTCCTGGTGTGCCTGCAACTCGCCGCCACCTTTCGCACACATCGCGATTTCTGCGAGCGGGTACTGGCACCAGGTGCTGTCAACGTGATCGATGGTTTCAAAATGAACCAGATGGAGACTGCTGCCACGCAGATCGGGCGCTTGTTCCTGCCTGAGGGCTGGGCGGGGCAAACCTATGCGGCAAAAAGCGCGACCTCGCCTGCCCTGCAAATCATCTCTCCGCCGGTCGGCAATTCAGGCACGCTCAGCCCAAACAGCCAACGCGAGTTCAAACGGAAAGTTCTATCGAGTCTGGCGCAACCTCATCCCCTGCTCATTCTTCTTCCCGATGAGCTGCAGCTCGACCCCAACCTGCGCCATGTTCTTCCCAAAGCTCAGCGGCTCGCCGCCGTCGATCGGGACATGATGCTGATGCTCTTGGCCGAGACTCACAGTGCGACTCGGAAGATCGACCGCGATGTGGTGCGTCCGCTTCTGCCGGACGGTGCTGCCCTCAAATCGCTGGACACACCGATCCTCCTTGCCAGTCTGCGTGCGCCAACGGCGGCAGGGGCGGCAAAACAGATGTCGGATCTGCTGCACACACCAGTTGATCCCAACCGTATGACCCTGCAAGACATTAACGGCCACTCGCCCGCCCATCGTGCCGCTGAAGGGTTGGTCGACGATCTCGCGGCTTGGCGCGCAGGCGAGACCAAATGGTCTGACATTTCACATTCGCTCTTGATCAGCGGCGAACCCGGAACCGGAAAATCTTTCCTTGCGCGCGCCATCGCCGCATCAGCCGATGTACCCCTTGTCCAAGGGTCCTTCGGCAGCTGGCAAGCCACCGGGCATCTGGGGGACATGTTGGGCGCAATGACCAAGAGCTTTGCAGAAGCCATCAGCCAAAAGCCGTGCGTCCTGTTTGTTGATGAGCTCGATGCAGCGGGGTCCCGCGACAGTGCGGACAAGCACAGCAGCAACTATAGACGGAACGTCATCAACCATTTCCTGGCCGAAGTAGATGTACTGATGCGGGCCGAAGGCGTGCTGCTCATCGGCGCCTGCAACCACCCCGGGAATCTGGATCCCGCAATTTTGCGACCCGGCAGGTTTGACCACCACGCAGAACTCGGACGTCCACCGCTCGCACAAATCCAGCACATGATCTCCCGCGTGCTCCCAGGGGACACAAAGCTGGAGGAGCTGGCGCGCGCGTTCGCCGGGCAGACGCCCGCAGAGATCGATGCGCAGCTGCGATCAGCAAGGTCAACCGCGCGCCGGGCAGGTGGCAGTTTTGATGCCGCTTGGGTACTGGCACATCTGCCTGCCGCGACCCCACAGATGAACGCACGCCAACGCCGCATCGCGCTGCATGAGAGTGGCCATGCGATTGCAGCCGCCCTCCTCCGGGCCGTGCCCGTGACTCGAATGGTGCTGTCAAATGGCACCGGGCAGACTCACAGGTCCAATGTCGTACATGAGGGACTACTCAGCGAGTTTGAGGATGAGATGACGATCCTGTTGGCTGGGCGCTCGGCAGAACGGCTGACCTTGGGCACCATCAGCGCGGGCGCCGGTGGCGACGACGGCAGCGACCTGCAGCTGGCTACGCAGCTGCTTCTGAGCTGCGATCGCCAGGCTGGCCTCGGGATCCATGGCAACAGCTGGCTCGGGAAGACCGACATGTCTCGCCTGACACAGCACAACCAGGACCGGCTGCGGGTCAAACTCGACAAAATGGAGCGCCGCGCCTTGCGCCTGCTTGAGCCGCATCGCGAGCGTCTGGAACGCCTTGCGGCGCACCTGCTCAAGGTGCGGGAGATGGATGCTGAGGATCTTCGACCCTGGTTGGAAGATCTGATCCCGTCAGCCCGCCCGCCAATTGACAGCCCGCAGGCTGGTTCCAATCCGAGCTGATACGAGGCGGGTTTGCCATTTTACATTTGGCAAACCCGCCGCAATGACGGCCAGATTGCACGCGATTTGCGCAATAGCTTTTGACAAACCCTCCGCCCCCAATCGATCGCTCTCAAAAACATGGAGAACTCTCTCTAGGTAAAACTTTGACGGATCAGAGCGTTAGATCCTAGCCTCCCGGAGGCCACCCAGCGCGACCGCCTGTGACCCGCCAGGGGGAGGTTTTCCACATAAATGCGACATGAGCCCCCCTCGAGCCAAATCTCCTCCTAGAGAGCCCTACATCCCACCGAGTATCCTGTTTTCATCAACCTCACGGCACTCAACGCCGTCATAGAACAGGAGACCTCGGCCCATGGCACGAGACCGATACAGGCATGCCCAAAGCCCGACCCCACATGATCGGCGCCATCGCGACAAGCGGAACGCGCCGACAACCGGACGCGATCCGGACAAATCAAAGCTCTATTCCTTCTTGCGTGCGCTCGCGCGGGCGGAAGCAGAGCGCGACCATAACATGGACATTCAATAGAAAACGGATCAGCTCATGCCCCACCTCCTGCGCGCCGCCATCTACGCCCGCTATTCCACGGACCTGCAAAGCGACGCCTCTGTCGAAGATCAAATCCGCAGCTGCCAGGACCTCGCCAAGTCGCTTGGGGCCGAAGTGGTCGCCACCTACTCCGATCATGCGGTGTCCGGTGCCAGCCTCATGCGACGGGGCATCCAGTCCCTGCTTCGTGACAACCAGTCAGGTTCCTTCAACGTCGTTCTCGCCGAGGGGCTCGACAGATTGAGCCGCAACCAAGCGGATGTGGCGCAAATCTACCAACAGATGTCATTCACCGATACGGTGATCCATACACAGTCCGAAGGCGAGATCTCGGAGCTACACATCGGGCTGAAGGGCACGATGAACGCGCTACAGCTGAAAGACATCGCCCTGAAGACCCACCGGGGCCTCAAAGGCCGGGCGCTCAAAGGCAAATCAGCTGGCGGTATCTCCTACGGCTACCGGGTCAAACAGCAATTCGACGCTTCCGGAGAGCCCATCCGAGGCGATCGCGAGATCCAGCCGGTAGAGGCACAGATCGTGACCCGCATCTTTGAGGATTATGCAAATGGCCTGTCCCCCAAAAAAATCGCCGAAGCCCTGAATGCCGAAGGCATCGCGCCGCCGTCCGGTCGATACTGGGGCGCCTCTACCATCCATGGCAATCGCCAACGCGGCACCGGTATTCTCAACAATGAACTCTATATCGGGAGACAGATTTGGAACCGACTAAACTATCGGAAGGACCCTTTGAGCGGAAAGCGGATCTCGCGCCTCAACCCCGAAAGCGCTTGGGTGATCACGGAGGTGCCCGCGCTGCGGATCATTGAACAGGAGCTCTGGGATCGGGTCCGAAGCCGCCAGGGCGCATTGACGTTACAGAGCCCATTGGACAAGCCCTGGGATCGCCGCCGGCCCCGCACGCTGTTTTCCGGGTTGATGACCTGTGGCTGCTGTGGTGGCGGCATTGCGAAAGTCTCCAAATCGGCCTTCGGCTGTTCAACTGCGCGCAACAAGGGCAAGGCGGTTTGCGCCAATATGCGCACGATTGCCCAGACGGATCTGGAAGCGCGGGTCCTGAACGCCCTGACTCATCACCTGATGGATCCAGAGGCACTGGCGGTCTTTTGCGAGACCTATGCCGACGAACGCAACCGGCTGCGCCGGGAGGCCGAGGGCGCGAGAGAGACCCTGGAACGCGGCCTCGCCCAGACCAAACGCGATCACCAAAAGCTGGTGGACGCGATTATCGCAGGTGTTCCAGCGGAGCAGGTGAAGGAGCGGATGATTGAGCTCGATCAGCAACGGCAGCAGCTCGAGCGCAGGCTTTCCGCCTCCCCTGCCCCGGATCCGATCCTGATCCATCCATCAATGGCGGTGACCTACCGCGAGCGGGTGGCCGCATTGATCGCGGGTCTGGGGACCAGCACAGAGATGCCAGCTGCGAAGGAAGCGCTTCGGGCTTTGGTGGATCGGCTTGTGCTGACCCCTGCGAAGGGTGACACGGGCGTTGAGATCGCTCTGGAGGGTGATCTTGCGGCGCTGCTGCGTCTTGCGACGGGGTCGGCGGCGGTCATTGCAACGCCGAGAGCCGCGCACTCTGGCGAGGCACGGTTGGAAGGTGTTGATATTATTGGAGAATTAGTACTGGTTGCGGGAGTAGGATTTGAACCTACGACCTTCAGGTTATGAGCCTGACGAGCTACCTGGCTGCTCCATCCCGCGGTGTTTGTTTTGTTTGTT
>NZ_PVUF01000030.1 GCF_003003215.1 Tritonibacter scottomollicae | reverse complement strand
ACGTGCATTGTCAAAAGTTGATCCGGATGCATTTGTAATCAGAGCAGTGGATGGTGTAGAGGCGCTGGAAATTATCGACGCCGATAATATTCCTAAACCCTATTTTATAATGCTCGATGTCAATATGCCCCGTATGAATGGACATGAGTTTCTGCAAAAGCTGCGGGCGAATAAAAGAGACTCTGAAAGCATGGTGTTTATGTTCACGACATCTGACAGCGCTCGAGATATCGCCAAAGCCTATAGCGAGAGAGTAAATGGCTACATTGTTAAGCCGCAAGGAAAGGCCGGCATGCATAGCATACTGGATACGATTAGGGGCTATTGGAACACCTGTGAACCACCCATGAATGCAGCCTAGCTTCTGACTTGCATCAAACCTGACCGGATGTACTCGGTCGATCCTGCTCAAACAGAACTATGCTCTGGCGCTGATCGCAGCTGCGACAGGCCTCTCGCCACAAAGCTCTGGCGCTGATCGCAGCTGCGACAGGCCTCTCGCCACAAAATAGGGAATGCACGTCATGACGTCAGATCGGCCTCTCGGAAATCGGGATCTACTACCATCGCACCTCAGGACTGAAATCGACATTGAGGGGACAGGTGTTAGCAAAACACGTCTCAAGGTTCTGACGCTGGATGACGATAACGTGGACAGAATGCGTTTGATTCGTATCTGTGAGAAATCGGGGATGAGTTTTGAATATTCAGAAGCGGAAAACTTGAGCCAACTACGGTCTCTTTTGGACCAAGAACCCTTCGACATTGTGTTCCTGGATCACAACCTAGGACGTGATAGCGGACTGGACGCACTCCATATGGTCATCTCACATGAAGACCAGGCCGGGGCAATTCCGATTATGGTCACCGGCGCCAACGATCTAAAAATCGCAATGGATGCGATGCGGAATGGATGTGCCGACTATCTCGTAAAGGAAGAACTAACAGTCGCTTCGTTAACAAAATCAGTTGCGACTGCGGTTGAACGGCGCATGCTCTATGCTGAAATTTCCGCTAGCAAGATGGTTAATCGCGAAGTCGCTAAAGTCGTTCAGCGTTTCATGCTCACCTGTGGACCAGATATCCGGGATATTTTGAAGAATTCAATCAAGAAAACTCGTGGTATGAAGGCATTGATCCGTAACGATCAGACGCTCGACCCGCAGATTCTGTCTGACCTGACGGTTTTAGAGAGAGGGTGTCTAGATCTCACAACATTCGTTGACGATTTGGATAGCGTCCTGCATGGACTTCGGGCCAGTTCGCGTGATCCGAAGCACTAGCTGTGTCCGTTTTGACGAAGATCTCCTGCAGCGTTCGGCCAGCTCCAACGTGTGTGCAGTGCCATTTTGATCGCCAACGAAGATGTGAACGTCCGCTCCGGAAGTCGGGCGGATTTGTTCGCGCTTCCAACCGGGCACCGCTGCAATTCACATGACCTTTGTGATTGAGCTTGCTGCCGTTCGATGATGATATTTGGCAGCACCTGCGGCGAAGGGCGGCTCTTTTCATTGGTCGTGCAGCATGGGGCCGTCAGCCCGCTGGTAGATCCCAAGACTTTGCAAAGTCCGCTACCTGTGCTTCGCTGCCCCTGGTGCTGACCGCAGCATCAGCCAGAGCCGCCGCCGCTTGCTGAATGGCAGCTTTCGGGAAACCCTTCGCGCATGCAGCAGAGATTTCGCTGCACCTTGCGTGAATGTCGTGGTTGGGCTGGCTGCCGTCATCTAGCGTCTGGGATCTGGTGCGGAAACGCTGCGACCCTGCTGCCGCACCGCCGCATGTCCGCTTCGAGCCCAACCT
Source organism: Tritonibacter scottomollicae (assembly GCF_003003215.1). Lineage (GTDB taxonomy): Bacteria > Pseudomonadota > Alphaproteobacteria > Rhodobacterales > Rhodobacteraceae > Epibacterium > Epibacterium scottomollicae. The sequence goes on along the minus strand of NZ_PVUF01000030.1, from coordinate 14,222 downwards.
GTACTTTGGATTTTCTCGCTGCGTGCGCTCGCAGCGGCAGAAATGCCGCGCGAGCAAGAGATTTGGTGCCGCCGAGCAGCGGTAAGAGAGGTCATTCATGCAGACCGCAGCGAGGATCATAACTCGAAATCACAAGTCGCGGACAAGGACCCAGCCGCTCGCGCGGCAATCGCGCTTGTTGCGGGCGTAGCGATTTGCCCTAGACGCTGCGTATTTTGAGAGCTGACGAACCTGCCTGATGATGAAATCCCGCGAAAACAGGTGGTCACCAAATGAGTGCAGCCTTTTCTCGGGCATTGTCGAATCTGCCTATTGGCCTCACTCAATGATGATGGCTGTGGCCTCCTTGAACGAGCGCGTAGCGGCGTCGGCAAGAAGCTGCGCGCGCAAACCATCCTGAATGCCCGGTGAGATTGTCGTCTGATCGACCACGCCCGCCACAAAATACGACATCTCGGCGCGAAAGGCGGCCTCGTATCGTTCGAGAAAAAAGTGCTTGGCCGGGGCTTTGGTGAATCCCGCAGTTGTGGCGATTTCCACGGTGTTTTCCAGCATGTTCTCGGCCCGCAACATGCCCCTCGCGCCATGCACTTCGATGCGTTGATCATAGCCGTAACTGGCGCGCCGGGAGTTGGTGATTTGGCAGATCCGGCCGCTTTTCGTGGTCAGCGTGACCGCCGCGGTGTCCACGTCGCCCGCCTGACCGATTTCCGGATCGACGAGCGATGCGCCCACCGCATAGACGCTCACAGGTTCTTCGCCAAGCAGGAACCGGGCCATATCGAGGTCGTGGATCATCATGTCGCGAAACAACCCGCCGGAGCTCTTGACGTAGCTGATCGGCGGCGGCGACGGGTCGCGCGATTGGATCGTCACAATCTCGACCTCGCCGATCTCTCCGGCCTCGATGCGTGCCCGGAGACTGGCAAAATTGGGGTCGAAGCGGCGGTTGAAGGCGGTCATGAAGGGCACGCCTGCGGCCTCGACCGCCTTTATGCAATCGCGGATCCGCTCGGCTGACATGTCCACCGGCTTTTCGCAAAAGATCGCCTTGCCAGCGCTCGCGGCGGCATGGATCAGGTCATAATGGGTGTCTGTTGGTGTGCCGATGACGATGGCGTCCACGTCGGGACTGGTGATGAGGTCGTTGGCCCCCATTGCCACGGCGCCGGTCTTTTCCGCCAGCGCCTTGGCGGGCGCGTCAAAGGCATCTGCCACGGCTGTGACCTTCGCGCCGTCGATCTGGCCGATGGAGCGGGCGTGTACCTGGCCTATTCGACCACAGCCGAGAAGTCCGATGTTCAACATGTCATGCTCCCTTGAAAGATTGCAGCACGGTGCGGGCTGCGGCCACCACCGGATCGTGGGTTTCTTTCAGGATCTGCACGCGGTCGAAGCGTTCGGGATCGCGATTCGCCGCCTCGCGTAACGCCTCGCCGAAGACCATGCGCAGCTCTGTTCCGATGTTGAATTTGCAGATTTTCGAGCCTCGCGCCAGCGCTCGGCGCTGCGCCAAGGGCACGCCGGAGCCGCCGTGGATCACCAAGGGCACCTCGGTCACGGCTTCTATGGCGCGGATGCGCGCCTCGTCGAGACCGCCTTGCTTGTCCTGCTGCAGGTGCACGTTGCCGACCGAAATCGCCATGGCGTCCACACCGGTTTCGCGGGCGAATTGCGCCGCTTCCTCGGGGTCGGTCCCGGCAGAGCCTTCGCCGCCCGAATAGCCGACAAAGCCGATCTCACCTTCGCAGGAGACGCCCGCTGCATGGGCCATCTCGGCAATCGCAGCGGTTTCAGCGATGTTCTCGGCCAGTGGCTTACGCGAGCCGTCGAACATCACCGAGGTAAAGCCGCTGTCTATCGCGATGCGGCAGACCTCGGCGGTATAGCCGTGGTCGAGGTGCGCCACTACGGGTACCGATGCACCTTCAGCCAAATGGCGAAACATCGCGCCCAGCACAGGCAGCGGCGTGTGTTCACGGCACGATGGGCCTGCCTGCAGGATCACCGGGCAGCCTTCGGCCTCTGCCGCGGCCACATAGGCGCGCATGTCTTCCCATCCCAGCGTCACCAACCCGGCAACGGCATAGCCGCCCTTCAGCGCTGGTTGCAGGACCTCTTTCAGTGTCACGAGGCTCATTTGAACTTTGCCACCATGTCCATGATGCCGGGGATGGTGTGCAGTTGCTCTTCGTGGGTCGGCTGGAAATACTGCTTGAGCGAGCGCTGCGACAGTCCGCCGAGGATGGTGAAGTAGTACATCTCGTACCCCGGCAGCACGGCGCAGGGGTGATAGCCCTTGTCGATCATTATCGTCGAGCCGTCCATGATATGATAGGCGTCGCCCGGCTCGTTATCCTCGCGCTGCAGCATCTGCAAACCAGATCCCTTGTTCGGCTTGAACCGGAAATTATAAGTCTCGTCATGGCGGGTCTCGATCAGCTCGCCATTGTCGTCGTGCCGGTCAGTGTCATGCTTGTGGCTCGGGAACCCGGACCAGCCACCCTGACCGACGGTGTAAAGCTCGCTGACCAGCAGGCGACCGACCTTGTCGTGCTGGTTGGCGCCGAGGATATGCTTGATTTTGCGGTGGGTCTTGGTGTCATCCGAGCCGTACTGGACCTTGTCGATGCCGGTTTCGCGCACGTCGAACGGCTCCAGCACCTTGTCGTATTTTGCGCCGGCGATGAAAACTTCGGTGGCATCGCTGACACAGGTCAGCCGGGTCTGCGCGCCGACCGGCACATAGACGCCTTCGGGCTCGCCGTCCCAGACATCGACGCCCCGATTGCCCAGTTTGGCAAAGCTGGCGCCGTCCACATCGACGTCGACCGTGCCGGTAGCGGGGACCACGCAAGTCTCGTAACCGGGCACGGTATAGTCAAAACTTTCGCCCTTCTTCAGCTTGACGATGTTGAAATAGTTCAGCGGCACCAGGTCGTGATCGGCATCGACGATGGGTTTGTTCTGGTTGTCATGTGGTGCGATATGCATTTCGGTTTCCTCTCAGACGTCTGTGGGGCCGGCGCGTTCGGCCAGAAAGGCGTCAAGCTCGGCGGTGGTGGGCATTGCGGGAGCACAGCCGGGCTGGCTGACCACGATGGAGGCGCAGGCAGAGCCGCGCAGGACCGCCTCTTTCAGCGAGCGGCCTTCGGCGATGGCGGCCAAGAGACCGGCCATGAAGCTGTCGCCGGCGCCGTTGGGTTTGATGGCGGTGACCGGGTAGATGCCGGTGCGGATCTCTTCGCCACCCGACAACGTCAGGGCACCCTCGTGACCCATCTTGTAGATCACCATCTTGCCCGAGGCTGCCAGTTCGCGGGCTTTATCGAGACCTTTCTCGATGCCGCCTGCCATAAAGCCGAACTCTTCGTCATTGCCGACGATCAAGTCGCTTTCCTCGCCCGCGCGGGTCAGCACCTCTGCGGCGACTTCAGTCGAGGGCCAGCTATAGGGCCTGTAGTCGATGTCGAATATTACCGGCAGGCCGGCGTTGCGCGCGTTCTCGAAGGCGCGGAAGGTGGAGCCGCGCGATGGTTCCGCCGCGAACACCGTGCCTGCAGTGATCAACGCGCCGAAATCGGCATAGTTCACCCGATCGACGTCTTCTTCGGTGACCTGAAAATCCACCGCGTTGTTGCGATAGATCACCAGCTGGAAATCCTCGATGCAGCTTTCATATACCGCCAGCGAGATGCGGTATTCGCCGCCCAGAACCTTGAGATACTGCGTGTCGACGCCGTAATGCCTGAGCCGGTTGGCACAGAATCGCCCCGCCGCGTCGTCCGACACGGAGGTGACCAGCGCCGACCCCATCCCGAGCTTGCAGAGCCCGGCGCAGATATTGGCCGATGACCCGCCCAGATCGGCCTTGAAGGTCTCGGCCTGGTCGGCCCTTGTGCCTGGCGGGTCGGCGAACATGTCCATGCCCGCCCGCCCGAAGACCGCGAAATTTTTCTTGCGGATACCGTCGATCAACATGCTCATCACACGCCCTTCCGCTGCCGTTCGCGGGTGGCTTCCCAGTCTTCATGCGCCGCGCGCACGCGGTCGCTGTCGGTCACATGCGGCGTGCCGACCTCCCACCAGGCGTGACCTTCGGTCGTCCAGCCTTCGTAGGCATCGACGTCCATCACGATGACATAGGACTTGTCCGAGGCCTTGGCGCGCTTGAATGCTTCGCCCAGTTCCGCCGGGTTGGCGACCTTCTCGGCCTCGGCTCCCATGGACGCGGCGTGCGCGACGAAATCGACGCCAAACGGCTCGGGGATGGTTGGGCAATCGGCGAGCAAGTTGTTGAAGCTTTCGTTTCCGGTGTTGTTCTGCAGCTTGTTGATGACGGCGAAACCGCCGTTGTCGAGCAACATCACGATCAGCTTCTTGCGGCTGAGGACCGACGAATAGAGATCCGAGTTCAGCATCATGTAGGAGCCGTCACCGCAAAAGGTGATGGTGTCCTGCTTCGGTTCCTGCTCGGCCTGCGCGATGCGCGCGCCCCAGGCGCCGGCGATCTCGTAGCCCATGCAGGAAAAGCCGAATTCCACATCGACGGTGCCGGTCTCCAGCGTGCGCCAGTTGGCAGTAACTTCCGCAGGCAAGCCCCCGGCGGCGGCAACCACACGGTCGCGCGGATCGCAGAGGTCGTTGACCACGCCGATGGCCTGGGCATAGGAGTTCGGGCGGTTGCCGGGTTTGACGTTCTCGGCGACGTAGTCGTCCCACTTGGCGCGCTCTTCGCGGGCATTGCTCACCCAGCCCTCGGGCGCGGAATAATCCAGCGCGTCCGACAAAGCCGTCAGCGACAGTTTCGCGTCGCCCACCACCGTCAGCGACCTGTGCTTGGCCGCGTCGTGGCGTGCGGCGTTGATTCCGATGATCTGCGCCTCCTTGGCAAAGGCGGTCCAGGAGCCGGTGGTGAAATCTTGCAACCGGGTGCCAACGGCAAGGATCACGTCGGCCTTCTCGGCAATCGCATTGGCGCTGTCCGAGCCGGTCACGCCGATCGGGCCGATATTGAGATCATGGGTCGCAAGCATGTTGGCACGGCCTGCGATGGTCTCGACCACCGGGATTTGATGCGCCTCGGCAAACGCGGTCAGCTCATTCACGGCCCGCGAATATTGCACGCCACCCCCGGCGATGATCATCGGACGCTCGGCAGCTTTCAGTGCCGCAACCGCATCGGCGATCTCGGCCGCGTCGGGCGACTGGCGGCGGATGCGGTGCACCTTTTTGGCAAAGAACACCTCTGGATAATCATAAGTCCAGCCCTGCACGTCCTGCGGCAAACCGATGAAGGCCGGGCCGCAATCGGCCGGGTCCAGCATCGTCGCCAAAGCAGCGGGCAGCGACTGGAGAATCTGCGCCGGGTGGCAGATGCGGTCCCAGAATCGGCTGCAGGGCTTGAAGGCATCGTTCACGCCAAGGGTAAGATCGTAGTAATTTTCCATCTGCTGCAGCACCGGATCGGGCAGCCGCGTGATGAATGCATCGCCGCAGAGCATCAGCATCGGCAATCGGTTGGCATGGGCCAGCCCGGCGGCAGTCAGAAGGTTGGCGGTGCCGGGTCCGGCAGACGCAGTGCAGAACATGAAGCGCTGGCGCAACCATTGCTTTGCATAACCCGCGGCGGCGAATCCCATGCTGGTCTCGTTCTGGCCGCGATAGAGGGGCAGCTCTTCGCGCACGCCGTAAAGCGCCTCGCCGAGACAGGTCACGTTGCCATGGCCGAAGATGCCGAAGCCGCCACCGCAGACGCGCATCTCCTGGCCGTCGATCTCGATATGCTGGTTGGCCAGCCAGCGAATGATGGCCTGGGCTGTGGTCAACCGGATGGTGCCGTCTGTCGTAGTCATTTGAGCGATGCCCCCCTAGAAATCGTGATCGTCGACGAAATGTCACTTGCGAGATGTCTAGACTCACGATACACCGCTTGCAACCGGTTGCAAACAGAAAACGCATTTGGCGACCACCGACAGGGAGGGGGAAGGGCAATGGCTGAAATCGGAATAGGCATTCTGGGCGGCGGCTACATGGGCAAGGCGCATGCAGTCGCCATGTCCGCGGTGGGCGCGATCTTTGACACCGCACTCAAGCCGCGGCTCGAGATGGTCTGTGCCACCACGCCGCAAAGCGCCGAGCGTTACCGCGCCGCCTATGGCTTTGCGCGGGCGACCGATGACTGGCGGGTGCTGGTGAATGACCAGCGCGTCGAGGCCATCGTCATCGCCACGCCGCAGGAAACCCACCGCGAGATTGCCGAAGCGGCCTTCAAGCTCGGCAAGCCGGTGTTCTGCGAAAAGCCGCTGGGCGCATCGCTGGAAGACAGTGCGGCCATGGTGGCTGCGACAGAGGCGGCGGGCGTGGTCAACATGGTGGGATTCAACTACATCCGCACCCCTGCGAGCCAGTTCGCCCGGCAACTGATCGCCGATGGCGAGATCGGCGACATCACCTGGTTCCGGGGTGAACATACCGAGGATTTCTATGCCGAGCCCGAGGCACCCGCGACATGGCGCACCACCGGCATGGCCAATGGCACGATGGGCGATCTGGCGCCGCACATGATCAACGGCGCGTTGGCGCTGATGGGGCCGGTTGCCCGGGTCATGGGGGTTTATGAGACGGTGCACACCACCCGTCCCGGCGGCACCGTCACCAATGACGACCACGCCCAGATGATGTGTCGTTTCGAGAATGGCGCCATGGGACAGATGTATTTCTCCCGCGTCGCGACTGGACGTAAGATGGGCTATGCCTATGAAATCTCGGGCACAAAGGGCGCGATCCGCTTTGACCAAGAGGATCAGAACGCGCTCTGGCTTTACCGGATGGACGGCCCCGAGGCGACGCGTGGCTTCACCAAGATCCTGACCGGCCCGGCGCATCCCGACTATGCGCCGTTCTGCCAGGGACCGGGGCACGGCACCGGCTATCAGGACCAGATCATCATCGAGGCCAAGGATTTTCTGACCGCCATCGACGCCGGCAAACCGCTCTGGCCCAGCTTCCGCGACGGCCATGAGGTCAATCGCGTCATTGCCGCCACGCTGGCCTCGGCGGATGCCGGGGCCTGGAAAGACATCAACGATTTCTGAACACCGGAGGATGCGGGACATGACTATCAGAATTGGCAATGCGCCCTGTTCATGGGGCGTGGAATTTGCAAGCGATCCGCGCAACCCGACCTGGCAGCACGTGCTGAAGGAATGCGCCGAAGCAGGCTACAAGGGTATCGAGCTGGGTCCGGTGGGCTTCATGCCGGAGGATCCGGCGGTGCTCGGCGACGGGCTGGCCGAACACGGGCTGGAGCTGATCGGCGGCGTGGTGTTTCGTCCCTATCACGACCCGGACGCCTGGGAAGATGTGCTGGACGCGACGCACCGCACGGCAAAGGCGCTGAAGGCGCATGGCGCGGAGCATATGGTGTTGATCGATTCGATCTCGCCGCGCCGCGCGCCCACGGCAGGCCGCGCTGGTGAAGCCGAACAGATGGACCGCGCCGAATGGACCGCCTATCGCGACCGGATCGCGGAAAGCGCGCGCATCGGAGCCGAGGAATACGGGCTGACGGTGGGTATGCACGCCCATGCCGCCGGTTTCATGGACTTCGAGCCGGAATTGGAGCGGCTGCTCGATGAGGTGGATGAAAAGATCCTCAAGATCTGCTTCGACACCGGCCACCATTCCTATGCGGGGTTTGACCCGGTGGCCTTCATGAAAAAGCATATCGGGCGCATTTCCTATATGCATTTCAAGGACATCGACCCGAAAGTCAAAGCAGATGTCATCGAGAACCGCACCGGGTTCTATGACGCCTGCGGTCAGGGCATCTTCTGCAATCTGGGCGAAGGCGACGTGGACTTTCCCGCCGTCAGAGAGGTGCTGCTCGACAAAGGGTTCGAAGGCTGGTGCACGGTCGAGCAGGATTGCGACCCGACGCTCGATCCGGACACGCTGGGGGATGCCCGCAAGAACCGCGAATACCTCGAATCCATCGGCTTCAAATAGGAGGCAAGGACATGGCAAAACTCAAATGGGGCATGATCGGCGGCGGCGAAGGCAGCCAGATCGGGCCGGCACATCGTCTGGGCGCGCTTGCGGACGGACGCTTTGAACTCACTGCGGGCGCTCTTGATCACCGGGCCGACGCGGGCCGCGCCTATGGGCAAAAGCTCGGCATGTCTGCTGACCGCGCCTATGGCGACTGGAAAGAGATGCTGGCGGGCGAAAAGAACCGCGACGACCGGATCGACCTAGTGACTGTCGCCACGCCCAACGCCACGCACTTCGAGATCACACGGGCGTTTCTCGAATCGGGCTTCAACGTGCTGTGCGAAAAGCCGATGACCATGACGGTCGAGGAAGGCGAGGAAATCGTCCGAGTGGCGAAGAAATCCGGGAAAATCTGCGCGGTGAATTACTGTTATTCCGCCTATCCCATGGTCCGGCAGGCCCGCGCCATGGTGCGCGCCGGCGAGATCGGCAAGGTCCGGCTGGTGGTGACCAACTTCAGCCACGGTCACCACGGCGACGCTACCGACGCCGACAATCCCCGCGTGCGCTGGCGTTACGATCCCAAGATGGCGGGCGTCTCGGGCCAGTTCGCCGATTGCGGCATCCACGCTCTGCACATGGCAAGCTTTGTTTGTGACGACGAAGTGGAAACGCTGTCGGCCGATTTCGCATCGACCATCCCCAGCCGCGAATTGGAAGACGACGCAATGGTCAACTTCCGCATGGCGGGCGGCACCGTGGGACGACTCTGGACCTCATCGGTGGCGATCGGGCGGCAACATGGTTTCGACATCCAGATCTTCGGCGAGACCGGCGGGTTGCGCTGGGCGTCGGAACAGCCGAATCAGCTGATCTACACGCCCGTCGGCAGCCGCACCCAGATCATTGAAAAGGGCGAGAGCGGGTTGCACGAAGACGCAACGCGCCTGAGCCGGGTGTCGATTGCGCACCCCGAGGGCTTTCCGCTGGCGGTGGCCAACATCTACTGCGATCTGTCGGATGCGATTGCGGGCGAAACGCGTGACGGCCTGCCCGGTGCAGAGGCTGGCGTGCGCTCTATGGCCGCAGTGCACACCGCTGTCGCTTCGGCCAGGCAAAACGGTGCATGGCTGGACGCGCGCCCGCCGATGTTCCGTTAGGCTTTCAGAGCGGGGCGCAGTGTGCCCCGCTCCACCACTGTGCAGGAAAATATCCGGGCCTCCGGAAACCGGTCGCGATCTTCCAGTGTTGCTGCCATCAACTCAATGGAAGACGTCACGATTTGGCGGATTGGCTGGCGGATCGTCGTCAGGTTGATGTTGTTCCAACGAGCCATCTCCATGTCGTTCAGCCCGATGATCCCGACATCCTTTGGGCAATCGAGGCCACTGTCCTTGATGGCTGAAAGCGCACCGATTGACAGCACGTCGTCTCCCCCGAAATAGGCTTGAGCTGGCTCTTCCTTCAGCAGGCGCAACATTTCTTTCCGCCCGGCGTCAAAGGAATAGGCATCGGCAAAGGAATAGCTCGCCCGGATTGTCGGATGCGCCGACAACTCTGCTATGAAGCCTGCAAGGCGGTCCTGGGTAGAGGTCGCGAATTCAGGTCCACCCATAAAGCCGACACGGGTATAGCCCCGCTCCAACAGAGTGCGTGCTGCCAGCCGCCCGGCTTCCTGGTTGTCGATGCCCACCACATGCACCTCGGGAGCCGAGGAAAGGCTGCCAAAGGAATGCACGACTGGCACCCCGGCATCGCGGAACGCCTTGGAAAATCCCGGCGGCAAGGTCGATGAGGCCACAACCACGCCATCGACGGAATACTGCCGAAGCATCCGCACCGGGTTCGTCGGATCGACCTCTTCGGACAGGTTCACGAGCAACGGACGTAGCCCCCGATCCTGTAACCCACGGGTGAACAGGTCAAAGACTTCCAGAAAGATCGGGTTGTGAAAGTTGTTCGACACCAGTCCGATCAGCTTGGTTCGACCGGTGGTCAGGGACGACGCAAGCGCGTTCGGGCTATAGCCCAGTTCGCGCGCTGCTTTCTCCACCTTGCGCCGCATGGAGACTGACACCGAGGCGCCATCGGTAAAGGTGCGCGAGACGGCCGAGCGTGATACTCCGGCACGCTCAGCAACCTCTTTCAGCGTCACTGGCATTCAATTTTTCCCCTATCACGCTGTGTTGTCGGCAACTTATCCGGATAAGTTACAGCAAAAAAGGTAGGGGCCACAAAATATTCTGCAACCGGTTGCAAATAATCTCGGTTGACGGTACGTTACAGTGGAGGAACGGACTTGATCCGCCTCGAAATTGCAGTTTCCAGGGAGGAAAGCATGAAATCAATTTTTACGAAGCTGGCGATAGTCACGGCCGTTGCTGCCGCACCGCTGATCGCGGCTACGGCGGTGTCTGCCGAGGGTGAGAAATACATCATGGTCAGCCACGCGCCGGACAGCGACAGCTGGTGGAACACTATCAAGAACGGCATCGCACTGGCGGGCGAGCAGATGGGCGTTGAGGTCGAGTACCGCAACCCGCCCACCGGCGATCTTGCGGACATGGCGCGGATCATCGATCAGGCTGCGGCATCCGGCCCCAACGGCATCATCACCACACTAGCCGATGCGGACATCCTTGAAGGTCCGATCCGCAATGCCATCGCCAGCGGCGTCGACGTCATCATCATGAACACCGGCAGCCCCGACAAGGCGCGCGAGATCGGTGCCCTGATGTATGTTGGTCAGCCCGAATACGATGCCGGCCTTGCCGCCGGTCAACGTGCCAAGGGCGACGGCATCGAATCCTTCCTATGCGTAAACCACTACATCGTGCAGCCGTCGTCGCAGGAACGCTGCCAGGGCTTCGCGGATGGCTTGGGTGTCGAGCTTGGCAACCAGATGATCGACGCAGGGCAAGACCCGGGCGAGATCAAGAACCGCGTCATGGCCTATCTGTCGTCCAATCCCGACACGGACGCTGTGCTGACCCTCGGCCCGACATCGGCCGATCCGACGCTGCTGGCGCTGGAAGAAAACGGCATGGCCGGTGACATCTATTTCGGCACTTTCGACCTAGGCGACGAAATCGTCAAAGGCATCAAGTCCGGTGTCATCCAGTGGGGCATCGACCAACAGCCCTTCCTGCAAGCCTATCTGCCGGTCGTGGTGATGACCAACTATCACCGCTACGGCGTCCTGCCGGGCAACAACATCAACTCCGGCCCCGGCTTCGTCACCGCCGACGGCCTGGAAATGGTCGAGAAACTCGCGGGCGAATACCGCTGATTTCCAACTCAGGAAGGGTGCCGCCAATCTGGCGCCCTGCATCTTGCATCCTGAAATCTAAGTCAATGGGAGATGCCGCATGACAAACGCGACCCAACCCACGGCGAAGCCAGACGAACGCGTCAAAGAAATTTCCGCATTTCGTCAAGCGATGATCCGTCCCGAATTGGGCGGCATCGTTGGCACCATTGCCGTGTTCACCTTCTTTCTGCTGTTCGCGTTCGACAGTGGAATGTTCAATAGCCAAGGCGTCATGAACTGGTCCGTTGTTTCGGCGCAGTTCATGATTATCGCCGTGGGCGCCTGCCTGCTGATGATCGCAGGCGAATTCGACCTCTCGGTCGGCTCGATGATCGGTTTTGCGGGCATGATGATTGCGATCTTCGCGGTCACATATGGATGGCCGGTATGGGTGGCCATCATCGTGACTTTTGTGCTCTGCACCGCGATCGGCGCATTGAATGGCTGGATCGTCGTGCGTACCGGCCTACCGAGTTTCATCGTGACTCTGGCCTTCCTGTTCATCCTGCGCGGATTTACCATCTTCCTGCCTCAGGTGATCGAGCGGAAGACCATCATCGGCGGCATCTCGGATGTGGCCGAGGGCGACTGGCTGGCCGCGATCTTTGGCGGCAAAATCCTCGGCGGTGTGTTCAACTGGCTGGGCGACGCCGGGATCATCGCCACCTTCGAGCGCGGCAACAGGATGGGAGAGCCCGTAGTGGACGGTATCCCGATGCTTATCGTCTGGGCAATCGTGCTGATTATCTTTGGCCACGTGCTCCTGACCAAGACCAAGTTCGGCAACTGGATCTTCGCCTCTGGCGGCGACGCCGAAGCGGCCCGCAACTCGGGTGTGCCGGTCAACCGGGTCAAGATCCTGATGTTCATGTTCACCGCTTTCTGCGCGACCGTTTTCGCGGTCTGTCAGGTAATGGAGTTCGGCTCGGCCGGTGCAGACCGTGGTTTGCTCAAGGAATTCGAGGCGATCATCGCCGTGGTAATCGGCGGTGCACTGCTGACCGGCGGCTATGGTTCGGTGCTTGGCGCGGCACTTGGTGCGCTGATCTTTGGCGTGGTCCAGCAGGGGTTGTTCTTTGCCGGTGTCGAAAGCTCGCTGTTCCGGGTGTTCCTGGGCGTGATCCTGCTCGGTGCGGTTATCCTGAACACCTACATTCGTCGCATCATTACGGGGGAACGTTAAGATGACCGAAGAAACCAAGTTTCATCACGGCGACCCCAGCGGCAACGACAAACCGATCATCGAGATGAAGAACATCGAAAAGCACTTCGGTCGGGTGATCGCGCTTGCCGGTGTCAGCTTTGATGTGAAATCGGGCGAATGTCATTGCCTTCTGGGCGATAACGGCGCGGGCAAGTCGACCTTCATCAAGACCATGTCCGGGGTACACAAACCCACCGCGGGCGAGATCTTTTTCGAAGGCAAACCGCTGCATTTCGAGGACCCGCGAGATGCCATCTCTGCCGGAATCGCGACGGTGCACCAGCACCTCGCCATGATCCCGCTGATGAGCGTGTCGCGGAACTTCTTCATGGGCAACGAGCCGGAGAAAAAGATCGCCGGGATCACCTTCTTCGACAAGAAATACGCCGACGAAGTGACCATGGAAGAGATGCGCAAGATGGGCATCAACCTGCGCGGTCCCGATCAGGCGGTTGGCACGCTTTCGGGCGGCGAACGCCAAACCGTGGCGATTGCTCGTGCGGTCCACTTCGGCGCCAAGATCCTGATCCTCGACGAGCCGACCTCAGCGCTTGGCGTGCGTCAAACGTCTAACGTATTGGCGACAATCGACAGGGTCCGCAAACAGGGCATCGGCGTGGTCTTTATCAGCCACAACGTCCGCCATGCGCTCGCGGTGGGCGACAGGTTCACAGTTCTCAACCGAGGTCAGACGTTGGGGACGGCGAAACGGGGCGAGATTTCTCCCGAGGAGCTTCAGGACTTGATGGCAGGCGGTCAGGAACTGGCACAGCTTGAAGGATCACTCGGCGGCACGGTCTGACTACGCCGAAAGCTGACCCCGTTTAATACGACAAGACCCCGCCGACATACGTCACGGCGGGGTTTTGCTTGGCGCAACCCAGAGGCATGACATCCGCTAGTGATTGTTTTCGGGACACCTGTTTTGTCCGAAAGCCAATGCACGGTCGTAGTGGATCGTGCTGTTGATCTCAGACTGCAAAAATGAATTCCCGGACCAAGCCTCCATTTGATCTGGCCAAAGCCCTCTATGGTGCCAATCCGACCCATGGTGGCGCTTGGTTCGGCGCGTATACGAGGCGGTCTGAAGGTCCGGAGCCCAATATGCGTAGTCTACGCTGGAACGCTCTCCGATTGTGAGGCGTCCTGTTGTTTCTTAATAGGGGAGAGATACGCGGTAGCTGGCCAAAGGTGTGTCCACAGCGAAACCTTCTTTAGCCTACTGATTGCGGGACCAGACGCAGCGAAAGGGCGGTTCGAATTCCGCGTCTCAGACCGGTTTTCAATGAACGCATCGACGATGCACGCTGCATCACAGCGGGTAACCTGCCGTACACGCAGAAATTTTCTGCATAAGCAATAGCCGCGACTGCAAAAGACGGCTTTGTCCCGCATCTCACCTGTTCAAACAACGCGCAGCGAATGGTCACTGCATCTGACCTGCTCCCCTGAAAAGTCCGCGGTTTGAAGTTAGCCTGTTCTCCAAACGAGGAGACAGACAATGCGGAAAAGCCGTTTCAGCGAAGAGCAGATCATTGGCATTCTGAGGGAGCACCAAGCCGGCATGGGTGCCAAGGAGCTGTGCCGGAAGCACGGCATCAGCGATGGCACGTTTTACAAGTGGCGCTCGAAGTATGGCGGCATGGAAGTGTCGGAGGCCAAACGGCTGAAGGCGCTGGAGGTTGAGAATGCAAAACTGAAAAAGATGCTGGC
>NZ_PVUF01000029.1 GCF_003003215.1 Tritonibacter scottomollicae | reverse complement strand
AACTTGCATGGGGTGGCTCCTCTCAAAGCAGATTTAGACACCTGCATTATGGCGCATTGCGACGCCGGTTGAAGCAGGAGCCATCCACCCCATCAGCTTGGCTAACAATCAAAAAGTCTGAGCGATTGCTTCGCAGTTGTCTTTGCCTGATGGCGAAGCATCTAACCAATGTCTGGAAAGGGCTGGGAGCCGCCGATTGCACCTGCAGCGAAGGGTCGTAGCCATGAGCTCAAGTGAGACTTGAGCTGCACAGAGCACGTAGGTCAGCTTCTTGCTTCCAAGTCATTCTGCCTAGTCGACAACAAAAAAACCGAGCCACATTGTCCAGCGGCACAAAAAACCCTCGACAGGGGGGGGGAGCATGGAAACCGCACGAAACGCGCAAGCTTATAGTACGTTGGCATCCATCCTACTCATGAGTTGGAGCCTCCGGCAAACCTGGCGCGGTTCACTCGACGAAACCGGTCGTCTGTCCGAGCGCCATGCCGAAGAGGACCTTCATGGTCGGGCACGTCTGGATCGCGGCGTCGCTATACTGCGGCTGCCGGCCGCGCTTGCCGTTCGGTAGCGGCACCCAGACCAGTTCCGGATCGAACCAGATCGTCAGGGACCCACGCTGCTTGATGGCTTCCTTGTAGGCCGGCCAGTTCTTAGTCTTGTAGCTCGGCGGGATGGATCTGCTCATACAGTCCAACTAACATGCCGGTTTCACGACATGAATCCCTCTTCGTCTTTGCGCAGCAAAGCCACCTCAAGGCGCGCATCGGCTCTTTGGTCCATCTTGATCGGGGGGGGGGACATCGTACTCTGCGGCGTTCAGATTAATTCAAAGATGGCTGATATCCATCAACTCCATCAGGTCCTTATCACCTGCGCCGCCGCTGGTGCGGAGGCTAAACTCATGCCCGGCGTCGAGGGGAAGCGGCGTCTGCGTCGTTCGTCAAAGTGACGAGTATGCAGATCACGGTGTGGAGTTCGCCAGGCTCCAGCCGCATAGGCGGAATGTGTCGGGAGGCTCAGCCTTCGTGATCGGTAAGCCTGCCGGTAGAGGAGAGAGCGCGACCTCTTGTTGAAGGAGGGGCGCGCGACCAGGGCAGTCGCCCCCCCCCCCCCGGCATCAGCGTTCGCGCGGCGGCCAGGGCGCGTCGGGCAGTCTGGTCAGCGGCTCTCCCAGCAGCGGTGACGTCAGCGCATAGACGCCATTCACGGCAAAGGCCCAGATGATATTGCGGTCATATTCCACGAATACCGCAAAGACCGCATTGTCAAAGGTCCAGTCTGGCACCTCATCCGCGGTAGGAAAGGCGGGCACGTAGTAGCCGGAGATCTCCGGCTTGGTGGGATCTTCGACGTCAAAAATCTGGATGCCGGCATTGTAGAAGGCATAGACCACCACGCCGTCGCGTCCGCCGCCCGGCTGGTCGATTCCGCCGGAGCGTTTCGGCCCGAAGCTGCCACCGCGCTGGCAGTAGTCCGTGAAACCGGCCTCTGCCGGTGGCTGTGGACGCGGGAAGGTCGCGGCAACAGCGGGCTTGGTCGGATCGGACACGTCGATGGAGAAGATGTCCTTGTAGGGCTCATAGCAGTTCGAATTCATCGGGTAGCCGTTTGAGAATACATGCCCGGTGCGGGCGTACTGGCTGACGTCAACATTGTCGAACTCTGTGCCCGCATAGCTGGGTGCGACCTGCAGGTCGCCCAGCGGTGTGGGGTTGGCCGGGTCGCTGACATCGAAGGTCCAGAAGCCCAGTCCGCCCATGCCACCAAAGCCAAGCGTGCCGCCGTCCTCTATCGGGACGGGCAGGGCCAGCGGGTTGCGTGATCCCATCCAGGAGGTGCGATTGCCTGCTCGCGGATTCTCTAGATAAGCGGCGAGGTCCGCGGCGTTGTCGATGTCCTGTCCCGGTACCGACAGCTGGCTGACGAACACAGGGTCGGCCGGATCTCTCATGTCCCAGATTTGGTAGCCGGGAGAATGCACATAGTCGGGGTATTCCGTCAGCGCAAAGCTATCGTCGGGGGCTGCGGACAGAACCATGTAGCGCCCGCCGGTCCAGGCCGGGGCATCCAGAGATCCAGACCCCTGCTGTGCACCGATGGGCGCGTCCGGGTTGGCACGGTCGGTGGTGCGCTCGGCGATCATCGTCCAGTCGTCCGGGGTGGGACCGTTCATCTCGTAGACCCGAAAGCCCTTCAGCGAGGTATAGTTGCGCACCAGGGCAACGCCCTCGGGGTCTTCGGATTTGCGCCCCATGACGCCAAAGCGGCCGATCTCATATGAGGCGACAGCAACGTGCTTTTGCAGCCCTGCGTGCCAGACGATCGTCAATCCGCCGAAATACTCGGTGACGCTCTTGCTGTCGAATTCTTCGCTGGAGCCCTCCGGCCCCCAAACGCCGCCATCGCTGTAGACCTCGACCGCATTGGCCGGATCCGTAATGTCCAGCACCCGCATGTAGTCGCGGTCATGGGTGTAGAGATAGCGTTTGCCATCCATATCGACGGCATTGGCCCAGGCATGCCAGGGCGAGGTGACCGTGGGGTAGAAAGCCAGCACATCGACGTTTTTCGCATAGGAGTTCTGGTCCCAGCCGTCCAGCTGACCGGGGAAATTTGGCGCCCAGGACGACAGCGGTGCGGCGTCTGGCGCAACAAAGGCACCGCCTTCGCCGATCAGGCCGTAGTCGCGTCCCGGCTCTGGCAGGGCAGGCGGGTTGTGCGGTGTGGCCTCGAACCAGCGCTGGACGATCGGGTCGCGGATGTCGATGACACCGGGTTCTCCGCCGCCGCCACCCGCGGCGTATGCTGCAGATGCAAGCAGGCTCGCGGCGAGGGTCAGAGATACGGGCAGATGGTGAAACTCAGGCATAAAGGCCCCCTGTTTTGACGCCGACGTGAGGCTGCTGCGGTTCCGTCAGCTTGTTGTGATTGCTCGAAACCCTACGTCATGCCTGTCCCTGCTCAATTCGCATTCCGGGAAACTGGATAGCCAATAATCGAATAGCTGGGACTGCGGAGTTGTGCTGTGGTCACAGTCAGAAACCGGTCTGTTGGGGGAGTTTCATGCCCAGCTCGCGCGGGGTCAGTTCAGGAGCAGCAGCGCGCTGCCCAGTCCGACCAGCAAAGCCGCGATCAGCCCGCGTGGCGTCGGTTGCAGCCGCTGGCGCAGCAGCAGCGCGGCAAACAGGGCGCTGAACAGCACGTCCAGCGCCCCGATCAGCGCGACGCTGGTGACAGACGTGTGCAGCAGGGCCGCCAGCTGCAGCGTCTGTCCGGCTGAAAGCAGCAACGCTGTGCCAAGAAATCCGGCGCTGCGATCGACCACCAGATAATGCAGCCTTGTCCGTCTGCTGGCGCTGCCTCGGCACAGGACAGCCCAGCCAAGATAGCACAGGCAGCCTGCACTTGCGCCCGCGCAGGTCGCCAGCAGCGGGTCGGGTAGCTGCATCAGTCCCAATTTGCGCAGGCCGTAGGACAGAGCGTAGCTGGCCGCCGACAGCAGCCCCAACGACACGCCCGCCAGCGCTCCCACTGGAGCCGTGCCGCCGGAGAAAGCGAACACCCCAGCCACCACCAGCCCCCCGCCCACCAGTTCGGCGAGACCAGGCCAGTCGCCGATCAGCAGGATGGCAAGTGGTATGGCAAAGAGCGGGATCAGGCGGCGCAGCATGGCGGCGCCGACCGGACCCAGGATTTCGGTGGATCGGTACATGAACAACCGCCCGAGAACTGTCGCACATACACCGGCCACAGCGAACAGGCCAAGCGCCCGCCAGTGGGTACCATCCGCTGGAAGCACTGGTGCGGCACCAGCCAGCAGCCACAGGGCCCCGGTCAGTAGTGTCGTCACCAGAACCGACAGGAACACCCCGCCATCGCCGCGCCGCTGGTTGCGGCTGCGGGCGATGGTGACGCCGGCCATCCCGTAGCAGGCGGCAGAACACAGGGCAAAGAGCTCTCCCAAAGGGACCTCAGCTGACTGAAAATCAAGGGGCAGGGGGAATGGTCAGGCCGCGCGGGTGTATGTCCGCGCGGCCTGATCAGTGCAGGGCCGGGAGATCAGGGCAGAAAGGCCGCCGCCCGGCGGGCGCTGCCGTTCAGAGCTTCAGCCCGCAGCCCTCGAACGCCTCGCGGATGGTGGCTTTTTCCGTCTCGGTCAGGTTCAGCATCGGATGGCGCACCGGGCCGCCGACCTGACCCAGCAGCTCCTGCCAGTATTTGCCGAAGGCCTGCGGTTTGTCCGCCGGGCGACTGCTAGCGATCGCCGCGCGCACGGGATTCAGGCTGTCGCGCAGTTTCCGGGCCTCGTCGAATTTGCCTTGGAAAGCCAGCTGGGTGTAATCGTGCATGCGCCGGTCATTGCGGGTTTGCAGCTGATAGGGCGGCGAGGAGCATAGATAGAGCTTCCAGTTCAGCTCCTCGATATTGTCCAGCCATTCATCCTCCGAGGCGGTGGAGACATGGATCTTGTCCCCCACCATATGCGACAGGCGCACGTACATCTCGCGCGGGACCGAGTATTTGATGGCGACGATATTGGGCAGCTCGGCGATGCGGGCGCATTCCTCGGGCTGCATCAGGTAGCCGCTGTCAGGGTGGCTCCACATGGCGATGCCGATGTTCAGCTGATCGCAGAGCGCCTTGAAATACTGATACAGAACCTCACCCTTGTCCTGCACAAAGCTCAGCACCGGGGCATGCACCACGATGTAATCCGCACCGCAGTTTTCGGCGTGTTTGGCCAACTCCAGCACGGTGTTGAAGTTCTGGTCTGACACCGACATGATGGTGCCCGCCTTGCTGCCGCATTCGTCGACGGCGATTTCAAAGTTGCGCTTGCGCTCCTCCAGGCTCATCGAGAAGAACTCGCCCTGTTTGCCTGCGATAAACAGGCCCTGGATGGCCAGATCGTCGATCCAGTGGCGGATGTTGCTGCGCAGCCCGACCTCATTCAGGCTCAGATCCGCGTTGAACGGGTTGAGGGCTGCGGCCCAGATCCCCTGCATATGTTCGCGGGCATAATCCTTGGCTTCGTGTCTTGAGTATTTCATGCGCCGATCCTTGTTCGCTGAATGGCCGGTCGCGCGCCGCGCGGGGCCATCTTTGGGTCAGTGCGGAGCATCCCGATCAGCCGGTCAGAAAACAAATCCAAAGAAGTGATCCTGATATAAACAGAATTATCATCAAGCCGCCCTGAGCTGCGGTTATCACAGTGGCAAATGCAAGGGGACTGCGGAATGAAAATTGCTCTCATCGGGTTTGGCGCCATGGCGCAGTATGTTGTGGACCAGTTGGCAGGCAGCCAGACAGACATTGCTGCGGTCATCGTGCCGGAGAATCAAATCGTGCCGCGGCGCGGCGAGTTCGGCACCCAGTTCAACTTTGTCACCGACGCCGCAGACGCCGGGGAGGGCATCGATCTCTTCGTGGATTGCGCGGGCCATGGCGCGCTGCTGCAGCACGGGGTGAAGATCCTTCGGGCGGGGCATGACCTGCTGACGGTGTCGATCGGGGCGCTGGCGGATGCGGCGCTGTTGCAGGAGCTGGACCGGGCCGCAGAGGAGGGCGGCGGCAGTATCCGTCTGGTCTCCGGTGCGATTGGCGCGCTGGATGCGCTGCGCGCGGGCCGGATCGGAACGCTGCAAGCGGTGCGTTACATCGGCCGCAAGCCGCCGCAGGGCTGGGTCGGCTCTCCGGCCGAGGCAGTGCTGGACCTTGGCGCGCTGACCGGTGCGGCGCAGGTGCATTTCCGCGGCACCGCCCGCGAGGCCGCGCTGCAGTACCCCAAGAACGCCAATGTCGCCGCGGCGGTGGCCCTGGCAGGCATCGGTTTTGACGACACGCAGGTAGAGCTGCTGGCGGACCCCGGCATCAGTCGCAACATCCACGAGATCGAGGCGGAGGGTGACTTCGGCTCTTTCCGTTTTTCCATCGAGGGCAACCCGCTGCCGTCGAACCCGCGCACCTCTTCGCTTGCTGCTATGAGCGTGATAGCAAGCATCAATCAATATGCCGAGCGCATGAAATTCTGAAACGCTAGGAAGATGCCACATGGTTAGCCGCCACACCCGGATCGTTGAAAAGGTACAGACCCGGCTGAAGTTCCGGCAGCTGCGGCTGCTGGTTGCGGTGGGGCAGCATCAGAACATTCAGGGCGCGGCGCGGGAGCTGAATGTCTCGCAGCCGGCGGCCACCAAGATGATCAAGGACCTGGAGCTGGACTTTGAAGTCCAGCTTTTTGACCGCACCAACCGCGGCGTGATCCCCACCGCCTATGGAGAGGCCTTGATCCGGCAGGGGCAGCTGATCCTGGCGCAGGTGTCAAACGCGGCGCAGGAGTTGGATGATCTGAACGACGGCAGCAGTGGCCGGGTGGTGATCGGCTCGCTGCTGGCGGCCTCTTCAGGGCTGCTGCCGCAAGCGATTGACCAGCTGATGCACGAGCGGCCGCATGTGGCGGTGAAGGTGGTCGAGGGCACAAATGACGCGCTGATGCCCGCTCTGCGACGCGGCGCGATCGACATGGTGGTTGGGCGGCTGCCTACCCATCGCCACCGCGACGAGATCGCGCAGAGCAAGCTGTTCGATGAAACTATCGTGGCGGTGACCGGCCCGGACCATCCGCTGGCGGGCCAAAGTGAGCTGAGTTTCGAGGATCTCAAGCCCTTCGGTTGGATCCTGCCCCCGCCGGAAACCAGTCTGCGGCGGCAGGTCGACATGTTTTTTGGCGGTCAGGGCATGTATGCGCCTGCGTCTTATGTGGACTCGGTCTCCTTTCTGATCAATCGCAGCTTGCTGCAGCGGCGTCCGCTAATCTGCCTGATGCCACGCCATGTGCCGGAGCAGGACATCGCCTGGGGTAGCCTGGCCAGGCTGGACTGGCAGGTGCCCTTTGGTGCCGGACCAGTCGGGATTTCACTGAACGCCAAGGCGCGGCTGTCGCCGGCCGCCGCGGCGCTGATCGGCTATCTGCAGCAGGCCGCTGCCGAGCAGTCATAGCAGCGCCGTGGACAGCAGCGGCCAGTAGCTGAGCGCCACGAGAACCACCGCCACCGACAGCAGGAACGGCCACAGCGCGGACAGGATCTCGGCCACCCGGATGCCGGTCATCGACGAGGTGATGAACAGCCCCACGCCGACGGGCGGCGTCAGCAGCCCCAGCACCAGGTTCAGGCACATCACCACGCCAAATTGGAACGGGTCGATATCATAGGACCCGGTGGCGATCGGCAGCAGGATCGGGGTGACCAAGATCACCGCCGCGATGCCGTCGATCAGCATCCCCACAAGCAGCAGCAGCGCGTTGACGATCAGCAGGAACAGGAACGGGTCGCTGGTGATCGCAGTGATCGATGCGGCCAGCTTCTGCGGCAGCGCCTCGTAGACCACTACCCAGCCGAACACATTGGCCGCCGCGATCATGAAGACCACCATGCCAGAGTTGATGGCTGTGCGGCGGAACAGGCGGAAGAGCCGCGGCAAAGTCAGCCGCTGGCCGGAGAACCAGGCCATGGTAAAGGCCACCAGCGAGGCGACGGCAGCAGATTCAGTGGGCGTGGCGATGCCGAACAGAATGCCGCCGATGATGGTTACCGGTATCAGGCTGGCGGGCAGGCAGCCCAGCAGGGCCTGTGCAGCTTCTGATCGCGACATCCATTGCCCCTGCGGGAAGCCCTGTGCGACCCCGATGAGGGTGATGACAATAACAAAGGCGCCAAACAGCAATAGCCCCGGCAGGATGCCAGCGATGAACATATCGCCGATCGGCAGCTGCGCCAGCACGCCGTAGATGACGAACATCATCGAAGGTGGCACCACCGGCGCCAGCAGGCCACCCGCAGCGGTGGTGGCCGCGGCAAAACCGGGACGGTAGCCTTCCTGCTTCATCTCGGGCACCATGGCGCGACTCATCACTGCGATTTGACTGGCTGCAGAGCCGATGATCGCCGCCATGAACATATTGGCCAGAAGGTTGATATAGGCAAGACCCCCACGAAAACCGCCGACAAATACCCGCGCCGCCTGAACCAGCCGCCGGGTCATGCCGCCCTCATTCATCAGCTCGCCAGTCATCATGAACAGCGGGATCGCCAGCAGGCCGTAGTTTTCAAGCCCGGAAAACAGCTGCTGGGCGAAACTGTCGAACAGCACCGCGTTGTCGCTGGCCTGCACATAGGTGATTGCAGTCAGGATCAGCACAAAGGCGACAGGCACTGCGCAAAACATGCAAAGAAAGAAAACGACGATTGTCATCAGGATGTGCCCTTGCGGTCGGTTGCGGCGGTGAGATGGCTGAGGCTGTGCAGGATCAGGCCGAAGGCAAACAGCCACATGATGGACCAGACCCAGACCTTGCGCAGGCCCAGCGTGTTGGTGGGCTCAGAGTAGATGAAGTTGAAGGTGGCGCCCTGAAAGGTCTCGACGTCAAAGCCCGCGCGCGCAAATTCCAGCGGCAGGAACCAGCGCCAGCAGAACCAGGCTGTCAGCAGCGCCAGCGCAAAAATCACCGCGTCGACGAGGCGTGAAAGGACCCGCGCGGCATCCTGCGGCAGGGCGTCGGTGGCGATGGTGACGGCGACCGCGTCCTTGTGGTGGACCGCCGCCGAGGCCGCCAGCAGCGTCATCCAGATCATGGCATAGACCGCAAGCTCATCGACCCAGTAGAGCGCAAAGCCAATGCTGCGGGTCAGCACGTTCAGCAGGATCAGCGCGGTGATCGCGGCGGCGAAGGCGGCGGCACAGGCCAGTTCCGCCCGCGCCCACCGCCGGGAAAAAGTCTGAAGCATCAGGGTGAAACCATGGGTTGGGTGAGGAATATCAGGGCAGGGGCGGAGGCGCACGGGGCATCCGCCCATGCCGTAACGGCGGGGCGGTGCACGGTCAGCGGGTCGCCTCAGCCGCGGCGCGGATGGCGGGCAGCGAAGGCGATTTGGCGGCCCATTTGCTGTCCCATTCGGCGATGACATCCGCAAAGAACTCTGGCCCGGCCTTGGTCATCGTCAGGTCCAGCGCCTTCAGATTGTCCAGCCACTCCGGTTCCTTGGTGGCGTAGGTGTCGATGGTGCTGTCCAGATGCCTGGCCATCAGCTCTGCGATCATCGCGCGGTCTTCTTCGCCCAAGTCCTTCCAGACGCGGGCCGAGACCAGCCCGACCACCGGGAACATCATGTGATCGCTTTGCACGATGGTTTTGGCGTGCTCATGGTACTTCAGTACCCAGATCAGTTCTGCGTCCATGTCGATGGCGTCGACCTGACCATTGGCCAGCGCATCATAGACGCTGGGCAGTGGCATCGGGGTTGGCGCCGCACCGAGCTCTTCGTAAAAGTCAAAAATCGGCGCAAATGGCGTGATCCGCAGCTTCAGCCCGCTGAGGTCTTCGGCGCTGGTCACCTCCTCGCGTGAGACGATCTGGCGCAGACCCGCCATGCCGAGGCCGAGCCCGACAACACCGGCCTTTGCCGGCAGCGGCTTCAGCATTTCGCGAGCGGTGTCGGAGCGCAGTATGCGGCCGGCATGGTCGATGTCGGTGGCGAGGTAGGGGGCATAGAAGGCGCCCAGATCCGGCACGCGGTTGGACACTTCTGCCACGGTCAGGAACGCCATGTCCAACGCGCCGGTCTGCAGCTGCTGCATCATCTGCGCTTCGTTGCCCAGCTGGCGTGCGGGGAACACCTGTACGCTGTGCGCACCGTCCGAGGCGCTGTTGAGATCGGCGGCAAAGGCCTCTGCCGCCTTGGTCCAGATGTGCGGTGGCGGGGTCAACAGACCCAGCCGGAACTCCGCCGCCTGTGCGCCGAGGGCAAGGCAGCAGGCCGTTGCCGCCGCTGCTGCGGTCTTGAGTGACTTCAGATATGCCATGTGTGGTCTCCCTTTTGCGAGCTTGGCCCAGCATGGGGAAGCAGCTGATAGTTCAGCAACTTGGAACACGGCAATCTGATATTAATTAATGATATACCAAGAGGGGCGCTTGGCGGTATGCCAGCGCCCCTTTGGGGCGGCGCTCAGTCGGGCAGCGCGCGGCGATGCCGATTGCGGGTGAAAAGGGCGATGAAGGCCAGGTTCAACACCAGAAGGGCCAGCGCCACGGGGTAGTTCGCCAGCTCCTGCAGCGATCCGCCGGTGAGGCTGTAGCTTTGCGACAAGGTGGTCTCGAACCGGCTGCCCAGAAAGAAGGCGATGATGAACACGATGACCGAGATTCCCAGCGCGCTCAGCAACAGCCCCAGCAGCGTGCAGGCCAGCATGGTATAAAGACCGAACATGCCGCCCGCGCCCAGATAGACCCCGGTAATGCACAGCAGCAATGCGAGGGTAAAGATTACCAGTTCCGGCGCTTTGACCACCGTGGACCACAGCCGCATGCCAGCCTGACCGACCCAGAAGTTCATGAAGTTGGCCGCGATCATCGCCCCGAATAGTCCGTAAATCAGCTCTGCCTGCTGGTCGAACAACAGTGGCCCCGGTTGGATGCCATGGATCTTGAAGGCGCCGATCAGCAGGGCGGCGCCGACGCTTCCGGGAATGCCCAGCGTTAGCAGCGGTATCAGATTGGCGCCGACTACGGCGGAGTTCGCCGATTCCGCCGCCGCAATGCCCTGGATGTTGCCCTTGCCGAAGCTTTCGGGATCCTTGGCGCTTGCGCGAGTGGCGGCATAGGCGATGAAGGCCGCCGCGGTGGAGCCGATGCCGGGCAGTGCCCCCAGCACGGTGCCGATCGAGGCACCGCGTAGCATCGCAAAGCGGCAGGACCAGTACTCGCGCCAGCTGATGCGGCGGTCGGCGGCAGGCTGGTCTGCCGGGATCTCGATCGCGGGGCGCGACAGACCGCTGCCCTGTGCCAGGCGGCGCAGCACTTCCGGCAGTACGAGGATACCAAGGGCGATGGCTTCCAGCGGAACGCCGTCATAAAGCTCGGTCTGCCCAAATATCAGTCGCGGCGTGGCGTATTCGGGATCCAGCCCGATCGTGGCAAGCAGCAGCCCGAGGAACAGCGCAACACCGCCGCGGGCGATTGTGCCGCCGACGAGGCAGACGATCACGGTAAAGGCAAAGAGCAGCAGGAACAGAATCTCCACCGGTCCCAGTTTCAGGGCCACGATGGCCAGCGGCGCGGAGACGGTAATCAGGATGATATCGCTGGCGGTGTCGCCAGTGACGGAGGAATAGAGCGCCATGCGCATCGCCTTCATCGGCTTGCCTTGCCGTGCCAGCGGAAAGCCGTCGAATGCGGTTGCCGCAGCATCGGGCGTGCCGGGGGTGTTGATCAGCACCGCAGGCACCGCGCCGCCAACCAGCCCGCCCTTGCCGATGCCGACAAGGAAGGAAATCCCCACGAGCGGGTCCATGACAAAGGTGAAAGGAATGGCAATGGCAATCGCCATGACCGGCCCAATGCCGGGAACCGCCCCGACAAACTGGCCGATCACCACTCCGGCCAGTACATAAAGCAGCACCACCGGGGTGAATGTCCCCGCCAAGCCTGCCAGAATTACATCAAACGGCACCATCGCACCCCCTCCTCAGGGCAAGAGACGTCCCAGCAGGACTTCGAAAACGGTCCAGATCAGCACTGGCCCGCCAAGACCGCCCAGGGCCAGCCATAGCGGCCGACGCTCGCCGACCAGCCACAAGAGCACCAGCGCCAGCGCCGGAGCGGCCAGCAGAAAGCCTACGTGCTGCATCGCCAGCACCCCGACCAGTGCGAGCAGGAAAAAACCGGCGGTCTTTGCCCCCTGGCGCAGGTCCAGCGCGGTTGCTTCCGCGCGCTGGCAGGCCAGCGCGGCGCCGAACAGGCCGATCATCGCGGCATAGAACATGGGTAGAACTTCGGGCGGGATCGAGCCGTCCGGGTAGACAGTTTCAGTCTGCGCCGGGATGACGCCCCAGATCATCGCCACGGCAAAAATGACAAAGAAGACACCCGTTAGGCGGTGCAGCGTCATGGTTTTCTCCTGTCGCAAAACCCCGCGGCGCGAGTTGCAGCCGCGAGGTCGGGTCTGGGATTTACTGGTCAAACAGGGCACCGACGGGTGCCAGCGAGTCGTGCATCATTTTTCGGGTGCCCTCAGCTCCGAGGTTGAGCGCAGGGGCGCTGACCGCGTTCTGCACGACCGTCTGCACCGCGTCATCTGCCACGGCCTTGTCCATGGCATCAGCCAGCGCGGTTTTCACCTCAGCGGGCAGGCCGCCGGGGGCCGCGATATAGAAATAGGGCGCAATGAAGAAATCATGACCGGATTCGATCAGCGTCGGCACATCGGGCGCTGAGCTGAGCCGCTTGTCCGACAGGCTGGCGATGGTCTTCATCTGGCCCTCTTCGACGAAGGGCAGATGGGCGCCGGTGCCAAAGGCGGCATCAACCTGGCCGCCCAGCAGCAGCTTGTTCATTTCCGCGCCGCTCTCGGCCTTGACCATACGGAAGCTGACGCCTTCCTTCTGGCCGATCTTCTGCAGGATTGCCTTTGCGTCCGGCGCGTCCCAAGCGATTTTGGCAGAGCCTTCCGTACGGGCAAATTCCACCAGTTCCCCGATCGAGGAGAACGCCGCCTCACTGCCCGCGATCAGTGCAGTCTCCGCCACGGTGACGGTGCCGATGTAGTCAAAGCTGTCCAGCGTAAAGGGCACCGAGTCGGGGCGCTGACTGAGCGCCATCAGCGGCGGGATGTTGACCGCCATGCCAAGGACCAGCCCGTCGGGATCTTCCGCAACCAGGGCGCTGAGCATCGCGACACCGCCGCCGCCAGGGCGGTTTTCCACCACCACGTCCCAGCCGGTCTGGCGTTCAATGGTGGCGGCCAGCACGCGGCCCATGGTGTCCGTCTCGCCGCCGGCCCCAAAACCGATGCGCAGCAGGATGGGCTCTTCCGGCGTCCAGGCGGCAGCCGTCTGCGGCAGGCTGAGCGCGGCGGCAGCCGCAAAGACAGCGGTCTTCAGCAGGGTGTTGAGTTTCATGTGGTCCTCCCGTTGGGTTTGAAAAATTATTGGCCTCTGCGCGCTCGTGGTGCCTAAGGGGCACCCCTCTGAATTCTTGTAGTGCAGCTTCAGGCGCAGGGCAGGGGGCATCACGGGAGACGCCGCCAAGGCGGTCCCGTGATGTCAGGGTGTGGGGCAAATACCGCGCGTTGGGCGCGGCAAGCGGTCAGGTCACCGTGTTGACGACGTTGAAGCGGTCCTCTTTCCACTCCTCGGTCTTCATCACCTCGTACAGGTGGTTGGCGGCGTCCCAGACATCGGCAAACCGCAGATACAGTGGCGTGAAGCCAAAGCGCATCACGTTGGGCTGGCGGAAGTCGCCGATCACACCGCGCGCAATCAGCGCCTGCACGATGGCATAGCCGCCCTCGGTGTGGGTCAGTGAGACCTGGCCGTTGCGCAGCGTGCCGTCCTTGGGGCTGTAAAAGCCAATGCCGAAGTCTTCGGCAAAGCTCTCGACCAGCTGGATGAACAGGTCCGACAGGGCCCGGCCCTTGGCATAGAGGTCGACCACCTCGACATCGTCAAAGACCGCCAGCCCAGACTGCAGCGCGCGCATCGACAGGGTGTGCTGGGTGCCGCACAGCAGTGCGCGGGCGCCCTCGCCCTGGCGGTAGCTCTGCTCGAACTTGAAGGGGGCAGCATGGCCGTGCCAGCCGGACAGCGGCTGGGCGAATTTGCCGTGGTGGCGCTTGGCTGCATAGGCATAGGCGGGCGAACCCGGCCCGCCATTGAGGTATTTGTAGGTACAGCCGACGGCGAAATCGACGTTCAGGTCGTGTAGATCAACCGGGATCACCCCTGCAGAATGGCACATATCCACCATTACCAGCGCGCCGCGCTCATGCGCGAGCTTGGTCAGCGCCTTCACATCGCGGATCACGCCAGAGCGGTAGTCCACGTGGTTCAGCATCACCACCGCGGTGTCGGCGTCGATCATATCCTCGATCCGGTCGCCGTCGCGGCCTTCCAGCGCTAGGGTGGCGCCCTCCAGTGTCGATTGCACACCTTCCGCCATGTAGAGATTGGTCGGAAATGAGCTTCCCTCTGCCACGATCTTGCGACGGCCGGGCTGCATCGAAAGTGCAGCGTGCAGGGTCTTGTAGATATTGAGCGAGGTGGTGTCGCAGACCACGATCTCGCCCTCGCCGGCACCCAGCAGCCGGGCGAGGCGATTGCCCAGCGTGTCGGTCAGCATGAACCAGCCGGCGGTGTTGTGGCTGCGGATCAGCCCCTTGGCCCATTCTTCGCGCATGGTGCGGTCGATGCTGTCGAATACCGCTTTGGGCGCCGGACCCAGCGAGTTGCCGTCCAGATATATGGTGCCTTCCTCGACGAAAAACTCGTCACGCTTGTGCGCCAGCGGGTCCTGACTGTCCAAAGCCTCGGCGGTGCTGCGGGTGGGGGTAAGGGCCATTGGCTTTCCTTCTCGGGCTGGGTGTGCAACTGATAAAACCAATATGCACACTTCAATCGTATATGATTTAATTTATCGTATACGATTATATTTCTGAAGGTCAATCAATGGATTTACCCGCGTCGTCAAAATCGGAAATGGCCTATCAATTCCTGCTCAAGCAGTTGATTGAGGCGAAAATTCCACCCGAGGCGCCGCTGCGGATCCCGGCGCTGGGCAAAGAAAGCGGCCTGGGCGTGACGCCGATGCGCGAGGCGCTGAGGCGGTTGGAGAGCGAGCGATTCGTGGTGATGGAGAACAATCGCGGCTTCCGCGCTGCGGCGGTGACCCAGGGAGAACTCATGGACCTGGAAGGCTGTCGCCTGGTGATCGAAACCGCGCTGCTGCGCGAGGCGATTGCGCATGGCGACGACGCTTGGGAGGCGGCGATCCTGTCCAGCCACCACCTGCTGGCCAAAGCGACCGAACCGGCGGAGACCAGTGATCTGGATGAGCTGTGGGTGTGGTCGGACCGCCACCGGGGCTTTCACAGGGCGCTGCTGGCGGCATCGTGCTCGCAGTGGCTGAACCTGTTCTACGGGCAGATTTCCAACCATCTGGACCGGCATTTTTTCAGCATGTTCACGGGGGACAACCGCGACAAGTTTCTGGGCAGCCCGGAGTTGATCGCCCATAGTCGCGCCGCCCTTGGCATTGCCCACCACACCAAGCTCATGGAGGCGGTTCTGGCACGCGACGAGGAGCAGGCGGTGCGTCTGCTGGAAGAACACGCGGGCTTTACACGTCGCTTCTTTGACCGGGTAGAGGATCAGGCCTAGCGCATCTCTTGGGCGAGTCTGTGGCCTTGATATCAGCAAACGGCATATCGGCTTTCCCGGATATCAGTTGAACGCGTGTGCCGGGCCTGCGCCTAATCGGGCCGTTCAATGCAGGAGGCGCAGGCATATGTATCCCGATCTCAACCTCTTTATCGATGGCCAATGGCGCAAGGCGGAGCGCAGCATCGCTGTCGTCAACCCGGCGACCGAAGAAGAATTGGGGCAGTTGCCCTGCGCCGGGCGCGCGGATCTGCAGGATGCACTGGCGGCGGCGGAAAAAGGGCTGGCCATCTGGAGCCGCACCGCGCCGCGGGATCGCGCCGATATCATCCTGCGCGCCGCCGCGCTGATGCGCGAGCGGCAAGAGGAGATCGCCCTGACCATCACTGCCGAGCATGGCAAGCCGTTGGCGCAGGCCCGGCTGGAAGTGATCCGCGGTGCCGAGTTCTTTGAATGGGACGCGGGCGAGGCAATGCGCGCCTATGGCCGTGTCATCCCGGCGGCAGCGGGCTCCAAGCTATCGGTTCATCATCATCCGATCGGGGTGGTGGCGGCGTTCTCGCCCTGGAACTTCCCGATGAGCCAACCCGCCCGCAAGGTTGCGGGGGCGCTTGCATCGGGCTGTTCGATCATCCTGAAGGCGGCCGAGGAAACGCCCGGTGGCGCGGTGCATATCGTGCGCGCATTCGAGGATGCGGGTCTGCCAGCCGGAGTGCTGAACCTGGTGTTCGGGGTGCCTGCGGAGATCTCCGAATTTCTGATCCCGCAGCCAGCGGTAAAGCTGGTGGCGCTGACGGGCTCCACCGCGGTGGGGCGCCAGCTGACGGCGCTGGCGGCGCGCCATGACACCCGCGCGCTGATGGAGCTGGGCGGCCACGCACCGGTCATCATCTGCGAGGACGCGGATGTGGAAAAGGCCGCGCTCAGTGGCGCTATCCGCAAGATGCGCAACACCGGCCAGGTTTGCACCTCGCCAACACGGTTCTTTGTGCATCACAGTATCTTTGAGGAATTCAAGACCCGCTTCACCAAACGCGCCGCCGCCACCGTTGTGGGCAACGGTATGGAACCGGGCGTCGAGATGGGGCCGACCGCCAACGAACGCCGTATCCCGGTTCTGACGGCGCTGGTGGAGGATGCTGTCGCCAAGGGTGCTGAGCTCCTGACCGGCGGCGCGCGGCTGGGGGATCGCGGTTATTTCTTCCAGCCGACGGTGCTGGCCAACGTGCCGCCTGAGGCACAGATCATGCAGGAAGAACCCTTTGGCCCGATTGCGGTGCTGAACCCGGTGGCGGATCTGGATGCGGCCATCACTGCCGCCAACGCGGTGCCTTATGGGCTGGCAGGCTATGGCATGACCAACCGCGCCGATTACATCGACCGGATGATTGACGAGGTCGAGGTCGGCAACCTGTCTATCAACACGCTGGAGGCCTCGCTGCCGGAAACTCCCTTTGGCGGGGTCAAGGCCAGCGGCCAGGGCCGCGAAGGCGGCGCCGAGGGCCTGGACAGCTATCTGACAGTCAAGAACGTCTGGCATTCCCGGTCCATCACCTGACGCACCGCACGCAAGGCAACAGTTACAGTCCCAAGGAGGTCACAAATGTCCAACCACCCCACGCTGAAGCCCTTCAATTTCCAGAAATGGCTGGCGGATAACGCCGACAAACTGAAGCCGCCGGTTGGCAACCAGCTGCTGCACAAGGACGGCGACGGCATGATCGTCATGGTGGTCGGCGGCCCCAACACCCGTTGCGATTTTCATGACGACCCGGTGGAGGAATGGTTCTTTCAGCAGAAGGGCGACATGATGATCAAGATCGCGGACGGCGGTAAAATCTATGATGTGCCGGTGCGCGAGGGTGAGGTGTTCATGCTGCCGCCGCATGTACGCCACGCACCGCAGCGCCCACATGAGGGTTCTATCGGCATCGTCGTTGAAGCACCGCGCCAGCCCGGCATGACCGAGGGCTTCGAGTGGTTCTGCTTCAAATGCGAGGCGCTCGTCCACCGCGAGGAGGTCACGTTGGAAGGGACCGACGGCATCGTCTCGGCACTGCCCAAGATCTACGAGGCGTTCCACGCCGATCTCGACGCGCGCACCTGCAAATCGTGCGGCGAGGTTCACCCCGGCAAGGGCAAACCCCCGGAGGGCTGGGTACAGCTCTGAATTCACTGCAAAAAGACAGTCAGACAGCGCGTTCCGCACCGGGGCGCGCTGTTTTTGCTGTGCTGAGCGTATGCGAAGCTTAGGTGTTTGATCCCACGATTTGATGGTGCGATCCTTTCTCAGGAATGGAAGGAAGCCATATGGGACGAGTTCGTCACGGGAGCACCACGACCACGCACGCCGTCAGAGCTGCAATACAATAATCGCAAGCTTCGCTCGGGCAGTTGAGCAAGGAGTTGGGCATCAATCCCAAGACCGTTGCGAAGTGGCGCAAGCGTGCGACGGTTGAGGATCTGAAGACCGGCCCAAAGGAGCCGCGTTCAACCGTTCTCTCTAAAGCTGAGGAGGCGATGATCGTCGCATTCCGACGGCACACGCTGCTGGGAGCGCGCTACTTTGAAGTGCGACTCCTATTAGAAAACAATGAGTTATCTAATAGGAGATCATGGCACGGGAGCCGTTTACACGCAACTGAGCTTGAAAGAACGCCGTAGAATTGAGGATTGGTGGCATGCAAAAGTGCCCGTTCGAGAGATGGCACGGGTTCTGAAGCGCTCTAAGTCGACCATTCATCGCGAGATCAAACGCAATTTCTGGGCAGACGATGCCTTCCCAAAGAAGTATGCGGGGTACTTCGGTCATGCCGCCCAGTTGCAGACGAACAAACGCCGATCCGTGCAACGAAAGCTGATCCGCCATCCGGACCTGTGCAAGACCGTGATCGCCCGGATCAAACAATGCTGGACGCTTGAGCAGATCAGCAACCAGATGATCTATGAAGAAGCCAAATTGCGCGTCTGCCAGGAGACGATCTATCGCTACATCTACTCGAAAGAAGGCATGGACCAGGAACTCTGGTGGTACCTGCCAGAGCATCGCAAAGCCCGTCGTCCACGCCGTGCCAGAAGGCGCCAGAAGCCTAAGTTCGACCGTGCTGTCAGCATCTTGTTCCGACCGGATGATGTCGCGCACCGTCGCCAGTTTGGTCACTGGGAGGCCGATCTTGTCTTGTCCAACAGCGCTTTGGACAATCGAACGTTACATCACTCGTTGAGCGCGTCAGCCGGTTTACGGTGCTTTTGAAGAACCCGAACAAGCGTACCAGGCCCGTGACCTGCTCCCCGTGGAGTCCGCGTTTTTTAGTTCGCTCTGTTCAGTTTTTGGTCCAGTATTGACCGTTGGTGATACTCCCACGGTGTAAGCCCGTCGAGGCTCATGTGTGGGCGGAGGTGATTGTAGTCGTCGCGCCAAGCAGAGATCAGATCCCGGGCGTGGCGCAAGTTGGCGAACAAATGCTCGTTGAGGCACTCGTCGCGCAGACGGCCGTTGAAGCTTTCCACGAAGCCGTTCTGCATGGGTTTGCCTGGTGCGATGTAGTGCCACTCGATCTTCCGGTCCTCCTGCCATCTCAGGATGGCGTTCGATGTCAGCTCCGTTCCGTAACACCTTCGGAATGACATTGATTTAGAGGTTATGATTGGCTGCGCAGCCCCCAAATAGCGCAGCAGGTGATCATAGCCGGGTCTCAGGTACCTACAGTGGTTTTGCACAAACCACACCGCAAGGGAGACCGACTATGACCAAGACCAGTATTGCACAGACCGAGCCTGTTTTGGTGGCCGTTGATATTGCTAAGGCCCGCCATGAAGTCTTGATCGCTATTCCAGGTAGGACGCGCCGCCGCCTGACTGTTCTAAACCACCTCGACGACTTCAACCGATTGATCGACACACTCTCGGATTATGGCCGTCCTGAGCGCGTGGCGTTTGAAGCCACGGGCAATTACCATCGCGCTCTGGCGTATCGGCTCGGCGTCGCTGGTTTCGAGGTAAAGTTGGTGTCTTCGGTCGCATTGGCACGGACCCGTGAGGCCTTGAACAACAGCTGGGACAAGAACGACCCGAAAGACGCGCAGGTCATCCTGCACATGATGCAGATCGGGAACGAGCAGTTCTATCACGATCCAATGCTTTGCGGCACGAACGACCTGCAGGAACTATCCAAGACACACGGCATTGTCTCGCGCTCGAAGACCGAACTTTGGCACCGGGTCCTGACCCATTACCTGCCGCTGTATTTCCCTGAAGCTGATCGTTTCCACCGCAGTTCTCGCAGCGATTGGTTCTTCGCTTTTCTGGAGCGCTATCCGTCACCTCACTTTATCTCTGCCATGGATCAAGAGATATTTATCAGACCGCAAAGTCATCTGTAGGGCTGCCCATTGCTCCAGACTCTGACGCCGCCAGGATGTTTCGTTTGGTCTTGAGTGAAGGGCGAAGCCTGATCGCGCAACGCAATCAGATTGAGGATCGTGCCGTCGAGCTGCTCAAGAACAACGACGACTACCAACTGCTGACATCCATCCCGGGGATCGGCCCGATCAATGCGCTGACCATCCTGGCGGAGGCAGGCGATCTGCGCCGCTTTCAGCATCACCGCCAGTTTCTAAAGTTCTGCGGTATGGATCTGGCAACCATCCAGTCCGGTACATTCCGAGGCCAGACCAAGCTGTCCAAATACGGCAACGCCCGACTGCGCCGCACGCTTTGGATGGCCAGCCAGGTCGCCATCATGCAGCGCACCAACAGCTTTCGAGACAAGTTCGAGCGTTACATCGCCAAAGATCGACAAAACACTCATTTGCGCCGAAAGGCGTATACCGCAATCGCCGCTAAAATGGCCCGAACCGTACACGGGATCATCAAACGCGGCGAACCCTATCGCCCTTTCTTTGAGGGGTGATCGGCAGCAGAAGGACCCTTCTCTGACAGGGCCTTAGAGGCGACCATTCGACCTCGCAGATAATGTTCAGGCCTTCTGCTCAACGACACAAAGATCTCGTCTTAAGGACGGTGAGAGCCGCAAGAGCGTACTCTGTGTTTGTTATGGGAGAGACACGTTGTTGACCAAAATGCCGAACTGACACACACTCAACCATGCTGGAGCACTTCAGCATGACCATGACCTGATGCCAAATCAGCCAATCATTCCGCGCATAGGACGTTGTCGCTGACCACCATGCAGGGATAGCCACGCACCCGGGCGATGTTGTCGAGCTCACGACCAACGCGCTGCCCGGACAGGGAGGTCTCCACGACCGTTGCCAGGCATTCCCAGCTGAAGTCGTCGATGACGCAAAGCACACGGAAGCGGCGACCGTCCGAGAGGCTGTCTGAGACGAAGTCCAAGGACCATCGCTGGTTGGGTCCTT
>NZ_PVUF01000028.1 GCF_003003215.1 Tritonibacter scottomollicae | reverse complement strand
GTGCGAACGGCATCATACCGATCCGCCGTAACGGTCGTGCCTGGAAGGCTGACTGCCCCGCGGCCATTGCGCGAAACGAGATCTTCCACGCAACCCGGCACCTAGGCCGGGCGCTCTGGAAAACGTGGACGCGATACCATGTCCGCAGCCGGGTCGAGGCCAGGATGAACTGCCTCAAGCGCTTCGGGGAACGGATCATGTCACGAGACCCTGACCGCCAAACCGCCGAAATTCACATCCGCATCGCAATCATGAATACCTTCTCGGCCCTCGGCACAGCCGAGATCGAAGCCGTAACCTGAACTCAGGTGGGAAAGGGCAAACTCATCCCCGAACCTGATTGGCGCAACAACGCCCCTTCAGCCCCTCCTGTCGCTAGATCCGTTCAACACGCTTGTGATTCACATGCCAGCCGCTGTTGTTCAGCATACCGACAATCATACGATATCCATAACGCCCGAACTCTCGCGTCAACTCGATGATGTCCTCAGTCAGCCGCTCTTCGTCCGGCAGACCAGGGGGCGCCTTGCGCTGCGTCGAGCGATGCTGCCCCAATGTGCGTCAAACCCGACGCTCGGATACGCTGAGGGTTTGACGCACATGATCGATACATCGACGACGGCGGGAAGGGCTTAGAAGTGTCCCCGGGCGGCCTCGGTCAGGATCATCTTGTCCAGCGTCAGATCAGACACGGTGCGTCGCAGACGGGTATTCTCATTCTCCAACTCCTTCAGCCGCTTCAACTGATCTCGGCTCATGCCACCATACTTTTTACGTCTTCGGTAACAGGTCTGCTGCGTTACGCCGATCTGTCTGACCGCGTCTGTGATCGAGCTGCCTTGTCCTTGCAGCACTTCAACCTGCCGCAGCTTCAGCACGATCTCTTCGGGTTTGTCTCGCTTTCCAGCCATCTCTTGGTCCTCCTGAAAATGGGATAATACTATCCCAGTTGGTGGAGCACTTCAGTGGGGGCCTCCACCAAGAGGCGCAACAATGGTGACCACAAAATTTTTTTCCGCCTGTGGGTAAGTCACAGTTCTCCGATAATCTGGGTTCAACTTAAAGATGTATCTGCTAAACTCTATCGGAAAATGGAAATGATCGGGGTAGCACCTTTTGTACGAGAACACATTTAACAAGATCGAACGAAACCATCGCGTAGAAGACAGTATCGCCAACGAATTGGATCATGTCGAGAAGATCTCGGCCGCGCACGTTAAACTTGAACGAGAGGACAAAACACCGGACAGTTGCGTCAAATCGACAGAACGTGGGAAATATTGCAGTATTGGAGCCGAATTGTGAAGAACGTTGTGCTCGTTTGCCTTCTCACCCTTGCCGCGTCCGCCGCTTTCGCTGAAAACTGGCTGACCCGCCTCTTCTCATCACAACCAGAGCAGATCAGTTTTGAATGCGCGGTTCGAGATCACGACTGTCTAATAGGTTCGGCAATAGATTTGCTCATTCTACGTCTTCAGCACCGGGAAGACGAACGTAGTTGGACGCAGATCGCCGAAGAAGGCCAGCGGCTCCTCTCTATGGCCTCTAGTGAGTTAGATCGCATCCGTCTGCTCTCCAAGTTCGAAGCCATCGAACTGCCTGACGGTTTTCTCGAAAGGCTCAATGTACCACCTACCCAAGATACCTCTTGGATCACAGAACCACAGGTCAGAGCAGATTTCCGTGAGTTACACTCTTCCGTCCAAGGCAATTTCGAGTTGTACGCAAACTATGCCATAGAGACGCTACTCGAACGCGACTCTGCGCGAGCAATGTCAATCTGGTGGGACTATCTGGAAATGCTTCAGCGTGAAAGCCCCGACACCGTTGAATCGGGGTTTCGCTGGCTTTTGAAAAATGACGCGGAAGGCCTGGTCAGCTTTATTAACCAATACACACCGCCCGATTCCGCGCTTTTCGACGTCCATGAATTGATGGCGCACTATGCGGCCGATGCCTGCAGGTTTGGCGAGCCAGAACGCGGCGAGACCATCCTGGAGATGCTTGACCTCCTGATCGCGCGTGCCCGACCAACAGCAGATCTGGATGAGGGGTTCTTTGTGATGGATTACGCGCCATCCGTTGAGGCAAGCTTGCATTGCCGGGGTGAGGTTGAGGCGTTCAAAAGGCTAGATGACGTTATTGCGCTCGCCGATAGGGCGATGAAAGCCGTGGGCGAACGGATCACCGAAGAAAGGCAACGAGCCTTCGCCATTAGTGTTATCCGCTCGGAAGTCGGAGAAGGATCAACCATTCCTCTGGCCATTTGGTTGCACCGGGAGGGCCGTCGCCAAGATGCGGAGCACACGCTAGCAAGAATGCCTTATTATGGCACGACGACGACGATTCAGGGTCTTACAGAGAGCGGTATTCTTTCGCTCGAGGCCATGTCGGGAAGGCTGGATGAAGTGTTGCGGCACTACGGTGATGAAGACAGTTACTATGAAAACCCAAACGTTGTTCTGGATTGGTTCGCGCGTGTATATGACGAAGAATATTTTAACAGGTGTTGCGTTCAAGATGAACTGCTTAAGCGGGTTCTGGATGCGAGTAAAAAACTTGGGCCAGATCCAAAGGCGCAGGCGGCGGCTCTGCGTGTGTTCGAATATCTCGAGCGGTTGCATCAAAGTGGGTCGCTCAAGCTTTACGAATGGCACGAGATCGAAATTAATTTTGCACGCTCCGAACGTGAAACATCCGGCTGTCAGGTGGCCGACGCGACACTTCGGCGGTGGCTCGACGCAATCGCAACTTACCCGAGCCTTGTGAAGCGTCAATACTTCCAATCAGCCTATCCCGGTGACTGGCACCAGTCCAAGGTAACCGAGGCCTATTTGGGGTATCTTACAGCCGCCCCAGGTGAGGTAAACGGCCCCTGCCTGATCAACTGATACTAAGTAATTGTCACATCCCATGAGCTGGTATCGAATTTTTTTGAACAGCTCGGGTTTGAGTTTGTGCTGCTAGAGTGCCTAATCCCTGACAGAATGAACTGCGTTGAGTTTTCCGGATAAATGATATTCCCAAGGCAGGACCGTAGCCCCAATGCAAAAAAAACGGCCAGTAGGCCGCTTTTCTTGGTTTGGACTGCTCGTTAGGACTTGTTGGGCACGTATCAGCCCATGCGTGTCTGGTAGGAGGTATAGGATTCATCACGTGGACCACTTCAGTGGGGGCAGACCACAGGAGCTATAACAGTTTTCCCAGACTTTAAGAGGAAAATGCAACTTGGGCTTGACGCGACGAAAAATGGAGCGTTTCGCATTCACACTGAAGGTAGTTATATTGCCACCATCGGAAGTTCGATATATTGCGAGATTTCCGAAGGCTTAGACATCAATACCGGGGAGGTATATTGACATCCAGTCTTCTAGGAAAACCACGATTAGCTCAAGAACTGGCATCACTCTGGACACGCCTGCTACATTAATCCTTAACTCAAGCAAAACGCTTGTGCCGTCGTGTGGAAAGGTTCGCATTGTTTTTCAACCGAATGGCGCAAATATTTTTGACGGAACGAGCATCAGCGAACTTGCCACCGAGCAGGTATCAATAAGAAGAAAAAGGGGGATATAAACTGATGACTTACAGGATGACATTAATTTTCATCGCCCTTAGCGCTTCTATAGCCGGATGCAAGGAAGAAAAAGTTCCGCTAGGTGTATATTGCGACGAGAATGTGGCTGAAACTGTAAAATTCAGTTCTGCGCTAACCTATGGAATAGATATTTCTCCTCCAGTCGTGAAAGGCGTTCGCGCTTTCCACGAAGTGGATCTGTCACAAGTTCCAATTCGATCAGGAAGCGCGCTCGGCTTGCTGGCAAATGATGGAAATGGAGTTTTTTATAGCCAGCCATGTAAGGGAGAGTTGTGTGGATTTGATAGCGGACTGCGTATTATAGCGAAATGCCGATCTGAACCGCAGTGTAAAATTGTGGGTTCATATAAAAATCGCACATTTTACCCTTTGTATGAGCTTGATGATCAAGGCGGGCACATTTGTCGTGAGGGCGGCCAATGACACAGTTCCCCTACGGCAATAACTTGTCCAAAGTATCCG
Organism: Tritonibacter scottomollicae; assembly: GCF_003003215.1. GTDB lineage: Bacteria > Pseudomonadota > Alphaproteobacteria > Rhodobacterales > Rhodobacteraceae > Epibacterium > Epibacterium scottomollicae. The sequence goes on along the minus strand of NZ_PVUF01000028.1, from coordinate 16,752 downwards.
AATGGATCGGGAGGTGGGACACTCCATTCAACTCGTGGTATGTACAATACTTGGGTGGGGCCGCTTCATTGGACGATTTGTGCAACGGAGCCGGCCGGACGCATTCTATGACGGAATCGGCACGGCCGATTGTGAAAGCTGTGGGGTGCCGTTCGGGTTCAATCTGACGTTCTGAACGACCCACTTCCACAGCGCATTGAGGGCTGGCTTGAACCGATCACTGCTGACCTAGGGAAGGTTGGTGCTGGTTTCTCAGAGCTGTGCCGCCGCATGACGGCAGTGAGTCCTTTTGACTGCGATCCAGCAGCGGCTACATCGGGTTAATGAGAACGCATCTGGTTGGCGATAGAGGCTTGCCTGTTGAGAGGAGTATGAATGGCTGACAATCTGATCGCCGGAGAATGCCTTTGCGGTGCTGTGAAATTCCACATATTGGGAGCTTTCGAGAGTTTTTTCCTGTGCCACTGCTCCCGATGCCGCAAAGGCAGCGGTCAGGCCCTGATTTGTGCAACAACGCCACGCCGCAGCACAAAACTGCGAAGCTTTGCGTCAATTCGTTGAGGTTGCAAATGTCTCTATCCTGCGCTGCGCTGTGCGGAGCAGTGCCCTGGTCAGTTAAGTAGACTTAAGATTCGCTCTCGGGAAATTTTTCGCGCTTGCAGCGAAGCCTTCGCTGCACCCGGCAAAAATGTCGTTGTCGGGCTGGCTGGCGTCATCTGGCCGCTTGTGCCTGCTGCAACCTTCCTGCCGCACCGCTGCTTGGAGCCCAACGTGCTTTTAAATCGCGTTAGTTCTGACAGTCATCTCATATGTCAACAGAGCCTGAGAACACCGTCTACTTCTATGCGCAAGCAGTGGCCTCGGAGCGGTCGGTATGGTAGGACATTCGGGAATTGCGCGCGTGCAGCGACTACCCGGAAGCACGCGCCCATGAAGCAAAGTGCTCAACTTCTGAAAAGCGCGGATGATCGCTGCGGCTCACCGCCCAAAAAGTTCTGCCAGGCAAACCCACTTCAGACAGGCGCACCAAGTGCCCGGCTGCGACAGCGGGGCCAGTCAACACGCTGGAAGCCAGTACCACGCCTTGACCGGCAAGCGCCGAGTCTATGGCATTGATTTCCTCGGAAAAGTGCTGTGCGATCTCGGGCACCGCAGCCCCGAGCCCGGCTGCGTGAGACCAGCGCTGCCAGCTGGGCGACGCTTCCGCGCCGCAATTCCAGCGGTACTGGATCAGCGGCAGGCGCAAGATACCGGCGTCGTCGTTGATCGGAGCCCGGCGCAGCAGTTCCGGCGCGCAGAGCGGGATCAGGCTGTCTTCGAACAGCGGCAGCCAATGGTCTTCGGGCTGCGCCTCGACTGCGTAGCGAACCGCAAAGTCGACATCGCTACCGGACAGGTCTACCGGCTGGTTGTCGGCCTCGACCTTCAGGTTCAATCCGGTCTGACTGCGCAACGCGGGCAGGCGCCGCATGAGCCAGAGGCTGGCAAACGCCACCGTGACGGACACCGTCAGCGGACGGTTCGTCTCCTGCTGCGAAATCCCCGCGATGGCGCTGCTCATGCGGTCGAAACTCTCGCGCAGTACCGGGTATAATGCCGCGCCTTCTGCCGACAGGCGGATTGGGCGCGGATAGCGGTGGAAGAGTTTCACCTCCAGGATCTCTTCCAGCTGGCGGATCTGGTGGCTGATCGCGGTTGGCGTCAGGTGAAGCTCGGCTGCGGCTCGAGCGAAATGAAGATGCCGGGCGGCGGCTTCAAAAGCACGTAGCGCGTGGAGCGGAGGCAGGCGCCGCATCGGTTCAATCCTTTCCGTTCGGGGTGGTGGCAGGGTGAATTTCATTCACCCTGACCATGAGAAATTCGCTTTCGCCAGAGGCTTGGCCGCTTGGTAGGCAGAATGCGCAGTGCATAAACTCAGGAGATTGCCCATGCCCACTCTGTTGCGAATTGATGCCAGCGCCCAGCTTGAAGAGCGCTCCCTCACACGTCATCTGACCGGGCTGTTCACGCAGACCTTTCTGGCGCAAGCACCGGACACGAAAGTGATCACCCGGGATGTCGGCCTGAACCCGATTCCTGCCATCGACCACAAATTCATCCATGCGGCCTTTACCCCGTCCGACGCGCGTGAGCCGTGGATGAACGAGCGTCTGGCCCTGTCCGACGAGTTGGTCGATGAGGTGATCGCGGCGGATATCGTTGTCCTGGGCGCGCCGATGTACAACTACGGAATGCCGACCGCCCTGAAGGGCTGGATCGACCACATCGCGCGGATCGGTCGGACCTTTTCCTTTGACCTGGCCCGCGGCGATACACCGATCGAGCCGATCCTGTCGGGAAAACGGCTGGTGGTGCTGTCGTCGCGTGGTGAATTCGGCTTTGCGCCGGGTGGGCCGCGCGCGCATCTCAACGCGCTTGACCCGGCTCTGGCGGCCTGTGCGCATTACTTCGGCGTGGCGCAGGCAGATATCGCGACGATCGCGATCGAATATCAGGAATTCAAAGATGCGCGTCACGAGGCATCGGTTGAATCGGCAGAGGCCCGTACCCGCGACCTGGCCGTGAAACTGGCCGGTGGGACGGCGCAAGCGGCCTGAAACAACCCTTTGAAACGGTAAAACTTGGTGGCGCGGATTTAAAACCGTGCCACCAATTCGTTTTGCGGTCAGGTTCATTCGGGTTCCCGGTGCAGCTTGACCTCCAGCGCGCTTGGCTCAGCATCTTCGCCATTGATCGGCAGAAGGTCCATCGGGCAGCAGGAAATCACCACCACAGCATCCATTTCAGCGCGGAACAGCACATGATCCCCTTTGGTCGAGACAGGGGGGCGCCACTCCATTGCGCCACCTTCGATGACAGGCGTGTTCATCCAGAGGTTCAGCGGGCAGGGCACCGATGTCGGGCGCAGGCCGATGGCCCGCAGCGCCATGCGCAGGTTGTCGGTGCAATTGTCGTGATACCCCTGATGTCCAAGTTGGGCATACCGGTGAATATCGCAGGACGCGACAAGCGTGTCGTGAACGCCGGGCGAACTGTCCTCAACCAGTGTCAGGATCGGGCGCCGCCGGTTGGTCACCAGCGCGTCGCCGGGGCGCGGCGAGACACGCCGCAGCGTCGGGCGCAGGTGCTCCATCGACAGATATTCGTTGCAGTCACCTTCGACAAAGGCCCAGAAATCGCCGATCTGGCTGCCGTCGCGGTTGATAACCGACAGCAGCTCACCCTTTTTCACCCGCATCGCCCGGCCCTGACGGGCGGGAATGGTGTAGGTCGTATTGGGGCTGAGGCGGCCATCCTCCGAAAGCGTCTGATGTGCGCTCGGGTTTTCACCGTCGGGCCGTGCGGCATCAAAGGGGGTATCGCGGGTATCCATCTTTATTTCTCCATCAGGACGGGATGAGCGTAGGGCGCTGCGGGCTCACGGTGCGGCTGCCAGGCGCCTTCGGCCTCCTGGCTTGCGGCATAGGCGGCTATCTCTTCCAGCGGTGCGAACCAGACATCGCCTCGCGACAGCACCTCTTCGAGCCACTGCTCCACCACCCGCCAGCGGGCCAGCCGCCCGGTCAGGAAGGGGTGCCATATCCCGATCCAGAGCCCGCCAGCCTCGTATTGCGCCTCGAACTCCTCAAAGGAGGCCTCCAGCCCGCGGCGCGGCGACATCACCGGCATCTTGTAGCCGATCTCGTCGAAATGCGCGAAAGGCGGCCAGTCATCGCTGCCCCAATGCACCGGCAGCTCATAAAGTGAGCCGGCTGCGGTATCGATCCGATAGGGCAGGTCGTCCGCCATCATCGAGCTTTCATAGGTCAGCCCGTGTGTCACCGCGAGCGACAGCACCTCGGGGGTGACATTATAGACCGGGGCGCGATAGCCGCGCGGGGTGCTGCCGGTCATCTGCCGGTGAACCGCAAGCGCGCGTTCGAACCAATAGGTCTGTTCCTCGGTGCTCTGTTCGGCGGGGTCTTCGTGCAGGTATCCGTGGTGGCCGATCTCATGCCCACCGGCAAGGATCGCCTCGACCGTTTCGGGGTATTGTTCCATCACCCAGCCGGGCATGAAAAAGGACTGTTTGAGCCCCAACCGCCGGTAGGTGTCCAGAATACGCGGCACACCGGAATTCGGACCATAGCGGCCCATGCTGATCGGGTAGAGGCGACGGTGACCATCGTCCGGACGCGCGATGTGGATCAGGCTGTCGGCATCCACGTCAAACGTGATCGCACAGGCACAGCGGGCACCGTTTGGCCATTTTATCGGGTTACGGATCATGTCTGGGATTCCTTCTGCATCAGCAGCGTTTCGACCATTGCCGCGGTGGCAAGTAGAGTGCGGTCGCTGTCTGGCGGACCGACCAACTGCACTCCCACCCAAGCCCCCGCATTCGTTTTCCCGACGGGTAGAGAAATGGCGGGCAAATCCAGCAGGCTCGCAGGCATGGTCAGGCGTAGAGCCGCAGTATTTGTTGCGGCAAAGGTTTTGGGATCTTCCAGCAGCGGCGCCAGCTGCGGGGCTTCGATGGCAACCGTCGGCAGGAGGTAGATGGTACCGGAGGCCCGGACGGTTTCGCGCAACGCTCTGGCACCCTGTTTGACGCGCGCGATCTTGTCCGGGTCCAGACCGGCCGACACACGCAGCCGCGCCGCGACAAAGGGGTCGAGGTGAGGAGCGTTCTCGGTCTCGAGCAGATGCCCATAGGTTTCGACCGCCTCAATGGCGCCCGGCCAGCCGCCCGCGCGGATCAGCGCCAGTGCCTTATCCAGAGGCGACCGACTGGTGTGCTCCATCAGGACGCCCGCCTGTTCGAGAGCTGTCACCGCCTCCTTGCAGCGCTGGGAGACCGGCGCGGCAACACCGCCCCTGTCGAGCACGTCAATGAGAACAGACAGGCGGTCGACCGCGTCCGGGCTGGCCGTATCGCCGGACAGCATGGCATCCAGCTCGATGATGTCGGCAACCGAGCGGGCAAAGCTGCCAACCGTGTCATAGCTGGGCGCGAGTGGCATCACGCCGCGCATCGGATACCGTCCGCGCGTGGGCCGAAAGCCGACCACACCCTGAAACGCCGCGGGCACCCGGCAGGAGCCCGCAGTATCGGTACCGACCGCGAGGCGGGTGATCCCACGTGCGACAGAGGCCGCAGCCCCCGAGGAGGACCCGCCCGGCACCCGCCCGTCGAGGAGCGGAGTGCCGTGATGCGGATTGTAGCCGATGCCGGAGAACGCCAGCTCGGATTGATTAGTGACGCCGATGCTGACCAGACCGGCCTTGCAGGCACGCACCACCACCTCAGCATCCGCTGGGGCAGGGGCCTCGGGGCGCCAGTGGGCGGAACCGGCACGCGGGGTGACATCCTTGATCGCGATCATATCCTTCCAAGAGACCGTGCTCCCATCGAGGGGGCCCAATCTTTCGGTGCGACCATCGCTTTGACGTGCTTCCGCGCGGGCCCGGTCCGGCAACAGGGACAGAAAAACCTCCCCCTCCCGCCCGGCTCGACGCAGAGCCTCCACGGTGTTTTCGGCAACAGACCTCATGCAGCCCTCACTTTGGGGCCCGGTTCCGACTGTTGCGCGCTCTCCAGAAGAAATCCGTCATCGGAGTGCCAGGATGCATAGACCCGCGCGCCGATGCTTGCGTCCAACTGCTCCAGATCCCGCTGTTGAAGCTGCGCCACAAGGCTGTGACCTGACGCGGTTGCAAGATGCAAATTGACGACGGCCCCGGCAAATTCTTCTGACACCAGCGTGCAGGCGATTTCGTTTTCGCCCCAACCCGGCTCAACCGTCACGGAGATCCGGTCCGCCCGTACAGCCAGATCTGCGGCTGCGCCTTCGGCCAACCCGCTGCTGTGGGAAAGCCGGACTTTGCCGTCGCGTGTGTCCAAGAAGCGCTTGCTGCCCTCGCTGCCCGAAACCTTTCCTTCCAGCAGGCTGATCCCGCCGACAAACTGAGCAACAAATTTGCTGCGCGGCCGCAGAAAGATGTCCTGCGGGCTGCCAATTTGTTCGACCCTGCCGGCGTTCATGATGACAACCCGGTCGGCGAGCGAAAAGGCCTCGGAATGGCTGTGGGTGACATAGACAAAGGTGATGCCGAGTTCGCGCTGGAGCTTCTTCAGTTCGCCCTGCATCTTGATTGCCATATGGGCATCGAGCGCCGAAAGCGGCTCGTCCAAAAGCAGCACTTTGGGTTCCAGCACCAGGCTGCGGGCGAGGGCAACGCGCTGGCGCTGACCGCCTGACAGACGCGCGACATTGCGGTCTGCGTAGGTGGTAATGCCCAACCGTTCCAGCCAGTCGTCAGCGCGGCGGCGGCGTTCTGGCCCGGCAACGCCGCGCATCTTCAGTCCGAACTCGACGTTTTCCCGCACGGTCATGAAGGGGAACAGCGCTAGGCTTTGCCAGACCATGGGGGTTTCGCGCTCCCAGACCGGAAGTTGGTCGATCCGGTTGCCCGCAAGGGTGATCTCACCGCGGTCTGCGGTTTCAAGACCGGCAAGCATGCGCAGGCTCGTGGTCTTACCACAGCCGGACGGCCCCATGATTGCGATGAACTCCCCTTGCGCAATATCCAGCGAAAACTCTTCGACGGCGATGAAGGTACCATAGGACTTGGCAAGCCCCGCCAGTTTCAGATGTGTGTTGGTCATGATGTCTCCTCCTTGGACATGGCGCCGCCGCTCTGGCGCAGGACCACGGCAAGCGCGATTAGAACCAGCGTCAGGGTGACGGAAAAACTCAATGTGCCGATGACGTGGATGGTGGGGTCGACCTGCCCCTGAAGCGTGGTCAGAACCGCAACGGGAATGGTCTGGTTCAAGCCGCCCGTGAACCAGGAGATCACATATTCGTCGAATGACACGGCAAAGGTGATCAGGAAGGCGGCAAGGATGGCCGGCAACGTATGCGGCAGCACGATACGGGCGAGCGCGGAATGGGGCAGGGCACCGAGGTTCTGGGCTGCGGTTTCCAGCGTCTCATCCAGTTGCGCCAGACGCAGACGGCAGACCGCCATCGCAAAGGGTGCGGCGATCACGACATGCGCGGCAACCACTGCGGCAAGCGTGCCGGCAATGCCGATGCGGGAGAAGAAGGCCAGCATCGCCAAACCCAGGATGACCAGCGGCACCGTCGGCGGCAGCAAGGCCAGCGCCAGGACGGCTTTCTGGCCAAAGAACCGGAAACGATAATCCGCATAGGCTGCGGCAAATCCCAGGGCTGTGGCAATCAGCGCGGTGATCCCGGCAACCGTCAGGCTGTTGCTGAGGGCCTCTAGCATGGCGCGGTCGGTCAGGACCTGCGCGTACCACTTGGTGCTGAACCCAGACATGCTGAGGCTTGGGAAGCGGTCAGCGCTGAAGGAAAACAGGACTGCCGACAGGATCGGTGCGTAGAGCAGCAGGAAAACCAATGCGAGTCCGGCAACCCAGAAGGCTTTTGGCAAGGCGTGTTTAAGATGCGGAGGCATGTCTTAACCTTTCTCGCGGTAGGCCCAGAGGACGGTTACAAAGGCGGTGATCAACAGGCTGGCGATCATCAGCAGCGACACGACTGCGGCGCGCGGCCATTGCTGACCGGCCCGAACAAGGTCCGTCACGAGGATCGGCAGGGTTTGGAAGGTGCCGCCGCCCAGATAGGAGGCGCTGACGAACTCCGCATAGGACAGCAGGAAGGCAAACAGCAGCCCCAGCGTCAGCCCGGGCCGGGCCGCGGGCAGGATGATGCGGAACAGGATGGCTCCGGGACGGGCGCCAAGGTTGGCGGCAGCCGAAATCCCGGTCCGGTCCACATTGGCAAGGGCGATGGTCTGCATGATCAGGACCACCGGCAGCGCCAGCGTTGCATGGCCGAGAAACAGCGCGAAATAGGTGTTGAGAAGGCTTTCCCCTTTGCCACCAAACGCCTGAATAACCGAGGAGATCACGCCGCCCTCTGTCAGGAAGACCTGCCAAGAATAGATGCGGACGAGATAGCTTGTGAAAAACGGCGCAATCGCAAGCCCCAGCAGGATCAGCCGCTGGCGCGGGGCTGCGACAAAGGCCATCGCGTAGGAGGCCGGAAAGGCCAGCAGCGAAATCGCGACCGCGCTGGCCATCGACAAACCGTAGCTGCGCCAGAAACTGGCCCAGAGGAAATCGAGGCCTAGAACATACCGCCAGGCCGACAGCGTGGCGTCCGGCGTCAGCCGGTAGTTCACCACGGACCAGAATGAAATCGCCACCAGCAAGCCAAGCGGCACTGCAAAGAACAGCAGCAGCCAGGCAGGCAGCGGCAGGACCCAAAGCGCCTGCCAGGCACGGTTAAAGAGAAAGTGGAACCGGCGCCCCGAGGTGCGGGCCGGGAAAGCAGAGGAAGTCATGTCGATATCTCCGATAAGGCTGCAGCCCCGACGATTGCGCCGGGGCCGGACCGGACATCAGGCGTTTTTGTAACGCGTCCAGGCGTCGTTCCAGGTTTCCAGCGATTGCTGTACCGGAAGTTCTCGCAGTTGAATGCGCCCGGCGCGGATCTCATCGAGTGCATTGGGTCCGTTCAGCACCATGTTCTGGCGCTGCGCCTCTCCCGGCAGTTCATCATTCAGCCGCGCCCAGCCCGCCCGCGTCGGGATCATCGCCGGATAGGCCTTGAGCGTGGCGGTCTTTACCTGCCCTTCCGGCGACAGCATGTACTGGATGAATGTCCGGGCCAGATCCTGGTTTTCTGATCGCGCGCCGATCGACAGCGACTCTGTCCATTGCAGGCCACCTTCCTCGGGGATGGTCGTGGTGACATCCGCACCATCGCGGGCCAGCACGCCGGTGATCCAGTCGCCGATGCCGGGGATTGCGGAAACCTCGCCCGAACGCAGCGCCGACAGCATCCCGCCGTAATCATAAAAACCGCGCACCTGCGGCCGGAGCGACATCATCGTCTCGGTCAGTTTCGCCCAGTGCGCCTCATCAAGGTCAAACGGCGACGCGTTGCCATTGAGGAGGCTTAACGAACCCAGGTTGGGTAGATGCCAATCGAAATGGCCGATGCGTCCCTCGTGTTGCGGCCCCCACATGGTGCGATAGCTGCGGGCTTCCGCCTCGCTCATCGCGGCGCGGTTATGGGACAGCCCGAGGAAACCGAACCGCAGGAAAACCGCATAGGGCTGACCGTCGAACCAGTGGCCACGGAAATTCTGAAACTCCGGAAAGAAGTCGTCGAACGGGTAGTCCTCGGGCGTTAGCGGCTCAATGAAGCCCGCTTGCTGCAATTGCACGACGTATTCCGCATCCGACAGGATTACATCGTAGGTTCCGGCCGGAGACTGCGCCATCTGCGCAAGCATTTGATCGCCGCCAACATACTCCTTGGCACGGATGCGAACATTGTGCGCCTCTTCGAATGCGCCGATCACATCGGGGTCGGCATGGCCTGCCCATGTGAGCATCGACAAGTCACGGCGACCCTGTGCGCGCAGGACGGCCGGGGTGGCGATGACGGCCGCGCCCGCAAGCGCCCCCTTGATCAACCGCCGCCGGGTGGTGATAATATTATGTGTCATTTTTCCCTCCCTTTTCATTCCACAAGCTTCAGAAAGAGGAGGCCCAAAAACAAATGACCATTCGTCAGGCCAAGCTGAGTTTTCTTTGCGCAAGTGGGCGACGTCATGCGTAAACTACCGCCGTTAAACGCGATTCGAGCCTTCGAAGCGGTCGCCCGGAGGCTCAGTTTTGCCGAGGCGGCGGAAGAGCTGAGCGTCACCGCCACCGCCATCAGCCACCAGATCAGACATTTGGAAGCCTATCTTGGCTACCAGGTGGTAGAGCGCCGCCCCCGTCAGATCGCCCTCACTCCCGCCGGGCAAGAGTTGTTCCCCAAGCTGCAGACCGCGTTTGATATCTTGGGCGAAGCCTTCGCCATGCTCGACAAGGATGTCGAGCAATCGCTGGTTCGGGTCACAACCACATATGCCTTCGCGGAACGCTGGCTGGTTCCGCGCCTGCCAGAGTTTTTCGAAAAGCACGGCGAGATCAGGGTGGAGGTCGAAACCGATGACGACGTTCTGGACTTGCGGGTGGACCGGCTGGACCTGGCGATCCGATATGGCCCGGAGGCCTCGGTGAATGAGGACGTCGAGGTTTTGTTCTCGGATCGTTACATCCCAGTCAGTCTGGCTGATCGTCCGGAAACTGGCTTGCAGGACAGCCGGTTGCTGGGATTCCGCTGGCGCAACCCGGATATGGGCGGCCCGACCTGGGAAGAATGGTTCAAGGAAGCTGGGGAGCCGTTCCCGTCGGACCGCATTATCCGTTTCAGCGATGAAAGTGCGGCTTTTAACGCGCTGGATCAGGGGCTGGGGCCGCTTTTGTCCAGCAGTGCGCTAGTCGAAAAAGGTCTGCAATCAGGTCGCTACCAGCAAATCCCTGGTCCTGAGCTGCGCGGATTTGCCTATTGCCTTGTGCTCAATCCGCTGTCGCGCAACAAGCACGGCGTTAAGACATTCGCCGATTGGGTGAGGCAAGCTGCCAAACAGATATGAGCCCAATCGTCTCTGCATCGACAGCATTCATCTTTCCAGGTTTCAAATATGCCTAGACACAGATCTGGGCATTTGGCGCACAATCGCGCCCGATAGCAATCAGTTCACGCACCCCATTGTGCGCTGATCCACATGGTTCAGTAGTGATCAATCAACTTGGACGAGCTTCGAAGAATTTAAGCAATCGTCTGCGCTGGGTCGAACGATTGAAGAGAGCAGTACCGCTGGCCGTAATCCCGTGAACCTAAAAGAGACACCTTGCAGAGATGTAAGCCTTCTGCAGCCATCTCCATGGCGGGATTCCGTTCCTGCCGGCAGATGAACCCCTCGGCTTGCCGCAACGTTCGGCGGTTGGGAGAGCATGTAGCGATGCAGGCCGCTGAACTGGCGTTTATGTCTACCCGAGGCGCGGGACCTCTGACAGCAGCAGGGGGCACGTTGGGTTGCGTATCTAGGTCATCGGTGAAGGCGCCGCCCGGCCCACTCGAACCCCGCGGCCTTAGCTGGGGACTAGTCTGTCAGATGCCAAGCAAAACCGACTTTTGTGTCACATCGCTGACCCAGAGCGCGGCGCTGGCAGGGGCCAAGCGGTCGTTCGTGGAAATTGCAGCCAACGGCGGGAACGAGCCCATAGTTCAAAATGCTGCGCGGCGAGTGAATGTCGGCTTTCGTTGTATGCTGGCGAGTTCAACATTACTCAATGTCACTTCGCATCTTGTTGGCGAGAAAATCGATGAACACTCGGACCTTGCTCGCGAGGTTTCTTCCAGTTGGATAGACAGCGCTGACCGGAGTTGCGGGTGGTTCCAACGGATAACCCGGCAATACTGGAACGAGTCTGCCCGAGTTTAGGTCGTTGCGCGCGACCCAGGTTGGCAACATGGCGATGCCCAAGCCGGATTTCGCAGCCTCCCTCAAAAAGATGAGACTGCTGACTTGAACGCGCCCCAAAACTGGAACGCTCAATACACTCTCTCCAGACTTGAAATGCCATTTGGTTTGATCTGGCTCAACTCTGAAGGACAGGCATGACAATTGAACCAGATCTTGCGGATATTGAGGAGTGCCATTCTGCTCCAGATAGCCAGGACTCGCCACAAGAAGCGAGCGGCTCGTGCTCAAGCGTTTAGCGATGAGGCTGGAGTTTTCCAGATGCCCGACACGGACAGCAACGTCGATCCCCCTGCCAACCAGGTCTTCCAAGGCCGCGGATGTATGCAGTTGAACTCGCAGGTCCGGATAGGCCGCAAGAAACTCCGGCAGTATCGGAGACAAAAGGGTTTGAGCCAAATCCGTTTCCATCGTCACGCGTAGCACGCCTGACGGAGCATTGCTGAGTCCTGAAACCGCGCGCCGCGCCATATCCACATCTTCTACGATTTGCCGGGCGTGACGCAGATAGACTTCGCCTGCCTCAGTCAGCACTTGCTGGCGAGTTGTGCGCTGAAGCAGCCGGGCGCCTAGATATTCTTCGAGGCGCGAGATCTGCCGGGAGACTGCGGAAGGCGTGGTATGCGTGCTTCGCGCCACTGCAGAGAAGCTGCCCAGATCGCACACCTGCACAAAAAGTCGCAACGAGGATATGTCTTCCATTTATGCGCACTCCGCACAAGTGTTGTTCTAAGCCTCCTACTTAATGCCAAACTTGCTCAAATCATAGATTGTTCATAGGCGACGTTCGGACTTGGCGACGCCGAAAACATCAACCATCAAGAAGTGAGCATCCTATGCCCAAAACGATACTTGTTACCGGAGCGTCCAGCGGATTCGGACGCCTGATTTGTGAAACCTTGGCCGGTTCGGGCCACATTGTTTTTGCCTCGATGCGCGAAACCAGTGGCAAGAACAAGGATCATGCTAACACACTACGCGACCGGGGTATGAAAGTGGTCGACCTAGATGTTACAAAATCCGCTTCCGTTGAATCGGCAGTGGCAGAAATCGTGACAACCCACGGTCACGTTGATGTACTTGTGAACAATGCCGGCGTTGCGTCTGCCGGGGTGTCCGAAGCGTTTTCAGATGAGCAGGTCGCAAATCTATTCGACGTGAACGTCCTGGGCCTGCACCGCGTCACGCGCGCTGTTCTACCGTCGATGCGTAAAAATGGGGATGGTCTTGTCATCAACATCGGTTCGATCCTCGGTCGTGTGACGTTTCCGTTCTTTGGAATCTATGGTGCGAGCAAGTTCGCTGTGGAAGCAATGAGTGACAGTTACCGCTATGAACTCTCTCAACTCGGTGTTGACGTTTGTCTGGTTCAACCCAGTGCATATCCGACACAAATGTACGCAAGTGCGGCCCAGCCGTTGGACCAAAGCACAGTGGATGCCTATGGGGAAATCGGAAAAATTCCCGCTGCTATGTTCGACCAGTTCATGACCATGCTCTCGGGCGCGGATGCACCGAACCCCCAAGATACCGCCGATGCAGTTTCAGACCTAGTCGCGCAGCCCTCTGGCGCTCGGGCGACCCGTGTGGTCGTTGGCACCAGTTTCGGCGCTGATGCGGTTAATGCGGCGATAGCACCGATACAGGCGGAAACTGTCAAAGCCCTTGGCGTTGATCGTCTTGAACGTTCGAAAGTCGCCTAGCTGGTAAGCTGACCGAGGAGCCTCACGCTCCGGAACGCTCCACAGGAAAACGTTCCCGTGGAGCGTTCGCGACGCGAATTTCGCGAAATGAAACTGCAGGTCAACCGCTGACTGGCATTCTGACCGGTCGATGAAAGGCAGGTCTGGGCCGTGAGCGACGCCGCGAGAGGGGCGACCAGAGGTTTGTGGCCCTGCCGCGAAGCGAAGGTCCGGAAAGAGCCCGATCCGCGTGATGCAGCAGTATTCGCGAAGGTCCGCCTTGCGATTGTACAGCGCGCAGCCTGATGGGACTTTGGTCGTTCAAATGAATTGGCCGCACGTCGCGACCCAGTCCTGAAACACTTTTGTGCTTTGAGACTTTGGTAACCTTGCGGTAAGAAAATATGACGTCCCTAAATCTATTTCGCCCTCAGGCCACATCCGCAGCCCCCCGTCGCGCACCGCGCCGCTTGCTATGGAACGCCAGCCCAGCATGACGCCGCGCCCGTCGAGCACCGCTTGCGCCGCCTGCACGTAATTGTTGAAGGTCTGCCCAGACAGACGCGTCCGCGGAATGTCCTTTGCGCGAAGATAGTCCTCCCACCCCGCCCAGTGCTGGTTGTGCGGGCTGCGCACATGGATGAGAGGTGCCCGGTCGAGGCCTGTGCCTTCGGCCTGCAACCGCGCTAGTAGGGTGGGCGCGGCTACCGGGCAAACCCGTTCGTCGAAGAGCTTGAGCGTTGTGCCCTCGCGCCAGCCACCGGTACCGTAGCGGATCGCGATGTCGATGCCGGGAGAAAGATGCGGCAGGTCGGTTGCGGGGGCCTGCACATTCACCGTCATCTCCGGATGCGCGGCGTAGAACTCGGGGAGGCGCGGCATCAGCCAGTAGGTCGCCATGCCGAGTGTGCAGGACACCGTGACCTGCGACCCGTCCTCCCCGCTGAGTGCCCGAATATCCTCGAGCGCGGCCGAGATCTGCCCCAGTCCGTCGCGCACCGCGCGGGCTAGAAGCTCGCCCGCCTCGGTCAGCTGCGCTGGCCGCGTGGCGCGGTCGAAAAGCGTTGCCCCTACGTGCTCTTCCAACGCCTTGAGCGTCTGGCTCACAGCCGGCTGGGTCACGTTGATCCGCGCCGCCGCCAGCCGCATCGAGCCGTGCCGCGCGACGGCTTCGAAGGTGGCAAGCAGGCGCAGCGGTGGGAAACGGTCCATCAAATTAACCCATTGCTTAAGATATTATCAGGTTAATCCGCCTGTTTCGGGAAAGAAAGGCGTGGAATGCTTTTTTGCAGAAACGCTCCTCAATCCCTCACAACAAGCTGAGATACAACATGAACCTCATGACTTCCCCCGTGGTTGACCCAATCCTGCAGGACAATGGCCTGCGCATCCCCCTGTCCGACGGCCAAAGCCATTACTTCAACTATCACTGGCTTCGCGACAACTGCCCCAGCTCGTTCAACAGCATAACCCGCGAGCGCAGCTTTGACATCTTCCACCTTGAAAACGCCCCCAAGGCGTCAAGCGCCGAGGTCGTCGGCGACGCACTCGAGATCACATGGGCAGGTGAGGACCATGTCACCCGCTTCCCGCTGGCCTGGCTCGAATCCTACAAGACCACGGGGCGGCGCCCCGATCCCGCCGACCTCGCACGCGAGCCGTGGTATGGTGACGATTACCCGAACGTTCCGCGCTTCAGCCAGCCCGCGCTGAAGGCGGACCCGGCGCTGCGCGCCAAGTGGATCGAGATGATGCTGGTCAAGGGCTTCGTGATTATCACCGACATGCCCGACAGCAACGAGGGCCTCACCGAGACCGCCGAGATGATTGGCCAGATCCGTCCCACCTTCTTTGGCGATTATTTCGACGTGAAGACCCATATCAACCCGACCAACACCGCCTATACAGCCGCCGCGCTGGAGCTCCACACCGACACCCCCGCCGAGGAGAATGCGCCCGGCGTGCAGTTCCTGCATTGCCGCGCCAACACGGTAGAGGGCGGCTACAGCGTCTATGCCGATGGCGTCGCGGTGGCGAACGATTTTCGCGCACGGGATCCCGAGGGGTTCAAGATCCTCGCGCAAACCAAGGTGCCGTTCTTTTGCGAACATGACAGCTACGACATGCGGTCGCGCCAGACGATCATCGAGCTGGACCAGCACGGCGAAGTGTCCGGCCTGACGATCAGCCAGCACATGCTGGACATCTCAGACCTCGATCAGGAGCTGCTTGATCTCTGGTATCCGGCTTTCTGCAGATTCGGGAAGATGTTGCAGGAAGAGAAATACATGATGACCTTCTTGATGAAAGCGGACGAATGCATGGTCTTTGACAACCATCGCATCGTGCATGGCCGTGCCGCCTATACCGCCGAAAGCGGCGATCGCTACCTGCGCGGCTGCTACACCGACCGGGCCGAGATGCGCTCCAACTACCGTGCGCTGGTCAGCGAAGGACGTTTCAAATGAATGAGTTGAGCCCAGTTAACGAAGAGACTGCCTCTCTGAGGCAGGATCTCTCGGCGGCCTTCCGTATTTGTCACGCGATGGGCTGGAGCGAGTCGGTCGGCAACCATTTCAGCGCCGCCATGTCAGAGCATGAGTTTCTGCTGAATCCCTGCTGGCAGCATTTCGCCACGATCCGGGCCGAGGATCTGTTGCGCATCGACGCCCGCGACGGACGGGTGATCGAAGGCACCGGTGCGCCAGATGCCTCCGCTTGGTGTGTCCACGGCACGCTGCACCGCCGCAAGCCCAACGCGAAGGTGATCTTGCACGCGCATTCGCCCTATGCGACTGCGCTGGCCTGCCTCAAGGACCCGACGCTGGTGCCCATCGACAACAACACCGCGCGGTTCCACGGGCGGACCGCATATGACCTCGATTTTGGCGGCATCGCTGATGCGGTCGAGGAAGGTGAGCGACTGGCGGACAGCCTCGGTGACAAATCTGTGCTGGTGATGGGGAATCACGGCGTCACCATCGTTGGCGAGACGGTCGCGGCAGCCTTCGAAGACCTCTATTTCTTTGAAAAGGCAGCACAGACGCTGACCCTCGCGCGCTCGACTGGAGAGCCGCTGGCGGTACTGTCGGATGCGGTGGCACAGAACACCGCCGACGGCTGGATCGCCTATCGCGGCATGGCGCACCGGCATTTTGACTATCTCAAATCGCAGTTGCCTCATGTCGGCGTCTGACAGGTTGACGAACCGGAACCTCCCGTTGAGCGGAGCGATAGGCGTTCAGTCCCGGTCCCGCAAAATGCAGACGCCAGCAACCCTTCGGTGAACGGCAGCTTCATCCCGCACTGCCGACCCTCACCCATGAAAAATGCTGCGCGAGGCACGAATGGCCATTCGTGCCTCGGCCGAGCGCTGCGGTGCAACTTCACGAGACCGGACATTCGCCAATCGTGCGGCAGTTTCGGAGTATAAAGGTAAGGAGGGCGGGACACAGCGGCCGATCAGCCTTTCGGCGCCAAATCTTCTAAAAGGACGAACCGTTCCCATGATCAGCCCCATCTGAGTGGTCCAATTTGATTGTTAGTGCATGATCGGCCTTGGGTCCATCTGTACAATGGTTTCGGGGGCCGGAGGGCGGTAGCCCAATGCGCTGTGTGGTCGTTTCGTGTTGTAGTGTTTCCTCCATTCTTCGATCAGGATTTTCGCCTC
>NZ_PVUF01000027.1 GCF_003003215.1 Tritonibacter scottomollicae | reverse complement strand
AGTGGTTGCCCATTCGCGGCCTACGCAAGCCTTGCCGCGTAATCGGCGATCAAGCGAGCCCCTAACTGGTGAACTCGAAACTTTGCGACGGAACCGCTATACCGGCTGCGGTCTCAGCAATGGGGTTCATACCGACAGCATGATAGTACGGTAAGTCAACATTTGCAAAGTCAGGAAACTGCGCAGTGCGACTGCCCCAGGTCGTTCTTGCTGCGTGTGCAGCGAACGGCAGCAAGGTCCCGCAGACTGTGAGTTCGTGATACGACTGCCGAACGGCAGCTGAAGATCACACCGGCTGCTCTCTTCCTAAAAAGGACATTGCTAAGAACCAATCGCGTATGGATTTTCGCAGGCGACATCTTGAAATGTTCTGCTATCGTTCCCATAAATTTCAAAGCTAGAAAACAGAGGTGGGACGCAGTGCGACAACTCACACTTGAGAACGATCTTCGCGACGTCGTTAGCCGCCTGGAGCGCCAGGTCGAGCTAGCGACCGCCCAAGGTCGCACGGACATCAACTTGGCCCTTGAGGACGCGTTCATCCCGATCCTGAAAGCCGCCTACCAGCTTCCTAACCTCATCAACCTCAACCGCAAGCGGAAAAACTACCCTGGCATCGATCTCGGTGATGACCACGATCGGGTGGCGTTCCAGGTCACCTCGACTACGACGCTCGACAAGGTAAAGTCGACGGTCCAGCAGTTCATGGACCGAGCCTACTATAACAGCTTCGACGAACTCTACGTCCTGACGCTGACCCCGAAGCAGTCTTCTTATAGCCAGAAGGCGATCGACGCGCTGCTAACCGATCAGTTCGCCTTCAACTGCAAAAAGCACGTCATCGACCTTGGCGATGTCCTTAGGGAAGTGTCTGCCCTGCGAGTCACGGCGCAGGAAAGAATCCTCCAAGAGTTTCAGCATATTCTGGGCGAGGTCGATGCCTTCAACAGCTTCAGTGCCGAGGCTGTCGAGACGCCGACGACGATCACATCAAACCTACAGGCGATCAAGCTTCCTGAGGCAGTATACGTTGCCGAGCTCGCGATTGAGGACAAGATGGTCGTCGCGCGAGCGAAGGCTGAGTTAGGTTATGGCGGCCGGTCTAGGAACCGTCGATCCGTTGTGAAGATGGCGCTACTCTTGGAGAGCGTCGAGACTGATGCCTGGGTCTACTATGATGGTAGGCTCTTCGCCTTTGAGGACATGGAACAGACGGGCGTGGCAGCCGTCGTCGACACAGGGTCGATCGAACGCCTTGACGTAGTGGACCTTGCGAGCTCGCCCGAGGCGGACAACGTGAATGTCCTCAAGCAGCTCCTCGTAGCACAGACCCAAGAGCGCCTGAAGGCCCGCGGTGTGCGGCTGCATCCGAAGGACCGGTTCTTCTTCTTCAGCCCGAGCGCGGAAGGAGAGAAGGAGCGCAAGGAGGCATGGGTTGGCAAGAAGAAGTCGATCAGGCGGGTTTACAAGCTCGTTCAACAGAAGAAGGATCCTTCCAAGGTCGCCCATCACCAGCACCTGTCCTTCGATCTTTCATTCATTAGCATCGGGGACACGTGGTACGGGCAGATCGTCCCTAGCTGGTACTACTCGTTTAACGGCTTCAGACGATCGAACTGGCACGAGGACCTGCTGTCGAAGCAGAAGCGTATCGAGCATAATTCGACCGTTCGGGATCAGGTCCGCTTCATCGCCTACTTCCTCGCGAGCTTGAGCGACGGCTTCGCCGAGGTCTCAGACATCCGCTATCAGTCACTCATCGAGCTCGAGTCGATCCAAGGCATTGAGGCCGAAGCGCTGATGCTCGAGGTTGCGGAGACATCTGACGATGGCAACGAGGATTCCGAAGAGGTTGAGGCATGAAGCTAACCATACTCGCAGAACCGTTGCTGGAGTTCGGTGCCGGCACGCACATCTGCCCCCGCACCGGCATCGAGCAAATGGGGGTATACGACAAGCGCGACGAGTTGCGACGCACCGAATTGCGGATCGGTGTCGTCGGTCGCGGCGAGGGTATCGACCTGCTCGACGAATGGCTCGCGAAGTGCCGCGCAGGAGTGGAGCGCAAGACGAGCTCCAAGTTGTTGAACCTCTTCCGTGGGTTCGGTGGCATTGGACCAGATCATGGGTTTCTTACGCGGATAATCAACTCGCCGCAGTATACACGGCCACTCCAGAAGTCGGAGATCACCAGCGCCTTGCAGCTCGACACACGAGCGGCCCGGATCGATCGAGCGGTCAACCTCTTCTACGAGCAGGTACGCTTCCTTGCTGAGAACCGGTCGGTCGACGTCATCGTCTGTGTCCTTCCCAACGATCTGTTCGACTCCGTCACTACGAGAGCACAGGGTGAAGCAGCCGACGATGAACTCGAGCACAATTTTCGCCGTATCCTGAAGGCACGTTGCATGCATCTCGGCACGCCGCTGCAACTCGTGCGCGAGAAGACCATGGTCATCACTAAGCACGCAGGAGACCAGCAGGACCCGGCTACAAAGGCCTGGAACTTTGCGACAGCACTCTACTACAAGGGTAATCGCACGATCCCCTGGCGGCTCGTCGAGGAGAAGGCTAAGCCCCCGTCCTGTTATATCGGGATCGGCTTCTACAAGAGCCGCGACGGGGAGACCGTCTCGTCGAGCCTCGCGCAGGTCTTCGATGAGTTCGGCCACGGCATCATCCTGCGCGGCACGCCCGTCTTGATCGACAAGAAGAACCGGCGCCCCTTTCTTTCCGAGCCGCAGGCCTACGAGCTGCTTCGCGACGCACTGGACGAGTACGACCGCGCGATCCAGCACATGCCGGCTCGCGTCGTCCTCCACAAGTCGAGCCACTTCCGCGAGAGCGAGCGGGCCGGCTTCCGTCGTGCCTTAGAGGAAAAGGCGATCCGCTCTCGCGACTTCGTCGCGATCACGGGTACCGACATTCGTCTTTTTGGCGACAAGAACTACCCGCCGAAACGCGGAACGCTCCTGACCATGTCCGAATCTGACGGCATCCTCTATACACGCGGAACGGTGGACTTCTACAAAACCTATCCTGGGCAGTACGTCCCCAAACCACTCCGGATCACGGCCTACGATCAAGACTCTTCACTGGAGAGCCTCTGCGAGGAGATCCTTGGGCTCACGAAGATGAACTGGAACAACACCCAGCTCGATGGACGGCTGCCCATCACTCTCGAGTGCGCGAGCAAGATTGGCGACATAATGAAGTACGTCGACCCCAAGGAACGGCCTCAGGTCAATTATAGCTTCTACATGTAAGTCGACACGATGGAGCTCAGTGGGAGTTGTCACGTTAACGCGGAACCACTGCATGACGGCCTCGCTGAACGGTTCAAGCGATGCCGGTCGCCGACCTTCAGGCATCGATGGCTTCCATCCGGTGATAACGTATGGTCAGCGCTTTTCGGCGGCGGGCTGGGACGGAAAAGCTATTGCGGATTACAGAGTGAATAGAGACGAAACGCTGCAGCGCACCGGGAGATCGGTATCCATGCATCGCGCGCTCCCGCTTCCGGAATGGAAGGTGGCTGTTTTCGGCGCGGTTGTTGAGGCCTTTGTGCGACCAGTGATCGAGGCCCGGCGCGACCTCGCGCTTGGCCGCGCCGTATGAGCGCAGCTTGTCGGTGACGATCCGCTTGGGCACCAAACCTGTGCGTTTCATCAGCCTGACCAGAAGCCGTTTCGCGGCGCGCTTGTTCCGTCGTGCCTGGAGGATCTCGTCGAGAACGACGCCATGCTGATCGACGGCGCGCCAGAGCCAGAAGGATTTGCCCGCAATTTTTACCACCACTTCGTCCAAGTGCCAGACATTACCGGGACGGACCTGCCGACGCCGAAGGTTTCGCGCGATCTGCGGCCCGAATTTCGCGGTCCAGCGCCGGATGGTTTCATAGGAAACGTCGACGCCGCGCTCCAGCAGCATCTCCTCGACCTCGCGGAGGCTCAGATTGAACCGAACATACAGCCAGACCGCGTGTGCGATGATCTCGGGCGGGAAGCGGTGACGCTTGTAGCTGATGCTGGAAGGTGTCTGCATCAGCGCTGACTATGTCCAAATCAGCGGCGCGGCAATCGGAGCTCGTTAATGTGACAACTCCCGTGGAATAAGTCCGTCTAGGGAAAGGGGAACTCTGTCTATCAGTGGATTTGTGCAACAGAGTCATCATGTGCTGCAAACCGTCTTCTGATCATTTGCGCGCTTTCGAACGACAGTCTACATTGCTGGTAGGTTTCGATCAAAACGCTATGAGGTCGCAGGGCGGTAGGAACCCCGAGGCGCTTTGGCAGCGCCCCGGGACTGTACATAATATATGTGGGTTAGTTCATACCGTAGTTTGCGCCGTCCAGCTTGTCGTAGATCTCTGCTTTGGCCAATGCTGCCAATGCATCGGTATCGCCGTGGTCCACATCCGCCAGCAGCGCGGCCCAGCGATCAACGATGCGCTTGTAGTCTGCCAGCAGCGCTTCGGGGTTCTCAATACCGCGGCTCTTGGCGTTCTCGATCAGCACGGCCTCGTCGGCGGTCACAAATTCCGCCAGCGCTGCCGTCAGAGCCTGATCAGGTTCGAAAACCTCCATGCCGCCCTCTTTGGCGGCGGAAACCGCTTTTTCAACATCCTTGTCGAACTCGACCCGGTGCTGCGCAAGATAGTATGCCATCTGGTCGAACAGTACGTTGCGCGACGCCTCAGACAAGCCTTGCCAAAACGCAGGGTTATAGCCCCATTCAAATCCGGCATAGTAGTTCCCTACTGCAAGCCTGTTCATGTGCGTGACCACATCCGAAAGCGAAAAGGAATCCAACGCATCCGCAGCCGCAACCGCACAATCAAGCGATCCTGTGTCGAGGCCAGTGTACATCTCGCTTGACGGGATAGACACGGGTACCGCGCCCACATGTTCGGCAAAGCGTGACCAGGCACCGCCCGCCATGCGCAGACGCTTGCCCTGAATATCCTCGTAGCTAGCGACAGGTGTGTTGCACATCATGTAATATTGCGAAGTCGAATAGCCTCCACCGAAAACGACGCCATTCTCTTTCCACTCGGCCAGTGCGGCCTCGTTGGTGAGGCCGAATTCGGTCGACGCAAAGGCCATGACCATCGGATCGGTGTTATAGAAAGCGAAGTTGCCGATCAGGTTGGCAACAGGCAGTTCGGACGGGGTGTAGGTGCCCGCGTGATAGGTCACTTGAGCTACGCCATCTCGCACGCCTTGCAAGGACGCGGCCGGCGGCAGGAGCGACCCACCGGCGAAAACGGTAAAGTTCACGTCCCCGTTTGTTTCCTCGGCCACGCGTTTGGCGAACTCGACATAGGGGCCGCGTACCATCGAATGGCGTTCGGCAAAGAAGTGGTTGGCGTTTTGTGCGATGGCAGCAGTGCCAAGGCCACAGGCCGCGAAGGCCAAAAGGGATGTCTTCAGTTTCATTGTGTCGTCTCCTCCGTTTGAAATGTTTTTACTGCGCCATGAGCGAGGGCAGGAACAGGCTGATCGCGGGAAAGGCAATCAGGATCAACAGGGTCAAAATATCCATAGCAATAAACCACGTGGTGCCCGAGATGATGTCTCGCAGCTTGACCTCGCCCGATAGCGCGCTGTGTAGGACGTAAAGGTTCAACCCGACAGGCGGCGTCACAAGGCCGATCTCAAGCAGTTTGATGCAGATAATGCCGAACCAGATCAGGTTGATGTCAGCGGCCTCTAGCACCGGCAGCAGGATAGGCAGTGTGAGCAGGATCAGGCCGATCGAGTCGATTACCATGCCCAGGAAGACAAACAGCACAGCGATCATCAGGATGATTACGAACTGGTTGTCAGAGACCGATAACATCATATCCGTCAGTGCCCGTGGCACACCGGATAGCCCCATGAACCGGGTAAACATCACCGCGCCAATGGACAGAAAGAAGATTGAAGACGTCGCCAACGTCGTCTGACGGATCGCCTCGGCCAGTGCTTTGCCGGTTAGTGAGCGGCGTAGCAGCGCGACCGTTGCAGCCAGAAACGCCCCGACGGCCCCCGCCTCGGTCGGGGTGAAAAACCCGCCAAAAATGCCGCCAAGGACGCCCAGAACCAGTACAGGAAAAGGCCAGACCGACCAGAGCAGACCCAGCAGCTTTTTACGATCAACCCGTTCAATTACAGCGGGTGCAAGCCCGGGCGTCACCGTGGCACGTACGGTAATCATTGCCATATAAACAAACGCCGATAGCACGCCGGGAATGACACCTGCGATAAACAGCTGGCCGATCGATTGCTCGGTGAAGATGCCGTAAAGTACCATCAGGATCGATGGCGGAATAAGCGAACCCAGCGTGCCCGACGCCGCGACCACCCCTGTGGCCAGCGACGGATGGTACTTCGCTTTCAGCATCTCGGGCACGGCAATCTTTGACATGGCTGCGGTCGTCGCGATCGACGAACCCGAGGCCGCGGCAAAAAGGCCGCACGCCCCGACGCTCGCAGAAGCGAGCCCGCCCGGCACCCGCGCCAACAAAACGCGCAGTAGATCAAACGCACCCGCCGTCAGGCCGGTATTGGCCGCGATAAAGCCCATAAACAGAAACATCGGGATCGCCGTCAGCGACCAATCCCCGATCAAGTTGAAAGGCATTGCACTGACGATGCCAAGTGCGGCTTGAAGATTGAACATCACAGTAATGCCGATAAAGGATACTGCCATGAGTGCCGTGCCAATGGACATCCGGAAGGCCAACAAGCCAAACAACGCTCCTACGCCGATCCAACCGATCAAAAGGTTGCTCATGACATGTTTCCATTTAGCTGCGATTGCGTCACAGGCTGCCCGCGCACCAGAAGGACGGCGCGTATAAAAGCAGCGAGACTGGCAAGGCCAAAACCAAGCGGCAAAACCATCCGTGACGGCCAGACGATGACCTCGCGTCCGCCCATGACCACCTCGCCCACACGCAACGCCCGCACCGCATCAAGACCTGTTCGCCACGCCATAACGGCGAGGATCGCCGCGGCGGCTATGCAGCTTAGGAACAAGGCCAGCTTCTGAAGCCAGTTCGGAAAGTGATTGAACAATAGATCGACAGATATCTGCTGGTCCTGCATCTCGACAAACGCCATCGGCAGCATGACCAGCACAACCATATAATAGTAGGAAGACATTTCGACCGTGCCTTGGATTGGCGCATTCCACACCAGCTTTGCGACGACATCAGCTACAATGTTCAGCATCATCGCAATGACGCCAAAACCACCTACGAACATCAGCCAAGAGCACAATCTGTTGAAAAACTTCAGCATCGGGCCTCCTCCCCATACCAAGACGGGATTTATACCCGTAATTCCGATTTAACCTCTTCTCTCGAGGCTCAGTTGACAAATAGCGATAGCTGATCGAGTGATAACGAAACGCGATCATCATGGAGCATGCGAATGCACGACAGCAGGAAACCCACTCGCTTGGACCTTCGCCATCTGCGATACGCCTTGGCCGTGGCAGATGCGCAAGGGTTCAGAGCGGCGGCTGAACTGCTCAATATCGCGCAACCGGCCATTTCGAAAGCGGTGAAAGACACTGAGGTTGATCTTGGTTTTCGGATTTTTGATCGCAGTGGGCCGCGTGTCTTACCTACGCCCGAGGGGGTAGTCTTTCTTGATGACGCGCGCCAGACGGTGGCGCAGTTTGAGCGTACGATCCGAGCATCAAGACAAAATGCAGCGGGTGCGCGTGGGCATATTATCGTCGGATACTCCGCGCTCGCAGCTTCACGCCAAATTTCCGAAACACTAGACGCTTTTCATCATAGTATCCCGGGGGTGCAGGTCGAGATGCATGTGATGTCTACCGATAACATGCTGAAAAACTTAAAGTCTGGTGTGATCGACCTTGGATTTTTGCTGTCCCATCCTACGGTAGGTGCTCCCGGGATTGACCAGATGCCGGTCTGGAGCTCATCCATCGGTATCGTCACACCTGCTGGAGAGGCACCCGCACGGGTCAAGGACTTGGACGGCGTGCCTTTTGTTATGGGCCTGCGCGAGAACTGGCGATCTTGGCGCGCGCTTCTCGACAGCGCTTGTGATCATGCCAACCTTAGCACGGTGGTTGTCGATGAGGCTTGGGACGTTCAGGTGATATTGCAACGCGTGGCCGAGCGCCGCGGGGTTACGTTTTTCCCTATGAGCATGGCCGACAGTCTTCCCGCCGCACTGGAACTTGCACTGATTGACGGGCTGGACGCAGAAGCAACGATCTCTATGGCCTGGAGCACCAAAGCCGATACCAGCCTTCTGCGCCAGTTTCGCAACCACTTTCCTCAACTCGCTTGATCACGTCCAGTTATCGGACGATACCGCGAGTCTATTTGCTTAGCGGGGTGATAGCGCGAATGTATGCAAATATGAAACAGACCACGATGGATCCCTTCGATGTGCCCGAGGCGCAGCCCTTCATTCTCGAAGGCAGCAATGTCGGCTTTCTATTTTTTCACGGCTTTACGAGCACCCCCCAAAGCGTACGCGAAGTAGCGCAGCACGTGCATTCGATGAGCGGTGTTACTGTGCATTGTCCGCTGTTGGTCGGCCATGGCAAGACCCCAATCGCCCTGGCCCAGACGGGCCATCGCGATTGGGTGGCATCCGCAGAAGCCGCGCTGGAAACCCTGTCGTCCCAATGTGATCGCATCATTGTGGGTGGGCTTTCTTTAGGTGCCACTTTATCACTCAACCTCGCTGCGCGGATGCCAAGCAAAATACATGGCGTCGTCAGTATCAATGGATCGACCGGCCTCTATCGGCCCGAGGTCGTAGCACCGCTTTATGACACCGACGGGCAGGATTTCGTTCCGGGAATAGGATCGGATATCGCCCAACCGGGGATGTCTGAAATATGCTATGGTCAAATTCCGCGAGAAACGCTGAGAGAGCGTTTTCTGCTAACGAACACAACCGGCGCTTTGCTGCCGCTTATCCAACAGCCAGTGCTTATCCTGCAATCGCGACGGGACAATGTCGTGGATCCCGATAACGGTCATCGCATTGCGACTTTGGTGGGATCGGCCGATATTCAACTTCGCTGGTTGGAACGCTCATATCATGTCGCAACATTGGATTATGATCGTGTGCTGATCGCGACGAGGATCGCAGATTTCCTGAACTTGTCATCGAGGTAGATCGTGCAATAGCTGTCGGCTCCCGCAGTGCGGTATTTACGACTGGATTTTGATGCCTAGGCCATGTTGACAAAAGGGATTCACAAGTCGGCTAATGCGTGATTCAAGCTGGTATCTGCTATGGAGATCAGCTTGCCCCGACACCTGATGAGCGACGAGGAATGGTCGCTGTTTGAAACTTCATTCTTGCGATCCGAGCCCCTAATGGCCGCAAACTCTCTAACCATCGTCTTGTTTTAAAAGGGATTTTCTGGATTTCGCTCACCGGATTACCTTGGCGAGACTTGCCCGAAGACTTCGGCAAATGGTCAATCGTTTACAGGCAGTTTCGACGCTGGACGCTGGCGGGCCTTTGGGAGGGCATACTCGAAGCCCTGAACCAAAGCGGGGCTGTCCCGAACACCCTGCAAATGATCGATAGCACCGTCATTTGCGCCCACCATCAGGCAGCGGGCGCAAAAGGGGGACTCCGAGACAGGGTTTTGGCCGTTCAAGAGGTGAGTTCACGACCAAGATCCACCTCCGCGTCAACGCGCACGGTCTGCCCATGAGAACGGACATCACGGCGGGACAAACATCCGACTATTTGGGGTTCGATATGGTCATGGATGACAACCTGCCAGAGCCGCGTGTGCTGCTCGCGGATCGAGGCTATGATGCTGATCGCATTCGAAAAACCATGAATGACCGAGATATCCTGACCCAGATCCTGATGCGCAAGACCCGTAAAATGCGCGTCGGTGTCGATCACGGGCTTTACCGACTTTGCAACATGGCCGAGCGCTGCTTCAACCTGCTCAAGAACGCACGCCGCGTCGCCACCCGATATGACAAAACCGCGGAAAGCGACCTTGCGTTCATAGACATCACGTCAATCCGGATATGGGTCCGCCATTTGTCAACATGACCTAGGGTCGCCTTCCTTGATCTGGGAGGCGACAATCGTTCTGAGTTGTTCGGCGTTCTTGATCTCGACCAGATTCGCGCAAGTGGACGTCTTCAAAGGGATGCAACGATTATCACGTTGATAATTGTGAGTATTTCTGGCTCCGCGCATGAATCGTTGCACTGCAGATGAAACGATAAGCAGAACGACCGAGTTTACGTCAGGCATTGGCAACGGAGACCGGCAACGCGTTACCCGAAACCGACTTGTGGTGCTTGCTCGACAACCCCCGCATCTTCCAACTGCTCCCGATCAGGAAGATCGAGAAGACTCTCCAACCCGAAAGCGACGAGGAACTGCTCGGTGGTGACGAAGGTATAGGGGGCCCCGCGTCGCGGCGATCTTGGCCCTGTCCCGATCAAACCCTGCGCATGTAGCCGGCCGATCAGGTCGCGGCTGATCTCCTTGCCGAAGATGTCCTTCAGCCCGTCGCGGGTGATCGGTTGATGGTAGGCGATGGCGGCAAGCACGGCGACGTCGAATTCGCGCAGGTCGAGATTCTGCGCGCCGGCATCCGCGGCGGCACGGATCGCCGGTGCATAGGCACTCCGCGTCCGGAATATCCAGCCGCCGGCAACTTGCGCGATCTCGAAGGCCCGCCCCTCCAGATCGGCGGCCAGGTCCTCAACCAGCAGATCGACCGAGGCCCCCTGCCCCACGACCCGCGCGAGGTCCTTGCGCGGCACCGGCGAGGCCGAGGCAAAGAGCACCGCCTCGATCCGCCGCATCCATTCCCGCCAGCGCAGCTCGGGCGGCAGATCGGACAACTCGCGGTCCAGCTCTGGTTCCGGGCGATCCTTCGCCATCCCTACACCCCATAGAGCCGGAAGGTGTCGCGGCCGGTCAGCTCACGCACCGCGCCGAGGTCGACCAGCCGGTCACAGAGCCGTCGCGCGGCGCGATCCGGCAAAGGCAAGGCCGCAGGTGCCAACGCATCACGGACAAGGAACAATTCAACGGCCGCCGCCGCCCCCTTGGCCCGCAGCTTTGGCGCGACCGCCTTCAAATGCGCCGCCCGGCGCGAAAGGTAAGCCGACAGGCGCACGGCTTCGACTGCCGACACGATTAATGCGCGATGACAGGCCAGGCGAAGGTCAGCGCCCCGTTTGCGCAGGTCGGCGCGTTTCAGTCCCGCGGCCAGCAGCGGCATGAGATGATCCCAACCTAGTGCTTGGGCGAGGGCCGCATCAGCTAGGATCAGCGCCGGAACGTCGGCACGCGGCGCCTCCGTAAGCACCACCTCCAGCACCATCGTCGAGCGGGTCACCGGCGCCCCCCGCACCGTATTGAGCCGACCCGCAATCTGCCCCGGCTCGAGGCTCGGCAAAGCCCGACCGAGAGCCTTGATCGACACCGGCCGCTCTGCGGCACGACACCAGGCCAGGTAAGTTTCGCCCGCCGGTCCAGGAAGATCGCCGGGACGCAGAAGGTGTACGGCATCGCGCAGCTCTGCCTCCCGCTCCGGGCGTCCAGAGAACGCGACACTGGCCTCCGCGGCGCGCAACGCCAGCCGCTCCCGTAACAAGGCTTGGGGCACCTCGTCGCGCCCCAACACAACATGCAGGTGGCTCAGCACAGACCCCGAAAAAAACGCAACATCTTCAAGGTCTTCCGAACACGCGGAGGTGACCCAGGAAGGCATCCGGGGTAGTGTACCGAGGTCAATGGAGTGATCAGGTTGGGCAAATGTCATGCCCAGAGCCTACACTTCGGCGGCGCTTTTTGCCAGTGAATGGCGTGATAACCGCCCCACTTTTCCGCTTCCCACTATGTCCAATAAGTTTGCATTATCGGACATAAGTGAATACGCTGCAATGCAGTTCAATTTCATGGCTGGATTTACGGGAAAATGGCCTCAGAGACCGAGAGATCGACGTCAGCGCGCTCTGATGAGCTTGATGATGCTCCCCTCGACGAGAGAGATCAACGGAACAGCAATTACATCGCGCTGCCATCTCACGTTGCCGCCTCTGGCGCGCTGGATCGGCTTGTCGACACCGCGCGCAACTACGCGCGCGCTGCGGCGTCCGACAACACGCTGAAGGCCTACGCGAAGGATTGGGCGCATTTTGCGCGCTGGTGCCGGATGAAGGGGGCCGAGCCGCTGCCACCCGCCCCGGAAATGATTGGGCTCTATCTCGCGGACCTGGCGTCCGGATCGGGCCCCTCCCCTTCGCGGTCGGCGTCCCGATCCCTCTCTGTTTCGACCATTGACCGCCGCTTGTCAGGTCTCGGCTGGAACTTTGCGCAGCGGGGCTTCACCCTAAATCGCAAGAACCGCCACATCGCCACTGTACTGGCCGGGATCAAGCGCAAGCATGCGCGACCGCCCGTGCAAAAGGCGGCGATCCTGGCCGAGGACATCCTCGCGATGGTCGCGACACTTCCTTTCGACCTGCGCGGGCTTCGGGATCGGGCCATTCTGCTGCTCGGCTACGCCGGAGGTCTGCGCCGCTCGGAAATCGTCAGCCTCGACGTTCATAAGGACGACACGCCGGATTCCAGCGGCTGGATCGAGATCATGGAGAAAGGCGCACTGCTCACGCTAAATGCCAAGACCGGTTGGCGCGAGGTCGAGATCTGTCGCGGATCCAAGGATCAGACCTGCCCCGTACATGCGCTTGAACAATGGCTGCGCTTCGCAAAGATCGACTTCGGCCCGGTCTTTGTCGGCACCTCTCGGGATGGCAAGCGCGCGCTTGAAACGCGACTGAACGACAAACATGTCGCGCGTCTCATCAAGCGCACGGTCCTCGACGCAGGCATCCGGTCAGATTTGCCCGATAGCGAGCGGCTAGCACTGTTCTCCGGACACTCATTGCGCGCCGGTCTTGCCAGTTCTGCGGAAGTCGACGAACGCTACGTGCAAAAGCAGCTTGGGCACGCCTCGGCCGAGATGACCCGTCGCTACCAGCGCAGCCGGGATCGGTTCCGCGTGAACCTGACGAAGGCCGCAGGGCTCTGATCGCGCGGTCGTTCGTTTAGTGACGGTATATGAAACTGCAAATGGCCGACTTTCATGCCCATGATAAGTCATGTGCGCGTCTCCACCGAGGATCAGCTCTCCCTGCCCCAGTCTGTGGCCCTGCAGTCGGCGGGATGCGCCGAGATCTTTGAAGAGCATACCTCGGGCGGTAATCGCGCGCGGCCTTTGTTGGCACGCGTCGGCCAAGCACTTGGTTGGGCGAGAATCCGTCGCTCAAATATGCCTTCACGGCGCGGAGCAATCGACTTTGTGTCCAGCGGCATTCGTGCGGCAGAAGCCATTGATAATCCGCAGAACGTCCTCCCAGGCCATATTCGGCCATAGTCGCGCACATGCCGCACCCAATCTTGCGCCGTCTCGTTCAGGCGCACCACGTAGCCATCCTGACGGGTAAGCCGTACCTTGCGAAGCGCGGCGGGATCCTTGGTGCGAAGCCCGGTATTGCCGCCCACACATCCCTCGTCGCGCGCAGGGGCAAGGCCCGCCTTGGTACGCTCGCGGATCAGAGCGCGTTCAAACTCCGCCACCACACCGAGGACTTGCAGTGTGAACTTGCCCTGAGTTGAAGTGTCGATCAGGTCCTGAAACGAGCGAAAGAAGGTACCCTTGGCCTCCAAGCGTTCAATCACCTTGAAAAGGCGCGACAAAGACCGCGCCAGACGGTCGATCCGAACGACAACCAGCGTGTCGCTTTGGATTGAAGGATTTCCTCAAGAACGATGCCGTGTTGATCGACCGCGCGCCGCAGCCAGTATCATCACCTCGACCGCGCGCAGGCTCAGGTTGCACCGGATGTAAAGCCAGACAGCATGTGCGACGATCTGAGGTGGAAACCGGTGGGGCTCACAGCCGATTTTCAATGTCTGCATCGAAATCCCCTACGCCAGATCAATGCACCAGCAACCTCACGACCGTTAACGTGCCGACACCGGCGAAAGACCTTAGCGGTCATCCCTCAATTTTTGATGGGGTGCAGGGGCACCGCCAAGTCGATCGCACCGGCGAATTTTGCGACACGACCACCGAATCGCAATGATGCAGCTGTCTTGATCGGTCTGATCCCTCCTCTTCGGGTCAGACGACGGGCCGATGCGCCTTCGCAAAGGCCCATCTCGGCGTGGCAAGGCCATTCGAACGAATGGCCCCTATTATTCATCAATAATTACAATATATTAGATAACTTTTTAGGCGACAATCGGGCAAAAATGCACTAATCCGCTATACCGCCCCCTGCCCCTGTCCCCCTCCATATTTAGTGTTTTCTGACCGAAACTTGCACGACTCTGTTGTCAGACGGACGCAGAATGAACTATAGAAACGCTAAATATAGCTTTGCTGAAACAGAGCGTTACAACACGAGGCAGGTAGTGACCAAAACCTTGGATATGAACCAACGCATTCGTCAGAATGCAGAAGCGCTGACCGCTGCGCTGGAGCATCATATGCTGGCCAGCTTTGCGCCGGATGCCCGCAAGGAGTTACGCCTGTTCAGCGCTGGCGAGGCCGCCGAGATGCTGGGGATCTCCGCCAGTTTCCTGCGCAAACTGCATTTCGACAACCGGATTCAGGATGTACATACAACCCCCGGTGGGCGGCGTCACTATTCGGCAGATGACCTGATTGCCATTCGCCAAACGCTTGAAGCCGGTGCCAAGACGCCTGGCGCCTATCTCAAGGGTCGTCGTGAGGGCGACAAGGTGCAGGTGTTGTCCTTTCTGAACTTCAAAGGCGGATCGGGCAAGACCACCTCGTCGATTCACACCGCACAGCGGCTTGCGCTCAAGGGGTATCGGGTTCTCGCCGTGGATATCGACCCACAGGCCTCGCTGACCTCACTGTTCGGCTATCGGCCCGAGTATGATTTCCTCGAGTCCGGCACCATCTACGACGCGATCCGCTATGTGGATCCGGTCCCCCTGAGCCAGGTCATCCAGAAAACCTATTTCAGTAGCATCGACCTCGCCCCGGCCGGTCTCATGTTGCAGGAATTCGAGCATGAAACGCCACAAGCCTTGCTGAACAACATTCAGCCACCGTTTTTTGCCCGCATGGCCACCGTGTTGCAAGAAGTTGAGGAAAATTACGATGTGATCCTCTTTGACTGCCCGCCTCAGCTTGGCTACCTCACCATGTCAGCGCTCTGCGCCTCGACCGGCGTGCTGATCACAGTTGTGCCCAATATGCTCGATGTGGCTTCGATGTCGCAATTCCTGCAAATGAGCGCCGATCTGCTTGATGTGGTGCATAATGCCGGGGCGCAGATGGAGTTCGATTTCCTGCGCTTTCTCATCAACCGCTACGAGCCAAATGACGGCCCGCAACAGCAGGTGGTCGCTTTCCTGCGGCAGTTGTTCAATAAGGAGGTCATGACCGCGCATATGTTGAAATCCACCGCGATTTCAGACGCCGGGTTGACCCAGCAAACCGTCTATGAAGTGGAGCGGTCGCA
This sequence comes from Tritonibacter scottomollicae, assembly GCF_003003215.1. Taxonomy (GTDB): domain Bacteria; phylum Pseudomonadota; class Alphaproteobacteria; order Rhodobacterales; family Rhodobacteraceae; genus Epibacterium; species Epibacterium scottomollicae. Next base: position 6,126 of record NZ_PVUF01000027.1, on the reverse strand, counting down.
GTTCCATCGAACTACTTACGATCGTGCCGTAGACTCTCTCAATCAGGTCAATGACGAGATCGAAACCCTTCTTCAAACTGCATGGGGACGCTGATGGCACGCAAAGGAATTCTGACTTCCGCACTCACCTCCCCTGCCCCATCTGATGAGGCCGCGGTCGACAAGCCGCGGCTGATGCCACGTGGGGCGGTCGGGGCTTTGCAATCATCCCTCACCAAGTTGCAGGAAAACGCGGTGCAGGACATTGACGCCGCTCTGATTGACGATGCCGGCGTCGAGGATCGGCTTGGCATAGATCAGGACGCTCAGGCGCAGCTTATTGAAAGCATTCAAACTTATGGCCAGCAAGTGCCGGTCCTTCTGCGCCCGCACCCAGAGGTTCAGGGCCGTTACGAGATAGTCTATGGCCGCCGCCGCCTAATGGCGCTGCGCAGCCTTGGCCAGCCGGTTAAGGCGATGGTGCGGCATCTGGATGATCAGGCACTGGTGATGGCGCAGGGGCAAGAAAACACCTCGAGGCAGGACCTGTCCTTTATCGAGAAGGCTTCCTTTGCCGCGCAATTGCAGGCCAGTGACTATGACCGGCAGACAATTGCGGCGGCGCTCTCTGTCGACCTGCCCATGCTCTCGCGCATGCTGAAGGTCGGCAACGCTTTTGCCATAGATTTCCTGCGCAAGGTCGGATCGGCCCCAAGCATCGGCCGCGAGCGTTGGTTAAAACTCGCCAGCTTGCTCAAAACCGTCCCTGACAAGGATGAACGCCTAGCACGGCTATTCAACAAGGACAGTTTCATCACCCTGCCCTCGGACGAACGGTTTGAACTGCTTCTCGCTGCAATGGAAGCTGAAACAGCCACTGACGCACCGACACCGGCGCCACCCCCAGCCCTGGCGAAACCGCAGAAACGACAACTCACCCGGCGCGACGGCAGTCCGCTTGCGGATCTCAAATCCAATGCCCGTGGTGTAACTCTAACCATCCCATCCCGCAGCGCCGACGGCTTTGATGCGTGGTTCGAAACCCATGCCGAAGCGCTGCTGCAAGACCTTCATGACCGCTGGAAAAACCAAGCGGCAGAAGACTGAGGCACCTATGCAATCACAGAACAGGAGGCACGAGCACCGGTAAAGAAAAAGCCCCCCAGGACAGACGTCCCAGAAGGCTCATTTCATTCTTAGCACCTCTGAAATAGCCGCAATTCACTCGTCTTGTCAACTCTGTGCCACGGCATAGGGGCGGTATTCCTTTGCCTTCGTGATAAAAATTATGTCCAATGGCGCCCAAATGGTCACTGGGATGGCGGAGCTTTGCGCCCTGCCCCCGGTCGACAAATGGCAAATCCTTGATGCGCTGACCGCAGCCGCGGAGGAATTTGAGCTCAACCACCGTACCCTGTCGGTCTTGCGCGCTCTGATCTCCTTTCTTCCGCAACGGGACATCCATCCAGAACGCAACAGTACCATCGTTTTTCCGTCAAACCGCAGCCTGTCTGAACGGCTTCACGGAATGCCCGAGAGCACTCTGCGTCGTCATCTCGCCCGGCTCGTGGATCTCGGGATTGTCAGCCGTCATGACAGTGCCAATCGCAAACGCTTTTCCCGGCGAGGTAGCGCTATGGCTTATGGCTTCGATCTATCCCCCCTGGCCGTCCATGCGAGACATATTTGCGAGCTGGCCAATACGGTGGCGGCAGAAGCCCTGCATCGTCAAAACCTGCGTGACGAAATCAACAGTTTACGTCGAGACCTCTTGGAACACGGTCTCACGGTGCAGGACGAGCTTCTGCTCAACTGCCAACGCCATCTGCGCCGCAAACTCGCCGTCGCTACCCTGCAAGAGCTGCGAGACCAACTGGCGCAAAAGCTCGAAACCATGTCACAACCCGTCACGACATCACCCAAAATGAGCAGCACAGACAAGCAAAATGAGCGGCACATACAGACTGAAATAAAATCATATTTTGACTCTGAAGAAAACGAGAACAACGAAGAGGGCCCGCACCGGTCGCCACCAGAACCTACGCTGATAGAAATTCTGGAAAGCTGCCGTGAGTACAAAAATTACTTTCCAGAACAACCCCGATCGTGGTCGGATCTCAACGCAATGGTTAGACGCCTTGTGCCAATGATTGGCATTGAAACACCCGTCTATCTGCAAGCACAGCGCATGATGGGATCGGAAACAGCGGCTTCTACAATCCTTTGCATGTTGGAACGATTGCACTTGATCCGAAACCCTGGCGGGTATCTCCGTCGTCTATCACAGCGAGCAGCAAACGGTCGCTTTTCTCTAGAACCGATGTTGCATGCTTTGCGCAAAGGACCGGAATTGTCAGCTGACAATTTTCTCAAAACGACACGGGCACCAGCAATGTGAGGGTAGCTATGGCAAGTCGGGAGGAGAGGATTATCCGTGATCGCACATTGATGGGATGTCCTTTAAGTCGAGACCACCACTCGAACGCCATGAATTGTCAGCTGACAATCTGCGTATCTATAGCGCCTCAACTCGCCTTCAAACGAGATCCTGATCATCTCCTATGCCGTATGGGCCTATCATCGGGTTACGCTACGTACCGCAATGTCAATGATTTGCTCGCCGAGTACGATGCCGTCGTCAGCCGCGAGGTCGTCCGCTTGTGAGAACCCGGTTCATTCCAAAGTTCCCGACTCGTGTCCTGCACCATAGACCCCGACCCGGCGATATGTGGCACTTAGACAACGCCGTCGTAAAGATAGCAGGCGGCTCATATTGGTTGCGGCGCACGGTCAATCAACACGGCATCGTTTTTGAAGAAATCCTTCCGTCTAGGAGATGCAAGCGCGCTGCAAAGCGGCTTCCGGTAAAGCTAATAAACCGCTGGGGCTTCATTCCCAAAAGGATAATTACGGACAAGCTGCGCTCACATGCAGCTCTATAAACGTGTAGAAAACAGCCATCTACCTTTCCGAAAATCTGAGTGGATAATGCTGGGTTTCCTATTTCGGGTGGACTGCAATGCTTCGCCTCGATGAAGCCCGCAACCCACAAATATTTCTCTGTCCCTGCCCGCCCCCACGCTACCCTCACGATCCGCTACCATCGGCTAGAAGCAATCGAGCGTGGAAATCCGCGGCAAACGTCGCTTGATGAACGACCACCATGCCGACTTACAAGCTCCGCGAGTTAATGTGACAACGCCCGTTGCGCTGCTCATGCCATGTCCGCAACAGTGTCAGTGTTCGACGGCAAGTACACCGCCCCCCTTCTGGATCAGGATGCTCATAATGTGGGCCCCTGTGAAACGTGTCTTCTTCATCGGAAATTCCTAGTTCCTCCTGCCGAGGAGACTCTACTTCCGCATCGCCTTAGAATCGGGGCGGATTACCCCGAGGACCGCAGTGAGCCGATTGTGTTGAAAAACTCGCTCGGATTCAAAACGATCTGAACTTTCAGAACGTTTGCTTTCGACAGCGAGGACAGCGCCCTCGTTCGGGAGAAAAATTCGATCTCTGGCAGAACAAAATTCTGGTCCAGCGCCTGCCGACGCGAATCGAAGGAGTTTTCAACAAAATCAGCCGCAAGCGGTCGTTAGGGCGTATCCGAATCTGACGAAAACGGCAGGTGCCAATTAAAGCGGTAATGTCTACTTTTTGGATGATGGGGCACACCTAGATAGAACAATTCACTAAGGAACATTCTCGGGTGTTAACACTTGAGCGGTTGAGATTGGCGTCTTCAACAGTTCGTTTGACAGCCGATGGTATCCCAAAAACGCGTTGAAGGCGTTTCTGATGTCAAGTTGCAGATCGTGATGCAGGATAAAGTCCAGGCGCCGGTTCAGGATCAGCTCTCTGTTTTCCCTATCGAGGTCGTGAGCCACGTAAACTTCGGGGCGAATACCATTGTCCTCCAGCGTTCGTATGATCGAACGGTTGCCACCCCCCATGGAATAGACCGCGCGCAAATTTCGAATGTCACCCATGCTCTCTGTTAGAAGCTTTGACGTTTCAAAGTCCACTCCGCCGCCGCCTTGGACAGCAAGGACCTTTAGACCCGGGCGTTCGCTGGCCAAGGCTTCAATAAACGCGGACTCGCGTTCTTCTTCTCCCAAAAAGCGTTCATGGCTGCGAGTGGCCAAAACCATACCCTGCGCCTCTCCAAGTGTTAGTGAGATAAGGTAGGCAGCAGTGCGGCCTGCACCGGCGTTATCCAACCCGACGTAGGCAAGACGGTCGGGGCCTCCGATATCGGTTACAAGCGTGACCACTGGGATTCTGGCGTTGGCCAGCATTTTGACTGCTTTTCTTATTTTCGCTGTGTCCCGGGCCTTGAGGCAGACGCCGTGGCTACCGCGTTTCATTATCCGCATGAGTGCCGCGACGACTTCATCTTCTTCCATAATGTCCTGCAGTAGAAATCTCGGACGGCAAACAGCGGTTCCAATCTGAGGTAGTATGGCCTCTGCGGTCGCCTTGACTTCGCGACTGAAGCGCGACGGGGCCTCAATAACGAAGTCGAAGAACAATCGCCTCCCACGGGCAGCGAGCTGGGCTTCTTGGGCCTTCAACTCGTCCATTGCGGCCGTAACACGCATCTTTGTCTGCGGGCTCACATGAGCCCGACCATTTAGAACCCGGTCGACAGTGGCGGTGCCAAGACCTGCCTGCCGCGCGATCTCTTTTATAGGAAAACGATGTGTCATTTGATGTGTTTCTGATGTGTTTCTGAAGGCAACGCAAGCCCCGCAACAGTATCCTGGTCGCGACAAAGGAGGAGCCGTCATGAAAGATACTGTCGACAACACAGTCGCCTACTACGAGCCCAGTACCTGTGATCTGGAAGAGTTCACCGCACTTATTGAACAAGAGACGCAGCGCGAGCAGGTGCCGCATGCGGCCGCCGTTGAAAAGAACATTCCGATCTATGACATGGCGAACCTGCGTTCGGCTCTCGAAGATGGTCGGGCCCGTCGAGGAATCATGGCGGAATGGGCACAGGTCTTGCGTTCGGGGGCGGGGGTAATAGCCTTGAAGGGAGCCTATGCGCATTCGGCAATTCTGGATGAGGCAACCCGCATCTACAAGCGTATCATTGCGGACGAGAAGCAGCGACTTGGGGGGGCAGGCGATCACTTCGCTGCGTCGGGAGCGAATGATCGAATATGGAACGCGCTTCAAAAGCTCTGCGAAGCCTCGCCCGAGGCGTTTCTGCGTTACTTCGCAAACACTTCTATCGCGGCAGTCTGCGAAGCTTGGCTAGGACCTAATTATCAGATGACAGCGCAGGTAAACCTCGTTCACCCAGGCGGTGCAGCTCAGCAGGCTCATCGCGACTATCATTTGGGGTTTCAAACCGCCGATGTCAGCATGTCTTATCCTGCGCACGTCCACGACGTCTCGCCAATTATGACACTTCAGGGCGCCGTTGCGCATTGCGACATGCCATTGGAGAGCGGCCCAACCAAACTGCTGCCGTTCTCGCAAGCATATCGTCCCGGTTATGCGGCATGGCGCCGGGATGACTTCCGGGCGCTTTTCGAGGAACGCCATGTGCAGTTGCCCCTGACCAAAGGGGATGCTGTGTTTTTCTCACCCGCTTTGTTTCACGCGGCCGGAGCCAACACGAGTCACGACATCCACCGCTTCGCCAACCTTTTGCAGGTATCATCGGCGTTCGGTCGCGCAATGGAGACAGTTGATCGGGAAAAAATGTGCAAGCTGCTATACCCGCACGCATATCGCGCCAAACAGGAGAACAGTCTTAGCGCCGCCGAATTGTCCGCGGCAATTGCTGCGACCGCTGAAGGATACTCGTTCCCGACGAACCTTGATCGGGATCCGCCGACAAACGGTCTGGCACCAGAAACCCAAGCCGCCTTCTTTCGGCGCGCATTGGCTGAGGGGATCGAGGAGCACAGCTTTGGTAAGCGGCTCGATCAGATGTTTAAGGCAAGCAGGGCTTAAATCCGAGCGTCGCGACAGGGAGTTTGGATTCGGAGGCAATCAACACATGCATACCAACTGGAAAACTCACTGTCGTATTCCTGTCGGCTCTGTTGCAAACTGTTGGTGAGAGCAGACTTCCTATCATTGGGCGGGCTCATGCAGCTAGCTGCTGTTCGATGAGGGCCACAGCCTCTGACA
>NZ_PVUF01000026.1 GCF_003003215.1 Tritonibacter scottomollicae | reverse complement strand
GGGCTTACACCGTGGGAGTATCACCAACGGTCAATAGTGGACCAAAAACTGAACAGAGCGAACTAAAGAACGCGGACTCCACGGGGAGCAGGTCAGTTTCATGGGCGACGTCCAACCCGACTGCAGCGGAATTGATGTTTTCGGGCTCGATAAAGGTGATCGGCAGCAAGAAATCGAGGTCATGTTCAGGGAAAATTGAGAAGTCTCTCTCCTCGCTTTCCCGCACAGCCATATAGGCTTGGAGGTTCTGTCTCTCCACGAAGTGGATAAGGCCGATGCCATTCACACCAGGATATTTTTCCTCGATGTTGAGAGAGGACGCGAAGGTCTTCCAACTTGCTGCGGTGACATCCGCGTCTAACGCATCGACGTGGGCAACGCCCGACCAGAGAGCGTCCTCGTACCGCGACATTCGATCCACAATGAGATCTATTGTGCGGTTTTTAGAGGCTTCAAAACGAGACTCAACCTGAAGATTTACCTGCTGCTTGGAATACAGCCAAGCTCCGATGGTCATCATCAAGGATAGACTGACCACCAGAACATGAAGAGAGGAAATCTTACGTTCCTGAACGTTAGCCGATGTCATGTAGGTACCTCATCAAGGTAGATCTACCACACCAACGTAAATCTACAGCAACTCACTCTGAGACATCTATCCACGAGAGTTATTAACTATTGGTGTGTTTTACCATTCAGCCAGTCAATTGAGCGAGGCTTGGCATTTCACCTTTCGGCTCTCTGCCCCGAATGTCTGCTGCCGGGAAACCTGCAAGTCGTTCCCACATTCAGCAGGTCCTTCGCGATATCTCGCATGAATGTCTTATTTGGGCTGCCTGCGGCCACCAACGGAAGCACCTTCAGCCGTCCAAGCAGGTGACCAGCCCGCTGCGCCGCCGCAAGTCCGGTGTGAGCCCAAATTGCGGGATGCTGCAATGTGCACAAAGGTCTGAAAACAGTTGCGAAGCGGTCGTTCGATGATGGTTGTTGCGTCTGTCCGGTGATGAATGATAGCGACTTTGATGCCATCTCAGAGATTTGGGCGGCGGCGTGTGCAGCTCATGTTCATGCTCCTATCGCGTGATTTCCCACTGCGTCGCGGGTAATTCTCTGCGCTGGCAGAGATCGGTTTCTCTGGACCACATGGCATTCATCGCGAACCAGCAATTGATGATGGCCCGTTCGCAGGCGCCACATGTGCTGTTCGAACTTTATCTTCACTAGCGAAGTGCCAGAACCATCGAGGTGCAGGCTTTGGGGACTCTCCAAGGTGTGGTTCCACTGGCTCAGGATGTCGTCGAATGAGATCGGTTTGCAGAAAGCTACAGCTAAAAAAACACCAGCATTTGGGCTACAGTGTCCTTGCTAGTGATGTGGAATTGCAAGAGGCTGTCACCAATAAGCGGAGCAAATTTGTGATTCAGTCAATTTTCATTTCCTCTTCGGGTGATCTTAAAGATCTGCGGAAGAGTCTCAGGAACGACCTACATGGATGGCTCGACCAGCATGGTTTCGGCCATCTTCTAAGACCTTATCTTTGGGAGGAGGACAAAGAAGATGGGCGACTGCTATCAGATCGGCAGCGCATCCAGTCACAGTTGCCGGACCCAGCTAGTCCCGACGTTCCACTTACCATCTGCCTCTTCGGCGAACGTTGCGGATCGCCGCTGGAGGATGAGTTGGATCCGCTTGTAAACCGACGTTTTGACCGTTGGCGCGCAGATGGTGATGGTCCAGGCTTGCTACATCCTTGGCCGCGCGATCCCGAAGCACAAGATCGAGCGCTCGCATTCGGTCAGTATCCGCTGACTGGGACGGTCTTTGAGCTTCTCTCCGCACATTCTCAACCGGAAGAGGCGGACAACCTGATCATCGCTAGCATTGTCGATCGCCCGATAATGCATGAGACTTCGGCCGACAGTGTTGTGCTTAATGAACGAAAGCTATTCGGACGCCTCACTGACGGGCGTACCAAATCAGAAACGAGCCTAATCGAAGCGGAAATCTATGATCCGCAAGCCACGGCTCTCTTGAACCTGTTAAAGGATCACGCTCGACGGGTGCGTTTTGTTTCGTCCTATCCGAGTGAAGCCGACATGCGCCGCGAGGTCTTGACCATAGCGCAGGAAAAGCTGCGGCAGAAGCTTGGGATCGCTTCGCTGCGAAATCCGTTCAAGCAGAGCCTTGCCCATTGGACAGTAGACGAGGAGAAGCAGCTGCCGGGCCGTGCCGACGGCATTCGAGATGTTTTAGCAGCTATGAACAATCGTGGCGATCTGGTTCTCCTCAAGGGGCGGAGCGGGTGTGGCAAGTCATCGTTAATGCAATGCGGAATTATGCGTCGACTCCGCGAAATCGACGGCTCCATCCCCATTCCATTTCGCCCAACTGAACTGATGGCTGTCACGGGTGAGGGCGATGCACTTGAGAGATTGGCCTGGCTGATTGCAGAAGCTGGGGACGTGCCGTTTCCGGCAGGTGGACCTATGGCGATGCGTCCGGAGAATTATGCAAAACGGTTGTGTACGGCGTTGGAGAAAAATCATGTCGACGTTGTTCTTGGGCTCGACCAGTTCGAAGAGATCATCGACGAGCTTAAGCTCGAAAAAGGTCTAAGCACCGGCACGCCGCAAAGGGGGTGGTGGTTAGCACTCCGCTTTCTGAAAATACTCTGCACTTCTCCGAGCGTTCGCATTGTCGCTACACTGGAAAGTGCGCGTGAGACGAGTTTCCAAGAATTGGGCATCGGACAGGCTCTCGGCCTCATGCCAAAGACCATCAACGTCGATGCGACAGATGATACTGTAGCCGAGATCGCGCGGAGCGGTTTCGCCCGCGGCGGTTTGCCTCTCGATACAGAGGTTGTTGAAGCAATCAAACGGAAATGGCGGGCATTTGAGCAGGAAACACCGAGCGACAACGCGTCGCCCTTGCCGCTCGCATGCCTCTTTTTCCATAGACTCTACGAACGCTTCGCCGACTTGGCTGGCGCGACCCCGGACGAGCGGACCAAAAGCGCGTTCAAGCAAGCAGGACAGGTCAAAGGCGATCGTTTGCTGACACTTGAGGAAATCGGGGGCGAAGGCGCGATCGCTTTCGCGGGAATTGTCCAAGATCTCGCAGACGAAGCTTGGCGCGTGAGCGGCGGCGCCCCGAACTTTCCCAAGCCAATTGAGAAGTGTAGCAATTTTAATGGTTTGGACAATTTTTTGAAACCACTTGTGACCATTGATCATGATGGTCTGATCCAATTGCGCGCAGCCGTCGAAGTCGATGCCGATACCTCAACAATTAACCATCGCAGGGCCTTCCGCGAGCGCCGACTTCTGGTTCCAGTCCCAGGCGCTGGGCCTCTGCGACTGCGGCCCATGCACCAGGCAATTTTTGATCATTGGTCTCCTGCCAAGCGTTGGCTAGCCCATCGCAAAAATCAGCTACAGGCTATTCATGTTTTCCGTGAGGAGGCGATCTTCTGGAATCGGCGCGGCAAGTCTGTGCCGGTGAAAGAGGACGGTTCGACGATGCAAGCGGCGGTTCTAACCCTTGCCGAGCGTTTTTTAGACTGGCGGATGCAAAAAGGAGGAGCATTCGACGCCGACGATGCAGCGCTGCAAACGCAAGCTCTGGCCGTATTCGATGATGCTGAGGATCCTCTTGTCGTTATCGAGAGCGATCCGTTCCGGAAAACATATGCGCATCTTGCAGCGTTCTATCATCGCGTCGAACTGCTCCGGCGCTTCATCTCAACGGCACCCGAGTGCCTAATGGTAGAAGACCGCGATGGCGAAAATCTTCTTCATAAAGCTGCGTGGTCGCATGGACCGGCCGTGCCGTTCTTACTTAGCGAAGGCGTGCCTCCAACAACCGATAAGTACACGTGGAATGCGATCTCTAGTGCGATCAGCGAGAACTTGAACGGTAACTTCGATGCGATGATTGGGCAAATCAATCTCGACGATCCGATCGAAACTACATCTGACATCAGAATGATCCATTTCGCCGCGCGGAACGGCAACACTTATGTGATTGAGTATCTCACTGAACACGGCGCGGATCTTAGTCTGCAGGATCAGTATGGCGAAACCGCGCTCCACGAAGCGGCCCGTGCAGATCAAGTCACCGCCTTCCAATATTTGCTGCAGCACATCGACATCAGAAAGCAGGACAATTCAAACAGGACAGCGATCTCCACTGCAGCAAGTTCCGGATCCGCCAAGGTTCTTTCGAACTATCTGGCTGAGGAGGCTGATCCAGACCGTCTTACCGCACTTCTCCATCATCGAGATCGCTGGGCAGATACACCACTATTGATCAGTGCTCGCCACCGGCATCCAGAGGCGCTGTACGTGCTCATGCAATCTGATCTGGGCGAGCTAGGCAATCCCAGTTCCGCAGCTCATATTACCGAAGATGGTGACACCCTCCTTCATCGTGTGTTTCTCCAGGAGTACGGCAGCAAACCGACAGAGGAGGAACGCTTCCGCGCGCGCGCAGTCGTCGAACTTCTCTTGCGAGATGGCCGCCTTGATCCGAACCAGCCGAACAACAAAAATCAAACGCCGTTCGACATCGCTGGAGCATTCCCTGAAGCCCGGCGCGCCCTTCGGCAGGACGACCGTATTCCGAAAGATTATGCCAAGATGACGCCCGCCATGCGGATTGAGGATCTGTCGAGCCGCCGACCTGCTACCGTGCTGCGCCTGTTGGAGGCAGCCCCACAGGCGTTGGAGGACGAGCACGTGCAAGCATCGGAACCGAATGCCGGCATTCCTGATCGTCCAAGAGGCAAGCTGGGCTCCTCGATGGACGGCTCCAAGGGCGAGACTGGATTGGACATCCTTCTTCGGCTGAAGAACCATTCGGTGCTGTCCATTCTTGCAGACGGTGACATACATTGGCCCACGCTACGAGCGAGACTTGCTGAACTACTTGCTGTAGCGGCCATCCCCGCCGCAGCCGCGCTCCGTGACGCGCTGATGCGGCGGGCCGCTGCGGGCGCGATTGAGCCTCGAGAGGCTGAAGAGTTGCTGGGCGCCGTTGTGGACGCCGATGATCGTGAGACTGCCAAAGCGCTCGTCAGTCAGGGCGTCTCGCCGAAACTGCGCGTTGATGATGAAGGGAACACGATCCTCCACCGTGCGGCGATCTCAGGCGACCTAGAGAGATTTAGGTCATTGCTCGCAATCGGGCTGTTCGCTGTGCCTCATGATGGCTGGGGGCGCTGTCCGTCGGACTTGGCAGCAGAGAGTATGGCTGAAGACTTCCGCGCGCTTGAAGCGGAAATGGAGGATCCGCGTGAGGCGCAAGAGACCTTTGCGGTTGCATCGGCTATCGCAGATCAGGCCCCTTTCCTTAGCATCGAAAGAGTCGAAGCGGGGCGTGACGCTGACGAAACAGAGATAGCTGTATTGCAGCGGGACTGGAAAGGGGGATGGGGCGATATCGATACGTTGGACATTCGGTCCTATGATCTACCATTTCATCCCAACGTGCCGTTGATCGAACTGCGGCCGCGTTCCACCTCAAGTGCCGCGGGCCGACTTTGCTTTCTCATTCACGATGACAAGCTCTTCCGACTGAATGGAACGTCTCCACCGATCCATGAGGTAAATGGACTTGAAGCACCGGAGATCAACGAAGAGACAGTACTTCAGTACCTTGCCTTTTTCTGTTTCTTCGTCAGAGGGGAAGAAGGTCCGTTTCTTATTGTCGACAGATCGGAAAATGGCTTCATTCCGGATCTTGGAGAACGGCACGACGAAATCACGAACGCCATTCGAGCTCCTAGAGTATGGGGACGGAACGAGGAGGGCAACTTTCGAGTGTCTGGCCTCGTTTACTACTCCAACGCAGGATTTTTTTCGAACTTCATCGTTCAGCCGAGTGGTATGATTGAAATGATCAGCGATGCGCCCATTCTCACCGATCTCCCAGCAGGCGTTGATGCACCTGTGGAAATAAGAACGCTACACTGATGCACCAAGCTCTCGCCGCGCAGAATCGCCCACGATTGACGCTCCGGATCGGCGTTACCGGCCACCGCCCAAATAGGCTCGACGCGACGGCACAGACCCGCGTTGATGAAGCCGCGCGCGAAGTGCTGGATAGTCTTTCGGAGGCTACATCCGAGGTGCAGAAGGCGGACGCCGATGTCCTGGCTCAAGAGGCACCTGAGTTGCGCCTCGTGACCGCCTTGGCCGAAGGAGCCGACACAATACTCGCCTGTGCCGCGTGTGATGCCGGAATGCGCCTCGATGTCATCTTGCCATTTCGTCGTGGAGATTATGTCGCCACACAAGGCATGCAGGATGCGGCTCGCGCCACTTTCGAAGGGTTCCTCAAAGTCGCACACAGCGTCCTGGAACTTGACCGCGCCCCCAGCGAGGCGGAAGCCGAAGGCTACCTAACATCCGGACGCCGGATGTTGGAATACTCGGACTTACTCGTGGCGGTATGGGATGGCGAAGCAGCTGCTGGGATCGGTGGCACTACGCAGATCGTATCCGAAGCGGTAGAAGCCGGTATACCGGTGATTTGGATCCACCCCGATGGTGCCACTTGCCTGATCACCGAGACTACTCAAATTAGCTCGTCGGCTTGCGGCGCGCCGGTGCGAGCATTTGACACCCCCTTTACGGAATTGTTGACCGAGGTCGTGCGCGACCGCCTTGCACCTCCCGACCCAGGCAGCAATGCTCGGGCTCGGCTGGAGCGCTTCATGGACACGCCCACACCTGTTTGCTCACGCTGGTTCATCTATGACTTCTTGCGGTACGTAGTTATAGGCCGAAAGTTTCGTCTGCTTGTCGAGTACGCGCCAGACCAGGAAACAGAAGCTGGTTGGGCCCGTTTTCGCGACCGCGCCGAGTTGGTGGGTGGGACGAACTTTGCCCAGAAGTTGGCTGACGGCCTAGAAGCCCGTTGGCGTCAAGCCGACGCTCTGGCACTTCATTTTAGCCACGCCTATCGCTCCACATACGTTGCGAATTTCGGCCTCGCGGCTCTCGCAGTAGTAATTGGTCTTGTCAGCGTTTTTTGGTGGAACAATGCCAACTCAGTACCGATCAAAGCGGGCTTCGTATTGGCTGAAGTGGCTCTGATCGGATTGATCCTTTTGCTAACGAGACATGGTGGGAAAGACCGGTGCGACTGGCATGCGCGCTGGCTGGAGTCTCGCGCAGTGGCCGAACTTCTAAGGCCCGCAAGACTTACTGCTTTGATCGGCTCCACCGTATCGCCCTTCAGGGAATCTGGCCGTGACGACGCTTCGGACGCATGGGTCGAATGGTACGTTCGTGCGACGCTCCGAGAAATTGGCCCGCCATCTGGATTGTTGGACGCCAAATTATTGCGGACAGCCATCGGCTCCGCTGTCGAAGATGAAATTGAAGGACAGATTGTGTATAATAGCGGTGCGGTGCAGTCTAGCCACAGGCTGGATCACTGGCTGCATGTCTGGGGTGAACGGCTATTCTTAGCGACTTTCCTTTTCGGGATCGGGTATGTGCTCGTAGCACTACTTGCTTCGTCAGGAGTTATCTACCTGACCGACGGATGGAAGCAGGCAATAAAGGCGGTTACCACATTGGTTGGTGGCGGCTTTCCAGCAGTGGGTGCTGCATTGTTCGGTATTCGCGCGACAGGTGATTTTATGGTGGCTGGCGAACAGGCAAAGCGTACGCTAGCAGAACTGGAGTCGCTTAAGGATAAACTCAACGAGCAGAAGACCGATCCGTCTCGCAGGCAAGTCTCCCTTTTACTGACCAATCTGACACGCACTCTATCCAGCGACACGCGGGATTGGGCTAAGATTTATCGCCTCCGCGAACTCACGCTGCCTGGCTAGAGACGGTGCCGCGCTGGCCACGAAGCTGCGAAAGAAACGCTGAGTGCAGCAGCAAAGAGACCTTGTCCTATTCCCTATAGCTTACCGAAGAACGTGTTCTGGTCTTGAATCAATGGGGATTGGGCAGATTGTCCCCATACGCCGGGACTTGAATCGCTGGGAGTATGCTACTTGTGTGTAAGCGGCGTCTCCACCTCACCCGGGATCAGCTTGACGGCTGGAAGTTCCAGGGGAGGAGTTCATCGAGCCGGTTAGCGGGGTGTCCTGCAGCGATGGCTTCGAGGGTGGCCTTGAGGTAAGCGAAGGGCTCGACGCCGTTGATTTTCGCCGTGGCGATGAGCGAAGCGATGCGGCCCCAGGTGCGGCCGCCTTCGTCGTGGCCGGCAAAAAGCGCATTCTTCCTCGTCAATGCGATCGGACGGATCAGGTTCTCGACAGCATTGGAGTCAATCTCGACGCGGCCGTCGCCGAGGAAGGTCTGCAGCCCGTCCCATTGACGATGGATATAGGTCAGCTTCTCTCCGAGGCGTGACTTCGAGGAGATCCGGCGGCGCTGGCTTTGCAGCCATTCTCCGAACTCTGCGACCAGCGGCGCGGTGCGGGCCTGCCGGGCCGACAGCCGCTGGCCAGGGCCCATACCGCGGATCTCACCCTCTATGCGGTAGAGCTCCGCAATCTGGCGCAGTCCCTCGGCGGCGATCTCCGAGCCGTCGCGGTCGAAGACCTCCTTCAGCTTCCTGCGGGCATGCGCCCAGCAATGCGCGACGGTGACCGGCGCGCCGCCTTTCCGCGACGGGCGCGTCAGCCGGTTGTAGCCGGTATAGCCGTCCAGCTGCAGGATGCCATCGAAGCCCTGCAGGATCTGTTCCGCGTTCTGCCCGGCGCGGCCGGGAGCATAGGTGAACACCACACCGGGCGGGTCATCGCCGCCCCATCCGCGGTCGTCCCGGGCCAGCGCCCAGAGATACCCGGTCTTTGTCCGGCCGCGGCCCGGGTCCAGAACCGGCGCCGTGGTCTCGTCCATGAATAGCTTGCCCGATCCTTTCAGGTGCTCAGCCAGCCGGTCGACTACCGGACCGAGGTGAAAGGCGGCTGTCCCCACCCAATCGGCGAGCGTGCTGCGGTGCAGGTCGATCCCGGAGCGGGCCAGGATCTGGCTCTGCCGATACAACGGCAAATGGTCCGAGAACTTGCTGACCAGCACATGCGCGATGGCGCCCTCGGTCGGCAGACCGCCCTCGATCAGGTGCGCGGGGGCTGGTGCCTGGGTGACGCCCTCGGCGCAGGCGCGGCAGGCATACTTGGGCCGGACGGTGACGATGACGCGGATCTGCGCGGGAATAATATCCAGCCGCTCGGTGCGATCCGCGCCGATCCGGTGCATCTCGCCGCACCCGCATGGGCAGTCCAGGCTGTCCGGCTCGATCACCTTCTCGATCCGCGGCAGGTCCTTGGGCAGATTGCCCCGGTTGCGCCGGACCGCCCGGCGCGGGGACGCTCGCGGCGGAGCCTGTTCGTCCTGCTGGGTCTCGACCTCGGCGACTGCGGCCTCCAGATCCTCGAAGGCCAGCTGCCGCTCGTCCTCGCTCAGTTTCTCCGACCGCTTGCCATGCACAGCCTGGTTCAGCTCGGCAACGAGGTGCTCCAGGCGTTTGTTGGCCTCCCTGAGTGCATCCCGCTCGCGCAGCACCGCCAGAACAGCGTCACGCTGATCTTCAGGAATGGCAGAGAGGTCGATGGGCGGGGAGCTGGACATGGCCGGACCATACCCTGATCGGCACCTCGATGGGCAGGCATTCTGCCCGACCGAGTCACTCTGCCACAGCCGGCCGGTGCGCCTCCAGGGACCGCACCCGCCGCCAGTCCAGCCCGGCAAAAAGCGCCTCGAACTGGGCCCGGTTCAACGTCATCGCCCCATCCCGGATGGCGGGCCAGGTGAATGTGCTTTCCTCGAGCCGCTTGTAAGCCATCACAAGTCCGCTGCCGTCCCAGAACAGGATCTTCATCCTGTCCGCCCGCTTGGCCCGGAATACGAAGACCGTGCCCGTGAACGGATCTTCCGCCAGCGCTGACTGCACGAGCGCCGCCAAACCGTCATGACCTTTGCGGAAATCCACCGGCTTCGTCGCCACCAAAATCCGCACGCCTTGCGAGGGCATCAGCATGGCGTGGCCCCAAGCGCATGCACGATCTCGGCGATCCGGATTGCGGGCGTGCCCGGCGCCAGCTCGATCCTGACTTCGCCCGAGACGATCCGGACCACCTCTTCTGATGCGGCAATGTCCGGTTCCAGCTGCTCCTCCGGTACATCGCAGACCACCAGCGGGGCGAAGACCGGTTCGTCCAGCTCCGCCGCTGGCAACACCAGCTTCCCTTGCTTCGCCAACCGGCGCCAGGCCGACAGCTGGTTCGGCAAAACCCCATACCGCGCGGCCACACCATTCACCGTGGCGCCCGGCTCAAGCGTATCCGCCACAGCACGGGCCTTGGCTTCATCCGGCCACCGCCGGTGACCCGACGCGTAGATCTCGACGCCCAACGATTTGAGAAACGAATTTGTAGCGCACATTGCGAAACGCACTCCCCTCTGTGAGATGTGAAAGATCTCGCAGCACAGGATAGGCGCTACAACGTGGGGCCGGGACACCGTTTACACTTGTGTGCAATCCATAGTGAAGGTCCGCTAAGCGGCAAACAGCAGCTGCCCGCGCAAAAACAGCGAATTCACACTTTTTGCGCATCCCTTCCGTTCGATGGTGGTTGGTGGCTGCACCTGCGGCGAAGGTCTGCTACTTCCATTGCTCGTGCAGCGTGGGCTCTCCGCCCGGCTGGCAGATCCCCAGACTTTGCAAAGGGCGCTAACTGCGCTTTGCTGACATCTGAGCTGAGCGCGGCATCGCCCTGGTCATCGGAGCTGTTTGAAGGTCCGCTCTCAGGAGATCGTTCGCGCTTGCAGCAAAGGTATCGCTGCACCTTGCGTGGGTGTCGTGTTCGGGCTGGTTACGGTCATCGATGCGGGTATCAGCACTAGCGGTTCAGTCCCAAACCTGTGAACTCAGTTTTCAATATTGAATGACCGCAACACGGAGGCGGACCTGATGGCCCCGCCGCTTCTGTTTTGTGGGCCAGTGGGATTTGGACAAGCCAAACGCCCCTGGCCGTCAGGGAGAGGGCGCTGCCCTCCCCCTCGGGCAATCCGATTAGACCGGGCCGTGTCCTCGGCTGCGCCTGCGGGCCGCACCAACCCGGTCGAATAGCATTGCCTCGCCCCCTCCCGCGTTCGCCACGTGGCAGATCAGCAGGAACAGGCGGCTTCGCCGACTGAACCTGCAAATCAGCCCTGATTTTCCGAATGGAAGGTCAGATCAACGCAACAAGCCACACGGCAAAAACAGCGGATTGGGTCAGTTTATGACGCCTAGGTCAATTTCGTCTGACGTTCAACATCCGCTGCAGGGCCGTGGGTCGGGCTTCGCCCTCTCCACTCTGTTCCGCCGAAAACATGGTTTTCGTCAAATCAGATTGGCGAGGCCAAGCCCAACTGCGGAAGGAAGGCACCAAGCCCCACCGCGTCACCACAAAGGATTTGGATATGAACATGCAGAACACCGAAGCTAAAATGTACATCGGTCAGCCTCTTGTCTTCGGGGACATGGCAAACCCGCAAAAAGCAGGATGGATCGCAGAAATTTCGCCTGAAACTGGCCGGGTCTTCACCATTGGCGCAGGCGGCATGACAAAGCAAGTTTGGCGCGTCAGCATTGTCTGGGAGGACTCTACACTTTCAAAAGTGGGTGACGAGATCGCGAGCCCATGGATTGAGAAGGCCGCAATTCTTGGGGTTGAAGCGAAAGGCGCGGATGAGGTCGCCGAACTTCAGGCGATTGCACTGGAAGCGCAGGAACGCCAGCGCCAGCAAGTGGCAAAGGAGCGAGAAGATCGCGAGCAAGAAATCTCGGATTGGCGCGACAGCATCCGTGCCAAGGTTCCAGCAGACGCAAAAGCCGTGATCGTCGCTGAATTTGAGAAAAACGAGTCCGACAGCATGACGGATTATTTCGCGACCAGCACCAGCAAAACAGTGATTTTGGCCTTTTCTCGTAACACCCGCGACATGTTCCCAGAAATGCGGAAGGCAGCGCGCAACTATGAGCAGACCGCATATCTTGCTGATGCCGAGTCCGACGCAGAGCACCGCGAAAAGTACAGCATGGGGGCGGGATACTATCTCAAGGCCTCGCATCACTACTCCGACGGTTGGAAGATCAGCAAACGCCGGATCACAGGGCCGAGCGATGACCCAGCGGCGTATATCCCGTTTGGCGAGTGGTCTGTGCCGGATGGCGCCCCCTTTGTTTCGGGACCTAGCAACAAAGCAACGCCAAAGACCGATGGCGACAGCCATGCGAAGGATGCGGGCGGTTTCACTATCGAAGAACACATGCACACGAAACGCCACTTTCAAATGTGGGTCGTAAGTCCAAAGGAACGCGCGAGCCGGGAGGTTTTCTCAATGTGGCTTGAAAAGGCCAAAGAGCGGAAGGGCTGGTATTCCCGCAAGTGGGGAAACACTCCTGCCGGTTTCGCGTTCAAGTGCCCGGAAGAGGCCCAGACCTTTGCGGACGAGCTGACGAAGTGAGAATCGGCCGAAAGTGGTGGTGCTCAGGCTGCAAGGCCTGGCACCCGATTAGCCGCGACATCGAAGGGCAGACGCAGACCGGGCACTGGTGCGCGGCGTCTATCAAAAAAGCCCTCAAAGAACGTCGCAACGACATTCCATATACACATGAGGCCGAGCATGAACGCCCATAACTCCCCAGTAAGTGACTTTGATGTGCCGGCAATGCAGCGCAGCTTGCGTGAGGTTGTCGAAGAGTATGACCAGAAAGCAGAGCGCATTCCTGAAGAATTACAGCGTTTCAAAGATGCGATCACTGCACTTGAACTGTCCTCATGCATTGAGGGCGTGTTTGGTGGTAGCATTTGGTCTAATGGTCGCTATGGGTCTGCACCTTCTGTGCGTGAAGCGATCATTCAAGATGCTCTCCTAAAATCTGCATGGCAACATGTCTATCGTGGCTTGAACGTCAACCGCATTGCGAGTGCAAAGGACCGGAAGCGCTTCGAGATGTCTATGGAGAACCCGCCAGAGTTCACCATGGAGAACATTGGAGCGACATTTGAGGACTACTGGATAAACCAGCGGCATCACATCCTTAAAGGGCTGGCTGAGTGCTTCTGCGATCTCGATCCGGCCTATCGCAGCCATACTAAGGTTAAAATCGGCGTCGAAGGACTACCGAAACGCATCATAATCCAATCAACAACAAGCTATGGCTCCTGGGGGTGGGAGCGTACGCGAGACACGTTGAACGCACTCAATGTGTTTCGGGGTAAACCTCACATCGAACAGCAAGAATATTACGAGCTTCTGGATGCGGCAGAGGAGCATGGCGCCAGCTATCACGACGGAATCGAGATCCGCCGCTTTCAGAATGGGAACGCTCATCTTCACTTTGATCCGGAGACGCTGAGAGAAATCAATCTCGCACTGGCCGAATTCTACGGTGACACGCTTCCAGACAGTCCGGAGGCGGCACAAAAACCGAGACCTGGAACGGCAGTTTCAAAGGATCTTGCATATTACCCGACACCGAGACCGGTTATCGAAGAGGTTATGCGCCGGCTGTATTTAGACGGAGATCTGACAATTCTGGAGCCCTCCTGCGGTTGCGGTCGCATCATGGATGCGATCAGAGAAAAAAATCCCTGCGCGCGTGTCACTGGTGTTGAGTATCATGGCGACCGAGCCATGGAGTGCAGAGCAAAGGGCCATCATGTCCATAAGGCAAACTTTCTGGAAACAGCAGCAAACCCGATTTTTGATGTGGTGTTTATGAACCCGCCGTTTAACGGACAGCATTGGCGCAAGCATCTCGATCATGCTCGGAAGTTCCTGAAAGCGCGCCGCAACGGTGATGAAACTGACGGAGTTTTGGCCTGCATCCTGCCTGCAAGTGCGCTCTATGATGGCCACCTAAAGGATCTAGGTTTGACATCGCCCCGCGATCACGGATGGTACGATTTGCCGGTGGCCAGCTTCGCAGAAAGCGGAACCAACATTCCAACCGGGTTTCTTATTATCGGCCCCGATTGATTGAGGATCTGAATTTTCCTTTGTGGTGAAGGAACCAACTGGCCCCGCTTCGGTGGGGCCGTTTTTTTGCCTTCTAGAGAGGGCCAAGCGACAGATGGTGACCGGTGTTCCCGTGAAACGCCAGGGCGCTCCACGAGATCACCGGCCCTGCGCTGCCGCGCAGCCTTACGCTTCGCGTAACAGTCCTATTGCGACTTCAGCTGAACTAACAAGGACGAGCTTCAGCATCCAAAATGCTTGTGTCCCTTTATTAGAGAAAACCGCTGACAAAACAGGTCGCGGCCTTCTGGTCAGCAAAGATCTCTGCAACATCAATACCTCGGCTTCATCGGTGCCAGCTTGCGTTTCAATCAGTGATGATCGAAAGAGTTGCACTGTGTACACGTCTAGTGTACACTTCAAATGTCCATCATGGCTTAATGTCATGGGACGGAGTGAGAGAGCCAAAACGGAAAGAGGATTGATGCAATGGATACAACACTCAAAATAACCGCAAGGATCGAACATGCAGATCGACTACGACCACAAAAAACGGGACAGCAACCTTGAAAAACACGGCGTAGACTTCCTCGTTGCTGCTCTCATCTTTGAGAACACAACACTCACCAAGGAAGACACACGCAAAGACTATGGAGAACAGCGGTTCATATCGCTCGGGAGCGTAGACGGCGACGTCTACTCCGTAACTCATACCGAAAGAGACGGTCGAATACGCATAATTTCAGCGTGGAAAGGCGGTCGAAAGGAACATGACGAATATCAAAAACATATCGCTCGATGAAATCAGAGCAATGAAAGACAGTGGGCAGCTCAAGGATACTCCTGAAGATGCACCCACTAAAGACATGCCAGATGGATTCTGGGATGACGCTAAAGTCGTAAAGCGTGCAAAAAAGAAATCTGTTCACCTGCGCATCGATCCTGATGTGCTGGAGTTCTTTCAGGCTGATGGACCAGGACACCTCACACGCATGAACGATGTCTTGAGGTCCTACATGATCGCAAAAAAAGAGAAGAGCCACCACCAACATAGTGGTGATTAAATTCCGCAAACGTCAGTCGTCGTGTCGAATAGATACGGCAAATCCTCATCATGGATGAGGACCGGGCCCTAGTCTGACACCGGCAGAGCCGGCGCCAGACCTGAGCCGATATTTCCTGAACTCCTGAGGCCAAGGTGCGACGCAGACTGTCTCAAAGAGCCAGCCCGCGCCGCGGCCTCATCTCGCTCAGAAAACATAGTCTCAGCCCTGCGGGTGACGGTCTTCCCTCGCCTTCAGCTCGGCCTTTTGCGCCGCCAGGTCTGCAAATGGTGTGCATGGGTCAGTCCGTATGCGGTTGATGAGTCCCCTGCCCTTCTAAAGTCCTATGTGTAGCGGTATCTCGGCCGCCAGAAGTTCCCGTCCGGCTTTGAGGATAAATCTTCCCACAGGCTGCTCACATCCCTTCGCTCTTTGATGGGCGCGGTCAGCTCGCAGCATGCAAGGTCCACATCGGCTCCTGAGCCTCATGCGGACTGGAAAGTTTTAACCTTAGAGTCAGTGGAGAGCCGCGCTTAACGCGCGGCTCGCTTTGTTTCAGGTGACAGAGCAGGGGATCGACGGGCTGCGCCCGCTCACCCCAGCCCTGACATCTTTCATTTGTTTATCCGCCCAACATCCCTGCATCGGAAAGTCAAAAGACAAGCGCCGCCTGCGGCGTCGTCTCCACCGAGGGCCGTGTCCTCGCGCTGCGCGCTGCGGGCCGCACCACCCCTCGGTTCCGATCCTTTGACTGTCCGCTGCAGGGCCGTGGGTCGGGCTTCGCCCTCTCCACTCTGTTCCGCCGAAAACATGGTTTTCGTCAAATCAGATTGGCGAGGCCAAGCCCAACTGCGGAAGGAAGGCACCAAGCCCCCACCGCGTCACCACAAAGGAGGCCAAAAATGGCTGAAATTCAAAATATCGAAAACACAGAGGCGGCAATCGAAGCAGCACGCACCGCACTGATCGCAGAGCAAAACGACCTGTTCCGCACCAGCTGGGCGATGGACCCATCAGTTCCGGGGCAGATCGTCATGACGCAGGGTGTCGCGGCGCTGTCTCCCGAAGCCCTGAACGCTATCGGTGTTTCAGTGATCGCATTCGACGAGTTCACCGAAGAAAACGACCCATACGGCACCCGAGATTTTGGGGTCATCAAGGTCTTGAACGATGGTGAAGAGGTGCCCCTGTACTGGAAAATCGACCTCTACGATACGAGCTACGGCTACGGGTCCGATGACTGCGCTGACCCCACCAAGACGCGCCGCGTTCTGACCCTCCTTCTCCCCTCAGAATACTGAGTTCGGTTGCGGGGTATCCTCCCTGCCCCGCGCCGAGGCTGGCCTGTCGAGCAGGCCCACAGGCAGGGGCGGTCAACGCCTCTCCCGACAACACCAGTACACCGAAAGGGGGTGAGACAGATGGACAATGAAACGATGAAGCGCCGAATTGCCGAGGCTTGGGCGCTAGTCAGGAAGGGCGATCAATTTGGGATAGGCCGCCGCTTCCTGATGCAAAACGGGGCCAGATAAGGCCACACGCCTCAGCCCAAAAGGGCTGGGGCACCAATAACACGATACTTCACCACGTTACAAGGATAAGACCCATGACCAAACAGACCGAAATCATCGCAGCAGAGGCTCGTTTCCCGCTCACATCCCTGATCCTGTCGCCAATGAATCCGCGTCAGAACGTACCAGAGGCCGACATTATCGAACTGGCGGAAAGCATCTGGACCGCTGGCTTGATCCAGAACCTTTCCGGCCTGTCTGATGGGAACGGCGGTGCTGAAATTGTTGCAGGTGGTCGCCGCCTCCGCGCCCTGCAGTATCTTTCCGAGCAGCATCCCGATATGTCGGCAACCAAGCCCGAGCTGGCGAACCCGCTTGTGAATATCGCTCCTGATCGCGCCACCGCCGAGATTTGGGCACACACAGAAAACATCGCCCGCAAGGATCTGGAACCCGTCGATGAGATCCGCGCCTATGGCAAAATGGAGACCGGAGGGGCATCGGTTTCCACCATCGCCCGCGCCTTTGCCGTGACTGAGAAACATGTTTATCGCCGCCTTGCCCTGTCTGGACTGCCCGAGGCGGTACTGGATGCCCTCGGTGCTGGTGAAATCAGCCTCAGCTCCGCCGCATGTTTCACCATCAGCGATGACGAGGACCGAAGCCTTGAAGTGCTGGAACAGGTTCGCGGGCGTAGTCACTATTCCGACCACCAAATCAAAAACCTGCTGAAACCCGATAGCGTCAAAGGCACCGACCGCCGTGTGAAATTCGTCGGAGTGGAAGCTTACAAGGAAGCTGGTGGGCGCTTGAGCGGTGATCTGTTCAGCGAGGTGACGCTGTTTGATGATCCTGCGCTTCTGGAAACGCTGTTTATCGCAAATCTGGAAGAGACCGCAGAGGAACTGCGCGCAACGGAAGGCTGGAAGTGGGTCGAAATCTCAACCGATAACTACATCGGGTATTGGGATATGGATCAGCGTAAGATTTCCAATTTGCGCCCGGTGGCCGGTGAGCTGACGGACGAGCAGGCAGAGCGGTGCGAAGAACTTGAGTACAAGCTGGAATTCAACGCCGATGAAATCACTGATGAGGAACAATCCGAACTGGATGGATTTGAAGCTATCCTGAAAACTGACTTCACTGCCGACCAGAAAGAGCATGCTGGTTTGATCGTGTTTCTGAACCATGACGGGGAAGTCGATAGCTTCAAGGGACTGGTATTGCCCGAAGACAAGGCGGCAGCGGTGGAAGCAGGCGTGTTGAGCAAAGATGCTGTTGGCAAAGCAGATGCGCCCAAATCGCCCATTTCTCAGAAACTCGCGGATGATCTGTCTCGTGTCGTCACCGGAGCGCGACAGCACGCAGCATTGCGCGATCCTGATCTGATCCTTGCGCTGCTGGCATTCCAACTGTCAGGTGGGTCATATTTCGCTGATCCGATCGGGCTTTCAATGCAGGACGTCCCGAATTTCCCGTCAACCGAAGGTGCGGGCTACGTTCTGGATGAGCGACTGACAACGGCCTCTTACCTGTCGGAGGATCGGGTCACGAACCGCGATGATGAAGTGAAGAAATTCCAGACTTTTCGCAAAAAGGGAAAGGAGTTCATCGAGGCTGAGTTGGTCCGTCATTTGGCGGCGCTCATGAAGGGCGGAAACATGGAAATGCGGGCACTGGTTGACCGGGAGGTGAAAACCGACATCCGCGAAAACTGGACGCCGAATGCGGAGAACTTCTTCAAGCGCGTTGGTGGTCCCTATCTCAATGCCCTCTGGTGCGATCTGCTTGACCTGAAACAGGACGACGATAAGGCCAAGGCCTTCGCCAAACTGACCAAAGGTAAAAAGGCCGAGGCACTGGAAAAGTTGTTCGCGGACCCAGAAGCGCGAAAGGCGCAGGGCGTGACCAAGAAGCAAGCGGCGAAAATCGCCAAATGGCTCCCCGAAGGCATGAAGTGATCCAGAGGCGGGGCGCACAAGCGCCCTGCCCTACCGATGAGACTAGCGAGAACCCTCGCGCCATGATTGAATCGAAACATGAACCGGAGGCCATGCCATGACGAAAAAGAGCGAAAACATTGCCCGCGTATGGCGTTCGGCACAGCTGTTCATCGGGTTCCACCGTGATCAAAATGGGCGAAAGCGTGAGGTCGCAAAAGTCTGGTCCCCAAAGAACGCTAACGCCAGCATCCATGCAGATCCGTCAGAGCAGGAGGCGTTCTTGGTTGTCAAAGCAGCTGATGAGAGCGCACCGCGTGACGTTCAGATCAAACTACGACAGGAGCAAATTGTATTGCGCCGAG
Source organism: Tritonibacter scottomollicae (assembly GCF_003003215.1). Lineage (GTDB taxonomy): Bacteria > Pseudomonadota > Alphaproteobacteria > Rhodobacterales > Rhodobacteraceae > Epibacterium > Epibacterium scottomollicae. Next base: position 4,868 of record NZ_PVUF01000026.1, on the reverse strand, counting down.
ATCCTGGCATCGGCTGGGATGGCATCATCGCCGAAGAAGACGGCTTAACGGTATCCGTCAACGGTATGAGAATTCAGATCAAGGCAGACGGGTCAGTTACCCATGCCACCGATCACGGCATAACCTATCTGGAGGCAGATGGCAGCGTGCTGAAGAAGACAAGCAGTGTTGAAGCGATGATGTCCGGTGATGGCGTCGAAATGAGCCGACGCACAGAAACGACGATTGCTGCAATCCGACATGATGGTGTAATTGCCAAGGCGAGAGATCCAGAGCGGATCCCACCTGAGTAGAGTTTTCCTTTGTGGTGAAGGAATTAACTGGCCCCGCTTCGGTGGGGCCTTTCTTATGTGGACAACTGTCAAGTGCAGCTGGCAATGCTGCGAGTGCTCAACCCAGCTCCCAATGGCGGCTTGGAGCCCATTGCGACTGATGCTGCACAAAGCATGGATGTCCGCTATCATGAGAGAGCCAGAAACCTTCGACAACTGGTCTGGTTTTGAACGGGGGGGCTGGCAGCGTCAATCGGGGTGGTTTACTGCTGTGCCAAAAACGAGGGTTATCGGAGAGTCTGCATACCTTCTCTGCTTGAGGGCAGACTTGAATCAACGCAATGTGTCCGGCGTAAGGTTCCGCTGATCTGACGTAATTATGCTTTATGGTGGCGAACTGGTAGATCAATGGTCTTCCAAATGCACTTCAAACCTGCATATTCTCCGGTGCGCAGTACTTTAACTTTGCAAGCCTCGCTAAGTCCAAAGGGTATTAAAGATTTCCTATGACAGTACGATACGAAGCAAGTGTATTACCGCTTTATTTATTTTTCGGTATCTTAATCGTCGTTACCGCGTCGGACTTACTGGTTCTCACCATCCCGATTGAATTCGCTCGGTATAGTTTCGATGGGACCCCCAATAATACGATTGCTTCGTATATTGTGACGTCTTCAGGATTAATAAGCCACTTTGGCCTCCTTGTCTTGATGTGCCTCGTACCCATGGTGATTACAGCCTTCTTGCCAAGGACTGGTACAAAGCGTGCCGCGCAAGCGGCCAGTGCTGCCCTTCTGTTGTGTTTGTGCGCCGGTATTGCGCTGATGGAGCTAGCTCACCCTGTCCCCGTAAGCCCATTTTCTGCGATCCTTGCACTAATATCTGCAAGCCTAGCTTTGCTTACAACCATCGCACCAATCTGCGCTGCGATCTGGATCTCTGCAACAATCGGTACGCCTGTTTTGACAAGGGCCACCATCGTTCTGTCCGGTGCCATCGTAGTCCTTTCAGCCCTTTTGACGTGGGGTATATCGGTTCCTTATTCAGATCATTACGCGTTTGTGCTTTATACATTTGTATTCGCCGTCACGTTCCGAAGCGCCCCGCGTGGGCTGCGTCTATGGGGCGGCTTGCTTGTGGCTACTTGGCTCGTTCCCTTCGTGTTCGCATGGGCTCCAGAACTTGTTCAAGCCAGCATGATTACCTACGCCCCCACTCGATTGGACGCTTACTTAGCTGTGCTTGCCCAAAGTCCGCCCCCACCGCGGTATGGAGTTCCAATAATTCCACTCTTGCTTGGTGCGATGCTCTTGTTTTCGGACACCGCTTCTAGGCAGATCACGCATTGGCTCGCTGTGCTTTTTGGCGCAATCATTTTGGCCTATGCGAGCGTGTTAGCTTTCGATCCCTTCGTCTATTATCCTGTTCAGATAATCGAATCTATTCGCTCCGGGGCCCTTACCTTGGGCGGGGCCATAATGTCTGCGCTTATCTGGCTGGTGCTGTTTATCGCACCATTCGCTATGGGCGCCTTATCTGTTCACCTCTATCGAACCGTTCCCCTGCGGCCTGCATAGCTTCTACTCGCCGCGAGGGAACGCCTTCCGAAAAGCGACCCTTTGTTGATCGGTTCGCAAGAGCGGTCATTTGCACGGCTTCAGCGAAGGTCTGAAAAGTCCGCACTGCCGACCTTGCCTATAGCCACAAAAACCCATCCTGCGTGCGTGTCACGCCACAGAATTGAGGCCATGCCAGAGCTATTACCGGCTTGCGTAAGCCTTTTCTTATTCGTGCCTGTCAAGATGCAGGATCACCAAGTACCGCTTTCGGTACGCGCCGGTAGATGAGGGTGCCGCCCTTTTCTACTGTCGGTTATCCCGACCAGGCCCCGCGCGCGGCACCCTCCATTGACACGGGCGGTATCTCTACCGCCATGCGCCAAAGCTTGATCGCGAGCTTGCGGGCGACGGCCACGATGGCCTTCTGCCCGATCCCATGCTTCGCAAAATGTCGATTGTAGAGTTCCTTCGCTTCGGGGTCTCGCCACGTCCATTGCCATGCGGCTTCGATGAGGATGCCGCGTAAGCGTTTCTGACCCACGGGTCTGATCCTGGCCCGGGCTTGACTGCCACCACTCTGGCTGACCACAGGTGCGAGACCGAGATAGGAGGTCACTTCCTCGGGGCGGTTGAACCGTTCGGGAGAGAACAGCTCGGCCAAGAAGTTCGATGCGGCGGTCTCGCCGACCCCGACGACAGATGTCAGGTGCGCGAACCGCTCTGCGTGCATCCGTTTCGTTGCCGTCCTGATCTCGGCGCGCAGCATCTTGTCTTCGGAAAGCAAGAAAAGGTACTCACGCACCATCGAGGCCAGCGACATGCGATGTTCCGGCGGCATATCCAATGCCGACAGGTCTGCCGAAGCGGCCAGAGACCACTTCTGGATACTCTGCGGTTCGCCGATGCCGGACGCGAGCAGGAAGCCCTTGATCTTCTGCTTGATCTTGCCCCGGCTCTCCGCGACACGCTTCCGCCGCCGCACGAGCGCCCGGTAGCCTTCCTGTTCGACGGTTGGAATGGCGACGGAATGCAGCAATCCCCGCGCGAAGTAGGTCGCCAGCTTCACCGCATCCAGCCGATCGTTCTTCGCCGCCGCTGCGTAGCCGCGCGGGATGCGCGAGGCGGCGATCACCGATACCTTAAATCCTGCGGCCATCAATGTGCGGGCCAAGGCGAAGCCGGTTGGCCCGGTCTCATAGACGATATGCTCGATGGAGCAGCCCAGGCCCGAAAGCTGCGCGGCGAGCGCCGCCTCTCCGGCTGGACAGGTATAGCTCTCGACCTGACCGTCTTGCGACGAGAACAGGGCGACGGAATAGGTCTTTTTGTGAACGTCGAGACCGACGACGACAGGTTGATCCTCGACGGCTTCCGCGAAGCGGGCGAGGCGCGTTGCTTTCTTGACCATGCTGGAATCTCCTCTGTTCGAAGAACTCCGGCATTGCAGCAGCCACGTGCAACGCCGTCCAGCATGGTATTTTCTTTGCCCCCTGCCCTGCCCTCTGGTGTCACTGGACGACAGGACCTGAAGGCCCTGGCGACCAGGACTGGCGCTATTCGCGCCAAAGCCGCTGCGCGACACATAACACATAACATTTACGGGTTATGTGTTATTATCTGCGGCGACCGTCAATTTCATCTAACGGAGGGACCTCGATCCCACCAGCTCGTAAGCAATCATATAGAAGCTCTTTTTGCGTTATACCTCTAGAAGCGGCTTCCTTGACGAACGCTTCCTTGATCGGGAGTGGAACGTTCGAGAAAGCAAATTGAACACGTTGAGCGTACTTCAAAGATCCAGACTTAGCTCGATGCGGACTTGGAAGCGAAGACGACAGCTGCCTGAGTTTATGATCCTCTGGCTGAGGTTGCGTTACATCATCAACGTCAAGATTGACTTTAAGCTTTGCCATTATGCCCTCCGTAATAGTCCAACAAACCTTTGATCTGAAGCTCTGCAAGAACGCTCTGTGCTGATCGCTTCGCCGAGCCTTCTGGCCCACGGCCTGTACTCATCATTTCCTTGAACCCGGTGCGATGTGCACACATCGCGTTCAGGCGAGGTACTTCCTGCTCTTCAAGGGATGCCAAAATCGCTTCGGTTATGTTGGTATTGGGATCAACATCCATCATCACAACATACGCGCCAATGTCTTTGTCCATCGAATCTGCGACACCGTGAACATGGCGATATGTTTTGATCGCGCCTTTCGCATCAGATTCATTCGCCTTTGATGGAATGAGCACGAGACCAGCCGCGTTGATCGCATAGACAGCCATAGCCGACTTAAAACCAGCCGTGTCAACTAGGATGACATCGTATGCTGGAGAGGCCTTCTTTAGAGCTCTGATCGTAGGGATGAGTTTCTCGTCGTTGTCCTCAAAAATCCAATCAAGGTCTATTTCTTCCTTCTTGGCCCAGTCTTCGAGGTTGTGCTGAGGATCAGTATCAATAACCGCCACCCTGGCACCATCAGCTACCATCAACGATGCAAGGGTGATTAATAGGGTGGTTTTGCCTGCTCCACCTTTTTCTTGAACTACGCTTATCACTTGGGTCACTGCTCTCTCCCGTATCAATCTTACTTCAACTAACCTGTTATAGGTTATGGGTAAAGCGTTATGTGTTATGGGGGTTGCTAGGTGCTGGGATGTGCTAGGTAGTGGCGCTAACTATTTGATATATCAGTAGTCGTCTATCTACGGCTCAACAGTTAACAGTGAACAGTTAACAGTGAACAGTTATGTGGTATCCGAATAAGGTCGGGTATTTGTGTGTTGTAGATCATAGTTATGGGTTATGAGTTACAGGTTAAGAGTTAAGGGTTATGTGGTGGTGGAGTGCCCCCACTGAAGTGGTCCATCTTTTGGGATAGGAATATCCCGTTTTCAGGAGGACGACGAGATGGCAGGCAAACGAGAGAAGCCCGAGGACATCGTGTTGAAGCTGCGACAGGTTGAGGTGCTGCAAGGGCAAGGGAGCTCGGTTCAGGAAGCCGTTCGGCAAATCGGTGTGACGGTTCAGACTTACTACCGG
>NZ_PVUF01000025.1 GCF_003003215.1 Tritonibacter scottomollicae | reverse complement strand
GTGCCGTGGGCGCGAAGACCGCATTCATTGCCCCGGGATCACCTTGGGAGAACGGCTATTGCGAGAGCTTCAACGCCCGCTTCCGGGATGAGTTACTAAACGGCGAGGTCTTCACCACGCTGCGTGAAGCACAGATCCTCATCGAACGCTGGCGTCGCCACTACAACACGGTGAGGCCCCACAGCGCCTTAGGATACCGGCCCCCAGCGCCCAAAAGCATCGTCCCGATAGACCAGAGGCCGACCATGCACTAACATTTACATCGGACCACTCGGTGGGGGCAGACCAGGGGAAGTAGCATAGTTCAGGAAGGAAAGCCGCCAACGCGACGCGTCCCGAAAGCAAGTAAGCCAATCTGTTGAACGGCGTACAGTGTGCCTTGTAACGCCGGTTTCGGCCCGGAGGCCTCAGGTTTGTACCACACCCCACGCAGCGATGCTGCAACCAGTGATGCCATATTTTTTAAGGTAGAAATTGCCTCTGATCCAGTTGTGGCCCGGCCCTGGCCCAGCAAAATCGGCAACTGCTCCGCCAGTTTCATCGCTCGATCTCCTCATCGCCCAACTGCATTTGGTCACGTAGGGGGCTGTTTCGGCTGACCCTCGCCATGAAACTGAGAACAGCCGCATGAATTCTACGGCTGGACCCCATTAAAAATGAGGGATTACCCTTGCTTTCATGAATGCTTCTCCTGTTTGCAGAAATAGGCAAAGCTTAACCTGCTGGGGGAAGAAGCCGGTACATCCGATTACAGTCGTGCAGATTTATAACTGTTCGCTTCGGCAGGCTTGTGAAATCTGACAGTCACACTAGGACGTGAGTGTTCACATTGAATGAGGTATCCTATGTTGATTAGCCCAGTTCTCCTATGTGGTGGCTCAGGAACCCGTCTTTGGCCGTTGTCGCGCAAAAGCTATCCAAAGCAATTTGTGCCTCTGATCGGGAAGGAGACCCTGTTTCAGGCCTCGGCGAAGAGGCTGGCGGGAACGGCAGAGGGGCTGTCGTTTGCGCCGCCGATGGTGCTGACCAATTCCGACTTCCGCTTTATCGTCACCGAGCAGCTCTTGGGCGCGGGCATTGATCCCGGCGCCATCCTGATCGAACCCGAGGGGCGCAATACCGCGCCGGCGGTGCTGGCGGCGGCGCTGCGCGCACGGTCCCAAGATCCAGAGGCGGTGCTACTGGTCGCACCGTCGGATCACGTGGTGCCCGATGTGGTGGCCTTTCATGCCGCGGTTGTCCGCGGGCTGGAGGCCGTGGCTGCGGGCCAGTTGGTAACTTTCGGCATCACGCCGACCCATGCCGAAACCGCCTATGGCTATCTCGAACTGACCGAGGCCCCGGGGGCCGAGGGCGCCGTGGTGGCGCTGAAGAAATTTGTCGAGAAACCCGATGCCTTGCGCGCGGCCGAGATGCTGGCGGCGGGAAATTTCAAATGGAACGCCGGCATCTTCCTATTTGCGGCCAAGGACATCATTGCCGCGTTCGAATCCCATGCTTCCGACCTGCTCGCGCCGGTCGAGGCGGCGCTGCGCGAGGCGCAGGTGGATCTGGGGTTTCTGCGTCTGGCGCCAGAGCCCTGGGGGCAGGCGGCGAATATCTCGATCGACTACGCGGTGATGGAACAGGCCCGCAACCTCTCGGTCGTGCCCTTTGATGCGGCCTGGTCCGACCTTGGCGGCTGGGATGCGGTCTGGCGCGAAGCGGGGCCGGATGAAAACGGCGTTGTGGTCAGCGGGGATGCAACGGCGATCGACTGCCACGACACGCTGCTGCGTTCGGACAGTGACCGGCTGGAGGTGGTCGGCATCGGGCTTGAGGGCATCATGGCGGTGGCGATGAACGACGCGGTGCTGGTAGCGGATAAATCCCGCGCCCAGGACGTAAAATTGGCGGTGAGCGCCCTGAAGAAAAAAGGCGCGGCCCAGGCCACCGCCTTTCCCAAGGATCACCGCCCCTGGGGCTGGTTCGAAAGCCTGGTGGTCGGCAGCCGCTTTCAGGTCAAGCGTATCCTGGTGCATCCGGGTGCTAGTCTCAGCCTGCAGAGCCACTTCCACCGCTCCGAACATTGGATCGTCGTGGAGGGCACCGCCAAGGTGACGGTGGATGACGAGGTGATGCTGGTCACCGAGAACGAGAGCGTCTACATCCCGCTGGGGGCGGTGCACCGGATGGAGAACCCCGGAAAAGTGCCGATGGTTCTTATCGAAGTGCAGACCGGCACCTATGTGGGAGAAGACGACATCATCCGTTACGAAGACGCCTATGCAAGAGGATAAGTCATGAAAATCGCAGTGGCAGGCTTGGGCTATGTGGGCCTTTCCAACGCCGTCCTTCTGTCGCAGCACAACGAGGTTGTCGCCGTCGATATTTCCGCATCCCGGGTGGATATGGTCAATGCCGGCCAATGCCCGATCGTGGACCCCGATCTGGAAGAGTTCCTTGGCAATCGCGCGCTGTCCCTTTCAGCCACCACCGATGGGGCAGCTGCCTACCGGCACGCGGATTACGTGATCGTAGCCACGCCGACGAACTATGACCCCAAGCACAATTATTTCGACACTTCCAGCGTCGAGGCGGTGATCGCGCAGGTCATCGCAGTGAACCCGTCCGCCACCATTGTCATCAAATCGACCATCCCGGTGGGCTTCGTCACCGATGTCCGGGCGCGGCTTGAAACCGATCAGTTGATTTTCAGCCCCGAGTTCCTGCGCGAGGGCCAGGCGCTTTATGACAATCTGCATCCTTCGCGCATTATCGTGGGCGAACGTTCGGATCGGGCCCGTCGCTTTGCAGATTTGCTGTTGGAGGGCGCTGAGGAGACAGATGTTCCGATCCTCTTCACCGACCCGGATGAGGCCGAGGCAATCAAGCTGTTTGCCAATACCTATCTTGCCATGCGGGTGGCCTTCTTCAACGAACTGGACAGCTATGCCATGGCCGGCAGCATGGACACGCGCCAGATCATCGAGGGCATCAGCCTGGATCCCCGCATCGGAGGCCATTACAACAATCCGTCGTTTGGCTATGGCGGCTATTGCCTGCCCAAGGACACCAAGCAACTCTTGGCAAATTACAATCACGTGCCGCAGAATCTCATTCGCGCCATTGTCGACGCCAACCGCACCCGGAAAGATTTTCTCAGCGATCAGATCCTGATGCGCGGGCCGAAGGTGGTGGGGATCCACCGGTTGGTGATGAAGGCGGGGTCCGACAATTTCCGCCAGTCGTCCATCCAGGGCATCATGAAACGGCTGAAGGCCAAGGGGGTCGAGGTGATCGTCTATGAGCCAGTGCTGGAGGACGACAGTTTCTTTCACAGCCGGGTGGTCCGCGATCTGGAGACCTTCAAGTCACAGGCCGACCTGATCGTGGCCAACCGACTGACGGATGAAATCCGCGACGTGGCGGACAAAGTCTTCACCCGCGACCTATTCGAAGCGGACTGAGGGGGGAAGGACACCGCGCGGGACAATCTGCTGCGAAACAACTCGAAGCTGTTCCAATACCCAAGCGCCCTCAGAAAAACACATGAAGAAGTTTCCATGTAATTACGGCAGGTTGAAATCTTGACGGAGCAAGGTTAGTCTTTGTCCATCTTTGTGAGCAAGTCCAAAATAGATGTCGTTGGATTCAGAATGTGAGCGGCGATACTCTGAGCTGTTTCAGGCGCTAAGCCTGCAAATGTAGCAAGATCTATAAATTTGGTATGTAGATCTTCTGCGGTAAGCGGCACTTCAGGTTCCCCTCGGGGGAGGTCAACCTGTTCAGTGAGACGAGTACCATCCGTAAGATACAGATGCAGGCGGGCAGCACGGCGGGCGGGGACCAGAGCTGTTAGCGCGGGGTCTTCGAGCACATGGGTGGCGCGCATAATGCGCAGGGTTTCCGGATTGCTGAGAGCCCCGGGAGTGAAAGCAGCCATGCCGGTCTCTCTCAGGGCTAGAGCTGCACCCACGCAATAAGGGATGCCAAGGCGAGCGGAGTAGGGACCTTCGATTTCGGTATGATCGTGCTTGTGCACGGCCAGCCTATAGGTCTCCACCTCAACCCGCGCCACGTCTTGTGCGCTTATGCGATGTCTTGCTTTGAGGTTGAGCGCCGCCTCAACTGGCGCATGGCAATATCGACACGATGCATAAGGCTTTAGATAGACGGTTTCGATACAGTACGGAGTGCTTACGTCAAAAGCGGTTGGGTTGGCCGGGCTGCCGCGCAGCATCTGCACCAACCCGTGTGGTCCATCCAATATGCCTTGCGGACCCGGAAATCCTGCACCTGCGGTCAGGGCAGAGGCAAGGCCGGTGAGAGCCGGTTGTCCAGCATTGTAAGGTTTGAGCTCGGACCCCTCGGAGAAGGCCTTGACCATACCGGAGGCTGACGTGGCAGCGGCAGCAAGCGCGGCATTTAGTTGGCTACGGTCGTAACCGAGTGCCACACCGGTCCCGATGGCGGCACCGATGACACCAAAGACACCCGATCCGTGCCAGCCGTTGAGTTTGGCCTCAGGTTGGCAGGCAATTGCGACACGCAGCGCCGCCTCATAGCCCACAACGATGCCTTTCAGCAGACTATTCGAGGTCATTCTTGGATCATGCCCCATGGCCAGTAGAGCGGCGATCAGTGGCCCGCCAGCATGCGTGATGCCGTAACGATGTCCATCGTCCAGTTCGGCCACATGCGAGTGCATGCCGTTGACGAGGGCAGCGGTCAGCGGCGCGGAGGTGCGGTCGGTACCGATGATTGGGGCAGGTCCGTCCCCACCGGCATTCAGCAACGCTGTGATACGGAGCTTTTCGCTAGCCGCCCCGGCGAGGACGCAACCGGTCCAATCCAGAAACCGCAGTCGTGCCGTCATGGCTAATTCATATGACAGATCTGCGGCGGCCAGCCTTTCCAGGCCGTCCAGCAGCCTGTCGGTCTCTGATCCGGAGAATTGTGGATCCGCAGTGGGCAGAGTGGTGGCTGTCATTCTGCGGCGTTGACGTGCACGCCAAGACCGGCGTGGAACAGGGCCAAGACCTTGCGCTCGTCCTCGACCACACCGTAGGCGTCTGCGAGGCGCGAGATCCGCCGTGCCCAAGATCGGTGCGGATTGATCTCGTTCATTTTATTGGATTTGGCAGATTTGATCACTCCCCCTGAAGTCCCGAGAATCTGACAGGCATCTTCGTATTCTTCGCGCGTAACCACCTGCATGGTGTTCACGTAGCGCAAATGCGAGGGATGGATCACAGTCTTGCCGGTAAATCCGTTGGCCTTGTCCAGAACCACTTCGCGGAGAAGCCCGTCGATTGCATCATTGAGGATCTGCGCATTCGTGCGCAGAGCGCGATGCAAATCCACCTGCATGACCTTTTCCAGATCATCCCGTTTGTAAGCTAGGAAATATTCCCAGACCGGGGCCGACACCACGTAATCCTCTTCTGCGCGACCGAAGAAATTGAGAATGTCGGCGAGTGCATCGCGCACCGGCAGAATATCATAGACCGATGACCCGATGCCTCGGCGCACTCCGAAGAACGATGAGAAATCCGTTCCACCTACGCGGATGTTGAGGATATATTGGTGATAGGCGCGCAGCTTGTGCATTAAGGCGAGAAGCTCTGTGCGACGTGTCTCTGCAAAGGCGATGTCGCGCCCTTCGAGAATTGGCATGCCATAAAGCTTTGTGTCATGCTTCTCGTTCAGTTCGGCCAACAGATCAAGATACTCATGAGCATTGTTTGAGTAGAACTTCGGGAAAACAAAGCCCGACAGGATGTCCGCCAGTTCGTGGGTAAGCTGCGCGGCAAAGCTGCGAAATTGTTCAATGGAGCGCACCCGCAGAAAGATCAGGGGTATATCCTCGTCGGCCACTGCGCCCGATCTGACCTGAGCAGCGAGCCAGCCCAGTTCCCGGATCACATTAGCCTCGCCGGTGGCAAGGTCTTCTGCGCGGATCGCATCCTCGAAACACATGACCATGGACAGTACATCCGGCAGCTGGCCTGATACGATCTTCTGCATGACCTCGCGGGTGGAGGGCATGTAGAGAGTACCGCCTAGGCAGTAGCGCAGGAAACTGTGGTCCGAGTGTCGTGAAAACACCTGGGGTTCGCGAAAAAAAACATCGGAATCGGTAGTCGTGTTGTGACGCATTGAGTTTGTCCTATTCCGCTGCGGCGTGCCAGGTGCGCTGTAGCGGCGCGCGCAGGGCTTCAATGATGCGTGTGACATCGCCATCTGCCATCGCTGGGAAGATTGGCAGACACAGAACTTGGTTTGCTATTTCCGTGGCCACAGGGAGGTTGGCCGGGTCGGCGGATGGAAGGTCTGCATACATTGGCAGGGTGGAGAGCAGCGGATAGAAATACCGTCGCGTGAGGATATTCTCCTTACGCAACGCATCATAAATTTCATCACGGGAAAGGGGGTAATCCTTTGTGACCGAGATTGGGAAGTAGGCATAGTTCGATATGGTCTGGTTTGGCTTGGGCAGCGGCGCGAGACCGGGGATGTCGGCCAGCGCTGTGCGATAAGCCGCATCGACCTCCCCACGACGCGCAATGCAGGCGTCGATATGGTGCAGTTGCGCCAGTCCCATCGCGGCATGAATTTCACTCATCTTGCCGTTGCTGCCAGCGACCTTGATGGTGGTCTCATCGACGATACCAAAATTCTTCAGCTCATTGATGTGTTGTTTCATCTCTGCCGTCCGACAGATCACGGCGCCTCCCTCGAAGGTATTGAACACTTTAGTGGCGTGCAGCGACAATGTCGACAGATCACCACGCTGCAGCACAGATCCGTCATCGTTTTGCACGCCAAAAGCATGGGCCGCGTCATAAACGACCTTTAGACCGCGGCGGTCAGCTATCTCGCGGATGGCTTCCATGTCACAGGGGTTGCCATAGCAATGCACCGGCAGGATCGCGGTTGTCTTGTCGGTGATTGCGGCTTCGATCTTGGTAGGATCCAGATTGGCCGTCACTGGGTCGATATCGACGAAGACAGGCGTGTTCTTGTTCCATATCAGCGCATTGGTGGTGGCTACGAAAGAAAACGGTGTGGTGATTACCTCCCCCTTGAGGTCCAGTGCCTGCAACGCGGTTATTAGTGCGATGGTGCCGTTGTTGAACAGCGCCAGATGCTCGACGCCCAGGTATTCGGCCAACGCGTTTTCAAGGCGCTGGTGCAGCGGACCACCGTTGGTCAGATACCCTGAAGCCCAAATTTCTTCGACCAGAGGCAAAAAATCCTCCAGAGGGGGTAAGAAGGGTTGCGTAACGTATATTTTGTCGTTGGTCATATTTCGTCCTTCGTCAGGTCGAAGAGATAGCGACCGTCATCGGTTTTTGCTAGCATCTGTTCCTGCTCAAGCAATGTATCGCCGTTAATCCATTTCTGCGTATAAGCGATTTCTTCGGGACTGGCCATTTTATAGCTCTGTCTGGCCTCTATTGCAGGGGCCAAAGAAGATGCACTTTGCAAAGATTGATGCGTGCCAGTGTCGAACCACGCAGAGCCACAGCCCGGAGGGGCGTTCTTGGTCATGTTCACCACCCGGTTGTCATACTTAGAGAGAGCTCAGTAGTGGCGTAGTTGCTTTTGGGGATCCTTGGTTTTGTCTCGAAGGATAAAACCCGGTGGGGGGGAGCGAACTCGACGACATCAAAGCGTTCGGGGTCGTGGACCTAGGAGGCAAAGGTTGTCGCGCACTCCATCCGAGACGAGGCCTGGCGCAACAGCTGTGTGCAACCGGTATCGTAGAAGATATTTCCTCGAAGCACCAAGCAGACCGCGCTATCCCTGATAAATATCTCGCTGTTTCTAGCGGCCTGTGCCAACCCGCCAGAATCAGGGCACTAGTCGGGTGGCAAATCATTGACTTGTCGTGAATGGGCAGAAATTGCTTCGAAATCGAACAAGTCAGGGGATATGGACATGTGCCCGTTGCAGCTGTCAAGGTAATACCTTTGCGCCTGCTGCCTAGGCTCATGGTCAAAAGTCCTTTCCAAACGTGCTTCAGGCGGCCATGTCCAAGAGAGATCACCCACCTAGAGTCGCGACCAGCGTCCTGCAGAACCGGGACCCAAAATGGTCATTATCGGGACGACCAACAAATCGTCGCATTGTAAATATGCTGTTTGCCTCTCGAATGCTACCTGAAAATCCGGATGCGCTGGCAAGTTGCAGCAAAGCTCGCCCAGTCGCATTGACACCCCATAAGGGCACTCCTATGCTCCAGCGCGGTTTTGCACGCACACCATGCGGGGCAGTTATCAGTTCAGCCATACTTTTATTACAGAGACGAAAAATGCAGAGAACGAAGCAATTTCTTGAACGGATGGGCATGCCCTCTGGCGATTGTTATGATCTGCCTACATCTGAAAAACGATTTGAAGATGGCGCGCAATATCGCTTTGAGGTGCCCGGCATCCAAGGCCCGGGTGCCATGGCAGCACTCCTGGACGCGGTCGAGAAAAACGGCGTACCTATTCACCGCGTGACCCAAACCAAAGGTGTTATGACACTGTCTGATCCCGAAATCACGAAGATGGTTGATATGGCAGCAGGTGCGGGTGTCGAGCTTGTGCTTTCTGTCGGGCCACGCGCTACGACCGATACTTCAGCTTCGGTCAATACGCCTGAAGGGGTGCGTATGGGATACCGCTTGCGGGGGCAGGAGCAGGTGGTTCGTGCCGTCGAGGAAATTCGGCGCGGCACCGCGCTTGGCGTCATGTCCTATCTCGTCTACGACGAGGGGCAATTGTGGTTAATGAACCAGATGCGCGAGGCGGGTGATATCCCCGCCGGAGTGCGTTTCAAGGTTTCGGCTCACGCCGGACATGGCAACCCGTGCTCTGCGGCGCTGCTAGCGCAGATCGGTGCCGATAGCTTCAACCCGGTTCGCGACATCCAGCTTCAAATGATGGCCGCTATCCGGCGGGCGGTAGACATACCGCTTGACGTGCACACAGAGAATCCCGCGTCCACGGGCGGGTTCATCCGCCACTATGAGGTGCCCGAGATGGTACGCGTGGCGTCTCCGATCTATCTCAAGACCGGAGGCTCCGTCGCCAAGACCCACAGCTGGGACAGCTCGGATGCCGATGCGGTTAAGCGCTCCAAGCAAGTGACACTCGTCAAACGTATGCTTGATGAGTACTACCCAGAGGCCTACACCGTTCCGCCCAAGAAAGGCTGATCCCATGCCGGATATCGCGATCCCGGCTCTGGAGGCGTTTTGTTCGGACGTGCTCACAGGGGCAGGGGTGCCGGAGGACGACGCAGCCATCATCGTTGCGTCTATCACCTATGCGCACGCAACTGGCAAAGGGACCCATGGGGCGTCCCGGCTGCCAATTTATGTCAACCGGATCGAGGCGGGCTTGATGCAGGCGGTCACACCTCTGACCGAGCTGTCTGCCGCGCCTGCCATGGCACTACTGGATGCCGGTGACGGTTTTGGTCAAGTGGCTGCGATCCGAGGTATGGATCGCGCGGTGGCGATGGCTCGGGAAACTGGAATTGGGATGGTGGGCATCCGCCACTCCCATAATTTCGGCACCGGTGCCTTTGTCGCAGCTCATGGAGTGGCGCAGGGGATGGCCACCCAAATCTTTGCCAATGCCGCGCCTGCCATTGCTCCCACCGGGGGGAGCAAGGCGATCTTCGGTACCAATCCGATCTCTTGGGGGTTTCCTACTCCTGAGGGTTATCCACCAATCGTACTTGATATGGCCACATCCCAAGTGGCCCGGGGCAAGATCCGGATGGCTGCCCTCACTGGTGAGGCCATTCCTTTGGGGTGGGCTCTGGATGCGCGGGGCGATCCTACGACGGATGCCGAAGCAGCACTGGAGGGATCCATGCTGCCGGTGGGAGGAGCCAAAGGATATGGCCTTTCAGTGGTCGTTGATATCATGGCGGGGCTGATGACACGCTCAGCCAGCGGCGGGCAGGCAAAAAACCTCAACTCCCCCCACGGACCCTCCTGTTGCGGCCATATGCTGCTGTCTATCGATCTCGAACGGTTCCTGCCACGGATGGAATATGATGCACAAATGACGGCGCTGATTACGGCCACCAAAGCGGCAGGCCCCAAAGATGGTGTCTTTTTGCCCGGCGAGCGAAGCGCCCGATACATGACAGGGCGTGAAGGCACTGTCCCGCTGTCTGATGCCATCCTTTCCAAGCTCGATACTCTTGCATCACAAAGGGGTGTTGCGCCTCTGGCCCGGGGGTGACACACCATGCATGCATCGCTGACACACAGGACCAAGAAGCATTGAACATGTCCGAGACCGCAACCGCAGCGCCGAACAACATACCCACGGCCATAATATTGGGAGGCACAGCGCCTCATGTCACGCTAATCCAGCTGCTAAAGACCCGCGGCTACCGTGTTGTTCTTGTAGATTATCTAGATGCCCCCCCCGCCGCGACGCATGCTGATCTGCATGTGAAGAAAAGTACGCTCCATCCCGACCAAGTCCGGCAAGTTGCCTTGGAGCATAATGCATCCCTTGTGATTGCCACCTGTGTGGATCAGGCCAACGTCGTCGCCGCACAAGTGTCAGAAGAGCTGGGGCTGTCAGCGCCCTACAGTTTTTCCACAGCATGTCTCATTGGGAATAAGGGCGGCATGAAAAAGCGGCTGGCCGAAGCGGACCTGCCGACAGCGCGCCATATCTACTTGACCCAAGCTGATGCCGCCGAGGTTGACGACCGGGTCGCGCATCTGCGGTTTCCAGTTGTCGTCAAACCGGCAGATAGCAACGGCTCCGCAGGTGTCCGCCGCGCCGATAATTTGCCTGCTCTGCGCGAACATCTCGCCGCAGCACTCGAAATTAGTCGCGTACGCGAAGCAATTGTCGAGGAATTCCTTGAGGGCGATGAGCTCTCGATCGATTGCTTCATTGAACAGGGGCGCGCTCGGATCGTCTTGGTGCGGCGCAAGTTCAAGATGCTTGGCGTCCCCGCTGACAAGGTAATCCAGTCCACTGGCTCCATCGCGCCTTGGGATCTGGGGGGGCAGACGGCACAGGTTGAAGACACCCTAACTGATCTGGCAGCCGCCTTTGGTCTCGATAATGTGCCGATGTTGGTTCAGGGATTTTTGAACCAGCACGGCTTTTTCCTCATTGAATTCTCACCACGACTTTCCGGTGGCACCGGTTCTGCCGTGACGAAGAGAGTCAGTGGTTTTGACGCCATCGCGGCCTCTTTGGATTCCTGGTTGGGAAATCCGGTGGACGTGCGGCTCGATCCATCCGGTGTGGTGCTCATGACCAACACTGTTTATGCGGATCCTGGATGTTTTGACAGGGTGGAAGGGATCGATGCGCTGTTGTCCGACGGAACGATCGAGCGTTGGCTGCCCTATAAGACTGCAGGCATGGTGATCGGTGACGACATGTCGACACGCTCGCGGGTAGGGGCTTTCCTAGTCTCCGCGCCTGATACCGAAACCGCTTTTGCACGTACGGCAGAAGCAATCGCGCGGATGGAGGTCTACGATAACGATAATCGTGCCATTCTGCGTCGCGATATTTTCGGTCAACTGATCGACCCCAAGTAAGAGACGTTTCCAGCGCAAGAAGAGGCCCCATGCCTGCATCCCTGTTCGATAGCCCTTATTATGCCGACCAATTCAGTACGCCTGCCATGCGGGCGCTGTTTTCCGATGAGGGAAGATTCCAATCTTGGCTCGACTTCGAAGCAGCCCTCGCCCGCGCCGAGGCCGGTTGCGGCGTGATTCCGCGTTCCGCGGCCGAAGCGATTACCGAAGCCGCGACCCTCGACAGCCTCGATCCGATGGCAATGCGAGAGGTCTACGGGCAGGTGGGTTTTGCCATTGTGCCGCTTGTCAAACAGCTAACTGCAGCCTGTCCCGAACATGCCGCACGCTATGTGCACTGGGGTGCCACCACCCAAGATGTTCTTGACACCGGGTTGGTGTTGCAGATCAGGGCTGGCTTGGAGATGATCGAGACGGAACTCGATGGGGTGATCGCAGCGCTTGTTTCGCTGGCGCGTACCCACCGGGACACACCACAGGCGGGCCGTACGTTTCAACAGCATGCCGCGCCGATCACTTTTGGGTATAAGGTCGCCGGATGGTTGGATGAAGCACTGCGCCATCGGGCGCGGCTTCCTGGCGTCAAGGCCCGGGCGCTTGCGGTACAATACGGCGGCGCAGTGGGCACACTGGCACCACTACGGGAAAAGGGCACTGAGGTGCGTGCGGCTCTGGCGCGTGAACTGGAACTACGTGATCCCGACATTACTTGGCATACTGGTCGTGACAGTTTGGCTGAGGTTATTTTCTGGCTGGGACTCGTCGGTGGCCTTCTTGGACGGATCGGCACCGAAATTGCCATGCTGATGCGCTCTGAAGTGTCAGAAGTGCGAGAACCCTATGTACCGGGCAGGGGGGCCTCCTCTGCCATGCCGCAAAAACGCAATCCTATCGCCTGTCCCCAGATCATTGCCATCGCCAATCGGCTGCGTGCATTGGTCCCTCAGATGATGGAGAGTCAGATTCAGGAGCATGAACGCGGCATTGCTGCCATGCCGGTGGAGTGGATGGTGATCCCCGAAGCTTTTCTGTTGGCTTCGGGGGCGCTGATGCACGCCCGTCCCGTGCTTGAGGGGTTGGATGTGGATACTAAAAATATGCGCCGCACCCTGCATTCTGGCGGTGGGCTCATCATGTCCGAGGCAGTCATGTCCGGCCTTGCCCCCCGACTGGGCCGCAGCACGGCTCACGAAGTGGTCACCACGGCAGCTGCGGCGGCCATGGATAGCGGTCGGCATCTGCGAGACACGCTTTTGGAAAACGAGAGTGTTCTGGCGGAATTCAATCCCGCCGCAATTGATCAGCTTCTGGATCCCGGCAGTTATACCGGGTCCTGCGGCGCAATGGTCGACGCGGTGCTGGCCCGCGCCAAACAACAAGGATTTGAGTGATGACCACAAAACGCTGGATTGCCCGCCCCGAAGGTTCCACATGGGGCGATTGGGGCGAGGATGACCAACTGGGTCGGATCAATCTGATTGGACCGGATCAGGTAAAAAAGGGGATTGCAGAAGTGCAGGAGGGTAAGACCTTTTGTCTGTCGTTACCACTCGATCTGCCAGGGGGAAATGTGCTTTCTCCAGTGCGGTTCCCGCCAGCGCTACGGCCGGTCATTCGTAATGACGCGCCCTACTTCAACTATAACTGGCGCGATTTTGATCCACGTTTTCCTGACATCGCAGCCGATGATGCCGTGCTGATGTATACGCAATATTCGACGCAATGGGATGCGTTGGCGCATCGTGGCTCGAATTTTGATGTTATGAACGACGGCGCCGATGTCCCGGTCTATTACAACGGCTTTCGTGCAGGCGACGATCTGACCATGGATGACAAGCATGTCACCTGCGCCCATAAGCTTGGGATCGAGAATATCGCTGCCCACGGTTTGCAAGGGCGTGGCGTGCTGATCAATTTACACAAGCATTTCGGTAATGATCGGCACGATGTGAGCTACGATGACTTGATGCGGCTTATGGAGGCCGATGGTGTCGAGGTCGAAGAGGGTGACATGGTGCTCTTTTGGACGGGAATCGACCGGATGATCCTAGAGGGGGCCGGCAATCCGGACCCAGCAATCAAGAAAGCATGTGCGGTACTCGATGGTCATGACAAACGGCTGCTGCAATGGATCACGGACTCTGGCGTGGCTGCTCTGATTTCTGACAATATCGCGGTGGAGGCAGCGGGCAATCCGCTGCCAGCTGATTACTGCGGTTCTATCCTTCCCCTGCATGAACATTGCCTATTTAAGCTGGGTGTACCATTGGCAGAGCTGTGGCAACTCTGCGACCTCGCCGAATATCTTGAGGCTCAGGGCCGTAGCCGCTTCCTGCTGACCGCACCGCCTCTGCGTTTGACCGGTGCTGTGGGTTCCCCCACAACACCAATCGCGACGGTTTGATCCCTCAAATTCTGCTTGTGTTGCGGCCGCATATCTTCACACGTATCAGGCTATGCGGTCGCGTTTTTGTTTGATGTTTCAGCCGTCTTTTGCCTGCCCTGGGAAACTACCTCATGCCGTCAAAGAATTTTTCTTTCCGCTCCAGTTTGCGTCGTGCTGCTTTTGGAACAGCCAAGACACTCCTTAATGTCAGCTCCAGCACTGCTGCGGAACGCAAATTTTACAACATTCTGATCAGGCGGTTACGGGGTAAACCCAAGCAGATTCAAGCTCTGGCCTGGCATGCTGAGGAGCGGGGTGACCTTATACTTGCCCTACAGGCTTGGAGTTCGTTGACGACCGAAGCCGCCCGAAAAAGGCAAGTGCCGGTCACAAAGGTATTTGGCAAAATTGCCGCTCTTGAAACACGTATGCGGCGCAGAGTGGCCTTTTATACACCAGAGCAGGCGCTGACGTTTCCTGAGGTGCCGCAGGTTGCGCTGATAGAAGAGAAATTCGCTGATCAGGCTCGTCCTTCGGATCGCATTTTGCAGATGGAAAGAGCGGCGTTGGATGAGTTTTGGGCATCGGTCGATGAAATGTCCGAGCGCGCGCAGAGCCGCTTGCGCAAAGCCTATGCCGCGCTGGCCTCCCACCGCAACCGGGCCGGGCGTCAGCATATTGCCTGTTCAGCACTGCAGCCAGTTCTGGCGCGCTGGAAAGATTATCAGACAAGTTATCCATTACTGTACAAAGGTGTGTTGAAGAGTCTGCAAGAGGCCCTGAATACTACAGGCTCCGATCTCGAAGAAAGTTGGAAGCTTGTAGATGACTGGTGGGGTTTCTTCGCGATCCGCCAAGACTATATTCAGGAAGCAGCGCTCGAGCAGATTTGGCGGCTGTCCTTGCGCACGGCGAATAACTTGCAAAAGCAGGGCCATGTAGATGCATGCGAACGGGTTCTTCAGCCGGCTTTTGAATTTTGGGAGGACAATGCCGCCGCGCTCGTTATTTTGGCCCGGGTCTCGGAGACGCGTGAAGAGTGGCGACAGGCGACGGATCGCTGGCAGCTTTATGCTGCGATTATGAATCCGGTTTCGACCAAGAGTGGCACTATCATTGCTGAAAATGCCGAAGAACGCGCCCGCAAAGCCAAATTCGCCCGAACCGCCCTGCGCACGGCCCGGGCCAATTTGGCCCTGAAATGCCACATGGCGGGGAAATACAGAGAGTTTCGCGAACTCGCAGTCCGCATCGTTGAAAGTTTGCCGGATCAGCGTCTCCTCAAATATGATCCGTTATTTCTGGATGTTGCCCGTCTATATGTGCAGGACGCTCTGCGCGAGGACGGTGTATTCACTGTGCCGGAAGTACAAAAAGCAGGCAAATTGCGCAGAGTGGTGCTTTGCCTTGATATTCTTAAGGTCTCGGATGTGCACACCCACAGCCGTGTCATTTTTACAATGTGTCGCAACCTGTTGCGCTTTGATCCTGATTTGCACATGCACATCGTGATCACCAATGAACGCTTTACGGTGACTACCCCTGTGGTCTCTCCTTCCTTCAATCCCACTCGCGACACCGAAATCGAAGAGCGTGCACGAAATGCTCTGGGGCATCTTTATGGCAACCGCTTTCATTTGCATCTGAACCACGAGAGTGGACTTGAGGGCGTAGTCCACTGTTGCAAGCAGATTTTGTCTTTGGACCCGGATCTTGTCCTGTACGGTGGCGGGCACCGGGGGTTGTTTTCCAACGAAAGCCGCCTGGTACGCCATGCCCTCTACGATCTGGTCCCCGCAGCCTTCTTCTACATCCAGGCCAATAATGAGGTGGACCGCAAGTTTGACATGGTCATTGCCCGTGGTCCTCATGCTATCGAGGGAGATGCTGGACAAGCCGCCATTCGGGTGCGGCCCTATCCCACCATTGTCGAAGAGGTGCTTTCGCAGGATCAAAGTGTAGTTGATCCGTCCAAGGCCGCCAGCAAGATCATTGTATCGGCCATTACCGGAGTGCGTATGGATGTACGGCTTAGCGAAATGTCGGAGACAGAAGCGAGTGGATTCTTTTCGATTCTTGATCGGGTACCGGGGGCCGTGTGGCATTTTATCGGTGCCAGAGATGTGTCGGCCATCCTAAAGGCCAATCAGTCGCTGGCAAGGCGGGTCGAAACAGGGCAGATCAAGCTGCACACCAGTATGCCATTCGACGCGTTCACCGCGCTTGTGAGCAATGCAGCGCTCTTCTTGCATCTACCGGGTTTTACCGGCGGCTCAGGAGGCGCCGCCGTAGCACGGCGCGGTGCGATCCCCATTCTCACGTTCAACCATTCGGATGTCTCCGGGCGTCAGCCACCGGAAACCGTGTTCGAGGTCGACAATATTGCCGGATACGCTGATATGGCTGTACGCTTACTGCTGGACCGCGATCAATGGGTCCGCATCGCTCAACGTCAGATCGCGCATACCGAATGGATTCGTGAAACCTCGGTGCAAGGTTTTCATGCCTGTCTGCTCGAAGCGGCGCAGCTCGGCCAGAATCGGTTGACGGCAATAGTGGGGGCAAACAGCGAGGCCGAAACGGCAAACATGCATCAGTAGTGAAGCCTCTGCACTTGCCCACTCGGCGGTGTTTTTTGTTATCAGCGGCAAGGTCGGTGCGACCAACTCTCGTGCATGATACGGACTTTAATATGGAACGCCTCCTTCTAAAAGCTTATCGTACGTTTGTGCCAAACAGGCTCAAACGGTCGCTATCGCCCGAGCTCAAGGCACGTGTTCTGGAAGGATTACTGTATCTCATAAGCAGGCCGGGACTGGCTGATCTGCGGCGGCGGCATCAGGCAATTACTGCGGAGCGTGCACAGAACTGGGCCGATGCCATGGCCCAGTGGCAGCATCTGGCCCTGACCAGCCTGCCGGAACGCCATGAAGATGATGATCCGGCGGCTCCACCGATTTTTGTGGCACCGCCGGTTCCAAACGGGGTCGAAGAAGAAGCCACACGCAAAACGCGGTATGCGTTGAACGGGTTGCGCAAGGCCCGGGCGCATCGTGCACTTGAACTCTATGCCGCAGGCAAGGACAGGGCCGCGGCGGAATTGGTCTGCCGTGTGGTAGAGTCTCTACCAGATCATAGGATACTGAAAAACGAGCCCGTACTTCTTGCAGCCACCAGCACATGGCTGCGCCGGGCTTTGGTCGAGGATGGGTATCCTCCTCCCACATCAGGGACCGTATCCGCTCGCCCACCGAAGTCCATCGCGATCTGCCTTGATGTGCTCAAGATCTCTGATGTGCATACGCATTCACGGGTGCTGTTTTCGATCTGCCGAAATATGATGGAACTTGATCCGGACATCACCACCCATCTGATTGTAACCCGAGAGCGTTTTGTTGCGACCACGCCGATCATATCCCCGACTTTCAACCCGGGGCGCGTGGCGCAGGTCGAGGATAAGGCGCGTGCTGCATTGGGACCATTGTTTGGAACCCGTTTCCACTTGCATATGTGTAATAATTTCGGGCTAGAAGGGGCTGCGTCTACCTGTCGTGCAATCCTCAGAATAGCGCCGGATGTGGTGCTCTATGGTGGCGGGCACCGGGGGTTTTACTCCAATGAAAGCCGCTTGGTACGTCATACGCTTTATGAACATCTGCCGACTGCGTTTTTCTATATTCAGTCCAATAATCAAGTCGACCCTCTGACCGATATGATTATTGCCCGCGGTCCGCACCGGATCGATGGCGAGACCGGCTCGGCCTTGATACGCATCCAGCCGTATCCCACCATCGATCCTGTGGCGACCGAACCACCGGCGGTGGTCCCCGCCAAGCGCCAAAGCAAGATCATTATCTCGGCGATCGCAGGCTTGCGCATGAACCAAAGATTAGCACAGCAGGATCGTGGTACATTGGAGGCCCTGTTTGCAATCCTCGACAAGGTTCCCGGCAGCGTGTGGCACCTTATTGGAGCCTCTGATCCCGAGGCACTGGTGCGCGATCTACCAGCTGTCGGGAAACGGGTCGCGCGCGGTCAGATCGTGGTACATCCGGTGTTACCGTTCCCGCAATTCACCGCTTTGATGAATAACGCAGCTCTCTTTGTACACCCGCCGGGTTTTACCGGTGGTTCAGGAGGCGCCGCCGTTGCGCGTGAGGCGGGGATTCCGATTCTGACCACCCGCGACAGCGATGTCTCGGGACGTCAACCGCCCGAAACGGTCTTTGCGGAAACAGAGATGAAGGCATTGGCAGACAAGGCAGCGCAGGTGCTGCAGGAGGATAGCGCATGGGAGGCGGTGGTACGCAGTCAGATTGCGCACAAGGCTTGGATACGCGAGACTTCAGCACAAGGTTTCTATGATTGCCTGTGCCAAACGGTGCAGGCATTTGAAAGACGATGCGGGGCTGGTCTGCATTAAAACCCGAGACTCTCGGCATAATCGGCTAGCGGATAGAGCGGTTGCCAGCGTTCGGGTATGATCCGACCGGGATAGCGCTTCGCTAATTCCTGTTGTTCCCGCCCGCTCAGGCAGATCCGAGACAACCCTCTAGTGACCATCTTGGGCACAGGACGCGCCGTGTTGCTGTAGCCTGGGTCGGGGACACGCCATTCTGGACCATAGTAGGCCTCTAGAAATGCCTCGGGACGAAGTGGGCGCAACACTTTCCTTCCCCGCAGAACAGCCTCTTCAGAGTCTTCGAAATCTGCAAGGTGTAGGGGTAGGCGGGCCTGTTTGTGCAGCCAGACATGGCCGTCACCCGGCGTAAAGACAGGCCGGTTGTCTAGGTGGCACCACACAGGCCCATCCGCCGAGCGAACCCGGAAAGGGCGTCCGCTTGCGTTCAGGACAATAACGAAGCCCTGTTCTGCAAGGGTGCACATGATTTCGATCGCCTCACGACGAACCGCTTCGGGGCGCGTGGCGCGCGAAGGATAACCAACATCGAAATCGTCATCCCCGGGGATAAAATCCTGCGCTCGAACCTGCCCCAACAAAGTGCCGTAGAGAATAAAGAGCGGGCGGTTCAGGTCGCGTTCAAAAACTGCACGCAATGCGTCATAAAGCTCCAGGTATCCAGCCTGCCGTTCCTGCAGCATGGCTGCATCAGGAGTCAGGTGGCCCTTTTTCTCCACCGGACCATACCGGGCTATCTCCTCGGCCATGCCTCCGATGGCATGCGGCAACGTCAGGCGCCAACCGCTCCCCCCACCCGGCGCTGGAAGCCGTGCATCGTGCAGAGGATGCCCGAGGCTGTCGATGCGGGCCTCCAGCAGCGTGTCTGGTGCCAACCGTACCAATAGGGGCCTGCTAACGCGGCACCGGAACTGTGCCGTTCCCTTATCAAAGCGCAATGTCTCTTTGCGCAGGCTGAGACCATCTGCTTCCAGAGATATACGCTCTGGAGGAGGAAGCTCTGCCTTTTGGTTCAGAATGCCGGACAAACGCAAACCCAAGTAGCCGATCTGTACCTGAAAGACACCTGGCGCAGGCGATATATCTGTTTGTGATACGGGTGTAATACTGGCCGAAAAGAGCGGATCAGTCATATCACCGCCAACTTGACCATAGAGGCGCGCAGCTCGGGCCTGTTGGCGATGTCGGGTCAGATACCGGGCATGGGCGAAACCGAAATCGGAATGCCGTGTCAGGTGATACAACAGCCCGGCAATCTCGGCTCGTAGCCATTGCGGCAAACGTGCTGTATGGCGAGCCACAAATCGATGGTAGAAGTCGAAAAGCCGTCGACGCAACGCGCGTTCCCCTTGCATAGATCAGATCGCGGGCTTATCGCTAGTTTGTAGCCTCGACACAAGCCAGGTCATGAACTGTCTGGTAGAGGATCCCGTCAATGGCTTCTTGACAACGATCCGTGGCGGCGGGCCTCTGCGTGTAAGGATTTGGCGCGACCGTTCCGGGCATGTTCAATCAATCTTGCACGTAGCTGTTCAGAATATCTTGGGTGATGATCTTGGCTGCCGGCTGATCAAGCGGCGTCAGGAGCGCTGCGAGAGCGCTGCGCGCCTCGGCCAATGGATCATTTTCCGCAAGGGCGATTTGGGTAAACATCGCTTCCAATTCAGCGGTATTCGCGACACGATAAAAACCGCCTGACAATTTCTGACCAAAAGCATTCAGGGGCGCTGCTCCGTCCTGTTCCAGCCTGATCAAGGGGTTTCCAGTCGGCAAATACTCCGCCAAGAACGACCCGCTGTCGGTAATCATCACATCAGACGTACGAAACAAATCCCAGTAAGGGCTGGCCTCAAGCACAGAGGCGTTGGGCAAAGCACTCCATTGGCTCTTGTAAGTTTGCCAGTCAGCTGCCTGCATAAGGCCACTGCGTGCCAGCCCCACAGCCATGTTGGGATGCGGGCGCAGAACGAAATCCACCGAACTGTGACGTCTTGCCAGATCCAGCATTACGGGACCGGACCATGCAAACGTTCCCAGCCCAAGAGATCCCTTTTCAAGACCATGATGCGGAGCAAAAATTACACGCTTTCGTTTCGGGTCCAATGTATGTGGCCATGTCCTGACCATATCGCGCGCAGGCGGTGGTGCTAGGTAGGTGTCAAATTTTGGATGCCCCGTGACCCTAATGTCCGGTTGTCGAAAAGATGACGCGGTAAACACAGCCTTGGCGTGCAAGTCAGTTGGCATATAATAGCGCCAAAGCCACGGGTGGAAATCGGGCAGGCCAAACTGCATGCGGTCATTGGAAATGACTGCCATGCCGTAATGAACATAGGCTGTCCTCACACGCCCGCTCAAACGCCGAGGAAGATCCTGCATACCCCAAGGTTGCTGAATGAAGACCAAATCGCAATCGATCACGTCCTCGGGCAGCATACGATCCGTATCAGCATCGTAAAGTTCGGCCCAGATTGGGCCTAGTTTGGCAAAAAAATCCACTTGTGTCGCAAAATCGGATCGCCGATCAGACGATTTCATGCGTAGGCTGACATCTGACAAGGTTGGATAGAACCCGACCGTAACACCGGGGGTGGCCTTGAGCTCTGCCAAGACTGAGCCCAATCCCCATTTCGCTTGTTCACAGACCACAAAACCGACCCTTAGCGGTACGGCCGGTAGGGGCAGGATCGAACCCCCATGCGGGGGCGCGGCCCGCAACCGGTCCGAAAACCGCCAACAAAAACGGCGCAACAAGGATCGCGCGCGATAGGTCCAGATGCGACGGCCCTCGGGCATGGTGGTGGCATTGGCAGGCAGGTCAGTCGACAAGGCGGCGCTCCATCAGGGCATGAGTCTTCGATAGCAAGCCAGAGCACCTTGCCCAACGGCTGTTGCGGCGTCTCCACATGCAGGATTTCCAAGGGACGTTTAACTTGCTATTTGGTGGATGCCTAGCATGAGGCCACGGTGGTGAAACGATAAAGGCAGGACCAGATGAGCAACAGCCAATCCCCTTTGGATGGGGCTAAATCGCCGTCAGTGATTGGATATACGACCGGTGTTTTTGATATGTTTCACATTGGCCATTTGAACCTGCTGCGTCGGGCAAAAGCGGCATGCGACCATCTCGTCGTTGGTGTCACCTCCGACGAATTGGCGTTGGCGCGTAAAGGTCGCAGTCCAGTCATTCCCCAAGTGGATCGAATGGCAATCGTCAAGGCGCTGTCATGTGTCGATGAAGTGGTGGAACAGAAAGACATGGACAAATTGGCTGCTTGGAAGCGGATCGGGTTTCATCGCATGTTCGTTGGCGACGACTGGAAAGGCCACCCCAAATGGGTGGCATTGGAACAGGATTTTGCTCCCAAGGGAGTAGAAATACTATATTTTCCTTATACAACCTCAGTATCGTCAACGCGCCTGCGCAATGTCGTGGATCCAGAAACCGGGACCTGAGGGATATGCATGTTGGATTTACAACGGGACCTTGAGATGTTTCGCGCCAAGTTCCGGATTGATGAGCTAAGCTTGACAGAGCGGGGCGGCTGGATGTTATCTCTGCGTCCGGGGCAACTTACCCTAGGGTCCATGGTATTGAGCGTTACCTCAGGCACACAGGACTTGGCGCGACTAACCCCGGAAGAAGGGGCAGGGCTTGTGGCAGGATTGGGATTGGCTGAACAGCTCGCGCGCAAACAGCTAGGTGCGGTGCGTACTAATGCCTTGTGCCTGATGATGCAGGATCCGGTGCTACATTTCCATATTTTTCCGCGATACGACGCTCTAAAGCAACGCCATGGGCAGAGCTGGCAAGATACAGATTGGCCCGGTCCGCCTACTATCACTCCTGTCGAGACACCTGAGGCTCTGCTGATGGTATTGCGGGATGAATTACGCGATACCGCTATCACTTGTTGAACCGAATCCAGCGGTCTTGCTGCACCAGTTGCGTCCCCAACCGCCACAACCGTCCAGCGCCTAACAGAACATGACGTGTATAACGAACCAGAGCACGATTTGGGTGGTGACTGCCAAGAACCTGACCCCCAAACGCCCCGGCAGAGACACATCGTCAACCGAGGCTAATTCCCCCCAAAGCCAGAGCAATGCGGGGACAAAACAGGAGTTATATAGACATTCTTACGACACGCGGATCACCTGACTGCTTTGATGCGGCATGTACAACAGTATCGGAACACATGGAGCAGGGTGATGCTTTTGCTGGTCCACGCCGAGGCCTCGCGATATGTCTGGCGCATCAAGGACTCGTGTCCTGCTTTGCTTTTGCATTCGTTTTTCCATGCCCGCGCCCAAAACCTCGATCCTGATGCCGATCTATAATGCACAAGCCACGCTGACGCGCAGTGTGGCTTCTGTGCAAGGGCAAAGCTGCACTGACTGGGAACTGTTGATGATCGACGATGGCTCGGCCGATGGTAGCAGCGCGCTTGCCGCACAGCTGGCCAAAGGGGATCCTCGATTGCGGCTGCTGTCGCCGGGTGGCAATCATGGCGCAGCTGTAGCGCGCAATTTTGGTCTGCAGCACGCCCGTGGGCGCTTCATCGCCTTTCTTGACTCCGATGATTGCTGGCACGCTGATAAGCTCACACGCCAAGTGGCGTTCATGGAACAGACCGGGGCGGCACTGAGCTTCACCGGTTACGAGCGCAGGACGGCACAAGGGGCTCTGATCACATATGTCAATGCTCCACCACAGCTCACTTACGCGGATATGTTAGGCCCCAATCTGATGGGATGCCTGACTGTGATGTATGACTCACAGCAGCTTGGTCTGCAGCCAATGCCTGACCTGCCCCTGCAGCATGACTATGCACTCTGGTTGCGACTGATCCGGTTGGGTGGCCCCGCGCGCGGGCTGGACGAAACTCTTGCCAGTTTTCGGGTCAGCTCGGGATCCCTGTCGAGTGACAAGCGTAAGGCTGTGCGTGACATCTGGAAAGTCTGGCGTACAGAAGAAGGTCTGACACTCTCCGCCAGCCTGCATGCCTTTGTGCGCTATGCCGGGTATAGTCTACGGCATCGCCTGGTGCAGAGGCCCGCCAGAAACAGTAGTGCACACAACACTACGGATTCAAGCTGAAGCGTATTAATGTAGGGGTCGCTTACGGCTGGAGGCGGAATAGTACGCTCTCATGAGCGTTTTTGATTTTCCCGGCACGATAAGACTACCCCGCTGGCGCGAGATGGTCAAAATCTGTAGCCTGTACAGGCGCTGGAGACGGCAGGCCGAACCGATGGTTGTCATTCTCTCATCCGCAGATTGGATGCCGCCTGACCAAATTCGATACGGGTGACCTCTCTCTAAGACCGGATATTTGTCCCAAAGCGTAGACCGAGGATTTCCCTATCCATGGCCGTCATCTCCAGCGTGCTGCACAGGCAGTCTGAGTTGGCGTTCAAGCTGTGAGTGGTGTCTTTCGCGCGATATCCCAAATGAACCCAGCCAGTTCCCGGGCGAGTGCGGCCAACACTCTGGGCTGCGGTTTGCCTGTCCGGCTCAGGTCGCGATACCGTTTGCAAAGCCGCGTCTGAGCTTTCCAGCCAATATTGGTCCTCCCCCACTGAAGTTCTCTAATCGCATTGGTCAAGTTTTATAATTGATGTCTTCGCGCGTGCCGGGTTCATGGTTCTCTCCGCGGTTCTCTAATCGCATTGGTCAAGTTTTATAATTGATGTCTTCGCGCGTGCCGGGTTCATGGTTCTCTCCGCGGTCGACTTCCATGGGTCGCCGCATGTTGGCGTCGGATGGTCGGATCGGCCTAAGTGGTCCTCGCACTTGTTTCGCTAATCAGTGCATTCAGAGGGACGGCCTTATCCGCGCCATACGTCCCGGCGGGGACGCGTCCGCTGGTTTAGTTGAGCAGCTTACCTCTTTTTATGCTGCCGACTGGTCCCAGCGGAATGACGTGTTGGTTTTCCACATTGCGTGAAGAATGACGGCAAGCTTTCGGGCGACCGCAATGCGCGCCTTTTTGAAGCCCGACACTTTGGCCAATTTCAAGCCCCAGGTCTTCAGATGAGATGATCGCAGGTTGCGCGTCAGCAAGGTTGTCGCCGCCTCATAGAGATGTTTTCGCACCATTTTGTCGCCTTGTTTCGAGATACGTCCATTTCTACTGGTTTCACCGGACTCGTATCGTCTTGGCGTCAGGCCGAGATATGCGCCCGCACTTGACGACTTTTTGAAGCGCGATGCGTCATCAAATGCCGACACAACTGATAGCGCGGTGATAATTCCAACGCCGGGCGCAGTCATAAGCAGCTTGGCTGTAGGGCTCTCTCTCGCGATCGCTCCAAGCCTCGTGTCCATCACCTTGATCTGATCGCAAACCGAGGCCCGAGCCTTCATCAAGGTTTCGGCAATGATGCGCATTTCAGGAGATGCATCCAACTCGCCGGAAATGATCTCACGAGCTCGCCCGGTGAAGCCACCTACACGTTTGCCAAACAACACACCGAAGGTGCGCAGAAGACCACGAAGCTCGTTCTCGATCTTGACCCGAATGCGCACCAACGTTTCACGCGCGGCAAGCAGGGATCGGACCTGATAACAGTCACGGCTCTTGATCCGCACTTGCTTGAACCAACCAACCCGCATGATCTGGGCCAGGCCGGCGGCGTCGTTTCGATCTGTTTTAACAGGCCTCATCTTCAAGGCGGCATTGGCATTACGAGCATCGATACATAGAACTGGCAGTCGACGGGAAGCCAACTCATTCCAAAGCCAAACAGCAAGTGGGCCTGTCTCAAGGCCAACGCGCAAAAGTTCGGGTGCCGCGTCCCTCAGAAAGCTTGTGATCACTTCCGGGCAAGTCACGACTGTCTTCTCTGCAATAATGGTGCCAGCGTCATCGACGACACAGATGGCCGTCGTCTTCTGCGAGACATCCAAAGCGGCAAAACATGGCATAGCAGTTCTCCTTTTCATTTGAGCCTTGGCCAATCAGTTTCTGTTTGAACAGTTTGAAGCAGCAGCTCTTGGTCGAAAAGAAGCGCCACCCGCGATTACGCTAAGTGGTCCTCCGGTATGTTTAGGAAACGGAGGAAGACCATGGCAAACAAGCGACCCAAGCCCGAAGAGATTGTCACGAAGTTACGGCAGGTTGAGGTTCTGACGGGGCAAGGCATGCCGCGTCTGGATGCGATCCGGCAGATTGGTGTGACTGAACAGACGTTCTACCGCTGGAAGAAGAAGTACGGTGGGATGGGCACAGACCAATTGAAGGAACTGAAGCGGCTGCAGA
>NZ_PVUF01000024.1 GCF_003003215.1 Tritonibacter scottomollicae | reverse complement strand
ACTGTCATTGGGTGGCTCCTTTCCTTGCAGTCGATGACAACTGCACTTTGGCACGTTCGATGCCGGTGGAGCAGGAGCCATCCACCTCATCCGCTCACGGGAAGTTTTTTGCGCTTGCAGCAGCGCCTCCGCTGCGCCTTGCATGAAGGTCGTGATTGGGCTGACTCCGGACCTCATTGGACTTAGAGCAATTGAGGTCTGGCACTCTTCTCTCCTGTTGGAATGAAACAGTGACCAATGCGAGTGGAGTGCCCCCACTGAAGTGGGGGCACTCCAGGCGGCTAAAACTGCTTTGGTGCACGAAGATCACCCACAACAAGATGATGCGAAGTTTTTAGACGCGCTTGAATTGGGCCTTAAGTCTAACGGTGCTTATGAGCACATTCTGATTGGTACGAAGAAAATGCCCGCGATCTAGGCAAATTCGACCTTAGCTTTTCAAAGCATGATAGGTGAAGCGCAATGGCAGTATATGTGTGTTTTTCAAATCGGGCATGACCAAAACGGGGTAGATTCCGGTAGGGGGCAGGATCGTATCACAAACGCTATCCTTGGGGTGGTTGCCGCCACTCATTTCCCTCTTGCACCCACGCGTTGAATTGAGCGCGCCATGCCTGAATATCCGTTCGAGGCAAAGGGTCCCGGAGGTCTTGGCTGACGGAGTAGGCCATGCCTTCGATATACCATCGGGGCAACCGGCTGCCCTGCACAGCACCGAACTGTTCGTTCCGCCAGTGATGGATCAGCTCGTGACGCAGGATGTAATCCTGCCATCCCTTTTCGTTGATGAGCAGGTCAGCACCATAGGATCGCAATTTGTCCGTAATGATCCTTTTGGGCACGAAGCTCCAACGTTTCATCAGCTTGATTAAAACCCGCTTTGCGGCGCGCTTGTCTCGCCTCGGTGGAAGGATTTCCTCAAGAACGACAACGTGTTGGTCGACGGCGCGCCAGAGCCAGTACGACTGGCTCGCGATCTTCACGACGACTTCGTCCAAGTGCCAGACATCGCCGGGGCGCGGCTGCCGTCGCCGTAGAGCGTGGGCGATCAGCGGGCCGAACTTGACGGTCCAGCCCCGGATCGTTTCATACGAAACGTCCACGCCACGTTCCAGCATCAGCTCCTCGACCTCGCGCAGGCTCAAGTTGGACCGGGCGTAGAGCCAGACAACATGAGCAATGATCTGTGGCGGAAACCGGTGGCGTTTGTAGCTGATTTTTTGTGTAAGCATCGACACCGCCTATGCCCAGATCAATGCACCAGCAACCTCAGGCCCCTTAACGTGACAACACCCCCAAAGGTTCTCCTTTCGGCCATCGCCCTCACAGCTCTCGTCATCTATTGGTTATGAATCGTGGCGTGGTGAAATCTGCACCTGTCTTACAAGTGATGAGTTCGCAGGCCAGCAAAGAGATCCTATGGAGCGGCTTGTCCACACCCTAATGCTGTGTACGTCCGGTGTCCGTTGTTCGAAGCTACCATTTGAACGAGACAACTTGCCCGCAGATACGGTCAAGCCCGCCACTTGGGCCTCGTCGGGAGAGCTTGACCGCTTGGGTTCGAGGGCTGGCCGTTGCAACTTTAGAATGCTGATGGAATATCCCTTGGTGATCGATAACTGCGGCCAGTCGGTTACCTTCGAAGAGGCGCCGCAGAACGCCGTGGCCTTGGGGCAGAATAGCGCCGAAATCATGCTGTTGCTGGGCCTGGAAGACAAGATGTCCGCCACCGCCTTCTGGCCTAATTCTGTGCTGCCCGAACTGGCTGAGGCCAACGAGAAAATCGAAGTTCTGACAGTGGAATTCCCGACGCTGGAAGCCGTGTTTTCGACGCAACCCGACTTCGTAGCCGCCATGCTCACCACCCTGCTTGGTCCCGATAGCAAAGTCGCCAAACGGTCGGATTTCGAAGAGCTGGGCATTCCGACATACCTGTCGCCAAGCGCCTGTTCCACAACGCTGGACGCGAACGATGCCTACGGCTCGCGTGTTGAACTCTGGAGCATGGACCTGCTTTACAAGGAGATTGAGGACCTCTCGCGGATCTTCGATGTCGCTGACCGCGGGCAAGCACTGATCCAGGATTTCAAATCACGCGAAGCGGCGCTGCGCGAACAATTCGCAGAGACCGAGGGCCTGACCTTCCTGTTCTGGTTCTCCAGCCCGTCGCCCGCCGATGACGCCTATCTTGGCGGTGGCAATGGCCCGTCGGGCTACATCGCGGACATCCTTGGCGGCTCCAACGCCATCGTGACAAAGGCGGACTGGCCCGCCGTGGGGTGGGAAAGCATCATAGCTGCTGACCCGACAGTCTTTGTCGCGGCGCAGGTGGATCGCAACCGTTGGGATCTGGACACCGCCGAGAACAAAATCGACTTCCTGACTGCGGCCGCCGCCGTCAGCCAGATGGATGCGGTCAGAAACGGTCGGATCGTTGTCATGAACGGCGCTGCGATGAACCCCAGCATTCGCACCCTTTACGGTGCCGAGCAGGTGGCAGATCAACTGAAGGCGCTTGATCTACCGTGATGGCCTATGACACGTCAGAGGGCGGTGCCGCGCGGCTCGTCCTCTTCCTTTGCCTGTCCCTGATCGTCCTGATATTCGCCGTCGCCGCCGCGACGGCGATTGGCGATTATAACATACCCTTGCGGACGGTCTTCCTGTCCGTGACCAACGAAGTGGGCCTGACCAGCGCTGGGATCGCGCCTATCGAGCAAAGCGTGGTTTGGAATCTGCGCCTAAGTCGCGCGCTGGTCGCGGCGCTGGCGGGGGCCGGGCTAGCGATCTGCGGGGCGATCCTACAGGCGCTTCTGCGCAACACGCTGGCCGAGCCTTTCGTGCTTGGCGTGTCTGCGGGCGCCTCGACCGGGGCGGTCTGTGTCATCGTGCTGGGCATTGGCGCGGGTGGCCTTTCACTTTCGCTTGGGGCCTTTGGCGGGGCCTTCGCTGCCTTTGCGCTTGTGGCGCTGCTGTCCAACGGCGCGACGAGCGGGCCGAACCACACGATCCTCGCGGGGGTCGCGGCTTCGCAGCTCTTCAACGCGTTGACCTCCTACATTGTGACAACCTCGGGTAATGCACAGCAGGCGCGGGACGTGATGTTCTGGCTTTTGGGCAGCTTCGGCGGAGTGCGCTGGCCGGATTTCCAGCTTCTGCTCGGAGTCGTGATCGCCTGCCTCGCCATCTGTATCTGGATGGCGCGGTCGCTGGACGCCTTCACCTTCGGCGACGAAGACGCGGCGGCGCTCGGCGTGCCAGTGGCCCGTATACGCCTCGTGCTGTTCGCCGTGACCGCGCTTCTGACCGCGACCATCGTCAGTATGGTCGGTGCGATCGGCTTCGTGGGCCTCGTGGTGCCGCATGCGGCGCGATATTTGGTGGGCCCACTGCACATGCGGCTGCTGCCGGCCAGCGCCATGATCGGTGCGGTTTTCATGGTGATAGCAGACATCACCTCGCGCTTGATCGCTACACAGCAGACAGTGCCCATCGGGGTCGTCACAGCGCTGGTCGGCGTCCCGTTTTTCGCCATTATCCTCTACCGCGCGAGGCCGCAGACATGAGCGTTGTTGCTAAAAACCTGATTTGGGGCGTCAAGCGCCGCACCATCGTGTCGGACGTGTCGCTGATGGTTGCGCCGGGGGAAACCGTGGGGCTGATCGGCCCCAACGGATCGGGCAAGTCGTCCCTCTTGCGGCTTCTGGCGGGTTTGAAACGCCCCATGTCTGGCCAAGTGGAGATCAACGGGCAGGACATTGCGCAGGTCCCCCGCAAGGCGTTGTCACGACAGGTTGCCTTTGTCCAGCAAAGCGTGGCCACCGACACGAATGTCACCGTAGCGGATGTCGTGCGGCTTGGCCGGACCCCGCACCGGTCTGCCCTTGCAGGCTGGTCCGAGGGGGATGAGGCCGCAGTGGCCCATGCGCTGGATCGTGTCGATATGGCGTCGCGTAGGAAACAGGCTTGGCAGACCTTGTCGGGGGGCGAGCGTCAGCGCGTGCATATCGCCCGCGCTCTTGCGCAGACCCCGCAGGTGATGTTCCTCGACGAGCCGACAAACCATCTTGATATTCACCACCAGATCGAGATCCTGCGTATGGTTCGCGATCTGGATCTGACCAGCGTCGTCGCACTGCACGACCTCAACCTTGCTGCCATGTTCTGCAACCGGATCGTAGTGCTGGAGGCCGGAGCTGTCCGGGCTTGTGGCACGCCCGAAGAGGTCTTGACGCAAAAGACCCTTCGCGAAGTGTTCCGCGTCACAGCCCAGATCGTCGGAATGCCGGGGGCCGACCACCCGCATATCAGGTTCAGCCCGGAATGAGGCAGGCGGCATCGCTTGTCACGATGAAGTAAACACCGGGGTTGAGATCCAATTGGAGCCCCCGGAAAACCGCAGCAGCATGCAATCATCGAGGCATGCAACGCTAGCCTGTGGGACGAGCTTCTCAATGAAGAACTGTTCGATACCCTGGACGATGCCCGCCGCAAGCTGGTGCTGTGGCGCTACGATTCTTACAACGCCAGGCCGCTCTCTTCTTGAAGCCGTGAACCACGCGGTCTTGCGGAAATCAATGCATCCTGAACCTAGAATAAAGGGCCCCTCCCTTCGCGGGAAGGACCCTTTCAATTCTATTCGCCATCAACAATTTGCTGCAGCGAGTGGGGCAGTATTACCCTTGATTATAGGACTGGCCCTCAGCCGTGTTACCAATGCCCGGCTCCAACACGTCGGAGAGTTCGGCTTCGTCAATTTCAGCCATGTCTGCGACACCGTCTTTGTTCACGTCGACTTCTTCGAAGACCTTCTTGGTAAGCGATGGGTACTCTTCCTTCAGCTCAGAGAAGGTCAGTGCACCTGCCTCGTCCACACCATTCGGAGATGGGTCATAGGTGCCGTTGTCCGGTGCAACGCTCAACTCTTCGTTCAGGACACCCGACTGCTCGGCTTCGTCAACCTCTGCCATATCGGCCACGCCGTCTTTGTTCACGTCTACCTGCTCAAAGACTTTGCGGTCGAGCGCGGGATAGAACTCTTTCATTTCCTTGAAGGTCTGGGCTTCCGCTGTGTTGAGATCAGCCATTGCTGGAGCAGCCATCAGGGCGGAAATCGCGGCCGTGGTCAGTGCAAAACGTTTCATCGTGTTGTCCTCCTTTTCAGGATCGCAGTGTTTCGTTTGAGGCTTGTGCCTCCGTTGCAAGCCATCAACACGCCACATCCAATGTTGTTCCTGACAATCTTGCTTCAGTGAAGAAGACGTGACCGGAGCGCCTATATCTCACTCTCGTGGACACCGCACAGGCGTCTGGCCACGCACTCCAAATGCTTCCGGATCGTCCTATCTTCGCAAGCGCTGCAATTGACTAATCTGATGGGACCGCGTCGCGGCATCGGTCGACAGATGCGGTTTCCGCAATGGATTGTCAGCTCCCGAAGGTGGATCTGTGTTTGCATATTCGCAGGTTTCGCAATCCTGCGCTTCGCCGACCTTGGGCCTAAACGCGACTTAATCAATGGCGGCTGGCTGGGCATGAAGGGTGTGGTTGGGGTGATCATGGCCATGAGCCAGTACCTGCACGACCGTACGGGCGGGGCGATGCCAACCTGACGCTGGAGCACGAGCGGGAGTGCTGGACAGGCATCCAGATCGCAAACCACATTTTTGGGGATGCTCGTCTTTGCGAGGGCCCCGTCAGGCCATGAACTTGAAGTCATGAGGTGCAACACCGGAAACGGTGCCGCCGCAACACTTGCCATGAAGGCTCAATCACACCATTCAGGGATTTGTGGAAAAGCAAGACCATCATATCCCCGCATCATTGCACGCACTTGGCTGGACAACCGCCTTGCAAAGTCAACTTGGCCTTGAAGACGCAGGTCTTGAGCCGATGCGGGTCTCCGCGGTGCATCGGTCGAAGATGACGGCTGTCTCTGTTGATGGGCAGGCCAAACTGAGTCTGCCTGCGGCGATGACAACTGCAGATTTCGCCGTGGGGGATTGGGTTCTCGCCGATCCTCACAGTCATCAGCTTTCCCGCCGACTGGACCGCCACTCGCTGCTGCAACGTCAGACCGTCGGGGCGCGGCAGCTGCAACTGATCGCAGCGAATGTGGATACAATATTTATCGTCACGTCCTGTAATGACGACTTCAATCCTGCCCGCCTGGAGCGCTACCTGGCTCTGACCAACGAAGCAGGAACTGGCGCTGTGATCGTGTTGACCAAAGTGGATCAGACGCTTGATGCGGCGAAATTCCAGCGCGAGGCCGCGGCGTTGCAGCGGGGATTGCCAGTGGTCTCGATCAACGGAAAGTCACAGGATGCGATTGCTGCCCTCGCGCCTTGGTGCGGCGCGGGACAGACCGTGGCGCTGATCGGATCGTCCGGCGTGGGCAAATCAACGCTGCTAAATACTCTGGCTCAGAAATCCGAAGATGAGGCGCAAGCCACCGGGGGCATCCGCGCAGATGATGCAAAAGGACGGCATACCACCACATCCCGTTCCCTGCACACCATCGAAGGTGGTGCTTGGGTGATCGACACGCCGGGAATGCGCACCTTGCATGTAAGCGATCTATCAGCGGGTCTCGATGAGCTTTTTGCCGAGATCACGGAGCTGGCTCCCGATTGCCGATTTCGCGATTGCACGCACAAGCATGAACCCGGTTGCGCGGTGCAGTCCGCGGTCTCCGCTGGGACGCTAGATCCCGCGCGTCTCGCGCGGTGGAGTAAGTTGAGGGATGAAAACGAACAGAACACGCCCGTTGTGACGGGCGCGCGCGGGAACAAGAAAATGTCAGTGCGGGGTCGACGGCGCTGAGCCGGACTAACCCAAGCCTCTCCGCACAAAGAGCGCCGCTCGTTGCCGGGCGCGCAAGCGGGCCCTTGGCGGTCCTCAACTCAAGGCGGCATGCTGCACTGATGTCCGTTGAAGGTGGGGGATGGCTCCTGCTCCACCTGCGGCGCGCTGCGCCATAATGCGGATGCCTGCAATGGATATGAAGGCTCATGTCGAACGTGGCAAGTCGGACGACATCGACGCAGGAGTAATCTTTGAGGCGTGACGCGCCCAACGATGCGTTTCGTGGCGATCAGGACTGAGGAACAGCAGGGCGTTCTGTTCTTCCACCGCGTCGTGATCTGATCGTGCGGCAACGGACCCAGCTCAGCAACATGCTGCGCGGCCTGTTAGGCGAGTTTGGCATCGTGATTGCCCAGGGGATTGGGAGCGCCGTGAAATTTGCAAAGTCGGTGCTTCACGGCGATTGGCCAAGCATTCCTGAAATCGCTGAGAAAAGAACACCTGTCACGCAAGACCATTGAGATGATGGAGCAATGTCGCCCCGCGAGCCGAGACTCCCCGCCGAAGGTCAGGGACACGTCGTCGTCCGCGAAGCGATTTGGGACTATTTCAGCGGACCTCATCGGGGCCAGCAGCTACCTGCGCTGCACACACAGACATGCGGCTCACCTGAAAGCTAACTCAGAAGTTCGCGGGCAATGATGGTTCGCTGTATTTCCGAGGAGCCTTCGTAAATCCTGAAAATCCGCAAGTCGCGCAAGTAGCGTTCCAGCGGAAAGTCGCGGGTGTAGCCGTAGCCGCCGTGGATCTGCAGCGCCCGGTCTGCGATGCGCCAGGCGGCCTCGCTGGCATATAGCTTGGCAAAGGCCGAATCTGAGGAATACCGCTCGCCGGTGCCGCGCTTGCGTGCGGCTTGCAGGCCCAAGGCCCGCGCGGCAGCCAGTTCAGTGGCACTGTCAGCGAGCATCCACTGCAGCCCTTGGAAACTGCTGATCGGCCGTCCGCTGACCTCGCGTTCTTTGGCATAGGACACGGCCGCATCCAGCGCGGCGCGCGCAATGCCGGTGGCCTGTGCGGCGACTTCGATACGGCCGTTGTCCAGCACCTTCATTGCGGTGCGGAACCCGGTGCCTTCGTCGCCCAGCCGGTTTTTCGCGGGCACATGGCAGTCAAACGAGATCGGGAATACATGACCGCCGCGCAGGCCCATGGTTTCCTCGTGCTTGCCGATGTCGACACCATCAGTCTTGCCCGGTTCCACTACAAAGGCGCTGACCCCGCGAGCGCCTGCCTCGTTGTCAGTCTTGGCATAGACCACGATGAAATCGGCCTCGCCCGCGTTGGAGATGAAGCATTTGGAGCCCTTCAGCCGGTAACCTTCGCCGTCCCGGGTGGCGGTGCTGCGCATGTCCGCAGGATTGGAGCCAGCTATCGGTTCTGTCAGAGCAAAGGCGCCAAGTGCCTCACCCGCCGCGGCGGCTGGCAGGACGCGCTGTTTGAGCACCTCATCCGCACCCAGAAGCAGTGAATCCGTCGCCAGGAAATGGGCCGTCAGCATCGAGGCGGTAGAACCGCAGGCCCCCGCGACAGCCTCCACCGCGCAATAAAGCGCAGGCCCGGACAAACCGATGCCGCCATACATTTCGGGCAGGTTCATGCCCATAATTCCCATGTCTGCCAGTGCTGCGCGGTGCAGGGTTGCAAATTGGGACTTTGCATCGATTGCCGCAGCGGCAGGTGCCAGAACCTCGCTGGAAAACCGTTCGATCTGGGTGGTGACGGCCTGTTCTTCGCTGTTTAGATCAACGCTCATCGGGGCTCTCCCTGTTTTGCCAAAGCTGTTGCAGTATGTTCTGGGTGTGGGCGCCCAAAGCGGGCGCTGACTGGCGCTTGCCACGGGGCGCACCGCTGAAATGCACCGGCTGCTCCGGCACCGTGAGCGTGCCAAGGGCAGGGTGCTCTACCGCCGAAGCCAGCCCGCGCGCCTGCGCTTGCGGCGAGCCCCAGGCCTCGGGCACCAAACACAGCGCCGCGGCTGGAATGCTTGCGCCTGACAGAACCGCCACTGCGTCCTGGGCACTAAGGTCGGCGGCCCAGCTTTCGATATGCTGCGCCAAAGCAGGTTCGTTATGCTGCCGTAAGGCATCGCTGGCAAAGCGTGGGTCGTCCGCCAACTCCGGCGCGTCGATGGCTGCTGCGAAGCGCGCAAACAGCCGGTCGTTCAGCACGGCGACGGTGAAGCTACCATCCCCGGCCGGATAGGTGCCGAAGGGGGCCGACAGCGCATGTTTGCTGCCCGTCCGCCTTGGCGTCTCGCCCGCCATCAGCGCGCGGCAGGCGGCCACCGGCATCATCGAGACAAGAGCGTCATAAAGCGCCAGATCAACATGCCGCCCGCTGCCGCTGCGTTCCCGGTCAAACAGCGCCACCATTGCTCCGAAGGCCGCGAACATGCCGCCTGCAACGTCGGCAAAGGCATCTCCGGCCATCATCGGCGGGCCGTCCTCGGCGCCGGTCATATCCATCAGCCCGCTCATCGCCTGGATGATGATGTCATAGGCCGGCAGCAACCGGTTCGGGCCTGTCTGGCCGAACCCGGAGACAGAAACATAGACCAGCCGGGGACAGGCCGCGCACAGTTTGTCCGCACCCAGCCCGAACCGCTCCATCACGCCGGGGCGGAAGTTTTCGACCAGCACGTCGCACTCTTCCGCCAGCGCCAATGCAGCCGCACTCCCGTCCTCGGATTTCAGATCCAGAACGATGGATTTCTTGCCCCGGTTCACCGATTGGAACAGCAGGCTTTCGCCGTCCCTGAACGGGCCAATGTGGCGGTAGTCATCGCCCGCGGGCGGCTCCACCTTGATCACCTCCGCCCCGAGGTCGGCCATCAGCGCAGTGCAGTAGGGCCCTGCCAGAACTCGGGAAAAGTCCAGAACGCGGACCCCTTCTAGCGGCCTGCGGCCTGCTGTTTTATCGTCTTCGAACATGCACCCACCATCAATTGCTTGCTGGAAGGTAGCTTCAGATTGGATATATTTAGAAATACAGGCTGCATATGATGGGTATACCTAAATGAATATACCATTGAACTTCCGACAGATTGAAATCCTGCTGGCGGTCGCGGACACCGGCAGCACCGCCGCGGCGAGCCGCGCGCTGAACACGTCTCAGCCTTCGGTTTCGCTGGCCATTGCCCGCTGTGAGGAAGTGTTCGGGCAAAAGCTGTTTATCCGCATTCCCGGGCGCGGGATGGAGCTGACCCCCGTCGGGCAGCACAAGGTCGCGCAGCTGCGGGAACTGGAGAAACAGGCGCGCTGGGTCCTGAGCGGCGGTGAGGGTACGCCGGAATTCCTGAATCTGGGTGTGTTTTCAACCCTCGGCCCACGCTATGCGCCGCAGCTGGTGCGCCGCTTTCTGGACGCCCGTCCCGACGCCGAAGTCCGTATCCTTGAAGGCGACCTGCAAACACTGTTCGACTGGCTCAGCGAAGGTCGGATTGACATGGCGCTGCTCTACGACTTTGGCATTCCGTCCGATTTTGTCATCACGCCTCTGATGGCAGCGAAACCCTACGCCCTGCTGCCGCAGGGGCACAGGCTGGCACAACAGCCCAGCGTTCGCGCCGAAGATCTGGCGCAGGAGCCGGTCATCCTAATGAACTTGCCCCACAGCCGCGGCTATTTCCTGTCTCTGTTGCAGAATGCAAGTGTTCCGGTGCGGGTGGCCCACGAAACCGGCTCGATTGAAATGCTGCGGACAATGGTAGCCAACGGGTTTGGTGTTGGCCTGCTGGCGACCGACCTGCCAGTCGCCCCGTGCTATGATGGCAGTGCGGTGATCCGGGTTCCCCTCGCTGGGCGCCCGCCGCAGCATCAGATAGCCCTTGCCCATCGCGGCGCGGCGCTCAAACGGCCAATCACCCAAGCGTTTATCGCATTTGCCGAAACCTTTTTCAGCCCATCGCCCTGACCGCCAGATGCCCCCCGGCGCGAATAGAGGTGGTCGCGGGAATTTGGAGCAGTTGCTGAGCTTTAGCACCTGAGGGCGACGCGACCCTATTTGACGAAACGAAAGCGCTTTTCAGCGGAGTTCAAGGCGAAGGTGACACTGAAGGCCGTCCGCGAGGAACTGAGCGCGGCCGAACTGGCCAACAAGTGCAACATACGCCCGACGAACACGGCCATCGAGAGCATGGCGTCGGCGTTCGACGACGCCTCATTGGCCGAGCCGCAGATTCCCGAGAGGAACTCCGAAATGCTGTACGCCAAGATCGGCCAGTTGGTCACGGAACGGGATGCTTCGCAGCGCTTTCGCTGCCCCACCGGGGTCACGGTCGCTGGATCGACAATCGCATGATCGAGCGGGGCTGGCGATCACTGAAGTACGAATGCATCTACCCGAACGCCTTCGAAACCGGTTCCGAGGCCCGCAACTGGATCGGCAGGTGGACTGCTTATCACAACGAAATACGCCTGCACTCATCACACGGGCGGCTGATCCCGGCTGAGATCCTTGATCATCCGCACCGACACCGATCTGTACCGGAGACAGTTTGCTTTTCGCCGTAAGGATGGGCCGGAAAGCTCGATGCGATGTGCAGCGATCATCAGCCGATCAAGTATTGTATCCGCAATCGTTGGATTGTCGATGAAGGCGTGCCAGTTCTCGACGGGGAGTTGGCCGCAAACGATGGTGGCGGGCTCACCGATGCGGTCATCCAGAAGTTCCAGAAGGTCATGCTTGCCAGTGGACTTCAGCGTGCTGACGCCAAAGTCGTCGAAGATCAGAAGGTCTGTCCGTTTGTACTTTGCCCGCAAGGGGACGCTGTCCCTTCGAGACGGATAAATTCGAATTCTTCGGGCATACGGGACAGGGTACCACGTCCGGAGCCGGAACGAGGCAAAGATGCGCTGCTTAAAGGCATTCGGCGAGCGCATTGCCGCAAGAGCCCCCGACCGCCAAACTGCCGAAACCCACATCCGAATCGACCTCATCAACCGCTTCAACGCACTCGGCACGGCCGAGATCACCCGCGTCGTCTAAGTTCGGAGGGGAAAGTGGTCGTCAGGCCTCAAGAGGGAGTTCTGCAACGATGCCAACTGAATTGCTTTGCGTAAAATCACTTGACTGAAAGCAACCCCGTTACCGAAGTCTTGACCCTCGGGCGTGGATTGAGGCCGATCATTCGGCTCTTTGCAGCCAATCCAGCGTGTGAAGCACTCCTCTCAATTCTGCCAGCCCACGCAGGCGCCCAATGTAGGGATAGCCCGGCGTGCTGTCGACGCGTTGATCATGGGCTAGCATATGGCCGTGGTCCGGCCGGAATGGTAATTTGCGCCCCTGTGCAGACTCCGCAGCCAGCGCTGCCTTACATACCGCGACCATATCGACGTTGCCGAGCAGATGCGGAGCTTCGTGAAAGCTGATGCCATCCTTCTCGCGCAGTGTGGCGCGCAGGTGGAGGAAATTCACGTGCTCCCCGAAGTGTGTCAGCATGGCCGGTAGATCGTTGTCCGCACGCACGCCCAACGACCCGGTGCAGAACGTAAGGCCGTTTGCGGGGCTTTCTACCATGTGGACGACGTGGTCTAGATCCTCTGCGGTCGAGGCTACACGCGGCAGACCAAAAATGGGAAAAGGCGGATCGTCTGGATGGATACCCAGCCGCACGCCCACCTCTTCTGCCACGGGCACCACAAGTTGAAGAAAGGCGGCCAGATTAGCCCGCAGTCGCGTCGCATCAATGTCGGCGTAAAGAGCAAGATGCGACCGGAAACTGTCAAGGTCAAAGCTCTCTTCAGCGCCGGGAAGGCCAGCTATGATGGTGCGCGTAAGTGCCTCGCATTCCGGTTCAGTCATCTTCGCAAACCGGTCAGCTGCGTGTGTTACGATTTCCGGCCTGTGGTCCGCATCGGCGCCGTCCCGGGCGAGGATATGAATATCAAACACCGCCGCGTCCACTGCGTCGTAACGCAGGCACAACGCACCATCAGAGAGGGGATACGTCAGGTCTGTTCGGGTCCAATCCAACAGCGGCATGAAATTGTAACACACTGTTCTAATGCCACAGGCTGCGAGGTTTCGTATGGACTGGGCCCAGGCGTCCGCCTTGTCTTCCCACCCCGGCGCCGCGCGTTTGATGTCTTCGTGGACGGGCACGCTTTCGACCACATCCCAAGTGAGTCCCGCCGCGGCGATCATGTCACGGTGCGCGGCAATCTGCTCGACTGGCCAGACGGTGCCATTGGGCAGAGAGTGTAGGGCCGTCACAATGCCAGTGGCCCCGGCCTGACGGATATCGGCCAGCGTTACGGGGTCATTCGGGCCAAACCAGCGCCAGGTTTCGATCATGCGATCCTCGTGTTCTTATCGTTAGGAGCGCGCCTACTTGCTAAAGGCGCTTTGGCAGTCTCCGGCCTCAGGTCGGCGCGGAAATAGATTGAAAGAGGTAGCCGTCGAAGGCCGGGTCATCGACATCAGACAGTTCCATCAATGTTTCCCGGACATGGGCAAGGTGTTGCCACATGGCAGCCCGCGCACCGTCGCGATCTTTGGTACGCAGGGCGGTCAGGATCTGTTGATGGTCTTCAAGCCAGTTCTGGCGGTACCCGGCATCAAAGATACGGTCGTGCAGTTTGGCCCACATCGGGCTCTGGTCCCGTTTGCGCCACAACTCATCGACCATGTCCACCAGTACCGAATTCTGCGTTGCCTCAGCAATCAGCCGGTGAAAAAGCTCGTCGCCGGAGTGATCCGTGCTGCCGGCCTCGATATCGGCGCGCTCCATCTCCAGCGCTTCGCGCATCCGCGTGATGTCGTTCTTCGTGACCATCTCGGCGGCAAAGGCGGCGATGGAGCTTTCTAGAAGCTGGCGCGCCTGCAGCAACTCAAATGGGCCGATATCGTCACGCTCAGGCGGGGCCTTTGTTGCAGAGGGCGTGGCCAGATAGATACCAGAGCCCTTGCGAACCTCGACCAGCCCATCAATTTCCAGCATAATCAATGCCTCACGTACCAGCGACCGCGACACTGAAAGCCGTTCGGAGAGCTGCCGTTCCGGGGGTAGGCGGTCGCCGACGGCAAACCCTTCTTCCCGGATCACACCCCGCAAGGCCTGTGCCACGTCCTGATAGCGCCGGTATTGGGTCATGCTGTCTCCTCGGGGGCTAAT
Source organism: Tritonibacter scottomollicae (assembly GCF_003003215.1). Lineage (GTDB taxonomy): Bacteria > Pseudomonadota > Alphaproteobacteria > Rhodobacterales > Rhodobacteraceae > Epibacterium > Epibacterium scottomollicae. Next base: position 11,826 of record NZ_PVUF01000024.1, on the reverse strand, counting down.
GGTGGTTGGTGCTCAACTGCCGCGCGTTCGGCATAATAGGCGGCCAACCGGTGGAATGCAGGTTTTTTGGTCGCCTTGTCGCCGGCGATCAGTCCCTTACGGTTCCAGCCGCGCTGAAAGATGCCCTGTCGCCGTTCCACTCGAAAATCATAGAGGATCCAAGGCGACATGCCCTTCACATAATCTAGCGCACGGAGTGTCGCGATCTGTTTGGCGTAAACCTCATCCTGATAGGCGAGGCTGAATAGTCCGCGTTCTGGTCCATGTTCGGTGCTGTCGCCGTCCGCGCCGGTTTCAGAGATGACCACGGGGCGTTCAGGCGCAGAATTGCGGCCAATCTCACCCAGTTCGTCAAAGTTCTCTTCGTACCAGCCATAGTATTCATTCAAGCCAATGACATCGATATGTTCAGCCAGCCGGTCCTCGATCTTTAGCTTTGCGTGGTTCACGAGGCAGGCGGCAGACGTCAGGCGGGTCGGGTCTTCGTCCTTGGCAAGATCTGCAAGCCCGCGCATGAAATCAAGCCGTGCATCGGTGTCAGGATTTTCGTTGCCCACCGACCAGATGATCACGCTGGCGCGGTTCCGGTCGCGGCGAATGAGTTCGCGCAACTGGTTCTCAGCATCCCGCCGAGTTGCGGGGTTGGAAAAGTCGATCGCCCAGTAGACCGGGACCTCCTCCCAGAGCATCAAGCCCATCTCATCAGCAATCTCGGCTGCTCTTTCGTGATGTGGGTAATGGGCAAGGCGCAGGAAATTACATCCCAGTTCCTTGGCGTGGGCAAACCGGCGACGGATGTCGGTCTCGCTGGTGACCTTCCCTTGCGTTGCATCGTCTTCATGCACGGAAATGCCTCGTAGAAAGAGAGGTTTGCCGTTTAGCAGGATCTCGGTTCCCTCGCGAGAGATGCTGCGGAACCCAACCCGATCTTGTACCTGATCCGCACCTGCGCTCAGCGACACGTCATAGAGCTTGGGATTGTCCGGCGACCACAGTTCGGGTGAGGCGGCAAGCGTCACATCACCCTTTCCTGCGATCAAGGGCAGCTCCGCGTCGATACCCAGCTCGGGAATCGAAAACCGCGCTAACGCGCACGCGCCATCAACTGCGACCGAGACGCGGATCGCATTCCCCTCAAGGCGAACAAACAGATCGCGGATCACAACGGACGGTAGATCATACAGCGTGACCTCGCGATAGACGCCACCATAGTTGAACCAGTCGGTGTTTCGCATCGGCACACGGTCCCGCGTGCGCGTGTTGTTGACGCAGAGCATCAGCCAATTTTGCCCCGGCTTCAGGGCCTCGGTCAATTCCACGCAAAATGGCGTGGAGCCCCCGTAGTGGTTCCCGAGAAAAGCACCGTTCAAAAACACTTTACAATCATACTGCGCCGCACCGATGCGTAACACCTGCCGGCGCCCCGGCACAGGGGCGTGCGTCAACGGACGCGTATACCAGGCAGAGCCTTCAAAGAAGTACCACTTTTCTTTTTGCATCTGCCAGCAGGAGGGCACAGGCACCGTTTCGCCCATGTAGGGGTCATAATCCCAAGGTTCGATTCGATCCTCTGGGGCTTCTGGCGTCATGGCGAACCATTTTTGCCGCAGGCCGGTATCCAGAAGGTCGACGCAGAAGCTCCAATCCCCATCCAAAGACTGCCCTTGGCGGCCTCGGGTGAATATCAGCGTGTCGGCGTTGAGGTTTTGCGTATTGAAAGGACGGTCGTAATCCTCGTCATGCAAAGCTTGCAGCGCATTATCTGCGAGTTCGGAACGTTCGAGCATGGTGCCTGTGCCTGTCGCTTATTGGGCCGCTTTGATGCGGTCGATCAGATCAGCAAGGTGCTCGGACTTTGCCGCCACTTCCTCATGCATTGGCAGGACAGCCTCAGCGAAAGGCGCCTTGTCGACCATGTGGACGTTGACGTTCAGCGTGGCTTTCGCTTCCTCAATCGCCGCGTCAGAGGCTGCGTTCCACGCCTCGCGGTGCGCGGCCATGGAGTCGAGCGCAGCAGTCTGCAGGGCCTCTTGCTGATCAGCAGTCATACCGTCCCATGCGCAGTTGGAGATCACAACGACCGAGGGAATCATGGTGTGCTCATCCAAAGAAAAGTCGCTGACAACTTCGCCGTGGCGTGCGGTGGTCAGGGCGGTTGGGTTGTTTTCTGCCGCGTCCACGACGCCTTGCTGCAGGGCGCTATATAGCTCACCCCAAGAAATCGGTGTCGGGTTGCCGCCCAGAAGTTCGACCATGCGAATGGCGGAGGGGCTCGGCTGAACGCGCACTTTTACGCCCTGCAGGTCTGCCGGGGACATGATTGGCTTCTGCGCATAAAAGGAGCGCGCACCCTCGGTATAGAACGCGACCCCGCGAAACCCTTGATCGACAGAGGAACTCAGGATGTCCTGGCCAATGTCGCTGGTGATTACCGTGTTGAAATGCTCTTCGGACGAGAAGATGTAAGGCAGATTGAGCGCAGAATAGCTTTCCTCGAATGCCTCGAGTTCGGACGCATTGGAGCGTGCCATCTCCAGAGCGCAGTTTTGGACCAGTTCCATCGATTCCCGCTGAGTGCCGAGCTGGGCATTGGGGAAGATCTGGATCTTGATTTCGCCATCGGTCAGCTCGGCCACGCGGTCTGCCATGATCTGCATGGAGATGTGGACCGGATGATCCGGCGGATTATTGTGGTTAAGTTTCAATGTGGTCGCGCCTGCAGCGCCGACCGATGCGGCCAGTGCCAGCGCAGACAATGCGGCGGTAAACGTCTTGGTCATGGTCTCTCCTCCCAAGTGTTTCGGTCTGACCGGCAATTGGTCAACCAATACTCCGGAAATCTTCCCTAAAGCCAGCAATCAGTCAACCAAAACTTCGAAATTGGTCGTAATACTTGAGGAAAACTACGTCTTGAGCACAAATTGGTTGACCAATCGGATGGTCTGAGCAAGGGTCCTCGGCAAGAGTGAAGGACCGGAGAGAGGGAGGAGCCTATGACTCGGATCGAACAAACCCGCAAATGTGGCAAGGGTCATTCATGAGAGCGTGGGTCGACATGCTCCTCAAAACGGTCATTACAACGATATTTGTGGTGCTCGTGGCCTGCGTGAGCTGGCAGGTCATCAGTCGTTACGTGTTGGGCACGCCCAGCACGGTAACCGATGAATTGGCACGCTTTCTCTTTATGTGGCTGGCCCTGATCGGAGGGGCCTACACGTTAGGTTTGCGCCGACACTTGGCGATTGACCTTCTAACCCAGCAATTGTCGGGACGAGCACGGACCGTGAGCGAGGCGTTCGTCCTGTTCGCCATTGCTGGCTTTGCAGCTTTCGTCATGATCCGGGGTGGCAGTCAGCTTGTCCTCAAGACGATGGCCTCTGGTCAGGTCACGCCAGCGCTGCAGTTGCCTATGGGGCTGGTCTACGGTGCGATCCCCTTCGCGGGCGCGATCATCTTGTTTTACTGCGCGATCTTCGCGTTCGAGCTGTGGCGTGACGGCCCTTCTACGCCGGAGCTGGGCGAGACGGCCCCGCTCGGCGGACCACTGGATTAAGGCGGCGCGACATGACGACAGCTATTTTTCTTCTCTTTGGCAGCTTTGCCGTGCTGATGGCACTCGGTGTGCCGATTGCATTTGCGATTGGTATCGCGACCACCGCGACGTTCTTGTTGTTTATGGGGGTGGACCAATCCCTGTTTATCGTCGCACAGCAAATGGCGTCGGGGCTGGACAGCTTTACGCTTCTTGCTATTCCGTTCTTTATCTTGGCAGGGAACATTATGAACCGCGGCGGGATCGCCATGCGGTTGATCAACTTCGCCAAGGTGCTGGGCGGTCGGCTTCCAGGCGCGCTGGCCCATTGCAATGTGATTGCCAACATGATGTTCGGATCCATTTCCGGATCCGCCGTGGCCTCTGCAGCGGCGGTGGGCGGCGTGATGGCGCCCTTGCAAAAGAAAGAGGGCTACGACCCTGCTTTCTCCGCTGCGGTCAATATTGCATCCTGTCCGACAGGCCTGCTGATACCGCCCTCAGCAACGTTAATCGTCTACTCCTTGATCACCGGCGGAACATCCATCGCTGCTTTGTTCGTCGCGGGATATTTGCCCGGCATCTTGATGGGCTTGGGATTGATGATCGTGGCTGGCGTGATCGCTAAGCGGCGCGGCTATCCCGTTGCGCCCCGTCCAGCCCTCAGTGAGGTCATGGTGGCCGCTCGCGATGCAGTCTTGCCTTTAGGCCTGGTCGTGATCGTGATGGGCGGCATCATCTCTGGTGTCTTCACGGCAACCGAGGCCTCGGCTGCAGCCGTACTCTACACTCTGGTTTTGGCACTGGTCTGGTACCGCGAAATCACGATAAAGGATCTGCCTGCAATCCTGATAGAGAGTGCGGTCACCACTTCAGTCGTGCTGCTGATGATCGGCGCGTCCATCGCGATGAGCCGGGCCATGGCCTTCGGTGGCATTCCCTTTGCGATCTCGGATTTCTTGCTGGGCCTGTCTGACAACCCGATCGCCATTCTCCTGGCGATAAACGTGGCGCTGCTCGTTGTCGGAACCTTTATGGACATGACACCGGCGCTCTTAATCTTCACGCCAATTTTCATGCCAGTTGTCAAAGGTCTTGGCATGGACCCTGTGCATTTTGGCATCGTGATGACGCTAAACCTCTGCATTGGTATCTGCACGCCGCCTGTTGGGTCCGCCCTGTTTGTGGGGTGCTCCGTCGGCGGCACCTCTATTGCCAAGGTGATCCGTCCACTTCTGCCCTTTTATGCGGTGTTGTTCGGTCTGTTGATGCTGGTCACTTATGTGCCTGATATCAGCCTCTTCCTGCCGCGTCTTCTATTGGGATATCAGTAATGAAGTGCCTTAAAACTTGGGCTTTGGAGGCGGAAACCGCCACCGGTGTGACCCTGCGCGTCGAAGGTCGCCACCTGCTGCATCTTTGCGTGCTGGAGGAAAATAGGTTTCGCGTGTCCCTGCAAAAAGACGCAGCGTGGCGTTTGGGACGGACATGGACTGTGGCGCCGGCTGGAGATGCCCCATGGGGGGGACGCGGCCGCGACGACACATCCGGCTTTGCCTGTCCCTCCCCCCAAATCTCGCAGAGCGAGACGGAACTCGTCTTGTCGACCGAGACGATGCGGCTTCGTCTTTTGACGCCGCTGCAAATGGTTTGGGAAGCTAAGGTGGATGGAGCTTGGGAAGTCTTTGCCGAGGATCGCCCAACCGGCGGCATTCACCTAGGCCTGCGTGATCATGCCCACGCGCATTTCCTCTCCCGACACCCGCAAGAACCGGTATTCGGGCTTGGCGAAAAGACAGGGCCGCTCAACCGTGCTGGTCAACGTTACGAAATGCGCAACTTAGATGCGATGGGGTATGATGCAGAGCGCACCGATCCGCTCTATAAGCACGTGCCTTTCACTCTGACCAGGACCCAGAGCGCCGGGTGCTGGTCTATTTTCTACGACAATCTGGCCGGTTGTTGGTTCGATCTTGGCAATGAATTGGACAATTACCATGCCCCATATCGTGCCTATCGTGCCGAGGACGGCGATCTCGATTTTTATATGACATGGGCGCCTGAGTTGCTCGACTTGGTCAAACAACAAGAGCAACTGACCGGCGGCACCGCCTTTCCGCCACGCTGGAGCCTGGGCTACTCCGGGTCGACGATGTCCTATACAGATGCGCCGGCTGCACAGGTGCAGCTGGAAGGTTTCCTGACAAAAATTGCCGAGCATCGCATCCCTTGCGACAGTTTTCAGATGTCGTCGGGCTACACCTCGATCGGGACGAAGCGGTACGTCTTTCACTGGAATGATGAAAAGATGCCCGACCCCGAGGCAATGGCGGCAAAATTCGCTGATAAGGGGGTGCATCTCATCGCCAACATCAAACCTTGCCTGTTGCAGGAGCATCCGCGCTACGCCGAGGTGGCGGATGCAGGGCTGTTCGTGCGCGCGAGCGCTGAAACAGATGCAAACTGCGGACCAGAACGTTCAGTCTTTTGGGACGACGAAGGCTCGCATCTCGACTTCACCAACCAGGCGACTGTGGAATGGTGGAAGCAGAATGTCGACGAGGCGTTGTTGCAACGCGGCATAGGTTCAACTTGGAACGACAACAACGAATATGAAATTTGGGATCGACACGCTCAATGTGCGGGTTTCGGCGAGGCAATCGACATTTCGTTGATGCGCCCCGTGATGCCCATCCTGATGACACGCGCGTCGATGGAGGCGCAGGAAGCCCATGCTCCGGAGCAGCGGCCCTATCTCATCAGCCGATCAGGCTCGCCGGGATTGCAGCGCTACGCCCAGACCTGGAGTGGGGACAACCGCACAGATTGGAAGACCTTGCGCTGGAACCAGCGGATGGGCCTTGGGATGAGTGTTTCCGGCTTTTACAACATTGGCCATGACGTCGGCGGCTTCTCCGGACCGCGACCGGAACCGGAACTGTTCGTACGTTGGGTTCAAAACGGTATATTCCATCCGCGCTTTACCATCCATTCATGGAATGATGACGCCACAGTGAATGAACCCTGGATGTATCCTGAGGTGACGGATCATATCCGCGCGGCGATAGAATTGCGGTACCAGCTTCTGCCTTATCTCTACACCTGCCTGTGGCAGGCGGCAGAGCGCAGTGAGCCGATGCTACGACCTTTGTTCCTTGATTTCGGCGCGGATAGTCAAACCTGGGAGGAGAGCGATAGCTTCCTTCTCGGGCGGGATCTTTTGGTGGCAACAGTCCTCGACAAGGGTGTCGAGGCCCGCTCCGTCTATTTGCCGCGACATCCCGGGGGCTGGTGGGATTTTCACACTGGCCTGTGGCACGAAGGCGGCCAATGGCTGACAGTTCCTGTCACCTTGGACACCATTCCCTTGTTCGTCCGCGGCGGCGCCGTGATCCCGATGGGGCAGGGCGCAAATCGCGCAGCGCCCGAGGCAGAGACCGCACGTCTGTTGGCTGTCTTCCCTGCTCAAGGTGAAGAGGAAACCACCAGTCTTCTTTATGAGGACGACGGTGTGACAAAGGCCGGCAAGCGGTGCCTGTCCCATCTCGTCTTGCACAGCACCCAAGACCACATCAGCCTGACTACCAGAAGAGAGGGCGACGGCGCGCCGGTGTTGCCGGAGGCACAGGTGGTCCTGCCGGCTGGTGAACGACGCATTTTGAAGACGGATACTAGGATCGATTTATGACCAGCGCCCTCATTCCTTGCCCCTACGAACGAACGTTTCTGAAACCACGCATCCTGCATATTGGCTTTGGTGCCTTTGCCCGCGCCCATCCGATGGTTTTCCTCCACCATGGTCTTGTGGCCGAGGGTGGTGATTGGGGCGTGGTCGCCGCGCGGCTGAATTCCGGTGTTGAAGCTCTGGATGGGTTGGATGAGGTGCAGGGGCAGTATCACGTCGCCGAAGCAGATAGCGACACCATAACACTGCGCGAAATCGGAGTCCTGTGCGGCACCTGTCATCCCGCCCGCGATGGGGAGGATGCAATCCCCGCGTTGATCGCGACTCCAGACATGTCGGTGATCCTATTGACCATTACCGAAAAAGGATACTGCACAAAAGAAGGCCAGCTCGATCTGGAGTACGCGGCCATTCAGGCTGAGTTGGCAGGCGGGGCACCCACGACTGCCATCGGTGTGTTGGTTGCAGGCCTCCAGTGCCGACGCGCAGCGGGACTGGGCGGGGTCACCATCTTGTCTTGTGACAACCAGCCGGATAACGGCGCGCTCACCCGCGCCGCTGTGCTGGGGTTTGCGGAGGCGTTGGATCGAAATCTCGCTGAATGGATCAGGAGCCACGTTCGGTTCCCTTCGTCGATGGTGGACCGGATCGTGCCTGCCATGACCGATGACAGCCATGCCGTGGTCACATCCGCTCTTGGTCGTGCCGACCCGAATGCGATTCTGTGCGAACCCTTCAGGCAATGGGTGATTGAAGATGACTTTGCCAATGGACGCCCCCCCTTCGCAGAGGGTGGAGCTATGCTGGTTGCAGACGTTCAGCCGTTTGAGGAAATGAAACTTAGACTGCTCAACGGTGCGCACACCACCTTGGCTTGGCTGGGTCAGGTGCTGGGACATCAGACAGTGGCAGACTGCATGGCCGACAAGGAGCTACGCGCATTAGTGCGCCACCTGATGCTGGCCGAACAGGCCGCAACACTGCGTCCGCTTGAAGGTATTGACCTCGCAGCCTATGCGGATGAGTTGCTAAAGCGGTTTGAAAACACCCGGCTCCGACACAGACTGGATCAGATCGCCAGCGACAGCAGCCAGAAGATGCCGCAACGCCTGTTCGCCCCGATAGCTGCCAACCTTGAAGCCAAACGTGATTGGTCGGTCTCGGCCGTGGCGGTGGCTGCTTGGATTATAGGGTTGCGTAGCCTGCCTCCTGTTCCGGATCCACGACAAGATGACCTGCGTCGGGCCGCCCTTGGCGATGATCCAGTCGCCGGGGTTCTGTCGCTGCCGTCCTTGGTTCCAGACGCCCTGCGCGCGCGAGCAGAGTTCCAAACCACAATCAGCGCGGCATTTGACCGTTTGCAGGGCGGGGCAAAGTCGGCTGTGACAACCATCGCAAAGGAATTGGGCGTATGACGGGTTTCCTCCAACAGGATTTTTTGCTCGACACTGCGACCGCACGACGATTGTTCCACGAGGTCGCGACAGATCTGCCGATTGTGGATTATCATAATCACCTCCCGCCGGCTGAAATCTCCGGTGATCGCACATGGGAAAATCTGGGTGAGATGTGGCTCGCCCATGACCACTATAAGTGGCGCGTCATGCGATGGGCTGGCATTGACGAGGCTCGGGTGACAGGCGCTGCAACCTGGCGCGAAAAATTCGACGCCTTTGCGGAGGCGATGCCCCGCGCCGTGCTGAACCCGGTTCATCATTGGTCACATCTGGAACTTTGGCGCTACTTTGATCTGAACGGCACAGTGCTGTCGCCCGCAACCGCCGATAACGTTTGGGAAGCGGCCAATGCGCAGCTCGGAGAAAAAGGATATTCCGCGCAAAGCCTCTTGCGAAAAATGAACGTTGAGTTGGTCGGCACGACAGATGACCCGCTTGATACCCTGGAGCACCATGCCGCGATGGCAGGCTCAGACATCCGGGTGGTTCCGACCTTCCGCCCCGACAAATCCGTGCAGATAGAGGCGCCTGGTTTCGCCGCCTACATCGACAGCCTGGAGGCGCTCACGCATCCGATCCGCTCCTTTGATGATCTGGTCGCGGCTCTTTTCCTGCGGCTGGATCATTTCGTGCAGCACGGGTGCAGGGCAGCCGATCATGGGATCAATCACTTGGATGCCGCTGATATCCCTGGTGCCTTCGATTTGGACGCGGCGCTGAAGGCCGCCCGACAGGGGCAACCCGTCACGCCGGAACAGGCGGCGGGCCACCGCGCAGCGCTCTTTGACGCCCTTGGACGGGCCTATGCCGCACGAGGGTTGGTGATGCAGTGCCACATGAACGTTGTGCGCAACGGTGCGTCCAGGCTGCTGCATGGGATCGGGTCAGACGCAGGCGGGGATAGCATGCGCGACACCGATATGGCCGGTCCGCTTAGCACTCTGCTGGATCGGCTGGATCGCGACGGGAAACTACCGCGCATGGTGCTTTATGGCCTAGATCCCTCCCGCAATCCTATCCTTGCCGCAACAGCGGGTACGTTTCAGGACGGTTCGGTTCCCGGTAAGATACAGGCTGGGGCCGCCTGGTGGTTCAATGACACGCTGGACGGGATGGAAGCGCAGATGCGTACCCTGGCCCAGGTCGGTCTTCTGTCGACATTCCTTGGAATGTTGACCGACAGCCGCTCTTTCCTGTCCTTTCCGCGGCATGAGTACTTCCGCCGCTTGCTGTGTGGCATGATTGGCCGCTGGGCCGAGACGGGCCATTTGCCGGATGACGCGGACCTGCTCGACCGGCTGGTGCGCGACATCTGCTACAACAACGCCAAGTCCTGGTTTCTGGAGCCGCAATGACACGAATTGTCGTTATCGGAGAATGCATGGTTGAAATGGCCCCCGTTGACGGCGGGCTCTATCGCATGGGGTTTGCAGGCGACACCTTCAACATGGCATGGCACCTGAGGTACCTGCTGGGCCCAGCTCATAGCGTCGACTATCTGAGCGCCGTAGGTGACGATAGCACATCGCAGGCCATGTTGGACTTCATCCAATTGCAGGGAGTGGGTATCGCCCACATTCGCCAGATTTCAGGTGCCTCTCCCGGCTTATACCTGATCCGACAGGAAAACGGTGATCGAGCCTTTAACTATTGGAGAGAAACATCCGCTGCGCGACAGCTCGCCGATGATCCAGCAGCCTTGGCACGTGCCTTGCAAGAGGCCGATCTGGTCTGCCTGTCCGGCATTACCTTGGCCATTCTATCGCCAACGGCCCGCGAAACACTTTGGTCTGCAATTGCCGCATCAGGTGCGCAGGTTGCATTCGACCCCAATATCCGACCAAAATTGTGGAGCAGCCAAGAAGACTGTCGCGCAGTTTTGACGGATGCAGCGATGCGATCAGATGTGATCTTGCCGAGCTTTGATGACGATGCTGCGCTGTTTGGGGATGCCACGCCTCAAGCAACTGTGGCGCGTTATACACGCCTCGGAGCAGGGGAGGTGGTGGTAAAAGACGCAGCGCGTCCTGCGCTCTATTCCAGCTCAAAAGGCACTTTGGGTGTCGCTGCCAAAAGATTGGCAAGGCCCGTTGTTGATGCGACTGGCGCGGGTGATGCCTTTAACGCGGCATGGCTGGCGGCTCGCCTGGAAGGCGCCGCACCCAAAGAGGCCTTGATTACCGCGCACAAACATGCCGCGCGCGTCTTGCAAGTGCCCGGAGCGTTGCTGGTTGTTAAACGTCGCGCATCATTGGCCAAATCAACACCCAAAGCCTAGGGTTAGGATGCAATGATTTCGGCCACGCTGCTTGATTCATGTTCCGGAAAACGGAGCGGTGATTGGGAGCGATCTTTTCTGGCTGGCCGACGAACAGATGGCACGTCTGGAACCTTTCTTTCCGAAATCTCATGGCAAGCCTCGAGTTGATGACAAGCGTGTTTTGAGCGGAATTATCTTCATCAACCGCAATGGGTTAAGGTGGCGCGATGCTCCTGCCGCCTATGGCTGCCACAGTTGAAGGGGACCGTGGCCCCGGTGGGGCCGCGTAAGCCCCGGAAACGCTCTATAGTCACCGGAAGCGCTGGAGTGAGAAAGGTATTTTCGCTCGGATGATGGTGCGTCTGGCGTCCCTCCACTGAAGTGGTCCACCAACTGGGATAGTATTATCCCATTTTCAGGAGGACCAAGAGATGGCTGGAAAGCGAGACAAACCCGAAGAGCTTCGTGCTGAAGCTGCGGCAGGTTGAAGTGCTGCAAGGACAAGGCAGCTCGATCACAGACACGGTCAGACAGATCGGCGTAACGCAGCAGACCTGTTACCGAAGACGTAAAAAGTATGGTGGCATGAGCCGAGATCAGTTGAAGCGGCTGAAGGAGTTGGAGAATGAGAATACCCGTCTGCGACGTGCCGTGTGTGATCTGACGCTGGACAAGATGATCCTGACCGAGGCTGGAGTGCCCCCACTGAAGTGGTCCACCTTTTGGGATAGGAATATCCCGTTTTCAGGAGGACGACGAGATGTCAGGCAAACGAGAGAAGCCCGAGGACATCGTGCTGAAGCTGCGACAGGTTGAGGTGCTGCAAGGGCAAGGGAGCTCGGTTCAGGAAGCCGTTCGGCAAATCGGTGTGACGGTTCAGACTTACTACCGG
>NZ_PVUF01000023.1 GCF_003003215.1 Tritonibacter scottomollicae | reverse complement strand
ACCAACGATTCTGTTGGCCGAAACCGGTGCGCATTGGAACACAATTCGGGCTATTCTCCAGAGCGAAGGGATCCAGCCGTTCCGACCGAACGGCTTGGATGTCGGACCGGTCTATCTTCGGACCGAGGTTGAACCAGTTGTGGCGCTCTTGAAAACTCAGCGCGAAAAGTAACGGCCAAGCGCCAACCATGCTGAAAAACGATTATATTTCAGCGCACTATTAGAAATCGCCACTATGGCACCCCATAGCCTCTTGACAGGGGGTGTGCATGAAAACCGCGAAAACGTGCAAGCTTATGGTTCATTGGCAATGAAAACGATTGGCGAGCCGTGGAGGATTCGAACCCCCGACCTGAGAATTAGAAGTTCCCTGCTCTAATCCAGCTGAGCTAACGGCCCGTTCTAGGTTCGGCTGTATCAGTCAAAGGTCTCATCTTGTCAACTTGGTAGAATGCCCAATACCATTTCGCAATCACCAAACCACAACAAGATCGAACAGCTACTTCGAGCATCACAAAACCTTGTCGCGCAAAGGAGCGAGGGTTTCACCTTGTGAAGCCAATGAAGTAGCTGGAAGACATAGGCCGTCCTCAGAAGACGGTCTACAAACAAACAACTGGCAAAGCGATAATCAGGCGCCAAGACAGCGCGGATCGCTGACCGACTGGTTTGATCCCTCGATGCAGTGGGAAGCCATTTAATCGGGGCATTGCGGCCGTCAGAAGCCTATAGCGACGCTGAGATCCAGGCCTGTGTCACCCTCAGCGCCCTCGTAGGGCTGCCCCTCGGCCAAGCGACCGGTTTCGTGGCGAGTCTACTCGAACTATCCGGGCTTGGCTGGTCCGTGCAGGACTGCAGCTCTCTGTAACGTCGCGGGAAGACCTTGAACGTGACCATCCCGTATCGCGACTCCAATTAACAGCTGCACCTGCTCCTGGATAGCACCGGCATCAAGGTGGAAGGCGAGAGCGAGTGGCAAACGCGCAAGCATGGCGGCTCGAAACGAAGAGCCTGGCGCAAGATCCCCCTCGAGTTTGATACGGAAACGCTGGAGATCCGGGCGTTCGAGGTCACCTCCAGCAACGCCGGCGACGCGCCGATGCTGCCGGGTCTGCTAGCCTAGCTCCCCCGGGATCAGGAGGTCGCCACCGTTACAGCCGACGGTGCCTACGACACGCGGGCTTGCCACGCCGCCGTCACCAACCGCGGTGCGGCAGCAATCATTCCGCCCGGCCGCAGCGCGAGGCCCTGGAAGCCCGGCACTGCAGGAGCCCGGGCACGCAACGAGATCCTGCGGACGTCAAAGCATCTTGGTCAAGCGCCGTGGCGGATCTGGAGCGGCTACCACCGACGAAGCAGGGTCGAGACGAAAATCAACTGCGTGAAGCTGCTCTGGCAGAGGCTGAGGTCCGCGACGTCGGCCGCTAGGTTGCTGAAGTTTAGATCTGTGCGGCAGTCATGAACCGCTTCACTGCCCTCGGCATCCCGGTCACTGTGGCCTGGGGGTGAGTGTGTCCCGGGAAGGGGAAACTGCGATCATCAGCAGACTTTTGCAACCGGGCCGCATCACGAGACTGTTTTAGCTGTGCCTCATATCTCCTACTCCCTTTCGCTACCCATCCCGTTCTTACTGGCCCAAACATTGCCACCAGCCGGCGTTGTTGTGAAAATACGGCGAGGGATCCGTCTCGCGAACCAAGCGAGGTAGCTGGACTGACTGAGCAGCCCCATCCCTACGCGCCATAAGACCAAGAACTGGCCGAGCGATACAAAGCACTGAAGCGGCGCGGCTCCCTGAAGATCTGGTTTAAACCGAACATGGCACGAGGGCCGCCGCCAACCGACAAGCGTGGCCGACAGCCACGGTATACTGATGCCGCGCTTAGGGCATGCCTTACGGTGAAGTTCTCTTGGCATGCCCCTCAACTGGATGACCGGGTTCGTGAAGCGCTTTTTGCGCCAGGCCGGGGTAGGAGTAGTGTCACGTTTCACTAGGCTGAGCAGGCGTTTTGAAAGGTTGAGCACTGACGTCCGACAGCTACTCCGACCTAAGTATTCAGGTCGCCTTGCGGCACGTGAAAGGTACTCATGGCCGGGCTGCCGATTTGACGCATACGCTCCAAGATATCGACGCCCTGCTGCTTCCAGAAATGCAGCAGGTCGATGAACACCCAGTTTTCCGCCAGCTTGTCACCATCCCGTCGATAAATATCAATGACCCGGAATTCACCCGGCTTACCCGTTGCGGGCATTCCCATAAAGCCACCGCTCGGAACAGCCGTAAAATTGGGCCAACCGAAGAACCCGCCAAAGTTCCCCTCGCCAATCCGGCAGATGTGTTGGGTTTTGGAACGCTCCGTAAACCCGGCGCGGAAGGGGCCGGAGTGCTGTTTGGCGTAGCGTTCGATCGTGTAGGTGGCGCCGATCCCTGCAGGTCCCCACCACAGCATGTCATCGTGCCAGGTGCGGGCCAGCTCCTCTTCCAACGGCAGCGCGCCCTGCCAGGTACCAAGGTCGGTGACCATCCGCTGGATCAGGTCCAACGTTTGCTCACCCGCAGCAGAATCTTGCGCGTCAAACATCACGCCATCGTGGGTCTGTGGCCCCGGCTGAACCTGGTGGCTGGCGGTTTGCGGCGGAAAGGGCTGTAGCCCGGCCTGCATCATCAGATGCGGAATATCGAAATACATCGCCGTCTCGGTGATCTGCTCCCCTTCGACGCGGTGAAAGGCGCAGTAGCGCAAGAACACCAGCTTCCCCGTCGGCGCGATATTGAGCCAAGGGCGATCAAACAGCCCCATCAGATGCCCCATCGAGCAGACCCAGATCCCGCCTGGGTCCGAATAATAGTTCTCGCCCGCCATAAACACATCCAGCCGCCGCTGCATGCGGGTCAGCGCGCCTCTGAGTGGCTGCCAGAACGCTTGCGCCACCGCTTCTGGCCCTGAGATTTCATCAAAGGGGTGATAGCCGCGCCACAAGAGATTCGGGCTGCAATGCCGTGCCATCATCGCCGGAATCTCAGCAACTTCGGCCATATCGAGGTCATTATAGAACGAGCGAACCACTTGTTTGGCATGCTGTAGTTGTGTCTTTTTCATCAAATTTCATACCCTTAGAGAGATGCCCTAGCAGAGCCCTTCGACCTTTTTGCAAGCGCTTGCAAAAATACCTTGCCAGATGACACATCCTATCGCTACCCTTTTTGCAAGCGCTTGCAATTGTGACAAAGCGCAGCGCCATCAGACGCGGGGAGTATCAATGGCTGAAATCCAACTGCGCAATATCGGCAAGCGCTGGGGCAGCTTTGTCGGAGTGAAAAACTTCGACCTGACCATCGCCGATCGCGAATTTCTTGTGCTGCTTGGCCCCTCTGGCTGCGGCAAGACCACCACCATGCGGATGATCGCAGGGCTGGAGGACGTCACTGAGGGAGACATCCTGATCGATGGCAAGGTTGTGAACGATCTGGAGCCCAAGGACCGTGACGTGGCGATGGTGTTCCAATCCTATGCGCTCTATCCGAACCTCAATGTTTATGAAAACATCCGCTTCCCGCTGAAGGTGCGCGGTGTCGATCCCGCGACCCATGACGAGAAGGTGCGCCGCGCCTCCGCCATGGTGGAACTGGACGATTTCCTGCATCGCAAACCGGCGGAACTGTCCGGTGGTCAGCGTCAGCGCGTCGCCCTGGCCCGCGCCATCGTGCGCGAACCCAATGTGTTCCTGATGGATGAGCCGCTGTCCAATCTGGACGCCAAGCTGCGCGTCTCCACCCGCGCCCAGATCAAGAACCTCAGCCACGAACTGGCCGTCACCACGATCTACGTCACCCATGACCAGATCGAGGCGATGACGTTGGCAGATCGGGTGGTGGTGATGAAAAAAGGCGTGGTGCAGCAGGTCGGCTCGCCCACGGAAATTTACGACCACCCGGCCAATACCTTTGTCGCCAGCTTCATCGGCTCGCCCGCAATGAACCTGATGGAGGGCACCGTCACCGGCGGCACCTTCCGCGCCAAACATGTGGAAATCCCGGGCCTTGAGGCCAAGGATGGCCCGCTGACGCTCGGTTTCCGCGCTGAGGATGCCAGCCTCGCCCCCGAGGGTCAGGGCCAGATCACCGCGCCGATCTACACGCTCGAACTCCTGGGCGATGCGACGATGATCTCCGTCCGCGTCGGTGGGGCACTCGTATCGGTCAAGGCCGACAAGACCTTCCGCGCCGAAATCGGCGATCCGGTGAGCTTTAGCGTGCCGCCCGCGATCTGCCACCTGTTTGATGCCGAAACCGGCGAGCGCGCCTGACCCATTCCAGAACAGACCGGGACAACCCGGCAGACCTCAACTCAACAGGAACCCCACAGGGAGCCAACTTCATGACACTCAAGACCATCCTGATGGCAGGGGCGCTGTCCCTTGCAGGCGCCGCGGCTTCGGCCTCCTGCGCGTTTGAAAATACCGTGCCGCTCAAATCCCTCACCGCCGGGTTTGAGGCCTGGAAGGCCGCGACCGATGCCATGGCGGAATGCGGTAACTTCTCCGCCTCGCTCGACCAGGAATTCAAGGAAAAGCAGCCAGAGGCCTTTGCCGCCAACCCGGCTCTTTATCAGATCGGCGGCGTTGCGAACGAGACGCTGATCCCGCTGTTGAACGCCGGCACCATCCGCCCGCTGGATGATCTGGTGGCGAAATACGGGGAAAACCTGACGCCGAACCAGTTGATCAAGATCGACGGGGAGATCATGGCGATTGCCATGATGGTGAACGCCCAGCACCTGATGTACCGGCAGGACATCCTGGCTGATCTCGGCATCGAAGAGCCCAAGACCTATGCCGATGTCCTCGCCGCAGCCGAGAAGATCAAGGCCGCAGGCGTCGTCGATTATCCGCTCGGTGGCACCTTCAAGACCGGCTGGAACCTGGCGCAGGAATTCGTCAACATGTACCTCGGCGAGGGTGGCAATTTTGTCGACGCCGACAACAACCCCACCATCAACACGCCCGAAGGCATCAAGGCGCTGGAAACCCTGAAGGCGATGACCGCCTATATGGACCCGGAATATCTGGTGTCGGACTCCACCTACGTGCAGCAGCAGTTCCAGCAAGGCAAGATCGCCATGGCCAACCTCTGGGCCAGCCGCGCCGCCGCGATGGAAGACGCCGCCGAAAGCCAGGTGGTGGGCAAGGTGAAGATGGCCTCCGCCCCGATGGGCGCTGCCGCACCTGCGACCTCGCTGTGGTGGGATGGCGTCGTGCTGGCCGCCAACATGAGCGATGAGCAGGCCGAGGCCGCCTTCAAGGTGGTGATGGAGGGTATGGACACCGAAATGGTGCAGGCCAACAACGATGCGGCCGTCTGGTTGGTGCCCGGCTATGAGGCCGGACCGCTGGCAGCCGGGGCCGCCGCCTCTGCCGCCAATGGCGCCCGCCCCTACCCGGCCTCTACCGCGCTTGGCATCCTGCATTCCGCCCTCGGCAACGGGCTGTCGGCCTATCTGACCGGCGCCAAGGATGCGGAAACTACGCTGGCCGACATCGAGGCGAACTATATCACCGCCGCCAAGGAAGCGGGCCTCTTGGAATAACTCCCCCTCTCCTCGTCGACCTCGGGGGAGGGCGCGCCCTCCCCCCTTTTCCCCACACCTACGGAACCATGAGAAAGGCAGAGACATGAATTTCCGCACCTTTGCCGCCTTTGTCGGCCCCTCTGTCTTTATGATGCTTCTGTTCATCGCCTTTCCACTGATCAGCGTGTTTGTGCAGAGCTTTTACGTGACCCAAACCGTCTATGAGGTGGTCGAGGTCGAAACCTGCACCCCCGGCTTCTTGACGCAGACCTGTACTACAGAGAAGACCTCCGTGCCGGTCGTCGGAGAGGACGGTCACGTCCTGACCACTACCGAATTTGTCGGCCTGCAAAGCTACGCCAACGTGCTAGAGCTGGGACGTGCGTGGGATGCGCTGAAATCCGGTAGCTGGTCGGCCTTTCAGACCATCGACTTCTGGAAGGCGCTGCGCTTTACGCTGACCTTCACCCTCATCACCCTGCCGCTGAATATCGGCCTCGGCCTCGGGATTGCGCTGATGATCAACAATGCCGCCAAAGCGGCGCGCGGGCCGGTGATCTTCATCTCGCTTCTGCCCTTTATCATCACGCCGGTGATTGGCGCGCTGTCGATCAACTGGCTGTTTCGCGGCGACGGCATCCTGACAGCAGCGATGGAATGGTACTCGGGCCGCGATATTGCCATGTTCGCCCAAGCCTGGACCATCGAACTACTGATGATGCTCTACCGCGTGTGGCACGTCGCGCCCTTTGCCGCGATTGTCCTCTATGCCGGCCTTCAGACCGTGAATTCCGACAGTCTGGAAAGTGCTGTGATCGACGGGGCCTCGCGCTGGCAGCGGCTACGCTACATCGTGATCCCGCATCTGATGCCGCTGATCATCTTTGTGTCGATGATCCACCTGATGGACGCCTATCGCGTGTTCGAAGAGGTCGTCGGCTTCTCCAGCCAAGGTCACGTGATCTCGCTGCAATGGCTCACCTACGATTTCCTGGTGCCGGATCAGGCGGGCAACCGCTCCATCAGCCGGGCCTCCGCCAGCGCCATGCTGACCATGATCGGCATAACGCTCCTGCTCATTGCTCCCCTGCGCCGCACCTGGCGCGATCATAAAGGAGGCCACTGACATGTCGTCCCGTGCCATGCGCCAGCCCCTCAGCCTGCGTTTGACCTCCAACAGCCTCCTGATCCTGTGGTGCGTCATCGCCGCCTTCCCGATCTTCTGGATCACGGTGATGAGCTTCAAGACACCGGTGGATGCCTTTGATGCCAATGCGCTCAATGTGATCTTCGGCCCCGAAACCCGCGCCAAGGGTCATGGCGTGTCGCTCCTCGACATCTGCCTGCTGGGGCTTGCGCTCTGGGGTCTGTGGCGGGGGGCGGCCCGGCTGCTGCCCTCGATGGTCAGGAGCTACGCCCCCGCGGGCGCGGTCTGGTTGGGCTGGCTCATTGGTGCGGCTGCTTTTGGTCTGGTCGCGCTTGTCACGCTGTTTGGCCTTTTGCCTGTGCTTTCGAACGCGCTGAACCCGGTGCTTGGGGCCTTTGGGGCGGATGTGATTGGTCTGACGACCGAGCACTACAAGACCGTCTGGATCGACCGGGGCTTTTCCAACAACTTCCAGAACTCGCTGGTGGTGACCGCAGGCGTCGTGACCGTGTCGCTCACCGTGGGCACGCTTGCGGGCTATGGTCTGGCGCGGTCCGGCTCGACGCTGGCGTTCTGGATCCTGATCGTCGCTCTTGTGTTCCGCGCCCTGCCCCATTCGGTGCTGGTGGCGGGCTATCTGCCGGTGTTTATCAACTCGTCGGAGTGGCTGGCACCGATCCTCGGAGAGAACGCGCCGACCCTCTATGGCAAGCCGATGGCGGTGATCGCGGTGCTGGTGGCGATCAACCAGCCCTTCACCATCTGGATGCTGCGGTCGTTCTTCCAGAACATCCCCGCCGAACTGGACGAGGCCGCGCGGGTCGATGGCTGCAACCATTTCCAGGCCTTTCGCAGGGTCATCATGCCGGTGATGTGGCCAGGGGTCATTACTACGGGGCTGTTCTCTTTCCTCTTGGCCTACAACGACTTTCTGGTGACCTCGCTGCTGCTCGATGCGCAGAACCAGACCATGGTTCCGGCCATCGCGGGCATGTTCAACCGCGAAACCACCACCACCGATCAGGTGGTCGCCGTCGCCGCCGCCGTGTCGATCACCGCGCCCCTGTTCATACTGGTGATGGTGTTCCAGCGCCAGATCGTCTCTGGCCTGACAGCAGGGGCGGTCAAAGGATGAGCTGCGCCTTTCGCCATACGGCCAGCGCCCGCCACCCGGCGCTGAACCGCCTGCCACGGGATTTTCTGTCCGCCGCGCGCCTGCCGCTGCCCTTTGACAGATCCCACACAGGAGTGACCTCATGAAAGGTTCCCGCCCCGAACAGGCCGTGCTGACCCGCGACACGGATATGACCAAGACCGAAGAGACCCGCGCCGTAATTGAGGCCATGGTCGACGGTCTCAACGACCACCGCATTGCCGACATCGGCGAGTTCTTTGCAGAAAACTTCCGCTGGCTCGGCAATCAGGGCTGCGGCACCAAGACCGGCCTGCGGGAATTTCAGGACAATTGGCAGCGCCCCTTTCAGGCGGCGTTTTCCGACAAGACCTGCATCGACGAGGCGCGCCTCTACATGGGCGAATGGGCGGCCGCCTTTGGCCGTCAGGAAGCCACCCATTCGGGCGAATTCCTCGGCATCGCGCCCACCGGCAAGCGGGTCGAGATCCGCTATATGGACTTCTGGAAAGTTCAGGACGGCAAGATCGTCGACAACTGGGTGAATGTGGATTTCGCCCATGTGGCAGCACAGCTCGGTGTGGATCTGTTCAACGGCCACGGCTGGGAAGCCTATGACCGCGGCGAAAAGACCCCGCCGCACCCCGACACTCCGCGTACCGACAACCAAGGATAAGAGCCATGGCTATCACCTATCTCAAACGCGGCAAATCCGACGCCGCCCGCGCCGAAGACAATGCCAAGACCCGCGCCACGGTGGAGGCCACCCTTGCCGACATCGAGGCCCGCGGCGATGCCGCCGTGCGCGACCTCAGCGAGAAATTCGACGGCTACGCGCCCGAGAGCTTTCGCCTCAGCCAGGCGCAGATCGATGCCTTGATCGGTGAGCTGACCGAGCGCGAGATTGCCGACATCAAGTTCGCGCAGGAGCAGGTCGTGGCCTTTGCCAAGGCGCAGCGCGCGTCCATGCAGGATATCGAGGTGGAAACCCTGCCCGGCGTGATCCTCGGCCACAAGAACATCCCGGTGCAATCGGTGGGCTGCTACGTGCCGGGGGGCAAGTTCCCCATGGTGGCCTCGGCCCATATGTCGGTCGCCACGGCCAAGGTCGCCGGCGTGCCGCGCATCGTGGCCTGCACGCCGCCCTTCAAGGGCAAGCCGAACCCCGCCGTGGTCGCCGCGATGCATTTTGGCGGCGCCGATGAGATCCATATCCTCGGCGGCATTCAGGCGGTGGGCGCTATGGCGATCGGCACCGAGAGCATCGAGGCGGTGCATATGCTGGTCGGTCCCGGCAATGCCTTTGTGGCCGAAGCCAAGCGGCAGCTCTTTGGGCGCGTCGGCATCGATCTCTTTGCCGGCCCCACCGAGACCATGGTGATCGCCGATGACACCGCCGCCGATCCCGAGCTGTGTGCCACCGATCTTCTGGGGCAGGCCGAACACGGCTATAATTCGCCCGCCGTTCTGGTCACGAATTCACGCGCCCTGGCCGAGGGCACACTCGAGGAGATCGACCGGCTGCTGAAGATCCTGCCCACCGCCGACACCGCGCGGGTCTCCTGGGAGGATTATGGCGAGGTGATCCTGTGTGAAACCTACGAGGAGATGCGCGAAATTGCCGACGAGATCGCCTCGGAACATGTGCAGGTGATGACCGACCGCGACGACTGGTTCCTTGAGCAGATGACCTGCTATGGCGCGCTGTTCCTCGGGCCGCGCACCAATGTGGCCAATGGCGATAAGGTGATCGGCACCAACCACACGCTGCCGACGCTGAAGGCGGGGCGCTATACCGGTGGGCTCTGGGTTGGGAAGTTCCTGAAAACCCACAGCTATCAGAAGGTTCTGACCGATGAGGCAGCCACATTGGTGGGCGAATACGGCTCGCGCCTCTGTATGCTCGAGGGATTTGTGGGCCATGCTGAGCAATGCAACATCCGGGTGCGCCGCTACGGCGGGGTGAATGTACCCTATGGCGCGGCGGCCCCTTATCGCGAGGCGGCGGAGTAAAAATGGGGCGCTGCCCCCGGCCCCTCGCGGGGCCTCCCCCGAGGTATTTTTGAAAAGATGAAGGCAAGAGCCATGGATGTTCACACACAGAACAAGGCGTTGATCGCGCCGCTTCGGGCGGCAATGTATGATTTTGACGCGGCGGGCGTACGGGCCGCACTTGGATCGGTCTGCACGCCGGATGTGCTGTTTCGGTTCTGCCACCCGTTTGGGGATCTCACCGGGGTGGAGGCCTTTTATGACGCGGTCTATGCGGGTCTCTTCAAGGCCTGGCCGGATCTGGAGCGTCGCGACACCATCGTGATCGCCGGACCGGATGAATTTGGCAACGACTGGGTGGGCGCAGGTGGGTATTACACCGGTGTCTTTACCGCACCCTGGCTCGACATTCCGCCCAGCGGTCATCAGGTCAGCATGCGGTTTCACGAGTTCTATCGCATTGTCGACGGCAAAGTGGTGGAAGTGCAGGCGCTTTGGGACATTCCCGAGGTGATGATGCAGGCCAACGCCTGGCCGATGGCGCCATCGCTCGGGCGGGAATGGCATGTGCCGGCGCCTGCGACGCAGGACGGGTTGGTGCCGGGGCCTTATGATGCCGAAATGGGTGCGGCCACCTGTCAGCACATCATCGACATGCTCGAGCATCTGAAGAAGCACCCCGCGCAGGGTGGCCCGGAGGTGATGGAGATGGAGCGTTTTTGGCATCCGCGCATGAATTGGTACGGACCGTCGGGCATTGGCACCGGGCGCGGCATCGCGGGGTTTCGCAACTGGCATCAGATCCCGTTTCTGAACGGCATGCCGGATCGTGGCCAGTATGTGGACGAGATCAACTATCATTTCTTTGGCGATGGCGACTATGCCGCCGTCACCGGCTGGCCGAACATGATCCAGACCGTCACCCATGACGGCTGGCTGGGGATTGCGCCCGCAGGCAGGAAGATCACCATGCGCAGTCTGGATTTCTGGCGGCTGGAGAATGGCAAGATCCGGGAAAACTGGGTTCTGGTCGATCTGCTGGATGCCTATGCGCAACTTGGCGTTGACGTCTTTGCCCGGCTGCGTGAGTTCAACAAGGCACGCAATCTTGCGCCGATCAATATCCCGAATGGAATGAGCTGATGACCGACCTGCCCCGCCCCCCGTCCTTTGATCTCACTGGCAAACGCGCGCTGGTGACCGGTGCCTCCTCCGGCATCGGGCAGGGCTGCGCGGTCGCGCTGGCGGGTGCCGGGGCGCATGTGGTCTGTGCGGCGCGCGGGGCGGAGCGGCTGGAGGCGACGGTGGCGGCGATGCGGGCAGCAGGCTACAGCGCCGAAGCGCTGCCCATGGATCAGGGCGACCTTGTGGCGCTGGAGGCGGCACTGAGTGATACGGCCTATGACGTGGTAGTGAATTCCGCCGGGCTGGCCCGCCATGGCCCCGCGCTGGACACCACGCCCGCGGATTATGATGCGGTGATGGGGGTCAACCTGCGCTCGGCCTATTTCCTGTCGGCCTGGGCGGCGCGGGCGATGATAGCGGCGCAGAAGCCCGGATCGATCATCCATATCTCCAGCCAGATGGGCCATGTGGGCGGCATCGACCGCGCCGTCTATTGCGCCAGCAAACACGGGCTGGAGGGCATGGTCAAAGCCATGGCGATCGAATGGGGCAAATCGAACGTCCGCATCAACACGGTCTGCCCGACCTTCATCCGCACGCCGCTGACGCAGGCCACCTTTGACGACCCCGACCGCGCGGCCTGGATCATGGAGAAGATCAAGCTGCCGCGCGTCGGCGAGGTGGACGATATCATGGGCGTGGTGCTCTATCTGGCCTCGGGCGCGTCGGCCATGGTCACCGGCACGTCGATGCTGATCGACGGCGGCTGGACGGCAGATTGATGAGCGAGAAAGTCACCATCCTCCAGGTTGCCGAGCGCGCGGGCGTCAGCCAATCCGCTGTGAGCCGGTTTTTCACCCCCGGTGCTTCGGTCAGCAAGAAAACCGCCGACAAGGTGCGCATGGCCGCCGAAGACCTTGGCTATCGCCCCAATGTGCTGGCACGTGCCATGGCCTCGGGGCGGTCGCGCATCATCGGGCTGGTGGTCGCCTATCTGGAAAACTACTTCTACCCCGAAGCGCTGGAGAAACTCTCCACCGCCTTGCAGGCCAAGGGCTATCACGTGCTGGTCTTCATGGCCTCGCAGACGGCGGGCAATATCGATCAGGTGATGGAGGAGATCCTCGACCATCAGGTCGACGGGATCATCCTTGCCTCAGTTGCCATGTCCTCGGATATTTCCGCACGGTGTCAGCAGCTTGGCGTGCCGGTGGTGCTGTTCAACCGCGCCCAGGACATCGACGGCATCGCTGCCGTGACCTCGGACAATCGCGCCGGTGGGCGGCGGGTGGCCGAGTTCCTGATGGCAGGCGGGCACCAGCGCATCGCCTATATCGCCGGTTGGGAAGGCGCCTCCACCCAGCGTGACCGCGAGGCGGCCTTTCGCGAGGCCCTTTCCGGGGCCGGGCGGGACCTATTTGCCCGCGCCGTGGGCAATTTCAGCGTCGAGCAGGCCGAACAGGCCGCCCGCGACATGTTCTCCGTAGCCTCTGGCGAACGCCCCGATGCGGTCTTTGTCGCGAATGACCACATGGCCTTTGCGGTGATGGATGTGCTGCGGTTCGAGCTGGGCCTGCGCATCCCCGAGGATGTCTCCGTGGTGGGCTATGATGACGTCCCGCCGGCCGCGTGGCGCGCCTATAATCTGACCACGATCCGGCAACGCGCCAATCTCATGGTGGCCGAGACCGTGCGCGCCATGTTTGAACAAATCGACACCCCAGACACTGCCAGCCCCTGCCATGTGCAGATCGAAGCGCCGCTGATCCTGCGTGGATCGGCGCGTATACCGGACGACTGGCCCACAGAAGGATAACCCCCATGCAAGGCTTTGATGCGAAATTTCGCGACTTCCCCGACTATATCATCGGCATCACCAAGGAGATCTGGGAAGATCGCGGCATCGCCACATTGCACCGCTATTACAGCGACGACATCGTCGTGCGCTCGCCCGCCTCGGTGGTGGTCGGCAACCAGAATGTGATCGGCGCCACCATGGCGACGCTTGCGGAATTCCCGGACCGGGAGCTCTTGGGCGAGGATGTGATCTGGTCCGGCACGCCGGAGACGGGCATGCTGTCCTCGCACCGGATCATCTCAACTGCGACCCATACAGGCGACGGGGTCTATGGCAAGGCCACCGGCAAAAAGCTCCAGTACCGTATCCTCGCCGACTGTCATGCCATCAACAATCAGATCAACGATGAATGGCTGATCCGCGATCAGGGCGCCATCGTGCGCCAGATGGGCTGGGAGCCCAGGGACTATGCCGCCCAGCTGATCGAGAACGAGGGCGGTGCGGCCAATTGCATCAAACCCCTGAGCCCGGCCACGGATCGCCCCGGTCCCTACACCGGGCATGGCAACGACAATGAATGGGGCGGCCGCCACGCCGAGATTCTGACCCGGATCATGAATGCCGATATGGCCGCCATCGAAGAGACCTATGATCGCGCCGCTCACGTGGAATATCCCGGCGGTGTCACCGGCCATTCCTTTGGCGCGGTGGACCGCTTCTGGATGGGCCTGCGCGCGGCCTTCCCGAACGCAACCTTCACCATCCATCACCAGATTGGCCGCGAGGATCCGCATATGCCGCCGCGCTCCGCCCTGCGCTGGAGCCTGCATGGCAAGCACGAAGGCTGGGGCGCCTATGGTGTGCCGACCGGGGCCGAGGTCTATATCCTCGGCATTTCCCACGCCGAATTTGGCGCGCTGGTCGGCGGCGACGTGAAGCTGCGCCGCGAATACACGCTGTTTGATGAAACCTCGGTCTGGAAACAGATCCTGATGCAAAGCGGCGCGGAGTGATCGTGCCCGCCTTTGACATGAAACTGGATGCCCGCGAGGCCACCCGGCGGATGCATGCGCATCGCGCATCGCTGCGGGCGCGTCGGCTGAACCTGCGCCCACCCGGCGCAGGTCTCTCAACCTGACGTATTTCTGTTTCATATCAAAGGATAAACTCCATGAGCACTCTGAATGATCGCATCGTCCGTTACGGCGAACTGCGCCCCTGCAAGACCGCCTTTATCGACGCCCACACGCCGGGGTCGAACCAGAAGGAAAACTTCACCATCATCGGCGGCGGCGTCTCGGAATCCCCCGATCAGCACGTCCACATCCGCGACACCCCCGGGTTCAACATCGGCGCAGCCGGTCAGCCGCCCAACTGCCGCAACTCGCTCCATAGCCACACCACGGCGGAGGTGTTTTTTGTTCTCAAGGGCCGCTGGCGGTTCTTCTGGGGTCGCAATGGCGACGCGGGTGAATTCATCGCCGAGGAAGGCGATATCTTCAACATCCCCACCGGCATCTTCCGCGGCTTTGAAAACGTCGGCACCGATTACGGGATGATCATGGCGATCCTCGGCGGCGACGATGCCGGGGGCGGTGTCACATGGGCGCCGCAGGTGATCGAAGAGGCCCGCGCCCATGGGCTCGTGCTGGGCAACAACGGCGTGCTCTACGACACCAAGCAGGGCCATGAGCTGCCGCACAACGTCCAGCCCATGCCCACCCTGACCGAAGAGCAGATGAAAGACTTCCCCGAAACCCCGGTCGAGGCCGTGGTGCCGCGCTATGTGGCGCGCTACTGGGACCTGATGGCGCTGTCGGGCAGACAGCCCGCCAAGGTGATCGGCACCGACGCGCTCCTGAAGGACAAGCCCGGTTTCGAGGTCGACTTCCTGTCCCGCAACTCGCTGGACGACAGCACGACCACACCCGACAAACACGTCGTGCTGATGCCGATGCGCGGCCACTGGGCGCTGCGGATGGGCGATTTCGACACCGTGCTGAACCCGGGCGATACCTGCCTGTTGAAACCGGGCGAGAGCTACAGCCTTGCGCCCTCGATGACCGGCGAGGCGAGCCTCTACCGCGTGACCGAGACCGACGATCCCGCCGGCGCCACCTGGAGCAGTGCCGCCTGAACGGGTGCCTGATCGACCCATGGGCCGCGCCCTGCCGCGCGGCCCCTCCCGAACGGAGGCCGCTATGACTCCCCTAGTATTTCTTCCCGGCATGATGTGCGATGCGCGGCTGTTTGCGCCGCAGATCGCTGCCCTCTCTGCCACGCGCACCGTCTCCTGCGCGGCGCTGACCGAACACGACAGCATGGGTGCGCTGGCCGCAGAGGTGTTGCACAACGCGCCGCCGCGCTTTGCACTTGCGGGCCTGTCGATGGGCGGCATCCTTGCGATGGAAGTGCTGCGCCAGGCCCCCGACCGCGTGGCCGGGCTGGCGCTGCTGGACACCAACCCGCTGGCCGAGGTCCCGGAGGTCAAGGCAAAGCGCGCGCCGCAGATCGAGGCCGCACAGACCGGCGGTCTGAGAGAGATCATGACCGACATCATGATCCCCAATTACCTCGCCACGCCCGACCCCGCGCATCCGATTTCCGCGCTGTGCCTAGAGATGGCACTGGCGCTGGGGCCGGAGGTCTTTGTGCACCAGTCGCGGGCGCTGCGCGATCGCCCGGATCAATGCGCAACGCTGCGCTCCTTTGCGGGGCCGGCGCTGATCCTCTGCGGCGCGCAGGACCGGCTCTGCCCGGTTGCGCGACACGAGCTGATGCAGGACCTGATGCCGGACAGCCGCCTCGACGTGCTGCCAGACTGCGGCCACCTGCCCACCCTTGAGGCCCCCAAACAGACAACGGCGGCACTGGCCCGCTGGCTGGAGGACATATGACACCCGACTTGCTCACCCTGCTGCGGCAGGTGGATACCCCCACCGTCTGCAACGCCATCGAGGTCGCCGAGGGCAAACGCGGCTTTGACGCCTTTACCCGTGGCACCCTGCTGGCCTCCGCTCCGGAGGCCCCGGCCATGGTCGGCTATGCCCGCACCGCCAAGATCGCCGCCTTAGCGCCGCCATCCGAGCCGCCCGAGGTCATCAAGGCCCGCCGCATGGCCTATTACAAATACATGGCAGAGGCCCCTGCTCCCGCCGTCACCGTGATCGAGGACCTGGACTACCCAAACGCCATCGGCGCCTATTGGGGCGAGATCAACACCACCGTGCACAAGGGCTTTGGCATTTCCGGCGCGCTCACCAATGGCGTCATGCGCGACCTTGGCGACTTGCCCGAGGGCTTTCCGGTGGTTGCAGGCTCTATCGGTCCCAGCCACGGGTTTGTGCATGTGCGCGAGATCGACACACCCGTCGAGATCTTCGGCCTGACTGTCGCCCCCGGTGATCTGATCCACGCCGACCGCCACGGTGCCGTGGTGATCCCGCCTGCGGTGATCCCGATGCTGGCGGAGGCCATATCCAAACTGCTGGAGACCGAGAAGCTGGTGCTTGAGCCCGCAAAAGCCCCCGGTTTCGACTTCGCGACATTCGAAGCCGCCTGGGCCCGGTTCGAGCAGTCGCGAACATGAATGGACAGTCTCCCAAGATCATGCCTCGCAGAGTGTTCGTTTCTGCCACTTTCCGTCCCAAGATGGTTCGCCCACAACTCGGCAGTCGATGGGCGGATACTTTATCGAGACGGCTTTGACGCGCATATCCGTTGAAGAGTGTGTGTCACCTTCCCCCAGGGCAGATTTATCCTGCAGACCGCGTGACGGGTACCATCAGCGAGCAGAGCCATTCGTACCCGGAGTTGCCGCGCGAGGTCTCTTCTGCACAAATCAGGTGATCGCCAGCGATCCCACTTTCCCCTGACGGCTTCATCCCACGGGCGGTGTAACCGTTCATAGCAGTGATCAGAACCTGGACGTCCGCGGCCTATCTGTCGAAGTTCCGCACCATGAGGCGCTGTCCCAACAGTCTGACGCAGTGCATCTAATCGTCGGGAAAACGATCCCCCGGATCGTTGTCTGCTCCTCCTCATATCGCGACGCGGCTTCAGCGGTGGTATCCGCTCCAACTTCGCCAGATCGCGTGACCGAGATATTTCGAAGCTCACAGGACCTCGTTTCTGGCAATCGCACCCGCAGTGACGGTCTTCCACCGCTTGGCGTCTCTGCGGGGGGGGATGACTGCATTCTGCCCGCAGCCAGCGATGGCATCGTGGCATTTTCCGGTACCGGCGACGCCCACATTGCGGCAGGATCAGACGTTGGCGCGTTTAGATTTAGTGGCTTCAAAGTCCTGCATCTCTGAATGCGCATAGCTTGGCCGTGATGCAACGCATCGCCCAAAGGTCGAGCCAAAGGGGAGCTGCCGTGCAGTCGCGGTTACCGCCCTGCGAGCGTCGTCAGGCAGGATGTGCGATCTGGGTGAATTTCCTAGATATCCATGCGTAGAGATGGGTGACCGCCACGCCAACGATGAGTGAAGAGATGAGCGACAGCCAAGGCCTGCTGTCGCCGTATATTTTGTTCACGATGGAAATCATCTGATAGTGGCAGAGATAGACAAACATCGACGCGTTTGCGATCTCGCCAACCAGGATCTTGACGGGCGCCGGAACTGTAACACTCCTGACGAACAGGACCATTGCGGTGCCGCCGGTGACATAGAATGCGGCGGATGTCAGATCCCATTTGAGGTAGACAGCCACCATCGAAACGACCAGCGCAAGTATGCGTGTCGAGGTGTCCTTGGCGCTTGCGAGTACGATGCCGAGGGCAAAGGCCCAAGCGTAATTCCACGGCGTGCGGTGGAAATTATAATCACCACTCCAGACGCTCTCGATGAGCTGGTTGAGGAGTGCAACTGCGGCCAGCAGGCTCAATGCGCTGATCATCGGATAGAGACGGAAGGCCTCCCTGACGCGCGCAAAGGAAAACAGGAGCGCCGCGAGGGCCAGAAGCTGAAGATAGAATTCTATGAAATAGAATAAAAAACCCTTCAGTGTGAACGGGTCGAGGTAATTGGACACCAAGAGTAGTGGCAAGATCTCAAACCTCTGGGTCAGCACCTGCAGCAGGGCGACCATCAGGATCGTAGGGATCGCCACATATCTGATCGTTCCCAACAGTGTTCTGACACTTCCGGTACGGATGATTTCCGGCAACTGAAAGCGGGCGACGGAATAGCCCGCAAGCATGATCAGAAAGTAGGCTGCCCCCCAGTTCGGACTGTAGATAAATGCCTCTGTGTGCAGCGCGACAATACAGACCATGAAGAACCCGCGCGTCAGAGTGACCGACTCAAGGCGGCGCCAGATGGACTTCCGGCTGGCACCCACGTGCCGTTGCAGGGCGGCCGTGCTGAGTGTTTCCCAATTCTCGGGCAGCTGGCCAAAGCGCTGTTCGAAGCTGAGCGAAAACTGAATGAAGTGCAGAGAGTCACCTCCCAGAGTTTCGAAAGTATCGTCCGGGCGAACCGTTTGTCCGGGAAATTCATGCCGAAACAGGGAGAGGACATCCTTGATCTCTCCGGCTGGCACGGGCGGCGCGGCGGGGGTGAGGGCTGGGCCACGCTGTGCGAACTGATCAGCAAGCATTGCCCGTTGTACCTTGCCGGTCCCGGTCACTGGGATTGCCTCAACCGGCATGATGTGCAGGGCGCTTCCAGCGGCGATGCCCATCTCTAGCAGGGCCGCGATCGCCAGGTCCCTGATCCGCTCCGTCGGTGAGGCCTCAGCCTGGACTGCGACCAGTACACCATCACCACGTTGAACATCCGGGACTTTTGCCACCGCAATTTCGGATCCGGGCGGGAGCGCTGGACGCATGCGCGCTTCGAGTTGATCCGGGACGAGCTTGACTCCGCCGCAGTTGATCAGATCGTCGGCCCGCCCGTCAAAGTAGAGATGACCCTCTTGGATGTGGCCAAGGTCGTTGGTCTGCAGCCAGCCATCGGCATCGCGCAGGTCATGCAGCCCGTTGGTGTCGATGCGGTATTGCGCAACATGCGGACCACGGATGCGAACCCTGCCATCCTCGCCAATCTGCACGTCGCTGCCGCCAATCGGTTCGCCGACAGAGTGCAACTCGGCGTCGGTCGCCGCTGAGATCTGAAGGAACGTGCTGCGCGATGCTTCGGTCAGGCCATAGTGCTGTGTGATCAGTGCGTTTGGGAACAGGTCTCTGATGCGGCGCTTCTCATCCGCCGTCATATGCTGTGAGCCGATTTCCATCCATCGCAACTCTTCGCCTGCCGCGCCGATGATATCGGGGGCGTCAAGAAGAATGCGCAGCAAGGTGGGCACCGCAGAGAGCGCATTGACCTGGCCCGCCGCCAGCATCTGCGCCAGTTCCAGCGGGTCAAACCCGCGCGGCGGTAGGTAAGCCTGGCCTCCCACGGCGCTGACAGCGCGGTAGCGTCCCATGCCAAAGCTGAATGTTGCCGGGACCGCCACGTATTCGCGAATGTCTTCCGTCATCTTCATCTGCGCGATAATGCGCTCGGCAGTGTCGGCCAAGTTCGTGTAGCTCAGCAGGATGCCCTTTGGCGTGCCTTCGGTTCCCGAGGTATAGCTGATCTGTGCAGGCCGATCACCGTGTATCAAGGCATGTCTGGCGGTGAACCATCCGGACCGGTCCGCAGGGGTGATGCAGCGATCAATCGAGACGCCCGGCATGGCCTGCGCCTGTGCCTCGTCCGTGACAATCACGAGCGGCTGGCGCGCTTCGTTCAGCGCCAGAACCTCTTCAATGAATGCGACCGAATTCTTGCGAACCACCGCTGTGGCCTGAAGTTCCTGAGTAGCCATCTGTCCAGACACCATCGTTTCCATGCCGGGAGGCTCACACGCCGGGCGGCGCTGTTTCATGACCAAACTGTGTCCATTCGACGGAGTATTCCTCACTCCATAGCGCCGCAGCCGACGTCTGGTTACGCGTCAGGGCTTTGTTGCATAAATCGCTTTCGGGATTCACTGTGTGAATTCAGCATGATAGCTTGGCGATATGAGCAGTTGGGCCCCTACGAAGTACAAGACCAGGAACTGGCCTTCGTACAACACAGCGCTGAAGCAACGCGGATCGCTGTCGATTTGGTTTGATCCGGAGATGACCTGGACGCCACCGCCAACGGGCAAGCGTGGGCGACAGCAAGAGTTCAGCGACGCGGCCATCCAGACCTGCCTGACGCTAAAAGTGCTATTTGGCTTGCCGCTGCGGCAAACCACGGGTTTCGTCGAAAGCCTGTTGCGGTTGGTTGGGTTGGACTGGGCAGTGCCTGATTTCAGCACCCTTTGCCGCCGTCAACAGACACTGAACGTGAGCCTGCCGTATCGCGGTGCTACCGGCCCTCTGCACCTGCTCATCGACAGCACGGGCATCAAATCCGAGGGCGCAGGGGAATGGAACGCGCGCAAGCATGGCTGCCCCAAACGACGCATTTGGCGCAAGATACATATAGGGATCGACGAGGAAACGCTGGAGGTGCGTGCAGTCGAGGTCACCACCAGCAATGTCGGTGACGCCCCCATGCTCCCAGAATTACTCAACCAGATCCCGCCTGATCAGAACATCGGATCAGTGACCGCAGATGGGGCCTATGACACGCGCAAATGCCATGACGCGATTGCTGCTCGACATGCCCACGCCGTCATACCTCCGCGCAAAAACGCCAAACCGTGGAAGCCCACGAGCACCGCGGCCGTCACCCGAAACGAGGTGGTGCGTGCATCCCGCTATCTTGGCAAGGCATTGTGGCGAAGGTGGAGCGGATACCACCGCCGAAGCCGCGTCGAAACGAAGATGAACTGTGTGAAACTACTTGGTCAGCGCCTCATGGCGAGGGATTTCGACCGACAGGTTGCCGAGATCCAAATCCGCGCTGCTATCCTGAACCGCTTCACAGCTCTTGGCATACCTCGTACCATGGCCGTAGGCTAAATCCGTTAGGGGTAAGGGGAAACTCGACCTCAGGTCGATTTGTGCAACAAAGCCGTCCTGACCCTAAACTTCAGACCCTCCCATTCGAGTTTTGAGTTCGCTGGGACAGGGATCATGTAGGAAGGCCTCAGATGAGCCGAGCCAATGCTACTGGATCACAGCTGCCAACAATCCTCAGTTGATGACCGCCCGCGATATCGATCTCAATCGCGCTTTCCTGTTCCGATTTTTGCACCACAAGCTGTCATATCGCCAACTGTCGCGACAGGGCGTCCATCACAGGTCGAGTTGCCTGATCCCGATAAGATCGGGTTGCTGCCGCGTATCGGACAGGAATGTATATCTCCAACGCGGGCCACCGGTTTCACTGCATCAGTCTCCATTGGCCCGACTGATCTTTCCAGAAATATAACCACAACTCTGCAGTTTCATCCGTGAGACCGCTTAAAAACGTAAGAGGGCCCGGCGTCAGGGTTGCCAGGCGTCCATCCCCCAAGATTCGCACCTGCTGGCCAATCGTTTCGACGGGCTGCAAGGCAAACTGCCTTTCATCGTCATAAAGTACGCCAAAAGCGTGATCGAAAAACCGCTCACCTGTCCAACCGTATCCCTCACCAGCACGGTTCATCATTGGCTCGAGCGCTCTGAACAATCCATTTTGGCCCAGTGATGCGCCGGAGTGGATGTGCCGATATTCGACAAGCAGTTCTTCAACTGAGACCGACGTGCCGAGGGGCTGCGCCGCGCTTTGCCAAAGCGGCTGGGGAAAAGGCATATCCAATTCGAACGGTATCGTTATCGTGATCCATTCACCGTGCGCCACCGCCTGCGGCGCGAATGTGACGGGGAAAGCCTGAGCAGACGTTTGGGTTCCGACGGTAGACGAGACCGTTAATGTCCCATCTTCTCGGGTGACTAATTCAACATCGGCCAAAAAGGGCACGTCGCTGGACATGAAGTTCGGCAGAAAACCAGCCGGCCAATGCAAAACCCTGACCCGTGCGGCGCGGTCCCATCCACCGTCATTTTCCAATGTTTTCAAACGCAGAGTCACGGTGTTACGCCCAGCCTGCACCGATGTGTTGAAATCCAGTCCTGTGTTTACCGTTTGACGCATTTCAAGCCCCTCAGTCGGCGAAAACAACGGCACACCGTTCACGAGTACTTCCATCTGAGCAGATGATAACCTAAATTCGATGCCTACGCGTGTGTTCTCGGGGGTATGTGGTTCAGCCATGATTCTCACCGTAGATATTATTAAAAGAAAAAGTGCCAAAGCACCGACAGTCGTTTTGAAAAGCTTCATCTCTTCCCACCTTAAAATGTTTCATCAATCCAAACCCGAGGAGGTGCAACAACAAGTTCGCCGGACTCGTGACGAGGTCGCATGTTGATTCCTAGAAAACTCGCTGTCACCTCAGTATGGTAGCTAAACTTCAGACCCTCCCATTCGAGTTTCGAGCGAAACCTATGACCCTCCTCGCCTTCGCCTTCAGCCAAGGTTGACAGCCAATAAGTAAGTTTTGAAGTTCCAGCACCACTCGCTTTTGCCGCACCGGAAATTACGTATACCTTGCCTTCGGCTTCAACCCGCGCAAGAAGTTCAAGGCTTACATCACCACCAACACGCCCGGTTCCAGTCACTCTTTCATCTTCGGGTTTCCGGCTCAAAACGACTTCGGTGTTGCCGATATTGGCCTTACCGGTCAACGAAAGTTCCATTTCTGCACTGGCGTATACGTTGCCGTCCGTTCCATCCGGTAACGTGCGCGTTCCAATGCCCTCGGCCATCCTTTCACGGGCCGCTTCAAGCGCGCTCGCCAGACCGGAGGTTAAAGGATACCGTTTGGCAGCCTGCAAAATAAGATCAAAAATATCGAGCTTGAGTTCGATGCCCAACAAAGGATTATACCCGATCTTGATCTCCATCTCCTGACCGACACGGGACGGATCATTGCCGTTCTCGGCCAGTTTGAAACTGCCCTCCATGTTGAAGGTATGGTTCAGCCCGATGTAGGAATGGGTACTGCTACCGCGCGGAGGTCCGCCTGAACTCAAAGTTTTAAGGCGGTTCATCGCGCGATCCAGAAACGGAATGACGGATTTACTGTGTTCCTCAGCTTCACCCGGCGACTTTGCCTCGGTGCTGATATTGATTGATGTATTTGAATACTGGCCAGTAATCTCACCGTCGATGGCCGCAGAGCAGGTGAAATTTGCGTTTGTGTACCAGCGTCCTTGCAGTCCACCGCTTATCTTTCCGCCCCATTCAACCTTTGGATACACTTTAACAAGCGAACCCCAAGCCGACGTTCCCTGACAGGTCGTCAGCATCACAGTCTGATCGTAGCCAAGTTCGTCAACATCCTTAAAGACAAAATCACCGAACAACCGGCCAAGTTGCGCCAGATCGCCTGTAGGCCACTGATCTGCGTCATAGTGTTCAAGTTTTTGTTCCCATTCGAACCCTTCATGGATTTCACGACCTTCAGGCCCTTCACTGATGATACCGGGGCCGCCCCAATTCATTTTGCAGTCAGGGTTCGGCGTCCGTGTCGCCTTGATCTTGAGCTTATCGTGCAGCCCGCCTTCGTTTTTGTCGGCGACCAACGCCAACATGCAGCGCCGCCCGTCGGTTTCCTCGCGTGGCAACGTCAGGCGCACGGCGGTGTGAGAACACCCCAATTCCAATTTGGTCACGCAGCAAGGAGTGGGGGAATTACAATCACAGGCCGCGTCTTCTGCATCAACATCATGGATCGGCTGGGATGCAGGAATAGCACCGTCAGCCCCCATCGGCGGGCCACCCCGGCGGAGGTACTCTCCATATTGAGCATCGGCGGCACTCTGTTGAACGATTTGACCGACCGTGTCATTACTGTTGGCCCGCGCATCACGAATCTGACGGCTTGCCTGGAGAGTGTTGAAATATTGCGGATTGGCCGCCATCAGTTCCTCAACCTCATCGAGGTTAGGTTTATATCCGGTGTTCATGACATAGCCTTCTGTGAAACGACTGTTTGGACGCGTGTCTGTTCAAGCCACTCGCGCAGCCAGACCCCTTTCTGCCATCGTTCGGCCGGGCGAGCGTCCAAAATGCGCCGCGCTTCTGGGAACGATGTGGGGAATTGGCCGCTGTAAGCGATCAGACAATCGCCTAAAACTCGCAATTCTTTGACGGTTGTCAGCGCATGCGCTTTTCCCAGGCGCAACGCCATTTTTGCTGCGTAAATAATCGACTCGTGCGAGGCTGAAGGATACGCGCGTTGCAGATCCCGCGCGAGCTTAAGACCAGTCCGCCTGTAATTTAGCTTATCCAGCGCGGCCTTTTCGACTGGCGTTAAGAATTGCAACCGCTGCCCAGTCCCTTTCTCGCTCTGTGTTGGTTTGGCCAGTTCAAACACTTTGCCGCGAAAACTTAACCGAGGCGCCAAGGGATCGAAACTCATGTTCAGTACGGGCGATGCGGGCACTGCGATTGTATTTACAGGCTTGCACAACTCTGCGGCTCGCCACGGCGACAACGCTGTCAGTGCATCTGTGAACACCCGAGGATCATAGAAGCGAAAGTACGACGGCGCAGACCCGCCGGGTAAAGTGACCATAGTAAAACGGCGAAAATGGGCCTGAAGATCAGTAAAAGGTGCATCCGAATGGAACAACACCCCCCAATGGCTATCGGGCGGCAGTAAACTCAAGATCTCAACCGTCGTCTCGGTGGTGATCGGCACGAGCCAAGGTGCCACTTCTTGCGGAATGGCGATGCTGCGTTTGTAAAGCGATACTGACTCCCGTTCGAGCGCTGTTATTTGTGACAATGCACTACAATTTGCCCCATCAATCAACGCGAATGCGGGTCCACCACGTTCAACAAAATCTATCAGATCTAATTGAATCGCTGAACTCATGCCTCGTCCTCCGCCATGGGGCAATGGCTCATAAACGGTGATCCGGCCCCCGCTGCTGCTTTGAGTATCTCCGGTATTGCAGGCAAGGCCGCAGCGCCTGGCGAGGCGGAGCCCACGTTCAGGACAGGTGCCACGTTAACAGCACCGCCTTGCACGACCACAGCAGCCCCGCCTGAGACGAGCGTGATCTTCGATGCATCAATGATGATCTCGCCTGCGGCCTTTAATGTTAGATCCCCGTCCGCGCTGGTCGCAAAATTGCCACCCACCTTAATACCGCGATCACCATCTATTTTCTCGGCCATCGCTCCCTTAACGGCGACATCCATTTTACCATCAATCGTCTCAGTTCGATTGGCAGCCACGGCAAGGTTGGAGTTGTTCCCGACGGTCGCATTATCATCGAATTCCACACGTTTTTGGCGCGAATTCAGGACATGCAGATCAAGGTTCTTTTGCGCATGCATATAGATAAATTCTTCGCCCGCTTTGTCCTCAAAGGTCAGCTCGTTGAAGCCTTCACCGAGTACAGTTTTCGTTTTGAAAACTGAACGGGACTTATCCTGTGGCAACGACATAGGCGGCCTGTTCGCGCCGTTGTACACACACCCCGTCACGATCGGTTTATCCGGATCACCCCTTAAATGCTCCACGATGACTTCCATGCCGATGCGGGGGATGACCATGCCACCCCAGCCCTTGGACGCCCAGTTCTGGCTAACCCGAACTCGCATGGTGTGCGCGCCATCCAGATCCCAGTGAAAGCGGCACAAAATGCGCCCGTGTTCGTCGCAATCGATCTCGCCTTCGCCAACTACAACTGCGGTTTCCGGCCCTTGCACCCGCGGCCCTGCTGTGCGGCGCTCCGGGCGAAACGGTGCATCATCAGGGGTCAGCACATAGGCCCCGTCATAGGGCGCATCGTCTGCCTCAGCGCTCCCGGAGCCATAGGCCTGCGCCCGGAACCGGTGCGTGGCTTTGAGGCATACGAATGTCCGCCCCGTTGCAGTGGGAACATCATCCCCGGCCAGCGTCACGCGCCAACCCGCCCCGAGGGACACCACATCACCCTCAGCCCGGTGGCGTGGGGCCTGACCGCGCTCCGCTTCAAGGCGGCGCGAGACCACATCCCGGCCCTCGCCTTGATTGAGGTAATCGCCGGGCCAGTCATAGCTTTCGATCTCGCCACTTGGATGAGACGCATCAGAGAGCTGGTCGACTTCCTGCGCCGATGTGGGAATCTTGAAGTTATACTCCGACAGTCGTACCGCGCCGGTGGTGATCCGCTCGCTCGCAGACCAATGGCGGAAATGCTCTTCCTCGTGCCGGTGGTACCCTTCGACGCCGAAGTATGGGCGCGATGATCCCGGAACTTCGGGCAGGCTGAGCGCCGCATCTGTGAGCAACAGCGTGTGAGACCCCGCTTCATGTCGCCAGGACCACGTAATGCCAAAACGCTCCAGCTGCCGGCGGATGAAATCCGCATCCGACTCGCCATATTGGACAGTGTATTCCAGCACCGGGTAGTCATCCATCACCCGCACTTCGAGGTGTGGGTTGCCCAATTCTGCGTAAGAACTGAGCACCTCTTGTACGATCTC
>NZ_PVUF01000022.1 GCF_003003215.1 Tritonibacter scottomollicae | reverse complement strand
AAGAGCAAACACTCAGAGCCCAAAAGCAGACCGTCGCGCAAAACTAAGAGCGCCACCGCCTAATCAATCTCCGAAGTGCCCCAGTCTTCCCTGAGTGCCAAATCGTCTTTCCGACCCGTCAAAACCATCCGTTCCTGCGTCGCCGCCGCCCCGTCTAGTCTGTCACCGTAGCGCCTCAGCGCCGCCGGTAGAGGGGGTTCTAAGGTTAGACCCAATGAGCCGCAACCCCTTTTTTGACGTTTTTGCGAAAATCATCGTTATTTGTTTATTTTCAACACCTTACACTTGGCACCACCGTCAGGATTCACGCACAGAGGTGAGGGGATGACCTGCCTCACTGCGAGAGAAACAGATGCCCCCACCAGATATAGTAGACTCACCGCGAGCAAGCACCAAAACCGACGGGCATTTGCGACTCGCACATGGGGCAATCAGTGAATCGCAGAGATGATTCCAGAGATCTGCGTGGACGATGTACCGTCATCGGGTTCTCACAAATCGATTTCCAGCACCCCGTCGGGTTCCGCGGCACGTGATTGGCACAGCACAATGGCCCCTTCTCGCTGCGCCTTCGACAAGACAAAGTCCCGGTGCTCCACCTCCCCCGATACGAGACCACACTTGCACACACCGCAGATCCCATCGGCGCATTTCACATCCACATGGATACCGTGTTCCGCCAGAGCATCTGTGGCAGTCTGCTCGGCAGTGACGGCGATCTCTTTGCCGGACGCTGACAGCTTGAGAGTAAAGGGGTGGTTCTCATACTCTAGTTGCTCAGGCACCGAGAAGTATTCCAGGTGACGCGCCTCCTCCGGGAAGCCGGAGGCTTCGGCCCCGGCCATCACTGCATCCATGTAGGGGCCAGCCCCGCAGGTGTAGACATTCCAGCCAAGTTGGTAGCCAGACAAGATCTCGTCGAATTGCGCCCGTGTGCCCTCAGCAGAGATGTGGAGATGGACATTTTTAGCCCAAGGTACCTGGGCCAGGTCCCCCAGATACCCGCCCTGGTCACGGGATCTGATGGAGTAGTGAAGCTCGAACGCCCTCCCGAGCGCATGGAGGCGATGCGCCATGGCAATCATCGGGGTCACGCCGATGCCACCGCCCATCAGGAAGGTCTTTGTTGCCGCCTCATCCAAGGGGAAGTGATTGATGGGACGGGAAATGAAAATGCGCCGCCCCTCGGAAAAGATCCGATGCAGCAGCTTTGAGCCGCCGCGCCCAGCCTCCTCGCGCAGCACGCCGATCTGGTAGTGCGAACGATCAGCGGGATTTCCCGACATGGAATACTGGCGCAAAAATTCCGGAGCGACCACGATGTCCAGATGGGCGCCCGCGGTCCACGCTGGGAGTTCACCGCCATCGGCCGCACGGAATTCGTACTTTGTGATTCCCTCTGCCATGATCTCCGCCTTGGACACGATCACCTCCAGCACCGGGCTGTCACTGTCACTCTTATATATGTGGTCCCACTCGCCGCTCTCGCCCTTTGCCCGCCGCGTCTTGTACTCCTCGGCGGTGATCATGGCTTGATAGGCTTCGATCCCAGCCTCCCGGTCCATCGGGAAAGGATAGGGATAGGGGTGCGGGGCAAGGTTGGCGGGGTAGACCGCAAGTGTCTGATCTTCGTACCTGAGATCGAGATCTGTCTGCAGGCGACGCGCGTTCACCGGACAGCGGGTCGGGCGATAGGCTCCGTCCTCCTCCAGTTCGAGATCCCACCACCACTTCTTGGCAGGATTCATTTCACCATTGCCAAGCACATCGTCCAGCTTGGCCAAGGCGGGGGCAGCCTTGGGAATATTCATCGCCGCCCAGCGAAACGGCTTTTCGGCAAAGATCCCTTCCAGATTCCAAGGGCATGTCTTCATGCAACGCCCACACATTGCACCGCCGGGCGTGGTGATCCGATAGGTGGTGCATTTCTGACTGTCCGATTTCCAGATCTCATAGCCGTTGAACATCAGCTTCGGCCCGGCGGTGATTGCACCTGCAGGACACTCACGCGCGCATTTGTTGCAGGACTCGCAAAACGACTGCAGACCAAAATCGATCGGCAAATCATGTTCCATCGGCATGTCGGTGGTCACCACGCCGGACTTCAGCCGCGGACCGAGGAACGGGTTGAGGATCACCTCGCCGATGCGCGACACCTCCCCCAATCCAGACAATAGCAACAAGGGCGGCTGCAGGACCTCTCCGTCCATCACCGTATGCGCCTTCGCCTTGTAGCCCAGATTTCGGATCTGTCGTGCAATCACCCCGCCAAGCAGGGAAAAGCGCAGGTAGGCGCGCATGGACTGGGCCACCGCAATCCAGTCATCACCCGATGTGCCTTCGGTGGTGTCGAACCCCTGATCGACAATCATCGAGATCGCATGTGGATGATCAGGAGAGATCGGAGCCCCGGTGGCGTCATGGCTATACCAGGCCCAGTCTGGGCAGCGGCTGATACCAACAGCATCAATCCCCAGCCAGTAGGACGCCGCCTTGACCATATCTGCATTCCGTCTTGCATCGGTCGGGCGCGGCCCTGCAGCCGGGGCGCCGTCTTGAAGCAGGACAAAGGCACCCAGCATGCGGCGCTGCGCCATCGCCGGAGCCGCCTTGCGCACATAGTACCCACCGGTGGCCGCCTTCTGATTGCCCTTGCCCATGTCGCCGAACTGCGCCCTTGCAAACATGTCTGTCCGTTTTGGCACTCGGGCGACCCGCGCCTCATCAATATAGGTGGTGGGTGTCTCGACACGTTTCAGTGTTTCGAATGGATGTGGGCCATCTCGAAAGTCGCGGCTCCGGTAGGGATCGTCATTCAGGGCGGACCGTTCGGCCCCTGCCCCGACCCACCAACGCAAATCCCGCCCCTCGCGCCCAGGCTGTTGCACAAATGGGGCCAATGGCTGATCTTCGGCGAGCTCAAGGTCGGTGGTCACCACCGCGAGGCCAAATCGCTCCCCCAGATACGGCGCGACCAGCTGCCCGTCTTCCATACGCGCTATGCCAGCGGCGACGGCCAGCTGGTTCAGGTCGACGTCGGACGATGTCCCCGTATGTGCCTTGGCATCCCACCCCAGCAATCGAATGTAGTTCGCAAGCACCACTGCGGTTTCGGCACTGCGCAGGCAGGCGCGATGCGCCTCCGCCCCCTCGATCCAGTCACAGCCTGCCTCACCGGGCTTTGGATCACGCGGCATCTCGTACAGGAAGACGATCGCGTGTTTGTGCGCCCCGATCGTGGTTGGCGGAGCCTGCAGGGCTTCTTTCAGATCGGCCATGATCACGTCGATGCCAGAGGCCAGTGTCTTGGTCTGGCGTGTTTTCAAATCCTCGGCCAGCCGATCAATATCCGGATTGCGCCAGGGGCGTTGCAGTCGGGCGCCCTCGACCATCGGACCGATCCCCACCATTGCGGCGTCCGCAAAGTACCCAAACGCCTTGATATGCTCGGATCGCTCCTGCAGATCGTCTGGCACGTCGGCTCGTGCGCCGTTCACCAGACCATCGCGGATCGCATCCATCATCGCCTGATATTCGCACATCGCATTCACGATACTGGCCGGAACGTCGGGGCGGCGGAAGTTGAGCGCCACCGCGCGCGGTACGCCATCCAGATCCGCATGCGGAATACGTTTCAACCGCTCCAGCGGAAACGGACCCAGATGTACGGGTCGATGCCGCGAGGAAAAGAAACGAATGGACATGCTGGCTCTCCTGGAACGGCTGTGGCGGACGGCGACGACTGGGTCGCACCATCGGACATGCTAGAGCCACGCCCTGACGTCTGCAGGAATAACAGCTTGCTCGTGCCGCCAAGTGGCACGCGCAACCATCGCGTCGTGAGTTTGGCAGCCTAGGCGACGGCCGTTCGGCACGTATTCTGTGCAGAACTGTCATAGGCTTGTGTACAGCACCCTGATATGGTTGGAGAAATTTGAACCGTTTCCGATAACAGCCCTAGGCATGGAATTTCACGCCACTCAGGCGACAGAATTCCACACCCCAAGCGTACAAAATACAGACCGTCTGCGCGACGCCGCCTTCACAGTATCAAGGACATACATGGCCTATTCGTCACCCCGCTTCCCCGCAGCATTGAATTGGATCAGTGCGGGCGCCATTACCCTGTTGATGACCCTGCCCGCCGCAGCACAACCGACACCGGGCAGGGGCGGCCCTATCGCCGCCGGTATCATTCTGCTGAAAGAAGCACAGGTACCCTATTCCGTCACCTTGCCCGGCCGCGCCGTCGCCTATGAAGAAGTGGACATTCGGCCCCGTGTGGATGGCACCATTCGCGACATTATATATGAAGCCGGGCGCAAGGTCGAAAAAGGCGATGTCCTGTTCCGCATCGAGGGGGACACTTTCGAGGTTGATGTGGCCGCAGCCGAAGCCGAAGTTGCCCGCGCCAAAGCGGCGGTGACGGCAGCCGAGGCCACCCTGTCGCGCTACGAGCGGCTGCAAGGCACCGGGGTCACCATCGAGGACGTGGAAACCGCACGGGTTGCCGTGTTGCAAAACAAGGCAGAGCTCAGCTCTTCCCGTGCCGCACTGAAAATCGCACAGCTCAATCTCCAACGCACAGAAATTCAAAGCCCTATCACAGGCATCGCCGAAGTGCCCAACGTCTCGGTCGGCGCGGTGGTGACCGCCAACCAGTCAGATGCGCTGACGACGGTCACCCGGCTTGATCCGATCTACATTGATGTTGAAGAGTCCAGCAAACGCCTCGCCGAGGTTCGCGCCATGATCGAGGGCGGAACGTTGGAGCGTGGTGAAGACCTCGACCTCAGCCTGACGCTTGAGAATGGGGCGCAGTACGACCAGAAAGGCACGTTGGAGTCGCCCGGCACCCGGGTATCCACCACCACCGGGACGTTCGAATTCCGCATCCGCTTTGACAACCCGGAGCGGCGCTTGTTGCCTGGTCAATTCCTGCGGGTGAAGATCGAGTTGGGCACAACGCGCGCCGTGCTTGTCCCACAGGGCGCAACGGCCCGGGCTGCTGATGGCACCCTGACCGCATTTGTCGCAGTGGATGATATCGCCGAACAGCGCGAACTGACCGAACACGGCAGCTACAAGAATGCATGGATCGTCACCGACGGCATTTCCGCAGGCGAGGCGCTGATTGTAGATGGGCTGACATCCATGCGCGATGGCGCGTCGTTGAAGACCGTCCCGGTCAATATCTCCGATACCGGCGTCGTGACCGAACAAGCCGCTGACGACAGCGACGAGGGCTAAGACATGGGTCTCTTCTTTATCAAGCGCCCAGTCTTTGCATGGGTGCTCGCCCTCATGACCATGCTCATCGGGACATGGTCCGCGCTGACCCTGCCCGTGGCGCAGTATCCGGAGATCGCCCCCACCACGGTTCGGGTTTCAGCCAGCTACAACGGTGCCACGGCCGAGGCGGTGGAGAACTCCGTCACGCGGGTCATCGAGGATGCTATGACCGGCCTGGACGGCATGATCTATATGACCGCGCGCTCCTCCGAGGGGTCGGCGTCCATCCAGATTACCTTTGATGAGAGCGTCGAGCCGATCGACGCGCAGAACGAGGTCCAGACCAAGGTGTCGCAAGTCGAGGGCCAGCTGCCGACCGCTGTGCGCACTCAGGGCGTGACCGTTTCGCGATCCTCGTCCTCCATCCTGCTGGTCGGTGCCATCGTGGCAGAGAATGGACAATACTCCACCGTCCAGCTCGGCAACATCCTATCTGAACAGGTCGAAGGACCGATCCAACGCACTGAGGGGGTCGGCGGCGTCAGCATCTTTGGTTCCGGCTATGCCATGCGGATCTGGCTAGACCCCATTGCCCTGGCCCGGTTCCAGCTGACGCCACAGGACGTGGTCGGCGCAGTCGAAGAACAGAACACCACCGTTTCGGTCGGCTCCCTCGGCAGCCAGCCGACTCTCACGGGTCAGCAGTTCAACGCCACGATCACGGCACAGAGCCAGATGACCACCGTCGAGGAATTTGAGCAGATCCTGCTCAAGGCCGATGAAAGCGGCGGAACTGTGCATCTGGCAGATGTGGCGCGCGTGGAGATCGGCCAGGAGAGCTACGGCGGCGACTCGCGTTTTTCCGGCAAGAACGCGACTGGGTTCGGCGTGAACCTCGCCACGGGTGCAAACGCGGTGGACACGGCCGCCGCGGTGCGCGCGACACTGGATCGCCTTGCCCCCTCCCTGCCAGAGGGCGTCGAGTTCGAAATCGCCTATGACACTTCGCCCTTTGTCGAGTTGTCGATCGAACAGGTCTACCACACGCTGATAGAAGCGGTCGTTCTGGTGTTTCTGGTGCTGTTGCTGTTCCTGCAAAGCTGGCGGGCAACGCTGATCCCGCTGATCGCCGTGCCGGTGGTTTTGCTCGGGACATTTGCCGTCCTGCAGATCGGTGGCTTCTCCATCAATACCCTGACCATGTTCGCCATGGTGCTCGCGATCGGACTGCTGGTTGATGATGCCATTGTGGTGGTGGAAAACGTTGAACGCCTGATGGAGGACGAAGGCCTG
The DNA here is from genome assembly GCF_003003215.1 of Tritonibacter scottomollicae. Taxonomy (GTDB): domain Bacteria; phylum Pseudomonadota; class Alphaproteobacteria; order Rhodobacterales; family Rhodobacteraceae; genus Epibacterium; species Epibacterium scottomollicae. The sequence goes on along the minus strand of NZ_PVUF01000022.1, from coordinate 30,070 downwards.
TCCTCACGTGAAGCGACCCAGAAGAGCATGGGGCAAATCACCTCTGCACTGCTGGGGATCAACGTGGTACTCGCGGCGGTCTTCTTGCCGATGGCGTTTTTCGGCGGGTCCACCGGGGTGATCTACCGCCAGTTCTCTGTCACCATGGTCACAGCGATGACATTGTCCCTCTGCGTTGCGATCATCCTGTCGCCACCAATGTCTGCCCGCCTTCTGAAGCCAAAGGAAGGCGAACCTCGTTTCGCCCCCTTCCGGTGGTTCAATGCGCTCGTCAATCGCGGCATCACCGGGTACGGCGCTGGGGTCAAAGGCACGCTGCGGATGCCAGTATTGATGCCGCTCGCCCTCGTTGCGGTGTTGGTCGGGGCCTATATGGTGAACAATCGTCTCACCACATCCTTCATCCCGACCGAGGATCAGGGCGTGCTTCTGACCGTCGTCACGCTTCCCGAGGGGGCGACAACCGCGCAGACGACCGCAACCGTGGAAAAACTGGAGGCGTTCTTCCTGACGGACGAAGCCGATGCGGTGGAAAGCACGTTTGCCGCATTGGGGTTCGGCTTTTCCGGCAGTGGGCAGAACCGCGCCATGGTTTTTGTAAAACTCAAAAGCTTTGACGAGCGTGACGGACAGGCCCAACTCGCAGCCGCACAAGTGGCGCAACGGGCCAATATTGCCTTCAGTCAGCTGCGAGACGGGCAGATCTTCGTCCTGCAACCCCCGGCCATTCGAGGGCTCGGCAACAGTGGTGGCTTTGAGATGTATCTGGTCGACCAGTCCGGCGCCGGCTCCGACGCCCTTCAGGCTGCAGCGGAACAATTGGTCGCAAATGCCGAGCAGAGCGATCGCGTGGTCAACCTCAGCGCCAATGGCACCGAGAAGGACAGCGCCCTGAAAATCACGATTGATCGTGCCAAGGCCGAGAGTTTCGGCCTGACCTTGTCCGAGGTCAACGGCATGTTGTCCGTGATCTTCGCAGGATCCGAGGTCAATGATTTCGAGCTTGGCGCAGCATTGCGCCCGGTCATCGTGCAGGGCGATGCACCCTACCGCATGCAGACCGAAGACGTCTTTGACTGGTATGCGCGCAACGCCGCCGGAGAAATGGTGCCATTCTCGGCCTTCATGTCCACCTCCTGGGAGCCCGTCGCCCCCACGCTGGAACGCTACGGCGCAACCTCAGCCCTGCAGATTTCCGGATCGCCGGGGAGCAGCTACAGCTCTGGCACGGCAATGGCGGAGATGGAGGCATTGGTGGCCGACCTGGACGGAGGATACGCGGCGGCCTGGACCGGCCTCAGCTATCAGGAACGCCAATCCGGCGATCAGGCACCGATCCTCTACGCAATCTCCGCGCTGGTCGTCTTTCTGGCACTGGCCGCTCTCTACGAGAGCTGGTCGATCCCGCTAGCGGTGATGCTGGCGGTGCCGGTGGGCATTCTCGGAGCGCTGTTTGCAGCCTGGATCTTTGGTCAGTCGAATGACGTCTACTTCAAGGTGGGTATGCTGACCACGATCGGACTCGCGGCACGAAACGCCATCCTGATCGTGGAATTTGCAGAGGATCTGCGGCGCACCGGCATGACCATTGCCGATGCCGCAATCGAAGCGGCCCGTCTACGGTTGCGCCCGATCCTGATGACCGCTTTGACGTTCATACTCGGGGTGCTGCCCCTCGCCCTTGCAACCGGCGCAGGGGCAGCATCGCAAAACGCCATCGGTATCGGGGTAATCGGCGGGATGGTGGCTTCCACCTTCCTTGGAATTTTCATGGTTCCTGCATTCTACGTCCTGATCATGCGGATTACGCGCAAGCTGACGGGTGTCGATATCGGCGCTGTCTGACCACAATCCGGTGCGCCTTCACTGGCGCGCCGGAAACACACACTCCGCCTGCGGGCTGGTGATGGCAACCGCCGAAGCTGACAATACAAGTACACTCCACGATCAAACCGACCGAGCAATACGCCCCTTTGCGATGCAAACGGCATTGATCCTCAGACTACGGCTCGTCATACACTGAGCTGAGTTGATCACGATCCCGGTCCGAAACGCCGGGAACCATTTTACAAAACACACATTCAATTGCTGTCCTGTCCCTTCACACTCCGGCAGCGGGAGAGATGAATTGATGAGATCACTGTCCAGAAGAGCGGCACTGCTCGCAATAGGCGGCGCTGCCGGTTGGGGCCTGTCACGTTGGTTGAGCCCCAACCTGCCCGTATACGACGGCACGGCGCGCATCCCGGTACCAACCGGGCAGAATATACTGAATGATGCTAGTGGGCTGTCGGCCACCCCGATCCACAAACATCTGGTGATGCAGGACGACGCCGGAGAGGCATTGGTGTCCTCAATCCGCGCCGAATTGGTGCAGGCGAGGACCGAGGGGAGACCGCTCAACGTCGGCGCCGCGCGTCATTCGATGGGAGGACAAGCGATCCCGTGTGAGGGCACCGCTGTCACTTTCGACAATGGGTCAGTCGAGATTGATAGCTCCAACGGTATCTACCGGGTCCATGCCGGTGCACGATGGTCGCAGGTGATCTCCGCGCTCGATCCTCAGGGCTGGTCGCCAAAGGTCATGCAATCCAACAACGATTTCGGTGCGGCCGCGACATTCTCCGTGAACGCCCATGGCTGGCCTGTGCCCTTCGGGCCGATGGGATCCACCGTGCGTGCGCTGCGGATGATCTTGCCATCGGGCGATCTGGTGACTTGCTCGCCGTCCGAGAATGCAGAGCTTTTCAACATGGCCATGGGCGGTTACGGACTGATTGGTGTCATCGTCGATCTGGACGTGGAGATGGTGAAAAACACCCGCCTGACCCCGACCTTCGATGTGCTGGACGCCAGCGCATTTGCCAGCGCCTTTCGCGAGGCCATCGAAGATCCCTCCGTGACTATGGCCTACGGCCGCCTCAACGTGGAACGCGCCAACTTCTTTCAGAAGGCCCTGCTGGTCAGCTATCGCGAAACCCAGGATCAGTTGGATTTGCCCGCCGCCGCCGGCTCTGGCTGGATGTCCCATGCCGCGAGCCGACTATACCGGGCGCAGCTGGGCGACGAGGCCTTCAAATCGTTCCGCTGGTGGAACGAAACCCGCCTTGGACCAATGCTCGGGGCGGGAGATGCGACCCGGAACACACTCATCAATGAACCTGTCGTCACGCTGGACGACCGTGACCCTGATCGCACTGATATCCTGCATGAATATTTCGTGGGCTTTGACGCGTTCGACGGCTTTCTGGAGGCATGCCGCGAGGTGATACCTGCCTCCTATCAGGAGTTTCTGAACGTGACTCTGCGCTACGTCGCGCAGGACGATCAAAGCACGCTGTCGTATGCGACAGAGCCGCGGATCGCAGCTGTCATGTCCTTCAGCCAGGAACTGACACATCGCGCAGAGGCCGACATGGCCCGGATGACCAGAGCGCTGATTGACCGGATCGTCGCGATAGGTGGTGCATATTACCTGCCCTACCGCCCCCATGCGACGGTGGAGCAGTTTGTTGCCTCCTATCCCAAAGCCGAGGTATTCGCGCAAGACAAACGGAGACTGGACCCGCAACTTGTCCTCCGCAACACTCTCTGGGACAGCTATCTGGATTTGATATGACCATTCTGCAAAAACTCTCGCTGGGGTATTTCGTGGCGTTGATGATCGCCGCGTCCCTGAACTACATCCCCGGTCTGACCGACGAGGCTGGCCTGGCATTCGGCATTTTTGCGCTCGATATCTACGATGACGCGCTGCATGTGGCCTCCGCCCTCTGGGCGCTTGTGGCAGGTTTGCTGTCCCACCGCGCGGCGCGGAGCTTCTTGATCCTGTTCGGGTTTGCCTATCTCGGGGACGGTGTCTTTGGGTTTTTCACAGGCTACGGATATCTCGACCTTGGGATCTTTACCAATGGGTCGCTCGGCATGGACCTGTCGGTTCGCCGCGTCCTCGCCAACCTGCCGCATCTGGCGCTCGGAGGGGTGGCCGTCTGGGCCGGGCTGCGAAACTCAGGTGAGACAAAGTGAACTCAGTGTGGAGATGGTTCAGGCGGCTGATCGTAATTTGCCTGGTTCTGGTGCTCGGCCTCGGCGCGCCCGTGGCCTATGTCGAAACCATGTGCCAGAGCGACGCCCGCCCTCAGCCCTATGCGGCGTTGATAGCCCCGGCGCACCACCGTCCCGAAACGCGCAGCCTCATGACCTATCCGGAGTGGTACATTGTCCACGCCTATGAAGACTATGCCGAGGTTTTGCGCGACGGGGATCCCCACGATTACAGCTACTTGCGCAGCATCGGCGGCTTCTGGACCTCCCTCTGCGCCATCACCGGCGAAGCCTCCGCCCATGGCGAAATTGATCGCGGCACAAAGCAGATGGTGTATGTGATCGGCACAAGTTTCACTGCGGAACTGGCGCTAAAGGCCGCCTACGAAGAAACACTGGGGCGGCTGTTCGCCTGGTTGCGCGGCCCGCGCCCTACCCCACTCGACAAGCTGTCCGCGCGACAGGCGGCAGAGTATGCAGCGTTCCTGCAGCAAGTGCCCTGGTATAAATGGTCTTTTCGTGCGGACGCCGAGGCGCTCCGGGCCCAGTCCACCGCGGCGCTGCGAGACACGGAACGCCGACTGGCGCTGGGTTTGGAATACCGGGCCAAGGCGGCATATGCCGATGTGATCGCGCAGGCTGTGGCCCAGGTTGGACAGGATGAAGTGACACTGCGAATGATCGTTACCGGCGCCTCCCCGACACAGTTCGCGCGCTATGACGGTGTCACGGTGATCAAGGCGCGCCCCGAGGGGATCGAAATCGAAACACCGCGTTATCGCGCCCTTACCCGGCTTCTGATGAGAATGGCGAGCGATGGCATCGACGTGATCGAAATCGCCGGGAATGACGACATCCTTCTCACCGCGATCTCCGATCAGCCTGGCGAACCAGGATCGCTTCTCAGCCGACAACGACAGGGGTTTGATGACTATCGTCACCTGATCACGCTAGACGTCACCGAACTCATGCAGCGACTGCGGCAGATGGAGCAGACCAGCCTGACGCTGGAGCATATCCATGACTATTAAGTCACTTGCGCGCGCCTTGCCCCTGCTCTTGGTTGGCTGGATGTCCATCCTTGTTATAATCGCGCTCCTCACGGATGATGCACCAGCATATGTGGTGCTCTTACCCAGCGCGGCGCTTCTGAATGACCTGCCCGACACCACGTCGATCATTGCGGCTTCCTCCTACAGTGTCACACTTGCCTCTGACCAGTCAGGGGTCGCGCGCGCACTCTACGGCAGCGGGGCCTGGCTTGTCCTGCCCGCGGGCCTGCCTGGGTGCCTGCCATTGCCCCAACAGTGAACTGACGCACTGGCTCTGATCGACCTTCCGGTCACAAGGCAACCGCCGCAAGCACCTGTCTTTGAAATGTTTTTGTCAAACAGTCGCATTGTGTGTCGGGGTCAAAGTCAATATCAGGCGGGCTGCCACACCCAGCCAAATGTCCAGCTCGGCCAAAACCTACGGACACTCACCAAATGACTTTGCGTCTCACAGCCCTGTCAGGGCTGTCCCTTATGCTGGCCACAACTGCCGTATCGGCCGCCGACCTGCAAATTTACCATCAAGACGGGCTGCAAGGCGGTCTCGCACTGACCTTCCCTTTGTCCGTGCGCGACAACAGCGCAACCATTGCGCGTCTCTCTTTCGCGCGTGACGACAATTCCCACTCTGCATTCAGTCTCGAAGCGATGCGCCGCACCAATTTGGCAAATGGCTGGATGATTGGCACCGGGATCTTTGCGGACAGTTCTGCAGATGACATGGGCAACCGATTTGGCCAGGTCGGCCTGAGCGGCGAGCTGCAACACGGCGTGTTTCAGGCGCGTCTGAATGCCTACGTTCCTGTTGGTACCAAGAACCGCAGCGACAGCCGATTTGACTCTTTGGCAGAAATGGACGGAACAATCCGCTTCAGAAGCGGTCGCAGCCTTGCCCTCAAAGGCGCGGATATGGAACTTGGGGCCCGCATCCAATTTGCCTCTCTTGGCGGCGGCAGTTTTGGCCTTTTCGGCGGCGGCTTCTCTTTTGAACATTCAGACGGTGCCTCCTACAGCGGCGCCACGGCCCGCGCGGAAGTGGCATTGGACAACCTGTTTGGGACGCGATCTGGCGCGCGTGTTCGGGCCGGCCTGCGTGCGGACCGAAGCTCCGGCAGCACCGACACCAGCGCCTATGCCGCACTGACGATCCCCTTTGGGTCGAATGCACGGTCTTCCAACGCCACCTCAGCCGGTGGCTTTGGCGCCAACCGCTTGACCCGCGATGTGGAACGCCGACGCCGGGTGACAACACGCTCCGGCGCATTTGGCCCGGTCGAGGCGGTCAGCCTGGCAGGGCAAGCCCTCGGTCGTTTTGCCCGAATAGATGCAGGAGGTAACTTGCAGGAGGCCCTGGTCGGTACCGGCGAAAACGGGCTGGTCTTTGCATCCGGCGATTTCACGACCTCGGGGCTTGTTCTGTCCGAGGGACAAACACTCGTCGGCGGCGGCGGCTCGGTGGTGTTGCAGGCCGAAAGCGGACGTCAGATACGGATGGCCAACAGAGGCGCGCCAACCACCCTGCAAGAGAGCAGCGCCATGGCACCAGCCGGGTCCGGCGCCGCCGTCGCGCTGCTGACAATGGCAGATGACAGCCGGGCGCAAAGCCTTACGCTTTCTGGCGGAGACCAAGGCATCACCGCCAGCAATGTCGATGGTTTCCACATCGCTGATGTGGCTATTTCTGGCAGCCGGGGTGATGCCATTCACCTGTCGAATGTCAGCAATGCCAGCTTCACCGACCTTTCCATCGCCAATGTGGGCGGCAACGGGTTCTCCGCAACCGGAGGCACGCATATCGCTGTGACCGGTGCACAGATCACGGCGCCCGGCGAAAACGGCTTTCTGCTCCGTAGCGTAGGAAACTTCAGCTTGAGCCAGGCGCGGCTGAGTGACATGCCGACCTGTGAGGACAACACCCTGTGTGAGTTCAGCGTTTACAATCCAAGCTCGGTTCCGAATTCCGGGATCAATGCGATCGGCCTTACGGATGCGCGCTTTGATGGCATTCGCATGGATGACGTGACCTATGGCTTCTTTCTCGCCTCGGATATCAGCACCGAAAGCGGTGACTACACAGTGGTCGCCGCTTCCACCGGATTGGAGTTGAACGACATCACCATTACCAACAGCCGCCGCGAGGCAATTCTGGCTGTGGGCGTCGATGGATTGAACATGACCAATGTGGTTCTGGACAACAGTCAACAGGGCAGTGACATGGATCTGGTTGTCATGCAGTCAAGCGGACAGGTCAGTATCGATGGTGCGGTACTGACCGGCGGGATCAACGGGCTGATGTTCGTCGACGCCCTCAGGCTGGATGGCATCACAGAAGACATGAGCTTCCGCAATATCGTGATCAACGACACCAGCCGTGCGGGCGTGTTCCTCAACCCGGTGCAGAATATCGACTTTGAAAACATAGAGATCAACAACGCAGGGACCCATGGCATATTCATGCTGGGAGACAGCTGGGGCTTCAACGGTGGGGCAATCCGGGATGTGACCTTTGCGGATACAACCATAAACGCTGCCACAACAGCAGGTGTGAATTTCTATGGGCCGGTCACCAATGTCACTGGCGAGATCACTGTCGCCAACAGCCCAGCCGGATGCAGCGCAGACACCAGCTCCTGGTCCGGCACCAGCATCACCAACGACGCGGGCGGCGACCTGTCGATCAACGGCACGGTGATGACCAATAGCACGCTCGGTGATTGCGCCGCACCATACTAAGGACCGACCGCCATTTACGGCCCCTCAAGCGTAGCGATCCGGCGGTATGACCACCGCCGGATCACAAGCAAAGAGCTAGGTCAGCCCAACCGGCGCAACAGCTCCAAGGAAGGCTCTCCCGTTACCGGCAAGCCCTGTCGCTGTTGATAGGCACTGATGGCCTCTCGGGTCTTTGGTCCAATCACGCCATCTGCACCGCCGGTTCCAAATCCGCTGGACGTCAATCCTCGCTGCAGGGCGATACGGTCATCTTTTGTCAGACCGTATTTGTCCGGTGGGAAACTGCCACGCAGTGGACCACGACCTGCAATACGGTCAGACAGGTGTCCAACTCCGATCGCATAAGCATCCGAATTATTATAGCGTTTCAGAGCGCGGAAGTTTGCGGTTGTCGAGAACTTTGGCCCTCCGGCTTGCGGCTGGATGACAGTTCCTGCAGGCGCGTTTGCCCCTGCCTCGCCCCCCCAGGCCAGCCCCGTTTGCCACCCATTGCGCGACAGATAGGCCGCCGTGGACGCCAAGGAGTCGCTCGGGTCGTCGGACCAGATGTCCTTGCGCCCGTCGCCGGTGAAATCGACCGCAAACGACAGATACGACGTGGGAATGAACTGGGTGTGGCCCATCGCTCCCGCCCAGCTCCCTGTCAAGTCACGCGGCGCGACATGCCCCCCTTCGAGGATCTTGAGGGCCGCAATCAACTGTTTTTCAAACAGCTGCCCACGACGGCCATCATAGGCCAGCGTCGAAGTGGCCGAGACAACGGGTACATTGCCGCGTCGCTCGCCAAAAAAGCTCTCAAGCCCCCAAATGGCCGTCACGACATGCGCCTCGACCCCGTATTTCCGCTCGATAGCCGCCAGCGTCGAGCGATGACGTGCGTAGGCAGCACGCCCCTTGCTGACCCGCTCATCAGAGACTGCGATGGACAAATAATCCTCTAGCGTGCGCTTGAATTCGGTTTGGTTGCGATCCCGTTTCACGACACCGGGAAGGTAGCCCGTGCCCCGAAAGGCCGCCGACAGCAGATCTCGTGAAAAGCCCTGGCTCACCGCGCGCTCTCGGAAACTCGCGACCCAGCTGTCGTACCCTGCATTCCGTGCCGGGCGCAGATCATCGGCAAGCCCTGACGGCACGGGTCCGCTTGTCGTACTGACACCGCTACAGCCCGCCAATCCGAAGGCAGCGGCAATAGCGCCGAATTGTCGTCTGTTCATAGACATGATTCATCCTCTGCTGGTCTCACGTACAGGTTGCAGGAATTCGCTCATGCCGCAACCAAATGGCCTGAACCCGGCAGGCCTATCGGCGCCAAACGTCCTATCCTGGGCCGGCCTCACGCACCAAAGCGGCTCCACGGACGCTTCGCGGAGCGTTTGGGCGGCATGGAAAAAGCGGATATTGCGCCTCCTGCGTGAGTTCTGTCAAATCGAGCGCCACCACCGCGCCCATCAGAAGGCAGGAACAGACCACAAGGCACAACCTGACCGGAGCAAGCACCATGCCCGCAAACCATCGTAGCAAGACGCGAACACGTTGCCGTCTCTGTCTTGCGGTGTCAGTATGGCTGTAGAACAGAATTATGCATAGCAGAGGTCTAATGTGGCACGTCAGATAGGTTTCATCTTGGTCGCCGGACTGGTGTTGGGCGCATGCACAGCGCCTGGCGGTACCGTCGGCAATGTTCCCGAAGCAGTGGCCACGCTTGCGGGCCCGAACCAGAACCTCGCAACCGCGCGTGTGCTGCCCGAAGATGGCTGCTACTGGTACATGCACAATGGTCAGGTGGAAACCACGCTGCTGCCACTGCGTACCGCGAGCGGCAACCCGATCTGCGTCGCGCGCGAGGGCTGAGGACGCGCTGCCCTGACAAGTCTCGGGGCAGCAGCAGTCTCAACTCATATGTCAGCTTTGTGCCGTGGCATATTTTTCTGCGGCATAAAGATGGGCGGTCGAGCCGACCCTGACGTTCGGATAAAGGTCGTTGATATGCGCCATGACCATCCGCACGCAGCCCGAGCTTGCGCGTCCGCCGATCGAGCGCGGATGCGGGGTGCCGTGAATGCGTAGATAGGTGTCCCGGTTGCCGACAAAGAGATAGAGCGCACGCGAGCCCAGCGCGTTGCGCGGCCCCGGATCCATCCCGTCAGCAAATTGCTCATAGGCCGCAGGATCACGCTTGATCATGCTCGGCGTTGGTGTCCAGGTCGGCCATTCAACCTTGCGGCGGATGGTATAAGTGCCCGGCTCGTAGAGGTTGCCCTTGGCGATCGCCACGCCATAGCGCATCGCGGTGCCCTCCTCTTCGATATGATAGAGGTACCGGGCCACCGCATCGACGTGGATGTCACCGGGCACCAACCCATCATTGGCCTCCACGCGCTGCGGCAGGAAGCGTGGGTGAAAGCCCCAAGGGTTAGTGGTCGCAGGATCATACCCCGCCGGTGTCACCTGTGCATCCCATGCAGCCTTGCGGGCAGCCGAGGGACGTCCACTCGCCAAAGCAGGTCCAGCTATCGGCGCTGAAAACAGGGCAGCCGAGGTCAAAATAAAGTGTCGTCTTGTCAACATCGCGTCAAACTCCGTTCTCCGGGATACACCCTCGCCAATCCGGTCTCTCGGGAAAACGGCGCAAACAGACAGAAGTTCCCACACCAACCGCTCTCTTAAGTGCTAGCAGATCGCCCTGCGAGAGCAAGCGCCTGACGCAAATGTGTAGGTCCGGCGGCGATTGCATGGTTGCGAACACGACCCGTACATCCGGGAGGTTTTGACGCGCCACTGCCCGCTCAACCAGATCACGCCTCGCGATATCTGCTCAGGGCGTCCTCGCCACGGGCGCAGGCCCGCAGGAGCTCGTCCCGATCCGCTGCGCCCAGCGCCGCCAATCGCGAGGGCCGTTTTTCTGGCAGGGCTGCACTGGCGGCGACCCACTCCTGTGGGGCCTCATCCGCGAGATAGAGGCCAAGGCGCGTGATCTCCTCGGCTGGGGCCTCGCACAGACGTTCATATGACACGACCAGAGGCGAATGCCCGCGCAGAGCCTCCGTCCCTCTGCAGGTGAGCTCGGACCAGAAGGCCCCGCAATCGGTCAACGAGGGGCGACTGTTCAGGATATGGCGCAGGCCGCCAAGACCTCCCAGAGACGCGATCAATGGCCAGATCCCGCCTCGCCCATAGTGGCGGCGCGGGGAGAGCAGATCAATGCCTACCCAGTTCAACCTGCGCCACATCCAGATCGCCAGCCGCGTGGCGGGGTAGTCGCGCATAGACAGCGCCGTATCTGGGCCGCTGCGTGTCAGTAGAACCGGTCGCGCCTCGGGAAACATGTCCAACAGAGTGCCCGACGCCAGCAGCGATCCGCCCGAACGCTCCACCCAGACGGGCTGGTTTTCGAGTTTGGCAGCCAATGTCGCAAAAAGCGCCCGATACTGATCCGCCAGACTGCGACTTGGCCACTGCGGTACATCCTGCGCCAGCTGGCGAAAGAGATCGTCAGGAGTGTCCGTCAGATGTGGCAGCGTGATCGCAAGGATCGGAGGGCAAAGCCAGGGGTCATGCTCTGGCGCCTGCCCCTTTCCATAGAGAAACTCCCGCGGGGCACTATCGGGATTACCGACCTGCGACAACGCACGAGAGGGCCGCGACAGATTGCGCCAAAACCGCTTTCCCGACAGGACGTCCGGGCGCAAGGCATGCGGCCCCACGGTCGAAAATAATTCAGAGACGGACAGGATGGCCGGATGTCTGTTGAGGATATCCGACACCAACGTCGATCCACAGCGGGCCGATCCAAGGATCAGCCCCCCACGTGGCAGTACCGCTGGCTGGGTCAGGCCGCTCATGTGGCCTGCGTGCCGAACATGTCGGGGGAAGTTTTGCGGGTTCGCGTCATGCGTGAGGCCTCAACGGGAATTCTGAATTTGGTTTTAAAATCAATCCTTGACGACCGAGGTTGCGATGTCAATGTATATGAACGACGTTCAAAAAGAGCCTTCAAAGACATGTTTCCGACAGCGACGACCATTCTGGGCACCGGCAGCTACCTGCCCCGGCAGGACGTCTCGTCCGCCGAAATAGACGCCCGCCTTGGCTGGCAGGAGGGACAGAGCTTCTCCCGCTTTGGCATCCGATCCCGACACGTGGCCGATGCGGATGAGACGTCGTCCTATATGGCAACCACAGCGGCAGAACAGGCGCTGCACATGGCCGGCTGCCAGCCAGAGGAGCTGGATCTGATCCTTGGAGCCTGCGGTGTGATGGAGCAACCGATCCCCTCGACATCTGTTCTGGTGCAGAACCGCCTCGGGCTTGCGACGTCTGGCATACCGGCGTTTGACATCAACGCCACCTGCCTGAGCTTCCTGCAAGCGCTCGATGTGGCCAACATGTGGCTCTCCGCTGGGCGCGCACGCCGGGTGCTTGTCTTTTCGGCAGATATCGCCTCGGTCGGGCTGGACTGGTCTCAGCCGGAGAGCGCTGCGATTTTCGGCGATGGTGCGGCAGCGGTTGTCCTCGGCAGCGATGAGGGCGCAATTCTCGCTCACGGATTTGAAACCTATTCCGAGGGCAAAGAGGCCTGTGTGCTCGCCGCCGGGGGAACACGCAGCAACCCGGCACGGGGAACCGCACCGGGCGACGCGCTGTTTCAGATGGATGGCGGACTGGCCTTCCGGGTCGCCTCGCGCCGGCTGCCGCGTTTTCTGGCAGGGTTGTTGGAGCGCGCCGGGCTGAGGCCGGACCAGCTGGATTGCGTGGTGCCCCATCAGGCCAGTGCTCAGGCGCTCTCTCATATAACGCGTGCCTTGCGCTTTGACAGCGATCAGGTCGTGAACATATTTGCCCAAACCGGAAACCAGGTCGCCGCGTCGATCCCGACTACGCTTGACCACGCGGTCCGATCCGGCGCGCTAAAGCGTGGACAGACAGCATTGTTGGTCGGCACCTCCGCTGGCATTTCCATTGGCGGCACGGTTGTGAGGTTCTGATGAAGGCATTGATTACAGGGGCCAGCGGCTGCCTGGGCCGTGCCTTGGTGTCAGAGCTGACCTCCCACGGCTGGACCCTGCGCACGACGGCCCGGCGCACCGTCGACCTACCTGGGTTTGTCGCGGCGGATCTTGTTCAGGACGAGCTGGTCACCCTCGTGGGTGAAGTCGATGCTGTGTTTCACTGCGCCGCGATGAGCGGTGGCTGGGGCAGCCCGGACGCCTTTCATGCCGCCAATGTGACGGCCACCGAACGCCTGCTGAATGCCACAGGTAAGGCCGGCGTTGCCCGCTTCGTCTTTGCCTCCACCCCCAGCCTCTATGCGGACGGGACAGACAGGTTCAACCTGACAGAGGGCGCCCCCCTGCCTGAGCGGGCGTTGTCGCCCTATGCAAACAGCAAACGACAGGCCGAAACCCTGGTGCTGGCGCAGAACGGGGCGATGCGATGCACAGCAATCCGCCCCCGTGCGATCTACGGACTACACGACCGCGCGCTTCTGCCACGGCTCCGTGCAACCCTGGAACGCGGTATCCTGCCACTGATTTCTGGCGGGCGCGCGCAGATCGACCTGACCCATCGCAGCGATGCCGCGCGGGCCATGCGCCTAGCGGCAGGCGGCCCCGGAGGACGTGTCTGGAACATCACCTCGGGCGAAGCTTTCAGCTTCCGTCAGCTTGCCGAAATGGTCTGCGTGCACGGAAATTACAAACCACGCCGCATCCCCCTCCCCTATGGGCTGGCCTATACGCTGGCCGGGCTTGCAGAGCGCGGCGCACTTCTGCGCGGAGGAGCAGAACCCACCCTGACCCGCCAGGCGGTCGTCTCCTTGGGTCGGTCGCTGACGCTGGATATCAGTGCCGCACGGCGAGACCTCGGCTACTGCCCTCAAATGACACTTAGCAACGGACTGGCAGAATGCTTCGCGTGACCACGCTTCGGATCGGCAGCTGCCGCGCACCCGCCGTTGCCGCAGGCCTGCCGGATCGGGGCAAGGTCATATTGCCCGCGCTGGCGACGCTGATCGAGACGAAGACCCAGACCCTTCTCTTTGATTGCGGCTATGGTGCGAGCTTCTATGACGCGACAGATAACTTTCCCGCACGGGCATACCGCATCGCCACGCCGATGACCTTGCCGCCACAGGAGCGACTGACCGCGCAACTGAACAGACCGCCCGACCTCGTGATCCTGAGCCATATGCATGGCGATCACGTCGCGGGATTGCTGGATCTTCCAGACGATATTCCGGTGCTTGCCTCCATGGAGGCCATCGACCACCTGTCTGGCCTCTCATCCGCATTGACGGCCACGCTCGCGGCCTGCCCTCCCCTGCTGCGCGATGGGGTTCTTGCACGCAACCCTCGTCCCATCGACGAACGCCCGCAAGTCGAAACCGGCTTGCCCGAGTTCCCGCGCGGCCATGATGTGTTGGGGACAGGAGAGGCGATCGCCATCGCGCTTCCGGGGCATGGCGTCGGGCAGATCGGGCTCTGGCTGCCCAACGCACGGCACTTCCTCATTGCGGATGCCGCCTACGCACGCAGCGCCCTGCGTGATGGAAAGCTGCCGCCGTGGCCCGTGCTTGCGAGATTGGGCAACGCCCGCGCCTATCGCCAGACCTTTGCACGACTGCGGGCATTGATGCGGGCGCGGCCCGATATCACGCTGGTGCCGTCGCATTGTCGCGAGGCTGCACCATGAGCCTGACGGCGTTTCTCCGCACCCGATATGGGCGCGCACCTCGGTCACGGGCAGAGATCACCGCACTGCAAGATCGCGCATTCGCACGTTTCCGCAGCCGGATCATGCCGCAGTCCCCATTCTACAGATCCCACGTCGACACGGCGCTTTCTGCATTACCGCAGATGAACAAGGCAAGGTTGATGGAGAATTTCTCATCCATCAATACCTGCGGGATTGACCGGGACAGGGCCTTTGATGTGGCGCTGCAGGCCGAACGCAGCCGGGATTTCTCTCCGATGATCGGACAGGTCGCGGTGGGCCTGTCCACCGGCACCTCTGGTCAGCGCGGGTTGTTCTTGACCACCCCAAAAGAGCGACGGCTCTGGGCGGCGATCATGTCGGGCCGCTTCTGGCCCAACCTGTGCCAGCCCCAGCGTGTCGCATTCTTCATGCGGGCCGACAACGCGCTCTATCGCTCGCTTGGCAACCCGATGTTACGGTTTGAGTTTTTCGATCTGATGCAGGGCGTCGAGGCCCATCTGCCCGCTCTCACATCCCTTGCCCCAACGGTCCTCATCGCCCCCGCAAGTGTTCTGACAGCCTTGGCCTGCGCCCAAGACGCGGGCGCACTTGCGCTTGCGCCGCAGCGGGTGATTTCCATCGCCGAAGTCCTCTCGTCAGAGGACCGAGACGCAGTGGCCCGCGCGTTCAACTGCAAGGTGGATGAGGTATATCAGGCCACCGAAGGCGTTCTGGCATTCACGTGTCACGAGGGACACCTGCATTTGAATGAAACATGGCTGCGCATTGATCGCGATGTGATCGACCCGAAAAGCGGCGCGTTCTGTCCGGTGATCTACGACTTCACCCGAGAAAGCCTGCCTCTGCTGAACTACAGGCTCGACGACGTCCTGATACCGGACGATACCCCCTGCCCCTGTGGCTCGGCCTGCACCCGCATCGCACGGATCGAGGGGCGAGAGGACGACGCCCTGTGGTGGAGCGGCCCCTCAGGCGCACGCATGGTTCCGGCCGAGACCATCCGCACCGTGATCGCCAGACTGCAAACACCAGTGAAGGACTATCGGGTGGTGCAGGAGGCAAACCATCTGACGATCTGGCTCCAACATGCTGCCCCTGAATGCGAGGTTGAGTTGCGCGGCGCCTTGGCGGCCCTCGCCGCTCAGCTCGATGTTGCGCTGCCCTCTCTGTCTATCCAGTCAGGTCTGCCACAAGAGAACGATCCGAAGCGACGGCGGATCAAAGTCCTGTCGCGCCCCTAATCCTGGGCTGACCTCGAGCAGCGCACGCCCCCGGTCGGCGCAGGGCTGGGCCTGGGACATTCCCCAGACTATGAATTCGGGGGTGGTGCTATGACCCGACCATGAGCGAAGATCTCGCCAGACGCGGATATGGCAGTGTAGTGTGACATAGGCGACCAGCGTGCCCTCGCGCTGCGAGACGCGCCCGCCCCGTTCTTGGGACAACGACTGACGGCAGGATAGGCAGCATGGCAAACACACAGCCCAAACACGGCGAACACTATGACTACATCATCGTGGGGGGCGGCACCGCAGGCTGTGTTTTAGCCAATCGACTAAGCGCCGATCCGAAGAACAATGTGCTGCTGCTGGAGGCCGGGAAAAGCGACAATTACCACTGGGTGCATATTCCGGTTGGATACCTTTACTGCATCGGCAATCCGCGCACCGACTGGATGATGAAGACCGCGCCCGAAGCCGGGTTGAACGGTCGCAGCCTGACCTATCCGCGCGGCAAGGTGCTCGGCGGCTGCACCTCGGTCAATGGCATGATCTACATGCGCGGTCAGGCGGCGGACTACGACATCTGGCGCCAGCTCGGGAACCCCGGCTGGGGATGGGAAGATGTGCTTCCCTACTTTCTGAAATCCGAAGATCACCATGCCGGCGACAGCGAGATGCACCGGGGAGGTGGCGAGTGGAAGGTCTCCAAACAGCGCCTCACCTGGGATATTTTGCGGTCCGTTCAGCGCGGGGCGCAGGAATTTGGCATCCACCCGCGCGCCGACTTCAACGATGGCAACAACGAAGGGTCCGGGTTCTTTGAGGTAAACCAGAAGGACGGAGTGCGCTGGAATACGGCCAAGGGCTTTCTGCGACCAGCAATGAAGCGCGGCAATCTGCGGGTGCTGACCGAGGCACATACCCACCGCCTGCTGCTTGAGGGGCGGACCGTGACAGGTGTTGAGTATCATCGCGGGGGGCAGACCCATCACGCCTTGGCGCGGCGCGAAGTCCTGCTGGCGGCGGGCGCAATCAATTCACCAAAGCTGTTGGAGCTATC
Source organism: Tritonibacter scottomollicae (assembly GCF_003003215.1). Taxonomy (GTDB): domain Bacteria; phylum Pseudomonadota; class Alphaproteobacteria; order Rhodobacterales; family Rhodobacteraceae; genus Epibacterium; species Epibacterium scottomollicae. The sequence continues at coordinate 13,244 of NZ_PVUF01000022.1, read as the reverse complement.
AGGGATCGGTCGCCCGGACGTGTTGAACCAGCACGGGATAAAGGTGCAGCATGCAATGGAAGGCGTGGGGGAGAACTTGCAGGACCACCTGCAAATCCGCACGGTCTACACCGTAAAGAATGCCAAGACCCTGAACACCATGGCCAACAGCCTTTTCGGGAAAGCAAAGATCGCGATGCAATACGGGCTGGCCCGCAGCGGGCCGATGTCGATGGCCCCAAGCCAGTTCGGCATGTTCACCAAATCGCGCCCGGATTTGGCGACACCTGACCTGGAATATCACGTGCAACCGCTGTCGACGGAAAAGCTTGGTGATCCTCTGCACCCCTTCCCTGCAATCACCGTCTCCGTCTGCAATCTGCGCCCCGACAGCATCGGGGCCAGCCACATCCAGAGCACCGATCTGCAGCAGCAACCCGACATCCGGCTGAACTATCTGTCCGCGGAAACCGACCGGGCCGTGGCCCTGGCCTCGATCAAGCAGGTTCGGAAGGTGATGACGGCAAAAGCCCTGGCCCCGCATGAGCCGCAGGAGATTTTGCCCGGACCCGATTGTATCAGTGATGGCGATATTCTGGGTGCCGTGGGCGACATCGCCACGACCATCTTCCACCCGGTTGGCACGTGCAAGATGGGCACCGATAACGGCGCGGTGGTCGACCCGGAGCTGAAGGTTCACGGTCTTTCCGGTCTCCGGGTGGTGGACGCCTCCATCATGCCAAAAATCGTCTCCGGCAACACCGCCTCACCTGTGGTGATGATCGCGGAAAAAGCGGCAGACATGATCCTGGCAGAGGCCCGCGTCCCCGCATGACCAGCGCCAGCTGCGCTCCTTGTGTCAAAGCGGCTGGGATTGATCGAAGCGAACCGGCTGCGACCTGACCTTGCCCCCGGGGAGCACATTCGCAGACTGTGTGCGAGGAAGGTCGGCCCCAGAAGTCGCACACAAGACATCCAATCGTCGTGAAGACGGTCCCGCTGGGCATTTTTCTGGCCCTCCTCATATCCCGGCGCGGCTGCGGCGGTGGTGCCCGCTCCACCTTCGCCAGATGTTTAGTGTCGGTGCCAAGACGGCTTATATCGAGCCGGGGTCACCATGGGAAAACGGATAGTGCGAAAGCTCCAAAGCCCGCTTCCGAAACGAGCTGCTCAACGCTGATACCTTCTACAACCTAAGTGAGGCGCAAATCCTGATCGAACAAAGGCGCATCCGCTACAATACGACCAGGCCGCACAGCGCTATGGGCTACCGCCCACCCGAGCCGGAAAGCATCGTACCAATGGACCAGAGGACGGCGATGCACAAATAATCAAACCGGACCACCCGATGGGTGCACGCCAGGCTGTTTCACGGCGAGCCAAAACTATCGGCGAGTCATGCGCTGATAGTTTTCGTCCGAAAAGCGCAACGTCTCGCCCTTTTCGGTGTCGAACAACGAACGTTCAACTTGCGTTAGCGCACCTAGATAAACGTGAATGCCCAAGCACGGCCTCTCACTTGCGCATCCAACTGCATGGATAGCGCTGGGGCCGATTTGCAGGACATTGCCTGCGCTCAGGATCACTTCGCTGCTTTTGCGGATACCACCCGATTCAAGATCGGCCTCATAAAAGTCATTCCGCTCCGCACCGCTGTAAACGCCAATCGTCGCCAGCATTTGATGATCATGTGCAGGAACAGTCTGTCCGGGCAAAAAGCGGCAGTGCCAGATCGAAACGGTCTCATCCTCGTGCAGGATTACGTCGTTGTCAGCGAATTCCGGCATCGCCGCCTGCATGTCCGCGGGGGCAGCCACGGCCTGTTCCAGCAACGCCTTGACGTTCTCACGGGGCGCGTCGCTTGTGGCGGCGGTGCGCAGGTTGGCAACAAGATCGTCGAGATGGAATGCGTTTGCCATGGTCAGGTCCTTCGATTGAGGGCAGCGATCAATTCGGCTGGGGTCGGATGTGGACCGCGCACAAGGGCGGCCAAGGTGGCGGCAGATTCTGTCGGCAGGACCTCCGCGACGTAGGCTGCGCATTTTGCGAGTAATTCGTCGTCGCCTAGGGGCGCGTCAAAGTTGCCGCGGGCATCCGTCGGTCCGGACGTCAGGCAGCGTCCGTCGTGCGTGTCGATGGTTACCTCAGCCAATCGCTGTGCCGGAAAAATAGCGGTCAGCTCCGGGTCCTCGGTCAGAGTGATGCGGTCCACAAGGCCCCAGACTTCGGGTATATCAAAAGCTTCTGGAAGGATGTGCGCCGGCAGGATCGTGCCTTCGAGGATAGCCACGGCGAGGCAAAGCGGCAGGCTGTATTGTGCCTGATCTCCGTCGGCGGGGCGCATGGTGGCTAGACGTGTCGCTGCCGCAAAGGTCGAGACGGTGACCGATGCGATGTCGTCCACCGCGATGCGACGGGCGCGCATCAACCCAAGGGTCGCCTCGATCGGCGGGTGGGCCCAGCGGCAGACGGGGTAGGCTTTGAAATTGGTCTCAAGAATGCGCCAATGCTGACCGAGGTCTTGCCAGTACTGCGGTGCCTCCACGCAAATCGAGGCGGGCGCACCGGTAAAACCGTCTTCGGCAAGATCGAGGGCGGACGCCCCGGTCAATGCCCCCCAGGACGTGCTGTCCTTGACCATCGACGGGTGATCGATGCAACGCATCATCGGCGCGCGAGGAGCATAGTATTCCGCGATGCCGAGCGCATGGCGCGTCTTTTCAGCGTTCAGCCCGCGCATCCGGGCCCCCATGGCGGCGGCACCCATGGCGTTCCACGCGCCCGACGAATGGTAGTCGGCAGCGGTGTCGTGCAGCGAAAGCCCCGCGCGGATCGCGATTTCCTCACCGACAATGAGGTGGGTCAGCATCTCGTCCAACGTGCAGTCAGGATTGAGGCCAAGCTCGGCCAGCAGCATCGGCACCAGTGCGGCACTGGCGTGGCCCTTGCACAGTTGGTGCCCGTCATGCCCATCGAGCGCATCCGTGCTGCACGCCCCGGCGAAAGCATAGCCAACAGGGTTCACGCGCCGTCCGTCAAACGGCATCGGCAGGTCGCCTGGATAGCGTTTTGCAGCATGATCATATGCGATGCGGGCTGGTTTGCTGGTGCGACCACCCGCCCAGACCGCCAAAGTGTCCATCAGGCAGCGGCGCGCCATTTGTAGCACCGCAGCGGGAATACCCTCGGGCGTCAAGCCATGGATAAATCCGGTGATCGGGTCGAAATCAGGGGCTTCAGTATGGCGCATCCATGTCTCCCATTTCAACGAAGACAGATTTGATCTGAGTATAGTGGTCTATCGCCGCCAATCCATTCTCTCGTCCGATACCCGAGGATTTCACGCCGCCAAAGGGCATTTCAACTGGTGTCAGGTTGTAGTTGTTGATCCAGATCGTGCCCGCTTGCAAACCCGCAACCACGCGATGGGCGCGCTGGATGTCACGCGTGAACACCCCGGCGGCGAGGCCGAATTTGGTGTCATTGGCGCGGGACAGAACCTCGGCCTCCTCCTCGAAGGACAGCACCGACATGACCGGGCCGAAGACCTCTTCGCGCACAACGGTCATATCATCGGTCACGTCGGCCAGCACGGTGGGGGCGATGAAGCGCCCGTCAACGAAGCCGTCGATGCTCACGCGGTTGCCGCCGGTGACAACTCTCGCTCCTTCGGAGCGGGCAGTGTCGAGGTAACGCTCCACGATGTCGGCCTGTGCGGCTGACACCATCGGGCCCATGTGGGTATCGGGGTCCATCGGATCGCCGAGCTTCATGGCTTCTGTCCGGGTATTCAACCGTGCGAGGAAGTCGTCCAGCACGCTTGAATGGACAAAGACGCGCGTGCCATTTGTGCAAATCTGGCCAGTGGAATAGAAATTCCCAAGCATTGCCGCGCTAACGGCGTTGTCGAGGTCGGCGTCCTCAAAAACGATGAGGGGCGACTTCCCCCCCAGTTCAAGTGTCACGTGTTTAAGCGTCTCTGCCGCCCCCGTCATCACCCGCTTTCCCGTAGGCACAGAGCCGGTAAGCGAGACCTTATCGACACCCTTGTGGTTGGTCAGCGCGCCGCCTGTCGCACCGAAGCCCTGCACCACGTTGAACACGCCATCGGGCAGACCAGCCTCAGTCAGGATTTCCGCGAGTTTCAGGGCGGTGAGCGGCGTCATTTCCGAAGGTTTGAACACCAGCGCATTGCCGGTTGCCAATGCGGGTGCTGCCTTCCAACTGGCTATTTGAATGGGGTAGTTCCACGCACCGATCCCGGCGCAAACCCCTAGGGGTTCGCGGCGCGTGTAGGCAAAAGGGCCACCAAGTTCGATGGTCTGGCCAAAGATCGAGGGGGCAATGCCGCCGAACCACTCAAGGCTTTCCGCGCCCGAAGCGGCGTCAGCTACCAGCGTTTCCTGAATGGCCTTGCCGGTGTCGAGGGTTTCAAGCTCGGAAAGTTCCTGATTGCGCTCGCGCATGATTTCAGCGGCGCGGCGCAGGATGCGACCGCGCTCCACGGGGGCCACGGCTGCCCATGCGGGCTGTGCCGCGCGGGCGGCGGCAACGGCGCGGTCAACAGTGGCCTGCGTTGCGGTGTTCAGCGTTGCGATCACCTCACCCGTGGCGGGGTAGGATGTGGTCAGTTCGTCGCCCTGCGGGTCGTCATAATAGCTGCCGTTGATGTAATGCGATCCGGTCGGTTGTGCGCGCATCAGGCCTGCTTCCCGTGCCAGTTCACCTGTGCGACCCGGTTTTCAGCCGAGGTGAAGGTGTCGTGGTAACAATAAAGATTTCGGATCGGCGGGGCGATGTTCCATGAGGCCGAGACACCGGGCTGAATGGTCAGCGTATCACCGGCTTCAATGTCGACCATTTCGCCATCGCCGAAGGTCAGCGTGGCAGAGCCTTCCTGCACGAACATCGTGACCTTGCGGTCATAGTCATGCTGAAACGTCGCATCGGTGCATTCCCATTCGTCCCAGCCCTTTACCTTGCGTTTGGTGTCGGCGGTGGCCTTGCGGCGCTGAAAGTTGGTGCCGTCCAGCAGGCGGTCTTGATGTCTCATGTCTCTCTCCTCAGACGGCGCGATGATAATCAACGTGTTCAGGCGGCAATGGCTGCTTGCCGAGGATGATGTCGGCGGCCTTCTCGGCGATCATGAACACGCAGGCATTGATATTGGCGGATGGCACGGCGGGGATGACGGATGCGTCCACCACGCGCAGACCCGCGACCCCTTTGAAGTTTAGCTCAAGGTCCACGACTGCGCGGCTGTCGCCGTCCGCGCCCATGCGGGCGGTGCCGCAGGGGTGGTAGGCAGACGAGGCGTCTTCGCGGATGAAATCATCCCAGTCGGCGTCGGTCTTGACGTGATCTCCGGGCAGGTCTTCGCGGACGTGGAAGTCCTTGAACGCGGGCTGGGCGAGCAGTTCGCGCCCGAATTTGAGGCCCTGCCGCATGACGTGCCAGTCGTGATCGGTCGCCAGATAATTGGGATCGATCAGCGGGGCCTTGGCAGGGTCGGCGCTGGCCAACTTGACGGTGCCACGGCTAGTGGGGCGCATCGGACCCGCGCCAAGTCGGTACCCGTTCTTGGCCGGATCGGGGATCCAATTCGGCCCGAACAGGATCGGGAAGAAATGGAACTGAATGTCGGGATGGGTGATTTCCGGCCCCGAGCGCAGGAAGGCCCCGACATGACACTGGTTCACCGCAGCAACGCCGCCCTTCCAGCCGAACCATTGCATCCCGGCCCAGACCATCAGATGCGGCTTGAGATAGCGGTTCAGGCTGACAGGTTTATCAGTTTCGACCTGCACATGTGCCTCAAGGTGGTCGTGCAGGTTTTCACCCAATTGCGGAGCGTCAACGAGAACCGGAATGCCCTGTGCCTTTAGCTGGCCAGCGGGACCAATCCCCGACAGCATCAGAAGATGCGGCGTCCCAAAAGCGCCAGCGCAGAGGATCACTTCACGCTTGGCTTTCGCCACCTGAACCTCGCGGCCACGGGCGTATTCAACGCCCACGGCGCGGTCGCCCTCCAGCAGCACCCGCAGCACCTGGGCGCGGGTCACCACGGTCAGGTTGTCACGCTTGGGCTGTTTGTGCAGGAATGCGCGGGCAGAGGTGGACCGGTAGCCGCCCTGCACGGACATTTCGAACCGGCTGACGCCCTCCTGCTGGAAGCCGTTGACGTCGTCGGTCAGGTCATGGCCCGCCTCTTGCCCCGCCTCAAGAAACGCGGCGTTGAGAGGGTTGAGCGCGTCTTGCCGTTGCACGCCGACGGGGCCGCCAGGGCTGCGAAATGCATCCGCAGGACGGTCGCTGCCCTCGAACTTTTTGAAGTAGGGCAGGCAATCGGCGAAGGACCAGCCGGTGCAGCCCTCCTCTGACGCCCAATCGTCATAGTCACGCGGATTGCCACGCAGAAAAGTCATGCCGTTGATTGCAGACGACCCGCCCAAGGCCTTTCCACGTGGCTGGTCGATCTCCCGGTTGTTCAGATGCGCCTGCGGTGTGGTCTTGAACCAATAGTTGTACTTGCTGGTCGGCTTGAAGGCAGACCGCAGCCCGGCTGGCATTTGCAGGATCCACGTCCGATCATCCTGCCCGTGCTCCAGCAGCAGCACCGAATGGGTGCCGCCTGCGCTGAGCCGATGCGCCAGCGTGCAACCAGCAGTGCCTGCGCCGACAATGATATAGTCATAGGTGCTCAAAGGTAATCGTCCTCGAACGGGCAATCGGTCAGGGCCACGGGGCCATCTTTGGTGATCAACACGGGCTGTTCCAGCTTCACGCCTTCGTCACCTCCTACAGGTCCGATGTAGCTTTCGACGCAGACGCACATGCCTTCCTCGAAGGTGCCGGAATATTGCCAGGTCTCGTGGTCTTCGGGGTAGTAGATGACCGGGTATTCAACGCCAAAACCGATGCCGTGGATCATCTCGGCGTAGCGGTTGGGCACGTAGATGTCGTGCATCTTCCACGAGCGTTCGCCAAACTCCTCGAACGTCATGCCGGGGCGCAGGAGTTCCATGTTGTGCTGCAGCTGCTCAAAGGCGTGGTTGTACAGGACGCGCTGTTCGTCAGTCGGTTTTTTATCACCAATTACAAAGGCGCGGGTCTGGTCGGCGAAAACGCCATCAGGGCCGATGAGATCACTGTCAAAGACCAGCATCTCGCCGTTCTCGATCTTTTTGTCAGAGGTCTCGGTGAACCACGGGTTTGTATGATGACCAGAGTTCAGCAACCGCGTTTCCTGATACTCGCCCCCATGCATCATGTTGTATTCGTTCATTTTTGCGAGCAGGAAGTTCTCGGTCACACCCGGCTCAGCAAACTTGCGCATGTGGGCGATGGCGTCGGTGCAGACCTGCATGGAATTCTTGATGATCGCGACCTCGTCCATCGATTTAATAGATCGGGCCATTTCCATTGGCCCTTTGGCATCCTTCATTTTGATGCCGCGGTGCTGCATCGCCAGCATCGGCAGCAAATCGGCGCGATCAAGGCCTAGGGTCGCGCCTTTGCCGCAGGTTTTGTGCAGAAGATCAACGATCTCATCCGCCCATTTGTTCGCGTGTTCCTCGGCACGGTTGCCTGATCCGAAGTAGTCCCAGCTGCGGGCGGGTCGTGCTTCGTCAATCGTCTCCAGATGGTCCGACAGGTGCAGCGCACCGCCATAATCAAACAGGACAACCGGCCCTTCGACGGGGACAAAAACGTAGCGGGCAAGGTGGTGCGAGGTCCAGACCTGCATATTGCGGCAGCCGGTGGCGTAGCGCAGGTTCAGCGGATCAAACAGGACCACTGCGTCCATCTTGAATTGTTGCATCAGCTCGCGGGTGCGGTTCAGCCGGTAGGCCCGGACCTTTGGTTCGTCGATGATGTTCGGCAGGTCCAGCATGGTGCATCCTTTCAGCGTGGCGACTCGCGGTAGAGTGAACTCTCTACTTGCATTGGTAGAGCGCTCATTCTACAGCGTCAAGAATGATTGATACTGCCACCAAAATCGCTGCAGGGCTTGAACGCGCCTTTGTTTCGCAAGGCTTTGCCGAGCCAAACGTAGAAGCCTTGCGGGCCGCTGCGGACGTTAGTCTTCGCACGCTCTACAAATACACGCCCTCGCGCGGCGAGATGGTTCTGGCAGCGCTTGAACATCGGCACGCAAGGTACATCAAGTTCGTGTTCGACGATTTACCGCAGCCCGGCCCCGCAGCGCTGGAGGCCGTGATCGTCAATATCGGAGAATGGATGGCGCGCGAAGCTGAACGCGGTTGCCTGTTCCATGCTGCCGTCGCGGCGGCGCCACGGGACCCGCGCCTGCATGATCTTCTCAAGCGGCATAAATCGGACGTCGCGCAACGAGCCGCCAGAGTTGCCGATCTTGGCGATCGGGAAAATGACATTACAGTCATTATCGAAGGCCTGACCCAGAGCTGGCCACTGATGCAGGATGCAGCAGTCAACAGTGCGACAAGTCTGGCCCGCTGCCTTTACCATTAAAGCCGAACCAAGCGGACTTGACGGTTCTATCGCGCAATTTGGGTTAAAACCGCCCAGTTTCATCGGTGCTACGGAGGTGTCAAAGCCCGCGCCTGAGCGGCGTTGGTCCGGCTCTGAACATCCGTCATTCTTGACTTGGTAGAGCAGTGCCTCTACCCACAAAGGTAGAGCAATCACTCTACCCCAAGGAGTCAAGCAATGTCACTGCCATCCAAAATGAACGGCGTTGTGCTGACCGGACACGGCGGACCCGAGAAACTGGAATGGCGTGACGACCTGATCGTTCCGACACCCGGTGCGCGGGACGTTATCGTCAAGGTCAGCGCTGCAGCAGTTAACAACACCGACATCAACACCCGAACAGCATGGTATTCGAAAGGCGACGGCGAAAGCGGTGATGCCACGTGGTCAGGCGAGCCATTGTCCTTCCCCCGCGTTCAGGGAATTGACGTGTGCGGGTATATCGTTGCCGTGGGGGATCAAGTCGATCCCGCACGCGTGGGGGAACGGGTGCTGATCGAACCCTGCATCCGTGAGGCTGACGGGAAGATTTTGGATACGCCTTGGTTTTTTGGTTCGGAATGTGATGGTGGGTTTGCAGAGTATACACGGGTCGCGGCGCGGCACGCTTACCCTATCAATAGCAACCTGAGTGACTTGGAACTGGCCTCGTTCCCCTGCTCCTATTCCACCGCCGAAAACATGCTGACACGCGCCGCCGTCAAGTCAGGCGAAACCGTTCTGGTGACAGGCGCGTCCGGCGGTGTCGGATCTGCGGCCGTGCAACTGGCCTTGGCACGTGGCGCGCGTGTTCTCGCAGTCACGAGCGCAGGCAAGGCAGGCAAACTGAAAGCTCTTGGCGCGGATCAGGCCCTCGACCGGAACGCAGATTACCTATCGGCCCTCGGTGCAGAACAAGTCGACGTGGTCATTGACCTTGTCGCCGGTCCGAAATGGCCCTCTCTTCTGGATGTCTTGCGCCCCGGCGGCCGCTACGCCGTCGCTGGCGCGATTGCAGGACCGCAGGTCGAGTTGGACGTGCGCACGCTCTATCTCAAGGACTTAAGTTTTTTCGGATGCACGGTGCTGGAGCCAGACGTCTTTGGAAACCTTATTCGGCGCATAGAGCGTGCCGACATTTCACCGCTGGTCGCCGAAACCTATCCTCTTCGTGAAATAGGTGCTGCCCAGCAAGCTTTTGCTGAGAAGGGTTACATTGGTAAGATCGTTCTGAATTTGACTTGATCAAATGTCAGGATCGCGCATGCCCTGACAGGAAGGATGAAACATGACCCGCACGTCTGAAACCGACAAGGCAAACGTCATCGCGTTCTACGAGATGATGTTCAACGACTGCAAACCGGCGAAGGCCATCGCGCACTACGCCGGTGACGACTACATCCAGCACAACCCGCATGTCAGTGACGGGAAAGACGGGTTCATCACCTATTTCGAACGCATGGCCTCCGAGCACCCCGGCAAGCGCGTGGAAGTGAAACGCGCCATCGCCGAAGGCAACTACGTGGTACTTCACTGCCATCAGGTCTGGCCGGGCGGATTGGAATATGCAGGTATCGACATTTTTCGGCTAGATAAGGCCGGAAAGGTCGTAGAGCATTGGGATGTGTTGCAGGAATTGCCAGCCCACAGCGAAAACGACAACGGGATGTTCTAGCCCACGAGAGGAATTGTGGGCACCTAATGACAGAAGTGCAATGGCAACTTCGTCCAGGGCATGAAGATAAGTGAATAGTGACGCGAATAGCCAGTTATCGATTTGGAGCGATTGATCAGTACGAGCAGTTACTTTAGTGACAATTGCCGCACTGCACCATGTGTTCCTGCGTACCGGCGATAGGTTGCTGCGTCAGCAATAGCTGCAGGTGCACAAGTCCGGTGTGTCCGGTCCTCGATAATCGGTCCTGGCTGCAGCGAATTGACGGTTTGAATTTTGCCAAAATTGACATCGGTGAAGGTCCGGTCCGATGGAAGTTTCAGACACTACGTCTGATGGCAGGGAGGGTCAAAGAACTGGCAGCCTGCGCCAACACCATCTCGGTGCCGGTCTCTACATCCAGGTCAACACCGCATTTCGAAATGCGCCCGCGTTCGTCTGGCCGAATGTGCCCCCTGCCTCGTCTGATGCCCCGGTCGCGCCACTGCCTCCCCATTGCGACCGGGCCTTTCGGCCGACATCAATGATGGATCAGGAGATGATACGCCCGCCACTGGCGCAACCGGGCAGCGATATTTCAGGGCCGCGACCGGATCGCGGAATTTCTGACCCGCAAGTGGGCGCGCATACTGGACTATCGGTGGATCAAGGAACTCTGGGCGTTTCATGACAACCGCATCGCGGGGTGCTTTGCCTGCGAATATCATAACGACAGCGGTACCTGGTTTCGCGCCTATAGCAACGAAAACTGGGAGTTCCGTTCAGATGGCCTGATGCAGCGACGCATCGCGTCGATGAATGAACACCCGATCTGCGAAGGCGATCGGGCATTCAGATGGGCCTCCCCGGTCCATCCCTATGATCATTAAGGCCTGACTGAAATTGATTTGCAGGAGGAGAAACCATGCCGAACGCCTATGCCGGCATTGGGTTCACGTCCCGTGTCCTTGAGGAAGAAGAACGCTTCGGGCCCGCCGAAGCCTATGCCTGAGTTTTGCCACCGGATCGTCACGAGGGTGGTGAACTCACAGCGCGCGAAGCCGATTTCCTGCCCCGGAGAGACGGAAGCTTTCAGGCGACAGTGGCTGAAACCGGCTGGTCCTATGCCCAGTTCCTGGGCGGTGCTCCGGGGTTTCTCAAGGTCATCAACCAATCAGGTGATCGGGTATGCTGATTTCAAAGGTGACCGACAGTATATCAGCGTAGGCCACATTCGCCATGATGACCGGGTGTCGGTCATCGCCGCGGTCTACCGGTGCCGCAGATGCCTGAAGCTCTAGGGCCACGCGCAGATCCATCAAGAAATCAGGTTTGCGAAATAGTTTACCGTCGGACCCTGCACTCGGAGTCTCTGGTTTCGCTGGTGATATTGTTATAGCATTTATTCCCATGCCAAGCGTGACCAACGCCTTTGCGCGCACGATGGCCACTGCGGCCGGGATGACGCTGACAGATGACGGTGCTTTGATTTCCAACGGCGCTGTGGTTCATCGTGTGCCGCTGTCCGAGAAAGGTCGGCTTCAGGACACTGATTACTTCGAGCTGACAGAATGGATCCGCAACAATCATACTGACGAAATAACGCTGATGAATGCGTATGCTGAATTGATCCAAACGGATGATCTTGGCGTGCTGGGGTTGGCGATCAAGACAGCTCCAACCCTGCGGGCATCGCTTCAACGGGTCGAACGCTATTTTCGGCTGGTAACCGACACGGCGATTTACCATCTGGATGAGACAGGCGACCTCGCGTTTTTTGCGATCGAGGGGCAAACCGCGCACCACCCTGTTCTGGCTTTCCGCAACGAAACCGCTTTGGCCGGATTTGCCGTGAATATGAAGCGGATCGTCGGGTCCGACCTTACCTTCGAGTATGTCTGTTTCCGTCATTCCTGTCGAAGCACGCCAGATAGGTACGCCGCCCATTTTGGTTGCCCAGTCAAGTTCGACGCAGAACGTGACGCGATCGCGTTCGATCCGGCTGTACTTGATCTTCCAAACCTCCTTGGGGACCAGGCAGTTGCAGATTTTCTCACGGCGCATCTTGAGACAGAGATGAGCTCAATCGAGGACACCCCTTCGCTCAGCAAGACGCTCGTGCACCGACTTACCCCTGCGCTCAGCAATGGTGCACCACAAGCAGCACAGGTCGCCCAAGAGATGGGGCTGAGTGAACGTACGCTCTATCGTCGCCTCGGCGAGGAGGGTCTTACCTTTCGCGATGTGCTGGGACAGGCGCAATCCGCACTCGCGCAGGAACTGTTATGCGACAGCGACGCCTCGATTGCCGAGATCGCCTTTCTGACGGGCTTTTCCGAGCAAAGCACCTTCAGCCGCGCTTTCAAACGTTGGTTGGGACAAGCACCAGCACAATTCAGACAGCGCGCATCTAAAGCCTGATCATCACCTGAAAAACCGTGGCAGGTTTGGCCATGACCTTGGCAGGCGCGGCCAATACCTGCAGCCGTTTGGTGTCTAACTTCCTTCCTGACATCAACGGAGATGTGCTGGCGTTACGTCCACCGGACAGTCGGCATTGTCCTTAACAGGAAAGGCGTTTCGCATGAACATTGGCACAACTAGAGCTCACAGACAGGTGTCGCATCAAGACACTGTCAGCCCCCTCAGGTTCCGCAAAACCCGGGCGTTCAAACTCAGCGATATGACGCGCCTGATCATAATGGCCATCGTTGCAGCCCTGACAGCCGGCTTGCTGTTGTTGCCGGTCACGATGCCCGGAACCGCACTTCACTCAGCCCTCGCAGAGTTGCCGGTGCTGGAGGCTCCGACGGCCTTGATCAATGGGCCTGCGTCATTCCAGTCCTGAGGGCTCACCTCATCCAATCGGCGCGCCAAGACAGGTGTTCAGCCAGCATCCATGGAGAGGTTTTGCCATGAAAAATCACAATCACCCCCACACGGACGCCTGCGGCTGGCTTTGTTGTGCAATTCGGGTAAGGGACAGGCTTCCCCTTACCATGGACAGTCTCATTCGACCGGCTCTGCTCCTCCCCCACTGAAGTGGTCCTCCGCTATGGTTAGGAAAACGGAGGAAGACCATGGCGAACAAGCGACCCAAGCCCGAGGAGATTGTCAC
>NZ_PVUF01000021.1 GCF_003003215.1 Tritonibacter scottomollicae | reverse complement strand
CCGGTAGTAAGTCTGAACCGTCAAACCGATTTGCCGAACGGCTTCCTGAACCGAGCTCCCTTGCCCTTGCAGCACCTCAACCTGTCGCAGCTTCAGCACGATGTCCTCGGGCTTCTCTCGTTTGCCTGCCATCTCGTCGTCCTCCTGAAAACGGGATATTCCTATCCCAAAAGGTGGACCACTTCGGTGGGGGCACTCCAACACCAATATCTTTGTTCTCCTTTGACAGGTGCTCGGATCTTCTGAGATATGGCTGCCCTTCTTTGGGTGGATGCCGGTAGGACAAGCCCGCTTTCACCAGCATCGTACGGGCAAGGGCGTTCCCGGCTTTTGTCAGGCGCCCGCGTCGCGTGGTTGTACCGTTGGAGTGCTCGCTTGGGAACAAACCGAGCCACGCCATCAGCTGACACGGATTTTCAAAGCGGGTGGTATCACCGATTTTCGCAACCACAGCCGCTGCGACAATCGTGTTCACGCCGCGTAATGCACGAAGGGGTGTTTTCAGTGACATTCAATACCTCAGAGCCTGAAATCGCTTTCATTGCCCGCAAAGACGCTCTTGATGTCGCAGAACACGTGGCTGTCGGTGCCATAGGCCCGCAAATGTTTTACCCCGTCTGTCCGATAGGAGTCATGGGCTACAAGCAGAACAACCCCGTCATATTTCCCTTTCTCGGGCATCGCAACCAGATCAATGTCGTATGCCGCGCGCGCCTCGGCGGCGTTAGCCCAAGGATCATGCACATCCACCTCGACCCCGTATTCCCGTAGTTCTCGGACCACATCGATGGCACGGGTGTTGCGCAAATCAGGGCAGTTCTCTTTGAAGGTCAGCCCCAGAGCTAGCACCCGGGCGCCATTCACCTGAATCCTGCGCTGCAGCATCTTCTTGACCATCTGGCCCGCCACATAGGCACCCATGCCGTCATTGATCCGTCGCCCCGCCAAGATCACTTGGCTGTGGTAACCAATCGCCTCAGCCTTATAAGTCAGGTAATAGGGGTCGACGCCGATACAGTGCCCCCCGACTAGGCCGGGGCGGAACGGCAGGAAGTTCCATTTTGTTCCTGCCGCCTGCAGCACCGCCTCAGTGTCGATTCCCATCCGGTTGAAAATGATGGACAACTCGTTGACCAAGGCAATGTTGAGGTCACGCTGTGTGTTCTCGATAACTTTTGCGGCTTCTGCCACCCGGATGCTTTCCGCCTTATAGGTGCCCGCTTCAATAATACTGGCATAAAGCGCATCTACCGTCTCCGCGGTTTCCGGGGTAGAGCCTGCAGTAACCTTACGGATGGCCGTCAGCCGGTGCTGCTTATCACCTGGATTGATCCGCTCAGGACTGTAGCCGCAGAAGAAATCCTGGTTGAAACGCAGCCCCGAAACTCGCTCCAGAACCGGCACGCAGTCCTCTTCGGTGGCACCGGGGTAGACAGTGCTTTCGTAAATAACTATGTCACCGGCCTTCAAAACCTTGCCAACAGTCTCCGATGCCTTGATCAGCGGCGTCAGATCCGGGCGCTTGTGACTGTCGATCGGGGTCGGCACCGTGACGATGTAAATCCGCGCTGCACGTAACGCCTCAAGATCACAACTGTAGGTCATAAACTCGGCTTTGGCCAGTTCAGCAGCGTCCAGCTCGCGGGTGTGATCATGCCCCCCTCGCAGCTCGGCGATCCGTTCCTCGTTGGTGTCAAAGCCGATGACAGGCCGCACTTTGCCGAATTCGACCGCCAGCGGCAGGCCAACATAGCCCAACCCGATGACCGCAACCTGAGTGTCGTGAAATTCCATAACACTTACCTTTCGTAGTAATCTCTGAAACAGTCCACAAACTGCACAATCCCGTGATTGTATATCCGTCTGCGGCAAACCCGTATCCGCCCAAGTTAAAGGCACATAGTTTTGTTGCACAAATCGGGTGTAGGACGTTCTTCCCCTTACCCCAGCCGGATTTAGGCTACGGTCTCGGTGACTGATATACCAAGCGCAGTATAGCGATTGAGCGCGGCGATACGAATTTGGACTTCCGCAACCTGCCTGTCGAAGTCCCGTGCCATGAGCGATTGACCCACTAGTTTCAGGCAGTGCATTTTGGTTTCGATGCGTCTTCGTCGGTGGTATCAGCCCCTGCGTCTCTACGCAGTGTGGCCCAGATATCATTGTGTGCTGACCGCGTCGTTCCGGGCTATGGCTCTGGCGCTGATCGGTTTCCAGGGTTTGGCCTTTTTGCATGGTCGGATCATCGCGTGAGCGTTTCAGGACCAAACCAAATAGACAGTGAGCCACGAGGCTTCAAACTGTCATTGTATGACGGCCAGTTTGTAGTCTTCTATCTTGTAGGGTACCCACTGCTCATAATTCCCAGCTATCATGCTGAGTTCATGAAGTGAATCCCTCACAGGATTTGTGCATGTGTGGATGTATACGGACCCCGCCTGATTGCAACGGTCTGTTTGACTCTGGATCGAAGGTCGCGATTGCTGATGTATATCCGGCTTCTTAGGGCGGCCTGATAGATCATCGCCGCGAGCCCCGATAGATTTCCGCTTGCTTCTCCCTCATCGCCCCTCAGGCATTGGTGCTGACCGTGCTGATCCACACATCAGGTCCAAGAAGCAACGGGCGTGACCCTTCTCCATCTCCTGGCAGATGTTGCAATGTTCCTTTCAGCCCTCCTTGGCTTGATCTTTCGTAATTTGTCTCAGACGGTATGTCGCGGGCGGTATTCTTGGTCAGTCGAAAGAAGCGACCAAACGATCAGCGCGTTCTTGTTTGCCATGGCGACGGTCGCGAGCCGGGCCGGTTTTCTCTGCAACAACATCGTCAGCCAGGGATCGGCACGCTCGGGATGATTGGTGACCTGCCGCACACGCGATGTCATGCCGACGACGATAAGCTGGCGCAAATACCGATCGCCCATCTTCATGATCTTTCCCAGCCGCTCCTTGCCACCGCTGGAGTGGTTGCGCGATGTCAGACCAAGCCACGCGGCAAAATCGCGACCGCGCTTGAAGGTGGTCAGGTCTGGGGCAAACGTCTCGATCGCAAGCGCCGTGACAGGACCCACGCCCGGCATCGTTGGTGCGCGGCGCACCAAGTCCGCTTTCTTGGCCGCAGATCTCATCTTCGCGTCAAGCTCTGCAACACGCGCATTCATTCCCTCGATCTGCTCGAGATACATCCGGCCAAGTTCACGAACCTCAATGTGCAGCGCCGTGTCATTAACTGCGAGTGCGTCGATAAGCTGCTTAAGATGGGCAGCCCCCCGCGCCGCAATCAGTCCGTGTTCGGCAAGGTGGCCCCGCAAAGCGTTGATCATCTGAGTGCGCTGACCAACAAACATCTGCCGGGTGCGAAACAGCATGGCGCGGGCCTGCTGATCTTCAGTCTTCACTGCCACAAAGCGCATGGTCGGACGCATCGCAGCCTCTACGATGGCTTCTGCATCGGCCATATCGTTTTTCTGGCGTTTGACGAACGGCTTTACATAGGAGGTGCAACCGCCCCGTCAGCGTGGGCACCGTGAAGCTGGAAAACGCGCTTTGCCAGATCGACACCGATTATAGTAACTTCGGACATGGATGCTCCTTCCTTTTATGATGGCTTTAACACTCACCACAATGGCACATTGCGATGCCGTCGGGAGGGGCATCCACGCCATCAACAAAGCCCCACGAAGGCTGTCACAGAGCTGAAAATTGAAAAAGGTGACCTGAACGTACAATCCACTTTCGTGATGGGCTAGGGGCTCATACCTGTCCGACATGAGGAGGGTTCATGAGATGCTCTAGAACCGATTAGTGCAAGAGTACCCCTTGCGAATACGGTTAACTCGTATCTGGTTTTCAGTCTGCAAAAGAGCGTATAGGATGCCCGCATCACCTCGGTGGTTGGCATTAGAGGGAGCATAAATAAGTGCAAATCAAAAATACAAAACTGTCTGGTGTGAAGATCCTGACGCCCGCTCGGTTTGGCGACGCCCGCGGCTTTTTAAGCGAAAGCTGGAACCGCAAGCAGATGGAAGAGCACGGAATCGATTTGGATTTCGTGCAGGACAATCATTCGATGTCCGCCGAGGTCGGCACCATTCGCGGGTTGCACTTTCAGGCTCCGCCCGCGGCACAGGACAAGCTGGTGCGCTGCGGGCAAGGCGCGCTGTTTGATGTCGCCGTGGACATCCGCAAGGGATCTCCCACCTATGGCGCATGGTTCGGCATCGAGCTGACGGCCGAGAACGGGCGCCAGCTTCTGGTGCCCAAAGGGTTCCTGCACGGGTTCATCACCCGGGCGCCGATGACCGAGATCATCTACAAATGCACCGATTATTATGCCCCCGATTGCGATGGGGCGGTGCGCTGGGACAGCTGTGGCATCGACTGGGGGTTTGACGGACAGCCCCTGTTGTCACAGAAGGACGCCGCCGCGCCTGCGCTGGCGGAGTTCGACAGCCCCTTCACCTTCTGATCGCTCCCATGTCCTCGCTCTCCGTGTCCCAAGCCCATCGCGCCTATCTGGAGCGGGTCCGCTTTGGGGCGCTGGATGGGCTCCGGGCACTGGCGATCATGGCCGTGCTGATCCACCACAGTGCGCTGGCGCGCGTCACCGGCCCGTGGTCGCGGGGCTTTTTGGGGGTGGATCTGTTCTTCGTGATCTCGGGGTTTCTGATCACCACGCTTCTGGTGCGCGAACGGGAGCGCGATGGGCGGATCTCGCTCAGGGGCTTTTACTGGCGACGGACCCTGCGGATCCTGCCGCTCTACTATCTGGTGGTGACCCTGGCGGGGGGGTACTTCGTGCTTTGGCAGGGCCATTGGGAGACGGCCCCCCTCTGGCCGGCCTATTATCTGTTCCTCGCCAACTTCCTGACCGATCACATTCCGACGCTCTATCCCACCTGGTCGCTGGCGATGGAGGAACAGTTCTACCTGATCTGGCCGCTGCTGATGGTCCTTTTGCCGCCGCGCGTCTGGGGGGGCGTGCTGGTCGTCGGGATCGGGCTCAACGTGGTGGCGGTCACGGGCGCCCTGGAGGGGATCGGGATCACGGCGTTTGATCTGGGTCCGCTGTGGGTGCATCTGCCGGATGTGACCTATGCGCCGCTTCTGCTGGGGGCGGGGCTGGCGCTGGTGTTGCATGACCGGCGCGGGTTCGGGCTGATGTGGCGGTGTTTCAGCCACCCTTGCATGCCGCTGCTGCTGCTTGGGTTGTTGCTGGCGCTGGTGTTTGGCCTTTTGCCGCAGGTGCTGGCGGGCTGGCCTTATCTGCTGGTGCATCTGGCGATGACCGGCTGGCTGGCCACGCTGGTGCTGCGCGAGGACAGCTGGCTGCACCCGCTGTTGCGCCTGACGCTGCTGGTGCGGGTGGGCATGGTCAGCTACGGCATCTACCTCTTGCATCTCCTGGTACTGCACGGGGTGAGCAGTCTGGCAAACCCGTTGGGACTGGCACAGGACAGCGTTGGTTTCCTCGTGTTGTACTGGGGCGGTACAGTTGTGTTGGCAGAGCTGAGCTTTCGCCATTATGAGCGGTTTTTTCTCGGCTTTCGCCATAAACCGCTTGGACGGGTTGCAACGGGTACACGCAAAGCGCAAAACAAACGCGATATTGGGACTTCAGCCACAGATGCTGCAGGGCTGGAACAGTTGGGTAAGGAGCAGGACCCATGAAGATACTGGTGACAGGCGGGGCGGGGTTCATTGGCTCTGCGGTGGTGCGGCAGGCGATTGCCGCTGGCCATGAGGTGGTGAACGTCGATGCGCTGACCTATGCGGCCTGCCTGGACAATGTGGCCAGCGTCGCGGACAGCCCGCGATATGCCTTTGAGCAGGCCGATATCCGCGACCGCGCCGCGCTGGACCGGGTCTTTGCCTATCATGCGCCGGATATGGTGATGCACCTGGCCGCCGAAAGCCATGTGGACCGCTCGATCGACGGGCCGGGCGATTTCATCGAGACCAATGTCACCGGCACGTTCAATATGCTGGAGGCGGCGCGCAAGTTCTGGGCCGCGGTGGGCAAGCCCGCCCGGTTCCGGTTTCACCATATCTCCACCGATGAGGTCTATGGCTCCCTGCCTGCCGACAAATCTGTGATGTTCACCGAAGACACCGCCTATGATCCGCGCTCGCCCTATTCGGCGTCGAAAGCCTCTTCGGATCATCTGGTGCGCGCCTGGCATGAGACCTACGGGCTGCCGGTGGTGCTCACGAATTGCTCCAACAACTACGGCCCCTATCATTTCCCGGAAAAACTGATCCCGGTGGTGATCCTCAATGCGCTCGCCGGTCAGGCTCTGCCGATCTATGGCGACGGGTCGAACATCCGCGACTGGCTTTATGTGGAGGATCACGCCGACGCCCTGCTCTGCGTGCTGCAGAAGGGCGAGAACGGGCGCAGCTACAATATCGGCGGCGAGAACGAGCGCAGCAACCTGGAGCTGGTGGAGACGCTTTGTGCGATCCTCGATGACAAGCGCCCGCGCGACGATGGCAAATCCTACAAGGAGCAGATCACCTTTGTGACGGATCGGCCGGGCCATGATGCCCGCTATGCCATCGACCCCAGCCGGATCCGGGACCAGCTGGGCTGGCGGCCTTCGGTCACCGTCGAAGAAGGGCTGGCAAAAACCGTGCAATGGTATCTCGACAATGAGGCCTGGTGGCGCGCGCTTCAGTCCCGCACCGGCGTCGGCGAGCGGCTGGGCGTGAAGGCATAAGAGCCTGCCCTTGCGGGCAGGGGCCTCCGGCGGAGGTATTTGGGAAAAGATGAAGAAGGGGCGGATATGAGCATCCTTGTGTTTGGGGCAACCGGTCAGGTAGCCCGCGAGTTGGCGGATCATGAGGGGGTGACCTGTCTGGGGCGTGCGGGCGCGGATCTGTCTGACCCCGGCGCCTGTGCGGCCGCGATCCGCGATCACGCGCCGCAGGCGGTGATCAATGCCGCCGCCTATACGGCCGTCGACAAGGCGGAAGAGGAAGAAGACCTCGCCACGATCATCAATGCCGCCGCCCCCGGCGCGATGGCGGCGGCCTGCGTCCAGGCGGGGATTCCGTTTGTTCAGATCTCCACCGATTATGTCTTTGCCGGCACCGGCGAGGCGCCGTGGCAGACGGGTGATCCGGTATCCCCCCCCAATGCCTATGGCCGCAGCAAGCGCGCAGGTGAAGAGGCGGTGATCGCAGCGGGCGGAACCTATGCGATCCTGCGCACCTCCTGGGTGGTTTCGGCGCATGGGCATAATTTTGTAAAGACCATGCTGCTGCTGGGAGCAGAGCGCGACCGGCTGACCATTGTGGGCGACCAGATCGGCGCCCCTACACCGGCCCGCGACATTGCAGCTGCCTGCCTAAAAATGGCGCGTCAGTTGATCGCTGATCCGACAAAATCCGGTGTCTACCATATTCAGGGCGCTCCCCATGTCAGCTGGGCCGGTGTTGCGCGCGAGATTTTCAACCAGGCCGGGCTGGCCTGTGACGTGACCGATATTCCCACCTCCGATTACCCGACACCGGCGGTGCGTCCGCTGAATTCCCGGCTTGATTGCACCACGTTAGAGACTGGTTTTGGCATTCCGCAGCCTGATTGGCACAGCGGTTTGCGCGATATTCTGAAGGAGCTCAAAGAATGACCGAGCGCAAGGGCATCATTCTCGCCGGAGGCTCCGGCACCCGGCTCTATCCGATCACCATGGCTGTGTCGAAGCAGCTGCTGCCACTCTATGACAAGCCGATGATCTACTACCCGATCTCGGTTCTGATGCTGGCGGGCATTCGCGAGATTTGCGTCATCACCACGCCGCAGGATGCTGATCAATTCAAACGCTTGCTCGGCGATGGCAGCCAATGGGGCGTCAGCCTGACCTATGTGGAACAGCCCAGCCCAGATGGTCTGGCGCAGGCATTCATCCTGGCGGAAGAGTTCCTGAATGGCGCCCCCTCGGCGCTGGTGTTGGGCGACAATGTCTTCTTTGGGCACGGGCTGCCGGAGCTCTTGGCGGCGGCGGATTCCAAACCGGTGGGCGGGACCGTTTTTGGCTATCACGTCTCCGATCCCGAGCGTTACGGTGTGGTCTCTTTTGATGGCGAAGGCCGCGCGCAACAGATTATCGAAAAGCCCGATGTACCGCCGTCGAATTACGCAGTGACGGGGCTGTATTTCCTGGATGGAACCGCGCCTGCACGCGCCAAGGAGGTTCAGCCCTCCGCACGGGGCGAGCTGGAGATCACCGACCTGTTGCAGATGTATCTCGACGCGGGTCAGCTGTCGGTGGAGACCATGGGCCGCGGCTATGCTTGGCTGGACACGGGCACCCACGGCAGCCTCTTGGAGGCGGGCAACTTCGTGCGCACCCTGCATGAACGTCAGGGGCTGCAGACCGGCTGTCTGGAAGAGATCGCCTATCACGCCGGCTGGATCAGCCGTGACGCGCTGGCCGAGCGGGCGGAACTGTTCAAGAAAAACAGCTATGGGACCTATCTGAAGCGGCTTTTGAACTAAGGCGGAGCAGGGCCGCCATGAATTGCTGTTCCGGAGTAAGCAGCCCTTGGCGAGCGAGCCCGGGCGCGGCTGATGCAGCACCATGTTTCCCTGAGCCGCTACCTGCCGGAGCATTTGCGCAAGATCAACCGGCTGATCACCGCCGCGCCGCCAGAATTTCACTATTCAGGCTTAGTTATGGGGCTGCCTCGGCTCAGTGCCGATGACAGAGCTGGTCGCAGGGATTCGGACCAAGTGTAAAGTTGTAGCACTTAATAAAGACTGAAAAGAAATGGTTACCGAAACCTGAGCAGCTGGGATAGGTGGAATTTCTGCGCAACCCCAGCATGATGCTGCGAGCGCGGCTTTGATGATTTGACCGCCCCCTGACGGCATCGATGTGCCAAGGTGGGTCTGCGATGATCCACAAAGGAGGACGGTCACATCATCAAAGCCCAGCAAAACAGATGTGCCAAACTTTAGATTCGGATGGCTAGTTAAGTCACCTTATTTCTAGTCAGGTCACAAGGAAAGATGAGTACATGAAGAGCAGGGTGAGACCATTATGGATGTCGAAGCAGGGCACTGAAATCTCGCGCCCGTTTGTTCTCGGGGCCACCGGCCGCATCGGGTGGGCGCTGCGGTACCGCTGGGGGGCGGAGGCGGCGCTCTGGCAGACGCGGCGCAGGCAACCGGGGGCCCAGTGGCGTCTGTGTGATCCGCTTGGACAGCCGGGTGTGCTTGTGTCCGCCGCACAGGCCGCCGGGCAGATCCTCTGCCTAGCCGGATCCGTGCCGGGGCGTGGGGGCGATCTGCAGGACAACATCCGGCTGGCGAAGGCCGCAGTGCAGGCCGGGGCGGCCGCGGGCGTGCGGGTGGTGCTCGTGTCATCGGCGGCGGTCTATGGCGCGGGGCGGGGGCCTTTGACGGAAGAGACACCGTTGACCCCGGCCAATCCCTATGGCCTGGCCAAGACCGAGATGGAGACGGGGGCCTGCACCCTGGCCACAGAGCTGGGGGTGGAGGTTGCTGTGCTGCGCATCGGCAATATTGCAGGCTTTGATGCGATCCTGGGCGGATGGCGACCGGGGTTCCGTCTGGATCGTTTCACGGACGGCCGCACCCCCCGGCGCAGCTACATCGGGGTGCTGACACTGGCCGATGTGATCGCCGCCGTCCTTGCCGCTCCCGCCCTGCCTAGGGTGCTGAACATCGCACAACCCGGCCTGATCGAGATGGGCGCGCTGTTGCAGGCAGCGGGGCGGGATTTTGCAACAGTGCCCGCCCCGCAGAGCGCGATCGCGGAGGTGGCGCTTGACCTCTCACGCCTCAGCGGATTTCTGGCACCATGGATGTCACTGCCGGGGGCCGACCCGGCGCGGATGGTGGCGGAAATGGCCTTGTTAGATCCACATATGAAGGAAGCCTCCCGCCCATGACCTGGGACAAACGCCTGTTCGATCTGTTTTTTGTGACGCTGCTGATCGTGATCCTCGGACCGATCATGCTGGGCCTTCTGGCCTGGCTGTTGCTGAAGGAAGGCCGTCCGGTCTTTTACGTGGCAGAGCGGATGAAATGCGTGAACCGCCCATTTAGACTCTGGAAGCTGCGCACCATGACCGTTGTGGACGAAGACAGCGGTGTCTCGGGCGGCGATAAGGCTGCCCGGGTCACCAAGACCGGCGCCTGGCTCCGCTCAAAGCGGCTGGATGAGTTTCCACAGCTTTGGAACATCCTCAAGGGGGACCTGAGCTTTGTCGGCCCGCGCCCGCCACTCCGGCAATATGTGGAGGCGCATCCGGAGATCTATGCCGAGGTGCTAAAGTCGCGCCCGGGGGTGACCGGGCTGGCCTCGATCACCTATCACAAGCATGAGGCGATGCTGCTGGAGCGCTGCGCCACGCGCGAGGAGACCGATGCGGTCTATTCCCGCACCTGCGTGCCGGCAAAGGCGCGGCTGGACCTGATTTACCAGCGCCACCGGAACATGTGCTACGACTTCGACTTGGTGTTCCAGACCATCGGCAACCTGTTCCGGCGCGGGCGCTGAACTGCCCCTGCTTCGTCTCCATAATGGCCCTACCCTGCTCTGCATTGTACTCACCTGCCCTTGTGATCTGACTAGAAATAGGATGACTTAACTAGGTGTTTGATCCCACGGTTTAATGGTGCGATCCTTTCTCAGGCTTGGAAGGAAGCATTATGGGACAAGTTCGTCACGGGAGCGCCACGACAACGCACGCCGTCAGAGCTGCAATACAGCGATCGCAAGCTTCGCTCGCGCAGTTGAGCAAGGAATTGGGCATCAATCCCAAGACTGTCGCGAAGTGGCGCAAGCGGGCGACGGTGGAGGACTTGAAGACTGGGCCGAGGGAGCTTCGAGTATGGCAAGATCATCAAGGAGGCGGAGGCTGAGAGCGAACCCGAGGTTCTGGCGCGATGGCTGAACGAGTTGGACGGCAGTATCGCGGCGATTGGCCTGGAGGCTGGGCCTCTGTCGCAATGGCTGCACCGAGGGCTAACCGAGGCTGGCCTTGATACGGTGCTTATGGAAACGCGTCAGGTGAAAGGTGCGCATTCAGGAACTGGCAGAAGGTAACCCCATGCTGGAAACAGAAACGGCACCAATGCTGCGCGCCAGAGCAACGTTGCGATCGAAACTGGCAGCCCTTGAGAAACAGGTGCGTCAGCTCGCTCAGAATGATCCAGTGTGCCACCGTTTGATGACAATGCCGGGGATCGGTGCCGTTGTCGCACTGACTTTCCGCGCGGCTGTCGATGATCCGACACGCTTTCGATCTTCAAAGCGGGTTGGCCCCTGGGTTAGCCCGCCACCCTCACGCAACCAGTCCGGTGAACGGGACGTGTCAGGCGGCATCACCAAAGCTGGTGACGTCAATCTGAGGCGCGCATTGTGCCAGGCGGCAAGCGTCATGATGAACCGTGGCCGATCGACATGGTTGAGAACGTGGGGAGCCCAGCTTGCGCAGCGGCGCGGTCGGAAAATTGCGATGGTCGCCCTCGCACGCCGCATTGCGGTGATCCTTCACCGGATTTGGATCGATAACACAACCTTCCAGCCAGATGCCGCGCCGAACCTTGCCTGACCGGATGGCCCTTCACCCGTTGCCTGCTTGATCGCAGGCTGTCGAGGTCCCGCAGGGACGTGGTTCCGATGATGCCGTGGTCAGGACTGTCGCCGACAGAAGTCGAGCACGCCTATGAGATGGGCACATCGGAATTACATCGAACCCGCATCATGTTGGCAGCCGCCGCGCTGACCACGAACCGAAGCATGTACCCGAAGGACCTCAGCCGAAGGCAGCCAGAAAGCAGAGACAGGCAAAACCGATCCGAGCGAACTGCCTTGGCGGATCAATCAGACTGCGTAAAAATGCTTGACTGAGATGACCCCGTTACCGAAGTCCTGACCCTAAGACGAGCCCGCATTTCATGTTCTAAACGTTCTGCGTCAACGCATAAATTGAGATCAAACGACGCTTATCGCAGAGCCTCTTCATGAACCGCGATAGCCTCTTCCAGATCCTCGTAGTATTCTGCCTTTCCACCTTCGAGCACGACGCCTGCATTGCAGAACTTACGCACCTCATTCATGGAATGGTTGACCAGAATAGCAGAAGCAGCGCGCACCCGTTCGGCAAACACCGCCTGGCTCTTACGCTTGAACGCCTGATCGCCAACGGCGGTGACCTCGTCGACCAGATAGGTGTCGAACTTTATCCCCATTGAGGCGCCGAAGGTTAGCCGTGATTTCATACCGCTAGAATAGGTACGCATTGGCATGTGGAAAGAGCGGCCCAATTCGGCGAACTGTTCTACAAAATATACCAACTCATCGGTGTCCACTCCGTAGATGCGGGCAATGAACCGGACGTTTTCCGCTCCTGTCAGGTCACTGTGAAAGGAGGCTGCCAATCCCACCGGCCAGGAAATGGTGCCATTGCTCAGCACCCGTCCACCATCAGCGGGCAGAGTGCCAGAGATGATCTCCAGCAAGGTGGATTTTCCGGCCCCGTTTCGGCCCAATAACGCCACCGCGCTTCCGCTGGGCAGGGTCAATGTCAAATCATCAATCACTAGCTTGCGCTCGCCTTTAATCCAAAACGTCTTGGTCAGGTTCTCCAGCCGGATCATAATTGTTGCCTTACCGCCGGTCGCGGATCGAATAGTATACCAGAATCAGAATGGCCCATCCCATCAACAGAAACAGTCCCGCCAAGGTGGGAATCAGGTAGCGGCGTGGATATTCGGAAGCCTCTGCTCTAGTCGGATTGATATAGGTCGCGAGGTAGCGGCTCTGTCTGGTCACCTCGTCGCGGGCCAACTCCATAGAGGTCAGAGCCACGCGATAGGACTCCTCGGCGAACTCCCGATCAACAGTCAACCGCTCGAACTCGGAAATCAGCGCCGGATATGTTTCACCCGCACCGCCAGCCTCGACGGTATCGGAAGAAGCAAAGCTGGTGCGTTCTTGGTCGATCCGCTCGCGGATCACGATGATGCGACGCTCTGCGGTGGCCAGACGCGGGTCATCACCGCTGACGGTGCCCCGCAGAAGGTCGTATTGCACCAGAGCCTCGGCCAGTTGCTGCTGGAGGTTGTTCATCACCCCCATGCGCCCCTGGATATCAGCCGCCGGGTCGACGATGCGAGTACGGGTGCGAAACTGAACCATCGCCTCGCGGGCTTCCTTCAGTCGCTCCAGCGCCTCGGTCAGATCAGCGCGGGCATGGCGCATAGCGTCCTCGCGCGCCTGTTCGTTGAGGATGTTGATACGCGCCTGCGAATGTGCCACTATCTCTTTGGTGATCGCCTGTGCCATTTCGCGATCATAGGCCACCACCTGGATTTCGATCAGCCCTGATCCGCTATCATAAGATACGCTGACAATGCGGTGCCAGAACCAGGTCAGGTCCTCCACCGTTGCATCTGGCCAGATCGAAAAAGCCCAGTCCTTCGGCCAATGGGCAGAATAATGATCAATCATCCCTAGTTCGACGTTGATCTCTTGAGCGAGTTCCTGGCTCTGGATGAACTCATATAGTATATCACTGTCCACCCCAGTTCCCGCACCCGCACCGGCAAATTGTGCCAGTCCACCCAGCAGATCGGTCGCCGAGGCACCCTCTTGGCTGCGTACAATGAAACCCGCTCGGGAGACGTACTGATCTTCCGCTACGACAAAAAGATAAACCGAGATTGCAACCAGCGGTACAACAACCACCGCCAAGAAGCTCGCCAACACGCCCCAGTGCCGTTTTTTCATCTGAGCAGGTTGCGCCAGCGCTGGCACCGGCTTTTCCAAGATTCCCTTTTTGAGGGCCCGAACCTTTTCTTCGGCCGCCTGCGCTCGCTTACGAAGGGCAGCAATTTCCTTTTTGGTCTCCGTTGAAGGCGCAGAGGAGGCGGGGCGCTTTTTCTTCGCTGGCGCTACCTTTTGTTTGACCTCGGGCGCAGTCTTCTTCCTTGACGCACCCTCCGAACCGGAAGCCTGTACTTGTACATCGCCCGCAGATTTGATGGGGGATACATTATCGCTCACAACAGCATCGCTTTTTCAAAAGGTACCTTGCGCAAGTTATCACGAAAAATATGCCGAAGTTCAATGGGCAGGCGCCATGCCGACACCGGAAAGAGCTGTTTGTCTCCACTGGCCCGTTCCGTCATACTATGCCTCAAAGTACATGAATTTCCTGAGGGTTTGATGGCCGACTCCCCGCTGCCGCCTGTTCCACCTGCACTCACTCCGGTGCGTAACAGCCCCCGACGACTTGCGACTGCCCGAACAATAATCGCCCTGATCCTGCGCGAGATGTCAACGCGCTACGGACGCACCCCCGGTGGATATCTCTGGACAGTATTAGAACCACTGGCGGCCATCCTGTTTCTCAGCATCGGGTTTTCGCTTATGGTACGCGGCCCGTCCCTCGGCAACAGTTTTATCTTGTTCTATGCCACTGGCTACATGCCATTTGAAATCTATATGTCTCTCTCTCGCACCTGTCGGCAAGCGATCAGTTTTTCCAGACCACTGCTGCGCTACCCAGCAGTCACTTGGGTGGACGCCATGCTTGCCAGACTATTCCTCAATGGGCTTACAGGCGTGTTTAACACCTTTCTCTTGCTTGGCGGCATCCTGATCATAGTAGAAACCCAGACCATCCTGGATCCTGTACCAATCTTCTTTGCACTTTCACTCGCCATTTTACTGGGATTGGGGGTCGGATCCGTCAATGCAGTGCTCACAGCCTTTTTTCCGATCTGGGGCATCGTCTGGAACGTTGTGAACCGTCCATTGTTTATCGCCTCCGGAATCTTCTACTTGTATGATGAAATGCCCCGCTTTGCACAGGACATTTTGTGGTATAATCCGCTCATTCATATCGTGGGGCTAATGCGCAAAGGCTTCTATGCGTCCTATGCTGCTCCCTATGTTAGCGAAATCTACGTGCTGAGTATCGGCTTGGGACTGACGGCCTTCGGCTTTCTGCTGCTCGCCCGCTTCAACCGCGAGATACTAAACCGCTAACGCTTGGAAACTGTATATAAGTCAGCAACTTGCCGCCCAGAGTCCGCCTCCAAGCACATGCCACAAAGGGTCTAAAACACACAAACATGCTCCACCGCACAATGCGGAACACATCTGAAACAGAACTGACCAGAATGCCACATTTCTTCCCCGCAAAAACTGCAGGCGACTGCAATATTGACGCTTCGAGCATCGGCGGTATGGTGCGATCAAATACGCACCACCACCATCGACTGCCACTGAAACAAGGGCCTTTATGCTGAAACACTCGCTTCTGGCTGTCACTCTTGGCCTCGCTCTTTTTCCTGCCGCCTGCTCTCGCCTGCCCGGCGGAGCCCCTGCCAGCGAGGAAATCCTGAAATCAGCGGCCGATGCAGATGCGGATTTCGCGCTCTACACGGTGAAGCGCGCCTTTCTGCCCACCGTTGCCCATTGGCCCCCGACTGGCAAACAGGAGACCCTCGGCTGGATCAGGGCCAGTCGCGGCCCCAAAACCCAGATCATCCAACCCGGCGACCAGCTGACTTTGCGAATCTGGGACAGCAATGAAAGTTCACTGCTGAGCTCCGTCGGTCAGAAAATGGTACAGTTGCAAGACGTGCGGGTCTCTGCCAACGGCAATGTCTTTCTGCCCTATGTCGGCGAAAAGAACGTCAACGGCATGACTCCGGAACTGGCACGCGAAGAGCTGCAGGCCGCTCTGGAGGGGATAGTGCCCTCCGCCCAACTGCAACTCGACATGAAAGAAGGCCGCAACAACTCAGTCGATCTGGTGTCCGGTGTGGCGCGTCCCGGCACCTACCCGATGCCGGATCGCAATTATTCGGTGATGGGGCTGATTGCCGCCGGTGGTGGCATTTCCTCCAGTCTGAACAATCCACAGATCCGCTTGATGCGGGGCGGGCGCCTGTTCGGCACGTCGGTGGACAGCCTGCTGAACCATCCGCAAAAGGACACGCTGCTGCGCGGCGGCGACCGTGTCTTTGTCGAAGAAGACGAACGCTATTTCCTGTCGTTTGGGGCCACCGGCACCGAGGACCTGCATACGTTCACCAAGGATGACGTCTCGGCGATGGATGCGCTGTCGATCTCCGGCGGGTTTCAGGACAGCAAGGCCGACCCCAAAGGCCTGCTGATCCTGCGGGAATACCCGGCCTCTGCCGTGGCACCGGGGGTGCGGGGACCACGGCAGACCCGGGTGGTCTTCACCCTTGATCTGACCACGGCGGACGGGCTGTTCTCAGCGCGGAACTTCCAGATCAACCCCGGCGACCTGGTCATGGCCACCGAAAGCCCGATCAATGACGCTCTGACGATCTCCAACCTGATCGGCAATATCTTCGGTGTCTTCAGCCGCGCGGGTCTCTAACCCCAACGCCCCACCGCCAGACAGGCGAGACCATCGCCCGTCTGCGCAACGCCTGCGCCATCATAGCTGAGCGGCATGACGCTGCTGGCGCTGAGCGCGGTGGCGGCGACCATGCGCGGTGCACTCTCGGTCGAGGTCAGGCTCACCACCGGCAGTGCATCAAACGGCTGTGGAAAGCTCCAGCTGCCTCCCTGACACACCACCAGTTGCGCGCTGTCACGGACCCAGGCCCGCCAGCCTGCTGCGGTGTCAAAGAACAGCTAGGCCCCATCACTCCAGGCGGCCAACCGCCCCCCTGCCCGGCCCATGCCGTGTTGGTGCTAGCGCCGTTGGCATAGATTTCGCCCGCGCCGGGATCGGCAGGGGGGGCGTATCGCGCTCCAGCTCTTCGAGCACCAGTTGCACCACGAGATCGAGGCGGTGCAACGCGTCATTATGGGTCACATGTTTCTGCGCCTGCGCTGGCATCAGATAGGGCAGATCAAGACGGTCGGAACGCTGAGGAGACCTCGGAGGCATAACGGCTGGGGGCCCTTCGGCTACTGGCAATCTGCCGCCATCCTACCCGATGCGGCTGAAAACAGCGCCAAGAGGGCGCGCGCCTCGTTAACCGGAGCTTTCGTTTGAGCTCTGCCGGACGCAAAACGGGCCCCTGCAAAGCAGGGGCCCGTCTAAAACTGTCCTCACACCGGATGTGGCCGCATCGTCACGCCGCCAGCCTCCCCGGCTGGAATTAGTTGGTGGTGGTGGTGGTAGTATCTTCGTCGTCGTTCACGACCACGCCAACCACAACTGCTGCGGCAACAGCGGCTGCTGCGACACCCGCGGCACCCAGACCGCCGACGCCCAGACCGAGGCCTGCACCGGCACCTGCGCCAGCACCTGCGCCAGCTGCTGCACCAGCACCGGCACCGCCGGCACCGCCGCCACCTGCGGCTGCTGCACCCTGCTGCTGTGCCATTGCGCCGCTTGCGGCCATTACTGCGATTGCAGAAACTGCGAGAAACTTCTTCATAATGTAAAACTCCTGTGGAGACTTAGGATCCTTGGAAGCACTCTATGAGAGGGCTCCGTGTATTTCAACGTCCCCCATATCAGCTAGATCCTTACATTTCAGTTTTTATTTCGCCGTTGCCGAAAAAACGCGCGCGCTTTTGCCAATTCAGATCAATCCACCACCTGACGTGTGCGAATATAGCCAATACTTGGCCCCGCCCATTGCCGGGACTGCCGCACCCGTCCCCCTCGCGCATCAATCCAGTAGTCGTTGACCACCTCGCTCCCCGAATCATCGCTGCACCGTTCCTGCAGATATCGGGTCGGGTAGCTCCGCCCCACGATGTCCAGAGCAACGGTCCCCTGATCATGCAAATCACAGGCCAGCCGAACGCGATAGGAACCGCTGTCATCACCGCGGAACTCATAGAGTCGCGCCCCGCCGGAGGCCGGTCCCATGGCCCCCTGCCCGTCTGCAGGCACCGCCGCGGACAGCATCCCGCCCCGCAACCCCCGGGTCGAGATCAACATGCCATCGCGGAACCCAAAGCTGATGTTGTCCACCGTACGCCATAGCTCAATTCGGCCCGGCAGATCGTCGCTGCGGGCCAGCTGCAGGGTCACGTAATCGCGCAGCTCTTCCGTCTCGATCACCACTTCGATATGCGGATCCTCGATGCTGTCCAGCAGCGCCCGCGTCAGGGTTGGCGGCTGTGGCTTGCTGCCGCCCCCGAACCGCTGCTTGATCTGATCGCGGATCACCTGCCCGACTTCGATCTCCAGCGATTGGTCTTCGGGGCCCTGGGCGCAGGCCACCAGAAGGCTCAGCGCCGCAACGCCACCAAGACTGCGAAACAGATGTCTCATTCCCAGAACCTCGCGCGCTGGTCTTCCAGGCTCTTGCGATGGGTCACCCGCACCTGTTCGTAAAGCCGCCCCGGGACGCTCACACGTTGGCCACCGTCACGCTGCACCGGCCGGATCGTCAACCCGTAGGCATTGCGCGACGGCTTGCCCAGCAACCAGTTCAACGGAATGCTCAGCCGGATGCCCTTGTCAAAGGAGCCCTCGCCAAAATCATCGGCCGAGACATCCGTTAGCGTGAAGAACCCGCCCAAACGCCAGCCGTTGTTAAAGGTCCGCGTCAAGGACACCGTCCCACCGACATCTCCGGCCAGGTAGCGGCCCGCATCCACCTGCAGCAGGTAGTTCTTCGGCAGTTCAAGATAGGCAGAGGCATGTCCGGTCAGCACGTCGTAATCGCGAAAGCCCAACCGCTGGTCAAAATCGCGCTGTCGCACATAGTTCAATTCAGCCCCGAGCCCCAGACGGCTGTCGACTGGCTTCCACAACAGCTCGCCCGAGAGGCCACCATACATGCTCTCGAGATAGCCCACCGTGGCGCGGGCATAGAGGTTGCGCCCCGGCCTCCAGCGCCGCTCCAGATAGAGACGGTCCAGCGTGGTGTCGGCCTGGGCATATTCCCGTACATTGGTCCGAACCTGCGGCAGACGCGATGTGCCGGGACGGCCATCGGCCACATTGCCCCAGATCCGTTGTCGTATCGCCCCTGCCAGCTTCCAGCCCGGAGCCGGACTGTAGCTTGCCGTCAGATCCACGCCGACATCCAGTCGGAAGGGGACAGAGGGGTCGAAATAGGATGGCGACGTATAGGGGCTGAACGCGTAGGAGAAAGCCGGGTAAAGCTCTTCGGATTGCAACGCATCGGGCGCCGCCTGTCCGGCATCCTGCACCGTGGCAACCGCCCAGATCGCATCGGGGGCCTCGGGCGAGAACTCCAGCGCTTCCAGATCGGAGCGGCGCAGCACCACTGCCGACAGCCCAAGCCCCCCTGCCGTTGGCACGATGCGGAAAGTCTCGACCGAGGGGGGCAGGCTGCGCGCCATCGCCCGTGCCGTGCGCCCCACCGCCAATGCCGCAGAACGATATCTGGTGTTGCGGATACGCACTTCGGCCTTGGTGCCCTCCAGGGTCACGCTCTCCAGGATGAGACCATCCTGCTTCAGAGATTCGGCCAGCAGGTCCCGGGTCTTCAGCTTGGCCGTGCGGCTGCCCGCCCAGCTCTGTGCCCACATCGCCTCATCCGGCGCCCAGCTGCTGCGGGGCGCAACCGGAGACGGCGCCGGCACCTGCATCTTGGTCGCGGGATGGCGCGGGTTCATCTGGATCTGTGCCGAAATGCCAAATTCGGACCCGTAGAGATAATAGGCCCCCAGACGCAGCTGGCGGCTGGCCTGATATTCGACCCCAAAGTTGAAATCCGACTTGCGCTCGAAGGCCCGCGCACGTTCGGTTTCCATCGTATAGGCATCCGAGGAATATTCCGCCTTCACGCCCCATTTTCCATAAGTCCATTCCACCCCGGCAAAGGGGGCTACATCACCGCGGAACCATTGATCGGTGGAAAATTCACCGCCGGTATCACCAGACGTAAAACGGCCCCTGTCGCCGAGGGTTGCGATCACACCGCTGGAGCCGAAGCGCCCCCAGCCAAGCCCCGCGGTGACCTTCAACCTCCCCGGTAAAGCAGCGGGGTCGAACCGCTTGGTAGCAACGATATATTCGCTGCTAAACAGGCCGGTGCCCGCAAGATCCTGCAGCCCTACGGCAACGGCGGGACGATAGTGCCCCTCGTCCCAGAGACGGACCCGCACATCAAAGTTGCGGTCATAATAGGTCGCGAAACCAAACAGCAACTCGTCGGGATTGTTGTTTCGGATACCCGTATAGCGGAACCCCACGGTAACCCAGGGCAATACCTGTGCCTGCAGGTTCATCCGCCCCTGCCCCGCAAAGTAACCAACCGAAGGTGCAAGTTGCGCATCCGGCAGCATCTCGGCACTGGGCATATCGATCAGCCCCGGCGCCCCATAGAAGTTGAGGCTCGGCGTCTCGGGCCAGGCAAATCCCTGCGGCATGTTTTCCTCAGCTTGCAGGGCCTGCGGCAGCAACCCGGCCAGAACAACGGAAGGCAGCCGCATCAAAAAACGCCCGGTCAGGCGTGGCAGGGGCAGGGTCGGGGAAGTCACGCGGGGCAATCCTTGCTCATTCATCTGTCTGGTCCCCCCGGCCTCTACTGTCACCCGGGGCGGGCACATGTCTGTTGTCTCGCTTACTGCCCTACCCTTTGACGCCGATCAACGGTCAAAGCCGGTTTGTTGTGGTCTGTGGCACTCAGGACGTTTTCCGATGCAGGTCGGATTGCACATAGCCTTCGACCCACCGCAGGATGACCTGACGTGCGCCCTCTTCATCCCCGACAGCCACCGCCTGCCGCAGCGCGCGCAAGAATGCCGCCACCTCGATTTCCGACAGCGTCGCCTCGCGGGCACAGAAGATCTTGGGGTGAGCTGTGTGGATCAGTTCGGTGGACAGCGTCAGTTCCTCTTCCAGCTTCTCCCCCGGACGCAGGCCGATGATGTCGATGGCAATATCGCCCTCCGGATGATCCGCATCACGCACGCTGTATCCCGCGCTCTCGATCACCTGCCGGGCCAGCTGCAGGATCGACACCGGCTCGCCCATGTCGAGGACAAAGACCTCGCCCCCGCCAGCCTCGGCTCCGGCCTGCAACACCAGTTGCACCGCTTCGCGGATGGTCATGAAATAGCGTTTGACCCGCGGATCGGTCACGGTGATCGGGCCGCCACGGCTGATCTGTTCCTGAAACAGCGGAATGACCGAGCCCGAAGAGCCCAGGACATTGCCGAACCTCACCATGGTGAACACCGTCTTTGCCCCCGGACTATGCGCAAGGGTGCGGGTGGCCATGTCCTGGATGATCAGCTCCGCCATGCGTTTGGAGGCCCCCATCACATTGGTCGGGCGCACCGCCTTGTCAGAGGAGATCAGGATAAAACGCTCCACCCCGAATTCCGCCGCCGCCCGTGCCAGCGTCTGGGTGCCAAAGACATTGTTGGCCAGCCCCGGCAGCGGGTTTGCCTCCACCAGGGGGACATGTTTATAGGCCGCCGCATGCAGCACCACCTGCACCCCGTGACGCTCCAGCACCCGGCGCACCTGACGGGGATCGGTGACCGACCCCAGCACCGGCACCAGCTCGATATCGGTGCCGCTCACCCGCTGCGACAGTTCCTGATGGATGGTGTAAAGCGCCAGTTCCGAAAGCTCGTACAGCACCAGCTTGGTCGGATGGCAGGCGAGGATTTGCCGGCTGAGTTCAGAGCCGATCGAGCCACCGGCCCCAGAGACCAGCACCACCCAGCCCGCATAGGACTCCGCACAGCCCTGCAACGACACATCGCAAGCATCGCGGCTGAGAAAGCTTTGCGGGGGCACCGGCGTCAGCTTGTCGACCAGCGCCTCTTCGCCGATAAGCTGAGCAAAGGAAGGCAGGGCCTGCACTTCCAGCCCCAACGCCTGCAACCGCTGAATGATCTGCGCCTGTTTTGGCTGACTGTGCGATGGCATCGCCAGCAGCACCCGTTTGACATTGCGGGCCTTCACCATCTCGGAAATGCGGGAGGGCGCATAAACCGGCAATCCCATCAGGGTCAGCCCCTGCAGGGATTTGTTGTCATCCACGAAGGCCACCGGATCGATTCCCTCATGAGAGCGCAGCGCCTGCGCCAGCTGGGTTCCGGTATTGCCCGCGCCATAGATCAGCACCCGTGCCCGAGGCCGTGCCCGGCGATAGAGGGCCAGAACCACCTGCAGCATCAGAGCGCGGGTGCCCACCATCAGCAGCAGATAGATAAGGCCAAAGACCACATGCACGCCTGGCGGGAGCTCGGGCCCAAAGACAGCGCAGAGCGCGGCCTCCGCCGAAGCCACCACGATGGCAAGGACGGCCGTCTGGCTGACCGCGTGGCGTTCATAGGCAATCAGTTGAACCTTCGGCAGCCCCAGCCAATAGGACACCCCCGCGGCCAACAGCAGGATATAGGGCAACACCGGCAGCATTTGCCCCAGCAGCGTTAGCGCAGAAATCGGCATGTCCTGCAGCAGAAAGGCAAACAGCAGTGCCAGCGGAAGCAACAGCAAATCCAGCGCTAGGAAAATCGTCGCCTTGCTCTGACGCGACAGCCGCTCCACAATTTTCAACATGCTTGCCACCTCACTGTCGGCGCTCTCCCCGGTGTCCCGTCGTTCTATGTAACCTGGGCTGCTCGAAAGGTCTGAACAAAATCCCAAGTGCCCGATGCCCATACTTAGCATCTGAAGTATCACACACCATAGGCTTCCCGCGACTGAACATAAAACTACGATATTTCCCTGCGCGTTGTCGTTAATCTGCACACGCATCGGCAGAGTCACGCCACTGAAGCCCAAGGATGCATCAAGAAAATGCCAACCACCCGCGAGTTTGATCATCTCTCGATCCACCGCACGATAGGTCAACCTTCCTGCCGCATTGTTTCGCGCGCGAAACAATAGGTCAGTACTACTTACCCAATGTTTCGCGCGCGAAACAATAGGTCACACATGCTGACCTATATTGCATCCCACTCACAGGCTCTTTCAGGAGCAGCTCACATCACCTGTCAGAGTCTCAAAACGAAGAAACGCGCCCCCGAAGGGACGCGCCTGACAAGTCGAAACCTCTGAGAAATGCGGGCTCAGCGGGTCGCGAGCCAGGCCTTCAAATCCGCCATCAGATCCGGCGTCACCCCGTCACCGCTCAACTCGATCTTCTGAGCCTCTTCCGCAAAGGCAAGCCGCACACCAGGCGCGGCTTGCAAGTTGACCCGCTGCCCTGAGACAACAGGAGTGCTGCGCGGCGGAGCAGGAGGGGTGGGAACGGTCAACGCAGCAGACGGAGCAGCAGGCGGAGGAGAAGAGGGGGGCAGGTCAGGCTCTAATACGGGCGGTAGACTCCCATTCCAGGCCTCCAGATGCATTTGCAACACGTAGATTTCCTCGGCCCCGTCTTTGCAGTGAGAGGTCCGCAGGTTTTCGGCCAGCTCCTCGCCGAGCTGTGGGTTTTCTTCGATCCTGCGGGCCAGCCCCAAGCCCAGCTTTTCAGGAATGGCGGTGGGGTAGCGCAACACCTCGTCCAGCGCTTCGACCAGGGTAACAAAGCTGGCGATTTTTGACCGCTTGGCGCGGGGCACGTTCTGGAACAAGCCCAGCAACGCCTTGCGCTGGTCTGGATAGATGCCCTCGGCCAGCGCCCGCATGGCGATGCGCGCGCGTTCATAATGGCTGAGATTGACCCGGATCTCGTTTTCCTCGACCATCGCCAGATAGGCATCGGCGGCGCTGTCGGGGCGCACCACCAGCGCCTTCACGCTGGCGAATTTAGAGTCTGAAGTCTCTTCATAGAGTCTGCGCAACGCGGTCAGACGACGCCAGCCGGAGATCAGCCCATGGGTCTTGCCCCCAGCCGCGCCGTCCCGTTTGACCACTTCGATCGGCGTCTGCTGGCCGCGGGCGCGGATCGAGTCCATCAGCGCCCGCATGTCCTCCTCGTCCTGCACGATGCGGTCGCGCACCAGATAGGTCTCGTCCACCGCTGCCAGCGGCAGCTCCTCGATCATCAACCCCTTGGCACGGGCGTTTTCCAGCACACCGGACAACTCCTCCAGCGCCGCGGCGGCAGAGGTGTCCGAGGCCACTTGGGCGATCGGCGCCGCGCCCACCGACAGCGGACCGGGCGAAAGGGCAGGGCCCGTCTCACTGGCGCTCAGATAGGTGGGCTGGGCCGGGGTCAGCCGTTTGCGTTTTGCCATTCTCGTCGTCCTTCCTCATGGGCCATGACCGGGGCGAGGCGCCTCCAGTATCGCAGCCGCATCCTAACCCGGCCTCAGAAGGCCGCGCGCTCCGCCTGCAACGCCAGTTCCTCACGCCGCCAGACGCCGTTGAGCAGCCGTTTGAAGGCAGCATAAGTCTCATCAAACGTCTCACGCCCGCGGGCATAGGTCTCGCGGTTGAAGTCGCGGTAATCCGCCTCGTAGATGCCATTGACCTGCTCGCCGGCCTGACCGATCAGCGCGGTGTAATCCTGCCGGTGCGGCGACAGGGTCGGGCCCATATAGGCCTGCACCAGCCCCGCCAGCTCGCCCTGCTGGGCGCCGTCATAGCGGGTGATCACCGCGCGCACCGCATCCCATTCAAAGCCGATCTCGGGTCGGCCAAGGGCACGGGCGGCGAGGTTCTCCCCCTCCTCGATCGAGGCGAAGGTGGAATGCAGCATGTCAAAGAACCGGCCTGTAGAATCGAACTCCAGAAACGACGCCCCCATCGGCACCAGCAGGATATCAGCGGCCGAAAGCCCGTTGATGGTCAGGTAGCCAAGCGCCGGCGGCGTGTCGATAAAGACCACATCGTATTGATCCAGCACCCCGTCTGCCTCCAGCCGGTCGGTGAGCGCATCCCACAATTTCCACGAGCGTGCCGCCATGCGCCAGACCGGGATCTGGAACTCCGCCCAATAGAGGTTCAGCTGGGCGCCAATGAGATCGATGTTGGGCCAGTGGGTCGGCTGGATCACATCCGCCGCCGTCATCTCCATCGCAGCGGTCAGGCTTTCGTCCAGCGGCTGGGGGGCATCGCCGCGATCAAGACGGCGCTGGTTTTCCAGCCGCAGATGTTCGCCGTAGTGGCGGGCCAGCAGCGGAAAGGCTGTCTTCCATTCGTCCTCGACCTTGCCGCCAAAGATCGAGGTCATGGAGCCTTGAGAATCCAGATCCACCACCAGCACCTTGTAGCCGTCCAGCGCCGCCGACATCGCCAGATGCGCCGCGGTTGAGGTCTTGCCGACGCCGCCCTTGAAGTTGGCCACGGCGACGAGTTTTGCCGGCAAGCCTTCGGGGCGGTAGGGCAGGTAGTTCTTGGCCTTGGACCCTTGCGCGGCAAAAAACGCACGCAGCCGCAACACCTCGTCGAGGGTGAACCACTTGGCGCCGCCTTCGGTTTCGGACCGGCCCTGCGGCAGTTCCGGGTTGGCTTTCAGCACCCGGCGGAAATGGGCCTGCGCCACCGGGATCAGGTAGCGGGTGATCTCCCAGGTGGAGAACAGGCGCAGGGATTTGGCGCCTTCCTCATTGAGACCCCGGCTGGCCAGATCGGCGCGACCGCGGGTGCAGCCTTCGGCGATCTCGGCAAAGCGCGCGGTGTCGGTCGGCTGGTCCAGATCTGCCATCGCAGCGTCGGGATCAATGTTGAAATAGGGGGGCAGGGCGCTGCCTGCCTTGCTGTGGATATCTTTGGCCATCCTGCCTTTGCCTCATGCTGGAAGGAAGCGGCTTGTCCTGCCCGGTTCTCCTTCCGAGCTTGGGCACAGCCGCCTCATGTATCGCCTTTTCCTCAAGATAGCAGAAAAGGTGGCAGGTGGAAGCATTATGATGACATGGCTGTATTTTTCTAAGCAAATCCGTGTCTTGCGACGGGCCGGGGCGGCGGATTTTGGGCACATTTGGCAGGCCTGAAAAAAACCTAGCTTGTTATTAATGTGTTATTTCTAGTTAAGGCAGGACATGGCGTTCTGCAAAGCCCTTTTTTCATTGGCTCATTGCATGATTTTGACGGATCACGTGACTCTGAAACCCCGATAAAGTGACTCCGAACCCCCGACGTGCTGACTCTGAACCCCCGTTGTGCGGGGCTGTGGATAACCATAGGGTGGGTGTAATCAAAACCACGAACCCGAATCCGGTGATACAGCGGATCGGCAACCGTGGAACAGGCAGAGCAGTGAGACCGATATCATGACCAGCGCGGTGAGCGAGACCGGAGGCTATCCGCCGGAGGGGCAGGGGGCTTATTTCCTCTGTGATATCTTTGATGCGATGCCCAAGAACGACCTCGCCTCGATGGAGCATCCGCTGTTCAGCCTGGGCACACGGCCCGACCGGCGCATCCTGAATTATGAACACAATGGCGCCGAGATTACCGTGACCCCTTCGGTCAAGGGGTTGGCGACGATCCATGACAAGGACATCCTGATCTTCTGTGTCAGCCAGCTGATGGCGGCGCTGAACGCGGGGCGTCAGGTGAGCCGCACTCTGCATCTGACCGCGCATGATCTCCTGGTGGCCTGCAACCGGGAGACCTCGGGCGATGCTTATCGCCGCCTGCGCGAGGCGTTTGAGCGGCTGGCGGGCACCCGCATCACCACCAATATCACCACCGGCGGGCAGGAGGTCACCTCGGGCTTTGGCCTGATCGACAGCTGGGAGATCGTGCGCAAGGCGCGTGGTGGTCGCATGGTCTCGGTGGCGGTGACGCTCTCGGACTGGCTCTACCGGGCGGTGCTGTCGAAATCGGTGCTGACGCTGAGCCGGGAGTATTTCCGCCTGCGCAAACCCCTGGAGCGGCGAATCTACGAGTTGGCGCGCAAGCACTGTGGCCGTCAGGACAGCTGGCAGATTTCGGTGGAAACCCTGCTGAAGAAATCCGGCTCCGCCAGTCCGCGCCGGGTGTTCCGCAAGATGATCCGCGACATGATCGAGGCCCAGCCGTTGCCGGATTACAAGATGACGGAGCTGGAAGGTGACATCATCCGCTTTGCCCAGAAGGCGGCCGTGGTCGAGGGCCCGCCGCCGGTGGTGTCGGAGGCCGCCCGCGACGAGGCCCGCCGCCTGATCCCCGGTGTCGATGTGCATGGGCTGGAGGCCGACTGGCGCGCGGTCTGGGCCAAATCTGGCGGCCCGCGCCTGCGCAAACCCGATGCGGCGTTTCTGGGCTGGGTACGCAAGCGGGCAGATGCTTGATACCATAGGTGCAACACTAAGAATTTTCCGATTTAATTTCTCACTTAGCATGTGCGCATGTCGGCGTGAGCAATATTTCTAGAGGTCCCCAGCCCGGGCCTCGTGCATTTGCAACTTGCGGAAAAAACCGGACGGGCGGGAGACAGGATGTCAGACCTGCGAGCCAAGGCCAGCTACCCATAGCTCAAGGGTGGCGAATACTCCAACAGCCTTAGCATCAAAGTGAGGACCCTCTGACATGTCATTCTGGCAAGAGCTGCGAACATGGGGCCATCTGAATGCGCACTCTATTGGCGCAGATTTGAACCTAGATGCATTGCAGTATTCGCTGCGCATGGTCGACGAGGACACGCTGGAGGTACCGCGGTTTCACAATGGCTGGTTGCGGCTTGGAGCCTGATTCTATTTCTTCCTGATGATGTTCTTTGTGGTGCTGTCTTGGTGGGAGCAGAAAAATCTGTGGGGAAACATTCAGATCTAGCAGAACTCTGAGAATTACTTCGAGGGGCAATATGAGACATGGAGGGGGCATGGTGCAAGATACAAGCTTTCCAGAATTCTACTCTGACATGATGGAAGGTCATGGTGACCGCTGGATCGGCGATACGCTTGCAAATCCGCCTTCATCCCTCTCATGACCGCACTGATTGGCGATGTTGGTCCAGAATTTTCAGTCTGCCCGCTTGGTGGTCAAGCCGCACGGAGAAAATGCTCCAGTGTCATCGCGTGGCCGAGGAGGCCCAGGTCAGCGAAGCCTTGCGGCGCAAGGCAAACGGAATGGACTGATCGCGGCATGTCCCAGTGTGGCATGTGGTTTCCGGCTGTTTGTTGTGCATGTAAGGTGCAAGCGCCGCGCAGCGGCCAATCGCGTCGAGAGAGAGCAGGGGAGCAACGGCAATGAAACTGCTGTTCGTGCATCAGAACATGCCGGGTCAGTATCGCGAGCTGGTGAAATGGCTTGTCGCGCAGGGCGGGTATGAACTGGTTTTCCTGAGCCAGCGGAGCGATGTGAAGATCGCGGGCGTGCGCACGGTGGTCTATGCCCCCTTCCACACGCCGGCGAAGGAGGCCTTTGGCCTAGCCCGGGACTGGGAAGCGGCAGCGGGGGCGGGCTTTGGCGCCGTGCAGGCGATGCAGAAATACGAGGCCGAGACCGGCTTTCGCCCCGACATCATCCTCGGCCATACCGGCTGGGGGGAATTGTCCTTCTTCAAGGATCTCTGGCCGGATGTGCCGATCCTTGGCTTCTTTGAATATTACTACAATATGCAAGGCGGCATGGTCGGCTTCGACTCCGAACAGCCCGCCGGTGCCCATGCGCCCTATTTCAACCGCGCCCGCAACGTGGTGCCCTGCCTCAACCGCGAGGTGGTAGATCTGGGCCATGTGCCGACCTACTGGCAGCGCGACCGCTTTCCGGCCTCGTTCCATGACATGATGTATGTCTGCCACGATGGCATCCGGGCGGACCGGTTGCAGGCCAACCCGAATGCGCAGATCGCGCTGGGGCGGCTGGGCCATCCGCTGTCGCGCGGCGATGAGGTGGTGACCTATGTGGCCCGCAACATGGAACGGGCGCGCGGGTTTCACATCATGATGCGGGCGCTGCCGGCGATTCAGGCCGCACGCCCCAATGCGCGCATTCTGATGATCGGCGGCAACGAGGTCTCCTACGGGCGCGAGAGCGAACACCCCGGCGGCCTGCGCGGCGAGATGGAGGCCGAGGTCGGCGACTGCGTCGACTGGAGCCGGGTGCATTTCCTGGGCCGGGTGCCCTATGCGGACCTGTGCCGCATCATCCAGCTGTCGCGCTGCCACGTCTATCTGACCATGCCCTTTGTTCTCAGCTGGTCGCTTCTGGAGGCGATGGCGATGGAGGCCACCATCGTGGCCGCCGATGTGGCACCGGTGCGCGAGGCGATCACCCATGGGGACACCGGCCTGCTGGTGGATTTCTTCGATCCGGAGGCGCTGGCCGCGCAGGTGGTGGAGGTGCTGGCCCGCCCGGCGGAGCATGCGGAGCTGGGCGCGCGGGCCCGGGCGCGGGTGATGCGGGACTATGATTTTCTGACCTGCTGCCTGCCGGAGCATCTGGCGCGAATCAACCGGCTGGTCAGCACCACGTCGCCGATCAGGATCGACGCGGGCTGAACGGGCGGGGCCTACCAGATACAGGTGCCCGAATTCGGGCGATGGGTTGATGGTCGTGCATGCGTAAGAATAAGTTTGTATATCTACATCGGAATGAAAGGTACCGTGGAGGCGGTCACACCATCAGATGCCATACATCAGCCATGATCAGCGTCGTCGATGCGCAGGATGATCGCGTCCTGGGTGGCACCATCGACCAAGGCCCACGTGGTCTGGCCGGTGGGGCGATAGACCACAAAAGCTTCCTCGCCCTCGGCGGTGTTATAGCCTTGGATCCACTCGAAGCCGTGATTGGCCGCCCCGAGGTGAAAAATGGGTCGTCGCCATAGACCCGGTCACGGCCAAAGTCGCCGATCATCGTGTTCGAAACAAAACCGCCATCGATGGAAACATTGCCCGTATGACTGCGCAGTTCGCCATCGTTGTTGAGGGGGGCGGCGAGGCTTGCGCAGCGCAAAGATCGAGCAGTCCCCGTCGCTGCCTAGCGGAACCACCAAGAGCCAGTCACCGCTTCGGGTGACGTCGATTTCGCTGAAATTCTGGAAACGGCTGTCGCTGCTGTCGAGGATATGATCTACTGGTGGCAGGCTGTCATTGCCGCCAAATGCAGCACGCTCAAGTTGGCGGTGATCCAGCCGACCGATGCCTCGAGAAGTCCTCTGTGAAATTCAGGCCCTGATGTCCGCCGGGCTGCCCGCCCGACGGTGGCGGCATGGATAGCCCTAGGTGTTTGGTCCCGGTGTGTGGTGGGTTGGGTTTAGAATGAATCGGTCTGGTTCGTTTGTCCAGATTTTGCAGATGTATTCGAATGGCGTGAGGCCATTGAGCCTTGCCATGATGGCTACTCTCTGCATTTACGTTCATGAGAGTGACCTTGTTCTTGCGGGCGGGTAGGAAGCGGGGCATAAATGTAGCCGTATAGGGGACGGATATGTAGTATCATTTTCCTCATCTGAGTGTAAATCTTGGGAAGGTTGACTCAATATGCACTTCGGCTAAACAATACTGATGCTCCTAAAAACATGATCATTGGCTTTCTTGTGCTGTGCGCCCTACAGTTTCCCAGTCTGCGACTAGACTTTTCGCTCGTTTGCCGTGGCTGGGCAAGGAGGGGATTACGATGAAAGCATCTTAATTCACCGACGCGCCGAAAGAGTTCATCATCATGCAGAGCGCAGAAGGTACAGTGGTTGCGCAGATCTTGCCTGCAAGGCTGAGCCTTGTGCTGGTCAGCCGGGCCTGTGGGCCAGAAGAAAACCGCAACAGCGTCGTCTCATCGCCCCCTCTCCAATACATCCGAATATGATACGCTTCCTGATGCTTTTCCTATTCTGCGAGGGTATAGCTAACCACCGGCACAATCGAGAGAGATAGCTCCATGAAACAGCCCCAAAGCGCGCCGCGCCGCGTTCTGGTTACCGGCACTGCCGGATTTATCGGCTTTCACTTGGCTAGGCTGCTACTGGCAGAAGGGGATTGGGTGCATGGCTTTGATGGCATGACGGATTATTACGATGTAAACTTGAAGCAGCGGCGTCACGGGGTACTGTTGCAGAGTCCGAGCTTCACCCGCACAGAGGGCATGCTGCAGGACCAGGCGCTGTTTGACCGTATGGTGGACAACTTTCGTCCGGATGTGATGGTTCACCTCGCCGGACAGGCGGGCGTGCGATACAGTCTGGAAAATCCGCGGGCCTATATCGACAGCAACGTTGTAGGCACCTTCAACGTAATGGAAGCGGCTCGACGGCTCAAGGTAGAGCATCTTTTAATTGCCTCCACCTCCTCAGTTTATGGTGCCAATGAGGACATGCCCTTTGCGGAAACTGACAAGGCCGACACACCGCTCACCATTTATGCTGCTACGAAGAAGGCCAATGAGGCAATGGCGCATTCCTATGCGCATCTGTGGGGGCTGCCAACGACAATGTTTCGTTTTTTTACTGTTTATGGTCCTTGGGGGCGTCCGGACCTTGCCTTGTATAAATTCGTCGATGCGATCCTGAAGGGCCGTCCGATCGACATCTATAACCATGGCGATATGTACCGGGATTTCACTTATGTTGATGACTTGGTGCGCGGCATCCGCCTGCTTATTGACACGCCACCGGTACTCCCTGAATCAAGGGATGACATCCTAAAAGGCGACAGCTTGTCGCCAGTAGCGCCCTACCGGG
Source organism: Tritonibacter scottomollicae (assembly GCF_003003215.1). Taxonomy (GTDB): domain Bacteria; phylum Pseudomonadota; class Alphaproteobacteria; order Rhodobacterales; family Rhodobacteraceae; genus Epibacterium; species Epibacterium scottomollicae. Next base: position 9,767 of record NZ_PVUF01000021.1, on the reverse strand, counting down.
TGGTTAATATCGGCAATTCTGACAAGGTACGGCTATTGGATTTCATTGAGGCCATTGAAGAGGCTCTGGGTCAGAAGGCCATTCGCAACTACATGGAGATGCAAAAGGGTGATGTGCCCGCGACCTGGGCCAATGCCAATCTGTTGAAGGACCTGACGGGGTATCGTCCTCAGACCGATTTCAGAGAAGGGATTACCCGCTTCGTGACGTGGTTCCGGGAGTACTATGGCCGCTGATGCTGACAATGTGGGTGATGGGCAGGCCTAGGATCACCTTCGGGGGGCTAGCTCCGTTCTAAGTATACCGTACAGAGATTTTCGTTCTAGTGGGACAGCTCTGGTCATTTGCCGCCGCGCTGCCTAGACACAATAACAGCAGAGCCTGTTGCCCGGAGACCGCCACATGCCCCCCAGACAGATGACCCTCGACGAGACTCTGGTTGAAATGGCCCGCGTGCTGAAGGTGGAGGCGGCAGCGCTGACCCGGATGGCTGGAGAGGTAGGTGATGCACAGCTCAAGGCCATCGATATCCTCGAGGCGATGGAGGGGCGCGTCATTGTCTCCGGCGTCGGCAAATCCGGCCATATCGGCAATAAGATCGCCGCCACCCTGGCCTCTACCGGGACGCCGGCGCAATTTGTACATGCCACCGAGGCCAGCCATGGCGACCTTGGCATGGTGACGCCGCGCGATGTCTGCCTGGTGATTTCTAATTCCGGCGAGACGTCTGAACTGGCCGATATCGTCACCTACAGCCGCCGCTTTGCGATCCCGCTGATTGCCATCACCCGCATGGCCGAGAGCACCTTGGCCACCCAGGCCGATGTGGTGCTGCTGCTGCCCGATGCGCCGGAGGCCTGCGGCATCGGCATGGCGCCCACCACCTCGACCACGGCGACGCTGGCGATGGGCGATGCGCTGGCGGTGGCGTTGATGAAGCGGCGCGGCTTTGAGCGCGAGGATTTCAAGGTCTTCCACCCCGGCGGCAAGCTCGGCGCACAGCTGATGCTGGTGGATGGGCTGATGCACACGGGCGACGCCCTGTCCCTCGTGGCACCGGAAACCCCGATGTCTGAGGCGCTTTTGACCATGACCGCCAAGGGCTTTGGCCTTGCGGGGCTGGTCGAGGGTGGTCGGCTCACGGGCATCATCACCGACGGCGATTTGCGCCGCAATATGGACGGGCTGATGGCGCGTTCTGCGGGCGAAGTGGCCACCCGCGGCCCCAAGGTGATCCGACGCGGCTCGCTTGCTTCCGAGGCGCTGCACGAGATGAACAGCCGCAAGATCTCGGCCTTGTTCGTACTGGATGACGCGGACAGGGTGGCGGGGCTGCTGCACATCCACGACTGCCTGCGCGCGGGCCTGGGCTGAGCGGCGGGGCGCAATCAGCGCCTGATCACTGCTACTAGATCTTCTATATCGGTGCATGTGTTTGTGGTGGCAAACGCCAATGTGGTGGCCCCAGAATGCAGACACGGCAAAGACGCGAAACATGTCAACAACTGGTTGAACAGGCGATCATAAGAATGCGCCATGTGTTTGACTGATTTGTAAGCGCCGCGTTACCGCCCTCGTAGACGTTTGAAGTTTGTCATCTGAGAAGAGCCCATCCGAACAAGCAGGGTTCCGATGGATGATACAGTGCAAGTTTACGTAACTTCTCACAGTGTCGAAGAAGGATACGCAGGGCGTATCGATGTTGTGACTGGGCCGAGTGGTCGGCGTCGATGGCCGGAACAAGTGAAGGCTGAGATTGTTCTGGAAAGCTACCACGACGGTGTCTCGGTGGCGGATGTTGCGCGCAAGCATGGGGTCTCAGCGCCTCAGCTTCATTCTTGGCGGCGCGGGACGGTGTTCTTGCGATGCGGGATGACGACATGCTGGGTCTGGTACCGGTCGTCGTTGAGGCGGGCGGAGAGGATGGCGGGCACATGCCGCCTGACGCGCCCGGGACGATTGTTCTGGAGATCGATTGTGTTCGGGTGCTGGTTCCGACCGGTTTCGATCCCGAGCCCTTGGCCGCGTCATTGCCGCGCTCAGGGCGGCGTCATGATCCTGCCCGGCGGCAAGTATCACGTTTATCTGGCGACGCGGCTGGTAGGTTTTCGCAAGGGGAATGCGGGTCTGACGCTCGTGATCCAGACGGTTCTCGGGTGTGATCCCTACAGCGGGGTGGTGTTTGTCTTCAGATCAAAGCGGGGTGACAGGATCAAAATCCTTGTTTGGGATCAGACTGGTTTGGTATTGATCTACAAGCACCTTGAGGGCGGCCAATTCCAGTGGCCCCGGCCAACGGATGGGGTGATCAAGCTTACCCCGGGGCAGTTCTCGGCGCTGTTTGAAGGGCTGGACTGGAAGGCGGTTCGGGCCGAGCGGCGGCGGCAACCCAGGCTGGCAGGATAGCCTGCGGCATGTCTTCTGCTGCCGCCATCGACCCTGAATAGGTTGCCGAGCTGGAGCGCCAACTTGCCACCGCAAGGGTGCTCTTGGCAGCGTCTGAAGAATCCAACGCGCGCCTGGAACGTATGCTTGCTCAGGCGAGGCACGCGCGGTTTGGAGCAAGTTCCGAAAGGGGTGCCCCGGATCAACGCAACCTCTTCACGGAAAACATCGAGGTCGCCGAGGGGCAGTTGGCGGCGGCGGCCGGTGCTGCCGACAAGGCACTGGGCAAGGCCCCCCGGAAACGCGCGCCAGCCAAACGCAACAAAGGGGATTTGCCAGACCATCTCGAACGCGTCGAAGAGGTGATCGAACCAGAGAGCACGGCTTGCCCGTGTGGTTGCGGTGAAATGGTCAAGGTCGGGGAAGACCGCACCCAACGCCTCGACGTCGTGCCCGCCCAGTTCCGCGTCCTTGTCACCGTGCGCCCCAAGTACATGTGCCGCACATGCGATGGGAAATCCCACGCGCAGGCACCGGCACCGGCACCGGAGTTTCTGGTCCCGCGCGGTCTGGGCACGAACCGGTTCGCCGTCCATTCCGTGGTTGCGAAGCTTTGCGATCATCTTCCGTTTTATCGCCAAGCCGAAATCTGGCGACGCGACGGCATCGAAATCGACCGCACCATGCTTGCCAACTGGGCAGGCCGTATCGCCTTCCAGTTGGCCCCCATCACCGACGCCATGATTGACGAACTGAAAGCCAGTGACCGCCTCTTCGCGGACGAAACCACGGTACCTGTCTTGGCTCCGCGCACCGGCAAAACCCGCAAGGACTATCTTTGGGCGGTGGTTCGCGACCAGCGCGGGTGGGGCGGCGGCGACCCACCCATCGTGGTGTTCCAGCACTCGAGAAGTCGCAGCGCAGAGACTGCGAAGAAGATATTCACCGGCTTCAAGGTCGGCTCTCTAACCGTGGATGGCTATGCCGTGTGTGGACGCCCCAGTGAATGCAAGAAGTTTTTGGCAGGTATGAACATGTGGTCAGGTGCTGTCGTATGTTCGGCCTCTGAATGTGGCTTTGACACGCCACGGGCCCGTATGGAGATGCGCGGATCAGTTCCAACTCGGATACGCGCGCTCTAAGGCGCACGGCCCAGTGCCTGGTTTTCCTGATCCCGTCTCATTGACCGTTTGTCCTTACTTCACCTCCGACCTTCTCACATGACCGGCAAAAGCCACCCTACTGGGTTAGGCCAAAGCCGGGTTCCTGTAGTTCTCATTCTTCGTCATCAGAGCCCATGCAGTGCGCGCCATCTTGTTGGCCAGTGCGACGGTCACGAGCATCCTTGGTTTACGTGCCAGCATCTGCCCGAGCCAACCACCCTGATCCGCACCCCGTCGAATGGCCCATCGCACGACAGACGCCGCACCGATGATAAGAAGGCGGCGCAGGTCGCGTTGGCCCATTTTCGACGTGCGCCCGATACGCTCTTTGCCGCCCGATGAGAATTGCTTGGGCGTGAGCCCGGTCCAGGCGGCGAAGTCCCGCCCTTTGCGGAAAGTGCTTGGGTCTGGAGAGAGAGCGGTAAGGGCCATGGCCGTGATCGGCCCGATACCTGGGATCGTCATCAAGCGCTTTGCCGCTGGATCCTGCCGGGCACCAGCACGTAGCTCGGCACCCAATTTGCCGATCTTGCATGCAAGCATCGCGATATGATCCAAAAGCAGTTGAGCATGGTCAATGACTGCGGCTGGCAGTTCTGTTTCTGGATCACTGATCGCGGCCTGTAACCGATTGAGGTGAACTGTGCCAGAAGGTGCTACTAGCCCGTATTCTGCCAGATGCCCACGCAGCGCGTTAATCGTTTGGGTCTTCTGTCTTACGAGCAGGTCACGGGTTCGCAACGCCATGCCTGATGCCTGTTTCTCCGCACTCTTCACGGTGACAAAACGCATTGTGGGACGAGATGCCGCCTCAGCGATCGCTTCCGCATCATTGGCATCGTTCTTCTGTCGCTTGACGTAAGGTTTCACGTAGATCGGAGGGATCATCTTAACGGTATGCCCGAGCTTTCCGATCTCGCGCCCCCAATGATGAGAACTGGCACACGCCTCCATGGCCACGGTGCAGGTCGGAATGCCAGCCAGTAGAGATAGCAGCTTTGACCGCCGTACCTTCTTGCTGAATACCGGTCTGCCATCGGCTGTCGCTCCGTGAACCTGGAATATGTTTTTGGCCAAATCTACGCCGACTATGCTAATCTTTTCCATGGACGTCTCCTCTTCAACATGGTGATCACACCACCAGTTTGGCACATCGATGCCGTCGGAGGGGCGTCCACCCCATCGGATACGATGCCCTGGGTGATCCGAAGAAGACAAACCAGCCATGGGGCATCACCTACTGCTGGACCCATTGGCGACGCCGGTTCGTGGAATACAGCCGCACGACCTCTTCTCCAATTTGCACCGAGATGAAGGAACGTATCGGTCAGCTCTACCGGATCGAGGCCGAGATCCGCGGCAAAGCCCCCGAAGTCCGGCGCGCCATCAGGCAAAAGCTCTCCAAGCCCATCGTAGACGCCTTGCGTCCGTGGCTGGAGGCGCAACTTGACATGCTATCGTCAAGCTCAGACCTCACGCGTCACATCAGATACGGCCTCAAACGATGGGACGGGCTGACCCGGTTCCTGGACGATGGACGCCTCGAAATGGATACGAACGCTGTCGAGAATGCGATCAGACCGATTCCTCTCACGAGGAAAAATGCACTCTTCGCAGGCAATGACGACGGCGCGGTCACTTGGGCCCGCATGGCATCGCTGGTCGGAACCTGCAAACTGAACGGCATCAACCCGCAGGCCTATCTCGAACACGTCCTGGAAAAGATACTGAATGGACATATGCAGGAAGATATCCAAGACCTCCTGCCATGGAACTTCAAACCAGACGAGGCGCGGCACTCATGAGCAAGATCAAGGACGTCGAGCGCAGCATCGAGGTGATCGCGGGACAGGTCGCGGCGCAGCAGATGCTTATGGAAACCATCATCGTCGAAGCAATGCGCATGAACGCCATCGGTGAAGCACAAAGCATGGCGCTCCTAACCCAAGGCATGGACGTATTCGAGCGCAACGAAAACATGACAAAGCACGAAACTTTCGGCGCAATCGGTACCCTTAAAAGCGTCTTGGGCACGAACAAACGCGCGGAAGACGCAAAGCTGATAGACTGACTACCATCCAAACGCAGTCAAGCCGCCAACCGATGGGTGATCAGCCCGCGCTTATACTGATTTCCTACTCATTGCGGCTGATATATGTACATAATATACATTACACAACCATTTGAGATGTGCAATCAAACCTAACCCTGAGATGCGCTTATGTTGGAATTCGGCGGGTTATTTAATGGAGATATGTGAACAAGCCAGTGGAATTTGAAGCGCCACTTGGAATAAGTGGTACATGGGGTCGCTTAGGTGTTTGATCCCACGGTTTAATAGTGCGGTCCTTTCTCAGGCTTGGAAGGAAGCATTATGGGACAAGTTCGTCACGGGAGCGCCACGACAACGCACGCTGTCAGAGCTGCAATACAGCGATCGCAAGCTTCGCTCGCGCAGTTGAGCAAGGAATTGGGCATCAATCCCAAGACTGTCGCGAAGTGGCGCAAGCGGGCGACCGGTGGAGGACTTGAAGACTGGGCCGAGGGAGCCGCGTTCGACCGTTCTCACTGAAGCTGAGGAGGCGATGATCGTCGCATTCCGACGGCACACGCTGCTGCCGCTGGATGATTACCTCTACGCTCTTCAGCCATCGATTCCGCAACTGACGCGATCAGCATTGCACCGCTGCCTGCAGCGGCATGATATTTCTCGGCTACCTGAAATCGAAGGCGACAAGCCGAAGCGCCAGAAGTTCAAGCGCTATCCCATTGGCTTTTTTCATATCGACATCGCCGAGGTTCAGACAGCGGAGGGCAAGCTCTACCTCTTCGTGGGGATTGACCGCACCAGCAAGTTCGCAGTCGCACAATTCGTGGATAAGGCAGACCGCAAGACCGCCTGGGAGTTCCTCGAACACCTGCTCAAGGCATTCGTCGGGGAAACGCCCCACCGGGGCCCCTCCTGATCCTCCTCATCCTATCGCATCCACACGATCCTCACCGACAACGGCATCCAGTTCGCGGAGCAGCCTCGCAACCGGAACACAGCCTATTCCCGGCAGATGCGCTTCGACATGATCTGCAAGGCAAATGAGATTGAGCATCGGCTTACCAAGCCCAACCACCCCTGGACCAATGGCAGGTCGAGCGGATGAACCGCACGATCAAGGAGGCGACCGTCAAACGATACCACTACGGCAGTCACGACCAGTTGCACACGCACCTCGCGGACTTCATGGCAGCCTACAACTTCGCACGCCGCCTCAAGACGCTCAATGGCCTCACACCTTACGAATACATCTGCAAAATCTGGACTTCAGAGCCAGATCGATTCATCCTAAATCCGATCCACCAAATGCCGGGACTAAACACCTAAGATATCGCGCTCCTCCGTCACCCGTGCCAGCTCCCGCTTCATACGCCGGATCTCTGCATCGCTCGCGGCGTCGCCCGGGGCGGCCTTCGAGAACTTCTTCTTCCAAGCATAGAGAGAATACGCGCTGACGCCGAGGTGATCGGAAACCTCCCTGACCGGGTCGCCCCGTTCGGTGATCTGCGCGACCGCATCCCGCTTGAAATTGTCACTGTAAGTGTTGCTGCCCATCATGGCCTCCTTGCTTCAAATTTAGCTAAGAAGACGTCCACAATACACGGGGCTATTCAGACGGGATCAAGCAGCCTGATCAGACCGTCACCAACTTTCCTTTCGGGCATAGCTCTGTTCATCGAGGTCATATCGCCATGTGAGACCGATGAACGCTTCGATAACCAAGAAACAAGGGTTGGGTGCTCCCCCTACACACCCTTGCTCCAGAACCAACAAAGGACTCTTGTATCGGCTCAGGCGATGGCGGCTTCAAAAAACAAGGCATCGAGGCAAGCGGTATCAGTCCGTAAGGATTTACCAAGGAGGCGCTAGGATATGAGACCTTGAACAGAAGCCAAGTTCAGTTCTCGCTTTTGAAAATACCGAAACGCCAGCTTAGGACACAGACCGAAAGCCGTTTCGGCCAAACCCAGAGACGCCCTGCGCCTTCCTCAATCGGGCTTTTAGCCTAGTATTAGTCTAGGCGCTGGCCCGGTTGTGGCCCAGATCGGCCTTTGGCCTCATGCCATCTTCCACACATAACGCAGCAAGCTGCAAGGTGACTATATGCTACTGATATTATTAAAATAATGACGTCCGATAGCCTTTACGGACCGTCAGCAACTTGATTTTTTTAAAAAAACAACGCCTTACAATTTGAAGTCCCGAGTGTGGCACAGCCGTACCACACTGAGTGCCACGCGTGGCGCGTTGTCCTAAAACAGTTTCGGACAGTGCGTACTGTCTGTGATATACGTAAAAAACAAACGTTGGCTCCGCTGAGATTACGGCACAGGGGTACCAACGCGATTTGCCCAATGACAGGAGGTGCTCGGCCATTGGATCCCCGGGACTACGTATATATTCGCCTTGATACTAAGGAGGGTTGTAACGGCAAATCTTCTGACCATGCCACCATCCGCACTCACACGCAGGCTGCGCGTCTCGACGGGTTTGTCGTGCATAGTCGCTGGGCTGTGAGCGAACGGGTGGGCGCATCGGTTGCCGCGTCAGGGCGATCAAAATTGCAGCAACTGATCCGTCAGCTCCAACCTAGCGACGCCGTTATCGTCTATACGCTTGACGGGTTTGGGCGCGATGCATCTGACGTCCTGAAGACGATCCGGCACATAGACGAGATGCAGGCCGAAGCGTTTTGCGTGTCCCTTACAAGAGACAATCTGTATTCCGATACAAAGTTCATGACGATGATGGAGACCGTGGCGGCGCTGGAGCGCTTGACGGAGAGCGAGCGCAAACAGGCTAGGGCAACAGGGCGTGGTGTTGCAGGGGGGCGGATCGGACGACCACCCTCGCTGGATGATGCAACACAGGCGGCTGTGCTGGCGGACCTTGAGACTGGGATGACCATTTCCGCCGTGGCGCGGCGTTACAACACATCCCATCAGACCATTCTGCGCATACGGGGCGCAAGGACGCGATCCTGATCCTCTTTTGTCGCTGAACAGGCCGCAGTTCCGCCAGCCGTGCTGAAAGAACGCCGCCGCAGGGCAAAAACGCGTCTGCGCCCCAGTTCGAAAAGCCTGCGCGACCGCAGACGCTGTTCGGGCCGGAAATTGCTTGTTCGGCGGGCAAATTCAGGTGGTTTTGGCATCAGACAGCACGCCACTTAGGGAATGCCGGTTGAGAATCATTGTATCAGTCACCCCCGGTTCGCGACAAACTGCGCATATGGAGCGTTATAAAACTCAATGACTGTTCCCCAGGGATCCTGACAATAGATCAGGTTGAGTTTTTCACCATGGAGTGCGGTTACGGGCGTGACGCAGAGCAGGATCGCGGCCATGAGAAGGAAAACACGCGCGCAATCGACAGAGATATAGATCGTGTTCCAGGCCTCAGTCATTCACCTATGAGTGTATTTTGCCGGTGTCGCGCTTTGTAGAGTTGTGATTATCCAGTTGGTGAGCTATCGAAATGACTGAATTCTGACGTTTGCAGATTATGGATGTTCCTCATGCAAATCATCTCGCGCTTGTCGTTACTTCTCGGATTTTCTGTGTTGAGCTATAGCTTTAGCTGATATTCCAGCAGGTGTTACCGCGCTTGAGCAGGGCTGATCAGCCCCACCTGAGTGGTCCAATTTGATTGTTAGTGCATGATCGGCCTTGGGTCCATCTGTACGATGGTTTCGGGGGCCGGAGGGCGGTAGCCCAATGCGCTGTGTGGTCGTTTCGTGTTGTAGTGTTTCCTCCATTCTTCGATCAGGATTTTCGCCTCACGCAGGCTGTAGAAGATTTCGCCATTCAAGAACTCATCCCTGAACCGGGCGTTGAAGCTCTCGCAGTATCCGTTCTCCCACGGTGACCCGGGTTCGATGTATGCTGTCTTTGCTCCCACGGCTTTGATCCAATCCTGCACGGCCTGCGCAACGAACTCCGGGCCGTAACACCCTCGGAATGACGTTTATTAGGAGGCTATGACTGCCTGCGCAGCCCTCAAATAGCGCAGCAGGTGGTCATAGCCTGACGCACGACCCGTCATTCAGCCAGAGCCGCCCCTTCTTTGGTTGTTTCATTGGCACTTTCAGCCCCTCTCGTCGCCACAGCCTTTCGACCCGCTTGTCATTCACATGCCAACCCGCATCTCTCAGCAGCGCCGCGATCCGACGA
>NZ_PVUF01000020.1 GCF_003003215.1 Tritonibacter scottomollicae | reverse complement strand
GTGCCGTGGACGCGAAGACCGCATTCATTGCCCCGGGATCACCTTGGGAGAACGGCTACTGCGAGAGCTTCAACGCCCGCTTCCGGGATGAGTTACTAAACGGCGAGGTCTTCACCACGCTGCGTGAAGCACAGATCCTCATCGAACGCTGGCGTCGCCACTACAACACGGTTAGGCCCCACAGCGCCTTAGGATACCGGCCCCCAGCGCCCAAAAGCATCGTCCTGATAGACCAAAGGCCGACGATGCATTAACATTCAAATTGGACCACTCGATGGGGGCACATCAGCTAAGTATAAAGTCGCATAATGAAGTTTATGTTGATAATTATCCACAAGGGTTAGGGCGTGCGGGTAAGATGATCTATGGCGTTTCCAGCGGCTGCGAGGAGCCGCCTACGTGGCCTCCGCAAGTGCCAGTTTTCTAATCATTGTAGGGTCCTTCCCTGGTTGAAGGGAAGATAACGGAACCCTTAATGGGCTCCGTTATCAAGTTGTCAACTGGCGTCCTTGAACTCGGCGTATTCGCCGCGCACCTGCACGGTCACGGTGACATCTGAACTATCGCGATTACGCCAGAACCAGCCGTGCTCGCCCTCGAATGCAGCAACGATCTCGCCTTCTTCGCCCGTCGATCCGCGGCCCTTTTCATAGGTCACCGACTTGCCGCCGCCATGACCGTGAAGGTCGAAATTCACCCGACCGCCTTCGACCAGCATCCGGTATTCCGCCGTTTGGCCATCTTCCATGACCAGCTTCCACTCAGCCGAGTCGCCGGGTGCCAGCGTGAAGGTGGTTTCGTCGCGCCAGACTTCGGCTTCCTGCGCGTGTGCAGCGCCGACGAAGAGCCCGAAGATATCGTTCAACAGGCTGGACTCTTCCTGCGCTTCGAGCTCCATCAGCCTGTCAGCCTCGGCTTCCTCTGCCAGCTGGGTTTTGATTTCACCCATTTCGGCAAGTCCGAGAACGCCGCCGATCCCTGTCGGGTCGATGTTGTATTCGGCGGGAAGCACGACGGTCACAAGGATCGCAACCGCACTGGCCGCAGCGATGGCGGTGGAGCGGATAAGCTGCGCGGAACTCGGCAGTTCATCGAGGCTTGGTTTTTCTGCGTTGAACATTTGGGTCTCCTAAATTCTCAGGCAGCTACGAAGTAGCCGGTGATTTGCAGGCCCATGAGGATGAACCCCATGGACATCATGACGACGTTGGCGGTGTAGGCCTGGCGGAAGAAATTGGGGGATTTCCGCCAGTAACCCATCGCGATGAGGATCACGGCGAGCGCTATCAATTGGCCCAGCTCGACGCCCAAGTTGAACGCCAGAAGATTGGCCAGCAGCCCGTCCGACGCGATCTCGTAGTCGAGGATCTTGGTGGCCAGGCCCGTGCCGTGAAAGAAGCCGAAGATCAGCGTTGCGGCCTTGGTGTTCGGCTGGACTCCGAACCAGCGCTGGTAGGCGCCGAGATTGTCGAGCGCCTTGTAGACGACCGAGAGGCCGATGATGGCGTCGATAATGTAGGCATTGATGCCCCAGCCAAACCAGACGCCCGCGAGCATTGTGGTCGAGTGACCGAGGGCGAAGAGGCTGACGTAGATGCCGACATCCTTCATCTTGTAAAGGAAGAAGACGACACCGAGCAGGAACAGGATGTGGTCGTAGCCCGTCACCATGTGTTTGGCGCCAAGATACATGAAGGGCATGATGTTCACCCCCCAGATTTCCTGGATGTAGCCTGCGTCGCCTTCGGTAACATTGTGGGCGAGCGCATGGCCTGCACTCAGGACGAGTGCCGCCAGCGTAATTGAGGACAGGATTGCGATCCGGCGTATGCCGGGATCGGCCCAGCCCCGATGGACTGTAGTCATCGATCGAACTCCGTATGTGTATCTGATAATCGTCGCAGCGCGCCAATGGCGCGCGGTCGATCAGACGCGCGGAGGTCGTTCGATCAGATATATCCGTAAAGGGTTCGAGGTGGCTGAACTCAGGTGCCAAGCGGCCGCGTAGATGTCGAGCGGCTGCGACGACAGATCGGGACCAGGCACGACCGCCTGGCTATGATCGTGGTCAATGCTGTCGTGGCTGTGTCCATGCATAGCCCACGCCAAATCTTCTTCCAGAGCATGCGAGTGCCCGTGCTCGGCGAGCATCTCCGCGTGCTCCTGAAGCACGTCAAGGATCGCAGGCGCGTGCGAGGTTGTAGGCATAACCGACCAGACAAGCACGGCCGCGCAGAGAAGCGTCGCGAACGTGGCCTTTCCGATTGTCCGTAAGGTTGTCATCAAATCTGCCTGCTCGCTCGTTTCTCGCGTGGCGCGTCGCGGCGCCATCTTGTTCTATCCCCCTGGGGAGGATAAGCCGTTATTATGACAACTCACCATGTCCATGCAAGTCATCCTGCTCTCGTCACACGGCTGAAACGCGCTGACGGCCACCTGCGCGCCGTGATCGAGATGATCGAGGCGGGCAAGCCGAGCCTTGAGATCGCACAACAGATGCAGGCGGTCGAAAAGGCGATCACAAATGCCAAGCGGGCGCTGATCCACGACCACATGGACCATTGCCTCGACGCCGAAGGCTCGGAGACAGATCGTGCCGAGCTGCGAACGATCGCGCGTTACCTCTGAGGTCCGCCATGCTCGACATCCTCTCCGACCGCACTTACCGCCATCTGTTTCTGGCGCAGGTCGTGGCGCTTCTGGGAACCGGCCTCGCGACGGTCGCACTCGGCCTGCTTGCCTTCGACCTTGCAGGGGACGGGGCGGCGCTGGTGTTGGGCACGGTATTCACCATCAAGATGGTGGCCTATGTGGGCATCGCTCCCATTGCCGGGGCCTTCGCGGACCGCCTGCCGCGCCGCGCGCTTCTGGTGACGCTCGATCTCGTGCGCGCAGGCGTTGCGCTGGCACTGCCTTTCGTGACTGAGGTCTGGCAGGTCTATGTTCTGATCTTCCTACTGCAATCGGCCTCCGCCGCCTTCACGCCGACCTTTCAGGCGACGATCCCGGACGTTCTGCCCGAAGAGGCGCGCTATACCCGTGCATTGTCGCTGTCGCGGCTGGCCTACGATCTGGAAAACATCGTCAGCCCAACGCTAGCGGCCCTTCTGCTCTCGGTGATGTCCTACAATTCGCTCTTCGTTGGCACGGTTGCGGGTTTCGCCGGCTCGGCGCTGCTCGTGGTCTCTGTCCTCCTGCCAAACCCGAAATCGTCCGAGCCGCGCGGCATCTATGATCGGACGACACGCGGTATCCGCATCTATCTGGCCACGCCCCGCCTGCGCGGGTTGCTGGCGCTGAACCTTGCGGCAGCGGCGGCCGGGGCAATGGTTCTGGTCAATACCGTCGTTTTGGTACGCGGATCGCTCGGCCTGTCGGAAAGCGCGCTGGCCTGGACGATGTTCGCCTTCGGCGCTGGCTCCATGACGGCCGCACTGCTCCTTCCGCGCGTACTGGATGCGCTGCCAGACCGGCCCGTAATGTTCGGCGGTGCTGCCCTGATGGTGGCGACATTGTTGGGGTTGGGGGCAACAGTCCTGACCGCCGGCCTTGGTTGGTTCATCCTATTGGGGGCCTGGCTGCTGGTAGGTCTGGGATATTCCGCCGTTCTCACCCCGTCTGGCCGGTTACTGCGCCGGTCCGCCCATGCCGGGGATCGCCCCGCTCTGTTTGCGGCGCAATTCGCGCTGTCGCACGCTTGCTGGCTGGTGACCTATCCACTGTCGGGCTGGCTGCTGACGGTCTACGGTGTCGTTCCTGCGCTGATCGGTCTGGCGCTTCTCGCGGCCACTGGCATGCTCGCCGCTCTGAAACTCTGGCCAGCGAGCGATCCCGTGGAGCTTGAACACACGCACGACAACCTGCCACTTGATCATCCCCACTTGAAGGGGCATCGCAGGCACAGCCATGCTCTGGTGATCGACGAAAGCCATCCTCGCTGGGCCACACATTTCTGAGCGTTAGCGATTTGACGGAGGGACTGTCTAATCAAGATGGTTCGCAAACCTGTGAAAGAGGGAAGCCGATACCAGAGCGGCCAAAACAAACCAGCCAGAAGGATCATCAATTTATGTACACACGAAGCGCACTTCTTCTCACAACCGTCTTGGCCCTTGGGGCTTGCTCGGAGTCTTTCTCGAATTCACAAAACGCGTCGTCACGCCCGCCGTTACCGGAAAATATCCTGGAACTGGCAGCACCGAACCAAGACCTCGCGACCGCCTATCTGCGGCCCGAGGACAACTGCTACTGGTACATGCACGCGAGTCCGGTTGAAACAACGCGATTGCCGCTCAGGACGATCGAGGGAAACCCGATTTGCGTCAAACGGGCCGAGTAAGCGATCTCTGGGAATGCCCGCAACCGGCTTGTCGCTTCCGTCCGCTTGGGAGGGATCGATAACGTATCATCGACCTAGTGGTGCCCACATGGCAGGCTATTTCAATGGATAGATTTTTCTCTATCAGTATGCCCGCGGCTCAGTTTGTTAGAAATGTCCTGCTGTTCAGCTTCGCTGCATTACTGCCGGTCCTGTTGTTCTACGTCTTACTGGCTCCGGGCTTTGCTCCGGCTCTTGCTGCCGGCGGACCGGCACTCATGCGCTTTCTAAGGCAGGTTGCGACCAACGGTTTGCCCGTGGTTTTTGCCGTCAACTATGTCAGTTTTTTCCTTTTCGCTATGACAAAGCAACCAAAGGCGGGCTCAAGAGACACGGCGTTTTTCGTGCTGGTCGATGTGTTACTCAGGGCCCTTCTCTTTCCAGGTCTACACGCGCTTATATACGTTCTATCTGCCGACTGGTTCGGGTCATTCGGCGGCAATCGTTCAACCGCCTTGGCGGTTGTGTCCCCGACTCTTGCGCGCTCAGCGTTTTTCGAGAACATCTCCGGCGTTTACCTCTATGCGACTATGATAAGCGCGTTGCCGCTCTACGTCTCGGCTTTCGGGCGGTCGGAATTTCTTGGACCGGTTGTACGTCGCTTGCCCATGAACACGGGCGTGATGCTGCTTGCCCTGGCTGCGTTTGCCTTGTCGGTCGGGCTGATCACGATCGGCGCACAAGGCATCGCATCTCTTCAGGCCAGGTGATGGCAGGCTAATCACCGTGGGCGTGGGCGTGGGCGACTTGCGGTGCCACCCATTGCGACAAGTAAACGCGCTCGAAGGCGAACACAGCGATCATCCCGACAGCGGCGTAGAGAACGATCATCGGGTCGCTTTGAAGCTTCATCACGGTGAAAGCTGCCAGTACTATCGCATCGAGCGCCAGGGCAGTCAAAAGCACGATACCGAAGGCGCCGACGTCTGCTCGACGATAGCGGAACACGCCCCAATGTATGATCATGTCCATGACGAGGTAAAAGAAAGCACCGAGGGATGCGATCCGGCCTAAATCAAAGAGCACGGCCAACGTCGCGGCGATGACGACAGTATAGACCAGGGTGTGGCGTTGGATGGGACCTGGCATACCGAAGTGGCTGTGCGGGATCATTTCCATGTCGGTCAGCATCGCCAGCATACGCGACACCGCGAAGACGCTGGCCAGAACGCCGGACGCCGTTGCGACAGCGGCCAGGATCACCGTGAGTATGAAGCCGGTTTGTCCAAGGGCGGGCTGCGCCGCTTGTGCCAGCGAATAGTCACGCGCTGAGATGATCTCCTCGATCGTGAGACTCGAACCGACCCCGTAGGCGACCAACAGGTAGACGACGACGCAGATCCCGATCGAGAACATGATCGCTCGGCCAACGTTGCGGTTTGGTTCGGTGATCTCGGCCCCGCTGTTGGTGATCGTCGTGAACCCTTTGAAGGCGAGGATAGCCAGCGCCGTGGATGCTATGAAACCCGTGATGCCATAGGATTGAGGCGTCTCGGAAGCCGCAGCGAACGCAAAACCACTAGACCACAAAGCAGCGATGCCGAACAGAGCTATGCCACCGATCTTGATTGCTGCCATAATCAATGAAAACAGCCCGACCGAGCGGTTTCCGGCCATGTTCACCAGAAAGGCGAAAACGATTACGGCCACGGCCAGAGCGGGGACCAATGGGCCACCTTCGATATCGAAAGGGCGCAAGACATAGGTGGCGAAGGTCCGGGCGACGAGGCTTTCCGCGATCACCATGCTGAGCGCCATCAGCAGTGCGGCCCCGCCCGCGATGGCTCCGGGGCCATAGCATTTCTGCAGGATCATGGCGATGCCACCCGAGGACGGCCATTTGTTCGACATCCTGATGTAGCTGTAGGCGCTGAAGCTTGTGACGACCGCGCCGGCGATGAATGCAAGCGGGAAAAGCGGGCCGGCGAGCTGCGCGATTTGCCCCGTCAACGCAAAGATTCCAGCGCCGATCATCACGCCTGTCCCCATCGCAACGGCTCCGCCCAGACTGATGGAATTTTCGCGGTACGTTTCTTTTTCGCTCTGCATAAATGGCCCCCTTTTAATTTTGGTTCGTCCGAACGCTGTTGCGCGCTTCTAGATACGAACGCCGCGAAGGCGCAGCGAATTGAGCACCACCGAGATTGACGACGCGCTCATGGCGAAGGCAGCAAACATCGGACTGATGAGGATGCCAAAGAAGGGAAACAGAACTCCCGCCGCGACCGGCACGCCGGAGGCGTTGTAGATCAGCGCGAAGAACAGGTTCTGGCGGATGTTGCGCATCGTGGCCCGGGCGAGCCGCCGCGCACGCACGATACCATCAAGGTTGCCCTTGACCAGCGTGACGCCCGCGCTTTCGATGGCCACATCGGCGCCGGTGCCCATGGCGATGCCGACATCGGCCTGCGCGAGCGCGGGGGCGTCGTTGACGCCATCCCCGGCCATGGCGACCTTGTGGCCCGCCTCTTGCAACTCAAGGATGATCCGCGCCTTGTCCTCCGGCAGCACGTCGGCCCGGATCTCATCGATTCCGAGCCGCGTGCCGATGGCCTTGGCCGTGCGTTCGTTGTCGCCGGTCGCCATGATGACGCGGAACCCCAGTTCATGCAGATCCTCGATGGCTTCTGGCGTGGTCTCCTTCACTGGGTCGGCGACAGCAACTAGACCGGCGATCTCGCCATCCAGCACAACGAACATGACCGTCTCGCCTTCGTCGCGGCGGGCATTGGCCTTGGCGGTCAACGCGCCCGCCTCGAGCCCCAATTCGCGGATCATCGCCAAATTGCCGAGCGCGACCGCTTTGCCGTCAACGACCCCCTTGACGCCCTTGCCAGTGACCGCCTCGAAGTCCCGTGCCTCGTCCATTTTGACATCTCGCTCCTCCGCACCCCTGACGATCGCTTCGGCCAAGGGGTGCTCCGATCCGCGCTCAAGCGATGCGGCGAGACGCAAGACCTCGGCTTCGTCGTGGCCGGGTTGCGGGAGTACGTCGACAAGCCGCGGCTTGCCTTCGGTCAACGTGCCGGTCTTGTCGACGATCAGGGTATCGACTTTCTCGAACCGCTCCAGCGCCTCGGCGTTCTTGATCAGCACCCCTGCCTGAGCGCCCCGTCCTGTCGCTGTCATGATCGACATCGGTGTCGCCAGGCCAAGCGCACAAGGACAGGCGATGATCAGAACCGCCACCGCCGAAATCAATGCGTAGGAAAGCGCAGGCGCGGGCCCCCAGATCGCCCAGGCGATGAAGGACAGGACCGCGATACCGATGACGGCCGGAACGAAATATCCCGCCACCTTGTCGGCGTATTTCTGGATCGGGGCGCGCGAGCGCTGCGCGTTCGACACCATCTCGACAATTTGAGCCAGCATCGTGTCGGACCCGACACGCGTCGCCTCCATCACCAGACTGCCGGTGCCATTGATCGTCGCGCCGGTCAGCGGGTCGCCCTCGGTCTTCTCGACCGGCACGGGTTCACCGGAGATCATGCTTTCGTCGACCGAGGACCGGCCGTCCAGAACCACGCCATCGACCGGCACCTTGTCACCGGGCCGCACGCGCAGCCGGTCCCCGACTTGCACGTCCTCCAGCGGGATTTCCTCCTCGGATCCGTCGTCCCGGATGACCCGCGCGGTCTTTGCCGCCATGTCGAGAAGCGCGCGGATCGCCTTGCCGGTCCCCTCGCGGGCGCGTAGTTCCATCACCTGGCCGAGCAGCACCAGCGTCACGATCACCGCCGCCGCCTCGAAATAGACGCCGACATGGCCTTCGGAGTCTCGGAACCCATCAGGGAATATGTCCGGTGCGAGAACGGCAACGACGCTGAAGAGCCAGGCGGCAAGAACGCCCATGCCGATCAGGGAGAACATGTTGAGGTTCAATGTGCGGAACGAAATCCATCCGCGTTCCAGAAACGGCCAGCCGCACCACAAGACCACTGGCGTTGCCAGGATCAATTCGATCCATTGTGTGGTGCTTTCGCCAAAAAAAGTCCGGACTGCGGGGAAACCGACGAATGGCCCCATCGTGAGGACAAGGAGCGGGATCGTCAGGACTGTGCCGACCCAGAACCGCCGTGTGAAATCCACCAGTTCGGGATTTGGACCTTCATCGCCCGGCACACCGGATTCCAGTTCCAATCCCATACCACAGATCGGACACGCGCCCGGATCAGGCTGCCGCACCTGAGGGTGCATCGGGCAGGTGAAAATGGGACCATCATGTCCTGTAGGAACCAGATCATATCGGCCATCGGCCGGCGTGGCACCCGCGTGGTGTTCGTGATGATCATGTGCTGAATGGACCTCGAGCTCCGATTCCGGCACGAGGTGCATCCCGCATTTCGGACATTTGCCGGGCTCAAACTGCCGCACCTCAGGGTGCATGGGGCAAACGAATACCGAGGAAGCTGCTGTGGTTTCAGAACTGTCGGGGGTGCTCATTTTGCGGTCCTTTCCGAGAATGCTTCTCTTGCTTGGGGCTTCCATCCACAGGAGGGTCAAGAGAGATCAGTACGGCGATTACATTGCGGCTCTGCGGGGTGGCGCTGTCCGGCCCCGTTCCCGCCGGGCGAACACGATCAACGCCAGCCCGACCAGCACCATTGGCATGGAGAGCAACTGGCCCATGGTCAAACCCCACTCACCAAAGTGGAGCGCATGGCCAATTGGGTTATCTTCCGTCACGAACTGCTGGTCCGGTTGCCGGAACATCTCGACGAAATTTCGGGCAAGACCATAGCCGGTCAGAAACACGCCAGCCAAGGCACCGGGCATTTTCAGCCAGCCCCGGCCCCAAGCGAGATAAATGAGCAGTATTCCAAGAATGAGCCCCTCCAATACCGCCTCGTACAGCTGGGACGGGTGTCGGGCGCAGAGGCCGCTAACCCCTGGGCAGGCCTGCGCGACTTCGCCGGGAAAGATCACCGCCCAGGGAACGTCCGTTGGACGCCCCCACAACTCATTGTTGGTGAAGTTCGCCAGCCTTCCAAGAAACAAGCCTGGTGGTGTTGCCAAAGCCAGCAAGTCGCCAGTGCTGAGCAATGACGCGTTCTGTCTAAGGCAGAACAGCAAGGCCGCGATGACAACTCCCGCGAACCCCCCGTGGAAAGACATGCCGCCTTGCCAGACCATCAGAATTTCCAAGGGATTGGCGAGATAATATGCGGGCTGGTAGAACAGTACAAAGCCCAGGCGACCACCAGCAATCACGCCGATGATGATCCACGTCAGAAGATCTTCGATCTGCGTTCGGTCAAGCGGCGGTCCAGCTGACGTCCAGAGCGCGGGACGGCTTATGGCACTCGAACAAATGCGCCAGCCAATCAGGATACCGAAGATATAGGCTAGCGCGTACCAGCGGAGTGCGAATGTGACCCCCCCGATGTCGAAGGAGAAGAGGTCGGTTCCAATATCCGGAAATGGCAATCCCGCTGGCAGCACTGGGTGAGTTCCTCATCAAGAATTTACGTGGGGATTAGATGGCATTGATCGAGCACCGCTAAAGGCGCTCGATCTGCGACAGGGCATCCAACGCCCATCCCGCCATCACGCGGTGTCGAGGGCGTCCCGAAGGAGATCGCGGACTTCGCCGGCGACCGCGTCCAGGTCTTGGTTCTGCACCGCCTGCATCGAAGCGACAGGATCGACCGCGCTGACCTCGGTGTCGCCGTCCAGTTGCCGCAGGATGACATTGCAGGGAAGCATCGCACCGATGCGAGGCTCGATCTCGATGGCTTTGTGCGCCATGCCCGGATTACAGGCCCCGAGAATGCGGTAAGGCGGCATGTCCGCATCAAGTTTCTTTTTCATCGTCGCTTTGACGTCAATCTCAGTCAGAACGCCGAAGCCCTTGTCTGCCAAAGCATCCCGAACACGCATCTCTGCGTCATCGATATTGGTGTCTTTCAGGACGCGATCATAGGTATAGGCCATGGGAATTTTCCTTTCCGTGTCTCTATTTTTTGGCATACCGAGGCTAAACGGTTCAGGTCGCGGTTCGGTTCAATGTCCCGGCCGAGAACGGTTTTGGCGTTTTGAGGACGGGTGCCGGAAAAAACCGGCACCCGTTGGCTCAGTTGTCCTGCATCATGGAGCCGTTGCCCATGCCCTGACCGTTGCCCGGCCGCGCAGGCGCATCTGCCATGTTCGACCGCATCATCTGCATCCGCTCCATCCTATCGGCAGGAGCGGCCATCTCTTCCGGCGTCACCGCGCCGTCGCCATCGGCATCGAGGTGTTGAAAACGATCCACCATCATTTCGCGGATCATCGCGCTGTGGAGAGCTTCAAACTCGGTAATCGAGAGGTTTCCATCCCCGTCGCTGTCAAACTCGGAAAGCTTGGCCTGCAGCTGCGTGCGCATTTCTTCCGGCGTCGTTGTGCCGTCTCCATCGGTGTCGAACATTTGCATCATGCCGCCAGCCATGCCTGCGCCCATCATACCACTGCCCATGCCTGCGCCCATCATGTTTCCGTGCATGCGCTGCATCATGTCCATCATTCCGCCCATGTTCCCCATCATGCCCGGACCACCGTTCTGCATCATGCCTGCCCCACTTTGGGCACCAGGTTGACCACTGTGCCCATGGTTGGCATCCGCCAAGGCGACGCCACCAAAGGCGGTTGCAGCCAGAGTCATTGCAGCGAGTAGAGTATTGCGTTTCATGTCGATCACCTCGTGTCAGTGTTACGATAGCCACCATATGGGATGCACCTGCAGATGCGGAATGCCACGCGAGCCGGTGTTTTGTATCGCGAGGTCACAAAGGCGGGGTCTGTTACAAATTGCGACAAATCAATTCGGGGCGAACGCTCCTCTTAATCTGAGACTTGCGATATCCAGAGAAAAACCTGTCGAGGAGTCGCGTACCAACCGAAACCGAACCCATGTTTCGGTAGAGGTGAAATCCGGAAGAGTTGATGTCGAGATTGCTAGAGGCCCTGAATATCCCGAAAATTCAATCATTCAACCCATGGCAGGAGGCTGCAGGGTGCTCTTTTTGAACCGCATTTTCTCAGTTCTAACCTTGGTAATTTTGGCGGGGTGCGGTGCAGGAAACGACATGCGCCCGGATGCTTCAGCCGAAGTCATCAGTAGCGCATCCTACCGTCACGATGGACCGGCCGCGCTGACGTTGTACACCATGATCAACAACAGGTCCGGGGCGGGTGCGCATAGCAGCGTCATGATTAATGGGTCGCAGCGTGTTATCTTCGATCCGGCAGGAACGGTCCGGCTGAGCGCTGTACCGGAACGGGGAGATGTGCTTTATGGCATTACTCCACAAGTGGCCGATTTTTATGCGCGGGCTCATGCTCGCGAGACCTACCATGTCGTCATACAAGAGATCGATGTGTCTCCCGAAGTCGCGGAGCAGGCTTTGCGCCTTGCAATTGCCAGCGGCCCAGCCGCTTCCGGTTTTTGTAGTGCCAGTACCTCCGCGGTACTCAGACAATTACCAGGATTTGAATCCATCGGACGCACATTTTTTCCAAAGCGCCTGATGGCGGATTTTGGCAAGTTGCCGGGCGTGCGAACCACAAAGCTGTTCGAGAACGATGAGGACGACAAATCCGTAGCGATCGCACAGTTCGAAAGTTCACTTGCGACACAGCCGTGAGTGTTCGTCCAACAATTCATTGGAAGATGTCCCTGCACGACGCAGTCCTCGGCGTGTGAGCCAAAGATGCAATAGGTTAGCTTCGAGCGGTAACGCTGTCTTCGGCCGAGTAAAGGAACGCCGTCGATCCGACAGCGACATTCGGATAGAGATCATTGATGTGGGCCATCACCATGCGCACGCATCCCGAACTGGCCCGGCCGCCAATGCTGCGAGGGCTCGGCGTTCCGTGAATTCGAAGGTACGTATCCCGATCTCCGACGAATAGATACAAAGCCCTGCTGCCCAAGGCATTGTTGGGGCCGGGCTCCATACCGTCGGCAAACCGCTCGTAAGCCTCCGGATCGCGTTCGATCATTGACTGCGTTGGCGTCCAGTGCGGCCATTCGACCTTTCGGCGGATCGTATAGGTGCCGGGTTCATAGAGATCGCCCTTGGCAATCGCCACCCCGTATCGCATCGCGGTGCCACCTTCCTCGATATGGTACAGATAGCGCGCGATCGCATCGACGTGAATGTCACCCGGGCGCAAACCGTCATTCGCCAAAACGCGTTGCGGCAGCAGCCTGGGATGCAGCCCCCATGGGTTGGTTGTTGCCGGGTCATAGTTGGCGGGCGTGATCTGCGCATCCCAAGCTGCTTTTTCGGCTGTTGACGGCCAGGTCTTAGCGAATGCTGGCGAACTCAGAGACGCTGAAAACAGCGAGCCGGAAAGTGCAAGGAAGTGTCGTCTTGTAACCATGAAGCGAAGCCCTTTGTTTGTTTTCGATGAATGCGGGACGATTCAAGAAACGTCCGCGACCCCATGCCACCGAACCTTTTGATGTCTTGCGATCGCGACCAACCAGAGGCAAGCAAGGACACCGCTTAGGATCGCGTTCCAACTGGCCATGGACAACGTCAGAAATTCCCAGACAACCTCACTGCACAGAACAAGATTGGACGCATTTGAACTGGCAGAGGGCAGCAATTCCGATACCGACATTTGGGAAACATCGAGGCCGGATCCCGTGCAAGAAGTCGGTCCCTCCCACCAGCCGCGCTCGACACCGGTATGAAACACTCCCAACGCGGATGTGCTGAGTACCGACAGGGCACCGATTATCAGGATTGGCAAAATCGGCAGAGCAAAGAGCAACAGAGCGCCCATTCCAATGGCGATTGCGTGTGGGTAGCGTTGCCAGATGCACATTGCGCACGGCGCGTACCCAAGAGCCTGGAAAACGAAGGCCCCCAACAGCAAGGCGGCTGATCCTGCCGCCGCAGTCATGCCGAGAGATTTTGGTGTCAGGGTCAATGAACGCTCCCATTGGCAGTCGATGGACCTGTTTCTCGCTTGTCAGGTTACGTAGACGGCGAAAGGCCTGTTATCATTCAGAGATTTGTAACGGTATGTATCCGTCTCGACCCTCAGCCGACTCTGATCCACGTTGCCATACCGTCGGCTTGGTGGCTCAACATGTGGCAATGCAGCATCCACGATCCCGGATTGTCCAGGACGACGAGAATATCCCGCGTCTCGCCGGTATCCAGATAGGTCGAGTCCCGGTATGGACCGGCTTCACCCGCCGCATCGAGTTCCCAGAAATGGTGGCCATGCAGATGCATGACGTGTGGGAACCCGGTTTCGTTGCGGATCGAAATGCGCGCGGTCGTCCCCTGCGCGGCGGATAGGAAAGGCCTTCGAGGCAGGCCGGATACGTCATTGAGCGCCCATGTCCCTGTGCCGTTGTGGGACGCGCTTCCCGCACCTCCCTGGAGCACCAGCTCCGCGGTTTGGCCGGGGTCTTTCGGGGCGGGCATTCGGTTGGCGGGCAATGCGGTGATGGGCGCTTTCGCGGGCTCACGGGAACCGGAAACAGCGATTTCGCCAAGGCTCAACGTCTGTTCTCCAAAGCTGTCGTCGAATCTAATAGGCCCGGTCGCATCACCAATCACATCGCATCTTTGCCCCGGAGCGAGAAGGATCGGTTCGAGCGTCCGAGGATGCGCCAGAGGCATGCCATCCAGTGCAACGATCTTGCCTATCAAACCATCCAGGCCGACACGGTACACCCTGTCGATAGAGGGATTTATGAGACGCAGTCGCAGACGGTCGCCTCGTTTCACAGTCTTGCCGGTTCCATTGAAAACAAGTGCCGTGACCGTATTGCCGATACGGCCCTCGGTTGCGAAGTGGGCCGGGTTGAACGCTTCGTCGTACTGCCCGGACTGATCCAGCAAGACATCGAAGAACTGAACAACGATGTCATGGTCGACAGCCGGCGCATTTTGCTCCTCGACGATGAAGGCGCCGAAAAGACCGCGGCTGACCTGATCGTAAGACAGGTAATGCGAGTGATACCAATACGTGCCGGCATCCGGGACGCCGAATTGATAACGATACGAGTCGCCCGGAATGACCACATCCTGAGTGAGGACGTTGACACCATCCATCCGATTTGGAACCCGCAACCCATGCCAGTGAACGAGAGCGCCCTCCTCCAATCGGTTATCGAGGGTAATGCGGGCGGTTTGTCCTTGTCGCATTCTGACTTCTGGGCCCGGCAGACCACCGTTGAAGCCCAACATCGACACGTCGTACCCAGCAAGGTGCGCCTTGATCGATTGGGGCGCGAGGATCAACTCGTGTGTCGCTGCTGGCAAGCGGGTACCAGCCAGCGCAACGGTCATCCCGCCAAGGAAAGACCTCCGGCTCAAAGACAATTCCGTCACCTCATGAATGATAGACTGGCTTTCGCCAACTGCCGCACTTGTGCCATTTCCGGAAGAGGAACTTCAAGGCGACAGAACACTCCTCACGCCGTTGTCACTTTGGGATACAGGAAGACGCGGGCGCCGATTTCAACGCGTTCGTACAGATCCTTCACATGTTCATTCGTCAACCGCGCGCATCCATTCGACACGGCAGACCCAATTGTCTCCGGGGCGTTCGTTCCATGAATGCGAAGATAGGTATCGCGTCCCTCGGCATCGTAGAGATAGAGCGCGCGGGCCCCGAGCGGGTTGTTTGGCCCGCCTTTCAGTCCATCCTTGTACTTTGCGTATTTGCGTGGCTCGCGCCGGATCATGGCGTTCGTTGGCCGCCACCATGGCCATTTGGCCTTGCGCGCTACCGTGAACTCTCCGGGTTCGTACAAACCTTTGCGCCCTACCCCGACCCCGTAGCGGATCGCCATCCCGTCCTCGAGCATGAAATAAAGGAAAAAATCGTCGGGAACGACGTGGACATCGCCTTTAACCCAGTCACCACGACGGGTGTTTACCAATTGTGGTTCGAACCGTTCGGGCAATTTGACTTTGTGGGCCCAGGCAGTTGTGGGCAGAAAGCAACCCATCGCTCCGGCACAAATCAATTCTCGTCTCGTGAAATTCTGCA
This sequence comes from Tritonibacter scottomollicae, assembly GCF_003003215.1. Lineage (GTDB taxonomy): Bacteria > Pseudomonadota > Alphaproteobacteria > Rhodobacterales > Rhodobacteraceae > Epibacterium > Epibacterium scottomollicae. The sequence goes on along the minus strand of NZ_PVUF01000020.1, from coordinate 51,016 downwards.
TGGCGCGATCTCCTCGGACCCATGAAAATTCAGTGCGCGTCAGGGGCAAAGAAAAGAAGCCGTGAACCGGGGCAAACGACGCGCCTTTGTTGCCTTGAAACTACGAAAATTCGTGCTTTTGGAACTCTCCAGCGCTGGAATGTTGTTGTTTTACAAAGAACTGCAAGGAGGTGACTGGAAATGCACTACTCACGATTCTTTATGATGATCGGAACATCGACCGTGGTCATGTTCGTTCTGATGTACCTGAACACCTATCTTTGGGGCCATATCTTCTTTTCGGAGACACGCCTTTACATGGCCATCCTGATGGGGGCGACCATGGCCGTGATCATGTTGGCGTACATGTTGTCCATGTATCAGAACACCAAAGCCAACATCGCGATTTTCGTTGGCGCAATAGTCCTTTGCGCGGCGAGCCTCTGGCTGGTTCGCGGGCAATTCACGGTGCAGGACAGGTCCTACATGCGCGCCATGATCCCGCACCACTCGATCGCCATCATGACGTCGACTCGTGCCGAGATCACCGACCCGCGCGTCCGGGGGCTCGCAGACGACATTATCTATGCGCAGGACAAGGAAATCGCCGAAATGCGCTACCTTATTGCTGACATTGGAGCAAACGGCGAAGCATCGGCCACGCGAAGCGAAACGCCGGCGCAGGTTGTGGATGCGCAACAGGCGCTTCAAACGGAGGTCGTGTCGAAGGTCGATCCTGAGTTTCTGACGGAAGACGAAATCGCTGCGGTGTTCCCGAATGGCGGAAATTGCCGCTTTGCTTACACCTCGGACAGTCCGGCTGTACTGGTGACTGGTGAAACCGGCGAAGGGTCTGCCGCCGCAATGAAGATCAGCGGTGATCTGGTGCGCCTGAATGCGCAGGGCGAAAATGCATTTTCTGAAGGCCCGCTGTCGGCCGAGATCGCAGAGACGAACGGTGACCTGACCGATCTGATCGTCAGCGCGGGAACCGACTACGAAGCCGGGTTCCGTGGTCAACTTACGTGCAGCGGATAAGGAGGAAAGGACATGCCCCGCGACACAGACAGTAAATCCGCGCAGCTTTATCGCATGGTCATGCCGGGCCATGTCTGCCCCTACGGTCTGAAATCGAAAGACCTGCTGGAGCGGCAAGGCTTCGAGGTGGAAGACCATCCGCTTGACACCCGTGAAGACACCGATGCTTTCATGGAGAAGCACGGGGTCGAGACGACGCCGCAGACTTTCATCGGGGACGAACGGATCGGCGGTTACGATGATCTCAGGGTGTTTTTCGACATTGACCCACCCGAGGAAGAGCAAAGCGACACGACCTACCAGCCGGTCATCGCGATCTTTTCCGTTGCCGCGCTGTTGGCATTGGGCCTGTCTTGGCACCAGTACGGGTCGGTCCTTACCTTGCGGGGGTTCGAATGGTTCATTTCGCTGTCCATGACCATTCTCGCGATCCAGAAATTGCAGGATGTCGAAGGGTTTTCGACGATGTTCCTCAACTACGATCTGCTGGCGCGCAAATGGGTGCGATACGGCAAGGTCTACCCGTTCGGCGAAGCGTTGGCAGGTGTCCTGATGACTGCCGGCGCGCTGCTGTGGCTCTCGGCGCCTGTCGCCCTGTTTATCGGCACGGTCGGCGCTGTCAGCGTGTTCAAGGCTGTTTATATCGACAAGAGAGAGCTGAAATGCGCCTGCGTCGGCGGTGACAGTTCCGTCCCGCTGGGGTTCATTTCGCTGACGGAAAACCTGATGATGATCTTCATGGGTATCTGGATGCCGGTCCGCGCGATCTGGTTCTGAGGTACAGCCCCTTCTTGCCTGTCACTTGGCCAACCGCTCCGGCGACAGATCCTCGATGATGGGGCAGTCGGGCCGGTGATCCCCGGCACATTTTTCCACCAGTTCGGCGAGCGTCGCGCGCATGGATTGCAGTTTCGCGATCTTTTCCTCGATCTGGCGCAGATGGTCTTCCGCAACCGCCTTCACTTGCATGCTTTCGCGGTTTTCATCCTCGTAGAGCGACAGGAGCGTCCTGCAATCTTCGATGGTGAACCCCAAGGCCCGTGCGCGACCCAGAAACGCCAGCTTGTGAATGTGGCTCTCGGTGAACGCGCGGTAGCCGTTCTCGCTACGGTTCGGGCGGATCAGCCCGATGTCCTCGTAGTAGCGGATTGTTTTTGGGGGCACACCCGATTGTCGGGCAACGTCTCCGATGTTCATGTCGAACCTCCGTTATTCTGCTGGAGCAGGAGTGGCGGCTGCCAGCTCTGCCGGGATTGCGCGCTGCTCGTCCATCGCAGGCGCGATGCGCCGCAGCCGCAGGGCATTGGTCAGGACAAACACCGAGGACAACGCCATCGCACCCGCCGCAAGGATTGGTGACAGGAGCAACCCAAAGGCGGGATAAAGCACCCCGGCAGCGACCGGAATAAGTGCCACGTTGTAGGCAAAGGCCCAGAACAGGTTCTGCCGGATGTTGCGCATGGTCCGCCGCGATACTTCGAAGGCGTTCACCACGCCGCGCAAATCGCCCGACATCAGGACGACATCCGCAGATTCGATGGCCACATCGGTGCCGGTTCCAATGGCGATGCCCACATCGGCATGCGCCAGCGCCGGGGCGTCGTTGATCCCGTCGCCGACAAAGGCGATGCGCTTGTTCCCTTGGCGCAAACTGTCGAGCGCCGCAACCTTGCCGTCCGGCAGGACGCCGGCGACGACGTGGTCGATACCGGTTTCGCGGGCGATGGCTTCGGCGGTTTCGCGTTTGTCGCCGGTGATCATCGCAACCGCAAGACCCTTTTCGTGCAGCGCTGCGATGGCTGCGCGGCTTGCCGGTTTGACCGGATCGGCCACGCCGATCACGGCGGCGACACGCCCATCTATGGCAGCGTAAAGCGCCGTGCGACCCTTGCTTGCGATCTTCGTTTCCTCTGGAGCCAATGCCGAGACGTCAATGCCTTCGCGCGCCATGTAGCGGTCGGCCCCAACCAACACCTCCACGTCTTCGACCACGGCGCGCACGCCGTAACCTGTGACCGATTGAAAGCCTTCGGCCGCCACAAGAGGTGCGCCCTCGGCCCGCGCGGCCCGCACGATGGCGTCCGCGACAGGATGCTCGGAGAGCGACTCCACGGCAGCGATCTTCGAGAGCGTTGTTGGGCGATCGAACCCTTCCGCCAGCACAAGGTCAGTCAGTGCGGGTCGCCCCTCGGTCACCGTGCCTGTTTTGTCGAGGGCGACCACATCAACGGAATCAAGTTGCTGCAAGGCGTCACCTTTACGGAACAGGACACCCATTTCCGCAGCACGTCCCGTCCCGACCATGATCGAGGTCGGCGTCGCAAGCCCCATCGCGCAGGGGCACGCGATGATGAGCACCGACACACCGGCGACCAGCGCCATCGTCAGGGCCGGATCAGGCCCGAAAAACAGCCAGACCAGCACGGTCGCCGCCGCGATCGCCATCACGGCAGGCACGAACCACAAGGTGATCCGGTCGACCAATCCCTGGATCGGCAGTTTGGCGCCCTGGGCCTCTTCGACCATGCGAATAATCTGCGCCAGGGTCGTGTCGGCGCCGACCCGCGTGGCGAGGAACTGCAGGCTTCCGGCGCCGTTGACCGTCCCGCCGGTCACCGTATCTCCGGCACCTTTTTCAGCGGGGATCGGCTCGCCTGTCAGCATGCTTTCGTCGACGCGGCTGGTCCCCTCGATGACCTCGCCATCGACCGCGATGCGTTCACCAGGGCGCACGATGACGATGTCACCCTGAACCAGCGCATCGATCTCGATCTCGACGCTTTCTCCGTCCCGCATCACGCGTGCAGTCCGCGCCTGAAGCCCTAATAGCTTCTGGATGGCCGCGCCCGTTCTCCCCTTGGCGCGCGCTTCAAGAAACCGCCCCAGAAGGATCAGAACGACGATGACCGCTGCCGCCTCGAAATAGACGGTGCGCAGCGTGTCAGGCAGGACCGACGGTACGAATGTCGCAACCACGGAATAAAGGTAAGCCGCCCCGGTGCCGACCGCGACGAGGCTGTTCATGTCGGGGGCACCCCGGAACAAGGCCGGGAAACCCTTGGTGTAAAACGTCCGGCCCGGGCCGAAGAGAACGATTGTCGTCAGCACGAACTGAAGAAGCCAACTCGTCTGCTGGCCAATCGTGGTCTCGATCAGCATATGAACGGCCGGAATGACGTGGCCACCCATTTCGATCAGGAAGACCGGCAAGGCGAGGATGGCCGCAAAGGTGACCCGTTTGGCAAGCGCCTGAGCCTCTTCCTCCTTGCGCGCAACTCTGTCGTCACCGGCCTGGGCCGTTGCCACGGTTGCTGGATACCCTGCCGCGCCGCTTGATTCGATCAGATCGGATGTCGTGACAAGACCTTCGACGTAAACGACCGTCGCCGTCTCTGAGGCGAGGTTGACGTTCACCTCGACCACCCCGGGCACCGCGGCAAGCGCCTTATCGACCCGCCCGACGCAAGAGGCACAGGACATCGCTGCAATCGTGAGTTCGGCCCTGGCCTTCCGCGCGGGGTAGCCCAGCTCGCGAAGGGATTCGATGATGTCGGGAATGCGCTTGAGCGCGTCCACGCTCATGCGAGCAGTTTCCGAGGCAAGGTTCACCGACACATCCTCTACGCCGTCGATTGCATTCAATGCGCGATCGACCCTGCCAACGCAGGACGCGCATGACATGCCTTCGATCGGCAGGCTGATCTGTTTGGGTTCGGGCATATGTGTCACCTGTTTTTCCATTCGAAGTGGAATATGAGGCTTCCAGTTACTGGAGGGTCAATGGGAGGGCGCCAAATAAATTTCTTCACTTGACCTTCCAGCGGGGGGAAGCCCCATGTCACCGATAGAAATCAGATCAAGGAGTGGTTCCGATGAAGTTCAGCGTTCCGGACATGAGCTGTGGGCATTGCACCGCAGCAATCGAAAGCGCGGTGAAGAGCGCAGATCCGAATGCAGGCGTAGAATGTGACCTTTCTGCCCGACAGGTGCATGTCGACAGCGTGTTACCAGCCGATCAGGTCCAAGCGATCATTCGGGATGCGGGCTACAACGTGGAACCTGCGGCCGCTTGATGCAGTGCCTGGACCACCCAAGGGTGGTCCGGGCACAGAATTTCAGTCTTCGACTTTGCGGGCTTCCTCGACCAAGTCGGCAAGCTGCGCCTTTTCGACGAAGCCCGGGACCAGCGCATCCCCGATCACGAAAGACGGCGTGCCGTTAAAGCCCAGAGCTTGGGTCAGTTGCATGGAGGTCGCAATGTGCTCTTCGACCTCGGGGGCCTCCATGTCCTTGCGCAACTGCGCGATATCCAGGCCGATCTCCTCGGCCACGCGCAGCACGGAGGCCTCTTCCGCGCGGCCTTCCAGCCCCATCATTGCCCAGTGAAACTCTTCGTATTTGTCCTGCTTGCGCGCTGCCAAGGCCGCTTTCGCGGCAAACACCGATCCGTCTCCGAGAATGGGCCATTCACGATAGACGAGGCGAATGTTGGGATCGTCTTCGATCAAAGCCCGCACCTCGGGTTTGACCCGCCGACAATAGGGACAGTTGTAGTCGAAAAATTCCACAACAGTGACGTCCCCTTCCAGGTTGCCGAGAACCGGCGCATTCGGATCGTTCTCGATCAGATCGCGCTGGTCATTCAGAACTTGGGCCTGACTGAGCTCCTGCGCTTGCGCCTGCCTTTGTTCGAGGATCGCCACGGCCTCCATGACAATCTCCGGGTTCTCGCGGATTGCCTCGAGCACAAGTTCCTTGACCCGGGACTCTGACAGTTCGTCCGCGAGTGCCGGTATCGGAAGCAAGGCAGCTATCGCGACCGTCGTGAAGGCTTGTCTGAAACGCATTTTAGTTCTCTCCCCGTTGTTCGTCGGCTTCTGTCCGCGCGGCCTGGACTTCGCGGATGCGGTCTGGCCAGGTGGACCGGATGAAGGCCAGGATGTTGTGAATTTGCTGGTCGGTCAGCACGTCTGCGAAACCGGGCATGCCACTGTCGAATTCGACGCCCTGACGCGCCAGAAGCGCCGCACCCCCCAGTTTTGTGTAATCGAAGAGCAGGCTGTCAGGATGATGCCAGGTGTGACCCGTCTCATCATGTGGTGGTGCTGGCAGGCGCCCATCCGCGCCGGGCGTTCGCCATTCCGGCTGGCCTTCCAGACCCGCGCCATGACAAGACGCACAGTTTTCTGCGTAGAGCAACGCGCCTTCTTCGATGTCGTAGCTCTCCGCCCTGGACGCGCTGCCGACATCCGAGGATGCACTGGTCGAGAGCCAATACGTGAAGGCGGCTGCTGCGACAGTGATCGGAAGGGACCAAACGAGATATCTCATGTGACCCGTATCCAGGTTGTCATGCCAGATGCGGCGTGGCTGAGCATGTGGCAATGGAACAGCCACTTGCCGGGATTGTCTGCCGTAAAGGCGATCTCCCGGGACTCGTTGCCGGCCAACAGGATCGTGTCCCGCATCGGCCCGAACGCGCCGTCGGGGCGCAGCTCGCGGAAATGCATCCCGTGCAGGTGCATCGCATGTGGGAAAACGGTCTGGTTCTCGATCTTCAGGCGCACCGGCTCGTTCAGGGATAGATCGGCCAGTGGCGTGTCGGTCATTTCGGCGACATCATTCAGGGCCCAGAATTTGCCCGCTTGGGCAAGCTGACGGAATCCAAGACGTTCCCCGCCAAGCAATGCGGACTGCATTCGCCCCATTGCCCCGCCGGACATGACCAGTCGCAAATCACGCGCATCGGCAAGGTCCGGGGCGTGTGCCGCGGGGTTCGGCGGCAACGGCAGTGGCTTGCCTCTTGGTACTGAACTGGCTGTGCCGTTGACCAGAAAACTCACCAACGGGGTCAGTTGATCATCATCGCCGATGCGAAGCAATTGGGCGGTGCCGCCTTCGTCTTCGGTCACATCCACAATTAAGTCGACGCGCTGTGCCGGGCCGAGGATCAACTCGCCGTCAACCGACTGGGGTTGGCCGGTTGGCATTCCATCCACGGCCACCGTCCAGCCACTGAATCCAGAGAGCCTCAGCGGGAAAATTCGAGCGCTTGCTGCGTTGATGATCCGCAAGCGAATGCGCTCGTTGCGCTGCGCGGGCAAGGTCAGGTCATAGCGCCCGTTGGTCGTGATAAAGTTGCCGGTACGTCCACCGTGGCTCATCATCATGGGCTGTTCGAAATTGTCGAACAGCTGCCCGCTCTCAGGGTCGAGCAACCAGTCCTCCAGAACGATGACTTCCTCGCGGTCGATGTCCGGTCCATCGACCTCTTCGACGATCAAGGCACCGCGCAGACCACGCGCGACTTGCTCGTATGAGCGATTATGCGCGTGATACCAATAGGTGCCCGCGTCCGGTACGACGAAGTCGTAGTCAAAGGTTCCACCCGGCGCTACGGCCTCTTGGGTCAGCCCTGAAACGCCATCCATCGCGTTGTCGATCCGGATTCCGTGCCAGTGAACCGAACTGGGATCGGGTACCTCGTTGCGAAACCTGCGACGCACCCGATCGCCTTGTGTGACCCTGATTTCCGGGGCCGGAACGAGGCCGTCATAGCCCCAGATCTCTGTTTCCGGGTAGGTGTCCGGAAGAAGCTGTCGACGTGCAACCTTGGCAATCAGGTCCTCGAACGGGGTCGCGGCAAAAGCCGACTGCGGGATGGCCGCCGCGCAGGCCGCCAGTGTTGCATGGCGCAAGAAATCCCGACGTGTTTGTCTCATTTCGATCCTCGAGAAAGCGGGGGCGTGTTGCCCCCGCGTGGTGTTAGTTCGACGCGGGGTTCTCCGCCTCGACCGTGTCCTTGTTCAGCAGGAAAAGCGCCATCGCTTCGCGATCGGCAGGTGTCAGAAACCGAGTTCCCTCGCGAACCACTTCCGCCATGCTGCCGCCGAAAGCATCGCCCGAAGGGGTGATGCCGGTCTGGAGCGCATAAGCGAGGTTTGAAACCGTCCAGTCATTTTTGACCAGGTCTTTTGGCCGTATCGCGGGGGCCTTGCTGCCACCGGGAAGCTGGGCGTTGCCTGCAAAGGAAGCACCGATATCGCGGCCTCCCGCAAGATTGCGCGGCGTATGGCAGGCTCCGCAATGTGCCGCACCGCGCACCAATTCCCGTCCTCGATTCCATGCGTCGCTTCGCCCTTCAATCGGTTCGGTATCCGGATCGTAGAAGAACGCCGCTCGCCAGAGCTTCAGCCCCCATCGTTGGTCGAATGGGAAGCTGACATCATTTTCTGGTGCAGGCTCGTCCACGGGCGGCACGGTTTGAAACGCCGCCCAGAGGTCAGCGATATCCTGATCAGAAAAATCCGCATAGAAGGTGTACGGGAAAGACGGATAGTACGGCGTTCCATCGGGGCCGATGCCTTGCCGCACGGCTTTTGCGAACTGTTCTGCCGTCCATTCGCCCATGCCATGTTCCGGGTCTGTCGTCAGGTTGGGCGGGTAGAACGTTCCGAACGGGGTTTCGAGCGGCGCCCCTCCGGCAAGTGGTGCGCCGCCCGCTTCAAAATTGGTATGACAGGCAATGCACCCACTGGCGCGCGCCAGATATGCGCCCCGGTCGACATTGCCCTCTATTGCAATCGGAGTCACTGCACTGCCGACAGGCCATGCAATCACGACGCCGAGGCTGGCCGCGCCCAGCACGGCGGCCCCGCTGACGAGTGTCAAGAACCGGCGCATGGTCAGTCTTCTTCCGCCCGGAAGCGTTCATGGCATGCGGAACAGACCTGGGTCGTCATCGCGAATGCTGCGTCGGCGGGCATTTCGGCAATGGCGGCCGCATCCATCATGTCGCCTCGGCCCATCATCGTGCTCCCGCCCATCATGGTTGTATCGCCTCCCATCATTGACCCGCCGCCCATCATCGAGGCGCCATCCGTGGAGGTATTGCCGCCCATGCCGCCTAGCCCATTGTCGGCTGCGCGTTTCAGGCCTTCAGAGTATTCTTCCAGCTGATTTGCCAGTGCTGCGAAGCGGTCCCAATCGGTCCACACTTCGTCTTTGGCTTCCGAGGGCATGCCACCTGTGCCCTCTGGGAACAGCTTTGTCATGCTCTCACCGGCGTGCTGCTGGAACAGGCGCGCTGCATCGCCCACTATTTTTGCGTCATAGGCCGTTTCGCCCCGCATCATCGGGGCTACGGTTTTGACTGCCTTTCCCATGGCGGCCATGGCATCCATGCGTTCCTTTACGATGCCCGTGGCACCGCTATGCGCAAATGCCGCGACCGCGGTTCCTGCAATCAACACTGCCGCTGCGATAGTCGTCTTTTTCATGTCTTCGATCCTTTAATGGGTCTGCTCTAAGAGGGGTGTGAAATCAGACCCACTTCCGTGGGGGTGGAGGATCGCTGTCGGGGCGCAATTCGGTTCGTTGGGTCGCGCCGTCTTGCATGACGGCGTTCATAAAATGAGGCTCGTAAACCACCGTTGCTGGGAACAACAACGCTGCCGGAACAGAACAGTCGAGTCCCGGATGACAGTGACCAGAGGTCTCGCTCGTAGATGGCCCCACATTTTCATGACTGTGTGATTCTTGCGCCAAAGACGCTCTATCATGGAACGCTGGTGCCTCAGGGACACCGAGAACCACAAGGAACAGGCCAAAAACGATCGACAGGATCCATCTGTTCGTCTTCGACCAACGCATCAGTTGATCCCGTTGGCCCGCTGTAGTTCTCGGACATAGGCAGCCACCATCTTGACGTCTCCTTGGGTCAGCCCCTCGATCTTGGGCATATTACCGAATTTCCAGTGATGCGCACGCACGCCGTTCTGAGCGGCCAGAACAAAGGCCATATCGGAATGGTGGCCGGGTTCGTAAATCTTGTGCACCAAAGGCGGCGCAATATCGTTGCGTCCAGCAGCGTTTTCGCCGTGACACTCAGAACACTTGGTCTCGAATATGTTTTTGCCGATCGCTGCTTGCGGTGAGAGCTCGGAAGGCAGCTTGACCTGGACGATGGGGTCGCCTTGCGCGATCTCACTCGTGTCAGGTGGGGTCATCGAGTGGCCTACTGCTGTGTCCTGCGTACCAATGAACTGCCAAGCGGCAACGCCCCCGCCGATAACAAAAACGGCACCGATCAGCGCAGTCAGTTTGTCCATGCCTGTATCTTCCGCCTTGTCTCTTGGGTCAGATGAGTTTGACTTGAGTGCCGACGGGCACCCGCTCGTACAGCTCTTCAACCTGTTCGTTGAACAAACCGATGCAGCCATTTGACGACCGACGACCGATCTTTCGCGTGTCCTGTGTTCCGTGGATACGGTAGTATTGCCAGGACAGATACAATGCGCGGGTACCCAGAGGGTTGGCAGGATCGCCTCCCTCGACACGTGCCGGCCATTCTGGATTGCGTTCCCGCATGGAGGGCGTCGGCGCCCAGCTGGGGTTTTTGCGCTTTTCCACCACTTCCGTGTAACCGCGTTTGGTGAGTTCGTCAGTCAGCGGAACTGATGTTGGATAAATCCGCATTTCGCCATCAGACGTCCAATGCTGAAGCGCCATCGTCACGGTATCTGAGATGATGATCCCCTTGCCGAGCGTGTCGAAATGGTCTTGCCACTCATGAGTACGGAACGAAGATATGTTACGGCGAGTAATCTCGGCTTGAACCACGCTGGGCGCGGCCAAAGCGACGGCCGCAAATCCCAATAGGCCTCGCCGATTGATCTTGTTTTCTCGCAAGGTCGTCATGACACACTCCTGCCTTCGATCTTGTTACATCCCTTTTTACGGGAAGACCGGCATCAAACAACCTGACAAGGCCGCGAGAAGTGTATCCATTTGTATCCTTGACCTTACTCTACTGTAGGGTCGTAGATGACACTTAAAATGGTGAAAAGAGGGTATCATGGACCACCAAAACCACAGAAAAAAGCCGATCGTGGACAGGCTTATGCATTACGGAATGATGGCGTGTTGCGTCGTCATGCTGCTGCCCGTTGCGGGGTTTTTTCTTGCCGGCGGCACATTGGCGGGCATGTGGGGCAATGCAGCGGCTTTCGCCCCGCTCCTGCTGTGCGTTGGGGCGCATCTCGTGATGCACAAGTTCATGGGAAAATCGTGCCATTCCGACAAGGCAAAGGATACTATCGAGGAAACGACCGAGCCCATAACCTCCGCGATTCCAGTCGTGGTCCGCGACAGGCCGTGATGTGCGCGGGAAGGTACGCGTAGGCGCGTTGCTGTTGTCGGGTTTCATGCTTGGGGGATGTGCAGGAAGTCTTGAAGACTGCTCGGATCGCGGCGCTATCGTGTCCACGAAGCAAGCGTCAGACCTTCTGCCGGATGGGTGTCGAACCCTTTCATCTTCTGCGACTGGCGTTGCGCGAATTGTCTGTGCGGACGGTCGTCAGGGTTTTGCCACAGGTGGACTTTGACGCAATTTCCGCCGTCCTGGCGAAATCTGCGGAAAATATGGGAAGGAAGCAGGTATCTTGATCGATTGCCTTTTGATCCTGCGACGGGTTTTGCTTATTCCCTTCGTGCTCCTGGCCGTTGTCTCTGGAAGTGTCGCGGCAGCAACCTCTGCTGAATACCAGAGCGCGCCACTCACCGCGCATCTCATTAGTGTACAGGACGGCGTTCCCGAGAACACACAGACTCTGTCAGCCGGGCTTCACCTTCAACTGAACGAAAACTGGAAGACCTATTGGCGGTCGGCGGGCGAGGTGGGAATACCGCCTTCGGTCGAATGGAGCGGTTCCGAAAACGTCGCAGATGTCGAATTCATGTGGCCCGCCCCGACGCGCTTCACCGCCTTCGGCATCGAAAATTTTGGTTATGCGGGTGAAGTCGTCTTTCCGCTGCGCATAACGCTCAAAGATCCCGGCGCACCTGTGACTCTTTCCGCGCAGGTCAAACTGCTGGTGTGCTCCAATGTCTGTGTCCCGGAAGAGTTTGACCTGTCACTTCGCCTCGGACGGGGCAACGTCATCGACAGCACTTCGGCTGGGCTGATCGGTACGTTTTCCGAGCGCGTCCCCGAAGGGGCCAAGACGAGCGGCGTCAGCGAGGCAAATGCCTTCATCGACGAAGACCTCACGGAGTTGATCGTCAGCCTTCGCGTCGATGAACCACTCCAGTCGCCGGATGTGTTTCCCGAACTGGGTATGGGTGTTGCGCTTGGCAAACCCGATATCCGTTTGGGAGAAGAGGATCGTTTGCTTTGGGCGCGCTTGCCGATCCTCTCGTCGAATACGGATGTGACAGTGGCTCCGTCGATTACCGTCACCGACGGCGAGAACCGGGCCTTCACGATCATCGCGGATCGCGTGGCGCAAGGAATAGCACCACCCTTTGAACTGGCCGCCACGACACCGGACATGATGGAACTGATCTGGATTGCCGTGATCGCGCTGCTGGGCGGATTGATCCTGAATGTGATGCCCTGCGTGCTGCCGGTGCTGTCCATCAAGGTGTCGTCTGTGCTCAAACACACCGATCACGACACAACCCGTGTCCGGTTCGGTTTCGTCGCTGCCAGCGCCGGCATCATGACGTTCATGTGGGGTCTGGCGCTCGTCCTCTGGGCGCTCCAGACGGCAGGCCTCAGCGTCGGGTGGGGTTTGCAGTTTCAAAGCCCGCTGTTTCTTGCGGCGATGATCGCTGTCCTGCTCGTCTTTTCGGCAAATCTGTTCGGAGCGTTCGAGTTCGCCCTTCCACACGGCATGCAGACGCGGCTTGCAGGGGCCGGAGGACGCAACGGGTATTCCGCCGACTTTTTCACTGGCATGTTCGGTGCCGTCATGGCGACGCCTTGTTCGGCACCGTTCCTCGGCACCGCGGTGGCCTTTGCTTTGGCCGGGCGTGGCGTGGACATCCTCATCGTCTTTACGAGCCTCGGGCTCGGCCTCGCCCTGCCCTATCTCGTCATCGCCGCGTTCCCGCGTCTGGTCGCATTCATGCCCAAGCCTGGTCGATGGATGCTGATCATCAAAAGCGTCATGGGGGTTTTGTTGCTTGCAACCGCCGTGTGGCTGTTCTGGGTGCTCGACGGTGTCGCCGGGCTTGCGTCTGTCATCGCGGTCGCGGCGTTGTCCGGTCTCGCCGTTCTGATACTATCTCTCCCGAATGTGCAGTCCCAATTCAGGTGGTCTATTGCCATAGCCAGCCTTGTCCTGGCCATTGCCGCAGGTCCTCTCTTGCAGCAATCAGCACCTGCGCGTTCGACGCCGCAGTTGGCAATGGCTTGGATCGCATTTGATCGTTCGGAAATAGCGAAACGCGTGTCCGCAGGAGAGGTCGTTTTTGTCGATGTGACCGCTGACTGGTGTCTGACTTGCAAAGCGAACAAGACACTTATCATCGATCGGGAGCCAGTCCGGAGCGCGCTTGAAGCGCCTGGAGTCACGGCGATGCAGGCAGATTGGACACGCCCGGACACGCGCATTTCCCGCTACCTTGAGAGTTTCGGCAGATACGGCATCCCCTTCAATGCCGTCTACGGACCATCGGCACCGAACGGCATTGTGCTGTCCGAATTGCTAAAAACCGAGGACGTGATGAACGCCTTGGCGCAAGCCAGTGGTCGGGATGTTTCCGCAAAGGTTGCCGGACAGGAGTGACCTGCTCGACCGGGACACCGAGCAGTAGTCAGCCGCCGAGCCGCTCAAGCGCGGCACGGACCGCCGCACGCCGAGGATCACTGGCGGGCTGCTGCTCCAACAGCGCTTCAGCCTTGCGGTAGGCCTCAACGGCGCGATCGGGCTCCTGAAGGACGGTATAGGCATTTGCCAGCCGCATCCAACCATCCAGATCGTCCGGTTCATCCTCAAGACGCTCGGCCAGCCGCGAGACCATCGATCGGATGAACTCCGCGCGATCCGCGTCATTCATCTCCGACGCCGCCGCGACATCTGCGGCACTCGGGCCTGGTTGCGACGTCGGCCCGCTGGGTAGATTGACGACCGGAAGGTCAGCTGCCGCTGCAATCCGGTTGATCTGCGCTGCATAGGTCTCCATCCAGGGAACGTAAGCCTCTTCCTGATTCAGTCGTGAAACAAGCAGATCGTAGGCCTTACGCGTCTCTTCTTGCTGAAAGTAATACAGAGACTCGAAGTAGGTTGCCGCAGGATTGGATGGGTCAAGGTCCAAAGCGCGATCAATGGCCAATTTCGCCCGTGGAATAACAACGCCGTCATTGGCAACCGCGACAGCCTCTGCCAGCATGGAGAATGTCGCGGAGGTGGCATCCTCCCGTTCGGCAACGACTTCGAAGGCTTCGACGGCATCGGCTGCTCTGCCCATGCGCTGATAGGTCTGGCCCAACAGCATCCACCCTTCGCTAGGGCCGCCGGTCGGATCGGATACAAGCCTTTCGCGAAGTTGTATTGCCAGCGCCGTCACTTCATCAGTCTGTGCCCGCTCCTCTGCACGGGCAGCGAAGGCCATTGAAGGAACCTCCGGCGATCCCATCGTCAGATAGTAGCCCGCGGCAATAACCGGCGCGAGGACCGCCGCGACAACGAGAGTGACTCTGCCACCATTACGGGATGATCCGGCTTTTTCTTCCGAATTGCGGGTCGTCGCGAGGATCCGTTTCTTGATCTCGAGTCTGGCCGCTTGAGCTTCCTGTTCAGAAATCAAACCGCGGTCCATGTCTCGTTGGATTTCCCGCATCTGATCGGCGAGGATCGCCGGTACCGCATCCCCTCTGGTGAGAGTGTTCGATTTGGACAGCAGCAGCGGGTAGAGGACAATTCCGATTGCGACCAGCGTCAAAAGAACGAAAATACCCCAGATCATGACGCATCCCCCGCTTCGTTTTGCCTGAGAATTTCGGACACGGTGTTCTCATCCTCCGAGCCCAAGTCTTCAAATGCCTCTTGCTTTCGCCGACTCATCAGTAGCCCGCCACCAACGAAAACCCCGATCAGAACGAAAGCGATCGGAGCGAACCAAAGCGCGTAGGTCGCAGGCTCCAGAGGCGGTTTCAGCAGCACGTAATCCCCGTACCGCGCCCGTATGTATTCGATCACCTCCGCGTCGCTGTCTCCAACGACCAGGCGCTCGCGTACGAGCAGACGCAAGTCCCGCGCCACACCCGCGTTCGAACTGTCGATGTCCTGGTTCTGACAGACGACGCATCGTAGATCCTTGGAAATCTCCCGCGCACGCTGTTCCAATACCGGGTCGGTCAGCATTTCGTCCGGTTCCACCGCATTGGCGGCAAAGGGAAGGAGCCCGATGCAAAACGCGAAAATCAACTGTCTCATGAACCTGCTCCATTTGGCAGTGCGCCTGCCTGCTTCAGGGCTTGCGTGAACCGTTCGACGGCGTCCGGACCCACGACCGGCCCGACATAGCGAAACAAAACGGTGCCATCGCTATCGACGATGAAGGTTTCCGGCACGCCCGACAGGCCCCATTCGATCCCTGTCCGGCCTGAAAGGTCGGACCCGATCCGTTCGTAGGGATTGCCGAGGTCATTGAGCCACTTCACGGCATCTTCTGGTTTGTCTTTGTAGTTGATGCCGAACAACCGCATGCCCTCGCGTTCGACAAAGCGTGTCAACACGGCATGTTCCGCGCGGCAGGGCACGCACCAGGACGCAAAGACATTGACCACGACCGGTCGTTCGTTGCCTACAAGATCGCTTCGGGCCAGGCCGGGTGTCTCCAACCCCGGCACGGGATCGAGGTCGAACGCCGGGGCCGGTTGCGAGATCAGGACGGAAGGGATCTCGTTGGGATCCCGGTCGGGATTGAGCCCCCAGAGAAAAAAACCCCCGAATATGACCGCCGCAATAAACGGCAGCCCGGCAATGAGACGTTTCATCTTCTCTCCTACTCGGCAGGAACAGCATCGCTGGCTGGCTGTTTGGCGCGGCGCGGCGCCCCGACCCTCAAACGGCGATCCGACAAGGACAAACAGCCACCGATCACCAGCAGGATCGAGCCGATCCAGATCAGGTTGACGAGCGGTTCATAGAGGATCCGAAGGGTCCATGCTCCGGCGTTGTTCACTTGATCGGAGGCTGGCGTTGCAATCGACGTATAGAGATCACCCGCCAATGTAGAGCGGATGGCCGACTCCGTCGTCTGGCTTTCCGCGACCGGGTAATACCGGCGTTCTGGGAAAAGCGTCGTGACCAGCTCGCCATCCCGACGGACCACAAGGGTGCCGCGATCCGCGATGTAGTTCGGCCCTTGAACCTGTGTGGCCCCTTCGAAGGTGATGTCGAACCCCGCGATCGTGACTTCGGTCCCGGGGGCGGCAAAGACGATCTCCTCACTCTTCCATCCGGTCGAGCCGATCATCCCCATCATCAACACAGCGACGCCGGCATGGGCGAGTGTCATACCGTGAGAGGCGCGTGGCAGGTTGCGCGCGCGTCTCGCGCTCTCTGCAAGGGGAACCTCGAACAGGCGGATGCGTAGCGCCCATTCCCGTAGGGTTGCAAAAAGCAGCCACGCTGCGCCAAGGATGGCAAGATAGGCCATGATCGGCCCACCGTTCAGAAGATACCATGCGGCCAAAGCTGCGATGAACGCCAGAACGACCACGAACCGAATGCGATCGAGCAACCCGGCGATATCAGCCCGCTTCCACGACAGGAATGGACCAAGACCCATGAACACGACCAGCGCCAGCATCATCGGAATGAAAGCCGCATTGAAGAAAGGTGGACCCACCGAGATCTTGTCCCCCGTGATAGCCTCGAGGATCAGCGGATAAAGCGTCCCGAACAGGACCGTTCCCGTAGCGGCGGCCAGAATGAGGTTGTTCACGAGCAGCCCGGCCTCGCGGCTGATCGGGCGAAACAGACCACCCGGCTCCATTTCGGGCGCCCGCCAGGCGTAGAGCGCCAGCGACCCACCGATGGACACGGCCAGCAGACCCAGAATGTAAAGCCCGCGCTCTGGATCGACGGCGAAGGCATGCACGGATGTAAGCAGGCCTGACCGGACGATGAACGTCCCGAGCAGCGAAAGCGAGAAAGTCAGGATGGCAAGTAGGATGGTCCAGCTTTTGAACGCGTCGCGCTTTTCGGTGACGATGGCGGAATGCAGCAGCGCCGTGCCCAGAAGCCAGGGCATGAAGCTCACGTTCTCGACCGGGTCCCAGAACCACCAGCCGCCCCAGCCCAGTTCATAATAGGCCCACCACGATCCAAGAGCGATACCTGCCGTAAGGCTGACCCACGCGGCCAATGTCCACGGGCGGACCCATCTGGCCCAGGCCGGATCGACGCGCCCTTCCAGAAGAGCCGCAACGGCAAAGGAAAACACGATGGAGAAGCCGACATACCCGAAATACAAGAGCGGCGGGTGCATGGCGAGACCCATGTCCTGAAGCAACGGGTTGAGGTCATTGCCGTCGAGCGGCGGCGGAAACACCCGCTCGAAGGGGTTCGACGTCAGCAGCAGGAAGGACAGGAAGCCGACGCTGATCCACGCCTGCACCGACAAGGTGCGCGCCTTGGTCTCGGCGGGGATGTTCGATCCGAACCAGGCGACGCCCGCGCCGAACACCGCGAGTATCAGGATCCAGAGCAGCAGCGAACCCTCATGGCTGCCCCAGGTCCCGGCCACCTTGTAGAGCATTGGCTTGAGCGAATGGGAGTTCTCGACGACGTTCCTGACGGTAAAATCGCTGACGATGAAAGCCTGCATCAGCGCTGCGAAGGCGATGGCCACAAACAGCACTTGTCCTATTGCCGTCGCCTGGGCGGATTTCATCCAGACGGCATTTCTACGCGACGCACCTGCAATCGGTAGAACACTCTGAACAAGCGCAAGCGCCAGTGCGAGGGCCAGTGCGAAGTGACCAATTTCCGGGACCATGGCGTTCTTTCCTATTCAGCGTCGGTGGGCGTCGCGTCGGACGGCTTTGGCGTCCGCGGCGGGGTCTATTCGTCGAGCGTTGCTTTGCGGCGACGGAACTCTTCTTCGTCGATTTCCCCATTTGCAAAGCGGCGCCTGAGCGCTTCCTGCGCGTCCGAGTCCAGGGGACGGGTGCCATTGTCCCGCAGCCTGAACACCAGAAACACCACCAATGCGATCAGCGCACCCCAGAAGGCGAGCATCATGAAGCCGCCCATAAAGCCATAGCCACTGCCCCACATGTGCCCCGTCCAGGAGCCTGGTCCATCAGCCTGCGCCATGCTGGCGGGCAAGCTGGCCAGCAACGGCAGGATCAACGCGTTCAGTTTCATCTGTTTCTCCTTCGGTCAGTTCGGTTTCATCCAACGGGATGGTGACAACAGCGCGCAAACCCGCGCTGTTCTGATTGACCAGCTGGATATCGCCGCCATGGGATTGGACGATTGTCCTCGCGATTGAGAGCCCAAGCCCATAACCGCCCGTTTCCAGAGACCTCGATTGCTCGAGGCGATAGAACGGATCGAAGACCTTTTCCAACTGGTCGACGGGAATGCCGGGCCCATTGTCATCGATGTTGAGTACGAGGTTCGAACCGTGGGTCGCCCAGCTGACTTTTGCGGCACCACCGTAGCGAACGGCGTTCTCAAGCAGGTTCCTCAGCGCCCTTCGGAACGCGTTGGGTCGAAGCCGCACGGCAACATCATCACTCGGGGCAAAGGTGCAGTGTGCCGCCATATCGCTGCACAAGCTGTCCAGAAAATTGCGCAGATCGACCACTTCGGCACCTTCGGATCCGGTAAGGCCCCGTGCAAAGGTGAGCGTCGCTTCGACCATGCTCTGCATCTCTTCGACCGATGCGATGAGGCTGTCCCGCGTCTCTTCTTCGTCAACCAGCTCCGCGCGGACACGCATAGCAGTCAACGGCGAGCGCAAATCGTGGCCAAGGGCTGCGAGCATCCGTGTCCGATCGCTGACAAACCGGGTCAGCCGTCGTTGCATGCGGTTGAAGGCGACGGTCAGATCCTTGACCTCGGTCGGCCCCGCGACGGTCAATTCACCCACATCCTCGCCCCGGCCAAGATGGTCCGCGGCCTTGGAGAGGTGCCGCAAAGGACGCGTCAGGCGCGTCATGACAAACCAGAAGATCGCCACCAGAAGCAGTCCGGCGGAAATTCCAAAGGTCAGCATCGAATAGAAAGGCCATTGGATTGGCGGACGCTCGAACCGCGTTCCGACATTCAGCCAACGCGCTCCCTTGATGGCGATCGACAGGTTCATCTCAACCGCCGTCAACTCTCCGCGCATCATCGCGAGATGCATTTCCGTCATCTCGTCCGAGAGATTGGGAAGGGGCCGCAACGCGCCCTCGACCTCGTGCAGTTCAACGCGAATATCCCGGCTGTAGCTATCGCCCAGAAGCGCGCGTATGCGTCCTTCCACGATGCCGCCATCCGAATGACCGGTGTGTTCCACGCTCGGAACGTCCGACAGATCAAACCGGATCAATGGCGAATTCGCCGCGCGGAGGATCGAGTCCTGCAACTTCGGCGGGGCCTCCTCGATCAACCGCGCGACATTTGCTGCGCGACCGGCGGCCTCGAACCCCAATGCGGCACGAATCGCAAGGGTGCGCTCGTCAGCGAACAGGAACAGGCTGATCGCCTGGGCCACGACAAGTGCCGCGACCACAAGCAGGATCAACTGGCCGCTCAGAGACCTCATCGCACGGCGCATCACGGCGCATCCTCGACATCGGCAGCCAGACAGTATCCGCCGTTCCGCACCGTTTTGATGACACTGGGCCTAAGTACATCCGGCTCGATTTTGCGGCGGAGACGGCTGATCTGATTGTCGATGGTGCGATCCATCGGGCCTGCCGTCCGACCAGCGGTCAGGTCAAGCAACTGGTCACGGCTGAGCACCATCCTCGCGCGTTCCAGCAGGACCGCCAGCAATTTGAACTCGGAGGTCGTCAATGGGGTCTCGGTGGTGGACTCGTCAATCAGCACCTGCCGGTCGGTATCCAGTATCCAGTGCGCAAAAGAGACTTTTCTCCCAGCGAGGCTTCCGGCCACAGGTTCGTCGCGGTTGCTTCTCCGAAGAACCGACTTGATGCGGGCGAGCAGTTCTCGTGGATTGAACGGCTTGGCGAGATAATCGTCCGCACCGATTTCCAGACCCACGATCCGATCCGTTTCCTCACCAAGCGCCGTCAGCATGATGATCGGAAGATCACCCTCTGGCGCAAGTCTGCGGCAAACCGACAAACCGTCCTCGCCCGGCATCATGACATCGAGCACGAGGAGGTCGAAGTGACCAGTGGCCAGCTTGGCATCCATCTCCACGGCATCCCTGGCGACGGTCGTGCGCATTCCGTTCTTCTCCAGGAAGCGCGCGACGCTTTCGCGTATCTGAGCGTGGTCGTCCACGATAAGGATATGAGGTGGCGGTCCCATGGCGTCCTTCCTAGATCATCGTTGCATTCTGTTTCATGGGCAGAATTGTAGCCGTTTGTATCAGGTCAGTCCCTTGCTACAGATGGATACAAATCTGTGCCTGCACCGTGTCGTGCTCCCG
Source organism: Tritonibacter scottomollicae (assembly GCF_003003215.1). Classification (GTDB taxonomy): domain Bacteria; phylum Pseudomonadota; class Alphaproteobacteria; order Rhodobacterales; family Rhodobacteraceae; genus Epibacterium; species Epibacterium scottomollicae. The sequence goes on along the minus strand of NZ_PVUF01000020.1, from coordinate 30,589 downwards.
GGTAGCGTCGCGCGTATGTTATGTGACCTTTGGGATCGCAACCGATCAAAGGATGAGGTTTTCGAATATGGCTCTTGATTTGAACCGGCGCCGTTTCGTTCTGGGTGCTCATATGACGGTGCTGACCGTCGCGGCGTCACCGCTGTTGGCGCAGAGCCGATCTGTCTGGTCGGCAGAGAATGCCTTTGACGCGCTTCTATCGGATACGGCGCGGATCATCGATGTCAGAACGCACAAAGAGTGGCAAGAAACCGGCGTAGGTGCTGGTGTATGGCCGATAAGCATGCACGCGTCCGGTTTTCCGGACCGATTGTTCAGGGCCAAGGAACTGAGCGGTGATCGCACTGTTGGACTGATCTGCGCCACTGGCGGACGCTCCGCATCGCTGCTTCGAGCGTTGAGACAAGCTGGTTATTCGGGCTACGCCGATATCTCGGAAGGGATGTTGGGATCAGGCGAAGGGCCTGGCTGGATCGCATCGAACTTGCCGACCGTTCCGGTGGATGTCGCCCTGAACGGGTTGCCCCCCGCGTTGGCCTGACCAGTGAAGAATCAATTGGTCCCGTTGTGCTAAAAGCCTGATGTATGGTCAAATTGACCTGTTTGAACAGGAAGACGGGTTTGGGTGTATGACCGAGTTGATGGCTATGTTTGTCGGAATATGCGCGGCGATCGTGATGGGAATTGTCCATCATTATGCGTTGTCGGGCATTCTGAAGTTTTCCCCGCAGCGGTCGGATGGCTCCGGCTTTCGGATCATCCTGACGTTTTCCGCGTTGCTGTTGCTGCACGTATTGGAACTTGTGACGCTCGCCGTGTTCAACACGATGGTGGTGGCAAGCGTTCTGCCGCAATCGTTCAGCAACAGCCCACCGATGTTTCAGGATGTTCTCTATGTTACGGGCATCTCGTTCTCGACCCTTGGCTATTCGTCCATAGAGGTGGTCGGGCCCTTTCGACTGTTGCTGATGCTGCAATCGCTTTTGGGCTTCATGTTGCTGACCTGGTCAGCGACGTTTCTTTACTCAGCCTGCCAGCAAGTCTGGCAGAAGGCGAAAGATGACTGAAAATCGCCACGCGCGTCGGACATGAGCTTGGCGTCAGCGTCAAATACGTCCTGATATCGGTCCTTTGACCTCACCGTGGAACGGTTGAGTGAGCGCTGCGTTGCGCGCGTGGATGAATAGCCCTTGACCTTCCAGTTGCTGGAATCCCTAGGTACAAAGCCATGGCACAGATTTTCGAAAAGACAGGCGATCACGTATCGCACCATCGACACGGGGATATCTTGAAATCTCCCGTATGGGTTGGTGTGTTGTTTGTCTTGCTCACAATGCCGGCTCACCTGTTTTTGGATGAAAAGAGCTCGATAGCTCTTGCTTCGATCACGCTTGCTTTGATTGGCGGTGCCTATATCGGCTTTGGCGCCGCGGACGGCAGAGCGCGCGTGTTCTGGGCAGAGCTCGCCGTCGCCCTTTTGTTCGGCTCGGCAGCCTTTTTGGGGCTGATATGGCATTGGGCTTTCCTTCCCTTGGGCTTGGCCCTGCACGCCCTTTGGGACATGTCACACCACAATTCTTATCGTCTCGCCCGGATTCCGAACTGGTATATTCCATTCTGCGTGGCCTTTGACCTTTTGGCAGCGACGTTCTTCGTTCTGCTCTATGCCGTGTTTTGATCCATGATGATGCGCATCCTTCTTATTGCGGTGTTCCTGATGGGAGTCGTCGCATTGGCCTTCCCGGACGTCCTTGGCGTTGACATTCGCCTGCCTGATCGCGCGGAAATTGACCGCTGGATCGAGGCGGCAGGTCTTGCCGGACCAATTGTTATCGTGGCGCTTATGACAATCGCTATCGTCGCAAGCCCCCTGCCCTCGGCGCCGATCGCACTCGCCGCCGGAGCGGCTTATGGGCACACGTTCGGGACACTCTTTGTCGTTCTTGGCGCGGAACTCGGTGCGCTTGCCGCTTTTGGTCTGGCCCGCGGTCTCGGTCGTCCCTTCGTTGAGCGTCATCTCGGTCAGAAGATTAACACAGGCCTGTTCGGATCGCAGAACACTCTGACCTTCTTGGTCTTCGGCAGTCGCCTGCTGCCGTTTCTGTCCTTCGATATGATCAGTTACGCCGCAGGTCTGAGCAAGCTGCATCTTTGGAGGTTCGCGCTGGCCACGATGGCCGGGATTATTCCAGCGAGTTTTTTGCTCGCTCACATGGGCAACCAGGCGATGAACGGAGATGCCCGCACTGCCACATGGACCGCGCTTGCGCTCGGTGGCTTTACCGGCCTGTCGGTTCTCTTCGCCGCGACGCGAAAGACCGGTACACAAGGGGAGGAGAGCTGATATGGCCAGTCATTCTCACGCCGGGCACATGCCGAGTTCCGGCAAGGCCCTTGTGATTTCGGCCTGGCTCACCGGCGTCTACTTCGTGATTGAACTGGCCGTCGGGCTCTGGACTGGCTCGATTGCCGTCCTGTCGGATGCGTTTCACACCCTGTCGGCGGTTGGCGGCGTTCTCGTGGCCATCACCGCGCAGCGGATTGCGCGCCGTCCAGCGGATTCGACGCGCAGTTTCGGATGGTACCGCGCCGAAATCATCGGGGCGCTGGTGAATGGCGGCTTTCTTCTCGGCATGGCGCTTCTGGTGATCTGGATGGGCGCGATGCGGCTCGGAGACCCGATCCACCTGGCCACAGGCCCCATGCTTTGGGTCGCCTTCGGGGGCCTGGTCACGGAAGTGGTCTCTCTGGCGCTGATGTGGCAATCGAGCAAGGACGATCTGAATGCCCGTGGCGCGCTCTGGCACATCATCCAGACCTTTGTCGGCAGCCTCCTGATCATCGTCACCGCCCTTGTGATCGAGTTCACCGGCTTTCTGGCGATTGACCCGATTCTCGGCATGGCGTTCGGGGTGGTTCTCCTCTGGGCCTCTGTGGGCGTAATCAAGGAAGCGGTCCACATTCTCATGGAAGGCACGCCCGAGGGAACGGATCTCGACGCTGTAACAGCGGACCTGAACGGGCAGGACGGGGTTCTGGATGTTCACCATGTGCATGCCTGGACGCTGACCAGCGGCAAACACGCGTTTTCCGCCCATATCCGCCATCAGTCACCCGCCGAGGCCGCGGATTTGCTGAACAGGGCCTATCGGCGGCTGACGGAACAGCATGGGTTTCACATGGTCACGCTGCAGCTCGAAACAGAGTGTCTCGACGAGCGCCACGCGCGGGATCTTGATATAGTCCAGATAGCGGCTGCAAAGGCTGCGCAAGAAAAGACTGATGTGCGAGATGCGCATCCGCACCCAAGCCCTAACACAGAAGGGCCGTAGACTGTGATGGACATAATACTAGCCGCAGAGCCGGAGATTCGTCTGACGGCGTTTTTGAGTGTGCTGGCCGCCATGGCGCTTTGGGAACTCGCCGCCCCGCGTCGGCGGCGTGACATTCCGCGTGTCATCCGTTGGTCGAACAACCTGGCACTTGTCGTGATCGATACGGCGATCCTCCGGTTGTCTTTCCCAATCCTGGCCGTCGGTCTGGCGGTCCTGGCCGAGGAGCGGGGCTGGGGCCTGTTCAACATTATCGAGGCTCCTTTCGGGTTGGCTGTGATCCTGTCCATGCTGCTGCTCGATCTGGCGATCTATCTGCAACATGTCATGTTCCACGCCGTCCCGGCCCTGTGGCGCCTGCACCGGATGCACCATGCGGATCTCGACTTCGACGCAACCACTGGATTACGCTTCCATCCGATTGAGATCCTCATCTCGATGGCGATCAAGCTCGCCCTGGTGGCAGCGCTTGGTCCGCCCGCCGTCGCGGTTTTGTTGTTCGAGATCATCCTCAACGCCACTGCCCTCTTCAACCATGCCAACATCAACCTGCCGAGACCGGTCGACCGGTGGCTCAGATGGATCGTCGTCACACCCGACATGCACCGCGTGCATCATTCTGTCGATCCGCGCGAAACCAACTCAAACTACGGCTTCAACCTGCCGTGGTGGGACCGCCTCATGGGTACTTACGTAGCCCAGCCCGCGAAGGGCCACGAGGGAATGACGATCGGTATCGAGCAGTTTCGCACGACGCGCGACCTCTGGGTCGACAGGATGTTGATCCAGCCCCTTCGCGGGCCAGCAAGCGGACACGCCCTGGATACATCCACCCTCACGCCGACAGAGCAGGAACAGCCTCTGGACTCTCGAAAACACAGTTCTAGGGTCTCGGGTAACTCAAAAAGGAACACATGATGAAACGACGTACGTTCTTGCTGGCCGGAGCGGCTGCCACACTCCCCCTGCGAGCACTGGCCAACACGGAACCGGTCATTAAAGTCCTGAAAACCCCCACCTGCGGATGCTGCACCGCTTGGGTCGATCATGTCCGGCAAGCGGGCTTCGCGGTCGAGGCGCAGGACGTCGATCAGGATGCGCTTTATGCGTTCAAAGATCGGCTGCAAATTGCACCGGAACTTGCTGGATGTCACACGGCGGTCGTGGGCGACTATTTTATCGAGGGCCACGTGCCTGCCGCGGACATCACGCGGCTGCTAGCAGAGCAACCGATGGCGCGCGGTTTGACTGTCCCCCGCATGCCGATGAGTTCGCCCGGCATGGGCGGTCCCGGGGCCGGTGACGCTTTTGACACCTTGCTTGTTGGCTCCGACGGCGCGACCTCGGTCTTCGCGAGCCACAGCTGATCAGGTCATGGGTGCAGGTGATAGATCCCGCGGGACGGGTTCATGACCCGTCCGTCTTGCACAAGCTTTCGCAGCGCCCTGTAGATCGCCTCATGGCTCAATTGTAACCGAGCGGCAAACTCGACGATGGAGCCTTCGAGCAAGCCTGCGATCAACCCTGCCATCACCCGGTCCTCTGCGCGCCGAATGCCGACGATCTCCAGCATCTGTCGCTGCGCCTGTATCTGTTGAGCCGCCTGACGGCCATAGGCGCGGGCAAATGCCGGGTCGGCAAAAGCGGCCAATACGGAAGCCTTGTCGATCCGGATCAGCGCCCCGGCCTCAACAATGACTGCGTCGCAATGATAGACCTCCGAAAACACCGAAGCTTCGGCAAAGCTTGTTCCGGCTTGGGCACGGTGGATGATGAACCGCTCGCCATCTGGATCGACCCGCTCGAGATGCACGCGCCCGGTTTGCACGACATAGAGACCGTGGGTGGGGTCGCCTTGGTGAAATACGGTATCTCCAACCGCGCCGGAGATTGGGCGCAGGGCTGAGCTCGGGATATGATCATAGGGGTTTGGCAACATATGATTGAAATCATATTACGATGCATCCGCCCCTGCTAGCGTAAACATGACACCACCCCATTGAAGGACCTGTCCATGCGTCTCATTCCCTTCGTCCTTGCCATAGTGATGGCCGCACCCGTGGCCGCGCAGCACGCCAATTCCGCGGCTGGTCACGACATGGGCGGACCGCAGGAAACCGGGCAATCGGCCTTTGCCGCCTTGGCGGAAATCGTAACGATCCTGCAGGCCGATCCCGAGACGGATTGGGAGCGGGTCGATATTGACGGATTGCGCCGCCATCTGGTCGATATGGACCTTCTGACCCAAGAGGCCGTGGTCGCCCGCACCCTGCGGCCGGAAGGGGCCCGGTTCGAGATTCGGGGCACCCCCCGTGTTCTCGAGGCCATCCGCGCCATGGTGCCCGCCCATGCGCCCTTTCTCGCGGCCGAGACCGGCTGGGACGTTGTGACAGAGGACTTAAAAGATGGCGTGGCGCTCAGTGTCGATGGCGATGCCGCGCAGATTCAGGGACTTGGTTTCTTTGGTCTGATGACCATCGGGGCGCATCACCAGGAGCACCACCTCATGATGGCAAAAGGCGCGGGCCCGCACCATTAATGCGCCGACAAGGCCTGTTTGATGATCCGTAGAGAGGTGCGCTGACAAAACGTTACATCTCGCGTGTTGACCTTCCAGCGCGGGAGGCACGGACACATGCCCGATGATGGAAGCGTCAGAGAATACCGCCCGCAGGGATTTCCTGTATTACGCAACGGCCGGGGCAGGGGTCGTGGCAACAGGGGCTGCGCTCTGGCCACTGGTGAACCAGATGAACCCCTCCGCCGATGTCCGCGCCTTGGCACAGATCACTGTTGATATTTCCGATCTCGCGCCCGGAACGCAATTGACCGTCAACTGGCGCGGAAAACCTGTCTTTATCCGTCATCGAACGGAGGCAGAAATGGCTCAGGCTCGGGCACAGGCGGTCTCTGACCTGCCTGACAGCTCGGCGCGCAACCCAAATCTGCCCGACGATGCGCTGGCAAGCGATGAGAACCGGGCCATTGCGGGTCACGAGGCATATCTGGTCATGATCGGTGTCTGTACCCATCTGGGCTGTGTCCCTCTGGGGGATGGGGCGGGGGATTTCGGGGGTTGGTTCTGCCCCTGTCACGGCTCCCATTATGACGCGGCTGGGCGCATTCGCAAAGGCCCGGCACCTGAGAACCTGCATATTCCGGACTTGTCGCTCTCGGAGGAGATGGTGCTGACTTTGGGGTGATGCAATAAAGGATAATCTGTAATCAGAGCGCTCGAAACTGGAACAGATTTCGACTGGCCGCTGGTCGGCCTAAATCGCAATACTCCACATCCGAAACCGTCCCTGCCCCGTCACTTCACGGATTAGACCCTTCGCTTCCATCCAGGCGAGATTGCGTTGAGCGGTGGCGCGGCTAGCACCGATCCACAATTCGGCCATCGGGGCGGAAACGAGGGGCCATTCGGTCAGCAGGGCGCTCAGGACCGGCGGTGTCTTGCCTGAGAGCGTTGACATCTCTGCTTTGGCCTTCGCTGACCATGATTGGATATCGTCGAGGCGCCGCATCGCCATGAGGATAGCTGTCTGCATCCCCTCGAGCCATTGTTTAAGGCGCTCTGCCGATGGCCCACTCGCGCGCAGGCCCCCTGCCCCGCCCATTGCCAACGGTGCGAAAATTGCCCCGTTTCCCTCGCTAGCCGCGATGCGCGCGGCCGTGACCGCTGCTTCCACCCGATCGCCCTGCTGCCCAAGGCCCGCAAGACTCCAGAGATGAAACCCCATGCAGGCGCGGGTGATCGGATGAAGATCGGCGGCCTGTTTCATCAAATCCAGCCAACCGCTCGCGCGATCGTCGAAGCGCTCGGCATTTTCATCGATGTTTTCAGGATCGCGGCGGTCGAGGAAGGCTGCGATATCGACTATCGGGTCAGGACCGCCTGTCAGTCGCCGAACGGCCCATCCAATTCGCGCCAAGGCATTTGGGTCATCTTGTGCGCCTGACAGGCGCATAGAAATCCATAGCGCCAGACGATCCGGGCCTACGCGATCTCCTGCAAACCAGCTCAGGTCTGCCGCCTCGATCAGTGCCAACCTATGCAGCCAGCCTTTGGGCGCGCGAGCCAATCGGTCATCGAGCGCACCCAAGCGCCCGGCCACCCTTGCCAGAAGCGCAGCCTGATCCGCTTCGGCCCTTGCCCAGTCATCAATGAGGCCCTTTTCCGGCTGTCCCGCCCGAGGTCCGGGAAGCCGGTAATCCGGTTCCTCTTCGATCGGGCCCGGCAGGTACCAGAGAACTTCTTCCGAAGCATCCTCATCCCCCTCTCCGATGTCGAGGGGTTCGTCGAAATCTTCAGGAATAATAGTCGATTGTGGCATCATATGTGCAAAATACAGATTATTTGCACATTACCCAAGCTGTTTTGTGACCGTCGACAATGCTCTTTACACATTACGTGCGCGCGACTGCCGACGGAACCTTTCAGATCGCGATCAATGCAAGGAAACTAGGGGATTGTGCATCGGCACAATGAGAAAACACTTGCTTGCATTCGTTTATAAACGGTCGTTTAGTAACGGCATATGAAATTGCAATCGGCCCCGTTTTCATGCCCCTGATAGGCTATGCCCGCGTTTCCACGGAGGATCAGACCCCCCTGCCCCAGTCTGAGGCGCTGCAATCTGCGGGCTGTGCCGAGATCTTTGAAGAGCACGCCTCAGGCGGCAATCGCGCGCGTCCTGTACTCGCGCGTTTGCTCGAACGCGTCCAGAGCGGCGATACGCTGGTCGTTGTGCGGATCGACCGGCTTGCGCGATCCCTGTCGCATCTGCTGGAGGTGATCGAACGTCTGGAGGCCAAGGGAGCTTTCTTCCGCTCGCTGCAGGATCCAATCGACACCGCCTCCCCTCAAGGAAAATTCACATTGCAGGTTCTGGGCGCCGCGGCCGAGTTCGAGCGCGCGCTGATACGTGAGCGCACAAAGGCCGGGCTTGCCTCTGCGCGCGCCAAAGGGCGCGTTGGTGGCAATCCTGGGCTTCGCACCAAAGACCCCGCCGCGCTGCGCAAGGTGCGGCTGGCACGACAGGACGGCTACATGGAGCGCCTGAACGAAACCGCGCAGGATTGGGTGCCCCACGTGCGACGCCTACGGCCGGATATGGCCTGGGAAGATGTTTTGCGAATCATTAATGGCCCCCTGCCCCACGACCGGCACTGGACCCAAAGCCGCCTACTCCGTGCTGTGAAAGTCTATGTCCGCGACGGGTTTCTACCAGATGAAGTGCTTGGCCGCGCCGGACGCCGCGAAACCGATGACCGCCTGCCAGCTATCGTGGCTGCCATCAAAGGCTCGGACCCCGAAATCACACTGCAGGCGATCTGCGACCGGCTAGAATCGATGCGTGAGCGCACCCCTCGAGGCCGTATTAGCTGGCAGCCGTCTTCGGTCAAAATGCTGCTTGAGCGTGCGGAAAAGTTGGGGCTCCTGTGAACACGACACTTGTGTTGGCTTAACGGATTGCCACTAAATCTAGAAAGTGCTTGCACGAATCTGGCTGGTCGGGCAATAGTCTCGAAAAATAACGCGCGGTCACATAAAAAACGCGCCCACGGATCGGGGCAGACATGAGCGAAGCAGAACAAGATCTAGATATCGCCATCGGGCACTACGCGGAACTTCTCGCGTCGAACCTGCATGCTCAGCGCGCTGCGCACTTCCCACCGGATGCAAAGAAGGTGATGCGCACTTTGACAAGCGGCGAAGCTGCTGAGCTCCTTGGCGTCGACCATACCTATCTTCGGAAGCTTCATCGAGAAGGAAAGATCGTTGACGTCGAGACGACGGCGGGAAGTCATCGCCGCTATACGCTCGACGATATCTGGGAAATCCGGCAGACGCTTGAAGGAAACGCAAAAAAGTCTGGAACTTACGTGCCTGGGCGTCGCGACGGTGACGAGCTTCAAGTCATTTCAGTGGTGAACTTCAAGGGCGGAAGCGGCAAAACGACGACGTCTGCTCACCTCGCTCAGCGCTTGGCGCTCAAGGGGTACAGAGTTCTTGCGATCGATCTCGACCCCCAAGCATCTCTTTCGGCTCTTCACGGAATCCAGCCAGAACTCGACCTCATGGAGGGCGGAACCCTCTATGATGCCGTTCGCTACGACGATCCGGTTCCGATCTCCGAAGTGATCCGCAAGACTTACATTCGCGGCCTTGATCTCATCCCAGGCAACCTTGAACTCATGGAGTTCGAGCACGAGACGCCTGCTGCTATCCAGCGAGGCGGAGCGAAGGCGTTCTTCGCGAGAGTTCATGACGCACTCGATAGTGTTGAAGCGAACTACGACGTTGTTGTGATCGACTGCCCGCCGCAGCTTGGTTTCTTGACGATGTCAGCACTTTCCGCGTCCTCGGGCGTCCTCGTGACGGTTCACCCGCAGATGCTTGACCTTATGTCGATGTCCCAATTCCTGCGAATGACGGCGGATCTCCTGGGAGTAATCAGGGATGCAGGCGCAAATTTGCGCTTCGATTGGCTGCGCTTCTTGCCAACGCGATACAAAGTCGGCGACGCGCCACAAACCGAAGTCATCGCCTTCATTCGCGGGCTGTTTGGGAGGTCGGTCCTGACCAATCACATGGTTGAATCGACCGCAATTTCTGATGCCGGCTTGACCAAGCAAACGCTCTACGAAGCTGACAAGAGGGACTTCACGCGTCAGACGTTTGATCGTGCGATCGAATCTATGAACGCAGTGAACGATGAGATCGCTGAAATCATCCAGAACACATGGGGGCGGAATGGCAAGAAAGCCTAAACTTGGCCTGCCGCTGCAGACCCTTCGCAACGCTCCTGACGCTCTTGAAGGGCGCCGACTGCGTGGCGGTGTTTTTGAGATCGATCCGGCGCAGATTGTTACCGAAGGACGGTTGGATGACAGGCTTCAGATTGAAGTTGAGGGACTGAAGAACTCTATTTCCAAGAACGGTCAGCGTGTGCCTGTCTTGGTCCGCCCACTGGAAGGCGATCGCTACAACCTGATCTATGGCCGCAGACGCTTAGAAGCATGTCGCGAACTCGGTATCAAAGTTCGAGCTATCGTCACAGAGGTTGAGGGTGATCAAGCGCTTCGAGATCAGCTTCTCGAGAACCAAGAGCGTCGTGATCTGAGCTTTATTGAGCGTGCGCTCGTTGCGACGGCACTTCTGGACGGTGATCATTTGGAAGGGGCTGAGCGCACCAATCGAGGTGTCGCCGAAGTCCTTAACCTCCACGAAGCTGGGGTTTCACAACTCTTGAGTGTCGTTCGGACGGTCGGCGAGGAACTCATCCAGGCAATTGGTGCGGCTCCCGGGATTGGTCGCCCGAGATGGGAAGAGCTCAAAAAGGCTTTGGGTGCCTACGACGGTGATCGAGACCAACTGCAAGCCGTAGCTCATGCAGCCAAGTCCGAAAGTTCCGGCTCGGTCGATGAGGTTTCTGAGCGTGCGTTTCTCGCAGTTCTGGCAGCCGCGAAGAGCGCAGAGAAGAAAGCAAGCCCGTCTAGAAAAGGCGTGCCTGCTTTGGCGATCCCCGGTGTCGGAGCTGCGACGGTCAAGACCGGCCGCCAAGGCAAGCAGCTTAAACTCGATCTGACTACGGATGAACCTGATTTTATCAGCTGGTTGGAGGGCAATGCCCCAAAGCTGATTACCGAGCTTCATGAGCGCTGGAAGCGTTCAGAAGACTGAGGAAGAGCAACCAACAAGAAGGAGGCACGATACAGGCAAAAAGAAAAAGGCCCCGAGAAGCTAGCTTCACGAGACCTTTGTAAGGTTTCGCACCGGGATCAGCCCGCTACAAAATCTCAGTTTTCGCACTTCTGAATGTAGCGTTCTGGCCCCTACCCCGCAAGCGCAAAGCGATTCGCGGGCCCTAGAATTTTTGTCTTCGTGAACATTTTCATGGAGTACACACCAATTTCGCCGTTTATGCGGCCGATTTCGCACGCTCATTTGCGCGTCATCGAGCGACCCGAGGCATCTGTTCCGGCCAGACCCGTTAACAAGTGGGAACTCCTGCGCGAGCTCTCCAAGGCGCAAGCGGCCTTTGGGGTCTCGGAACGTGATCTGACTGTTTTGCAGGGGCTCCTCAGCTTCTTTCCGGACGATGCGCTTGGCGGGAACGCCGAGATGGTCGTCTTCCCCTCGAACAAGGCAATCTGCGAGCGCCTCAATGGCATGCCGTGCTCAACGATGCGTCGTCACCTCGCGCGTCTCGTCGAGGCTGGCTTGCTCCAGCGGCGCGATAGCCCCAATGGGAAGCGCTACGTCCGCAAGCACGGCGAAGACCGCGTCGCCTTTGGCTTCGATCTTTCCCCGCTCTACTGCCAGTCTGAGGAGATAGCACGGGCCGCAGAGGCCGTACGTGAGGCTGAGGAGCGCGTCAGGCGCCTCAGAGAGGTCGTAAGCCTCATGCGACGCGATCTCGCGGCCCTCGCCGAGTTCGGAGACGAGATGCAGCCAGGACTAGGCTTCTGGGATCAGCTTCGCGACAAGGCTGCCCTCACAGCCCGCGCGCTTCGCCGCAAGCTTTCAATTGAGGACCTCGCGGCCTATCGAGCCGATCTTGAAGCTCTCCTTGACCAGGCACGCAACATCATTGATGGCCCTGAAACAGAAGAAATGAACACCAATGATGCCCAATCTGAGCGTCACCATCATAATTCAAATAAAGAATCTATAGATTTTGAACCTGCTTTAGAAAAAAGCGGGGTGGCGGCGGGTGTGCCAGATGTGGATGCGAATGAGCCGGTGGCTGACGTTGATGAACAGGACACAAGACATCTGCCAAAGATCCCGCTCCACCTAGTGATAGCGGCATGCCCCTCGCTTAAGACCTTCTACCAAGGTGAGATCCGGCATTGGCATCAGCTTTACGATGCGGCGTGCCATGTGCGGCCAGCCATGGGGATCAGTGCGTCTGCATGGGAAGAAGCACAGCGGTTCATGGGTCCGGAGCAAGCGTCGATCGTCGTTGCTGCGATGCTGGAACGCTTCGCCGACATAAGATCGCCTGGTGGATACTTGCGAGCTCTGACTACCAAAGCTGCGGCAGGCGAGTTTTCCTGTGGCCCAATGGTCATGGCATTGATTGGCCGGCGGAACGCGGCTTAACAGCTGTTAAACTCCGATCGCGTGCGGCTGGCATGGCATAACTTAACAGCTGTTAAGTAGGCTCTCGGCACACAAACGGTGTCTGAGAAAGAAAAGTTAGGGGGGTGAGGTATGGCGGTATTTGAGATCGTGAAAGTGGCTTTCGCCTTCGTCGCGGCGAAGATCTGATGACGAGGGCATCCCGATCACCATGGTGAAACCTCAGCTGGTGACCATCGCTGCTAGTAGCGCCAAGGCGGCTAGCGAAGAACATACAGATCGTTGCGCGCCTCCGCGGCCCCTGCCCTTTTCGATGTCTGAGATCTGATGATGCATACCCTAAATAACTGGCTCTACGCTATCCGGCGCCTGCTGACGGCGATTTGGGTCCTGGCCTCGGATATTCGCTTGGCCTTCATCGGTGCTAATGCCTGAGAGGTAGGTTGTGGATGTCTGTTGCATGATATCGTGGCTACGGGCCGTAGCGCACAAGGAGCAGACGATCGATGGTTGCCAAAACCGTTTGACCAAGGGCTCGATCCTCGAACTCCCGCGCGCGGGGAAGGGGACCCCGTAACTTCTCAGTCACTTCGATAATGGCGACATGGCCAGCGAGGCAATCGGCTCCTCAAGCGCAGCAGCTGGTTGCCAGCGGTCCCGCGTTCCGCTGATTTGGTCGTATTGGACGACGAGGACATCGCAGAACAGCGGTTGCAACTCAATCTCTTGATTTCATGACACCCGAACTCTTCAAAAGAGTGCTTTGATGTTGGCTGCGGAATGATCTGATCCGTCCGATGGTGGAAAACGATTTAATAACAATAGGTTATTGCGTTTTTGGTATTCGCGATGAGAAATCATGCCCATAATAGCCTTCATCGAAATGGCTTCCCTTTCCAGGATGCCGATCCGCTACATCGACGGGAAGCCAAAGGATCAGCACGCTTTACGAAGAAGTTGGCAGTTGCGGGCCGATTGAGCGGTCTGGGCTATCTCGTGAAGAAGAAACCGCCACAGGTCTAGCCGATAGGCCCTGTGGAAGTTCTCATCCCGTCGTGCCAGTACAGTTCGGTGGAGGTTGGGTGTTTCATGGGTTTGGTCCACGAAAAGTAAAAGTGTTCTTCGGGTTTTGTGACTGACGGATGAGGGCCTTTGGGGTCCCTCAGATGGGTCCGGGCCGGATTCCGGTCTGTCTTTCCTGATGAAGGGCATTCCGATGCAAACAGGTGTTTTGCGCGTGTTGCGCGCGACCGCTGCCTGGTGGTGGCGGCATAGAGAGCTGCGCCGAACTGGCCAGACGGCGCTGGCACAGCGGCTCGAACGCCAGACCGTCCTGCGTGATCTCGGCTATCTGAAGCAGGCGGCGTCATTGCCAAACGCGCATGTGATCTGCGGGGAGGGTGGGACATTCCTCCATCTCGGTTGGACCACCGTGTCCACCCTCGCGCCGATCGATCGCTTTCCCTTGGCCGCACTTGCGGTCGCACGAGGGACGCCGTTCATCGATAACCGACCCGTCACTGACGTCATCACCTTCGCGAACTTGCCGTGCGTGGCGCGGGACGGATCGGTCGACCCTGACCCTTGCGGTCCTGGCACGTCCGTCTCGCTGACCACCTACATCGACATGGTCGAAGCCCTCGGTGCCAGGATCGCCAACGATCCGCGCCCCCGCCAGTCAACCTGATCACCATTCCCTCTCACCAACACTCGAAAGGAGGCCAGCCATGGCCCGATCCCGCACGCCCAAATTCGATGCCTCCGAGGTCATCACAAACGAAATCATCCGCATCATCGAGCGCGGCGTGTTGCCGTGGCGCAAGCAATGGACCGCAGGTGGCAGCTCTCGTCCCCTGCGCGTGGGCGGAGAACCCTACCAAGGGGTGAACAACTTCCTGCTGACGATGCGGACCGTGATGGCGGGCCACAGCTCTCCCTTCTGGATGACGCTGCCGCAAGCCAATGCGTTGGACGCAAAGGTCCGCAAGGGCGAGAAGTCCTCTGTCGTCGTTTATTACGGTCAAAGCCGGAAAGACGCGGGCGCATATGAGCATGACCGCAGCGACGGGGATGATCACTCCGAGGAAGCCCGTATATTCCGCTTCCAGAAATCCTACCGCGTGTTCAATGCCTGCCAGATCGAGGGCTTGCCCGACAGCTTCTTTCCGGACCCGGAGCCCGTGCCCAAGCATCCGCGGTCCGAGCCAATCCCGCACATGCAGGCGTTTTTCGATGCCATCGACATCACGACCGTCTTCACGGGCACGGAGGCGTACTATTTGCCGCCCGTGGACAAGGTCTTCATGCCGTCGATCGCGCGGTTCGAGAACCCGCGGAATTTCTACGGGGTCTGGGCCCATGAGCTCGCCCATGCCACGAAAGCCCCCCATCGATTGAACCGTGATTTCGGGTTTTCGAAGTTTGGCAACACGTCCTATGCGCGCGAGGAGATCGTCGCCGAACTGACCTCGGTCTTTTTGGGTCAGACGCTCGGCTTCACAGCCCATACGCTCGAGACGAATGCCGCCTACCTCTACAACTGGCTACGCGTTCTGCGGTCGGACAAGGGCGCCATCTTCAAGCACGCCGCTGACGCGCAGCGCGCCTGCGACTACCTTATCGCCAGATCGGAGGTGGGCAGGGCAGGGCGCAGTGCCGAGGCCGCCTGACCACACGGAGAACGGAGACGCCCATGTCACGCAAGGAACCCAAGACGCTGCGGGTGGCCAGCTTCAAAGACGGCCGCCGCAAGATCATCACCTTCAAGCGCGGTGCCTATTGGTGGAGCCAGTCCGAGGGCGCTTATCCGTTCTCGGCAGCGCTCGAGAGCATCAAAGAACAAGGCGGCTGGATCGAAACCATCCCCAACCCGAATTACAGACCCAAGGGGCTGTTCGGGTAGGGCACCTTCTGCTTCGGTCCCTCCGACAAGCAGAAAAGAAAAAGCGGGCTTTGAGAAGGGTGTTTCAAACCTCTCAAAGGAGATCCCCATGTCCATGACCGTTCAACCCCTGCCAGACCATCCGGATCCGACCGTGATCGCGGCGCAGAACGACGCGTTTCGCAAGCTCGCGTGCCTTGGCGTGCCGCCCGCGCAGCCCATCCAGGGCCGGATGCATGTCACCCGCTCGCTTATGGAGGCCGGTGACGGCTTCATGGCCGAGGCGGTGAAGGCGACCGGTGCGTTCGATACATTCGAGCCTGAGAATGATCCCGAGGGCTGGCACGATTTCGGGGCGGTCGAGATCCGGGGCGAGACCGTGTTCTGGAAGATCGATCTCTATGAGGCAGATTCGGATTTCCGCTACGGCGCTGAGACCCCGGACAATCCTGCCACCACCATGCGCGTGCTGACCATCATGCTGGCGCGCGACTGGTAGGGCAGGGGACTCCTCACCCTTACATCTGAGACGATGAAGGCCCGCTGACTCCTCAAAGGGAAAGTGGGCCTTTTGTCGTGGTGATCCCTGAAGCCGGGGATTGGTCACGCGCGTGAGCGCGCGGGCCACACCTCACCCTCCTGGAAGGATATCCCATGACCACAAGCTTTGCTCCCCTTACCGTCGCTATCGGCGATCTCGTCCCGCATCCCGCCAATGTGCGCAGCAACGCGCCGGAAACCTATGACCCCGAAAACATCGCCCATCTGAAGGCCAGTATCGCTGTGCTGGGCCTGCTCCAGCCGCTTCTGGTTCAGAAGCTTGACGGCAAATATGCTGTCCTCGCCGGTGGCCGGCGCCATGCAGCCCTGAAGGAGCTGATCGCTGACAAGGCCAGCAAGGGATTCACGGCGAAAACCAAGGTCGACTGCCGCCTTGTCCCTGAGGAGTGCGACGTCACCACGGCGCTGTCGCTCGCCGAGAACATCACCCAGGCACCGATGAATGCCATCGACGAGTTCGAGGCCTTCGCCCGGATGATGGAGGTCGACGGCCAGACGCCCGAGACGATCGCAAAGACCTTCGGCGCCACGGTGGCGGCCGTGAAAGGCCGGTTGCGCTATGGCCTTATCCACCCCGACATCCGCGCCGCGGCCCGGGGCAAGGTGATCACGCTCGACACGATGAAAGCCTTCGCCGAGCACCCGAGCCAGGAGGCGCAGCGCGAGGTCTTCGAGGCGCTCACAAAAGACGGCGGCTATCTGCAGGCCTACACGGTCCGTCAGGCGCTCAAATCCCGCGGTGTGCAGGTCAGCGATGATATCGGGGCTTTCGTGCGCGCGGACTACGAGGCCCGCGGCGGCGCCGTCGCGGCTGACCTTCTGGAAGAGCATTCCGTGCTGGAGGATGCAGCGCTGGTCGAAACCATCCTGCTCGAGAAGCTCGGTGCCGCCGCCGAAGAGGCCCGCATAAAGCTGGGCTTTGCCTGGGCCGATGCGATGGTCCGCTATGATTACGCGACCATGGCCGACTACGGCCGCGTTTATCCCGGCCCGATCGAGCCTGATGAGGCTGCGCAAAAGCGCATCGATGAGATCACCGCCGAACTCGAGAAACTGCAGCTCGAGATGGAGGATGAGGGGCTCAAGGACGGTGCCTACAACGCGCTTTACGAGCGCGTGGACGCCTTGGAAGAGGAAGCCCGCGACCTGCAGGAGGCCTACAGCGCCGAGGACCTCGCGCGGTCTGGGGTAATCGCGTCCTGGTCGGGCGGGCAGGTGACCCTCCATGTTGGCCTCGTCCGCCCGGAAGACACCGTCAAAAAGGAGGGCGCGCGCGGCTCCTCGGCTAGCCCGACCGGGGAGGAGGCCCCAGACGCCGGCGAAATCACCTATCCAGCCTCACTGGCTGAGGACCTCAAGACCGAGCGAGCCATGGCGCTTGGGGCCGCGATGGCGCTGCATCCGGAAGCCACGCTCGATCTGACGCTCTTCAAGCTGATCAGTGACGTTCTGGCCAGCGGCATGAGTGTCACGCAGGCGATCAAGATCGATGCCCGCAAGGAATACCGCAGCCATGCCAAGATGGACGAGATCGACGAGACCTCGCTCGAGCAGGTGGCGGCGGCGCATGATGCGCTTGATCTCTCCTGGCTCGATGACACCCGCGCGCCCGCCGATCAGTTCGCGGCGTTTCGCGCGCTGGAGGCCGGCGAGAAGGCCAAGCTCGTGGCCTATGCCACGGCCAGCACCACGCAGTCCTGCTTCGCGCGGGACCGCCAGCGCGACAGCCTGATGCATGCGTTCGAGATCGAGATCATGCCCGACATTCGCGCCCACTGGACGCCGAATGCGGCCCTCTTCAACCGCTTCAAGAAGGCCTGGCTCCTGAAGATCCTCGGCGAGGATCTGGGTCTGGCCCAGGAGGCTGTGACGCTGGCCTCGTCGAGCAAGAAGGAGATCGTGGCCTTCTGCGACAAGCTCTTCGCCGAGCCCTTCGCCACGCTCACGGACGCGCAGCGCGCTGCCGTGGCCGCCTGGTGCCCGCCGATGATGCAGACCGCCGGTATCGCCTTTGATGAGGCGGAGCCCGCTGCGGAAACCCCCGAGCCTGACAGCGAGGTCGCGCAAGCGGCCTGAGCCATCATGCGACCCGCGCGAGGCATTCCTCGCGCGGGTCGACCCTCCCACACCCAACGGAAAGACATCCCTATGGCTATTCTCAAGTTCTCTGCCTCAGCTGTTGCGGCGCAAATCGCACATGCGCGCGCCTGCAAAACCTTCCTGCCCAACTGGAACGGGCCCGTGGACAGGCCCGCCCTGATCCTCATCGTCGGCAATGGTGTACATCTGCGCTCAAACGGCATCGATGGCACGACCACCCGTATCGTCACCACCGAACAGGCCGATCCCTCCTTCGCCTTCGCCGACGGCATGAACCCGTTTCGGGATACCGACTGGATGGCGCAGCGCCGCATGGCGTTTCGCGATCTGACCGGCCAGTTCTACACGGACATTCTAGACGATGTGCAGGTGCTCATCGACCGGGGGCAGGGGGCGATCCGGCTCGCCACCGATGGTCACAGTATCCGCGTCTTTGTGCGCCGGGCCTCGGATTATCTCATCGGCGGGACCTACGAGGTGCCCTCGGGCCTCGGCGGCACCTTCCGGGTCATCCTCAAGGATGCCTGCGACACCTTCGCGATCGTGCAGAACTGCGGCAATTGCGAGGATTTCGACGCAATGCAGCCCTACCGCGTGCCGCTGGATGCGCTGATGGAAATCGATGACCGGAGGGCGGCATAATGGGATGGCTTTTCTACACCGACGGCCGCGTCCAGACCTACGCGGATGAGAAAGCGGAGATTGCTCGGCTGTGCACCTTCGAGGGCGAAAGGCGCAAGACGGAACTGGTCAAAGCCTGCAAGGTGGGTTCGACTTGGTACGCGGCGGCAAGGGTCACCAATCTCGACGGCACCGCTGTCGAAGACGCGACCTATGTCACCGATGCGGATGGCTCCATCACTTTCGCCGCCGTATTCCTTACCCGATATGATGACGGCTGCTGGGGCTACAAGGATATGGAGGAAAGCGCTGGCCCGAACGAGTCGCGTGCCCCCCTTGGGTTGATCGAGCGCCTCTCCGACCTGAAAGACGAAGGCAGCTACGCCCAGGACTGGCGTCAGCGCTGCCGGGATTGGGCGTCGATCCCGGACTACGAGGAAGGCGACAAGATCAGGCTCGCGGCCCCTGTGACGCTCACCGATGGCAGCACCTGCCAGATTGTCACCGCGACGTACTACAAGCGGGGGCGGCAAAAACGCCGCTGCTACCGCATCGAGGAAACCGGTGGGCTCGTACGCCTGTCGAAGGCCTCGCTTGCGGGCTCAGAGCTGCTCAGCTCCGCAAAGGGCGCGGCCAGTCCTGTGCTGGCGGAATTCCTAGCGGGGCGGGACGCTTAGGGGCGCACTGCGAGTAGTGCGCGCACCGTCTCGATTTTCAGCACCCAGTTGCTGGTCGTTTCGTTGCGCCATCTTATGCAGCGGATGATCCGATCAAAATCATCCTGAAGGGCGCGCGGAAAAACAGGCTCATGGTGTGCGATTCTGTTGCGGAGCCTCCTCACGGCTTCAATGTCAGACCTTAATTCAGATCGGCGCTGGCTGGCAGCGACACCACGAGGCGCGTCCGGAAACACTGCGTAGAAATGATCGTCCCACAGTCTGCCTTGGTGCCTGTTTGTCAGCATCTTCTCCCAAAACACGAACTTCAGTTCGGCGACGACCTTTCCGGCAGTGGGTTGCTGTGCTGCGCAACCTTCGAGGTCTCGTTTGGGGCTGTATGCCGGACCGCGCGGGTTCGGTAACGAACGGATGAAGCCTTGTGTCCAAGGCCATGTTCCTCCATGGACAGCTTCGATTGCTTCCACGATCGCGTTTCGCAGCGCAACTTCCAAAACATGGAGTGGAACCATGAACGCGGCTGATACTTGAAGATTCCAGTGGTATAGGTGGAGAGCTCGCGTCCTATCATTGCCGGTTTCGCGCAGATAGGTCGCAAACCTAGGTGCGGATAGGACGTTCGGAAGGTGGTGTTCTTCATCAGCCGTGAACGGTGGATACATTGACAGTAAAGACTTTCGGTGCCATATAGAGCGTGAGCTTTGAGATTGCGGGCACTATGCCTCCCCTCATTGCACAAAGAAAGCAAAAGCCCGTCGCATTGCGGCGGGTTTTTCAGTTTTCTAATCCAACTCCGAAAAACCGTTTGATTGGCCGGCCGTAGATTGGATGCCTCTTGGTCTGAGCTCATCATCCCGAAAAGCGAAAGAGGGCTTTTTGTCCTTTGGAACTCAGACCCTGATCCAAAGGAAAATCCCCATGTCCAAGCCCAAATCGGCAAACCCGGCTCTCTCAATCTCCCACCCTGACCTCGCCTCTGCCATCGCGCAAATCGGCGCGGAGGTCGACCACCAACCCCTGCGCAGCTCAGTGCTCGCGCGCATCATGCGCGAGACGTTTCACGGCAGCGATGCCGGCGGTGCCTGGGACTGGCGTATGGCCTATGACCTGATGCAAGCCGCTGCCGTCCGAGTGCTGCTACGTGGGGACGGTGCAGCAGGTGACATCGCCGCTGCAAAGCTGCTTGCCTCACGGCTCCTGACGGAAACCCGCCGGTCGGAACAGCAGATCCGGCTGCAGCAGTTTTCCACGCCGTTGCCATTTGCGGCGCTGGTCTTGCGGGCTGCGGCGATCCGCAAGGGCGAGACCGTGCTGGAGCCCTCGGCTGGCACTGGTGCTCTGGCTGCTTTCGCCGTCCGGGCCGGTGCCACGCTTTTGCTCAACGACATCGACCCCTTTCGCCAGCGCCTCCTGCGGGCCCTCTTCGGCGGCGAGGTGACGGGCCATGACGGCGAGCATATCGACGATCTGCTGCAAACGCCGGTTCTACCCGACGTCGTGGTGATGAATCCGCCCTTCGCCTCCTCGGTCGACCGCTCCCGGGACAAGCACATCGCCGCCAAACATCTTATCGCGGCTGCAAAGCGTCTCGCGCCCGGTGGGCGGCTGGTGGCGATCATGCCGCCGGGATTCACGCCCGACCGTGATGCCGCGCATTGGTCCCGCGCCTTCGGTCTCCTGACGCCGCGACTGGCGTTGACGATGCCGGGGCAGGTCTACCGCAAGCTCGGCACCTCTGTCGAAACCCAGCTGATGGTCTTCGACAAGGTGCAGGAGGACGGCGAAATGATCCGCGTCCCTGTGCGGGATCTGGATGAAGCCTTGGCATATGTCGATGCTGTGGCCGCTACCCGGCCCGAGATGCGCCCCGTACAACAGGCAGCGGCGATCCCTCATGCTCGGCCGACCGTTCCATCCTCTGCTCCGCGCAACCGCCGCGCTGCGCCTGTCGCCGCCTCCAAACCTCGGGCCAATGCCGTTGTCCCGCTAACTTTCACGAGCCTTGATATCCCGCGCGACAACACGCCCATCTCGGACATCTACGCGCGCTACCGTCCGCAGCGGATCGAGATCGCGGGTGCGCAGGGACATCCCACCCCGCTCGTCGAGAGCATCGCCATGGCCTCGGTCGCGCCGCCGGTGCCCTCAAACACGGCAAATGCGGAATTGCGCCTGCCCGCCAGGCTGATCGAGGAGGGACATCTCTCCGAGGCGCAGCTGGAAACCATCATCATGGCGCATGATGCCCATGGGCGCGACCTGCCCGGTCGGTTTACCATCGATGACGACCAGACCAAGCTGACGCGCGCCGATGATGATCCAGACGCACGTGCCTATCGCCTCGGCTATTTCCTCGGCGACGGCACCGGCTGCGGCAAGGGTCGCGAGTGCGCGGGTCTTATCCTTGTCAACTGGCTTTCCGGGCGTAGGAAGGCGATCTGGGTCTCCAAATCCGCCACGCTTATCGAGGACGCGATCCGCGACTGGACCGATCTCGGCGGCTCGCCAGCTGACATCCAGCCGCTCTCCAAATGGAAACCGGACCAGCCCGTCCCGATGGGCGACGGAATCCTCTTCGTCACCTACGCCACGCTGCGGTCCGCGGGCAAATGCGGCACCACACGGCTGAGCCAGATCCTCGACTGGATGGGTGAAGACTTCGAAGGCGTCCTCGCTTTTGATGAGGCCCATGCCATGCAGAACGCGGCAGGGTCTGAGCAGGGCAGGGGGGTCAAACCCTCCCAGCAGGGCCTTGCTGGCCTGCGGATGCAACTGGCAGCACCCCGCGCTCGCGTCTTCTACATCTCAGCCACGGGCGCCACGAGCGTGCACAACCTCGCCTATGCCGCGCGGCTGGGGCTCTGGGGGCAGGGCCCCGAATATCCCTTCCCGAGCCGCGAGAGCTTTGTGTCGGCGATGGAAGCCGGCGGCGTTGCCGCCATGGAGGTGGTCGCCCGCGATCTCAAGACGCTCGGGCTCTACACGGCCCGCGCCCTCAGATTCGACGGCGTGGAGTATGACGTGC
The DNA here is from genome assembly GCF_003003215.1 of Tritonibacter scottomollicae. GTDB lineage: Bacteria > Pseudomonadota > Alphaproteobacteria > Rhodobacterales > Rhodobacteraceae > Epibacterium > Epibacterium scottomollicae. The sequence continues at coordinate 8,298 of NZ_PVUF01000020.1, read as the reverse complement.
TCGAACACGCGCTCACTCCGGCCCAGATCGAGATCTACGACGCATACGCGACTTCGTTTCGGACGATCCATCACAATCTCGAGGCCGCGCTGACAGCGACCGGCGTCAACGACGCCTCGGGAGAGACTAATGCCTCGGCCGCACGCGCCTCGGCCAAGTCCCGCTTCGAGAGCACGAAACAGCGCTTCTTCAACCATCTCTTGATGGGCATGAAAGCCCCGACCATCATCCGCGCAGTCAAGGACGATCTGGCGGCGGGCAAGGCTTGCGTCATCCAGGTGGTCTCGACGGGTGAGAGCCTGCTGAAACGCCGACTTGAGACAATGGATCCGGAGGACGACCTCGTTGAGGGCGCCTTGACGCCGCGCGACTATGTTCTCGGCTACCTCGAACAGGCTTTCCCGATCCATGCGCAAAAGCTGGTCGAGATCGACGGCAATATGGTGGCAGAACCGTTGCGGGATGAGACCGGGGCGCTGGTCGTCTCGCGCGAGGCGCTCGCTTTGCGTGACGCGGCCATGATGGAGTTGATGACGCTGGCGCCGATCCCCTCGGCGCTCGATCAGATCCTCTGGGCCTTTGGCGACGATGCCGTGGCCGAAGTGACCGGAAGGTCGATCCGACCTCTGAAGGCGGACGATGGCCACCTCTTCATCGAGAAGCGCTCCGCCAGCAGCAATTCGTCGGAGACCCAAGCCTTTATGGACGGCGAAAAGGATATCCTGATCTTCTCCGATGCAGGCGGCACGGGCCGATCCTATCATGCGGCGCAAACGGCGAAGAACCAGAAACGGCGGCGGCACTACCTGTTGGAGCCCGGCTGGCGCGCCGATGCGGCCATCCAGGGGCTGGGCCGCACGCATCGCTCTGCCCAAGTCAGCGCGCCCTTCTTCCGGGTCTGCACCTCGGATGTGCATGGCGAAAAGCGTTTCACCTCGACTATAGCCAAGCGCCTCGACCAGCTGGGGGCCTTGACCAAGGGTCAGCGCGAGACCGGCTCGCAGGGTATGTTCCGCGAGGAGGACAATCTCGAAAGCCCGATCGCGCGGGCGGCGCTGCGTGGGTATTTCGCCGATCTTGCCGCCGGGCGCGCTGAGGCGATGAGCTACGAGAGCTTCACCGACTGGACGGCCCTGCGGCTGATCGACAAGGACGGGGTGCTCCTTGAAGAGCTTCCCCCGATCCAGCGGTTTCTCAACCGGGTGCTTGCCCTGCCCATCCACATGCAGAACGCGCTCTTTGCTGAGTTCATGAGGCGGATTGCCGATCAGTCTGAGCGGGCGCGCGCGGCGGGCACGCTCGATCTCGGTGTGGAAACCCTGCGTGGCGAAAAGATCGAACAGGTCTCCACCGAGGATCTCTGGACCTGCCCGAAATCCGGCGCGGTGACGCGGATCATCGGACTTGAGGTGACGGACCCGGTCCACGTGCTGTCGGCGGATGACGCCCTGTCGCGCAATCCGGACAAGCTACCGATGGTCAACCGCGCCTCCGGTCGCGCGGCGCTTATCTCGGCGCGCCCGATGCAGTTGTATGACGAGGACATTGTCACGCTGATGCGCAAGGCGGTGCGGCCAAACGGGTCGAGTTATCTCGAAGAGGCGCGGTTCGAGTCCTCGGCTTGGGAAGACATTGAGCGGCCCGAGTTCACCCAGCTTTGGGATGCCGAGGCTGCGTCCCTGCCAAAAACCACCACGACCAAGCTCTACCTGCTGACCGGGCTGCTGCTGCCGATCTGGAAGGATATTCCGACCACCAATGAGCGCATCTACCGGGTCACGCCCGATGGGGCGACCGCCATGATCGGGCGCACGCTGAGCGAGGAAGGGGCGGCCGCGCTGCGCGCCCGCTTCCTCGTCTCCAATCCGCAAACGCCGCAGGAGATGTTGACCGCCGCCCTCGGCACCACCGCACCTGTCGATCTGGGCCGGGGTCTGACCCTGACCCGTCGCCGGGTCGCAGGCGAGATGCGTCTCGAGCTTGGCGGTGCGGATCGGGGCATGATTGATGGCCTCAAGGCCATGGGGTGTTTCACGGAGATCATCGCCTTCCAGTTGCGGGTGTTCCTGCCGCATGGGGACGGGATCGACACGGGCCGCATTCTGGCCCGGATCGTCGGGCAGGCACCAGATGCCGCTTCAGTTGCAGCAGAATAGGCAAGGGGGGAAGATCATGACACTCGATGAAATCAAGTCCGCCGTCGACGCTGGGCAGACCGTGCATTGGGCCAATACCGGCTACGTTGTCCACAAGGACCGGCTCGGTCAGTACCTCATCACCTATCTGCCGAACGGCAGCTGCATCGGCCTGACCGACGGGGAAGGGCACCGGTTGAACGGCAAAGAGGCGGAGTTCTTCATCGTGCAATCGAAGGACGCCGCAGAAAATCCGGGCAGCCAATCAAGACCAGATGGGCAGGGGAGGGGCGTAGCACCCGGAGGCGAGGGGGCATTCCCACTCGGACGGCAGCTCTGACCCGTGGGCGGTGCTGAAAGGAAAGCAGGCTTTCTGATTTGTGATCCCTCAAGGGGTCGAGAAAGCAATCCCGGATGCGCTGGCAAGGATGTCAGACACTGGCCAATCCATAAGGAACCATCCCATGTTCGCAGGAACCCTCACCCGCAATGTCGAGACCGCAGCCGCACAGTACACCGGCATGATCCACTCGACGCGCTTCGATATCGCCATCCAACTTGAAACCCGCCCGAAGATGTCCGCGCGCAGCCCGGATTTTGACGTGACGGCGATCAACAAATCAGGCCGCAAGGTGCGCATCGGCACGGCCTGGAACGAGACCGGCAATACCAGCGGCAACCCCTACATCTCGATGCAGATCGATGTCGGCCTCGGCCCGTTCTGGGTCAACGCGGTGCAGACGAAAGAGGCGCGCGCAGCCCAGAGCGGCGAGTTCGAGATCATCCCGCTGGTCTCGAATGGCCTGATGAAATCCGGCTCGATCTCGGGCGAACTCGCCGCCATGGACGCCGACAACGCCTTCACCGGCTACATCGCCAACATGATGTTCGATCTGGAGTTTATGCTGATCGAGAACAGCTACAAATCCGAGGAGACCCACCCCGATTACCGCATCGAGGTCAGCTCGCCCCGGGGCACATCGATCCGCGTCGGCTCGGCCTGGATGGCGAAAAGCAGCCGCACGGGCAATGACTACCTGTCGCTGCTGATCAACACGCCCGATGGCGACCTGCGCGTGAACGCCGTGCAAAACGAAGAACAGCGCGGTGGGCAGACCTTCTCGATCATCCCGTTCATCGACAGCGGTGAGCAGCCGCAGGACGCGGGCGCGGGGCTCTCGCTGGTCGCCTAATTGGCACGCGAGGGGGGAGACCATCTGAACCCAAAGGGGAACCGTGGGATCGCGGTTCCCCTTTTTCTGTGCTGGTGGTTTGAATGAACCCGGCCTACATTGCAGACGTTCGTGTCGCCCGCAGCTAATGCTACCGAAGAGCCCATTTTGACCGATGCTGCACAATACACGAGTGTCCGCTTTGAAGAATTTGGCTCTACCTCAGAGGAACCGCCGCACGCGCGCCGAGTAGTCTTCGAATGCGTCGCCATATTGGTCTTTAAGCCAAGGTTCCTCGGCAAACGGCGCGGCAAAAAGCACTGCTATTCCAGCCAACCCGACAACCATTGCCCACGGCGCTGCTGACAAGATCATCCAGCCACTTACGATGCCAATGTCAGCCATGTACTGGGGGTTCCGAGAGTAGCGATACATGCCCTCGGTGCGCAGGCTGCCTTTGGCTCCACCGGTCTGCGGTACTCCAAAATGTGAGACTTCCATCCACACGATGATGTTGCCGATCAGGATGAGTGGCAGGCCGACGCCAAACCGCAACCAACTCGGTATGTCCAGATCAGCCCAACCCCAGACACCAAGCAGGATGAGAACCCCGAACAGCGTGAATGTTGGCACCCAGACAAAGAAAGGCGTGAGTGTCGTGTAGCGTTGTGGCGGCCATATCCGCCGTTTAGGAAAGGCAATCGACCATAAAATTGCTGCCAGAGTCATGGCGGCAACCACTAGGCCCAGAATAATGAGAAAGCCTTGCATCATGCCTCCGCGTGTTTGTGGTCGGTTAATTCCCGTCGTTCTGCGAGGGCCTGCCGCACGATCTGGAATGCGGACGACAGGAACAGCCCGGCCATGACTGTTGCGACAATCAAATCAGGCCAACCCGTTGCCGTGCCCCAGACGCCCAAGGCCGCGAACATGACAGCGACGTTGCCGATGGCGTCATTGCGCGAGCAGAGCCAGACTGACCGCACATTGGCGTCGCCATCCTTGTAGCGTACCAATAGGAACACACTGGCAAGGTTGGTGAGCAACGCCAGAAAGCCGACCGCCCCCATGATCTCGGCTGCTGGCACCCCGACATAGAAAACACGATAGACGGTCGACCCGAACACCCAAAGTCCCATCAACAAGAGGCTGAAGCCCTTGAACAACGCAGCATTGGTGCGGGCGCGAAGGGACGCCCCGATGACGGCCAGAGAGATACCGTAGGTCATGGCATCGCCTGCGAAGTCGAGAGCATCGGCTTGCAACGCCTGTGACTTCGCCAAGTGGCCCGCAGTCATTTCAACCGCAAACATCGTCGCGTTGAGGGCAATGACAATCCAGAGCCGTCGTTTGTAATCGTCTGATACGCCGTCAAACTTGGCGTCGTGTCCGCAGCAACCGGCCATTAGATTACCTCCTGCGTTTCAAGGTCTGATTGAGTTGGAACGAGGCTTGCCTCGCCACCGGGAATGCTCGGCATATGACCGCTCCGCATCTTCCTGACGCGGTGATTCATCCAGTGGCGAATGAGCAGGCGGTAGATAAGGCCTTTCACGCCAGTTAACTGATGATGAGTCGCATAAAATGTATCGGGGTCGTCGAAAGTGCCGAAGTCGTGGTTAATACCGGTTTTTTGGATGTAGGTGCTGGCCCCGCGCCATTCTACTTGTGGACTTTGCAGGCAATCCGTGCCCGCACCATAGGCGCACAAGGATTGACGCTGTGGGAAGGCGTTTTGCAGGGCCGCGAGAACGGGCGCATCCAGTATGAAGCCCTCCAGCTCGAGCCATTGTCCTTCGTGTTGGATTTCGACCCACGAATGGATGATGTTTGCGGGGGCGAGCGGGTAGACCAACTCCGGCACCACCCCGCGCTGCAACCGTTTGTCGATGGTGAAACCATGGAAGCGGCACTGCACACCAAGGGCGCGCAAGAGCGCCATAAGCAAAGTGCCCTTGGTATTACATTGCCCGTAGCCGTCAGCCAGCACACTGGATGCTGGCAACGCATCATCGGAGTTATATCCGAACAGAATTTCGCTGCGGACAAAGTCATACGCTGCGCCAATCCGGTCGGTTTGTGAAAGCGACAGCCAGCCACGGTCCGCGATCAGGCGCTGAATGCGTGTCGCTTCGAAATCCAGAAGGGGAGTCGGGGACAGGTATTGGTCGGTCATGGTGGCCTCTTGAGTCTATGTCCCACCCTATCTACAAGCTCTAGTGACTAGAGGTTCAAGAGGTTTCTTCATGTTTTCTATCGGCGAGCTTTCAAAGCGCACCAAGGTCAAAGTTCCAACCATCCGTTATTACGAGCAGATGGGGCTATTGGCAGAGGCCGAGCGCACAAGCGGCAATCAAAGACGCTATGACAAGAAAGGATTGGAACGGCTGAGTTTCATCCGCCATGCGCGCGATCTGGGCTTTTCAATAGAGGCGATCTCATCGCTCATCGAATTGCAGGACCACCCGGACCGGTCCTGCGAGGCAGCAACAGACATAGCCATTTCGCAGCTTGCAGATGTGCGCGCCAAAATCAAACGACTGAAATTGTTGGAGAAGGAACTGACCCGAATTTCTGAATGCTGCGATGGCCACGGCGTATCGGAAGACTGTTATGTGCTCGCGGCTTTGGCCGATCATGAGCTCTGTAGCAGGGAACACTGACAGCGATAGCAGACATTCAAAATCGCAACGGCAAAGTCGGCAAAGTCCCGCATCTTATCCGTTCAGCTCAAGCGCGGCGAAGGTCCGGTCTACAATTTCCCCGCCGCTCCACGGCTCTAAGGTTGGTCAGCGAACACCTGTCTCGCTGACGCCAGTCTCATCCAATCCCGGCCGCCGAACGCAACAAGAGCGAGATATATCTGTGCGGCGTCCACATCCGGTTTGAATACGATGGTCAGTCGCTGACCGGTGCCGCCATGGCGCACCAGCCATCCGTCCAACTTGCCGCTGAGGCGAGCACCAGATTTTGGGTTTGCGGCAATGTTCTGGATAAGGGCATCGATTTCATCTAGTCGACGGCTCGCCGCTGCAAGGTCACCGTCAGTCACGTCGACAATATGATCAACGATACCGATAAGGTCCCGTTCGAAGAACGGATGCCGAATAAATCGCATCAGGTCTTTTTGGCCATCGCGGCAAGATGGGCCCGGGCGCCTTTAGTGACGTCGGCGGCATCGCCGACGGGTTCCCATTGGTCGAGTGGCAGGGATAGTCGGCGCTCCAGTTCTGCTTCAAGCAAAGTACGCTCACGGTCACGTTCTGCCTTGGCCTTCGCCAATTCACCCGAAACAGCCGCACTCACATTGGGGTACTCGCCTGCTTCGACCAGTTCCCTTGCGAAGGTGTAGGCGGTGTCGGTAAAGCTGACGGATTGCTTTTGAACGCTCATTGCGGACTCCTTGGTACTCCAATAGACTACCAAGTAGTGCTATATCTGGCAAGCTTGGCAGGCCGACCACGAGAAATGCGTCAACAGCCTTTCGGCCTCCCTTGCTCGGCTTCGCGTGTCGCAGGGGAGAACGGCCCTTCGGTCCGTCGCGCATTCGGCCATGCGGCCTCACCGCGGCGTCGCGCCTGGCATCCCGGTTTGCCCGCCTCGCGAGCACGTCCCTCCCCGGCCGCTCCGCCGGATTGCGCTCTGGTCTGTTTTGCGGGGCAAAACGATCCCGCCGCTTCATCCGTCTTCCGCGTCCGGTCGGGCCGTTTGCCTGCTCGGGTCGGGCAAACCTACCGTCAAAACACACACACATGAGTGCGGAAGCATATCCTCCGGATGGCCCCCAAATCAGCCCGCGTCAAGGATCGCAAAACTTTTCGGCGAGGGCGTAGCCTGTGGCATGGGGCGGTCCCTTGCGTGAGCGCGCGCATGTGTCGGATGCCGCGCTCGGAAAACTTTTGCGCCCGGCAAGCCGGCGGCTGCGCCGTCCATGACCCGGGCAGATTCGGAAACCAGGCATTCGGCCATGCCCCACACTCACGTGGTGGCCTTGGAACTGAATACTGGAGACCAGACATGGCTTACGACACAGCAAACACCTACGAGACCATCGAGCTTTTCGGACTGACCGAGAAGGACGCGCAGCTGCCGATCCCGGAAGATCACATCCTGACCGACCGCATCATCCGCGAAAGCTTCGAGGCTTTGCTCGGGCAGCTGCGCGGGACCGGGCTTGAAGCCGAAATCGAACCGCTGGCCCATGGGCTCGCGACGATCCTGCAGCGCCGCAAGGTGGCGCTTGGCAAGGAGGTCGACCGCACCGCCGACAAGATCGGCGCGCTGGCAAAATCCCACGACGGATCGGAGATCGCCGAGACCGCGCTCGAAGAGGCGCAGGCGCGCTTTGTGCAGCTGCGCGAGATTGTCAGCGCCATCGAGGTGATGAGCGAGGCAGCGGCGGAATGCTACGAGATCGAGACGGGCCACGCCTACATCCCGGCAGCCGGCTCGCGCGCAAGCGTCCGGGCGAAAGAGACCGGGGCGGTCTTCGAGGCACGGCAGCTCCTGGAGCAGCACGACCGCGAGACTGCCGAGAAGTCGAAAGTCGAGGGGGTGCCCCTGATCGTCTCAGGCGCCACCGACTGGACCGATGTCGATGTGATCTTCAACACGCTCGACAAGGTTTGCGAACGGATTAAGCAGAACCGCAACCAGGAGATCTTCCTCTGCCACAAGGGTGGCAAGTACGGGGCGGAGATGATTGCGGCTCGGTGGGCCCGGGCACGCGGCGTCGCACAGGCGCGCTTTGATCCTCGCTGGTCCGCGCATGGGCGGGCGGCACCGTTCAAGTGGAGTGCCCCCACTGAAGTGGTCCACCTTTTGGGATAGGAATATCCCGTTTTCAGGAGGACGACGAGATGTCAGGCAAACGAGAGAAGCCCGAGGACATCGTGCTGAAGCTGCGACAGGTTGAGGTGCTGCAAGGACAAGGGAGCTCGGTTCAGGAAGCCGTTCGGCAAATCGGTGTGACGGTTCAGACTTACTACCGG
>NZ_PVUF01000019.1 GCF_003003215.1 Tritonibacter scottomollicae | reverse complement strand
GTGCCGTGGGCGCGAAGACCGCATTCATTGCCCCGGGATCACCTTGGGAGAACGGCTACTGCGAGAGCTTCAACGCCCGCTTCCGGGATGAGTTATTAAACGGCGAGGTCTTCACCACGCTGCGTGAAGCACAGATCCTCATCGAACGCTGGCGTCGCCACTACAACACGGTTAGGCCCCACAGCGCCTTAGGATACCGGCCCCCAGCGCCCAAAAGCATCGTCCTGATAGACCAAAGGCCGACGATGCATTAACATTCAAATTGGACCACTCGATGGGGGCACATCATGTAGACGCATTTCTTTTGAGCGCTCGCAGACCGCGATCTTTTACAGCTGTAACTCACCTGTGGTAACCATACTTTATGAAAGCTCCCGAACGACTTAACGATTACTCGGAGAGGATTCTTGTACCTCCTCGTCCGTTTGAGGCTCTTTGGTCAACCATACCTGAGGTTGTTCGGGTCAGTATGATGCCGCTCTCCGGAATCCAGCCGCTCACTGCGGAGATGTTCGAAGTCGCCGGTCAAGAACTACGAACAAAACCATCGGAAGAAGAGGTCAAGCTTTTTCGGGAAAAAGGAACCAAGTTCCAGATGATCAGCCTCGTGCTGACAATGGCTTTCTGGGAAGAGGTGGATTATCGAATTCTTGGCGTGCCTTGCTCCCTTCATGTTCTCCCTTCGATCAAGCGAGGAAAGGTGCAGTACTGTGAAATCGATACCGTTGCATCGCTCGCTGACCTCAGCGAACGCATTGGGGTCGAGGACGTCTACGCGGACTTCAACCCATTCAGTGGCCATTACAGCATGTCGATCTTGGGGGGAGACTATGTTGCTTGGTCTCGCCAGAAGCGCCCTCTAACTGATGTGGGCTTCGTACTGGAACGCTACTTTTTGGCCAGAGAATTTGACAAAGATGACGTCGCTGAATTCGACAGCTTCATTCCTGAAGCGCATAAGAAGGCGTATAGAAGAAACAGGATAAAGAAGCTGTACACTCCGTTTGAGAGATGGGAGAGCAGACACATCTGGGGAGTTGAGTCTGACATCGAACGTTTCTTGTTTCAGGAGCTTCTTTCGAGAGGACTTCGTCCACAACTTCAGTGGATCATCTACAAGTCAGGACAGTTCTATCAGTCGCTCTATGACGTCTACAAAGACGTGGAGTTTAGACATGGTGCGGAAATGCTGACGGAGGCAGATCTGTTCTTCCCAGATGAAAAAGTAGCCGTCTTTTGCGATGGAGCTAAACATCATCGTAGAAAAAAAGATCGTGAAAAAGACGATCGCATTAATGCTGCGCTCTTGAAATTCGGCATCACACCTATTCGTGTCTCTGGACGAGAAATTCGATCGGATCTCAAGGCTGTAGGGGATAGGATACAGAGCGCCGTTAGCTAAGATAGCAAAGTCGCGTTCGCCTATTCCCGTGGCGGCTCCTCAGGAAAGTCGACGCCGGAGACGAACAGCTTCACAGTGTCTCCTTCGATGAAGATGCAGTCGGCATCATTGGTGATGATGCCGGTGGCTTCGTTCCGGCTTCCCCTGAACCGCCCATGGGTTGTGCTGAAGGAAAGCGCTTCACAGATCGCATATCCATAGCGATCAAAACCCGACCCATAGAGGCTGTCCGCACCCTTCGGGTAGTTTTTGAACTTCACCACGTTGTACTCAGGGTCCAGGAGTTTGACGAAGGCTTTCTCGGCGTCAGTGACGATGCGTTTGTGATCGAAGTCGCCGTTGAAATCTTCGGTCTCGAAGTCATGGTTCAAATCGAAGGTCGTCATGATTAGCGGCTGGACGTTGAACAGAAACAGATAGATTTCGTCCGTTACGCGCGCTCCAGGATAGCGTTGGAGTTCGTTGCTTAGAATCTCCATGCGCGCTTTGTGCCCACGTTTGATGAGACGGTCGAAACTGTCTCCGACCTTTGCTATTCCGACATAGAGTAGATCGTAGGTCGCGGCCTCACTGTAACGGTCGAAGCACTCGATACCGGCACGACCACGCGACCGATCCCAGATCAGCTTTTCGGTTGTAAACCACTCCAGAAGACTCGCGCCTGGCTCGCCGCACGGCGCGTCCCAAACTCGAATAATCTTGTCGCCGGTCTCGACAAAAACGGGGGCTGCCTCCGCCTCTACGACTGCCGGAAGCTCGTGGACGTGGATCTCTACGGGATCACAGAAATCAGCGCCGATGGCGAAGTCGAAATTCACGACGCCAGTCTCGGCGTCGTAGATATAATTTCGGAATTTGCCCTCGGCGCGACCGCCGATCATGTAGAAGTCACTCTGCCTAAGCAGTGATTGAACTTCCGGATCCTTCTGAAGCCATACTGCCTCCTGATTGGAAATCGGTGGATAGACGGTTTCCAAGAAGGTGAGCTTGGATTTGGTTCTTGTAGATAGGCTCAAATCTTAACTCGCTCCAAGATCGGACGACGTTGATCCTCGCCGACCTTTCTGCACGCGGCAAGTGGCTTTTGGCTTCATACGGTCTGACAGTCCGGACCAATGAATGCCATCATGTTGATCCGTGGTGCCAACAAGGGCTTCAAGTAGTGGCGAAACATGAGAGGTTGATACCGGACATCCATCGAAATAGCAGCGAAGGTCTTCTTCCCGCCCCTAGTGTTCATCATTGAGGGGGCATCTCCGGTTCTCGACTGCATGTCTACCTAGATGGTCCTTTGCAAATCGGTTAGAATGGTTCAATCAACTCCGGCCCGTCGTCTCGCACGCCAAAACTGCGCACTTGGTGATGTTGCAGGCGCACGTCGCTTCCGAGATCCTGCACCTGGTCACTGTCAGACAGCCAGAGTTCGCGCTCATCGAGGTTTAGGATCACTGGCATGCGATGGTGGATATCTGCGACGTCTAGGTTGGCGGCACGTGTCATGATCGTACATGTAAGCAATTCATCCCAGCGTGAGGCAAGGCCAGCAAACCAGAGTGTGTTCTCGTTGGAGTTGGACAGCACCGCGTATGGTGCCTTCTGGCCTTTCTCCCCGGTCCATTCATAATATCCGCCAGCAGGGATTAGGCAGCGACCGTGCCGCCACACTCCGCGAAAAGTTGGCTTGTGTTGTGCCTCTTCGATCCGGGCGTTGAACGTTGTCGCGCGCCAGTCTTTGAGGTCGCCCTTGTGCCAAGAGGGCACGAGCCACCAACGCGCAGTCATTGCAACCAGAGGCGACTTACCCAGGATTAGAATGTCCTGTGTTGGGGCGACATTGTATCGGCGGAGGCCGCGCGGCGGGATGATAACCGGCTGCCCTGGAAACGGATCAATCTTGGTTTCGGAATGCTCTTGGTCAGTTCCAATGAGTTCCGGTTCAATAAATCGACCACACATACTGTCCTCTGCCAAACAGGATACTTGGCACAGAGTGAACGAAATTGCATCAGAGGTCTATCACAGCGTCTAGGACTTCGAATGGCTAAGCCTAAGCGGAGGCCCCTAAAAGAGTTCCAATGTCATGTATATGCACAAGACTTGAAATACTTTTGAAGAATATCAGTGGAGTTGCGGGTTTGAAGGCATCGCCTGGGTTTATGGCAAGCTGCAATATGACTAGAGGAGTTTCGATGCCACAAAGGTTGCGATCCCCTAGAGAGCGGGTTGCGATGGCATTGTGTAATATGCATGGGCGTCCAGCCGAGTCGTCATTCTGCCTGCTTCCGGTATTCCTGCACCGGTAGACCGCCGACACCCCAATCCTCCAGCGCAACCTCGTCGATCACGACAAAGGTCGTTGCCGGGTTCTTCCCCAGAATGTCCTGCAGGAGACCGGTGACCCCGGTAATCAGCTGCGCCTTCTGGTCTGCGCTTGGGCCGGTGCCGCCCGGGCCGCCTTCGCGGGTCACCTTGATATTCACATAAGGCATCGGTCAGTCCTTTCGCGGAACATAGGAAAACACTTTCGCAACGATGCGCCACTCTGCGCCGTCGCGGACCAGGGTCAGGAAGTCATGGAAGTCGCGGCCCATCATGGTCATCCGGGCGCTGACGCGGGCCAGCCTGCCGCTGGCAAAGGCAATCTCCAGGATTTCCTCCTCACGCGGGTCCCCACGTTCAGCGGGCGGCTCGCGTCCGTCTACCCGAGCTCGCCCAAGACGTTCTGCGAGTTCTCAGCCGTCAGCTGGTCGAGCTGCACAACCGCCTTCGTTGGTACGAGATCACGATGCGCATCCAGGCTCGTCTCAGCCGCCAGGCGCAACTCCTGCAGACCATTCCCGGCGTCGGACCGGTGACCGCCTCGGCCGTCGCCGCTACGATCGGGTCGGGTCACCAGTTCAAGAGTGGGCGGGAATTTGCGGCGTGGCTTGGTCTGACACCCCGCAACCACTCCAGCGGTGGCAAGGAGCGGCTGGGAAAGATCACGAAGATGGGCGATCGGTACCTGCGCCAGCTTATCGTCGTCGGCATGACATCGCGTGTGCGGCAGGTCACCAATCATCCCGAGCGTGCAGATCCCTGGCTGACGAAGCTGTTGCAGAGAAAGCCGACCCGGCTCGCGACCGTCGCCATGGCGAACAAGACGGCACGGATCATGTGGGCGGTGCTGACCAGGAACGAACCCTACCGCCCGCACACAGCTTGAGACGTACAGAAACAGCGAGATAGCAAGACCGACGATGTGATGGTGTACACTTCAGCCGCAACGATCAGGACTCTCCGCCGAATGACCCGGGCGCAATTGCCCGCAAAGCAGATAGGAACCTGATCTGCGGATCCCATCAGGGCCAGCGGTGTGAACCGCGCAAACAGGCCGGACACAAGACCGCTTCTGAAAAGGTACACGAGATCATTTACGACTTGCTATGCGGGAGCCATCCACACAAGCATGTTCGGCGACGTTCCCTCCCAATTGTCCGGCATTCACTCTGCGCCTTCATCAGAATGCAAAAGAATAGCTCGCCTCGACACCGTAGCTTGAGTAATCGTTCGCCCCGAACCCGTCGCCGTATGCGCTGAATTGAAACCGGCCACCGTTCGTCAATACCCCACCGTAGCCTAGTTCCAGCCGCATTCGGCCACCTTCATAGGTGGGTTCGCGCAGGGCGGCGGCACCGGAGCCTGAGGTTTCTGACCAAATGCCCGAAACCCCTCCCGTCAGAACTCGCTCACCGGCCCGATGAGTCAGTTGCAGTTCGAAATCTGCGCCTAACTCCACGTTGGTCAACCGAATTCCTTGAACCGGGATCATGTTGCCAAGGTGGTCAATATAAGCGCGCTGATCATCGCGAGTATGAGTGGCCGTCAGGAAGGGAAATACGGTCCAATCGCCACTGATGACCTCTCCAGTGACACCGAGCTGCGCCAGCCAGCGTTCGGTTTTGAACTGATCGCGATAGGTTCCCAATGGTGCGATTTCGTTTTGCGATTGCCCATAGAGAATTTGCGCGCTGAATATCACCGGCTGATCGGGCAGGCGATAAACAGCATAAGGACCGATCAGCCAGCCATAACCCTCTACCTCGGCAGGCCCTTCGGTGGATTCGGCATAGTCCATTTGCAGCATTGCGCCCAACAGCAAATTTGGCTGCACTTCAATGTGTCGACCGACCGCTGCCAGCGCATAGCCGTTGTCTTGGCCGTCGCTCTCACTAAAGGCAGCGCGCAAACTGGCCCATGCTCCGCCTCGTGGGGAGACCGCCATATCCATATTGACCTGACCCCGGGTGACAGAAGCGTTCAACTGGTTGTCGGAGCTGCGCCCCAGCAGAAAATCTGCGACGCGCGGCTGGTTGCTGATCAGATTGTTGGCACGGCTCTGCATGAAGCCGGCAATCAACTGACTGGTCTGTTCGATAATCCGGTTCACTGCAGTCATCTGGTTCGACGCTGCATTGGGAATACCATTGCTGTCATGGGTCACGCCCGCAGGAAGAGAAACCGCGAGATCACCCCGACCGCTGGCCAGCAATAGTGCCTGATAACGGGCACCGCTTCCGCTGAGCGACTGAACTTCGCCGCCGGAGATCACCAGATCGCTCGCGGTCAAACCGCTTACCACCCGCGAAAACTGAATATCGATCTGGTGCTGACCGGGACCACTAAAGCTATCCGTTAGCCCGGCAAGTGTCACGCTTACATCAGTGCGAAGGGTGATCCTGATCTGATCGCTGTGGGTTTCGGTGCCATCATCCACGGTGAGAGTAAAATCCAGCACCAGATCCGGGTCACCGAGAGAAAGAGTGGGTGTCGTAAAACTGGGCTGTACCGACGTCGCATCACTCAGGGTAATGCCTGCGGGCGCTGTCCAAAGATAGGTCAGGCTGTCGCCATCTGGGTCCGATGAGCCAGATCCATCCAGAGTGATGAGCACACCGCCACCAGCCACCTGATCCGATCCGGCATCTGCCAAGGGCGCGGTATTGATAAAGCCGGTCGCGGTGAGGGAGGCTGCGACATTGGCGTTGCCTCTGCTGTCCTGTGCCACCCCGGCTGGGAGAGTGATCGAGACCGAGCCGCGTGCCAGCGGAGCGACATCAAATTTATATGAGCTTGGCGAAGTTGATGCGAAGTTACTGACCGAAAGGTTCTGCAGCTGTAGATCGGTCTCATCAAAGCCCGTAACATCACTGCTGAAGTCCACAGTAATCGTCTCGGGGCCGGTGATATTGGACGGCAATCCCGCGAGCGTGGCGGCAACCTGAGCCATCACCGTGACGTCGACGGTGTCTTGGTGTGTCTCGGTGCCATCATCGACCGTCAACGTAAACGATAGCACCTGATCGGGGTCACCCGGCGCTGGAGTGGGTGTCGTAAAACTGGGCTTTACCGACGTCGCATCACTCAGGGTGATGCCTGCAGGGGGTGTCCAGAGATAGGTCAGGCTGTCGCCATCTGCATCGGATGAACCAGACCCATCCAGAGTGATGAGCACACCGCCACCAACCGCTTGATCCGCTCCGGCATCCGCCAAGGGCGCGGTATTGGTAAAGCCGGTCGCGGTGAGGGAGGCCGCCACATTGGCGTTGCCTCTGCTATCCTGTGCGACCCCGGCTGGGAGAGTGATCGAGACCGACCCACGCGCAAGCGGAGCGACATCAAATTGATATGAGCTTGGCGAAGTTGATGCAAAGTTACTGATCGAAAGGTTCTGCAGCTGCAGATCGGTCTCATCAAAGCCGGTGACATCACTGCTGAAGTCGACAGTAATCGTCTCGGGGCCGGTGATATCGGACGGCAACCCCGCGAGCGTGGCGGCAACCTGAGCCATCACCGTGACGTCGACGGTGTCCTGGTGCGTGTCAGTGCCATCATCAACCGTCAACGTAAACGACAGCAGCTGATCGGAACCACCTGGCGCGGGAGAAGGCGCGGTAAAATTGGGCTGCACTGCCGTCGCATCACTCAAAGTGATGCCTGTGGGGGCGCTCCACTGATAGGTGAGCGTATCTCCATTCGGGTCGGAGCTGGCGCTGCCATCCAACGTGATTTGCGTGCCGCTTTGCACCACCTGATCTGGCCCCGCATTGGCCACCGGGGCAGTGTTATAGACCGTGCTCACCGGGGCCGCAGCGGCAGAGAAAACACCTGGCACACCTGCGGCCGCCACATGTTGTGCCGCATCTGCCGGGACGGAAACCGTGATTGAAGCACTACCGTCCGGTGTGATCCGGGCGGTATAATTCGCACCGCTTCCCGAGAGGGACGAGAGCGTGCCGCCACTGATCTGAATGTCCGATCCGGTGAAGCCTTCGACGGTTTTGGAAAACGTAATGGTTGCCTCAAACTCACCACCCACCGATGCGGGCACACCGGTGATCTCCGGTCGCGGCTCATCCACATCCGCATACCCCAAATCGAGCCGGGTCTCGGCGCTGAAGTTACCGGCAACGTCCCGGAACATCCCTGCGGGGAAGGTCACATAAACCGGGCCATCACGTTGCGGGACAATCGTATATCGCATCTGGTTGCCGGGAAGGATGCTTTTACCCATAAGGGCGACCGTCCCCGGAAGTGTGGCCGAGTATCCGAGCACAAATATCGTCCCGGGTGAGTATTCGAGGACTGCACTATAGCCGACATAGGGGGCGGTGCTGACGCCCGCATCCACCAGCGTGATGGTGGGCGCAGTGGTGTCCACAATGCCAGATAGCGTGTTGGAGGCCGTGTTAGCTACGCTGCGGTAATTGGACACCACACTTGCTGGCAGGGTCAGCGATATGGCCCCGTCCCCATCCGGCGTCGCGGTCAAAGTGTAGGTCTGCGTCTGGCCATATGCGGGCGTCGGCGACCCTGACGAAAGGTTTGAGAGCGTCAGGTTGGTTGCGTCAAAATCCGACAATTGCAACGCATCTGATGTATCCACGCCCGCATTGAATTCCACTGTCACGGTTTGCGCGCCTACCACATGGCCGCTAAATCCTGACAGAGAAGGGGTCATGGTGGCGGGAATATCGACCACCTCGATGGTCATGCTCTGGGTGTCGCAGGTTGTGTAGACGCAGGTTTCCAGCGTTGCGGTATAGGTGCCAAAGCTCGTGTACGTGTGAACCGGGTTCTGTGCCGTGCTGGTACCTCCGTCGCCAAAGTCCCAGTTCCAAGTCTTCAAAGCAGGTGGCGTGGATGAGGATTGGTCAGTGAAGAAGACCGTATGCGGCACCGAAACTCCGAATCCCGGGTTTGCGTTAAAATCCGCTGTAATGCTGCTGATCCCTTCAGCCGTGCCGGACAGTGTATTTGAGGCAAGGTTTGGGAACGATACACTGTCGGTCGCCACGCCTGCAGGTACAAGGACCGTTACCGCGCCCGGCGCATCGGGCGTGACTTTGAACGTATAGGTGGCCCCCGATCCGACGAAGCTGGAAATGGTGGCATTTGTCATCTGGATGTCCGATGCATCAAAACCGCTGACTGTCTCGCTGAAGGTTGCGGTGACGATCTGGGGATTGATAAAAGTGCCGCTCAGACCCGAAAGGGTGACGGTGGGGACGGGATCAGTGAGCACGACATCTCGCTTCACCACAGTGCCGGTCACCCCGTACAGCCCGTAGTCAAAATCATATCGACCTATGCCAGGCACATCTGCTGTGAACCGGACGAACATTTGATCATCAGACGCGATTGTGCCATCCGCGCCGTCTTGGACAAGCCCCGTCACATTCGTGAAACCGCAGTTCGCCTCCAACCACGCGACCGTGATCGGCGAATGAGGCGTAGAAGCGCCGTCGGCGTAGTTAAAATAACTCCCTCCGGCGGCCCTAAGACCGGAAACAGGGGGGAAGAAGAAGATGCTGGCACCGCCGGCATACTGCTGCACCCTTGCCCGGCACTGTCCTCCCGGCATTAAGGCCGCCGGGGACCCGTCGCTGGCGTCCAGCGCCTGTGCTGGCTGAGTGGCGCAAAACAATGAGACGACGACCAATGCGCTACAAACGGCAACCTTGGTCACAGATCTGCAGGGGAGACTCTCAAGCCTGCCCCACACCGCCGCTGCAATTGTCATCAGTGTCGCCATTCCCAACCTCCCGCCCGGCCACTTTGCCCTGCGCCGCCGCTGCGCAAGCATGCCAAAACATGCCGCTGCCGGTGAGAGCGCGATCAGGAGAGAACCGGTTATTATCTGTCTTAAGGGCCGCCCGTCTTAGACATGCGCGGCCTTAGGCAAATCATATCCAGTTCTGGTGGGTCGCGTAGGGAGCGTGTTTGTCGAGATAGCGGCTTTTTTTGTCGAATCTCAGCCTGCAATTATGAAAGGTACCTCGGCTCTTGCACGGGAGGCGTCGTTCACCTAGCCTATGCTTGCCTGTTGTTTCTAATAGCCTTTATCTCTGAATGTCTCTTGATTCATCTGCTTCTGACACCTCTCAACCGGTTGAGCTTTGCTTGTCGGGGGTGGAGACCGTAGCGCTGAAGACCGCAGCGGTGGATATCGAGGTCCAGCGTGCAAAGGCCGCCCCGGATACCGGCATAGCCTGGACTAAGACGCGGTTTCGCTCCAACGGCCCGGACACGGTAGAAGTCGTCAGCAACCGGCCTGCAGATTTTGTTTTTACGCAGGTGCCTTTGGGAGGCAGCTTTGCCGCAGAGTTGACCTGCGGAACGCACTACGAAAGCGAAACAGTGGGGCTGGTCCGTCCCCGCGACTCCGGCGCGCTGTTTCGATTGCAGCGGAGCGAGGCCGACATCTTCGGGGTAAATGCACCACTGGAAATGGTCGAGCGATGGTTTGCGGGCAAGGTCCCCAAGGCAGTTCAGAGGATTTTGGACGGGATGGGGGGACCGTCCCTTGTCACACAGGCCCCGCTCCCCAGCTACCTCAGAATTTCGCTCGAGCAGGCATTGCACAGCCGTCTGCCACTTCGGACACAGTTGATCGAGGCCGCCGCCCTGCAAATCCTCTGTTATCAGCTGGAGGCCCTATCCACCGACAGCTCTCCCGGAATTGCGACGCATGAGGTTCAGGCTGCACGGGAAGCCCATGCAATGCTGGAGGCCGAGGCAATGGCACCGCCCGGATTGGGCGAGTTGGCGTCGCGACTGGGTCTGGCAGCCAATCGCTTGGCGTTGGCCTACCGCGAAGTATTCGGCTGTACCTTGGTGCAGAGCACCGAACAAGTCCGACTGCACGCCGCATGCGACGCGATACTTGGCGGTGCCCCAATCAAACTGGTGGCGAGCCAACTTGGCTACGCAAGTGTGAGCAGTTTCACATACGCATTTCGCAAGAAGATGGGCATGCCCCCGCGCAAATGGCGCGACGCGCAGGCTCGTAGGGTTAACCGAATAAGGTCAGATTTCTAGCATCCGATGGTAGGCGCCAACGACCAGCGAGACACACAACTCAGGCTTCAGAAAGGTTAACGTGCTGCTTCCCTAGCTCTGGTGATGGGATCATTCGCAATGCATGCGCGCCTATTCGCCGTGGCAGAGTGCTTTGACGTGGCACTGGTCGTTGTGAGACGGAAGAACTTACATTCTTCTCTCAAATGACCGCAGAAAGGGTTGGTAGGTTGCGGCGGTTGCCTGCTCCCGCAACCAGAATTTTTCAAATTACGTAACCGTCTCATTTGAGGCGGTTTTTTTCTTTTGCCAACCGCTCCTACTGCCAAGGCTCAGCGCCAGAATACCCGCCAAGGAACTATAAAGCTCAACCCGCGGCACAGGCAGCTTGCCGTCTCCGGCCTCCGGCGAAACCATAATCCGCTCGATCCGCCCTCGCACGATTCCTCAGCTTTCGTGCTCTCTGGGTGGCTCAGCGTAGCGCAGTAGCATGCGCGCTTGTTGCGGCGCGCATTCGGTTCCCGCGGGATCGGCGTCCTGTAGCAGCTGACGTGCTCCCCGTAGAGTCCGGGGATATTAGTTCGCTCTGTTCAGGGTTTGGTCCTCTACTGACCGTTGATGATACTCCCGCGGGGTGAGCCCGTCGGGGCTCGAATGCGGGCGGTGGTGATTGTAATCCTCTCGCCAAACCGCGATCAGGTCTCGGGCATGGCGCAAATTGGCAAACAGGTGCTCGTTCAGGCACTCGTCACGTAGTCGGCCATTGAAGCTTTCCACGAAGCCGTTTTGCATTGGCTTGCCAGGTGCAATGTAGCGCCACTCGACCTTGCGGCCCTCTTGCCATTGCAGGATGGCGTTCGACGTCAGTTCCGTTCCGTTGTCGCTGACCACCATGCAGGGCTAGCCGCGCAGCCGGGCGATGTTGTCCAGTTCACGCGCCACGCGTTGCCCGGAAAGAGACGTGTCGACCACGCAGGCCAGGCACTCCCGGCTGAAGTCATCGATTACGCAAAGCACACGGAACCGGCGTCCATCCGACAGGCTGTCCGAGACGAAGTCCAGCGACCATCTTTGGTTCGGGCCTTGCGGGATTGCCATCGGCGCACGGGTGCCAATCGCCCGTTTACGGCCACCGCGCTTGCGCACAGTCAGCCCCTCTTCACGATAGATCCGGTAAAGCTTCTTCCAGTTCACCTTCCAGCCCTCGCGGCCAAGAAGCAGGTGCAGTCGACGATAGCCGAAGCGCCGCCGTTCGCTCGACAGTTCCCTCAGCCTCTCTCGCAGCTGGGTGTCCGCAGGTCTGGTTGATCCGCGCCGATAGACGCGCGGATCGATCCCGGCCAGGGCGCAGGCCCGCCGCTGGTTGTAGCTCTTCTCTGTCATGGCCCAGTCCACGGCTTTCCGCCTTGCACCGGGCTTCAGAAGTTTTTTCCCAGCATCTCCTTCAGCGTGGCGACATCGAGCATCTGCTCAGCCAGCATCTTCTTCAGCTTTGCGTTCTCGGCCTCGAGCGCCTTCAACCGTTTGGCCTCGGACACTTCCATGCCGACATACTTCGAGCGCCACTTGTAGAACGTGCCATCGCTGATGCCATGCTTCCGGCACAGCTCCTTGGCACCCATGCCGGCTTGGTGCTCCCTCAGAATGCCAATGATCTGCTCTTCGCTGAAACGGCTTTTCCGCATCGTCTGTCTCCTCGTTTGGAGAACAGGCTAACTTCAAAACGCGGACATTTCAGGGGAGCACGTCACGAGTTGCCGTCAATTAGTTGAATTAGACCGGTCAACGATAGGTCCACCGGTGTAAGACTTCATTCTCCATTGTAGCCCTGTCAGGCTCTAGTGTCGCCCCAAGTGCATGTTCAGCGAATGATGTCGGGAGAAATTGCCGCGGTCTAGATTACTGGCCCTGAGAGCGCCTGTGCGGTGCTGTAGGCGTGCAGGTCACACTTCAGCACCGCACAGGCATAGGCCGTGGGATCAGTCTACGTGCGATGCCGGGACTGCACAGGAAGGCCCCGGAGTTGGTTCCAGCGCCCCATTCGTGGTCACGCCTGCTTCGACTTTACGAAGAGAACTTCGTCAACCTCGACCTCGAGCCAACCGCGCTCGCAATAGTAGTCAACATTGATCAAGAAGTTCTTGAGAAACTTCGGACGCACCGAGTGCGGCAGCTCGTGCCACTCGCCGCCACGCAGGACATCCAGAGTGAAGCCCTTAGTCTGATCGAAGCCATGCAGCTTTTGAAGAAGGCGGAAGAGATGGCCATAAAGCAGATCCTCGGCTTCAGGCCGACCATTTTTAGGCAGGTTGATCCGCAGCCTGACCTCGTGAAGCGGATGCTTTTCAATCTGGAAGACCTCGCCGCTGAGGCGCTTAAGGCGGCGGATGGCGGGGAAGTTGATGATGTTCGACATGATGCAGTCTCCATTCTGATATGAGGACCTGCATCCGTGGCCCTAGATCTCGTGAATGAGCCAACATCCCGCTAAAGCGAGAATGCAGGCCCGGGTTAGATCCAGGTTCCTTACCGAGGACGGATCCCCGGGGACATTTATCGTTGATGGCATGAGGCCACCGCCCGTACCCCTAAGATATGTGCTGTCACTGTCTCCGACAAGGAGGCAAGGAGGACGCGGTTCATGTCCTCTGGGAGTGAAGACCATCTGTTTCGCAAATTGGTCGGATTAGCTGGAGGTGTTCGACGAGAAGCCCTACGCGACGAAATCTTCCGTAGTCGGCGTCCGAAATGCGATCGAGTATTTGGACAAGGTTTAGGCGGAAGCGCAATCTGGCCATAAAGCTCTTCAAGCTCAGTCGGCAGGCAGATCAATCGGGTTTGGGTTTTCTCTAGCTCATAACGCCCAATCTTCAACAAAATGGAAAAACCATTGTCGTAAATGGAAGATCTATGCGGTGCTTTTCATAACCAACGCCATGTTAGGGCTGCGAGGCGATCAACACGCCATTTGCGCGGATCAAAGCAGCATGAATTTTCGCAGGGAAAACAGCACCTGCCTGCGCGGCAGAGGCAAATCCCCTGACGATAAAGGCAGAGCTATCTAGTGCTTTTCAATGAGAAATGGTGGAGCCTAGCGGGATCGAACCGCTGACCTCCTGCATGCCATGCAGGCGCTCTCCCAGCTGAGCTAAGGCCCCTTACCACCGTCTTGAGCAACGCTCCGTTCGGTGTGTGGTGATTTAAGGGAGGCGGCGGCGGGCTGCAAGTGGAAAATGAAGCAGAAACATCAGTTTTTTCGACATCGCCATTTGCGCCTCTCGGTGGCCCCTCAACCCGAAAACCAGCGCCCGTGCACCCCATCGGGCACACGGAAACGCTGCAGACGTTTTCAGGTGTCGTCATCCTCGGACGCCACGTCTGCGATTTCGTCGAGGGATACATCATCCTCTTCGTCATCTTCCAGAACGTCATCGCCGAGATCCATATCCACGGCGTCATCATCATCTTCCAGAACCGCGCCGTCAGCATCGGTCTTTTGCTTCGCCTTTACGCTTGCAGCGTCCTCGGCATCAGCTTCGATCATGCGGCTTTTGCTGGTGTCAACCGCGACGACATCGCCTGTGTAGGGGCTGACGATCGGGTTCTTGTTCAGGTCGTAAAAGCGCTTGCCGGTGGTCGGGCAGACGCGTTTCGTACCCCATTCTTCCTTGGGCATGTGGATCCCCTTCAAAAAATAGCGTGAGTCGGTGAGACGATTCAGGTGCCTTGCCATAAGCGGCTGACCCTGTCAAAGCCTTTGCAGCCTTGCATCCGAAGTGGGGAAACCATGTCAGAACTGAGCCTGCCCGGAGATCCGGAGGTCCGTGTCACACTGCGTCGCTCGGCGCGCGCGCGGCGATTGTCGCTCAGGATCTCGTCGCTGGATGGCCGGGTGACACTGACGTTGCCGAAACGGGTCTCGGAACGCGAAGGGCGCGCCTTCGTGCTCGAGAAAGAAGACTGGATTCGCACCCACCTCGCGAAGCAACCAGAGCAGATCATTGTCGCCCCCGGCACCCGCCTCCCCGTTGACGGCGATATCCTGGAAGTGCGCATGGGGACCGGTCGCAGGGTTCTGCGCGAGGAGGGCGCATTGCGCGTCCCCGGCCCGGCACCAATGCGGCGCCTGGAACGCTACCTGCGGGAACTGGCCCGGGACAGGCTGGCGTCAGCATCGGACGCCTATGCCGGCCGTTTGGGGCAAACATATACGAGCCTTACGCTGCGCGACACGCGGTCACGCTGGGGGTCATGTTCATCGGCTGGTGGATTGATGTACTCTTGGCGACTGATCCTCGCGCCGACCGAAGTGCTTCACTACGTTGCTGCGCATGAGGTGGCGCACTTGGAGGAAATGAACCACTCCCGCGCGTTCTGGAACGTCGTCGAGAGGCTCTATGGGGATTACGCAGCCCCGCGTCGCTGGTTGCAGGCCGAGGGCAACGCCCTGCATCGATATCGTTTTGACGGGCAAATCGAAAACGATTGATCTTCCGACGCTTTGTGATCACATAAGTCGTCATGGACAAGCTGCTCACGGGGAACCGCCCCACTGCCGAAAATACGGGCTCGGCCCATGATCGCGTCTACCGGGCGCTCCGCACCCGCATCATGCATGGGGCGATCTTACCCGGCGCGGCCCTGACACTACGTGGCATCGGCAAGGAATACGGCGTCTCGATGACGCCCGCGCGCGAAGCTGTGCGTCGCCTCGTTGCGGAAGGCGCATTGTTTCTGTCATCCTCGGGCCGGGTTTCGACTCCGGAGCTTTCAAATGACCGAATCGAGGAACTGGCGGCACTGCGGGCGCTGATCGAAGTCGAATTGGCCTCTCGCGCCCTGCCCCGCGCTCATATGGCGCTGATCGACAGACTGCAGACCATCAACGGCACGGTGGCTGAGACCATCTCCAAACGCGATGCGGTGGGCTACATTCGAACCAATCTCGAATTCCACCGGACACTCTATTTGCGCGCACAAGCACCCGCCATGCTGGCCATGGCGGAAACCGTCTGGCTGCAGCTCGGCCCCACCATGCGGGCGCTCTATGGTCGCCTCGGACGCACAGAAGCCCCCCACAACCACAAGCTCATCATTGCGGCGCTCAAGGCTGGTGACGAGCCCGGCCTGCGCCTCGCCCTGCGCTCTGATGTCACCCAAGGGTTGCGATTGCTGGCGGGGTAACTGCCGAGCGGTCTTTCGCGTTATTCTCGATTTCAAAAATATAACGCTTGCTATTCAAGTGAAAGAAGCGCATTCAAGATGGGCAAAGCTGCTTCTTACGATCTACTGTTTCCTTACGGCCCAGTTGTTCAGACGAGACACTTAGGCCAGGCCATCGCATGTTGCGGATGGTATTTCTATAGGAGACAACACGATGGCTAATGGCACCGTGAAATGGTTCAATTCTCAAAAAGGTTTTGGCTTCATCGCACCGGAATCCGGATCCAAGGACATCTTCGTCCACATTTCCGCTCTGGAGCGCGCTGGCATTCATCACCTTGACGACGGTCAAGCCGTGACCTTCGACATCGAAGCTGGCCGTGATGGCCGCGAGTCCGCCAGCAACCTGGCACTCGCCTGAGCCTCTTTCGGCTTCACGAGAAAACGAGAGCATCCTTTCGGGGGTGCTCTTTTTTTGTACGCCGGCCCAGCAGCGGCGACAGACTATAATAAAAAAGAATGGAAAATCCACATGATGGAAATTTATTGGGGTAGCCCGATGACCTTGGAGTCATCCACCGCAGGCACCCAACGCAAAGTCACCACAATCGAAGAAGCCCAGTATTGCCTTCAGCATGCATGGCCTCTGTCCGACACGACCCGCGACAGTGCCTTGGAGCAAGTCGAGGCCGCGATGGTCTGCATGGTGTCCGTGAGAGACGCCCGCGCGGCCTTTCTGTCCGCGGCACGGGCCGCTGGCTTTCGGGCGCGGCAAGACGGGGATGTACAGTCGCTTTGATCTTGAATAGACGGCTGGGTGAGAGGTTCACCCGGCTTGGAGGTGTGGCGCGCAAAATCTGCGCCGATCCGAGCGCAATTTACGCACGCCGCGCATCTCTCGAATCGGAAGATGCGCCCGCAAAGTAGGAGCGCGTCCCGATGACCAAGATCACCCAAGAAGAGCTCGACAAGGCAGGCCAGCAACCCCGGCGCGAAACCGCGCTTGAAAAAACCTCGCGCGCAGCCCGTGAAATCATGGATGACGAGGCCGAAGAGCGCCGCGAAAAAACGGAAAAACTGCGCAAGGCCCGCCTGAAAGATACAGGCCGCGCCCGCCCCGTTGCCAAAGCCACCGAAGACGCCGAGAACGGCTAAGGGCCGTCGAGCAGACTCGCACTGTTGATCAGCCCCATGCGGTTGCCCATCTACGACCGCATCCACTACCCCCTTTCGACCGTCTCGCTAAAAAAGGGGCGCCAGAGAAACCTCTGCGCCCCACCTTCCCTACCAGAGCTGGTCGACCAGCTTTTCAGCTCATGCCGGCATTCTTTTGCAAGACAAGGAATGTCATCAGTCCAAGCGGCGGCAATTTGCGCTGATCGGCAGGGTGCAGCGATGGCTCTTGCAAAACCGTCTCGATCCGAAAATCTGAATGCCAGCCGATCAGATTGGCCAAGGGCGCCGCAACCTTCTCGACCCCGGCCATAACGCCGGTGGTGCGGGCAAAATGGTTGGTAATCACGACCTTGCCGCCGGGTTTCAGAACACGAGCAATCTCGGACATCACCTTTTCCGGCTCGGGCACCACCGACAGCACATGCATGGCGGCCACAGTGTCAAACGTCGCATCCGCGAACGTCAGCGCGCGCGCATCCATCCGTTCCAGATTGATCCGGCTTTCAAGGTTCAGTCGCTTTACCTTTTGCTGCGCCTTAGCCAGCATCTCGGCACTGAAGTCGACGCCCGTCACCCGCACCTCAGGCGCGTAATGCGGCAGCGATAGACCGGTGCCAACACCCACCTCCAGAACATGGCCTTGGCGCTTGTTGATGAAATCGACAGCATTGCGACGACCAATATCAGTGAGCGCACCAAAAGTCCGATCATAGACCGGTGCCCAGCGCGCATATGACGTTTCGACGGCTTTAATTTCCAAATCAATGTCCTTTTCTATCTTCAGCCATCCGGTGGGACAGAACGCTCCAGATGACTACAATCAAGTAAGCGAGGCAGAGAACGACAAGGGTGATCCAAGCATAAATCAGCACGGCCGACCCAAGTACAGCAAACCCCACGAGGAAAAACTTCACGTTGTTGCGAGAAATGCGTGCGGTCTTGAAGGACCAGACCGGAAAGCGCGCGATCATCGCCCAGCCTACCAAAATCAGATGCAGGCAGATGACGAGATCCGGCAGCAACCGGGCATCCGCAAAGGCAAACGACAGAAACATCGGCAGCATGGCCAGCAAGGCGCCCGCCGGTGACGGGATACCGGAGAAGTAGGCGCCTGCAGCTTCGCGCTCTTCTTCGCTGTCAGCCTTGGCCGCTACGTTGAAGCGCGCAAGCCTGACCACGCAGCAGGTCGCAAAGATCAACACGGTGATCCACGCCACGCCACGCAAATCCTGAAGCGCCCAGAAATAAATGACCAGTACCGGGGCAACCCCGAAGTTCAGGAAATCCGCCAGGGAATCAAGCTCTGCGCCCATCTTGCTGTCGCTGTTCAGCAGGCGGGCCAACCGCCCATCCAAACCGTCAAGCACACAGGCCGCGAGGATCAACTGTACGGCCAGTACGTAATTTCCTTCGACGCCGAAGCGAATGGCTGACAGGCCAGCACAGATCGCCGCGATCGTCAGCATGTTGGGAATCAGCTGGACGATGGTCAGATGTGTAGATGTATTCTCGGTGTCTTCAGGCATCACTGATCGCCTGGGCATTGCCCACATCCGGGACTTCCGACAAATCGGCCAACACCGTTTCGCCGGCAACCATGGTCTGACCAATCGCCACGAGCGGCGACACTCCTTCGGGCAGGTAGACATCAAGACGTGACCCGAAACGGATCAGACCAAAGCGCTCGCCCCCGGAAAGCACAGCCCCGGGTTTTACGAAACATACAATCCGCCGTGCGACCAGCCCCGCGATCTGCACCACCGCAAGATCACGACCGTCAGCCATACGGATCGCAAGTCCGTTCCGCTCGTTATCGACACTGGCTTTGTCCAGAGATGCATTCAGAAACTTACCCGGCCGATATGCAACTGCCGTGACCTCACCAGCCACCGGCGCACGGTTGATGTGACAGTTGAACACGCTCATGAATACGCTGACTCGTGTCAGTGGCGTATCCGGCAGCCCCAGTTCGGCTGGAGGCACAGCCGGCTCGATCAGCGAAACGATGCCATCCGCCGGAGAGATGACCAGCCCCGGTCGCTGCGGCGTCACCCGTTCCGGGTCACGGAAAAAGTAGTAGCACCAGACGGTCAGGCCGACACCGACCCATCCAAGGATGGGGGTCAGCAGGAACAACCCTACCGTCACAGCGGCGAAGATCGCGACAAACTTGCGCCCTTCCGGATGCATGGGTTTGATGAAGGTCCCGATCATGTTCATTGTTTTTTCCTTTGTCTTGGGACGGTCAATCCAGATATCGGCGCAGCAGTCCCTGACCTGCCTCGCATATCGGACCGTTTACGTTCCCGTAACATGTCCTGACGCTCCTCGCTACTGACCGTGATGCGGAAACCACCGTGCTTCGGAATTTGTCTGCCGACTTCCGGACTGCACGATGCCTGATTTCCCATGCCAAGTGCGCATCAATGGCGCAGACAGCAGGGAGGCGAGCCTGTTCCTGTCGTCCTGCGACGCCAAACATACGCCTCCAGACCCGAACGCACCGCTCCTCAGAATGGGTCACTTAACAGCCTGTTAAACAACCCTGAGTAGGCTTGATGCGTTAGTGTTGCCCCGCGTTTGCTGCAGGGTGTGGTCAAAGGGTGTCCGCGTGCGTGAAGTAATTTCATCGTCGCTCTCCGATTCCGAGGGCAAGCCAGAGTTCGATCAGGACCTTGTGGACGCGATGCGATGGTTCGATCTGTCGGATCATGATCGCGCCCTAACCTCGGAACTGGGCGACATCGCAGACGATGTGGGAGAGCGCATCATCGAGGCGTTCTATACACATTTGCTGGCGGATGAGACGGCTTCACGGCATTTCCGCGACGATGCGCATATCGCTCAGGTCAAGAAAGGCCAGATGCGCTACTTTCGAGAGCTGATCAACGCCGACCTGGACAGCAGCTATATCGCGGATCGCCGCCGGATCGGGAGCATTCATGAACGCACCGGCGTGACACCGACCCTTTATATCGGCGCCTATGCGTTCTACCTGAACAAGCTCGCGAATGTCGTCCTTGATCGCATGGAGGATGATCCTGCCAAGGCGTTCAGCATGGTTCTGTCGCTATTCAAGATTGCCCATTTCGACATGGCTTTGGCGCTGGAAACTTATGCCGACACACGAGAAGAGGCCATCAAGGCACGCGAAAGGGAGCTAAGCGAGCTGCCCACCCCGGTTCTGCAATTGCGCCCCGGATTGCTGCTCATCCCCGTGGTTGGCACATTGGACAGCTATCGCGCCCGCGCTCTGACGATACAATTGCTGGAAGGCATCCAAGAGCATCGCGCACGCGCCGTGGTGCTGGATATTACCGGCGTCGCAGCTGTCGACAGCGCCGTCGCCAACCATCTGATCCAGACAATGGCCGCCGCGCGCTTGATGGGGGCGCAACCCGTTCTCACCGGCCTCTCCGCAGAGGTGGCACAATCTCTGGTCAAGGTTGGAGTCACCGCAGAAGCCCTCAGCACCGCCGGCGACCTGCAACGCGGCATAGAACTGGCAGAACACCTGCTGGGGGAGTGAACCGATGACTGTGACGGTTCCGATCCTGAGGCAAGGCTCTGCGCTGATTGCCTCGATCCAGGAAGACCTCTGCGACAGCGATATTCTGAACCTGCAGAGCCGCATACTCGAGGATGTGATCCGCTACCGCGCCAATGCGGTGATCGTCGACGTCAGCGCCATCGGCATTCTCGACAGCTTTGGCACCAAGACCCTGATCGAAATCGCCCACTCGGTAAAGCTGCGCGGCGCCAAAATGATTATCGTCGGCATTCAGCCGGACGTGGCAATATCCATGGTATTGCTTGGCCTCACACTCAAGGACATCCCGACTGCGCTTGATCTCGACCATGGCCTCGCTCTGATCGGGGAAACCTGACATGCAGGTTCCGGCCCCGCTCGATGCCATGGTTCAGGCCATTCGGCGCGATGCCGACGTCATCTCCGCCCGCCAGATGGGGCGCGCATTGGCCGAAGACCTCGGGTTCAGCCGCCCGGATCAGGCGCTTGTCGCAACCGCGATTTCAGAACTGGCACGCAACATCGTCGTTTACGCCGATCATGGCGAAATTGAACTGACCACCCTGCAGCAGGGAGACAGGCAGGGGATCCGTATCATCGCCCGCGACCATGGCCCGGGAATCGCAGATCTGGAGCGCGCGCTGTGTGACGGGTTTTCCACCGGCAACAGCCTTGGTCTGGGCCTACCCGGCACTCGCAGAATTATGGACGAGTTCGACATTCGCTCCCCCCCCGGCGAAGGGGTTACGATCATCGCCGTGAAATGGCAGCTGCGATGACCCAACACCTCATTGCCCCACCTAGCGCGCGCCACGCACTGTCATGGAGCATGTCAGAGAGCTCCAAGTTCGCTGACAGCAGCGGAGATGGCTACATGCTGTTGCGTGACGGGGCGCATATTCGGATTTACGTCGTCGATGGAATGGGCAGCGGAGCCGAAGCCAATGCTGCTGCCGACACGACATTGGCGCATCTTCGGGAGGCGGGTGGATATGATATGGAGGTCGCGTTCGATCAGGTGCATGCAGCCCTGCGTGGTATCCGGGGCGTGGCGCTGGCCGCTGCCCAAATAGATCTCGAACAGATGATGTTGAGCTGGAGCGCAGTCGGAGACATCGATGGCGTCCTCGTCCGCAACGGCAGGATTTCCGGAAGCTTGATTCAGAAAAGCGGAACGCTCGGACTTATCTACGATGGCATTCGCCTGACCAGCGCTCCACTGCGGGTCGATGATGTGATCATCCTGACCACAGATGGCATCAGTCGCAACTACCGCTCTGATCTCGACGCCACCCATCCAATCTCTGATATCACCTCGGGCATCCTCAGGCATCACGGGCGCCCCACTGATGACAGGCTGGTTCTTGGCCTCAGGGTGGTGGCCGCGCCATGATTGACCACGACAGCAACAGCCGCGCCCACGCGCCCCGGTCCTTTGCTCAAAGCTATGCCACAGCCCTCGCAACTTATGTACGCGATGGGAATGAGGAGAACCTGTCGCGGGCCTATGACTGCGCCCGACAGGCTTTGCAGAGCTCGATTTCGATCGGACAATTGGGCGAACTCCATTTCCAAGCAGCGCAGATGCTGTGCAGCGGTTCGCCGTCCCCCTCGCCTGAAACCAAACGGACAGAGGAGTTCTATCTCGAGGCTATTTCGGTCTACGACATGGCGCTGCGTGGCTATGGCGAAAGCGTCGCCCAACTGACAGCAGAGGTACTGGAACGCAAGCGCGCGGAACAGGAGCTGCGCGATGTGACCTATGAACTGGCTCGGCAGCGCGACAGTTTGGATCAGAAGGTAAAGGCACGTACCCGCGAACTCCAAGCGGGATTGGAGAGGTCAGAGCGCCTCAACAGCCAATTGCAGCAAGCCAATCAGGAACAGGCGCAGTTCACCTACGCCATCTCCCACGATCTGAAATCTCCGATCAATACCATCGCGATGTTACTGGACATCATTTCAGTTGATCACCAGGAGCACCTGGATTCCGAATGCCTCGAACTCATTGATGCCGCCCAGGCGACCGCTTCGCGCATGTCCCGGATGATCACTGGCATCTTGCAATATGCCAGGCTCGTGGGTCAGGAGGCGGAATTCGAGACTGTGTCGCTCGACAAGCTGTGCCGCGACGTTCGCGACGACTTGCGCCAGGAAATCACGGATGGAAAAGCGGAAATCGACATCTCCCCGCTTCCGGATGTGCGGGGCATGCCGTCACAACTGCGCAGCCTGCTCCAGAATCTACTCTCCAACGCGATAAAGTTCCGCGACCCGGGACGCCCCTGCCGCATCGCCGTCTCCGCGGCGCCGAAGCCTCGGAATTGCGCGGCTGAGATTACAGTCAGCGACACCGGAATCGGCATACCCGAAGCCTATCGGACAAGGATCTTCTCGCTGTTTCAACGGCTACACACCTACGACGAATACTCTGGCTCCGGAATTGGACTAACGCTTTGCCAACGCATCGCCGGATACCACGCCGGAGATATTCAAGTTGTCTCGAACGAACAGGGAGGAAGCTCCTTTATCGTGAGACTATGGATAAATGAAAGGGAGCGCGACAATGACACTCAATCGGGTGATGACGGTTGATGACGACCGCTTTGATCAACTGGCGTATCGACGGATATTGAAAAAAACCAACGCCAAAATCGATCTATTGCCGTTTCAGTACGCAACCGAGGCGCTGGAATACCTGAAATCCCCGACGCGACGGCCGGTGGATGTAATTCTACTCGACATCAACATGCCGCGAATGGATGGATTTGAGTTTCTGGAGGCGGCGAAAACGGAGCTCGAGAACCAGATCGTGATCATGGTGACCACCTCTATGGATCCGCAAGACCGCAGTCGTGCCGAGACCTTTGCCCCGGTGCGCGGCTATTTCAGCAAACCTCTGACGACAGACGATATTTCCGTAATCGACAGGCTGGTTGCTCAACAATAGGCTGTCTTATATCTCGTTCTTGATCGCCGTTTTGATCACTGCTCGCATTTATTGCTTGGCAGAACGTGACCGCGCTCGCGTTTCGCAACATCGAAAAATGTTCCATGACCTCGGAGATATCGGCAGATTCTCGCTTGTGAGTATTGGGCGTCTTGGCACACACGGCTTTTTGACAGAATGTTACGGCGCCTCACGACCATAAAAAAATGCCAGAGAGTACCGTGCAGAACCTCATCCGTATCTTCCGCCCGAACCCGCTTGTCAGTGGACTTCTTCTCATTGCAACGCTGGGCCTAACGGCCTGCGGCGAGGCTCCTGGACGTGATGAAGGCGCAATTGATCCGAACCGCCTTGCCTTTGCCATGCGGGAGGCTGAGAGCCTGCAATCCCGTGGCGCGCGCGTGTGGTGCGTACCGTTTGCGCGCAACCTCTCCGGCGTCGAAATTCGCGGCAATGCCCGGACATGGTGGCGTCAGGCCCAGGGTGAGTTTGAGGTCGGTAATACCCCGACCATCGGCGCGGTCATGGCGTTCAGTGCCACGCCGTCCATGCCGTTGGGCCATGTGGCCGTGGTTTCAGAGCTTGTGGATGATCGCATGTTGCGCGTGGATCACGCCAATTGGCGCCGCAACAAAGTCTCGCTCGGGATGACAGTGATCGACGTCTCGAAGAACAATGACTGGTCCCGCGTCCGCCTAGAAAGCAATCCCGGCGCCTATGGCAGCGTCTACCCGATCAATGGGTTCATCCGCCCGCAGCCAACCACCTGAGCGGGCACGAGCGCGACCCGTTAGAGCGCAGGCCATCTCTGATGGCCTCTCGCTGCTTCGTTGTGGCTCTCACAGTTGGTCTGTCTCGCTACATTTGTAGGCGGATTTGGCCAACCATTCGGGACAGATCTCGACACCCCAGCCCGGCAAGTCGCTGACACGGGCCTGACCCTCGGAAATCGTGAAGGGGTCGTTGCGAAACAGGCCGCGCTGCCACGGGTAGTAATCGTCGCCTTCGATCGAAAATTCGAGGTAGCGCCCAGGGTTCGGCACAGCCCGCATCAGATGCATGGTGAACAGCGTCACCAGAGACAGATTCGCCGCATGGGGCGTGCAGGGCAGCCCTGCCGCGTGCCCCATACGCGCCACATCCATACTGCGCACCATGCCGCCCAGATACAGAATGTCTGGTTGGATGATATCGACCACCCGATTTTCGATCATCCGTTTCCAGTGCTGCATGTCGCAGTCCTGCTCGCCGCCCGCGACGTCGATCTTTAGCGTGCGGGTAACCTCGGCGGTCTGTTCCTGCTCCCAATAGGGACAGGGTTCCTCAAAATGTTCATAGCCGCTGGCCTCCAACATCCGGCCCACCTCAATCGCTCGGGAGGGGCTGAAGCCGGAGTTTCCATCCACCAACAGCGCGGCATCCGGCCCCATGGCCTTTCGGAGGGCCGGAATGATGGCCTCGGTCCGTCCCTCCCATTCATCGCGATCCTGGCCACATTCGGCACCGACGCGCACTTTGAAAGCATCGAACCCGTGCTGGTCCCGCAGCCGTTGCATCCGGTCCGCCTCGTCTTCGGGCGTGATGTCGCGTCGCATCGACGAGGCATAGGCGCGCACCGGACCGGCAGAGCCGCCGAGCAATTCCGCCACAGGCTTGCCCGCCACTTTGCCGCGCCAATCCCAGACTGCTGTATCCAGCCCCGCCATGGCACGGCGTAGATAGGTGCCGGGGAACTTGTGCTCGCGCATCGGGATCTCGGCGATGACCTCTTCCAGTGCTTCCATGCCGCGCCCCAGCGCCCAAGGGGCCACCTGACGGTGCAGAATCTCGCAGGTCAGGTCACTGTTGTAGGTGGAGACCTGCCCCCAGCCCGTCGTTCCATCCTCTGCCGTCACCCGGACAAAACCGATCAACGGGGTGCAGAATGTTTCCACCTTGGCGATGCGAGGGCCGGTGTCATGTCTGCCACGCGCAGTTGTAACCGGTACAGCACCGGATGTGGAATATGGCGTACTCATGCGTCCTCCAGAATCAGATCAGCGGCGCGATGGGCCAGCATCATGGTGGGGGCATTGGTATTGCCCGATGTCAGGTTCGGAAACACCGAGGCATCGACCACCCGCAGCCCCGCCAGTCCATGCACCTTCAGGCGTGGCGAAACAACGGAGTGTCTCGCGTCCGGTCCCATTCGACAGGTGCCGGTCGGATGAAAGACGGTTCCGCACCGCTCGCGAAAATCGGCCAGGATCTGTTCCGGCGTCAAACACCGCAGATCAGGCGCCATCGGCCCCTCTATCAGGCGCGTCAGGGCAGAGGTCTGCGCCAGTCGCTGACACAGCAGCCCCCCTGCAATGACCTGCGCCTGGTCCTGCTCGGTCGCCAGAGAGTTCGGACAGATACGCGGCGGCGCGGACGGATCAGCGGCGCTAATGTCGATACGCCCGCGGCTGGTGGGACGCGCCGGCTGAAAGCCGAGGATGAACCCCGGAAAGGGATCCGGTTGCACCACCGTGCGCTTGCCGTTTGGCGTCGTGGTATAGGTGACGGGGTTGAAATAGAGTTGCTGATCCGGTGCGCTCATATTGGGTGAGGATCGGAAATAGCCGCCGCACTGGTTCACAGATAGCGACAGCGGGCCGCGCCGGGTCAGCACATATTGCAGTGCCGCACGTAGCTTGCCATGCAATGGACGCAACAGAGTGTTCAACGTCGGCTCGGTCGCACGAAAGTAGTAGTTGATGCCCAGGTGGTCCTGGAGATTGCCACCGACATGGGGCGCATCCAGCAGCGGTGTGATGCCATGCGCCTGCAGGTCCTGCGCAGGCCCCACCCCGGAGCGCTGCAACACGCAAGGCGAACTGACTGCACCGGCTGCAAGAATGATTTCCCGCCCGGCGCGCAGGCTGAGGTTTCGCCCCCTGTGCTGCAGCTGCACCGATACAGCCCGCTTGTCATCAAACTCGATCCGCTTGACCAAGGCCCCGGTCATGAGCGTCACATTTGGTCGTTTCAATGCTGGCGCGAGATAGGCACGGGCAGAATGCATTCTGCGGCCACCGCTGGTGTTGATGTGGTAGGCTGCGGCCCCCTCACATGCCTCGCCATTGATATCGGAACTGCGCGGCAGCCCTAGCTCCTGAGCCGCGTCAAAGAAATGACGGGTGGCCGGGTGAATTTGGTCGGACACATCCTGCACGGTCATCGGCCCATCCCCGGTTCGGGCGCCGGATGGGCCGATGCGGGTTTCCATCTGATCATAGGTTTCACGGACGGTGTTCCAGTTCCAGCCTGTGGCGCCCGCAGCCTCCCAATCATCAAAGTCGCGCGGCAATCCACGGGCGTAGACCAAGGCGTTGATCGCGCCGGAGCCGCCGACGCCCTTGCCGCGTGGCCAGTAGCTTTTGCGCCCGCCAAGCGCAGCTTCGGACTCGCTCTCGTATTTCCAGTTCACCGACGGATCAAAAAACGTCTT
Organism: Tritonibacter scottomollicae; assembly: GCF_003003215.1. Classification (GTDB taxonomy): domain Bacteria; phylum Pseudomonadota; class Alphaproteobacteria; order Rhodobacterales; family Rhodobacteraceae; genus Epibacterium; species Epibacterium scottomollicae. The sequence goes on along the minus strand of NZ_PVUF01000019.1, from coordinate 40,579 downwards.
GCCATAGCCCAACGGCAGCGCAATCCAGGGCGAGCGCCCGCGCCCACCAGCTTCGAGTATCAGTATCTTGTGCCGTCCCGATGCGCTTAATCGCTCCGCCAGCACGCAGCCTGCCGATCCCGCGCCGATGATGATGTAGTCAAATGTCGCCAACGTTCGAGCCACCCGTTCACTGCTCTGTCGCAAAGTCGTTACAAAGCAGACATGCAAATCCAAAACAAAAAATAATTCGCCACACCCTTAAAAATTTTCGCAGCATATCTATGATCCGCGCATGTATAACGATCTGCCTCCCCTTCCCTGGCTGCGCGCGTTTGATGCGAGTGCTCGGCTCGGAAATTTCACACTCGCTGCCAAAGAGCTTGGACTGACGCCCTCAGCCGTCAGCTATCAGGTGCGGGGGCTGGAGGCGCAACTTGGCCATCAACTGTTTCACCGTGAGCACCGTGTGCTGACCCTCACCCGGCTTGGCCAAGCCTATTTGCCGATCATCACCAGAGCCTTTGCAGATCTGGATGCCACCACCTCCAACCTGTTCGGTAAAACCGCCGGAGACGAGGTGTGTCTGCGCTGTCTGAGTTCGCTCAACCTGTTGTGGCTGGTGCCCCGTCTCGACGTCTATCGACGTCGCCATCCGGACAGCCGGTTGCGCGTTCTTTCAGCGTCCTGGTCCGAAATGGCCGCAGGTGAGGAAATTGATATCGACATACGATTTGGGGACGGCACCTGGGCGGACGGCGAGGTCCTGCCGCTCATGCATGATGCCATCATCGCGGTTTGCGCCCCTGAACGGCTGACGGATGGCACCTTGCAGGAGCTGGCGGAAGGTCCCTTGATCGAGTTGGCGGGAGTGGTCGATACGTGGCAGCATTTTTTCGCCTCACACGAGTTGACAACTCCGATCACAGCCCCATCGCTCAAGGTGGATCAGTCGCTGATCGCACTGGAGCTGGCCAGCAGGCGACACGGGACCGCTCTGGTCGCGGAAACTCTCGCGCAACCCTATCTGGACAGTGGAAAACTGGTGCGTGCGACGGATTTATCCCTGCCCGCCCGGCAGGGGCATTACCTGGTGCTGCCCTCGGCGCGCAACAGCCGGCGACCGGAGGTCGAGACGATGGTCCTGTGGTTGTTGGCAGAAGCCGCGGCCAGTCCACAGGCCCCGATCACGCACGCGACAGAAGGCCCGCCTGTGACAGGCGGGCCTTGGTAAACTTCAGATGACAGAACTGACATCAATACTCTTTAACAGTCGTCTCTCGCATCAGCCCTCGTAGGCTTCCATCGACTTCAGCTTGTCCTCGGTCATCGGCAGGTAAACGCGAACGTCGTTGCCGTCGGTTTCATGCAGGATATCAAGCTTGTTCAGGTCAAGTTTCACCGGCTTTTCACCAATCCCAAGGAAACCACCAACGTCCACGATTGCGTGGGTCAGCTCGCCCTTGTCGTTCAGAACCAGTTCAGACACTTCGCCGATCCACTCATCCTTGGTGTCATAGGTGCGCGCACCAGTCAGCATCTCTGTCGTCAGATCGTTGCTGTCCAGCTGGGCATAGCCTTCGCGCATCATCGGTTCGCGTGCCATGTCACCGTCGGTGGCCTCATCAGCCATCTGCTGCACGTCCTCGGACGTATTCTCCGCCGCGTCGCCAAGTTCGGCAGCCGCCGTCTCTGCAGAGGCCTTTACGTCAGCAGCCGTATCCTTGGCCGCCGCTGCGGTGTTCTCCGCCGCCTGCTCAACGCTGTTGGTCAGGTCATTCGCAGCAGTGTGCTCATAGGCCGGTGCATCCTCAAACTCCGATACATTCGCCTGCATCACCAGGAAGTAATCTGCGTCATCTTGCTCGGTGGCGCTGTCGGAGACCAGCTTCAGGGCGTTCATGTCGACAGCGATTTGACGCTCGCCGATACCCAGGAAACCACCAATATCGACCAGCACCGACTGGATCTTGCCATCGCGGGTCAGCACGATGTCATGCACCTCACCGATGTTTTCCCAGCCGTCCTGAACACCATTCGAGCTGGTGTTCTCAACACCAGATTCAGTGCTGTAGATGTTTTGCCCGATGAAGTCGGACGCTTGAATCGCCATCGGATCTGCTTCGGTCATGAACTTTTGTTCATCGGCAAATGCCATGGTGGAAGTGGCGGTAAGAAGTGCGGTAGAAATCAGAAGATTTTTCATCAGTACTATCCTTGTTCAGTTGAAGCTCGTATCGTCGCTCTCGGCCAAACAACGGATGCACCGGGGAAAAGTTCCTATATTTTTTCGAACCTTGCGAATTTTCACGAGGGTTGCCCGCCGCTGCACGCAACCACAAGCCTTTTAATGCACGACGGAATTTTGGCGGAAGAGGGTGTGTTTCCATCCCCGGAAATTCTCTATCGAAGAGCGTCTTGAGGACGGGTTGGCCAGGCAAGACCCGTGCCCCTGCGTCAGCTTTATTGGGAACCACATTCAAAGCCGGGCGTTGTACATGTATCAGCAAAAAGGCAGACCCATATGACCGTTTCCCCGGCGTCGCAGGACGTGACCTCAGATCGTGTAATTGATACACCCGGCACTGCGGCAACGTCAGATCAGGGCTCGCCCGGTCGGGACCGCAGGACGATCCGGCAAAATGTCGTTGTCATCCGGAACTTCCTCGGCGTGATAGTGGCAATCGTGGCGGCAGCGCTTCTGTTCTTTGCGAAGGATGTGGTTCTGCCATTTGCCTTGGGCATGCTGATCGCCCTTACGCTCAGCCCGCTGACACGGGGTGTGGCCCGATACGGAGTGCCGCCAATTGTCTCCGCCGTCTGCCTGATCCTGGCGGTGGCGCTGACAACAGCCGGAGGTCTCTACCTGCTGAGCGGCCCGGTCTCTGAATGGATTGATCAGGCCCCACAGGTACGGCTGGAGCTCGAGAACCGGCTTCGGGACATCTCAGCCTCATTGGAAACGGTACGTGAAGCCTCTGAGCGGGTTGAGGACATCGCAGAGGCCGCCAAGGATAATGACGTTCTGAAAGTGGCGATCGATCAGCCCGGTATCGTCACGTCGACCGCGCTCGACATGGTGACGCTTGCCACCACCGCCCTGGTCGCGCTGGTCCTGGCGCTGTTCCTTCTGGCCTCCAACGACATTTTCTACGTGAAAATCGTCGAGAGCTTTCCCAATCTCACGGAAAAGACCCGTGCCCTGCGGATCGTCTACAGCATCGAGCAACGGATCTCGCGCTACTTGCTGTCGATCACTCTCATCAATGCCGGGCTGGGTGCTACGGTTGGCCTCAGCATGTGGGCCTTGGGCATGCCGCAACCTGCGCTATGGGGTGCGATCGCCTTCCTGTTCAACTTCCTGCCCTATATCGGTGCGCTGACCGGCATCGCGCTCTGCGCCGCCATGGCGCTGGTCACCTTCTCCTCGCTGCCCTACGCGCTGCTGCCACCGCTGGCCTATCTGTTGGCCAACATGATCGAGGGACAGTTCGTAACACCCGTCTTTCTCGGACGACGGCTGAACCTGAATGCCGTCGCGGTGTTTTCTGCTGTGGTCTTCTGGGCCTGGATGTGGGGAATTGCCGGGGCGCTGATGGCGGTGCCGCTGCTGGTCTGCTTCAAATCGATGTGTGACCACATTCCGGCGCTGTCCGTGGTGGGGAATTTCTTGAACTCGCACGTGCCACTCCAAGAAGAGCTGAACCGCAGCGATCACCCGGAGTGACCCCGCCCCTTAATCAAGGATCTCGGTCGCCAGTCTCGTGTCGCTCAATTCCTGATCGAGCAGCACGTAGATTTCCTCGGGTGGGGTATTCAGGGAATGCACCATCACGCCGGGGTCCACTCCCATCTCGATCAGATACTCCATGGTGCGGCCCTGACCATGCTGGATTTCCTCTACAGCGAGAAACGCAGGCAGATAGCCGGGAGTATTATAATAATGCTGATGCATCCCGACTGAGGCGGCACTCGACACGCGGCGCGCGATGCCGCCCGCCAGCAGATAAGGGCAGCTCGACAGGCATATCGTACCCGGCAGAACTGCTGTTTCCATCTCCATTCGCCGTATGGCGCGGCCCAGCGCCAATGCCTCTTGCACCACGCCGCCGGGACTGTTCAGGGCGACGCCCGCCGGAACCTCGTCCATACTGTCGAGATAGGTTTGAAACTGCTCTGCATCCCCTTCGGAAATTTGACCGGTCACAAGAAGCAAAGACCCCAGATCCTCCGTCTCCATCACACTGAAGTTCAACCGCGAGGGCATGTTTGCCGGCGTCTCCACACCTGGCGCAGGGTCGCGCCGCACATAGCTTGGCGACACGGTGGCCGGATCATACTCCCGCCACTGGTCCCCGGGCGAAACCGGCCCCTGCGGCAGATCCCGGCGGCTTGCCCCGCCCGTTGGCCACTGCCCCAGCAAATCGGTGGCCAGGACCGCCGCGGCAATAACGCATTGCCCCAACAGCGCATATCGCAGACTGCGCGCAAGCGTGATATCGGCGAACCACTGACCGCGTGAAGACATGCGCTACTCCGCGGCCTTGTCAGAGCTGGGCGCCAGCGGCGCTGATCGCCCCGGATCTGATCGGCGGTCGAGATCGGCGTCTGCAGCTGCCATCGTGGTCTCCACGTCGCGCATCGCATTGAGGGCTGCCTTCAGGTCCGACAGTGTGAGCGTCTCCTCGACACTGATCCCATCACGCCCACTGCGAATTGCCGCCTGCGTGATCGCCAATACAAAGACAAGAATGGCTGGCAACAGATCAATGGCGATCGCCCCGGCCCATGAGGGGACGAAATTACCCGCATACCGGATCACCGCATCGGCGCTGGAGATCGGGTTATAAACCGTCTCGGCGGGTGGTTCGAGCGCCAGCACCTCATCCGCCGCCCGCTTCAGGGTCTGACTGCGCTGATCCAGAGCACTCAACACCGACGCAATCGTAGACGACTGAGCCGCGCGCACGTCGGAATTTCGCCCATCCAGTTCCGGCAGGACCACGGAGGCAGGCAGATCCTGTGCCGCCCGTGTCACGAGCGTGGCCACCGAATACTGGTTCAAGCTCGCGATCACCCCGGCAAGCCGCACGCTTTCCTCAGCAAACAGGACCGAACGCTGATCAACCGGCCCGGACGCCACGGTCAATTCGCGCATCCGCCCAAGAATCCGGTTTCCTTCCTCGAACGCCGCCGTGATCAGAGGGGACTGCGCGGCAATTTGCTGTTCGAGGTTCGACAGTTCCTCTGTCTTCTGGGTGAGGACACGAAACACCGCACCCTCGCCCGCCGCACCGGATAGATCACCCGAACGTTCCTGATCCGCCAGCGCCTCAAACGTTTGCCGGGCGCGCTCAACCTCGCGGCCCAGCGCCTGCCCCGACAGTGCGATTTCATGGGCGCGTTCCAATCCGCCCTGATAGTCACGCACGGTGTTTTCCAGATGCTGTTCCACTGCAGCCGACCCGGCCAGCGCCGCCGCGTTCAACCAGCTCGACATGGCAATGATCGCGAACGATCCGATGATCGTGGACAGGACCAAACCAACCAGCCCGGACGCTGTCCGCATCGCGGGCAGCAACCGCATCATGTAGCTCCAGAACACAAAGATCCCGACAGACACCGCGACCGAATAGGCTACCGCCGCAAAAAAGCTCATGGCGCCGGTGTCCTCCAGCAGAGAGCTTACACCAAGATAGGTATAGATGCCGGACGCCACCGCGAGCACACCCAGCGCCGCGGGCGTGAAGGACTCCAACCACTTCACATGGCCCTCAAGCTCCCGCGCAGCACGGAGCCCCTTTGTTTCTGCAGCAGTCAGATGAGGGTCAGAACGGGCCATACAATCTCCGAAACTAGGTTAACGCTCTTAACTATTTGTATCGAACGCCCAAGAGTCCAGTGCCATCGCGCTCCGGTCTTGGTCCATCACTGCTCAAGGTGTGATGCTGACCTGCTCTTTTCCTAGGGGTCACCGCCTTTGTGTGCGACAGGCGCGACCCCGCCGATAGCCTGCGTCAACTGTTCAGCGGCCTCGATCACCGGGCGGCTCAGCTCTGCAATCTCCTGCTCGCTGATGCGGCTGGTGGGGCCGGAGACCGAAATCCCGGCAACCGCCTCGCGGTTCATGTCGAACACCGGCGCCGCGATACAGCGCATGCCGGCGTTCTTTTCCTCGTTGTCGACCGCAAAGCCCTGCGTGCGGATCGCTGCCAGATCCTGTTTCAGCGCATCGCCGTCGGTGATGGTGTGGTCGGTAAAGACCTCCAGCCGGGTCGCCGCCAGCAAGCGATCCAACCGGCTTGCCTCCATCTGCGCCAGCAGGGCCTTGCCGATACCGGAGGCATGCATTTGCGACAGGCTGCCGGGCGGGAAGAAGGCGCGGATGCTGGCGTGGGTTTCCACCTGGCTGACAAACAGCACATGGCCCTCTTTCTCGATGCCGAGGTTGGCAGTCTCGCCGGTCACCTCCATCAGCCTGCGCAGGATCGGACGGGCCCGGTCCACCAGGCTGGTGCGGCGCAGAAACCGCGCGCCGATCACGAAGGCCTGCGCGCCGATGTGCCAGAGCTGTTCCTCGGTGTCGAACTCCACCAGCCCGCGCCCCTCCAGCGTCACCAGGATGCGATAGACGGTGGCGGGCGACTGGCCCATGTCCTCGGCGATCGACGTCAGGGGCTTGCCCTGCGCCTCGCTCAGGAACTCAAAGACCTCCATCGCCCGGTCGAGTGATTTGATGGTGTTCTGCGCCGTCTTGTCGTGCCAGTCCCGGGGCCGCCCCCGGGCCCGTCGGGTGGTCTTGGGGCCAGTTTCTTGCGAATCCATCAGATCCCTCCGGTTTTACGCGAAATTCGAATTCACGATATGAAAAACTCAAGCACCTGACAAGGAACGATATTTCTGGTCACTTCCATTTTCGAAAAACGATTTCAAAAAAATTTCGCTCGGTGCCTCCCCTGCCTATGCTGAATTTCAGACGGAAGGAGACATTCCATGAGCTTTCAAAACCCCGTATTCATCCCGGGTCCGACCAACATCCCCGAGAGCCTGCGCAAGGCCTGCGACATGCCGACGATCGATCACCGCTCGCCGCTGTTCGGGCAGATCCTGCATCCGGCCCGCGAAGGTGTGCGCAAGGTTCTGAAAAGCACCTCCGCCGAAGTTTTCATCTTCCCCTCCTCCGGCACCGGCGGCTGGGAAACCGCGCTGAGCAACACGCTCTCGGCGGGCGATACCGTGCTTGCGGCGCGCAACGGCATGTTCAGCCACCGCTGGATCGACATGTGCCAGCGCCACGGGCTTGACGTGCAGATCGTCGAGACCCCCTGGGGCGAGGGTCTACCCGCCGACCGCTATGAAGAGATCCTGAGCGCCGACAAAGGCCACAAGATCAAGGCGGTTCTGGCCACCCACAATGAGACTGCCACGGGCGTGAAATCCGACATTGCCGCGGTGCGCCGCGCGTTGGATGCCGCTGGCCACCCGGCGCTGCTGTTTGTTGATGGCGTCAGCTCCATTGCATCAATGGATTTCCGCATGGACGAGTGGGGCGTTGACGTGGCCGTCACCGGTTCGCAAAAGGGCTTCATGCTGAGCGCAGGCCTCGCCATCGTCGGCTTCAGCCCCAAGGCGATGGAAGCCACCAAGACCGCACAACTGCCGCGCACCTTCTTTGACGTGCATGACATGGCCAAGGGCTATGCCAACAACGCCTACCCCTACACGCCTGCCGTGGGTCTGATGAACGGTCTCAATGAATCCTGCAAGATGCTGCTGACTGAGGGACTGGAGAACGTCTTTGCCCGCCACCACCGCATCGCCGAAGGGGTGCGTGCCGCCGTGGGCGCTTGGGGGCTGGAGCTCTGTGCCGCGTCGCCGGAGGTCTATTCCGACACCGTCAGCGCCATCCGCACGCCCGAAGGGTTCAACGCCACCGATATCGTGACCCATGCCGCCGACAAATACGGCGTCGCCTTTGGTGTGGGTCTGGGCGAGGTCGCGGGCAAGGTGTTCCGCATCGGCCACCTCGGCAGCCTGACCGATGTGATGGCGCTCTCCGGCATTGCCACCGCCGAGATGTGCATGGTCGACCTCGGCCTTGATATCCAACTTGGCTCCGGTGTTGCAGCAGCGCAAGATTATTATCGCGGCAATGCGGCCTCAGCGCAGCAGGACGCCGCGTGATGAAGGACAGCGCGATGTATATCCCCACCTATGAGGACATGCTGGCGGCGCATGAGCGGATTGCGCCGCACATTCGCCGCACGCCGATCCGCACCTCGGCCTATCTGAACGAGCTGACCGGCGCGGAGCTGTTCTTCAAATGCGAGAACTTTCAGGAGCCGGGCGCCTTCAAGGTGCGCGGTGCCAGCAACGCGGTCTTCGGCCTGGACGAAGCGCAGGCGGTCAAGGGCGTGGCGACGCATTCCAGCGGCAACCATGCCTCCTGCCTGTCCTATGCGGCGATGTTGCGCGGCATTCCCTGCAACGTGGTGATGCCGCGCACCGCGCCGCAAGCCAAGAAGGACACTGTGCGCCGCTATGGTGGCAAGATCACCGAATGCGAGCCGTCCACCTCGTCGCGCGAGGAGACCTTTGCCCGCGTGCAGGCCGAGACCGGCGGTGATTTTGTGCATCCCTACAATGACCCGCGTGTGATCGCGGGCCAGGGCACCTGCGCCAAGGAATTCGTGGAACAGACCGACGGTCTTGACCTTGTGGTGGCCCCGATCGGCGGCGGCGGCATGATCTCCGGCACCTGCCTGACGCTTGCGACGCTGGCGCCCGAGACCAAGATCATCGCGGCGGAGCCCGAGCAGGCCGATGACGCCTACCGCAGCTTCAAGGCGGGCCACATCATCGCCGATGACGCGCCCAAGACCATTGCCGACGGGCTGCTGGTGCCGCTGAAGGATCTCACCTGGCATTTTGTGTCGAGCCACGTGTCCGACATCTTCACCGCCTCCGATCCCGAGATCATCGACGCGATGAAGCTGATCTGGAAGCACCTGCGCGTGGTGATGGAGCCCTCATCGGCTGTGCCCCTCGCCACCATCCTGAAAAACCCCGATGCGTTCAAAGGCAAGCGCGTCGGCATCATCATCACCGGCGGCAATGTCGACCTCGACAAACTGCCCTGGACCCTGTGAGACCCAGTAAGGGAGTGACCAAAATGAATGCACCCGTGAATTTCGACAATCTCGAAGTTGGCTATGACGTCCCTGCCCTGCCCGGCATGGACGAAGCCGATATCCAGACCCCATGCTTGGTGCTGGATCTGGACGCGCTGGAGCGCAACATCAAGAAGATGGGCGACTATGCCAAGGCGCATGGCATGCGTCACCGCGTGCACGGCAAGATGCACAAATCGGTGGATGTGGCAAAGCTGCAGGAATCTCTGGGCGGCGCGGTCGGTGTCTGCTGTCAGAAGGTGTCCGAAGCCGAAGTCTTTGCCCGCGGCGGCATCAAGGACGTGCTGGTCTCCAACCAGGTGCGGGACGCGGCCAAGATCGACCGCCTCGCCCGGCTGCCGAAACTGGGCGCGCGCACCATCGTCTGTGTCGATGACATCGCCAATGTCGCCGATCTTTCCGCCGGCGCGACCAAGCACGGCACCCAGATCGAGTGCTTTGTCGAGATCGACTGCGGCGCCGGGCGCTGCGGTGTCACCACATCCGAGGCGGTTGTAAAAATCGCGCAGGCCATCGACGCCGCCGAAGGTCTGAAGTTCACCGGCATCCAGGCCTATCAGGGCGCCATGCAGCACATTGACAGCTATGAAGGCCGCAAGGAGAAACTCGACATCGCCATCGCGCAGGTGACCGAGGCCGTCGAGGCGCTGAAAGCCGCCGGTCTGGAGCCAGAGCTGGTCTCCGGCGGTGGCACCGGCTCTTACTACTTTGAGTCGAACTCCGGTGTTTTCAACGAGTTGCAGTGCGGCTCCTACGCCTTCATGGACGCGGATTATGGCCGCATCCTCGACAAGGACGGCAATCGCATCGACCAGGGGGAATGGGAGAACGCGTTCTTCATCCTCACCCAGGTGATGAGCCACGCAAAATCCGACAAGGCGATTGTTGACGCTGGCCTCAAGGCACAATCGGTGGACAGCGGGTTGCCGTTCATCTTTGGCCGTACGGATGTGGAATACGTCAAATGCTCCGACGAGCATGGCGTGGTTGCCGACCCCGACGGCGTGCTCAAGGTCGGCGAAAAGCTGAAGCTGGTGCCGGGCCACTGCGACCCCACCGCCAATGTGCACGACTGGTACGTCGGCGTGCGCGGCGGCAGGGTCGAAACCCTGTGGCCGGTGTCGGCGCGCGGCAAGGCCTACTGAAAGTTGACCCCGAACTGGCGGAGGTGCGCATCGCCGCCCTCCGCCGACTTTTTATTTTGCCTCGCGGCCTCGACAAGCGGGTCGCGCCCGAGCCTCGATGGGTGCGTCAGCGCACTCTCGGGGGGAGGGACGGGCGCGGTCCGGGCTGTCAGCCCGCGCCAGACGAATGGAGACACCTCATGTACATCGTTCCCGAACGGGCGATTGCCGACCTGATGACCCGCAAGGCCGCCTTTGACGCCGTTGAGCAGGTCTTTGCCGCCATGGCCGCCGGTGATGCCTACAACTTTCCGGTGGTGCGCGAGGCCATCGGCCATGAAGACGCGCTCTACGGCTTCAAGGGCGGCTTTGACCGCGCGGGCCTGACACTCGGGCTGAAGGCCGGTGGCTACTGGCCCAACAACCTGGAAAAGCGCGGGCTGATCAACCACCAGTCCACCGTCTTTCTGTTTGATCCCGACACCGGCAAGGTGCGCGCCATGGTGGGGGGCAATCTCTTGACCGCTCTGCGCACCGCTGCCGCCTCCTCGGTCTCGATCAAGCATCTCGCGCGCGAGGACGCCAAGGTGATCGGCATGATCGGCGCCGGGCATCAGGCCAAGTTCCAGCTGCGCGCCGCGCTGGAGCAACGCGAGTTTGACAAGGTGATCGGCTGGAACCTGCATCCCGAGATGCTGGCGAACCTCGAAGAGGTCGCCACCGAGGCCGGCCTGCCGTTTGAGGCGGTGGAGCTGGACGGGCTGAAAGAGGCGGATGTGATTATTTCCATCACCTCGTCGTTTGATGCCATCCTCAAGGCCGATCAGGTCAGCCCCGGCACTCACATCGCCTGCATGGGCACCGACACCAAAGGCAAGCAGGAGGTCGATCCCGAACTGTTGGTGCGCGCCGATGTTTTCACCGACGAGGTGGCGCAATCCATCTCCATCGGCGAGGCGCAGCACGCGGTGGCACAGGGGCTGATTGCAGAGGCCGACGTGGCGCAGCTGGGTGCGGTCATCAACGGCGCGCATCCGGGCCGGACCTCGGCGGAGCAGATCACCCTCTTTGACGGCACCGGCGTTGGTCTTCAGGATCTGGCGGTGGCCTCCTCCGTCGTCGAACTCGCGGTAAAGCAGGGCATCGCCATCGAGGTGGATTTCTGATCTCGACCCGGCGTCACACCACCACTCACGAGCACGCCCCGCAGATTTGCGGGGCGTTTTTTGTGTGCATCAGGCTAGATCAGCGCGCGGTGCCTCAAGCCCCTGCAGGTAGGCCTGCCCCCGGCTGGTGATGAAATCCACCAACAGCCTGACTTTGGGATCCTGAAATTTCTTGTGCGGGTAAAGACAGCCGAAGGTCGCCGGGATCGGATGCGCCTCAGGCAGGATTTCCACCAGCGCGCCGCTTCGCAGTGCCTGCGCCACCTCAAACCTCGGCTTGTTGATGATGCCGCGGCCATCAAGCGCCCAGTTCAGCAGCACATCGCTGTCATCGGCGTCATATTTGCCCTTCACCTCGAACTTGCGAAAGCCGGACCTGGTGTTCAGGGTCCAGTAATATTCCGGCGACCGCGGGTAGCGCAGCAGCAGGCAATTGTGACCCTTCATCAGCTCTTCGGGCGCGTCTGGTGTGCCGAACCGCTCCAGATAAGTGGGCGCGGCGCAGAGTACCCGGTCGCAGGTGGCGATCTTGCGCATCTTCAGGCTGGAATCATGCGGGTTGCCCACGAAGAACGCCACATCGATGCCATCGACAAGGATATCTACCTTGCGGTCGGACATCCGCATCCGCACCTCGATGTCGGGATGGGCCTCGACAAAATCCGGCACCAAGGGGGCGATGATCCGCCGCCCGGCGGCGAGTGGCGCGGTCACCCGCAGCGTGCCGCGCGGCGCCCCGGAGAATTGCGCCACCACGGTTTCGGCCTCGTCCACGGCACTCAGGATGCGCAGCGCTTCCTTGTAGAACTCGCTGCCCACCTCGGTCGGGGTCAGCGATCGGGTGGTGCGATTGAACAACCGCACGCCCAGGTGCTGCTCCAGTTCCTTGATTCGTTTGCTCGCCACTGCCGGGGTCAGACGCAGGTCGCGCCCGCCCGAGGTGATGCTGCCCAGTTCCACCACCCGGCAGAACACCCGCAGGCTCTCAAGATACGCCATTATAAGCCATTCAAAATCCTCAACACTTGTGCGCACGCCCAGTATACACGCACGTTCGGCGCGCTTCTTTCAACGATCTGTTGAAAGTATTTCGCAAAGCCCACCATATTTAGAGGCAGTCATAAACAGTAAAGTCCCGACACTCCTGCCAGGCAGGAGATGGAATTGGGAGGGCAAATGGCTCAGCAGAACGATATCCGCTTCCTTCTGAACGGGGAGGAGAAGACCGTCACCGAGGTGAAGGCAACGCTCACGCTTCTGGATTATCTGCGTCTGGAACAGCGGCTGACCGGCACCAAGGAAGGCTGCGCCGAGGGTGACTGCGGCGCCTGCACAGTTCTGGTTGGACGTCTGCATCAAGGCCAATTGCGCTACGAGACGGTGAATGCCTGCATTCGTTTTCTGGCCTCGCTCAACGGCTGCCACATTGTCACTGTCGAGCATCTTTCCGGCCCCATGGGCCGCCTGCACCCCGTCCAGCAGGCCATGGTCGACTATCACGGCAGCCAGTGCGGCTTTTGCACGCCGGGCTTTGTGATGTCGCTCTATGCATTGTGGATGGGCAACCCTGAGCCTTCGGTACAGGAGGTCGAGACCGCCATCCAAGGCAACCTCTGCCGCTGCACCGGCTATGAGCCGATCGTGAAGGCGGCGATGGCGGTGACCCAATACGGCTCTCCCGCCCATGACCATCTGACCCGCGAGCGCAACGATGTGACCGCCCGCCTGATGGCGCTGCAGCCAAAATCGCGTATCGAGACCGGCCCCGAGGACGACCGCGCCATTCTGCCGCTGGATGTGGCGGATCTGGCAAAGGTGCTGGACGAAAACCCCAAGGCCACCATCGTAGCAGGCTCAACCGATGTGGGGCTGTGGGTGACCAAATTCATGCGTCCGATCTCTCCGGTGGTCTTCATCACCCATCTTGAGGGGCTGAAGTCCATCGACCTGACCGATGAGGCCCTGACCATCGGCGCCGGCGTCACCTACTCCGAGAGCGAGGCCGCGATCCGCGAGGCCTTCCCGCATCTCGGCGAATACTGGGACCGCATCGCCGGCTGGCAGGTGCGCAACATGGGCACCATCGGTGGCAATATCGCCAATGGCTCGCCGATCGGGGATACGCCGCCGGTGCTGATCTCGCTTGGTGCGGAGGTCATGCTGCAAAGTACACGCGGCACCCGCATCTTGCCGCTCGAGGATTTCTTCATCGACTATGGCAAACAGGACCGCGAGGCAGGCGATTTTGTCGCCGCCATCCGCATTCCGCGCAGCCAACCGGGCCAGATCGACGCCGCCTACAAGATCTCCAAACGCCGGGACGAGGATATCTCCTCAGTCGCCGCCGGGATCAGCGTCACCGTCAGTGATGGTATCATCACCGCCGCCCGTCTGGCGTTTGGTGGCATGGCTGCAACGCCCAAACGGGCCGCGCAGGCCGAAGCCGCGCTGATCGGACAGCCCTTCACAGCGGCAACCTTCGATGCGGCAGCAAAGGCGCTGACCCAAGATTTCACCCCGCTCAGCGATTGGCGGGCCAGCGCGGACTACCGGACTACGGTCGCGGCCAACCTGCTGCGCCGGTTTCAGCTGGAACATGACATCAATCAGGACGCGCCGGTGCGTCTGGCCATCGCGTGAGGGAGGACAGGACCATGAAAGATCTGAACACCACCGCCGAGATCAAGGGCGCCGCCCATCAGGACCTCAAGCACGACAGCGCCATCAAGCAGGTGCAGGGCCGGGCCGACTACACCGATGACATCGCCGAACCGGTGGGCACTCTGCACGCCTATCTTGGTGTGTCCACCGTGGCACATGCCAACATCCGCGGCATGGATCTGACCCGGGTGCGCTCTGCGCCGGGCGTGGTGACCGTGCTGACCGCAGACGACATCCCCGGCGTCAATGACGTCAGCCCCACCGGCAAACATGACGAGCCGGTGTTTCCGACCGAAAAGGTGGAATTCCACGGCCAGCCGCTGTTTGCGGTGATCGCCGAGAGCCGCGATGCGGCACGGCGGGCGGCGGAGCTGGCCGATGTCGACTATGAGGTGCTGCCGCACGCGCTGGATGCGATTTCGGCCCGCGACGCTGGCATGCCGATGGTCACCGACCCGCTGAAGCTGGAGCGCGGCGATGTGGAGGCTGGTCTGGCCGAAGCACCGCACCGGCTGCAGGGCCGCGTCACCGTCGGCGGGCAGGATCACATGTATCTCGAGGGCCATATCGCCTTTGCCCTGCCGGGCGAGGATGACGATGTGATCGTGCATTGCTCCACCCAGCACCCGAGTGAGGCGCAGCATATGGTGTCTCATGTGCTGGGCGTGCCGTCGAATGCGGTGGTGGTGAACGTGCGCCGCATGGGCGGCGGGTTTGGCGGCAAGGAAAGCCAGATGAACCTGTTCTGCGCTGTCGCAGCCCTTGGCGCCAAGAAACTGAACCGCCCCGTCAAGATCCGCCCCGACCGCGATCAGGACATGACAGCCACCGGCAAGCGGCATGACTTTGTGATCGACTATGATCTCGGTTTTGACGCCGAAGGGCGCATCGCTGCGGTGGACAGCCAGTTTGCGGCGCGCTGCGGCTATTCCTCTGATCTGTCCGGCCCCGTCACCGACCGGGCCCTGTTCCACGCGGACAATGCCTATTTCTACCCGCATGTGCGACTGACATCCTGCCCACAGAAGACAAATACAGTCTCTAACACGGCGTTTCGCGGCTTCGGCGGCCCCCAGGGCGTGGTCGCCGCAGAGCGGATGATCGAGGAAATTGCCTATGCGCTCGGCAAGGACCCGCTGGAGGTGCGCAAGGCCAATTTCTACGGCGAGATCGGCGATGGACGCACCCTCACCCCCTATCATCAGGACGTCGAGGACAATGTGATTGGTCGCATTGTCGAGGAGCTGGAGGAAAGCAGCGACTACCAGGCCCGCCGTGCAGAAATCATTGCCGACAATGCCAAGGGCGGCATCATCCGTCGTGGCATCGCGCTGACCCCGGTCAAATTCGGTATCTCCTTCACCGCCACGTGGTACAATCAGGCCGGAGCGCTGATCCACATCTACAACGACGGTTCGATCCATCTGAACCACGGGGGCACCGAGATGGGTCAGGGCCTCAACACCAAGGTCGCACAGGTGGTGGCCGAGGCGTTCCAGGTCGATTTCGACCGCATCAAGATCACCAAGACCACCACCGAAAAAGTCCCGAACACCTCTGCCACGGCGGCCTCTTCCGGGTCCGACCTCAACGGTATGGCGGCGCTGGACGCCTGCGAACAGATCAAGGCGCGGCTGGTCAAATTCGCCGCCGAGAGCCGGGGCGTGGCCGAAAGCGCGGTCAGCTTTGGCCCCAACCACATTCGCATCGGCGAGGAGGTGGTGGAGTTCGCGACCTTCATCCGCGAGGCCTATATGGCGCGGGTGCATCTGTCGGCGGCAGGGTTCTACAAGACGCCCAAGATCCACTGGGACCGCGCGGCGGGCAAGGGACGGCCGTTCTACTATTACGCTTATGGCGCGTCCTGTTCCGAAGTCGCCATCGACACGCTCACCGGCGAGTACCGGGTGGAGCGCACTGACATCCTGCATGACGTGGGCCGGTCCCTCAATCCGATCCTCGACAAGGGGCAGGTTGAAGGCGCGTTTATTCAGGGCATGGGCTGGCTCACTACAGAGGAGCTGTGGTGGGATGATGCAGGGCGCCTGCGCACCCATGCGCCCTCGACCTACAAGATCCCGCTGGCCTCGGACCGGCCGCGCAGTTTCAACGTGAAGCTCGCTGACTGGTCGGAAAACCGCGAGATGACCATCAAACGCTCCAAGGCCGTGGGCGAGCCGCCCTTCATGCTGGGGATCTCGGTGCTGGAGGCGCTGTCGATGGCGGTGGCTTCGGTGGCCGACTATCGCGAATGCCCGCGTCTGGAGACGCCAGCCACGCCCGAACGCGTGCTGATGGCAGTCGAACGGCTGAAGGCCGGAGTGTAAGCCCATGATGCAGGCAGAGAAACTCAAACAGTATCTCGACGCCCCCGGTCCGGTGGCAAGCCTGCGGCTCACGCGGGTGCGGGGGTCGTCCCCCCGCGCCACCGGCACCGAGATGTTCGTGCGCGCCGAGGCCCTGTTCGGCACCATCGGTGGCGGCCAGCTGGAACATATCGCAATCGAGGCGGCGCGGGAGTTGCTGGCCGCTGGCAACCTGTCGCACCATATGGATGTACCCTTGGGGCCGGAGATCGGCCAGTGCTGCGGCGGGCGGGTGGAGATTGCCATCACCCGCATGAGCGCCTCTGACAAATCCGCCGCAGTCGAGGCCGCGCAGGTCGAAGACGCCGCGCGTCCGGCGGTCCATATCCTTGGCGCGGGCCACGTGGGCCGCGCGCTTGCGGATCTGTTCCAGCATCTGCCGCTGCGCACAGTGCTGATCGACCAGCGACAGGACGAGCTGGACCAATCCGAAGCTTTGGTCGAGCGTCGCCTCAGCGCGATCCCCGAGATCGAGGTGATGAACGCCGCCCCCGGCAGCGCCTTCATTGTGCTGACCCATGACCACGGGCTTGATTTCCTGCTGACCTCGGCGGCGCTGCAACGCGGCGACGCGGCTTATGTGGGGATGATCGGCTCTGCCACCAAGCGGGCGAAATTCGCCAGCTGGACACAAGAACACTGCGACGGGCTTTCTGTTGCAGACCTGATCTGCCCCATCGGGGCAGGCGGCAGCCGCGACAAGCGGCCTGCTGTGATCGCCGCCCTTGTGGCGGCCGAAGTGATCACCGCGCTGACCTCTGAAACTGCCGCATTTCACCCCGACTTCGGGGACGCTGTCTCGCATCTCGCGGCGCAGTGACACATCACCGGATGCGCGTGGAGGGAGGAGTACCGCCCGTGCATCCGGTTGTAAAAGGGAGGTCCCCATGAGGGATGGGAGTTATAATTACTCGCTGTTTCATCGCAGCGATTTCAGCGCGTTCTGGGCGCTGTTCACCGACAATCTCGTCAACCTGATGGTGCTGGCAGGCGTCTGTCAGTTCGTCTTTCAGATGCCCGCCGAGATCGTATACGGGCGCATCGTTCCCGGGGCAGGCGTCGCGATCCTGGCCGGCATCATTGTCTATGTGGCGCTGGCGAAACGCGCGGCGGCGCAGCACGGGCGCGACGTGACCGCCCTGCCCTACGGCATTTCGACGCCGGTGATGTTTGTCTATCTGTTTGGCGTGATCGGACCGATCTACTGGGCGACCAATGATCCGTTAATCGCCTGGCAGGTGGGCATCGGGGCTGGTTTCATGGGCGGCATCGTCGCAGCCCTCGGCGCCCTCATCGGCCCCTGGCTGAAACGCGTAACACCGCGCGCCGGCATGCTCGGCACGCTGTGTGGTATTGCGCTGGTGTTCATCGGCACCGTCCCGCTGGCCACCGTGTTCGAGAACCCCTACGTCGGCTTTGCCTCGATGATCATTATCCTCTGGGGGCTCGTGGGACGCTTCCGCCTGCCCTACAATATCCCTGCAGGTCTGCTGGCGCTGATCGTCGGCACCCTAGTGGCGCTGGCGCTTGGCACCTCCACCATCAGCGTCGAGGGCATCGGGTTCTACCCGCCGCTCCCTTACTTCGGGGATCTGATCGCGGGCATCCAGTATCTGTTTGTGAACCCGGAGCTGTTCCTGGTGCTGGTCCCGGTGCAGATCTATAATTTTATCGAGACCATGAACAACGTCGAGAGCGCTGAAAGTGCGGGCGACCATTACCCAGTGGCCACCTGCCAGATCACTGACGGGGTGGGCACCATGATCGGTGCGGTCTTCGGTTCGCCCTTCCCGACCACCGCCTATATCGGCCATCCGGCCTACAAGCGCATGGGCGCGCATGCGGGTTACATCATCGGGGTTGGCACGGTGATCCCGCTGGCGGCGATATTCGGCCTGCTGGCCTTCCTCAACAACCTGATCCCGGTGGCTGCTGCCGCACCCGTGCTGGTCTTCGTGGCGCTGAGCCTGATCACCAATACCGCCCATTCGGTCAAGACCGAGCATATGGCGGCTGTCACCATCGCGATGATGCCGCATGTCTCTGCCTTCCTGATGGTGAAATGGGGCTCGCTCATCGGTGCGCTCGGCGCGGTTGGTGTCGCGGGTGTGCCGCAGCTGGGCGATGACGCGCTGACAGCCGCGCTGCTGCAACAGGGTGCGCATTTCAGCGGTCATCTGTCGCTGTCACAGGGAGCAATCCTGACTGGCCTGATCTGGGGCGCGATCGTCGCCAGCGTCATCGACGGCAACTTCCGCAACGCGGGCGGCTTTGCCCTGGCGGCGGCGGCTATGGCGTCGATCGGGGTGATCCATGGCGCAAGCCTTCACTGGCCCGAACTCGGCGGTGTTTCCGGCGGCTATTTGATCGCAGCTGCGTTCCTGTTCATCTACCCTCTGTTCCACAAGGACGATGATCTGGTGAACAACAACGCCGTGGTCGACGAGGTGTCCCCTCAGGCTGCCGAATAGTCAAAGCCGTTCGTCATACCCTAGTGAAGGGTCGGGCCATATCCTTCGGGATGTGGCCCGTTTTCATATCAGATCCTGATGCGTCAGATGATCTCTCCGACCGCGATCAGCCCGTGTCAAGCACCACCGGCATTGAGAACCCGGTCTTCACCCGGTCCATCACCGCGCTGGTGCGAAAGCGCAGCACGTTCTCCTCTGCAAAGAACTGACGGCGGGTGAAGTCATCGTAATTCGCCATGTCGCGGGCCGAGATTATCAGGACAAAATCCGCGTTGCCGGTCACGTAGTAGCACTGCATGACCTCCGGCGCGGCCCGCATCTGGGCCTTGAACCGGTCCAGATCCTCCATCCGTTCGTTCTGAAGCGTCACCTCGACGATCAGCAGCAACCCGCGCCCTACCTTATCGGGCGCAAGCACAGTGATTTCGGTTTCCACCACATCGGAGGCTCGCAGCCGCGCCAGCCGCTTGCGGCAGGCATCGGGCGACAACCCCACCCGCTGTGACAACGCCTCCGCCGTCAGCCGGGCATCGGTCTGGATCGCTTCCAGTATGAGCGCATCGAATCTGTCCATGTCAAAAGATATGTCGGAATTTCGGCTCTTGCGTAAGACAGAGAGCCACTCAAAGCCCAATTTCGGACAAGAGCTTGCTACTTTTGCCGAATATCGGCCCCACGGAGGCCGAGAATTCCGGGATACGCCACCACGGGCGCGATAGACTGGCAAATATCATCAAGACAGGAGCCCGCATCATGCCCGTCACCTTTGCCAATCCGCACCGCGGTCGGGGCCTCGATCTGGACGCGCCATTTCCCTGCAGCGATGCCTCCGGGGTGATGCAGTTGCTGGGGCAGTGCCCAGCGCATGCCGAGACCGCGCTGCTGGATCTTCCGGAACTGGCCGCCCGTTGTGGCGTGGCGCAGGTCTACCTCAAGGATGAACGCAACCGCATGGGACTGGGCAGCTTCAAGGCGCTCGGCGCGGCTCATGCCATTGCAAGGGCAGCGGCGGATCGTGTGGTGGACAGCGCCTGGCAGCAAGCGCTTGTCGGCCAGACCTACGTCACCGCCAGCGCCGGAAACCATGGCCTGTCGGTGGCAGCCGGGGCGGCGCTGTTCGGCGCGCGGGCGGTGGTCTACCTGGCCGAAACCGTGCCCGAGAGCTTTGCCGCCCGACTGCGGACCAAAGGCGCCGAGGTGGTGCGCGTGGGCCACGACTACGAGGCCAGCATGGCTGGCGCGGAGATCGCGGCAGATGTCAACGGCTGGACGCTGCTGTCCGACAGCTCCTGGCCCGGCTATGTCGACCTGCCCTATCTGGTGATGGAGGGGTACCTACAACTGGCGCAGGAGACCGCGACCCAAATCCCGCAGCCGCCGACCCATATCCTGCTGCAAGCCGGTGTCGGGGGGCTGGCCGCCGCCGTGGCCGCCCATGCCCGCCGGACCTGGGGCGATGCACCGCAGATCATCGTGGTGGAGCCCGAAGCCGCCCCAGCCCTGGTGGAGAGCATCCGAGCCGGTGCGGTGGTCGACACAGCTGGCCCCGTCTCTGCCATGGGGCGGTTGGATTGCAAGACACCCTCGATGATCGCGCTGCAAGGCCTCGCCCGCGACGCGGATCTGTTTGTCACCCTCACAGAAGTGGAGGCAGCAACCGCCGTCACCACGCTTGCGGACCATGGGCTGGCGACCACCCCCTCCGGCGCGGCCGGGATCGCCGCCTTGCTGGCGGGCTTGGACCTGCCCCCTGAGGCCCGGGTGCTTGCCATCCTCAGCGAAGGGCCGGAAGATGCCTGACACCTCGCTGATCTTTCCCGCGTCCGAATATCAGGCGCGGGTGCGGGCGCTGCAGGATGCCATGGGGCATGCAGGTCACGATGCGCTGCTGCTGACCAGCCCTGCGGATGTGTTCTATGTCACCGGCTTCCTGACCCGGTTCTGGGAAAGCCCGGCCCGCCCGTGGTTCATCGTGGTGCCCGCGACGGGTGTCCCGGTTGCGGTCATCCCCGCCATCGGCGCCGAGCTGATGCAACGCACATGGGTTACGCAGATCCGCACCTGGGACGCGCCTGACCCTGTGGATGACGGTGTCGGCCTGCTGCGGGACACGCTGGCCACACTGGTGCCCGAACACGGCTCCGTCGGCCTGCCGATGGGGCTGGAGACACACCTGAGGATGCCGCTGGCTGACTATGAGCGCCTGCACGATGGCCTTGCGCCCCGCCGGTTTGCCGATGCCACCGAGGTCGTGCAGCGGGTCCGAGAGATCAAGTCGGAGGCCGAGGTCGACAAGATCCGCAGCACCTGTGCCATCGCCGTGCGCGCCTTTGACCGGGTGCCGGAGATCGCGGGGGCTGGCCGTCCACTCGACGCCGTGTTTCGCGATTTTCAGGCTCTATTACTGAGCGAAGGGGCCGATTGGGTCAGCTATCTGGCAGGCGGCGCCGGTCCCGAGGGCTATGGCGATGTCATCTCGCCCGCGCCTGCCCGCGCCCTCACTCAGGGCGATGTGCTGATGCTCGACACCGGCGCAGTGCGCGAGGGGTATTTCTGCGATTTCGACCGCAACTATGCTATCGGACCGGCCTCGGATCTGGCGCGTCGCACCCATGCCGCGCTCTGGTCCGCCACCGAGGATTGCCTGCGGGCGTTGCGCCCCGGCATGTTGGCGCGGGACGCACATCATATCCTGACTGAGGCCCTTGTGCGCCACGGCGCCACGCCCGGTGGCGGTCGGTTGGGCCATGGGTTGGGGCTGACGCTGACCGAATGGCCCTCCTTCACCCCGAAGGACAACACGCCGCTGCGCGCGGGCATGGTGCTGACGCTGGAACCCGGAGCGATCCTGCGTCCGGGCTGCATCATGGTGCATGAGGAAAACATCGTCCTGCGCGAGAGTGGCGCCGAACTGCTGTCGCCCCGCGCCCCTGCCGAGCTGCCGGAGATCACCTGATGGTACAGTTCCCATATGAGATCGCGGAAGACACCCGCCCCCGCCTCGGACTGATCACTCTGCAGGTGGATGAGACCATCGAAGAGGATTTTCGTCGCATGTTCCCGCACGATAAGGCACGGCTGCATGTGACCCGCGTGCCCTCAGGCGCCGAACTGACGCCGGACACGATCGCCGCAATGGCGGATGACCTGCCGCAGGCCGCGGCGCTGCTGCCACCCGCCGCGCGGTTCTCCGTGGTTGCCTATGGCTGCACCTCCGGCACCACGCTGATCGGCGCGGCTCGGGTGCAAGCACTGGTCGCCGCCAGCGTCACCACAGAGGCGGTCACCAACCCGCTGACCGCCGCGTTGACCGCCATCCGCGCGCTTGGCCTGTCGCGCGTCGGGATCGTATCGCCCTATATCCCGTCGGTCGCCGCCCCAATCCGCGCGGCCTTCGAGACTGCGGGGATCGCGGTGCCGGACATGATCGGATTTGGCGAGGAGATCGAGGCACGTGTGGCCCGCATCGCGCCCGCATCGGTCTGCGCAGCCGCCACCGCGCTTGCGTCACAGGCTCCGCTGGATGCAGTTTTCCTCTCCTGCACCAATTTGCGAACGCTTGAGGTGATCCCAACACTCGAAGAACAGTTGGGCCTGCCGGTGCTGAGTTCCAATCAAGTCCTCGGCTGGCATATGGCAGGCCTCGCGGGCCTTGCGGTGGCGGATCTGGCTGTGCCGGGCGTTCTGGGCAAAAAAGCGGCGCAACATTAAGCTGCGCCGCCCGTTCATTCGCACTCTCCACCGGACGAGAAGGTATTTAGCCCTTAGACACGCACCATATCTCGCGGCATTTCGGAAAAGATCTCCGCGCCGTCTTCGCGCAGGATGACGATCTCCTCCAGACGGATGCCGAACTTACCCTCAAGGTAGATGCCCGGCTCGATCGAGAACACATTGCCCTCGGCCAGCACAACCTCGGAATTGGCGGCGATATAGGGCGGTTCGTGAATGTCGATACCGAGACCATGGCCGGTGCGATGCAGGAAACGATCTCCATAGCCCGCAGCCGTGATCACATCGCGGGCGGCCTTGTCGATATCGCTTGCCACAACACCGGGCTTGGCCACCGCGAGTGCGGCCTGAACGGCCTTCTCGACAACAGCAAAAACCTCCTCGTATCCCTCTTCAGGCGTACCAAAGTAGCCGCAGCGGGTCATGTCGGACGGGTAGCCATCCAGACGGCAGCCGGTATCAATCAGCACGGCGGAATTGCGGGTCAGCGGGGTGTCACCGGGTGTGTGGTGCGGGAAAGCACCGGATGCGCCGAAACAGATCGAACAGAACTCCAATGTTGCACCGGCAGCGGCGTACTCGGATTTGATCAGCTCGACGATTTCACGCTCGGTCACACCTTCACGCAGCGCCGCAAAGGCAGCCTTGACCGCCTTGTCGTTGGTCAAATGAGCAGCTTTGATCGCGTGGTATTCGCTGTCGTCCTTGGAGGCCCGCAACAGGCTCACGGTGTCATCGGCAAAACGACGACGCGGGTTGTCCAGTGCGTCCAACAGGCGCAGAGAGAAATCGGTGCGCATGGTCTCATCCAAGACCACCGACAGATTCGGGCGGGTGGCAGCGCAAGCCTCGAGCAGCTCGGCCAGGGCGGCGTCCGGGCCATCGTCATCGCGCCATGGATGGAACGGCAGGTCCGTGTCCTTGCGCGCGGCGGCGGCATTCAGCGCCGGCATCAAAAAGCCCGCATAAGACTGGCTCACCAAGAGCATCACCGGGCGTTCATCGCCATGAGGATGCACACCAGACAGCCACGCCATATGGCTGGACGGACCAAGGGCAACAAGATCGGTGCCTGTCAGCTCCATACGGGCACGCAGAGCAGCGAGGCGGGCGGCGGTCAGCGGGAATTCGGTCATCAAGGGCTCCGGGGAATGAGGGGGAGATATGGAATTCGGGCCGCCGGTGACACGGCAGCCCGAAAAGGTTCAGATTATTCTTTTTCCACCAGACGGTAGAACACGAAGTCAGAGGTTGCGCCGTTCACGTAGCCGGACACCCCTTCGTTCATGGCAACCTGATAGGCCGCCTGGAACATGATCACGATGGGGGACTCTGCCTGCACGTCTTTTTGCAGCTCGCGGTACATGTCGAGACGGGCATCCGCGTCGCTTTCCGACAGCGCTGCCATGGTCCGCTTGTTCATCTCTTCCGGCACGGCCCATGCATTGCGCCATGTGGTGGTCGCTGCATAATTGTCGTCAGAGTTGTCGGAGTTATAGGCGAAGGCCTTGGCGTTGGAATGCGGATCCATGAAGTCCGGGCCCCAATACAGCAGCATCGCCTCATGGCTGCGCTCACGGTATTTGGTGATCACCTGGCTGCCGGTGCCGGGCAGGATCTCAAAGTTGATGCCCGCATCGGCAAAGCTCGCTTGCAGCGACTGCGCCATATCGGTGAAGGGCGCCGCGTTGATCACATCCAGCGACACGGTGATCGGAGTCTCGATACCGGCCTCGGACAGGATGCTCTTGGCCTTTTCCGGGTCATATGAGAACGGGGTCTCATCATACGAACCGGGGAAGCCTTTTGGCCAAAACGCCTGATGCACGTCCATCTGACCTTTGATGATCGTATCGGTCATACCTTTGTAGTCGACCAGATAACGTGCCGCTTCCCAAACAGCGGGGGGCGTCAGGCTCTCGGTTTTCTGGTTGAACGACAGGAAGTGGACAGCCGCCTGCGGGAAGGTGTCGACCTTGATCTCGCCACTGTCGAGCGAGGCCACCTGATCCGGTGTCATGTTGCGGGCCAGATCTACGTCGCCTTGCTCCAGCAGCAGCTGCTGAGTGGCGCTTTCGGCCACATGGCGGATGATCACGCTGTCGATCTTGGGCGCGCCGTTGAAATAGGTCGGGTTCGCCTGCATGCGCACCATCTGACCGGCCGCATAGCGCTGCAGCGTGAAGGGACCGGAACCCGCAGCATTGGCGTTGAGCCACGCATTGCCCATGTCGCCGTCAACTTCGTTCTCCTGCACCAGCTTGCTGTCAACGATGGATGCGGGACGTGCAGCCAAGACGTTCAACACAAACGCCGGGGAGAAGTCGCCCGCGTATTTCACGGTCACCGTGTTGCCGTCACCAGTGACCATCTCACCGATGTTGTCCGCGTTCCACCCCAGCTGGGTCAGGATGAACGCAGGCGTCAGGTTCAGCTTGATGACGCGGGAGAAGGAATAGACCACATCCTCTGCGGTCACGGGGTTGCCAGAGGCAAAACTCGCACCATCCCGCAGGGTGAAGGTGATGGTCTTTGCGTCAGGGTCGGTGACCCACTCCGAGGCCAGACCTGCCGCCAGAACGGTGGTGTCTTCGGCATCGTATTGAACCAGCCGGTCATAGAGGTTGGTGACCAGCTCGCCAGAGGTGAACTCATAGGCCTGTGCCGGATCGATGGCGACGATATCGTCGATGTTTTGTGCCACGACCAGCACGCCCTCGGGCGTCTCGGCCAGCACAGCCGGCGCTGCAAGCGGCAAAAGCAGCGCGCTGGCCAGCAGTGTTGTCTTCAGGTGTTTCACGGGAGGTCTCCTTGTTGGATTGAACTTCTAATCTGTCTGTCGCGGTTTACGCGTTCTGCTTGTGGGACAGTTCCGGTAGCTCGATGGCGCCTTTGCGATTGAGAACTGTCAGCGTCCCGGTCCAGAGGATGCGGGCAATGCGGTCGGTCGGGTTGGTCCATGCGTGCGGGGTGTTGCCGCTGTAGTGCAGGCTGTCGCCCGAGGTCATGGCAAAGGTCTGGCCGTCCAATGTCTGCTGGATCTCGCCCTCAAGGACAAAGATGATCTCTTCACCCTCATGGCTCACGGTTTCCGAGACATAGGCGGGCGGTATATGCAGGATATAGGACGACATCTCAGAGCCGGGAAAATCCGCGCCCAGCGCCTCGTAGCGCAGCGAGGAATCATCCAGCGCAAAGAGCGGGCGGGTGCCGGCGCGGGTCAGGCCGTCAGAGGGCTTGGACGCCGAAATGAAATAGTCCAGCCCCACGTTAAGCGCCGCTGAGATCTGCGCCAGCGTGCCGAGCGACGGCGTTGCATTGTCGCGTTCCACCTGACTGAGATATCCGACCGAGACGCCGGATTTGTCACACAGCGCCTGCAAGGTCAGCTTTAGTTGCTTGCGGCGTTTGCGGATCGCTGGGCCGACACTGGGCTCTTGTAGTGTTTTTTCACGCGGCATTTTTGCTCTTCACACTTTGGGGTGGACCTGCGCCTGAAGCACCAGACCGGGTCACATTCCTGGATGTTCTCTCCATCAGGTTACAAAAAAAATTTTTGTCAGGCAAAAAAATTTTTGCACATTTCGAAAATTGTTTTATGCCTGATGCACCAACCACCGCGTCCGGGACCTCCCCGACGCAGAGTTTTCACGATGCCAGATCTCCCGCACGCCGGGGGTTTTGGGAGGAGAAATGGGGACCAGACCCTTGAATACAGCCGCGCCTTCGAACGCTGCGCTGAGGAAAACCGCCGGGGCAATCGGTGGGTTTATCATCGTCACGCTCCTGACCTTTGTCGGGTTGATGGCGATCACCTTCTTCATCGGCCGCGTGATTCCGATCGACCCGGTTCTGTCCGTGGTCGGCGACCGTGCCACTCAGGAACAATATGATGCGGTCCGCATTGCCATGGGCCTCGACCGACCGCTGATCGCACAGTTCATCACCTACGTCGGCGATGTCTTTCAGGGTGATCTGGGCCATTCGGTGTCCACCAACCGCCCCGTCGCCGAAGACTTGGCACGCGTCTTCCCGGCCACGCTGGAGATGGCGACGCTTGGCATTATCATCGGCGTCGGAATGGGGGTTCCACTGGGTGTCTGGGCCGCAGCAAGGCAGGGCACATGGGTGGATCAGCTGATCCGCGTCTTTGCGCTGCTTGGCTATTCGGTTCCCGCCTTCTGGCTCGGTCTTGTGGGTCTGGTCGTGTTCTACGCAGGCCTTGGCTGGGTCGGCGGTCCCGGGCGTGTCGATATCTTCTATGAAGGTTTGGTAGAGCCACGCACTGGCCTGCTGCTGGTCGATTCCCTGATCGCCCGCGACTTCGACGTGTTCTGGAGCGCGCTGGATCACCTGATCCTGCCTGCCACCATCCTTGGCTTCTTCTCGCTGGCCTATATCGCGCGGATGACGCGCAGCTTCATGCTGGATCAGCTTGGCCAAGAATATATCACCACCGCCCGTGTCAAAGGGGTTGCGGAATGGCGGGTGATCTGGACCCACGGCTTCCGCCCGATCCGAGTGCCTCTGATCACCGTGATCGGCCTCTCCTATGCCGCCTTGCTGGAAGGCTCGGTGATGATCGAGACGGTCTTTAGCTGGCCGGGCATCGGCAACTATCTGACTGTGGCGCTGCTCAATGCCGACATGAACGCCGTCCTTGGCGCCACATTGGTGATCGGGTCGGTCTTCATTCTCATCAACAAGCTGTCGGATGTGCTGTACCGCATTCTCGACCCGCGCAGCCGATAGGAGGGTGCCATGACAACGATGACAAACTGGCTGCTCGACGACTCCCCCAGCTCCCGCCTGCAGGCCTCCTTGGGTCACAGCTACCGTGTTACACGGATGCTGATGCGCAATCCGCTGGCCGTTGTGGGCGCACTGATCCTCTTGGTCCTGATCCTTGCGGCCATCTTTGCGCCGTGGATCGCGCCGCATAGTCCGCTGGGACAAAACCTCGGTCAACGCCTGCTGCCGCCTTCCGCTGCGCACTGGATGGGCACCGATGAACTGGGTCGTGATATTTTCAGCCGGGTGATCTACGGCGCGCGCATTACCTTGCTGATCGTTGCAATGGTGGCGGTGATCTCCGCCCCACTTGGCCTGTTGATCGGCGCCATTTCCGGGTACTTTGGCGGTTGGGTGGACAAGGCGATGATGGGCGTGACGGATGTGTTCCTGTCGATGCCAAAGCTGATCCTCGCGCTGGCTTTTGTCGCCGCGCTTGGACCGGGGATCGAAAACGCAATCATCGCCATCGCCATCACCTCCTGGCCAGCCTACGCGCGGATCGCACGCGCCGAGACGCTGACCTTCCGCAACTCGGAATTCATCTCGGCCATGCGCCTGCTTGGCGCCTCGCATACACGGATCATCACCGGCCATGTTCTGCCACTGTGTACCTCGTCGATGATCGTGCGGGTCACGCTAGACATGGCGGGTATCATCCTGACCGCCGCCGGTCTGGGCTTTCTTGGCCTTGGCGCACAGCCGCCGCTGCCGGAATGGGGCGCGATGATCTCGCGCGGGCGGGCCTTTATCCTCGATCAGTGGTGGGTCGCCACCATGCCCGGCTTTGCCATCATCATCGTCTCGCTTGGCTTCTGTTTCCTGGGCGACGGTCTGCGCGATGTGCTGGACCCCAAACAGGGAGGCAAATCATGAGCCATTCTCACCAATCAGAACAGGCTCCTCTCTTGGAACTGGAAAACCTGCGCGTCAGCTTTCCCACGCCACAAGGGCGCGTCGAGGTGGTCAAGGGCCTTTCCTTCACCCTGGGCCGTGAACGGCTCGGCATCGTCGGCGAAAGCGGGTCGGGCAAATCGATGACCGGCCGCGCGATCCTGCGACTGGTGCGCAGCCCGGGCCGTCAGCAGGCCGACAGGATGGTGTTTGACGGGATCGACCTGGCAGGGCTGTCGGAACGCAAGATGCGCGACCTGCGCGGCGCGCGGATCTCGATGATCATGCAAGACCCGAAGTTCTCGCTCAATCCGGTGATGACCATCGGCGCGCAGATCGCCGAGGCGCTCAAGACCCACGAGACCCTTGCCCGCCGCGAGATCAAATCCCGCGTGCTGGAGATGCTGCATTCCGTGCGCATCAACGATCCCGAACGGGTGGTGAACCTTTACCCGCATGAGGTTTCGGGCGGTATGGGCCAGCGCATCATGATCGCCATGATGCTGATCCCGCGCCCGGATCTGCTGATCGCGGATGAACCGACCTCAGCGCTGGATGTCTCGGTGCAGGCGCAGGTTCTGGACCTCATCGACGAGCTGGTGCGCGACAAGGGCATGGGACTGATCCTGATCTCGCACGACCTCAATCTTGTGGCGCGCTACTGCGACCGCATCCTCGTGATGCATGCAGGCGAAGTGGTCGAAAGCTGCGCGGCAGAGGACCTGCACAAAGCGACGCACCCCTATACCCAAGGCCTGCTGGCGGCGGTGCCACGGATGGAAGAAACGCGCGAGGAACTCCCCGTCCTCGACCGCAGCGCATGGAGCGGCACATGAGCGCGATCATTTTGAAAGATCTCGACATTTCCTATGGCCACACAAAGGTGGTTGAGGGCGTGAACATTGAGGTCGCCGAAGGCGAGAGCTTTGCTCTGGTCGGCGAAAGCGGCTCTGGCAAATCCACGATTCTGAAGGCCATCGCAGGCCTCGCCCCCGATTGGAGCGGCGAAATCTCGGTACTGGGACAGCCCCGCGGGCGGAGTGTCGATCAGGGCTTTGCCACCCGTTGCCAGATGGTGTTTCAAGACCCTTATGGATCGCTGCATCCGCGCAAATCCGTGGACACGGTGCTGAGCGAGCCGCTCAAGATCCACGGGCTTGGCAATCGCGATGCCCGTGTGATCGAGATGCTCGCAGCCGTGGGCCTCGATCAGCGGTTTCGGTTTCGCTACCCACACCAGCTTTCGGGCGGGCAGCGCCAGCGGGTCGCCATTGCGCGCGCCCTGATGTTGGAGCCCAAGGTGATGCTGTTGGACGAACCCACATCGGCGCTGGATGTCTCAGTACAGGCGGAGATCCTCAACCTACTGAAGAAGCTGCGCCGCGAGCAGGGGCTGACCTATCTGATGGTGACCCACAACCTGCCTGTCGTCAGCTTCATGTGCGACCGCATGGCCGTGATGAACAAGGGCCGCATCGTCGAGATTGCGCCCGCAACAGCGCTGCACGATGGCAGCTTCACCGACCCTTACACCCAATCCCTTTACGCCGCATCGGGCGGCAATCCAGACCGCAAGGACTAAGACATGACGGATACAAACACGGCGCGCCAGGATTTTGAAAAAGCGCTGTCAGAGGCCACCACAGAAGAACAGGCCTATGATGCGCTTTGCGCGCTGACCAAGGCCACAGTGGGCGCAAAGCTGTTCACTGTGATGACCGCGGACATGGACGCCATGCTCGCCCGTCGCGTCTACACGGATGATGCGGAAAACTACCCCACAACGGGCACCAAGGAAATCGAGATGAACCGCTGGTTCGAGCAGGTTCATGGTCGTCACGAGACCTTTGTCTCCAACACGCTGGCCGATATCGACACGGTATTCCCCGACGCGGAGCTGATCGGCAAACTCGGCTGTGGGTCCGTCATCAACTTGCCGGTGATCCTTGGGGGCAAGATGGTCGCCACGGTCAATTTCCTGCACGAAGAAGGCTACTACACACCCGAGCGCGTCGCACAGGCGCATGACGTCCTGACACTGCCGTCCATGGCGGCCCTGTCGATCACAAAGTGATCCCTTGAACGGATGAGGTGGCGCGATTTTCACGCGCCACCTCTCCTTTCGGCGGAATTGTTCCCCGGAACGCGCTCTACCGAAGAGCAGACACCTCCCCACCCAATTCCATCCGTCCAGACGCGAATGATCTGCGCACTCTTGCTCAGGCTTATCCCTTTGTGGTTGAACGTCTCTGTGAACCAATCAGCCTCATAACCTCGGCCTCCATGTAGCCAGTCGAGATTCGACAGGCCGATCAGCCGCGCCCGCGCTGCGTTATTGGACGCGAGAGACTTTGACGGTTGACAGAGCCTTTGCGAAACATGCCTTCTTCGGTCGCGGAGAAGTTGCATATTGATTGCAGGAGAAACCAAGTTATGCGCCTCGACAACCGATCAATCCGACGACGGAAGGGGGTCGGATTGGGTCTGCTTATGCTCGTCACAGTGTTTATTGCACTCAGCGCTGCCGGGCTTGTCTGGCCCCGCGCAGATGGACCAGAGGTTGTTGTCGTCGATTTCGACGTAGGCGCGCGGCCGGCCGCTGGATCTGACGCCATGATCGCGGTCGCTCTCAATTCGCTTCTGGATCACCCGACCACAATTGCCTTGATCACCGGTCACACTGGCGCGGACGGCGATGCACAGGCCAACCTTGCCCTGTCACGTAGCCGAGCTGATGTGGTCGCCACGGCCCTCGCCGATGCCGGGGTGCCGGCAGACCGGATCATCAGCCGGGGCGCGGGCGGCGCTGCCCCTCCCGATCCGCACGCAGGCGAGAGCGCGGCCTCACTGTCCAAGCGGACACGCCGGGCCGAAGTGCGCATTGTAGAGCGGCGCCTCCTTGGGGCACTGGGTGACGGATGATCGCGGCGGCACTCCATATCATTCCGGGCATCTTGGGCGCACTGACGGCCCTCTCCATCTATCTGCAGTTTAACCTCGCCAGCTGGCCACGAGAGGCCGAAGCCGCCTGCGCAATCGCGGCGGGCTGGCTGACCTTCGCCGTGGTGAACTGGGCCGTAGAGCAGATCCTGCGCCCAGAATCGCAGGCCGAGAACATGTTGGCGGACGCCGGTGTGGACAATGACTACAGCGCACTGCGCGCCGCGCAGTCCGTGCAGGAGGCACAGGCACGGTTCGCACGCATGCAGGTGGCAGGGGCCCGACGCCGCGAAGCCCTGAAGACCGCTTTGAGCGACTGCGAAGCGCGGTTCGAGGCGCTTTTTGCCGATATGCTTTCCTCGGTGGAAACCGCCCGCCGCGCCGATACCCTGCTGCGTCGCACCCTGCCCCGTGTCGAATCTGCCTTCATCGACTATTGTGCCTTCGCAGACAGAGGGGATGGGCTGGTGGACTCCGCTGATACCCGCGCGCGCCTGATTGCCGCCCTGCAGGATGCATCGGACGCAGCTCTGCGCGCACAGAAGTCCATTATCCAGACCTCGGCAGAGGAGGCGGAAGTCTCCCTACAGGTGCTGGAAAGCACACTGACACATTCACGCTGACGCGACTTAAAGGACGCTTTTATGAGACCTATTTTATTCATTGTTCCGGCCTTGGCGTCGCTTCTGGCGACAGGAGCGGTTGCACAGGATCTGGCGGTGCGCGATTGCCGCGCAGACAGTGCCAGCATCCTGCCCATGGTTCCGGCCGGGCATGACGCGATCACCGCACATGCCACGGACGATCTGCTTGGGCCCAGCATTTTTCAACGTCACTCCACCACCCGCGATGGCGTCGACTTCACGATCGAGACCCGCCGCTTCGATGATTATGACGCGCAGCTGCCCGCCTACCTCGGCTGCGAGACGCCGTATATGCGTGTCACCCATGCGCAGATGACGCTTCTGGCCGAACAAACCGAGGCGCAGGACAAGACGCGCATGGTGCCGGTCTTCTTCTACGGCTGGTCGAACGGCGCCGACGCGCTGGTCGCGCGCGATTTTGATGCGCTGAGCGACCTGTCCGGACGCGCCGTGGCGACGACGCCCGCCCGTCTGGATTTTGCGCTGCAACTGGCACTGGACGCGGAGACCATGCCCGACATCCGGCTGGTCGATACCCCCGCCGAGAGCTTTGCGCAGGACGCAGGGTTGCCCTTTGCCATCATGTCAACGCCGCGCGCCGAAGTACTGACCGCAGGCGGCGTCGGCACCGGGGCCGAAGGCTCTGTCGCCGGGGCACAACAATTGGTCACAACCACCTCGGCCAACCGGGTGATCGGCGATTTGCTGGTCGTACGCGCCGATTATCTTGAACAGAACAGTGACAAGGTCCGGGCCACCGTTCGGGCCCTTCTGAAGGCCGAAGAACTGTTCCGCGAGGACGCAAAGAAACAAGTGGTCGACTTTCAACGCGCCGCGGAAATGGTGCTGGGCGACGCCGCCCTTGAGGACGAGATGCAGACCCTTTGGCGCGGTGTTGAAACCGTCGGCCTGAACGGTCAGGTCGACTGGTCCACAGCCTCTGCGCCGCGTTCGTTCCGGTCGGTGGTCAACTCCGGCCAGACCGCCATGGTCAAGGCCGGCCTCATTCCCAGCGCGGTCGCGTTGACTGATCCGCCGCTGGATTACGCGACCCTCGGCGATAACATCTGGGACAAGCGCCGCGTCAAAGCCTCTGGTTTCGACCAGGATGCCGCCACCGCCGCGATCAAGGCCATGAGCAACGATGACATCGCGGAATCCACCATCGCTGCCGTCACGATCCTGTTCGAGCCCAACCAGGCTCAATTCCCCATCGAGGACTATCGCACCGCTTTCGAGGAAGCCCTCGATAAATCGCAGATCTACGCCGGTGCCATTCTGAGCATCGAAGCGCATTCCTCCTACCTTGGCTACCTCAAGGGGGTGCTGAAACAGGACTGGCCGCCGACCCGGCAAAAGCGCGAGCTGGCCTCGTTGCGCAATACGTCCACAGCGCGCGCGCTCGCAGTGCGCGATGCGCTGGTCGAGACCGCCGCGACGCTGGGCTATGACATTGACAACAGCCAGATCACAATCAATGGCCGCGGCATCGAGGATCCGCTCGGCGGGTTCTGCAACGATCTGCCCTGTCCGCCCAAGACCGAGGAAGAATGGCAGAACTCTCGCCGGGTCGTGTTCCGGGTGATTGGCATGGAATCCGAGGCGGAGGTCTTTACCCCGCTGAACGAGTGGTGAGGCAGCCATGACCTTGCACTCCAAAAACCTGATCCGCATATCGATCAGCCTTGCCGCCTGTCTTGTCCTGTCTGCCTGTTTCGAAGAGGAAGAGACACCCGCAGATGTGGCGCCCATTTCAGTTGCCGCGCTCGGCAACGCCGTCTGGCCAGCGAACGGAACGCGTGACGGCGACATCACGCCCGGCACGGCCACCGATCCCTTTGCGCAGAACAATATGATTGTGCTGGACATGTCCGGCTCGATGGCAAGCAAGGACTGCGCCGGAGATTACTTCAGCCGCGCCGACGCCGCCAAGGCGGCATTGCTGAGCTGGATCGCCGCCAATCCCGGCGACAACGTCGGCTTGGTGAGTTTCAGCGCCGAAGGCACCCGGCTCGACTTTTCGCTCGGGCGCGGGGATGAACACGCCCGCCAGGTTGTTGACCGGATCAAAGCCCTGGGCGCCGACGGCGGCACGCCGCTGCTCAGCGCGATGCAGATCGCCCGCCAGGAGCTGGAGAACCAGGCCGTTCGACAAGGTGGAACCGGCGCCTACCGCCTGATCGTCATCACCGACGGGCAGGCTTCCAGCGGCGAAAGCCCTGCCCCGGTTGTCGGTGCCGTGTTCGATAATCCCGCCAACATGATCGAGATTCACACCATCGGCTTTTGCATCGAGGGCGGACATAGCCTGAAAGATCCCACCCGCGTCTTTTATACCGACGCAAATTCCCCGGACGACCTGCGCGCTGGACTTGACGCGACCAGTGGCGAGGCCAGCGATTTCGATCCGGCGGACATCAATTTCGAGGAACTGGAACCATGATCCGCACATCCCTCTCGCGCCGGAGCATGCTGGCTGCCCTTGCCAGCCTCTCCGCAACACCTCTCGCGGCGCAATCGCTGGGCCGCCCGGATGTCGTGATCGGGTGGACGCCCTGGTCTGACGCCGAAGTGGTGACCAAGCTTGTTGCCCGCGTGCTGCACGACATGATGGACCGTGATGTCGAGCTGACCCTGGCCGACATCGAGGCCCAGTTCCGCACCCTCTCGCGCGGCGAGATTGACGTCATGCTGATGTCTTGGGAACCCGGATTGCACGCCGCCTATTTGCGCCGCTACGGCGACACGCTCGTGGACCTCGGCCCGCTTTACGAGGGCACCATCGGTCTTGCGGTGCCCGAATGGGTACCCGCCGACCTGATCTCCTCGATCGAGGATCTGCGCCGCCCCGAGGTGCAGGAGGCTCTTGGCGGGCGCATCGTGGGCATTGATCCCGGCGCCGGGTTGATGGCCACCACGCGTGACGCGATCCAGCAATACGGGCTGACGAACTACACGCTTGAAGAAGGCACAGGGCCGAAGATGGTCCGCGAAATCGCGCTGGCGCAGCGGCGCGACGCGCCCGTCGTTGTCACCGCCTGGCGTCCACATATGAAGTTCGCGCTCTATGGAATGCGCTATCTTGACGACCCCAAAGGGCTCTACTCCGGGGCCTCGACGATTCACGCACGCGCAAACACCGGGTTCCCCGAGCGCGCCCCTGATATCGCGGACATGATCGGCAGGATCGCACTAGAAATCACCGATATCGAAGAGATAATGGTCAACGCACGAGAGCAAGGGATCGACAAGGCGGTCCAGTCGTGGATCGAAGCCAACACGGCCAAGGTCGCAGACTGGCAACGCTGAGCGTGTCTGGTGCTAGTCTCTGATCAGCGCAGCGC
The DNA here is from genome assembly GCF_003003215.1 of Tritonibacter scottomollicae. Classification (GTDB taxonomy): domain Bacteria; phylum Pseudomonadota; class Alphaproteobacteria; order Rhodobacterales; family Rhodobacteraceae; genus Epibacterium; species Epibacterium scottomollicae. The sequence continues at coordinate 5,276 of NZ_PVUF01000019.1, read as the reverse complement.
GGCGATGGGCGGCGGGCTGACAAAGACACCTGCCGCCACCGTTATCGCAGTGCAGACCTGACCGCACAAACAAGACCGCGGCCCCCGTTTCCCAACGGAGGCCGCGTGTTGTAGCCGCGGACGGGCGCCAGACGATCCGCACTGCCGCGAAAGGCGACCTATTCCGCGGCTATTGCGCGCTCGGCATCAGATGGAGCGCTGAAGGGCGTCCATTTCAAGTCCCCGCAGTAGCGCCAGGCCAGTTTGCCTTCGTCATCCATGGCGATCAAATGCAGCCAACCGTTGTCGAACAGCTCGCACACGCCGGGATGACGCGCGAGAACATCGGTCATCGCCTCGCGCGGCGCCTCGATGATCACCGACAAGCGCAGCGGGTCGTGCTGGAAGCTGTTCCCATCGTGAACGGATTGCCATGGCAAACCCGGGCGCGGGGCACCATTGTTGCCTTCCAGAACGCCGATACCGCCCACCACATTATGCAGCAGCTTGTTGCCACCACCAAACAGGGACGGCGCCACGGTTGAGCCGTAATACTGCAGGCTGATCCAGCTGGCGACAACCACAGGGGCAGTCATAATCAGTTCAAGCACGCCGAACCCGTCATCGCGCCGCCAGTCGTAGTTATGCAGGAAGGCCTGCCCTGCCAGATCCGCCCCGTCGGTGCGATGGCGCGGCGCTGCGATGAAGGCCCGGCATCCAGCCAGCCCCCATTCGGGGCGTGTTTCGGCCCAGTCCCGCGCCCGCTGTGGGACGCTCGCGGCTCCAGTTGCGCGTGGCAGACGTTGCCCTCGCTCTGCACGGGCGAGGCTCCCGGCGGCGGCCAACCATTCCTTCAGCTGTCTGAACCCGCCGGTCGCGACACCCTGCGGCACATCCCCCTCATAGAGGGTGACCTCGTCGGTCGTTGTGTGGTGCATGGCGGGCAGGAACACCGTATCGACAGGGATCTCGATCCCAGCGTCCCGCAATCCAAGCTTTACGTCGTGATCATTCAACAGCCGTGCCAGAAGCCGGGCATTCACATCCCCCGCGTGTCCACCACAGGCGCCACAGTGCAATGCGCTTTCATGCGGATTGTTGGTTACATCGGCGCCGTGACCGGCAAGCAAGACAATCCGCGCAAAATTATCGGTCAGCGACATGGCCCTCAGCACTGACTTCGCAATCCCGATACGGGCGTCCAGGCTGATGGCCGGATCCAACTCGGGTGCAGGTTCGACCGTGGCCTGGCCGCCAAGGCCCAGCGCATCCCGAACCAGCTTCCCGGCATAAAGCGGCCCCGTCGCCTCCACAAAGGCGAAAGACGACACAGCGGCCAGCTTGAACCGGCCCCAGGCCCGCTTGGCCCGTGCGGTGTAGCGCCGATCAAGATCGGCCTGCGTGGGTTCCGCCGCCCGTGATGTCACGCCAGGTTGCAACAGCACCGGGCCGCGCCGTTCGGTCACATCCGAGCCGGCAATCTTGTGCGCGCTGGCCAGCCCGAAGAACCCGGCAAAGCCGATGGTCTCGATGTTCTTGTCCTGCGCTTCCAGCGCGCGACGGAAGACTTCGGACCGGACGTCGATACAGAAGGCCGCTTGCACATCCGGGCGCCCTTCGGCCCTGTGTGGTTTCCCCGGCAGCAGCCTGTCGGACAGGATACGCTGCTGTGCCCGTTCCGCCGCTTCCTGAAGTACCGCGTCGATAACAAGATCCCGCGACGGGCTGACAGGGGTCTGATGGGCGGCGACAACCTCCGCCCAACGCGCTGCGATCTGGTCTTCGTAGAGGTGAAACAATGCTTCGTCGAACACCATACGGATCGCCAGAAGCTCCGTGACGGTGCTTTCCTGAGCCCCCTCCAGCTCTGCCTGCCACAGCAGGTAGCGGCCATATTGCGCCCATCCGCCCAGCGTCATCAGCCAGCGATGGAAGGCGGTCGTCGCGGCATCGGTGGTCACGCCAAGCTGATCCGAAGCGCGGCCTATGGCGCGCCAATGCGAGCGGTTCGTTCCAGCGACAAAGGCACAAAACCCTGTCAGCCCCTGGATCTCGGGGGTCAGATCGCGCGAAGCAAATTCGCGCCAGGCGCTGAAGGGCCCGCCGGTACTGGACTGCTGCCAAAGAGCTTGCCCCTGATCAAAATGGCTGGCGGCCCATACGCCAATGCGATCTTCGATCAGCCCCGGCCAGTCTACGCCCGAAACATCCGCCGCCAATTCGGCCACGGTGGGCAGGGCCTTGGGGTCGGCTGTATCATTCTCCAGGGCAGTCTTCACGTCTTGCAGGCTCAGCGTATCGCCATCCCCTTTGACCGCAGACACTGCGTCCAGCAGATCCGTATCGGTGATTTCACCTGCCCGCAGCTTGTCGGCCCAATGGGCGCGTGACGGTGTAATCCGGGCGCCGCCCACCCGCGCCAAACGCGCAGCGGTGGCGGCCAGCGTCTCGCCTGTCTGACCAAGGAACGGGTTCACCGCAACGTTTGAGGACAGCGGGAACAGCGGTGGAATCGCCTTGGCGGCTGTGTTGGCCTCGAAGACAAGCTCAAGCAGGGCGGCGGGATAGGACTCGAGTTTTGTATGCATCAGGAGTGTTCCTTTTCAGGCTTCGGACCGCTTGGACCAACCGTCCAAGAGCTTGTCGCAGATCGCATTCGCATAGAGACCGTTGGTCAGATGAACGCGCAATCCGGCTGCTGCGGGGTGCGAAGCCCACAGCGGGAAAGTCGCCTGGGCCACCGCGACAAGGCCAAAGCTCCCAAGCGCCAGAAGGATCAACGCCCATTCCAGCGGGCCCGGCTCAGGGGTTGGGGGCAGGCTGCCTGCGGTCAGATACAGGGCGACGACCTGCAGCGCGAAATAGCTGACCGATGTGACCAGCGCATAGATCACGGTGCGTCGCATCAACGCGAGGGGCGCCGCATCGGCAAAGCCCTGCGCCAGAAGGTAGGCGACGCCGAAGATCAGGATCACGCCCAGGGCGATGGCCTGAACCGACTTTTCGTCAAACCCGAGCACGGCACCGACAAGAGCGTAGATCACGATGGCACTCGCAAAGGACTGCAGGACGTTGCGCGCACTGGGCACGGCGATCGGACCGGGACGGCTGATCGCGGCGACATTGCGCACCGCCTCGCCCGAGCTGAGAAACGCATGGGCCTTGTAGAGCGAGTGTGCCACGATGTGCAGCAACGCCAGTGGGAACAGCGCCAGTCCGCATTGCATGATCATAAAGGCCATTTGCGCGATGGTAGACCATGCCAGCGACGTCTTGACCGCAGGCTGTGTGAGCATCACCAGACCACCGAACAACGCCGTAAAACCGCCCAGCATGACCAGCAGCGCCATGACGCCCGGCGCCAGAAGCATCACATCCGCAAAGCGGATCAAGAGGAACCCGCCCGCATTGATCACGCCCGCATGCAGCAGGGCGGATACCGGTGTCGGGGCTTCCATCACTTCGGTCAGCCAGCCATGCATCGGAAACTGCGCCGATGCCAGAACGGCCGAGAGAGCGATCAAAAGCGCCGCCCCCGTGGTCAGCCAGGTGGTCTGGGCGTTCGCGAGAATGGTCTGGATGTCGGTGGTTCCTGTTGCGGCAATCAGCAGAAGGATCGCCCCCGCCAGCGCGCCTTCGCTCAACCGTGCGACAAGGGCTTTCTTGCGGGCGGCACGCCGCGCTGTTGCCCGCTCTGGGTAGAACAACAACAGCCGATTCAGCGACAGGCTGGTCAGTGTCCAGGCGGCCAAGAGTTGCACGAGGTTACCCGCCATCACCAGCAGCAGCACCGCCGCCAGTGTCACCGACATCCAAGCGGTGAATGCCCCTTGGCGGGCCTCGCCATCCATGTAGGTCCTGGAATACCGCATCACGACCCAGCCGATGAAGCTGACCAGCACCAACATCACCGTACTCACCACATCGAGCCGTACGGACAGGCCAACGCCAGCAAGTCCGATCAGCGCCGAGGTGCCCGCGCCTTTCATCACGAGGAGCGTCGCGGCGAGCACCGCGATCAAAAAGGCACCGAACGCCGCCATCTCTGCCAACTGCGCCACCCGCCCCGGGCGTTTACCGGGATGTCGCGCGGCATGAAGCGCAGCCAGAAGAAGCAGGAGCGGACTGAAGAGAGGCACGAAGAGATAGAGCATGATCGGGATCCATTGATTTTCGTGGTCAAAGACCTTTGCCCCTGCCTAGGCGAGAAGGGTTGGCAAGAAAAATTCATTGTCCTTCATAAATCGTTCTAATAAATAGAACTATATGCCGTTGAACTATCATCACCTGCGATATTTCTGGGCCGTTGCGCATGAGGGGAACCTGACGCGCACGGCACAGCGTTTGAACCTGTCTCAGTCCGCCCTGTCGGTTCAGATCAAGCAACTGGAAGACCGTCTGGGCCACGCACTGTTCGAACGACGGGGGCGACAACTGCATCTGACCGAAGCCGGGCGGATCGCGCTGGACCATGCGGACGCCATTTTCTCAACGGGGCAAGAACTGGTCGCCACGCTCACGGGGCCGGTACAGAACCGCAAGGCGTTGCGCGTCGGCGCGCTGGCAACCTTGTCGCGCAACTTTCAGATCGGTTTTCTAAGGCCGATTTTGTCACGCCTGGATGTGGAAGTCATTCTGCGCTCTGGCAGTCCCACAGAATTGCTGGAAGGACTGGGCTCACTCAATCTCGATATGGTGTTGATGAACCGCCCGCCACCAGACGACAGCCTGACCCCATATGAAACACACCAGATTGGACAGCAGGACGTCAGTATCGTCGGCACCCCGGACCGGATCGACCCCGATAGCCCGATCAGGGAGCTTCTCCTCGACCAGCCCTTTATCCTGCCCACGACCGACAGCAGCGTGCGCACCGCGTTCGACGCTATGGCGAGCCGTTTGTCAGTGCGGCCGCAAATTGCCGCGGAAGTAGACGACATGGCCATGATGCGCCTTATGGTACGAGAGGATGTCGGGCTTGCGCTTGTCGCGCCGATCGTCGTGAAAGATGAACTGAGCTCCGGCCGCCTCAAAGAAGCCAAGGAGCACCCGTTGATCAAGGAAACCTTTTTCGCCGTCACGCTTCGGCGCCGGTTCCCGAACCCCCTGGTCCAGGACCTTCTTGAACGCAGTACCGGCGCCGCATTCTTATCCTGAAACGGGCGTTGCTGGGCAGTATTCTAGAACGCGACGGCTCTGTTGCACAAATCCTTTGAGGGATTCATCTCGTGAATCCAGCGTGGTAGCTGGGCTGCATGAGCAGACCGACACCCCCAACCTACAAGACCAGAAACTGG
>NZ_PVUF01000018.1 GCF_003003215.1 Tritonibacter scottomollicae | reverse complement strand
AGCGTAACAAGGCGGTATCGCCTCAGACTGCCCAACAAAATATGCGCCGTACCCATCCCCAACGCACAAAACCAAACGACTTTTTCAACGAAATCGGCTCAAACCGGACCTTAGCTGCGCGCCGGAAGAGCCGATTAGGTCCTGGTCACTCTTACGATCCACTCCCAATCTTCGTATCTATCGCCGCGTGTTTGAAGGTGAGTGTAGCGTTGCATGGACGCCCATGATCGATGGCCTGAAACTGCGGCGACTTGGGGAATGGTCTCTCCCATCTCAAAGAGCCTGGATATCCCCTCATGCCGCAGGTCATGGAAGACGAGATCTTCAATCCCGAGCATGCGGCAGGCCTCGGTCCAGCGCCGGGAGATAACGTCCTTTGATGTCCCGAAAATCAAAGCGCGTTTCTTTTCTACCTTGCTCCTGAATGGCCTCATGGATTGCGCGATCTGCAGCGCTGGGGCGGGGAGGTCACACCAGACATCATTGCCCACTTTTTTGCCGGGGTGCTTCATGTCCTTGATGAAAAGGCGGCTGGTTTCTGGATCGAGATCGGTGTGTTTTGCGCGGGCAATCTCAGACTCTCGGCGGGTAGAGAACAGCGCAAAGAGGGTGATTTTGTGCATGGGCGCAGAGCCCGCATGGTTCAGGTAGCTGGTCTCGAAATACTCCAGGATCGCGTCTAATTCGTCGCGCGTCGGGCGCCGATCTCTGGCTTTCGACCTGCCGGTAATACCAAGACGGCTGCACACCGTCATCGCATCAACCGTGGCGGAGCGGTCCAGATCAAACCCCCATGCAACCTTCGCAACCGCAAATACTGAACTGAGCGCCGATAGGTAGATGTGAACCGTGGCGGGGGATCGACCGCCGTTTGCGAGTTCTTGGGCGAGGGCTACAATCTCCTGACTGCCGATGTCGCTACAGTGCCGATCTGCTATGTCGAAGTTATTCAGGATCGTATTCAGTACCTGGCGTTTCGTTGTCCCCATCTCTCGTTTGTGGTTGTCGAGGTAGACTTTGATCGCGTCCGAGAGTCTTCGCCCCTTCATTTTGAGTTCATGGCCCTGACCGTTCTCGACAAGCTCTCTGATGTCTTTGGATCTAGATTTTATCCATTGCTCGGCATGTCGTTTCTTGTCGAAAGTACGGTTCTCCCGGTAGCGCTCTCCCTTTCGTATAATGTCAAATTGTGCCAGATAGGCCTTCGAGCCATCGGCTCGTATACGTTCAATGACTGGCAAGCCCCAACATTCCCCAAAAAATTCCCAACATTGTTGGGGGAAGACGCCAGAACATGCAAATATATCCAATAATCGGCTAGTTTGACGGTCAAGGAAATCTTACGATGAGCAATGAGGTCGCAGGAAAATCAAGGCTTTGGCGGTCTTCTCGGTTGTCGGTGGCGCCTATGATGGATTGGACCACGCGAGAATGCCGTTATCTGCATCGGCTGATGTCGAAGGAGACGCTGCTCTATACCGAGATGGTGACCGCGCCGGCCTTGGTGCGCGGCGGGGCCTTGCATCTGTTGGACCATGATCCCGGCGAACATCCGGTGGCGCTGCAGCTGGGCGGGTCCGATCCGACAGAGCTGGCCGAGGCGGCGCGTCTGGGGGCCGAGGCGGGCTATGACGAGATCAACCTCAACTGCGGCTGCCCCAGCGACCGGGTGCAATCCGGTGCCTTTGGCGCGGTGCTGATGCAGTCGCCGGAACTGGTGGCTGATTGCATGGCCGCGATGGCCGAGGCGGTGGATGTCGAGGTGACGGTGAAATGCCGCATCGGGGTGGACGATCAGATGCCGGAAGAGATCCTGCCGGGGTTTCTGGAGCAGATCCGCGCTGCAGGTGTGTCCCGAGTCACCATCCACGCCCGCAAGGCCTGGCTGCAGGGGCTCTCGCCCAAGGAAAACCGCGACGTGCCGCCGTTGGATTATGAGCTGGTGCATCGGATGAAGGCGGCGTTTCCGGACATGCATATCTCCATCAACGGTGGCATTGCGACGCTGGCGGAGGCCGAGGCGCATCTGGCGCGCGGGCTGGACGGGGTGATGATCGGGCGGGCGGCCTATCACCAACCTGCGGATGTGCTCTGCGCTGCTGATCCAAGGATCTTTGGCAGTGGAGAGGCCAGCGATCCGGTTGAGGTGGTGCAGCAGATGCTGCCCTATATCGAGCGTGAGATGCAGAAGGGCGCCCGCTTGCATCAGGTGACCCGTCACATGCTGGGCCTGTTTGCGGGCCGTCCGGGCGCGCGGCAATGGCGGCGCCACCTCTCAGAAGGGGTCAGTCAGAAAGGCGCGGGGCCGGAACTTGTTGAACAGGCCCTGCGCCTTGTTGTGGCGCGGGCGGCGTGAAAGCCATGGGGCTCGATCACTACCGGGCAAAGGGCTGGCTGCGGTTCCCGGCAGACGCGGGCACGATGGCCTGGGCGGAGCACGCCCGCGCGCTGGCGCAGGACGCTGTGGCAGATCCGGCGCATTCCGCCTGGCTTGATTGCGAGGGCACCTGGTTCATCGGCGTTGATGCGCTGCCCAATGATCCCGCCGGACAACTGGCGGACGGGCCACCCCTGCAAGGTCCCGCCATCGACTTCATCACCCGTCAGATCTGCCCGCTGGGCGCGCTGCACCGTGCGCAGCTGTCGGTGATCTACCCCGGCTATCCGCGACCACGACAGGGCGAGAGCACGGCGGCCTTTGGCTATCGTCGCAACCGGGATGCGGCGCATGTGGATGGGGTCAAGATGTTCGGCGAGGCACGCCATCGTCGGGTCGAGGAGCCGCACGCCTGGGTGCTGGGCCTGCCGCTGAACGCCACCAGCCCGGACGCCGCACCCTTGGTGGTCTGGGAGGGCAGCCACGAGATCATGCGCGCGGCCTTTGCCGCCGCCTTTGCGGGCGTTGCGCCCGAAGACTGGCACGCGGTGGATGTCACCGACAGCTATACCGCCGCAAGGCGTGAGGTCTTCGAGACTTGCCCGCGCGTCACCGTGCATGCGCAGCCCGGTGACGCGTATTTGATGCACCGTCTGTGTTTGCACGGGGTTGCGCCCTGGGGGCACGACGCGACTGCGCCGGCGGGCGAGGGGCGCATGATCGCCTATTTTCGCCCGGAACTGGCGGATTGGCAGACCCGCTGGCTGACAGATCCGTGACGTTCGCCAGATAGGTCAGCCACGTTGACCCATTGTTTCGCGCGCGAAACAATGGGTCAATACATGTTCCGCATGATTTTCAAGGTGTTAGAAGGGCGTTCGCACGCTGGGCAACGGCGCGAATCTGGATCAAGCTGCTCGTTTCGTGACGTCGATGTTCCGTCACTGCCGGGTGTGCAGCGAGCCTGTGTCAGTCGCGCTTCATCCGCGCGGCCCGACCGCCACGGCGACCCTTTGGGACGGCAGATCGGGAGGGCAGCTCGGCGATGATCTCGGCGCGTTCGTGATGGCTCAGCTTTGACCAGCGGGTGATTTCGTCGATGGAGCGCGCACAACCGGTGCACAGCCGCGTGTCCGGGTGGACCACACACAGCTTGATGCAGGGGCTCTCGATCTCGTCACGTTGCCAGACGTCGTCATTCATGCGTCAACCGTTTCTCATGTGGCTCAGCCTGTCCAGGGCTCCCTGCAGGATATACGAGGCCGCCACATGGTCGATCACCTCTGCGCGACGTTTGCGCGACGTATCCGCCTCCAGCAGGGCCCGTTCCGCGGCCACTGTGGACAGACGCTCGTCCCAGAAGCTGATCGGCAGCTCGGTTACCCGTGACAGATTGCGGGCAAAGGCACGGGTGGACTGGCAGCGCGGCCCTTCGGAGCCATCCATGTTGCGCGGCAGCCCCAGCACGATGGCGCCGATCTCGCGCCCGGCGATGATCTCCAGCAGGCGGTTGCTGTCGAGGGTGAACTTCTTGCGCCGGATGGTCTCCAGCGGCGTCGCCACCGCACCAATCCGGTCAGAGACCGCAACCCCGATGGTTTTTTCGCCGAAATCCAGCCCCACGAGCGCCGACAGGGGCGGCAGGGCGGCGGCGAACTCTGAAAAATCGTCATGGATCATTGGTTCGCCTCGACCTGATCCATCGCGGATTTCAGGATCTCCAGAGCGGGATCATTTTCCGCAAATTGCTGTTCTGCTTCGGCGTAGATCTCACGCGCCTGGTCCAACCGACCCAGTACCCCGAGGGCGGTGATCAACCTGGCCCATTCCGGAGGGCTGCCGCCGTCGCTGGCCAGACGGGCCGCAAGGCCGGAGACCATGCCTTCGATCATCTGCTGGCGCTCTTCGGCGGACATATCCTGCATGGCTGCCATCTGCTCTGCACTCGGGCCGGGCAGTTCTGGGGTGTTGCCGGGGCCCGTGGCTTCACCGGGGGGGATCGGGCTGTAGTCGACCCCGGCAAGCGCTGCCATCTCCGGGATCTGAGCTTGGATCGCGCGGATCCACGGCGCGCCTGCGGGGCCTTGTTTCAGCGTCTCGGCCCAGATCTGATAGCCGCGATCCGGGCGTCCGTTCTGCCCCATCATAAGACCGAAGTAATAGCGCGCGCGCCCGTCCTCCGGGGTCTCGGACAGAGCCTGCAACAACAGCTCTTCGGTCTCGGGCGAGACATAGCCACCGGCGGCCATGACCTGCAGCTCAGCCTGATCGACCAGATCCTGTGGGGCGGGGGCGTCGGATTGCAGCGCGTTATAGCGCGCCTTTGCCTCATAGGCGGCGGTGAAGTTCCCCAGCCGGGCCTCGTGCTGCGCCAGAAGGGCCTGACCGCGGGCATCATCGGGGCGATCCGCGGTGGCTTTGCGCAGTTCGACCACCAGCTGACGATAGTTTGGATCGATCTCGGCCGCTGGGGCCTCAGGCTGGCGGGCCTCTGCTTCGGACTGGCTGGGGCGTGTTTGGGCGCGCTGTTCAGCGAGCGCCATGCGACGGTCAAGGCCGTAGTCGCCATAGCCGGGCGCACCGTACCACCAATAGAGGCCAGCGGTGCCAAGCGCGATCACCGCCACCATCAGGACGGCAGCGATGCGGCTTGGGCCATTGGGTTGGTCCTGACCGGTCTCTGCGGCCTGAACCTGTGCATCGGCCGCCAGAATGCGGCGCGAGATTTCCGTGCGCAGACGATCCGCGTCCTCGGCGCCGACGACGCCTCTGGCGACGTCGCGATCCAGATCCTTCAGCTGCTGGCGATAGACGCGCAGATCATAAGCAGCGGCGGGTTCCCCCGATCCGTTCTTGTTGCGCAGCAACACCAGCGCCAGCATGCCTGCCATCGTCAGTGTCACCAGCCCGGTCAAAATCCAAAATATCATCGTCTCTCCGCCGTTTGCTCTCATGTATAGGCGGACGGCTGCGGAAAAAAGCCCTATCGGTGCGACGCGCTGTCCCGCTTCTGAGATATGTGTCAGCTTCGATGGAGACCATACATCGGGGCTCCTTCCGACACTCCAACGAGAGCGATGTCGCAAACCTGACGAAACGCGACGATTAACGGCGCGGGGGCGGAGCAGATCCCGGTCATATCTGGGACCAGACACGAAGCATTGGATTCGCTCATGAAACGCTATTCAGCCTTTGCAGTGGCGCGGGAAGGTCTGCGCTACCACACCGGGTGGGAACGGGCCTGGCGCTCGCCCGCGCCGAAACGGCACTATGATGTGATCATCGTGGGCGCCGGCGGCCATGGCCTGGCCACCGCCTACTACCTGGGCAAGAACTTCGGCATCACCAATGTTGCGGTGATCGAGAAGGGCTGGCTTGGCGGCGGCAATACCGGTCGCAACACCACGATCATCCGGTCGAACTATCTGCAGGATCCCTCTGCCGCGATCTATGAAAAATCGCGCAGCTTGTATGAGACCCTGAGCCAGGATTTCAACTACAACATCATGTTCTCGCCGCGCGGTGTGATCATGCTGGCCCAGACCGAGCATGAGGTGCGCGGCTACAAGCGCACCGCCCACGCCAATGCACTGCAGGGCGTGCCGACCGAGTGGATTTCGCCGGCGCGGGTCAAGGAGCTGGTGCCGATCATCAACCTCGAAGGGCCGCGCTATCCGGTTCTGGGTGGGCTGTGGCAGGAGCGTGGCGGCACCGCCCGTCACGACGCAGTAGCCTGGGGCTATGCGCGGGCCTGCTCTGACATGGGCATGGACATCATCCAGCAATGCGAAGTCACCAATGTGCGCACCGAAAACGGTCGCGTTGTTGGCGTCGACACCAGCAAGGGTGCGATCGATTGCGACAAGCTGGGCATGGTGGTGGCGGGCAACTGCTCTGTCCTGTCCGAGATGGCGGGCTTCCGTCTGCCGGTGGAAAGCGTGGCCCTGCAGGCGCTGGTGTCCGAGCCGATCAAACCCTGCATGGATGTGGTCGTGATGGCCAACACGGTGCACGGCTACATGTCGCAATCCGACAAGGGCGAGATGGTCATCGGCGGCGGCACCGACGGCTACAACAACTACACCCAGCGCGGCTCATTCCACCATATCGAGGAAACCGTACGCGCGCTGGTCGAGACCTTCCCGATGGTCAGCCGCCTGAAGATGCTGCGCCAATGGGGTGGTATCGTGGATGTGACCGGCGATCGCTCACCGCTGATTTCCAAGACCCCGGTCCAGAACTGCTTTGTCAACGCGGGCTGGGGCACGGGCGGCTTCAAGGCGATCCCCGGCTCCGGTTGGGCGATGGCAGAGTTGATGGCGACCGGGCATTCCCCGCTCGCGGAGGAATTCTCCATGACGCGCTTCAGGGAAGGCAAATTCATCGACGAAAGCGTCGCGGCCGGGGTGGCGCACTGATGCAGCGCCTTGGTTCACAGACTGAAAGTGTTTCTTGGCTTGCTGCCGGGAACTTCTGCGCGGGTTCGGGCGTTAAAGCCGCGAACACAATATCGCGCAGGAGAAACACATGTCAGATCAAACGCAGAACTCGTCCGGCTCCGGCAATGGCGCACTTGCCTTCATCCTTGGTGGTGTCGTTGTCGCACTCGCCGTGCTTGGCTGGTTCGTCCTTGGCGGTGGAAACCCGATGGATGAGCCCGATGTCAGCATCGAGCTGCCCGGCGGTGGGGCCATCGAAGGCGACATCGAAGGCAATTGACGATCAGGGGCACGCCGCCTCTGATGGTGGCGTGTCCCATGTTTGCGACACGCGTCTTGCCCCACGTGTGACTTTCGCTGCGGCGCTGACCTCAGGTGGCGCGTCACATTGGGCTGCTCCCCGAACATCTCATCCCGCGACACTGCCCGCCATCTCTGCGGGGCAGGGCGCTGCTGTAACTCTTTCGACGGAGCACGCACAATGCTGATCCTTGAATGTCCCTATTGCGGCGTCAAAGCCGAAGAAACCGAACTGCATGGCGGTGGCGAAGCGCATCTGAAACGCTTTGGCCCCGGCTCCTCGGATGACGAGTTCCACGACTACCTGTTCATGAAGGAAAACCCGCGCGGGGTGCACCTGGAACGCTGGCGTCACGTCAACGGCTGCGGCAAGTGGTTCCACGCTGCCCGCTGTACCCAGACGCTCGAGGTCTTTGCCACCTACAGCGCTCAGACCACCGAGCCGCCGCAGGAGGTCAAGGACAAGATCTCCGCCAAACGTCCGGGCTGGACCTGGCGCGAATTCGAAGGTTGATCGCCATGTTTCATCTTTTCCCAAATACCTCCGCCGGAGGCTCCCAGACCTCCTGCCGCGAAAGGGTCGCACTATGAGCACGCGTCTCGCCAAACAGGGTCGGCTGATCGACCGCTCCAAAAAGATCGAGTTCTCCTTCAACGGCAAGAAGCTCAAGGGTTTTGCCGGGGACACGCTTGCCTCTGCGCTTCTCGCCAATGACCAGATGCTGGTCGGTCGCTCGTTTAAGTATCACCGTCCGCGTGGCCTCGTCGCCGCAGGCTCCGAAGAGCCGAATGCGCTGGTGGGCCTCGGGGTCGGCGACCGCTTCGAGCCGAACCAGCGCGCCACCACCACTGAGCTGTTCTCGGGTCTCGCGGCCCAGTCGCAGAACCACTGGCCAAGTCTGGAATATGACGTGGGCGAGTTGAACTCGAAGTTCTTCTCCCGCTTCCTGACCGCTGGCTTTTACTACAAGATGTTCATCCACCCGCGTCCCTTCTGGAAGCATGTGTATGAGCCTTTTATTCGCCAGTCCGCAGGTCTGGGCAAAGCGCCCGACAAGGAGCTGAAGGACGCCGACACCTACGAGCACTTCTACTATTTCTGCGACGTGCTGGTCATCGGTGGCGGTGTTGCGGGTCTGCAGGCGGCTAAAACTGCTGCAGCATCCGGCGCCAAGGTTCTGGTTCTGGAGGAAAAATGCAACTGGGGTGGACGCACGCCGGTCGACGGCGGCACCATCGAGGGCCTTGAGGCGGACGCTTGGGTGGCCAAGACCGTCGCTGAACTGGACGCGATGGACAATGTCACTCTGCGCACCCGGACCATGGGCGCGGGTGTCTATGACCACGGCTATATCCTCGGCTACGAGCGTCTGACCGACCACGCGCCGGGTCAGGGTGGCCCGCGTCACCGCCTGTGGCGCATCCGCGCGACGCAAACCGTGACCGCAACCGGTGCCATCGAACGTCCGCTATCCTTTGCGGGCAACGACGTGCCGGGCGTGATGCTGGCGGCCTCCATGCGCGACTACGTGGTGAACTGGGGCGTGACCCCGGGCCAGAAGGTCGTGGTCGCCACCAACAACGATGACGCCTACCGCACCGCCATCTCCCTGCATGAGGCCGGCGTCGAGGTCGTGCGCGTGCTCGACACCCGCGAAAGCGGCGGCGGCGATCTGGCCGACAAGGTCCGCGCGCTTGGCATTCGCGTTGAGTGTGGCCGGGCGATCGCCAAGGTCAAGGACGGCAAACGCGTCACCAAGGTTGCCATCTGCGCCCAGAACGGCGAGGGCGGTGCCCGCGAGGAGATCGAGGCCGACGCAGTTGCCATGTCCGGTGGCTGGTCGCCGGTGGTGCACCTGTGGTCCCATTGCGGCGGCAAGCTGACCTGGGATGATGCCCAAGCGCATTTCCGCCCCGACCCCGAGCGCGCCCCCACCGGCCATGATGGCAAGCCTTTCGTGGTGACGGCAGGCTGTGCCTCCGGTCCGTTGGGGCTGTCGGAGGTGATGCAGGATGCGGCCGCCGCCGGTGCGCGTGCTGCTGAGGCCGCTGGCCGTCCGGCAACGAAGCCGGCCGAGGTTGCTACCTCCGAGCTGGTCGAGGCGCCGATGGAAGCGGTCTGGCTGATGCCTGCCAAGGCCGACATCAAGCTGCGCATGAAGACCTGGCTCGACTATCAGAACGACGTCAAGGTCTCCGACGTGCAACTGGCCGCACGCGAGGGCTATGAGAGCGTCGAGCACACCAAGCGTTATACCACGCTTGGCATGGCGACCGATCAGGGGAAACTCTCCAATATCAACGGTCTGGCAATCCTTGCGGACACGCTGGGGGCGGAGATCCCGCAGGTTGGCACCACCACCTTCCGTCCGCCCTATCACCCGATTTCCATGGGTGCGATCGGTGGCGAGGCCCGGGGCGACATCTTCCAGCCGCTGCGCAAGACGCCGATATACGACTGGCACGACAGCAACGGCGCCCATTGGGAGCCGGTCGGCCACTGGCGCCGCCCCTATGCCTATCTGCGCTCCGGCGAAAGCATCCATGATGCGGTCAATCGCGAGGTCAAGAACACCCGCGACAACCTTGGTCTCTTGGATGCCTCCACCCTCGGCAAGCTGATCGTCAAAGGGCCGGACGCGGGCAAGTTCCTCGACATGCTCTACACCAACATGATGAGCACGCTGAAGATCGGCAAATGTCGCTATGGCCTGATGTGTTCCGAGAACGGCTTTCTCGATGACGATGGCGTGGTTGCGCGCATCGACGAGGACACCTGGCTCTGCCACACCACCACAGGCGGTGCGGATCGCATCCACGCCCATATGGAGGAATGGCTGCAAACCGAATGGTGGGACTGGAAAGTCTATGTCACCAACGCCACCGAGCAACTGGCACAGGTTGCCGTGGTCGGCCCCAACGCCCGCAAGGTGCTGGAAAAGCTGAACGCGCAGGCGGGCGGCGGTATGGATCTGTCGAAAGAGGCGCTGGCCTTCATGGAGTGGAAGGACGGCGAGATCGGCGGCTTCACGGCACGCGCCTATCGCATCTCCTTCTCCGGTGAGCTGTCCTACGAGATCGCGGTCGCGGCCTCCGAAGGTCAGGCGTTCTGGAACGCGCTGGTCGAGGCGGGCAAGGAATTTGGCGTCATGCCCTATGGCACCGAATGCCTGCACATCCTGCGCGCCGAGAAGGGCTTCATCATGATCGGCGACGAGACCGATGGCACCGTGATCCCGCAGGATCTCGGCCTGCATTGGGCGCTGTCGAAGAAGAAAGAGGACTACCTGGGCAAACGTGCACAAGCGCGCAGCCACATGGCCGATCCGGATCGCTGGCAACTGGTGGGTCTGGAAACCGTCGACGGCTCCGTGCTGCCGGATGGGGCCTATGCGGTGGGCAATGGCACCAACGCCAATGGTCAGAAGAACACCATTGGTCGCGTGACCTCCACCTACTACTCCGCCACGGTCGATCGCGGTATCGCGATGGGTCTGGTGAAACATGGTCCCAAGCGCATGGGCGAGGTCCTCGACTTCCCCGGCACCGACGGCAAAATCTACAAAGCCAAGATCGTAGAGCCGATCTTTTACGACAAGGACGGGGAAAAGCAGAATGTCTAACGCTGTAAGCGCCCTGGGCGGCGCAAGCTTCGCCGGTCTCGCCAAGGTCGAAGAGACCGGACTGGGCGGCATGATCACCCTGCGCGGCGATCTCGCCTCGGCCAAGGTTCAGGCGGCGGTCAAGGCCGCCACCGGAGCCGCGGTGCCGGATACCCGCAGGATCGTCTTTGGCGATGCGGGTGCGGCGGCCTGGATGTCGCCGGACGAGCTGTTGCTGCTGGTAGAGTATGAGCGCGTCGATGCGGTTGTGGCCAAGCTGGGCGAGGATCTGGCGGGTGAACACCATATGGCGGTGAACGTCTCCGATGCGCGGGCCTGTTTCGCGGTCAGCGGCGAGGCGGCCCGCGAGGTGATCGCCAAGGTCGCGCCTGTGGATCTGGACGACGGCCAGTTCGAGGCCGGCACGTTCCGCCGCACCCGGTTTGCGCAGATCGCCGGCGCTTTCTGGCTGGACGACGCGGGTACGTTCCACATCGTCTGCTTCCGCTCGGTGGCCGGCTACATGTACAACCTGCTCTGTGCTGCCGCACATCCACAGTCCAAGGTGGGCGTCTACGCCTGACGTCGGACCTCAGACGCCAATTGGCAACAATTCGGAAAATCACAATGCGGTCCCTTGCGGGGCCGCATTTCGTTTGTGAATAGAAGGCGAGAAGGTATTAAGGAGGCACCATGTTATTCAAATCGTTCACGCTTTCCATGGCCGTCGCTCTAGCAGCGATGTCCTCTGCGGCGGTTGCACAAACCTATGATTGCACATTCAATGATGGGCATCGGCGCAATGTCATCCCGTCGCAAGTCATTGTGGAGCTGGCAGCTGACGGGCAGTCGGCGCAGGTGATCGATAGCGTCAGTCATCATCACAAAATTGCGCCGGTGGCAGCGAAATTTGTCAAGAACACCAATAAGCGGCTGCGTGTGCGCTGGTCGCTTAAGGATGTCATCAGCAGTTCCGGCCAGAAGGCGACGCTGAATTTCTCGCTCACGCATCAGAAGGGCAACGGCAAAGCCTTTCTCAACATGGACATTCCGGGATATGGCAATACCGAGTCCGGCAACGGGCGCTGCGCATTGCGCAAGTGAGTGTACTTGGAGTCTCTGGCATCCCTGCGATTTTCCGCCTGCGCGGGCTTGACCAAACCGGGGCGGGGCCGCATGTATCCCTCAGGAACGCAACATTAAATGACAGGGGGCCAAAATGGCTTTTGAACTTCCCGATCTTCCCTATGCACATGATGCGCTGGCGTCCAAGGGCATGTCCGCCGAGACGCTGGAATACCACCACGACCTGCACCACAAGGCCTATGTCGACAACGGCAACAAGCTGATCGCCGGCACCGAGTGGGAGGGCAAGTCCCTCGAAGACATCATCACCGGCACCTACAACAAGGACGCCGTGGCGCAGAACGGCATCTTCAACAACATCTCCCAGCTGTGGAACCACAACCAGTTCTGGGAAATGATGGGCCCGAACGGCAGCGCGATGCCGGGTGAGCTGGAAAAAGCTCTGGTTGAGTCCTTCGGCTCTGTCGACAAGTTCAAGGAAGACTTCTCCGCCGCAGGCGCCGGTCAGTTCGGCTCCGGCTGGGCATGGCTGGTCAAGGACACCGATGGTGGCCTGAAAGTCACCAAGACCGAAAACGGCGTCAACCCGCTGTGCTTCGGCCAAACCGCACTTCTGGGCTGTGACGTGTGGGAACACTCCTACTACATCGACTTCCGCAACAAGCGCCCGGCCTACCTGTCGAACTTCCTCGACAACCTGGTGAACTGGGAAAACGTCGCCTCCCGCCTGTAAATTCCGGCGCAACGGCAAACGTATCGACAGGCCCCGTCCGGCATCGGACGGGGCCTTTTGCTGTCTCGCCGCCAGACTATGCACGCAGGTTTCCGGTGGAACATTCAGCGCACGCTCCGCGTTTTCCAACTGAATGAAGCCAAGTATGGAGGACTGAGATGGCAGAGCGTGTGCGATCAAAGGACGGACATCAGGAAACCAAGGATATTCTCGGTGCCGACGGGAGCGTGTCCCATGGTGGGCGCAATGGCGGACGTCTGGCGCGCGAAGTCGCCAGCGAAGACGAAGAGAAACGTGCCAAGGAGCGCCCCGCAGGCGCCACCCGCGTGACCAAGTCAAATGAGCAGGAGGACCAGTGATGAGCGCTTTAGACCAAGGGACTTATGTATTGGTGGCCGACAGCGAGAAGGCCTTGCTGCTGGAGAACATCACCGATGGTCAGGATCCGCATTTCGAGGTGCGCAAGAAGGAGGAGCAGGATAACCCCTCCGATCAGGCGCAATCCGCCAATCGTCCAGGTCGCATGCAGGACACCGGCGTCGGCCAACGCTCAGCGCTGGATGACACGGATTGGCACGAACTGGCAAAGGAACGCTTTGCCGATGACATCGCAGAGCTGCTTTATGCCCGTGCCCACAAGGGCAAGCTGGGGCCGGTGGTTCTGGTGGCATCCCCGCAAGTGCTCGGCGATCTGCGTCCGAAGCTGCACAAGGAAGTCAACGCGCTGATTGCCGGCGAGATACCAAAAACCCTGACCAATCACCCGCTGGATGAGATCGAGCAGATCGTGAAGCGGGAGTTGGCCGCGTCATGAGCGCCTCTCCGGTCTAAATCAGGATATAAAAGAGAAGACGTGGCGCATTTCCGTGCCGCGTCTTTTTCCGTTTTCTGCGATCGGCGCAGGCCAAATCCGGCGGACTGTCGCGTGGCCGCGTTGTTTGCTTTGTCCGAGGCTCGCTGGCTTGCGCCGCCTCAGGTCAGGGCGGCAATCGCCTCTTCGGGGGTCTGCGCCCAGAGAATGCAACTTGCGTGATCTGCCCCCGCAAAGTCCTGTTGCACCACATGATCCATCAACGCACGCAACGGATCCCAGTAGCCGTCGGTGTTGAGGATCACGATGGGCTTGTTGTGCAGACCCAGCTGGCGCCAGGTGATGGCCTCGAACAACTCATCCAGCGACCCCATGCCGCCGGGCAAAAGCAGCACGGCGTCCGCGTTGTAGAGCATGACCTTTTTGCGTTCATGCATGGTTTCCGTCACCACATAAGTGGTGAGATCGCGCTTGCCGACCTCGCGTTTGACCAGATGCTCGGGGATCACGCCGAAGGTCTCGCCACCTGCAGCCTGCGCTGCGCGCGCAACGGTGCCCATCAGCCCGACGTCACCGGCCCCGTAGACCAGTCGCAGGCCAGCATTGGCCAACCCCATGCCCAATGTCTGTGCCGCGGCTTCATAGCTTGGATTTTTTCCCATGCGGGAGCCGCAATAGACGCAGACGGATGTGACAGCCATGGCGCACCTTTTTCATTTTCAACGGAATTTCGGACGAGTGCAGAGAAACATCGTGCTTTGACCCGTCATAGCGGTATTGCTAGGTTTGCTCAACCGAGTGGTCGGCAACAAGGCCACCGGTGCAAAGGGATGCAAGGGAATACATCGCAACATGACGAAATCAAGCGGGATAGGCGCAGGCGCCGGGGTGGCCATCGGCACGGTGGCGACAGTCGTCGTAGTGGGCGGTGGGTTTTTTCTGGCGCGGGGCGGTATGTTGGGCGACGGGGCGCAGAGCTTTGTCGCGCGTCAACTTGTATCGCTGGGCCTCGCGGTGCCACCTGCGCCGATGATGCCGGCGCCTTCTGCGCAGGAGACGGATCCGGCGCAGGGCTCCTCGGTGGCGCCTGAAACCGCCGTGCCGGACGAAAGTGACCCCGGCTTTGTTCTGGCCCCGCCGAAGCTGGAAGTGGCCCGGTTTGACATGGACGGATCCGGCATCGTCGCGGCCTCCGCGCAGGCAGGGGTCGAGGTGCAGGTGCTGCTTGACGGGCAGGTGCTGGACAGCCAGACCGTGCCCGCGGCGGGGGAGTTCGTGTCATTCGTCACCATCACCTCCAGCAGCGAGCCGCGCGTCTTGTCGCTGCTGGCCCGGTTCGAGGGGCAAGAGATAGCGTCAGAGGACAACTTTATTCTTGCGCCTGTTCAATTGCGCACGGCTGAGGCGGATGAGGCGTGGTTGCCGCTGGAGCGCGACAGCAGCTCCCGGTCCGAGGTCGCAGCGCCCGAAGACGCAGGACCGGAGGAGGTGGCCTCTGATACATCTGCGCCGCAGGATGTTGCGCGGGATGCGACATCACCCGGCCCGGCAGCATCTGACGATGCGGCGCCGATGGTCCCTGATGATGCAAGTCAGGTGGCATCTGATGAAAGCGGTGTGGTTGCGTCTGAAGACACAGGGACCGAGTTTGCGGCGTCTGAAGCGACCACGCCCCAAATGGATGCGCCCGACGTGGTTGTGGCTGATGCCGCAGCGCCTGACAGTGTTGCCCCAGAAGCGGTTGCGCCCGATGCGGTCGCCGCTGACCCCGTCGCACCCGAAGAGGTGGTGGCCGATGTGGTTGCGCGTGCTCAGGACGAACTGCAGGACGAACCTTCGGAGGTGTCCGTTGCCGAGACCGGTTCAGATGCGGACACCGCGACCGTGTCGCAGAGTGCTGAAGCAGCGGCGCCGGAGAGCGACAGCGCAGAGGCCGCGCAATCGGTTCGGGTAGAGACGGAAACAGCGTCTGATCCTGCCGCAGCACCGGAGGTGGTTTCCGATGAGACCCAGCGCCCCGCAGCAGCTGATACCCGTGCGCAGCTCGCGACGCCTCCTGCAGCAGAGGCTGCGAGCGATGGGCCTGCAGAGGCCGTGGGATCGGCGGAGCCAGCACGGCCTCCTGTCGTCGCGACCGATGATGCAGGCTCGCAGCCGCCGCGTGAACAGGCCGGCGTTTCCGAGCCTCAGGCCACACCCGAAGACACCACTGTTGAGGCCGACGGGGCGACAGCGCCTCAACCTGACGTGGCCGTAACGGTACTGCGCGCAGGCAAGGACGGCGTATCCTTGGTGCAGCCCGCAACGCCCGTTACGCCAGAGCTGGTGAACAAGGTGGCATTGGACACCATCAGCTATACCGAGACGGGCGATGTGCAATTGGCCGGACGGGCACAACCCGAGGCGCTGGTGCGGGTCTATCTCGACAACAGCCCGGTGACGGATATCGCAACCGCAAGTGACGGCCGCTGGTCCACGGCGCTGACCTCGGTGGCACCGGGGATCTACACGTTGCGCCTTGACGAGATCAGCCTGGCCGACGGCAGTGTCAGCAGTCGCCTCGAAACACCGTTCAAGCGCGAGGCACCTGAGGTCTTGCAGCCCGCGCTTGAGGCGGAATCGAGCCCGGATGCGTCAGCTCCGGCCATCCAGGTGGTGACCGTGCAGGAAGGGGACAGCCTCTGGGCGATCTCGCAGGAACGCTACGGCAGCGGTTTTCTCTATGTGCGGGTGTTCGAGGCCAACAAGTCCGATATTCGCGATCCGGACCTGATCTATCCCGGGCAGATCTTCACTCTGCCGAAGTAACAGCTTACATAGACTTGAATGTGGGCGCGCTCCCAAATGGGGGCGCGTTTGTCATGTCTGGATTCGACCCCGGATCGACAGAGCCAAGAACAAGGAAGCCCGATGCCCCCGATGGACGATCCCACCGCCGCCGACGAACGCCGCTCCGGCCTGCGTACCCTGCGCAAGGTCTGGCCCTATGTCTGGCCGAAGACCGAGCGGGCGATCCGGGTGCGCGTCGTGCTGGCGCTGCTGGTCTTGGTCGGCGCCAAGGGTATCGCCGTGCTCACTCCGGTGTTCTACAAGGGTGCGGTGGATGCGCTGGCCGATGAAGGCGTGCCGCTCTTGGCGCTGGGGGCCGTGGGGCTGACGGTGGCCTATGGCATGGCGCGGGTGATGAATGCGGGCTTTCAACAGTTGCGCGACGTGATCTTTGCGCCGGTGACGCAGCGGGCGCTGCGACGGCTGGCGCTGTCGACCTTCCGGCATATTCACGCCATGTCCATGCGCTATCACATCACCCGCAAGACCGGCGGCCTGAGCCGCATTATCGAGCGCGGTGTGAAGGGCGTAGAGTTCCTGTTGCGCTTTTTGGTGCTGTCGATCGGGCCGCTGATGCTGGAGCTGACGCTGGTCGCGGTCGTGCTCGCCTTGTGGTTCGACGTCTGGTATCTGGTGGCGGTTGCGGTGACCGTGGGGCTTTATGTCTGGTTCACTTTTGCGGTGACCGAATGGCGCGTGAAGCTGCGCCGGGAGATGAACCGGCAGGACACGGACGCCAACCAGAAGGCGATCGACAGCCTGCTGAACTACGAGACGGTGAAATACTTCGGAGCCGAGGACCGTGAGGCGGCGCGCTATGACGTTGCCATGAAGGGCTATGCGGCGGCGGCGCTCAAGACCGCCTATTCGCTGGCGGCGCTGAACTTCGGCCAGACGGTGATCATCACCACCGGGCTGATCACCGTGATGGTGATGGCGGCAATCGGGGTTGAGAGCGGCCAGATGACCGTTGGCGATTTTGTCATGGTCAACGCCTATATGATCCAGATCACCGGGCCGCTGGGCTTTCTCGGCACGGTTTACCGCGAGATCCGTCAAAGCCTGGTGGACATGGGCGAGATGTTCGACCTGCTGGAGCAGCCGCCGGATGTGCAGGATGCCACGGACGCGCGCGATCTGCAGATCACCGGTGGTGAGATCCGCCTGAAGGACGTGCGCTTCGGCTATGACAGCGAGCGCGAGATCCTGAAGGGCGTGTCGCTTTCGGTTGGGGCAGGGCAGACGGTGGCCATTGTCGGCTCCACCGGATCGGGAAAATCCACCATCGGGCGGTTGCTGTTCCGCTTTTATGATGTCACCGGCGGCGCGCTGACCATCGACGGGCAGGATGTGCGCAACGTGACCCAGAAGAGCCTGCACAGTGCCATCGGCGTGGTGCCGCAGGACACGGTGCTGTTCAACGACAGCATTCGCTACAATATTGCCTATGGCCGTGAGGGCGCGACGGAGGAAGAGATCATCGCCGCCGCGCGGGATGCGCAGATCCATGATTTCATCGCGCAATTGCCCGAGGGGTATGACACCCAGGTTGGCGAACGCGGGCTGAAGCTCTCGGGCGGTGAAAAACAGCGGGTGGGCATTGCGCGCACATTGCTGAAAAACCCGCCGATCCTGCTGTTGGACGAGGCCACATCGGCGCTGGATTCCGACACCGAGCAGGAGATCAAGGGCGCCTTGGCGCGGGCCGGGCAGGGACGCACGGTGATCACCATCGCCCATCGCCTGTCCACCATCGCCGAGGCCGACCGGATCGTGGTGCTGGAACAGGGCGAGATTGCCGAGACCGGCACCCATGACGAGCTGGTGTCGCAGGGCGGGCGCTATGCCTATCTCTGGCAGCGACAGCAGGCCGATCAGGACGTCGCCTGATCCCCGGCGGCGCTTGTTGAACAGCTCTGGACGTCGGTGGCTTGCGCCCTGACCGCCGGAGGCTGGAAGAATCACAACACCCCAACGCGCGATGCATCGAAGACAACCGGTGCATCGCGCGTATTCTTTACTGCCTGCAGCTCGGGTTGGGGCAGGCCAAGGCAAACTGCGAAACAGCGCTTTGTTCCCGCAAAAGATGCAGATCCCAATTCGGCACCCGTTTTGCGCGGGGCTCCGCCAGAACGCCCTGTCTGCGGCGGCGGGGAAATGTCCACGTGGTTGGAGCGCGCATTAAGTCGCCGGTGTGAAAGAGAAAATCAGGCCGATCATCGCCCGAATTCACCCCCTTGTCGCGGCCCACTGGCAGCGGGCAGATCGGCTCTCTACCTTCATTCTTGTCACGAGGCGCAGATGTGCCGAGCGACACATACAAACAAACGAGTGGAGTATAACGATGAAGACTTTTGCCCTGACCGCCGCCGCTATCGCAACTCTGGCCGCTGCACCAGCTATGGCCAGCAACTTTGCCGCAGAAGTCGATGCAGATGGCAGTGGCGCCCTGTCGCTGGAAGAGCTGCAAGTCGCCTACCCGGCACTGACCGAAGACACATTCGCGCAGATCGATGTGGATGCAAGTGGTGAGGCCGACATGGAGGAGATCGCCGCCGCTCAGGACGCAGGGCTTCTTCTCAAGAACGGCTGATCCAGCCTCATGATGGGGCGGGCCATCTTTGGTGGTCTGCCCCGGTTTCGGGTGGTGCGTCGTGCGACGGGTCTGCATGTGTTTTGGTGCGGGCCACCCGCTGTTTATTGTGCCGTCATGGTCGTGATCTGGCCTACGGGCTCTTCCCTGGATCCGATGTCCACATCTTTCCCCAAAGATGTGGCTGGCCACCCCCGAGACGACGCGCACAATCAGAAGAGACCTCGTCCTTGCGGCGGGGTCTTTTTTGTTCGAGGGCTCCACGGATGGGTGGGACAGAGGTTCCGGGCCCTGAAATGGTCCAGGTCTGAATGCGAAAAACCTATGTTTTTCATGTGGATGTCGAGCCAACTTGCGGTGATGTTCCATCACGCCCTCGTGAGGGCGGCCCATCTGTCAGATCTGTGCGGAGTCTTGCTGTCCGTAAAATGCCTGACCAGCAGGGAGGCGCTGAGAGGTTGTGGATCAGGTCGCGAGGGCTGGGGATCGGCAGCGGCCTTCTTACGTTCTGTGGTGTCACGAGGGGGCATCCCCTCAAATTCACGAGTAAGACCTCTAAAGGAGGACATTATGAAATCCATCGTATTGACAACCGCCGCCGTTGCCGCCCTGTTCGCAGCACCTGCCGTCGCCGAAGTAGAGCAGGCGGGCGCGCTGACCTACAAGGAGCTGAAGCAGGAGTATCCCACTCTGACCAAGAAGACCTTTGAGATGGTTGATGTGAATAAGGACGGTGTCGCCGATATGGAAGAGATCGACCAGGCAGAGCAATCCGATGTTCTGGAAGCACAGAGCATGATGGACAAGAGCTGATCTGAAGTCCGGAGGTGTCGGGATCAGTCATGATCCCGATGCCAGCCAGTCAGCCAGCGCGTCAGAATACGGACGCGTCAGGACTTTGTCATCACGCCGAAAAAAGCCCCCTCCTGAGTATTCGGGAGGGGGCTTTCCTATGTTCTGATGGGCTGCAGTGGCCCAAGGGAAGGGGGGTTATTCCGCGGCCCTCAGAGGGGACGGCCCGGTCGAGGGTTGCGAGCCTGCTGTGCTGTCGGTCTCATCCTCGGCGTCTTGTCTCGGACTGTCGTCCTGCGGGGCTGCGGGATGTGCCTCCGCCGTCCAGTCGATTTCGGTCGAGGGCAGCCGACGGGCCTTGCGGGCCAGCTCGCTGTCCTGTGCCACCTGACTGGTGCTGCCACCGGTGATCCGTGCCGTGATCCGTTTCATCCAGCTCATATAGGTGGAGAGCCAGACCCGGAGCGCCAGCAGAGATGGGGTGACAACCAGTGTCAGCACGGTGGCCACACCCAGGCCAAAGACCACCGCTGTTGCCAGCTGTTTCCACCACAGCGCAGTCGGGCTGTTGATGGAATACCCGCCGTCGATGAAGTCGAGGCTGATGCCGAACATCATCGGCGCCAGACCCGCCATCGTGGTGATGGTGGTCAGCAACACGGGCCGGATGCGCGCCTCCGCGGTCCGGATGATCGCCTCAAGCCGAGGCATGTGCTGGCTGAATTCCTGATAGGTATCAATGAGAACAATGTTGTTGTTCACCACGATCCCCGCCAGTGCCACGATCCCTGTGCCGGTCATGATGATCGAGAAGGGCTGCTGCATCACCATCATACCGATCAGCACCCCGGTGGTGGAGAGAACCACCGCCAGCAGCACCAGCACGGAATTGTAAAAGCTGTTAAACTGCGCCAGCAGGATCACGAACATCAACCCCAGCGCCCCGGCAAAGGCTTTCATCAGAAAGGCACCGGATTCTGCCTGTTCTTCCTGATCGCCCGTCCACTCCCAGTCGATGGAGGAGTCAAAAGGTGAGGTTTCCAGCCATTTGGTTAGCTCGGCAATACGCTCGTTTGCATTGATCAATACGGTCTCGGTTTCGCCGGTGGCGAGCGCTGCGCGCAGCTCATTTTCCGAGGTGGCTCCGGTGAGGGTCTTGATCTCCGCGACGGCGCCGCCGGGCAGGGTGATGGCCTGATCCGAGGCGGTCTGCCCTTCGGTCAGCTGCTTCACGATGGCAAGCGATCGCGCCTCGCCGCTATCCTGCGGCATGAGGATCTGGCTCAGGCCCGGTTCCACATCCGCCTTCACGTCGTAATAGCGCTGCTGCTCAATGCGGGAGATGGTGGCGAGCTTCGGCACAGGTTTGCGCGTGACGAAGTTCGACAGGGGCACCAGACCTTCATCGGTGCGCAGCTTCAGCGTATCGAGAGTGGACAGCACGCGCTGCTGTTCGGGCAGGCGCAGGCGGATGTCGATTTCCTCATCCGAGCTGTCCACCCGCATGGTGTCGAGCAGAATGCCCCGCGTCACCAGCTGTACCATTGCGCCCACCGTGGCCACATCGGCGCCATAGCGACCGGCCTTTGCCACATCCACGTCGATTTCCCAATCGATCCCCGGCAGGGGCAGGCTGTCCTCGATCAGGGTCAGGCCCGGCGTGTCCTCGAAACGGGTGCGGGCCATGTTGGTGGCGGCACGCAGCGGCTCCCACTCATCGCCCTTGATGCGCAGATGCAGCGGCTTGCCGGAGGCGGGGCCCCCTTCAAGCGCCTTGATCTCCACTTCAAATCCGGGGAGCGTCGCGACCATGCCTGACAGCTCGTCCAGCACGGTTTTGCCGTCAAAGGCGTCGGCTGTGACCTCGCGCTCGAACAAGCCGCCGAACACTGGCTCGCTTTTGGTTGGGCGATCTTCCCATGGGATGATTTCGAACTGAACCTGACCGATGGTATCAGGCGGGGTACTGGCGCCGGAGGCATCTGTATTCAGCCCCCCTTCGCCGGCAAAGGAGAAGACGTTGATCACCGCAGGATGCTGCATGATCATCTGTTCGGTGTCGCGCACCATCGCGTCTTTTTCACTCAGCGAAATATTACCGCGGGCCCGAACATAGGCGGTGGCCTGCTCCGGTTCGCTTTCGACAAAGAATTCCACGCCATGGTTGTTGGTCTGGAACAGGCCAAAGACGGTCATGATGCCAAAGCCGACAACCGCCAGCGTGACCACCGGCATCACCGGGTTGCCGACGATCAGCTTGATCACCCAGCCAAAACCACCGAGGCGATGGCCCGCGACCACGCGGCGCTGGCGATGCTGCAGCTCTGCGGCGCCGAGGGTCACAGAGGCGGCGACGGCAGAGGCCAGAAAGATCACCACACCCAGCAGGGTGGCAGCGGTGCCCGTTCCGCCTGGGATCAGATAACCGGGGTTCAGCAGTTGCATGGCACCTGCAAACATGCCCCAGATTGCCACCGGCACCAGCGCGGCGCGCATCACCCATGGCAGGGTGCGACGCAGAGCGTCGGAGGCATTGCCGAAGGTCCGGCTCATCCGGCCGGTCACGCCGCCCATGACGGGCAGGTAGATCAGCGCCACAACCAGGGATGCGGACAGAACGAAGATCAGCGTCACTGGCAGCATGCCCATGAATTCACCTGGAACGCCGGGCCAGAACAGCATTGGCAGGAAGGCACAGAGCGTCGTCGCAGTGGAGGAGACCACCGGCCAGAACATGCGCTGTGCGGCCTCGACGTAGGCGTGCATCGGGCCGGTGCCTTCGGAGATCCGCTTGTCAGCGTATTCGACCACCACGATCGCGCCATCCACCAGCATGCCCACCGCAAGGATGAGGCCGAACATCACGATGTTGGAGACCGAAATCCCCATCAGGGCGAGAAAGGCAAAGCACAGCAGGAAGGAGGTCGGGATCGCGAACCCCACCAGCAGAGCAGCGCGGCTGCCAAGCGCGGCGAGCACCACGATCATGACCAGCGCCACCGCGGTCAATACCGAGCCTTCGAGCTGGCTCACCATAGATCCGACAACACGGCTCTGGTCGTTGGAGGTCCCGAGTGTCACCGCGGTCTGCAGCTCCGGCGGCCATTTTTTCTGGGACTCTGCAAGCGTGGCTTTGACCTGCTCGACCGTATCGATGAGGTTGAAGCCCTTGCGCTTTACCACCTGCAGGGCAAACGTGTCGCTGCCGTTGAACCGGGCGGTGCCCTGACGGTCCTCGAAGGTGAAGTTGATTTCGGCCAGTTCGCCCAGCGTCACGACGCGGTCGCCGTTGGTTTTGACCGGCAGGCCGTAGATATCCTCAACGCTGTCAAAGGAGGACGGGATCTTGACCGAGAAGGTGCCCTGATTGCTTTCGACTTCGCCGGCGGCAATCAGCTGGTTGTTGTTCTGGACCACATTGATCAGCTCAACAGCGGTGACATTGTACGATTCCAGCCGCAGCGGGTCGATCAGCACCTCGACCATCTCATCGCGGTTGCCGGCGATGCCTGCTTCGAGCACGGAATCAAGAGCTTCGATGTCGTCCTGCAAGTCCTTGGCAAGCCGCGCCATTGTGCGTTCCGGCACCGGGCCGGACATGTTCACGATGACGATCGGAAACTCGGAAAAGTTGATCTCATGGATCGCGTATTTCTCTGCTCCTTCGGGAAAGGCAGCTTCGGCGGAATCCATGGCATCGCGCACGTCGGCCATAACGGCGGTCTTGTCCCAGCCGAAATCGAATTCCAGCGCCACACCGGCATAGCCTTCGGCGGCGGTCGCCGACATCTTGTCGAGCCCGTCAAGATCCCCCAGCTCGGTTTCCATCACCTTGACCAGCAGGGTCTCGGAATCCTCGGCAGAGATGCCGGGGAAGGAGACTGAGATGAACAGGGCGGGGATTTCGATGTCTGGCTCACCCTCCTTGGGCAGGCTGACATAGGCAAAGCCACCCACCAGCAGCGAAATGGCGATGAAGGCCATCACCATCCGTGCGCGGTCTGCAGCCCAATTAACGAGGCCGATCATTCACTCATCTCCCGATAGCTGGGTTTCAGGGCAACCCCTTCGGTGACAAAATCCTGTCCCACGATGATGACATCCGCCTCTTCGGGCAGGCCATCAAGCCAGACACCCGCCGCTTCGTCCCGCAGCAGGCGGACAGGTACAAACCCGGCGGTGCTGTCGGCACGTACCACGCGCACGCCCAATTGTCCCTCGTTGTTCAGCGTCAGTGCAGACTGCGGCAGGCGGTGCGCCTTTGTGCCTTCGGCTGCGATGACGATCTCGGCGGTCTGACCATCGCGGATTTTCAGGTCCGGGTTCGGAACGGTGATTTCCACTTCGAAGGTGCGGGTGGCCTCATCAGCCGACCGGCTGATGAAGGATACCGTGCCCGTCACCTCTTGCCCAGCGGCAAGGCGTGCACCGGCCTTTGAGCCAAGCGTAACGTGGTCGATGGCATTCTCCGGCACGTAGCCAACCAGTTTGATCGTATCCAGCTGTATCACTGTCGCGCAGAGGCTGCCCGGTTGCAGCAGGCTGCCGATCTCTGCGGTGTCGGATTCAAGGATACCATTGAACGGCGCATGCAGTACCAAACGGTCCATTTCCTTTTCTGCAGAGGCCACAGCGGCGACCGCAGATTCAATGCCTGCCCGGGTCGATTCAAGCCCACCTTCGGCGGAGGCGATGGCTGCCTGCGCGGTGCTCTCGGCGGCCTTGGCCGATGCCAGCCGGGTCTCGGAGGCGTATCCCCCTTCGGAGAGTTTCTGAGCCGCAGTCAGGTTGATGCGCGCTTCTTCCAGCACAGCATGGGCTTCCTTCAGCCGGGCCTCGGCCTCTGGCATCTTGGCGCGCGCTTCCAGCAATCTCGCGCGGGCTTCAAGCAGCGACGCCGGTCGGGTTCCCGGGTCCAGCTCGCAGAGCACCTCATCCTTCTTGATCGACGCGCCTTTGCGCAGGGGCTCGGAGATCACGGTAGAGGTGGTCTCCGCCATGACGTTGACTTCGCGTATGGCCCGAGTCTGGCCGCGCAGCACGACCGCATTGTCAATGGCGCGGGCCTGGCTGTGCACAGCCACCACGGCCACGCGCACGCCGGCATCCTCGGCCTCTGCCAGTTGCGACTGATCGTCCGAGGCCTCTGCCGCGTCGGCTTCGATCTCCGTGGTGTCCTCGCCGCGGGCGAAAGCCAGCAGGCTGTCGCGCTCCATGACCACGGCATAAAGGCCAGCAGTCACGACCAGGGCGGTCAGAGGGGGGATGATGCGCATTGTAAAAGTCGACTCCAAATTGAACACTTTTTGTTGATACTACCTTGTTCCGTCGCGTCACACTGTGATGCAGGTCACAGGCGGCAAAATTTATCCGGTACCGGTGGCGAAGAAATAGGCCGCCAAGGAACGTAGGTTTTCTCGCGCGTAACAAAATGCCTCAGATTGCTCTTGTCACGCAAAATGCGTCGCAGAGGTAAAGATTCTCATCGTTTGGGGGCCGCTTTGCGCGGAATCGGAGCATTTTGTGCCGAAGTGG
The DNA here is from genome assembly GCF_003003215.1 of Tritonibacter scottomollicae. Taxonomy (GTDB): domain Bacteria; phylum Pseudomonadota; class Alphaproteobacteria; order Rhodobacterales; family Rhodobacteraceae; genus Epibacterium; species Epibacterium scottomollicae. The sequence continues at coordinate 43,637 of NZ_PVUF01000018.1, read as the reverse complement.
ACGGGACTTGGCTTGTCTGAACGGGCAGGCTATGACACATCGGCAAGAGATAATGCCGCCCCGTCGTGGGTGCGCGGACACGAGGGACAAGGGCCGTTTCATGAGCGATACCGACAGTTTCATCAACGAGGTGACAGAAGAGGTCCGCCGTGATCGCCTGTTCCTGATGCTCAAGCGCTATGGCTGGATCGGTGCCGTAGTGGTTGTCCTGATCGTTGGCGGTGCCGCCTGGCGCGAGTACAGCCAGGCCCAGGCGCGCAGTGAAGCGCAGGCCGTGGGGGACGCAATGACGACGGCGCTGGCCGCCGACGACTCGTCCACCCGGGCCGAAGAGCTGGCAGCGATCACATCCGACAGCCTCGGCGCGCAGGCGGTGGTGGACATGGCTGAAGCCGCCGCTTTGGCCGATGCCGGAGATGTCGCAGGGGCTGCGACTATTCTCGATGGCATCGCGACCACGGCGGACCTGCCGCAGGTCTACCGCGATATTGCCGCCTTTAAGTCGGTCACCCTGCAAGCGGATACGCTACCCGCTGAAGAGCGCCGTCTGCGTCTCGACACCCTTGCTGCCGCTGGCGGCTCCCTGCAGTATCTGGCGGCCGAGCAATTGGCGCTTTTGGATATTGAAGCGGGCGATACCGATGCTGCCCTTGCGCGTCTCAACGAGATTGCTGCGTCGGCCGGTGTGTCCCGGGACTTGCAAGAGCGCGTCTCTCAAGTGATTGTGGCCCTTGGTGGATCGCCTGAGGCGGACGCACAGGAAGGCTGAGATCTGCGACAAGCAGATCCGCGAAGAAGGCCAGTGGTATGACCCATGAATAACGACAGGGGCAGGGTAATGACGGCAAGTCCAGGCGGTTTCGGCCTCCGTGCAAGTGTGATGGCAACGGCGATTGCGGCCCTGCTTTTGGGGTGCTCCGAGCCGGAGGAAATTCTGCGCGGTGCGCGGGAGGACATTCACGGCGGTCAGGGCGGTGACGTCCAGAACCGCGCGGTCGCCATTTCGTTGCCCCGTGCGGTGACCAATGGCGCCTGGACGCAAAGTCCGGGCCAGCCGACCACGCGAACCACGCATGCAGCCCTGTCAGCGGCACCCGCGCCGATCTGGTCCACCAATATCGGTGAAGGCGACAGCCGCAAGCAGCGTATCACCGCTGCGCCTGTTGTTGGGGGCGGGCGCATTTATACGCTTGATGCATCATCCCAGGTCTCGGCGGTTTCGCCCGCTGGTGCGGTCCTGTGGCAGACCTCCATCCTGCCGGGCGCGGATGACGATGGCGACGCCACTGGCGGTGGCATCGCCTATGCGAACGGGGTAGTCTATATCTCCTCCGGGTTCGGGGTATTGACGGCGCTGGATGCCAAGACCGGGAACCAGGTCTGGCGCCAGGAGCTGGAGGCAACCGGCTCTGGTAACCCGACGATTCGTGATGGTCTGCTGTATCTGGTGGCCGGGGATGACACCGGCTGGGTGGTGGATACCAAAGATGGCCGGATCGCGTGGCAGCTGCGGGCGAGCCCTAGTGCCTCGAATATCCTGGGCGCCCCTGCGCCGGTAGTCGGCTCTGAGATCTCGGTCTTTGCCTTCGGGTCCGGTGATCTGGTTGGAAGCTTCCGCCGCGGCGGGTTCCAGCGCTGGATCGCCTCGGTTTCCGGTGCGCGCACGGGCAGTGCCATTTCGCAGATCAGTGACGTGACCGGCGCACCGTTCATGGACGGCAATCGGGTCTATGTGGGCAATCACTCTGGCCGGACGGCCGCGTTTGACGTTAAGTCGGGCGAGCGTCTGTGGACCGCGTTTGAGGGAACCTTTGGTCCGGTCTGGGTTGCCGGTGGCAGCGTGTTCCTGGTCAATGACCGCAGCCGCCTGATGCGCCTTGGCGCAAATGACGGCAAAACCATCTGGTCGGTGGATCTGCCGGGCTATCTCAAGGACAAACCGCGCAAACGGGCCGAGATCGTGGCCCACCATGGCCCCATCCTTGCCGGTGGGCAGCTGGTGGTCGCGTCCAACGACGGGCTGTTGCGGTTCTTCAATCCCGTTGATGGCAGCCTCGTGCGAACGGTCGAGGTCAAGGGCGGTGCGACGACAGAACCGGTGGTGGCAAACGGCACGCTTTATGTGGTGACCCGCGACGGAAACCTCGCAGCGTTTCGCTGACAGGCCGCGAGCTGTGCTGATCTCAGATCGTCGCTGCTGACTGTCTCAGTTTAGGCCAGAGGTATATCGCGGCACGACACGTGAGGCTGGAGACGCGCTGATGTGGTCCGTTGTCAGACGGGCTGGCATTGCCGTGATGTCGGGCGCCTCGCGTTATTATTTACTGGCGCGCGCATCAAGGATACGGTATGCGCGCGGTTCACAATCTCGGAAAGTTCGGTTCCATGTCCTTTACGCTCGCCATCGTGGGGCGCCCCAATGTGGGCAAATCCACATTGTTCAACCGTCTCGTCGGCAAGAAACTGGCGCTGGTCGACGACCAGCCCGGTGTCACGCGCGACCTGCGCGAGGGCGCAGCGCGGCTGGGCGATCTGCGGTTCACAGTGATCGACAGCGCCGGGCTTGAGGACGCCACCGACAACAGCCTTGAGGGGCGCATGCGTCGCCTGACCGAGCGCGCTGTCGAGATGGCCGATGTCTGCCTCTTCATGATCGACGCGCGCACCGGGGTGACCCCGACGGATGAGCTGTTTGCCGAAATCCTGCGCAAGAAATCCGCGCATGTGATCCTGGCGGCCAACAAATCCGAAGGCTCTGCCGCCGACGCCGGTGTGATTGAGGCTTACGGACTTGGACTGGGCGAGCCGATCCGCCTGTCGGGTGAACATGGCGAGGGGCTGAACGATCTTTACTCCGAGCTGCGTCCGGTCTCCGACAAGTTCGAGGAATTGGCCGCTGAGACCGCTCCGATCACCGATGTGGTGCTCGACGAGGACGAGGATTCCGAGTTCAACGCGGGCGAGGAAATCGCCGCAACGCCCGTTCCTACAATGGAAAAACCGCTGCAAGTGGCCGTTGTCGGTCGCCCCAATGCGGGCAAGTCCACCCTGATCAACAAGATCCTCGGTGAGGATCGTCTGCTGACCGGCCCCGAGGCCGGGATCACCCGCGATGCCATCAGCCTCAAGATCGACTGGGCCGGCACACCGATGCGGATCTTTGACACCGCCGGTATGCGCAAGAAGGCCAAGGTGCAGGAAAAGCTGGAAAAGCTTTCCGTCTCCGACGGGCTGCGGGCGGTGAAATTTGCCGAGGTCGTCGTTGTCTTGCTCGACGCGGCGATCCCGTTTGAACAGCAGGATCTGCGCATCGCCGATCTGGCCGAGCGCGAAGGCCGCGCCGTGGTTGTCGCGGTGAACAAATGGGACATCGAGGACGAGAAGCAGGAAAAGCTGAAGGCGCTCAAGGAAGCCTTCGATCGCCTGCTGCCGCAGCTGCGCGGCGCGCCGCTGATTACCGTGTCTGCCAAGACGGGCCGGGGCCTTGACCGGCTGCACGACGCCATCATGAAGGCCCATGACGTCTGGAACCGGCGTATTCCCACGGCGGCGCTGAACCGCTGGCTTTCGGGCATGCTGGAGCAGCACCCGCCGCCCGCACCGCAGGGCAAGCGCATCAAGCTGCGCTACATGACCCAGGCCAAGACCCGGCCACCGGGCTTTGTGGTGATGTGCTCGCATCCCGACAAGATGCCAGCAAGCTACAACCGCTATCTGGTCAACGGGCTGCGCGAAGATTTCGACATGCCTGGCACGCCGATCCGCTTGACGCTGCGCGGGCAGGGCGACAAGAACCCCTACAAGGGCAAGAAAAAGTCGACGCCATCGCGCTTGCGCAAACACCTCGACGGTCGCAAAAGCTGATCCCGGCTGGCGCGGTCCACTGCTGACCGGAGATCGCACCTCATGAGCTGGCCTTTTGCGTTTCAGGACCTGCTCCGTGAATTCATCACGCTCTTTGTGGTGATCGACCCGGTCGGGACCATCCCGGTGTTTCTGTTTGCCACGGCAGCAGTGCCGCAACGCTTGCATCGGTCCTTTGCTCTGCGGGCGGTATTGGTCTCGGCGCTGGTGCTTGGGCTGTTTCTGGTGCTCGGGCAGATCATTCTGGAAGGCATTGGTCTGCGTCTTGGCGCGTTCCAGATCGCCGGCGGGATCATCTTGTTCCTCTTTGCCCTCAGCATGATCTTTGGCGAAACCAAGGCCGCAAGCGAGATCAAGGAAGCCGAAACCGAAGATCTCTCCGGGGCGGTCTTCCCGCTGGCGATCCCGTCGATCGCGTCGCCCGGAGCGATCTTGGCGGTGGTGATCCTGACCGACAATCACTCCACCGGGATCGTGGAGCAGACGATGACCGCCGTGGTCCTGCTTTTCGTGCTTGTGATTACATTTTTGCTGCTGTTGCTGGCCAGCAAGATCCAGAAGCTGATCGGCCAGACCGGGGTCAGCGTTATCAGCCGGGTCATGGGGCTTATTCTGGCGACCGTTGCGGTGGACAGTGTGCTGCAGGGGCTGGAGCAGATGGGGGTTCTGGCGCTGTCCAACGCGCCGATCTGATCACCCCTGGATCCCGGGATGCGTCAGCTGACCGGCAAACGCCTGCTCGGTGCCCCGCGCTTTGACATGTTTCCTTTTCGCTTGCCTCTTGTCATAGGAGGTACGCATATTAACTGACAGAGAGTGCAATATTATCCGCACCGCGCGCCGTCATATGCGCGTTACGCAGCGTATTTATGGGGTCAGATATGGATCTGAGAGCATACACACGCCAGTATACAGACAAAGACAACCGGCTTGCCGCGTTGAGCTATTTTGGAACTTTTGCCGTTTATTTCACGGCCTTGTATCTGGCTATTCATTTTTCCCATCAGTGGTTTGTCGTGTGGCCAGCGGGGGTTGTCTTCGCCTTCAGCGCCGTGCGGCTTTATGTGCTGCAGCACGACACTGGCCACCACTCCCTGTTTGAAACACGCGCCCAGAACGAATGGGCTGGCCACGGGTTGTCGCCATTCACCTTTGCGCCGTTTGAGGTGATGAAGCAGAACCACAATCTGCATCACGCCAATGTCGGCAACCTGGAGCATCGCGAGACCGGCGAAATTCACACCATGACGGTTTCGGAATGGCGTGACGCCGGGTTTTGGACGCGGCTGCAATATCGGCTTTATCGCAACCCGTTTGTGCTGGTGCCGCTTGGTGCCGCCTTCACATATTTCATCCGCTATCGCTGGCCGAAAAACACGTTGGAATTCGGCGTTGTCCCGGTGGTTCTGCACAATCTGTCGATCATTCTCCTGCTCTATGCGCTCTACCTGATCGCGGGCAGTGAAGGTGTTTTGATCTGGTTCGGCTTTTCGTTTCTGGGCGGGATGATTGGTGTGTTTCTGGTCTATCTGCAGCATAACTTTGAGGACACCTACTGGGACCGTCGCCCGGATCTTGACCCTCGGGACGCGGCCTTGCAGGGGTCCTCCTGTCTGGATTTCGGCTGGTTTTTCGATTTTGCCGTGGCGAATATCACCCTGCACGACATCCACCATTTCAACGCCCGCATTCCCAGCTATCGGCTGCGGGCGTGTCACTACAACCTGCCAGACGACATGGCGCCGCACCGGGTCAAGTTTGGCGAGGCAATCCGCGCACTTGGCCTGAAACTATGGGACGAAGACCAAAAGCGTTTGGTGCCTTTTCCCGCGTGAGCCATGGTTGCAGCGTGCGAGAGGTTGGACATAGATCAAAAACAGATGCTAACCTTCCTGCACGACAGGATTTAGATTTTTTGGAGGTAGAACAGACGCATGACCCCGATTTTAAAGCTCCCCGGTGTGGGGCCCGCGCTGGCGAAAGCGCTGCAGGACCACGGCGTTCGCTCGGTCGAAGATCTTGCAGCGAAACCTGAGGCGGAGTTGGCGCAGGTGCCAGGATTAGGGGTTAGTCGCGTGGCGCGTCTGAAATCTGCCGCGACGGAGTTGGCGGGGAGCGGTGGCGCGACACCTGCAACACAACCTGCCGCGCGACGCACAGCCAAACCTGCCGGGAAGGCTGCGCCAGCGGTGCGCAAGCCGCGTCAGGTCAGCCCCGCCAAGACCAAGCCAGCGACGATCGAAGCGGCCAAAGGTGCCGCGACACGTGCGGCCGAGGCGGTGAAATCCGGTGCGGATACCGTTGACGCCCAGTCGCGCGAGGGCGTTGACCGTGCGGTTGCCGCTGCCGAAGCCGCACGCCTGGCCGCCGAGGAGAAGGCCGCCAAGGCCGAGGCCAAGGCTGAGAAGGCCGCCAAGAAGGCCAAGGCGCTGATGGCCGAATTCGCGGCAGCCAAGGAAAAGGCGAAGTCCAAGGCCAAGAAGGAAAAGGGCAAGGCCAAGTCCGAGATCACCAAGGAAAAAGCCAAAGCGAAGAAGATCCTTTCGGAAAAATCCGGTGACAAGAAGAAGAAGAAGGACAAAGACAAGGGCAAGAAAAAGAAGAAGGACAAATAGGCGTCCGTTTCCAAACCTTTGTCGATAAAAAAACCGGCGCTCATGTGGCGCCGGTTTTCGTTTGTCCGATAATGTTCGGCCCCCGCATGGTGGAGGGGCAGCAGCGCTGGTGTCAGCTCAGAACACCATCGGCGGTGAGGGTCAGCTTGCCGTTCAGATAGGGCGCAAGCGCATCGGGCAGTTTGACGGAGCCATCCGCCTGTTGACCGTTCTCCAGCACCGCGATCAGGCAGCGACCCACAGCGAGGCCAGAGCCGTTCAGCGTGTGCACAAACTCCGGCTTGCCACCATCGGCGGGTTTGAAGCGGGCGTTCATGCGCCGAGCCTGGAAATCACCTGTGGTGGAGACCGAAGAGATCTCGCGATAGGTTTCCTGACCCGGCACCCAGGCCTCGATGTCAAAGGTGCGGCGAGCGCCAAACCCGATGTCGCCGGTGCAGAGCACCACGGTGCGATAAGGGATGCCGAGTTTTTCCAGAATGCCCTCGGCGCAGCCCAGCATACGCTTTTGTTCGTCGTCGGATTTTTCCGGATGCACGATCGACACCATCTCGACCTTCTCGAACTGGTGCTGGCGCAGCATGCCGGAAGTGTCCTTGCCCGCCGAGCCTGCTTCGGAGCGGAAGCACAGCGTGTGGGAGGTGTAGCGAATTGGCAGCGCGCCTTCCTCAATCACATCACCGGCCACCGAATAGGTCAGCGGCACTTCGGAGGTGGGCACCAGCCACCAGCCATTGGTGGTCTGGTAGCTGTCTTCGCCAAATTTCGGCAGCTTATCAGTGCCATACATGGCCTCATCACGGACCAATACCGGCGAGTTGATCTCGGTGAGACCGTTCTCATCCACATGGGTGTCGATCATGAATTGCGCCAGCGCCCGGTGAATGCGCGCCACGGCGCCTTTCAGCACCACGAAACGCGAACCGGAGATTTTGGCAGCCGTCTCGAAATCCATCGCCTTGGCGACGCCCGCGATCTCGAAATGCTCTTTGGGCGCGAAATCGAACTGCGGCAAATCACCCCATTTTTTCACTTCGACGTTGTCATCCTCATCCGCGCCGTCGGGCACATCCGCGGCCGGGCTGTTGGGAATGCGCGCCAGCATGTCGGTCAGCTTGGCGTCCAGCTCCTTGGCCTCGGCCTGAACGGTGGCGACTTCTGCTTTCTTGTCGGCAACTTCCGCACGCAGGCGTTCAAACTCGGCCTCATCGCCCTTGGCCTTGGCGGCACCGATGGCTTTGGCGGCCTTGTTCTGGTCGGCCTGTGCGGTTTCAGCCGCCAGGATCTTGGCGCGGCGGGCCTCGTCCAGCTCCAGCACCTGAGACGACAGGGCAGACTCTCCACGACGCGCCAGGGCGGCGTCGAAGGCGGCCGGGTTCTCGCGGATTGCACGGATGTCATGCATGGGTCTGCTCCTGTCATGCGGATTGAATCAATGCTGACAGCTATGCCCGAGCGGCGGGCGAAGGGGAAGAGGGCAGGGCCGTCATCCGGGGATGTTCCCGCGCGGATTGTGGCAATCGGGTCGGAACGGCGCCCTGGCCTCGTGAAACCGGTGTGGATCGCGTCTGCCGCGCCTTGCAAAGCCTTAATGCACCGCATAGGTTCCCCGCAAAATCCGGGCGCTAACACAGGGCCCCCTTACAGACAGAAGGAACACCCCATGGAAGGTGGCGCAATCGCCCAATTTATCCCGCTGATCCTGATTTTTGCGATCATGTACTTCCTGCTCATCCGTCCGCAGCAGAAGAAAATGAAGCAACATCAGAGCATGGTCGAGGCCCTGCGCCGTGGTGACCAGGTCGTGACCCAGGGTGGCATGATCGGCAAGGTCGCCAAGGTCAAGGAAGACGGCGAAGTTGAAGTCGAGATCGCCGAAGGCGTCAAAGTGCGCGTGGTGAAGTCCACCATCGCTCAGGTTCTGAACAAGACCGAGCCCGCATCCTGAGCCTCGCCTCTTACGTTTCTGAAAAGGCAGGGTAATGCTGCAAATTGATACCTGGAAGAGGGTGCTCATCTGGCTGGTTTGCGTTGCCGGCCTTTTGCTCGCCCTGCCCAACGCGTTCTACACCCGTGTGGAACAGTCAAACGATGCCTATGCCGAGATAGCCGTTCAGGGGGAAACGCCCGAGCGTCTGGCAGTGGCAGAACAATGGCCAGAGTGGATGCCCTCCGGTCTGGTGAACCTCGGTCTCGACCTTCGCGGCGGTGCGCATCTGCTTGCCGAAGTGCGGGTCTCGGACGTCTATGCTGCGCGCATGGACGGTCTCTGGCCAGAGGTGCGCAACACCTTGCGGGAGGAGCGCGGCAGTGTCGGGACCTTCCGTCGGGTTCCGGAGGCGCCAGCGGATCAGATTCGCCTGCGCCTGTCGGATGAAAGCGGCATGACCCGCGCGCTGGAACTGGTGCGGGGGCTGGCCAACCCGGTGACCTCGCTCACCGGTGCCGGTGCCACGGATATCACGGTCAGCGGGCAGGGTGACATGATCACCATTGCGCTGTCGGATGAAGAAAAGCTGGCCTCTGATGATCGCACCGTGCGTCAGTCGCTGGAAATCATCCGCCGCCGGATTGACGAGGTTGGCACCCGCGAGCCAACGATCCAGCGTCAGGGCAGTGACCGTATTCTGATCCAGGTGCCGGGGATCGGCTCTGCGGCAGAACTCAAAGAGATCATCGGCACCACGGCTCAGTTGACCTTCAACCCGGTGGTCAGCCGCGGCTCGGATGCGGAGGAAAACCCCGGCATTGGCAACAAGCTCATTCCGTCTCTGGATGAGCCGGGCACATTCTACACCGTGGAATCCGCGCCTGTCGTCACCGGCGAAGAGCTGGTGGACGCGCAGCCGGCCTTTGACCAGAACGGTCAGCCTGCGGTGAATTTCCGGTTCAACACGGCCGGTGCGCGCAAGTTCGGCGATTATACCGCCCAGAACATCGGCGCGCCCTTTGCCATCGTGCTGGATGACGAGGTGATTTCCGCTCCGGTGATCCGCTCTCACATCCCCGGCGGCTCCGGTATCATCACCGGCAATTTCAGCGTCGAGGAAAGCACCAATCTCGCCGTTCTTCTGCGTGCGGGCGCCTTGCCTGCGGAGCTTCAGTTCCTGGAAGAGCGCACCATCGGTCCCGAGTTGGGTCAGGACAGCATCGACGCAGGCAAGGTGGCCACGGTCGTCGCCTTTGTCGGGGTGCTGGTCTTCATGGTGTTGAGCTATGGGATGTTTGGTTTCTTCGCCAATATCGCATTGATCCTGAACATCGCCCTGATCTTTGGCGCGCTCAGCCTCATTGGTGGCACACTGACCCTGCCGGGCATCGCGGGCATCGTCTTGACGGTCGGCATGGCAGTAGACGCCAACGTGCTGATTTTTGAGCGCATCCGCGAGGAGCTGAAAGCCGGGCGTGGTCCGGCCAAAGCCATCGACGAGGGCTACTCCAAGGCACTCTCGGCGATCGTGGACGCCAATATCACCACCTTCATCACCGCCGTGATCCTCTTTGCCATGGGCTCAGGCCCGGTGCGCGGCTTTGCCATCACCCTTGGGCTCGGTATCATGACCTCGGTCTTCACCGCGATTTTCGTCACCCGACTGATTATCGTGATGTGGTTCGAACGTCGCCGCCCCAAAACCATCGAGGTGTAATGAGATGCGGTTGAAACTCGTACCTGAAGGAACCTCCTTCGATTTCTTCAAACGCTGGAAGCTCTGGCTGGGGATATCGGCGCTGATGGTCGTCATCGGCTTTGCGTCCTTTGCGCTGCAGGGGCTGAACTTCGGCATCGACTTCCGGGGCGGCACCACCATCCGCACGGAGGCGGAGCAGGATCTGGATATCGGCACCTATCGTGATGCCATTGCGCCGCTTGGGCTCGGGGACATCACAATCACCGAGGTGTTCGATCCGACCTTCGAAGACGATCAGCACGTTGCGATGATTCGGATCGAGGCCCAGCAGGATGGTGAAGCCCTGTCGAGCCAGGTGATCGCCGATGTCCAGGCTGTGCTGGATGAGGTGGCGCCAGGGATCAAATTCATCTCCGTGGAAAGCGTCGGCCCGAAGGTGTCCGGTGAGCTGGTGCAGACAGCGTTTCTGGCGGTTGCGCTGGCGATCGGGGCCGTGCTGATCTACATCTGGCTGCGCTTTGAGTGGCAGTTTGCACTCGGTGCCGTGGCGGCGCTGGTGCATGATGTCATTCTGACCATCGGGGTGTTCTCCGAACTGCAGATCAAGTTCGACCTCGCCATCATCGCGGCGTTGCTGACGATCGTTGGCTACTCGCTGAACGACACCGTGGTGGTGTTTGACCGGGTGCGGGAAAACCTGCGCCGGTACAAGCAAAAGCCGCTGTCGGAAGTTCTCAACATCTCCATCAACGAGACGCTGAGCCGGACGGTGATGACCTCGGTCACCACGCTGCTGGCACTGATTTCGCTTTACGTGCTGGGTGGCGATGTGATCCGGGGCTTTGTCTTTGCGATGATCTGGGGCGTTGTGATCGGCACCTATTCGTCGATCTTCGTGGCCTCCACCATCCTGCTTTGGCTGGGTGTCAAACGGGATTGGTCCAAGCCCGACAACACAACGGGCAATCAGTTTGCCAAAATCGACGCCTGATTTTCGGCGATAACAGACTTGAAGCAGCCGCGGTAACATGCCGCGGCTGTTTTGCGTTCAGGGGGGCTACATCAGGCCCTCATACTCGATGCGGGTGACCTACAGCGCGACCAGACTGGCTTCATCTTTTCAAAAATATCTCGGAGCGCGAGGCAGAGCCTCGCATGTCCACTTGCCGGTTTCAGCATTTCAACTTGCGTGGTATTCACCAGTGCAATCGTCAGGAAGGAGACTGTCATGCGCCTCAACGAAGTGGTTTATTCCGATGCCGTTCCGGTCGACGGCTATGGGCCGGGCTTCTTTCGTGTCGGTGGTAACCTCCACGAAGGGGCCATTCTCACCGGTGCGACGGGCACCCGCACATGGGGCGGCTATGCCGACACCGCGCCCCTGTTGGCGCTGGCTGGTGATGTCGATGTGCTGTTTGTGGGAACCGGGGCTGAGATCGCCCATATTCCGGCTGATCTGCGCGCGGAGCTGGAGCAGGCCGGGCTGGGCGTCGAGGTGATGAATTCGCCGGCCGCCTGCCGCACCTACAATGTGCTCCTGTCCGAAGGCCGCCGCATCGCGCTGGCCGCACTGCCAGTTTGATATGGCGCAAGGCAAACCATGTGCAGATCTGCTTTTCATGCATGATAGCAATAGATTAGGCTATGGGTGCTATGCTGCGGGGCGCATATGATTGAGGTCAGGGATCTGAGCGTGAGCCGGGCAGGTTTTCCGGTACTTGAAGGCGTGCAGTTTGCGCTGCCTGCAGCAACGGCGCTTGTGCTGCGCGGCCCCAACGGGATCGGCAAGACGACCTTGTTGCGCACGTTGGCCGGACTTCAGCCCCCGCTTGCCGGAGAGATCCTCGGCGACCCGGACGATATTGCCTATGCGGCCCATGCGGATGGTCTGAAACTGACACTGACGGTGGAGGAAAACCTGACATTCTGGGCGCGGGTGTTCGGCGCCCACGACATTGAGCCGGCGATCAAGGCCTTTAATCTGGCGGCGCTCCGGACACGAGCCGCCGGTAGCCTGTCCGCCGGGCAGAAACGTCGTCTGTCGCTGGCGCGGTTGATGGTCACCGGGCGGCGGCTCTGGATCCTCGATGAGCCGACAGTGAGCCTTGATGCCGCCTCGGTGCAGCTGTTCGCCGCCACCATCCGTGCGCATCTCAATGCCGATGGTGCGGCGATCATGGCGACCCATATCGACCTCGGCATCGAGGGGCGGGTTTTGGACCTGACACCGTTCAAGGCAAAGCTGCCGGCGCTGGATGCGGATGACGGGGGCTTCCTGTGAGCGCGCTGTTGCTGCGGGACCTGCGGCTGGCGTTTCGCGCCGGGGGCGGCTTCGGGCTGGGGCTTGCGTTCTTTCTGATCGTGACCGTGATGGTGCCGTTCTCGGTGGGTCCGAACTCCGCCACGCTTGCGGTGATCGCGCCCGGCGTGTTGTGGCTGGGTGCGCTGTTGGCGTGCCTCCTGTCGCTGGACCGGCTGCTGGCACTGGACTGGGAGGATGGATCTCTCGACCTGCTGGCCACCGCGCCCTTGCCTCTTGAGGCTGTCTTGAGCGTGAAATCGCTGGCGCATTGGCTCACCACCGGATTGCCGCTGGTGCTGGCGGCGCCGGTGCTGGGGGTGCTGTTGAACCTGCCCGCCGGCGGCTATCTCTGGATCACGCTTTCGCTGTTGATCGGGACGCCTGCGCTGTCGGTGATTGGCACCTTTGGTGCTGCTTTGACCGTGGGGCTGAAGCGCGGTGGCCTCCTGTTGTCGCTGCTGGTGATGCCGCTTTACGTGCCGACACTGATTTTTGGCGCTGAGGCGGCCCGACGCGGCGCGGCAGGGATGGCGGTGGAGACACCGCTCCTGATGCTGGGCGGGATCACGCTTGGTGCGATCGCGCTTTTACCCTTTGCCTCCGCTGCTGTGCTGCGCGTCAATTTGCGCTAGCAGCAGGAGATTGTGATGACCCGAAACAAGAGCTAGAAGGCCAGCATGTCGATCTGGGAATACGCCAATCCGAAGAAATTCCTGCACACCAGCGAGCGTGTGCTGCCGTCCCTTTGGGTGGTCTCTGCCGTATTGATCCTCGGCGGGCTGATCTGGGGGTTCTTCTTCACGCCGGATGATTACCGACAGGGCTCCACCGTCAAGATCATCTACCTGCATGTGCCGGCCGCGCTGATGGCGATCAATGCCTGGTTCATGATGCTGCTGGCCTCGTTGATCTGGGTCATCCGTCGTCACCATGTCAGCGCGCTGGCCGCCAAGGCAGCCGCCCCTGTAGGGATCATCATGACCTTGATCGCGCTGATCACCGGCGCGATCTGGGGGCAACCGATGTGGGGCACCTGGTGGGCCTGGGACCCGCGGCTGACCTCCTTTCTGGTGCTGTTCCTGTTCTACCTCGGCTACATTGCGCTCTGGGAAGCGATCGACAATCCGGACACTGCGGCTGACCTGACCTCGATCCTTTGCCTCGTGGGCTCTGTTTTTGCGGTGCTGTCGCGCTATGCGGTGAATTTCTGGAACCAGGGGCTGCATCAGGGCGCGTCTCTATCGCTCGACAAGGAAGAGAATGTCGCGGATGTCTTTGCCTTTCCGCTCTACACATGCATGGCGGGGTTCATCCTGTTTTTCATCGCATTGGTGCTTTACCGGACCGGTACGGAAATCCGAGCCCGCCGGATGAAGGCGCTGATCGCGCGGGAAAGGATGTCAGATGCCTGATCTTGGAAAATACGCTGACACGGTGTTGTCCGCTTACGCCGCATCGCTGCTGCTGCTGGCGCTGTTGCTCGTCGTGACCCTGTGGCGCGGTGCCTGGGTCCGTTCAGAGCTGAAGTCTGTCGAAAAGAGGATACGTGGCAATGGCTAAGATCTCGCCGATGATGGCGCTTCCGGTGGTTGTCTTTGCGGGTTTTGTCGGGCTGGCGTTTGTTGGCATGGGCCGCGAGGACCCGGAGAACCTGCCGTCCGCGCGGGAGGGCAAGGCCGCCCCGGCAGTGGCGCTGAGCGACTTTCCCGGCAAGGAGAGCTTTGACAATGAGACCCTGCGCGACGGCGAGGTTAAGCTGGTCAACTACTGGGCCAGCTGGTGCGGCCCATGTCGCGCGGAACACCCGAGCCTCACGGCGCTCTCTGAGGAGGGCGTGGCCATCTACGGGGTGAATTACAAGGACCAGCTGGGCAATGCGCAAAGCTTCCTCGAGGAGCTTGGTGATCCCTATGCGGGCGTCGGACGGGACGAGAACGGGCGCATGGCGCTCGACTGGGGGCTCTACGGCGTGCCGGAAACCTATGTGATTGATGGCGAGGGCACCATTGTGCTGCGCTTTGCCGGACCGATTACGGCGAAAGTGCTGGAACAGACCATCCGACCGGCGATGGAAAAAGCGGCGGAGTAGGCGCCGCTGATCCCGTCAGGAGGCGATGGGTTCTTTCGCGTCGTAGGCGGCGCGGGAGGTGCGAATACCCGGCTGATGTGTCTCCGCCCAATGCGCCAGATGGCTGATTGCGCCGTGTAGTGAGGCCCCCCGTTGGGTCAGGCTGTATTCCACCTGCGGTGGCGAAGTGTCCAGCACCTGACGAGACACCAGCCCATCACGTTCGAGATTGCGCAGGGTCACCGAGAGCATGCGCTGAGAGATTGCTTCAATGACGCGGCGCAAGGCATTGAAGCGGCAGGGGCCTTTTGACAGCTCCATGATCACCAGCACCGACCAGGCATCGCCAATGCGATCCAGAACATCCCGGATGGCGCAGTCGTATTCCAAGGCGCGTCGGCGTCCCATGGCGGTTCCTTTCAGGTAACTATGTGCTCAAAACATGCGTATTCCGGGCACGGTTCTCAGCCCTTAGGTAGTTCCTATCAGTAACTATCAAATTGGAGACATCAAATGAAGCTATTTGTTCTGGGCGGCACCGGCATGATCGGCAGCCGGATCGTAGCAGAGGCCCTGTCGCGTGGTCATGAGCTGACCATCGGCAGCCGCAGCCCCGAGGTCGCAGTGCTCGACGGGGTGCAGTCCGTTAAGCTGGACGTCAGCGATACGGCGGCACTCGCAGCGCAGGCCGAAGCGGCGGATGTCACCATCACCGCGGTCAGCCCGCGCAGCACCGGCGACGCGATCGCCGAATCCAACGCCTATGCCGAAGCCCTGATCGCTGGACTGGGCGGGAACCGGGTGGTCATCGTGGGCGGCGCGGGGTCGCTGAACCTGCCGGATGGAAGCCCGGTGGCGGATGTCGTGCCAGAGGCCTACCGCGCGGAGGCACAGGGCATGCGGCAGGCGTTCGAGAAGATCGCCGCAAGTGACCTCGATTTCACCGTGGTGGCACCAGCTGGATTGATCGAACCCGGTGAGCGGACAGGTAAGTTCCGTCTTGGCGGCCGGGAATTGATGACGGATGAGGCGGGCAACAGCCGGATCTCTGCCGAAGACTATGCCGTGGCGCTGATGGATGAGGTGGAGACCCCGACCCATAACCGCGAGATCTTTCACGCGGCCTATTGATCCGGTTCAGAGCCGGTAGCCTCCGGTCACCGGCAGCACTGCGCCGGTGATGAAGCTGGCATTGTCAGAGGCCAGAAAATACACCGCCTTGGCGATGTCCTCCGGGGTTCCGGGGCGACCCAGGGCGGTGTCCTTCACGAAGATCTCGGTCAGTTCGTCAGGGCGGGGCGCTTCGGGCACGTTGATCGCGCCAGGCGCCACCGCGTTCACGCGAATGCCCTCTGGTCCCAGTTCCTTGGCCATCGCGCGGGTCCAGAGGTTCAGCGCCGCTTTGCTGGCACCATAGCTGGCCGCATCCCGGGGCGGCAGATCGGCGTTCATCGACGAGATGTTGACGATGCTGGCGCCGGGCCTCAGATGGGGCAGGGCGGCGGCGAGGATGGCCTGTGGCGCGATGGTATTCAGCTCGAACACCCGGCGATGGGCAGCGGCGTCGAATGTCTCTTTCGGGGTCGATTGCACCAGTCCGGCGTTGTTGACGATCACATCCAACCGGCCAAATTTTTCGATCACCTGCGCGACCAGATCCGCGGCGCTTTCGTCCTGCAGCAGGTCACATGGGATGGAAACCACATTGGTCTGTGCCTCCAGATCATCTGATGGCGGTGTATTCAAATACGAGCGCAGGACATTGTGATCGTTGGAGAATTGCGCCGAAATGGCACGGCCGAGGCCATAAGTGCCTCCGGTAACTAGGACGGTCTTGGTCATCAGGGTCTCCCACGCTGAAAGATGCAGGGTCTGCACCATGATGCCACTCAAGCGCGGGCAGGCAGAAATGACAAGACCACCCGCCGCGACGGAGGTCGTCAGGGGCTGACGCGGCCGGTCAGCAGCTGATCTGTCGGCGTTCCAGCTCTGTCTCAATCGGAAACTGTCCGATCACACCTGTGTCGATGGTCTCATAGATGCGCGTATCAATTTCGCGCCGCATGTAGGTGGACTGAAACTCCAGAAGCTCGTCCCCTGAAATCACGTGATCGAGATATGCCTCAAAGATTTCCCGATTTTCCCACAAGCTTACGGATTTGATTTCGCCATGCTCCGGCGAAGCATAAAGGCGGGTTTCATAGCAGCCCTTACGGAGACCCTTGTTATCCTTCGACAGGGCGGTGGCAAGGTTCAGAACTTCTTCAAATCGGGCATGGAGCGGATAATACTTGGTGATAACAGCAATCATTCTGACGCCTCGTTAGGTCCTTACGGCAGATGGATCATGCGTATCACACGGGGTGTTATGCTTGTGTTACCATCTTGTACTCGCAATAAAAAAGGGCGGCACACTGTGCCGCCCGCGCCATTGTCGAACAGGTCACGATCAGCTTTTCGCGAGCTTGCGCAGCACATAATGCAGCACGCCACCGTTTTCGATGTACTCGATCTCCGGGGCCGTATCGATGCGACATTTCAGGGTGATGGTCTTGCTGCTGCCATCGGGATAGGTGATGGCGCAGTCGACCTCCTGCAGCGGCGTGACGCTCTCAAGACCCTTGATTTCCACGATCTCATCGCCGGTGAGTTTCAGTGACTTGCGGGTGTCGCCGCCAGTGAACTCAAACGGGATGACGCCCATCCCCACGAGGTTGGAGCGGTGGATGCGCTCGAAGCTCTCGGCAATCACCGCCTTCACGCCCAGGAGCGCCGTGCCCTTGGCCGCCCAGTCGCGCGAAGACCCGGCGCCGTATTGCTCGCCACCGAAGACAACCAGCGGGGTGCCCGCCTCCTGATGCGCCATGGACGCCTCATAGACCGAGGTCTGCTGGCCATCGGGGCCTTTGGTATAGCCGCCTTCAACGCCGTCCAGCATCTCGTTCTTGATGCGGATATTGGCGAACGTGCCGCGCATCATGATCTCGTGGTTACCACGACGCGACCCGTAGGAGTTGAACTCCCGCGGCTGCACCTGACGGTCGAGCAGGTATTTACCCGCCGGTGTGGTGGTCGCGAAGGACCCCGCCGGAGAGATGTGGTCGGTGGTGACCATATCGCCAAGGATCAGGAGCGTCTTTGCGCCCACAACGTCCTGAATGGTGCCCGGCTCTGCGCCCATGTTCTGGAAATAGGGCGGGTTCTGGATATAGGTCGAGGCTGCGGGCCAGTCGTAGGTTTCCGCTTCGGTGGTTTCCACGCCCTGCCATTTTTCGTCGCCCTTGAAGACGTCGGCATATTTGGACTGGAACGCCTCGCGGGTGACGGTGGCCTCGACCAGATCGGCGATTTCTTTCTGGGTCGGCCAGATGTCCTTCAGGTAGACGTCATTGCCATCCTTGTCCTGTCCCAGCGGGTCGTTGGTCAGATCGACATTCATGTCGCCAGCCAGCGCATAGGCCACCACGAGGGGCGGTGAGGCGAGGTAGTTGGCGCGCACGTCCGGGCTGATCCGGCCTTCGAAGTTGCGGTTGCCGGACAGGACCGATGCGGCCACCAGATCGCCCTCGGAAATGGCGTCGGAGAACTCCTGCTGGATCGGGCCGGAGTTGCCGATACAGGTGGTACAGCCGTAGCCCACGAGGTTGAACCCGATCGCGTCCAGATGTTCCTGCAGGCCCGCGGCCTCCAGATAATGCGACACCACCTGAGAGCCGGGCGCGAGTGAGGTCTTGACCCAAGGTTTACTGTCGAGACCGAGTTCATGCGCCTTTTTCGCCACTAGGCCGGCACCGATCATCACATAGGGGTTCGATGTGTTGGTGCAGGAGGTGATCGAGGCAATCACAACGGAGCCGTCGCGCAGCTCAAACTCCTCGCCCTTCACCGGGTGGGATTTGCGCGGATCGACAGGGGCCGTCGGCGCTGGCCCCTCGGAGGCCATGTCGGCAGCATCAGAGGACGCATCAACACCACGGTAGTCGGAAACCACCTTCTTGAACGCGGGCGCGGCGACGTCGAGCGCCAGATAATCCTGCGGGCGTTTCGGGCCGGAAATCGCCGGTACGATGGTGCCCATGTCGAGCGTCATCGTGTCGGTGTAGATCGGCGCGTAGTTTTCGTCGCGCCAGAACCCGTTTTCCTTGGCATAGGCCTCCACCAGAGCAAGGCGGGCTTCATCGCGGCCGGTGTTGCGCAGGTAGCGGATGGTCTCCCCGTCGATCGGGAAGAAGCCGCAGGTGGCGCCATACTCCGGCGCCATGTTGGCAATGGTCGCACGGTCGGCCAGCGGCAAACGATCCAGTCCAGAGCCGTAGAATTCGACAAATTTGCCAACAACGCCCTTGGCGCGCAGCATCTCGACGACCTTCAGCACGAGGTCGGTGCCGGTGGTGCCTTCCATCATCTCGCCGGTCAGCTCAAAGCCCACAACTTCGGGGATGAGCATGGAGATTGGCTGGCCGAGCATCGCGGCCTCGGCCTCGATACCACCAACGCCCCAGCCCAGAACGGAGGCGCCATTGACCATGGTGGTGTGGCTGTCTGTGCCCACCAGCGTGTCAGGATAGGCGACTTCCTCGCCGTTCTGGTCCACGTCGGACCAGACGGTCTGGGCAAGATATTCCAGGTTCACCTGGTGGCAAATGCCGGTGCCCGGTGGCACGACGCGGAAATTGTTGAACGCGCCCTGACCCCATTTCAGGAACTTGTAGCGTTCCATGTTGCGTTCGTACTCACGGTCCACGTTCATCTGGAAGGCGCGCGGGTTGCCGAACTCATCAATCATCACGGAGTGGTCGATCACCAGATCGACGGGCACCAGCGGGTTGATCTTGTTGGCGTCACCGCCAAGGTTCTTGATGCCGTCGCGCATGGCGGCAAGGTCGACCACGGCAGGCACGCCGGTGAAGTCCTGCATGAGCACGCGGGCCGGGCGGTAGGCGATCTCACGCGGGTTCTTGCCGCCATTCTTGGCCCATTCGCCAAAAGCCTTGATGTCATCCGTGGAGACGGAAAACCCGTCGTCCTCGAACCGCAGCAGGTTTTCCAGCACGACCTTGAGCGCAGCGGGGAGCTTGGTGAAATCCCCAAGCCCGGCTTCGGTGGCTGCTGGTATCGAGTAATAGGCAATCGACGTGCCGTTCACGCTGAGCGTCTTGCGTGTCTTGGCTGTGTCCTGTCCGACGGTGATAGGCATGGTGGCCTCCCTCATAAATGACAAATAGGGACTTCGCTGCAGATTGTCTGCCTCATGCAGACCTGTCGTTCAATAGAAGAAACATCGCATGACGCAGAATTGTATGCAATGGTACACAAATATGCATTATTTCCTGTCACACCTCTCAAGAATGATTGATTGGCCATTGAGGCAGGCGGAGCGTACATCCGTAAGCCTAACAACCTGACAGGCGACTCATGCGGTTTATTTCGCTTTCCTCTCTGATTTTTTCGGCGATCTGCGCCGTCTCTGGTCCGGCAACGGCGGAGCCTTCCCCTGTGGTGGTAGAACTCTTTACCTCGCAAGGTTGTTCCTCATGTCCTCCGGCGGATGAACTGCTGAAGCGGCTTGCCACCCGTGAGGATGTGCTGCCCTTGGCCTATCACGTTGACTATTGGGACTATATTGGCTGGGCAGACGCTTTTGCCGATCCGGCCCATACGGTGCGCCAGCGCGGATATGCGCAGGTGGGTGGGCGCAACATGATCTATACCCCCCAGATGATCATCATGGGGCGCGAGGATGTGGTCGGCGCCGATGCGATGCAGCTGTCAGAGGTGCTGGGCACTTATGCTGGTCACAAGCCGAAGGTGAACCTTTCGGTTCTGGTTCGGGGGGAGCAAATCTCGATCAAAGTGCCGAAACAGCCTGAGCGGCGCGGTGACGTTATGCGGGTTCAGCTGGTAAGGTACATGCCGTTGCGCCGCGTCGATATCAAACGCGGGGAACTTGCGGGCAATACGCTGGATTACGCCAATGTGGTTGAAAGCGTGCAGGTTCTGGCCGATTGGGACGGCGCTGACCCACTCGATCTGTCCGTCGAGCTGCCTGATGATCTGCCGGCTGCGGTGTTGGTGCAGCAATGGCCGTTCGGACCTATCCTCGCCGCCGCCCGCGCGGAGTAGCGGGTCTACACACTGTCCGGATGGTCGGGGTGCGGGGTCTCATGCATGGGCTTCCAGCGCCGGTGGACCCAGAACCACTGTCCCATATTCGCGCGCACCATACGCTCCAGATCATCGCAGACCGCCTGCGTCATCGTCACCGGATCGGAGTGCGGAATCTCGTCGGCGACCACTACCTCGAAATCAAGCCCGTTGTCGCCGCGCAGGCCGTAGATCGGAATGAAGGCGGCGTTGTATTTCAATGCCAGCTCCGCCGGCACTGTCGAGGTGAGAGCCGGGCGCCCGAAGAACGGCAGATACTGCCCTCCAATTGCGTGCATATCCGCGACAATAGCGATGTTTCCGCCCGCTTTCAGATGGCGCACCATCTCGACCATGCCACGTTTTCCCTGCTCGAACATGGGCTTGCCGGTGGCGGATATCGCTTTGACGTAGTGGTCGTTAAAGTAGGGGTTTGCCATGCGCCGATAGAGCGACCCCATGTTGAACCCCATCTGGACCAGTTTGGATCGTGCGGCGTCGTAATTGCCGAAATGTCCCGTGACGAGCACCACCGGACGCCCCTCTGCGCGCGCGGCCTCCAGCGCCTTCAGGCCGGGGCCACTGATGGGGGCTGCCTTGGCGCGGGCCCAGAAGGGCGCGCCGGCGTACAGTTCTGCAAGCGTGCGTCCGACATTGTCGGCGACCTGATGGCACAGCGCGTCGACCTCGCTCTCGGTCAGGTCCGGACGTGTATAATGAAGGTTGCGGCGCACCCGCTTGTGAAACCCGGCGAGGGGGGCAACCTTGCGCAGGGTCCAGCCCATCGCGGGCACGCGCCAGCGATATGGGATCAGTTTCAACCCGCCGATCAGCCCACGCAGGAACAGATTTCCGACAAAGTAATTTGCGCGCTGTGAAAAGGTCAGCTCCGAATGGGCGACGGGCATGGGGTATTGTGCTCCTGCTTGCGATACCGCAACGCCCGATCATAGAGGGCGCCGCTGCCTTGCACAAGAAACCGCCACGAAGAAACCCGCGCCGGTGTGGCACGGGTTTGTTTCGTGTCAGGTCATGATGGCGTAATCGACGCGCGGCGGGGCTAGTCTTCTTCTTCCTCGTCAGACTTCAGCTCGATGTCGCCGTTGACCACCATTTCACGCAGCATATTGACGATAATACCGTAGGCAGCCTCACCATCGGCCCGTTTGATACGACCAAGCTGGTTTGCTTCTTCGCGCAGGTTGTTGGCCATGCGGCTGGACATGTTGTCCAACAGGAAGGTGACCGACGCCACATCGTCCTCATCCGTGGCAAAGGCGATGGCGGTGGTAATGTCCTGCGGGCCCAAGGCGCGGACCAGTTTCGGCACATCGACCGGTTCCAGTTTCTGCGCGATCAGCGCAAAGGTGAAGATCGACTTGCGCACATCCGTGGCGAACTCCTGGTCCTCCTCATCGAGCGCGGTCAGAACCTCCTCGCGTTTCGCTGCGGCGGATTGCGTCAGGATTGCCCCGACACGTTGGCCTGGCGTTTTGTCAAACGCGACCTGCGGGCGCGCTTCGATCTGTGAGGCGAGCGACAGGCCGATGCGATCCACCGTGTCCGGTGTAACGCTGCTTGTCTGGCTCACCGCATAGGTGATGCGACGTGCAATCGGACCTGGCAAATGCTGCAACATCTCTGCCGCCTTGGCGGTGTCGATCTTGGACAGCAACACAGCTGCGACTTCGGTGCTTTCGGCCTTGGCCAGTTCGGCCAGTTCCTCGGGCGGCAGCTTGCGCAAGCGATCCCAAGGATCGCCGAATTGGCGCACACCCGCTTCCTTTCGCAACCGGCTGTGCGTGTGCCGGCTGATTTTACCCTCCATAGCGCTCAACGCACCTGCGAGGCCATTGGGGAAGGACAGCCCGATATTTTCGAGCTGTTCTGCAAATTCGGCCGCGACTGCGTCCAACGTCTGGCGATCCACCAGGCGCATCTTACCCATTTGCTGAGTAAGTTCGAGTTGCAGATCGTCTGGCAACTCTTCAAGGGGGACATCGGCGCCTTCGTTCAAAAGAAGACGAACGACAATAGCCGCTTTGGCTTTCCCACTAAGCTGGGGAGCCCCCCCCATGAGGGATGGTGCGGGCGCCGGTGACGAAAAATCGCCAAGTCCGTCGCCCAGTGGCGCCATAGGAAGCGCTAGAGCTGATGATTGTTCCATTCTTGAACCTTGACCCGAAAAGATTCTCTTTCTGTCAGGAAGCAAGATATGCCTTCAGCAGTAAAGAAAGCCTGAAGTTTAGTAGTTAACGGTCACACCCGTCTGAATTGCCTGACGCAGCGAGGCTTCGGCCCATGTCCCGTCACCGCCGCGCGCCCTGATTTCCTTCCACTGGGCCAGTGCCTGCGCATATTCTCCAGTTTCAACAAAGCCTTGCGCCATATAGCTCCGCGCGAGGATATTGTCGGGATCTTGCGCGATCGCATGGGTGTAATAGTCTTTCGCTTCGGAGGAGTGACCAAGTTTGCGGTGGGTGAACCCCCAATAGGTCAGGACGCGGCTATCCGTCTGATCCGGATGGGCGGCAAGCACGGCCTGCGCATCCTCGAAGCGATCCAGATAGGCCAGCTCGCGCGCGGTCTGCAGCAGTTGCTCGTCGCTCAGGGATGATTCTTCAGGCTTCACGCATTTCTGCGTATCTTCATCCCAGACGCGTTTGCCCCAGCATTTTTTGGTGGTGTCCGATGGGGTCGGCGGCGTGGTCGTGTCGCCGCCAGCGGCAAAACCGGCCATTGGCATGGTGAAGGGCAGGGCAATGGCAAGTGCGAGGGACGTGAAACGCATGAAGATCTCCTATCTGTTGTTGCTCAAACTACGCTGAAAGCGCGGAGAACGGCCAAAACAAGTCATCACGAAGCTGTGAGGCGAAAAGAAAAACCCCGCCGGTGAGGGCGGGGTTTGATCTGTGTGCGCGAGGGCGTGCTTATTCGCCGAACACCCGCTTGAAGATCGTGTCGACATGTTTGGTGTGGTAGCCCATGTCGAATTTCTCGTTGACGCCATCCTCGCCCAGCGCGGCAACCACATCGGCGTCGGCCAGCAGCAGTTCGCGGAAATCGAGGCGCTCTTCCCAGACCTTCAGCGCGTTGCGCTGCACCATGGAATAGGCATCCTCGCGGCTGACACCGGCCTGCGTCAGCGCCAGAAGCACCCGCTGCGACATCACCAGACCCGGGAATTTGTTCATGTTGTCCAGCATGTTCTGCGGGAACACCAGCATCTTGTCGATGACACCCGCCAGACGGTGCAGGGCGAAATCAAGCGTCACGGTGGCGTCGGGGCCGATGCCGCGCTCGACGGAGGAATGCGAAATGTCACGCTCGTGCCAGAGGGCGACGTTCTCCATCGCCGGGATCACCGACATGCGCACCAGACGCGCCAGACCAGTGAGGTTCTCGGTCAGCACCGGGTTCTTCTTATGCGGCATCGCCGAGGAGCCCTTTTGCCCCATGGAGAAGAATTCCGCGCCTTCCAGCACTTCGGTGCGCTGCATGTGGCGGATCTCGGTCGCAACGTTTTCGATCGACGAGGCAATCACGCCGAGGGTGGCAAAGAACATTGCATGACGGTCGCGCGGGATCACCTGGGTGGAGATCGGCTCCGGGTTCAGGCCAAGCTGCTCGCAGACATGTTCCTCGACCGACGGGTCGATATTGGCGAATGTGCCCACGGCGCCGGAAATCGCACCGGTGGCGATTTCCTCGCGGGCGGCAACGAGGCGGGCGCGGTTGCGGTCCATCTCGGCGTAAAAGCGCGCGAAGGTCAGGCCCATGGTGGTGGGTTCCGCGTGAATGCCATGGCTGCGGCCGACGCGCACGGTGTCCTTATGCTCCAGCGCGCGTTTCTTCAGCGCCGCCAGCAGCTTGTCCATGCCAACCAGCAGCAGGTCGGCGGCACGGGTCAGCTGTACGTTGAAACAGGTGTCCAGCACATCGGAGGAGGTCATGCCCTGATGGACAAAGCGCGCTTCGTCGCTGCCCACATGTTCAGCCAGATGGGTGAGGAAGGCGATGACGTCATGTTTGGTGACGGCTTCGATCTCGTCGATGCGGTCGACGTCGAATTCCACGTCCTTGGCTTTCCAGACCGCTTCGGCGTTTTCGCGCGGGATCACACCAAGGTTCGCCATGGCGTCGCAGGCATGTGCCTCGATCTCGTACCAGATGCGGAATTTGGTCTCGGGGGACCAGATGGCAACCATGTCGGGGCGGGCATAGCGAGGGATCATGGGCGGCGGCACCTTTTGTCGTCAGTGGATGAGATGCCGCTCTCATAGACGAGCCATGCCCCGGCGGCAAGCGTGGCGCCGCATCGTGTCTGCTGCCGGGGCGAGCTGCTAGTCGGCAGTGGTGGGACCGTCGGGTCGGAACAGCGCCTCTGAGGGCGCGCTTTCCAGTCGGGTCTCCACATGTGAGCTTTGCTCCAGCGTCCTATGCACGGGGCATTTGTCGGCAATTTCCAACAGCTTGTCGCGCTGCTCCGGGGTCAGATCTCCGCTCAGGTGGATGACACGCATGAAGCGATCAATCTTGGCTGGCCCCGAGGGGATGGCGTCCTGCGCGTGAACCTTGTCGTGGCATACCTCGACACTGATGTTGTCCAGCAGCCACCCCTTGCGGCGGGCATACATGCGCAGGGTCATCGAGGTGCAGGCCCCTAGACCCGCAGCAACGAACCCGTAGGGCGACAAACCGCGATTTGTGCCGCCATAGGCTTCGGGTTCATCGGCATAGACATGGTGATAGGGGCCGTTTTGCACGTCCTGCAGGAAGCCCTCCGGATCGGCTTCGGTGACGCGAATGACCCCCTCCGGCGCGCCGGGCGGCGGGGCGGGTGGTTTCATATCCACATAGCGTGTGGCCCAGGTCGCGATCACATCCGCCGCATATTCCGCGTCACAGGCATCGGTGATCAGGTGATCGGCATCGTCCAGCGTGACAAAGCTCTTGGGATGGCGCGCGGCCTGAAAGATCTCGGCGGCATTGTCGATGCTGACGGTGGCATCGCGGGGCGCATGCATCACCAGCAGGGCGGCCTTCAGATCTGCCACAGCCTCACCCAGTTCCGTCTGGCGAATGTCGTCTACAAACTCCTTGCTGATCACAAAGGGGCGCCCACCAAGGCTGACTTCTGCCTGACCGTCGCGCTGGATCGCCTCCAGCGCATGATCGAAATGATGTGCCACATGGCTGGGATCAAAGGGCGCGCCGAGCGTCACCACGCTTTTGACCGATGGGATGCCCGCACGCGCGCGCAGGACCGCCGCTCCGCCCAGCGAGTGACCGATCAGCATGTCGGGCGCCATATTGCGTCCGGCCAGATAGCGCGCGGCTGCAATCAGATCCGCAACATTGGAGCTGAAACTGGTGTTGGCGAACTCGCCCTCGGAATGTCCCAGCCCGGTAAAGTCGAACCTGAGCACCGCGATGCCCATGGCGGCCAGACGCGCGGCAATCCGCCGGGCGGCGGGGATATCCTTGGAACAGGTGAAGCAATGGGCAAAAAGGGCGGTGGCCAGCACCGGACCGTCGGGCAGGTCAAGACGGGCGGAGAGGTCATGTCCGGCGTGACCGGAAAATGTGATGCGTTCAGTGGGCATTGGCAGTGCTTTCGGGGCTTGGCTTTGGGGTGTCGGCCTTTCTAAGGTGCGCCGAGGCCCGCGGTACGGCAAGGCGGCTGTCACAACCGTCACGGGAAGGTGAAGGAGCGTCACATGGGCGAGCATCAGAATTCAGACCACGCGCTTGCCGGCATCGGGCGGTTTGCGCCTCTGGACGCCCGCGACACGGACATGTGGTCACGCCTTGTGATGTTCTGCCGCCAAGAGCCGCGGGCGTTCGGGCGTGACCCGCTGACCAGTCATGTCACCGCATCGGCTTTTGTGCTGTCGCCGGACCTGTCGTCGGTATTGCTGACCCATCATGCAAAGCTCGACCGTTGGCTACAGCTCGGCGGGCATTGTGATGGCATTCAAGACGCGTGCTTCACCGCCACGAAGGAAGCCTATGAGGAAAGTGGCCTGTCGCGCATCCGACTGCTGACTTCGGAGGTCTTTGATGTCGATGTGCATGACATCCCGGCCTCCACCAAGGAGCCTGCGCATCTGCATTATGACGTGCGTTATCTGTTTGTGGCAGAGGCAGGCGAGCCGGTCGCCAGCGAAGAATCCCATGCGCTGGCGTGGCTACCGCTGGATCAGTTGGCATCAGAGCCGGACAGCGTGGCCGTTGTGGCGCGCAAATGGCCGCTCTGGCGGGAGCGGTTGGGACTGTGAGCCGCGTTTTGAACCTGTGCCGCGCCGTGGTTTGGGCGCTCTTGATCCTCAGCATCCTAGCCTTGGCGGGCAGTTTTCTGGGGATGGTGCACCCATTGGGGGATAGCCTGTCGGTCTTTCGTGTGCCCTTTGCGGGCCTTGCGATGATCTGCGCCTTTATCCTGCGCCATGATGCACGCGCGGCGTTGATGGGGGCGGCGGCGACGGTTGTGATGATGGTCAATTGGCTGGGGCATCTGCCAGACGAGGCAAATGGCACCCCACCGCCCTTGACGCTGTATCAGAAAAACATGCTCTGGCGGAACGCGGGCAACGACAGCCTGACGCAGGCCATTCGTGACGCGCGCGCAGATATTGTCACGCTCGAAGAAATCTCTCGTTTCAATCTGCCGATCCTGAAGACTTTGCGGCCGGACTATCCGGTGCAGCAGTATTGCCCGTTCCGCAAGGTCGGAGGCGTTGCGGTTCTGGCGCGTGGGGTCACCGCGACCGACAGGCTTGCCTGCGCAGAGGATCTTGGGCTGGCCGCGATGGAGGTGGAGGGGCCGACAGGGCGGTTCTGGGTGGCGGCCCTGCATCTGCCCTGGCCTTGGCCGCACGAGCAGGCCGATCATGTAGAGCGGGTGGTGAAGCGCCTGGAGAGCCTTGAGGGACCGGTGATCCTCGCCGGAGATTTTAACGCCGTGGGATGGTCTGAAGCGGTGGCGCAGATCGGCGCGGCTGGCGGCATGGCGCGGGTCGGGCCCTATGCGGCGACGTTTGATTTGCCGCTGGTCAATTACCCCATCGGCATCGACCATGTGCTGGCGCCGGGCGGCGAGGGTGTGATCGAGGTGTTGCCGAAACTCGCCTCCGATCACCACGGGGTTTTGGCGCGCCTGCCTTGGCCACGCCCGGCGGATTGATCCGCCGAAGACGCAAGATATAGGCCGCCCCGTCCCCTCGTCAGCGCCGTCGTTCTAGGCCTGACCCATCAAGGCCGGATCAAACGGGTAGGTGGTCAGGTTCTCGTAGCCATCCTCGGTGATCAGAACCTGATCCTCCAGCTTGATGGAAAAGTCGCCACCGACCTCGCCCACCAGCGCCTCCACGCACAAGACCATGCCTGGCTCCAGCGGGTAGTCAAAGGCGCCGGCGACCGCATGATCGGGATAGGCCACCAGAGGCCACTCGTCACATAGGCCCACGCCATGCATCAGGCAGCCATATTTCTGCGCCTGATACTTCGCGTCCAACACATGAGTCCCCGCCGTCAGCTCCGGGATCATCACTCCGGGTTTCAGCATCTCCATATTCGTCATGATGTGCTCATGGGCGTGTTGCATGGCATAGATCATGTCGGGACGTGGCTTTTGATCGCCAATCCACCAGCTGCGGGAGATATCGACGCAAATACCGTAGCTGCCCACCAGATCGGTATCGAAAGAAATGATCTCGTTGCGCTGGGTGATCCGGGGCCCACATTCCTGAAACCAGGGGTTGGAGCGCGGACCGGAGGCCAGCAGCCGTGTCTCGATCCATTCGCCACCCCGGCGGATGTTCTCCGCGTGTAGCACCGCCCAGATGTCATCCTCGGAGGTTTTGCCATCGCCGACGTTAAGGCGGGCGAAGTCCTCCATCGCCTTGACCGCGGTCTCGCAGGCATGTGAGGCGCAGCGCATGGCAAGGATCTCGTCCACACCCTTGATGGCGCGGGCTTTTTCGGTGAGTTCCTCGCCTTCCATGATCTCGAAGCCTTGTGCCTCCAGCGCGCGCAGCCCGTGCAGCATGATCTTGTCCACCGCCAGACGCATATTGCCGCCGCCGTGTTCCCCGATCAGTTGGCGGACCTCATTCGACAGCGCATCCGCCGCCACATCCACCTTGTCGCCGCGGTCAAAGTAGAACAGATCCGCGCCCGAGCGCTGTTCGCGCACGAGAGGGTTGAAGGTCGAAAGAAACGGCGAGTTTTTGTAGTCCCAGATCACCATGTAACCATCGGCGCACAGGAGCAGCGCCCGGAACGGGTTGTGGGTGTTCCACAGCTGCATGTTTGTGCTGTCGGTGGCGTAGCGAATGTTTAGCGGATCGAACATCAACAGACCGCCGTAGCCCCGGTCCACGATGGCTTGCGTCAGCCGCTGCCAGCGGTAGTGGCGCATCGCCTCGAGGTTGGGCAGCTCCAGCCCCGCCGAAGTCCATTCGCCAAAGGCCAGCTGGGTCGGGCCGATTTCGATCCGGTCATTGTCGTTCGGCGTGCCGTCGCCAAGCGCTGCGCCGCGGCTGGGGTCGATCTTTCGGCGGTCACGGAAATGCTCGTTCATCTTGTCCTCCCTGGCTCATGGTCAGAGCCTGAAGTCCAGCGCGCGCCTTGGCCTTGCTAAATGCGACCCAGAACATGTCCGTTTTGCGAGATTTGATGTGAATCCCAGCGCATATCACGAGATTGCAGATGGAAACTGTACAGTCGTGCAGACTTTCGACCGGAGTGCTATGGCTAGTCCATGACAGAGATTCTCCAGACCTCCATCCCCTATAATCCGCTGGCGCCACGGCCCTTGCCGGGCATCCAGCCACTGCCGCCCGAGGATTGGCTGCGCTTTGACGATGGTTTTGCGGCGCAGCTCGGCGAGCGGGAGCGGTTGTTGCGCGATCATCGGGATGCGGTGTTGGCGATGGATGATGCTGCCGAGCCTGCCGCGCAGGAGCTGCTCGATCAGGTGCTGGCGGTCCGCTATGGCGCGCAAGTGAACGCCAGCCACGTTACCCGGCCGGATGGTGTGACAGTTGCCATTGATCGCAGCGTCCCGATGGAGACGTTGGGGCGGATTGCGCAACAGGATTTCTGCATCCTCGAGAAGCCCGAGGCGAGCGATGAACACGTATTGACCGCGGCCATTCTGTGCTTTCCTGCAAGCTGGACTCTGGCGCAGAAGTTCATGAAACCCTTGCTGGCGATCCATACCCCGGTCGCGGACTATGATGAAGGCATCGCCCGACGTGTGCAGCGGTTGTTTGATGGGGTGCAGGCGGGGCGGCCGCTCTGGCGGTTCAATGCGCTCTGGTATGCGGATCCGAGCCTGCATCAGCCGCGCCGGGAAGAGGACCCCCGCGCCACATCGACACCGGAGACGCAGCACTACATGCGCAGTGAGCTGCAGTCGATCTATCGGTTGCCCCGAACGCGGGCCGTGATCTTCTCGATCCACACGACGGTTCTGACGCGGGCGGATGTGCTTGCGCAATGGGCGTCAGAGGCTGGTCCTGAGGCTTAGAGCTGAATAAAATCAACTTGTTGCGAGATGTTTGTGACCCATTCCCAAATCAGAGCAATGCGGCGTAGACCAGGCCTGAGGATTGCAGGAACATAAGCAATGCCAGAACGCCCAGCATCTGGACACTGAACCGCATGTCGCCGCCGCGCGCCAGGTTTACCGCCGCAGCGGTGATGCCGAGCGGCAGAGACAGCATGGCCATGATGGCGGTCAGGACCCAGGCCGACATGGTGCCTGCATTGCATCCTCCAAGGGAGACAGCGCCGGTGACCTTGCGATACGCGGAGAGGATCTCCGATGGTGTCTTGCCCGCACGCCGTTCGATGACGCGATCACATTCTGTCGTCAATGTGCCAAAGGTGTCCTCGACGGAGGCAAAACGCGGTGTCTTTGCGGGGACCCGCGTGATCGTCTCCACCTGCGCGCCACCGGACCGTGCGGCGTAGCTGTCGAAAGCCTTGATTGTCGCAGCCAGTTCAGCCTGCTTCGGGACAGCGGCGTCAACGGGCACGGCGCCCGCCGCTTCAACGGGAACTTGAATATCCTGCGCGACGATATCGCGAACCGAGGATGGGCCCTCCGCGTACGATGAGCCGAACGCGGACAGGAACGCCGCCCGATCCAGCATGACGCCTGTCTCCAGCCATTCTACAGTTGTGGCGTTTAGCTCTGTCAGCAGCGCCTGCATTGACCGTGCGAGCAACATTTCGGTCAGTTCCTGATCGGTTTGCTCTGGGAACCGTGGTGTGAAGGTGATGTCGAGATGGCTGCGGCAGGGCGCGCCGTCACTTTGGCGCATCGGGGCTGGGCTGCGGCGGTGGCGCAAGGAGACGATGTAGTGATCGCAATCCAAATTGACCCGGTGGGCGCGTTTGGCGTGAAAGCGATCCACCTCATGCCCAAATTCTTCCAACGTCTGAACCACCAGAACCGAGGCTTTGGACAGGGCGGCGTCATCACGCTCTGCAAACCCCAATTTGCCCCGATAGTTCGAAGCCGACATATTCTGTGTTGTTTGATCCAGCACCGTGAAATCCTCCATCGGTTGTCTTCTCCGACAAGTGTAGGATCTGAAAACGCGGAAAATTGGGCGGATTACACAGATTTTCCCCGCGACATGCAGGCGAGGAGAGAAACGGCGCCATTCTAAAGAATTTGATTTAAATGCAAGCTGTTGCGCGGGTTTTTGCCACGGGATGTCGCCGGAATGCGGCAAAAACTGGACCGGTCACAGCCACATTGATGCCCAAGCCATTACAATCTTGCGACCGACCTGTTGATTGTTCTTAACGCGCCGGTGTTATCGCGCTGGTGCTTCAGGTGCCGTCGATTTGACGGCCCATGATCGCCAGAGATTGCTGGTAGACAGTCGCAGCGTTCCATTGCTTCAGAACACGATAGTTGCGCTCGCCCGGCTGATAGCCGCGGCCGGGTTTCCAGCCTTTCTTGCGCAGGAAGTAAGCGGTGGAGGCCAGCGCGTCACCCATGTCGTAGAAATCCACGCGACCATCACGGTTCCAGTCCTGACCGTATTCCAGCGCGTTTCCGGGCAGGAATTGAGTGTGGCCCAACTCCCCATGTTTGGCCCCCTGTGTCGCCGTGCTGATTGCGCCCTGATCCACCAGTTTCAACGCGCCGATGGCGTGGGGTTCAAAGAACTCCGAGCGGCGGCAATCATAGGTCAGCGTCACGATGGAGGAGACAACCTGACTGTTCCCCATGTAATTGCCAAATGCGGTTTCCATGCCGTGGATGGCGATCAGCAGACCTGCTGGCACGCCGTATTTCTTCTCCAGCGCGGCAAAAAACTCGGCGTTGCGCGCCTTGTGCTTCTTGCCTTGCGCAACGATCGTGGTTGCGCCGCGAACCTGCATGAATTTCTCAAGACTGTATTTGAAGCTCTTCTGGTTGCGGTCGGCGGCGATGGTTCCGGTTGCATATCGCGACTGCGCCAGCGCGTTCAGCCCCGCCTGCCGGACCCCGGCGCGTTGGGCGGTGCGGGCGAAATCGGCCTTCCAGGCCTCAAACCCGGCTGCCGTGTTGCCGCAGGTCGCGCCCATGCCGGCAACCGGCATTGCAACGGAAAGAGTGGCAGCAAGGCCAAGGGCGGCAAGGCGGGAAACAAGCATGGAAAACCTCAGGACTGTGCAGATGTCTTGGCGCAGCTTACGCGGGCAGCTTCGAGGGTTCACGCTTTTTCTACGGGGAAACCACCTCAGAAGGCGGCATCCCGCGCAGCCAACGCCAGGCCGTCCGCCACGGCAGTCATCGCGCGGTCAGTCTCTATCTCCGCGTTGGGGCAGAGGGTTTGCATGCTGTCGCGCACTGATGACAGCAGCGCAGAGCCGCCAACCATCACGCAGCGGGTGACATCGCGCGGCGTGACCCCGGCAAGCCGCAGGGTCTCGGCAGCCTCGGCCTGAATGCTCTGCACCATCTCCGCCAGCGTCTGATCCAGCGCCTTGCGGGGCAGGGCGGCAGACAGGCCGCGCTCCACGATCCGCAGGTCAATCTGTGCGGCGTCGCCATCTGCGCTGTTGGCGCGAATTTTGCCCGCCTCGGTGGCAAAGGCCAGGTCATGGCCCAGTTCATCCTCAAGCACCTGAACAAGCCGGTTGAGACCGGTGGGGTCTTCGGCGTTACGCGCCAGATCCTGCGCGGCGCGACGGGTGTCCGGCCCATAGAGAAAGGGGATCATCTGCCAGGTGGCAAGATCGTTGAACATCCGGCTGGGTGCGGGCAGGCTGCCGCCGCCAAAACTGTTGCGGATCATCGCACCACGTCCAAGATGGGGCATCACATGATCAATACTGATCTGGCGATCAAAGTCGGTCCCCCCGAGGCGCAGACCATGGCTGGCCAGAATGCGGGTGCCACCCGCGGCATCCTGTTCAAAACAGGTAAAGTCCGAAGTACCGCCGCCGATATCGACCACGAGCCCGACGCCGGGGTGCGGTCGGGCAGAGCGCAGCGCGGCTTCGGGCTCGTAGAGGAATTGCACATCCTCGAAGCCCGCCTTTTTGTAGCAGCCCCGCAAGTCCTCTTCGGCCTTGGCGTTGCGCGCCTCGTCCTTGGAGTGAAACTTGACCGGCCGACCTGAGAGCGCATGGGTGAACTCCGTCCGTGTGGCGGTTTCCGCGCGGGCTTTCACCTCGCGCAGGAAATGCGCGATGACATCGGTGAAATCCATCATCTGGCCACCAAGACGGCGCTTTTCATACAAGAGCGGCGTGCCCAGCAGGCTTTTGAGTGCCCGCATGAACCGTCCCTCGTCGCCATCGATCAGCGCGCGGGTGGCGCTGCGTCCGATGCGCATCTTCTTGCTCTCGCTGTCAAAGAAGACGGCCGTGGGCAGAGTGGTCTCGCCCGGTTCCAGTTCCACCAGCCAGGGCCGACCTGCCACTGTCAGACCCGCAGCGGAATTCGAGGTGCCAAAGTCGATGCCAAGCGTGTTGGGGGACATAGCAGGGGAGGTCATTTGTGCGGGCTCCTGTCGGGCGCTGGAACGCGCCTTCCTATGGGAGACGGCATAGGGCTTCAAGAGGAGAACAACGAATTGGATTCAGTACGGTTGCATCGGAGGGTTCAAGCTCTTGCTCTAGGGGAGTGCGCACGTAAGATGCCACCCATACAGGAGAAATGTCATGACTACAAAACCGGCTAAACGCTTTTTACCGATCGCATGCTGCGTGATGCTTGCGGCCTGCGGCGGGGTGCCTGCCAGCAATCAACTGCAATTCGATAGTGATGGGAGTGGCCGGTTCAGTGGCAGCGCAGGTTCCGACTGGACACCTCAGGAAATCGAAACAGAGATTTCCGATCTTGAATGTGGCGATGGCGCGATTGTGGACTTCGAAGTCAGGAGATCACGCTCGTCGCCCGATTACATGATTTTTTCAGGGCGCTGCGCCGCAGGTGCGGTGCCAGCTGCGAATAGTCTGCAGAACCAACTTGCGTCCAGACAAGCGGGGGCTGCGGGTGCAGTGCCTGTCCAAAATATGCCTGCCCAAAATGTGAGCTCCGGACCTGTGCCGGTCACCACGGCAGGAAACAGTGCCGGCTGGGATGGATCGACCCCATTCGTGGACTGACCCGGATTGCGCCCCTCTGCGTTGCGCGTCTTGCGGGCGCCCCATGCCGGTCCGACAGCATAGAAAAAGGGCGCCCAGATGAGGCGCCCTTTCCAATTCAGCCCAATCTCTAGAGATCAGCAGCTGTAGTACATCTGGTATTCCACCGGGTGCGGCGTGTGTTCGTAGGTTTCCACCTCTTCCATCTTGAGGGCGATGTAGCCTTCAATCTGGTCTTTGGTGAACACGTCGCCCTGCAGCAGGAAGTCGTGATCCGATGCCAGCGATTCCAGCGCTTCGCGCAGGGAGCCACAGACGGTCGGGATGCCGGCCAGTTCCTCTGCGGGCAGGTCGTAGAGGTTCTTGTCCATGGCTTCGCCCGGATCGATCTTGTTCTTGATGCCGTCAAGGCCGGCCATCAGGAGCGCTGCAAACGCCAGGTAGGGATTTGCTGCCGGATCGGGGAAACGAGCCTCGACGCGCTTTGCCTTCGGGGATTCGGTCCACGGGATCCGCACGCAGCCGGAGCGGTTGCGGGCAGAGTAGGCGCGCAGAACGGGGGCCTCGAAGCCCGGGATCAGACGCTTGTAGGAGTTGGTGGACGGGTTGGTGAAGGCATTGAGGGTCTTGGCGTGCTTCAGGATGCCGCCGATGAACCACAGGGCCTCGCTCGACAGATCCGCGTATTTGTCACCTGCAAAGAGCGGCTTGCCGTCTTTCCAGATCGACATGTTCACATGCATGCCGGTGCCGTTGTCGCCGGCGATCGGCTTGGGCATGAATGTTGCGGATTTGCCGTAGGCGTGGGCCACATTGTGGATCACGTATTTGTATTTCTGCAGCTCGTCGGCCTGTTTGGTCAGGCTGTCGAAGATCAGACCCAGCTCGTGCTGGCAGGACGCAACCTCGTGGTGGTGCTTGTCGACCTTCATGCCCAGACGCTTCATGGTGGAGAGCATCTCGGAACGCAGGTCCTGCGCTTCGTCGATCGGGTTCACCGGGAAGTAGCCGCCCTTGACGCCGGGACGGTGGCCCATGTTGCCGGTCTCGAATTCCGCATCGGAGTTCCAGGAGGCATCGGTCGCGTCAACCTCGTAGGACACCTTGTTGATGGTGTTGGAGAACCGCACATCATCAAACAGGAAGAATTCCGCTTCCGGGCCCATATAGGCCACATCACCGATGCCGGAGGACTTCAGATAGGCTTCGGCTTTTTCGGCGGTGCCGCGCGGGTCGCGATCATAGGCTTCGCCGGTGTCAGGCTCGACCACGGAGCAGTGAATGCAGATGGTCTTTTCCGCGTAGAAGGGATCCACATAGGCAGACTCGGTCGCCGGGATCAGCTTCATGTCGGAGGCTTCGATGGATTTCCAGCCCGCGATGGAGGAGCCGTCGAACATGAAGCCTTCTTCGAGGAAGTCTTCGTCGATCTGGTCCGACATCAGGGTGACGTGCTGCAGCTTGCCGCGCGGGTCGGTGAAACGGATGTCGACGTATTCCGCCTCTTCATCCTTGATCAGCTTGAGAACTGCTTCCTTGCTCATTTGAAGTACTTCCTCCGTCAGAAAACTTATGTATTTCGGGTGTTCAGTAGTGTCGGCGTCGCGTGCCGTTACAGGGCGTCGGACCCGGCTTCGCCGGTCCGGATGCGGATGGCCTGCTCGATCGGGCTGACGAAAATCTTGCCGTCGCCGATCTTGTCGGTCTTTGCTGCGGCAACGATGGCCTCAATCGCGGCGTCGACCTGATCGTCGTCCAGCACCACTTCGATCTTCACCTTGGGCAGAAAGTCCACGACATATTCCGCACCGCGGTAGAGTTCGGTGTGACCCTTCTGGCGACCAAAGCCCTTGACCTCGATGACAGAGAGACCTTGCACGCCGACGTCTTGCAGCGCTTCCTTCACCTCGTCCAGCTTGAACGGCTTGATGATGGCTTCGATCTTTTTCATGTCTGGGCTCCTCGCAACCTTGTCGAAGATGGTCAGATCATTTTCAACTGAGCGCCACAATGTGTAAGCGGGCGCAACTGCTGCAGGAATGTGCAGAAATCAGACGTTGCGATGAAAATTTAATCTTAGAGATTAAAAAATGTGCAGTTGTGAAACCTGAGGGCTTGTGATGACTGAATTACTGACGGCGACACAGATGCGAGCGATCGAAAAAGCAGCCATCGACGGCGGCGAGGTCACTGGTCTGGAGTTGATGGAGCGCGCAGGCGCAGCCGTGGTCGAGGCGATCTTTGAGGAATGGCCCCAGCTGGGCGCTGGGATGCTGCCAGATGGGGGCTCTGCCCCCCGGCCTGCGGCCGCCCCCCGAGGTATTTCTGAAAAGATGAAGCGGGCAGTGGTTCTTTGTGGTCCGGGCAACAATGGTGGCGATGGTTTTGTTGTGGCGCGATTGCTAAAAGAGCGCGGCTGGGCGGTGGAAGTGTTCCTTTATGGGGATGCTGCGAAATTGCCGACAGATGCGCACACCAACTACTTGCGCTGGAGTGCGATGGGGGCTGTTTCTCCTTTGGCGTCCTCAACGATTGAAGAGAAGCGGGTCTCGCAGCGGGCGGATCTGTTGATAGATGCCCTGTTCGGCATTGGGCTGACCCGGCCGGTGGAGTTGCCGCTGGTTGCACTGACAGCGGATCCAGCGCTTGGGGAGACCCATAAGACGGTAGCGATTGATCTGCCTTCGGGGGTGTGCAGCGACAGCGGAAAGGGGCTTGGCGAGGAAGGTCGGGGGATCTGGGCGGATCTTACGGTGACATTCCACGCGCCAAAGCGTGGCCATGCTCTGGCGGACGGGCCTGCGCGATGCGGCAGGCTGTCGGTCAAGTCTATTGGTTTGGATTCGCACGATGATCTTGGGTCGATGTCGCCTCCGGTGTTGATGGCGGCCCCCGAGGTGGCCTCGTTGGCGAAGGGGCAGGGGGCACATAAATTCACTTACGGTCATGCACTGGTCTTATCTGGTGGCGCAGGGCGCACTGGGGCAGCACGGCTGGCAGCGCGTGGCGCGCTGCGTGTCGGGGCGGGGCTGGTCACGCTTGGGGTGCCACCTGCGGCGCAGATGGAGGTCGCCTGCCAGATCACGGCTGTCATGCTGCAACGGGTCGCGGGAGCGGATGTGCTCGCCGAAATCCTTCAGGATGAGCGGATCAATACGCTGTGCCTTGGCCCCGGATTGGGGCAGCAGCGGGCACGGGACCTGGTTCCTGTTGCCTTGGCGGCGAAGCGTGCCACGATTCTGGATGCCGATGCGCTCTCGGCATTTGCCGATGATCCGCAGCAGTTGTTCGACCTGCTGCACACGCAATGCGTGCTGACACCTCACGCTGGAGAGTTTACCCGGTTGTTCCCCGACATTGCGGATCGCTTGGCGGCCCCGGCATCACAGGGCCCCGCTTTCTCAAAGGTTGATGCCACGCGCGAGGCGGCCAGACGTGCGGGATGTAGCGTGTTGTTCAAGGGAGCAGACACGGTGATCGCTGATCCGACAGGCCTGTGCTCGGTTCATGCTGCCGCCTATGCGCGATCGGCGCCGTGGCTCGCAACCGCCGGATCCGGCGATGTGCTGGCAGGTTTCATCACCGGGTTGCTGGCCCGCGGATTGGGTCCTCATGACGCAGCCGCTACAGCTGCCTGGTTGCATGTGGAATGCGCGCTGGCATTTGGTGCAGGTCTCATTGCGGAGGATCTGCCAGAGGAGCTGCCCAAGGTCCTGGCGCGTCGCAGTAGTTAGAGCCGTGGCTACAGTTCCTCATTGAACCGATGGGCCGAGAGCACTGGCAGCTTGTCGGGGCAGGGGATGGCAGAATGCCTGCAACGGTCATGTTTCGAGGTTCCGGGTTCGATCAAGAGAACCTCATGCTTTGCGATGGGAATTGCGCCCAACCGTGTCATGCCTTTGTGCGCACTCGCCTTTCACTCGACGCCGGGATGATTTTTGATGGTCGCGAGGCGAATTTCTCTCGCATCCCCGAAAAAGCTCTGATATCGAACGACCTCGCGGCAGGCTGGTCTTGCTGCAGTGCGGGTGTGGCGGAATTGGTAGACGCACCAGATTTAGGTTCTGGCGCCTATGGCGTGGGGGTTCGAGTCCCTTCACCCGCACCATTTTGATTTTGAAAGAAGATTTTCCGAACTGGAGATGCTGGGCCCTGGTCGAGCGGTCAGGTTTGGCACTTTGTTAGCACTTTCCTGTTTCGTTTTCGCTCTGTTCCCGTGCGGTTTGCGCTCGTCTAGATGCTGTTTTCTGGTTCGCCTGGGCGGTGTTTTTCTGAACAATCGAGAGCGTCTTGGGGCCGGTCACGGCCTGGATGTCGCGCATATCGACGCCCGCTTCGGCCATCTGTGTCGCGGCGGTGTACCGCCACCCATGCGGCACGAGACGGTTTGTCTCGGACAGGACGCCGATGGCGTCGCGGATGGCCTCAACCTTCTTCTGCGCCTGACGTTTTCCCATATGCTGCGTGCGGTTCTTCGCAAGAATATAGGCTCCGCTCCGGGGAACAGTTTCCAAGAAGCGCTGCAGGCGAGTGGGGCAGTACACCTGAATCTTGGCTTAGGTCTTCTCCTGAACGACTTTCATATACTTGCCATCAAAGTCGTCCCATTTCATCGAGATGCAGTCTCCAAGCCGCTGGCCCGTGCCGATGGCCAGCTCATATACAATGCGCTCCACGCTGGAGGCCGCGCACGCTGCCTCAAACGCTTTCAGCTTGTCCTCGGGCCATGGCTCATATTCGCCGCCCGTCAGTTTCTCGACGTTCACGACCGGGTTGCGGTCGATCCACTCGAGGTCAACGGCGTGACGCATGAGGATCGAGAGGACCGCCACGCGTTCGTTGGCCTTTGACCAGGTATCCTGCAGTGCATCGCGCGCTTTGATGGCATGCTTGCGACGGAAAGAGCGGACGTCTCTCGCACCGTTCTTCTCACGGATCGCTTCGCAGTGCCGTCTGTAGTTGGCTGCGGTTCCTTTGCTAAGGCGCTTGTACTTTGAGCTTTGATAGTAGCTTGCGATCAGCTGGTCCCAAGTTGTCCGGGAGCCGGCAGAAGGTTGCCCGCGACGGAGATGCCAGTACTCCCGAAGGAAGGCTTCGCTGCCGGGCGGCGCCTTGAGCCGGACCCTTGTCTTGCCTTTCCGAAAGTAGTGGTAGGTGCGCCCCTTCACGGAGATGGTGTCCAGATAGGGAAGCTCTAGCTTCTTCATATCTCGAAACCTTCGTCGGGAACGGCGCCGCTCAGGATGGCTTCCAAGTCAGACACCCGCAACCGCATGACCTGCCCGGCGAGGTCGATTGGCTGCGGCAGCGCGCCGATCTGGACGAGGTTCCTGAACTCGTTCGTGTGCATATCCAGCATCCGCGCCGCGGTTGCTTCCTTGACAGCCAGGAGGGGCGTGCGTCTGGACATGTGTTCGCTCCCTTTCCGGCGGTTGTCCTGCGTGATGGCGTCTTTCAAGTATAGTTGAGGGTTAGTGCCTGACGGGACAGTTCATGTCTGGAAACTGCTTGGAAGTATGTGGATTACGCGTTGAAATTATGGAGAATTCCTTCTCCACGGGGGCGAGATGACGATTTTGCCCCCGCTGCCTTCAGGCGCTCAAGTTTGGCAAAGATTTTCTAAAAGAGAATTTTACATAGTTACACGGATCCTCGCTGCGCCGGAGGTCTACGAGCACCCAGGGCCTCCCCAGCAGCCCCTGTCATGTCCACCTGCCTAGGAAGCACGATCTCGGCCGGAGTGCCGCCAAACCACTGCGCCAGTCCTCAAAGTGCTCATGTGGAATGATCGCGTCCGGATGAGACTTCTTGAGCGCACGATGGAGGGCCTTCTCCTGACACAGCGCGGCGTCGCCGTTCGGCTGCGGAATGGTCCGCAGAAGCTCTGCCTGGATTCCGGGTCGAAGCAGGGGCTGGTGATGCAGTCGCGACTGCGGGTCGCGCGAGAAGCCGAGCTTCACGACCTTCAGCCCGTTCGGAAGCTCCAGACGAATGGCATAGAGGTGGCTGGGCGCGGTGGCCCATCCTTCCCCGCATGCCGTGCATTGAAAGCGGCCGCTCTGCATGTTCGCGCGGGCGACCCTCTGCGTGTGACCAAAGCCGTGCCGATAGATCCGGTATTTCGGGTTGCCTTTCGGATCGATTCCCAGCAGTTGACATCCCCGATCCGCTGCTTCCTCGGCTTCCTATCCGGAATGACAGGTCTCGCAGCGCAACTTGCAGTGACCGGCTGCGATCCGTTCGATCTGTCCGAACTGTCGGCGCACGGTGTGACTACATGGCGCGAGATAGATGCCAAGCTTGTGGTATTCTGGGTCGTAGCCCTGAAATTCCAAGCCTGCCCTATGCGCCATTGCCAGAATGATGTGATGCCTGCACCCCGCGCAAGCAGTTTGGGCGGTGCGCAGGGTAAAGAGCTTCTGCGCAGTCAACGCGCCGCAGGTGTGGCATCGCAAGACAATGTGAAACTTATCCCGGATCCGCTGGAGCAGGTCGAAGCCCTTGGACCGGGCGATTGCATCCCACTCCGTTTTGATCGGTCCGGCATAGGTGAGGGACCAGCCTTCCGCAGAGAGCTTCCGGGAGCCGCGCGGCAGGTAGAGCTTATTCCGGGACGCGCCAATGGAGATATGCGGGTGAAGGTGGGGTGCAATTTGGTGTCGAAAACGCCGCTACGATTGCAATTGGTAGCGGTGCAGACTGGGAGAAAGCTTTTGATCGCTTGTCGACCGTCTTTCAGGCCTATGCCAAAATCACAGGCCGTCTCCGGATCGAAGCAAAAGTCGGGGTCGACACGTGGTTATTCGACGGCTCGGTTGAGGCCAGTGGTAGCATCGGTACAGGGTGGCACTTCGGTGGACGGATCACCGAAAACGTGGGCAGCCAAAACACCGAGACGCTTTACTGGTTCGAGGGATTGCGCGTGCAGGGCAATTATGCAGTTAGGGCTGGTGCCGTTGAAACCGATCGCGGCACAGATTCTTTTGAAACCGGGTCGGCAACATCTGTTGCTCAGACTATCACAACTGCAGCCGTCGATAATCGAACGGTTCTATTGTCGGGTAGGTTTGATGAATCATTCTTTGTTGCAGAAGGAGGACCAAATGATTGGCAAGAAGCCTAGATTCTGGCTTAAATCGTTTACAGCGGTTCTAGCTTTAATATTTACTCAGGCCTCGACTGGCCAGGCGCAGGACGCTGCCATGCAGGATGACGTCCGTCCTCAACTTTTCTATTCAATATCCATTAATGCCGAAAACATGTTTGCCATCCCGCGCGTGAATGGCGCTCCGTTATTGACACATGGTCGGTTCAGGCCGCTGACGTTGACCACCGATATCACGCGCGAACTTCAGCCAGGCCGCAACCTCATCCAGATCGACTACGAACCCTTCGACATGAATAAGCAAAGCTTTACGCCGCATGGAAACGTTCGCCTACAAGTGGTACTGTCGCGGTCGAGCAATTTTCTGGCATCCACGCGCATTAAAGAGGAAATTACTTTGTTCTCTGGCCGATACGATCCGGAAACAGCGACACTTGTGCAGACCGAAGAAAGCGTTTTTGGCGAAGGCCCAATAATACAAGAGGACGGAGGGCTTCGATCAGGTAGAGGCTTCGAACTCGAGCCAGTCACGATCACCTATTTAGATGCCCAGTCACGCGGAAAAGCTATGCGACTCACCTTGGCGTTTGATATCTTTGATATTGAGATGTCAACTCCACCTTGGACCAATGCAAGGGTACTATCTGATACACCGACTCTGCGTGAAGACTTATGGCGGGCCTACACACAGGTTCATCAAGCACTGGCATCTGGAAACCCGGCCAATTTTGCACTGTCAGCAGAACCACTTTTGGCTCATAACGCCTTAGTTCTCGGTTACGAGTCAGCGTCCGAGATGGCGCAAATTATTGATGATCGTCAACCGCTGGCTGGAGATGTCAATCGACAGCTCTTACCGATGATGCCCGCTATTGCAGCAACCACGGCCCAGATCGAGTTTTCTCCTGATGGTCGCCTCGTGCAGTTTATGTCTGCTCCTTTGGGATATGAAACAAGCGAAGGTACCCCTGCGGGCCGGTTCAATTACTGGTTCTGTCAGATAGGCGACCAACCGTTGGCCCCTTGTTTTGTGCAGGATTTTGGATGAATCTCTTCTGGT
Source organism: Tritonibacter scottomollicae (assembly GCF_003003215.1). GTDB lineage: Bacteria > Pseudomonadota > Alphaproteobacteria > Rhodobacterales > Rhodobacteraceae > Epibacterium > Epibacterium scottomollicae. The sequence goes on along the minus strand of NZ_PVUF01000018.1, from coordinate 1,245 downwards.
TGACCATTGTAAAAGGTGAATGCACATGAAACCGGTGGCCAGATAGGCCTGATCAGCCCCACCTGAGTGGTCCAATTGATTGTTAGTGCATGATCGGCCTTTGGTCCATCTGGACGATGGTTTCGGGGGCCGGTGGGCGGTAGCCCAAGGCGCTGTGTGGTCGTTTCGTGTTGTAGTGTTTCCTCCATTTTTCGATCAGTATTTGGGCTTCGCGCAGGCTGTAGAAGATCTCGCCGGCGATGAACGTTGCACGCGCTGCGGCGGTCGTCAGTCGTGCGGCAGGTCCTGTAGGCTGGGCCGTTTATGGCGCGTCGGTGGCCGCAACAGTGGCCGCGAACAGGCTCTATGCCGGATATATGTCGCGCATTGAATTCGAAGTGGAGGGCAATCGGATTCATAGAGGGGAAATTACTGCTCAGGAATGGGAAGCGTTTGAGGATCCGATAAATGACGAATTTGATGATTACTCCGTTGTTGACTAGCTGGGCCAATCGTTTAGGCCTCATTTTTGCGCTGGGTTGGATTTTGATCGGGGAAGCCGTACACATTCTGCGCCTATCGGACGAAGGACGTGGGGTAGACGTGCTGCCCTACACCGTGGCGAATTGCAGTGGCACCTGCACCGACCTGCCACCACAAGACACACGTGCCTTGATAGAGGCCACTTTTGCGGCAGGAGAGAACGCCTGTGAACTTCCGCGCAAGCTCATGGAGGCCCGCAACGACGGCCCTGACTTGCGCGCGACCTTGTCCGAGCTGGCCCGCGCTCTGCCGATCCGCATCGAAGCGTCTCAAAGCGAGATCACGGTATCTCACAATTTGGGTCCGCTGGCTTGGGTCGGCGCGTTACCCGATCGAGCTCAAATGGCGCGCCGCAGTTGCACGGAGTCGCTTCTAAAAGATCCGCGCCGCGTGTGGTTTACGATGTTTTTTGTCTGGGGTGCGCTGAGCGCGCTGGTCTACTGGCGCTTTCGAACGGCTCCCAAATGATCTTATCATCTGAAGACGACCCCCTGCTCAAAATTTGGGGTTGCTCACGGCGTTGTTGCGCAAATCAAAGGGAAGGATTCACTTAGCGAATCCTGACGGTTGTTTCGGGCGCATGCCGAAGCCCACACCCACCCGCTACCGCACGACGAACTGGTCAACTTACAACGCGTCGCTCAGGCAACGTGGCTCCCTTTCGGTTTGGTTCGACCCCGATATGGTTTGGCACGCGGAGAAGTCCGGCAAGCGGAGACGGCC
>NZ_PVUF01000017.1 GCF_003003215.1 Tritonibacter scottomollicae | reverse complement strand
GAAGGTGGCCGTCACACGCCGTTCTTCGCGAACTACCGTCCGCAGTTCTACTTCCGCACCACCGACGTGACCGGCACCGTGACCCTGCCGACCGGTACCGAGATGGTGATGCCGGGCGACAACCTGAAGTTCGAAGTTGAACTGATCGCCCCGATCGCGATGGAAGACGGTCTGCGTTTCGCCATCCGCGAAGGTGGCCGCACCGTTGGCGCGGGCGTTGTGTCCAAGATCATCGAGTAATCAGGTTTCCTGATTTTCGAATGGAAAGGGCCTCCCTCGGGAGGCCCTTTTTCTATCTGCCGGGGGCTTCTGATGGCGCGGCATCTCGCCATATGGTGTCTTCGCGACTTGGCGCGCCTGTTTTTAAGAGGCTCCGCTTTTCTGACTTGATTTGAACTGAGAATTGGGACGTGATCGACCCATGGTTGAATTTCTATTTTTTGCATTTCTAGTTGGGCTGCTATTTTTTCTCCTGCAGCGTCGGAGCGGGAGGCGGTCAGCCCCATTGGCCATTATTGATGGATCCAATGTTCTATACTGGAAGGAAAACACCCTTTCTTTGGAGCCGGTGCGGGACGTCATCGCTCTGCTCGAGGCGTCCGGATATCGCCCGTATGTGGTCTTCGACGCGAATGCCGGCTATCTGGTGGTCGGACGGTACCTGAATGGACCGAGCTTCGCGAAGCGGCTTGGTCTCAAGGATGCCGAGGCTCATGTGGTTCCCAAGGGACAGCCGGCGGATCCATATATCCTTCGTATGGCGCGAAAAAGCGGCGGCATTGTTGTGTCACGTGACCGGTTTCGTGACTGGAAAGATGATTTTCCGAAGGAAGTCACCGGACCCCGGCTTGTTCGAGGCGGTTATCGGCGCGGCGCGCTATGGTTGGATCTGGACGTCGTCGAAGCTGCTTGAATTGCGTGACGCAGCTGGGGCTGGGAATGCCCCTTGCCAGACTGCCCTAACGGGTGTAATTGGCCACATCCCGCACTGCGGGAGATGGGCGGGGTGATTCCCGCCTTTTGGGTTCGATGAGGGTGCGTGATGAGCACAGACCCTCCTCTCAACTCCAACGCCTGACTAAAAGGCTATACGATGCAAAGCCAAAACATCCGTATCCGGCTGAAGGCATTTGACTATCGTGTGCTGGATGCGTCCACACAAGAGATCGTCAACACTGCCAAGCGGACCGGCGCCCAAGTGCGCGGCCCGATCCCGCTGCCGAACAAGATCGAGAAATTCACTGTTCTGCGTGGTCCCCACGTTGACAAGAAATCCCGCGATCAGTTCGAGATCCGTACGCACAAGCGTATGCTCGACATCGTTGATCCGACCCCCCAGACCGTGGACGCGCTGATGAAGCTCGACCTCGCCGCTGGTGTGGACGTCGAGATCAAGCTGCAATCATAAGATCGGAGGGTAATTCATATGCGCTCTGGTATTATCGCAAAGAAAGTGGGCATGACCCGCTTGTTCATGGAAGACGGCAAGCAGATCCCTGTGACCGTTCTTTCGCTCGATGGCCTGCAGGTTGTCGCTCAGCGCACTGACGAAACAGATGGTTACACCGCTGTTCAGCTCGGTGCGGGTTCCGCAAAGGTAAAGCGCGTCTCCAAGGCGATGCGTGGTCACTATGCGGCGGCCAAGGTTGAGCCCAAGCGCAAGCTGGTCGAATTCCGCGTCCCCGCGGATGGCCTGATCGAAGTGGGCGCGGAAATCTCCGCCGAGCACTTCCTGACCGGTCAGAAAGTGGACGTGACAGGCACTTCCATCGGTAAAGGTTTCGCCGGTGCGATGAAGCGTCACAACTTTGGTGGTCTGCGGGCCACGCACGGTGTGTCGATCTCTCATCGCTCCCACGGTTCCACCGGTCAGTGTCAGGATCCGGGCAAAGTCTTCAAAGGCAAGAAGATGGCCGGCCACATGGGCGCTGCCCGCGTGACCACTCAGAACCTCGAAGTCGTCCGTACCGACGCCGATCGTGGTCTGGTCTTCATCAAAGGCGCTGTTCCTGGTCCGAAATCCGGCTGGGTCACCGTCAAAGACGCCGTGAAGAAGAAAGCACCCGAAGGTCTGCCGTTCCCGGCAGCTCTGAAGACTGCTGCTGAAGCTGCGGCTGAAGCACCCGCGGAAGGGGGTGAAGCATGAAACTTGACGTGATCAAACTGGACGGTGGCAAAGCGGGCGACATCGAACTGTCCGAAGAGCTGTTTGGCCTGGAACCGCGCGCGGACATCCTGCACCGTATGGTTCGTTGGCAGCGCAACAACGCGCAGGCCGGCACCCACAAGGTGAAGACCCGCTCCGAGACCTCCTACTCGACCAAGAAGATCTACCGCCAGAAGGGCACCGGTGGCGCACGCCATGGTGACCGTAACGCGCCGATCTTCCGTAAAGGTGGTATCTACAAGGGTCCGACCCCGCGTAGCCATGGCCACGATCTGACCAAGAAGTTCCGCAAGCTGGGTCTGCGCCACGCGCTGTCCGCGAAGGCGAAAGCCGGTGAGCTGGTCGTGATCGAGAACGCCGAAGCTGAAGGCAAGACCGCCGCCCTGGCCAAACAGGTTGCAAACCTGGGCTGGAAACGTGCTCTGGTCATCGACGGTGCTGCCGTCAACGAAGGCTTCGCTCGTGCCGCCCAAAACATCAGCGGTCTGGATATCCTGCCGTCGATGGGCGCAAACGTCTATGACATCCTGAAGCGTGACACTCTCGTGCTCACGAAGTCGGCTGTCGAAGCACTGGAGGCTCGCCTGAAATGAGCGCGAAGGCAGAACACTACGACGTGATCCGCAAGCCGATCATCACCGAGAAGTCCACCATGGCGTCCGAGCACGGCGCAGTGGTGTTCGAAGTGTCCATCGGTTCCAACAAGCCCCAGATCAAGGAGGCCGTCGAGGCGCTCTTTGGTGTGAAGGTGAAAGCGGTCAACACGACAATCACCAAGGGTAAGGTCAAACGTTTCCGTGGCTCGCTGGGCAAACGGAAAGACGTTAAGAAAGCCTATGTGACCCTGGAAGAAGGCAACACCATCGACGTGTCCACCGGACTCTGAGATTTGCTTGTCTGAGAATTGGAGAGGCCCCTGCGAAAGCAGGGGCCTTTTTCTGTTGGTGGAACCACAAAGGGCGGCGTCTGACCCTGGGTGGGCGTGAAGCGCCCTCCCGTGGGGAGGGTCGGGCGCTGCCCGGCCTGCGGCCGGACCACTTTTCCATAAGTGGAATTTCACGCGTCTATTGATTTATTAGGTTGTTTAGGGCTGAATACGCCGAGAAGAATTTCCGATTGGTTTCAAATGAGCAAAACATCCACTGTCAAAAACCCTTTGACGATCATTGCTATCTTTGCGGGCCTTACAGAGGTCGGAGGCACTGGCGTTTTGCCGCTTCTTTCCTCAGATGCACAGAGTGTGTACATCTGGTTTTTGATGATCTTCCCAATATTTTTGGTGGTTCTGTTTTTCTGTACGCTCAACTTTAATCGAGAGGTTCTCTATGCGCCTTCTGACTGGTCTAATGAGGATAACTTTTTCCGAAAATTGTCAAAAGTCTCTCCAGAAGAAAGGCTCTCTCAAGTTGAGGAGGAAATCGAAGATGCGCAACACGACGGTGAAGGGGCTTCTGACGAAGAGGTTGGTGGGGGGGGCTGCGAGGATAGTGTCGATTCAGCTACTACTCACAGCGAGTTGAAGAATGACACTGATCGTAAAAATCGCTTATTGAAGCAGCAAACTGAAAATTATGCTGTTACATACCGTGCAGCAGAGGAGTTTGGCCTAAGTAAACTTGCGGGCAAGTTGAAGCTAGATTTTCGATCTGGAGTTAGGTTTTCGTCTAATGATATGCCGAACACGATTTTTGATGGCTTGGCAATTGATGAGAATACCGTTCACTTGGCTGAGGTGAAATACTCTAGAACGGGGTTCACATCTTCACTCATAAATCGTTTTTCGACAGAGCTAGCAAAATTCAAGCTCGTCCGGAATTCCTTTTTGGAAGACGGAAAAGATCTGGTTCTCCATTTGGTAGTAGTTGCGCCAAGTTTCTCAGCGGGAAACGTTGCCGACAAGCGCGCCGAAGAGCGCTTGCTTAAGATGGCACGAAGCTACGGAGTGAATACTAAAATACATGTTTTTCCCTGGGTGCGCGCGCCGTCAGTCGATGATCGTCCCTAGGAATTTCATAATTCCCACGTCTGGCATAGTAGAGTTTTACCGGTAGCCTCTTCGCCATTGCCACCTCCCCCAACCTCTGGTACATCGCACCAATCCTGACAGGCCTCGGATTCGTTCCGGGGCCGTTATCTTTGTCGGGACATTCGACCCAGGGACCTTCGGGGCCCTTCATCGGTCACCTGAGCCGGGCGTGGATGCGCCAAGCCAGGGGGCTTTAACATAGCTGGACCAAAGACAAGAACCTAAGGTCTGGCACGCTAAACGGAAGACAGAAAGCATGGCACTTAAGTCGTATAAGCCGACGACGCCGGGCCAGCGAGGGCTGGTTCTGATCGACCGTTCGGAGCTTTGGAAAGGGCGTCCGGTCAAGTCTCTCACTGAGGGTTTGACCAAATCGGGCGGCCGGAACAACACCGGACGGATCACTTCTCGCCGCCGTGGTGGTGGCGCAAAGCGTCTTTACCGGATCGTTGACTTCAAACGGAACAAATTTGATGTCGCCGCGACCGTCGAGCGCATTGAATATGACCCCAACCGTACTGCCTTCATCGCATTGGTGAAGTACGAAGACGGCGAGCAGGCCTATATCCTCGCTCCGCAGCGTCTGGCAGTTGGTGATAAGGTCATTGCCTCCGCGAAGGCAGACATCAAGCCGGGCAACGCAATGCCGTTCTCGGGCATGCCGATCGGTACCATCGTTCACAACATCGAAATGAAGCCCGGCAAAGGCGGCCAGATCGCCCGTGCAGCCGGTACTTACGCTCAGTTCGTTGGTCGTGATGGTGGCTACGCTCAGATCCGCCTCTCCTCGGGCGAGCTGCGCCTGGTCCGTCAGGAATGCATGGCCACCATCGGTGCCGTGTCCAACCCTGACAACTCCAACCAGAACTACGGTAAAGCCGGTCGTATGCGCCATAAAGGCAAGCGTCCGAGCGTCCGTGGTGTGGTCATGAACCCGATCGATCACCCGCATGGTGGTGGTGAAGGCCGGACCTCTGGTGGTCGTCACCCGGTGACACCATGGGGCAAGCCGACCAAGGGCAAGCGCACCCGTAACACCAACAAGGCGTCGCAGAAGCTGATCATCCGCTCGCGTCACGCTAAGAAGAAAGGGCGCTAATCTATGACTCGCTCTGTATGGAAAGGCCCCTTTGTCGATGCTTACGTGCTGAAAAAAGCCGAAGCAGCGCGCGAGTCGGGCCGCAATGAAGTGATCAAGATCTGGTCCCGTCGTTCCACCATTCTGCCCCAGTTCGTGGGTCTGACTTTCGGTGTGTACAACGGCCACAAGCACATTCCTGTCAACGTCTCGGAAGACATGATTGGTCAGAAGTTCGGTGAGTATTCGCCGACCCGGACCTATTACGGTCACGCCGCTGACAAAAAAGCGAAGCGGAAGTAAGTCATGGGCAAGGATAAGAACCCCCGCCGCGTGGCAGACAACGAAGCAATGGCGAAAATTCGCATGCTTCGCACCAGCCCGCAGAAACTGAACCTGGTGGCTCAGATGATCCGTGGCAAGAAAGTGGACAAGGCTCTGACCGACCTCACTTTCTCCAACAAGCGGATCGCGCAGGACGTGAAGAAATGCCTTCAGTCCGCCATCGCGAACGCAGAGAACAACCACAACCTGGACGTCGATGAGCTGATCGTCGCCGAGGCTTGGGTTGGCAAGAACCTGACCATGAAACGCGGTCGTCCGCGGGCCCGTGGTCGCTTCGGCAAGATCCTGAAGCCGTTCGCTGAGATCACCATCAAGGTGCGTCAAGTTGAGGAGCAAGCCTAATGGGACATAAAGTCAATCCGGTTGGCATGCGCCTGCAGATCAACCGCACCTGGGACAGCCGCTGGTACGCTGACACGAAGGACTACGGTGATCTCCTCCTCGAGGACATCAGGATCCGTGAGTTCATCAAGACTGAGTGCAAGCAGGCCGGTATTGCCCGCGTGATCATCGAACGCCCCCACAAGAAGTGCCGTGTGACCATTCACACTGCGCGTCCGGGCGTGATCATCGGCAAGAAAGGCGCGGACATCGAAGTTCTTCGCAAGAAGATCGCTTCCATGACCGACTCCGAGCTGCACCTCAACATCGTTGAAGTCCGCAAGCCGGAACTCGACGCACAGCTGGTCGGCGAGTCCATCGCTCAGCAGCTGGAGCGCCGTGTGTCCTTCCGTCGCGCGATGAAGCGCTCCGTGCAGAACGCCATGCGTATGGGCGCCCTGGGTATCCGGGTGAACGTTGCTGGTCGTCTGGGCGGCGCTGAAATCGCACGGACCGAATGGTACCGCGAAGGTCGTGTGCCGCTGCACACTCTGCGCGCAGACATCGATTACGCACACTCTGAAGCAACCACCCCCTATGGTATCATCGGTATCAAGGTGTGGATCTTCAAAGGTGAGATCATGGAGCATGATCCTCAGGCGCGTGATCGCAAGGCTCAGGAACTCCAGGACGGTCCGGCACCTCGCGGTGCAGGTGGTAACCGTCGTGGCGATCGCTAAGGAGAACGCGACATGCTTCAGCCAAAGCGTACTAAATTCCGCAAGATGCACAAAGGCCGGATCAAAGGCCTCGCAAAAGGCGGTTCCGACCTGAACTTCGGCACCTACGGCCTGAAGGCAGTGACACCCGAGCGTGTGACCGCCCGTCAGATCGAAGCTGCACGTCGTGCAATGACCCGTCACATGAAGCGTCAGGGCCGTGTCTGGATCCGTATCTTCCCGGACACCCCGGTGACCTCCAAGCCCGTCGAAGTGCGTATGGGTAAGGGTAAAGGTTCCGTGGACTTCTGGGCGTGCAAAGTGAAGCCGGGCCGCGTGATGTTCGAAATCGACGGCGTCGGTGAAGACATTGCTCGTGAAGCTCTGCGCCTCGCAGCCATGAAACTGTCGGTACAGACACGTATCGTGGTGCGCGAAGACTGGTAATTCCAGTTTTCAGCAACTGAATTTAAAGCCCCCCGCCAGGTGACTGGCGGGGGGCTTTTTCGTTGTTTCAGCGAAGGCCGTGGACGCCTTTGACGCTGACTTTGCGAAGCATAGAGCGCATGTTCACTTTGTGTTCCTGTTCTGGCTGGGGGATGGTTCAGGATACAGGAGACCCAAATGAGACCAGGGAACGCAACATTTGCAGCTGGCTTTGGGGTGGTTTTGATGCTGGTCGGGGCCTGTGATCTGTACCTCCCAGAGGAGCGGGCCCTCAGTGGTGTGACTCCGACGGCCGCATTGCTCCCGATCAGTCAGGCGCCATACCGCTATCAGGATGCGACGTATTGGACGCTGGCAAATGGCTGCACGTATTCGCCTGGGCCGGCCCCACGTGGTGGCTGGCGTTGGTTCTTGGTGGGGAACCCGATGTCGCGGGGCCATGCGATGATCCACGATGGTTGCGATTACACGTTTGATGCCGCGCGCTGAGGGTACTCATTTGGGGGCGGTGGAAAGCGTGCGCCATGCGTACAATAAGCCGCCCGATGGCAAGAACGTTTCATTCAGCTTTCTGATCTAAGGTCATCGTCGAATCCGACACGACAAGAGGACATGTCCATGAAATTCGTTACTAGTTTTATTACGGTTGTTGCCCTCGGGGTTTCTGGTGCTGCTCAGGCCGCAGATGTGCGTCTGTTCACCGAAGATTACGCTCCGTTGAACTTTGAACGCGATGGCGAGATCGTGGGGCTTGGGGCAGACCAGGTGTTTGAAATCATGGACCGCGCGGGCATCACCTACGAGGCGGAACTGACGCAGTGGTCGCGCGCCATCGGTCAGGCAGAGCGCCGCCCAAATACCTGCGTTTTCAGCACCACGCACACGCCGGAACGTGATCCGAAGTTCAAGTGGGTGGAACCTCTTGCCTCGGATAGCACCATCCTGGTCCGCAAGTCTGGCAGCGATATCGCCCCTGCGACAATCGAAGAGGCGCGCAGCTATCGCACCGGAACGCAGACCGGCGATTACACCGTTGGCGTATTGGAAGGCGCGGGATTTGACGCTATCGATCTGGCACCGACGCAATCGGCCACCTTGAAAAAGCTGCTGCAAGGGCGGATCGACTTGATGGCGACCTCAGGCTCCTTCCTCGAGTCGGCGCTCGCGGATGGGGTGGAGATTGAAGAGGCGCTGGTCCTTTCCACCACCATGATGTCACTGGCCTGTAGCCAGAAAACCGATCAGGCGCTGGTGGATCGTATGCAGACCGCGCTGCAATCAATGATTGATGACGGAACGCAGACTGAAATCGCGGCCCGCTACAAATAGGGCTTCTCTGAGCCTTGGCGCTCGGTAGGCGCCGCCATTGATCTGCATGTCTCGTAACACGCGCACCCTCGGTGCGCGTGTTGTGCTTTCAGTACGGCATCCCTCTCGCCAAGACGGGCCTCCTTGCGCTATCAGAGCCCCATGGCCCAGATCGATTCCCTCTTTGTGACCCGCCTTTACCGGGCTGCGCTCTCCGAGCACGGCCCCAATATTGATCCGCAGGAAATGCAAACCTCCTGCATCACCATCGCCGAGGACGACGAGGCGGGGCAGGACTGGTGCGAGGAGAATGGCTATCCGGGTTATACCTCCTATGCCTCGCTCACCGATCTGCCATGGCGCTTTCCGATCTTTGCCGACCTGGTCAAATCGCTTGATGCCCATGTTGCGGCCTTTGCCCAGGACCTGGAGCTGAACCTCGACGGGCGCGTGCTGAAGCTTGAGGATCTTTGGATCAATATTCTGCCCGAGGGCGGCACCCATGCGAGCCATATTCACCCGCATTCGGTGATTTCCGGCACCACCTATGTTTCGATGCCGGATGGGGCATCCGCTCTGAAACTGGAGGATCCGCGTCACGCGATGATGATGGCTCATCCGCCGCGCACCAAAGAGTGCCGCCGCGAGCTGCGGAGCTTTGTCTATGAGACGCCGAAGGTTGGTGATGTACTGCTGTGGGAGAGTTTCATCCGCCATGAGGTGCCGATGAACATGGCCGAAGATGAGCGGATTTCGGTCAGCTTTAATTACGCCTGGGCCTGAGGGGGCGAGGTCAGCGCGATTTTGCATGAAACTGCGGGGCTTTAGGTTTTCTTAAGCGCACCATGTGAGCCTGCAGCCGTGACCCGCGACCAACAGGTGCCCCATTATCGAATACCCCGAGCACGCTGCCGCAAAGCAGGCCGTACCAACTGAAGTTGCAATAAACTGGCTGACGAAGTCCTTTCAGCGACCATACTTTTTTGTTCATTTTCCCAAATGTGGCGGAACCGCCGTCGGTGCTGCGTTGAAGGAATTTTACCTACATGGCAAAGCGCGGGAATGGCGGCACGTGGCTGGGGGCGCTTATTGGGATGCGCTCAAGACCTTTGCCCTTGTACGACGTCCTTATGAGCGGGTGTGTTCGCTCTACAGGTACGAGTGCCAGGTTGGAGAGGACGCAAACGGGGGGCAAAGGCTTTCGCTCAATGAATGGGTCTCTGAGCGTCTCGATGGTCGTGACCCGGAAGCGCTCGACACCCACATGACCCTACATCCTTGCCTGCCATGGGTCGTCGGCACCGCTGGTGCGCCACTGGTGAAGCTGGTCTGTCGCCTGGAAGAAATCGCCGACGACTGGAGCATCGTACAGAACATAACTCAATCCGACGTCGCGCTGCCGGTGCGCAATCGGACAGAACGCGTGAGTGGGTCCACCGTGTCGGATCTAAATGCCCGCAGCCGGACCATTATCGAGGACTATTATGCCGCTGACTTTGAAAACTTCGGCTACAATCGGATCGGGGCTGCCCACAAACTGCGGCCGAAATCGGATGCACCGTTGGTGGGGCTGATCGAGGCGGCTTACGCACAGTGAGCGCACAACTTGCTGCGCGCGGCACCGGCATGATTGTCAAAACGACCAAAGCCGCTTAGCGTCCGGTAGAATTTTTCCAAGAGGCACCAAAATGGCTCGGCGTTCCCCTTTTGAAATTGGCGGTTTTCACGTTCCCCCCGGCACGCGCCGCACAGTGGACATGCCGGTCAGCGTGTTGTCCGACCACACACCCGTAAATATGTCCGCTCACGTCATCCATGGTGCGGAAGAGGGACCAACGCTGTTTGTGTCTGCCGCGATCCACGGGGATGAGGTCATCGGTGTCGAGATCGCTCGCCGGTTGCTGCGCAGTCGCCAGTTCGCGCGGTTGAAGGGGACGCTCATCGTGGTTCCGATCGTCAATACGTTCGGGTTTCTGAACCACTCGCGCTATCTACCGGATAGGCGTGATCTGAACCGTTGCTTTCCCGGCAGCGAAGGCGGCTCGCTTGCCAGCCGTTTGGCGCATCTGTTCATGACCGAAATCGTGGCGCGCTCCGATCTTGGCATCGACCTGCATTCTGCCGCCATTCATCGCACCAACATGCCGCAGATCCGGGTGTCGCCAAAGGCGCAGGAGACGCTGGCCTATGCTGACGCCTTTGGCGCACCGGTGGTGATCCGCTCGGGCCTGCGCGAAGGGTCCCTGCGGCATGAGGCGCAGAAGGCGGGTGTCGACATCCTGCTGTATGAGGCGGGGGAGGGGCTGCGGTTTGACGAGCAATCTGCCCGCGTTGGCGTGGCGGGTATTCTGCGGGTCATGCATGCGCTGGGTATGATCCCTGATGACGGTGTACCCCTGGCCGAAGTGGTGCCGGTGCGCGCCAGCGACTCCAGTTGGGAACGCGCACCCGCAGGTGGTTTGCTGCGCGCCTACAAGACGACCGGCGAGATGGTTGAGGAGGGAGATGTTCTTGGCATCGTCGCCGATCCGTTTGGCGAAGAGGAGATGGAACTTACGGCCAGCCAGGCGGGCCTTATCATTGGGCGGGCCAACCTGCCTATCGTCAATGAAGGTGATGCCTTGTTCCACATTGCGCGCGTGGTCAATAGTTCCGAGGCCGAAATCCGGATCGAGAGTTTGCACGCGCAATTGGAAGGAGCTGCGATGTTTGATGAGGATGAGATTATCTAGGTCTGCATCTTTACAGAACGGGCGTGCAGCGCAATCGGGCATAGTATGTTGACTGGCAGCTCGCGGCGGCATGCTTCGCGATCAGTGACAGCGGATGCGTCTTGGTCCACAGCTGCGGTTACGCGCTCCTTAGAATGCGCGCGCGAACAGGCCGATGATGCGGGTCATATGCTCGCGGGGTAGTGCAGTCGGCTCGATCTCGAAACGGGCCATGAAACCGCGCATTTCCTTGAGGTCGAGGAACTCCTCCAGCACCTGATAGCGTTTGCGGTCCCGGTAGTCGTCAAACAGCAGCGTCACTTTCCGAGTGCAGCGCAGCATGGCCGTCAGGGCGCAGGCGACGCGAAACCTGCCGTCGATCAGGATCAGATCGGGGTGGCGAAACCCCTCAAGATCCCAGACCGAGAGCGGGTACTTGTGAAAGCGGTGGTGGTGTTCATTGTCGACCGGTAGACCCCATTTCCCGGTGCGACCGATATTCACATAGTGCAGCAAAGGCGGGGACGGCACATCATTCTGGTCGAAGTACCGTTGCATCATGTCGTGCCAGTCACGGCTGCTTTCGACGGAATAAAGCGTCTTGCCGGGCATCTCGGCCCCCAGCACAGTCGAGCCGCCGCTGCCATATTCTAGAATGACATCGGCATTTGCGTAATGGTCCTCCAGCCATGTACAAACTTCCGGTGCGAAAGTCAGCTTCGGTCGCTCAACGGGGGCCACGTCGGAGGCTGATGTATCCATGTGGGAGGCGGCCTTTGATGGAGGAGTCACGACGCCAGTGCTGGGAGGTCGAGTGTGCAAAGTCAAGCATGCGGCGCATGGACAGCAATAGGCAGGTTGCCCTTGCCCTTCCGGCGTTGCTCCTGTAGAGGGACGCATCGCTCACCGCAATTCGCGAGTCGGATTGTGTCGGGCGATTCTTTTTTCTGCACATTTCCGTGCAGTCTACATAACCCACCAGGGCAAAGGGTGACCCACCATAAGGGGCCCTCTGGTGCCAAGGAAAGGAACGCAAGGCGATGAACGCCAAGGATCTGCGCGACAAGACCGTGGACGAGCTCCGCGATCAACTCGCAAACCTCAAAAAAGAGAGCTTCAATCTGCGCTTTCAACAAGCGACCGGTCAGTTGGAAAACACTGCAGGCATCAAGGCGGCCCGCCGCAATGCTGCTCGCGTGAAAACCATCCTGAACGAAAAAGCTGCAGCAGCAGCTGAATAAGGAGCTCTACAGATGCCCAAACGTATCCTGTCTGGCGTCGTTACATCCGACGCAAACGCTCAGACCGTGACCGTGTCCGTGGAGCGCCGCTTCACACACCCGGTTCTGAAGAAAACCATCCGTAAGTCCAAGAAGTACCGGGCTCACGATGAACAGAACGCTTTCAAGGTCGGCGACTCCGTACGCATCATCGAATGCGCGCCGAAATCGAAAACGAAACGCTGGGAAGTCATTGACGCCTAAGAGCCTGTAACCACAGGCTCCTGGCGACTTTGCTGATCAGCACAGTCGAAACCCTGGGGGATCACGCCACGCATCGGCGCCCCAAAGGTCGGGAGAAACCACATGATCCAGATGCAAACAAATCTGGATGTAGCTGACAACTCCGGCGCACGCCGAGTTCAGTGCATCAAGGTTCTGGGTGGCTCCAAGCGTAAGTACGCTTCCGTCGGCGACATCATTGTCGTCTCGGTTAAAGAAGCCATCCCGCGCGGTCGCGTTAAAAAAGGGGACGTCCGCAAGGCCGTCGTCGTACGCACCGCCAAAGAGGTTCGTCGTGAAGACGGTACCGCCATCCGTTTTGACCGCAACGCTGCTGTTATCCTGAATAACAACAACGAGCCGGTCGGCACCCGTATCTTCGGCCCGGTTGTTCGCGAACTTCGCGCGAAGAGCTTCATGAAGATCATCTCGCTCGCTCCGGAGGTGCTCTAACTATGGCTGCTAAACTGCGCAAAGGCGACAAGGTCGTCGTGCTGGCTGGCAAGGACAAAGGTCAGGAAGGCACGATTGCTTCCGTCGACCCCAAGGCCGGCAAAGCTGTTGTTGATGGTGTGAACATGGCCATCCGCCACACCCGTCAGTCCCAGACCGCCCAAGGCGGCCGTCTGCCCAAAGCTCAGCCGATCGAATTGTCGAACCTGGCTCTGCTGGACGCAAACGGCAAGGCAACCCGCGTCGGCTTCCGTGAGGAAGACGGCAAGAAGGTGCGCTTTGCAAAAACCACCGGGGAGACTGTCTGATGCTTGACGATGCAACCTACACCCCGCGTCTGAAGGCCCTTTACAAGGACAGCATCCGTGCGTCCCTGAAAGAGGAATTCAGCTACAAAAACGAGATGATGATCCCCAAGTTGGAGAAAATCGTTCTCAACATCGGCTGCGGTCGTGCTGCCGTTAAGGACAGCAAGAAGGCGAAATCGGCTCAGGAAGACCTGACCAAGATCGCCGGTCAGAAAGCGCTGACCACCATTGCAAAGAACTCCATCGCTGGCTTCCGCGTTCGTGAAGGCATGCCGATGGGTGCAAAGGTGACCCTGCGCGGCGAACGGATGTACGAATTCCTCGACCGTCTGATCACCATCGCGATGCCCCGGATCCGCGACTTCCGCGGTGTGTCCGGCACCTCTTTCGACGGTCGTGGCAACTACGCCATGGGCCTGAAAGAGCACATCGTGTTCCCGGAAATCGATTTCGACAAAATCGACGAATCCTGGGGCATGGACATCGTAATTGCCACCACCGCGAACACCGACGCGGAAGCTAAGGCGCTGTTGAAAGCTTTCAACATGCCCTTCAACAGCTGATCGCGGAGAGGAAGAGACCATGGCTAAAAAAGCAATGATCGAACGCGAAAAGAAGCGCGAGCGCCTGGTGGCCAAATACGCTGCCAAACGTGCCGAGCTCAAAGAGATCGCGAACGACGAATCCCGCCCGATGGAAGAGCGTTTCAAAGCGCGCCTTCAACTGGCGAAACTGCCGCGCAACTCGTCGGCAACCCGTCTGCATAACCGCTGCCAGCTGACCGGCCGTCCCCACGCTTACTATCGTAAGCTGAAGGTTAGCCGGATCGCGTTGCGGGACCTGGGCTCGAATGGCCAGATCCCCGGCATGGTGAAATCGAGCTGGTAAGGGAGAGACAATATGAACGATCCTATCGGCGATATGCTCACCCGTATCCGTAACTCTCAAAAGCGTGGCAAATCCACCGTCATGACTCCGGGCTCCAAACTGCGTGCCTGGGTTCTGGATGTGCTGCAATCCGAGGGCTACATTCGCGGCTATGAAGCAGGGACTGATGAACGCGGCCATCCGGCGCTTGAAATCAGCCTGAAGTACTACGAAGGCGAACCTGTCATTCGCGAACTGAAGCGTGTTTCCACGCCCGGTCGTCGCGTTTACATGGGCGTCAATGACATTCCGCAGGTCCGTCAGGGCCTGGGCGTGTCGATTGTCTCCACCCCCAAGGGTGTGATGTCGGATGCAAACGCACGCGCGGCCAACGTCGGTGGCGAAGTGCTTTGCACCGTATTCTAAGGAGGCCTACGTACAATGTCTCGTATTGGTAAAAGACCGGTCGACCTGCCCAGCGGAGTTTCCGCGAGCCTGTCCGGCCAGACCATCGAAGTGAAGGGCCCGAAAGGCGCCCAGAGCTTCACCGCAACCGACGACGTAACCCTCACTGTTGAGGACAACGTGGTAACTGTTGAGCCGCGCGGCAAATCCAAGCGCGCACGTCAGCAGTGGGGCATGTCCCGCACCATCGTTGCCAACATGGTGCAAGGCGTGACCACCGGCTTCAAAAAAGAGCTGGAGATCCAGGGTGTTGGTTACCGGGCTCAGATGCAGGGCAACACCCTGAAGCTGAACCTCGGCTACAGCCACGACGTCGATTTCACTGCACCGGAAGGTATCACCATTACCGCTCCGAAGCAGACAGAGATCGTTGTGGAAGGTGCAGACGCGCAAGCGGTTGGCGAAGTGGCGGCGAAAATCCGCGACTGGCGTCGTCCCGAGCCCTACAAAGGCAAAGGCATCCGCTACAAGGGCGAGTTCATCTTCCGCAAGGAAGGCAAGAAGAAGTAAGGACGAACACAATGGCAAACAGCAAACGTACCCTGTTTCTGAAGCGCCGCTTGCGCGTCCGGAACAAGCTTCGCAAGGTGAACGCAGGTCGTCTGCGTCTCTCCGTGCACCGCTCGAACAAGAACATCTCTGTTCAGGTGATCGACGACGTCAAAGGTGTAACTCTGGCCGCAGCCTCGACCCTCGAGAAGGATCTTGGTTTTGTTGGCAAGAACAACATCGAAGCGGCGGCAAAAGTCGGTTCCGTGATTGCAGAGCGTGCAAAGGCAGCTGGCGTCGAAGAAGCATACTTCGACCGTGGCGGCTTCCTGTACCACGGCAAAGTGAAGGCCCTGGCCGACGCTGCGCGTGAAGGCGGTCTGAAAATCTAAGTCATCCGGGCGCCCTGCCTGTCGGGGCGCCCGACTGATTTCGAGAGTGGGCCATTTCGGTGGTCCCGATGATCCGGGGGTTGGGCTTTTGTCCGCCCACCAGGATTGGAACAAAGGACGGGGCGGCATGTCCTCCTCGTCACATCATGAAGGAATGCCAAATGGCAGAACGTGATAACCGCCGCGGCAACCGTCGCGATCGCGATGAGACACCGGAATTTGCAGATCGTTTGGTCGCAATCAACCGCGTGTCCAAAACCGTTAAGGGTGGTAAGCGCTTTGGCTTCGCAGCTCTCGTCGTCGTAGGCGACCAGAAGGGCCGCGTAGGTTTCGGCAAGGGTAAGGCGAAAGAAGTACCCGAGGCGATCCGCAAGGCGACTGAGCAAGCAAAGCGTCAGATGATCCGCGTGCCGCTGAAGGAGGGTCGGACCCTCCACCACGACATGTATGGTCGTCACGGCGCCGGTAAAGTGGTCATGCGCACCGCTCCGGAAGGTACCGGGATCATCGCAGGTGGCCCGATGCGTGCCGTCTTCGAAATGCTGGGCATCAAGGACGTGGTTTCCAAGTCCGTCGGCTCTCAGAACCCTTACAACATGATCCGCGCCACCATCGACGGTCTGAAGAAAGAACAGAGCCCGCGCTCTGTCGCTCAGCGTCGTGGCAAGAAAGTTGCGGATATCCTGCCCAAGCGGGACGAGGCTCCGGCCGAGTCCAGCCAAGTGGCTGAAGAAGCGTAAGGAGACTGATCCATGGCTAAAACTATCGTCGTGAAACAGATCGGCTCCCCGATCCGTCGCCCCGCCGACCAGCGCGCAACCCTGATCGGCCTGGGCCTGAACAAGATGCACAAAACCCGCGAGTTGGAGGATACCCCCTCCGTGCGCGGCATGATCAACAAGATCAAGCATCTGGTCGAAATCGTCGAAGAGCGCGGCTAAGCCTCTTTCTCGATTGACCGAAGTACTGAACGCCTCCGGAGAGATCCGGGGGCGTTTTTTGTTGCACGCCTCGGCAGTCAGCCTGGATGGATGCCCGCGTGGGTCGCGGTGATGGCCAATTCAGATGCCACCGGTGCGGTTCAAAGACCTCCTGGCATTCTGCAGCCCGTGATGTTGCGCAGTATCGGGAGGGCGTTTCCGCGGTGCGGGTCTATGCTGCAGGTGCATAGCGGCTGTTCCGAACTGTCAGTTGTTAGCGCCAACGACCTGCCTTATCTCTCCAAGTGTCAAAAGAACACAACAGACAACAAGAGCCGCGGAAAACCGTCCCGGCTAGAGATTAAGGATCATACAGATGGCACATGCACTGAACACCACCACCACCGCGACTTCCTCCCTCATGGCCCGCCTGCGCGGCGTCGCCGAGAGCGCACGGACGTCCTGGGCGCTGCATCGTGAATACAAACGCACATTCAACGAGCTCGATTCGCTGACCGACCGTGACCTTGCCGATATCGGCGTCCGCCGGTCCGACATCGTGGACCTGGCCCGGACACACGTCTACGGCGCCTGATACCAACAGCAGACAGTGGCGCGACCCTTCCTCCTCCCTCGGGGTTTGTCGCAGGCTGACGAAAACGCCTCCACATCGTGGGGGCGTTTTTTGTTGCATGGGCAGCGGGCGCTCCGGCCACCGGATTTTCATGCCGGAATGGCATTGTGTTCGGCGAGTTGCGCAACTCGCGGGCCGGTGTGGCAAGTCGGACCCAAATGGAACAGGGCCTTGGGGGTGACGCCCCGGGGTGCGAAACAGATATCTGGTCTTCGCGGAGGGTGACGCCTCCAACCCATTCCGATCCGGCGGCGCCGCCATTCTTTCCATCCGTGAGGCAGGCAAGGCAGATCATCGAAATTGCGAAGACGTCATGAGCCGGCGGGGCAGGGGCCTCATCCGGGCCGAAGCGCGTGGCTAGATCCTGTGCCATTTGCGAGGCGTGGCGCTCGTTTGTCGCAACGCTGGCCTGCGTGTTGTCGCGATATGCGGCCAGTTTCCCGCACGGCAGGGCGGGGCAATTCCCCTGGCCACTTGATCCGGACCCGCATCCCGTCTATACGCCCACGGTGGCCTCAAAAGAGGCACAGAATCAAAGTCAAAAAGTGCCGTGTCTGACCCGCTTCGCTTCATGGGTCACTTCCGGCTGTAGGAGAAGCGATATGAAACTCAATGAACTGCGCGACAATCCCGGCGCAACCCCGAAACGCACACGCGTTGGCCGTGGCCCCGGCTCCGGCAAGGGTAAAATGGGTGGCCGTGGTATCAAGGGTCAAAAATCTCGTTCCGGCGTGGCCATCAAAGGCTACGAAGGCGGCCAGATGCCCCTCTACCAGCGTCTGCCGAAGCGTGGCTTCAACAAGCCGAACGCCAAGAAATACGCTGTGGTAAACCTCGGCCTGATCCAGAAATTCATCGACGCCGGCAAGCTCGACGCTGCTTCGATCACCGAAGACAGCCTGGTTGCATCTGGTCTCGTCCGTCGCAAACTGGACGGTGTCCGGGTTCTGGCCAAAGGTGAGTTCTCCGCAAAAGCGACCATCGCGGTGACCGGTGCCTCCAAATCTGCCGTTGAGGCAGTTTCCAAGGCAGGCGGCGCCCTGACCGTGGCATCTGAGGCCGCAGCTGAGTAACGGCTTGTGAGCGGCACGTAAGCCGCTTACATAAGTCATCAGTTTTCCCATACGCCGTCCGAGCCGGAAAACGGTTCCGGGCGGCGTTTTCGCAAGAAGAGACCTATTTCATGGTATCAGCAGCAGAACAAATGGCGGCGAACACCAGCTGGGCAGCGCTCGGCAAGGCCACGGATCTGCGCAACCGCATCCTGTTCACGATCGGACTTTTGATTGTCTATCGTCTGGGCACGTGGATTCCCGTGCCGGGAATCGACACCGTTGCGCTGCGTCAGTTCATGGACTCCGCAGGGCAGGGCATCGGCGGTATGGTGTCGATGTTTACCGGTGGCGCACTTGGGCGCATGGGCATCTTTGCCCTTGGCATCATGCCCTATATCTCGGCCTCCATCATCGTGCAGCTGCTGACCTCCATGGTGCCTGCGCTCGAACAGCTCAAAAAAGAGGGCGAGCAGGGCCGCAAGAAGATCAACCAGTACACGCGCTACGGCACTGTCGTGCTGGCGACGGCACAGGCCTATGGACTTGCCGCCTCGCTCGAGGCGGGCGATCTGGCCCTGGATCCCGGCCTGTATTTCCGCATGGCCTGCATGATCACTCTGGTGGGTGGCACCATGTTCCTGATGTGGCTGGGTGAGCAGATCACCAACCGCGGCATCGGCAACGGCATCTCCCTGATTATCTTTGTCGGCATCATCGCCGAGGTTCCCGCCGCCATGGCGCAATTCTTTGCCTCTGGCCGCTCCGGTGCGATCTCTCCTGCGGTGATCATCGCGGTGATCGTAATGGTGATTGCGGTGATCATGTTCGTGGTCTTCATGGAGCGCGCGCTTCGCAAGATCCACATCCAGTACCCGCGTCGCCAGGTCGGCATGAAGGTCTATGACGGTGGCTCCTCGCATCTGCCGGTCAAGGTCAACCCGGCGGGCGTGATCCCGGCGATCTTTGCCTCCTCGCTGCTGCTGTTGCCGACTACGATCTCCACCTTCAGCCAAGGCTCCGCGTCGAGCCCGGTGATGAGCTGGCTGCTGGCCAACTTCGGTCCCGGTCAGCCGCTCTACCTGCTGTTCTTCACGTCGATGATCGTGTTCTTCGCCTATTTCTACACGTTCAACGTTTCCTTCAAACCGGATGACGTGGCGCAGAACCTGAAGAACCAGAACGGCTTTGTGCCCGGTATCCGTCCCGGCAAGAAGACTGCGGAATACATCGAATACGTGGTGAACCGCATTCTGGTTCTGGGCTCCGGCTATCTGGCGCTTGTCTGTCTGCTGCCCGAGATCCTGCGCGCCAACTTCGCCATTCCGGTGTATTTCGGCGGCACCTCGGTCCTGATTGTGGTCTCCGTGACCATGGACACGATCCAGCAGGTTCAGAGCCATTTGCTCGCGCATCAGTACGAAGGCCTCATCGAGAAGAGCCAGCTGCGCGGTCGTAACAAGAAACGCACCAAACGGGGACCTGCTCGTCGATGACCAACATCATTCTCATGGGCCCGCCCGGCGCGGGGAAAGGGACGCAGGCGCGTCATTTGGTTGAAACCCGCAACATGGTTCAGCTCTCGACCGGGGATATGCTGCGCGACGCGCAGGCCTCCGGCACCGAGATGGGCAAGAAAGTTGCGGCGATCATGGCCGAGGGCAAACTGGTCACCGACCAGATCGTGATCGGGCTGATCCGTGAGAAGCTCCAGGATGGTTCCGAAGGCGGGTTCATCTTTGACGGTTTCCCGCGCACCCTGCCGCAGGCAGATGCGCTGGAAAAGCTGCTGGGCGAGATGGGCATGAAGCTCGACGCGGTGATCGAGATGCAGGTCGATGACGAGGCGCTGGTTGCCCGCATCACCGGCCGCTCCACTTGCGGCGATTGCGGCGAAGTCTACCACGACCAGACCAAGCCGTGGCCGGCCGATGGCAAATGCGCCAATTGTGGCGGCACCACGCAGAAGCGCCGTCCCGACGACAATGAGGACAGTCTCAAGACTCGTCTGATGGAATACTACAAGAAGACCTCGCCGCTGATCGGCTACTACTGGGCCAAGGGCGATCTGCAGCGCCTGGACGGTCTGGCCTCCATCGACGAGGTTCAGAAGTCCATCGGCTGGATCCTCGGCGATTGACATAAGGTCACGCTCGCAACAAAGTTGAATTGTCCTGCCGCGATAACAATCGTGGCGGGACTTTTTGTTTGACTTGGAGATTGCTATGTTGGGACGGCGCTTTACCTGCGAATTCTCGGTGGCGGAGGCCATCGGTCAGCTCATCATCTGGATCATTCTATCCATTGTTACACTCGGGCTGGCGCTGTTCGTGCTGCCGTATTATTTCCTCATGGCGCCGGTGAACCGAACCTATGTGCTGGACGCGGAGGGCGCAAAGATCGCCAAGCTCTCTGTCGAGATCGGCTTTGTTGATATCTTGGGGCACGCGCTCGTGTGGTTGCTTCTGACGATTGTGACTTTCGGACTTGCGTATCTGATATACTGGCCAGCGGTGATAAAGCGTATCCTGAACGCAGTAAAAACAACGGAGCTTTAGCAGGAGATCGGCTTTGGCGCATTGAGGGTTGACCCTTCGGTCAAATGCCAATACGAACCGACATCCCTGCTGGGAATCATTCCAGGCGGGCAATTTTTGTTGTCCACCTGACTACCTCGATACATGCTGGACCCTCGCGCCCTGTGCCGATGGTTGAGTGTTGTGAAAAAAGGTTCTGGAGTTACGGAACCGCAACCAAAAGGAAAGTGACACGTGGCACGTATTGCCGGCGTTAACATCCCGACTTCCAAACGGGTCCCAATCGCCCTCACCTACATCACGGGCATCGGCCCGTCCTCTGCCAAAGCGATCTGCGAGGCCGTGAACATCGACGAAACCCGTCGTGTGAACGAACTCTCCGATGCAGAAGTTCTGGCCATCCGCGAACATATCGACGCAACCTTCACCGTTGAAGGTGACCTGCGTCGCGAAGTGCAGATGAACATCAAGCGCCTGATGGATCTCGGCTGCTACCGTGGCCTGCGCCACCGTCGCAACCTGCCGGTCCGTGGTCAGCGCACCCACACCAACGCTCGTACTCGCAAAGGCCCCGCAAAGGCCATTGCTGGTAAGAAGAAGTAAGGGAGGGTCCTGACAGATGGCACGTGATAAAACCCGCACGAAGCGTAAAGAGCGCAAGAACATCGCCACCGGCGTTGCACATGTGAACTCTTCGTTCAACAACACCAAGATCCTGATCTCTGACGTTCAGGGCAATGCGATCTCCTGGTCCTCCGCAGGCACCATGGGCTTCAAGGGCTCCCGTAAGTCCACGCCCTATGCTGCGCAGATGGCTGCAGAAGACGCAGGCCGCAAGGCACAGGATCACGGCGTAAAGACCCTCGAGGTCGAAGTTCAAGGCCCCGGTTCGGGTCGTGAATCCGCCCTGCGCGCGCTGGCCGCGGTTGGCTTCAACATCACCAACATTCGTGATGTGACCCCGACTGCCCACAACGGCTGCCGCCCACCGAAGCGCCGCCGCGTCTAAGCGACAGTAAACTCACTGGGGCCTTGCCGCATGCAGGGCCCCAGTACGTCATTAGAAACCTCGGGCGTCTGATCCTTTGGACATGGGGTTCAGACAGGAATGGAGGGAACGCATGATCCATAAGAATTGGGCCGAATTGATCAAGCCCACACAGCTTGAGGTCAAGCCGGGCAATGATCCGGCACGCCAGGCGACTCTCGTGGCGGAACCGCTGGAGCGTGGCTTTGGCCTGACGCTCGGCAACGCGCTGCGCCGTATTTTGATGAGCTCGCTGCAAGGTGCGGCCATCACTTCCGTTCAGATCGACAACGTGCTGCACGAGTTTTCCTCCGTGGCCGGTGTGCGTGAAGACGTCACAGACATCATCCTGAACCTCAAGCAGGTTTCCCTGCGCATGGAAGTCGAAGGGCCCAAGCGCCTGTCGATCAATGCCAAAGGTCCGGCAGTCGTCACCGCAGGCGACATTGCCGAAACCGCTGGCATCGAGGTTCTGAACCGCGAGCATGTCATCTGCCACCTTGACGATGGTGCGGATCTGTTCATGGAACTGACCGTCAACACCGGCAAAGGCTATGTCTCTGCCGATAAGAACAAGCCCGAGGACGCGCCGATCGGTCTGATCCCGATCGATGCAATCTATTCCCCGGTCAAGAAGGTCTCCTACGACGTGCAGCCCACCCGTGAGGGCCAGGTGCTGGACTATGACAAGCTGACCCTCAAAGTTGACACCGACGGCTCCATCACGCCCGAGGATGCGCTGGCTTTCGCAGCCCGCATCCTGCAGGACCAGCTGTCGATCTTCGTGAACTTTGACGAGCCGGAATCCGCAGGCCGTCAGGACGAGGACGATGGTCTCGAGTTCAACCCGCTTCTGCTGAAGAAAGTGGACGAGCTGGAACTGTCCGTGCGTTCGGCAAACTGCCTGAAGAACGACAACATCGTCTATATCGGCGATCTGATCCAGAAGACCGAAGCCGAGATGCTCCGCACCCCGAACTTCGGCCGTAAGTCCTTGAACGAGATCAAGGAAGTGCTGTCTGGCATGGGTCTGCACCTCGGTATGGATGTCGAGGACTGGCCGCCGGACAACATCGAAGAGCTGGCCAAGAAATTCGAAGACAGCTTCTGAGGCTGACTTCGACAGGGGAGGGCCTAGGTCCTCCCCAATGAATTCCCGGACCTGCCGGGGAAAATTCGGGCCTTCCGCCCCAAGGTGAGCAGCCGACACGCATCAGCTGCCTGACAAAGCAAAACGCAAGATAAGGATTTAGAAAATGCGTCACGCACGTGGTTATCGCCGCCTGAACCGTACTCACGAGCACCGTAAGGCCCTGTTCTCCAACATGGCCGGCTCGCTGATCGAACACGAACAGATCAAGACAACCCTGCCCAAGGCAAAAGAACTGCGCCCGATCATCGAAAAGATGATCACGCTGGCGAAACGTGGTGATGTCCACGCCCGCCGTCAGGCCGCGTCCAAGCTGAAGCAGGACAAAGACGTCGCGAAACTGTTCGACGTTCTGGGCCCGCGCTACAAGGATCGCCAGGGCGGTTACGTCCGCATCCTGAAAGCCGGTTTCCGTTATGGTGACATGGCGCCGATGGCGATCATCGAATTCGTCGACCGCGACACTGCCGCCAAAGGTGCTGCCGACAAGGCGCGTCTGGCAGAGTTCGAAACCGCAGACGAAGAATAATATCTCGCGGTCAAGCGACCGTCAGACTTTACCCCGTCCTGGAAACAGGGCGGGGTTTTTGCTTGCGTACTGATGCCGCGCTGATCGGCCAGGCCGATGCCGGGTCAAGCCCGCGCGTCTCTGTGCCGATGAGAGCCTAGTTCTGGTCGGGAGCTTACTCCGTGACCTTCTTCACGAATTGGCTTTTCAGCCCCATCTGTCCGATGCCCGGAACCTTGCAGTCGATGTCGTGGTCGCCATCGACCAATCTGATGCCCCGCACCTTGGTGCCGACCTTCACGACGGTCGAGGACCCTTTGAGCTTCAGGTCCTTGATCACCGTCACCGTATCCCCATCGGACAGGATATTGCCCACGCTGTCGCGCACGGTTGCGGTGTCATCGCCTCCCTCGGCTGATGCGGACCATTCATGGCCGCATTCGGGGCAATTCAGCAGCGCATCCACCTGATAGGTATAGGTGGAGGAACATTCGGGGCAGGGGGGGAGTGTATCGCTCATGGGGCTCACTTCAGGAAAGGAATAGGATGCAGGGTGGCGGCGTAGGTTCTGTCGCCCAGACGAATGCCAAGGCCGGTGGCCGCTTCCGCCAGATCACTGCGAATCAACGCGTGACCAATGGTCGTGCCGACGCGCGGAGAGTAGGCAAACTCGGCCACATGTCCCACCTGCTCGTCGCCTTGCCACAGCGGGATGGGCTGTCCGGACAGCGGGGGGCGATCGGCGATCAACAGGCCGACCCTCTGGCGGGCAGGAGGATCCGCCGCCATCCGCTGCAACGCGGCACGACCAACAAAGTCATGGCCGCCCTGCAGGTCGATGAGCGGTCCAAAGCCCATCTCAAACGGGCTGGCGTGAAAATCCTGCCAGCGCATGTCGGCGCCATAGGAGATCAGGCCGGTTTCCAGACGCTCGATATCGTTTGGGGCGCCGGGGCCGATATCAAACGGCGCGCCAGCCGCCTTGACCCGATCCCAGAGCTCCACGCCCCGCGATCCGTCCTGCAAGTAAAGCTCGAACCCACCCTGTTTCGACCAGCCGGAGCGCGCGAGAACCAGCGGAATGCCGTCCAGTTCGGTTTGCCGGAAGCCGAAATAGCGCAGGTCCCGCACCCAGTCGCCAAAGAGCGCGGCGGTGACCTCCTCCGCTTTGGGGCCCTGAATGGCCAGAGGCGAGACATCCGGTTCGCTGACCTCGACGCTCCAGCCGCGTTCACGCCCGATGGCGGCGGCCCAGAGGTGAATGTCGCTGTCTGCCACCGAGAGCCAGTAGCAGTCGTCCGAAAGCTTCAGTAGCACAGGGTCATTGATCAGCCAGCCCGCATGGTCACAGAGCGGCACATAGCGTCCCTGACCCACCTTGGTTTTGGACAAGTCGCGCGGGGTCAGATATTGCGCCAGTCGCCCCGCGTCCGGCCCCTGCAGCTGCACTTGTCGTTGTGCCGCGACGTCCCACATGGCCACGCCGTTGATCAACCTGTCATATTCCCCATCCGGATCGCCGAAATTGCCCGGGATATACATGTGGTTGTAGACCGAAAACCCACGCACGCCGTCGCGCACGGTGGCGTCGAAATAGGCGGATTTGCGGATGTTCGGTCCAATGTTGATCGAAAATGACATGGAAGCCCCCGGTGACGACAGGAAATGTTGCTCCTGCATTCCACCGGGGCCTGCCAAGCGCAAGGGGTTTCGACGCGGTCTCAGACCTCGCGCGGGTCGTCGAGGTACATGCGCCAGTTGTGCTTCGGCGCAAATCCAAGCATTTCACGGGCCTTTTTGATTGAATAAAAGGTCTCACGCGGGCCCATGTCGCGGGCCGGAACGCCCTGATAATAGCGCGCGATCAGCTCTGTCGTCGGCCAGTTGACCGAGTGATCGGGATTGGCGACGTTGAAGATCTGATAGCCCAGACCGTCGGTCTCCAGACAGCACTGCACCATCTGGCCGAGGTCACGGGCGTCGATATAGGCAAAGATATTGCGTCGCCGCAAATCGGGGTCCGCCATATAGGCTGGAAAGTTCGCCTTGTACTCGTGCGGTTCGATCACATTGTTGATCCTGAGCCCGTAGATGTCTGCGCCCGTGCGCCGTTGGAAGCATTGCGCGGTGACCTCACCTGCGACCTTGGACATGGCATAGGAATCCTCCGGCACCACGGGGTGCTCCTCGTCGATGGGCAGATATTCCGGCTTGCGCTCGCCGCCCGCGAAGCAGACGCCATAGGTGGTCTCGGAGGACGCAAAGATCACCTTGCGCACGCCCGCCTTCAACGCCGCATCGATCACATTGTAGGTGCCGATGGTGTTGATCCGATAGCATTCGTTGTCTGATTTCATCAGCAGGCGCGGTACGGCGGCGAAATGCACCACCGCGTCAAAGGGGGGCGGGCTGCGGTGGTCGTCCATTTCGTCATATCCGGCCCAGGCGTGCATCACGTCATGCATCTGGCCCGCGTCGGTCATATCGGCGATGCGATTGTCGACGCCGGGCAGGTCCAGTGGCGTGAGATCGACGTTGACCACCCGATGCCCCTGGGCCAGCAGGTATGCGATGGCGTGGCGCCCGGCCTTGCCGGACCCTCCGGTGAACAGAATGCGCATGAAAATCCTCCTCGTTTGTCGTGCAGGATAGCGGTAACGGGCGCCGCGTCCAGCGCCGGTAGGTTTACTGGCTGTTTCTGGCAGGCGGGCTGACGGTAACGGGATGACGCGCCGGATGGCGATCGGGTTGCCGGGGGAGGGGAGATGTTTTTCCGGGTGACAGATGTGCGAATCTCCGCTAGCGTCCGCCCCATGACCCAACAGTTCGCCCAGTTCTGGTATTACTTTTATCCGCGCCACATGGCGGACGGAGGGTCTTCGCGTTTCTGAATTGAACTGACAGAAACACCAGAATACCGCACCAAACCGCCCCGGGACCAAGGGCGGTTTTTTGTTGTCCAGAGGTCCGACAGGGGCACCCGCCAAAGGATCCACGCCCATGACCACCCTGTCCCAGACACCCACCAATGACCTCCGGATTACAGATATGCAGGAATTGATCTGCCCCGAAGCCCTCGCGGTGAAGCATCCGCTCACCGATGCTGCGCGCGACACCGTTTTGAAATCCCGCGCCAGCATTCAAAAGATCCTGCATGGCGCGGATGACCGGCTGGTCGTGGTGGTCGGCCCCTGTTCCATCCACGACCCAGAGGCCGCACTGGACTACGCCCGCCGCCTCGCCCCATTGCGCGCCGAGCTGGGCGACCAGCTTGAGATCGTGATGCGGGTCTACTTCGAGAAACCCCGCACCATCGCGGGCTGGAAGGGTCTGATCAACGATCCCAACCTCGATGGCTCCTTCCGCATCAACAAGGGGCTGTCGACCGCGCGCAAACTCTGCCTCGACCTGAGCGAGATGGGCCTGCCTGTGGGGACCGAATTCCTCGATGCCTCGGTACCGCAATACATCAGCGACCTGGTGAGCTGGGCCGCAATCGGGGCGCGCACCACCGAGAGCCAGATCCACCGCGAGATGGCCTCGGGCCTAAGCTGCCCGGTGGGGTTCAAGAACGGCACCCGCGGCAATGTGCAGATCGCCATCGACGCGGTGCGCTCTGCCGCAACACCGCATCATTTCATGGCGCTGGCGCCCTCAGGCCTCGCGGCGATTGCGGCCACTGCGGGCAACCCCGATTGCCACATCATCCTGCGCGGGGGCGGTGGCACCAACTATGACGCGGCCAGCATCGATGCCGCCTGCCAGAAGGCCGACGCAGACGGTATTCGCCCGCAGGTGATGATCGACGCAAGCCATGCCAACTCCGCCAAGGACCCGGCCAAACAGCCCGAGGTGCTCACGGATGTGGCCGATCAGATGGCGCAGGGCGAAACCCGCATCACCGGTATCATGATCGAAAGCCACCTTGTGCATGGCCGTCAGGATCTGCCCAAGGACGGGGATCTGTCGAAACTCACCTACGGCCAGTCGGTGACTGATGGTTGCATTGGCTGGGAGGAAACGGAAATCCAGCTGCGCAAACTGGCGAAAGCGGTGGACACCCGTCGCACCCGCGGCGCGCGCCTCGCAGGATAACCGCGCAGGGGGCGGCGACGCACCGCCCCCTGCTCGTTCTGCCAACCACACATGCTTGCAATCACCCGCGCGCCTCCGCATATCATCGGGACCAGAGTAAATTGTTCGGAGGCCCCATGGTCCGCAGTCTTGCCCTTCCCCTGACCCTCGCACTTGTGACCAGCCTGCCGCTTGCGGCGCAGGCCGAAACACAAGTGCCGCAGAGCCAGGCCGAAATCTCGCTGGGTTTTGCACCATTGGTCAAAGAGGCCGCGCCAGCGGTGGTGAACATCTACGCCAAGATCATCCGTCAGGACCGCGCCCGCAGCCCCTTTGCGGATGATCCGTTCTTTGATGATTTCTTCCGCCAGTTTGCCCAGCCCCGCCCAAGGGTGCAGAACTCGCTGGGGTCCGGCGTGATCCTGTCCGATGATGGCATCGTGGTCTCGAACTATCACGTGGTCGGAGAGGCGTCCGATATTCGCGTGGTGACCAATGACCGGCGGGAGTATCAGGCGGAGGTGATCCTTGCCGATCAGGCGTCGGATTTGGCGATCCTGCAACTTAAGGACGCGGAAGGGCTGCCCTCCCTGGGTCTGCGCGACAGTGACGAGGTCGAGGTGGGCGAGCTGACACTGGCCATCGGCAACCCCTTTGGGGTCGGGCAGACGGTGTCGTCAGGCATTATCTCGGGCCTTGCGCGGACGGGCACCGGCGGAGGGCAGGGGTTTGGCTACTACATCCAGACCGATGCGCCGATCAATCCGGGCAACTCCGGCGGTGCGTTGATTGACGTGAATGGTGACCTCATTGGCATCAACACCCGGATCCTCAGCCGCTCTGGCGGGTCGAACGGCATTGGCTTTGCCATTCCCGCCAATCTGGTACGTGAGTTCGTACGCCAAGCGCGTGAAGGCGAAGGCGAATTTCAGCGCCCCTGGGCGGGGATGACAGGCCAGCCTGTGGATTCCGATCTGGCCGAGGCGCTGGGTCTGGGCCAGGTGGATGGCATGCTGATCTCCGAGTTGCATCCACAAAGCCCCTTTGTCGAGGCGGGCTTTGAGGTCGGCGATGTGGTGCTGGAGGTCGATGGTGAGCCGGTGAACTCCCCCTCGGAGATGGCCTTTCGCCTGTCAGTCGCAGAGCTGGGAGGCACCAGCGCTGTGACGCGGGTGCATCAGGGCGAAACAGAAACCGTTGAGGTCGCCTTGATGGAGGCGCCCAACTCTCCGGCCGCCGATCCGATCACGCTGAACGAGCAAACCCCTATGCCGGGGCTGGTGGTGGGGCAGGTGAACCCGCAGGTGATCACGAAGATGCAGCTGCCGCTGTCGACCGAAGGGGTGGTGGTGATGGACCCCGGCCCCTATGCGGGGCGCGGCGGCGTGCGCGCGGGGGACTTGTTGCTGGCCATCAATGGCGAGGAGATCGCCGCGCCTGAGGATGTGGCGAACCTCTTGATGAATAGTGGCCGCTGGATGCGACTGGATCTGATGCGACAGGGCCAGCGCGTGTCGCTGCGGTTCCGGCTTTAAAGCGATGGCGGATCTGTTTGACAGCGGGGATGCGGGCGCTCAGAGCGAGCAGGGCGGGCCCAATGACGCTCCGCGCCCGCTCGCGGACCGGTTGCGGCCCCGCACGCTTGCCGAGGTGATCGGTCAGGAGCAGGTGCTGGGCGAAGAGGCTCCGCTGGGTGTGATGCTGTCCTCCGGCAGCCTGTCGTCGCTGATCTTCTGGGGGCCGCCGGGGGTGGGCAAGACCACCATCGCACGGCTGTTGGCGCAGGAAACCGACCTGCATTTTGTGCAGATTTCGGCTATTTTTACCGGCGTGCCGGATCTGAAGAAAGTGTTCGAGGCCGCCAAGATTCGCCGTCAGAACGGGCAGGGCACGCTGTTGTTCGTCGACGAGATCCACCGTTTCAACAAGGCGCAGCAGGACGGGTTCCTGCCGTATATGGAGGATGGCACCATCCTTCTGGTCGGGGCCACCACGGAAAACCCGAGTTTTGAGTTGAATGCCGCGGTTCTGTCCCGTTCGCAGGTGCTGGTGCTGGAACGTCTGAGCCTTGCGGATCTGGAGCGGCTCACCCAGCGCGCGGAGCAGGCGCTGGAGCGCCGCTTGCCGCTTCTGCCTGAGGCGCGCGACGCGCTGCATCAGATGGCCGATGGCGACGGGCGGGCGCTCTTGAACCTGATCGAGCAGATCGCGGCCTGGAAGGTGGAGCAGCCTCTGGGGCGAGAGGCCCTGGCGACGCGGCTGATGCGGCGGGCGGCGAAATACGACAAATCCGGCGATGAGCATTACAACCTCATCTCGGCGCTGCATAAATCCGTGCGCGGCTCCGACCCGGATGCAGCGCTGTATTGGTTTGCGCGGATGCTGGAGGGTGGCGAAGACCCCAAGTATCTCGCCCGGCGTCTGACCCGGATGGCGGTGGAGGATATTGCGCTTGCCGACCCGCAGGCGCAGGCGATCTGCCTTCAGGCCTGGGAGACGTATGAGCGGCTTGGCTCGCCCGAGGGCGAGTTGGCGCTGGCGCAGGCGGTGATCTACCTCGCGCTCGCGCCCAAGACCAACGCGGGCTACATGGCCTACAAGGCGGCGCGACGTCTGGCCAAGGAGACGGGGTCCGAGCCGCCGCCCAAACATATCCTCAATGCACCGACCAAGCTGATGGAACAGCAGGGCTATGGCAAAGGCTATGACTATGACCACAACGCTGAGGATGGGTTCTCGGGGCAGAATTACTTTCCTGACGGGGTGAAGCGGCCTGTGCTGTATCAGCCGGTGGAACGCGGGTTTGAGCGCGAGCTGCGCAAGCGCACGGAGTTCTTTGCCAAGAAGCGCATCCAGCGGCAGGGAGAGTAATTCAGGCTTTGCGGGCAAAACCTGAAGGCCTCCGGCGGGGATATTTCGCTCAGAAGCGGAAAGGCTCAGGCGGTAACCCGCACCCATGTGCCCATGCCTGCGGCGTGATGCGACAGCATATGGCAGTGAAACAGCCAGTCGCCCGGATTATGGGCTTGAAAAGCGATCTCGCGGGTTTCGCGCCGCAGCATCAGGAGCGTGTCGCGCAACGGGCCGAGCGTACCATCCGGCAGGACTTCGGCGAAATGCATGCCGTGCAGATGCATGGCGTGCGGGAATTGGGTGTCGTTCACCATGCGGATGCGGATGGTCTCGCCCAAGCGTGCCGTCACCAGCGGTTCGATAGGGCGGCCGGCGGAGCCGTTGAAGGACCAGAATTGGCCGAGTTTGGCGAGTTCTTCGCCCGAGAGGTCTTCGCCTTTGAAGCTGGCGCTTTGCAGCCACGCCATCGCGCCGCCCTCGGTGATCAGATCGACGCTGCGGGCAGATTTCAGGTCGATGGGGAAGTCGGGGTTCGGCGGTAGCGCATCGGGCGTGGCACGGCGCGTGCGGGTGCCTGCGGAGACCGGAAAACGGGCCAGCTCGTAGCCACCATCACGTTCGAACTGCACGAGAAAGGCCTCTTCTCCCGCCGCGGCGGTCACGTCGACAAGCAGATCAATGCGCTGGGCCGGGGCGAGGACAAGCTGGTCCGGCAGCGGTTCCGGTGTGGCCAGCGGCATGCCGTCATAGGCCATCACCCAGCCCTCAAGCCCCTGTAGCCCGAGGGTGAAGATACGCGCATTGGCACTGTTGATCAGACGCAGACGCAGCCGGTCGCCGGATTTGACGGGGTGGTCCGCCACCATCTTGCCATTGCACAAAAGCACATTGCCCATCCGCCCCGCATGCGACAGGTCGTGCGGGGCGTTGAACCCCGCGTCCACTGCGGCATCGGACGTGACGCGCAGATCGTCGATCACGAGCGGCAGGTCCTGATCCACATCCGGGGTGTCCGGTTCCTCGACGATCAACACGCCCTGAAGGCCGCGTTCGACCTGTTCCACCGATTGCGCATGGGAGTGATACCAGTAGCTCCCCGCATCAGGCAGGGCGAAGTCATAGGTGAAGGTCTCATTCGGTTGGATCGGGTCTTGGGTGACGCCTGGCACCCCGTCCATGGCGTTCTCGATGCGGATGCCGTGCCAGTGCAGGCTGGTGGCTTGCGGCAGGCGGTTCTCCACCTCGGCGATCAGTCGCGCCCCCTGTTTTAGCCGCAGTGTCTCGCCGGGCATGGAGCCGTTGACGCACCACAGATCGGTGGCCGGATAGGTGGCGGGGGCGATCTGCTGTGTGGCGGGCGCAAGCGTCAGGCGGCGGGGGCTGGCGGCGCTTGCCACGCTGGGCAGGGCGGGGAGGGCCGAGAGGGCGGCAATCTGGGAGAGGACCTGGCGGCGGCTAAGGGGCATGGCGTTTGTCTTTCGTTGCTGTTGCCCGACCCTAGCCGGGGGACTTGGTCGCACAAGTCCTCCACCCACTGGAAGCTTGCGCGATTGTGATCGACTACTGCGCGATCTAGCGCGGTCCGTCCCGCGCTCTGCCCTGCACCCGGTGCAGAGCGGCCATGGGGCAGCAAAACTTGACATCCCGCGCGCTCCGCGCGAAGGGAGCGTGCATGTTGTTGAACGTAATGAATGTGGCGCTTGGAGGCGCGATCGGCGCGACCTGCCGCTATCTGGCAGGATTGGGCGTCATGCGCCTGATGGGGCCGACTCCGTTTCCGCTGGGCGTGCTGGGGGTGAACATCCTCGGCTCCGGCCTGATGGGCGTCTTCGTGGTGCTGGCGGCACACAAGGGGCTGACACCGATGGCGCCCTTCGTGATGACCGGCGTGCTGGGCGGGTTCACCACATTCTCGGCCTTCTCACTGGAGGCCGTCACCTTGATCGAGCGTGGGGCCATCGGGCATGCCGCGCTTTATATTGGCCTCTCCGTAGGCCTGTCCATTGCAGCCCTTGCCCTTGGCATGATGGCGGCCAGAGGAGTGCTGACATGAGCGGCGTGCAGATGATCACCGTCACCGAAGACGACGGCGGCCAGCGGATCGACCGCTGGCTGCGGCGTCTTTTCCCCCATGTAAACCAGGGCCGCATCGAGAAGATGTGCCGCAAGGGCGAGCTCCGCGTCGACGGAGGCCGGGTCAAGGCCTCCTCGCGCGTGGAGACCGGGCAAGTGGTGCGTATCCCGCCGCTGGCCGACAGCGACATGAAACCGGCGGAACCGCGCGCGGTGCAGGTTTCCGAAGCAGATGCCAAGATGATCCGCAGCTGCGTTGTCTACAAGGACGACGATGTGCTGGTGATCAACAAGCCAGCGGGGCTGGCGGTGCAGGGCGGCTCCGGCACCACCAAACACGTTGACGGCCTGTCCGAGGCGCTGCGCTTTGACGCTGAAGAAAAGCCGCGGCTGGTGCACCGGCTGGACAAGGATACCTCCGGCCTGCTGGCGCTGGCGCGCAATCGCAAGGCGGCGCAGGGCCTGACAGCGGCCTTCCGGCACAAGAACACCCGCAAGATCTACTGGGCGCTGGTCGCAGGTGTTCCCACACCTTACCTCGGTGAGATCAAGACCGGGCTGGTCAAAGCCCCCGGTCATGGCAAATCCGGCGAAGGCGAGAAGATGATCCCGGTCGAGACGCGCGACATCGATTCGACGCCGGGCGCCAAGCGGGCGCATACCTTCTATGCCACGCTCTACCGGGTGGCGAGCCGCGCCAGCTGGATCGCGATGGAGCCGGTCACCGGGCGCACGCACCAGCTGCGTGCGCATATGGCGGGCATGGGGCATCCGATCATTGGGGATGGCAAATACGGCGGTTCCGGTCAGGAAAACCTCGGCGACGGCTGGGGCGCGCAGATTGGCGGGCTGATCTCGAAGAAACTGCACCTGCACGCACGCCGCTTGCAGTTCGCACACCCGGTGACGGGCAAAGTAGTGACCGTGACCGCCGCGCTGCCGGATCATATGAAAGAGAGCTGGGACACCTTTGGCTGGACCGAAGATCTGGCCGCCGACGATCCCTTTGAGGCGTTGTTTTGAGCGGAGCCACCACCGGGCCCTTGCGGCTGATCCTGTTTGATGTGGATGGCACCCTGGTGGACAGCCAGGGCACCATCGTCGCCTGCATGACGGAGGCCTTTGTGGCCGAGGGGCTGGAGCCACCGCAGCGCGCGGCGATCTTGTCCATCGTGGGCCTGTCGCTACCGCAGGCGCTTGCGCAGCTGGCGGCCGCGCAGACCGTCCCGGTTCAGGAGGCCTTGGTCGCCGGGTACAAACGCGCCTATCAGGCGGCGCGGCTGCGCGAGGGGGCGGCGCATTCGCCGCTTTATCCCGGGGCGCGGGCCGCATTGGATACGCTGCATGCGGTGCCGGAGTATCTGCTGGGGGTGGCCACCGGTAAATCCCAGCGCGGGCTGGATGCGCTGATCGAAGGGCATGATCTGACGATGTTCGTGACCCGTCAGGTGGCCGATCATCACCCGTCAAAGCCGCATCCCTCAATGATCCTGACCGCCATGTCGGAGACCGGAATTCCACCGGCGGATACGGTGATGATTGGCGACACCACATTTGACATGGAAATGGGCCGCGCCGCCGGGGTGACGACCATTGGCGTCGACTGGGGCTACCATGCGGCTGCGCATCTGCGCGCCGATCACATGCTGTCGGATTTCGGCGCGCTGCCGGATCTGTTGCGCCGGATCTGGCCGGACTGACGCTGTTGCGACAGCGCCCGAGACGAAGAAGGACTGACCTAGATGAGTGAATGGAAACAGAAGCGATTCTGGAAAGAGGTGAGCGTCGAGGACGACGACGCAGGCTTTGCCGTGGCGCTGGACGGGCGACGCGTGAAAACACCGGCAAAAACCGCGCTGTTGGTGCCGACGCGGGCGCTGGCTGAGGCGATTGCCGCCGAGTGGGACGCGCAGGACGAACAGATCGACCCGCTGTCGATGCCTTACACACGGTCGGCCAATGCGGCGATCGACAAGGTGGCAGTACAGTTCGCCGAGGTTGCGGACATGCTGGCGGAATACGGCGACAGTGACTTGCTGTGCTATCGCGCCGAAAGCCCCGAGGGGCTGGTGCAGCGCCAGAGCGAATCCTGGGACGCGGCACTGGACTGGGCCGAGGCTGCGCTGGGCGCACGTCTGTTGCCGCGTGCCGGCATCCTGCATGCGCCACAAGACGGGGCTGCGTTGGAGGTCCTGCGCGGGCGGGTGCATCAAATGACGCCGTTCCAGCTGGCGGCGTTTCATGATCTGGTCGGGCTGACCGGCTCGCTGGTGCTGGGGTTTGCCACGGCCGAAGCCTGGCGACCACTGGATGAGATCTGGGAGATTTCCCGCATCGACGAGCGCTGGCAGGAAGAGCTGTGGGGCGAAGACGAAGAAGCCCAGGCGATGGAAGCGCAGAAGAAACAGGCGTTTGAACATGCGGCGGCCTTCTACGGGCGGGTCTGATTCCGCGCCACGTCTCTTGCGTCTGTCGGACCAATCGGCGGACCGACTGCTGGCGTGAGTAGTCCGCGTGCCTCATGCGAATATCGGCCAGTGTGAGTCGGGAAACCGGCCAACCCCTGCGCAATAATACTGCGGCGTCCAAGGCGGGCGCCGCATGTTATTTTTGCGACATGCAGAATCGCAAAGCCGATGCCACAAAAATACCAAACCCACGTCGATCTAGGTGAACTGCCCATTGAATTTGGTGATCCTGCACTTGACGTACGTTGATGAATCCGCCCAAACTCGACCTCGAAAACGGGGTGAAGCCCGTTTCAAACAGCCCGCACCGTGACGGGGTGGGTGATAAAGAACCACCAACTCAGGTGGATATTCAGGAAGAGGTAACTATGAACAATTCCGTATTCTTTGGCGCGCTAACCGTGGCCGGTCTTGCAGCTGGTGCTGCAGCTGCTGGCACGCTGGATGACGTCAAAGCACGCGATCAGCTGAACTGTGGGGTTTCAACCGGTCTGGTCGGCTTCTCCGCTCCGAACGCCAACGGCGAGTGGGAAGGCTTTGACATCGCAGTCTGCCGCGCCGTCGCAGCAGCCGTTCTCGGAGATCCGAACAAGGTCGAGTACGTGCCGACCACTGGTAAAACCCGCTTTACCGCGCTGGCCTCCGGCGAGATCGACATGCTGGCCCGCAACACCACCTGGACGTTCTCTCGTGACGTCGACCTGAAGTTCGAATTTGCCGGCGTGAACTACTACGACGGCCAGGGCTTCATGATTCCGAAGGAACTGGGTGTGTCCTCCGCCAAGGAGCTCGACTTTGCCACGGTCTGCATCCAGACCGGCACCACGACCGAGCTGAACCTCGCGGACTTTTTCCGTGCCAACAACATCACCTATGAACCCGTTCCGATCGAGACCAACGCAGAAGCGCGTCAGCAGTACCTCGCGAACGCCTGTGACGTTTACACCACGGACGCGTCCGGCCTGGCCGCAACACGTGCCACGTTCGACGATCCGGGCAACCACGTGATTCTGCCGGAGATCATCTCCAAAGAGCCGCTTGGTCCGCTTGTCCGTCATGGTGACAACGAGTGGGGCGACGTCGTGCGCTGGACCCTGAACGCGCTGGTTGGCGCCGAAGAGCTGGGCATCACCTCCGCCAACTTGGCTGAAAAAGCTGCTGGCACCGAAAACCCGGAAATCAACCGTCTGCTTGGTACCGAAGGCAACCTGGGCGAGATGCTCGGTCTGGACGCCGACTGGGCGCAGAACGCTCTGTCCGCTGGTGGCAACTACGGTGAGATCTTCGCCAAGAACATCGGTGAGGACACGCCGGTCGGTCTGGCCCGTGGTCTGAACGCTCAGTGGACCGATGGCGGCCTGCTCTACGCACCGCCGTTCCGCTAAGTTACGCAACCGGAAAGGGCGCGGGGAGATCCTCGCGCCCTTCTTCCCAGTAAAATAACGAAATCTGCGACCAGTCACAGAGCGAGGGAAAACCTTGCCGGGAGGATTGGAACTGCAGGCCTCGGGGATCCCTACATATGTCGACTTTGTCTGACCCGCCGAAACAGAGTTTTCGGTTGTCGATGCTGATTTACGATACCCGCTATCGTTCGGCGACCATTCAGGTGGTTGCGATGATCGGGTTTCTCATCCTCGTTGGATGGGTGATCAGCAATACCGTTCAAAACCTTACAGATCTGGGCAAAGAGCCTAGCTTCAGTTTCCTGTCAGAGCCCGCCGGCTATGACATCAACCAGCGTCTTCTGGACTATGACAACCAGGACAGCCACATGCGGGCCGCCCTGATCGGTCTGCTGAACACGCTGCTCGTTGCCTTTCTCGGCTGTATCACCGCGACCGTTCTTGGTGTGATCATTGGCGTGCTGCGCCTGTCCTCGAACTGGCTCGTCGCACGGCTGATGACTGTCTATGTGGAGATGTTCCGCAACGTGCCGGTCCTGCTCTGGATTGTCTTCATCATGGCGATCATGATCGAGACCCTGCCGGCCCCAAGCGCGTTCAGGGGAGACAACTCTGATGCGGCCATGCATGTTATGGACAGCGTGGCGCTGACCAATCGCGGCGTCTATGTGCCCGAACCGCTGTTCCACAACTCGCTGGGCAATGTCTCGGTGTTTGGTGATGCCGCCGTTCGTTTCGATATCTCGCTTGATCTCATAGCGTTTCTGATCGTGTTGGGTGGCAGCCTCTTTGTGTCCACGAAGATCCGTCAATGGGCCGATGCAAAGCAGGAGTCCACCGGGTTGCGTCCAACCATATGGCACATCCGTGCCGCGGTTGTTCTGCTGCCCTCTGTGCTGCTGCTGTTGGTCTTGGGTTTCCATCTTGGCTATCCGGAGCTGAAGGGCTTCAACTTCCAAGGCGGCACCCATATGCGCAACTCGCTGATTGCGCTGTGGCTGGCCTTGTCGCTCTACACGGCAGCCTTCATTGCCGAGATCGTGCGCTCTGGTATCCTTGCGATCTCCCAGGGGCAAACAGAGGCGGCTGCGGCCCTTGGCCTACGTCCCAAGCGGATCATGAACCTCGTGATCCTGCCGCAGGCGCTGCGGGTCATCATTCCGCCGCTGATCTCCAACTATCTGAACTTGACCAAGAACTCCTCGCTGGCGATTGCCGTTGGCTACATGGATTTGACCGGTACATTGATGGGGATCACCATGAACCAGACCGGACGGGAGTTGGAAACCGTCATGCTTGGTATGCTCGTCTATCTGACGATCAGCCTGCTGATCTCCAGCTTCATGAACTGGTACAACAATCGCGTTAAACTGGTGGAGCGGTAATATGAGTGACATTTCTTTCGTACGCACTGAGATGCTGCCGCAGAAGGATCCGCCAGCCAGTGCTGTCGGTGTGGTGGGCTGGATGCGCGCCAATCTGTTCTCCGGTTGGTTCAATTCGATCCTGACACTGGTTGCGTTGTACTTCGTGATCCAACTCTTGATGGGGCTGTTTCATTGGGCTTGGGTGCCGACATGGTCGGCGGCCTCGCTGCCCGAATGCCGCGATATCTTTGAGCAGCTGGGACGGACCGGGCACAATGCCGGGGCGTGCTGGGGCGTGATCGCCGAGCGCTGGCCGCAGTTGCTGTTCGGCTTCTATCCAAACGGAACGGAAGAGGGGACAGTGGATCAACGCTGGCGTCCGATTCTGGCCTTTGTGTTGCTGGCCGTGGCGCTGGCCCCGATCCTCTACTCGGACCGGGTTTCGGGCAAGCTGATCTATTTCTCGGGCGCCTATCCTTTCATCATGCCATGGCTGCTGTGGGGCGGCACGATCTGGACGCCAGTTGCGGTTGCTCTGGGGTTCGTGGTGGGCTTTGTGGTCTACAAGTGGCTCCTCAAGAGCACTTCGGAGTTGATCGCGCTGATCGTCGGTGTCGTATCGGCGGTGCTTTGGTGGATGTTTGCCGCGTCATTGCTGTCTTCGGGGCTTGCCTCGATCATGCCGCTCGCGTTGGAACCGGTGCAATCGCGTGCCTTTGGCGGCTTCATGCTGTCGATTACCATCGGGGTGGTGGCCATTGGCCTGTCGCTGCCGATCGGGATCGTGTTGGCACTGGGCCGGCAATCGGATCTGCTGATCGTCAAGACGCTTTGCGTGTGCTTCATCGAGTTCATCCGCGGCGTGCCGCTGATCACGCTTCTGTTTGTGGCCTCGACGCTGTTGAACATCTTCATGCCGCCGGGCACCAACTTCGACATCATCATGCGCGTGTTCATCATGGTGACGCTGTTTGCCTCCGCCTATATGGCCGAGGTGATCCGGGGTGGTCTCGCCGCTCTGCCGACGGGTCAGTATGAGGGCGCCGACAGTCTCGGTCTCAACTACTGGCAGGCGCAGCGTCTGATCATCATGCCGCAGGCACTGAAGATCTCGATCCCGGGCATCGTTTCTACCTTCATCGGCGTGTTCAAGGACACCACCCTTGTGTCGGTCATCGGTCTCTTCGACCCGCTGAACCTCACCAACGCCATTCGTGCTGACGCCGATTGGAACGGCCTCGTGTGGGAGCTTTACGGCTTTATCGCGTTCCTGTTCTTCGTCTTCTGCTTCGGCATGTCCCGTTATTCCATGTATCTGGAGCGCAAACTCCAGACTGGCCACCGATAAGGAGTTCAACAGATGTCTGAACTTGCTCTCGACCGTCAAATCGATCGCTCCAAGATGAAAGTCTCGGATGAGGTCGCAATCCAGATCTCCGATATGAACAAGTGGTACGGGTCTTTCCATGTGCTGCGCGATATCAACCTGACGGTAAATCAGGGTGAACGTATCGTAATTGCCGGGCCTTCGGGCTCTGGCAAGTCCACCCTGATCCGCTGCCTGAACGCTCTTGAGGAGCACCAGGCGGGGAATATTCTGGTGGATGGGACGGAACTGTCGAATGACCTCAAGAATATCGACAAGATCCGCTCCGAGGTTGGCATGGTGTTTCAGCACTTCAACCTGTTTCCGCATCTGACGATCCTGGAAAACTGCACGCTGGCGCCGATCTGGGTGCGCAAAACGCCCAAGAAAGAAGCCGAGGAGCGCGCGATGCATTTCCTCGAGAAGGTGAAGATTCCAGAGCAGGCCGACAAATACCCCGGCCAGCTTTCGGGCGGACAGCAGCAGCGTGTGGCGATCGCGCGCAGCCTGTGCATGATGCCGCGCATCATGCTGTTCGATGAGCCGACTTCGGCGCTGGATCCGGAGATGATCAAAGAGGTGCTCGACACCATGATCGAGCTGGCCGAAGAAGGTATGACCATGCTCTGCGTGACCCATGAGATGGGCTTTGCCCGTCAGGTGGCGAACCGTGTGATCTTTATGGATGCCGGGCAGATCGTGGAACAGAACGAGCCGGAAGAGTTCTTCAACAACCCGCAGAGCGAACGTACCAAGTTGTTCCTCAGTCAGATCCTCGGTCACTGAGGACCTGCTTTTGCTGCTGAATTGAGAAAAGGCCGGGCATTGCCCGGCCTTTTCACTTGTCTGGTGATGGCAAGGGGGCGCTGCCCCCTTGTCGGCCCCTGCGGGTCCGATCCCCCGAGATATTTTTGAAAAGCTGAAAGATAGGCCAAGCGCGCGCCCAAGAGTGGCACGGAAATGCGCAATGGCGCGGAAGCGGGCAGCACCACATGGATGCCACCCGCCTGCCGCCCTTGAGCCCGTTAGCAGCGTCGACGCATTACAATCTCTGGGTGGCCGAAGAAGTCGTTGAGCCGTTCCTCTTCCGCCTCAAATCCATACGCCGTATAAAAACCGCGGGCGGCGTGATTTGCGGAAAAAACGCACAGGCTTAGCTGTGCGCGGGATTGTGCGGCGTGGTTCAGCAGGGCACGGCCAAGGCCCTTGCCTTGGTGCGCTGGAAGCACAAAGAGCCCACCGACCTCCGTGCCGAGCAGGGCGATGAAGCCGACCGCAGTGCCGTTGGCTTCGATCATCCATGTTTCTGCAAGGTCGAGGAATTGGTCGCGGATCATGGCTTCTGCCTGATCCGTGTGTTCGGTGCTCAGAAACGGGTGAGCGATTGCGCTTGCGCTGCGCCAGATGTGGAGGACTGTCGGTTTGTCCGACGATGTGTAGGGTCTGATCATTGTCAGGGATATCCCGTCGTAGACCGCGCTGAGGCGGCGAATGAATTGAGTGTGAGAAGCGCACATTAACAGGAGCGGCCTAGGCAGCGACCGCTTGTGTGTGTTTAAAAGTGCGTCAGCGGCGCCGCAGCGCCCACATCAACGGGACATCAAATCTCCTGTTTCGATGTGCGATAGATTACGCGCGGGCAGGGGGGGGCGCAATCACTATTCGCCCAGAAGTTCGCGGGGCACCACGAAATCGAGCACCCTACCGGATGCGGTTTGCAGCTGATCCCAGGAGGCGATCTCGAACTGCACCATCAGTGTGGCGCCGGTCGGATAGTCCTCAAAGCGGGAATGAGCGGGCGGGTGTTTCACGATGTCATGGGCGAACTGCATCAGGCCGGGATTGTGACCGAGCAGTAGCACATTAGGTT
This sequence comes from Tritonibacter scottomollicae, assembly GCF_003003215.1. Lineage (GTDB taxonomy): Bacteria > Pseudomonadota > Alphaproteobacteria > Rhodobacterales > Rhodobacteraceae > Epibacterium > Epibacterium scottomollicae. The sequence continues at coordinate 30,280 of NZ_PVUF01000017.1, read as the reverse complement.
TCGAGGCCTCGCGCAGGACGTCGAGAATGATCTGGGCGCTGGCGTGGTAGAGACGCTCGGTGAAGGTCGCAGGGGCGGGGAGTTCCATCAGCTCATAGGTTTCACGGGTGCGCTGTGCAGAGGATGACAGGACCTGTTGCGGCTGCACGCTCTGTTGGTGCAACCAATTGCCCAGGGCGCCGGCAGAGCGACGGCCCCGTTTGTTGAGAGGTCGTGCATGGTCGCTTGGTGCGTCGGTGTTCCACGCGGATTTGGCATGGCGGGTCAGAAACAAGGTGCAGGTCATGGGCGATGAAAATATCTCATGTGGTGGGTATTTTGCGCTGTTGGGCGCCCGGCACCGGCACTGAGCGGGCAGGCCCGGCGCGCAATGCAGCCCGATGCCATGCACTCCGCTCCCTGCGGCGTATCAAGGTGGTCGTGACAGGCTGCCAGCTTGTAGGGGCCGGCGTCAACCAGTGCGTGTGCCGGGCATGTAGCAAGGCAAGGGCGGGCGACACAGGTTTCACAGGGCGAGCGCGTGTGCCGGGGCGTCGGGAGGGCAAATATCTCGTCAAAGTGAAGCGCTCCTCGATAGGAAATCAGCATGCCGACCTCATCATGCACCAGCATTTGCGACGGGGATGTGAAAGCACGACCGGAGGCCAGCGCCCAGGCGACGAACGGCGCGTAAGGCGGCTCACCGAAGGGAAAATATACAGTGATCGCCTGCAGCTGCTCTGCCAGGGCGGTCAGCACGCGGGTGGAATAGCGATCAATGGGGTCGGGGGACGTGTCGGTGCCTTCGGGCGCAGCGCAAAACTTGTCCCAAAAGGTGCTGGCTGTACCGATCAGAAGCAGCGTTCCATTGGCAACTCCGGGCACCGGCACACGCTCTGGGTGAATGCCACCATAGATCATCAGGCCACGCCGGCGAAGCACAGCCAGGATGCGGTGGTAGCGATCTGTCGCGGCGGAATGTTCTGGTGGCGGGACATCAGTCATACCCCCAGCAGACGCGGAATTGGCCGCCCGTGGCAAGCGCGCAAACGACAGTCGGCCTGTCGTCTTTAACACTGGCAATTTTAGTTGCGGATCATGGATCCGGCGCCATGGTCGGTGAACAGTTCCAGCAGAACCGCGTTTGGCACCCGGCCATCAACGATGGTGCAGGCCCGCACGCCACCGCGTACCGCGGCCAGCGCGGTTTCGGTCTTGGGGATCATCCCACCGGCGATCACGCCCTCGGCGGTCATGGCATCCACATCCGCGGCCGTGAGCTCTGTCACAACAACGCCATCCGAGTTCTTGACCCCGGCGACATCCGTCAGCAGCAACAGCCGGTCGGCGCGCAGCGCGGCGGCCACGGCCCCGGCGGCGGTATCGCCGTTGATGTTGAACGTGCCGCCCTCGGCGCCGGAACCGATCGGGGCGATGACGGGGATGAACTCTTTCTCGAACAGGTTCTTCAGCATGTCGGCGTTCACCTCCGACGGGGTGCCGACGAAGCCAAGCGCGGGGTCGGTCGGCTCGCAGGTGATGAGATTGGCATCCTTGCCCGACAGGCCGATACCCTTGCCGCCCTGCGCATTGATCGCCTGCACAATGCGCTTGTTGACCATGCCGGACAGGACCATTTCGACCACTTCCATGGTGGCGGCATCGGTCACACGCTTGCCGTTGACGAATTCGGAGCGGATCTGCAGCTTGTCCAGCATCGCGTTGATCATGGGGCCGCCGCCATGCACGACAACCGGGTTCACCCCGACCTGACGCAGCAGGACCACATCGCGGGCAAAGCTCTCCATGCCCTCGTCGCTGCCCATGGCGTGACCGCCGAGTTTGATCACCACGATGGCGTCGTCATAGCGCTGCAGATAGGGCAGGGCGCTCGAGAGGGTTTCGGCAGTGGCAATCCAGTCGCGGTTCATGTCTTGGGTCTTCATCGCTGTCAGGTCCTGATGCCCCGGACTGTGCCGGGGTGGGGTGTTACAAGGGTGTTACGCATTTCCGCAGCATCTGCCAAGGATGATCTGGCACGGGATGGTCTACGCGGCATTGCCGTCACGGGTGCGGGTGCTAGTGTCGAGGGCATTGAGTCACCCGCGAAAGGATCCGCGCCATGCGTCGCAAAACCCTGCTTTTGACCGGCGCAAGCCGCGGTATCGGCCATGCCACCGTGCGCCGGTTCAACGCCGAGGGCTGGCGGGTCATCACCTGTTCGCGCCAGCCGTTTCCAAAGGAATGTCCCTGGGGCGGCGGCGAGGAAAACCATGTGCAGCTGGATCTGTCGGACCCTTCGGATACCATCAACGCCGTTGGGGTGATCCAGGAACGGCTTGAGGGCGGCAAGCTTGATGCGCTGGTGAACAATGCCGGCGTCTCACCCAAGGGGCCGGAGGGGGAGCGGCTGAGCACGCTCAACACCGATCTGATGGATTGGGCCAAGGTGTTTCACGTCAACTTCTTTGCCTCGGTCGTGCTGGCGCGCGGCCTGAAGGAGGAACTGGCAGCGGCGAAGGGATCGGTGGTCAACGTAACCTCGATCGCTGGCAGCCGGGTTCATCCCTTTGCGGGTGCGGCCTACGCCACCTCAAAGGCGGCGCTGGCGGCGCTGACGCGGGAGATGGCGCATGACTTCGGTCCGCTTGGGGTGCGGGTGAACGCGATCGCGCCGGGCGAGGTGGAGACCTCCATCCTCAGCCCCGGCACCGACAAGATCGTCGAGCAGTTACCGATGCGCCGTCTGGGGCAGCCGTCGGAGGTGGCGGATGCGATCTATTTCCTCTGTTCGGAACACAGCAGCTATATCTCCGGCACCGAGATCGAAGTGAACGGTGCGCAGCACGTCTGACGCGGCCTTTATTGGCGGGCCGCTGAAGGTCCATCGTGTGGGAGATCCCTCCGCAGCGGTGAGACTGCGGAGGGCAAACCGTCAGCTGACCACGCGCTTCAGGCGGGGCAGGTTCGACAGGATCAACACATCCAGTGCAAGCACCGCCAGCAGCGTCAGACCCACCAGCGGGAAGGCCAGTGAGGCAAAGAGCCCGATCAGGACTGCCCCTTTCCAGAACGGCAGATCCTGCGGTACCGGCGGCGCTGCAAGGCGACCGGCGCGCGTGGGGCGGCGTTTTAGCCACATGACCACGCCTGAGACACAAACAAAGATCACTGACAGGCAGAACACGGTGTTCAGCACAATATTCCACAGACCCATGTCGCCTTCGTGGAAGGCGATGCCCACGGCCATGGACTTGCCCGCCAGCGAATAGTCGGAGAATTGGACATCGGCGAGGATCTTGCCGGTGAACTGGTCGACATGCACGGTACGGTCACAGGTCGGGCAGGCGCTGTCGTTGCTCATGCTGTCCTGGTTGAGAGTGAAAACACCGGCGTCATCGCGCGGGAACACGATGCGGAAACGGCCCTGATAGCCAAGCGCGCGGCCAAGCGCGTAGATGCTGTCTGCCGTGGCCACGGTGCCTTCGGGCAGGCCTGTGATCCCAGCGTCTGATCCGGATTCGGGCATCGGAGTTTGCTCCAGCGCCCAAGGTACGTCCTTCATGGCGCCATGGTTCATGTGACCGGCATGGGTGTTGTCCGACAGGGGCACCGCGTCCCATTTCTGCGCGGGAAAGGTCGACCAGGCCTGCACGAACCGCTCGCCCCAGATGCCCGCCCAAGACAGACCAGAGACAAGAAACACCACCAATATCAGCGAGATATAGACGCCGATCACCGCATGCAGGCTCTTCCACAGGGCGCGGCCCTTCGCGGCAAGCCGGGGAACAAAGGCAGAGGTCCAGTCCCCACGCGGCCACCAGAGGTAGAGGCCAGTCAGCACCAGCACGATGGCCAGACCGGCCGCGATTTCGATCAGCCGGTCACCTGTGTCGCCGATCAGCAGGGTGCCATGGATGTCGGATAGGAAATCATACCACCCGGCGCGGCGATCCCAGCTTTCCACGACCTCGGTCGTGTAGGGATCGACGGCGACCATGCGGTTGCCGCCTTCCACGGCGACCCGCACGACGGCGGCGCGGTCGTCGGCCTTCGGGCCGATCCACTCAATCAGTGTGGCGCCGGGAATGGCATCCACTGCAGCTTGGGTTTGCAGCTCGATGGGCTGCACGGTCTCGCCGACAGGCACGGCGACATACTCGCCGTCACGCCCGTCAAAGACCGAGATATACATCATGCCGAGGCCGGTGAGCGCCAGCATGATGAGGAAGGGGATCACGTAGAGGCCAGCGTAGAAGTGCCAGCGCCATGCGGCGAAATAGAATTTTTGCGACAGGTTCGGGGCGGCAGGACGGCTGTCCATGCCTGCGGTTTGGCTCAGTGCCATTGAGAGAGATCTCCATACCAAAAAGGGGCCGGGCCCTGGGGCTCGGTGCAGTCAAGATGACGATGTTTTGGAATCAGGAGAGGGCGGGCGGACCGCGAGCATCATAGCGCCAGTGAAACCCGGCGGTGTGATGAGTGAAAGGGGCGCGGAACCATAGGTCCCGCTCCGGCCCCATCAGGGGCAACGGCAACTCGACCGCCTGATGTGCCGCCAGCGGCGGGTGTGAGGCGAAGGGGCAATGTCGATTGCCGTGGTCGTCCTCCTCATGCGCTGGCGTATCATCATCGAGTTCGACCCACATCTCCTGTGGGCCGTCCCCGGTACAGAGCACAAGTAGCAGCTTGCCGTCCTGCGCCGACATCGGCATCCAGCCCGCCGGAACCAGTCCGGCGATCAGGATGGCCAGCAGGCCCAAGTATGGCACAAGGCGGCGCAGAGGCTTAGTCCAGATGCGCGATGATGGATCGAAGGGTGGCGATGCCATCGCCCTTTTCCGAGGAGGTCAGCACGATCTCGGGATAGGCTGCGGGATGTTTGGACAGCGCCTCGCGCACCTGATCGAGGATCTTGGCGCGGTCCTTGTCCTTGACCTTGTCGGCCTTGGTCATCACCACCTGGAACGTCACGGCAGAGGTGTCCAGCAGCTTCATGATCTCTTCATCGACCTTCTTCACGCCATGGCGGGTGTCGATCAGCACAAAGGCGCGGCGCAGGGTTTGGCGGCCGGAAAGATACTGTTTCAGAAGGCGCTGCCATTTCTCCACCACCGCCAGCGGCGCATTGGCATAGCCATAGCCGGGCAGGTCAACGAGGTAGAGCTCGGGCCCTTGGGTGAAGTAGTTGATTTCCTGCGTGCGTCCCGGTGTGTTCGAGGCACGGGCCAGGCCCTTGGTGCCGGTCAGCGCGTTGATCAGCGAGGATTTCCCGACATTGGAACGCCCGGCAAAGCAGACCTCCATCCGGTCTGCAGGCGGCAGGCCGGACATGGCGACCACGCCTTTTACGAACTCCGATTGCCCGGCAAAGAGCTTGCGCCCTGTTTCATGGGCGATGGCTTCGGGCTCTTCAGCGAGGGGGAAGGGCAATTGCATCAAAGAACCTCTATGGTGTCGGCGAGAGCGATTTCGCCATCGCACAGGACCTTGGCACGGATGCCAAAATCGGTGTGACCCCAATGTTCGCGCAGGGCCTTGAGCGTATTGGCATCGCGCGCGCCGGTGTCGGGGTTTGTTTCCGTGGCGCGGCAGCGGGTGATCCGGTCGACCACCTGAAGACGCACTGCGCCGATTTGCAGCGTCTTGCCAATCCAGTCGAATTCGGCGAACGGCTCGGTGCCATCAATCCAGAGATTGCCGCGAAAGCGACGCGGGTCCAGCTCTTGCCCCAGAGCGTCGCCAAGGGCGCGCAGGGAGGCGAGAGACAGAATAGAGAGTGCGGGAAAGCTTGCATCGGCCATGCCGCCCTCCGGGGCGGAAATCAGGCTGTGCGGCTGCGGACGCTCCGCCGGGTAGATCGGTTGGAGCCATTCCACAAGCTGGTCGCTGTCGCTGGCAGGGTTCAGGGTGATCTCACCCTGTTTCGGGTGGCGCAGGGTAATCCTGGTGCCCTCGGCATCGGTGCGGGTCTCGGCGGTCACGGCCATCAGTTCCGGACCGAAACAGCCCCGCGCAAAGTTGCGACAGGGCTGCCATGCGCCGGTATCTTCTGCATTGCCCGTCAACACGGCCCAGGCCCTGTCCAAAGGCATGGGTCCGCCTGTTTCCAAACGGACCCCTGTGAGTGGTTCGGCCCCGATCCCCTTGATCGGGTGCCGCCACATTTGTTTGACAGTTGCTGTCATTCTTTCTCTGCCTTGGGCTTCTTCTTGAAGCTGGACTTGATGTTGCCAAAGACATCCGGCGAATACCCGTGCTTGCGCATGATCAGATACTGCTGGGTGAAGGTAATCACGTTGTTGGTGATCCAGTAGACCACGAGGCCCGACGCAAAACCACCCAGCATGAACATGAAGACCCAAGGCATCCAGGCAAAGATCATCGCCTGCGTTTCATCCGTGGGTGCCGGGTTCAGCTTTTGCTGCAGCCACATGGAGACACCGAGCAGGATCGGAAGGACGCCGATGAACACCAGCGCAAGGATCGAATCCACAGGCGGTGCCCCCCAGGGCAACAGGCCGAAGAGGTTGTAGAGCGACGTCGGATCGGGCGCAGAGAGGTCGCGGAAAACACCAAAGAAGGCCGAGTGGCGCAGCTCCAGCGTCACGAAGATAACCTTGTAGAGGGAGAAGAAGATCGGGATCTGGATCAGGATCGGCAGACAGCCTGCCGCCGGATTGACCTTCTCGCGCTTGTAAAGCTCCATCATCTCCTTCTGGACCTTCTGGCGGTCGTCACCCGCGCGTTCGCGCAGCTTTTCCATCTCTGGCTGCAGTTCTTTCATCCGCGCCATGGAGGCGTAGGATTTATAGGCCAGCGGGAAAACAAGGATCTTAAGGAGGAAGGTGAGCGCGATGATTGCGACGCCCATGTTGCCGATGGCAGCGTTGAGCCAGTGCAGCACCGCAAAGATCGGCTTGGTGAAGAAGAAGAACCAGCCCCAGTCGATCGAGTCGAGGAAGCCGTCGATTCCGCCGCGCTCGTACTCGCGGATGGTGGCCCATTCCTTGGCGCCGGCAAACAGCTGCGTGCTGGCAGCGGTGCTCTCGCCGGCGGCGAGCGTGACCGTCGGCAGCACCACATCGGTCTGATAGATGTCGCGGCGCTCGTCATATTTGGCAATGGAGCGGAAGGCGTCGCCGGGGCCAGGGATCAAGGTAGACATCCAGTAGTGACCGGTGAAGCCGATCCAGCCATTTTCGGTGACGGGCGTGACCTGAGCCCGCGAGCCGTCGCGCGGATCCGGGTCAAAGTCGGCCATGTCGTCATAGTCGATCTCGGCGAGTTCACCATCGGCCATGGCGACCACACCTTCATGCAGAATGAAGAAGTTTTCGAGGTTCGCCGGCAGGCCATGACGGGCAAGGGTGCCGTAGGGGGCCAGTGCGACAGAGCCGCCGGTCTGGTTGGTGACCGACTGGGTGATCGAGAACATGTAATCCGCGTCGATGGCGATTTCGCGGGTGAAGGTCAGCCCGTTGCCGTTGTCCCAGGTGAGGGTCACCGGGGTCTCCGGGGTCAGGGTCGCGCCGTCCTCTGCCTGCCACTCGGTATTTGCTGTGGGCACGTCTTCGATGCCAAGACCGGTGCCGGGGGCCCAGCCATAGAGCGCGTAGTAGGCATTTGCGTCGCCTGCGGGCGACAGCAGGGTCACGATGGGCGAATCATCGTCCAGCGTCTCGCGGTAGTCTTTCAGCTTGAGGTCATCGATGCGTCCGCCTGTGAGCGAGATGGAGCCTTCGACACGGGGGGTGTTGATCTCCACGCGCGGTGTGTCCGCAACGGTCTGCGTTTCGGTGGCGGCCGCGTCGACCTCACCGGTTGCCGCACCTGCTGCGGGCGCGGCCGCAGGGGCCGATGTCCCGTCCGGGGCCGCGATGGTCTCTGCCACCTGGGCCTCCGGTTGCGGAGCCTCTTCCGGGGGAGGAAAGAAGAAGTACCAGCCGAGAATCACGAGGAAACTCAGAGCGGTTGCGAGCAGTAGATTCTTGTTCTGATCGTCCATCTGGACAGCCACCTCATGCATGCAAAGACAGGGTGTGGTTCAACAGAGGTCGGTCATGAAGGTCAAGGGAAATCCGGGCACGGCAAGGGTTGCAAGGGGGCGAATCCCCAAAAAACATTGGGAATCACGCGTCGAGCCGCATCAAGGCAGGTTTAGTGGCTCTGGCGGCCAATCACTGGAGCGTCCTGCAGTTTCGCCTCATGCGCCACCACCCAGTCCAGTGTTTGGTCGAAGGGCATCGGGCGTCCGATGCCAAAGCCCTGCACATGATCGCAGCCCAGTTGCGCCAGCAAAGCATGCTCGCCTGCGGTCTCCACCCCTTCACCAAGGGTTTTCAGCTCCAGCCGTTCAGCCATGGTCAGAATCGCGGCAATCAGCTTCTGTTGTTCGGGGTCATGATCGGCCTTGGTCACGAAACTGCGGTCGATCTTGATTCGCGACACCCGGAACCGGCGCACGGATGCGATGGAGGCATGGCCCGTGCCAAAGTCATCGAGGTCGATCTGGCAGCCCATCTCTCCCAGCGCGGTGATGTTGCGGGCGACCACCTCGTCTGGTTGATCGGTGACCACGGTCTCCAGCACTTCGATCGTCAGCCGATCCGGGGTAAGGCCGAACCGGTCCAGCTCCCACCGGATGCGGTTTACCAGCGCCGGGTCACGCAACTCGTCAGTGGCGAAATTTACCCCGACGGAAGGCACATCCAAGTCTGCCGCATCCCAGGATTTGATCGCGATCAGCGCCTGCTGCACCATTTGCTGGCTCAGTTTCGGCAGCAGCCCGGCCTCTTCCAATGCAGGAAGGAAGACAGAAGGCGCGATCATGCCCTGGACCGGGTGAAACCAGCGCGCCAGCGCCTCAAAGCCAGAGACGCGACCTGTGTCAGTGCTGAGCTGCGGTTGGAACCAGGCCTGGATCATGCCGGATTCGAGAGCCTGTGCGGCTTCTTCCTTCAGCGTGTCGCCATGATTGAGATGAATGTGGGTGTCGCTGGAGAAGGCGCGGATGCTCGATGGTCCGACGCTGAGCGCCTCGTTCAGTGCGGCGACGGCACAGTCGAGCCAGCTGCTGGTTGCCCCCTTTGGGACGCGGTGACGCTGGCAGATGCCGATGGAGCAGGACACAAACAGCGAGGATCCGTCGAACGGAACAGGTTCCTCGATGCGCAACTGCAGCCGGCCGGCGAGCTGTATACAGAGTTCCAGATCCAGTTGCATGATCGGGGTGAGGCAAATGGCAAACCGGTTGCGGTCCAGGCGCGCCACCGTATCGCGGTGACGCACGACAGCGCCGATCCGTTCCACCACGCGCTGTACAACAACATCCCCGGCGTCTTGACCATGGGCAGCCAACAGTTCGTCGTAATCGTCGATCTCGATCACCAGCAGGGCGGATTTCAGTCCGCAGTCCTCGGTGCGGGCAAACAGGTCCTTCACATGGCTGTCAAACCCCGGTGCCATCAGCAGGCCAGTCAGACCGTCGCGACCGGGGGCAGGCCGCGTGGCGCGGGTGAAGCTGCCCAAGAGCGCCAGCGCAACCGGCAATCCCAAGGCAACCATCATCAGCGCGCGTTCGCCACCGAACCAGAAAGCCCCGAGTGTCATTGCAGGCAAGAAAGCCAGCATAGGCGGGCCGAACACCACCTGCGAGATTCCGTCCCTGGCCCGCTGAAGGAGACGTGAATTCGGGAGTTTCATAGCAGTGGGACCTTTCGACTTCGCCGGTGGCTCTGGCTTAGACTAGGGTCCGGGTCTGACCGAGGAGTTAACGCAGTTGCGGGATTTCCTCAGAATCGTCCATATCGTCGAAATTTTTAAGGGTCAGCCCTGTGAAATCAAAGAGTTTTGGATCCAGAAGATGCGACGGACGCGCATTCATCAGCGCTCGGAACATCACCTGACGACGTCCGGGGCTGTTTGATTCCCAACCATCGAGGATCTGTTTCACCTGCTGGCGCTGCAGCCCGTCCTGACTGCCGCAAAGATCGCAAGGGATGATGGGATAGTTCATCGACCGCGCAAATTTTTCGCAATCGGCCTCCGCCACATGGGCGAGCGGGCGGAACAGGAACAGGTCGCCTTCTTCATTGACCAGCTTGGGCGGCATGGTGGCGAGACGGCCGCCATGGAAGAGGTTCATGAAGAACGTCTCCAGGATGTCATCCCGGTGATGGCCGAGCACAACCGCCGAGCAGCCTTCCTCGCGCGCGATGCGATAGAGGTTGCCGCGCCGTAGCCGCGAGCACAGCGCACAATAGGTCCGTCCGGCGGGGACCTTGTCGACAACGATGGAATAGGTGTCCTGATACTCGATCCGGTGCGGGACCTGCATTTTCTCCAAGAACTCCGGCAACACTGTCGCCGGGAACCCTGGCTGGCCCTGATCGAGGTTGCAGGCCAGGAGATCAACAGGCAGCAGTCCGCGCCATTTCAACTCATGAAGTACGGCGAGCAGCGTATAGGAGTCCTTGCCGCCAGACAGGCAGACCAGCCACTTGGGAACGGAGCCGTCCTCGCGGTGTTCGACCATGCCATATTGCTCCACCGCCTCGCGCGTCGCGCGCACGATCCGCTTGCGGAGCTTCTTGAACTCGGTGGTCTGTGGCGCGCCGTGAAACAGCGGGTGAATGTCGTCGTGATCCTGATCCAGCATATTTGCCGCGTAGCGCCTGTCTGGGCGCTTGCCAAGTAAAACCTGCATGGCTCGCTGAAAACTGATGCAAGTGTTTTCGATCCGGGGCGGGGTACCAAGCGTATCATTGGTATCAAACGCAAGGAGGGGTCAGGATGAAACTGCTATGGCGCGGCGTGGCTGCGAGTGTTGGTGTGGCTGCGCTCTTGGGGCTTGGCAGCTGCGGGCGGCCCTCTCTGGAGGATGCCAAGCTCAGCGATCGCCAGCTCAATCTTGAGGAATATTTCGACGGAAAAACAATCGCATATGGGCAGTTCAAGGATCGGTTCGGCACCGTGCGCCGCCGCTTCAAGGTCGAGATCGACGGGGCGTGGGATGGCAAGACACTCACGTTGAAGGAACAGTTCGCTTATGCGGATGGAACCGCAGAGGTCCGCAACTGGAGCCTCACCAAGACCGGTGACGACAGCTGGACCGGAACAGCGCCGGGCGTGCAGGGGCAGGCGACGGGGCGCGAAGTGGGCGATACCTTCAACTGGACCTACACCATCGACCTGCCCATGCCGGACGGCGAGACTATGCGGGTCGCGTTTGATGACTGGATGTGGCTGCAGGAGGATGGGCGGTTGTTGAACATCGCCTATATGGAGCGGTTCGGGGTGACCCTCGGCGAGGTGACGATCTTCTTTGAGCAGCGCCCTTGAGGTCCCCCTTGATGTCGGGGTGAGAGTTGATCTTTAGGAATCGTGCTTGCAGCTGCAGTCATGGTCCGGATCGGCCCCCGGAACCGGATCATAGCCGGAGCTGCCAAAGGGGTGACAGCGCCCGATGCGGCGCAGCATCAGCCATGTGCCGCGAATAGGGCCGTGGCGCTCCAGTGCTTCCAGCGCGTAGGCTGAACAGGTGGGCTGATAGCGACAGTTGAAGCCCACCCAGGGACTGAACAACAGCCGATAGCCGCGCACGGGCAGTGCGATGAGATGAGCAAGAAAGCGCATGGGGTCTGACATAGGGGGCTGCCGACGGGCGTGCAACCGCGCTTGATCGCGGCGTCTGGGTCTACATAGCCCAATGCTGGCGGAGACATGTCAATGCAGCAGAGGCGTGCGGAAGCGCGCGCGTGCGCCGGATGCGTTGAGGCGTTAGGACCTGTGGATCTTGCGCAGGGCGTAAAGGAAGTCTTTTTGCATCTGCTCGAAGGGACGCGTCGTGGTTTCTCCCGCGCGACCGATCAGCACGTAGTCCCAGCCGGGCTGGCCGTGATCCTGCAGAAGAAGTCGTGCGATTTCGCGCAGGCGGCGTTTGGCACGGTTGCGAGTGACCGCGTTGCCGACCTTCTTGGAGCAGGTATAACCCACGCGAAAGGGGCCGTCGTCATCACGCCTGCGCCCCTGCACCATCATCGACTGAGTGCCCTGCTTGCGCGCCCGGGCGGCAGCGATGAAATCACCGCGCTTGGTCAGAATCTCCATTCCCGCCCGCACCTTGGCCGGTCGGGCTGGGCGCGGCGCGCGCGTGGTCTCGGTAGGGGATGCAACAGATGCGCAAACGGACACCGCCGGAGGCTGTGTCCCCTGGTCAGCAATGCCATCCATGGGAGCCTCCGGCGGTGTCATGTCCGTCAGAACCTGTCTCTGGGCGCGGTATTATGCGCTCAGGGACTTGCGGCCACGTGCGCGGCGCGAGTTCAGAATCTTGCGGCCGCCTTTGGTGGCCATGCGCGCACGGAAGCCGTGACGACGTTTGCGAACCAAGTTCGAAGGCTGAAAGGTGCGTTTCATCGCTCCGGTCTCCAATTATATATCATCGGGTACGGCGCGGAATGGCCCCCCGGGGTCTATCTCGAAGCCCGGTCTCTAGACGCCTGTCGCCGCTCTGTCAAACCCAATGGGCGCAATTTCCGCCCTGCCTGCCATATTTCCGTTAAAAAACGCGTTCTGCCACGGATGCGTCGCGGTAAATCATCAGGAAGCTGGCTGATATCACCTGCGCGGAGGGAATCACCAGCATGGAAATGTTTCAGTTTTGCTGCTCCCGGGGCCAGACGATCACGAAACAGCGGATTGCCTTCAAGCGGGCGTGAGAGAGGCTGCGCCGCTCTCGCCAGCACCACATCTTCGACGCTAGAGCAATGGGCATGATGACCATTCGGGGTAGCCCAGCGTACGGCCCCCATCCCTGCAAGGATCTGACGACGATGGACGAGACACCAAGCAACCTTTCCCGCAAAAGCTGGCTTCGGCATGTGCCACTGGCGCTGGTGGGCCTCGTCGCTATCGTCGGAGCGGTCACATTGGGGGATGTGCTGTCCTTTGACACATTGCGCGACAACCGCGAGGCGCTGCTGGCGTTCCGGGACCAGAATTATGCGGTCATGGCACTGAGCTTCCTTGCCGCCTATATCGTGATTGTTGCCTTTTCATTGCCGGGGGCGGCTGTGGCCTCAGTCACTGGCGGTTTCCTGTTTGGTCTGGTGGCAGGCACAGGAATCAACGTGCTTGCCGCCACCATAGGTGCGATGGCAATCTTCCTCGCCGCCCGCTGGGGGCTAGGGGCGACGTTGTCGGCCAAAATGGAGGCAAGCGAGGGCCGTATCCACAAGCTCAAGACTGCGCTGCACGATGCAGAGGTCGAAGTGCTGCTTCTGTTGCGACTGGTGCCGGCGGTTCCCTTCTTTGTAGCCAACCTGCTGCCGGCGCTTGTTGGGGTGAAGATCTGGAATTTCTTCTGGACCACGGCGTTGGGGATCATACCCGGCGCCATTGTCTTTACCTGGATCGGGGTCGGGCTGGGCGAGGTGTTTGACCGTGGTGGCAGCCCGGATCTGAGCCTGTTGTGGGAGCCGCATGTGATGGGGCCGATCCTCGGACTATGTGCATTGGCGGCTCTGCCCATTCTGGTCAAAATGTTGCGCGGCAAGAAGGAACTTTGAAGAATGAAGTCGATTACCTGTGATCTCCTCGTCATCGGCGCAGGCTCTGGCGGGCTGTCTCTGGCTGCAGGGGCCAGCCAGATGGGCGCTGATGTGGTTCTGCTCGAAGCGCATAAGATGGGCGGTGATTGCCTGAACTACGGCTGCGTGCCCTCCAAAGCGCTTCTGGCCAGTGGCCATGTCGCCCATGCGCAGGCGCATGGGGGCGCCTTTGGTATAGAGGATCATGCGTCAGACGTGGATTACGCCGCCGCAAAGGGGCATGTGCAAGAGGTCATCGACACCATCGCGCCGGTGGACAGCCAAGACCGGTTCGAGGGCTTCGGGGTGCGCGTCATCCGCGAGACAGGGCGCTTTGTCAGTCGCACGGAGGTCGAGGCCGGTGATACCCGTATCCGGGCGCGCCGGATCGTCGTGGCCACCGGGTCAAGCCCGTTTGTCCCGCCGATTCCAGGGCTGGAGGATGTGAACTACCTCACCAACGAGACGCTCTGGTCCCTGACGGATCGCCCGGACCACCTGATTGTCATCGGCGGCGGTCCCATCGGCATGGAAATGGCGCAGGCGCATCATCGCCTCGGCAGCAAGGTCACGGTGCTGGAGGCGCAAGACGCGCTGGGCCGGGATGATCCGGAGGCCGCGGCCTTTGTGCTCGACCACTTGCGCGGCGAGGGGGTGGACGTGCGGGAGCAGACCTCGGCAGAGGCTGTCCGTCAGCAGGGCGGCCAGATCGTGGTGGAAACCAGCGCCGGGCCTGTCACCGGCTCGCATCTGCTGGTGGCAGTCGGGCGCAAACCCAACACGGAGGGGCTGAACCTCGACGTGGCAGGGGTGGAAACCACCAAAACCGGCATTCAGGTGGGCGCAAACCTGCGGACGACCAACCCAAGGGTCTATGCCATCGGCGATGTGGCGGGGCAGGGGCAGTTCACCCATCTGGCGGGGTATCATGCCAGCGTTATCATCCGGTCGCTGTTGTTTGCGCTGCCTGCAAAGGCCAAGACGGCGCATGTCCCGCGCGCCACTTATACCGACCCGGAAATCGCGCAGGTCGGCCTCACGGAGGCAGAGGCGCGGTCAGAATATGGCGGCAGGTTGGAGGTGGCGCGGTTCGATTACGGTCACAATGATCGCGCCATTGCCACCCGGCGGGCGACGGGGCTCATCAAGGTGATGGTGGTTGCGGGCCGCCCGGTCGGGGCCACCATTGCAGGTCATCAGGCGGGGGAGTTGATCGCCACATGGTCGCTGGCCATCGCCAATCGCCTCAAGATGAGCCAAATCGCCGCAATGATTGCACCTTATCCGACCATCGCGGAGCTTAACAAACGGGTCGCAGGCGCGTATTTCTCCCCGAGACTATTTGAGAATTCCGTCATAAAGCGGGTTGTCCGGTTCGTGCAGCGCTGGATACCCTGAGGCGAAAACGGGGACGCATGTTAAACACGCTTTCGGGCCGATTTTTGATCCTGACGACGGTCTTCGTGATGTTGGCCGAAGTGTTGATTTTTGTCCCCTCCATTTCCCGTTTCCGCCAGGACTATCTGGAGGACCGCCTGCAACGCGCTCAGATCGCCTCTCTGGCGTTGCTGGCAGACGATATGATCGAGAGCGATCTGGAAAAGGAACTGCTGGAAAACGCAGGCGTCTATAACGTGGTGCTGCGGCGCGACGAGATGCGCCAGTTGGTGCTGTCCTCGCCGATCCCGCGCCCCATCGGCGCGACATTCGATCTGCGTGACGCCGGAGCGCTGACCCTGATCGGGGATGCGTTGGCGCGCCTTTACACACCACAAAACGATATCATTCGGGTGATCGGCGCGCCGGTGCGGGATGCGGGGCTGCTGATCGAGATCACCATGCAGACCGCGCCGCTTCGGGCCGAGATGATCGACTACGGCTTGCGCATCCTGCTCCTGTCGGCGGTCATCTCGGTGCTGACGGCTGTCCTGCTGTTCATTGCGGTGCGCATGGTGCTGGTGAAACCCATCAAGGGGGTGATCGGCTATATGCAGCGCTATGCGGCGGCACCTGAGGATGCCCGCGGCATCATCACGCCCAAGGCCGGTGTGATCGAGCTGCGCGAAGCCGAGGAGGCGTTGCAGAAGTTGCAGATCGAACTGACCCATGCGTTGAAGCAGCGGGAACGGCTGGCACAGCTCGGTGGTGCCGTGGCCAAGATCAGCCATGACTTGCGCAATATCCTGACCTCTGCCCAGCTGTTCACGGACCGGATCGAGATGAGCGATGACCCTTTGGTGCGTCGTCTGGCGCCAAAGCTGGTGAACTCCATCACCCGCGCGGTCTCCCTATGTGAAGGGACGCTGGCGTTTGGCCGCGCGGAGGAGCCGTCCCCCACCTTCGGACGGGTCTGTCTGAGCGAGGTCGTGGATGATGTGGCCGAGAGTGAAAACCTTGCAGCCTCGGATGTGACGGTGGAAATCGTGAATGCGGTGCCGCTGCCAACTATGATCCGCTGTGACAAGGAGCAGATCTTCCGGGTGATCATGAACCTCGTGCGCAATGCGCGCCAGGCGATCATTGCCACCGGTCGTGACGGGCGCATCACGGTGTCCTTGCGCGAAGACGAAAACGACTGGTCGATTGTGATTGATGACACCGGTCCGGGGCTGCCGAAGAAAGCGCAAGACAATCTCTTCACGCCGTTTCAGGGCGGTGCGCGCAAAGGCGGCTCCGGTCTTGGTCTTGCCATCGCGGCGGAGCTTGTCAAAGGGCACGGCGGACAGCTTGCGCTGATTGCAACGGGGGGCGAGGGGACCACCTTTGAGGTCTGCCTGCCAAAGGGCGATGGCGCAGTCTGAGAGTGTTCGCAGGCCTGCCGATTTTTTTCCATTTTGGGGTTGCACCTCCCTTGGGCCAAGAGTAAACCCCGCAATTAGTGGACCGATAGCTCAGCTGGATAGAGTACTTGACTACGAATCAAGGGGTCGGGGGTTCGAATCCTCCTCGGTCCGCCACTTCCCCCCTGTTGAACGTCAGACGAAATTGACCTAGGCGTCATAAACTGACCCAATCCGCTGTTTTTGCCGTGTGGCTTGTTGCGTTGATCTGACCTTCCATTCGGAAAATCAGGGCTGATTTGCAGGTTCAGTCGGCGAAGCCGCCTGTTCCTGCTGATCTGCCACGTGGCGAACGCGGGAGGGGGCGAGGCAATGCTATTCGACCGGGTTGGTGCGGCCCGCAGGCGTAGCCGAGGACACGGCCCGGTCTAATCGGATTGCCCGAGGGGGAGGGTAGCACCCTCTCCCTGACGGCCAGGGGCGTTTGGCTTGTCCAAATCCCGCTGGCCCACAAAACAGAAGCGGTGGGGCCATCAGCCCCGCCTCCGTGTTGCGGTCATTCAATTTTTAAAACGGAGTTCACTAGTTTGAGATAAAGCACCAATTCACTGCGGCTGTGCAAGCGATTGAGGCTGGTAGCATGGAAAGTGGTGCCGTTTTGGGATTGACCGTGCCGCCGTCCGAACCCATTTTAGTGCAGCAATCGAGGGTTTTTATGCGCCTACTCGCTGTTATCGTCCTGACCAGCCTTATGATGCTGGCTGCCTTCCCGCAAAAGTCTGCGGCAGGGTCTGCGACGCATGACTGTGCGTCTTGTCCAGAAATGATGATCTCTGCAGATCAGCACGCCCTGGCGAACCAGCCCCAAGCCGACGCGCCTTGCGCTGAAATGTCGATCTGCGCATCCTATGCCCTTCTCGACAACAGGCAGCCTCTCCTTGACGAAGATTTGCTACGCTTTCGTTGTGCGTGGCCGGAGCCCAGAAATGGCACGGCGATAAGTCTGTCTTTAGACCTCCCTCCTCCTCGCGTCTGACCCAGCTCCAGTTGAACCTAGGTCGATTTCGCTCGACCCATCATCAGGGCGCGCGGCCGGCAATGCCGTGCAGGACAGGATACTCCCATGAACAAATACACTCTCGCCGGGGCCGCGGCTCTTGCCGTGGCGCTTGGAGCTTATGCTTTCACCCGCACTACTCCTCAATCTGCCTCTGTGGAGGACATCCCCGCACCTGTGGAAGGCGCGCCCATGGTCGCCGTCACGCTACCCGTAATGTTGTCGACCGAGGGCACGATGGGTAAGCGGGCTTTCGATGCGGTCTGCGCTGCATGCCATGGCGAAAATGCCGCTGGGAGAATGGGTATCGCCCCTCCGCTGATTCACAAGATCTACGAGCCGTCGCATCATGGTGATATGGCCTTCCAGATGGCGGCTGCGAATGGCGTGCGCGCGCACCATTGGAAATTCGGAGACATGCCGCCGCAGCCTGAGGTGACGCGTGCGAATGTGATCTCGATTACCGCCTATATCCGAGAAGTACAGCGCGCCAATGGGATCAACTGACATGACGATGACGCGCCGCGCCTTCTGCGCAGGGCATACCTCTGTTCCACTGGCATGCCCTGCACACACTCATGAAGTATCGCTACTGACAGCCAAGGCGGTGACGGTCCAGCTTGTGCCGGATGGCTGTTGTCACATGCTGGATCACGCTGCTTCGGGCGTGACAAACTGGGTCATGGTGAAATGAAGGGTCTGGTTGCACTCGCAGCAACTCTTGCAGGCTGGGCGCACGCCGTCGTGGCAGAGGAAAGCATGGATGGCGCAGCGCTTTATCAGCAGAACTGCGCATCCTGCCACGGGGCGGAGCTTCAGGGGCAACCGGACTGGCGCAGCCCTGGCCCTGAAGGGCGTCTGCCTGCGCCACCCCATGATGCAACGGGCCACACTTGGCATCATGGTGACGACATCTTGTTCCGTATCACGCGGGAAGGGACGGCCGCAGTGGTCGGCGGGGGCTATGAAAGTGACATGCCCGGCTTTGGCGACAGCCTGAGTGATGCGGAAATTCGAGCGATCCTCGACTACATCAAGTCCACATGGCCCGAGCGCGAACGCACCTATCAACGTGAAAGAACTCGGCAGGAATAGGCCGAGAAAAGTCAACTTTCAGGGAACATGCACCCACTGGAAGGTTGTTATTCCTCTACACGCACTTGGAGGTGACGATGGCGTGTTCTCGCTTTTTCCTGATGGTCGCCGTGTCTACGGTTCTGGTGTTCGGGTTGGTGTACCTGAACACTTATCTGTTCGGCCATATCTTCTGGTCGGAAACACGAACATTCATGGCAATCGTCATGGGGGCGGTCATGGCCTCGTCCCGCGCAGAAATTACTGATGAAAACGACACTGCTCTGGACAAGATCAGCGGGGATTTGATCCGCTTCGACCGCGAGGGAGCAAGCTTCACGGCTGACCCGATCACGATTCAGGTGCGCGACACGGAAAATGACAGCGTTCAGGACCTCGTTATCAGCGCGGTCTCTGACTACGAGGCCGGTTTTCGCGGTCTGTACGACAGCACTAATTAAGGAATATAATTATGGCACAGGATATCACGAAAACCGCCGTTCTCTATCGCATGGTCATGCCTGAGCATACCTGCCCCTTCGGCCTGAAATCCAAGGATTTGCTGGAGCGCAAGGGTTACGTTGTCGAAGACCACCACCTGAAGACCAAGGAAGAAACAGAAGAATTTAAGCGCGAGCACGATGTCAAGACAACGCCCCAGACCTTCATCAACGGGGATCGGATAGGTGGTCATGACGATCTGCGCATCTTCCTTGGGATCGACCCGCCAAAGGAAGAGCAGAGTGACACGACGTACCGTCCCGTCATCGCGATCTTTTCGGTTTGTGCTCTGCTGGCGCTTGGGTTGGCATGGCACCAATACGGGACTATCCTGACTTGGCAGAGTTTCCAGTGGTTCGTCTCACTTTCGATGACGATGCTTGCAATCCAGAAGCTTCAGGACGTCGAGCAGTTCTCAACCATGTTCTTGAATTATGACCTGCTGGCGAAACGCTGGGTGCCTTATGGCAAAGTCTATCCCTATGGTGAGGCTTTGGCTGGCATCCTGATGACCGCGGGCGTCCTGACATGGCTCTCTGCACCCGTTGCTCTGTTTATCGGGACCATTGGGGCGGTCAGCGTGTTCAAGGCAGTCTACATTGAGAAACGCGAGCTGAAGTGTGCCTGTGTGGGGGGGAATTCCAACGTGCCGCTTGGGTTCATCTCTCTGACCGAAAACTTGATGATGATCCTTATGGGGCTCTGGATGGGTCGGCTAATTGTTGGGGGCTGACATGCGTTGAAATGGCTATTTGGCCCTTTCTAAAATGCAACTTCAAGGTCAAGTGGTCCCCAGGTAAAAGTCTCGAATGTAGGTCTGTCAACCGAGCACCGATGTGCGAACTTGACAGATCAAGTGTCTCTGCCTGCATGATTGGCAAGCCACTTTCGACAATGCCTTGGCCAAAGGCACCCTTGTAGAATAATTCGCCACTAGAGGAAGCATCAGAGGAGATACCTTGAAGGAATACGTCTTGGTAAGAAAAGTTATTAATTATGAAAGTTACTGCCGCATTCTCCCCTCGTTTGCCTTGAGTAACATTCACGTTTTCGATTGTGACGCCATAAAACGCTTCTGCAAAAGTTGGCAGGCCGTCGGCGAGTGCTGTTTGAGCAAGAAATCCGGCCCCACCCACAAGCGCAACTAAAGTCCTCGACCGAGCCTTGTTCATTTTTGCTACTCCTTTCCAAAAGCATGTCGTTGCGTCGAAGCTGAACCAAAGGCCAAGCTTACCCAACGTGTTCTGGCGCTACAGTTGAGGTGAAGGTTGCAGTGACAATCAGGATTAGAACGAAAGCAACCGCTTCCCACCGGATCGAAGACTGCAATGGGTTGCCATCCCCGGTTTTTTCCAGAGCGGGGGTCAACCGCAGCTTGTTCAGCCCGGCAAGCCCAAGAAGCAGAGCTACCACCGCAAGTTTCAGCATCAGGAATTGCCCCCAGGGTTGGGTCAGCGCCGCGACCGGATTACCCGCAAGGATCACCAAGATTGCGACACCTGCAGTGACAAGCAGCCCTACCATAACCAGCGCCGCCTGCCCGAAACGTTTGACAGTGCGGGCCGCCGCCTCGTTACCGCGCCCAGCCATGTCATAGAGGGGGTAAAAACCTCCGATCCAGAAACTGGCGGCAAGGATGTGGATGACGAATAGTGTCGAGAGCGCCAGCCTCGGATCTCCAGTCGCGTGACCGCGCAGCGCGAAACTGATGGCAACAAGGACAACACCAAGGACAGCCACAGGTCGTGTCCAACTGCGATTGAGCACGATGGTCGCGATTGCGAGAAGACCAAGAATGTCGGCCTCTATCGACAACCCAAATGGGCTGAACAGCGCAATCTGAAGCATCATCGGATCAAACACGCCAGCGAACCCCCCGTAGAAAAAAGCCGCCCGCAGCGGAATATTCAATGCACTGAACACGATGCCAACTATGGCCGACCATGCTGCCAGCCGCCTGAGACGACGGCTTGCAGCGGCATCCAGCTCGGTCAGGAGCCAGAGGTTGAGGACGGAGCCCGCCGCAAGCAGGACACTGACATACATCCCCGCCTTGACGAGGATCGAGGCGATTTGCACCGGTTCCAGTGCGGCAAGAACTCCGCCCATGATCAGTTCGCGACCTTGAACGCAAAGCTACCGCTCATAGGGTGACCGTCCGGCGACATGCCGCGCCAGTCGACTTTGTAATTGCCCTTTGCGAGCTCGGGCAGCTTGCCTTCCCAGGTTTTCACGGCCTCGTTCGCAGCCGGACCGTTGATCTTGTAGGACTTACCGTCCGGCGCTTTCATCGTGACGGTGGTGATCTGCATGGGATCTTTGAACATTAGGTGCATGACCTTGGTGTCTGCGCCGACCGTCTGGCCGTTGCCCGGCATGGTCATCATGCCCTTGCCGTGAGCCAATGTAGCGCCTGCACTCAGGGTAAGACCGACCGACAGCGCGGCGGACGTTAGGATAGTACGAAGTTTCATTGGGATGCTCCCTTGGTTGGTTCAGGTTGAAAAGGTTGCGCCCTCTTGGCTGTCCGTCGTGTAGAAAAGCTAATGCCGAGAGGGCGCAGAAAGATCAGAACATGAAGTTGATGCCGACCACGCCGGTCAGTTCGTCGACCTCATGACCGTGATCGCGCAGGATGTCGGCTGTTCCGCCAAACGCGCGCTCGTAATTCACGCCGAAATACGGAGAGACATTGCGACCGATCAGGTCGTAGCTCAGACGCAGCCCCAGCTCGAAAGAGCCGCCGCCCGCCGCGATTTCGCGCTCGGGGTCATCCGCCAGCGGAAGAGTGACCTCGAAAGAGGGTGTCAGGGTCAACCGGTTGGTCAGCAGGGCTTCGTACTCCACTTCCGCCCCGATGTAGGGATATTCCGAAACGTAGAGTGCCGCTTCGACTTCGAACCACTGCGGCGCGAGGCCGGTCACGCCGAAAGCGCCATGATAGCGCTCAGGAGCGCCGTCCGGCGTCGACGCTGCGACCCCGACGAAACCATCGAAGAAATCAGTAATCGGTTTCTGGAGGCGAATCTGGTTGTCCATCTCTTCGAAATCGCCGCCTTCGATCTTAGCGCCTTCGCTCTTCCAGACGAGCCGCAGCTCGTCATTGCCCGTCCAGGCCGCGAACCCCCAGGCAAAGGAGTTCTCCTCATCGCCCATCCGGTATTCGAGCTTGTCGGTCCGCACGCCCCAGACTGTCGGGGAAACGCCCACCTCGGCCATCGCGACTGAGGTGAAAGTCAGCGCAAGCGGAAGCCCGAGGGCCGTTCCAAGCAGCAGATTTTTCATGTGATTGGTTTCCTTGAAATACGCGCCCATCAGGACGGGCCGCCTTCGACGATGACCTTGCGGAACATGCCGCCCCCCGCGTGATAAGAGAGGTGGCAATGGAACGCCCACTGACCGGGAGCGTCGACTTCGGTCTCGGTGTAGAGCGTCGTGCCGGGGGCGACGCTGACTGTATGCTTCACGGGGTCGTAGGCCCCTTTGCCAGTGTCGATGATCGTCCACATCCCGTGCAGGTGCATTGGATGCGCCATCATGGTCTCATTGACGAACTTGAATCGGACGCGCTCCCCGTACTTCAGGCGGATCGGATCGGCGTCCTCGTATTTCACGCCGTCGATCGACCAGATGTAGCGTTCCATGTTGCCAGTGAGGCGGATCTCGATCTCGCGGGTGGCGGGGCGATCACGGTAGAGCGGTTTGCGCGCCGTGAGGTCTTCGTAACCAAGGAACTTGCCGCCATTGGCCGCCGTCGGGATCAGCCCGCTGCCCGGTGCATAGAAGGCAGCGCCCGGCGCCCCTTCAGAAGGAACGACGGGCATGCCAGCGGACATGTCCATGCCGCCCATATCCATCCCGGAATGGTCCATGCCCGACATGTCGAAGCCGCTCATGTCATGGCCGGAGTGATCCATCCCGGACATATCGAACCCGCTCATGTCCATTCCAGAGTGGTCCATCCCGGACATCATACCGCCCATGTCGGCCATGGTCAGCAGAGGCTGAGGCCGCATCTTGTAGTAGGGACCGACCATACCTGCGGTAGGTGCCAAGGTGCCGCGCACCATCGCGGTGCGGCCCGCGCTCTCGCCGATGATCGAGTAAGCCTTGGCCTCACGCGGCTGGACAATCACGTCATAGGTTTCCGCCACGGCGATGCGCAGTTCGTCCACCGTGACTGGCTTCACGTCATTGCCATCGGCCTGCACCACCGTCATTTTTAGACCGGGCACGCGCACGTCGAAATAGGTCGTCGCCGAGGAGTTGATCAGACGCAGGCGCACCTTCTCGCCGGGCTTGAAAATGCCGGTCCAATTCTGCTGGGTGCTGGCCCCGTTGATAAGCGGTGTGAAGCCCTGAACATCCTCGATGTCCGTGGGCATCATACGCATTGCACCCCACATCTTCCGATCCTGAAGGGCGGCTTTCAAACCCTCGGCACCGGCGTCCTCGATTAGGTCCTGCGCCGTTCTCTGCGCGCGGTTATAGTAGTCCGCCGAGGCTTTCAGGTTGCGGAAAATCCGCGATCCGCTGTGCGGATGCTTGTCCGTCAGCTGCACCACGTAGTCGCGATCCGTGGGCACCGCCTCACCGCCTTTCGGGGAAATCACGATGGCGCCATAGGCTCCGTCGGGCTCTTGGAAGCCGGAATGGCTGTGGAACCAGTAGGTGCCTGCC
Source organism: Tritonibacter scottomollicae (assembly GCF_003003215.1). Classification (GTDB taxonomy): domain Bacteria; phylum Pseudomonadota; class Alphaproteobacteria; order Rhodobacterales; family Rhodobacteraceae; genus Epibacterium; species Epibacterium scottomollicae. Next base: position 6,617 of record NZ_PVUF01000017.1, on the reverse strand, counting down.
TGTTCAATCGGAAAGCGGTAGGTGAAAGTTTCGCCCGGTTTGATGCCGTTGAAGCTAATACCTGGCACCCCGTCTTGCTGGAACGGTAAGATAAGTCCATGCCAATGGATGGACGTGCTTTCGCGCAGATTGTTCTTCACGCGGATGACGACGTCTTCACCTTCCTCGAAGTGCAGAATGGTCGGGGTCTGGCTACCGTTGTAGCCGATCCCGTTCTTTTTGAAGGTACCGGTGTCAATCCGGACCTTATCTACGGTGATGTCATAGGTGCCAGCATACGCTGGCAAGCCGAGTGCAAGCCCCAGCACTACGGCGAGAGGCCGCAGGAAATTCGTGTGTTTCATGTGTTTTCCGTGAACGCGGACCAAAAAGATGGCCCTGCAAAGAGGAGATCACTGCCAAACAGTGAAGGGAGGGAGAAAGATCAGATGGGCCAGAGGTTTGAGCCTGAAGAAGGCCGCAAATGATCGAATCGCCGTGCGTGGCCACTCAGGCGACGCCGGAATCAACGCCGGACAGGCGCGCTCAGGCCAGAGGAGGCCGAAGGTGGGAGAGAAGGACAGATTGCAGAGCCATGCTCGGTTCGGCGGGGATCAAGTCCGCGATCCGAAAGTTTTTGTGCAGGGCGACAGCAGACACATTTCCAAACTGATCAGTGCAAGCAACGCTAGAACAATTAAGCAGCCCAAATGGTTTGGATTGTTGCTCGGTCTCGAAGGCTGCGTCCACCATCTGATCCTGAAGAATGGATAATTCGTCACTATGCACATGCTGAGCAGCAGGCTCTACACCATGGTCGGCCATCGGCATCAAATGCGCGAATGCGCTCGTAACAACGAGCTGCAATGCAACAAGAATGATGAAGAACTTACCAAGCACATAGTTTCCTTTCGTCCATCGACGATAAACACTTCCCGGGGGCTAGTCGTCAAGTCCGAAGAAGCCCTCCAGTTGCTGGAATCTCACGACTACGTGAGAAGTGGCGTGCTAAGATCAGCATCCGCCATTATCTGCTTCGCTGCCATTCGAGCGAGGCGCAGCATTTGTTAAGTGGGCTCTGCGCCCTTCTTCGTTGCGATCCGCATGAATGGCCGCTGTCGAGTTTTGGGTCAGAAATGATTGACGTTTGGGTCAGAATTGAAAGACGCAGTCTTGCAATTTCCTGAAGTTTTGGCCGTTTATTGGGTCAAAGGTGTTCGATGTTCCACACCCCCTGTAGAACGTCAGACGAAATTGGCTTTTACGTCATAAACTGACCCAATCACCGCGAACCGGATGATTGTGGGCAAGCCGCGAGTATCCGGTTCGCCCCCCCTCTTACTGATGCTTCGCTAGATCTTTAGGGCGGCGATGCACGGAAAGCGCCTATGCTATGCTGGGATGGCGGCAGGACCGGTTTTGTACCATAAGGCCCAAATCAGCCATTGATCCTAGTGCGGGTTGCTGCTTTAGGCTGAACCAGCCAGCCAATCGTGCTCCGCGATTTTTTTAGCTCGTCCGCGATCCAACTTCGAAACGGATAGATCGAATGGTTCGGATCGCAGATCACCTTGAAGGTCACGCAAACTGCGTAGACGAGCGGCTAATATTCGGCGAGAATGACGTCTAACCAATGGCAGATAACAGTCTAGCCGAATGCGGCAGAGCAAAAGCCATGCAACAAATAACCGCCCCGGAACCATTCGATGTCTGACGAGTTGCCGGATCCGAGCACCGCAGCCCAGACACCGTCCGATGCTGAACTCGACGTGCTGGTCAGCGACCTGCAGCGTTCGATACAAGAGTGGGCAACTCGTCACGAGCTTTGGTTCGACTGCGGCTTCCAGTCCTATGCCGAGCGGGTCGGCGGAGAGCCTGGGGCGCCCCCCGTCGTCACGGTCCTGCACTTCGACGGCGACCTCGGACGCGCGCTCGATGGCGATTTCCACGGTCTCGACATCGAGTTTTTTGAGCTGCTTGAACGACAGGGCTTCTGGTATGAGCGCAATGACAGTGCCAGCGTCCATATATATCCAGAGGACGACAGTCCGTTTTTCCAACCGTTTCTCGACCGTGAGAATTGGCAGTGGGTATGCGGACTGGTTCAGCCGGACGTCGCGGAAGTGTATGAAGAATTGTATTCGTACTTCGCGAGACGCCCGGAGGATCTCCACCGCCTCACTTGGCGCGAATTTGAGACGCTACTATTCCGAATTTTCCAGGCTCAAGGGTTTACTTGCGAGCTAGGCCCGGGCTCGAATGACGGGGGCATAGACGTCCGCGTGCTCCAGCGCGACCCACTAGGCGACATACTGACGCTGGTTCAGGCCAAGCGCTACGCTCCTCGAAACAAGATCGACCTGGCGGCCGTAGCGGCACTGCATGGCGTCGCAGACGTCGAAGCAGCTCAGAAGAGCATGTTCGTCACGACCTCCGACTACCTTCCTTCGGCACGGAAGTTCGCGGGTCGGACCCGCATCCCAATGACGCTATCGACCTCTACCGATGTCAGAGAATGGTGCCAGGACGCCAGCGCCGGGATCATCCGCGATAAGTCAAAGCTGGTAACACCTCAAGCGGTCTCTTCGCTGCTTCAGAGCCTCACTTTTAAAGATCCCCGCATCGTCCACGCGCGCACAGGCTACTCTGTCCTCACGAACCAGTTTGCGATCATCCTTAAGGAGACGAAGCACGCAGCGCTGTTGATGGCCATCCCTGCGCGAACCATCGCGGACGATGGTTATGGGCAGAGGGGCAGCGAGGTACCCGAGATCGGCCCCGAGTGCCTCGATCGCCTGACGGCGGATACCGTCTTCCGCGCAAAACGGTCCATCCTCAGCGGCGAGGCAAGCTACTGGGACGGCCGGAACCTGTATTTGGCATGGGATGGGGCTCCCGCGCTCTTCGATCTTTACGATTAGCCAAGGAAAGATTGGTTCGGTCCTTACCGGACATCGGCGCACTGCTCCCATGCTGCATTGCAGCCTGATCAAGCGGCTACTTGTGCATCGTGCAGAATTTTCCAATCGGAACCTGCGGCTATTCAGACCTTCCCACATCTCGCGTCGCATGTTCAGGCTGTGATCTGGCGGCGAAGTCCATCAGGCGTGCGGACCTGCGGCACTATCGCACGGCATAGGGGGATGTCGCCAAGTAGCGGAGAATTCGTTTGCTGATTACCTGCAATGGAGGCAGGTTGTTGGGGGTAATTTCCCGGCGCAGGTGACGATAACATGAATGCCTTTCCCAAGACTGTGCGTGCAGCAGACGTGCCTTACACGGTCATACTTCGGAGCGGAGCAGAACTATCTGACGAAGAAGCGGCAGAAGTCGCTGAGCTTATTCACTCATGCGGAGCAGTCAAAGGGACTGTGGAGCAAATCGAAAATCGTGTCAGAAGAGCACATCTTCTCATCATCGCGCGTTGGGCCAAAGAGATTGCAGGCGTGGCGGCGCTAAAATCTCCGGAAACCACGTACAGAAAAAGGCTCCGTGAAAATGTGGGAGTAGATGTTCCAGAAAATGAGTATCCAACGGAGCTTGGCTATGTGGCGGTATCGAAAGCTAATCGAGGACGCCGCCTCTCATCACTTCTGATGAAAGAGCTGATGTCCCTACCCATAGGTGGCGATGGCGTTTTTGCCACCACAAAACGAGAAGGGTATCGGACGGCGGCGCTGCCTGATCTCGGCTTCAAGTGTCGAGGATCCTACCTGAACGATGAAGGAGAGACAGTGTATTTGCTGACCAAGGCGGGCTAACATTCAACACGGCTCCGACGTCCGTACCGCTTTTTCACGCAGCCTCGGCCCAAAGCGGAACTTGAGCGTAGTCATCCAGTGCCGTAGCGCAACCCGCCAAACCGGACTTGCACTGCAGAAGCGAGTTTGCATGCTATGCGAGAACGCGCACCGCATCTGTCTCGAAGAACCCCTTTGCAAAGAGAGCTTCACGCATCTTCGCCGTATCCTCTGCGAAGATGACGACGGTCAGGTCGGATAGCGCCCGGGAGCAACATACGTAGAACAAGCGGCGCGTTCGATCGATAACCGAATCTTTTCCGGCAGCAAGATTTTCACGGTCGGTATCTGATAGTGGTGTTACGCCGAAATACTTTCCGTAGGAGAAGGTGTTTGTTCGCCCTTCCTCATCGTCAACAACGACAATCACCTTGCCGAACTCCGCGCCCTTGATACCTTGCTGCGTGGCGAAAGGAGACATCTTCTCTATATATTTTCGGTATCCCCATAGCTCAGATGCATCGCACTGCATGAAACGAAGAGCGGCATTGTCGGTGGTGGGCTCGGCAACAGGTTCCGCCGCACCCACGTAGAGACCAATAAGCTCGACGTAGCGATCATCGAACCTCATCAAATTGTTGTCTCTCATGAAGCGGACGATATCGCCGACGCGCGCGTTACCCCCGGCGTCCAACATCGTGACCAGTTCGCCGATCTGTCCTTGCAGGCCATTCAGAAGTCCCGCGGTGTCGACGCCAGCAAGCGCATCCGGCTGCAACCGCGGGCAGTGTGTGCGAAGTAGGCGCATAATATCAAACTCTCGCCCTTCATGGCGCGCAAGCACCGCTGGAAGGACGTACGACAAAAACGGGCGCACCACCCAGGCAGTCCCGTCAATCAGGCCGCTACTAAGGTCCTCCGGCGATCTGTCATTGAGCGCGCTGTAGAGGTTTGGAAAACCAAGTCGGGTTGCCGCCATCCTGTGGACCAGCACCAAGAGCCGCAACGCTTCCTCGTCTTCTTCCTCTAACCAGCCTTCATCACCGTCCTGTTCTGTCAGCCAGCGACGTGCCTCTTCCAGACGTTCCTGTCGCCGATCATCGGCGGGCAGGATCAATACTCTGGCTGACCCTTCAACGGGAGCGCCTTCCCCGTTCACCACAACGTGGCGTCCGCGCGTTTGTTCAAGCTTGTCGTCTTCCGCCCTGATACGGTTGATGACGCGAAGTACGGCCTGCGGACACCGGAAATTTTCCGGTTTTTCAAGCGTCTTCCATCCCTCTTCAGGTGGAATAGGTCCGGCACCTTGCATGTAAATCTTCTGGACCGGATCGCCGAAGAAGCCGAGACAAAAGCCTAGCGGAACCGCCCGTGCCACTTCGCGGAGTGCATCAACAAATGCAGGGTCTGTGTCTTGACTTTCATCGACAAAGATGACCGGAAAACGACGTGTCAGGAGGATCTGCATCAATGCGTGTCCTGCGATAAATTCGGGGCCGATCTTGAGGATATCGCTATGGCCCAGAACGCCGTTCGCGTAGTCGCTGCCGGTCCCGTACCGGAAGCCCTTCACTGCATCAATTTCCGCTAGTTGTCGATTGTACCGCTCGATGTTATCCGCGGCGCGAGCTTTCGTGGCTTCTCTTGTTCGCGGTTTCTCGATTTTTTCTTGCTCTACGGCAATCTTCTCTTGCAAACGGTTGCTCACCCACTCCCGAAGATTGTTCTGGAATGGCTTTATGACAGTCCAGAGGAAGCTATGGATGGTCGAGACATGGAACAGTTCATCATTCCCGACGTCTCCGCGAATTTCTTCCACGGCCACTTCGGTGTAGGTAATGCAGGCGACTTGTTGCCCGTTGCGGCGCAGGGCAGGCCCTTGGGTGCGTTCGATTTGTGCTAGGGCTTTCACGAGCGATGTTGTCTTTCCCGAACCCGCTCCCGCCACCATCACAAAATGCCGATTGCCGTCCCCCGCGAGCCGCTCGTGAAGTGCCGTGTCAGTGTCTGTATTGGGCTTGCCTATGCGGCTTGTCATGCGGCGTCACCTTCTTGCTGATCGTCCTCTTCCACTGCTACGCCCAGAGTGGTTTCCAGCCATTTCAAGCCTTCCGCAACGTAGTGAGGGACGATCCAGGCGTCAGGGTCCTTGGCGAGCAATGCGAGCGCGAAATCCGTTTTCTTGTAGTTGGAACTATGGACTTTATCGTGGAGACGCCGTGCTAGGTCTTCCAGATCTTGGGGTGCGCGCACCCGGAGCCTCAACTCCCGATTGGCGACGTCCTGTGTCCATTCCAGATTGTCAAATGCGAAGGCGACTTCGAGCGTGCGACCGGCGCGCTCGATCTGTTCGCCGCCGAGCTCAAGACTGACGGTGCAGGGATAGGTGACACGGATGGCGCCCAGCCCAAAATCATCGGCCGCCACTGTCTTGGCAGCCGCACCAGCAGCTAAGAGCTCGTCAATCCTGTTTTTGCCTGGCAACCATTGGGCAAGCATCTGGTTCGACGTGACCGCATCCGGTGTTTCTGGCGTACAAGTGCTGCCTGCCACAACTTCATAATCTTCATCGTCTCCTTCCACCAGCTCGGCGTCATCATCGCCTTCCCCGTCGGCGGGTCCGTTCACGCTGTCCAGATCGGTAACGACGAGAGTGGTTATCCCGATAAACTCTACAAGGGATCGGAACAGGTGGGCGTGGAGTGCCCCCACTGAAGTGGTCCACCTTTTGGGATAGGAATATCCCGTTTTCAGGAGGACGACGAGATGTCAGGCAAACGAGAGAAGCCCGAGGACATCGTGCTGAAGCTGCGACAGGTTGAGGTGCTGCAAGGGCAAGGGAGCTCGGTTCAGGAAGCCGTTCGGCAAATCGGTGTGACGGTTCAGACTTACTACCGG
>NZ_PVUF01000016.1 GCF_003003215.1 Tritonibacter scottomollicae | reverse complement strand
CCGGTAGTAAGTCTGAACCGTCACACCGATTTGCCGAACGGCTTCCTGAACCGAGCTCCCTTGCCCTTGCAGCACCTCAACCTGTCGCAGCTTCAGCACGATGTCCTCGGGCTTCTCTCGTTTGCCTGCCATCTCGTCGTCCTCCTGAAAACGGGATATTCCTATCCCAAAAGGTGGACCACTTCAGTGGGGGCACTCCACGCTCAAGGGAGATCTGGCGGGTTTCCCCCGCCCAGCTGATCTAGGAATTTGCATCTGCGCTGCCCGAATATCGGTCAACCGCTTCGCAGTCCAATCGCGACAATCGTACCGCTCATGCGTCCATTGGAGCGATCCGCTGACGGTGGACTCTCTAGGGTCGTTTCGGCTCATCGCCAGGCGTCGAAGTAGACGTTCAATCGTTAATGGGTATCACTTGGAAGTCTGCTAACCAGGAAGGGATCCATACACATCGCAACCTTAATACAACGAATCCCTGCAGTTTCAGGGACAGAACTCGGCCAGTTGCCTTGGATCGACCTAAACCGCGTGACATCAACATCTGTAGGATTGATTTTGACGCGACAGGTCATCATTTGGAAACCGCGCGCCTATTGCCAAGGTGCTCGTTGCCCGAAAGAAAGAGCCAAGTGATCAATGAAGAGCCGAAGTTTCGGGGGCATGTGCTTGACTGGCGGCCAAACAGCTTGCACGGGTAGCGGATCTGGAGCCAAGTCAGGCAGAACCTGAACCAGGCGTTCATGCTTTAGATCATCATAAACGATGAACATGGGGAGAAGCGCTATCCCGAGACCTTCCAAAGCCATGTCGCGCATCGCGTCCCCATTGTTTGTCATGACTCTGGATGGGACAGGCGGATCAACTGGCCTGTCAAACTGCCAGATTTCGCCCAGCCGCTTGTTCTGGTATCCAATTGCGGCATGCTCCCTGAGCTGCTCTGGCCTATTAATCTGGCCATGCTTTTCCAGGTACTCAGGGCTTGCGACAATCGCTCGGGGGTCCTCGCAAACCTTGCGAACAACAAGGGTACTGTCGGGCATCCTACCAACACGGATAGCAGCATCAAAACCGGATCGGGCCAGATCAACCATTGCATCATCGTATTCGATAGCGATATCGAGATTGGGGTGCATGCTGGCGAAATTGGCGGCCATACGTCCAACGTGACGGATCCCGAAGCTCATCGGCGCCGAGATCCTCAGCCGCCCTTGCAAACCATGGTCACCCTCCGCCACCCACTCCGTTGCCATGACAAGCTCACTGAACGCGGGCCGAACCCGCTCAGCAAGTGCAAGGGCAGCATCCGTCACTCTGATCCGGCCTGCATGGCGCGTAAACAGAGTAACGCCAAGCGCCTTTTCGAGATCACTAATACGTTTGCTGATAACGGATTTTGACAATCCGCCACGCGTGGCAGTCTCTGAAATGGACCCGGTGTCCACCACACTGAGGAAGGTTTCAATTTCGTTTATGTTCCAGCGCATAAAACCAGCATAGTCATGATTTGAAAGTACGGGAAATAATATCGTTCAGTGACTGCGAACGCCGAGTTGCAACCACGTTGACTTCCAGCATTGGCCGCACCGGTTCAGTCCATAGAAATTCGGTTGCTTGTTCTCATTGATGCCCTTCGCTGTACTTATAATTGCCCGTAGAGGGCAGACCCAAGAGAGCGCACTCACCGGAAGGCACGCCGCAAACCCGCAAGGAATAGTCACCTTGACCTGCGCCATTGCTCAGCGAGATTTTTCGAACACCAGGTTCTGCTTTCAGGAACGCGTCATGCGTTGAATGCCTGTCTTCTCCCCCCAATTGAAAGACAGCCACGGCTTCCCCGTGAAGAAAGGAGTTTCGAAGTGAGACAGATCTTATCTACGAGCAAGACCGGCCCCGGTCATTGGGTGGGCGATGGGTTTCCAGTGCGATCCCTGTTTTCGCATATGGGCGGGAAAAACAGCCATGATCCGTTCCTGATGCTGGATTACGCCGGGCCGCATCGTTTCAACCCAGCGGACCATCCGAGAGGCGTCGATGTGCATCCGCACAAAGGGTTCGAAACCGTCACCATCGTCTATCTGGGCGAGGTCGAACACGGCGATTCCACAGGGCGCGGCGGAGTGATCCGGGAAGGTGATGTGCAGTGGATGACCGCGGCAGACGGCATTTTACATAAGGAGTATCACAGTCAGGAGTTCACCCGCAGGGGCGGAACGCTCGAAATGGTCCAGCTCTGGGTAAACCTGCCGGCCAAGGATAAATCTGCAAATCCGGGTTACCAGGGCATCACGAATGCAGAGATTCCCAGTATTGACCTTGCAGATGATGCCGGGCGGCTGCGGGTCATCGCAGGCGAATACAACGACCACAACGGGCCTGCACGCACCTTCACGCCGATGGAGGTCTGGGACTTACGATTGAACGCGCACAAGGGGGCTTCGTTGGCGCCGCCAGAGGGCCAGAATGTGACGGTAGTTGTGCTCGACGGCGAAGTAACCATCAATGGCAGCGCCCCCCTAGTGGGCCCGGCAACTGCACGCGTAGGGAAGAAGGGCGCGGTTCGGCTGGAAGCTGCTACCAGTGCCAAGCTCTTGATCCTATCGGGTGAGCCGATTGACGAACCAGTCGCAGCCTATGGGCCCTTTGTGATGAACACTCAGGAGGAAATCCATCAGGCGATTTCCGAATTTCAATCCGGAAAGTTCGGCACTCTGTAAGGGACTTCCGGACAGGATCGCGGCGGCGGGGCAGCGCCCGCCGCCCTAGCGGGTCAGCCAGGCGCGCGCGGCGTTCAGATCCGCGGGTGAAATTTCATGACCTGCCTCAACATCCTCGCTTTCAACACCCGCACCACTGTCCTGCAACCATTGGGCCAAGCGCGGCGCCTCAGAGCTGAGAGGGTCATCGCGGCCGGTCAGCAATAAGACCTGGGCCGAGGACAGATCCACCTGGGGCAGCTCTATAAGCACCGGGATCGCCCGCAGCAGTATAGCGCGGCGGATCAAGCCGGGATGTAGCGCCATAACGGAGGCTGCAAAGTTTGCGCCGTTGGAATAGCCCAGCACCGTAACCGCTTCGGTGTCCAGCCCATATCCTTGAACAGCAGCGTGCAGAAAGGCCTCAAAGGCCCGCGCCTCGGCGCGAATATCCTCCTGGTCGAAAGTTTCCACATCAAACCGCCGGAAAAACCGGGTGACATGCTCTTCGGTGGCACGACCCCGAACGCCAAGCAGGGTTGCCCTTGGGTTGAGGCGTGCAGCGAGAGGCATCAAATCCGCTTCATTGCCACCGGTTCCATGCAACAAGAGCATAACCGAGCCGTCGGGGTCTTCGGGATGGCGAAACCGATGCACGAAAGGCAGAGACCGCTTGGGCATCCTTGGTTCGCCTGGCTGCGCGAATTGTGGCAGCATCGCGCGCAGGTCTGCGGCTCGGGCGGTGTCATGGTCGGGTATGAGCAACGTTTCTCCCAGATGGCCTGCTGGCTCATCCACCGCAAATCCAGGTGCGTCGGTTGCGTACTCGAATAGGAGACCAGCCGGATCCCGGGCGTATAACGACAAAAAGTACTTTCGATCATGAACATTGGTCGGCTCATGAGCACGCGCCAACGACACCCGCATCTCTCGGAGTGCCGCGGCATCCGGTGCGCGGAAGGCCACGTGGTCAAGAACGCCGGTGCCGGGAATGCCGCTAAAGAACCCGCGCGTATCACGGATATCTATCGCATCGGTATCGGACACCATCCTCTGGATCTGACCTTCTGTCGCGCTCATGCGGTAACCGAACTTTTCGGCGAACTCCGCTGTTGCCGCAGGATCCCCGGAAAACAGCGTGACTGCCCGCAGGCGGGTGGGTGCAACTTGACCAGTTTGCAGAGGTTCGCGCCCCAGATCCGTACCAACCAGCTTCACTATGATGCCATCGGGGTCTTTCAGTCGTAGAACGGTTTCACCGAACTCGCGCGTGGGCTGTTCAACAGGCATTCTGACGTCTAAGGCGCGTGTCAGCCATTCTCCGATGCTGTCGAGTGGAACTGCAAACGCAATCTCGCCAGCCTGACCCTCTCCAACCCGTCCTGTTGCACCGTCTTCCCATACTAGGAAGGACACCACAGATCCGGGCGCGCCGTGTACGTCGCCATAAAACAGGTGCAGCTGCTCGGCGTCTTCATACCCGCCAGTTTGTTTGACAAGGTGCAGGCCGAGAAATCCCATGTAGAAGTCGACGTTGGCCTGAACGTTCTTTGTGATGCCTGTCACATGATGAATTCCCGAAGGCATTTGCACCCCTCATTCAGCGTACTGCTCAGCATAACCCTGTTCAGATCCATGTGAAGAGCACGCGGGTGAACACCGCTTTCGCCTAAAACGAACAGCGGGCGGCTTCTGCATCCACTGCGATGAGCTATCATTATTCTGCACCCAATCGCAAAGGAGTTTGAAATGAGCTGGAATCCCGCACTTGACCCTGGATGCCCTGACGGCGTTGACATCGACTCCATTGAAACTCTGATCATTCCTCGAGCGCATGATCTGGGCGGGTTTGAAGTTCGCCGCGCGCTGCCCGCACCAAAGCGCCAGATGGTTGGACCGTTTATCTTCTTTGATCAGGCGGGGCCCGCAGAATTCCTCACAGGTTCGGGGATAGACGTGCGCCCCCACCCGCACATCGGATTGGGCACGGTGACCTACCTGTATCAAGGAGACTTCCACCACCGCGACAGCCTTGGCACCGATCAGGTCATTCGACCCGGCGCTTTGAATTGGATGGTCGCCGGAAAGGGGGTCACCCACTCCGAGCGCACCTCGTCCGAGGCTCGCAGCGGGCCGCACTCGCTGTTCGGCATCCAGACTTGGATGGCGCTGCCTGAAGACAAGGAAGACATTGATCCCCTGTTTGAGCATCACGGCAAGGAGAGCCTGCCTGAAATCGAGTCGGAAGGCGTCCGTGCCAAGTTGATCCTGGGTTCAGCATACGGTGAGGCGGCCCCAGCGACCCTTTTTTCCGAAACCTTCTATCTGGATGTCATCCTTGAACCCGGTGCGCGCTTTCCGCTTCCGGATGAACACGAAGACCGCGGCATTTACGTATCACAGGGCAGCGTGAAGATTGCAGGTCAGGAATTTGAAGCGGGCCGAATGATGGTCTTCCGCCCAGGTGATCAGATCACGGTGGCCGCTGGCCCTGCCGGCGCACGGCTAATGGCCTTGGGAGGTGCGACACTCAACGGCCCCAGATATGTCTGGTGGAACTTCGTTGCCTCAAGCCAGGAGAAGATACAGCATGCCAAGGAAGAGTGGCGTGCGGAAAGATGGGGAACAGGGCAGTTTGATCTACCACCGAATGACCGGAGCGAACATATCCCTCTGCCGGGTCGGTGAAGCTGAGCCCCGTGCCGAATGTGTTTAACCAGATTGCCCTTGGCGGTTGCTGTCTCTCCGCCAAGGGCTTGTTTGGCACGGTCTTAGACCACGGCCCGTTTATGAGGTTACGGGCGTCGCGTTGTAGCTGCTGATCAGGTTGCGGTAATCCGGTATGTGGTTAGAGAACAAGGCTCCCAATCCTTCGATGTCATTGCGCCAGTCACGGTGCAGTTCGCAGGCCATGCCGAACCATGACGTCAATTGCGCGCCCGCAGCTGACATCCGGTCCCATGCAGCGTCCCGCGTGATCTGATTGAATGTCCCGGAGGCATCCGTCACGACAAAGACGTCGTACCCTTCTTCGATCGCTGACAGGACCGGGAATGCCACGCAAACTTCTGTCACCACGCCGGCAACAATCAGTTGCTTCTTGCCGGTCGCTTTCACGGCAGCGACGAAGTCCTCGTTGTCCCAGGCGTTGATTTGTCCAGGACGGGCGATGTAGGGGGCGTCCGGGAAAAGTTCCTTCAGTTCTGGAACCAGCGGCCCGTTGGGGCCGTCCTCGAAACTGGTGGTGAGGATCGTCGGCAGGCCGAAGTACTTTGCGGCATCTGCCAAGGCCAGAACATTGTTCTTGAACTTGTCGGGGTCAATGTCCCGCACCAACGAGAGAAGCCCGGCCTGGTGGTCGACCATCAGAACAGCGGCATCGTTTTTATCGAGGCGTTTGTATTGAGGTGTCATGTGCGTTTCCTTTCTTTTGACGCCGCAAGATGGAGTGGGATCACATATGATCGTGGCGTCTCAAGGCACATTTGCGAAGACTCCCTGCAGACAGATCCCGCCACATGCGGCAGATCTCATCTTAACATTTTCTCTGCAGTGGATCGCCGTCGGGCTGGTGGAAAGCAGTGTTCGGCAATAACGAACAGCTCTTTTGATCCTACCGTGCTGTGTTCTATCTTGTGTTGAACGGCATGCATGCACCTCATCGGTGAGCGCACAATGGGGGCGCGGGTCGGACTGGGCTTTCTCGGCCGAGAGCGGTTTGAACTTGCGCTTGTCGCCCCCGCGCCCCCGGTAGGTCATCTGCCAGACGGGGTTTCCCCCCTGCTGCTGCACTTTCCGCTTCAGCACCGGCGACTGATCCACCATCGCCACCGCATCCTGGAACAGGATCCCCGCCTGGTCTTTCTTGGCCGCCGCCGCATAGATCTCCGCCCGTGGCTCGCCATCGGCCACCATCATGTAAAGGCCAATGCCGCCCAGCATCGGCGATTTGCCGTTGCCCTTGCCTTCCTCATCGTAAAACCGCGTGAACCGCCGGAGCCACGCGCCGTGCTGGGCGCTGTACTGTTTCCAGCCAAAGAGCGAGCCGATGCGGAACGCTTGGCCGGGATGCAGCTCAAAGGGCCGCCCCTCGAACTGCCCGCCATTGAGCCGCAGCACCTGCGGAAAGAACCGGATCGCCCGCAGCGCCGCCGCCAGATCCCACTTGAGCCCGCGTTTGGGCCCCTCGACCAGATCGCGCAGATGCCGATCCGCCGCCGCCCTCACATAGGGCCCGGCCACAACCTCGCCGGCCTGCACCGCTTGCGCCCAGGCTGTCACCGGATCCTCGCTGGCCGAGACCCGGTCAGGGGATGCGCTCACGTCAGATAGCTCTCGGGCCCATCGGGATCGGCAAAACTGAAGCCCATCTGCCCTGCCCCCGAGAGGCCCCGCTCCGCCGCCGGCGCCATGCCAAAGTCATTGGCCAGCCAGCGGATCTGGCGGAAGGTCTCATTGAGCTGCGCCACTTAGGGCCGCGCCTTGATCTGCACCCCGTTGCGCGTCTCGCTCTCATAGGTCTCGCCGGTCTCTTCCAGCTCCAGACGTTCAAACCGCAGCACCGCTTTGCAGAGCTGTTTGAACATCATCACATTGCTGGGCTTCAACCGGTCCACGGTCGGATGACACAGCGGCAGCGCCAGCCGGTCAAAGGTCCAGCGCAGCTCACCAGTCAGCCCCTCGGGCCGGATCTCCTCCAGGCGCAGCCGCGCCCGCTCTTACAGATTGTGAAGCGGCGCACCCTCTTCCGCGAGGGCCACAACTTTTTCCTCTGCCGGTCTGCGCCCTCGCATATCCCGATCAACTCCTTGTTCATGTGGCTTTTTCTATTCAATTTCCACTTCGCACAGACAAAGGATCCCCCTCCGGTTGCCAGTGCTTCCGGAATTCCTTCGTACCCTCCCCCCGGGGTGGGCGGGCTGCAGCGTCAGCGGTTGGCCGGGTGCTGTGGATCCACCGGCCAGCCATCCGCGCCGCGCTTTTGTGAGAAAGGACTGAGGGCCCAGAGCCGACCGTCACTCTAGGCGCCGCGGATGACCGGTCTCAGCCCAATCACGACATTCATGCAGGGTGCAGCGAAGGCGCTGCTGCGAGCGCGAGCGCTTTCCCGAAAGCCGCCGTTCAGCAGGCGGTGGCGGCCCTGGCTGATGCTGCGATCAGCTCCAGAGGCAGCGAAGCGCAGGAAGCCGCCGCTGCAAAGTTGCGAACCGTCTTCGCCCTTCGGAACCTGATCGGCCCATTCCTGCCGTTGGCCGATACCTAGCAATGCTGCGATGCGGCCGTCGAACCTGCCACTCGCTGCGACTGCCAAAAACAAGAGGGACGCGGATTCACAGTTCGCGGGACTTACCAGTCATTGTGTCTTGCCCGCCCAATGGCTGGTTTAAGCGCATTGCGACATCGCTACCTATGGAAGATCCACTTCGTGATCTTGTCGTGACCAACTTCAGCAACCTTGGTTTGCTTCGTCGCAGTAAGGAAAGCGGCCGTTCAATCGCGTGCGCGCATCTCCAAAGCATCTTCGGTTGTCAGGATATGTCCGGCGTAACCCCACGAACCGCTGCTCACTTCATGTACGCGGACGGACGTCCCGGCCCTGATGGTCTGACCCGCGACTTCGCCAAATGCGTCTGTCACCTTTCGGATGATCTCGGCTTTCTCCTCCGCCGAAAATACACCTTCTAGAACTTGGATATCGATGGATGGCATCGCCTTCTCCTTTGTTTGTGGTCTCGCAGGAGATCGATCATTTGAACGATCGTCTGGCACGCAACATGACATATGATGTTTTTACGTGTAAAACTGTCCGCCAAAACAGAAAGGAACTATGGGATGGCTGCGATGACTTCCTTCCGCTCTGTCGTTGATCCTGCAGATTGTGATTTTCTGGGTCACATGAATGTTTCGAGATACTTTGCCGCCTGTTCAGACGGTGTTTTCGCCATTCAATCAGAGATGGGGTTGACGGCCAGTGACATGCGCTCGGGTCGCAGGCTGTCGTTTGCAGTCGTACATGCCGAAAGCGATTTTCGATCCGAGCTGTCTGCAGGTGATGCAATTCGGCTGGAGACATCGATCATTGAGATGGGTGCCAAATCCATCACTTTCCGGCACCGGCTTGTAAGGTCCGAAGACGATGCAACGGCGTTTGAAACAGTGTTCAAATGTGTGATGCTGAGTCTGGAAACACGCAGAGCAACGGACATTCCGGATGAAGTCCGGCAGAGGGCGGACGCCTGGCAGGAAGAAGCCACCCAACAGAGATAGGACACAGCCTTCACTTCATCTGATGGCAGAATGCATGGCTGCAAAAAGACAATTCGAAGAAAATTTGAATGTTCAGAACTGAGGCGGGCAGAACATGACAAACACGGAATGGCAACTCAGCGGCAACATGGCCGAACGATACGAAGAATACCTCGTACCCGTCATTTTTGCGCCGTGGGCCAACGACGTAATTGTGCGCGCCGACCTTGCCTCCGGCGACAGTCTTCTCGACCTTGCGTGCGGAACAGGCATTGTCGCGCGACTGGCAGCACAATCCGGTGTCACGGCGACTGGCGGTGACATCAATCTTGGCATGTTGGCAGTGGCAAAAGAACGCTCGGCAGGGCTGGACGCAACGTTCCATTCCGCAGATGCACAACGCCTGCCTTTCGATGATGAAAGTTTTGATGTTGTCATATGTCAGCAAGGCCTTCAATTCTTTCCAGACAAGCTCGGCGCGCTGTCCGAGTGTTTGCGGGTCATAAAGCCAGGTGGCCAGGCTGTGTTTTGCACGGCGCGTGGGTTGGAGGAAAATCCTTTAATGCAGGCACAGGTTACCGCCTTTGGCAGGCATTTTGGCGAAGAAACAACCGGAGCGATCCGTGCCGTTTGTGGCTTTCCTGATCCCGATGAGATGCGGTCTGTATTCGAAGGCGCAGGTTTCGGGCAGGTCGCCGTTGAGAAAGTTGTTCTTGATCTTGAAGCTGAAGATGGGTCCGCATTTGTGAACGGATTGATGATGGCCACTCCGGTTGCCGACCGCATAGCGGCAATGACCCCCGCTGACAGAGCGACACTGCACGACGATATCCTAAAGGGGTTCGGAACTTGGTATGATGGTTCCGCGCTTCGTTTCCCCCATAGCGCCAACGTTGTTCTAGCATCGCGTTCGGCGTGAACTCTCAGGGCAACCATCCAGGGGAGCACCTTCAACGAATGGCCAGTTTTTCAAAAGCTTATGGGCCGCCAATGAATTTTAATGACCTTCGCGCTGGATGGCGGCTTAGCGGAACAGTGACGCTTCTCGTCCGCAACTGCAGAAAATCAACGAGCTGAGTTACCTGCGCCGCCAACGGCAGTTTTGTGCAACATTTGGTCATCCGTGCATAGTGCAGCATCGGTCGAACTGGGCTCTAAGTGGACATGCGGCGGTGCGGCAGCGAAGTCGCAGCGATTCCGCACCAGGTTCCAGCCGTCAGCTGACAGCAGCCAGCCCCGAAGCGGCCATAGAAAAGGGGCCCGCTCCCAAGATGCTGCCAGTGCGAATTTACCTGGCCACTTTCCCGGAAGCAGACGCTCATCAAGGTGAGGTGTCATCTGCTGATGCTGCGGGTTGCACCAGCGGCAGAGATGCTGAAGATACCTGCCTTTGCAAAATCATGGCTGCCACGCGATGCCGTGAGGGCTGAACAAGCTGCATTAGCGCTCTGTCACGAGGCCTAGATCCTTCTTGACACGATGAAACGAACTATTCGTACATGGTGTGTAGAACACATGCATCAACGTCATTGATGGGAGGTTTCCTTAGCGTGTTTACTCTCACACCTATTTGACAGTACATGCTTGGACGCGATCACATGGCCTCCCTGATTGGATTGGGAAGCCGTCAGCTTGAATTGGTTGGATTTTCAGCTATGGACGAGAGAAACATCCGCCTGCACTTTGAAGGCCCTAGAACCGCCGGGCACACTTTGCCTGCCCAAGTCATGGTCCGTGCCTTAGATAACATTCAACAGATTGTATATCTCTTGGCAAAACAAGAACGTGGCGACGTTATGAAGCAAAGGGCGAGGGTATCTCGCGAAGTCGAGAAGACATTCGCTCTAATTTGCCAGATTCCCGAAAGCGGTGGGTACGCTCTGCCTCAGGAGATTGGCGATCCATCTGAAGATTTCTTCAACGAAGACGAAATAAAATCTGTTGCGAATAAGTTTACATTGCTTACTGAAGCGATCGAAGCAGGAAACGTCACCGATGTCTCCCAAGTCGTTCCTGATCATGTTTACCGTTCAGCGATCCTGAAGCGATATAAAGCCGCGCAACCCCCGAAGAGATCTGGCCTAATACTTTCTATTGAGGACTACAAGCAACGATGTCTCTTGGGTGGCAAGGACGCCTTAGACAAAATTGAGAATATTGAAGCTGCCGGAAAAGTGCATGAGTTAGGAGAGACGCCTGGGTATCTGATTGGTACTCTTGTAAAGATGGACTTTGTTCAAAGGTCATTGTCTCTGAAACTTCTGAGTGGGCGCACGGTTCAAGCCTTTTACCAAGACGATTTCGAACCAACCCTACTAGAAAATGCCCGAGGGCAAATCCAGATCCACGGCAACATCCAGTATGACGAGAAGAGTGACCCTACTCTGGTTTCAGATGTGGATGATGTGACCGAGCTTGATCTTTCCACCATCACGGTAAAAAATTTCGAACACAACGACGGCTACCTATCAGTATATCCTCCACTGAGCTTTGAAATCGAACTCGACGAAGAAAGTGGGTTTCTGTCCACTTCGGGTGACTTCGGTATATTGGTTTGCGCTGAGACACGATCAGCATTGGAAGATGAAATAGACGAGGCCCTTAAAATGCTTTGGATCGAGTACGCTCAAGAGAAGGACAAGGCGCTGTCGCCTAAAGCCATTGAGCTTGCAAAGGAGCTCAGAAAGCGAATTTCGGAGAATTTGTCCTGATGTCTATGAAGCGTGATGATGTTGAAGCAGCGTTGCTTCGAAAAGGATTTCAGAAGAATAATACCGACCATTCCTACTTTCATTTTTATGATAAGAACGGCAAGAAAACTATCGTGAACACCAAGACGTCCCGTGGCACTAAGTATAAAACTCTAGGACCTCCACTTGTCTCCCAGATGGCGCGCCAATGCAAATTGACAAAACCACAATTTCAGGAACTTGTGGACTGTACGCTTAGCCACGAGAAATACGAGGAGTTACTGAATGAATCTGGACATATTTAGGCCAAGCTAATCGGTGTCTCTCTAAATACTCATTTTTTCATACTGCATTCTTAGCAAGAGCCCGCTATCGGGAAGATGGCCATCTCGCTTAGCTCCTGCAGCAGAGTTGATGCTGCGCCACGCGCGAATGTCGTCGAAGGGCTGGCTGCTGTCAGCCGACGGCAAGTCACATCGTCCTCAAAGCTACGTTTCCATCACAGGAAAGCATCGATCCCCTAATTGACCTCTGCTACGCGATGCTCTTATGACAGCTATATGCAGCGAAGCGGACTTGGAATAGTAAATCGAACGTTCTTGCGCAAGCCAATGTCGTTTATGAAGGTGGGCAATGCTGATTAAGCTGAGAGATTACGAACGAATTTTTCAAATCATTTCGGCAGTAGTCGAAAGCGAAGATGGTGATCCTGCCTATGCTTGCATCTACTACAGCCTCTTTGGAGCAAACATCTTGGTCGATCATTTCGGGGTAGATGCAAAGGTTCGTTGCGGTTTGGCAACGTATCACTTGGGCGATGACCATCAAGTTCTCTGTTTCGGCGAGGTAACTCATGCGGGAATAACGAGCACTAGCGAGGGATTTCATTGTTGGGTTGAGGCTGACGGGTGGTTGCTCGACTTCATGGCTCCAAACTTTGGAACACTTAAGAAGACCGCCTTTACCGCGCGTCCTAAAATGTTTCAGAAGCGCTTCTCAGACATGGCAGGAAATCCAAACGAAATGAGCCATGCTGGTCAGTTCTTTTTCCAACACAACCCAGAACTATCTGAAACTCTATTGATGCAATTTGTCGAACAGCTGGGAAATCAAGACTTGGCAAGCCTGTGCTCACAGTGGTTCAGGAAGACGCCAAAAAAGATTCAGACCTCTGTCGCAACCGCAGATCAGAATGGAAAGATTCGCCCGGTCACACTTAAAGCAGTTTCGCTCAGGTCGAAGTGGTAAGCATATTACCAATGCACGCTTTTAGCTAAATTAAAGTCGAATCTGCCATACGGGCGAACAGCAGCTTTGTCCGTTGGGCGGCTTTTCTGCAGCGTTGTAACGCTGCATGTGCAGCTAAAGGCAGCTTTTTGATGCGGCTGTGCGGCGAAGATTCCCGCTTCAACAAGCTGAAAGGCTGAGTTTGCAAATGCGCTATCTGCGCATCGCTGCCACTAATTGGGGGCGCAGCATCAGCCGGAGCGGCCACCACCTCTTGGATGGCAGCTTTCGGGAACTTAGGAAGTAAGTGCCGATACCAATTGGTTAATTCATGCCAAATGCTCATCCATCCATTTAACCGCTTCTGGTGAAGGATCGAATGACCACCCGTCGCCAGATCGCTTCCAATACAGTAGGTCAATTTGTTCATCAGCAAAAACAAGTTCTGTAACGATTTGCAGCAGCCAAGCCATCATCATCATTGATCCCATTATGAAACCAAGCGCTTCATCGTCCGATGTGTATTGTTTTGGCATGTCTAGTGTGGAGTGACCTTTACCAATATGGACAAAATCATTACTCAACATGCGCCACAAGGGTGGAAGTATAGGTAATGTATTTTTTGCCCAGGTGACGCACTTGCTCGACGCCAACTTGCCTGAGTGAAACTGCTCCAATGCTTCCGAGTTGGTAGCAAGTGCAAGAACGGTAGCAAGCGTTTCGACAACCATTCGAGCCAAGGAACCATATTGTCTTGGAAACCCGTGCCGCGCGACTTCTAAACTAGCAACGTAAGAGTTCGATGCACTAGATAAAAGGCGAGCAGACGTCGCTTTAAATCCGTTATCGTCAATGTGGGGGAGATGTCGCAGCAACATACCTTGAACTGATGAAAACAGCACGCTGCACTCTGCAATTTCATGTTTAGCCAGCCTGTCAAATGATCTTGCCACGCGCGGGCCGTCACGTTTAAGTTGATTCACCAAAATATCATTAGTCAGAATAAACTTCACTTTCTTATCGTGATCGATTTCAGTATGTGCAATTTTTTTCTTTTGAGGGATGCCTTTTCGATCTCTATTGAGGCGCGCATCAGATTTTCTGGTCATCTTAATTTTCCATCTCTATAAGTCGGCGTAATAGTGGAACCTTTAACATTCGTCGAGCAGAGTGTTGAACTGGCGAAAGCCTACTTTGGCTCACCCGCAACGAATGTCGCTTTGTCCGCACTGTTTGAACGCACTGGGTTCAAAACTTCACAGTCGCAGCGAACGGCGGGAATGGTGTACTGCGCCGCAGCTTAAAACCACTGCTGGCTGCGTCAAACGCCTGAGTTTGCAAAAGGCGCTTCCTGCGCATAGCCGACCTTGGTGCGCAGCGCAGCATGTGGGTTTCGTTCGGCCAGGGCTTGAATGGCCGCTTTTGCCCGCTTGGCGCGGAACCTTCGCAGACGCAGCCAAGGTCCGGTTGCCGCCCTTCGTGTCGGCGCCTGGCGTAAAGTTGCGCCTTGCACGAATGCCGCTTGAGCTTACACCCGCCAGCTGCGGCCATCAGCCCAAGCGGCTGCGTTGGTCTTGACCGACCTAAGGCGCGCGCTCGCATCAACCACTCAATGCGACAGCGGGCTGCTTGCCATCGCCTCCGCCCTCGACAGCATCCTGGACACATGGCGCAGATTGAGTTCATGCGCCTGAGCAATCTGATCGATCACCTCGCAGATCGCGCCCAGGGCAGCATCAGACAGCCCCCGTCGTGCGGCCTCGCGCTCCGCGAAGGAGATGAGATCACTCTTGCCAGGGCCGACTAGACGCAGGATGTCCAGGCGGCTCAGGAACGGGGCCGGAAGCGTCCTCAGGCTGTTCGAGGTCAGGACCCAGCTGATCCAGGACATGTCGAAGCCGACCTGATAATAGGGGCACTTCCATGCCACGGCAGACGAGCGCTCCAGCAGCGGCAGCAGCCCGTCGGCCAAGCCGTAGGCCTGTCCCTTGGTCGAGGTCGGCCTCCCGGCCTTCTCGATCTCGTCGATCACCACGATCGGGTTCGCGCAGAGGCTCTGCACGATGGCCTGCAGAGGCCGTCCAGGGAAGGCCGAACCCCAGCCGCGTTGCGAGCCGTTCACGACGAAGGAGGCCTGCTCTGCGGTTCCCTCGATGCCACAGCGCGGCACCCCGAGATGGCGCCCGAGTTCGCGCGACCACACGCTCTTGCCGCCCCCCGGCGGGCCATCGAGCAGCACGGGCGGCAGCCGGAACCCGGGCTCCCCCGCCCGCACCGAGCGGCGCATCGCCTTCCAGAGGAAGTCAGTGGCGGCCGCCATCCAGGGCATCTCGGCATGAATGGCCGCGGCGATCTCATCGGCGCGGTGTTCGCTGGCGATGCCGACCAGCTCAGCCCCGCCGCGGAACACCTCCAGCGCGCGCCGGTCATCAGACCTAAGATGGCTGAGCCCGGAAGCCTTGGCACGCGCGCCCATTACCCGGCGCGCACGGCGCAGCACCTTGTTACGGTCCTTTTCCGAGAGATGCACCGCGATGAGGTCCTCGTTCCAGCGCAACTCATCTTCAAAGTCTCTCGGCACCTTTGGGGATACCCCATCCTGAAGGGCACGGAGCTTGCGCAGGTGCCATTCGAAGCGGCGCTTGAGCGCGAACTCGTTCTCGTCGGGATCGGAGAAGTGGGCATCGATGAACTTGATTTTCGTCATGGAGGTCCTTTCTGGCGCGTTGCGCCATGCCCTCAGGCAGAGGTTCTGCATGAGGGGGATGTTGGAAAGAACCCGGCCGGGATTGGCCCTGATGGATGCCGAAAGCGCGGCTGGCCGTCAACGGCGCCCAACAGGGCGGAGCGCTACGACGGCGCATCAGAGGCCGCGAAACCGCCAGACACGCAAGCCATTGATATAAAAAGAAACCACCGACTGCAGTGCAGCCGGTGGTCATTTGATCTGTGCCGGAATGGTCAAATTACCCCGGAAATGGACATTTTATCGTAGGTCAGACACACTTCATCTCCCGCGGATAAATCACCCGCACTTAGAATGGCCGCAGCTGCGGCAGGTCATGCAGCCCTCAACCATCTGCATGTCATATTGTCCACAACTCGGGCAGGCCTTGCCGCGCGGCTGGTTCAGGTTCACCACCTGCGCCGTCGGGTCGGTCTTCAGCCCCATGCCCTCGCCTTCGATAAAGCCCGTCTTGATCATATGCGTCTCGATAACGCCGCCGATCGCCGCCAGCATGGAGGGGATGTACTTGCCCTGCATCCAGGCACCGCCCCGCGGATCGAACACGGCCTTCAGCTCCTCGACCACAAAGGACACATCACCGCCGCGCCGGAACACGGCCGAGATCATCCGGGTCAGGGCCAGCGTCCAAGCGTAGTGCTCCATGTTCTTTGAGTTGATGAAGACCTCAAACGGACGACGGTGACCGTTGATGAGAATATCGTTGATGGTCAGATAGATCGCGTGTTCACTGTCAGGCCACTTGAGCTTGTAAGTATGGCCTTCCAGGCTCTGCGGCCGGTCCAGCGGCTCCGACATGTAGACCACTTCAGCGCCATTGCCATCCAGACCGCTTTCATGCGGCGCATCGACGCTCTCGCCCGGCGCGGTATCGGCGCTTTCGGAAACAGACAGGACAGAGCCGGTGACATCATTGGGGCGATAGGTGGTGCAGCCCTTGCAGCCCTGATCCCAGGCCTGCATGTAGACGTCCTTGAAGGCCTCGAAGTCGATATCCTCGGGGCAATTGATGGTCTTGGAGATGGAACTGTCGATCCATTTCTGCGCCGCCGCCTGCATCTTCACGTGATCGGCGGGTGCCAGAGTCTGCGCGTTCACGAAATAGTCGGGCAGTTCGGCATCATCGCCGAATTTCTCGCGATACATCTGCACCGCGTAATCCACCACTTCCTCTTCGGTGCGCGAGCCGTCCTTCTGCAGCACCTTGCGGGTGTAGGCATAGGCAAACACCGGCTCGATCCCGGAGGAGACATTGCCGGCATAGAGGCTGATGGTGCCGGTGGGCGCGATCGACGTTAGCAGCGCGTTGCGGATGCCGTGCTCGCGGATGGCCTCGCGCACGTCATCATCCATGTTCATCATGTTGCCCGACGCCAGATAGGCCTCGGCATCGAACAGCGGAAAGGCGCCTTTTTCCTTAGCGAGGTCCACCGAGGCCAGATAGGCGGCGCGGGCAATCTGGTGCAGCCAGCGCTCGGTCTGACGCGCCGCCTCGTCGGAGCCATAGCGCAGCCCCAGCATCAGGAGCGCATCCGCGAGGCCAGTCACCCCGAGGCCGATGCGACGCTTGTTCTGCGCTTCCTGTGCCTGCGCCTCCAGCGGGAACTTGGAGACATCGACCACATTGTCCATCATCCGCACGGCGGTGGCGACCAGCTCTTTCAATCCCTCCGGGTCCAGCTCGGCATCGTTGTCGAACGGGTTGGTCACCAGCCGCGCGAGGTTGATCGAGCCCAGCAGACAGGCGCCATAGGGCGGCAGCGGTTGCTCGCCACAGGGGTTGGTGGCGGCGATCTGCTCGACGTAGTTCAGGTTGTTGGCGGCGTTGATCCGGTCGATGAAGATCACTCCCGGCTCGGCATAATCATAGGTCGCCTGCATGATCTTGTTCCACAGATCCCGCGCCTGCACCGTGTGATAGACCTTGCCGCCAAAGGTCAGCTCCCAGGGGCCGTCGGCCTTCACCGCATCCATGAACGGATCGGTGACCAGCACCGACATGTTGAACATGCGCAGGCGGGCGGGGTCGGATTTGGCGGTGATGAAACTCTCGATATCCGGGTGGTCGCAGCGCATGGTGGCCATCATCGCCCCGCGGCGCGAGCCCGCCGACATGATGGTACGGCACATGGCGTCCCAGACATCCATAAAGGACAATGGTCCGGACGCATCCGCCGCCACACCCTTCACATCAGCGCCGCGCGGCCGGATGGTGGAGAAATCATAGCCGATCCCGCCGCCCTGCTGCATGGTCAGGGCCGCCTCTTTCAACATGTCGAAGATGCCGCCCATGCTGTCCGGCACCGTGCCCATCACAAAGCAGTTGAACAATGTCACCTGCCGTGCAGTCCCAGCCCCGGCGGTGATCCGACCTGCCGGAAGATATTGGAAATCCTCAAGTGCGGCATAGAATTTCTCCTCCCACACGTCAGGCTTGGCCTCGGCCCGCGCCAAATCGCGGGCAATCCGCCGCCAGCTGTCCTCGACAGTGGCGTCGATCGGCGTGCCCTCAGCATCCTTGAAACGATATTTCATGTCCCAAATCTGCTCGGCGATGGGGGCGGCAAAGCGGCTCATATGGCGAATCCCTGTGGTCGGTCGGTGTGCAAACAAGCAGTGTAGATAGCCCGAGAGAGGCCCGCTCTCAACGGTGATTTCCGGACAGTTTAGCATTTTATTCACGAATACACCACAAGACCTTGCCGCCAACACTACGGGAGCTACTATATACAGCTGAAACACTGGACGACTCTGGGGACAAGCTGTGGATAAGCATGTAAACCTCCTGAAGCTTTCGGTCGGCACCGAAAGCGTCGAGGGGCTGATGGATTGGCAAGCCAGCTATGCGCAACGCTGGGCTGACGGATTGCCGCGCCATGTCACGCGCATGTGGCCGAAACGCGAGGACGAGATCCTCAACGGCGGCTCGATCTACTGGGTTATCAAGGGGATGATCCAGTGCCGCCAGCGTATCCTGCGCATGGATGAGGTGCGAGGCGAGGACGAGATCCGCCGCTGCGCCATTGTGCTCGCTCCAGAAGTGCGCCGCACCAACACCGCCCCCAAGCGCCCCTTTCAGGGCTGGCGCTACCTGAAACCTGAGGACACCCCGGCAGACCTGCCCGAGGGGCGCGACCAGGAAGAGGCCCTGCCTGTTGAACTGTCGCAGGCTCTGGCCGAAATTGGGGTGCTCTGAGCCCAAGATCTGAACGCCGCCACTCCGGACCTGCCGTACTTCCCCCTGAGACGTTCGTGCCAAAAGAAAAGGACTGCGAGAACGCAGCCCTTCATCTTTTCACAAATATCTCGGAGCGCGAGGCAGAGCCTCGCATCCCCCTACCCGTCGAAACGATCCAGCAGAGCCTTCAGCACCGCCTTGTCCTCGGGCGAACATTTGGCCACCCGGCTGCGCCACAGGGTGGCCTGGCTGCGCAACACCAGACCGTCCGACAGGATCTTCAAATGGTTGGCACGCAGGGTCTCGCCGGTGGAGGTGATATCAGCCACCATCTCGGCGGTCTCGTTCTTCACCGTGCCTTCGGTGGCGCCCTGGCTGTCCACCAACTGGTAATCCGCAACCCCCGCATCGGCGAGGAATTCGCGGATCAGCCGGTGATATTTGGTGGCAATCCGCAGCCGGTGGCCATGGGTGCGGCGGAAGGCGGCAGAGACCGCGTCCAGATCCTCCAGCGTGTCCACATCGATCCAGAACTGCGGCACCGCCAGGATCAGGTCCGCTTCACCAAAGCCCATTGGCTCCAGCTCCTCGACCTGCTGTTCCCAGCGCGGCAGCTTCTCATGCACCAGGTCGGTGCCGGTCACCCCGAGGTGGATGCGCCCGGCGGCCAGTTCGCGCGGGATCTCGCCCGCCGAGAGCAGCACCAGATCGACGCCCTCCACACCCTCGACCGCGCCTGCGTATTCACGATCAGACCCGGTCCGCGACAGGGTGATGCCGCGCTTGGCAAACCAGTCGAAGGTCTTCTCCATCAGCCGTCCCTTGGACGGCACGCCCAGCTTGATGCTCATGTCCGGGCCTCCCCTTCCAGCGTCAGGATCAGATCGGGGCGGATCACGCCGCCCACAGCCGGGATCTCGTCCCCCTGCCCCAACAGCCGCGTCAGCGCGTCATAGCGCCCGCCAGTGGCGATCGGCGGCAGATCCGGGCGGCGCTCGGCGTAAAACCCAAAGACAAACCCGTCGTAATATTCCATCGAGGTGCGCCCATAGGCGGCCTCGAAATCAAGCCGGTCGACATCGATGCCCCGGGCCCGCAGCGCCGAGGCCCGCGCCTCCAGCCGGTCCAGCGCCGGCAGGATCGACGGTAGGTCCACCGCGATGTCGCGCATTTGCTCCAGTGCATAGGGAATGGTTTCGCGCACCGCCAGCAAGGCTTCGAGTGCGGCCATCTCATGCTCAGCGATCGGCGGCGCAGCGGCATCCCCCCGCAGGGTCTCGATACGGGTGTCGATCTCCGCCGCCCGGCGTTTTCCTATTTCCGGCGCAGAGCCGGTCAAAGGGCCGGAGGTCGACAGCAGTTTCTTGCGGCTCTCGGAGATCGGTGTGCGGCCTGCAAACCGGTCCAGCAGCGCGCGGAACCGGCGTGGTCGCCAAATGTGACGTCGCAACGCCGCCTTGCGCACCTCGGTGGTTTTCAGCCCTTCGACCGCCGCCATCAGGATACCGATGTCGCCGGTCGCCACGCGCAGCTCAAGACCACGTAGCTGCAGGTGAAACAGCGCAAAGACCTCCGCATCCGCATCCGCCGGATCGGTGCGGTCAAAGACCTCATAGCCGACCTGGACAAATTCATTGGCGCGATCCGGGTCATGCTCCTGCCGGCGGAACACTTCGCCAGCGTAGGTGTAGCGCGCCGGTTCCGCACCGCCTTTCATGTGCATCTCGACCACCGGCAGCGTGTAGTCGGGCCGCAGCATCTGCTCGCCGCGCAGCGCATCCGAGGTCACATAGGCGCGAGCGCGGATGTCCTCGCCATAAAGGTCAAGCAGCGTGTCGGCATTCTGCAGCAGGGGCGGGTCGACGACCACGCCCCCCGCCACCTCAAAGCGCTGACGCAACAGCGCCGCGCGGGCTTCGATCTGGGAACGGTTGGGCATAGTCAGCCCTCCTGATCTTTGGCTTGGCTGGCGAGGATGTCACGCACCTTAGCAACCAGCTCCGTGCGGGGCACTTCAAACTGGCTGGGGCGTTCCTTCCACTCTTCCAAGGTGGCGCTTTCGGCGAGTTTGGCCCCGAGGATCAGATCCTTGATCTGGATCACACCGCGCTCCTTCTCATCGCCGCCTTCGATCACCGCCACCGGTGAATGACGCTTGTCTGCGTACTTCAGTTGGTTGCCAAAGTTCTTCGGATTGCCGAGGTAGACCTCTGCCCGAATGCCCTCAGCCCGCAGCTCGGCAACCATGGACTGATAATCCGCCATCCGGTCGCGATCCATCACCGTGACCACCACCGGGCCGGTCGGCGTGGCCGACAGACGGCCCTTTTCACGCAGCGCCGCCAGCAGACGATCAACCCCGATGGACAGACCCACCGCAGGGACTTCCTGACCTGTGAAGCGTTTGACCAACCCGTCATAGCGCCCGCCGCCCGCAACCGAGCCGAACTGGCGTTTGCGGCCCTTCTCATCGAAGATCTCGAAAGTCAGCTCCGCCTCGAACACCGGGCCGGTATAATAGCCAAGCCCGCGCACGATCGAGGGGTCGATCAGGATGCGATCATCGCCATAGCCAGCGGCGGCAAACAGCGCGCCCATTTGCTCAAGCTCTGTAATGCCCTCCTGCCCCACCTTGCTGTCGCCGACGGCCGCGCGCAGGTTGGTCATGGTCTCGGCCACGGTGTCGCCCTTCGATGTCAGGAAGGCCAGCACCGGCTCTGCCTGCTGCGGTTCAAGCCCCACGCCATCGATATAGGCGCCAGAGGCATCCAGCCGCCCCTTGCCCAACAGCTCGCGCACGCCGGTCTCACCGACCTTGTCGAACTTGTCGATGGTGCGCAGCACGTCGTCGCGCTTGGGATCGTCCTCAGCAAGGCCCATGGCCTCCAGCACACCGTTCAGCACTTTGCGGTTGTTGACGCGCACCAAATAGTCACCACGCGGAATGCCGACCCGTTCCAGCGTGTCCGACAGCATCATGCAGATCTCGGCATCCGCCGCCATCGACGCGGTGCCAACAGTATCGGCATCGCATTGATAGAACTGGCGATAGCGGCCCGGACCGGGCTTTTCATTGCGCCAAACGGGCCCCATAGCATAGCGGCGATAGGGATTGGGCAGCTCGTTGCGGTGCTGTGCGTAAACACGCGCGAGGGGCGCGGTCAGGTCATAGCGCAACGCCATCCAGTCGCCCGGCTTGCCCTCGGGGTCGTTCTCATCAGCCTCCTGCCAGGCAAAGACACCGGCATTGGGGCGATCCACATCGGGCAGGAACTTGCCAAGTGCCTCGACCGTCTCGACGGCGGAGGATTCCAGCGCATCGAACCCGTAATGATGATAAACCTCCGCAATGGCGGCCAGCATATGCGTGCGCTGGGTCACCTCTTCGCCGAAATAGTCACGGAATCCCTTGGGCGTGATCGCCTTGGGACGGGGCTGCTTCTTGGCTTTGGCCATTGTGGCCTCCTTGCGGGTGGTTCTCTCGGATGAGCGTCTAGCCCAAGGGACCTCTGACAGCAAGGTGCGAGGGCCTGCCCCTGCCCCATGGACGGCGGCCTGCGCCCGCGTTACATCAGCCCCGACACAGGGAGATCCGCGCCATGCAACACCTCGAAGAACAGATCGCCTATCTGACCCGTACCGTGGACGAGCTGAACGGGATCGTGACCACCCAGCAGGCGGACATCGACGTGCTGAAACGCCGCGTGCAGATGCTGATGGAGCGCGAGGCCCAGCGTGAGGCCGAGGGCACCGGCGGCGCCGTGTTCGGGGATGAGCGGCCGCCGCACTATTGACGGCGCGACATGCTGCTGGTCGAGCCACCGCCACCCGGCATTAAATCACCCGTGGGCGTGGCTTCCTGATCTGTGACCAAGACCCTGTCTGACCCGTGCCCAAGCCCAGCCCCAAGAGCCAGGCTGGCCATAACGCACGGCGATTGATCTTGTCATCTGGCGTGAAACTTGGCCATGATTTTAGATAAATTAACTCGATCACAGAAACCGCTGCGCAAGGAGACAAGATCCATGGTGCCCTCCGTTAAAACCCTACTGTCCATTTCGCTGATGGCCAGCCTTCCGATGGTGGCCTTGGCAGATCCGAAACCGCGCAACGCGCGTCCGGCATCTGCGCAGAAAGTCATCAACACCTACTCAGGCAAGACCGACCTCTGGGAACAGGGCTGTCAGGGCGGAATTTACCTGTCCCCAAACAAACGAGCGCGCGCTTGGTGTTCAGAAAACAGCGACAGCATGGCCGCAGGAACTTGGAGCGTCTCTCAGGATGGCACCCTGTGCCAGAACCTCACCTGGTTCTGGTCCGAAGGTGCGAACGTCGGCAGCTCGGTCTCAGAACCTCTTTGCATTCAGCATGTTATCAACTCTTGGGGGGTGATGTATCGTCGCTGGCCGGGCGGATCCGAGTGGTGGCCGATGACCAACTCCAACAGCAGCCTGAGACGCGGCTACGTCTACCAGTCGGATGTTGCGAAGGCCCGCGACAAGATCGGCCTCTAATCTGACGAACGCCTCGGGTCGAGGCCTCCGCCTCGATCCGCATCCGTCAAGGTTTGGGGCGCGACCCATACTGAGCAATGGGTCTGAAATACCTCAGCGGATTGAACGCATCTTCTATCGGCTTGATCGCAGCATTTGCGTGCGGCCATTCAAAGACCAGCGTTGGCTTTAAGCGCAGATCAAAGCGCAAAAGATCAGATGAAACTGATTCTCAGGCCGCGCCGGCGCATCAAAAGCACGGCGACAAACCTCAAAAATAGTCCGGATTGTCGCCGATTAAGACACGATCCATAAGGGGGCCACAAGTTTCTGATAGGCCGGGTCGCCCCCCTCAGATTTCCTCCACATCCATCACGCCCTCAAGGCTTTTGAGCGCGCCCTTGATCTGCGGATTGATCGGGAACATCTGGCCGAGGTCCATCTCCACATCACCGGGCAGGTTCGGGTCCTGCAGGTAGACGTAGATCTCTCCCGGGCTGGCGTTCCTGGCCGCTTTCTTGGCGTCCTCAAGGACCGTGGCCACCGTCCCCACTGCCGCCGCGCTTTCCAGATAGACCCGCAAGCTGGAGCGCCCGGCATCAGCAATCGCGGAGTCCACTGGCCCGGCAGAGCGCATCAGCAATTTCAGCTGGTCGCTCTCCATCGTTGCTTCGGCGGTGATCACCACCTTGGAGCCGGTCTCCAGATGGTCGCGGCTTTTCTCCAGCACATCGGAGAAGATGGTGACCTCATAGGCGCCGGTGGTGTCCGATAGCTGCGCAAAGGCAAAGCGATTGCCGCGTGCGGATTTGCGCTCCTGACGGCCCGCCACCACGCCGGCCATCTTGG
The DNA here is from genome assembly GCF_003003215.1 of Tritonibacter scottomollicae. GTDB lineage: Bacteria > Pseudomonadota > Alphaproteobacteria > Rhodobacterales > Rhodobacteraceae > Epibacterium > Epibacterium scottomollicae. The sequence goes on along the minus strand of NZ_PVUF01000016.1, from coordinate 48,622 downwards.
CCATGAACGGGCCGCGCTCGGCCTTGGCCATCACCTCGTCCAGGGTCATAACATCTTTGCGTTTCAGCGCTGGCATATAGTCATCAAGCGGGTGGCCGGTGAGGTAGAAGCCCACCGCCTTGAACTCCTCGGACAGGCGTTCAGCTGGCAACCAATCCGGCACGCCTGCCATGCGCGGCTCGGGCAAGTCGTCCCCGGCCTCGCCAAACAACGACACCTGGTTGGAGTTCTTCTGTTCCTGAATGGCCGCGGAATAGCTCACCAGCCCTTCAAGGCTCTCGAACACCCGGCGGCGGTTGCTGTCCAGCACGTCAAAGGCCCCGGCCCGTGCCAGCATCTCCAACGGGCGTTTACCGACGCGTTTCAGGTCCACCCGGCGGGCAAAATCATAAAGCGTCACGAAGGGTTGATCGCCGCGCGCCTCCACGATCAGGTTCATCGCATCGACGCCGACGTTCTTCAGCGCACCCAGCGCATAGATCAGCTCTCCCTCGACCACATCGAAGGTGGCAAGCGAGCGGTTGATGTCCGGCGCCGCATAGGGAAGCTTCAGCCCCTTCTTCACTTCCTCGAAATAGACCGACAGTTTTTCCGTCAGATGGATATCGCAGTTCATGACCCCGGCCATGAACTCCACCGCGTGGTTCGCCTTCAGCCAGGCGGTCTGGTAGGACACCACCGCATAGGCCGCCGCGTGCGATTTGTTGAAGCCGTAGTTGGCGAATTTCTCCAAAAGGTCAAAGACTTCCGAGGCCTTCTTCTTGTCGACGCCATTCTCCGCCGCGCCCTTTTCGAATTTTGGGCGCTCGGCGTCCATCGCCTCCTTGATCTTTTTACCCATGGCGCGGCGCAGCAGGTCGGCGCCGCCAAGCGTATAGTTCGCCATCACCTGGGCAATCTGCATCACCTGTTCCTGATAGACGATGATGCCCTGGGTTTCCTCGAGGATATGGTCGATGAGCGGGTGCACCGACTGGATCTTGCGCTGCCCGTTCTTGACCTCGCAATAGACCGGAATGTTCTCCATCGGACCGGGACGATACAGCGCCACCAGCGCCACGATGTCCTCGATACAGTTGGGTTTCATGCGCTTCAGCGCGTCCATCATGCCGGTGGATTCCACCTGGAACACCGCCACCGTCTTGGCCCGCGAGTAGAGGTCATAGGTGACCTCATCATCCAGCGGAATGGCGTTGATGTGGTTCTCCGCCCCCTCTGCCGGCTCGAACAGCTGCGTGCCATCGGCGTTGATGTGCAACGGGCGCCCGGATTTGAAGATCAGCTCCATCGCGTTCTGGATCACGGTCAGCGTCTTCAGCCCGAGGAAGTCGAACTTCACCAGGCCGGCCTGCTCCACCCATTTCATGTTGAACTGGGTCGCCGGCATGTCGGAGCGCGGATCCTGATAGAGCGGCACCAGCGCATCCAGCGGCCGGTCGCCGATCACCACACCGGCGGCGTGGGTGGAGGCATTGCGCAACAGCCCCTCGACCTGCTGGCCATAGGTCAGGAGCCGGTTCACCACAGGCTCGTTGCGGGCCTCTTCCGCCAGTCGCGGCTCGTCCAGCAGCGCCTTTTCGATCGACACGGGCTTGACGCCCTCGACCGGGATCATCTTCGACAGGCGATCCACCTGACCAAAGGGCATCTGCAGCACCCGGCCAATGTCGCGCACCGCCGCCTTGGACAGCAGCGCACCAAAGGTGATGATCTGCCCCACCTTGTCGCGGCCATATTTCTGCTGCACGTATTTGATCACCTCCTCGCGGCGATCCATGCAGAAGTCGATGTCGAAGTCGGGCATCGAGACCCGTTCGGGATTGAGGAAGCGTTCGAACAGCAGGCTGTAGCGCAGCGGGTCAAGGTCGGTCACGGTCAGCGCATAGGCCACCAGCGAGCCCGCACCGGAGCCCCGCCCCGGCCCCACCGGAATGCCCTGCTCCTTGCCCCATTTGATAAAGTCGGCAACGATCAGGAAGTAGCCGGGAAAGCCCATGCCCTCGATGATATCCAGCTCGAAATCGAGCCGTTCCTGATATTTCTCAACCGAAACGGCATGCGGGATCACGGCCAGTCGCTGCTGCAGGCCCTCGTTGGCCTGACGGCGCAGCTCGACCACCTCGTCATCAGCGAACTTCGGCAGGATGGGATCGCGGCGATAGGTCATGAAGGCACAGCGCTGCGCGATCTCAACCGTGTTCTCGATCGCCTCGGGCAGATCGGCAAACAGCGCGATCATCTCTTCCTGGCTCTTGAAGTAATGCTGCGCAGTCAGGCGGCGGCGCGGCTCGGCCTGATCGACATAGGCGCCCTCCGCGATGCAGATCAGCGCGTCATGCGCCTCATACATCTCGGTTTTGGGGAAATAGACGTCATTGGTGGCGACCAGCGGCAGCTCCAAGGCATAGGCCATCTCCACTTGGCCGCGCTCGGTCAGGGTTTCCGCCTCGGGCTGGCCGTCCTCGCCCGGATGGCGTTGCAGCTCCACATAAAGGCGATCCGGGAACATCCCCTTCAGCCGCCGCAGCAATGCCTCCGCCGCCGGGCGCTGGCCCTGTTGCAACAGCTTGCCCACCGGCCCGTCCGGCCCGCCGGTCAGGCAAATCAGCCCGCCCGCGTTGGCCTCCAGCTCCTCCATCGAGACCTGAGGCAACTGCCCGCCGGTTTTGACATAGAGACAGGAGGAGAGCTTCATCAGATGCTCATAGCCTTCCTCGCTCTGCGCCAAGAGCACCACCGGTGCGGGGAACTTCGGCTTCTCGCCCGGCTCGCTCTTCTCGAATGTCAGATCGACTTGACAGCCGACGATCGGCTGAATGCCCGCGCCCGATAGCGACACCGAGAATTCGAGCGCCGCGAACATTGAATTGGTGTCGGTGACCGCGATCGCTGGCATGTTGTGACTTTTGCACAGGTCAGGCAGTTTTTTCAGCCGCACGGCCCCCTCTAGCAGAGAGTATTCCGTGTGGGTGCGCAGGTGAATGAATCGGGGAGAAGCTGTCATGGCGCGACCCTACTCGCGCCCGTTGCCGCAGGAAAGATCAGATCGCATGGCAACCGACCGTCGCGTATGCAGTTCTGCCCAACCTATGCCAAAGCGACGCGCGCCACGCGCTGGCGCGTCACCGAGACGTCTTCGAGGCCATGGGCTACGCCAGCGAATGGCAGGCAAAGCAGGTTCGATGAACCAGATCAGACCGTGTATAATTCAAAACAACATTGGGAAAGATGGTGGGTCGTGAGAGGCTCGAACTCCCGACATCTTCGGTGTAAACGAAGCGCTCTACCAACTGAGCTAACGACCCGGTGAGCGGGGATTTAGTGAATACGCGCGAGAAGTGCAAGAGGGCATCTACCGCTTTTTGCAGAAAATGTGAAACCCGTCAGTGCAGCACGGTTTCCGTGCCGTTTTCCAGAACATAAACACAGCCCTGCTCATTGGGCAGCGCCGCCATCTCATCCTGCTCCAGACCGCAGATGATGCCGCGCAAGACCTGCCCCCACAAACCGTGCGCCACAAGCACGGTTGGCACCTCCAGCCGGCGCAGCAGACCCAACACCCGGCCGTGGAACTGCGCATAGCCCTCGCCGTCCGGGGCGGCACAAAAGAGATCCAGATGGGTTTGCACCCGAGCGTCGATCTCGGGGAACTCTGCCGCGATCTCCGCGCGGGTCCGCCCCTCAAAACGCCCAGCCTGCACCTCGGCCAGATCCGGCTCCGTAACAAAACGGTGGCCGCCAAGGGCGATCCCTGCGGTCTGTTGCGCCCGGCGCAGCGGCGAAACCAGGCAAGGCGGCGCCTCTTGTGCGAGGATCGGCGCCATCAGCACCGCCTGTTGATGCGCCTGTGCAATACCGAGATCCGTCAGGTCCGATTCCAGCTGCCCCTGCACACGGCCTTCGGCATTCCAGACGGTCTGCCCATGGCGCAGAAACCAGATCTTTGGAAAGTCACGCATCGTCATATCCTCGTAAACAGCTGATCCAGACAGGCTGCGTTTCGGATAGCATGTGGTGAGGCATATCACCACTGAACACTAACATCTCAACGTGACCGGCACGTTCTGTAGTGAATATCCGGCCCGCGCCTCGCTTCAGCGCATGGATCACTCTTGGGCGGACAACCGGCTCGACAGCAAATCACCGGACTCATCGAGGATCGGATAGCCCGCCATGGCGAAGGATGTGTTGACCTGCTTCAAGATACGCAGCGTCTCCTGGTGAATGGCGCTGGTTTCAATACTCTCGCTCACGCCCTCGCGCAGCCGAGAGAGATGTTTGCTCTGCAGGCGCTGTTCGGCGGTGCGGATGCTTTCCTTCTCGGCGACCAATTCGCGGGCATCGTCCGGGTTCCGGGTCATCATGACTGTCAGCGCCAGTTGCACATTGGCCTGAATACGATCCATGAAATCACCGATTTCCTGCTTGCCACTCTTGGAAAAGCAAATCCCCTCGCTGGACAGTTTACGGGCCAGTTCGATCATTTTCCTGGAGACCTGATCCGCAGCGGCTTCGAGATTGGCCGCCAGAAGGGACGCCTCGATCGCGCCGTTGACCGCGTTGTCATCCAGCTTGTGACGGTTCATCCCCGCAAGATAAAGCTTCAGATCAAGATGCATACGCCGCAGCGCTTTTTCATCCTCCTGGATCGCAGTCGCCACCCGGTCATCCCAGGTTTCGTAAAGCCCCATGGCGGCGACCAGCATCTTCTCGATGACCTCCCCCATCCTCAGCAGCTCTCTGGCGGCGCAATTCAGGGCGCGCGGCGGATCTTCAAGCGCCGCCTGATCCAATGCGCTAAGCCCACGACCAAGGGTTTGCGTGCTCTGGTCTCGCATCATCTGCTCGCTCAGCTTTGCGATCAGCCCGGCGATGGGCAACGCCAGAACGCAGAGCGCAAGATTGAACGCAAGGTGCAGGTTCATCACCTGAACAGCGGCGTCCTGACCCAGCCAAGCCGGATCAAACACCTGAAAGCTGAGCGCGAGCAGCACGGCAATCGCGCCCCCGCCGCGCAAGACCAGATTGGCAGTCACGATCCGCCGGGCCCGCACGTCAGCGGCAAGCGTCAACACAAAGGCGATCATGGCACCACCGAGATTGGCGCCCAGCACCATCGCCATCGCAGCCATCGGCGGCAAGGCGCCCTGCGCGACCATGGTGACAAACAGCAGGATCGCCGCCACGCTGGAATGCACCACCCATGCAAAAACCGCGCCAAGCAGAAACGCCGTAAGCAGATCGGAATCGAGATAGCCGAGGATCGCCACCGCCCCCTCGCTCTGGATGATCGGCGCTGTGGCGGTGCGCAGCATATCAAGCGAAACGAAGATCAGTGCCAATCCGATCAGGATACGGCCTGTTTGACGCAGTTTGCGCTGATTGCTGCGCAGGAACAGGACCACCCCAAGCAGCAAAAGCGCCGGCACCAGGACCCCAGGACGTGCCAACAGGATCTGCGCCACAAGAGCCGACCCGAGGTCGGCCCCCAGCAGCATCGCCACACCGACTGCGGCTGTCAAAACGCCCTTGCTGGCAAAATTCGATACCAACATCGCAACGGCAGTGGAGCTTTGCAGCAACATCGCGGACAGCATTCCTGACACAGCGGCCAACACCCGGTTGTCGGACGCACGGCGCAACCCCTGCCGCAACTGCGTGGCAAAGGCCCGCTCCACCCCGGTGCGCACCAAACGCACCGCCCAGAGCAGCAGTGCGGCCGCCCCTGCGATCTGTATCAAAAATGCCGTCAATCCAGTCTCCCATCCTCAGGTTTCGACCCGGGACGCCAATTTCCCGGCAGTGTTGCGATACTAGGTCGTCGAGACAATCCAGCTCGGTCGAATTGCGCACCTCGTGATGTAGGGAGCGACATCCTGACCGCTGAACAGACCGTGATCCGTGATCAGAACGGAGCCGATACCAGCCGCCGCGCCCCCCAACACATCTGTATGAAGCGTATCGCCTACCATGGCGACCCGATCCCGCGATACCCCCGGCAGGCGCGCCAGCGCAATTTCAAAAGCGTTTCCAAACGGTTTGCCAAAGAAAGCAACTTGCCCCCCCGTACGCTCGATGATCTCATGGGCAATCAGGCCGGGCTCCACCGACAGCCCGTCCTCTCGGGGGGCGACAAGATCGGGGTTTGCAACAATCAGCGGCCTCGGGTTGTCCAGCAGCGCCTCTGTCAGTGCGGTGGTGTCCGCCGCGCTCCAACGGGCGGAGGACAGGAGCAAGAAGCCCCCCGCATTGCGCAACAGATCCGGATCATCAGACAGATGTTCAATCCGCGCACCGACGGAGGCATCACTGAAGTCATCCCCCTCGGCAGCAGCAGCGGCCCAGACCTGCCCTCCGGGAAGCTCCGGCAGCGCGGCAAAGGCCACATCGCGGCTCGACACCACCTCGGAGGCGTCAAAATCAAAGCCGAGCCGGTGGTATTTGGCCAGAACCTCCGCCCGTGTGTAGCTGGCCGCATTGGTAAGCACGACCAGACGCTTGCCCAGCGCCCGCAGCGCTGCCATCCGCTCGACTGCACCTTCAATCGCGGTTTCGCCCCGGTTCAGCACCCCAAACGCATCAAGGATATAGGCATCGTAATCGTCGACCGTATCCCCCAGATCGTGTCCGGACCGAGAGGTCAACGGAAACTCCGCCTCGGGCAGCGTCGCCCGGACGCTCTCATATCTGTCGAATGCCCACTCGGTGCCGATCATCATGCCTCTCCCTTTCATGTCCCAGCCCACCAGTTCACGAACCGGGCTGCGCAGGACGCAGCGCAGGTCTGGTGCCAGCAGGATACGCAGCACGCGTCTCGGTTGACCGATTGCACTGGCGTGGGCACCCGCCTCAATTTGCGCTTCGATATCGGGAAGGGTCTACACGGTCCAGACAGAAACGGGCGGTCCCACCTCTTCCACCGCCCCCAGGTCCGATGACACCGCCCGGAACGAACCTTCCCAGCTGCCGCCTCCCATCCCACCAAGAGACACTGGCACATCCGCGGCGAATGTGGTCCAAGACCCTGGCTCGGGCGCAGCGCTGGTCCCGTCAGATGCCGCGCCCCACCCCTGCGACCTGCGCAGGTCGCCATATCAAAAACTGCCACAGGACAGACAGAACAGAGATGACACCCAACACATTGATACTCAAAGATGACGGTGCAATCTGTGCTCCTACGCTCGCCAGCTTCCTGACCAACCGCGCGGACGCGTATCTTAAAAGCACCGCACTCGCGCGTCTGCTTGAGGTCATCGCGGATGCCAGCGCACCTTTGGCGACCCGTCTGGCTCAGGGGCGGCTGTCGGGCGATCCGACTGCAACGGTCGGGGTGAACGAGTCCGGTGACAAACAGAAGGCGCTCGATATGGGCGCGCATGATCACTACCTGGCGGTATTGCAGGAGTGCGACGTGGCACGCGTGCTGTCGGAAGAGAGCGATGACGTCATCACCCTGAATGCGGACGGGCAATTCGACGTTGCGATGGATCCCATTGATGGCTCTGGCAGTATCGGGATTGGCGCACCTCTGGGCGCTTTGTTCTGCATCTTCGACGCAAACGACAGCATGCTACGGTCGGGTCGAGACATCCTGGCCGCGGCCTATGTCTCCTTTGGTCACAGCGTTGATTTCGGGTTCAGCACCGGATCGGGCACCCATATCGCCACATGTGATCCGGTCACCGGCGTGTTCCATGTCGACAGCCCGGATGTGAAGATTGCCCCGGCCACCTCGACCATCGCGTTCAACGCTTCCAATCTGCGACGCTGGCCGCAGCCCTTGCGGGACTATATCGACGCGCTTCTTGCCGGACGCGAGGGGCCGCGAGGTCGCGACTTCAACATGCGTTGGATTGCCGCCGCCGTGGGTGATCTGCACCGTATTCTGCGCAAGGGCGGCGTGTTCATGTACCCGGCGGACAGCCGAGCCGGATATGAGGGCGGTTTTCTGCGCCTCGCCTATGAGGCCTTTCCCATCGCGTTTCTGATCGAGCAGGCCGGAGGCAAGGCAACAGACGGGGTGACCTCGATCCTGGATCGCACCCCGGACAGCCTGCACGCGCGTGTCCCGCTGTTTTTCGGGGCCGCCGAAGAAATCGACACCCTCGCAGAAGCGCTCGCCCCCGGAACCCAGACCTAGATCCCGCGTCTGGTGGCGCGTTGGCGCATGCCGCCGCCCCCCCAGAGGTCAGGCTATCTGACCAAGGGATGCGCCGAAACGGTGCCCTGCCAGATCCGATATCCGTTCAAGTTCCGCTTGTAGTGTTGCGCTCATTTCGTGCATGACATTTCAAACAACCTCAGAAGGTGATCTGTACAATGGACTATGGGACGTCGGGCGGCCCCAAGACGGGCAAGAAAAACCCACGCCACACCGAGCACAATGCCAAAGGCTCCAAGGAGAACCCATTTGGTCAGCGCCCGTCAAAGGCGGACCTCTTGGCGCGCATGAAGGCCACAGCAGAGAAGAACAAGCAAAACGCGACAGTAGAGCGCTAAGCCTCTGCAAAGAGCGCTGCGCTGATGGCACAGCGATCCCGGCCTCAGACCGATGGTGCGGCGTGAAATCTCTTGGGCGGACCCATCTCGCGTCCGCCCTCGTCAGCCAACACAGCAAAGGCGCGGCGCATGCCTGTGCTCATCAGCGGGCGGCATCCATGATGCGCCTCAACTCTTCCTCGTTGAGGCTCACCGGATTCGCCTTCATCGACGACGAGGATGCCGCCGCCTTGGCCGCCGCTGCCCTCATCTCCGCATCAATACCGAGCGCATCCAGCCCCGGCGCCCCTTGATCGCGCGACCATTCCGCAAGTGACACGAAGGCTGCATCAGAGCGGCAGCCCAGCGCCTGCCCAATCCAGCCCCGAATGTCCTCCAGACGCGCCGCGGTTCCGGCATCCGCATAGGACGCATTGGCTGCAAGCCCATGTGGCAGCAGCGCGCCACAGATAGCACCATGCGCTGCGTCAGACAGACCGCCAAGCGGCCCCGCAAGCCCGTGCACCACACCAAGACCTGCATTCGCCAGCGCCAGCCCGCCACACAGCGAAGTCCAGGCCATCGCGTCCCGCGCTGCGGCGTCCTCGCCCACCATCAGGCGCGGCAGTGCCTCCAGCCCGGCCGGAATTGCGGCCCGGCACAGGGCGTCGGTCATCGGGTTGGCGCGTGTGCAGATGTAGGGCTCGATCACCTGCGTGATTGCATCCAACCCTGAGGCCAACGTGACATGGCGCGGACAGCCGTCAGTCAGGCTGGGATCCACAACCGCCATGCGCGGCAACATCCGTGCATCCCTCAGGCTGACCTTGCGCTGCACGTCGGGCACCGCGATCACCGCGTTGCGCGTAACCTCTGCTCCGGTGCCTGCGGTGGTCGGGATCGCCACAAACGGCAATGGCGCGTGATCCAGCGGCAGCCCCTGCCCGACCACTTCGAGATGGTCGATCAATGGCCGGGACGCCGGCACCAATGCAGCAATTGCCTTGCCCGCATCGATCGCCGCGCCACCGCCCAGCGCAACCACGGCCTCGGCACCCTTCGCGCGTGCCAGCTCGACACCAGCGGCAATCATGTCAACGTCCGGCTCCGACGCCGTTGGACAAAGCGTGACGACGCAGCCCGCGCTCTGCAAGGCAGAAACAAGCCATGCCGCCCGCTGCACGGTCGCGCCGGTCACCAGCAAGATGCGGCTGCCCAGCGCGGCCATGTCGGGAACCGCCCGGAGTGCCTCGCCCCGTCCAAAACGAATGGCTCCGGCGGTGGCAAACGCAAATGCAGGCAATTCCCCGGACATTCAGACCTCCAGATCCGCGATCATCATTACGGCATTGGCCGCTTCTTCGCCCTTCTTGACGAAATGCTGGTGGTAAAAGCCCAGATGCTCTTCGCTCGGCTGGAAATGATGCGGCGTCAGCGACACGGAGAACACCGGCACTCCGGTATCCATCTGCGCACGCATCAATCCCTCGACCACGCTGGCGGCAACAAAATCATGGCGATAAATACCGCCATCGACCACAAGCGCCGCACAGACCACCGCGTCGTATTTGCCACTCGCCCCCAGCTTCTTGGCCAGCAGTGGCATTTCAAAGGCGCCGGGCACGTCAAAGGTATCCACCTCTGCGGCCCGTCCCGCCTCATGCAGACGTGCATTGAAGCCGACCAAAGATTGATCGACGATATCGCTGTGCCAGCGGGCCTTCACGAAGGCGATTTTGAGTGTGTCAGTCATAGAACCATCCTGTCTTGTTCAAATGGTCCCAAGGCATTTCGTACCCGGCCACAGGGGCCCTGGCCACCTGCGACTGGTTCTCTACCATCCGGACTTTAACCGTCGGCTCCGGAATTCCACCGGTATCTGCTGACCCTGCCACATGGCAGGCGCTCGCGGGCTGTCACCGCCGGTGGGGAATTTCACCCCGCCCTGAGAACAAAATCCTCATGGCGGGTTTTGCCCTCGAAGACAAGCCCTCCAAAAACGGACCGCAAATTTCAGAGGTCACAGGCGCCTGATCTAATCACGCCAGTATCTATATGCGGCGCTTGGACCGTGATGCTCTCGGCAATTTGCAGGATCACCCGCCAGTCTCTGCTCTGGCTCCCCCCAAAAAAGCCATGTCCATCGCGCCTTAGTCAGAGGGGGTGCCCTCAATACATCTCGGTCATTCAGCGGGGCGAGATGCTTGGTGTCGCCCGTTGCACCACCACAAAGAGGACTTTCGGGATTGATTGCAGAGCACTTAGTCCACATCAGGCGGTACGGAACGGCGACGGGCGAGCACCGGAAATGTCGCGCGCGACAGGATCTCCCCAGTCTCGGTAATCACCAGCCGGAACGCCCGGTCCGCGCGATAGAACGTCACCCGCATGCGCCCGGCATCCTCTGCGACGCCGGTCTCGCTCTGACTGGTGATGGTGCCGTCGCGCATTTCTTGCCGCACCACGTCCGGCGCGATCCCGAATGCCTTGGCCACAAGGGTTGCATCAACAACAACCCCTGCCTCGGACATCGATACCTCTGCCATGTCTGATCTCCTTGTCGCGACGGGCGACGCGCGCGTCGTCGCCTGCGTGGAAGCGATGCACAATGATACTCTGACATTTCATAAGTTAAAGCGCACGCCTGCACGGCATCCCGCCGCTCAACCTGACTTTAGTAAGGCGGCATATTTTGGATCGAAACTCCGGCTGATCGGTTCGGCAGCCGCCCCAAGCGCCACGGTCCAGGGATCCGAGAGACCAACCAGGATCTGCCGCTCTCGATCAGGTCCCAACAAGCTATTGGTCCGCTCGACAAGCGCCTTGATCATTTCTTTCGGAGCGGTGCCGCACAGGATTACGGCCTGCGGATCCAAGGTGAGCTGCACGATATTTGCAACCCAGGCGAGATAACCGGCAGATTGGTCGAGCCACTCTTCAACGCCCGGATGTTTGTTCCGCAGCAGGGTTGTGATCCGCGCAAATATGTCCGGCGCAGAATGGTTCACGCCAAATCGCGCGCAAAAGCCGCCCAGAGAGAGCAACTGTTCAAGAATATCAGTCGTCAACTGGCCAGGCTTCATGCAGATCATACCAATCTCACCTGCATTTCCGCGCTCTCCGTTGTAGACTTCTCCGTTGATGATCAGGCCCGCGCCAAGCCCGTAGCCGAGGTAGATGCACACCGCATTCTGCTTGCCATGGGCCTGGCCGGTCAGCTTCTCCGCCATGGCCGCCGCCGCCGCGTCGTTCTGTAAATTGACGGACAATCCGGTCGCGGCTTCAAGGCGTTCCACCAACGGATATTTCTGCCAGAAGGCCATGGTGAATTCTTCGGTGGAAACTCCGGCCTGCGGGCCAAATGGTCCGGGCATCGCCACCCCCAGCCCCACGATCCGCTCCATCGAATTCGGATGGCGTTGCTCCAATTCGTCGCGTGCGCCCTGCACGAGCTGAGCCAGCTCGATCATTCCCGCCCCCGGATCACCGGTCGAAACCGCGACATCACGCCTGACCTCGACCTCACCGACAAGGTTCACGATGACGCATCGAGCCACATGCCTGTCGATCTGCAGCCCGACGGAAAATGCTCCCAACGGGGCGAGCGCATAAGGAATTGCCGGCTTCCCGCGCCCCTCAAGGACGGCTTCCTGCGCAGCAACCAACCCCTCCTTTTCCAGATCTTCGATGATGTTGGACAATGTTTGCTTGGCAAGCTTTGTCGCCCGCGCCAGGGCTGCCCGCGACAGGGCACCATTGACCCGGATCGCGTCGATCACCACGCGCCGGTTGTGGACACCAGCGGCGCCTGAAGACGTTCCAAACATGGCGTGAATCTGAGGTACAGGCTGCTTCATCAAAAATACATTGACAGCTGCGGAGTGCTTCTGCAAGCATTAAGTCCACTACTTGGACTTAATAGCCGGATGAGTCAGCCCAGGTACTTTGGCGCAGTGGACGCAACAAAACCGGAAGGGGTCGGGCCTGCCCGACGTCGTGATATCAACAGGAGTGAACCAATGACTTTGAAACTTCGGGCGGCCCTTATGGCTGCAACCGCACTTTGCGGCACATCCGCAATGGCCGAGACCACATTGAACGCGCTGTTTATGGCTCAGGCAGCCTATAGCGAAGACGATATCCGGGCGATGACCGCAAGCTTCGAGAGCGCCCATCCGGACGTGAAGATCAACCTGGAGTTTGTTCCCTACGAAGGGCTGCATGACAAGACCGTGCTGTCTCAGGGTGCTGGCGGCGGCTATGATGTCGTATTGTTCGACGTCATCTGGCCTGCGGAATATTCCGAGAACGGGATCCTGCTCGACGTGAGCGACAAGATCACCGAGGACATGAAAGCCGGTATCCTGCCGGGGGCCTGGACCACCGTGGACTACGACGGCAAGAGCTACGGCATGCCCTGGATTCTCGACACCAAGTATCTGTTTTACAACAAGGACATGCTGAAACAGGCCGGGATCGACACCCCTCCCGCAACCTGGGCCGAATTGCAGGAAGACGCACAGACAATCAAGGATGCTGGCCTCGTCGACCATCCGATCGTCTGGAGCTGGGCACAGGCCGAAGCCGCTATTTGTGACTATACGACCCTGCTCAGTGCCTTCGGCGGCGACTTCCTGAAGGAGGGTGCGCCGGAATTTCAGACCGGCGGTGGCCTTGATGCGCTGCACTACATGGTCGACAGCTTTAAATCAGGCCTGACCAACCCCAATTCCAAGGAATTCCTCGAAGAGGATGTCCGCAATGTGTTCCAGAACGGAGACGCGGCCTTCGCGCTCAACTGGACCTACATGTATAATCTCGCCAATACCTCCGAAGAGAGTAAGGTCGCAGGCAACGTCGGTGTTGTACCCGCGCCGGGCGTTGAGGGATCTTCCTCCGTGTCCGCGGTGAACGGTTCCATGGGGCTTGGTATTCCGAGCACCTCCGAAAACCCTGATCTTGCATGGGATTACATCGTCCACATGACGTCGCAGCCGGTGCAGGACACCTATGCCAAACTCAGCCTGCCCATCTGGAAGTCCTCCTATGAGGACACGGCGGTCACCGCCGGTCAGGAAGAGCTGATCGACGCCGCCAGCAAGAGCCTTGCCGCGATGTACCCGCGCCCGATGACTCCCCGCTATCAGGAGATGTCGATGGCGCTGCAACAAGGCATTCAAGAAGCGCTTCTAGGCATGGCATCGCCCGAAGACGCCCTGCAGGGTGCTGCAGACAACAGCGGTCTCTGAGATCGCATATCGCGGGGCGCGCCAGACGCGCCCTGCCACTCCGGTCTGCCCAGATCCCCTTCCCCCTACCATAGGCTGATCTTATGTTTTCAGAACGCATGTCTCCGCGTGCCCTATTGTTGATGCTTCCCCTTGTGCTCGTGATGATCGCAGTCATCGGCTGGCCGTTGGTTGATACCATCCGACTGTCGATGACTGATGCACGGCTGGCCGGCACCAGCGGCGAGTTCATAGGCGCCGACAACTACACAAAAACGGTATCCAGCCGGAACTTTCAGTCCGCGTTCTGGGCAACAATGAGGTTCAGCGTCTGGTCGGTTTCGATCGAGCTTGTCCTCGGCGTTCTGGTTGCGCTGCTGCTCAATCAACGGTTCTACGGCCGCACGCTCCTGCGGGCCCTCATGATCCTGCCCTGGGCCCTCCCAACAGTGGTCAACGCCACCCTGTGGCGGCTGATCTACAACCCCGAATACGGCGCGCTCAATGCGCTGCTGACCCAGATCGGCATGCTGGACGCCTATCGGTCGTGGCTGGGAGAGCCCAGCAGTGCGATGACCGCGCTGATCGTGGCCGATGTCTGGAAGAACTTTCCGCTGGTGGCACTGATCGCACTGGCCGCCCTGCAGGCCGTACCAAAGGACATTCGCGCGGCCGCCATTTCCGACGGCGCCAACGCCTGGAAACGCTTTCGCTATGTCATCATGCCTTATCTCATCGGGCCGCTGATGGTGGCGCTAGTCCTGCGCACCATCGAGGCTTTCAAGGTGTTTGACCTGATCTGGATCATGACCCGAGGCGGACCGGCAAACTCCACCCGCAGCCTGTCGATCCTTGTCTACCAAGAGGCATTTGCCTTTCAACGGGTTGGCTCAGGCGCATCACTTGCCCTGATCATCACGCTCATCATTACCGTTCTGGCCGTGGCCTATCTCATGATCATGCGTCGCTTTGCAGGAGAGGCCCGCTAATGGAACATCAATCCCGCTGGTTCCGCCTGTTCATCCACCTGATGGCTCTGCTTGTCGCGCTGATCATCCTCATGCCGCTTGCCTGGTTGTTCGTGATGAGCATTTCCTCCAATGCCGATCTCTCCGCAAAGCCCCTGCGCTGGTGGCCGAACGAGATCGACATCTCGCGCTATGCGACATTGTTTGATCGCTCTGACAACAGTGCGGGTCAGGCCTTCATGGCCTCTCTGTTCAACAGCATAAAGGTCGCCGGCATGGCCACGATCGCCGCGATCATGGTCGCAATCCCGGCGGGCTGGGCGCTGTCGCGCAACCCCAGACTGGGCTGGGTACTGGGTGGTATCATCGCGACCTACATGCTGCCGCCGGTCGCCCTGTCCATCCCGCTGTACTTCATTCTGGCGAAATTCGGACTTCTGAATAACGTCTTTGGGCTGGGGCTTGTGTATCTCAGCATTCTCGCGCCCTTTGTGACCTGGCTGCTGAAGTCCGGCTTCGACCCGATCCCGAAAGATCTGGAGCGCGCGGCCGCGATCGACGGGGCACGTCTGGACCAGATGCTGCGGATCGTGATCCTGCCGCTTGCCATGCCCGTCATCGCCACGGCAACCATCTTTGCCTTTCTGCTGGCGTGGGATGAGTTCTTCTACGCGCTGCTGTTCACATCAAACCAGGACGCCAAGACGCTGACAGTCGCCATTGCCGACCTCGCCGGAGGGCGGGTGTCCGACTACGGGCTGATTGCGACCGCCGGGGTCATTGCCGCCCTGCCGCCGGTGTTGATCGGCATTCTCATGCAACGTTCCCTGATCTCGGGGCTTACCAACGGAGGTGTCAAAGGATGACAACCCTACTTGAACCCCAATCTGACTTCATGACCACGATACACGCCGAAATGGCGCGGCAGATGACCGACAGCCGCGATAGTATTGCCCAATCGGGCGACATCGCCGTCGACATCGCCGAGGCAATCCGGCGCACCGGGCGGCTGATCCTTCTTGGCATGGGGGGCTCTCATGCAGTCGGCCGGGCCCTTGAACCCAGTTACCGCGCGCTTGGCATCGAGGCGGTTGCCCTGCCCTTGTCGGAGCAGCTGGACAGCCCATTGCCACTCGATGGATGGACGGCGATCGTGACCTCTCAATCCGGCGAAAGCGCCGAGGTCCTGCGCTGGTTCTCCGAAGGGCACGCCCCAAAGGACGCCTTTGGTCTGACAATGGAGGGCGCCTCCTCTCTCGCCGGGATCGTCCCCTGCCTCGTGGGCGCCGGCGGATCGGAAATTCCCTTTGCCGCAACCCGCTCCCTCACCGTGACACTGGCATTGCATGCCGCGGTGCTTCAGCATCTCGGGGCAGATCTCGCGCCGGTGATCGCAGCCATGTCACAAGCCACCGCGCCGGACATGCAGAAGGCGATCAGCCATTTCGCGAATGTCCGCGCCATCGTAACCTCGGGCCGCAACCAACAAGGCGTGGCCGAGGCCATTGCTCTGGGTCTGACAGAGTTGTCGCGCCTGCCCTGCTTCAGCCTTGAAAGCGGACAACTACGGCACGGCCCCGTCGAGATGCTCCACCCGGATGTCGGGGTCGTCATGTTCCGCGCCGCTGATCCTTCCGCGACATATGTGACGAACCTTGCGGAATTTGTGGTGCGCGAAAGTAAATCCCCGCTGATCATATTTGATGCCTCGGATCTGCCACCTGTCGATGGCGCACATATGATCTCTTGCCCAACGGGCCATGGGCTTGCCGCGTGTTTCACCCTCCTGTCGGCTGCACAGAAATTCATGGTCGATTTCGCCGCCGCACGCGTACCCGACGTCGGAACCCCGCAGCGATGCTCCAAGGTAACAAAGGTTGAATGACGATGACGCGACCGCTTGCAACGGTAGGCAACGTGAATGTTGACCTGATTCTCGGCCCTATCGCGCCTTGGCCGACCCCCGGCACAGAGGTTCTCTGCGCCGATGATGACCTGCGCGTCGGGGGAAGTGCCGGCAACGCCGCCCTCGCATGGCAGGCCATGAACGTGCCGTTCCAATGTGCCGCCAATACCGGCAACGATCACTTTGGCGACTGGCTTCGAAAAGGGTTTGGCCCCGGCGCCCTGAACTGGAGTCGAACAAACGGTCCCACAACCCTGTCCGTGGGCATCACGCATCCAGATGCGGAACGCACTTTCTACACCACCATGGGGCACCTTCCTGAACTGGACTGGCCACAAGTGGACGCGCAACTCGACTGGGCGGCGCTCTCTGGCGGGATATTGCTGTTGTGCGGGTGCTTTCTGACTGAACGTCTGGCCGAACACTATGACGCTCTGTTCGACCGGGCCCAGGACGCCGGCGTCAAGGTTGCGCTGGACACCGGCTGGCCCCTGCCGGGGTGGACCACGGACGTCCGCCACGCTGTCGAGGGCTGGGTCGCGCGCAGCACCATCGTTCTGCTGAACGAGATCGAGGCCACCAACCTGACCGGGCAGGATGACGCATCCGGCGCGCTTGATGCCCTTGCCCAACGCCTGCCGCAGGACGGGATTGCGGTGATCAAGTGCGGGCCGCGCGGGGCCATCGCCTCACATCACCGTCAGACCTTTGTCGCCAGCGCCCCAAAGGTGCGTGTTCAGGACACCATCGGCGCCGGAGACGTGTTCAACGCAGCCTTCCTGGCCGAGCTGGCCAAAGGCGCAGAGATCGACATCGCTCTGACGGCCGCGGTTGGCGTTGCCTCCACGGCGATCTCCACCAACCCGCGCGTCTATTCTGAAACCTCCCCGCAGGAAGTCCCAGCATGAGCACTCTCGAACTTCGTGAAATCCGCAAATCCTACGGCACGCTTGAAACGCTGAAGGGCATCAACCTCAATCTGGAAAGCGGCGAGTTTCTGGTGCTGCTCGGAGCTTCGGGCTGTGGAAAATCAACGCTGCTGAGCATGATTTCCGGCCTCTCGGACCCCACCTCTGGCGACATCACCCTCAATGAACGCAGGCTCAACGGCGTTCACCCCAAGGACCGCGACATTGCGATGGTCTTCCAGTCCTACGCGCTCTATCCGAACCTCTCGGTGGCGCGCAACATCGGCTTTGGGCTGGAGATGCGCGGCATCGACCGCTCCACCCGGGAAAAGGCCGTGCTGGAAGCGGCAAAGGTCTTGCAGGTCGACCACCTGCTCGACCGGAAGCCCGGCGATCTGTCCGGCGGGCAGCGGCAGCGGGTTGCGATCGGGCGCGCGCTGGTCCGCAAGCCAAAGCTGTTTCTGTTTGACGAGCCATTGTCCAACCTCGATGCAAAACTGCGGCTGGAGATGCGCAGCGAATTGAAGCGCCTTCACCAGATGCTCGGCGTCACCGTCGTCTACGTGACCCATGACCAGATCGAAGCGATGACTCTGGCCTCGCGTATCGCAGTCATGCGGGGTGGGTGCATCGAGCAGCTTGGAACACCGGAGGAGATCTACAACCGACCGGCCTCGCGCTTCGTGGCAGAGTTCATGGGCTCTCCGCCGATCAATATCCTCGCGACGCAACAGACGGAACGCGGTCTGGAAATCGCGAGCGGCGCCGCTGTCCTAAAGGACCTCCGCCCCACCGATCCCGTTGTTGTCGGCATTCGTCCCGAAGCCCTGAAAACACAGGCATTTGACGGGGCGATCACTCTCTCAGGCACTGTCGATCTGGTTGAGCTGACGGGCCCTGAACAGATTGTCAGCGTGGCCCTCAATGACACGCGTGTGACGGCCACGCTGCCTGCCGACCTGCCTCTGGCCCTCGGACAAGACATCGACCTGTTTGTCGAACCCAACCGCATTCTGACCTTCGACGCCAACAGTGGCGACCGGGTCGAGTGTCTGCCGCACTAGCGCCACCTCGGCCAAGCCGCGCAGGTATTCGCCGTCAGCGCGTCGCTGAAAGCGTTTCGTTTCCATGCGAACTGAACGGCAAACGCGCCAATAACACATGGGAAAAGCCTCGCTGAACGCGAGGCTTTTCCTTGGTCACACCATGAATGTGACTACTCCATGAACCGCTTGGCCGCGGGCCAGTGCTTCATCAACAGGTAGTATGACAGGCCGGCAGGCAGCAGGCTGGCATACCAAGAGATCCCTGAGAAGATCAGCGCAGCGACCACCCCAAGCCCCATGGCGATCACCGCAGCCCAGTTGACGCCCTTGTAGGGTCCGTTCTCGTCATACAGCTTGGTCAGATCCAGCTCCTGCTTGCGCAGGATAAAGTAATCCACCACCAGGATCGCGAAGATCGGTCCGAGGAAGGCGGAATAGGTCTGGATGAACAGGCTAAGCCCGGCGGCAGACTCATCCTTCACCAGTTCCCAGGGAAATGTGGCAAAGGCCAGCAGGCCGACGATAACTGCCGATGTCTTGAAGTTGATCTTGAAGATATCCATCAGCGCATAGGCAGGCGGAACCACATTGTTCAGGATGTTTGTGGTCACCTGAGCAAAAGCGATGAACAGCAGCGTGATCACAAGCAGCGGCTTGTTGTCCACCGCGCTGGAGAACACCTTGATCGGATCCACTTCGCCGGTTGCGCCAGACACCATCAGGCCGATCAACCCCATGAACAATGTCGCGGGCAGGATCGAGTTGGCATAGATGGCGATCTGTCGAACCGGGCCGACATTGCGCCGCAGCTCACGGGAATAGTCGGACACATTCAGCATCATGGTGCTGTAAATGCCCAGGAACAGCATGGTCGCGCCCCAAAACGGAGCCCCCCAGGTGCCTTCGACATTGACCAGATTGGCCGAGATTTCCTCGCCGTATTTGCTGATCACGCTGAAGAACATGTAGACCAGCGACCCGATGATAAAGACCGAGCCGATGTTCTCCAGCCATTTGATACCGTGAAAGCCAAGCACCGACAGGCCGATCTGCAGAAGCTGAAAGCCAATGAAGAACACCACGATGTTGTCATAGCCAAACAGCGTATCAGACACGAGATTGAGCGCGCCCGCCCCGATCCAGCTTTGAAAGCCAAACCAGACAATGGCGGGCACGGACCTCACCAGCGCCGGTAGCCGGGTACCGGAAAAGCCAAATGCAGACCGCGCCTGCACCATGAAGGGGATGCCGTATTTATGCCCGGCCTGCCCGTTGATCATCAGTGCTGCGCCGATGACCGTGCAACCAATGCCGATCGCGACGAGGGTCTGCAGCAGGTTCAATGTCCCCACCAGGCCCGAGCCAATGGTAAACGTCCCGATCGACACGCAACCGCCAAGCCAGGCAAACAGGTAGGACCAAGGGTCCATGATCCGTGTCTGCTGCGGCGCCAGGCTCTCCTCCCCGACCCCCTTGCCGCTATGGTCCTCTGTGTGTCCGTCTGTGCCACCATCCACGGCAGCCTCCAGATCTGTATTCATGGTCATGTCTTCCTCCCTGACATTCCTAGTTTATTCTGGGCTCACTTTTTATTGGGCCTCGCGTATGCATTTATTTTGCTGGTCTTGAGGCCGCAGCTCGCCAGTGCCTCGACCATTCGGACGGCAACACTGACCCCATCGATGACCGGAATGCCGGTTTCTTCACTGAGCCATGCAGTCAGGTCCGCCATGCCCGCGCAGCCCAAAACAACCGCTTCGCAATGGTCCTCTTCGATGGCGCGCAGGATTTCACGACGGATCTTGTCGCGCGCGTCAGAGCCCTCTTCTTCCAGTGCGAGGACCGGAATCTCGGCAGAGCGCACCCGGCGACACTGGTGCGAAAGCCCGTAGCCGTGCACGAGATGTTCGATCACCGGCACGGCGCGCGGCAAAGTGGTCACAACCGAAAAGGACGTCGCCAGCATGCTGGCCGCCTTTACCGCAGCCTCGCAAATACCAAGCACCGGCCCGGTTGCCAGTTCGCGACAGGCACCGATGCCCGGATCGTCGAAACAGGCAACCACGATCCCATCCACACCCTGTTCTTCGGCCGCGGCAACCTGCGCCAGCAGACCGGGCAGTGACATGGCCTCGTCGAAATGGCCTTCGATGCTGGCCGGGGCGCCCTGGGCAGTGGCGCCCAGAATGGTCACTCCGGGGCCGGCGACAGTCTTGGCCGCTTCGACGATCTTCCCTGTCATCGACTCGGTCGAATTGGGATTGACGACGAGAATTTTCATGAGCTCCTCCTTTGTTGCCATATTTTGTTAACAATCCGTGATAACAAGTCAAGCGTGCCGTCGCCTCATGCCATTGCAATGCAGCCCTCCGGTCCTTAAGTTGCCTCTGTGCAAGAAAAACTTTTCAGGGCCCGATGAAGGATTCTCCCGAAGATTTGATCGTGAACGCGATTCTCGATGCCATCGCTGAACAGCGACTGCCAGCTGGTACCAAGTTGGGCGAGCAGGCGTTGAGTGATCTGTTTGCCTGTAACCGGGCCAATGTGCGCCGGGCGCTTGCGTCGCTTGCGGCACAGCAAGTTGTGGAGCTGCGCCCAAACCGCGGTGCGTTTGTGATGACGCCCTCCCCGAAAGAGGCTCGCGACATATTTCAGGCTCGCCGCGCGATCGAAAGCACCATTGCACGGCATGCCGCAG
Organism: Tritonibacter scottomollicae; assembly: GCF_003003215.1. Taxonomy (GTDB): domain Bacteria; phylum Pseudomonadota; class Alphaproteobacteria; order Rhodobacterales; family Rhodobacteraceae; genus Epibacterium; species Epibacterium scottomollicae. Next base: position 27,390 of record NZ_PVUF01000016.1, on the reverse strand, counting down.
GTCAGGCTTCTGCTGGCGACATCACATTTCTGCGCGACAATATCATCGAGGAGGCCCAGGCCCATAAGGCAGGAGACAAACCTGCGGAGCTGCGCGCCTCGCGTCAGTTTCACATGCGTATCGCGCAAATAGCAGGAAATCTTGTGCTGGAGCGGTTCCTGTCGGAACTCACGATGCGCAGCACGCTCATTCTGGGACTGTACTCCCGCACTGGCAGCTCTTCCTGCGCAGAGGATGAGCATGACAGGATTGTCGACGCCCTACAGAACGGCAGCGTAGACGAGCTGGTCCGGCTGGTGGATGAGCATCTGCGCCATTTGGAGAAGGGCTTGAACTTCGAAGAGCCGCCTGCGGCCCCTATGAGCCTGAAGGAACAACTGATGGTTCCGCGCAGCGCGTCATCACAAGGCTAGAGAAACGATCGCATTGCCGGCGACACAGCAAGCCGTGCCAGCAGGCACACGCCGCCAAAATGACACGTGTGATTGGTGCCTTGGACAGAGTGCGCTGCGCTTCGCGTATCGACCGTCCTGCCGTGACAGGTATATGGCTGGCGGCTCAAATGAGACCAGAAAAGACACTATATCAAACTGATAGCGACGAAGGCTCAAGCGCCGCCATGTGCTTCTCTAGAGGGCACCACGCGCTCGGGCCGAGTTGGAAAGGCCCGCATCTGAAAACGGGCGGAAACCGGTGCTACAGATCTCTGACACCGCGTCAGCGGCGATAGCACCGGGACTTTTTACCAAAACCTGCAGGGGTGCAAACATAGCTGCCTGACCCTGAGGCAAGCACAACTTTGGTGGGGTCATTCTTGGGGGCATTGACCTCATTCGCCTGAACGTCAAATGCGCTCCCGACGATCAATGTTGCGCCCAACGCAAACACAAAAAAACCGCGCCGAAACCGGCGTGCAACCTGTACTACCACAACTGCTCTCCTCGGGTTGTGAGCCCGCATTTGATCTAGCGGGTCTCTTTACCTGTGCCACTTCTAGGCCAACAATTTATTAACGGTCAAGAAGATGGCAGGAGTTGGGCGCGCTGTGGTCACAACGGTTTGAGAAGAGAATTGAAGCTTCGTCCAGCAAAAAACGCCGGTAGACATACCGGCGCAGTTTCCATTTATCCAAAACCAACAGATCGTTACAAAACGCACTTCAGGTGGTGCCTTCCCCATGCTGAAGCGGCACAGGGGCCACAAGATCACTCAGGCGAAAAACTGCCACTGCACAGCGGAAACGGGTCTGAAACCGGCCATCGCAGTCGCTTGTAGCGCCGTCGGCTCGGCGAATCCACGTCAGCTGAACACAGAGCGTGACGGCAGCCTTTGGAGCTGACCGGCGATCACTCCAAGATATGTGCCGTCTGGCGCCAGTTCGGTAAGCCAAACCCGTCGGGCCAAGGATAGACCTCTTGCTGTCCGAAATAGACCACCGCAGCCAACTCGGGATATGCGTCGCCCATGGTGCGGATATCTGCATTCCAGCGGGCGACATGTTCGGCATCACCGACAAAGCCCAGCTCGGCCACCATGACTGGTTTGCCAAATTCAACCGCACGGTCATAGCGTGGGCCGAAGATCTCGGCAAAGCTCAGTGACTGGCCCAGGATTTCACCTTCCCAAGGCTGATAGCTGAAGACAGACAGCCCGACCACATCGACAACATCGTCGCCCGGATAATAGTCAGCCATGTTCTCCCGGCCCAGCGGCGACCACATGTACTTTGCGTCCGGCGCACTGCCGCGACAGACATCATTCATCCGCCGATATGCGGAAATGTAGCGCTCCGGCTCCCAGCCCGCCCAGATGAACTGACCGCTGTCATCGTCCATTTCCTGCGCCCAGCGGATCGTCATGGGAATGTCCAGGCTCCCGAGGGCGGTGCAGATGGCAGCCATCTTTTCGTCATAGGCACCAGACTCGATCCCATTGCGCAGCACGCTTGGTGAATTGCGCTCATCCCGCGACCAGGTCCAGGGCTCGATCGTCACCAGCAGGGTTCGGTCGCGCTCCTTTGCATAGGTTTCCGCTTCCTTGAGGCTCGGCAGCAAGACGTCCTCCCAGGGAAGAAACAGATGTTCGATCGACACCCCGGCAAGGTCGGTGAAGTCGCCATTTGGATCGTAGACACCAAACGGCAGGCTTCCGGGCGGCACCGTCTGAGCCGCAGGTGCACTGACCGTTGCAAGAACCAGCGTTGCCGCGACCCCAAGATTTCTGAAGGTCTGGCGTTTGAAGTCCGATAGGCGTTTCATTTTCCCGTCCTTTGCGAAGTAAAAGAGTTAAGCAGCTGAATGTACCAGTCCGAGTCGTAGGTCATGATTGGAGCGTTGGCGGTGCTCCGCCCTGCCCCAGAGACCGGAAAATGCGGCCTGAAAATCTTGATCCCGCCCCCTGTGTCCGTAAGCGCAATCAGCGCCGCATTGCTGCGCTCGCCAAAGCCGAGAACGATGGACCCCGACAGCAGCAGCACGCAGCCGAACTGGATCGCGGTGCGCAGCGGCCAGGAAAAGAACCTGATCCCGTTTTCGCTGAGATGTTTGAGCACGATCACCAGAAACAGAACGGTATAGATCAGCGCATTGATCAGCGCGAAAATGTAAAATCCGGCCGCCTGTGAGATCTCCTCGATCAACAGGACGGGCAGCAGCGACATCAGGGCCAGCGCCACATAAGGCACCAAAACCGCCCATGGGAGCACGGACACCGCACCGCTGCCCTTTGGCGTGACCCGAAAGTCGACAAAGCCACCAAACAAACGGTCGCGCACGGCCATCGCAATGCCCAGCAAGACCCAAGGCCATTGCGCAAAGGCAAAAGCCAGCTTCTCCCAGCCCAGAACCTTGGCGTCATACGGCCTGAAGAACCCATCCGACCGTAAGCACCACACCAACGTCAGCAGCGCGATCGTCGAGGGCCAGACATGGCCGACAAAGGCGGGAAAGGTGACATCGACATAGCGCACGTCAAACAGCAGCGCGAGAATGGGAAAGACGAACATCAACGCCATGAACCCGGCAAGAAGTGGATAGCAGAGCTGACAGAACACGAACTGAATTCGATGCCGCACAGACAGGCGCATGAAATAGGACGGCGTGTATTGCAGAAAGATGGTCATCAGGCTGCGTGACCACTGAAACTCCTGAACAATCAGATCGAGAAAGGTTGCGGGACCGTCGCCAAGGGCGATCGCATCCATCGCGTGCATCCCCTTCCAGCCACCGGCATTCATCAGCATTGAGGTTGAATGGTCCTCTGCCAGCTCCGGGCCCAATCCACCAACCTCACGCAGCGCTTTCGTACGCACAGCGTAGTGCGACCCAATGCACATCGGAGCCAGACCATTTGCATAGCCAGCCTGCACCACACCATGGAAAACAGCCTCGCTGTGCAGACGACTGCGCGCCGCCCAGCTTGTGCCGGAATTCTGCGAACAGATGCTCGGCGCGCTCACATACCCCACCTGCGGGTCAGTAAAGGCCCTCAGGATTTCGCGCAGGTAGTTGGGTTGCGGTACGTGATCCGCATCCAGCTGCGAGACAAAATCATAGCGGTCATATCCGTAACGATCGTAGAAATACGCCAGATTGCCTTCCTTGCAGCGGGTGCGCCGTGGCCAGGTCTTGCGGTGATAGGCCTCTACCCCCTTGCGGGTTGAAATCTGGACCCCGTTTTCTGCGCACCAGTCACGGGTCATCTGATCCGGATCCTCATCCGCAAGCCAGGTGTCATGTGGGACGTCCTGTGCCAGCATTGCGATCAGCGTGGTTCGGACAATTTCAAACGGTTCCGACGGTGCCTTGGTCACCACCATGGCAACGCGGTGCGGCCCAAGGTCACCGACGCGCCCAGTGGCGTGATGCGCCCGCATAAAGAAGAACAGCAGATAGGCCTGCACAAAGAATACCCAGAAGACACAGAGTGTCACAGGCCAGTAGAGGAACCACTGCGTGTAATGGACCGGCTGAAGCCACCATTGCCAGAAGAAGACCGCGGCAGACAGCCACAGCAGCGACAGGATCAGATATTTGACCCGAAGCGCGCCCTTGAGGACAGGGGCCCGGTAGATCTGGTGCGAGAGGTCATGCAGATTCCGCATCTTTCACCTCCAACATCCCAAAGCTTCGGGCAGCATCTGTCACGATCATATCGATGTCAGACCGTTGCGGATCAAACCCGAGGGTCTGCCGGGCAAAGCTCGTGTCTGCGACCAAAACCGGCGGGTCCCCTGCGCGACGCTCCGCCATTCGGGTTCTGACATGGCATTGGGTAATCCGCTCAACGGTCTGCACGATTTCAAGGTTTGACACGCCCCTTCCGCTTCCAAGGTTCACGGTCAGGTTGCCCTTGCGCGCCTCCAGATAGCCAAGGGCCTGAAGATGCCCCTGCACCAGGTCGCTGACGTGGATGTAATCCCGGATGCAGGTGCCATCAGGCGTGTCATAATCTGCCCCGAACAGAGTGAGCAGATCCCGCCGGCCCGCAGCCGTGAACAGCGTCAGCGGCACCAGATGTGTCTCGGGATCATGGTCTTCGGCAAGAGCCCCACTTGCATCGGCCCCCGCCACATTGAAATACCGCAGTATGGCGAATGACATCCCGGCCTGCTGCGCGACATCGCGCAGCATCCGCTCACAGATCAGCTTGCTTTCGCCATAGGGGTTGATCGGCCGTTGCGCCGCGGACTCCCTCACTGGAATTGCATCGGGTATGCCATAAGTGGCGCAACTGCTGGACAATACAAAGCGCTGCACCCCCGCGCCCTCGCAGGCCCGCAGCAGGGACAGCATCCCGCCGACATTGTTGTCGTAGTACTTCATCGGGTCGGACACCGACTCTCCGACATAGGCAGATGCGGCAAAATGCATGACGGTCGAAATCTCATGCGCAACCAGCGCGTCGGTCAGCTGCGCGGTGTCGCGCAAGTCGAGTTCGGCAAGCGGTCCCCAGCGGATCGCAGAGCGGTTTCCCGTCGAAAGGTTGTCGACAACAAGCGGCACCCGCCCTTCGCGCGCCAGCGCGTAACACGCGTGGCTGCCGATGTACCCGGCGCCACCGGTGACACATATGTTGCCAAGGCTCGTCATTCCGCGACCAGAAGCCTGGTGGCCGGTCCGCCGAGATGGGCGGCAAAATACGGCACTGTCTTTTTCAGACCCTCCGCTAAAGATACCTTTGGAGCCCAGTGCAGATCCGCCATTGCCTTTGTAATATCCGGACGGCGTTGTCTGGGATCATCGACAGGCAGATCGAGATATTCGATCGCGGATTTGGACCCCAGCGTAGCAATGATGTGCCGCGCCACTTCGGTGATCGTGAACTCGCCGGGATTGCCCAGGTTATAGGGGGTCACCTCCTCGTCCTCAGCCGCCATGAGCGCCATCAGACCATCGACAAGATCGCTGATGAAACAGAACGACCGCGTTTGGGAGCCATCGCCGTAAACGGTAACAGGAGTCCCGGAGAGCGCCTGCGTCACAAAGTTGGAAATCACCCGCCCGTCCGCCGGACACATACCCGGCCCATAGGTATTGAAAATACGGGCGACACGGGTCCTTGCGCCGCGTGAGTGGTGGAAATCGTAAAACAGCGTCTCGACCGCGCGCTTGCCCTCATCGTAGCAGGAGCGCGGCCCCATGGTGTTTACGTTGCCACGATAGGCTTCAGCCTGCGGCGAAATTTCGGGGTCGCCATACACTTCGGATGTGGACGACTGCAAAATCGTTGCGTCGTGGCGCAAGGCCAGCTCCAGAAGATTGAGCGCCCCGAACACGTTCGTCTTGAAGGTATGGATCGGGTCGACCTGATACTTTTTCGGCGACGCCGCGCAGGCCAGATTGTAGATCTCATCCACCGGGCCAAGATCCGGCAAAGGGTCGATGATATCCTGAGAAATACAGGTGAAGTTCTGTTCATCCTGCAAATGCACGATGTTGCACGTCCGCCCGGTCTGGAAATTATCGATACAGATGACATCATGGCCATCCTGAACGAGGCGCTGGCACAGATGCCCTCCAACAAACCCAGCTCCCCCCGCCACAACAATCCGGCGAAGATCCTGACCTGTCCGTCTGCGCATCAGGAACGGCGAGAAAGATACTGACATTGCACACCCCCAAGGTGGAAATCAGCAGCTCAGATTTGCGGATTTACGCAGATGCTCTAGAACGGAACAAAAGCAGACTATCATTGCTTTTCTTCGCCGCTTTCAAGCTGCTAAAATGAAATTTATCGAGGGTATCAGCGTAAAATCAGAGCATTTTTCTGTGAAGCTAGCAATAGGGTTACACCTTACGGTTAGCCTGTCGCAGCGCTCTATTTCGGGTAGTCGAACTGGGCGATAACCTTCCAGATATTGAGGTTTATGGCAGTCAGCTCAGAGATCGCCGCCTCGATATCCTCAGCCGCCGCATCATTGAGCGGCGTGGACTGACCAATCTTCAGCGTATCCCTGCGATCTGCAATCCGCATCAGGATCGTATGCGGGTTCCCCCCATCGGCATCAAACGCATAGATGCAGTGGTTATACCTGTTCCGGAGCGCGGATTGTCGCTGGATCCGTCCGGTCAATGCCAGGATCGGCGCGCGCTCCGTCGCGGATACCTTATCGAGCTTGGTAAGCCGCTCCACCAGGTCGATACGCGCCCGCGTGGTATTCAGCGTCAGGAAGATCACCGTGGCGATCTCCTTGTCCACCCCGGCGAGTCCGGCGATCAAATGGATGAGCAGGCTTTCGGTATTTGTCCATGCATAGTTCAGCTTGCCGACAAGCAACAGGAACCCGTCAAAGTTGAGTTGCTTCTCGGTATCGGTCATTGAACCAGATGGTCTGAACCGTGATTTTCGAGGAACCAGACCGCAGCCTCTGTCCGGTTGTTTACCCCAAGTTTGGCAATCACGTGATGGATATGCAGCTTGACCGTATGTTCGGACAGGCCGAGCCGATTGGCGATAAGCTTGTTCTGCTTCCCCTCCGCGACACAGGACAGCACCTGAGCCTCCCGGGTGGTCAATCGGATGCCAACGGCCTTGGCCGTCCGCGCTTCAAGTGCTTCTTTTTGAGCGACACGCGCCGCCTCGCAGGCGTGGTCTGTTTTTTCAGATGTTGACGCCGTGTCATTGCCTTGAAAAAAAATATCGTGCAATTCATCCGGCACGAAATTTTCTCCGCAAACCAATAACCGCAGCAATGTAAGCCAACGGTCCAGATCACGGTTCATGGGAAGAAATGCAACCCGTCGGCGCGGATGCAATTCGCGCATCTTGCACAGGAACGATTTCGCCAACTCAGCTTGCCGATATGCAAATGCAATTGTCGCACTTGGAAACGCTTCTTGTATGCGCTCCATCTGATCAACCAGCGTTTTGCCCATGGATTGGTTTAGAATAACCGACCGCACCCGGTCAGGTCTCTCCAAATTCAGGGCGATCAATTCGTCTATCGTTTCAAGCCGTTCGAACTTAACTGAGCTGAAACTAATAGTAGCAAGATCAATAGCAGAAGAGGAAAAATCATGCGAATTCCCCACAAAATAGCATGCGATCCCACTAAACTCATGTACACATTCTTTACTCGTCATGTCGCATTCCACCTGGATGTAGCGCACTGCAACCACTCAAAGACTGTCATATAGACAAGAGCCACCACACCTCTCTTTAATCTCTCAGCAGCGCTCGGGATGGTTTCATGCGCATTAAACAGGGAAACAATCTCCCTGATCGCAACATCTAAGAATCGCGCCCAAACCCCCGAAATACGTATGGCCTAGCAAAATTATCACAATTTAAATCTACTGTCTGTATTTTTCGGTAAAGATCCGCTCATGGCGTCTTTCATACCCACCTCACGCCAGGGTAATTGCCTGAATTCAGGTTTAAAATTCTGAAATAGAACATCATCGCCAAAGTCGATCCACTTGAGTGCTTCAGGCGCCGAGACCTTCCCGAACTCTGTGAAGTCGCGCGCACTCATAAGTTCAAAAAATCACCACAACACTTTGTTTTTAATACCATATTACAGACTTTATGAAGATATCAACCGAACAGAGAATCACTCAAAGGGTTCTGCTAACTACGCACCTCCCTGTCCCCACAACCAGCATGTGCCTTAATCAAACCTTGCAATCGCATTAAAGTTGTGCCGCGCCTGACGATCAAGATCAGACAGATTGATACACACCTATCATTTTCCGAAAACCATCGGCCTGACACTGGCGCCTGATCCGACCGCAAGCTCATAGAGTCGTATTATGAAATACAGCCTCTAGGATGATAACTTCCGATCAGGGCGTATACACCTTTTTCCGGACACCCTAACCTAATTATCTACATTAAAGCTGCGCAGCGATGTTTCAGCGCACTTAAATTACCCACCCCATGGCAAAATACCAATAATTAACAAAAGGTTAACACTCCACTTCAAAAACTAACCCCTATGGATGGGTAGTTTTACGGCTGCGTTTTCGCAATGCTCGGTCTGTCTCGTCCTGGGACCTGCGTGATCTTTACCTCACGCTGAGACCAAACTGAAAATAGCGGCGTGATTACCTCTGCCCTTTCAGTTCAAAGTCATCGCTTTTGAAAAATCATATAGCAAGAAAGGGGGGCCAAATACACTTCAGCACATCAATCGCGGACCAGCGGAAGAACATCTCGTTCACCTGCGGCACCGCATCTTCATGACAACTCACCAATCGCACACCCTGATGATCGCTTTTGAAATGAGCGGCGATCCGGGGAATGCTTTACCGGAGAAATACAATGTCAAATAAAACACCATTCCTTTTCGGCAACTGGGGCGACTCTCAGGATCAGGAGCAGGACCAGGATCAAGGTCAGGGCCAAGGTCAGCTGCAAGCTGAGCTTCAGGCACAACTGCAAGCCCAGGGCCAACACTCCGATCAGGATCAAGACCAAGGTCAAGGCCAATACCAGGCCAGTGAAAGCTGGAATGGCAACATGAATGGCAATGGCAACGGCAATTTGAACGGCAATGGAAATGCCAACGGGAACTCCAATGGGAATGCCAACGGCAACGCCAATGGCAACCATAACGGGAACTCCAATGGGAATGCCAACGCCAATGCCAACGCCAATGGCAACCTGAACGCCAATGGCAACTACAACAGCAACACCAACACCACCGACACAACCGTTGATGTGGATGTTGATGTCGATCTGGGTGGCTATGAGCCGACAGATGATGACTTTGCCGATATCGATCTCGATCATTCCAACGCCGGTGACTTCATCATGGCGCAGGGCAACATCGACTATAATCCCGGCAATGACCTCGACCTGGACAATATGTTGAACGACGCCCTGAACGGTGCCGGCAATGATGCCGGAACGATCAATGCGCAGTCCAACAACCTTCAGGACAACGATGCCCTGAGCAATGTGTCCAACAGCGGCACCATGACTCAGACCAACACGTCCAGTGGTGGCTCCGCCACATCCGATGACGGCATTGATGCCGGCGCGGCAGGCGGATCCGGTGGTGGTCATGCAAACGCGAACGGTGCTGGCGCGCTTGGCGGCCTCGGTATCGGCGGTGCAGCCGGTGCAACCGGTGGCGCCAGCGGAGCGGCTGGAAACGGTGCAGCCCAGGGCGGCACCGGTGCAGCTGGCGGTAGCGCAGCGGCCATCGGCCTCGGTGTCGGAATTGGTGGTGCTGGATCTGATTCAGATGCCACCAGCGACGATGGCGGTGATGCGTCCTCGATCGGTGCGGGTCTGGGCGTTGGTCTTGGCGGTGCCGGGTCCAATGCGGATGGCGGCAACACTGGGGATGCCGGTGGGATCGGTGTCGGAACCGGTGCCGCAGGGGCCGGCGCGGACAGCAGCGACGCTGGGGATGCCGGCGCAGTCGGTGCTGGTCTGGGTCTGCTTGGCCTTGGTCTGGCCGGAGCTGACGGTGGCAACACCGGAGATTCCGACGCAGACGCAACTGGCGCCGGTCTTGGTTCCGGATCCGGTCAAAGCGGCAACGGTGGCGACGCCGGATCGCTTGCCTCTGCAGCCGGTAGTGGTGCGGGCAACGGTGCGGGCGGCAACGCCAACGGTGGTGACGGCGGTGACGCTGGTGCATGGGCTGCTGCGATGAGCAACGCTCAGGGCAATGGCGGTATGAACCTTGCCGGTGCCGGTGACGGCGGTGACGGCTACGGCGGTCATGCCTGGGGCGGCGACAGCGGTGATGGCTTCGGTGGCCAGGCGGTTGTCGGTGGCGTCCAGGCTGGCGGCGGTGTCGGCGGCAATGGCGGCAACGCCACAACCGGTGCCGGTGGTGCTGGTGGCGATGCCGGAATGTGGGGGTCGAACAATGGTGACGACGGCTTCGTGACCGGCGAATCCTTCGCTTCGGCGGCGTCGCAGATCGACACCACGGCGTTCAACCAGAGCATCGTGATGGGGGCCAACGTTCTTGGCAACACCGTTGACATGACCGTGGTCGGCGGGGGCTTCAGCTCCAGCTACATCGGCGACGATGGCGACGGCGCATAAGTCAAACACACCTTTGATCGGGCCCGCTCTGCGGGCCCGATCTGTCTTGAACTTTCCAGAACCGACTGCGGATTTTTCATCCGCCCAGAAGAAAATACCGAGGTGAGCGGCCATTCAATCGCAGAAATTGGGGCCAGAAAATGTTCGATAAAACAACCGAAGTCATCTCGCACATGATCGGTGTATTCCACATCGCAGTCGAAGAAGCGCGCATGCGCGATGTCTATGCCAAATTCAAGGCGATCCAGGCGGCAGAACCAGACACAGAAGAGCTGATCCACATCGCCGTCACGCTCAACGTCCCATACACACTCACGGACTTCACGCCCGAGGTGGACTATACCCCCTCGACGACGGACTATTTCTTTGCCCCCGCCGACTACGGCCTCTTTTTCAGAGGGCTCCCCTACCAGCAGCCTTTTGCCCCGGTGCCAGAGCAGACCGATACGCCGCAGAACCAGGCGCCCTTGCCCTTCATCAATGGTCGTCCGCTTCTGACGCTGGAACCGCCAGGCAGCGTTGCGACGATTACGCTTCAGGCAGCCTGGATGGATGATAGCGACGAATTGTACCTCAACGACGTTCAGGCCGTTTTTGTAGATCCGTCAGAATACGTGACCTCACTGCACACATCCTATCTGGTTGCCCAAACGCTTGGGGCGATGTCGACGGATGCGCCGCTGGATTTCAGCCAGAGCACGCTCACCGCAGCGATTACCCTGCATGAAAACATGGGTGCCACAGATGGGGCATCTCGCATTGGCGAAACGGTGAGCGTCTTTCACGGTGCCGACGCGGACGGCAGCCATATGGACGGTGAAACGGTCGAGGACACACCAATTCTGGACGACGTCATGCCGGCGTACTTCAGCGACGAGAATCCGGACGTCGCGCTGGAGGCAGATGGATCGGACGAGACCTCATCGACCGATGCGCCTGCAGAGGGGACCGCAGAGGGGAACGACGACCCAGACGCGCTGGAAAACACCGACCCCTTCGAAGGTTTGGGCGGATCGTCGTCAGATGACGGGCCATTTGACATCGACGCGGGGCACAACGTGGTGACCGGCGGCAATGTCATGATCAATGACGCATCCATTTCCGTTGGCTGGCTGGATGCGCCGGTGATCTCCGTCATGGGGGATGTCGTCGAGCTGAATTCAATCAGTCAGGTGAATGTTCTGTTCGAACACGTCACCCTGAACGGACATGGGGCGGCATCGCTCTCTGCAAGTTTCAATGTCGCCATGATGTCCTACACCTCAACGGCGCCGGTGGCCGAGGATGGGACAACGCCAGCCGACAGCCCGGCAGAGGACCTCGGCCTACCTCAAAACTGGGCTGTGACCCGCATCGACGGCGATATTCTGACTGTGAACTGGGTCAATCAGTTCAGCTTCATGACGGACCATGACCGCGCGGATATCCAGTTCACCGGCAGCAACACGCATATCGTGATGGGCGACAATACCATCGCCAACGTGGTCGATCTCGCCGAGATTGGCTACGGTTACGACCTGATCATGATCGGCGGCAGCCTGATCACGATCAATCAGATCAGCCAGACCAATGTGATGATGGACTACGACACCATCACCTCATCGGCAGACGTCCCCTTCACCTTTTCCGGCGGTGACAACCTGCTGTTCAATGGCGCAAGCATCTCGACCACCGGGGTCAACAGCTACGGTGAGATGACATCGAATTTCGCGACCGCGAGCGAGGCCTTTGCTGCCGGGGCCACCACCATCACTGAAGACGTCGCCCATGACAGTGTGTTCGAGGGCGATGATCTTCTGACCGTCTTGTATATCTCCGGCGACCTCACAACCGTGAACTGGCTGGAGCAGACCAATGTCATGGGGGATTCCGATCAGGTCCACCTCGCGTTGGACAACTTCGAGGACCAGACCGGCGCTTCGGTGGATCTGGTCACCGGATCAAACGCCGCGATCAACCTGGCCTCCGTCGACGTCTACGGCATCGACTCCGAAGTCCGGGTCGAAGGCGACGTCTACAGCGATGCCCTGCTCTATCAGGCCAATCTGATCGACACGGACTCCGACCCGCTGGGCGTCGCCCTGCCCGCACTCGCCACCGAGGCGGTGGCCTTTCTGGCCGACGGTATGATCGGCCCGGACACAGAGACCTCCAACGATATCGAAATCATCGCAACCCCGCCCGAATACAGCGGAAGCCCCGACATGATGCAAACAATGTTGGCCTAATAAATAGAGTGATATGATGTTAGATAAGACCTTTTCCGGCTCTGGCGATGCGCCCGGCGCTACACCAAAAGATACTCAAAACACATCCAGCACCCCATCTCCCGATCAGGAGACTCAGCCCCCCCTCAAACTCACGCCCGAACTTCGGTGCGACCAAGCCGAAAAGATGGGGGCCACCCAACGCATTCCAAAGGGACTTGGGGGCGTCCAGATCGAGGCCGACACCGGCCCCACCCTCAAATCAGGCGGAGGCAAGCCACCCGCAAATACCAACACCGGCAATGGCGGGGGCGACGGTGGTGGCTCGACGCCACAGTTCCATAAACGCGCAGGGCCTGAGCAGTTTGTTCAGCAGCTGCAAAGGGGGCGCAAGGTCGTGCGCCGCAACCTCGGCTTTGTCATGGTCCTGACCTGCGCCACAAACCTGCTGGTGCTGGCCATTCCGATTTACCTGTTCCAAATCTCGGATCGGGTTCTGACCAGCCGATCCCTCGACACGCTCATCATGCTGACCGTGGTGATCGCAGGGGCGGTGATCCTGCAAGCCATCTTTGACGCGGTGAGACGCTTCATCCTGATGCGCACCGCTGTCGAGGTTGCAGTCCTGCTCGGTGCTCCCGTGCTCAGCGCCGCCGCACATGCCTCGCTGCATGACAATGGACGCCAGTATCAGACGCTTGGGGATCTGCAATTGCTGCGCTCCTTCCTGGTGTCAGGCACATTGATCTCCTTTCTGGATGTGCCGTTTGCCCCCCTGTTCATTCTCGCGATTTTCATGGTGCATCCACATCTCGGCATGATTGTGATCGGAACCGCGATTGCGCTCATGATCATCGCGCTGATCAACCAGAAGGTCACATCCAAGCCCTTTGCCGAGGCCAATCAGGCCCAGTCGCGGGCGAATATGCATCTCGACTCCATGTCGCGGAACAGCCAGATCATCAACGCTCTGGCAATGGTGCCCGAAGCGGTTGCCCTGTGGGGGCGCGACACGGCTGCCTCCCTGCGCGCGCAGGTCATTGCACAGGACCGCAACATCGTCTGGGCCGCCGTGTCGCGCGGGGCGCGGTTGCTCACGCAGATTGCTATGCTGGGCTGGGGGGCGTTTCTTGCGCTGGAAGGTGAAATCACCGGTGGGATGGTGATCGCCGCATCCATCATCGCCGGTCGTGCACTGGCTCCGATCGAGGGGTCGATCGAAGGCTGGAACGGGTTTTCGCAATCCCGCGCCGCCTATGACAGAGTGTCCAAACTGATGATGTCCTCGGTGCAGAAGTTCGAAAAGCTCCGCCTGCCCCGACCCGAAGGACGCCTGAATGTCGAACGCCTGCTGTTCGTTCCCGCCGGCACCAAGCAGGTGATCCTGAACGGGCTGACCTTCGGCCTCAATCCCGGTGACTCTCTGGCGGTGATTGGAAACTCCGGCGCGGGCAAGACGACACTGGGCAAGATGCTGGTGGGATCAATCCTGCCGACATCCGGCAACGTGCGGCTTGATCTGATGGATCTGCGCAATTGGGACGAGCGCCAGCTGGGCGAGAACATCGGCTATCTGCCGCAGGACGTGCAGCTCTTTCCCGGATCGATCAAAAACAACATCGCCCGGATGCGCGCTGGCGCCAAGGATGAGGATATCCATCGCGCCGCCCTGCTGGCCGATGTACACGACATGATCGCCTCCCTGCCCCATGGGTATGAAACCATGGTTGCGGCGGACGGCTCTCCCCTGTCCGGCGGTCAGAAACAACGGATCGCCCTGGCGCGGGCGTTCTTTGGCAATCCGCGCTTTCTGGTTCTGGACGAGCCGAACTCCAACCTCGACACGTCCGGCGACCAGGCTCTGGCCAATGCCATCCGCCACGCAGGCGAAGCAGGCATCACGGTGGTTGTGATCACGCAGAAGCCTTCACTGCTGAGCGTGGTGGACAAGATCATGCTGCTGGCGGATGGCAATATCGTTCTGTTTGGAGAACGCCAGCAAGTGCTGCAAAAACTGTCGGAACGCACCTCGGGTGGCAAGCTTCCGTCGCAAGGCAATGGAGGGCCGCGCAATGTCTGACATGACTGCATATGTCGCGCCTGCAGAATGGTACGAGGACGTTCCTCGCTCGGTCAAAAAACACGTCAGCTTCGGGCTTTTCCTCTTGGTCTTTGGCATTGGCGGGTTTGGTCTCTGGGCCTTCATGGCGCCTCTGGCCGCTGCGGTCATTTCGCAGGGCAGCTTCGTTGCCACCGGCAGCAACAAGATCGTGCAGCACCTCGAAGGCGGGATTATCAAGGCCATTCTCGTGGAAGAAGGCGAAAACGTCGTCGCAGGACAACCCATTGTCCTGCTGGATGAAACCTCTGCCCTTGCGACCGAACGAGAGCTTTTCTTGCGTCAGGTTCGACTGGAAGCGATGGAGACCCGGATCCTTGCCGAATACAATCGCAAGGACACGCTGGTCTATCCGCCAAAGCTGGAACAGCTGCGCTCTGACTTCAATGTGGCAGCGATGCTTGATGGGCAGCAGATCGTCTTCAACGCCGCCACCCAGCAGTTGCGCAACGACATAAACCTCCTCAATCAAAGCATCGAAGCACTCAGGGACAGGTCGTCCGGCTACGAGAAACAACTGATCGCCACCCGTGCGCAGCTGGAGATCCTCGAGGAGGACTCCGAAGCCAAGGAACAATTGCTGGAAAAGGGGCTTGTGCGAAAGACCGAGTACAACACCCTGCGCCGGGCGCTTGCCGAAGCCAAAGGGCAGATCGGGCGGTTGGAGTCGGAGGTCGACGAGACCGCCTCCCTGTCGCGTCGCTACGAGTCACAGATCACGCAGACCATCAACGAACGACAAAGCGCTGCGCTGGATGAGTTGCAGGCGGTACAATCCGAGCTTGAAAGCGTCCGCGAACAGGCCCGCAAGGCTGAGAGCGTCCTCAACCGAACCGAAATCGTCGCGCCGGTCTCGGGCACTGTCATTCGTCTGCATTATCACACGGCCGGTGGCGTCGTCGAAAGCGGCAAGGCCATTCTGGAAATCCTGCCCACCGGCGAGCCGCTGATCATCGAGGTCCAGATCCCGCGCACTGAAATTGATGTGGTCCGCAAAGGTCAGGCCGCGACCGTCAGGCTGACGGCACTGAACCAACGCACCACACCCATTCTGCAGGGCGAGGTCTACTATGTCTCTGCGGATGCGATCCTGGATCGCTCGCAGGAGCTGCCGCAGGAAATCTACGTGGCACGTATCTCGGTCGCACCGAGCGAGCTGGACCGTGTACGCGGCTTCACTCCCACACCGGGCATGCCCGCCCAGATCATGATTCAGACCCAGAACCGGACATTCATCCAATATCTAATGAAGCCTGTCGCAGACAGCATGATCCGGGCCTTCAGGGAACAGTGATCGGGAACAGCGGTGGTCACATCAGACTACCGGAGCTGTTAGACAGATCGCGTGCGCCCGCTGCCCGAACGGCGGGCGTCGCCCCCGGCCCCAACCGGGCCGCCAAGACGGCGGCCCGACCGTTATTCCGCAGCCACCGCTGCAGAGCTGGTGGGGCGATAGTTCAGGATCGGGGACAACCAGCGTTCCGCCTCGGCCAGATCCATTCCCTTGCGCACGGCATAATCCGCCACCTGATCGCGCTCGACCTTGGCCACGCCAAAGTAATAGGCCTCGGGATGACCGAGATAGAGCCCGGACACCGATGACCCCGGCCACATTGCCATGCTTTCGGTCAGCTCAACACCTGTGTTCGCCTCCGCGTCTAGCAGATCAAAGAGCGTCCGCTTCTCCGTGTGGTCCGGTTGTGCAGGATAGCCGGGGGCGGGACGAATGCCATCATAGGGCTCACCGATCAGCTCCTGCGGCTCAAACTGCTCATCCTGTGCATAGCCCCAGTGCTCGCGCCGCACCTGCTGGTGCAGCATCTCCGCCATGGCCTCTGCAAACCGATCCGCAAGCGCCTTGACCATGATCGCACCATAATCGTCTCCGGCTTTCTCAAAGCGCTCGGAAATCGCCAGTTCCTCCGGCCCTGCCGTGACCACAAAGCCACCAACCCAATCGGGCGTGCCTTCCGGCGCGACGAAATCCGCAAGCGCCAGATTGGGGCTGTCCTTGCGCTTGGAGGTCTGCTGGCGCAGCGTGTGCAGCGTAGCTAGCGTCTCGGTGCGCGCATCGTTCTGGAACAGACGAATGTCATCCCCGACCGCATTGGCGGGCCAGAACCCCACAACTGCGCGCGGGCCGAACCAGTTTTCGTCGATGATCTGCTTCAGCATCGCCTGTGCGTCCTGAAACAGGTTGCGCGCCGCCTCGCCATATTTCTCGTGCTCGAGAATACGCGGATAGACGCCCTTCAACTCCCACGTCTGAAAGAACGGCGTCCAGTCAATGTAGCGGGCGATCTCCGAAAGATCCCAGCCCTCGATCACGCGCGCGCCGGTAAAGGACGGCGCGGTTGCGGAATAGTCGGACCAGTCGATCTTCATCGCATTGGCGCGCGCCGCCTCCAACGGCAGGCGCTGCTTGGCCCGCTCCGCGCGTTCGTGGCGTTCTGTGACTTCGGAATATTCCGTGCGGATGCCGTCGATATAGGGCTGCTTCTGCGTCTTGCTAAGCAGCGCAGACACCACCCCAACCGCGCGACTGGCGTCGGTGACATAGATCGCCTGGCTCTTGGTATAGTTCGGCGCGATCTTGACAGCAGTATGCACCTTGGAGGTCGTGGCCCCACCGATCAGCAAGGGCACGTCGAACGCCTCCCGCTCCATTTCCGCAGCCAGATGTACCATCTCGTCCAGCGACGGGGTGATCAGACCGGACAGGCCGATGATATCCACATTTTGGGCCTTAGCCTCTTCGAGGATCTTTTGCGGCGGCACCATCACCCCGAGGTCGATGATCTCGTAATTGTTGCAGGCCAGAACAACGCCGACGATATTCTTGCCGATGTCGTGCACATCGCCTTTTACCGTGGCCATCAGCACGCGCCCGGCGCTCTCACGCTGCCCCTCGTCCTGCGCTTCCATATAGGGCAGCAGAACTGCAACCGCCTGCTTCATCACGCGGGCCGATTTCACCACCTGCGGAAGGAACATCTTGCCGGCGCCAAACAGGTCGCCGACCACATTCATGCCCGCCATCAGCGGCCCCTCGATCACATCGAGCGGTTTGTCTGCGGCCACACGCGCCGCTTCGGTGTCTTCATCGACAAATTCGGTGATCCCGTTGACCAGCGCATGCTCCAGCCGCTTTTCGACCGGCCAGTCCCGCCAGGCGAGGTCACGTTTCTTCTCTTCGCGCTTGTTGCCCTTGAAGCGTTCCGCGATATCCAGAAGGTTCTCGGTCGCACTCTCCCCATTGGCCGGGGTGCGGTTCAGCACCACATCCTCGCAGGCCTCGCGCAGATCGGCGTCAATCTGGTCATAGACCACCAGTTGACCCGCGTTGACGATGCCCATGTCCATGCCCGCCTGAATGGCGTGATACAGGAACACCGCATGCATCGCCTCGCGCACCGGGTCATTGCCACGAAAGCTGAACGACAGGTTGGAGACCCCGCCAGAGATGTGACAATGCGGCAGGTTTTCACGGATCCAGCGCGTCGCCTCGATGAAATCAACGCCGTAATTGTCGTGTTCCTCGATCCCCGTGGCCACGGCAAAGACGTTGGGATCAAAGATGATATCCTCGGGGGGAAAGCCAACCTTCTCGGTGAGGATCCGGTAGGCGCGGGCGCAGATCTCGGTCTTGCGTTCAAAACTGTCCGCCTGCCCCGTCTCGTCAAAGGCCATGACCACCACGGCGGCCCCGTAAGCAAGGCACAGGCTGGCTTGATGCAGAAACGCCTCCTCGCCTTCCTTCAGCGAAATCGAATTGACCACCGGCTTGCCCTGCACACATTGCAGACCCGCCTCGATCACCTCCCATTTGGAGCTGTCGATCATCACCGGCACGCGGGCGATATCAGGCTCTGCCGCAACCAGATTGAGGAAGTCGACCATCACCTGCTTGGAGTCGATCAGCCCCTCGTCCATGTTGATGTCGATGATCTGGGCGCCGTTCTCCACCTGATCGCGGGCCACGTCCAGCGCGGTGGCATAGTCGCGGTTGGTAATCAGCTTGCGGAACTTGGCCGAGCCAGTGACATTGGTGCGCTCGCCCACATTGACGAACGGGATGTCCTTTGTGAGCACGAAGGGTTCCAGCCCCGAAAGGCGCAGCAGCGGATCAGACATTGTTGGTCCCTCTTGGTTTGCGCGGCGCATAGGGGGCCACTTGCTCGGCGATGGCGCGGATATGCTCGGGCGTGGTGCCGCAGCACCCCCCCACCACATTCACCAGCCCCTCTTTCGCAAAGACCGCGACCTTGCTGGCGGTGTCGTCCGGTTCCTCGTCATATTGACCAAAGGCATTGGGCAGACCGGCGTTCGGGTAGGCGCAGATCATCGTTTCGGCAACGCCCGACAATTCCGCCAGATGCGGCCGCATGGCATCGGCACCAAGGGCGCAATTCAACCCCACGGTGAAGGGCCGCGCGTGGCGCACCGAATGCCAGAAGGCGGTCGGGGTCTGACCCGACAGTGTCCGCCCCGAGGCATCGGTAATCGTGCCCGAAATCATCAGCGGCAGGCGACGGCCGATCTTGGCGAAACTCTCAAACGCGGCAAACAGCGCCGCCTTGGCGTTCAACGTGTCAAAGATGGTTTCGATCAGGATCAGGTCAGAGCCACCCTCGATCAGACCGTCGATCTGCTGACCATAGGCACGGCGCAGATCATCGAAGGTAACCGCGCGGTAACCGGGATCATTCACATCCGGGCTGATGGAGGCGGTTCGGTTGGTCGGTCCAACAGCCCCTGCCACGTAGCGCGGGCGGCCATCCTCGGCTTGCGCCCGATCCGCCGCGCGCCGCGCCACCTGCGCGCCTGCGACGTTCAGGTCATGTACCGCCGTCTCCAACCCATAGTCCGCCTGCGCGATGGTGGTGGAGGAAAACGTGTTGGTTTCAAGAATATCCGCCCCCGCCAGAGCGAACTGCAGCTGGATATCCTCCACCGCCTTGGGCTGGGTCAGTACCAGAAGGTCGTTGTTGCCTTTTTGCGGATGGTCCGATTGGTGGTGTCGGCACCCAGGTCCGTGAATGTGGCCATTGGCCGTGAAGTCCTCCTCGGTCATGTTCAAGGTCTGAATCATCGTCCCCATGGCACCATCCAGCACGAGGATGCGATCACGGGCGGCGGCGTCTAGAGCTTTGAAACTGTCGGTGATCGGGAGGGAAAAATTGATCATATCGGTCCTATCATATCGAGGTGCCTCGATACCGAACATCGCCGACCACAATCAAATGCATAATCTGCGACAACAACATGAGGTTCGTTCATGTTCAGACAAACTGCCTTCCTCGCACCCTGCCCGCCCGCCCTCGCTGAGCGAGACCGGAAAACGGACAAAGCACCGCACCTTCCCCAATCGCATTGGGCCCAGCCGGGACCACGCATACTGCGAACCCGGCCAGCAGAATTGGAGGGCAAAAACGGAGGGTCGTTGAGCAAGCACGTGTGCTCGGACGAAGGCGAACTGAAGGGAGAGCGAATAAGCGGCAACTGCTGAGCTCTATGTCTTCCCGAGGCGGACGAACAGGACACATCCCGTTGCTGCAGGGTAAACGGCGCAAAGACCGCAGCCCTCTATAAAATTGCTCGACATACTGGCGCCCTATGAAGAACGAAGGTGGTGATGGTGGACGGAATGATACCGAAGGAGGTGAAGGTGCGCGCGATCACGATCCCGGTTTTCTCATCCGAGCGACTGAACTGACCTGACGCGCTCCGTGCCAAGACGGTTGAAAAGATCCCAGCTGGAGCCGGGATGCGCGAAACGGCTGAGTAGATCGGCGCGAAAAGATCATTGGTCGCTCTCTGAGTTATGAAGGCCGATACGCCCGCGAAGGACCCAGCTCTTGCAGTGGTCGTTGCTCCGGCGGCCCATTATGCTGGATGCCCCCCTGCACCGTTGTTTGAAAGCTGGTCTCTGGGGGCAAATTCCTGTCCGGAGGTGTCAGCTCCGGTGCCATGTCGCGACAGCATGCAGTCTGCCACACAGAGATAAACGCGCGCCGATCAGGGCGCGCGCTCTATTGGCAACGGGATGCGAGGCTCTGCCTCGCGCTCCGAGATATTTATGAAAAGCTGAAAGGGCGGTCGGCCTGTTGCCCGCTGATGTGGTTATTCAGCGGCTTCCGGCGCTGCCATCATGCGATCCACGGTCGCCACAGCGACGGTATCGGGACTGACATTCTGCGCTTTGGCTTCGGTCAGGATGCGGATCATCGTCTGGTCGAGTGCTGCGAGTTTCTCGTCTACGAAACCACTACGGTCCGAGATCTTCAGGATCTCGGTGGCGACATTGATGATGCCACCGCCATTGGCAACGAAATCCGGAGCGTAGAGAATGCCGCGCGCGTGCAGTCCCTTGGCATCCTCCGGGGTGGCGAGCTGGTTGTTGGCGCCACCCGCCACGATGGAGGTCCTGAGCTGCGGGATGGTTTGTTCGTTGAGAATGCCGCCGATGGCGCAGGGGGCAAAGATATCGGCCTCGACGCCATAGATCGCGTCCAGCGCCACCGGGGTGGCGTCAAAGGCCTTTACAGCGGCGGCGACCCGCACCGGGTCGATATCGGTGACGATCAGATTTGCCCCGGCCTGGCGCAGCAAGCCAGCCAGATGCCAGCCCACATGGCCAAGCCCCTGCAGGCTGACGGAGCGACCGGTCAGATCCGAACTGCCGTGACGGGCGGCATGTGTGGTGCGGATGGCGTTGAAGATGCCGCGTGCGGTGATCGGTGAGGGATCGCCGCTGGCAAACTCACCTGCGGGCAGGCCGGCGACATAGGCCGTCTCCTCGCCTATCACCGACATGTCCTCGGGCGATACCCCCATGTCTTCGGCGGTGAAATACTGCCCCTTCAGGCTCTCGATGGCGCGGCCAAAGGCGCGCAGCAGGTCGGGCGTTTTCTGCGTCGCCGGGTCGGCGATGATCACAGCCTTGCCGCCTCCCAGCGGCAGGCCAGCCGCGGCGTTCTTGTAGGTCATGCCGGCGGAGAGGCGGGAGACGTCCTCCAGCGCGGCCTCGAAGGTTTCATAGGGTCGCATCCGCAGGCCACCGGCCGCAGGGCCAAGCTGGGTGGAGTGGATGGCGATGAGACCGAGGAGCCCGCTGTCGGGATCTTCGACGCGGTGGATTGCCTCGTGGGTGGAACTGGGAATCAAGGTCATGGTCATAGCTGCTCCTCCTGCCTGTTGGGCGACCATATCCTGAGGTGGACGCCGAAATTCTCCAATTGCAGTTTGTTTTCCTGTAGTATTTAGAGGAATCCTCCAAAACTCTCTGGATTAGGGGTGAAAATCATGGATGCTCTCGACCGGAAGATCATTTCCGCACTGCAGCGGGACGGACGCATGACCATGGCGGATCTGTCGGAGGCAGTGGGACTGTCGCCAACGCCCTGCGCCCGGCGGGTGGCCAACCTTGAGAAAACCGGCGTCATTGCGGGCTATGGCGCGCGGGTCGACCAGACCAAGCTGGGGCTGCCGGTCACCATCTTTGTCGCGGTGGAGCTGGAAGGGCAATCCCGGGATGCGCTGCAAAAGTTCGAGGCCGCCGTGCGCCGGTTCGATCAGGTCATGGAGTGCTACTTGATGACCGGCACCCGCGATATCCTGCTCCGGGTGGTGGCGGCGAGCTTGAGTGATTTTGATGATTTCCTGGAAAACCGGCTGATGTGTGTGCCCGGTATCCGCAACACCCGGTCGAGTTTTACGCTGCGCACAATGGTTCAGCGCAGCGCACTGCCCGAGCGTGTAACCCGTGCTTGATCCGCAGCGCGCTCGGAATTCCACATGCATTCGCACGCCAGAACCGTTAGGCTGCCTCTCAATGGATCTGGCATATCCGGTCTGCGGAGAAATGCCCGGCACCGTCCGCCCTTCGGGCGCAACTTGAGCAGAGCGAAAGACAGGACCAATGGCAAACCCCAAACCTATGACTCAGCACCCCACGGGGACGCCTGACGTGACGCCCACACCAGAGGATGCGGCGGATACATCATCGACGCCATCCAGTCGGGCGGAGCCGAGCACAACGTCTGAAGTGCTGGATTTGCGCAAGAAAGAACTGATAGATCAGGTGGTTGAACGCACCGGTGTGAAGAAGCGAGACGCCAAGCCGGTGATCGAAGCGATGCTGGCGGTTTTGGGAGAGGCGATCAGTGCGGAGCGTTCGGCCAATCTGGAGCCGCTTGGAAAGCTGCGCGTCACCCGCAGCAAGGACACGCCGAACGGGCGTCTGCATGTCTGTCGCTTGCGCCGAAAAAAGGCCGTCTCCGAAAAACCGACCGAGGAGACAAAAACTGCGCCGGCCCCTCTTGCAGAGCGTGACGGCTGACGTTAATACCCTGTCTCACGGGTGATTAGCTCAGTGGTAGAGCGCTTCGTTCACATCGAAGATGTCAGGAGTTCAAATCTCTTATCACCCACCATTCCTCCTTATCTTGTAGATGCGTTGAAAAACAAAGACTTGCGGCGATTTTGGTGAGTGCTGCCAAGCGGCTTCCATTGTACTTTTGCCGTGCTGGCCATTGTACTTTTCGGCCCGGTCAGCGGCGGAGCTTCCCCCGAATTTAGCCTTGTGGAGCACAGGCTTCCGACTCATCGTTTGCGTCCTCCATAGCCGGTTCGGCTTCGTACAAGCGCAAGCGGCCTCAGGCATCCGCACGTTCGAAGAGCGTGTTTGGACCAAGCTGTATCTATTTGAGCGAAACCAAAGGGGTGACGTCTGTGGACACTGTGTGTCGCGTCGGTTGAGTTGTGCTGGTTTTTGTTGCCCCCTAGGTGCTATGCATTGAGAAAACTCAGGTGATTTAATGCAGGCCACTGATTTCATAAAAAAATGGGAAGCTTCGGAGCTGAAGGAGCGAAGCGCTTCCCAGTCCCACTTCAATGACCTCTGTGCACTTCTTGGAATTGAAGACCCGATCAGTGCTGACCCCAAGGGTGATTGGTTCACCTTCGAGCGTGGTGCGTCCAAAACCTCAGGCGGAGAGGGCTGGGCGGACGTTTGGCGCAAAGGGTGTTTCGCTTGGGAATACAAGGGCAAGAAGAAGGCCCTAGACAAGGCATACGATCAGCTCTTGCAATACTCCATTGCGCTGGAAAACCCGCCGCTCCTGATCGTGTCGGATATGACACGCATCCGTATTCACACCAACTGGACGAACACTGTCCAGCAGGTGCATGAGATTACCACGCCAGACCTTCTGGACGCTAGCAAACGCGACTTTCTTCGTGCCTGCTTCACCGATCCAGAGAGCCTGCGCCCATCAAAAACGCGTCAGGCTCTAACCGAAGAGGCTGCACAAAAATTCGCATCGCTGGCACAGCGCCTGCGCAGCCGAAAGCATGATCCTGAAACAGTCGCGCACTTTGTAAATCGCCTAGTTTTCTGCATGTTCGCCGAGGATGTCGAACTTCTGCCAAACAAGATGTTCCAGAAAATGCTGGAACTCAGCCAGAAAGACCCGTCCGAGTTTCAGCCCTTCGCAAAAGATCTGTTCGCCGCCATGCATGCTGGTGGGCGGGTCGGATTCGAAAAAGTGGAATGGTTCAATGGTGGCCTGTTCGACGACGACACGGCGCTACCACTGGAAAGGGAAGATCTACAGGAACTGCTAGCTGCAGCGAAACTGGATTGGTCCGAAATCGACCCTTCCATTCTAGGCACCCTGTTTGAGCGTGGGCTAGACCCAGACAAGCGCTCCCAGCTTGGTGCCCATTACACCGACCGCGACAAGATCATGCAGATCGTGGGTCCGGTGGTGGTCGAGCCGCTACTTGCCGAATGGGCCGAGGTGAAAACCCAGATCGAAGCAGCGATGAGCAAGGCGGGGAGCGCCAAGTCGCGCTCCGCGCGGACCAAGGCTGAGAACGAGGCGGAACGCCTCCACGCGGCGTTTCTGGAGCGCCTGCGGGGTTTCCGGGTGCTGGACCCAGCCTGCGGGTCCGGAAACTTCCTCTACCTGTCCCTCTTGGCGCTTAAGGACATTGAGCACCGCACTAACCTTGAGGCCGAGGCCTTGGGCCTTCCACGTGGCTTTCCGACCATCGGGCCGGAATGCGTGAAGGGTATCGAACTGAACCCGTATGCCGCTGAACTCGCGCGCGTGTCGGTCTGGGTCGGGGAAATCCAGTGGATGCGTCGCAACGGCTTCGATGCCGCTCGCAATCCGATCCTGCGCCCGTTGGGGACCATTGAAAACCGGGACGCCGCACTTGGCTCTGGCGGGGCCAAAGCAGACTGGCCGGACGCGGACGTGGTGGTTGGGAACCCGCCGTTTTTGGGAAACAAGCGAATGATCTCGGCACTCGGGGAGACCTATGTCAACGATTTGCGCAAAGCTTGGAAAGGCGTCCCCGGCGGCGTCGATCTAGTCGCATATTGGTTCGCCAAGGCTTGGGAGATGTTGCAAGAGGGTCGCCTGAAACGTGCTGGGCTGGTCACAACCAACTCAATTCGCAGCGGTTTCAATCGCGAAGTGCTAAAGTCCATCGTCAGCGAAGGCCGTATCTTCAACGCATGGTCGGACGAGCCATGGACCGTAGACGGCGCTGCGGTGCGTGTCTCAATGGTCTGCTTTGACGCGCATGTCGGCGGTGGAATTGTAGATGGAAGGAATGTCGAGCGGATTTCTTCAAACTTGGCGGGCAGCGTAACGGATTTGACCGCTGCTTCGCGTTTACTAGAAAACGTGGAAGTGGCATTCCAAGGGATCATACCGATTGGACCATTTATTGTGTCAGGTGACACCGCGAGAGAGTGGGTTTCTTCCCCGATCAACCCGAACGGGCATGGCAATAGCAGAGTTGTTCGCCCGTTTATCAACGGTCGAGACGTAGCTAGACGGCTTGAAGATCGCTGAATCATCGACTTCGGAGTAGATAGTACTGAAGAGGAAGCGTCACTTTATGAGCTTCCCTTTGAGTATCTCAAAACACATTTCGAAATCGAGAACCAAGCTCGCATCCTAGCAGGAAAACCAAGGCTCAGAGAGCGTGAGGAGCGAGCCTTTCGCCAATGGTGGCTCCATCAAAGAGCGCGCCCGGAACTCCGAGACGCAATTTCCGGGCAGACTCGGTTCCTTGCGACGCCTGAGACCTCAAAGCATAGGGTGTTTGTTTGGTTGCCGATCTCCTGTTTGCCCGGCCACAAACTGTATGCCTTCGCAAAGGATGACGACACCTTTATGGGGATACTGTGCTCGACCTTCCATGAAACATGGGCACTTGGCATGTGTAGCAAGCATGGTGCGGGGAATGACCTTCGCTACACCCCATCTACCACATTCGAAACCTATGCCTTTCCGGAAGGCCTGACACCGGATATCCCAGCCGATGACTATGTTGACGATCCGCGAGCAGAAAAAATTGCTCAAGCAGCAGCAGCACTGAACCGCTTGCGCGAGAACTGGCTGACCCCACCTGACCTTGTAAACAGGGTGCCTGAGGTGGGCGCTGGCTACGCTGAACGGCTGATACCGATAGACAACAAGGCAGCACGAGAACTCAAGAAGCGGACCTTGACCAACCTCTACAATGCCCGCCCCGCGTGGCTGGACCACGCCCACATGAAGTTAGATGAAGCCGTAGCGGAGGCTTACGGCTGGGGCGACGACTGGCGCGATGGCAAGCTGACTGACGAGGAAATCCTTGCACGCCTCTTCCGGCTCAATCAGGAAAGAGCGGCAGAGCAGGGCAAGGCATGATAAAGACGGCGGCGCTGGTCGGGCAGGGTGACAAACCAATCAGCGCTGCTCAGGTCTCGCGGGATCGAAAAGGGGAAACCGCACAACTCTGGCTGTGGAGATACCCCATTGTACGGAAAGGTCGGCTCCTTCAAAAAAACTGAGCGCCGGGGCCGGTGAATACTTACCCGGCACTCCAAGGGCTTTGCGCTGGAATGAGTGCAACAAAATTCTGATTTATTTCAAAAATTTTTAGGGCTGAACCGTGATTGAAATAGGGTGCTCAACTGTGCGGCTGGGTCCCCTGTGGGGCGAAATATAATACCGGACGAAAAATGGCGGTGCGCAACAGGATTGGGGCCAGATAGCAACGGAAGTGCTAAACATCACTTCGACGCGGTTGCATAGCTGTCGGTCGACAGCACCCGTCAAGACCTTGAAAGAAAGACGTACTCCCTAGACGGGTCCCATGCCCTTTGTTTTCAAGTTTGTATCCGGTTTTTGTCCGTCTCGTGTGGCAGCGAACGCGCTCAGAGCAAGTTCAGCAGGCGCGGCGGGTCTCTATGTCATGTTATGATGTGCCCCCATCGAGTGGTCCAATTTGAATGTTAATGCATCGTCGGCCTTTGGTCTATCAGGACGATGCTTTTGGGCGCTGGGGGCCGGTATCCTAAGGCGCTGTGGGGCCTAACCGTGTTGTAGTGGCGACGCCAGCGTTCGATGAGGATCTGTGCTTCACGCAGCGTGGTGAAGACCTCGCCGTTTAGTAACTCATCCCGGAAGCGGGCGTTGAAGCTCTCGCAGTAGCCGTTCTCCCAAGGTGATCCCGGGGCAATGAATGCGGTCTTCGCGCCCACGGCAC
>NZ_PVUF01000015.1 GCF_003003215.1 Tritonibacter scottomollicae | reverse complement strand
GTGTGTCGCGCTAACAGGCCGAACACAAGACTGCTTCTGACAAATTGCCACGCACGAAAAAGGTACTTGCAAAAAGGGAGCCATCCACACAGGACAAAGCCGAAACGCGATCACTCCACCGCATCAGTGAGGATTGCGTTCAGTGTGGAGCCAGTGCGTCGCAGAACCGCAAGAGACTGGAACTCGTCGGAATTCCAGAATGATGTAGCATGACTGCGGTCTGGAAACTCGATGACGAAAGCTGCATCAGGCATCTTGCCCTCCCCTTCAAGGTGCTCCGGCTTGCCGCCACGGACCTTGAAAGCCCCGTTGTGACGTTTCACCAGTTCAGGAATCTTCGCAAAGTATTCATCCATCCAATCCCGACTGTGAATCTCCATCTGGCCCATGATGTATGCTGTCACGATGCTCTCCTTCATTGCGCATGATCAGGCTGCCCAGGCAGCTTAGAATGCATACTCTTTAGCCGCCAGCGATCGTCAGTTTCGGCATCTACGGGGTCTGAGAAGGGCTCACCGCCGACCTTCGCCGCAGCTCTCCTGAGCGGCAGGGCCGCGGACAAAGGTTACTTTCGCTGCGGCTTCGCCAGTGTCCGGTCTGGCAAACCGTTCAAAAAACGTTGATCTTTGAACGGCAGAATGAACGCGGTTACAGCTCGCATAAAACGCAACATCCGCGCGTATCTACTGTCCCCCACACGTGGCAATGCTTGCTAAAAGAACCGTTGCCGCATATACAGCTACAAACTCTTGGAGGTTTGATGACCTGTTAAAGTGGGGAGGCATAGCGCCCTCCCGATGCAAAATTAGTCCAAACGAACGCGCTGCCTGACAAGGTTGCGAGTGTTGGTTTTTTGCATCCTAGTTTACGCACACTTTTGCAGACCAGGCATTGCCCTGGACGTTGAACATGAGAGTTCACCACAATGACACGAGACTACTCGCAATTTATGCCGCCTGCGGCGTCACAACAGATTCCCGAACGTGAATCCCTGGGCTTGGAAAGGTTGGGCTGGAAGCCATTTTTCAGTCAGCAATCCAGTATCGAAGACCTCATCCGCACACCTCCCGCTCGAGTGATCGAAGTTCACAGAACCGGTTTACATCTCTTGGGTGATGAAATCGATACAATGATACCGCCCGGGCTTGATGCGACCGTTGGGGACTGGCTTCTCTTTGATGCGCACGAACCAACGAACAGCAGGCTCTTGCACCGCAGCAGTGCGTTTGAACGACGAGCCCCAGGAAAAGACCGCAAGCGCCAGCTGATAGCAGCCAATGTGGATACCGTTTTTGTCGTGTCATCGTGCAACAGGGATTTTAACATTGCACGGCTAGAGCGCTATGTCGCATTGGCATTCGACGCGGAGGTTACGCCGGTTATTTTGCTCACCAAAGCCGATGTGTGCGAAGATCATGCGCCCTATGTCGAAGCGGCAAGCGCAATTTCGAACCGCGTCCTGGTTGTGCCCCTGAATGCCTTGAGCGATGAACCAATAGCCAAACTATCTTCGTGGTGCGCACTGAGCCAGACCGTTGCGTTTCTTGGGTCGTCTGGGGTTGGAAAGTCAACGCTGGTAAATGCCCTTTTGCAAGGCGGTGTTGTGGAGACTGCAGCCATTCGGGAAGATGATAGTAAAGGTCGCCATACAACAACACGACGCCAGTTGCACTTTACGACCGGTGGCTGCGCTGTGCTGGACACGCCAGGCATGCGGGAACTTCAATTGACGGATGTTGAAGCGGGGATTGCTGAAGTGTTTGATGATTTGGTCGCTTTGGCAGGTCAATGTCGGTTCAAGGATTGCCGACACGAGGTGGAGCCAGGATGTGCCATTCGGCAGGCACAGGATCAGGGTGAGATCGACATGTCCAGATTGGCACGGTGGCGTAAGTTGGCTGCTGAGGAGCGCTTTAATTCGTCTACCTTAGCCGAACGCAAAGCGCACGACAGATCCCGGCACAAAATGTTCCGATCAATTCAACAGAAAAATAAGTGGTGAGCGCCTCGTCAGACGAGACGCATCGCTAAGGGAAGATGGCGACCTCTGCAAGCCGCATGGACGGCTTGCAGCACGGCACTGTACTGTTTCACCTGCGGACGGGGCAATAAACCCTCGTTCTTGGCATGCCCGCAAACGTCCTTGTTTAAAGCTTCCAGAAGCCCCTTTCAAAACCCAAGTGGTTGTTGAACGTTATTGCCTTCGCCGTGATAGCAGGCATTAACCGCAGTGCAGAAAATCGGTAAGGAGGGCTCCAAGCCGACCTTAGCTGCGCTTGGACTGAGTGACCGCCTGGTGCCAGGCCAGCTTCGCCCGTAGGCCATAGCCCTCCGAGCAGTGCCGATCCGCCCGTCGGGTGACGAACACTTGAAAGCGGAACTCGGCAATCCGCCGGGTCAACGAGCTAATACAACAATCGGTTTTGCTTGCCATCTGATTTCAGGTCAGCAGCTGAGCACATTGCCCCGGCGCACGCAGGGACGCGCAGCATCGCTGTCTTCTATCTGAACCACTGGGGCGACAACTGTAGAGTGTGGCTCTGACGGCGCAACAGCGGGCGGAGGCAGCAGGGCAACCTCATCGACGTCAATATCCTGCCCCATCAGATGGGCCTTTGCCACGCTGAGCCCTCGCAAGGCCTGAAACGCGACATCCAGCGGAGAGGTGACTTCGGCCTCAGGGTCAGGGACGTCGCCCGCGGCTGCCATCCGCCGGGCTTGCTCCGGACCACCGAGACGCCACTGCAGCGTCCGCAGATAGGCGTCTGGTGCGTAGTCGCCAAACGATTTCCCCACCGCCTTGGCCTGCATGTCGTAATCGACCCCGACCATCACCAACCCACACAGGAGAATGAAGGAATAGAACCGAAACAATCCATGAAGTCGCCTGATGATAAACATGCTTTCCCTTACCGGCCTGCTTGCCAGCTCCAACCCCCATCTTCCGCGCCAGAATGACGGAAAGATGGGGCAGAAATTTGACAGCAGACGGTAAAGTCGCGGGCGCCGTCAGGCGTCGGTCAGGATCTTGCCGGGATTGAGGATATTGTCGGGATCCATCGCTGCTTTCACCGCCGCCATGAACCGGGTCGTCTCGCCCAGCTCGCGCCGCAGGTAGGGTCGTTTGCCCTGCCCGATACCGTGCTCACCGGTACAGGTGCCCTCCATCGAGATCGCCAGATCGTTGAGCCAGCCGACATATTCATCGGCCTTGGCGCGCTCTTCGGCGTTCTCCATGTCGATCAGCAGCAGCGCGTGGAAGTTGCCGTCGCCCACATGCCCCACCATCGGTGCGATCAATCCCAAATCTTCGGCCTTGGCGCGGGCGGTGGAGACGCATTCCGCCAGCCGCGAGATCGGCACGCAGACATCGGTGGAGATCCCCTTGGCGCCGGGGCGCAGGTTCAGGCAGGCCCAGTACATGTCGTGGCGCGCCTGCCAGAGCTTGTTGCGTTCCTCGGCGGTGGAGGTGGCGGCGATGTCGAAACCGCCAAACTCCTCGGCGATCTGGGCAAAGGTATCGGCCTGCTCCACCACGCCCGCGTCCGAGCCGTGGAATTCCAGCAGCAGCAGTGGTCCCTCCGGCAGGTCGAGGCCCGAATGCTGGTTGGCGGCGCGCACGCTCATTTCGTCGAGCATTTCGATGCGGGCGACAGGGATGCCATACTGGATCACCATCATCACCGCGCGACAGGCATCATCTACGGTGTGGAAGGAACAGCGCGCCGAGCGGATCGCCTCCGGTATGCCCTGCAGCCGCAGGGTGATCTCGGTAATCAGCCCCAGGGTGCCCTCGGAGCCCACCAGCAGCCGCGTCATGTCATAGCCAGCGGAGGATTTCTTCGCCCGCGACGCGGTGCGGATCACCGTGCCATCGGCCATCACCGCCTCGAGACTGAGGACATTGTCCTTCATGGTGCCATAGCGCACCGCGTTGGTGCCGGAGGCGCGGGTGGCGACCATGCCGCCGAGCGAGGCATTGGCGCCGGGGTCGATCGGGAAGAACAGCCCCTGGTCGCGCAGATAGGTGTTGAGCTGTTCGCGTGTGACACCGGGCTGGACCACCACGTCGAGGTCTTCGGCATGCACCGCGCGGATCTGGTCCATCCGCATCATGTCGACACAGATGCCGCCGGCAGGCGCGTTGACATGGCCCTCCAGCGAGGTGCCGGTGCCAAAGGGAATGACCGGTACGCCAAATTCGGCGCAAGTGGTCACGATCTGAGAGACCTCATCCGTCGAGGTGGGAAAAACCACGGCGTCCGGGGCCTGATTCTCGATCCAGGTGGTGGTGTGGCCGTGTTGTTCGCGCAGGGCCTGCCCGGTCTGCAACCGGTCGCCGAACCGGGCGGATAGCGCCTCAACCGCGGCTTTGATACCGCCCTCGTTGCGGGGCAAAGTGGTGGCCTGAACCATGCGTGATGTCCTCCCAGAACTGTCTTTCCGTCCTTGGCTCGCCCAAACGCTTGCCTTGTTAACGGTCACTTGGGCGCAAGACTATGTCGACAGCGCGCGCGCCACAAGACCGACGCGCACTGCCACATCGACGATGAGAGGATCTCGCTGCATGCGCGCGCATATTCACGCAAAGAGGAAGGGACGCCAGTGGTGCGGCGTCCCTTAGTTTTCCAATCGCTTACACGTTCCGGGCAACGGGCGTTGGCGGAGGCCCCCCCCTGCACAGCAGGCGCGTGTCGCTATTGACCCAAGGCGATGCCTTCGCGTCGCGGGTCTGCCGCTCCTTCGAGACCATCGGTGGTGATCTCGATCGCATGCAGACCGGAGTTCAGATCCCGCAGGTTGACCTCATAGCCCATCGCGGTCAGCGCGTCCCCAAGCGCCTCAGCCTCGGTGCCCTCTTCCAGATCATAGGTACCAAAGCGATTCACCGCATGGGGCAGCGACACGGCTTCCTGCACCGTCATGCCCCAGTCCGCCCAGGCAACGATTGCAGTGGCCACATATCCGATGATGCGGCTGCCACCGGGCGATCCGATCGCCAGCACCGGCTTGCCATCCTGCATGACGATGGTTGGTGCCATCGAGGAGCGCGGGCGCTTGCCCGGTTCCAGCCGGTTGGCGATGGGCACGCCATCGCTGTGACTGCGAAAGGAGAAATCCGTCAGCTCATTGTTCAGCAAAAAGCCGTTGGTCATCAGCCGGGAGCCAAAGCCGTTCTCGATCGTCGTAGTCATCGACAGCACATTGCCATATTGGTCGACGATGGAAATATGCGAGGTCGAGGGGAACTCGATGCTTTCGTCATCAGCCCAGTTCAGCGCGTGATCAAAGGTCGGATGACCCGGTGCCACGCCTTCCAGCGCCATATCGCCCTCCAGCAGCTTTGCGCGCTTGGCCAGATAGTCGTCAGCCACCAGCCCTTTGGTTGGCATCGGGACATAGTCGCTGTCGGCCATGTAGCGGCCACGATCCGCAAAGGCGAGCCGCGAGGCATCCCCGATCAGGCGCCAGCTTTCGGGGCTCTCCGCGCCCAGCGCCGCCAGATCATACTGCCCCAACATGCCAAGGATCTGCCCCACGGTCAGCGCCCCGGAGGAGGGCGGCCCCATGCCACAGGCCTCGAACGCGCGATAGTTGGCGCAGACTGCAGGGCGTTCCTTGACCTGATAGAGCGCCAGGTCGACCTCGGACAGGACCCCGGGATTGCCTGCCGCGTTCCGTACGGTGCGCACGATATCTGCCGCCACGGGGCCAGTGTAGAAGGCGCTTGTGCCCTCGAACGCCATTGCACGCAGCACATCGGCATAGGGCTGGTTGGTGATCACCGTGCCAGCCTCCAGCGGCTCGCCCTCTGGCAGGAAATAGTCGGCGGTTGCCGGAAAACGGCCAAGCCGCTCGGCATCATTGGCGATGGAGCCCGCCATGCGCGGCGAGACGGCAAACCCCACCTCGGCAAGTCGGATGGCATCGGTGAACAACCCGCCCCAATTGGCCTTGCCCCATTTGCGATGCGCCGCTTCCAGCAATGCCGGCGTGCCCGGCGTGCCGACAGAACGTCCACCGACCACCGCATCGTAGAACCCCAAGGGTTCACCGTTTTGATCCTGAAACAGGCGCGGCGTGGCCGCTAAGGGCGCGGTTTCACGCCCGTCCAGCGTGCTCACCGCACCTGTTGAGGCATCATAATAGACAAGAAATGCGCCGCCCCCCAATCCCGAGGACTGCGGCTCCACCAGCCCGAGCACGGTTTGCACTGCAACCATGGCATCCGCTGCGGTTCCCCCATCCCGCAGGACGCGCGCCCCGGCTTCGACCGCAAGCGGGTTGGCGGCGGCGACCATCCAGTCGTCTGCCAGCACAACCTCACCCGCATTCCGGGCCGCCAAGGATGCGGACGCAACATCCGACAGGGCCAAACCGGCAGATTCGGCGCCGATGGTGCCGGCTTCTGGCGCCACGGCATCCGCTGCCTGCTGCGCAGACGCGGCACTCGCCAGGGCCAATATGGCCCCGGTCCAGAAATATGTTCTCATCTTATCCTCCCACTGCCCGCAAACCGGGCTTAAAGCATGGAGGGCACCACCTGATCTGGTGGGCGATGCCCGTCTTCAAATGTCTTGATGTTCAACAGAACCTTTTCGCCCATCTCGATCCGCCCTTCGAGGGTCGCAGACCCCATATGGGGCAGCAGCACGACATTGGGCAGCTCGCGCAGACGTGGGTTGATGGTGGTGCCGTGCTCATAGACGTCGAGGCCACAGCCCGCGATCTCACCCGCGCGCAGGCCCCGCGTCAGGGCGTTCTCGTCGATCACCTCCCCGCGCGAGGTGTTGACGATCACCGTATCGGGTTTCAACAGCTTCAGCCGTCGCGCGTTCATCAGGTGAAACGTGGAGGGCGTCGAGGGGCAATGGATCGAGATCACATCCATCCGGGCCACCATCTGATCGAGGCTTTCCCACCAGGTGGCTTCCAGATCCTCTTCCACCTCGGGGCGCAGGCGTCGGCGGTTGTTGTAGTGGATCTGCATCCCGAAGGCGCGCGCACGACGCGCCACCGCCTGACCGATGCGGCCCATGCCGAGAATGCCGAGACGCCGCCCCGCCAGCCGCCCGCCGAGCATCGCGGTGGGGGACCAGCCCTCCCAATCGCCCTTCTGCATGATGGCGAGACCTTCGGGGATGCGGCGCACCACGGCCATGATCAGCGCCATGGTCATGTCGGCGGTGTCATCGGTCAGCACGCCAGGCGTGTTGGACACCAGAATGCCGCGCTGCCGGGCAGTGGCGACATCAATGTTGTCCACCCCTGCCCCATAATTGGCGATCAGCCGCAGCTGCCCGCCCGCCTGCCCCAGCAGGGCGGCGTCGATGGTGTCGGTGACCGTGGGCACCAGCACATCGGCCTCTTTCATCGCTGCGGCCAGCTCGGCGCGGCTCATCGGGGTGTCGTCGCTGCGCAACCGCACATCGAACAATTCGCTCAGGCGGGTTTCCACCGGCTCTGGCAAGCGTCGCGTAACAACAACACTCAGGCGTTCTCTGGGCACGTGCCTACTCCCTCGGCTATGCAAGTCGTTCTGTTCCATGGCATCGTGGAGCAAGATAATTGCGGGCACAAGCACCCTTCCGCCCGCGCTTGCGTTGCGGTATGTGATGCTGCAGGATCAGCGGGCTCTGAGGACATAAAAACAAGGCGCCCGGGACAATGATGGGCATCGAGGCCGTGCAGAAAACCAATCGAACACAGAGACGCGGACGTGCCTCCGGTGCCGGAGGCCTGACACGGCGTGGGCTGGGCGCAGTCTTGCTTGTCGCAATCGCGATGGCGGGTGATATCGGTGTGGCCGCACAGGAAGCCACCGTCCAGAAACGCGGGCCAGTGACCAACCTGCCACTGCCGCGCTTTGTGTCCATGAAGGCCGCAGAGGGCAATGTGCGGCGCGGACCTTCGCTGACGCACCGGATCGACTGGGTGTTCAAACGGCGCAGCATGCCGCTGGAGATCATCGCCGAATACGGACACTGGCGCCGGGTGCGCGACCGGGATGGCGCCGGTGGCTGGGTCCACTACGCCTTGCTGTCCGGCATTCGCACGGTTCTGGTCGAAGAAGACATGCTGCGCGTCCGCGCCCGCCCCGAGGAAAACGCGCCGGTCATGGCGGCGTTTGAGCTGGGTGTTGTGGCGCAACTGGGAGCCTGCGAGCCGAAATGGTGCGAGATTTCTGCCGGTGGCCATAGCGGCTGGGCGCTCAAGGATAAGCTCTGGGGCGTAGGCCCCGATGAGCTGCGCGAATGACCCCGCGCAACTCAGCGCGCCGTTCAGTTCCCGGTAACCGCCCCTAGCGCCCTGCCGCTGGGCCCTTTATCGGAGGGAGGTCGGACCACCGGTGCGAGATAGCGCCGGATCAACTGGCAGCGATGCGCGAACACTTTTTCGTCCGTGTAGGGCGCTGCATCCGCCAGCGCATTCTGCATCAGCCGGGCAAGACCCTCGCGTTTGGTGCTGAGATCCGCCAGCACGGCGGCCAGCGCCGCCGCATCGCCCCGTGGTACCAAGACCCCGCCACCATGATCCGCGACCAGGTCCTGCGCATAGGCGCCCTCATAGCCAATGATCGGAGTTGCCCCGGTCAGCGCCTCGATCAGGCATCGCGGCGACTCGGCGGTCTTGTGACAAAAGAGGAAAACATCTGCCCGCTGGAGACGCGACCGCACCTCCGCATGATCCTCGACAAAGCCCGGCAGGCGCACCTTGTCGGACAGCCCAGCGCGGCGCACTCGGTCACGCATCATTTGAAGGCAGCTCCCCGCGCCGAGCCATTCAGCCTCAAACGGAATGCCAAACGCAGCCAGACGCTCCAGGACATCGAT
Organism: Tritonibacter scottomollicae; assembly: GCF_003003215.1. Classification (GTDB taxonomy): domain Bacteria; phylum Pseudomonadota; class Alphaproteobacteria; order Rhodobacterales; family Rhodobacteraceae; genus Epibacterium; species Epibacterium scottomollicae. The sequence goes on along the minus strand of NZ_PVUF01000015.1, from coordinate 64,153 downwards.
CCAGTCCTCCGGCCCCTTCATCCCTTCGGCCCGCCCAGCATAGACGATTCGCAGCGGACGCTGTTCAAGTTGCGACAGTTTGGTCTGCAGGGCTGCGGGACTGATGTGTTCAGTGCCGGAGATGTGAATGTCGTGAACCAGCTGCGGGTTGCGACTGAAGGCGGCATAGGCGTCATAGGTTTCGCGACCGTGAAACAGGCCGAGGTCCGCGCGCGAGATCAACGCGCGCTCCAGCCAGGCCATCGGGCGTCGATAGAGGCGCGATTTCAACTGTTGTTTCCAGCCACCCCATTCGCGTGTCTGGCGCAGCACGTCCGACTCTACCCGGTCCGTCCAGATCGCAAAGGCGCGACGCAGACGCAGGGCTTCGACAGCACAGACCGCGCCCCAGTCGCCAAACAGCCCTCCGATGGCAAAGCTGAGATAGTCCGCCTCGGCGATCAGCTTGCGCAGACGACGCCGCTGGCGGGGCAACGCATATAAAAATCGCTGCGCGCCGTATGCGGAGGGCACGGTCACGACGCGCACCTTTGGCAAGGGCTCCAGCGCCTCGGACATCAGCATCCACCCTTGGGGACGCGGCGCGGTTTTCTCTGGCATGACGATGGTGACACGGCCGAAGTGCTCAGACCACAGACGAAGACCGTTGACGGCCTGTCGCTCGATATAAAGCGACGTCCCCTCCCGATAAACCGGGACCGGCGCGTAGATTAACAGATGCCCTGCCGCCGTCGTCCGCGTCATCTTTCTCTCCAAGAGGGCGAGCTTGGAACTGTCACGTTCCCGCCCATCGACAAGTACTACGGTCAATATCCGACTGGAGATTTCCAGGAGGTCTAGCGCGTCCTTCGCCCCACACGCCCGATCCGCATCGATGACACAACGTAACCCAACTCACCTTAACAAAGATTAATCATACCGCAGATTGAATACATAGACAAACAGCCCGACCGCCAAAGCCACCCGATCGGGTGGGGAAATTTATGCATGCCGGGTCAAAACCAGAAAACTCTCGGCAACAAACCCGCGTTTGCGCATCGAGACAATTGCCTTGCGCGGTCCTCTGGTCTAGGAGAGGCGTGTAAACATGATGCATGTCCGGGACCGACCGCTGGTCCGCTGCCCCGGACGGCCCCCAGGTGACGCGGCCCAAGTGCCGCAGAGACGACGACAAAACAACTTCCGTATTCGCAGAAAGGTTGTGGAACATGGCAGAAAACTCAACGCCGGACATTTTGTATACCATCGTAGACGAAGCGCCCGAGCTGGCCTCGGCGTCCTTCCTGCCGATCATCCGCAAGTTTGCGGATGCCGCCGGTGTAACCGTGGGCACCAAGGACATCTCGCTGGCCGCGCGCATTCTCGCGACCTTCCCGGATCACCTCACCGAAGACCAGCGCCAGAGCGATGATCTCGCCGCGCTGGGCGAGTTGGTGAAGACGCCGGATGCCAACGTCATCAAACTGCCGAACATCTCGGCCTCTGAACCCCAGCTGGTCGCCGCAGTCGAAGAACTGCAGGCGCAGGGCTATGCGTTGCCCAATTACCCCTACGAGCCCGCCACCGATACGGAAAAAGAAGTCCGCGCACGCTACGATAGCATCAAGGGCTCTGCCGTGAACCCGGTGCTGCGCGAAGGCAATTCCGACCGTCGCGCCGCCAAGCCGGTGAAGACCTACGCCCAGAACAACCCGCATTCGATGGGCAAATGGACCTCCGACAGCAAAACCAAAGTGTCGTCGATGCCCGGCAATGATTTCTACGCAAACGAGAAATCCGCCACCCTCACCGCCGATCAGGCCGGGGATGCAAAGATCGAGTTCGTCGCCAAAGACGGCACGGTGACCGTGCTGAAAGACGGCTGGCCGCTGGCGGCTGGCACCGTTACGGATGCGACCTTCATGTCCGTCAAGGCGCTCTCCACCTTCCTTGAAGGCGCCATCGAGGACACCAAGTCCGACGGCACCATGTTCTCGCTGCACATGAAGGCCACCATGATGAAGGTCTCCGACCCGATCATCTTTGGCTACGCGGTCAAAGCCTGGCTGAAGCCGGTGTTCGACAAATATGGCGAGGAGCTGAAGGCGCTGGGCGTCAATGCAAACGCTGGCCTCGGTGACCTGCTGGAACGCGTGAAGGGCAATGCCGAAATCACCGCGGCCATCGAGGCCCTGCGCGCCGAGCGCCCAGAAATGTATATGGTCGACTCTGACCGTGGCATCACCAACCTGCATGTGCCGTCCGATGTGATCATCGACGCCTCCATGCCCGCCGTGATCCGTGCTGGCGGCAAGGGCTGGAACAGCCAGAACGAGAAGGGCGACACCAACTGCGTCATCCCCGACAACTGCTATGCCACTGTCTATGACGAGACCATCAACTTCTTCAAAGCCAATGGCGCGCTTGACGTGACCACCGCAGGCTCCGTCGCCAACGTCGGCCTGATGGCGCAGAAAGCCGAGGAATACGGCTCGCACCCGACGACGTTTGAGGCCCCTGCAGACGGCAGCATCCGCATCGTTCTGGCCAATGGCGACACGCTGCATTCACATGATGTAGAGGCCGGAGACATCTGGCGTGCCTGCACCGTGAAGCAGGCTCCGATCGAGAACTGGATCCAGCTGGCGCTGGACCGTCAGCGCCTGACCGGCTCCGAAGCGATCTTCTGGCTTGATGCCAACCGCGCCCATGACGCTGAGCTGATCAAATACGTGCAGCCCGCACTGGAGGCCGCAGGTGTGGCCGACAAGTTCCTGATCCTGGCGCCGCGCGAAGCGACCCGTCAGTCGCTGGACACCATCACCGCGGGCAAGGACAGCATCGCCATCACCGGCAACGTGCTGCGCGACTACCTGACCGACCTGTTCCCGATCCTCGAGCTGGGCACCTCGGCCAAGATGCTGTCGATCGTGAAGCTGATGAACGGTGGCGGCCTGTTCGAGACCGGCGCCGGCGGCTCCGCGCCCAAGCACGTGCAGCAGCTGGTGGAGGAAAACCACCTGCGCTGGGACTCCATGGGCGAGTTCTGCGCGCTGGGTGAAAGCCTGAAGTTCCTCGCCGACCTGAAGGGCAACGCCAAGGCGGGCGTGCTGGGCGCTGCGGCAGAGGTCGCGACCCAAGGCATTCTGGACAATAACAAATCTCCGGATCGCAAGGTCGGCCAGCCTGACAACCGCGACAGCCACTACTGGTTCGCCCGTTACTGGGCCGAAGCACTGGCGGCACAGGGTGACGACGCCGAACTGGCAGAGCACTTCAAACCGATTGCCGGTGCGCTGGCAGCCAGCGAGGGCGCGATCTTGTCGGAACTGGCCGCCGCACAGGGCAAGCCGGGCGATATCGGTGGCTACTACCACCCATCGGTCGAGAAGAAGGCCCAAGTGATGCGCCCGTCGGCAACGCTGAACGGCATCATCGGCTAAGCCGGTTTTGAAAACGTCAAGAACACGCAACGCCCGGCACAGTCCGGGCGTTGCCTTTTTTAGGCCCGCGGATCAGTCGGCTTGCAAAATACGAATATCGGCCAATCACATGTGTGTCAGACCTTCCATGTAAATCAGCCGTTAGCAATTTTGTCCGAAACTGGGAGCAATCGAAAACACGCAAGGCCTACCACCATGCCCGCCGCATTTTACGGTTTATCCAACCGGATTTACGCCCTCGTGGCGCTTGCACTCATTGCAGCTGCAAGTTTGACTTTCTTCACGCTTAACCACGCATCCGAGGCGGCCTACGACCTCAGGACAGAAGAGCTGCGTCACATCACGGACGTCGGCCTCAGCCATATAGAGGCCTACAGCAATCGCGTAGAAGCTGGAGAAATGACGCTGGAAGAGGCAAAAGATGCCGTCTATCAGATCCTGAACGACCTGCGTTTTGGCGACAATGGCTACATCTACGCCTTCGACAGCGACATCGTCTATTCCGTCCACCCGTTCCGTCCACAATGGGTCGGCGGCGAAAGCCAACGCAATCTGAAGGATGTGCATGGCAACAAGATTTTCGAGGCGATTCTCGGCAGCATGGATTCTGAGGGACGTTCCGTCTCCACCATCTATTTCGAGAACCCGGCGACCAAAAAGGTCGAACCAAAGCTGACCTATGCTCAGTACTACGAACCTTGGGATTGGTATCTGGGTACCGGTGCCTATGTAAATGACATTGAGGCCGACATCGCACGGATGCGTATGCGCGCTCTGGCCGGGCTCGGCGTGGCTCTGGCGGTCCTGATCGGGGTGTCATTGCTGATCATCCGCAGCATGCTGCCGCCCCTCAATGCGCTTAAGGAGCGTATGGCGACCATGGCCGACGGAGATCTCGAATCCGATGTACCCGGCCTCTCGGATCGCAGTGAAATCGGCCAGATGGCCCATGCGGTTGCCAATTTCCGCGATGGCTTGCAGATGCAAGCCGCATTGGAAGCAGAGGCGCAACTCAAGGACGAAGAGCGACAGCGCGTGGTTGCGATCCTGAGCCAGCGACTGGCCAAATTTGCCGAGGGCGATCTGACCGTTCGGGTGGATGACGCCATGCCCGAGGAATTCCGCCAGGTGGCTGAAGACTTCAACGCCACGGTGACACAGATCTCAGATCTGATGCGCAAGCTGGTGATCGGCGTCGAGCGGATCGAGAGCGAGAGTGAAGCCCTCGACAGCTCCTCGCGCGAATTGGGCATGCGCACCGAAACGCAGGCGGCATCGCTCGAGGAAACCTCGGCAGCGCTCACGGAACTCTCAGCTTCGGTCAGGAACTCCGCCGAAGAAAGCCGTGCGGCCTCTGAACGTGTGCAGCAGGCCAGCGAGCGCACCGAGCGTGGCGCACAAGTTGTCCGCAAGACGATCGAGGCCATGCGTGGCATCGAGGAAAGCTCTGCCAAGATTTCCAGCATTACGTCGCTGATCGATGATATCTCCTTTCAGACCAGCCTGTTGGCCCTGAATGCAGGGGTCGAGGCCGCACGGGCCGGCGAAGCAGGACGTGGCTTTGCGGTGGTTGCGGGCGAAGTGCGCGCACTGGCCGGCAAGTCATCGGATGCGGCTCGCGAGATTGCAGACCTCATCGGCAATGCCAACCGTGAGGTAGAAACGGGCGTTGCTCTGGCGCGTGACTCCGGCACGGCGCTGGACGAGATCAACGAACATATCAGCGCCATCAACGAAACCGTGAGCGCATTGGCCGAAGCAGCCCGTGAACAATCGACCGGCCTGTCGGAAATCACCTCGGCAGCCGATCAACTGGACCAGGTTACACAGCAGAACGCAGCAATGTTCGAAGAAACCTCTGCCGCAACCCAGCGCCTGCGCGACGAAGCCAACACACTGGCGCTGAACGCCCGCCAGTTTCAGGTCAGCGAACGCGACGACGACAACGTGCAACGCCAAGCGTCTTAAACCCGGTCGCGGTCCCATCACACTCGATAAGAACGCGACCCCAACCTGACCTTACAGAGCGACCGCCCGGGTCACACATGGGCGGTCGCTTCACGTTTTGGCCTCTGTCGCCTCTCTCGCAGGCGGCCGGCAGGGCTTGACCATTTCCTCGCATGACCTGTCCGGCATGCGGCCGCGGCCCCTGCCAACTCGGCCAACACAGCATTAGGCGGACCTCAGCCCGATGAGCGCGCCGCTTTCTGCGCGGCCACGGTTTTTGCCACCAGATCCTTGTAGAGCGTGCGAATGCGCGCCGTCACCGGACGCGCGCCGTCACCGATCTCCTTGCCGTCGATCAGGGCCACCGGCGTCTGCGCGCCAAAGGTACCGGTCAGGAAGGCCTCATCGGCGCCATAGGCCTCATAGAGCGAAAAGTTCTTCTCATGCACAGGGATGTCGTTCGCGCGGCACAGGTCGATCACATTCTGCCGGGTGACCCCGTTCATGCAGTAGTCCCCGGTCGAGGTCCAAACCTCGCCCCGCCGCACGATGAAGAAATTGCAGGCATTGGTGGTGTTCACAAACCCATGCGGATCGAGCATCAGCCCCTCGTCCGCCCCCGCCTGTTCGGCCTGCAGGCAGGCGATTACGCAGTTCAGCTTGGAATGACTGTTGTATTTGGCGTCCTGGCTCATCGGCAGCCCACGCACCTGCGGCACGGTCGCCAAGCGAATGCCATGGGCCGAGAGGCTTTCGGCCGGTTTGGAATGTTCCACGATGGCGACCACGGTCGGCCCCCATTTCGACAGGGCCGGATGCTGAAACGGCTTGGCCTTGCGCCCGCGGGTGATCATCAACCGGCAATGGGCATCGCCGGTCATCCCGTTGGCCGCTGCGGTCCGATCAAGGATGTCGCGGATGTCCTCCGGCCCCATGTCGATCTCCAGCGACACCGACTTCAACGAGTTGAACAGCCGGTCCATATGCGCGTCGAAGAACGCCCACTCACCATCATACAACCGCATCCCCTCCCACATGCCATCGCCCAGCATGAAACCGGAGTCATAGACCGAGACCGTGGCCTCCTCCTTGGGCACGATCTCACCGTTCACATAGATCTTAATGTGATCGTTGCGGTCATCGGCCTCGGCGTCATGGGTGGAGTGGGTGGGGCTCTGGTCCAGTGTCATGCGGGATCTCGTCTGTTGTCTCTTTGCAGGCAGACAGACCATGCGCCCGCCCGGCTTGGCAAGGGGCGGTGGGATTATCCGTCCAGAACAGGCGGATGCGCGGTGGCCTCCGCCTGGATGAACCGATGCAGCGCCCGCGCCGCGTCCGAGGTCAACAGGCTGCTGTCGGAAATGGTGCAGACCCAGGGGCACGGGCCCACCTGACCCAGCGGCGCCACCAGCCGCCCCGCGCCCAGCCCGGCGCGGGCAAAAACGCCCGGCACCACCGCCACCCCATGCCCGGCCTCGGCCAGCGCAACGACCGAGCCGAAGGTATTCGCCTGACACGCGCCCTCCGCCCCCGGATCCGCGGTGGCGGCCGGCAGACCGAGGCGCTGGAACACCTGCAACCACACTTCTGTGCGCCCAAGGCTGTGGACCAAGCGCGCCCGCAGCAGATCCTCCGGCGCGTCGATCCCGCCGATCTGCGTCAGGTACCCCGGTGCGCAGACCGCCACCATCTGGTCCTGCCACAGCGGGAGGCTGGCGCGATCCAGCGCCTCTTTATACACGTTGGTCAGGATGATATCGGCAATCTCCGGCGGCTCATCCACCCAGACGCGGCCATGGATGGTCACCGCTGCGCCGGGATGCTGCACGCCGAACCGGGCCACCAGATCCGCCAGCCAGTGGTCCACCAAGCTGACCGGGCAGGAGATCACCACCCGCTCCGCGCCACGCCGCCGCAGGATCGCATGGGTCGCCTGCTTCACCTGCTGCAAGGCCTGCTGCACCCCTGGCAGATAGGCATTGCCCAGCGACGTCAGCGTCAGGGAGCGCGGATGGCGCACGAACAGCGGCCCGCCGATATACTGCTCCAGCGCGCGGATGTGGCCGCTGACGGCGGCCTGCGTCAGGTTCAACTCCCGCGCCGCCTCGGTAAAGCTGAGCATCCGGGCCGAGGCCTCGAAGGAGCGCAGATAATTCAGCGGCGGCAGATCCTGCATCGTCGTCCTTTCCCGCACCCAAGCCACCCCATCGACGGCCTATGACCCCGGTTTCATAAGGTCATAGGGGTCAGATTGTCCATGTGTCAAGCGCCGCGCCGCTCGTTAGGCTTGCGCAAAACAGCACATGAAGGACCTTGGACCAGATGGCCAGATCAGGACGACGAGGCGGGCGCAGCGGTATGTCTGCACGTGCGGGAAACAAGATCGAGCAGCTCCCCTGGAGCCAGACCCACCTGCCCTACGCACCGCTGAAGGTGGTCACCGAAGAGCAGCTCGAACAGATCCACCGCACCTCCATGCGGGTACTGTCGGAGGCCGGGATCCGGGTGATGAGCGAGACAGTGATGGATCTGTTTGAGCGTGCGGGCGCCATCGTGGACCGGGACGAGATGACCATCCGCATCGACGAGAGTATCGTCGACAAGGCGCTGGAAACCGTGCCACAGAGTTTTGACATGGTGGCGCGCAATCCCGAAAAGCGCATCACCATGGGCGGCAGCGCGATGAACTTCGGCCTTGTCGCCGGCCCGCCCAACACCCACGACATGATCAACGGCAGACGTCCCGGCAACCACGAGGATTACTGCAATTTCATCCGTCTGGCGCATCACTTCAACGCGGTCAACATCATCGGCAATCAGGTGGTGGCCCCGATGGAACTGCCCGCCAACACCCGCCACCTGGACACCTATCTGGCCAATCTCACCCTGTCGGATCTGACATTTCACTGCACCGCCATTGGGCGCGGACGGGCCTTGGACGGCATCAACATGATGGCGATCAGCCGCGGCATCTCGGTCGAGGAGATGCGCGCGGTGCCCGGCGTGGTCACGGTGATCTCGGTGAACTCGCCACGGCTGCTGGACGAGGCGATGACCGACGGGCTGATGGCAATGGCCGAACACGGCCAGCCGGTCAGCATCACGCCCTTCACCCTGATGGGAGCGATGACCCCGGTGACCCTGCCCGCCGCCATGGCGCAACAGAATGCCGAGGCGCTGTTTGGCGTGGTGCTGACGCAGCTGGTGAACCCGGGTACGCCGGTGCTCTATGGGGCGTTCACGTCGAACGTCGACATGCGCTCCGGCGCGCCGGCCTTTGGCACGCCTGAGAACACCAAGGCCAATATCATCGCCGGCCAGCTGGCGCGGCGCTACCGGGTGCCCTACCGGACCTCGAACGCCAATGCCTCCAATTGCGTCGACCTGCAGGCCGCCTATGAGACGATGATGTCCACTTGGGGGGCCACCATGGGCGGGGCCAATCTGATCTACCACGCGGCGGGCTGGCTCGAAGGCGGGCTGACCGCCTCGCTGGAGAAATTCATCCTCGATGTGGAGATCATCCAGAACATGAAGGAATTCATGAAGCCGATCAGCTTCAGCGAAGATGAGCTTGGGCTGGAGGCGATCAAATCGGTGCCCACCGGCGGCCATTTCTTTGGCGCGGCGCATACGATGGAGCGTTACGAGACCGCGTTCTATCGCCCGTTGCTGTCGGATTGGACCAACTACGAGAGCTGGGAGGCCGCCGGTGCCAAGGACGCGCTGACCCGCGCCACCGAGCTGTGGCAGCAGGCCCTGCGTGAATACGAGGAACCAGCGCTGGACCCGGGCGTGGCCGAGGCGCTCGACGCCTATGTGATCCGCCGCCGCGAGGAGATCGGCGCGGGGGAGCCCTGAGCCTCCCCTGGCCCCCTGAGCGCCCCCCCCGTGACCGGAGGCCACTGACCGGAGATTGACCGATGTTGCAGGACAAACCGCTGCACATGTCTGAGGAAGAGACCGCCGCCCCCGCGGCGCCTGCCCCGGCCGGCCCGGTCAGCGCGCCTGTGCAGCGCTTTGTGCTGATGCTGCTGCCCGGGCATTCGCTGCTGTCGGTCAGTGGCCTTCTGGACACGCTGGCACTGGCCAACCGGCTGTGCCGTGCGCAGCCCCTGAGCAGTCTCTGCATCACGCTGGACGGGGCGCCGGTGACTTCATCCTCAGGCCTTGCCCTACCGGTTGCGGGCAGCCTCCGGGATCTGCGGCGCGGCGATCTGCTGCTGCTCTGCGGCACGCCTGACATCCCGCGCGCCACCCTTGATGCGGTCACGCGCGGCTTGCGCAGCGCCATGCGCCACGGGGTCCGCTGCGGCGGGCTGGATCGCGGCGCGGAGGTGCTGGCGATGGCGGGGCTGTTGAACGGTAAGACCGCCACCACCCATTGGCGCCACCAGAGCAGCTTTGCCGAGCGCTATCCGCAGGTGGTGCTGGCGCGCTCCGCCTTTGTCTATGAGCACGACAGTTTTTCCTGCGCTGCGGGCACCGCCGCGATCGACCTGGCGCTGTGTTTCATCCGCAGCCTGCTGGGGAGCGAACTGGCCGATCAGGTGGCGGATGAGCTGAGTTATACCCAGCAGCACCGGCTGCAGGCGCTGACCTCCGACATCTCGCCCCATTTTGCCCATGTGACCCACCCGCGCCTGCGCCGGATCATCCGGGCGATGGATGACAATGTCGAATACCCGCTGCCGATGCAGCGTTTTTCCGAACTGGTCGGCATCTCGCAACGGCAGGTGGAACGACTGTTCCTGCGCTATGTGGGCCTGCCGCCCAAGCGGTTCTACGACGAGCTGCGTCTGGACCGGGCCCGCAACCTGCTGCTGCAGAGCGAGATGCCGATCACCGAAGTGGCCATGGCCACGGGGTTTTCCTCGCCGAGCCATTTCTCCAAGAAGTTCCGCCTGCGCTTCGGACAGTCCCCGTTCGAAATCCGCTCCGGCCGCATTGGGTAACGGAGGATTAGCGGAAGCGGCCGCCCTGCTCGATCACTTCGATCTGATAGCCATCCGGGTCGGCGACAAAGAAGAACCGCGCCACGCGTTCACCGCCGGGGCGGAAATCGACGATATCGCGCGGCGCCCCACCTGCGGCTTCGACCCGGGCGCGGGCCGCTTCCAGATCCGCAACCACCAATGCGATATGGCCATAGCCATCACCCAGATCGTAAGGCTCTGTGCGGGATTTGTTGACGGTCAGTTCCAGCTCGAAGGCACCTTCGGGGGCGGTCATGTAGATCAGCGTGAAGTCGTCAAAATCGAGCCGATCCGCGATCTCCATCGCAAAGGCGGCCTTGTAGAAGGCAACGGACGTCTCCTCGTTCAAAACGCGGATCATGCTGTGGGCAAGTTTGGTCATGGGACCCCCAATGTCTTTGATGATACTCAGGCAAGGGTGTGACCGGAGCGGCGGGGCAAAGGCAACCCTGATCGTTCATTTTGCGTCGAGACCATGGTCGATCCAGCGCGCCTGCAGCTGCTACGCGCCGTGTTGCCCAAGGTTGCGGGTCAATCGCGCCACCCCGAGATGCAGCAGCACCGAGAACACGCCAAGCGTCAGCATCGCGGCGAACATCAGATCCGTCTTGGCGCGCCCATTCGCCAGCAACATCAGATAGCCCAGCCCGCGCGAGGCCCCCACCCATTCGCCGATGACCGCGCCGATCGGGGCATAGACCGCCGCAAGGCGCACGCCCGAGGCCAGAGATGGCAAAGCGGCAGGAATGCGGATATTCCACAGAATGCGCGACGGGCTGGCCTGCATCGTGCGCGCAAGATCGAGATAGCCCTGCGGCGTGCGCATCAGGCCGTCAAAGAACGACGCGGTGATGGGAAAATAGATGATCAGCACCGCCATCGCGACCTTGGACCACAGGCCAAAGCCCAGCCATAGCGTCAGGATCGGTGCCAGCGCAAACACCGGCAAGGCCTGCGTGAACACCAGAATGGGCTGTATCAGCACCCGCGCCATGCGTGAGCTGGCCAGGTGAATGGCCGTCGCGATACCAAGCGCGGTCCCGATCGCCAGACCGATCAGAACCTCCAGCGCGGTCGTCAGGGTGTGTTCGGCAATAATGGCGCGATTTTCCCACCATGTTTCCGCCACCAGCATCGGCCCCGGCAGGATAAACTTCGGCAGGCCGGTGGCGCTGACGATGATTTGCCAGACCAGTAGCGCAAACAATGTCGCTGCAACGACCGGAGCATACTTCATGAAACGGTCGACCTCAGCAGGCGCAGCAGGGACGCCTGACATTCAAGCGTGCCCAGATCATCCACCGGGCGGGGAATGGCACCATCCGGCGGGGGATGCGAGGTCAGCCCCTCGGGCGTCATCACAAGAATGGCATGCCCCAGACGCGCGGCTTCGGCCGGGTCATGTGTCACGATCAGCACGGTTTTATGCGCCAGCACCTCGACCGCGAGATCCTGCATTGCGGCGCGTGTCTGGGCGTCCAGTGCCGAAAACGGCTCGTCCAGCAATATGACGGGCTTGTCTTCCATCAAGGTGCGGGCCAACGCCACCCGCTGACGCTGACCTCCGGACAGTTCAGCGGGTTTCTTGTCCGCATGCTCCACAAGCCCCACGCGGGCCAAGATGCGCGCCAGTCGCGCGCGGTCGGGCACCTCTGCCCGCAGGCGCGCCCCGAGCTGGATATTCTCCGACACGCTGGCCCAGGGCAGCAGCAGATCATCCTGCGCCATATAGGCCACCCGATGCGCCACCGGCGCAGTGTCCGTTGCGGTAATGTCGCCCTCAAACGCCGCCTCGGTCGCCAATCCCGAGATCAACCGCAGCACGGTGGACTTGCCAACACCAGACCCGCCAAGAAGGCAGGTCCATTGCCCGGCCGCCAAGGTCAGCGTGAGCGGCGCAAAAAGCTGCGCGCCACCAAGCCTCGCCTCCCCCGAGATCGTCACACCGGGCGCAGGCGTCATGGGGTGAGGCCCATCTGCCAGAAGCCGACTTCAAGCTCGGTTGCGGTGCGGAAGGTCTGGCACAGCCGCGCCCAGCGGGGCGATGTGGTGAACTCCACGCCCAGACGCCGTGTCAGCGCGGTGTCCATCAAGACGCCCACCGCCGCGCATGCCTCCTGATAGTCGGCGCCCGCATAGGTGTTGATCCAATCCGCATAGGTGTCGGATGTGGCCTCGCTCGCAAGGCGCGTGCCGATCTCGCCATAGCCCATGACGCAGGGCGCCAGTGCCGCAAGAAGATCCAGCAGATCGCCGCTGTAGCCTGCCTCAAGCACAAAGCGCGTATAGGCCAGGTTCTCCGCCCGCTCCGCCGTCGCAAACAGCGCGTCCTGAGAGATCCCTTCTGCCTCGCAGATCCCGATATGCAGCTGCATTTCCTCGGCCACCAGCGCATTGACCGTGCCCACGGCGGCCAGCATTTCGGCATGGGTTTCGGACTTCACCACCGCCAGCGCCCAGGCGCGGGAGAAATGGGTCAGAAACACGTAGTCCTGACGCAGATAGTGCAGGAATGCAGCGCGCGGCAGGCTGCCGTCTTTCAACCCTTCGACAAAACCGTGGCGGGTATAGTCCTGCCACGGCCCTTCAGCCTGCGCGCGCATCAGCGCAAAGGCGTGCCCGTATCCGCCGCTCATTGTGCGGTCACGTCGATGCTGATCGCATCCACCGGGTTCAGACTGTCGATCATGCCGCTGTCCTTCAGGAAGGCCTCGAACCGGGCATAGCGGCCCGCGTCAAACCCCGCCGGACGCAGGGCAAAACGTGGCAGCGTATCTGTCCAAGCGCGTGCGTTCAGCTCGTCCTGCAATTCGGTCGATGTGGCGGCGAAGATCTCCCAGCTTTTCTCCGGGTTGTTAACGATATACTGCGTTGCCTTCTCGGTCGCGGCGAGAAAACGCTCGACCTTGTCTGCGTCCATGCGGTCCGGGTTGGCGACATAGATCAGTTCATCATAGGCGGGCACGCCCTCTTCTTCGACATAGAAACAGCGCCCTTCGACACCTTCGATTTCCATCTGGTTCAGCTCGAAGTTACGGAACGCGCCGATCACCGCGTCGACCTGCCCCGACATCAGCGAGGGCGACAGAGAGAAATTCACGTTGATCATCTCGATATCATCCGGCGTCACCCCGTGCTGGCCCAGCATCGCCTGCAACACCGCCTCTTCGACACCCGCGACGGAGAAGCCGATCTTCTTGCCCTTCAGGTCCGCGAGTTCCTGAATGGGGCCGTCCTTCAGCACCAAAAGGCAGTTCAGCGGGGTCGCAACCAGCGTTCCGACACGTTTCAGCGGCAACCCTTCGTGGATCTGCAGATGCAGCTGCGGCTGATATGACACCGCCAGATCTGCCTGACCGGCAGCGACCAGACGCGGTGGCGCCGAGGGGTCAGCGGGCGCGACGACCTCGACCTCCAGACCTTCATCCGCGAAATAGCCGTTTTCCTGCGCGATGATGATCGGCCCGTGGTCAGGGTTCACAAACCAGTCCAGCAGCAACGTCATCTTGTCAGCTGCCATGGCAGGAGTCGCGGCCATGAGCGCGAGAGCAGCAATGAAATGTTTCATAAAAAAGATGTCCTTCTTTTGTCGTGGACCTGTGTCTCAGGATGCGGAGGCCGCGACGAGAACGATCTCGCCGGGCCAGATGTCTCTGATCTGTTCAGCTGCGCGCCAGGCCCGCAGCCCGGTTGCGCAACACAGCGCCAGACGGGTGTCTGAGGTTGGCGGCAGGTGCTGCGCAATGTCATCGCCGGCCAATCGCCGTGCTGCCGGATGCAATGCTGCGCCATCGGCACGCAGCTCGATGATGTGATCGTTGTCACAAAGCTCTGTCGCGGCCACAAAGGCAAAGGGTCGGTCCGGCTCTGGCGCGCCATCAAAGCGGAAGCTTGAGGCGCGAAACCCTTGCGCGTCGAATTGCACCACCTGTCCCAGGGGCGCGGGTGAAAGCGCCAGCAGCACAGTCAGCGCCATCTGCGCTTGCATGGCCCCGATCATGCCCACGACCGGGCCAAGCACGCCCGCCGTCTCGCAGCTGGCGCCGCTGTCGGGCGCGTCCGGGAACACCGCGCGCAGCGAAGGCGCACTCCCGCAGAAGCCGCCGACATAGCCGCCCAGCCCCAGCACCGATGCACTGAGGAGCGGCACCGTCGCCGCCCGGCAGATATCGCTGAGCAGGTAACTCACCGCATAGCTGTCGGCGCAATCCAGCACCAGATCCGCATTGGTCACATAGGCAGGCGCGGTCGCCGGGGTCAGGGCCTGCGTCACCGCCGCGACGGTGATTTCGCTGTTCAGCGAACGACAACGCTGCGCGGCCACCTCTGCCTTGGGCTGACCACAGTCGGCCTCGGCAAACAGGGTCTGACGGTGCAGGTTCGACAGGCTCACCCTGTCGCCATCCACCAAGGTGATATGCCCCACGCCAGCCCCTGCCAGCAAGGGCAGCACCGGCGCTGCCAGGCCACCGGCGCCGATCACCAGCACCCGCGCCTGGGCAAGACGCGCCTGCCCGGCGGTGCCGACCTCGGGGAGGATCATCTGACGCGCATAACGGTTCATCGCGTTGCCTCGATCCACTGGCGCACGCGGGACTCAGGCTCTTCATTCAGGGTGATATCCGTCACTACTGATACGATATCCGCGCCCGCCTCCAGCACGCATGCGGCACGCTCCACCGACATGCCGCCGATGCCTACCAGTGGGGTCTGTCCCACGCGCGCCTTCCATTCGGTGACCCGTGGCAAGCCCTGCTGGTGCCATTTCATTTTCTTGAGGATCGTTGGATAGACCGGACCAAGGGCGACGTAGTCAGGCTCCATCGCCAGCACGCGCTCCAGCTCGTCATCATCATGGGTCGAGACGCCCAGCTTCAGCCCGGCCTTGCGGATCGCGGAGAGGTCGGCATCGTCCAGATCCTCCTGCCCCAGATGCACCCAGTCGCAGCCCAGGTCGATGGCCGCCTGCCAGTGATCGTTGATCACCAAGACCGCGCCATGCTCCCGGCACAGATCCCGCGACAGCGCGACCTGCGTGCGCACGGCCTCTTCTGGAAGATCCTTCATGCGCAGTTGCACCAGCTTGACGCCCAGCGGCAGCATCCGGCGCAGCCAGTCGGAATGGTCGAAAATCGGGTAGAATCGATCCAGTGTCATGTGAGGAATGCCTTTCCGATCACAGGGGTAGAAGCCTCAGCCATATCGCGCGCCTCGATCGGGTCCGCGTCATGGGCCAGCTTGCCAGCCCGCACCGCCCCCATCATCGCCTGCGCCATCGCAATCGGGTCCCCCGCGCGGGCAACAGCGGTGTTCAGCAGCACCGCATCAAAGCCCAGCTCCATCGCATGCGCGGCGTGGCTCGGCAGGCCAACGCCTGCATCAACCACCAGCGGCACCTCGGGAAACTCGGCCCGCATGGCGCGCAGCGCATAGGGGTTGTTCAGCCCGCGGCCCGATCCGATCGGCGCGCCCCAGGGCATCAGCACCTCGCAGCCTGCCGCCAGCAGGCGTTCGGCGACAATCAGGTCCTCTGTGGTGTAGGGAAAGACCTCAAACCCGTCCTCGGTCAGGATTTTCGCCGCCTCGACCAATTGGAAGACATCCGGCTGCAAACTGTCGGTATGGCCAATCAGCTCCAGCTTGATCCATTTGGTGTCGAACACTTCCCGCGCCATATGGGCGGTGGTGACAGCCTCCTTCACCGTATGACAGCCCGCCGTGTTGGGCAGGATCAACACGCCAAGATCCTGTATCATCTGCCAGAAGGCCGCGCCTGCGCCCCCTGCCCCTTCGCGGCGCAGCGAGACGGTCGCCACCCCGGCACCGCTCTGGCGGAAGGCCTGTTCCAGTATGGCTGGACTGGGGTATTGCGCCGTGCCAAGCATCAGCGGATTGGGCAGTGCAGTGCCGTAAAACGTCTTCATCCTTAGCCTCCCTGCATGGGCGCGACGACCTCGACCCGGTCGCCGTCTTTCAAGTGGCAAGATCCGCGCAACGATGCGGGTACGAACTCTTCATTCACCGCCGTCGCGACGCGCCCCGACACCTCCCGCTCCTGCAACAGGTCGGCAAGCGTCAGCGCGGCGACTTCGAGGGGATCACCATTAAGTACGATCTTCATCGACCATCTCCGAATGAGTGTTGTTCAGGGCGAGATCAGCCACACCGCACGCCAGTGCCGGCGCGAGAAGATAACCGTGCCGATACAAGCCATTGGCGTAGATCCTGCCCGCCCGCCTGCGGATGCGCGGTAGGTTGTCGGCAAATGCCGGGCGCAGATCGACACCGATTTCCAGCACTTCGGCCTCGCCAAACGCCGGGTTCAGCGCATAGGCCGCGCTGAGCAATTCCAGCATGGACCGTGCCGTGATACGGCTGCTGTCCTCGCTCTCGATCATGGTGGCGCCCAGCATGTAAACGCCATCGCCGCGCGGCACGATGTAAAGTGGCATACGCGGATGCAGCAGCCGCACTGGGCGCGTCAGGCTGACATCGGGGCAGCGGATCACCAGCATCTCGCCCTTCACGCCGCGCAGGTCAGTCAGCACATCGCGTGCATGCAGACCGCGGCAGTCGATGGCATTGTCCAGCGATGCAGGCGCTACGGTTTTGTGGAAGGTCACGCCGCTGTCGATCAGGCCGTTGTAGAGGTCCATCAATGCCCTGCGCGGGTCGAGATGCGCCTCACCTTCGAAGAACAATCCCTGCCCATAGCCTGGCAAATCAGGCTCCAGCGTGGCGATCTGCGCACCGACCTCCTGAAACCCTTCGGTCCGGCGGGCAAAGCGGCGCAGATCCGGCAGATCCCGCCGCCCTGCAACAACCAAAGTGCCACGATGGGTGACCTCGGTGCGCGTCTGCCACCAGCGGATTGCGTCCTGCCCCAGTCGCAAAACCGGCTCTTCGGCGTTTTCATACTCGCACCACGGCGCGAGCATGCCACCCGCCCACCAGGAACAGCCGTGCGCACCGGGCGGACCGGACGGGTCAAACACCTGTACGGTGGCGCCACGCGCAACCAGTTCCGAGGCCACGGCCAGACCGGCCACCCCGGCCCCTATGACGGAGTAAACTGTCATGCGGGCCAGACCCTGTGGAAATGGTGAACCGGACCATGGCCGTGACCGATCTGCAGATCATCCGCCGCTGCGATAGCGCCTTGCAGATAGCCGTGCGCCTCTGACACCGCCGCGTCCAGTGGCAGCCCCTTGGCCAGCCCGGCCGCAATGGCAGACGACAGGGTGCAGCCGGTGCCATGAGTGTTCTTGGTGTGCTGCCGCGCTGCGCTGAAGCGCGCGACTTCCGCGCCAGCCTCAATCAGGATGTCCTCGCAGATTTCGCCCTCGGCATGACCGCCCTTCATCAGAACCGCCTGCGCCCCGAACGCACAGAGGGCGCGGCCCTGTTCGACCATATCCTGCGCGGATGTGGCGGTGGGCCCCTCCAGCAGGCAGGCCGCTTCAGGCAGGTTCGGGGTGATGATCCGAGCGCGCGGCAGAAGCACGCGGCACAGCGTGGACACCGCTTCTGGCGCCAAAAGCGCATCGCCGGATTTGGCAATCATCACCGGGTCAAGCACAATCGCCCCGTCAAAGTCTGCGATGGCCCGGGCGACACAGTCGATGATCTCTGGCGTTGCCAGCATCCCGATTTTGATCGCGCCCACATCCAGATCACCCAGCACCGCGTCGATCTGCGCGGTGATCATGTCCAGCGGAATACCATGCACACCCGTCACGGCCTGCGTGTTTTGCGCGGTGATGGCGGTGATCACACTGGCCCCGTAGACCCCAAGCGCAGACATGGCTTTCAGATCCGCCTGAATGCCGGCCCCGCCGCCACTGTCAGACCCGGCAATGGTCAAAGCGATATGCGCCATAGCGATGCTCCTTACGACAAAAGGGCACCGGGCATAGAAACTGTCTGCATATCAGAAGACCGTTCCCTCCGCCGGAATTGCCCGGATCAGGTTCGATGGGTTAACGCTTGCGCATCTCTCAGCCTCGACGAGGCACCCCAACGGTTCACATGTGCGGTAACAACTCCATCGCGCGAAGTCAAACCTCTCGCCCGTCGTTCAGCGTGCTCAACCTGAGCGTTCCGCCAGACCCGCACCTTTGTCGGTATGGTCCGCAGGGTATCAGCCACGCGAATTGCACGCGGACCTGCATCGCCGAAATCGACGCGATAAGCGGTTGGTCGATCTCGCTTTTTTTAGCTTCCGAGGTCTTTTTCAGGAACAGTAGATCAGGACGGCATCTGACTGCGCAGCCTCGCCAGTCGCAAAGCGCGGCACCTGATCTGCCAGTATCACAGGGGCGAAATCCGCTCGAAATCAGGAGAGTTCTGCAACCGCCAACTCTGCCATCCGCAGGATCGCATCCCGGTTTGCCGCCACCGCGACAAAGCGGGCGTTGTGGCAGAACTTTGCCCCCTCAACACCGCAGGCGTGTTCCAGAGCCGCATCTGTCAGTCCCGCCCAAGCTTCTGGCAGGTCAGCACGGCTTTCGAAGGTATCGCCACTCTTGCGGATGGTCGTCAGCGCCCAGTCTCCGTCGCGCGGGTGAATGACGAACAACAGATGATCCGCGCCCGTCTTTTCAACAGCCGACCGGAACGGCATTCCCATCGGCAGTTCCAAAATTGGCGAGTCGCCGGCCTCCTTGATCGACTGCGTCACCATCGTTTCGGCGCGGTTCTTCGAGGCCTTGCCACGGACCGAGGCCTCAACAAATGCACGCGCAACGCCCAGAGCATCTGCAAAGGCGCGATCATCTGCATCGGGGCTTCTATCGTCGAACACCGGTTTCAGCGTCTCAAGCAAAACGGGCAGCGTCATCCCCGACAGCGGTCCTGCAACTGACGGTTCCAATGCGCCATTGTCCAGGAGATCCACCGGGAGGACAAAGCTCTGATCGAAACGATGATGAATGTCGTCCACGTCACTCTCCGGCACCTCCATCGCGCGCAGATAATCACGTCCGAAATGCTTCCAGATCAAACCGAAGGAACTGTAGGGCGAGGCATTGTCCTCGCGGAGCGGGTTAGGTCGCTGGTGGTGGTCAAAAATCTGCTTGTCAGGATCATATGCGCGCCCGACATCAAAGATTATCCGGTCTTCGGTGGGCACAATCCACGTCGCATCCCGTGACCGCACCAGCTTCGCATCTGGAAACAGCCGGGTCAGAATGACCGAAGACAAGAGTTCATCCGCATGGAACCCGCCTGAGTGGGTCACAAGGTGCTTTATGGTCATCTGCTCGTCTCCGGATATGTCACACCCGTAGATCGGGGGCGGGTTTTCCCGAAGATCTCTATAAAGGCGCACATAGTCAACGGGTTATGCCGCGTCATTTTGCTTCGAATGAATGGGTCCGCAAAAAACTCGGACGAGATATCGAGAAGCATGGGATATCAATCAGGAAAAGCCTGTCCACGCGGGCGTGACCAGCAGTTCCAAGGGCTGAGAAACACCGTTGCTCATTTGCGCACCCGGAAAGAGCCAGAACGGAAAACTGCCGCCAACGCCACTATGGATCTGGCGGCGAGGCGGCGCCCCCAGACTGCACGCGCCGCGGAATGGCCTGAAGTCTGCCTCGCGTTCCAACCGTTACTGAAGCGCCTTTGACAGATAATCCATCAAGGCGCGCACCCGTCGCGGCTGTACGGCGCCAGCGGGGTAGACCATTTGCAGCGCACTCGGCTCGACTGCAAACGCTTCAAGCAACTCAACAAGCCTGCCTGCCTGCAGATCGTTTCGGACATCCCATTCTGACTTCAGGGCCACTCCGTAGCCATTGAGGCACCATGCGCGAATGAGACCACCGTCATTGGCAATACGATTGCCATAGACCCGGCAGGCGCGCTTTTCGCCATTGACCGTAAAGATCCAATCCTGATCCGTACTGGCACCGAACCTCATGATGAGGCAGTTGTGATGCGCCAGATCATCCGGATGGCGGGGCGTCCCGTTCAGCTTCAGATAATCCGGAGCCGCACAGACAAGGCGGCGGTTCACGCCGAGCTTGCGCGATTTCATGCTGCTGTCGGCAAGCTCGCCAAATCGTAAGGCCAGGTCGATGCCCTGCCCGACCAGATCGACATAGCCATCGCTGAGTGTCAGGTCGATTGTGATTTCGGGGTTCTGCTCCATGAAGCGATCAAGCAACGGTACAATCTGATTGCGGCCCAGATCGCTCGGCGCGCTCATGTGGATCCTTCCTGAAATTTTCTCGACACCCAGCTTTATCCGGGCCTCGGTCTCTTCGGCTTCCGCCAATATACGTCGCGCTCCGATCATGAGCTCTCGACCTTCATCTGTCAGGCTGATCGAGCGGGTCGTTCGCGTCAGCAAACGTGCGCCGTAATAGGTTTCAAGCGCCGCAAGCCTGTCCGTGACCGTCGCCGGGGAAAGGCCGATCTCGCGCCCGGCAGCGGCGAGCCCGCCTTTTTCAACGATCAAGAGGAAGAGCCTGAGATTTTCGATAAGCATGATCGCCCCACATTGTACGGAATTACCGAATTATAATTTTGAATATTACCCAATTATTCAGCGAATGGACAAGCTGTAGATCGTGACCAACGAAAGGAGGTCATCATGCACCTTGATCACATCACAATCCGCACCCGCGATCTGCCCGGGACCAGGTCTTTCTTCCTTGAGGTTTTTGACGAGCTTGAAGAACGCGAACGTCCACAGGCGATCCAGCGCATTCCGGGGCATTGGCTCTATGCACGCGACAAGCCCATCGTGCACCTGATTGGCGCGCGGGGCTATGGCATTGATAGCGCCGCAGAGGCTTATGACCATGTGGGGATCCACCTCGACGACTACAGCGCATTCCGTGCCAAGCTGGAAGCGCTGAGTATCCCCTACTCAAAGATGGATCTCGCCGAACGGGGCGAGCGGCGACTGTTCTTGCGAACCCCATCGGGCCCGCTGATCGAGGCCGTCTTTCATGAGCCCATTCCAGAGCCACAGGAGCAGATCCAATGACCTTTACAAACGACACCAGAACCATCGTCATCGGTGGCACCTCCGGGATCGGGAAAGCCGTCGCCAGTGCGCTTGCGCTGCGCCCGGGATCGGTCGCGACCGTAAGCCGGTCGACCGGTCTGGACGTGACGGACCAAGCCGCAGTTGCTGCCTATTTCGAAGCTCAAAGCCCGGTCGACCATGTGGTGTTTACTGCAGGATCAGCGGCGCCGGGTGGTGCGGTGACAGATGTGCCTATTGATGCCGCCAAACAGGCGTTTGACGCCAAGTTCTGGGGCGCCATCGCCACAGCCGGAGCTGCTGCCAAACACATCCGCCCCGGTGGATCGATCACGCTGACATCTGGTTTTCTTGCCCGGCGGACAGTGCCGGGAACCTACGTGAAAACAGCGATGAATGCGGGGATCGAAGCCGTCGCCAAGATTCTCGCCAAGGAACTGGCACCAATTCGCGTGAACGTGATCAGCCCCGGCCTGACCGATACCGAAGCCCATGCAGGTATGGATGCGGAGGCGCGGCAAACGATGCTCGACCGTGCGGCCAGATCACTTCCTGCAGGTAAGGCCGGTGCGCCGGAAGACCTCGCCCGAGGCTATCTCTTCGCCATCGACAACGCCTTTGTCACCGGTGCCGTCATCGACATCGACGGTGGCGCACTCATCAACTGAACAAATCCGTCCCGGATAGGACCGAAGCCATGTCACTAAAATCAAAAATGCCGCTGCAGGTCTGGGTATTGACCCTCGCAGCTTTCGCCATCGGCACCGCAGAGTTTGTGATTGCCGGTATTCTTACACAGGTTGCCGAAAGCCTGGATATTTCGGAGGGGCAAGCGGGACATTTGATCACCGCCTATGCCTTGGCCATCGTCATCGGGGGCCCCATCCTGACCCTATGGCTGGCGCGCTACCGCAAGCGGGTTGTGCTGATCGGGCTGATGGCACTGTTCGTGGTCTCCAACCTGATCACCGCATTTTCGGCTGACTACACCACCCTGATGATCAGCCGCGTCATGGCTGGCCTGACACAGGGACCATTCTACGGCATCGGAGCGGTGGTTGCGACGCGACTGGTCGCCAAGAACATGGAGGGCCAGGCGGTTGGTCAAATGTTCGCGGGCCTGACGCTGGCGAATGTGCTTGGCGTTCCCGGTGGGGCATGGATCGGCAATATTTTCGGCTGGAACGCCACCTTCATTGTTGTCGCCGCGCTAGGGGCAATCGCCACTGCCGCAATTGCTGTTGCCATCCCGCCGCAGGGTGCTGAAGAAGCCAAATCTGTCCGCTCACAGATCGGCGCGTTCCGTAATCCCCAACTGCTGGCCAGTTTGCTCATCACAACATTGGGGTGGGTCGGTTTCATGACGTTTTACGGATATATCGCCCCGATCGCCGAGCAGGTTGCAGGGTTTGAGCGATCCTCCCTGACATGGATCCTTGTTATCGTCGGCCTGGGCCTGGTTTTGGGCAACACGCTTGGCGGCAAAACCGCTGACAAGAACCTGAGCGCGTCGCTGATCGGATGGCCCCTCGCAATGAGTGCGGCCCTGATCGTCGTCGGCTTGGTGGCGTCGCAACCCTATCTGTTCGTTGCCGCCTCCTTTGTCTTTGGCGTGGTGTCCTTTGCCAACGTGCCGCCCATGCAGATGCGGGTCATGAAACACGGCGGCGATGCCCCAGAGCTGGCCGCGACGGCGAACATCTCGGCCTTCAATATCGCCAACGCCCTGGGCGGGATTATCGGCGGCGTCGTGGTCGATAGCACATGGGGACCGGGATACATTCCCTTCGCCGCCATCATCGTCCCCGCAATCGGACTGCTCTTCATCATCTGGCAGGAATGGAAATCCCCTTCCGTTTCGGTCGCAGCTTAACCCCAAACCTCAAGGAGATTTCACATGAAAGCCGTAGGTTTCACCCACTACCTGCCAGTCGAGGACGCCAACGCATTCCTTGACCTGGAGGTCGACAAACCAGAACCCAAAGGCCACGACATTCTTGTCGCCGTCAAGGCAGTAGCCGTTAACCCGGTTGATACAAAGGTGCGAGCACCAAAGGACAAGGTCGAGGATCAAGCGCGTATCATCGGGTATGACGCGTCCGGCGTGGTCGAGGCTGTCGGCTCTGAGGTGACGCTCTTCAAGCCCGGCGATGAGGTTTATTATGCGGGCGACATCACCCGCTCCGGTACCAACGCTGAATTCCATCTTGTCGATGAGCGTATCGTCGGGCGCAGGCCGGCATCCCTGTCCCACGCCGAGGCTGCGGCATTGCCGCTGACCACGATCACCGCCTATGAAGCGTTCTTTGATCGCCTCGGCATTGATCGCGACGGCGCTGATAGTGGCCAATCCATCCTGATCATCGGTGCCGGTGGTGGTGTTGGCTCCATCGGTATTCAGCTTGCCAAACAGGCTGGCCTGAAGGTCCTTGCCACAGCCTCACGCCCCGAAACCTCTGCCTGGGTGCAGGAACTTGGTGCGGATCATGTGGTAAATCACCGCGAAGATATGGTGGCGCAGATCCGTGCCCTGGGGATTCAGCATGTCGATCATATCGCAATCTTCAACGACATGCGCCATTGGGAGACGGCCGTCGAGCTGATCCGCCCGCAAGGTGGCATTGTCTCGATTGACGATACTGATCTGCCGATGCCGATGGGTGGGATGAAGATGAAGGCGGCAAGCTTCCATTGGGAGTTCATGTTCGCCAGATCGATGCACCAGACCCACGATATGGTCGAGCAGCACAAACTGCTGTCATATGTCGCCGATCAAATCGACGCGGGAAAGATCAAGACAACCGTGTCAAAACGGATGTCGCCAATCAACGCCACCAATATGCGCGAAGCACACCGGCTGGTTGAAACTGGCCAAGCCAAAGGCAAAATTGTGGTTGAGGGATTTTGAAAACGCGTGCGGAGTGCGAAAATCCACTCCGCACAACCACATGCCGTCAAAGCCGCCGCTATCGCATCTTGCAACACCTGTACACTGGGCTCCAAGCCGATTTGCGGCGGTGCGGCAGCTTGATTGTAGCGACATCGCATTTGGTGTCGGTCGCGAGTTAACTGCGGCCAGCCCAAACTCGACATTCATGCAAGGCGCAGCGAAGCATCTGGTGCAAGAGCGAACGGCCTCCCGAGAGTGGACATTCAGCTCTGCCTAACTGGCGATTTGCATGACAATAAGAGTGATCGGATCGGAGTGTCTGGCCGCAGAGCGCGTATGGAGCTACGAAACGTTGAGTTTCGGCAGCTCAAGCCGGAAACAGGTCGTGCTGCCCTCGCTCGATACGGAGAGAAGCCCGCTATGGGCCTTGGCGATCGACGATGCAATGTGCAGGCCGAGTCCGAGCCCCTCGCTTGTTTCATTCCCACGACGGAACGGCTGAAACAGGTTTTTCTGAAGCTCCGGCGGGATCGGATCTCCCTCATTCTCCACTTCTATGTAGATCTCTTTGTCGCAGCTTCTGACCGAAACCTGAACTGGTGATCCAGGGGCGCCGTGCGTGATCGCGTTCGAAATCAGGTTCGACACCGCTTGCCCGATCCGATCCGGATCGCAGCTGACCGGCTTTGACAGGTCTACGGTCAAAAGGATTTCTCGTTCTGGGGTGGTGAAACGGATTTCCTCCACCACATGCTGTAGTGCTTCCGACAACGGTGCATCTGGCACGGCCGTCACGGCAATACCGCTGCCGAGGCGGGATTTCGCATGCAGCATCATGTTGTCAATCAGCTCGTTCATACGGTGCAATGATGCACGCATCAGAACCAGAAGTTCTCGCCCCCGGCTTGTCACTGGTTCCTTGTCCAGCTGTCGGAGGCCCGCACCAAGCGCGGCAACCGGGTTTCGCAGATCGTGGCCGAGTATCGCCACGAACTCTTCCTGTATCTGGACCAGATTGCGTTCGTGCTCGATCAGTTGCTCTTGCGCTTCCAGTCTTTCCTCGGTTTCCAGACTGCTTCCGATGAGATCTGCAAACATCCGCAGCATCGCCACGGCGCGGGGGCTCTTGACGTCTTTTGGTTCCGTGTCGATCACGCAGAGGGTGCCAAAAAAGCTTCGGTCACTTCGATAGATTGGCACGGATGCAGTGCTCGTGATGCCTAGGGCCGCTGCAATGGGATGGCCTTGGTACTTTGGATCCGTAGCGACATCGTTGAAGATGACCATCTCGGATGTGTCCCGCACATTTTGGCAAAAGGTTGAATCTATTGGGATCTCATCTCCTTCGGCGAGACCGAACTCGATCTCGTCGATTGTGCGACAGGCGACCCATCTGTCGGCTGTCACACGGGCAACCCCCGCAAAGCGCATGTTCGTCGCGAGCATGACGGTCTCAAGAATCGTCGCGACGAAGTCGCTGCCTGCCAGCAATTCGATATCTGTCTGGAAATCGTGGGTTCCGGCAAGAAACGCCGAGTGATCCTGCAACTCGGAGATAGCTTCTGGTTTGGTCATTGAAATCACTTTTGCCTTCTTCTGATATATTCGTTCACGGATCACGAACGGGTTGGCATCTTGCTGCCGAGCGCGTGATCGCGTGCCATGCCTACGAGCCCCTTCACGTCATCGGCTGGCCATCCTCGTCGACATCGCGCCGAGAGCAACGAGGTGGATCAGCATGAATTCCTTGTCGCCACAGAGAAGGCCGGCAAAGAACCGACCGATGACGCCGTCGATGAACCGGTGAAGATCCCAGCGCGTCTATCCTGCGGTGAATGGATCAGAACAAAACACTGATCACAGCCAGAACGACGACGATCAGTCCGATGACGTAAAAGACGTTGTGCATTGATAGGATCCTCCATGGGGCATGTGCGGCCACCTTAGAACTACGTTACGCAATCAATGCGCTGCGTGCGGAGCGCACATACTAAACTGGTTTAGGATTTCGAGACTTAGGCACGGCGGAATGGAATGGGTGACTTTGATGAAGGCCCTGAATGCCGGAACCGAAGGCATCCAGAGAGGAATTGGGGCCATCGCGAAAATCACAAGTGAGCGCGACGAGCCCACCGAGGGGCAGCACTGCAAGGGAATGGAAGGGCTAGTCGAAGAGGCACAAGTGCATGCGATCAAAGATAGCTTCGGCAAGGAAGCAACGCGCGATGCACTGATCATCACGCAGTATCAGTGGCTGATCGACTATGCGATTACAGGGTACGGATGCCTTGCGGCTTTCGCCGAGCGCCTGGATTTGGACAGCGACATGATTGAACTGAAGGCTTGCCTCGATGCGTCCCATGATGGCGACCGCACGATGACCGCGCTCGCAACTGGTGGCATCAACCGGGAAGCTCTAGTCTGGTTCTAACTCCGGCTCGGCCAATTTTGCGGGCGCAGTCGCATCGCGCCCCACTGGGTCGGGCTGTGGAAACCAAGACGTATCCATGTCGACGAATGGATTAACGTACTCACAGTCTTTTTCCCATCTCTCGCGATCCAGCAGACGCAAGTAAGGACGCTCGATTTCGATTTCGCCGTTTTCGACAAACCTGCGCAGCAGCTTGTTTACGTAGATGGATGTCAGGCCGACGGCCTGTCCTATCTCGGCCTGGCTGAGGGGCACTTGCAAGCGGTTGCCCAAACCGACGTTCGCGATTTCAAGACGTGATCTCAGTTGCAGCAGCCAAAACTTGAGCTTTCGAGTTGCATCCATTGATGCAAGACTGCTGGCATGGTGCCGTAGCGCGATCTGATCAAGACTGCCGACCGCAGTCAGAAGCGCCCCAAGCCGCGGATGGTCCGAGAAGAGCGGCGCTAAACCGTTTCGGGGGAATGGACATATGACCCCGTCGGTCTGCATGACCACACGATGACTGGCACGTGACGATCCGATCTCAGCAAGCCCCATCACTTCGCCGGGCAAGTAAATTCTCAATATCTGGCTTCGGCCGTCGGTGCTGTCAGACCTCACGATAGCCCAGCCGGACTTGAGAATGGTCACGCCATCCGACCGGTCGCCCACACTGATGACCGTTCTACCTTTATGGCAAGGTCGTTCATCCTTCTCCATTTCAGCAATGAAGGCACGTTCACGCTCGGTCAGGTCAACGAAGCGAGACAGGCGGCTGACAAGGCAGCTTTCAATTTTTTTGGTCATTCCGGATCTTATCATAGGTTAATCCCGGCCACCTCGTTCCTTCCGCAGTGCCGAGCTACATCAAAGTATATTACCTTAGTCGAAAGAGCTCCCGCAATAGAGCTGATCATCATCCGTTCCGTCATGGTTCCA
Source organism: Tritonibacter scottomollicae (assembly GCF_003003215.1). GTDB lineage: Bacteria > Pseudomonadota > Alphaproteobacteria > Rhodobacterales > Rhodobacteraceae > Epibacterium > Epibacterium scottomollicae. The sequence goes on along the minus strand of NZ_PVUF01000015.1, from coordinate 36,570 downwards.
TCGCTTCGGGTATTTCTGCGGGTCGGTCCTGGAACGCAATTCTGGCGCAGGACGAGATTGGACTTGTCTCGAAGTGATGCATGCGCAGGATCTATTGATTGTCTTGTGAGCAATATTGCGATCCACGATCCCTGTGGTGAATGCTGCCTAGTGGCCTGGCTGGCGCAGACCTATCGCCATTGGCAAGGCGTGTATTGCGAGGTTGCGTTTCATTCGGTCGCTGGCTGTCCATGCGACCTGCATCACGCTTGAATTCTTCCGCCCGTTTCTCTGACATCGCTTATCTCCTTGGTCGCGGTCATGCCCTCACGACCCCGGCAATTTTTCGACGCAAGTCCAGAAAACCGCGCGCTTTACTTTCCACTGTGGCTGAGCTACGCCGCCACTCGTGTCTTTGAAAAAGCTAGCAATCATCGGTCTTGGCCCCAGGGGCCTGGCCGCCGCCGAGGCGGCGCTGGAGGTTGCTCCGGAACTACGCATCTGCATCTTCGAGCCGGGCCCTTACCCGGGCGTAGGACCAAATTTTCGCCCAGACGAAGCGCCCGAGTGCCTCTTGAACCTGCCGGTTCGCGAGCTTGATCTTGGTGCGCCGCGCTTTGCCGACTGGCTGGGAGGCACGTCCGAGGCCTACCCTCCAAGGGCTGAGGTGGGCCGCTACCTGACGGAGCGCTGGCACAGACTGCAATCACAGGTCGAACATGTCCCCGCCACCGCCGTGTCGGCACACTATGATCGCGGTTGGATCGTCGATGGCCGGGGGCCGTTTGACAACCTGCTGCTGACTCAAGGCCAACCCCCGGTGACGCAAGACGCGCAGGCCGCCCGCTGGAGCGCGCATGCCGCCGCGCAGAAGCTGACCTTTATCAACGCTTACCCCACAACGTCGATCCGCTCCGTTGATTGGCGCGGGCGGGTCGTGGCGCTGCGTGGACTCGCACTCTCGGCGCTGGATGTGATCGCCCTGCTCACGCTCGGGCAAGGCGGCACCATGGATGGCGACAGCTATCACGCCTCGGGGCGGGAACCGGATCTGATCGTTCCGTTCTCGCTTGACGGGATGCCTCCGATGCCGAAGCCGGCCAATGCCGATATCGACGCGCTCTTTGATCCGCTGCCGACCGAGCGGCGCGCGGTGATCAGCGCGGTGACGCGGGCACTGACGCTTTCGCCGGATGCCGCGGTCCAGTGCCTGACCGACGCCCTTGCGCCGATCATCGCGCGCGTCACCAACACCGACCCCCAGCCGTGGCTCGCCGCGGAGCGCGACGCGCCCGGCGCGCAGGAGAACGATGACCCGGTGTCCGCGCTCGAGATCGGACTCTCGATGGCGGACGGACAGCGCGCTCCTTCGGTTGGCTATGCCGTCGGGCAGATTTGGCGAAAGCTGCAACAGGATGTGCGGGGACCGTTCGCAGCGTGTGACGGCAGTGGCGAGACCCGCTCCGCCCTGGTCGCCTTTGAAAACGGGCTCAAGCGCTATTCCTACGGCCCGCCCGTGCGCAGCGCCCGTCTGCTTCGGGCCCTGATCGACAAGGGCTTGGTCCGCCTGACCGTTGCGGAGGACCCGGCGATCTCATTGGAGCGCGGCGGGTGGCGGTTGAATGATCAGATCCTCGCCGACGCGATGATCGATTGCGTTCTTCCTGGTCCATCGCCCGACGATATCACCGATCCCTTGGTACGCGGCCTGATCCGCGCGGGACACCTAACGGTCGACTGCGGATTGAAACCGGTGACGGATGGGCTCTCCGTGCTCGGCCGCACGACCGAAGGTCAAAGGTGGGCAACGGATTCCCTCGTCGACTGTTTTGGCGATGTGACGGCTGAGTGGGCCAGAAAATCGCTCGGCGGCTCAAAAGGGGTTTGAGCCACCACAGGCACGACACAAGACGGCGCGGAGAATAAAAGCATGGCAAACCGCGCCTGATGCTGCAAAGCTTGTTCCGGGCCTATGTCGGCACCTTCGCCCCCATTTGCATCAGGCGCCGCTTGGCCCAAACTCCGCACCTATCCAGACCGAGGCCGCCATGCGCATCCTTCTGATCCTATTGCTTTTGACGGCCGCGCCCGCGCTGGCCCAGACCCCGGGTGACACGGAGGTGGAGGTGACCTCTACCGATCAGGCGGTGGATGTGGAGCCGGGACTTGCGGATGGGCGCATCGCGGAGCGGATCGCGCAAATCCTCGATGCCACAGGCTGGTATTCGGACGCATCAGTGCGTGTGAATGACAGTATCGCGTTTCTGGACGGAACCACGACGACGACGGAGCGCAAGACCTGGGCGCGCGATCTGGCTGCCAAGACCACGGGGGTTGTCGCCGTGGTCAACAGGATCGAGGTGGAACACGCAGTCGAACTGACCATCGACCCTGCCGTGCGCGAGGTGCGCGTGCTCAAAGATCAGCTGCTAGGGGCGCTGCCCTCCATCGCGCTGGCCCTGCTGATCCTGCCGCTGGCGTGGTTCGCCGCGCGTCTGGTGCGCCACATATTGAGCTGGTCGCTGCGCGGGCGCACGCGGTCGCCGTTCATCGCAGACATCCTGGCACGGCTCGGCGCGCTTCCGGTGCTGTTGCTGGGGCTCTACCTCGTGCTTCAAATCGCGGGATTGACCCAGCTGGCGCTATCGGTGGTCGGCGGCGCCGGGGTGCTGGGGATCGTCATCGGCTTTGCGTTCCGAGACATTGCCGAGAATTTCCTCGCCTCGCTGTTGCTCAGCCTGCGCCAGCCCTTTGCGCGGGGCGATATCATCAACGTGGCCGGGCAGTCCGGCGTCGTTCACAGCATGAACACGCGCAGCACGGTGCTGGTGTCAGTAGAAGGCAACCACATCCAGATCCCCAATGCGACCGTCTTCAAGTCGATCATAGAGAATATAACCGCGGTGCCCCGCCGCCGCGGAGAGCTGGATCTGGGCATCGGATATGACGCGGCGATCAGCGATGTGCAACGGATCGTGAATGCTGTGCTCAGTGCCGAACCGGGCGTGCTGAAGCACCCCGAGCCGATGGTGCTGGCCGACACGCTTGGCGCCTCGACCGTGAACGTAAAGATCTACTACTGGTTCGACGGGGCGCAGATTTCACCGCTCAAGCTGCGCAGCGCGCTGGTCCGGCAGATCAAGCAAACGCTGATGGATGCCGGCATTTCCATGCCCGATGAAGCGCGGGAGATCATCTTTCCCGAAGGCATCCCGCTGCAACAGGGCACGGGACCCGCCCCAGTGCCCGAACCCGCCCCCAAGGAGGGCCGATCGGAGATGGACGACGACCTCAGCGCCGAAGACGATCTTGAAGAGCAAATGCAGGTGCCGATCGAAGGATCAAACGATACCGATCTGCTGCGTTGACAGCGGCAAGGCTTGCACGACACCCACCTGTGTTCTATATATGTTCTCATGAAGCGCACACTCCAAGATAAGCTCGCAATCCTGTCGGATGCTGCGAAATACGATGCCTCCTGCGCGAGTTCCGGGACCACGCGACGGGATTCTCGCGCCGGCGGGATAGGCAGTGCCGGGGGCAGCGGGATCTGCCACGCCTACACGCCCGACGGACGCTGCATCAGCCTGCTGAAGATCCTGATGACCAATTTCTGCATCTATGACTGCGTCTATTGCGTCAATCGCGTCTCGAGCAGGGTGGAACGGGCGCGTTTCACCCCCGAAGAGGTCGTGACGCTGACGTTGGAGTTTTATCGGCGCAACTACATCGAGGGGCTGTTTCTGTCGTCGGGCATTATTCGCAGTCCGGATGACACGATGGCAGATATGGTCCGTATTGCGCGGATGCTGCGCGAGGATCACGGTTTTAAGGGCTACATCCACCTCAAGACGATCCCCGAGGCGTCGCCCGACCTAATCACAGCGGCCGGACGCTACGCCGATCGCCTGTCGATCAACGTGGAACTACCCAAAGACGACAGCGTCGCCAGGCTTGCGCCGCAGAAACAGCCCAAAGGCATCCGCGCCGCCATGAGCCACGTGCGCGAGACACGCGCCGCCAGCAAAGTGGCCAGCCATCGCGGCAAGCGCCCTGCGCGTTTTGCCCCTGCTGGGCAGTCGACTCAGATGATCGTCGGGGCCGATGGCACCTCTGACTGCGATATTCTGGGCACGTCCACACGGCTTTATCAGGGCTACAAGCTCAAGCGGGTCTATTATTCGGCCTTTTCTCCGATCCCCGACAGCTCCGCAATGCTGCCGCTGATCCGACCGCCGTTGATCCGGGAACACCGGCTTTATCAGGCCGATTGGCTGATGCGGTTTTACGGCTTCGACGCGGCAGAGATCACGTCCTCCACCAAAGGCGGAAACCTCGATCTGGAGATCGACCCAAAGCTCGCCTGGGCGCTGGCGCATCGCGCACAGTTTCCCGTGGATGTGGCACGCGCGCCGCGTGAGCTGTTGCTGCGCGTTCCTGGATTTGGAACACGCACCGTGCAACGCATCCTTGCTGCGCGCCGTTCCGGGCCGCTGCGCTACGCGGATCTGATCCGCATCGGCGCGCGGGTGAAACAGGCCGAGCCGTTCATCACGCTGCCCGACTGGTCGCCCGGCGCGTTGACCGACAGCGCCGGACTGCGCGCCCGCTATGCGCCACCGCCCGAACAGCTCAGCCTGTTCGCATGATCCAGGTCGACCTGCCCGTTCTGGGGCGCGCAAAGGCGTGGCGCGAGGCCGCCCGTCGTCTCGCCAGCCACGGCATTGCCCCGGAGGAGATCGACTGGCAGGGCGGCACCCTCTTTGGCGGCGACCCTATTCCCGATGCGGACGGCCCGCGCGATCTTCGCGTGCCCAAGAGCTTTGTTCAGCTGTCAGGGAGCGTCATCTGCCATACCGACCCGGAGGCGCCTGCCCTGCTGTATCAGGCGCTTTGGCGGCATCAAAAGGACCGGCGCGCGCTAGGGAACCCCGCCGACCCTCTGACCCGTCGCCTTGACCGGCTGGCAAAGGCCGTGGGGCGCGACATTCACAAGATGCACGCCTTCGTCCGGTTTCGCGAATTGTCCACGAGCGGCGCGCGCCGCCGCTTCGCCGCGTGGTTTGAGCCAGACCACCGCATTGTGGAGGCCGCCGCGCCCTTCTTCGCCCGCCGCTTCGCCGATATGGACTGGCTGATTGCGACGCCGTTCGGCACCGCGCGGTTTTCAGACGGCCAGCTTGGTTTTGACCTCCCGGGGCCACGCCCGGATCTGCCGGAGGACGCGTCAGAGGCACTCTGGACGACGTATTTCACCAATATATTCAACCCGGCGCGGGTAAAGATTGGCGCGATGAAATCCGAAATGCCGGTGAAGTACTGGAAAAACCTCCCCGAGACCCGCGCGATCCCGGCCATGCTGCAAGACGCCGAAGCGCGCGTGCAGCGGATGCGGGACGCGCTGCCGACAGAGCCGCCGAAACGCGCGGCGCGGATCGCAGCAATGCCTGCAACGCTAGATCAGGCGCGTGCGGGGGCCGAGACGTGTACACGATGCGACCTTTGCGCGCCGCGGCGGATGGTCTGGGGCGAAGGGCCCGCCGATGCACCCCTGATGATCGTCGGCGAAGCACCGGGAGATCACGAGGACCAGCAAGCGCTGCCCTTTGTCGGCCCCGCCGGTCAACTGTTGCGCGCCGCGATGACAGAGGCCGGATGCCCACCCTCTTATCTGACCAACGCCGTGAAACACTTCAAGTTTACGCAGCGGGGCAAGCAGCGACTGCACGAAAGCCCGACGCGCGGCGAGATAGACCATTGCCGCTGGTGGCTGGACCAGGAACGACGGCTGATCCGGCCCCGGCTTACCGTCGCGCTCGGCGCGAGCGCAGCATTTGCGCTGACCGGGCGTCGCGCGGCGCTGACGTCGCGACGTGGCACGCTGGAACCGGCGATCCGTGGCGGTGACGTCCTCATCACCTGGCATCCCGCAGCGATCCTGCGCGCACGATCGCGGGGCGCGGAGATGCGCGCCGAACTGGCGGCTGATCTGAGCCACGCTGCGGAACTCGCAAGGGAACGAATGGGCGCGCGGAGCGTTGAGGCGTAGCAAGCCTTAATGAAGAGGAAACCTCATGACTGACACACAAGAATTCTGGGATCGCCTCGCCAAAGTGCGTGCCGGTCTGATGGAGGTGAATGGCCGCCTTATTCCCATGTCGCCAAATTGCGCACCCGAGGATGGCTGCATCTGGTTCCTGACGGCCCGCGGCACCGACGCGGCCGAAGCCGCAAAAGCTGGCAAAGAGATCCGCTTTGCCATTTGTGATACAGATGCGGGACTGCATGGCGTTCTCAATGGCACGCTGGAGCTGTCGGAAGATCGCGAAAAACTGGCCGAGGTTTGGAATTTCGTCGCCGCGTCCTGGTTTGAAGAAGGCAAGGACGACCCCGATCTGGTGCTGACCCGGATGACACCGAAAACCTCCGAGCTGTGGCTGAGCCCGAAAAGCGGCATGGTTTTTCTATATGAAACACTGAAGGCCAACCTGACCGACACGCAACCTGACATGGGGCGCCATGTCACCGTGACGTTTTGAACCCAGCGGAGATCCTTACGAATCGACCCGAGGGGCTTTATTGCCCCTCGGGAGATTTCTATGTCGACCCGATTAAACCAGTGCCCCGCGCTCTGATCACCCATGGCCATGCGGACCATGCCCGCGCGGGACACGGCGCAGTGATGGCGACGGCGCAGACCCTTGATATCATGTCGGTCCGCTATGGAGAGAGCTTTGCCGAGGCGCGGCAGGTGGCGCAAGGCGTGACGCAAGTCGGCGACGCCTCAGTGTCCTTCCACCCTGCCGGGCATGTTCTGGGCTCGGCCCAGATCCGGATTGAGCAGCAGGGCGCGGTGGCGGTTGTCTCCGGCGACTACGCGCGCGAGGCAAACCCGTCCTGCGCATCATTTGAGCCCGTCCCCTGCGACATCTTCGTTACCGAAGCGACCTTCGGCCTGCCAGTGTTTCGCCACCCGCCTATGGCTGATGAAATCGCCCGGTTGCTGGCGTCGGTGCAGGCCTTTCCGGACCGCGCGCATCTGGTCGGTGCCTATGCCTTGGGTAAGGCGCAACGGGTCATCATGGGGCTACGACAGGCCGGGTGGGACGCGCCGATCTACATCCACGGCGCCCTCCAACAGCTGTGCGATTACCATATCGCGCAGGGCGTGCCCTTGGGCGATCTGCGCCCAGCCACCGTCGCGCGGGGCAGCAAGGCCGATTTCAAAGGCAGCATCGTGCTTGGCCCGCCCTCGGCCTTTGCCTCAACTTGGGCACAGCGCTTCCCCGATCCGGTGATCTGTTTCGCAAGTGGCTGGATGCAGGTGCGGGCACGGGCACGCCAGAGGGGCGTGGAGCTGCCGCTGATCATCTCTGACCATGTGGACTGGCCCGATCTGACCCGCACGATCACGGAGCTGAACCCAGAAGAAACCTGGGTCACTCATGGGCGCGAAGACGCTGTGATCCGCTGGTGCGAGATGACCGGCCGCACCGCCCGACCGCTGCGGCTGATCGGCTATGAAGACGAGGCCGACTAGATGCGTGACTTCGCCCACCTCCTTGAACGGCTCGCATTCACGCCGCAACGCAGCGGTAAGCTCCAGATTCTGGTGGATTACTTCGCCCGGGCGCCCGACCCGGCGCGCGGCTATGCGCTGGCGGCACTGACCGGCGACTTGGATCTGCGCAAGGTTACGCCGTCGCTGCTGCGGGCTCTGGTGGCCGAACGGGTCGACGCGGAGCTGTTTCGGCTTTCTTACGAGTTCGTCGGCGATCTGGCTGAAACCATCGCTTTAATCTGGCCCGGCCAACAGGACGGGGACCTCCCGCTGCCCGACGTGGTGGCGGAGCTGCGAGAGACCGCCAAAGCCGATCTGCCCGGGGTGATCGCCGCACGGTTGGACGCGCTCGGCCCCTCGTCGCGCTACGCCTACCTTAAGCTTGCGACAGGGGGACTGCGTGTCGGGGTTTCGGGGCGGCTGGCGCGGCTCGCGCTGGCCGAGTTCGGCGATATCGAGGTCACCGAGGTCGAAGAGATCTGGCACGGGCTGACTCCGCCCTTTGAGCCGCTGTTCGCCTGGGCGACGGGCGGCCCTAAACCCGAAAGTGCCGCGCTGGCGCCGTTCCGCCCGGTGATGCTGTCCACCGCGACTGAACTGGACGCGCTGCGCGCACTTGACCCCGATGATTTCGCCGCTGAATGGAAATGGGATGGCATCCGCGTGCAAGCTGTGAGTGATGGCGGGGTGCAGCGGCTTTATTCCCGCACTGGCGAGGATATCTCGACCGCGTTTCCCGATGTGTTGGAGGCGCTGCCCGACGCGGCGGCGCTGGACGGCGAATTGCTGATCCGGCGCGGCGACGCGGTTGCGCCCTTCGGCGATCTGCAAAAACGACTTGGGCGCAAGCAGGTTTCGGCAAAGATGCGGGCCAGCCACCCGGCGGCACTGCGGGCCTATGACCTGCTGGTGGCGGATGGCGAAGATCTGCGCGGTGCGCCCTTCACCACCCGCCGCGCGGCGCTGGAGGCCTTGGTGGCGCGACACGCTCACCCCCGCCTTGACCTGTCGCCGCTGCTGGCATTCGACAGCTGGGAGGCGCTGGCGGATCTGCGCGCTGCCCCGCCCGATCAGGTGATCGAAGGGGTCATGTTGAAACGAAAAAGCAGCCCTTATCAGGCGGGGCGGATCAAGGGGCCATGGTTCAAGTGGAAGCGTGACCCGATGTTGATCGACGCGGTATTACTCTACGCGCAGCGCGGGCACGGCAAGCGCTCGGGCTACTACTCCGACTTTACCTTCGGCGTTTGGGATGGGGAGGCGCTGGTGCCGGTCGGAAAAGCGTATTTCGGGTTCACGGATGCCGAACTCAAGGATCTGGATCGCTTCGTACGCAGCCACACCACCGACCGCTTCGGCCCGGTCCGCGCGGTGGAACCGATCAAGGTGGTCGAGGTCGCCTTCGAGGGGCTCAACCGCTCCACCCGGCACAAATCAGGGGTCGCCATGCGCTTTCCCCGCATCAGCCGCATTCGCGACGACAAACCGGCGTCGGAGGCCGACACACTGGCCAGCCTGCAGGCGCTTCTGCCGAAGTGATCACGCGCGCCTGGCCACACGGCGCTTCGTCCCAACGTGCTCTGGCACAGTGCTGGCGTCGAGTGCGATCCTGAGATCATAGCGCAGGGCCTGTCCTTCAATGGACATGCGGGTGACCAAGACGTAGCTGAGTCTGCCGCAAGACGATCTGCGTTGCTTCGAACGCGTTTGATGCGCTGCGCCAGACCAAGGATTTAGGGGGCCGAGGCCCGTAAGTCTGGGCCTCGGAAGGTGCGGTTCAACGGCTGCCTGTGTCGTCATCTAGAAATGGCGGGGGAGTGGATCTTGCTCAGCTGGCTGCTGCTTGGGACGCTCGACCAGACTGCCAGCGGTGCGCGATTTCGGCGACCCGGCGGCCAAGGTATTCTGCGGTTCTGAGATCAGAGCCTGCCGGCGCAACCTGGGCTGACACATCGGCATCCGCCTGCGACATCGCACCCAAGAACCCACCGAGACGATTGAGATCTTCGGGAGAGCCTGTGCTGGTGTTGTTTCCAGGCGGCAAGCCCAGACCAACCCAGACCATGCCATGTTGCATGGCGAAGTGGTTGATTTGTTGAAGCGTTGCGAGCTTGTCGCCGCTCATCCCCGCCGAGTTAGTGAACCCTGCAGCCAGTTTATTGACCCAGCGCCCTTCGAGCCATCGACCTGAGGTCTCATCCAGGAAAGATTTGAACTGCGCGGAGGCACTGCCGAAATATGTGGGGGAGCCAAAGACGATTGCATCGGCGTCGTCGATAACCTCCCAATTTTGCGCGCGCTCTTCGACCGGGATCAAAGTGATCTGTGCCCCGGCAACCTCACTCGCACCGCGATACACCGCTTTGGCCTGCACCGCCGTGTGGCCATAGCCGCTGTGGTAGACGATTGCGATCTTCACCATTGCTTTCTCCTTTTAAGTGGCGCCGACCGAGCTGGCCGGATTGCCCTGAATGCGACACCAAGATTTCGGAACGGAGGTGCATCCAGTTCCTGTTGGGATGTCCCGCTTGCTTATGTCGACAGAGATCAGCGATTGATAATATTGAGTTCTCATGACAATGATCGTTTTATGAGATCATAAAGGCTCGCCATGACATTGGATCAGCTCATAGCACTCGACGCGATTGTCGCCTCCGGAACATTCCGAGGAGCGGCGGATCGGATGAACAAGGCACAATCCGCGGTGAGCCATCAAATCAAGAAGCTCGAGGACGAATTGGGGTTCGACCTCTTCTCGCGGGACGCCTATCGGCCCAGATTGTCACCGGAAGGCGAGGTCTATTATCGCGAGGTGACGCGAGTCCTGGAGCAGGTTAATGGCTTGAAAACCGTGGCTGCCGGGCTGCGAAGTGAACAGGAGCCTCTGGTCTCGATCGCGATCACAGCAACGATGTCGCTTGATCCGATTCTGAATCTTCTGGGAGAAGTGGGGCGCGCCTTCCCTGCAACGCATATCAAGCTGGTGACCGAGATGATGGGCGGTCCGCTCGCGCGTCTCATGAATGGTGAGGCCCATCTTATCATCGCCGGGCTCGATGGCGTGCCAATCGATGAAGTCGAAACGCGTCCGGTTGGAACCATCACTATCCGCCCCGTCGCCAGCCCGGCATTTTCGGCGGCCGACCCGTCACGGGTCAGGTCGCGCCGTGAGATGCAGGCCTACACTCAGGTTGTTGTGTCAGGGACTGGCGGTAATGACTATGAACAGAGCCGCGACCTGCTTTTGGGTGGCCAACGTTGGACGGTCTCGGATTTTCAAGCCAAGAAGTCCATCATCAAGGCAGGTCTTGGGTGGGGCGGGATCCCGGAGCATTTAATCCTCGATGAACTCAGATCAGGAGAATTGGTTCCTCTGGTGATCGAGGGCCATCCTCCGCGCCACACGGAGATCTTTGCGATCAGACGCCGGGATCACCCGATGGGACAGGTCATGTCGCGGATTTGGAACGCTCTGGGACGCGAGGCGATCCAAGACTGCTGACCACCTAAAGCACGGGCGCTCTTTGTTGAGGCTGGCCTATTCTTGCTTTCTAGGCGCAGTCAGATTGCAACGGCAATAACAGTGAAGGAGGCTCTGTAAGCCCGGCCTTCCCGAACCCCGTTCGCGTATCGGTCGGGTTGCACCCCCCTCGGCTCGCAACTTGTTCAATTGATCTACTTTGCAGATCAAATACATGAAAACTCGATGTTATCTTTCGGTGACTCTCATTGCTAGATCAATGGAGACGCCAATATGGAACATCGTATGACACTCTATTCCCAATTCCCGGATCGCGGTCGCACCAGCGCATGCACAGAAGCCGGTCGCAAAATTACCCTCATTGCAACGCCCCTTCGGATCAGCGGGGTATTGCAGGATGAGCGGATCCTATGACGCCGAGGTCCAAGACCTCATGACGCGTTATTTTGAGGGGCTTTATCACTCAAACAGCGACATTTTGCGGACCGTCTTCCACCCTGACCTCGCCTACGTAAACGGAACAGAGGGCACCTATGAGCACATGGGGCTCGACGCCTATATGACACGGATCGATGCCCGCACGCCGCCCGCCTCCCGTGGCGACGCCCGGGATGAGGTCATCGAACGGATCACCTTCAAAGGCACACGCATCGGCATGGTAGAGGCCCGCATGACGATGATGGGTCGTAATTACCAAGACCTATTGACGATCATCCACACAGATCAAGGCTGGCGCGTTCTCACCAAAGTGTTCTCGTTTGTTGAAAGAAAGGACTGACACAATGCCCTATGTGAACATCAAGGTAACCCAAGAGGGCGGCCCGAATGGTACCGGCCCCTCGACCGAAGAAAAGAAACAACTGGTAGAGGGGGTGACGGATCTTCTTGCCACTGTTCTTGGCAAGAGTCCGGCCACCACATGTGTCGTCATCGACGAAGTCCCGCTTGAAAACTGGGGATTGGAGGGGCGGCAGGTCAGCACTATTCGCGCTGAACAGGCCTGACCCTTCTTGCCAAACATATCTCCCAATGTGCCGGTGTGCGTCTTGCGCACCGGCAAGAACGACAGGCTGGTTTCCAGAGCTTCGTCGGATCATTTCAAGGTCGCAACCCAAGGTATGCGGGGCTCAACAAATGGCACCAATGCGCGGGCACTATCTCGTCGATCCTGTTGCCTGGCCTCGATCACACTATTCAGGTATCTGACCTGGCAGTACTCGATATCCTTTAGACACTTGCCCCTTTTTCTTTAATTCGCGTACCGCCTGGGTATGGCACCCGGACTTGTCGGTGTTGGTTCTGGATGCTTTCCCCCAAGCTTCACAAGCGCGGTGGCATTGCCGAGGAAGCATTTCGCGGCCTTCGCAGTGCTGGTCCGTGACAGATAATGATCCATCGCACGCCCCAGCTTCTCTGCAGCCCGGTACAGATACGCCTACTTGCCTCGCAGCTTAAATAGGTTTTGTCAACGCGCCAGAGATCCGGCATCGGCGGCCGCCACTGCCAGCGCATCCGCCGCTCCATTTCGGGGGCCTAGCGTTGCACCCGGAGGTAAATGGTCGGATGATCGACACGCACACCGCGCTCCGCCGTCATGGCTTCAGATCGCGGTAGCTGCGACCGTACCTGCAATACCAGCGAACGGCACACAGCGTGACCTCGCCAGAGAAATGCGGCCCTTAGAAGTCAATCATAGCTTGATCCCCGCACTCAAAATCGACCTGAGCGTGGCAACCTGCATGTGAGTTGACAACAGAGCCAGCGACGGCGCCCCGTAGCGCAACTCAGACTGGCAGGATCGCGCCGCGATACCCGATCACCTGACCGGCCAACCGGTGCCCGGCCAGAGCCGCTTCGGTGGCGGGCTGCCCTTGCTGAAGTCCAGCCAGAAACGCCGCATTGAAGCTGTCTCCGGCAGCAGTTGTGTCCACGACCGACACCTGCGCGGGCACCGGCACCGTGATGAGCTGATCTTGCGCCCAGATCAGGCATCCGTTTGCCCCATCCTTCACGACGATGGTCTTGGGCCCCATTTCAGACAGGCGTGCGCAACAATTTGCTGCCGATTGATCCCCCCAGAGCAGGGCCTCATCCTCATATGTGGGCAGGTAGATGTCACTCAGAGCTATCGCAGTGCGGAAAATCTCCTGTGTCCGCGCCTTGTCCCCCGGCCAGAGCCGAGGTCGGAAATTGCCATCAAACGCGATCTTCAGCCCGGCGGCGCGCAGAGCGGACAGGCTGGCAAAAAGCCTGTCCAGATCCGCTTGAAATGCAAAAAGGCTGATCCCGGAGAAATAGAGCAGCGATGTTTCGCCCAGCCCTTCCATCCACATCTGTGAAGGTGCGGCAAAGCACTGCCGCGCTGCCGATGTCTCGCGCCAATAAGAGAAACTGCGCTCGCCGCTGGCATCGTTGGAGATCGCATAAAGCCCCGTCACCGCCCCCGAGACGCGCCGCAACAACCTGTCGGATACGTCATTTTCGCGCAGGCTGCGCTGGATCAGATCGCCAAACGGATCTTCTCCCACCGCACTGGCAAAGCCCACCCGCAGCCCCGCCCGCGCCAGATAGATGGCAGTGTTGAAGGTATCACCACCCACTGCGACTTGCGGCACTCCGGCGGGAGAAAAGGCGATCTCCCCCATCGCCTCACCGAGGCACAGAACATCGAGGCGCTCCGCTTGCGTCATTGGTCGGCAATCACGTCCTGGCGTTGCCGTCCAAGACCTGCAATGCCCAGCTCTACCACGTCACCTGCCTTCAGGTAGCGCGGCGGCGTCATGCCAAGGCCGACGCCCGGGGGCGTGCCAGTCGAGATCACGTCTCCTGGATGAAGCGTCATGAACTGGCTGAGGTAATGCACTAGATGCGCCACGCCGTAGACCATGGTGCTGGAGGAGCCGTCCTGCATCGTCTCGCCATTCACCTTGAGCCACATGGCAAGAGATTGCGGATCGGGCACTTCATCCTGTGTCACCAGCCAAGGGCCGATCTGGCCGAAATTGTCGCAGCTCTTGCCCTTAGTCCATTGCCCAGCCCGCTCGGTCTGGAAAGCGCGTTCGGAGACGTCGTTGGTGATCGCATACCCCGCCACGTAGTCCATCGCCTCGGCTTCGCTGACATATTTTGCGGGCTTGCCGATGATCACCGCAAGTTCCACTTCCCAATCCGTCTTGGTGGAACCGCGCGGGATGACGATGGGGTCATTCGGCCCGCAAATGGCGGAACTCGCCTTCATGAAGATCACCGGCTCCGGCGGCACGTCCAACCCACTTTCGGCGGCGTGATCGGCGTAGTTGAGACCGATGCAGATGAATTTTCCCGTACCCGCGATCGGCGGGCCAAGACGCGGGTTGCCTTCGACCACCGGCAGCGAGTCCGCATCCACTTCGGCCAATCCGGCGAGGCTCTCGGGCGAGAGCGCCGCCCCAGCGAGATCGTCGATCAGATCTGAGAGATCGCGAAGGGTTCCGTCCCGGTGCAACAATCCCGGTTTCTCGGCACCGGGGGCACCATAGCGCAGCAATTTCATGTCGTGTCAGTCCTCAGGCTTTTGATGTCATCAGGGTGTTTGGTCAAAGGGTCCAGCCGCCATCGACGCAGCAAGCCTGCCCAGTGGTATAGGTCGCACCGGCCAGATAGACGGCGAGGTCGGCGACCTCTTCAGCTTCGGCGATGCGGCCCATCGGCTGGCGTGCGACAAAAGCCGCCCGGGCCGCGTCATAATCGCCCGTCGCCGCCAGCCGCTCGTCGAGCGAGGGCGATTGCACCGTGCCCGGGCAGATCGCATTGCAGCGAATGCCGTCAGCCACGTAGTCGGCGGCAATCGCCTTAGTCAGGCCCAGTACCGCCGCCTTGGTGGTGGAATAGACAAAGCGGTTCGGCACCCCTTTCACCGAAGACGCCACCGAGGACATGTTGAGGATCGCACCCGATTTGCGTTCCAGCATGCCTGGCAGCACTGCCCGCACCATCCGCACCATCGCCTTGACGTTCAGGTCATAGGCGAAGTCCAGTTCCTCCTCGCGGCACTCCAGCACGGTCCCCCCGTGTACGATACCCGCACAATTGAACAAGATATCTACCGGTCCTGCCGCCGCGCAAACCTCGGCAACCGATGCTGTATCCAGCACATCCAGCCGCGCCGTGTCGCAGTCCATAAGCCCCTGAAGCCCCGCTGCATTTATATCGGTCGCAAGCACGCTGGCCCCCGCCCGCACAAAGGCTTCGGCACTGGCGCGTCCGATGCCTTGCGCCGCCGCGGTGATCAGCACCCGCTTTCCGGTCAGATCAATGGTCATGGTTCTTCCTCCTTCGCGCCCTACTCACATCACCGCGCCGATTTGCCAGGGCACGAATTCCACCGCACCAAACCCCTGCGCTTCGCTCTTGGTTTCTTCCCCCGAGGCAACCCGCAGCATCAGATCAAAGATCTCCTGCCCCTTATCCTGCAGGCTGACCCCATCGAGGATATCGCCGCAGTTCACATCCATATCCATCTGCATACGCCGCCAGAGGTCGGGGTTTGAGGCAATCTTGATCGCAGGCACCGGCTGATAGCCAGACACGCTGCCACGACCGGTGGTAAAGGCGATCAGATTAGCTCCAGATGCGGTCTGCCCCGTCACGGAACAGGGGTCGTAGCCGGGGCTATCCATGAAAACAAAGCCCGCCTGATCAATGGGTTCAGCGAATTTATAGACCCCAGAGAGTGGCGCGCTGCCGCCCTTGGCCACGGCACCGAGCGATTTTTCCAGGATCGTGGTCAGCCCGCCGCGTTTGTTGCCCGGCGATGGATTGTTGTCCATCTCGCCAAAGTTGCGGGCGGTGTAGTCCTCCCACCAATTGATGAGGTCAATCAGTTTGCGGCCCGTCCCCTCGTCCACGGCACGGCGGGTCAGCAGATGCTCGGCACCATAGATCTCGGAGGTTTCCGACAGGATCGAGGTGCCGCCATGGCGCACCAGTAGGTCGGAAGCCACCCCAAGCGCAGGGTTCGCGGTGATCCCCGAGTAGCCATCCGAACCACCACATTGCATCCCCAGAACCAGGTGGCGCGCGGACGCAGGCGTGCGTGTCGCCTTGTTCGCCTCTGCTGCAAGTTCGCGCAGCAGCCCAAGACCCTTGTCCACAGTGGCCCGCGTGCCGCCCTCGTGCTGGATCGTCATATAGCGGAACCGGGCGCTGTCCTTCAGCGCCTTGCGGTCGATGAGGTCTGGGATCTGCATTACCTCGCAACCAAGGCCGACCATGAGGATCGCCCCGAAATTGGCGCTGTGGCCATAACCGGCGAGGGTGCGGAACAGGGTGTCGTAGCCCTCACCCTTGCCCGACATGCCGCAGCCCGACCCATGCACGATCGGCACGATGCCATCGACATTGGGAAACGCCGCCAGCAGGTCTGAGCGCTCTGCCGCATCCGCGATGAACCGCGCCACCGAGCCTGCGCAATTGACCGAGGTCAGTATGCCGAGATAGTTCCGTGTCCCGACCCGTCCCGAAGGGCGATGATAGCCTTGGAACACGGCCTCTTGCTTCAGAACAGGCAAGGGGTGCGCCGCTTGCCCAAAGCCATAGTCCTGCTTGTGATCCCCCATGCCGAGGTTTTGCACATGCACATGAGCCCCTGCGGGGATCGCAGCAGTGGTTGTGCCGATAATCTGGCCATACTTCAGGATCATCTCCCCTGCCGCCACGTCGCGCAGGGCGATTTTGTGGCCCGCCGGGATCGGCTCTTGCGCGGTGAGGTCGCCGGGCAGCGTGGCCCCTGCCGGCACCGCTCGCAGGGCAACAAGCACATTGTCGGCCTCATGCAGACAAAGCGCAAAGGGTTGGTTGGTCATATCACTGACTTTCACGGCGTCACCAACACCTTGATCACGTGGTCGCGATCCCCAGCAAGGTTGGCAAATTGCGACGGAAGCTCCGACAGCGGCAACACGGCGGAAGCGATCTCTTGGGTTGGGACTGCGCCGCTGCGGATTGCCTCGATCACCCGGTCGAAATCGCCGCGCAGCGCATTGCGACTGCCGATGATCTGGCTCTCGCGTTTGTGGAACTCGGAATCGGCAAAGGTGATGTTCTCCTTCACCACGCTGACCAGAACCGTGACGCCACCATGGGCCACCAGGGCAAAGCCCGCCTCAATCGCGCCCGCATTGCCGGTCGCGTCAAAAACCACGTCAAAGCCTTCGGCCAGATCCCCGCACAGGATCTCGTCGCCGGGCTGATGGACAGCGGTGAAATCGAACAGCTCCGCTGCCGCCGTCAGGCGCTTGGCGCTGAGGTCCATCAGATGCACTTCGGCTCCGGCAATACGCGCAAAAATTGCAGTGCCCAGCCCGATCGGCCCGGCGCCTGTGACCATCACCCGATCCCCTGCCCCGCAGCCCGAGCGCGCCACCGCATGTGCCCCGATGGCGAGGAACTCCACCATTGCCGCCTCGACCGGCGTCAGCCCCGCGGCGGGGTAGAGATTGCCCTCCGGCACCGCAATCCGGGCACACATGCCGCCGTCGGTATGGACCCCCAGAACCGCGATATCGCTGCAGCAGTTCGGTTTACCACGTCGGCAGGCCCGGCATTTCCCGCAGGAAAGATAGGGGTTCACCACCACCAATTGGCCCGCATCCGGCCCGTCCACCAAATGCCCCGAGAGCTCATGGCCGATCACGCGCGGGTAGTTCAGAAAAGGGTGCTTGCCCTCGAATATATGATAGTCGGTGCCGCAAATGCCGATCGCGGCGACATCAACCAGCCGATGGCCCTCGGGGGCGACTTCGGGACGTGGGCGTGTCTCTAGCTCAAAGGTGCCGGGCTTCACGCAAACGCCGCAGGCCATCCCGTTTTGAACCTGATCCTTCATTGCACCGCCTCCAGATTGCGGGCGGACCAGTCAGCGGGCAATTCGCCCTTCACGATCAGACTTAGCACATCGTCTTTACTCACCTCGTCGATGCCATGGGCCCCCACCAGGCGGCCTTTGTTCATCACCACCACGCGGTTACAGAGGTCAAAGACATCATGCATGTCGTGGCTGACCAAAAGGATGCCGATGCCCTCCGCCTGCAATTGCCGGATGAGATCCGCAACCATCGCGGTCTCCGACGGCCCCAGTGCCGCCGTGGGTTCGTCCATGATAAGAACCTTGGTGTCGAAATAGATCGCCCGCGCGATCGCGATCACCTGCCGTTGACCACCCGACAGCGAGGAAACCGGATCGGTGAGGTTCTTGAAGTTCGGATTGAGCCGCGCCAGGACCTTGCGGCTTTCCTCCAGCATTCGCGCATCGTCTAGATTGCCAAACCGCGTCTTCAGCTCACGGCCCAGAAACAGGTTCGCGGGCGCATCCAGATGATCGGCCAGCGCCAACGTCTGGTAAATCGTCTCGATCCCCGCCGCACGGGCATCGTTGGGGTCGTCAAAGGTGACTGCCGTGCCGTTGATCCGGATCTCACCCGCACTGGGGATCATCGCACCCGCCAGAATACGCATCAAACAGGATTTGCCGGCACCATTGTGGCCCAACACGCCGACAACCTCGCCGGGCTGGAGATCAAGCGAGACATGATCCACTGCCCGCACCCCGCCAAAGTGCTTTTCGATACCGATCATCTCTACCAAGGGGGTTTGCGACATGTTCTGCCTTTCTGCCGGAGTAGTCTGGAGGTCTTGAACCGAGGGGCACGCCAGTGCCCCCCGGAAAAACGCGCTCAGTAAAGGACGTTTTTGGCCTTGTCGGAGTCGATGTTCTCCTGATCGACGAGCACCACGCCGGTGTTGATGAAGGGCTCGACCGTTGCACCAGAGAGGATGTCCATCACAGCCGTCACGCCCATGTCACCCATGGCGAAAGAGCCCTGCACCGCGGTTGCCTCCATCAGCCCCTCACGCACGAACTGCTGCAAATCCTCGTTGCCATCAAAGCCGAGTGCGACCAGCTGACCGGCCTTGCCCGCCTGTTGGATGGCCCGCCCCATACCCACGGCAGTGGGTTCATTTGCGCCAAAGATACCGACCAGATCCGGGTTTGAGGCCAGAATGTCGGTGGTCTGGTTCAGCGCCAGAGCCATCTGGCTCTGCGAGTAATAGGGGCCGACAATCTCCAAGCTGGAATTGGCATTGAGGTAATCGGAGAAACAGCCGACCCGGCCGATTTCCGACCCAACCCCGGCGACATAGGACATCACCGCCACTTTGCCCTCGGTGCCCGCCTCGGCGATCATGCGCTTGGCCACTTCTTCACCTGCGGCGCAATTGTCGGTGGACAGAAACGACTGGTAGGTGCCCTTGGCGCCCTCCGTCAGGGCGCTGTCGATGATGACCACCGGAATGGCGCTCTCAAAGGCGCGTTTCACCGCCGGGGCCAGGGCTTCCGGGTCCGAGGGTGCCAGCACAATACCCGCGACCCCGCGATTGATGGCGTTCTCCACCAGGTTCACCTGATCGGCGACAGCACTTTCGGTCGCCGGACCGTCAAAGCTGAACGTGTGCTCGGACTGGCCCGCAATCGCCGCCTCCGCGCCCTTGTTCACGTTCTGCCAGAAGTTGGAGCTGGTGGTCTTCACGATCACCGCGATTTCACCGGCCTGTGCAAGACCCGCGGACAGGGCCATCGCTGACGCCAGCATTCCAAGTTTAAAGGACCGCATCTCATTCCTCCTCTATTGAGATATTGGTTGTCTTTTCTTCTTCTTGTTCTGTCAGACCCCTCCTCCCGGTTGGGGTCGAACCTCGGTGTTGACCCTCAGCGCCGGTTGCGCATCTGGTCGATCCAGACCGCGCCGATCACCACGGCACCAATCACGATTTGCTGGATAAACGCGGAGACCCCCGCCATATTGAGCCCGTTGCGCAGGATGCCGATGATGAAGGCTCCGATCATCGTGCCCGATACGGTGCCCACGCCGCCCGAAAGCGAAGCGCCGCCGATGACAGCCGCCGCGATGGCGTCAAGTTCATACATCACACCCTCGCTCGGCTGCGCGGTCACGAGCCGCGACATCAGCACATTGCCCGCCAGACCGGCCAGAGCACCGGACATCACATAGGCATAAAGCTTGGTCTGATTGACCCGCACCCCCGAGAGCCGCGCCGCTTCCTCGTTGGAGCCGGTCGCATAGATATGACGACCGATACTGCGGCGACGCAGCAGGTAGGTTGCCCCCACCGCCACAACCAGCAGCAGGATCGCGGGATAAGGAATGCCGGGAAAAATGACCTTGGGGAAACCGTTGGGCTGCATCTCCACCATGCGAAACAGCGCTCCGTTGCCAAGTCGGCCAAAGGCTTCGCCCAGCTGCGAGATCGGAGCGGCTCCGGTCAGTTGGAGTGCCAGCCCGCGCGCCATCAGCATCATCCCAAGGGTCGCCACGAAGGGTGGAATTTTAGCCCGCGTCACGACGAGACCGTTCACCGCACCACAGGCGGCACCGATCGCCACGCCCAAGCCCATGGCCAGCCCCACCGGCACCCCGGCCTTCACCGCCATGGCAGTGCCGACCCCAGAAAGTGCCAGCACCGACCCCACCGACAGATCGATGCCCCCGGTGATAATCACCAGGGTCATGCCAATACCCAGAAGACCGATCACCGACGTCTGCAACAAAATGGTCAGCGCATTGTTCACGGAAAAGAACGCTTGGCTCGCGAGAGAAAAGCCGGCGATCAGCATCAAAAGCGTCAGTAAAGCTGAGAGGCGGTGAATCTTCGCCGCATCCGGCATCACGCTCGCAAGCGGGGTCGAGGCCCGCTTGGACGCGGGTTTGATAGCTTGTGACATACGCCTCCCTTCCGCAGTCTTGCATTTAATTATTTAATACATAAACAGGACTCGGTTGATTCTTGTCAATTGTTTTTTATAATAACGTACAAATACAAGTACTGCCGCTCTGGCGGCACCGAGGAAGGGCAATCAGATGGCACGCAGCGACACCAGATACCGGGAAGCCTATAATCGCATCCTCGCCTATTGCGAGACCCTGCCCCCCAAAGCACCGATCCCATCGGAGACGAGCCTGGCCGAGATCGCGGGTGTCAGCAGGACAGTCATCCGCCGCTGTCTTGCGCGAATGGAGGAGCTGGGGCTGATCTCCTGGCAGGGGCGCGACAAGCACCTCCTGCGCGCGCCCCTGGCCGAGGACAGGATCGCGGTGCCGGAGACGCCATCGGACAAGAACGATCTGGAACAGCGGTTCCTCGACTGGGTGCTGCGCTTTGACGTGCCTGCCAATACGCCGCTCTCCGTCGCGGAACTGTCCCGCACCTTCGGCGTTGCCCAGCATGACCTGAAGGAATTTCTTGCCGGGCTCAGCCGCTTTGGCCTTGTGTCGCGCCGTCCGCAAGGCGGCTGGATGCTTCTTGGTTTCACCAAGGATTTTGCAATCGAGCTGTCAGATTTTCGCTCCGTGCTGGAACTGAACGCCGTAACCCAGGTGGCAGAAGTACCAGTCGACCATCCGGTTTGGGCCGCCCTCGCTCAGCTGCGCCAAGACCATCTGGCCCTCAAGAACGCCATAGATACCGACTTCCACGAATTCTCAAAACTCGACGAGCGCTTTCACCTCGCCATCAACTCGGTGGTTAGGAACCGCTTCATTGCTGAGTTCCAAAAGGTCATATCGCTGATTTTCCACTACCACTACATGTGGGACAAAACCGAGGAGAAGGACCGAAACGCCGCCGCGATTGACGAACATATTGCGATCATCGACGCCCTGGAGGCACGCGACGCCGAGGCTGCCCGCCTTGCAGCGCAGCGGCACTTGCGTACATCAAAAACAACGCTCCTGTCATCGCTGCGCCATCACGATTTGGGCTGAACCGCCTCAGGCGAAAGCCGCGTCCAATCCGGCCGGAACCGGGGCCGCCAATGCCTCCAGATTGCGCTGCAGGGAGGCTGGTTTGGCAGTCCCAAGGAGTACCGACGCCACCGCCGGATGGCGGATCGCGAACTGAAGCGCCGCCGTCGCCAGCGGCACACCAAGATCTGCGGCCTGCGCCTCAAGCGCCCTCACCCTGTCCATGACCGCCTCCGGGGCCGGGCCATAATCATAGGTCGCTCCCGGCACCGGCCCAGTGGCCAGAATGCCGGAATTGAAGATGCCCCCCAGCACCAGACTGGTGCCTGCGGCGCGACATTCCGGAACCAGCTCCGCCTCTGCCGCACGGTCCAGCAACGTGAGCCGCCCCGCGAGCAGGATCACATCCAGAGGCCCGCCATTTCGCATCACATCCAGACACACCTCGCACTCATTGACCCCGAGCCCGAAGGCCCGAATTTTTCCCTGCTCCTTCAACTGTACAAGCCGCTCATACCCCGAGCCGAGAAACGCCTCTCGGTGTGGTATATTACCCTCAACCCCGTGTGTATATTCTCCGATATCATGCACATAGAGGATATCGATCCGTCTGCGACCCAACCGCATGCAACTCTGTTCAAAGCTCTCTTCGATACCATCGCCGGAGTAATCATAGCGCACGTCATTCTGCGCCGGGTTTACAAAGCCGTCCACCTCCGCAATCGGCGCGCGCGCCGGGGACAACACCCGCCCCGCCTTGGTCGAGATTGTGGCCTCCGGACAGGATTTCAGAAAGCGACCCAGCCGTTGCTCGGACAGACCGCGCCCGTAATGCGGTGCTGTATCGAAATACCGGATGCCCGCTGCCCAAGCGCAGGCAAGCGCCGCATCCGCATCCGCCTCGCTCACCTCGCGATAGAGGTTTCCGATGCTGGCGCAGCCAAAAGACAATTCACTAACGGCCAGACCCGTCCGGCCCACGTGTCGCGTTTTCATCCGATTTCTCCCTGCAATGCGGCCCTGAGCCGCGGTTTCGCGCGCCCGTCGCCATTCGCTTCTGCCCAGGCCAGGAAGGCCGCGATCCGGCGCTCCAGCTTTTGCGCATGGTTTTGGGCAATATCCGCCAGTCGATGATCCAGAAAAGGGTTGGAAAACCGCTCCAGCGTGGTCTCGATATAGTCCTCCAGCCCCGCGCCCTCGCCCGCAGCGACAAATCCTGGAAGCACCTCTTCTGCAAAAACCGTCCGTAAACGCGCGGCCCAGTCCGGGTCCGCCATCACCTCGCGCACATGCTCCGCGTCACGCCTGCCGCGCGCCAGCCACTCCGCCACCATCCAACTATGACCAAGGTTCAGCACAAAAAGCTTGCGCCGCTCAATCACCCCGAGGTCCGGCACCACTTGCACCGCCGGATGCTGGCAGGGACGCCGCAGTCCCGGCTGCGCCTCGATCGCCCAAAGCGCATAAGGCTCCGCGATCGCCCCCGCCGGGTAGAGCGGCTCCGACACGATACGATCCACCAGCGAATTGACCCAGACCACTTCGGCGCGCAACCAATCGCGATAATCACGGTCCATGCCTTCAGCCGCAGCAAGCACCAAATCGCGCAGGGCCGTGCCATTACCGCGCAGCAGTTCCGTCGGCAGCACCTGCACCGCGCGCCCGCCCTGTTCGAACCGTGCCCGCAACAAATACGCCAGCTTGGCCGGGTAGGACATCGCCGGATCGAGGCACCGCCCCGCATCCGCCGCCTGGGGACCAAAACCCGCATCACCAGTATTGGACAGGATCATGTCCGCCTCTTCTGCCACGAGGCGCTGCACCTCCGCCAGATCTGGGCCAAAGATCAGGCCTCGTTCGATGGATGTCACCCGGCAGGTCTCTTCCACCGGCCGTCCCTGCCGCAGCCCGCGGATACGCACCTCATAGCCCTCGGCCAGCGCCTGCAACCGTGCAGCCCTCTGTGGATCGCCACTGCTTTGCACCACGGTGACGGGGCGCGCGCCGGGCATGGCTTCGGACAGAAACAGATCAGCATGCGCCTGCAAAAAGCGGCTGGTTCCAAACTGGATAACAGTTGGATTTGACATTGACGCCCCTCCCGTTTTGGTTTGTTATTATTTAGAACATTTCTTCATGCAAGGAAAAACCGTGATTATCGACGCACATCAGCACTTCTGGCGGATCGACCGCGGCGACTATTCCTGGATGGACGACAGCGTCGCCGCAATTCGGCGGGACATTCTACCACCGGATCTGGCCCCCTTAGCGGCCACAAGTGGCATCAGCGGGACTATTGCGGTTCAGGCAGCACCAACTCTGGCGGAGACTGAATTTCTCCTCGCGCTTGCCGATCAAACCCCGCTGGTCAGGGGTGTCGTGGGCTGGGTTGACCTCACAGGTGATGTCCCGGCCCAACTTGCACGCCTGTCGCATCCATTGCTCAAGGGTATCCGCCCGATGTTGCAGGATATTGCTGAGACCGACTGGGTCTTGCGCGCCGATGTGCTGGCAGGGCTGAAGGCGGTCGCCGCTGCCGGATTGCGCATGGATGTGTTGATCACTCCGCGCCATTTCGACGTGATCGACACGCTCGCGCACCGCCTGCCGCAGCTGCCGCTCATCCTCGACCATTGCGCCAAACCTACCTTTGAGGACTGCGATCCCGGCTCTGACTGGCGCGCAGGGATCGCGGCACTCGCCGCGCATCCGCAGGTTTCATGCAAGCTGTCCGGTCTGGCCAATGAATTCGGCCCCGGTTGGTCTGCCCAGGCGCTCCGTCCGGTGTTCGACCATGTTCTGCAACATTTCGGGCCACAGCGACTGATGTGGGGCAGCGACTGGCCGGTTCTGGAATTGGAAGGACGCTACCCCGACTGGCTGACAGTCGCGCAGCACCTGGCCGCCGATCTCTCGCAGGACGCGCGCCGCAGCCTTTTTGCCGACACCGCCACCCGTATCTACACGCTCACCTAGGAGTCCCATATGCAGCGTATGGCACATATCATTGGCCTCAAACCTGAACATCAGGCGGAATATATTCGCCTGCATGCGGATGTCTGGCCCGACGTACTTGAGCGGCTGCGTGCCTCCAACATAACGAATTACTCGATCTTCCTGCGCGAACCAGAAATGTTGATGTTCAGCTACTGGGAGTACACCGGTAGCGACTTTCAAGCAGACAATGCAGCAATCGCAGCCGATCCGGTCACGCGCGAGTGGTGGGCTCTGTGTGGCCCGATGCAGGCCCCTTTGCAGAGCCGGGCAGAAGGAGAGTGGTGGGCTCCGGCACGGGAAGTCTTTCACCTGCCATAGGTGATGAATGCACGTGGTCAGGCACCCGAACGGCGTCATTGCAGAACAGGCATCTGAGGCGTGAGTTCCCCTTTCCCGACTGCCGTCACGCGACGCAAACGATTTCGGCGGTGCGGAGGGCATTGAAGCGGCTCATGGGCCGATGCGGATGTGGCTTTCGGCTGTTTGCGCGGGAGCGTCAGGCCGACAACTGCACCTCCCCCTGTCATCGTCATCAGTCGCGCACGAACGCGGTCAACCTGAGCCATCTGTCAAACCAGTTTTTCGAGAAGTGCTTGGGAATGCACTGTCGGGATTGCGCGCGCAGGGCGACTATGACGCCATCTTGTCCAAATGCCTAAACCGACCCTGCTGATTTCAGATCACGATAAAAACGAGGCGTGCGAATCACCTCGACCAGGTCGCATCAGCTCTAGTTTCGCAAAATCTCCGATAACGGACCGATGGCAAATTGCGTGTCAGGCTAGGATAAGACGCTGAATATTCAGCTGTGTTTCGTGAATGCATTCAAAGCAGTATATTTGATTTTCCGAAGTTATCTTTTTCTAAACCGAGCGGTCGTCAGACTACCGTAAATGTCCACTCAGTGCCTCGGAGTAACCAACATGAATTTCACCAAACCACTGTTCGCGACCCTATTGATGGCATTTCCGCATTTTGCGGCAGCCGAACAGGGGATCACCGACGACAGCGTCACATTTGCTCAGGTCGCCGCATTCGAAGGACCGGCAGCCGCACTTGGCACCGGCATGCGGCTGGGGATCACCGCCGCATTCGAAGAAGTCAATGCTGCGGGTGGTGTGCATGGTCGCACCGTGCAGCTCGACGCAATGGACGACGGGTACGAACCGGATCGCTCTGCTGCCCTGGTCAAGACCGTGGTGGACGAAAACAATCACATCGGGCTGATCGGGCCGGTCGGCACACCGACCACTTCAGCGACGCAGCCGATCGCATCAGCCGCAAACATGCCCTTCATCGGCCCGTTCACCGGCGCCGGGTTCCTGCGCGATGCCAGTCATGGCAACATCTTCAATGTGCGCGCCACCTACCATGCGGAAACCGAAGCCTGGATCGACTATCTGGTCGATCAGCAGGGCATGGAATCCATTGCCATCCTCTATCAGGATGACGGGTTCGGCCGTGTCGGCCTGGCCGGTGTCAACGCCGCACTGGAAAAGCGCAACATGACCCTTGCCGCGGAAGGCACGTATACCCGCAACACGACTGCGGTGAAAAAGGCGCTGCTGTCGATCCGCAAGGCCAAGCCGGATGCGGTGGTTATGGTCGGCGCCTACAAGCCGGTTGCGGAATTCATCAAGCTGTCCCGGAAGATGAAAATCGATGCAACCTTCGTCAATATTTCCTTTGTCGGCTCTGATGCCCTGGCACAAGAGCTGGGGGATGCCGGTGAAGGCGTCATCATCAGCCAGGTCGTGCCGCTCCCATGGGACGCGTCGGTGCCGATTGTGGCCCAGTACACAAAGGCGCTGGCAGCTGCGGATGCCTCTGCCAAGCCAGGGTTCGTGTCGCTTGAAGGCTATATCGTTGGGCGTCTCGCCATCGAAGGACTGGAAGCTGCGGGCAAGGAGCTGACGCGCGAAAGCTATCTGCAAGCGCTTTCTACGCTGACCACAGTCGATCTTGGTGGTGTGACCATGACGTTTGGCTCCGACGACAATCAGGGGATGGACGATGTGTTCATGACCCGGATCACTGCAGACGGAGGCTTCGAGCCTATCACGCCAGCCGAAGAATCCTGATCGACAGCAAGGTGCCGACGGCTGTCCCACCGATCTGAAGGGTTCCTGCCCGGTTAACGGGCAGGAGCAGGCGCACATCCTCTCCAACAGGTAGTCTCATGTTTCGATCACTCGCACGCAAAACGCTGCGCCGTCTGAATATTCTTTCGAGCATTCGCGGCAAAATCACGTTTCTTCTCCTGCTGATTGCAGTGACCGTCGGCACGGCGGGCTTCGTGAGCTACCAATCGTTTGACCGTGTGTCATCAGGCATGAGTGACATGACAGGACGGGATCTGCCGCAATTGACCCGCAGCAACGAACTGGTGATGGCGTCGGCCTCAACCAAGGATGCGATGCTGGCGGTTCTGATGTCGAATGACGTCGATGAGCTTACGCATGCCAGAGGGCTGGTTGAGACGTCGATGCAGTCGCTCGACACCGTTATCGCCACCCTGCCAGAGGACGTCGCGGCGCATTTTGAGGCGAAACGCGCCGCAGTCGACGACACAATCCAGAGCCTGATCGCGGCGCGCGGGACATCGTTTGAGACCAATGCCGACGTGACCGCCATGACGCAGGACCTACAGGCACTTGTGGCCGCGCTTCAGGTCGATCTGACCGAGATCGCGGATGGGGCCTATTTCGACATTGCCATGCAGGGTGAGGACACGATCACCTCGATCGAGGAAACGATGCTGGATCTTGTGGAGAACAAGTTCACGGCATTGCAGACCCTGCTGGAAGTTCGTTCCGAGGTGAACCTTTTGTCTGGCGTTGCCTTGGCGCTCGCGAGTACCGAAGACAGCGCGACACGGTCGATTCTGTCGGATCTTGCGCTGTCATCGCGCAACCGTCTGGCGGATGCGATCGATACGCTGGCACTGGTAGAGATCGACCCGACAGTTGCGCAGGACATGCAGGTGAATGCCGACACGCTCGCCGGCGCCATCGAGTCCGCGCTAGAAGGCGGGCAAGTGGATCGCAGCAGCGTCTTGTCCGTGCGGCAATCGGCTGATGCCGTTCTCGCCCTTGCAGTGGACGACATGGTGTTCGAGCTGACCATCGCGGCCGATGACGCCTCGACTGGCAACCGCGATGCAATCCAGGGCCTGCTGGACAATGAAGTTGCCTATATGAACACCCTTCTCGAAATCAGTTCCTGGCTCAGCGGATTGCAAAGCGCCGCCTTGAAGGTTGTCAGCGCGCAGAATGTTGATCAGGCAAATGTAGCGGCAACAGCCATGCAGGCGGCGGCGCAGCAATTGTCGGGGTATCGGGATTTTGCCGACGGCCAACTGGCAGCCACCATCGATGCGCTGGTTGCACTGGCGGATCCGGACCAAGGGCTTGTGTCCTTCCGCGTGCAATCGCTGAATGCGGACGCTGCCTCCGAGCAGGCCGCCAATGCGACCGTGAATGCGGTGCTTCTGATTGCAGGAGAAGCTAGCATGCGCGGTGCAACAAGCCAAACCAGCATGACAGAGCAGGCAGTGGCCATCGCCAAGGATGCTACTTCGGTCAAGCGCAGTCTGGAATTTCTCGGCCTGGCGGCGATTGCTTTCCTTTTCATGGCGTTGTTCCTGAATCATATGCTGATCGTGCGCCCGCTCAACGCGATCATCGCCACCACAGAGCGCCTGTCCCAGGGCGACATGAAACCGGTTCGCGGCTTCGACCGATCCAGCGACGAAATCGCGCGGATCGCCAGGGCGCTGACAGTGTTTCGGGATGGTCTGGTCGAAAAGGAAGACATGTCCCGCCTTGCAGAAGAAGAACGGGCGGAAAACCAAGCGAAGCAGACCGCTGCGGTGGGCGCCATCGGTACCGGGCTGGCGGAGCTGTCGCGAGGCAACCTGTCCTATCGCATCAACGAAGAGCTGACCGAGGGCTACACGCAGCTGAAGGAAGACTTCAACAGCACTGCGCATACGCTCAGCACCACGGTTCAGGATGTGGTGGCAGTGGCGGAGTCGATCAGGAACGGCTCAGCCGAAGTGAGCCAGGCCTCAGACGACCTGTCGCAGCGCACCGAAAGCCAGGCAGCCACCTTGGAACAGACCGCGGCGGCGCTCGAAGAGCTGACGGCCAGCGTCCGGTCGGCGGCCGAAGGGTCCCGCGATGCGGAGACCACGACGGTCGAGGCCAAAAATGAGGCTACGCAAAGCGGCAAGGTTGTGGAGAACGCGGTACAGGCGATGCAGGACATCGAGGCAAGCTCGACCCAGATCGAGCAGATCATCGCCGTCATCGACGACATTGCGTTTCAGACCAATCTGTTGGCCCTGAATGCGGGCGTGGAAGCCGCGCGAGCGGGTGAAGCCGGGCGCGGATTTGCGGTTGTCGCCTCAGAGGTGCGCGGGCTGGCACAGAAGACGACGGATGCGGCCCGCGAAATCAAGACGCTGATTTCCAAGAGCACCGAGCAGGTGAACACCGGGGTGGATCTGGTGGCCCGCACGGGCGAAGCGCTGAAGAGCATCACTGATCGGGTGACGCATATCTCCAACCTGATGAGCGCCATCGCAGATTCCACCAGCGAACAGGCCACCGGGTTGGGCGAGGCCAATATCGCGGTCTCGCAACTCGATCAGGTGACGCAGCAAAACGCGGCCATGGTGGAGGAAACCAGCGCCGCTGGCCAGTTGCTCAGCCGGGATGCCGAGAAACTGTCGGACCTGATGTCGTACTTCTCGATCACCGCTGGCGTATCGGAGGTGGCTCGGGGCTCTTGGTCGCAAGATTGCACAACGACGTCGGACGCCGCGTGAGCGACGGGCTAGAAAACGGCCACAAGGGCATTGAGAAGTTGTTCGGCCGTGCTGCTTGACTATAGGGTGGCGCGGCCTTGTTGCGCAATTAGCGAGAGGGATTCATAGCGTGAATTCAGCGTGGTAGCTGGGTGGCATGAGCAGTTGCCCCCCTACGAAGTACAAGACCACGAACTGGTCGCCGTACAATTACAGCCTGAAACAGCGCGGATTGTTGTCGATCAGGGGTGATCCCGACATGAGTGGATACTTCCTCCGAGCGGGACGCGCGGTGGTGAACGGAGCTTCAGCGATGCCGCGATCCAAACCTGTCTGACCCTGAAAGTGCTGTTCGGCATGTCGCTGAGGCAGAGTGAGCCGGTGAATGCGCCCCGGGTTCGAACCCACTGGCGAACGGGGTTCGTGCAGAGCCTCGTGGACCGATTGGACCGTGCCAGACTTCAGCACGCTGTGTCGCCGCCAATAGACGCTGAACGTGAGCACCCCCTATCGCGGCGGCGCGGGGCCGCTGAACCTGTAGATCCCCTCTCATGGCTTGCAAGCTCGGTGGCGCCAAACGGCGCATTTGGTGCAAGATACACATCGGGATTGACGAGAAAACGCTGGAATTTCGGGCGGTGGAGGTCACCGGTAGCAATATCGGAGATGCACTTGTTCTACCGGAGCTGCTCAACCAGATCCCGACCGGCGAAGAGATTTTCTCCGTGACGGCTGGCGACGCCTACGACAGTCGGAAGTGTCACGAAGCAATTGCCGCCCGTGGTGCCGCCGCGCTCATCCCACCACGCAAGAACGCCAAACCCTGGAAGCCGACGAGCCCGGGCGCCGTTGCACGAAACGAAACCCTGCGCGCATCAAAGAATCTGGGCCGAGAAATCTGGAGACGGTGGAGCGGATATCACCGCTGGAGCCGTGTCGAGGCAAAGATGAACTGCATCAGGTTGCTCGGCCAATCACTCATTGCCCGTAACTTCGACCGCCAAGTCTCGGAGTTGCAGATTCGTATCGCCGTGCTCAACGGGTACACCGCGCTCGGCATTCCTGCCAAAGTGGCTGTAGGGTAAATCTGTCCGGGGAAAGGGGAACTGTGGTCAGGCCTCGATTTGTGCAACAACGCCCTGTCAGACCAATGTTTCAAGAAGCCTGAGCACAACAGCTGGGTTTCGCCGTATGTGGTTACGATGCTAGTGGCTACGCCCTGATACAAATACGCTTGAATTCCCCCTCACTCGAGTGCTGTGGGGCGCTTGACCGTATAGTGGAAGCCCGTAGTCTCTCGCACAACTTTTGAGGGTTGCTTTGATGAGTGCATTTATGCAGGACGCCCGGCTGGGGCGGCTTATTACGACATTGGGCTCCGAAACACTCGCGCTCATTCGCTTTGATGGCACCGATGCGTTGAATGGGCTGTTTGAGTATGCCGTCGAGGCGCTGGCGCCCCGAGATGATATCGATTTTGACGAACTACTTGGCACTCACGCGACCGTCACCATCGACGGCGCAGAGGGAGCTGCGCATTTCGACGGCATTATCACCGAGGTGAGCTGGCGAGGGCCAGGCGAAAACGGTTGGCGCTACGACCTGCGGCTGCGCCCTTGGTTCTGGCTTGCAGGAAAGCGGCGCAACCTAAGAATATTCCATAATAAAACTGTTGTGGAAATCCTGCAGGACTTGCTGAGTGACTACGCTCATCTTGGCAATCCACATTTGGAAATTGCCCTCAGCGACGACTATCCTGAGCTGGAGTACACAGTACAGTACCGCGAAAGCGACTTGGATTTTGCCCGCCGCTTGATGGAACGCTTCGGGATTTCGTTTCACTACCGCCATGGGCAGGGAACTCACGCATTGGTCCTGAGCGACGATGCGTTAAGCCATGAGGCAGTAGGCCCTCGACCCTATTACGGCATCTCTCAGAACAAGGGTGCCAAGGGCGAGCACTTTTGGACCTGGGGACCGGAACGGCGATTGACTGCCGGTTCTGCTCGGCTCACCGATTACAATTTCAAGACACCTATGGCGGCAATGGAAGCTGAGCGGATCCGCGATGCACAATATGCCGAGGGGCACTTGGAAGTCTACGATTACCCCGGCGATTATCGAGAACTCGGCCGGGGCAAGACCGTGGCTCAACTGCGCAGTGATGAGGAACGCGGAGGCGATGTACGACAGTTTGCGAGCGGCGATGTCACGAACCTAAAACCGGGTCATATCGTTCCACTCGAGGGAGGTGATGCAGTGCCAGGAAACGGCGCTAAGTATCTCTGCCTCTGGGCGCGCTATTCTTTCATAAGTCAAAGTTACGGCTCCAACCTCGAAGGCGTTTCTGCCGACCGCCCCTTCACCGCAGACTACCGTTTGATGCCCGTAGACGCCCCAATGGTGCCCCCGCGGGAGACGCCGCTGCCGACCGTCCGAGGACCGCAGACCGCGGTGGTCGTTGGTGAGGGGGAGATCGACTGCGACGATCACGGTCGCATCTTAGTGCATTTTCATTGGGATTTGGAGAAAGCGTATTCCATGCGCTGTCGTGTCAGTCAGAACTGGGCTGGCCAAGGGTGGGGCGGCCTAGTGATCCCGCGCATCGGTATGGAGGTGGTCGTCGAGTTTTTGGAAGGAGACCCTGACAAGCCGCTGGTGACAGGCTGTGTCTACAATGGTCGCAACAGGCCGCCTGTGGAATTGCCGGCGAAACGGTCTCGGTCCGTGTTCAAAACCAAATCGCATCAGGGGCAAGGCTTCAACGAACTGACCTTTGAGGATCAATCTGGCGAAGAATTCATCTACATGCACGCGCAGAAGGATCTGAACATGCATGTAGAAAACTCTTCCATGCGGAGGGTTGAATTTGACGACAACGTATCTGTCGGCAACGCATCCAATCTGGATGTTGCAGCAGACCGGACCGAAACAATCGAAGGGTCGCTGAACCTGACTGTAACAGGACCTATTCTTGAGAAAACCGATGCCGACCGTGGCAATGACGTAGGTGGCAGCTACGCCATTAGCGCAGGCGGGGATCTCACGATCAAAGCCGGCGGAGAGATTGTTCTAGATGCCTCCAAGATCACACTCGTAGCAGGAGGTTCTGCACTGGTCGTCGAAGGTGGCGCGGTCAATGCTGCCCCAGTCCTGAACGTCGGATCCGCATCCCCTGGCGCTGCCGCGCTTCCCCCCATCCCGGCGGTACTGAAAGCAGCAGCCGGTGAAGGAACGCCGTTCGTCTCTCACTGCCCGCTGAAAGACGAATGATCATGGACCCGATATGGATTGCGGAATGTGAGTTGAGTGCTTTAGACGGAGTGGAGCCTTTCTGGGGCGGGGGGCACCCAAAGGTTCTTGCAATCTTGATGCTCCGAGCAGCTGACCAGCAAGAACTGGAACTGGCTTTGCGAGCTTCAATAACCGCAGGCCGCGCCCAGCTTTCGAAGGTGACGTCAGCGCAGCTTCTATCTCGTTTGCCACCTTCCGTTGAATTGACGGCCGCGTCGGTTCGCGCTGACTCTGTGAGGCCGATCTTGGTTTCGGAACCCGTGCCTCTCGCGACGAAAACGCCCCTTTCTTTTGACGAAGTTCCTTGGGATGCGCTTGAACCACATAGCGAGTTATGGGCTGTTCTGGACGGCGTGAACTGGCCGGGCCTGCCCAATCTTATTTCTGCGTCACGGCTCCACTCTGCCTGTCTTTACACCACGCAAGATCCAGGAAAGCGCGCGGTCGCCCCATGGATCATCAAATTAGACCGACCTGACCCAATGTACGACGAATTGCGCAAGCGACCACCGCAAGACCACTCGGGCATTCTGCTGCAAACCCAGCTGAGTTTAGAAGAACTGCGGCGACATTTCCGGCGCTTCACCATGCTGCCCCCCCCTATCGGCTCATCGATGCCTCAATACTTCCGTTTTTATGACCCGCGGGTCTTTCTCGATGCAACCGTCGCGCTCAAAGCTTCGGCGTTGGGGCAATTCCTGCGCCCACTCCGCAAGGTATTTGTACCGATGAGCCCGCAATCTGTCGTTCCCGATCCAACTCGGATTGCCGAACCTCCCAGCATCTTTTCATCACCAGAAAGTTGCCAGAACCGGCTTATTCAAGTGACTTGGGATAGTGCGCTGACAGACTGTCCCAACGGTCCACTTCGGATTGACGACGGTAGCTTTGCAACATTCGGCAGACTTCATCGCAACCGCGCCGTAGCCAAGCTCGCCTTGTTCTTGCACAGCAATCAGCAAGAAACCCGCAGTCAGGATGAATGCCTGCGGGCCGCGACCCAAGCGCCAGATGTGGCGGCCAAATTTGGCGTGAGCAGCAAGAAACAAATCACCACGATTGCGCGCGCAATCCTGAAGTATGGAGACGCGTTCTGGAAGCGGCACGCAGAAGCACATACCGTACTAACCGAACCTGGAAAGTTGCCTTGGCAACGGAAAAACAGTCTGAACGAGTGGATGGCAAGGATGGACCAAGAGAAACTGCTTCGTGACGTGGTGGGGGACGCGCGATGAAACCCACAGCCCGGCTAGGAGACGTGCATGACTGCCCCAAATGCGGGCGCAATACGATTTCCGGCGTATCGTCTCGCTCAACCTGTGATGGCAAGCCGGTGGCGACTGTTGGGGACATCACCGCGTGCGGCGCTGTCATCGTCACCGGTAGCAGCGGCTGCATTACCGACGGCAAGCAGACTGCGCATATTGGTTCCAAAACCAGCCATGGTGGGACGATCACGACCGGGTCACCATCGCAGAACGTTCCATAGATTTCAGATCGATTGATAGAGTTTATCCTATGCCTTACAAGCCGACCGCTGCCGATTATGCGCATCTATTAGAATACAATCCGGAAGTGTTTGCGAGCTGGGTCCAGGCAGACAGAGAGCTCAAGAAAATTAATGGGTCCTACGACGAACAAAGGCTCAATGCCTTAGCAAGCAACTATGCTGCAGGTGGCAACCCACCGCTGACCGAAAGCCCCATGCCACCTGCACCTGAGTCAGACGGGGACGGAGAAATGGACACGGAGTTCGCCAATGCTTGCGTAGACTGCCGAATGCAGGAACCCTGCTGCATGGTGTCAGGCACCGTGACGGATGGCTCCGATTGCACCCGAAAACTTCATTGGCCCCCTCAAGACGGGCAAACAAGAATGCTGACGGTCGCGAAGGAGATGCAGGGCAACAATCTGGTGTCCAAGCTTGACGTCGAATGGAAGGGGCGAGGGTGCGAAGTCGGCTGGGCGGACCGCCCCCGGATCATGACCAGCGGGTTGGCAGACCAGACAGCTCACGTTGAAGCCCAAAAGGCCACGGTATCAGCTGGAGAAGCGTAGGGGTTCAGCACAGCTCTGATGCTCAAGAACTACGTGCCGGAAAATGTACTATATGCCCTGTTTGCCTTTGATGCGGTCATGGCACTGCAAAAAGCTTCGCAGGGTACAAACACCGCGACGTTCAAGCCATTCCAATGCCTAGATGATGGCTCCATCGGCACAGAATTGCGTGTTACTCCGGTGCCTTACGCCAAGCTGGACGGCAAGGTGCAACTCGCCACTCGGATCAGTTTTACAACCGGCGGCGTCAAGGCGGCCGCAACCGCCAAGGGGACGCTGGAGGGAAAATACGGCAACTTCACCCTCAAGGCGGAAGGCGAAGCTGGCGGCAAAGCGAGTACTGGTAGCGCCGTGCCCGACGGACAAAACGCGCCGGGCCTTGTCGGAACGATGGCTAGCATAATCGGCAAAATGGACAGCTTTGTTGCCAAGGGGAATACAAGGGACCGCACACCTCAGGATCTCACAGCTTATGCGTCAGGCGTGACCCTCAGCAAAACCCTCAGCTTCGCGCCCAACGGATTTGAGATCACGGCGAAAACAGGCTCCCCCGACTTGGAACTCGAGATCGGAGAAATAAAGTCAGAACTCGCAATGGGGATTTCGGGTCGTCTCGATTTCATTGATGCTCTCGCCACCGGGCTAGGCTCCATGGCTGTAGGCAAAGCCATTCAGGATGCCCGTGCCGCGATGGCGAGCGGCGAGTACATCTCCGCGAAACTGGATGCCTATCTGGAAGTGGCGGCCACTGGCACACTCAGCCATGAAATGACGAGCTGCGCGCGCATCACACTGCCGGCCGACGGCGAAATGAATGCGGCTTGGGACGGGATTTCTCAAGAATTTGGAGGTAAACTCAAGATCCGCGGCGAGGCCACAATTGCAATTGAAATCAAAGCCGAAGTCTGGATCGTCACCGCCAAGGCCGGCGCCAGCGGCACCATCCACACCTCTTGGAACTGGGCCATGCGCATGCATGAAGGCAAGCGCCAGAAACAGTACAAGTTCGAAGGGGTGATCGTGAAAGCGAAGGCTTATGCATCAGTGATGACGAAAGAAAAAGGCAACGTGACACAGGAAGTTCTTTATTCGGACGCCAAATTTGAACTGAACGAAAATGCTTCCGACTTGTACGATCAGGTTGCCACCGAACTGAAATCCTCCACTGAAAAGGCGGCTAAGATGGAAGACAGCAGACTGAAGGCAGAGCCTCAAGAAGGCTTTACTGAAACAATCTTTGATCCAGAGGAGAGCGAATGGGAAAGCTACTAAAATTATTATTGATTGCGATATCACTTCTGACTGATGTGCCCCCATCGAGTGGTCCAATTTGAATGTTAATGCATCGTCGGCCTTTGGTCTATCAGGACGATGCTTTTGGGCGCTGGGGGCCGGTATCCTAAGGCGCTGTGGGGCCTAATCGTGTTGTAGTGGCGACGCCAGCGTTCGATGAGGATCTGTGCTTCACGCAGCGTGGTGAAGACCTCGCCGTTTAATAACTCATCCCGGAAGCGGGCGTTGAAGCTCTCGCAGTAGCCGTTCTCCCAAGGTGATCCCGGGGCAATGAATGCGGTCTTCGCGCCCACGGCAC
>NZ_PVUF01000014.1 GCF_003003215.1 Tritonibacter scottomollicae | reverse complement strand
GTGCCGTGGGCGCGAAGACCGCATTCATTGCCCCGGGATCACCTTGGGAGAACGGCTACTGCGAGAGCTTCAACGCCCGCTTCCGGGATGAGTTACTAAACGGCGAGGTCTTCACCACGCTGCGTGAAGCACAGATCCTCATCGAACGCTGGCGTCGCCACTACAAAACGGTTAGGCCCCACAGCGCCTTAGGGTACCGGCCCCCAGCGCCCAAAAGCATCGTCCCGATAGACCAAAGACCGACGATGCATTAACATTCAAATTGGACCACTCGATGGGGGCACATCAGTGGAGGTGTGTGGTAGGGGAGGTATGTGTTACGTGGTAATGGCTATTGAGAGCGCATCCCATGTAAACATGGGACCACTCACTACTCAGCACCGCAAGCGGTGCTTCCCCGAACCGAACATGCGGCACTCCCTGGGCCAATAGCCTAGCATCTGTCCCATCCGGGCCAGCTGATAGGCTTTGGACCATGGTCGTTTCCGAATGTCCGGATCGGCCCTGCGGGTGACGATCACTTGCGCGGCGCTTCAGATCTATTCTTGGCTCTGTCCATGGGCGGGGGAGGGGGAACACAAATGGCGGGATCGCAGCCGGCAACATCCTTGTTTGGGATAGTGTCCAGATTTCTCCATGAGTATTGGAGCTGGCTAAGATCGGGGTAAGGTTGCCCGTGATCTGTCGGTAGCTTGGAGACTTGGCGGCCGCGGTCCTAGAACGTCTTGCCGGCCCTTCATCACTGCGCACTTTCAGGCTGTAGCCATGTCGATCCTCGCAAGGCCGTGTTTCTCTCTGATGAACATAAGCGGGCAGTCGGGGATGGTCGCTTTACTTCAACTGGAAATTTCCCCTGTGCCTGCGGCCCATTCCTCGCGCACCAAATTTCCAGCTGACATCCCCTTGGAGCCCGCTTCCGCAATGTTCATCGAAACACTCAAGGCGAGGATCAAATCATGGCTACTCAAACTCTGAAACTGAACGTCAAATCCGGCGAAAAAGATGGCAAGACATTCTGGGACCGCTGCGGTGCCCTATTCGTCCGGACCGATGAACAGGGCAACATCACCTCGATCAGCGTCAAGCACAGCATGTTCCCCAACGTTGATATGGTCGCTTTCCCAAACAAGGATGACGTCACCGAATGAGCTACGGCACGGGCGGCTTTGGTCGTCCGTTCGTCTGATCCGGGCCGTTGCGAAGATCTAAGAAGATCCGCGCCTGCGGCGCGGATCACATCATCCAGTAGGGCAGGGGGCATCTTAGTGGGACGCGCCATAGGCACGTCCGTATGAAGGCGGGGTTCCCCGCCTCTTTCCAAGTGGTGGGTCCTCGCCGTGCTCGCTTCCTTCACAGCCCTGAGGGGGCTGTTTCGTGCAGCTGCGCGCGGGTCCGGTCCCGCTTCGCGCACTTGGAAATTCACCACTCCAGTTCGGCACTTGCCAAGGTTTCAGGATCAGGCGCCTGCGGCGCATGACCAGAAACCTGCCGCAATTTTACGGTGCCACACGATAACGGAGAGACAGAATGACAACCTACCGCCTTGGATCGTCTTCGATGGTTCACACACCCGGCATTATTGCTTGGGCCATCAATGGCTACGCATTCGAAGACGACCAACCCCAGCTGCTGAAGACACTCTGCAATACTTGGTCCGGTATTCCAGAAGAGGCATTCAAGCAGCTCTTGGCCAAGGAAGTGCCATACACAATCGAAGATGAGACTGTGGTGTTCAGCGCCGAGGTAGACCAATGACGACGCCACATTGGGAAACACACCTCTATACCTTCGCGGTCGCTCTCACGGCTGGTGATGTGATCAAACCCGAAAATCTGGCAGGGACGCGCAAAAAAGCACTCCACCACGGGCACACCGAGGGGGAATGCCAGATCGTCGAGAAGAATCCAGAGCGATACGTGCGGACCGGGAAGCTAGGGTCAGGACCCATTGATTTTCGGTTGGCTGCGTGATTCACCGCATCAAAAATGGGCGGTGACGATGTCTGATCTTTTCTGGTTGAGCGATGCGCAGATGGCGCGTCTTGAGCGCTTCTTTCCCAAGTCTCACGGCAAGCCGCGAGTTGATGACCGGCGGGTCCTAAGTGGCATTATCTTCATCAATCGCAATGGCTTGCGGTGGCGTGATGCACCGAAGGAATACGGCCCACACAAAACGTTGTACAACCGCTGGAAGCGGTGGAGCGATAAGGGCATTTTCGCACAAATGCTGGTCGGTCTGGCCGCAGATCATCGCGAAGAACAAACTGTCATGATCGATGCGACGTATCTCAAAGCGCACCGTACGGCTTCCAGCCTACGGGCGAAAAAAGGGGGCCTGGAGACAAGCGCGGGCGGGTGATCGGTCGCACAAAAGGCGGGATGAACACGAAGCTGCATGCGATCTGCGACAGCCGTGGTCGCCCGCTCAACTTGTTCATCACTGCCGGCCAAGTCAGCGATTACGTCGGAGCACGGGCTCTGTGCAGCAGCCTGCCGACGGTCGGATGGCTGCTGGGCGACCGGGGCTATGACGCTGACTGGTTGCGTTAATGGCGAGCTCGTCATTACAGCAGTTATCACGAGGACCGGATAATGCGAAGTACGTTGGCCCCACCCTTATTTTCCAGGATGTTCATAGCTTTTTTGCTGCACATTATTCGGATAAGATAGTTTGACACTTAGCCAGCGCACTGTCACCAAGATCTCTAGATTGCAGACCTACGCTGCGCTCGGACTGAACCGGAAAATTGCGGACGTACCTGCCATTCGTTTTTCGCCCCTCGCTAACGCAGCATTCGTTCGCAATCGCGGCACGCTCGTCGCTGCGTTGCAACCAAGGTCACCAGAGCGGTCGTTAAAAGCTCTGCTGAGCCACGAAATTCAAGCCATGCTTTCGGCTTAGGTGGTTCTAACGATTCAGTCGCGGACGAAGCCGACCTTGGCAACTTCCCATCCGCCGGCTGCATTTTCTTTTTTGCGGCAACCGCCGAGAAACACATCCTTGGTGAGATGTAGACCTTTGCTGCGGGCGAGGCGCGATATAGAGATGAAGACCGCAGTCGGCATTCGGGATGTGGATGTTGATACCCCTCTCCCAAGTCCCAGTAGATCCGATTCAATTAAGGAAGCAAAGAAATTGCAGGACGCGGATCCCTAAAAACCTAACGGGACACGCGCCCCTAGCGTGTCCACCTGGTTACGCGCTTGGCCGTGCCGCCCATCGACAAGAGGTTGCCTGACATGATCCCGTACATGGTCGCTTGATCGAGTACAAAGAGGTAGACCTCAAAATCGACCTGCCCTTCGGCGTCCTCGAATGTGCCCGAGACCTGAAGTTGAGGCAACATTTGCCCTGTTCCGCAGCCTGCTACGATGGCCAGCTCTTCATCGGTGATAATTTCAGGATGCTCGCCGAACCAAGCTTCGCCCTGGTCCAGAATGGTCTGGCTTGGCGCGTCCAACACAAATCGGGCGTCTTCGATAAAATCCATATCGTAGGTTCCAGGCGCGGCGCCGCCCGTGACCGCAAGGCCGTTTTCTGTCGGAACAATCTTGGCTGACGTGCTGTTTCCAGAGGGAAGCGGCATAGTGCGCCCATTGAAGCTAAGCGTGCCAAATCCGTTAGACACCTGCCAATCGCCAATGAGAGAGATCTTGAGTTCTTCACTGCTGATGCCACAGGCTGCAGCAGGTGTTGAGAGGTGAACAATCAGGCCGATGGCGGCCAAGACATTTCGGATCATAAAAGGTCCTTTCAGTTTTTAGTGTAGCTGCCTTCAATGGTCGCAAGGCAAGTCGTCGTGGCGCCCGCAACTGCGACAAGGGCCGGAGCAAGGTCCATTTGAATTTGCGCCCAAACGTCTATTTGCCGGTCTGACTTTGCGTTGAGCGCTATGGTGACCACCAAAGAGACACCTGACCCAGCAGCCTGCACGCCCGTCGTATAAGGCTCTGATTGAAATCCATTGGTGCCAACGGGCGTCCAAGAATAAAGCCCGTAATCGGGATTAAGATCGGCAGGCACCCAGCCGGGTTCGCTGAAAACGATGTCTCTGGCCCCTGACTTACCAAGCTGCGCTGACGCCAGTTCTGCAATGCCAGGTGGGCAGCCGACGGCATCGGACCGTGACAGTGCGATGCTCCAAATCCCATGGGCTGGCTGTAAGAAATCTGGTTGTGTGCCAGAGAAAATATTCGGAACGGATAGACCTTCATTTTCCGCGAAGGTCATATCATTCCCGGTCTCCGCCACGTCGCTTTCACTAAAGTCAATATCTTCGCGCAGGTCTTCAGTCTCGGCTTCGTCAAACACCAAGTCCTCTTGGTTGTCCTCGGCGTCGCTCTCGTCAAAGACCAGATCATCGTGACGGTTTTCGATCATGCCATCACCATCGTGAATAATCTCGTAGTCCGCGAGATCGGCCCAGACCGGCTTGACGGTTCCAGTACGTTCATTGCGGGCGACAAATTTAGGTGGGCCAAATGTATCAAAAGCATCGGCCCCGCCGAGCAACTCTGTCAGCTGAGCGTCGCCAAGATAGTCACCCGTGAACGCCAGCTGCCCATCAGTTTCAGTGTAGAGCGGCACATTTTGTGCAATCACGGCTATCGGGGAACAGACCACCAAGCTTGCGATAATCCAAGCGCTTTTCATATCTCTCGTCCTCAATAGAGGTTCACAAGAACGGCACGGCCGTTGGCAGGGTTTGCGATATTGCCGACCCAAACGTCGCTGGTGCCATCCCAACCACCGGGACGAGCCAGCAGCAAGAATAGGGTACCGTCACCCACGGGAATTTCGCCGTCAATCGCATTTACAATCAGATTTTGATCCCAGATGAGCCCCAGTTGAGTTTGCACAATACCGCTTTCATCCAAACCAAATTGGTCGGGGTTGTCCAAGTGGATCGATGCAGAGACGGTCTCGGCACGCTCAATAGGCTCGTCGAATTTAATGAGCCCAACGCGGACACCCAAATTCCGGTCTTCGACTGTCCAGCTGCGCCCGATGGGCAACCAACCCTCGGGTTTGGGAAAATCCCCATTCAGGCTGTTACGTATCAGTTCATAGTCTGTCTGATCTTTCAGAACGTCCGATGTCTCGCGGCACAACAGACCCTGTTGGATCTCTTCGCAGGGGCCAAGCTGTGCATCCCATTGCCGTGGGTTCAGCACGATGCTAAACGCACCGC
The DNA here is from genome assembly GCF_003003215.1 of Tritonibacter scottomollicae. Taxonomy (GTDB): domain Bacteria; phylum Pseudomonadota; class Alphaproteobacteria; order Rhodobacterales; family Rhodobacteraceae; genus Epibacterium; species Epibacterium scottomollicae. Next base: position 87,890 of record NZ_PVUF01000014.1, on the reverse strand, counting down.
CTGTTGCGCGCGCCATTTGCATCGTGGGGTGATCAGCCTGTGCACCAGAGGCGGTCGTATAGTAAAATGGTTCTTCGCTGGCCCAGCCGGATGGCATCATCCATTCGAGGCCAACGCGCCGATCAGCGACGCGGCAAGCTGCGTCTTCCTCGCAGGTTTTCCACGCCACAAAGCTCAGCGATTGTGGCCCTGTTTCGGCAGCGTACTCCTGGGCACTGAGCATCGTTTCGCTGGGTTCTCCGCCCGTTGAGTGATTGCCCATGTCTTGCGCGGAGGCGGGCAGAATATCGACCAATCCAAGGTGAATATCGGATCCATCTTGCCGCACCAATTGGACCCTGAAGGCGCCTTCGGAAATCTGGGACGGCACGGCGACAAGGCCGCTTTGTGGCACTGCAAGCAATTGTGTGTCTTGCCCATCCAGACCAATGAACATCACCTGATCTCCCGATTCCGCGGGGCCTTCGAGCAAAAACGCCCCTGATACCCCAGGGCTCAGTGGCTCTACGATCTGTGAGAGTGCAAAGCTCGGTGGGGCAGTCAGCTCTTCAGTTTGGGCCGCGTTTGCCTGTGGCGCGCTGTCTTCAATTGTTGCGACAAGCTGCACAGGGAACCGGCCAAGATTTTCTCCAAGGTCATAGCTGTCGCCCATGATCACGACCTCATAGGCTCCAACGGGCAAATCGAATTCCCAAGGATAGAAGGCATGTTCCGTGGTCTCGGGGTCGCTACCAAAGCGGTAGGTGAAAGTAATGTTCTCGTCAAAGGTGGTGGCACCGTCTGGGAACAACATGACGCTGTAGGTCGCGTTTTGTTGCAAGGGTTCGCGACTGCGCAGTTGGAAGGCAATAGTACCGTCCGTCGTGAAGGCATCCGCGCCTATGAACTCAAAGGTGGCATTACTGGCCGCAAAAGGTATGGAAATTTCTTGCTGGATCTCCGTGAGGTTCACAGCGATTTCGCCAGCGCCGCCGTCTCCTGCTGCAGTAAATGTCCAGTCGCCTCGGGGAAGATCAAGGGTCACGCCTGAAATGATCTGATCCGCACCTTCCAAAACGCCCAGATCCCACGTCTCTCCGGTTCCTGCGCCCGCTGCCGACAAGCGGACAGTTGCCGGACGTGCACTTCCATCTGCAACTGCAATGTTGAGGTTAACTTCGGTCGTTCCTGTCTCTGTATCGGCCGGAGCTGTGGTCACATCCCGGCCCGTCACCTCAGTCAGCGCCGTGGTGAGAGTAGCCGCATCACGCGCATCCACGTAGGTGCCGCCTGTGTTTTGCGCGAGGCATTGCAATTGCGCCCTATCGGCCTCTTCCTGAATGTCAAAGCCGATCACATGGGCCGTGAAATCGACGCCAAGTTGTTCAAGCTCTGCACCAACCGCACAGGGATCCAGATCGCAGGTTTCTTTGCCATCTGACAAAAGAACGACGGTGGCCGCGTTTTCGGTAAAGCGCAGCGTCTCGGCGGCCAAGCGCACGGCCTGACTCAATGGGGTTTTGCCCCGCGGGGAAAGGTCCGTAACAACATCTGCCAAGGATGCGGCTCCCTCGATCGAAGGCTCTGCCAGCAGCTCAATATCGCCGCAATCACCCTTGCGGCGATGGCCATAGGCAATCAGCCCGACCGCCCGATCACCTGAAGTCCAGTCTTGGGACATGTCCGCAAAGACGGCACGGGCAATTTCGATCTTGGCTATGCCGTCAACTTGACCCCACATCGATCCCGAGGCATCAAAAACCACCATCAGATCATCAGGTTGTGCGTCCTGAGCAAACGCCCCCGGCGCGCAAACGATGCCCATGACGGCTGCCGTATTGCAGAAAAAGTGGCGCATCTTCCGCCCGTAAAACGCAAGCTTCATCGTATTATCCCAGCACATTCTAAGCGGAATGTTCGGGATAAACGGTCACCTTGCAATACATTGAAAGTGATATATCAATAATCTCATGAACAGAGAGCTACTTGAAGCGGCCTACCGGTTGGAAACCCGAAAATCGGTTTCCGAAACCTGGGCCGTAATCGTTGACGTCTTGGCGACACACAATATCGACCGCATCTTATATGCGGTGCGAGACGAAGGCGTGGTTCCAAATTGGTTTGTTCTGTCCAACCTACCCAATCAATGGCCATTGGCCGAGACAACGAACGCCGATTTTCATGAACCATTTGTGACCTATTGCTGTGCGACGTTTGAGGTCACCAAGCTTGGCGTCGTGTTTCTGGACCAAAATGAAGGATATATCGATGACTATACCCGCGAATATTTGTCCAAATTAGTCCGGTTTGACTGGCAGGCGGGATTGGGCATTCCATGCTCTCTTGTCGGCTCTGGACGGTACGGCGGCTTTGTGGTTGGGAACAACATGGCACGGCATGGCTTTGAGCGCAGCGTCATGCCATTGGCGGACCAGTTACAGACTTTCTGTTTGATAGCACACCGCAAAATCGAAAGCTGCCGGCGGCTCGATGGCGGCCCATCCACGCACCGGCGCCTCAGCGCGCGTGAATACCAGGTGCTGGAGCTGATCTCAAGCGGCCATCGCCCCAAAACGATTGCAGAGCTGCTTGAGTTGAGCTTGTCCAGCGTCCGCCTTTATATAAAGAATGCACGCCTCAAACTGGGGGTTGCAACCAACGAAGAAGCGGTGGTCCGCTTTCTGCAAGACCACAGATGACGTGATTTCTTAAGTTCGCCTCGGTTCGGTGCTCATCGTATGTTAGCAGACTTTCACCAGATGTCAGCAAAGTCCCACAACCTGTGTATGCGCCTCGCCCGAGTCTATGCTGGGGCTTGTATGAATGACTGGTTTTCTAGCTGCGTAGTAGCATCAGAATTTTCGCTCATGGAGCATCTGTGACGCTGCGAGCGCACGCAGCGTGAATTTGCTAGGTCTTCTGTGGGCTCTTTGTCCTCTTTCGCAAAGATCTGGGAAAAGCTGCTCTGGCGTAGTTTGTAAAGCCTCGGCCAAAGCCTGCTCGATCTTTGCAGACCGGCACATTCTCTTGCCCACCAAGGTGACAGCAGAGTCAGTCACGCCCAATTCGCGGGCGATCTTTGCGAGAGAGCTTCCCCGGACTCGAAGATCACTGCCGACATTGAAGGCAAAAAGCCGCGTTTGACAGCTTGAATGTCCGGTTCCGGGAAGTCGAGGCGCGATTTGTGCATGTGCGGCAACGAGAGCCAACCTTGCTTCGCATCGGTCACTTTGGGCTGGCGTCCTCTGAGGACCGGGAACATGTGCGCGCACGCTGCAACTCTGCTGGTGCATCGCCGCAAGCCAGAAACGAGCCCATTTTACCGGATGCTGCGCTTTGCATGAAAGTCTACTTTTGCAATCATCAGCGCTGGGTTAAATGATTGGGGAAACCGATAAGGATAATATTGTGGTCCTTCTTACGTCAAAACATCTCGTCGATTCCGACTTCAATAGTGCAACCGTACAACTCATTCATGCTGACTGGGCCAAATGCATCGGTCGCGATGTTTCAGATTATGAAGGGATGTTCCAAGACCACTTAGTCAACCTGCGTGCTGTTCTGGGGTCTGAGCCTGCGCCCAGGCCAAGGGGTCTTTTCAACAGGCTTTTCGGTAGCTCCAACGTTGACGGAAACAGCACCGACGTGTCGGTCTACCGCTTTGCGATCTGCTTCGCCTCTGGCAAGTACCTGACTGGCCACGGTGCACGGCAAGCGACGCAACAGCAGCTTAACCTGATCCACGCTGAACACCTGAAGTTGATCCGCGCCCTGTTGGATGTGCCCGACCGGGTCATGACAAACACGCCCTTGCCGGGCGCTAAAGGCACCCTTGGCGAGGTGGCTGGGGCCGCGCTGCTCAGCTACTTCCATCATACGGATTTTGGCCCCCAGGGCAGACGCCTGAGGGCGGAGGCCGCACACCTAGTTCCGAAGCTGTTGAGGCGCTTTGCTTACCTCGACTCCAACTTGATCGTCTCGATCCTAGGGGATCATCCCAGTCTCGTCGATGAGGCCGGGAGTTTGATCCAAGATATTTTCCGAGATCCCGGCCACGATCCCGAACGCGGTCCCTATGGTTGGATCGGGCAAAACATGACAGGTTTTTACGCGTTGCGCGAAGATCCGTTTCAGAAGTACGGTCCAAAGATTATGGCGCATGTGTTGGCGGACGCGGCAGTCTGGCCGCGTGAAAACCTTTCCAACCTAGCACGGGTTTTTGCCTTTGATCCTTTGGACCTGACAATCGGCACGGCAGAAGAAGAGGCTCAAAAGGCGCTGGACGGCATCGCACGTGAAGAGGCCAGAATTGCCGAGGGCTTTGACGGGCCGGACAATTCGATCTCCCCTCAGCAGGCAGAGCAATTCAGCCGCGAAAGACTTAAAGCGGCGAAGGCGCGGCTCAAACAGATTGAAACCGGATTTGACTCGGTCCGAGCGGAGCATTTCACCGCCGCTGCCAAGCACCTCGCCAAAGCCAACGGCGCGCGTAAAACGGTAGAGATAATCGCAAGGGCCTTGCCCGTGGACCTTGCCGCGCCCCTGAAGGAGGCTTTGGCGAAGGCTGACGCCATCAAGATGCAACCGGTTGCCTTTCCAATGCCCAAGGCGTCTGACAACCGCTTCAAAGATATTGGCTTGAAGTTCATGGTGATTGACGAATTGATGTATGTCCAAAAGCGCCTGCTCCCGCTCTTTGACATCCGGCAATTTGCAGAAGAATGGACGAAACGCGAAATCTCCATTGAGGATGATGGCTACGACGTTATCCCTGAAGCCATGACCTACTTCAAAAACCTCGCGATTCCAGGTGAGTTGCTCTCCCATGTCGAGGTGTTGACCCAAAAATCGGGCCTTGATGGGGGGGGAGGTGGCGTGATCGAGCAGATGGTGCCCTTCTGGGATCCAGGGGGCGGTGATGGCCCGGTTCCAGTTACAAACAAGGCTGCGGTCGACCTAGACCTATTGCCAAATCTCACATGCATCGTCGGGCTAGAACATGAGGTTAATGAACCGAAACCCCGAAAGTTGCTGCAAGAATTGGAAAAGCGAGGGATCAACACAATCCCTGAAAGTCTTGCCATCTGGGGCAAGGATTAAGACTGATCCCCGTAAGCAGCCATTGGAGCAACCGCAGCGAAATGGCGCTTTGTCCGCATCCCGTCCGTTCGATGATGGTTAGTGGCTGCACTTGCGGCGAAGGTCTGCTCCATCCGTTGCTCGTGTAGCATGGGACCGCCGCCTGGCTGGCAGATTCCACTACTTTGCAAAGGTTGCTATCTCCGCGTCGCTGACGTCTACACTGATCGCAGTATCGCCTGGATCAATTTTACAGGCTTGAAGGTCCGCTTTCGGGAGGCTTTCGCGCTCGCAGCGGCGCTTGCGCTGCGCCCTGCCTGAATGTCGTGATTGGGCTGCGAGCGACCCGGGCCAAGGTGAACCCAACCGGCATCAAGTCCGAACTGGCAGGCGAAGGTTGATCACTAGCGTCACCCACCGCCTCAGTGCAACACTCACAACCAGCTTCAACATGCTTGTCCCATCATTGCCGCGGCGCCAACTATAGCCTTGAGGCGTGTTCGCTCGAAAGGATGCTCCATTAGCAAGGGCTTCATCAAGGTTACGGTCCCCGGTCATCTTGATATCGACAACATTTGGACGCCCTAAATGCATATATTGTGCCATGTAAAGGTGTGAGGTACTTCTCAATGGTTAGTGCAACAGCCCCCTTCAAAGGATGTCGCTGGAGCAGTCGTCAGCCTGCCTTGTGCATCATGGGTGACTTCGTTCTTAGATAAATCTGTTCCGGAAAAACACATTGGAAAGCGCCATGCCTGCAGTTTATAGAGGATGTCCAGATCATCCTGCGGCAAGGCAAAGACCACCCCTTTGGCGGTTTTATATGACGGAATAAACCGTTCTGATGACAGCAGTACAATCTGTTTGCCATCATCTTGCGGTGTGCTGATATGGAAACGGCAACCGCGCAGCGGGGTTACCCAGTCTTGTGCGGTGATATGGGTGACCCAATAGACAATTTTTTGATCGTTCAGGGTTTCGCGGTAGATGGCTTCGATATCGTAGTTATATCCGCCTGCTTTGATACGGAACTGGGCAATTGTGTCTTTGGTATCCACCTGCGGGGTAACCCACAAAAGAACCGGCCCCTGTTCAGTCAGCTTGGATTTCAGGAATTCCTTGCCGCGCATATCCAGGACAAACGCACCGTTGCGCACCAGCCAATCTGTAGCGATTTCAAGACGTTCGATGGTGGATTTTTCCAAGGAGCTGGGGTTTTGCGCATGTATCGTACTGGGTACCAAGAGGAAGAGTGATAGGGCCATCTGCCAAAGGCGCCGTTGCTGCATCTAGTTTCCCCAATGTGTTGTAGCGATCAAAGTCAGCGTATTTATGACCCAAAAAACGATCCGGACTGAAAACGTTGAATGCGACCTTATTGGCACCTTAGTCGTCAAGGGCTTCGGTTGTCTTGTTATTGACCGCTTCAAACTGGCCAGTTTCCAACGCAGCGAAAGGTTGCGTCGAACTACCGATGCGCGGGGACCGCTCTACCGACGCTGAAACCGGTGACTTTGGTCTTGCAGAACAGGCCCGCCGTGACAAGATACAGCGACTTGTCTGATTGATATGACAACGGCGATTTTAGGTGGTGACACCTTGTTCTGTCCATTGACCCTGCGGACATGGGCGCCATCTGGTTCTGGTCTTCCCATTGGGATGGCGATTGCCAACAAGACCGTCAGTCGGCCCGCGTTCGCAACGGTGGCGTTCCGCACTTTGGTGGTGCAAGTATAGCCCGAAGGCCACTAAATTAAGGCGATCACATGGAAATCACGCTCGATATGGCTTTGTCCCGCTTCAAAAAGGACCCCGATTATGCGCCTGCCACCCTGTTTTGGAACAAGGCGCATTTCGAAAAGCTGTTAGAAAAGACGGGTTGTCGTCTGCCCACCCAGTACAAAGAGCTGTTGGAAACGGCTGGCGAATTTGAACATGGGTTTGGCTATTACTTTCTGGCGACTTGGCCAGACGGCGCACAGACCAAACATGAACTACAGGTGCCGTTCCAACCGTTGCAATCTGTCATCGACAACTTCGAGATATTTCGAAAAGGCCGTGAATTTCCCGACCGCTTTCCCCATGATATGGTGTTTATCGGCACAGCAGACGCAGGCCACACCAACCTTTTGGCCAATGGCACCGACCCAACGGACAATGCCGTATATCTTTGGGAAACGGCCAGTGACCCTTGGGGGACAGGCAACAACACTCAGGGTCTGGCCCGCTGCGCGGATACGTTGTTCGGGTTTCTCTACAACCTTGATGACTGGGACAACCTGTAGCGGTGTTTCAACTCTCGAAAAATGGCACGCGACGTATCGCGATGCCTGGCCTGACATGCTGGTCGAGTTTACCCTCACTCGCAGAGCTTACTGCGCTTGGCCATGATGATATGAAGTTCTTGGGCAGCACGAGACTTGCCGTCGGTGATGGCGCTGCTTAAAACCCTAATATGTTGAAACTGTCCGCTATTTTTTTTGTTCTTCTTATCGCGCTTGGCGTTGTGGGAGAGACTATTCTTCCATTCTATGGTGGCGACAGAGAGTTGGCAGCGCGAGTCTCAAAAGTTAGTTTTGTTTTGCTGGGTGGAATTGCCTTTGCTTTTGCTCAACCGGCCATCTGGGGCTGGTTTATTCAGGCGGTACAGAACGCCATTCAGCGCAGCGGGACCAAATCCCGTATGGCGCAAACCATTATGCGGCCCGGACTCAAGTCCACCGCGCGGTCCGCTGGGCTGGGTCTTTGCTGTTTCTTTTTGATTATGACTGCGGTTTTGGCATTTCAGCTTTGGCTGCAACGCTGATAAGACAGGCCTTACTGAGAGGGCTAAACCGAATATCATGGCCTCAGCCCAAATCGATCTCACTACCCGCGCAAACTTGATGTGACTGGGTACCTTTGGTTGGCGCAGACGGTGGAGCATTTCAGCCTCTCCGTATTTTTGAATGCATCTAAGAAGCTACTACTTTCGATGTCATCAGCGCCAGCCTTAACGAGCAAATTTTCGATTGCTCACCATTTGGCCTAAGCGAAACTTACAAAATAAGAAGGTCATCCCGCCGAATAGCCCTAATCCGCCACCAGCGCTGATCAGCTTAATGTACTCGAGCACGCGTGACCCGGAGAACCAAGTCGAGAAAAATACGACGAACAATCCGGCACCCAGAAAAAATCCCACCATAGCCGCCAAGTGGTAACTGACCATGTTATGGTGGGTCGCAACAGCGTAAACTGCCAAGACCGGAACGGCGCTAGCGGTGGTTACAAGCCCAAAAATCGTGCCAGTCTGCACCATAAACGCGGTAAAGCCTATGTCCCGCGGCGACCCAAGCGCCGCGACAATTGACCACAATGTTGCAACGGCTAGGCAAGCCAGTAAAAAAGCAATAACCGTAACAACTGCCTTCATGGAGGGCGACTCCTGTTAAGAGCAAAATGGTGCTAATAAGATTTTTGCTCGGATAAATAGCATAATGATCCTTTATCGCGTGGTGGTCAAACACGTTAGATGCAACTGGTCGCCTCCTGCTCAACATTCAGGGCGCTATCCATTCAGCGGCTGCTAGCTCATGATTTTTTGGCGCTAGAACTGCTTTGTTGGCCCAACTGGACCGAACGTGCATATTTGGGCGTCTTGGAGAACAATAGGGGAACGCAACTGAGTATTGGGCAAAACACCTATGAAGTCTAGTGTCTTGGCCCGAACCGCATGTTGAACTCTCGCAAATGCTCCTGTGTCAATTTTACTATTGATCTCTATGATGGCCATCCCTTGGTAAATTTCGCCCTGCAACAGAACCTTTAAGTTGCTGGAATCAATGCCAAAATGTGAACCATCTTTTGCCGCAGCGATTTGGCTTTCGATCAAGGGAAGTCCATCTCTGATCTGGTAGCTTAAGTGCCATCTATCTGCCTCCTAAGCTGCGCAACAAAACGCTCAAAGTACATAGCATGGTAAACTGAGGTGGAAAATCAGATAAGCCTTTGTATCTTCAATTCCTTGGCTACCGCACGGTCTGCTTTGGGCTGTGACCGACCTCGTGCGTCTGCAGCATCCCACCTGCTGGGGGATGGCGGCTGAGGGCTCTTTCGTTGGATTTGCTGCGCTTTGCGCGAACGGCGGTTGTTTACAGGATCAGTCGAGGGCAATTTGCTTTCGAACTTTAGCTAGGGGCTTCTTGGTTGGGTTAACCAACCCAAGGAGAACCCGATGTTATCATCACCCCCCAAAGCACTTCTGAAACTTCGCGAGGCTTTGCAAGAACAGCGCTACAGTCCGACTGTCGTGCGCAATTATTGTCTTTATGCAGGCCAGTTCCTGTCTTGGTTGCAAGCGAAAGAGACTGCGCTGTGCGATGTAACGCCAGACCTTGTAGCGCACTATCTAGATCATGCGGTGCGACAATTTGAGAAGGATCGCGGGCGACCACCTGCATCTAGATGGTCTTCGATTCCTCGATCCAGCATCCACGCCTTGATGCGGTCTGCTCTAGCAGAATGGCCACCGAATCCACCTGCCGCAAGCGCAGCGGAACGACACAGCCGGGCTGTCTGCGCCGCCTACAAACTGTGGCTGAGCCAAGAACGCGGATTGGCGGAGCCGTCAATCAAAGCGCTTATGTGGGAGGCGCACTACTTCTGTAAATGGCTCTTAGAGCAAACTGGAAAAGCCGATTTTGCCGATCTGAGCGTGCGCGACATTGATGCATATATGGATAACCGGGCACCGGGCCTGACTCGCAAATCGCTCAAGGATGTGGCGGAACGGTTGCGTGGCTTCCTGCGGCATCTACACCGGAGCAAGCTGCATGCAGATGATCTCTCGGGTCATGTGATCGCTCCGCTTCTCTATGCCTATGAGGGCATTCCGTCGATTCTGACCGCAGAACAGATTGCGGCGGTTCTTGAACTTGCGGGACAGGACAGCTCGCCCTTGGGGTTGCGTGATCACGCGATCCTGCAGCTGTTTGCCAGTTACGGCTTTCGGTCCGGCGAGGTCGGCAGCCTGCAGATCGAGGATATCAACTGGCGGGCAGATACCATTCGGGTGCAGCGGTCCAAGACCAATGCCACGGCGGTGCTGCCGTTGATGGAACCCGTTGGAGAAGCAATCCTGCTATACCTTCGCGAAGGTCGTCCACAGGCACATTCGCGCACCGTATTTTTGCGGAGCCGGGCTCCCTATCAAGCCATGAAATCGGGTGGGCTCTATTGCGTGGTCAAACGCCGTCTGGAAAATGCCGGGATAGAGCCAATCGGCAAACGTGGACCACATATCTTCCGCCATGCCCGTGCCGTCAGCATGCTGCGCGCCGCCACACCGCGCAAGGTCATCGGCGATGTGCTGGGACACCGATCCCCGGAATCGACAGCTCCCTATCTGAAGCTTGCCACCGAGGACCTGCGTGCAATTGCCATCGACCTACCGGGCTGGGAGGTGAGACAATGACACGCCGGCCCGAGGATGGCGATGAGATGATCGAGAACTACATCGCGCGGCTTCCATTGAACTACGCGATAACGCCGATCTACTACCGGCAAGCACTGAACAGCTTCCGACAGGTGGCGGTGTGGTTTGGCGTGACTGACCGACAAACGCTTGAATACTGGTTGCGTGAGCGTGGCGAGGTCTGGGCCCGCTCAACAGTGCAGCACCGCGCCCGGATTGTCGCCCGCTTTCTGGATGCCTTGGCGGATGACAGAAGGATTGAGAGCAACCCGATCTCCGACCTTCGCCGTGACTATAATGCCCACAGTGACACGGGCATCATACGGGCTTTGATGTCCCCTGATCCCAATCAGGCACTCGAGGCGTTGCGGCAACCCCGACCGTTCGAGAGTTCATTGGGAGAGCTGATGCGCGACCATGTCGAGCGGATGCAGCGCAGGGGCTACCGGTATGAGGCGGCCGACGTCATTTGCCGCCGGTTCGACCGCTTTCTGCAGCAACGACCCGATCTCGATGGCCAGCCACTGGAGACCCTGCTTGAGCACTACCGCTGGACAAAGACGACCGCGAACCATCCGGCCGAATGCGAGAAATTGGCCCGTATCCTGAACAAGGCACTGTGCCATGACGATCCATCACGCCCCAAACGGCAACCGGACAACTGGCCAGCGAAACAGGTCGCTCGCGGCTGGCGGCGCCCGTATATCTACAGCTCTGAGGATATCCAGAAGCTGCTTGCAATCGCCCGGGTCTATCCGTCACCGCGTTCGCCCTCGCGTGCGATCAATCTCTATACCATGCTGGTTCTAGCCTATTGCGCCGGGCTGCGGATCGGCGAGATTGCAAGGCTGACGCTTGGCGACGTTGACATGCGGGCGGGAACCATCGCGATCCGGGAGACGAAGTTCTTCAAGTCCCGTATTCTGCCGCTGTCGGACAGCGCGATGGATGCGTTGCGCGCGATTCTCGAAGCGCGGCAGAGGGCCAACGTGTCTCGCAGCCTTGATGCTGGCTTGTTCTGGCACGATCAAAAGAACCGCTATTACTGTCAGGCAACTATCAGCAATCATCTGGTTGCCATTCTGCGCATGGCAAGCCTCAAACCGGCCACGGGCAAGACCGGGCCGCGCATCCATGACCTGCGCCATACCTTTGTCGTTCACCGGATCCTCGAATGGTACCGACAAGGTGAGAATCCCCAGGAAAAGCTGCCGTATCTTGCAACATATCTAGGTCACCGTGACATCAACTCCACGCTGGTCTACATCACCGTGACCCAGGAACTTTTGCATGAAGCGAGTGAGCGGTTCCGGGCCTTTGCCACGCCGGGCAACGTTGAATCAGTTGAGGTGGCGTCATGAAATCTGATCCGCTTCCCCAATTGCTGCGCATGTTCTTCACCGACTGGATGGTCCAGCAGCGCAACGCCTCGGTGAATACCGTCAAGTCTTATCGGGATACGTGGCGGCTCTTTTTGCGTTTTGTCGCGACGCGATGTGGCAAGCCGGTTGTTGGTCTAACTCTGAACGAATTGACTGCTGTAGAGGTCATCGCATTTTTGCACCATCTTGAGGTCGAGCGCGGTGACACCATCGGCACCCGGAACTGCCGTCTCGCGGCCCTGCGTAGCTTCTTCGGCTTCGTGGCGACGCGCGAGCCAGCGCTCATGTCGCAATGTACGGAGGTTCTGAACGTGCCGACGAAAAAGGCACCGATCCGCGCGCCAGACTACCTCGAACCCGAAGAGGTGCAGGCGATCCTGGCTCAACCCGACCGCTCCATCTTGATCGGCCAGCGGGACCATACCTTGCTGTCGTTCCTCTACAATACTGGCGCCCGCATCCAGGAAGCGCTCGATCTTTGTCCGCAAGCGATCAGGTTCGATGCTCCGGCCTGCGTGCGATTGTACGGAAAAGGCCGGAAAGAACGGATCAGCCCGCTTTGGCCCGAGACGGTGGCCTTGCTGAAGTCGCTGCTTGAGCGAACACCAAGGCCGGTCGATGCGCCACTCTTCGTGAACCGCTATGGCAAACCGCTGAGCGCCTCGGGGGTGCGGTTCAAACTGGCGGACTATGTCAGGGCGGCTGAAAAGGTCACACCGTCGCTGGCAACAAAACATGTGACGCCGCACAGCTTCAGGCACGCGACAGCCGTGCATCTGGTCGCCGCCGGAGTCGACGTCACGGTCATCCGAAGCTGGTTAGGTCACGTTAGCCTCGAAACCACAAACCACTATGCCCAAGCGAATCTGGAGACCAAACGCAGGGCGCTGGAACGGGTCGAAAGACCGAAGACCGATCGCCAGCCTTCATGGCGACGCGACCAGAGCGTGCTCGACTGGTTGGATACGCTCTGACGCGCATCAAAATAATGTGGAGGCCATAAACCGGAAGTAGCGAAAAACCAATATTTTGGCGGACTTCCTCCGCATTATACTCTCCTCGCGATAATTCAGAGAAGCGTTGGAAGACAAGGGGATAAAGGCGTGCATCCCTGGCCGCAAACAGCGTAAAACCCCTGTCAAGTACGACAAGCGCCGTTACAAACGCCGCAACCAGATCGAGATCATGTTCGGCAGGCTGAAAGACTGGAGAAGGGTCGCAACACGATACGACAGATCACCAACAGTGTTCCTGTCAGCTATCGCTCTCGCCGCTCTCGTCATCTTCTGGCTATGAAGGATAACGAGTCCTGACCCTAGAGGCATGAGACAGCTTAAACTGATCCCGATGTCAGATGGTGAAAAAGGGAAACCCGGCGCACAATGGTGGGACGGGGCATATCAATGCCGGAATTTCGAAGGGTATTTCCAGAAACGTAAACAGGGCAGGGGGCCTTGGAAGTTTGACATCGAGGGTGTCGGGTTCGATGGTATTTCAGCCTATGTCTATCGGGTTCGTGAGGATGGAGAACTTGAAGAGGAGAAAGTTCCAATCGACGATCAAGACAGGATCACAGTGAATGGACGAAAGTATGGGTCCAAGAACTGGGAACCCTGTATCGAATTTTTTGTCCAATCAGTAAGCAAAAATTTGCTTCGAGATCCGAAGGCATTATTTGGAAGGTTTTGAATGTTCGTTGCTACAGGTCGGAATTTATGCTTTCTGGTAGCAATCACATATCCAGAGGGGCATCATGAATATTAACCTTGGTCAACTCAGCCGCACTGAACTCGAAATCTTGGCGAAAGATATAGAGGTCCGCATAGTTGAGCTTGAAAAAGAAAACAAGGAGCGAGCCTATTTTGACATGCTCGCCATCGCTGCAAAATACGAAGTAAGTTTTCAGGAGGTCGTCGATAAATTTGCAAAGCCGACGAAGAAATCGACTTCAAAAAGGGCTCCAAGATATGCGAACCCTGAAGATCCTTCACAAACGTGGACAGGGCGCGGTCGTAAACCTATCTGGCTGATCGAGGCTGTTCAATCCGGGGTTTCAATGGAAGAGCTTGAACTCAAATCCTGATTTCTCCACAGCTACAAGAGACCAGTATATCTATCAAAGGTGAGGTTATAGGCCTCACCTTTCTTTTTTAGGAGAACCTGATGAAGGTACTTTCAACGCTATTGATCATACTCACTGCATCAGTATCTCAGGCGGCCCCGGTGAGCAGCGGAGACATCTACATGATCGACGGAGATACGGCTGATATCGGAGGGCAACGGTTTCGGCTGGTTGGCTACGATACGCCCGAGACCTACAAGCCAAGGTGTGGGTACGAGAAAGCGCTAGGAACAGAGGCGACAAAGCGTGCCCGTCAGCTGGTCGATAACGCGGGCAGGGTAGAGGTGGTCGTCCTCCCAGGGCGCGACAAGTACGGTCGAGGACTCGCCCGTTTCTATGTCGCTGGCGTCGATCTGGGCGAGATCCTGATCTCAGAAGGTTTAGCCAGGTCCTACAATGGTGGCCGTCGGTCGAGCTGGTGCAAGTGATAGGGTCAGTGCCGACATAGGTTCACCAGTCCCGTGAACGGTTCGCAAGCGAAGGGTCCGATTGCGGCCGTAGTCCTGGGAGGTCGGGCTTGGAAGGTGTCTCCGGACACGAGCTGCATCATAGCCCAATCTGCTGCTGACATGTCTGGGTCCAATGACATCCTACCTGCTGGCGGGTGATGTGATCCGAGCGGCGTTGAGTTCTGCAGGCCCGTTCTTGGTTCCAGCTTAAAACACTCAATACCAAAAACGTGTTATCATCAGAACGGCTTCAGACTGATCCGAGTCGAGCCGATCTGTGGAGGTGCGTTTGACCGTTCCATCGCTCTTTATTCTGACGCTAGGTTGGGCCGCGATCTTCGGGATTTGGTCAGGTGTTTTAGCGGCCCTCTATTACCTTTTTTTCTTGAGCGTCCTGTCAGGGAAATTCTCGGCGTACTGTGATCGTGTCGCGATCTGGGAGCTGAAACGCTGAATATTTCAGAAGGTCGCGAGACGGGGAGCTGGTATCTTTTTACTCTCCTTATGCGGGTGATTTGAGTGGCGCTGAGTGTTGACGTGGATCGCCAACACTCCCGGCCGAGGATCATTCTCCAAGTTTACTCCAAGTGCCTGTAACCGGGGCTGAAGACACATCGGATGTGGCCTTGGCTACACGGCTCTCACCACCTCCAAAAATCAACTGCATCTTCTGATCGTAGAACGCCCGTGTGATGGTCGCACGGTTTCCAGCGTACCCATGATAAGCAGACTTGCCAGATGTGAGCGGAAGGCCGGCCCAGATGCGCGCCAGGTTGTTCTGATAGGTCGCCAAAGAAATCTTCCCCGATCCAAACTTGTGATGGCCGGCGTCAGCAAGGAGAAGCGCGGCCATTCGGTTCTGAGTGGAGCGGTTGAAGAGAACACCGTCAGGCAGTCCAAGACGTTTTTGCAAATTAAGTAATGTCGAAGGAATGATCTGAAAGTTTCCGATGGCGTGAGGCTGGCCAGGGGTGTCGCCGATCCACTGATAGATTTCTGCCAAGGTCATCTGAGACGGTTGCTTGGCGGGCCGGATTTTGGCGTCATGGTGGATGGAGTCATAGCGACCCTTTGGAGCCTCGGCGAAGGCAATCAGTGCAAAGAGCTGATCGACACTGGATCCTGATGGGAGCTGGAAGGTGCTCGGGGCAGGTGGTCGCTTGCCGGGGCGAGCGCGTTCAAATTCATCGAGAGCGACCCACTGATTTGCCCTGTCCGTGGATCTCCATGGGCTGTGATCGGAGGCGGGGTTTTCCACGAGAGATTTCCGGATCTGAGCCGCTTCTTCGAGGTCAAAACTACCTGAGCTCGACCAGTCATCAGCAAGGATCGCCGTAGGGGGCAGGAGAGCCATCAGGAGCGCAAGGTAGGCCGTCCGTAGCCCAGAGGTGCGGAGGGTAAAGGAAGCGCTCAGCGCCTTCTCGTTGGCGGGCATGAGGCCACGATCTCCTTTGAATATCGGGCCGTCAAAGCTGTGTTCGGCCCTTTGGTCCTCATAAAAGGTCCACACATAACGCAGCAATCTGCAGGAGCGCGGTTTCATATGTCCGGCCACATGACCCTGTATGCGTATGAAAACAGCTCCGAAATGTGGCTAGCCGAATGGCTGGTTTCTCTTGAAGTCGCTGACCTCAGGAAAAATTCTAGCGGAGACAGGAAAAAAATACCAGCCTCGACGAGTACCCACACTTTCATTTGCCGCAGAGCTTCTCTCCAGTGCGTGGATTGTTTTTGGCGCGTTTCTAGCTACTTTCTGCTTCTGATGAAAGCGCCGGGTTTTACCTTTTGTCGGCCGCGGAGCTGCGTGTACCTTGGTTCTCTCACCATCGCGTATGTGCGCAATCGCCACACATTAGAACGCGATGTTGGCTTGCCAATGTCAATCGCGGTTTAAGAGCAGCGCGAGCTTTTCATTCGATGTCTGGATCGGGCCAACACTACATCGTACGGCAACCGCGGCCTCGGGCGAGATGAGTTCAGGATTCTCACCAACAAGGATTAGATATTTGACCACTGTTGCTGAGGGGGAAAGCGTTGGCCATGCCTGAGGCAAAACCAAATCGACGGCTTAAAGTTTCATGTGGCACATTTTTCATGGGATCTCTATAAAACCAAAGCGTCGACCAGCCTCCCCCCTTTTTTTGCAGTTTTCGTTCTAATCACGCGTTCGGCTGAAAGTACCGCTCGATTGCTTTGATTATGAACCTGCTCGAAACAAAGCAGCCGTATTCTTGGATGCGGTCGTCCTTACTTTTATCGGCCAAGTCCACCACTACCTTTGCGCAAATAACATCCGGTTTATAAATTGATAAGTGAGCAGCACGGTGAATTGCATAAATCTCCATGTCGAGTCCGGAAACTCTGCGATGAAATTGTTGAACATGATCCATATGAGCAGCGTCAGCAATGACCGCTGATCCACTCGTAAAGGTAACCATTTTAGGTTCGGACATTGTGCTGGGTCTGTTTCCATTCCAACCGATTTCAAAGTTCGAAACATTACCCTCCTCTTCGATTAAATGGAGTATCTTGGATCGAAGTCCTTCAGATACAGGTATTTGATACGGTTCAGATTTAAAGCCATCACCTGACCATTTTCCACTTTGGTACTCGTAAGCCAGTTCGGAAACCAGCAACTGACCCATCTCCGCTTTGCCGTCGAACCCCGCGCAAATACCGGACATGGCAACTAGCTTTGGTGAGTAAAGTTCGATGTACTTTCCTGCAGTAACCGCCGCGTCTACCAAGCCCATTCTCGGCAACTCGATCACAGATCCGCACTTTTCACCAATTTCCACGTCGTAACGAGTGATGCCGTCAGAGCTTACTGCTTTGCCATTAAGTTCAGGAAAAGAAGTATACGGTGCTCGTTCCTTACGGAGTGCTGTGAAAATTAGAAAGTCTTTTTTTGTATTTGCGGCAGATTGCATGATTAGTATCTCAAGTGCGTTTTGCCAAACGTCTTTCTCGTGAAAATTTGCTAATATGCAGCCATTGCGTTCAAATTTTGAACGGATATCTTCGAACTCATCCGGAAATGAGCTGATCGCAATGAGCTTTATGTGCGGATTTGGAGAGCTTTTTAGGTGTTGAATTATGCCGAGTCCATTTTTTTCCGCTTCAGCTCCGGTGTAGGCCGGTATTCGCACATCGATTATGCAAATATCTATATCTTCGCCAAGCTTTTGAGAGAACTCCACTAGGTTTGTAGCGACAAGAATTTCGAGATTTCCACTATTCTTTGATCTTAGAAAGTTGATAATCTCCTCAAGCTTGGCAACGTTGTCTTCAGTAACTAGTATTTTTACCATATTGAGTCCACGATAGTTTTTATTTTTGATCGATTTAGGGACGACTTATATTTGTACAGGACGGTGCCCCTAACTTTTTGTCCGTACTTTTTTTCCAGCGTTGTTTTGGCTGCCTTCAGTTTTATTCGCTTTCCGCCAAGTGAGATATCAGGATATTGTGTTACGATTACTACGTTGAGTTCCTTTCCCAAGGCTTTTAGTGAGCGAAGCACCTCCACTCCGCCTAGGGCTTGATCAAGACCGCCGCTTATCGATTCACAGCTCGCTGTAAAAGTCGGTAATGCCATGTCTAGTACAATCAAGTCGTAATTGTTTTCAGTTACCGCCATCACGGCTTCTCGAACGCTGTCCGCCTCACTGAGTATTAGGTCAGAACCAAGAAACTCCTTGAGATATCCAGTGATCTCTTCCTTTTTGTGCGCCTCGTCTTCAATCAGCAAAATCTGTTTCATCTTCGATACGCTCTGAAGCTACCTCCGCTTTCAATGTAAAGCGAAGTTCGATTTCATTACCAACGGACGTCAACTCCACAGTGTGTTTCCCCTCATTGAGCTTTGTAATGTACTTTACTTTTTTTAGGCCTGAGTAGCCTTCTGTCACCATGTCCTTTCCTGTTTCTGTTGATTTCAAAGCGTTATTTATTCGGTTTACGCACTCTTCAACTTTTTCGTCATCGATATGTGACGAAACTGATAATCGGACTCGATGCAGGTTCGTATTTGGAATCTCTTCTGTTTTCGAGTTAACACGTATCTCACCCTGCAGCTCTCCATGGTGGATTGCGTTCTGTATTAATACTGCCAAGCAATCATAAATCCTGTGTACACTGATGCCTGTGTATTCAGTTTTTAGCGCGTTCCCTGTTACTATTGTTGGCATTTCTTCTCGGCCGAACTCTATGTCGATGATGTTACATAGGGAATTAATGGTTGCAGGTACGAAGCCGGTTTCCGGAAGTCGAAACCAACTGGCTACTTTTGTGAAAACTGCATCAATCTCCTCGGTCAGTTCCGTAAAAACCCTTCTCTCTTCGGGCCCATTGTACTTCAATAGTGCTGATTCTAAAGATTGCTTAACTTCGCCGGCCATTTTTACCTTGATCTGACGAGAAGCATAGTCAAGTTGAGGGCCAATCTGTTTCCAGCAGAACGCGATAATTAGATCGGGAAGCATCTCCGGGCCGGATAGCTTAAGAGATTGCGATAATTGTGATACACTGCGTATGGTCGCGGAGTCTTCAAAGTTCAAAACAGGATCGAAGAGGGAGTTTGGCTTGGATTCATCCAGAAACTGAAGATATTCTTTCCGAATTCTTTCGATGTAATTTCGATAGAACGATTGCCACCCTTGTAGAGCATAACCGAACCGCGTACCCGCAATGACTGGGTGGTACATTGGGGAAGAAAGTACGCCATCGATAGGGTCAGTCATAACACCGTGAAGAGTATTGTGCCGAATTCGTCGCCCAAGATACGATTCAATTCCAAATTCCGCATTAATGCAAAATTCCTTAAACGCTTCGACCGCAATTTGTTTGACTAGATGGTCAACCGTTGAGGAAATTTGAACGATGGGAACTTTCGTCGTTTCTCCAGTTTTTTCATTCTTGATATCAGCTACCGCTGCTAGAGTTGCTACTAGTTTCGGTAGCAGTTCTTTATATTGCTGTGTATATGCAGAAGGGTTTGCTTCCAACCAATCCCTCATTGCGACGGAGTCGACAAACATTCGACTAGTGTCAAAGTACTTTCTTAGAGTTGCAACCTTGCCCCGTGTCTCAATCGCTTCGGCCTCGATGATATATTCTATACGATTAAGGGCGAACCCAATACAATGCAAAATTTCTTTTCTTGCTTCACTGGCTTGCTCTGGTGATTGAATAAGAGAATACATTTTTTGCAATGTGGCTTCGCTTAAGGAAGTTGCTAGGTAGCTGGCAATTTGAGGGCTTTCAGTTGTCAGGGATTTTATAAAGGATGGAATGTGACTGTTGAAATTCGCACTAATGTACTGTTCTAACTTTAAGCGATAATCAAAATCGATATCTGGATCTGATGAACGTCCACGGTATAGGGCAAGTGCAAGAACCGAAATTAGAGGTCTTGTCGATTCGGACGCATTCAAGTGAAGGGATTGCAGTTCCCTTTCCAGCAACAGCGAGTCCAGCCCAATTGTGTTGTCGAAAATGAACTTAACATCTTTTTCCTCGATAAAGGATAGGTTAGCTGGCTGCTGAATAAATCTCAGGAAAAGATATGTTCGATAAAAAGTGTCAACTCTGACATTTTCGTGGTCATGTAAGTCAAGTCGAAAATCCGAGTTAGTACGTCTCATTATGGCGATGTTGTCGAATGAATTTGCATGCCATGTGTCTATGCCTCGGTGTAAGGAGGCGACTAGGCGATAGCCAACTACTCTGTCGATATCATTTCTAAACTTACAAAGGTTTTCAAATTCAAGAAAGGCAGCGCTGTACCGGTAAATTCGGAGTGAAAGGTCGGTACCTTCGTTGATGTCTTCAGTAAGCTTTGGCTGATGAAGTTGAGAAACTTGGAGCTGAGCATCTCGAAAAGCGGTAAAGATATCTGTGTGCAGATGGTTTTGTATTTTTTCTTGCGCATATGGAAATCTGTCTCGGAGGTTCATTAAAATCCAAAGGGCGTGTACAGTATCTATCAAGCTTATTTCAACGGCTCGATGGAGGAAGGCAGCAGCGTCGTCATTTGAAACTGGTGTAAATACAATGTTATTTAAGCTTTGACTCCTGCGGAAGTTTGCGCCGACGCTTCGGCGTAAAGTGTTTGTATGCCGACGTGCAACTGAGAAGATAGAGATCTTATCTTCAATATTCTCTAGTGCGCTATATTGGATTCCGGGATACTCTTTGTGACCTAGTATTTCATCCGCCTCTGCCAGGTCGCGTTGGAGGTATGTTTCGTTTTTTGCGTTCGATTTCAAATATGCAATTTTATAACTAAGATAACGGGAAGCTCCCCATTCCTTAGCGCACGCTTTCACCGCGCCGCAGGCATCTTCTGTGCTGACATTAGAAATTGTGGAGAGAAACTTGATCGTACCAATCGCCTTGTGCGATAATGTCTTCCATGAGTTTAGAAATCCACAGGCGTAAGCGATTTCTAATTCTATTTTATGAGTAGGGTTCTCATAAGTTACCCATGTCTCTTCTTGTTTAAGATCTTTGGGTTTTCTATTTTTTAATCCAAATGGGGATTCTAATAATTCGGCAGCTACCGCCATGTCTGCTGCATTTTGGTTTGCACGAATATTTTGCTCGATTTTCGAGGTTAACCCATTTTGCTTGTATTTCGATATTGCTCCACGAACGTCATTGCGCCGCTCTTTTGAAAATCTTCTTACCAGGCTGAGAACCTTAGGGGAAACACTCTCAGTGTTGCGGCGAGCAAAGGTTTCTAATCTTTTCAATTTGTTGCCTTGCCTAATCTTGCTCATCAGTGATGAGGTTTACCTTTGTCAGAGTTGCGGCTGGTCGAGACGCCACTCTTCATTGGTTATGTAAAATATGCTAGAGACCAAGGACAATATGGTTCGAGTTACGGAATTTTGCAACAAACGTTACTGCTTGGGGTCGTCTAAAGTCGTTCGCAGAGTGTTGGGTCTGGTTGCCTGTGTTTGGTTCGTGTATTCCGGTCTGTGTACAGACGGGAAGTAGTGTACAAACGTTATCCGGACTATCATTCTATCGGTCGAGAGATTGCAGAAATCCAGGTTTTCTGTCGAAATCGGAGAACGACCAGTATTATCACTGGTGCCACGGCTCTGAGCTGCTGTAACTGCGCATTCCTGAACAGATTCTTGCCTCAATGTAAGACATAACTGCTAATCTCTCTATGTGCCTGCGTCGGTCCGCTAGCCGCCCAACAATCCGTCTATTCTCTGCGCCACCTTGTCCGCAGCTTTTTCGAGAAATCCGGCATCGAGATGCGCGTATCGTTCGGTGCTGCCTGGCGACCTGTGGCCGAGCAGTTTGCCGGTCATGTGCAGGGACTCCCCTGACATGATGGCGTGAGAGGCGTATGTGTGGCGGAGATCGTGCAACCGAATTTCGTCGGGCAAACTGGCCAGATGTTTGAAGGTTTGCCAAGCGTGGTCGATGGATGTGCGATGCGGCTTCATTGTGCGCTGCGCCGGGAACACGTAACTGGACCGGGGCTGTTTACGCAACCGGCCGAAGTACTGGATAGCAGCATCGCTCAGATTGACTTCGCGCGGTCCCGTCTTGGTGTGCTGGAGGGCAAGCTTGTCTTTCCGGACCTCATCCCATCTCAACCGCAGGATCTCTCCAGAGCGGCAGCCTGTCAGCAGCATCAGCCAAATTGCGTCCGCAGCGTCCCGCTGTCTGGCGGTTGCGGAGTCCAGCACGGCCGCCAGCCGCCGGAGCTGGTCACTGCTCAGCACGCGCCCGCGTGCCAAGCGCCGGTTGAACCGCAGAGGGGCGGCCGGGTTGGGGAAGTCTTCGGGGAGGTGGCCTGCCTCCCTGGCCCAGTTCAGAATTGTCGTGAAGTGACCAAGCGCCTGGTTGGCCCCGCCCGGCCGCGAACGGGAATAGGCATAGAACCACTCGGCAATCTCCGGCGTCGTAATCCGTGCAATCTTCCGCGGACCAAAGGCGGGCAGAAGTTGCGTGTCCAGATAGTACCCCAGAGAGGAAATGGTGGAGGCTGCATAGACCCCGTGCTTGGCATCCAGGAATGCGGTGCAGAGCTTCCCAAAGGGGAGCGTGTTGCGCTGGAGCGGGCCCGTGGCGCGCTGGCTGTTACCCATGTTTCCGTGGAAGGCTTCGCGTGCCGCATCGAGATCCATGTCCTCAAAACGGCCCAGGGTGACGCGCCTGGTTTTGCCGGCTTCCCGTTTCCAGCAGACCCAGGACCTTGCGCCGCCCGGCTGGATACGCAGGGCCAGGCCATCGCATTGCGCGTCATGCAGCACGTATTCCTTCTTGCGCGGCTTAAGGGACGACAGGATCAGCGGGGTGAGAAGGGTGACGGTCTTCATGCGCCTGCGCCCCGGTTCTGGCTCGTACGCCTCCATGCGACCAGCCCGTTCCGGAAGGTGGCAGGGTCGATCCCGTTTTCAGCACAGAAGGCGTCGATGGAGAGGGGCGATCTGCAAAAGCGCTGGTAAAGGGAACGGTCCGCCCCGCGCCCCGAGGCTGGAGCCTTGACGATCTTTTCCAGATGGGTGCCAACGCGCTGGCTCGCGGCCTTGATGGTGCGGTCTTCGAGATGGGCGTAACCTTCGGTGGTTGCGAGATCGGAATGGCCCAGCAGCCCGCCGATCACGCGAAGGTCCAGCCCGGCGTTGACGCCAACGGATGCAAAGCTGTGACGCAGATCATGCAGGCGGATTCCATCAAGTTTTGCACTTTGCCGCAGCTTGCGCCAGATCCTGTCAATCCGGTGGTCCGGCATTGGGTCCTTGCCCTCACCGAACACGTACAGGTTGCTACGCGGAAAGGAGGCCAGGACCCGTTTTGCGGGACGCCCGAGCCAGATCGCGCGCGGTCCGGACTTGGCATCTGGCAGAGCGCAGCGCAGGCCGTCGATCATGTCCCACCGCAACGCTAGCGCTTCTCCCTTGCGGCAGCCGGTGAGGGCGAGAAAGCGGAAGAACCCGGCCTCACGCGGGTGGGTTTCCTCCAGCCGCCGTAGAGCAGCTCCCAGCCGCGACCACTGTGCCTCGGAGAGGTAAGTGGCCGTGAAGCTTGTCTTGCGGCGCCTCAGCCCCTTGCAAGGGTTGCTGCCGGGCGGCTGGAGGCCAAGCAGTTCCGCGTGGCGCATCATACCGGACAAAACGGCCAATGCCCGGTTGCCGCTGGCGGCACTGCCGGGCAACCCGTCTTTCCAGGAAGCCAAATCTGCCCGGGTTACCTGACTGAGCCGCTTGCTGCCTAGATAAGGGATAATGAGGTGCTCGACGTCGTGCGCGTGGGCGCGATGCGTGGCCAGTTTCCATCTCGGGGCGAGATCCCTGAGATAGCGGCGGCTGAAGGCGGCCACCGTCGGTACGGCGTCCGGAGCTGCCCCTGATTCTACGCCGTCGAGCAGCGTGCGGGCCAGCTCGCGGGCCTGGGGCAGGGGGATCGCATTGGCCCGTCCGAGTGTCTGCTTCCGGGTCCTGCCATCGTCACGCCACTGCACGATCCAGGAGCTATTGGTGCCGCGCTGCCGGAGGCCCAGCTTGGGAACCTCAGCGTCCCAATGTACGGTCTCTGACCGTTGGGAAGTGGGACGGGCATTGGCGGTGTTTAGAGCGGATTTACGCATGGCTGTGTTCCTTCTCTGCTTCAGGAAAAATTCCGCGCAGTTTCCCGGGAAGCGGCCAGGAAAAGCGGGGAAGCAGCATAATTCAGGAAGAGAAACCGCCGCCGCGGCCCGTTCCGCAGGCGGGTAAGCCAGTCGGTTGAATGGCTTACTGGGTGCCTTGGAACGTCGGTTTCGGCCCGGGGGCCTCAGATTTGTCCCACACATAACGCAGCGATGCTGCAATCAGCGCAATGCGCTGATTTAATTGACAAAACTGGCGTTTTGCCAATCGGTCACTGGCAGCAACCTGTGACGCCCTATTTTTAAGGGTCGAAATCGCCTCTGGCCCAGCTGTGGCCCGGCTCTGGCCCAGGCTGGCCCACCCCTTGGCCCAGCTGTGGCCCGGCAAAATCGGCTGCTGCTCCGTCGGTTTCATCGCTCGATCTCCTCTTCCAAATCGGACTCGATTTCATCGCCGCCCATTTGCAGTTGGTTACGTACCGCGACCGTGAATGCTGCTTCTGCGCTTTCGAGGTTCGACAGCTCTTGTTCCTTCAAGAGGCCGTTGTGTTCGCGCAAATCCTCAATCGCATCAGTTGCAAAGGCAAGCAGCTGTTGTTGCCCGGAATTCGTATCAGACATCAAAGACGCGACGAGCAAACGGAGCATCTGCATCTCTTTCATCACCTGGAGCCGAAGCGAAGAAAGGAGTTCACCTTGTTGGCTGATTTGATGCGAGAGAGCGCTCAGATCAGTGCTGCTATCGGCAGGTGCGGCCTTGGTGTTTTCTGATCCATCTGCAGCCTCCTGAAGCTTCTGGATCGCCTGCTCAAGTGCCTCCTGCCGGGTCTCCGAGCTGCCCTCAATCAAGGCGCTTGCCAGAGGACCGAGGCGCACACGGAGGTTTTGTTGTACGTCGCTCATCGTTCAATTTCCTTCTGTCGCTGCAGGACCAGTTCAGCCTGCTTTTCAAATTCTTTAAGTTTCGCTTCAAAGAGGCCGGGTAGGGTAGGGGCGTCAGGCTCCCTATCCCTGATCGTCTTTTCCTTCTCGGGTTCAGCTTTTTCCTGCTGTTGATCCTTGGCTTTCTCTTCCTCTGGCTGCTGCTCGCGAACGCCAATCAGACGACCGTCCATCCATGTGTCGAGCGCTGTCGGCCGGATGCCGGTCTGCTTTTCGATGGTCTTTGACAGACGATCTGGATCGTCCGTCAGAAGGACCGCCTCGTCCCGTGCGCGGCTGATTTCCACATAGAAACTTTTCTGTGTGGCGAGACGTTCGGTTGAGTTCATGGCCACGATCACACGATCCACAGATTCACCCTGAACGGCATGCGCAGTGGCCGCGTAGTCATGCTCCATTCCGCGCGCTGCAATGCTGTTCTGCGGCACGCTGATGGTACTGCCATCCAGCGCTTTCGCTTCAATTATTCCACCTGAGGTTGATTTGATTTCAACACGAACACCGTTGGTGACACCCGCCTCTGGATCGGTGATCCGGAACCGCACCTGGTCGCCGGCCGCCATTTCCCGGTTCTCTCGATCATAGGCAACAAGGGCTTTTCCGAGGTCTCGGCGATTGAACTTTGCATCGAGTGGGAGGATGGATTTCTCGCCGGTTTCTTCATGCTGGACGATCAGCCTGTTGCGCTGATGATCGGATTGCTGAACCACATAGAGGTTGTTTTTCTGCAGCCCGAATTCCTTGCTGGTGGCCACTGACAGAACCAGATCGCCGGGGGTGTAGCTGCGCGCATCGGCAAGTTGGGTTTCGGTCAGTTGGCGATTTTGGAGGCCCTTCAGCTCGACTTCTTCTCCTTTCAATCGTCCCTCCTGCCAAAGCCCATCACGGACAACGCTATTGATCTCTGAGCGGGAGGCATTGGTGAGGGTGAGGATCCGGGTGCCTTCACGTTCACTCGGGGACAGCAACAAGTATCGCTCTGCGGCGTCAATGCTGAGGTTTTCCACCTGCAGAACATTGCCCTCCATGCGGCTGAAGGCAGGTTGGATTTCCTGACGGATCGAGTGATGGACGGCCGCTTTCAGATCATCGTTCCGTTGTCGGCGGATCTCATCCATGACGGCTGTCCGCATCCCGGCGTTCTGCAGCTGCGCATAAGGTTGACCTGCGGCCACGGAATCCAACTGCTGTGTATCGCCGACCAGGACCACACGAGGTGCACCGGTGCGCTCGGCGTAATCCATGAAGCTGCGCAAGTCCTGAGCTGAGGCCATCGAGGCCTCATCGACCACCAGAATGGTCTTGCTATTGTCCACGTCCTGCGGGTGGTGACGTTCAGCTGTCGTGATCTTTGCGAGGGTTTCCGCGCTGCCAAGTACACTGGCGAGTTCGTGCACAGCTTGGTGGCTTGGGGCCATACCCTTTACGTCGTACCCGGCTTGCGCGGCGTAATGCGACATGCGCTCAAGCATGTAGGTTTTACCAGTACCCGCATAACCCTGAATACCAACATATCGCCCCTCTCCCGTGAGAGCCGTTTCAATTGACGACCGCTGACCATCAGTTAGAGAACGGACGACGTTTAACCGTCGGGATAGTAAGCTTTCCCCATTGCGTCCTTGTTCGGACGGGAGGTCCAATCCGCCACTTTTCTCGGAAGCCTGCCACGTCGCAATAATGGAACGCTCCAAATCAACAGATGCCTTGTCTGTGAGCATTTCACCCTCATCGCCGCTTACAAATAACCGACCGTCTTTAATGCGTGTGTTAATTTCTTTATCGACCTGATCAAAACTAGAGCCGTAGGCAAATTGTAAAGCAGTAATTGTCAAATGCCCACGGCTATATGCGGAGTCGCGTTCACTTATATGCTCGACCGCTCTATCCACCGCTTGAACAGAGTCGATAATTTCCTCGCGTGGTTTTTGTGATTCAATTTGTGTTGCCAATGCGGTTGTCTGGATGCCGGTATTCTCTGCAATGTTTCTTGCCAGGGCCGCCCGGTTGTCCGTGTATAAAACCGCCTCATCCCGTGCGCGGCTGATTTCCACATAGAACCCCTTTTGAGTAGCCAGCCTGTCGCCGCCATTCATCGACACAATGACCCGATCAACAGTTTCACCCTGAACCGAATGGGCGGTTGCTGCATAATCATGTTCAAGACCGCGCGCGCCGAGGCTTTGTGCATTGAGTTGGATTTGCTTGCCGTTGGATGTTTCCAATCCAATCGCGCCATCCTCGACGGATGTAATTTTTGCTCGCTCACCATTGGAAAGGTCATTGGCTTTGTCGGTGATCCGGATGCGTACCGCATCGCCGGCCGACAGCTCTCGATCCTCCGGCCGATAGGCCATGAATGAGGCACCGAGTTCCTTGTTTCCCGTCATGCCATTCAGTGGGATATCGAGGCGTACCCCGTCGGATTCACGCGCGACCGTCAGGCTGTTGGTTTTTGTGTCGGCCTCCTGAACGATGTAGAGGGCGTTTTTCGACAGCCCATGATCCTTGCTGCTGACAAGGGACTGCAAGACATCGCCGGCGGCGTAGCTCTGCGCATCACTCCTTTCGACAGCCGTCATCGGGCGGGGGGCAAGACCAGAAACAGTCACACCCTCAGATGCGAGGCTGCCTTCCTGTTTCAACCCGTCTCGAACCACTGCGTTGATTTCGGCGCGGGACGCGTTTGTGAGCGTCAGGATACGGGTCTCTGATCGCTCATCGGCCGGGAGGGATAGATATTTCTCTGCTGCCGCCTGCTGTGGGTTTTCCGCCTTGTGGATGTTGTTCTCCAGCTTGGCGAAGGCACCAGCAATGTCGCCACGCACGGTGTCATACACTGCCTCGCGCAGGGTGCCATCGCGTTGCCGCCTGATTTCATCCATGACGGCCGTCCGCATGCCGGTCTCCTGAAGCTGGGCAAAGGGTTGGCCGGCGCTCACGGCATCAAGCTGCTTGGTATCACCGACCAGGACGACGCGGGCAGCGTTGGTGCGCTCCGCATAGTCCATGAAGCTGCGCATATCGCGTGCGGAGACCATCGAGCTTTCATCCACCAAAAGGATCGACCGGCTGTTGTCCACTTTCTGGGGATAGTTGCGTTCGCTGTTCACGACGCGCGCCAGTGTTGAGGATCCGGGGAGGGCGGTATCCAGTTCTTTGACCGCCTGAAGGCTAGGGGCAAAGCCCTTGACCTCATAGCCAGCCTGACCGGCCAACTCGCTGAGTTTTTCGACCATGTAGGTCTTACCAGATCCCGCGTAGCCCTGAACACCGACATACCTGCCCTGACCGGAAAGTGAGGTTTCGAGCGCAGCCAGCTGACCTGCTGTCAGCGTGCTTTCCTTCGCCAAGGTGGCGGAAAGATCAGGGATGCCCGATTTGGCGTGTCTTGAGTTTAGATCGAGACCGGGGGTCTGTTCAGAGTCTTTCCACGTCTGCAGGACCGCTTTTTCGACCGCAACCGATGCGCGATCGGTGAGGTGTTCGCCGTTCTTTCCGTTGGCATAGAGATCGCCGGCCTCGATGCGCCGGTCAATTTCCTTGTCCAGTTTTTCAAGGTTGGTGCCGCTGGAGAAGCGAAGCGCCGCTGCCGTGAGGGTGGAGCGTTCATAAACAGAGTGTCGCTCGCTTACATGCTCGATGGCTTTGCTCACGGCCCGTCCTTCAATCGTATCAGGCGTCGTTTGTGCTTTCGGTTGCTGTTGCTGCGGGGCTGCAACCAGGTTTTTCATCCACGAGACGATGCCGGCGACGAGTGAGGCCTCTTTTGGGTCCGATTGAGGGGTTTGCTCTGCCTCTTGAACCGAGCGCGGTATTGGGGTCGGGGCCGTTGGCGCGATAGGGGCGTTCTCAATAGTTCCGCGTTCCAGCTGATCCCGGCTGAGACCTGCGGCAAGCGCATCAGATCGCCAGTCAGCGCGCAGGGCCTCCCGGTCCAGGTTCTTATGCTTGGCTGCACGGGTCGCCAGTGTGGCCTTGCTCGCCGTATCAGCAGAATATTCTACACCCTTGTTATCAAGTGCATTTAGGATCTCCTGTCGGCGCTTTGAAAATGTTTCCGTGACCTCACGTGGGATGCCGGAAATATTCACCTCTCCATACCTACCGCGTTCAGTGGCGATCCCGTGCTCCTTCATCCGGTTCTCAAAGTCGGAACGGTAGATCTCTGTGATGAGCTTGCGATTGTTGAAGACAGCCTCATTGCGGATGGCAGTGAAGCCATCATTCTCGTTCTTCGCCATATTGGCGATGACGGCATGGCTGTGCAGGTTTGGATCAAGCGCACGCGAGGTATCGTGTCGGTAGATGCCGGCGATGATACCTTCAGCATTCTTGGTGGTTATTTCCCCGTCTTGCTGGAACCGGGTCTTGATGAACCGCTCTTCCACCACCGTCATGGCAGAGCGCACGGCAGCGTCATGGGCCTCAATGATCCGATTGTCGCCAATGACCAGTGCTGCTACCGAGGCCGATTTTGATGCAGAGAATGTCAGATCAAGGCCGGGCCGGTGCTGGCGTTCACCATCCACATAGCGCCCCATCAGCTTACCATCCGGAGCTTCACCATCGAGGAACTGTGCGAACTGTTTGTCATCGACAAAGCCGGTCAGGCCGTTTTCCTCAGCGGCCTTTCCGAACCAGGTTGCAGCCTTCTGGCCCTCTTCTGATCCGGCTTTGTAATAGCCTTCTTCCTTGTAGTAACCGCTGGCAGCAGCCCCGGCCGAGACGTTGGAAATCGACATCATGTCAGTGATCCTCCTCGAAAGCGGTTTCAAGGCTCAGAAACTTTCTGGCGGCATCATCGAGGGGATCTGCTTCGCTTAGTCTGAACTTGGTCGCTGATGCTGGACGCTGGGGCGTTTTCCGGTCTGGCTGTGTTTGGCCAAAAGCCGGATGGGCACGAAGAGAGAGGGGCAGGGGCCTTTGATCCGGGGTGGAAATGCCCGCCCCAATCCATTCTTCAAGCCGATGAATGTCGTCTGGCTGCAGTCCCTTGCTACCGTCAGTTTGAAGGAGATGGGGCCAGGCTGAATCAAACAGGGTGGCGTCGTCATCGAGCGCCACATAGGACTTCACCCCATAGGTCCCGGCCCAAAGGTCGATTTCCATGTTTCGGGTCGGAACTGTATTTTCTGGTATAGTGGTGCCAATCAGGCGATGGCGAAGATCAGAGCTGAACAGGCGTTCCAGATAATCTTGGTCAGCTGTACGCCAGCTCGAAGAGATCACCACATCGACATCATCATTCTGGCGCAGAAATTGCTCCAAAAGCGGCAACTTATTGAAGGTTCCTGATGTCCCTTTGTGCAGGACGCCATCAAAGTCGAGGAAAATGGCTTTGTTCCGTACTTGCCGCCAAATGGGTTGGTTATTTACGGACGAGGGAACGGGTTCTTCAGCTGCAGCTGGTGCCTTTTCTTTGGGCGGGCTTGTCTGTGGCCCAGGTGCGGCGCCGGGGTAGGGGACATAGACGGTTTCCCGCGCCTGACCGATGCCGTTGCCAGCGAAGCCAGCATAGGGATCGGGATGGGCGATCTCTTTCACATCGAGGCCACGCACGCGCGCCGTGGCAAAATGCTGCCAGTACCAGTCCCGCTCAGACGTGTTGGCTGGATCCTCGATCTGTGCTGATCCTTCGGGACGCACGCGGTCCAGCCAGCGGAAAAATTCAGCCTTCTGATCTTGCGGTTTGTCAGATGCAAAGCCTGCGACGACCTTGGCGCCCTCTTTGATTTCCACGTTGACGGCCGAGACCTGCATGCCGCCCTGGTCAAACCCATTGCCCTTATAGGCGATGAACTTTTCCGCCGTTGCCTTGGTTGGAACAGGTTCAAACCGGACCTTGGCTGTTGGGGCGTCATATGCGGGCCGGAAATAGGCCACGAACTGGGGCAGGGATTGGATCTCTGCAGGGGTCACAATCGCGCGCTGTGTGCGCCGGCCGACAATCCCCACGCCATCGCGCGTGTCGTTCGCGCCGAGCGTGATGTTTTCCTGCTGCTCGATCACATCCTCCTCGCCCAGAGAGCGAGAGGACCGTTGCGCCGTGTTGTAATCAGGCGTGTTGAAGACAACGCGGTTGTTCAATACCCCGGAGATGGTCTCCGCAGCCTTGTCGCCATAGATGTCCTCCAGCTGGGAGAACACCTGATATCCCACGACAAACGCGCCGCCGAACTGACGGATTTCCGCAAGGCTTTTGGGCAGGAACGGCAACTTGTTGAGGGTCGGAACCTCATCGAGGAAGAACCAGATTTTCGGATCACGGCTTTCCTCAGTTGTCATCAGCGCGTTTGCCGCCACCTCAAAGACTGTCGAGACGATATTGCGCACCGCCGCCGACTGCTCCGCGTTGCCGGTCAGGAACACGAAGCCGGGCCGGTCATTCACAACCCAATCTCGGATTGAGAAGGGGTCAGCATCGTCCCGCAGGTATTCCAGAAAGCGCAGCTCGGTGATCATATTGGCCCGGATCGAGCCGGAGGTTTTCGCCACATGCTCGCCAAAGAAGTGCGCGCCAGGTGTTGGCGCCACGATCTCGGCCAGCTCCTCGGACGGAATGTTCATGATCGCCTTGCGCAATTCGTCGTTGGTGGTTTTTCCGGATTTGGCCAGCTCGCGGGCGGTGTACTGGAACACCAGCCGCGCGGCCTGCGTCCAGAAGCTATCCAGAGAACCGGGATGGTCTGGGATCATCACCTCGGCAATCTGGGCAAAGCCTTCGGCGGAGATCACCTCATTGAAGGGAGACCAGCCAACAGAGCGCTCATCGAAGGGGTTCAGGATGATGTCTTTTTCCGGGTCGTAGTGATCCCGCAGCAAGCCCCCCATCCGGTCATAGATGATGGCGCGACCACCCGCCTCGCGGATCGTGTTCAGCAACTCATGCATCGCATTGGTTTTACCAACACCAACTGTCCCGGTGATGCCGATCTGGGCCTCTACTGAGTTGGGCGGGAACTCGATGCCGGCAAGCGTGTAGCGCGGGCCTTTCTTGGAGTTTTTGCCAAAACGCTTTTCGTATTCGCGCCATTTCCGCTTTGACCAGGCCTTCAGCTCATTGGCCGTCACCAGACGCGCGCCCCGGATATATTCCTCTTCCTTCAGGGAGTTGCCAACCATCCCGAAGATCGCGAACACCACCACGAAGGCGAGGGCGGCCGGGATCAGCGAGATATACATGAAGCGCCAGGCGTTCGCAGAATAGCGATTGTAGATCTCGCGGAGTTCACGATCTGCGTAGATCTGTCCGGCTGTGCGCTCGACGCGCTTGCCGCTCAGATCCACGTAGTCCAGCTTGCGGTCTTCAGTGCCACGTTGCTCGACGTTGAATTCCGCAATCCAATAAGTCCCGGTCAGGCGGGCCTTATCCATTTCGTAATTATTGGCGACCAGAATTATATAGCAGAGTGAGAAGGCCGCAGCGGCCATTGAGATGCTGTACTTGAGCACCTGTGTTGCCATTCGCGTCCAGTGTTGTGTCGTCTGGCCGCCTCTGACAAGTTGCGTGTGTCCTCTGTTGCGCATGGGCGATGTCCCTCGTTCCACTGCAGCGCGAGCTATCCCTCATAGTTCGGGACACCCGCGGCACTTGGCTGATGTTGTTTTCGAATGGCAAAAGCTCGGGTGTCGCGGCCCGAGGTAGCTTCGGGCCGCGCGGTTTTTCACCAAAATGGTACAAATGTGCTGGGGTCAGCCGGGCGGGTAAGGGTTGGCTGGACTGAACCTGATGCCGCCTTCTTCGAAGTAGCCAAGGTGGCCGAGTACCCACGCGCGATGACACTCAGAACGCGCTGTCACCCTGCGCAGGAGACGAGGCATGATCCATCCGCCATATCCAGCCAGATAAAACCAATGGTAGAGGGTATTCATGCCGTCCTCCTTTCTGTTCTTTTGAGTGTTTCGTCGTGCGTGATAATACTTCTTATGTTAAATAAGTCAGTATTCCTGACCCATTTCTGACCCGTCGCGGCCCTATGGCGGCACTAACTGAACCGGCAGTTTCATTGGGCGACATCTCGCAGTAGCTTCATGTCTCGACCTCCGGACTGCGGGCTTCTGGATGATTGTGGAGATAGTCAGCGAGGACCATACGGGCTTCTTCAACAAGCTCCGCGCCATATCCGGCCGGGTGCAGTTTATGGGCGACCCGCCTTAGGAACTCCTCGGTGTTCAAATCAAGCGTTGTCTCAAAGACTGGCTCATCGACCTTCGCGACCGGGTCCGTGTTCAAAACATGCAAACTAATGGTTTCCCGAATGCGGCCATCTTGCGTTGATCGAACCTTGTGTTGACCAAGGCCGAACTCAAGGTAGACACGATGACTGCCACGAGCTTCCAGTCGTCCGTATTCTCCGAGAGCCGCGTGTGGAACGTGTTTCTGAACCGCTGTCCACACTGCAGATTCAGGTCGGATCTTTTGCTTGTAGAGATTGAAATTGCAGGTCAGCCGAGCAAAAGTCCAAGGCAAGTTGCCTTTTGTGACTGTTGGCCAACGGTACCAGCGATCTTCGAAAAACAAGCGGAGCATTTTTCGTAACATCGTTTTGGATGGTGAAATCCCGGTTGTCTCGGCAAACATGCCCGCGGCCAAGTTGAAGTTCTCAACTAGAAACTCCCGGAGTTCGACTGCTTCAGGCGTCAAGGCCGTGATATCGGCTTCAAGATCACTTTTGAGTCGGGAATCTAGCAAGGGGCATCCCAAGATTTCTTCCAGGCAGTACTCAAAACCGTCAACGCGCTTTAACCGGTGTCGGCCGTGCGGAGTAACCTGCGGTTCTGGATTATGAATATTCACCAGAACCATGGCGTTGTTGCACTCCGGGCAGAGGCCGAACCGTTGAACTTTCTTCTTTGAAGAGTCGTATTGGGCCCAAGGGTGCTTTCCTCTTGTTAGTCGTTCAAACATGTTGAGGTCCACCCGCACCGGGGCGGTAGTGGTATCGCCCAGTCTCACAAATTCGCTCATAATGCCGCTCCAATGAAATGTGCCAGTCAAAGGATAGCCTTGGCAGCTGCCCTTGGCGGATCAATACCATCATAGCGGTAACAATTGACCAGCGCTCAATCAGAAAGCGAGCGCTCTCGTTTGTGAATACAGCGTGACATTCCGCTGCACAGCAATCGCAGATCCGACCTGGAACAGGTTCAAGGCCGCTGTAATGCACCAGTCCCGATCCTTGAGGCGCTGAATGCTGAGACAGGGCAGTTGCAAAGCCTTGTTTCCACTCTTGGTCAATCTCCGGGATCAGCCCATCTCGGTCCAAGGCGAGGAAAGCAACTACAGCATCGCTCACTTCCACCTGGCATTGGCATCCGCCGTCCCTAGCAAAGGTCAGGACGGTTCCGAGAGCCCAGTCTGTTTCGGGCGGAACGTATCCGCCGATATTGAAGAGGTCTTCCTCGCAGGTATCCATCATTTCAACTCCACTCAGCCGGAAATCAAACTATGCATGCGGCTGACCGATGCAGTATTGGCGATAGCCGTCGAAGGTCTCATCCTTGATCAGCGCGGCTTGCCAGCCTTTGGCGGCGTCATAGACACGCATGGTCATCAGGACGTTGCGCGGCGGCTCATAGGTTCCGTACTGGTTCTTCGCCGTGTATCGAGCGCAGACGAAGTAGTCCTTTTCCGGAAACGGCCAGAGGATCGCCGCGTAGCGTACCGGGCCGACGCTGATATTCTTGGCGGTGTCACCTTCAGGGACATTGGCAATCAGCCATTGCTGCAGCGCCGATTGGCTCTGCGCCTTTGATGGCCCGCCGCCCGGGTTGGGCTTTTCAAAGGTGATTGCGTGTTTGTCGGCGACTGTCCCGTCATTGAGACAGCCGGCAAGCGTGGTTGCAGCCAGGAGCGTTGCGGCAATGGGTTTGATATTCATCTTGGACCTCTTGTTGGAAATCGACATCTGTCAGCAGCCTTTGGCGAGTTTCACGCGCTCAAGGACCGAGCTGCGTTCGGCCATGGCCATTGCTTCATTGTATGTCTGGGCGCTGGGACCGGAGCCGCGCGTGGTGCTGGCGGCCGCGCCGGCCACGGTGGTGGCGGTGCCGATGTTGGAAATGGCCTGAGCGGATCCCGCATTGGCGATGGCGCCAGCGCCGACGACGGACAGGCCCGCATCAAGCAAACCGCCAGTGAGGTTGGCGTTGCGCTCGCGGGCACGTTCGGATTTGTTGACCTCTTCCATGCGCGCATAGATCCGGCTCAGCTCGCTTTGCACCTGACTGCAGGACAGAGCGAGATCCTTTTCCGTGGGCTGTGCCTGCGCGGAGCGCTGAACGCCTGCGATGGACTGCATGCCCATCACATTGGCGGACGTCTGAGACACGCCGCCCATGCAGCCGGAGAGCGTAAAAGCAGAGATAAGTGTGAGTGAAATAACTGTTGTTTTCATGTCGTGTTCCAAAATGTTCGGGGGGCTGCCTTTACAGCGCTACCCTTTGGGGTGAATTTGATTGGAAGCGGCGGGCCAGATTTGCCCAGGCTGGGAGCCTCATCACGACGACACCGTTTTCAGCCAAGGCCCGCCGCGATTATCCCTGACAGTGCCTATCCGTTGGTTTCCACGCTGGTGGCCGGTCTTATCCAGTCGTTGCGATCCTTGCGGCCAGCTCCAGCGCTTCCGGAGGTGTTGATCATCCGTTCCTTCGAGATCGCCTCGAAGATCGCCAAGGCGATGCCGGCCGCCAAGGAGACAAGGACAACAGGGAGCAGGTTGATAGGCTCCATCGAGGTCGCGAGAGTGTCGTACCAAGTGGCTCCTCTCGCGCTATCCGCTCCTACGGCAATTTCCATATCTGAAAGGAAAACGGTCTGAATGCGCAGGCGGAGCACATTCGCGGCGACTACGAAGGGAAAAAGTGTCGTGCTACGATTGAGGACAGTGAGTGTGGTTGAGAGCGTTGCTCCAAGCAGGCTCTTTGAGATTTCCAAGATCTGACGGGTCATATTGTTTCTCCTGTATGCGTTGCCAAGTGCTTTGCTTAACGGTTGGTCTCGCCGCTTGTGGTCAGCCCTTTCAGGCGCTCGATGGACGCGGCGCCGCGAATGATGCCGCTTGGACCCACGAAGTAAGGTGTGCCGGTCACGCCAAGCGCATCGGCGAGATCTTGTGCCTTCTTCAGCTCGTCTGCGCCCTGCCCTGACTTGATGGCTTTCACGACGGCTTCAGCGTCGTGCCCCTGATCGGTTAGCACGCGCAGCACGGTGCCAACATTCGCGGTCGCTGTTCCGCCCATGATCGCATCGGCAAAGTTGAGATAGGCCTCTTCACCTTCCAGTGCCTTCAGGGCCAATGCGGCTTGTGCGGTGTAGCGAGAGCCGTCGCTGAGGATTGGCATTTCCATCAAGACCAGCTGCAGATCCGGCATCTGTTCACGAAGGGCCTGAACGGTGGCGTGCGATTTCCGGCAGTAGCCACAGTTGTAGTCCTGAAACTCGACCAGGATCGGCTTGTCCGGATCGAGGCCGGCGAACAGGTCATCAGCTACGGAGGCGATCAGATCCTGATCTTTCACAGCCTTTGAAGCCACTTCCTTTTGCTCAAGGAGAGCGAAGATCTCCAACATGATTTCCGGATTGCGGAGCAGTGCCTGACGAACACGCTCATCAAATTCAGCGTCGGTTCCTTCTGTGCGCTCGACCGCGCGCGCAGTGAAACCTTCACCTGCCTGCCGTTTCGACATGTCACGCGAGCCTTGTTCGGCGGCTGCAGGGGTCCATAGCAGGGCAAAACCCACTGCAGACGCCATCAAGGTCTTACCAAATGTTCTGTTGCTCGAAATCATACTGTTGCCTTTCTGTTCTTCGAATTGTCGGGGGTTCATTGGATGGAAACGCGAAAGCTGCTACACTGCTTCGCCTTAGAGGAGAGACCGCTATGAAACGTCTCATGACCAAAAACTGGAAAGTGATCGCCTACATCGTGGGCTTTGTGGTGCTCAACTTCAGCCCGTTTGAAGGTCTGTTCATCGCCTATGGCCTTGTAGGAACCGCGTGGCTCGTCATTTGGCTTCTGCGGAACAATGACGGGAGCCGTAGTGGTGGCTATGACATCAATGGCGACCTGATGGATTCCAGAAACATGCACGGCAGCTACTACAGAGATCACTGACATCATTCCCCGTCCCTCTTGAGACCAGTGAAGATGTGGCCGCCAATGGTTACGTTGTCATGTCCGCGTGCTTGGGATTCCTGCCCCAGCCAGGTTGGAATTTCGTTGGATTGTTCACCCGCAGCGACATGAGCTGCCATGCCTTTGGGGGAATAGTAGTGGGTCGCACCGCCAGTCGGATCGCCGATGTCGCCGGCTGCGACGCCATCGACGATCCGGCCAATGCGCTCATATTGCTCACTGCCTTCTTCAAGTTTTGTAGGAAGGCTGTTTCCGCCAGTGCCGCTGTTCCAGGCTGAGAACTGTTTCAGCTGAAGGCTGACTTCGGCTGGATTGTCTCCCCAGCGTGGGTCGTCGACGCGGTTCATGATCACATGGGCCACACCAGCTTGCCCGATATCGCTTTCGCGACCGGCCTCTCCATGGATGGTCCGGATCATCACGTCACGGTCGT
This sequence comes from Tritonibacter scottomollicae, assembly GCF_003003215.1. GTDB lineage: Bacteria > Pseudomonadota > Alphaproteobacteria > Rhodobacterales > Rhodobacteraceae > Epibacterium > Epibacterium scottomollicae. Next base: position 50,299 of record NZ_PVUF01000014.1, on the reverse strand, counting down.
AATTGGTGAGCTGAGGCGTGCCGGTGATTGCAGAGGAAGCACCATTCCAAGCATCAGCGGCGCTGTCTGCTATATCAGAAAGCGTACTACCTACTTTCGCCACTGCACCCGGAACAACACCAAAGTCCTGCCCTTCCACTACGGCGCGCTCGTGCTCTGTCGCGCTTGCATTGGTTTCATCGGTCATGGTGTTGCGGCGGCCGTCCATGACGGATGACACATTGTCTGTCGCTGCTCTGACCCGGTTGTAGTCTTGGGTATGCTCAACCCCGGCCGACGGCAGCTTGTTTGTGGTAATCTCTTCTTCCGGGCGGCTGAGCGTATGAGCCTGTGCGAGGCCAGGGTTCGGCCTGTCGAGGCCAAGTTCTTGCAGCAGGTTGGGTAGAACCTGTTCAACCGCTGCTTCCTGAGCTTTGACGCCAGCGGTTGATTTTGGGTTCAGCAAGCTGGAAATCTGTTCATCGCTGATACCAGCTTCGCGCCATTCCCCGATCACAGCGTCTGTCAGCTGACTGTCATAGCTGACGCCGTGGGAGTAGAGGTTGCTTTCTGCCGAGGCGAGTGTTTGCGCCTCTTCGCGTGCCTCCGCATAGGTTTCGCCTTTGCGCTTAACATCCTCGATGCTCCAGCGGTCGCCGCCACTTTCCGTATTGGTCAGATTGCTGGTCTCGCTGGCGCGAATGGCATTCACCGCATCGCCGTATTTTGCGACTGTTTCTGAGAGGCCAGATTCACGGGCCGCATTCTCAGCACGGCGGTAGGCGTCCTGATCGAGGCCAGTTCCAGTAATCGTACCATCGAGGCCAGCAGAAAGACCTGTGCCACCGCCGCCGCTTCCGCCTTTCACGCCAGCGGTAAGGGCGACCTTGTAAGCCGCATCGAGGGAAATCCCATGCTCTTTCGCAAAGCTCTCGACGGCGGAATGGGCTTCCCGCGCTTCTTGTTGATGACGACGCCCCTGCGACGTGGACTGGTCATTGGAAACGGATGTCCCCGAGGACAAAGACCGCCCGAAGTCTGCGTAATTCGAGGCTGTCTGATTGACCGCCGTGCTCCATTCGTCGCGTAGCGAGGTCGCGTTGCGCACCGCATCTTCCTTACGGTCCGAGATTTCTTCCCGTATGGTTTGCCCAACTCTGGCCGACATGCCGCTGGTGGACTGCGCCGAGCCGGTTCCAAATACCACCGAACCATCGGAGTTGACGGTCCGCATGGCACCATTGCCCATACGGACGGTGCTGGCTCCGGCGTCGTGGACAGACGAGGTGTTCCACTTGTTTGCAGCAAAGTTGTTCATGCTGGCGTTTGCCAGAGAGATATTGCCCGTGGCCGCTTCGCGCCCGGATTCAATGCCGGCGCCCTGGCTCACATTCAGCATCGAGGTGGCAAGACCCGCCATGCGACCGGCGCCAAAGAGGATCACGGTGGCGAGGAAGGGCACGGACATCATCAGGTATCCGGCAATTGTCCCGACATCCTGCTCCACGGCGCGGATGCCGAGGTAATTGGCGAAGGTCATCTGATAATCTATGGTGCCGGTCCGGAAGGAGCCCATGGCTTCACGATAATAGCCCGCGCTGGCTTTCATCACGATGGAATGCAGGATAGCGGAAAGCGGATCCCATGCTGCAAGCCAGATGAAGCCGCCGAAGTAGCCTTTCAGAACGCTCCACACCATTGGCGTCATCATCATGATCACCGCCAGCGGGAAGGCGGCAAGGTAGATCGCCGTAAACACGATTTTCAGGAGCGGCACCCATTTAAGGGCGGAGATCCCAACTGCGCTGTAGCTGGCTGAGGTCTGTGCCTCCGTCCGTGCGGCTTGATAGGCCGTCATGGCAGCATTGTTGCCCGAGCTGGCAATGAGGCGCTGGACTGCACCGTCCATGGAGTTCGTCAGCATGGTCTGGCGGATCGTCTCCGTCGATCCGGCCGAGGTCATACCGATGTAGTTTTGAAAGTCAGAGAGGGTGGCCCGCATTTTCTGAGCGGCAAGTGTGACGTCCCCTCCGCGACGAAGGCCGAACTGCGCCGCGGCTTTCTGACGAAGCACATTGACCACTTCATTGTTGAGACGCTCCTGAATGCGTGGCCAGCCATCTTTACAAGTGGTGGTTTCATCGAGCACCGGATCAAAGTAGGCCAAAGAGTTCGGGACATAGGCGCCGATGAACGCATAGAGATCGCCCGCATGCCCCAAATTTCCAGTATCCACCAAGCCAATGTTGGAACCATCGACCATGCAGTTTTCCATGAAGTTCACGAGGCTGTCGTGAACAATGGGAGTCACCGCGCGCCAGCGTGCCGCCTGGCTCATGATCGTGGAGCCAAACATCATGCCGGATTTTTGGTAGGTGAGGTCATCCGGGGCGGCGAGCAGCGTTTCCATCTGATCGGTGATCGCGGCCCCGGTCCTCGATGTCAGAGAGCCGACCCAGGCAACGGACCACGGCACGCCATCGACAACGCCGTAGATCCCCAGTGGCACGGTGGAATCCATGATTACCACCCGCGCCTTGGGACCGATGCCGATGCCCACTACCAGCATGGCTCCGATAAAATAGGTAAAGACCTGCCGGACGGCTCCAAAGACGACCAGTTGAATGCTGGCAGCAAAGATCCCGGCGGCGATGCCCCCATAGAGCAAAGCCCCGAAGCTCCCCGAGCCGGTGAAGGCTGCGAGGTAGTTGAAGATGTCGTAAAGGTAGAAGCCACCACCAACAGTATGGAATTCGAGTTCGGGCATGGGGTTATTGTCCTCCCGACACGTTGATCATGTTGCCAAAGATGGTGTTGGACGAAGCAGCCAGTTCGCCCTTGGCGAGATGCAGCCGCTCCAGGTTGCGCAGGGCTTCCGCATATTTGCGCTGCGCGGAGGCGCGAAGATCCTGCAGCACACCCTTGGTGTGGCTGACCTTTTCCTGAAACTCCCGGTTCAGATCGCCGGCAATATCGACATTGGCGGCGCTGTTCAGGATCTCGCTCACGCCTTCATCAATGTAGGCAATCGACAGATCCACAGCGACCAGCTCCGCCATCGAGTTGATGTCGTCCTGAACGAATTTGTACTTGTAGCTCTTGGCCGTGACCAAGTGCTCATAGATCGGGACTGATGTGAGGTTGATCAGCGCAATGGCTTCATCCGGTGGCTCAGTGTCGTTGCTGATCGCGTCCGACAGATCCTGGATAGCCTTGGCGGTGACAGCAAAGAGAGCGTCATTTGCATTGAGTGTCAGATCGCGCATGACCGGGTTCAGACATTCATTCACTTCGTCGCAGCGCAGGCTTTTGTAGGCGCCGCCTTCCACCAGCGCCTTGGCCGCATCAGGTGACAGGGCGCGCGCAGGAATGGTGCGGTGCGTCGGACTGGTATCGTCATCCTCCGCCGCAACGGTGATGATCGTACCGGTGAGCGTCATGAAGAATTCCGCAATGCGCGGGTTCGAGGACAGGAAGTTGTTCTTCTTCACTGCGCGCCATGCATAGTTGACGTCCGTGGGCACCTGATCCGCGAGCGCGCCATCCGCCCGGTCCATGGTGGAGCTGTGATTGCCACCAGTGCCACAGCCGTGGCGGGAGGCCACCCGGTCGGCGAAACGGCCCGTGTAGCCGCCGATGGTCTGACAAACGTGCTGGGATGCGCCGTCCATCTTGGGCCAAAGCGATGAGGTGAGCAGCTGACCGGCTTCGCAGGAATTGATGTTGGTGGAGTTCACTTGCTGCATCAGGTCGCGCAGCTTGGCGACGATTTCCTGAACAGACGGAGACAGGCTTTCCAGCGCCAGCTCAAATGCAAACCCGGCAGCGTTCTGCATGATCGCTTCCATCAGCGCGATCAGCTCGTCCTCGGAGATAAAGGAAAACGCGCCACCAAAGATGTCGATGCCACCACAACCCGCGCGGATCGAGGGCAGCTGGATCGTGGCCAGCTGACTGTTGCGCGGTCGGGTGCGCAGATACAGAGAGCCGAGCGTGGCATAGCCCGCCTGCTGACCTCGGTAGGCCGTGGGTTTGGTGACGTTCACGCCACCGCCGGTGCGCTCCCAGAAATTCTTCAGGTCAGACCCTACATCGGCCTGCGACGGACCAGCTGCAAAGAGGCTGGCGGCGACAAACGCACAGTTTACGAACAGCTTTTTCATGCGTCTTTCCTTTCAATGAGGGAGGCCTCAGCCACTTGCGCGCCTTTTGCGGGCAGCTCTGGCATCAGATCGTCTTCAATCCAGAGCCACGCCGGATAGGTGCCATCGGCGGCGACCTCGCCCAGGGCAGCAATCTCATCGGCATTGGCTGAAGGTGAGGCGGCAAACAGTGACATCGGGCTGGCGAGATCCGTCAGCACCGCCGAGGCAATCGGCGTGGCATCGGCCAGCATGAATCGCTGAGATTTCAGAAACGCGCGGTCGGTCTCTGTCAGTGCGGTGATCAGCTCGTAGTCGCGGAGGTTTTCAAACGGGATCCAGGTGTTTGTCACCAGCATCATGCCGATCTCGCGCAGAACCGGATAACCGGCCTTGGCGACATTGAACGTGGCGATCACCATCACATGCACATCGCCCAGCGTTTCCGCGAGCATCAACTGATGGGCAAAGACGGTCTCGAACTTCTTCACCAGATCCGCTTCCGCAAAGAAGGCGCAATCGGGGGCGTGTTTGAACAGGAAGCGGGCGCCCATCCGTGTCGCTTCATGGGTTTTGTATTCCGCCACGACCAGACCAAGCGGCGCGGTGCCCCGCTCCGGAGCTTGCAGGGTGCGCAGGAGTTTTGCCCGGCGGGCTGCATTCTGCGCCTTCAGCTCCGGCTTCCAGACTTCCGGCACATACAAGATATCGCGCAGATCGCGAGACTTGGCGGTTTTTCCGACGGCTGCGGTGCCAATGGCACGCTGCACCGGACCCCACCAGCGTTTGCCCTTCATGGCCGGCGTCCATTTCACCAGGTCGGCTTCATGCCACAGATACTGCAACAGGCTCGATAGCCCGAGCTTGCGGGGTGTGATCTTGGCCTCGGTCGGCGCTTTGCCAGACGGCGGCGGCGGTGCCGGCCGCTTGCTGCCCATCGACAGGGAAAAATCGACCCTCAGAGAGGTGATGCCCGTTTCAAGATCTTCCTTGATCGCGTTGCCCTGCACCTGTGCAAGGCCGGAAAGATCTTCAGGAGGGAGGAAGGAGTCACAACCCGGTGCATGTTCAGGCCCGCTGCCCGGCATCCGTTTCAGGATAAACCGGCCATTGACGCAGGCGACATACATGGCGGGCGCGGGTGAGCTGCAAGTGCAGATGACGCGGCTGCGCTCCTGATGCGCCTTGCCAAGACGGATCTGGCCCTCTTCCGTGGCCGGATCTACTGCGGTGTTGTTGATGGAAAATGACATTGTACCTGCTCCTTCACTCAAACCGTTCGCCCATGGGCACTTCCCGAACCACGTAGATGCGCTCAAGGATCTGGTCTTCCGTCAGCAACCCGCCCCCGATCAGCTGCGTCTCGCCGCTGGTGGGATCGACAATGGCAATGAAGGGGCGCGGCTTGTCAGCAAGGTCCAGCGCTTCGAGCTGGCCTTCATTGGGCACGGCATCAGGGAAGTATTGAATCGGACTGCCATCGGTGGACACCGCGAGGATTTCCACGCCGTATGCGTTCCGCATAGCGTCGAGGATCTGCGCCTGTGCCAGACAGAGGCGGCAATCAACCGGATCGTCATAGACAAAGATCAGACCGGCATCCTGCGCGGCCCGCTGCAAAGCGGCCTGCTCTGCTGCGTTGCGCTGATCCTGATAGATATTGGTGCCCATCTGGGTCAGTGGGCGGCTGACATTTGCATCGAGGTGCGGGGTGCCAAAGAGAACGCGCTGCCAGACCGCTGCAAAGCGTGCCGCCTGCTGCGCCATCTGCTTGTTGACCTCCATATAGGCCTGCACGTTTTCCGGGGTCGGATCGAGAATGGCGCGATGCTTCAGCTCATCCGCGTATTTGCGGAATGCCTCGATCTCTTCCGTCGCTGTCATTTCCTTTGGCTCTTCGGGATCCTGCGGTTGCTTCTTGGCTTCCGGTTCAGGCGGCGGTGGCGCGGGTTCCGGCTCCTTGGCAGGTTCGGGGTCGCAGTAAAAATGCCAGCCGTCCACTTCGGCCCCATTGCAGGTAAGCCGGGCTTGTACCGGGGCTGCGACGGAGGCCAGCAGGAGGGCAAGAGTTGCAGGCTTGAGCATTATCCCTGCCCCCCTGCAGCTGCGAGAATGGCCGCTTTGACGGACTGCGCATATTGGCGCGCGTTGCGGTAGCCCGAGATCTGTCCCGTCACGGTTCCGGCCTCCTGCGAATAGATCATGGTTGTGGGAAGCGCCTTGATTTGCGAGGCGATGGGATGCGTGCGGGCATCCACCATTTCCGCAAAGGGCGGGATGGGGCGGGCGTCATGCGAGGCCACAAGAACCGGAATACCCGCCGGTTGCGTCATGGCGGCCAGAACCGGGGCGGCAGATTTGCAGAACGCGCACCAGGATGCGCCCACGAAGATGACCCCAACATTTCCCTGCGCCACGACCAGCGCAGGCATTGTCACCAAGGAGAAGGAAGACAGGAGGAATATGCGCCGGTTCATTGGCCAACCTCCTCGAATGCGCCTGACGCATCGCCCTCGGCATCAGGAAAGCGATCTTCGAAGAAGTCCTGAATGCCCTCAGACACCGGGAGTTGGATGGTCCCCATGATGTCGCCAAACACCTCGGACAGATCCATCTCTTCAATGTCCACATTGCCGAAATCTTCGATGGTGACAGAGCCACAATCCGAAGCATGAGGTGTGCCCCAGCCTTCCTCGACCTGCTTCTTGAACTCTTCGACGAAGACGCGACCAAACTTCGAGTTGAAGGTGCAGTAGTGGTAGCGCTTCTTGACGCAGTGGCCCAAAACCTTCTGCTGACAGGTTACACCGACATAGTGGGTCGATCCGGCAGCCCGCTTGTCTCGAAGAATGGCCGCCGACTCCGGACAGGTGCTGCCGAAGATACCACCCGTCGAACAGCAGTTCCGGCCGGGGGCCTTACTGCAGGTCATTTTGGTGCCTGTGAAGAAACGAACATCGTTCGGATCGGTCGCAGCCTGCGCGCGGTAGTCGCGCTGCATCTGTGCCAGTACGTTCAGCCAGGCGGCGGAGCTGCCGAAGTCACTGGAGGTTTCCTGCTCGATGCCCATGCAGTTGTCACCGACACAGACGTTGATCGGCTCGCAGCTGGTCTCAAGATCCCCGGACTGGACGCCGCAGGTGTAGTGGAACTCGCGGTTGCTGCAGACGCCGTTGGCATTCTCGACCAGACAGGTTGCGCCTTGCAGGGTGCAGGTCGGATCGCTCTCAAGCGGCCCACAGGTGTTGTCCCCTTCACCCGGAGCCAGACAGGAATACGTCCGCTCACGTTTCCACCAGCTGCGCGAGAAATCCTTGCGATTGATGTCGCGGATCTCTGCGCCCTCAGTGGTTCTGGTGTTAACAAGCTCACACTCACTTCGCCCCTCGTACTCGGAGCATTGGTTGATGATATTCTCTTGTGTCGGCCCAAACTCGGTGCTGGTCAGCACCGCAGGAGCCATATTCTCATTCTCGTTGAGGCAGCTGAAGCGTTCACGCCACTGACGGCAGGCACCATTCTTGTAATCGACGCATTCGCGGTTGGTCCGCTCACATTTTGCGCTGGCTTGGAGCGCCGTACATTGGTTGATGGGATCGCTGTCTACGCAGTCTTGCCGACCAGCATAGCGCGCGCAGTGGCGCCCAATGTTGATGCCGCCCACCAGCTCACCATCAGACCATTCAACACAGTCATAAGTTGGATCCGTGCAGGTGATTGCAGCGACAGCCGGGCTGACCCAGACCTGAAACAGGCTCAGAAGCAGGGAAAGGGTGCAAATCACTCGCATGTTTCGCCCCCCGTATCCGTGAAACTGTCACAGCACGCGCCTTCGAATTCGAAAGTGAGCTGTGCCGCGCCATTTGCCGGGGTCGCGTTGTTGTAGACGACGCGGGCCGTCATCCGGTTTTCGCGGAAGCGCTCGGCCCCTGCTGGATTGGTTTCCGTGAAGTGCTCTAGCTCCAGAAAGCGCAGGACGTTTCTGGTAACTGAAGTGTTGTGAACGACATTCGCATAGACCGAGTAGTTCGTGACCCAACGCAATGCCCATTCCACAGGGGCATCCCTGCCAATGTCCCAGCCAGTTTCAAAGACATTTGATGTGGCGTTGTAGTCGATCCGATGGTTGCAGTAGGGGTCAAACTGGCAATCCACTGACAGTGGGAATTTTACGATCCAGGCTTCCAACCACGCTTGTACGCCGCTTCCCCTATCGTGCCATGCAGTCATGGGCACGAGCAGACCATCTTCAGAGTTCACGGGAAAATAATGGCTCCAGGTCCCAGAGGGATTTCCGAACGTGCTGATGATTGATGAGGCGACGGTGGTAATCGGGCGCCCGTCGTCACCAATGATCTGGACCGGACCACCGGCAGTCACGGTCTTTAACATTACACTGGACGGCTGAAACCTGTCGGAGAAGCTAATCGAGAACTCATGCTTCGCGAGCGTTGCATAAGCGGTAAGGTCTGGGCTTTGCCAGTGGATCGGAGCGGCAGGCTTTTGATCTGGCTCTGGCAGTGAAATCGTTGCTTCATTGCCATTCCATGTCACATCGCCACCTTCAAACCGCACCTTGCGGGAGATGCAGGCGTTTGCATTTGTGTTGACGTTGCAGGAGTAGCTGGAGACTTTTTCGCAGACCTTCACGAAGTTGGCCGCGCGCTTGTCGCATCTGTAGCGGTCGGTGCGGTCCACCCAGATATTGCGGATCAATTCGCAGGTATGGTTCTGGCGGCGTGGCAGGCTCTCGCAGAACTCATCGCGAATGTTCGAGACCGGCACGTCTGGCGTCGTGCAGCTGCCGCTCTCGCTGGTGAAGTATTGGCCGGCGATGTCGTCGGCGTTTTCATGCGCCCAATTTGCGTCATCGAACAACTCACCCTGCCCGTCGATGTCAACGTCCGGACGGATCTCGGCACTGTCCTCAGTGGCGCGCAGAACCCGCCCCTGATTGTTGTCCGCGTCCCGCATCTGAAGGATCCGATCCTCAAAGCTGGTATGGTTCATGCCAGCCTCGTTTGGATTTGAGGTTTCAAAGGGCGTGACCACCTCGTTGATCTTGCCATCCTGAAACGTGCTGTCCGTATCCACCGCGGCGCCGGCCGCCGCGGCCGCACGATCCATGGCGGATTGCGCAACTGCCATCGGAGCAAGAACGCAAAGCAGAGCGGAGGCGGTGATAAGCTTACTGCGCATCGTGAGCCTCCTGCAGCAGTCGGGCCGCTTCAGCTGCCGCCACATCGCCCTGGTCCGCGATCATGCGCAGGGCAAACTCCACAGGTACGTTGCCGCCCACCCGGTCATGCGGAGGCACAGGATCGTTTTCGCAACCGGGTGTTTCGCAAACATCCACGGCCTCCCCCATGGCGATCACTTGCGGTGCAGAGGTGACGCCAAAGCGGGCAAAGACAGTCGGGTCGATGGAAAAGCCAACCGCGTCATCCATCGAGCCGAAGGTTTCTTCCAGCGCGGCCCGCGTTTCATAGACCGAGTTGTTGACGAAGCCACGGAACACGATGGGAAGCCCATAGGTGCTGGCTTCTTCCATCATCTGCCGCAGGGAGGCTTTGGGCATCGAGAAGGAGGCCAGCAGGAACACAGTGGACCCGTCATAGCGCACCTCATCTCCTTCTGCGCCCGAGACCCCTGCCCCATTGGCTCCAAGAAGCGCCTTCACCCGAGGGTGCGAGAGTGCCTTGGTCCGGAGATCTTCGAAGTCCACACCGGAAAATGCACCCTCTGCCGCATCTTGCGGGATCAGGGTCTCGCGCAGGGCTTCGCCCTGACGCTTGGCGTCATCCACGATGGTGGCCAGCGGGGCTGTGATGCGCCCGGTGCTGCCGGGTGCATAGTCGATCACCTTGTCCTCATCATCCTGTGCCAGGACCGGAGACGTCAGAGCGGCGCTTGCCGCCAATGCAAAGCTCAGAGTGCGCAGCAATTTCTTTTCCTCCACAGCAGCCAGCCGAAGGATTCCCCTTTGAAGGGGAACTCCCGCAGGGTGTCGACAAATTGAGATGAGAAGCCGATGGGGCCGCAGCCATAGCGTCCCGAGGTTTTGGGGCGCGGGCGGGTGATCTGCATCCGGTACTGGCTTTTCTTGATCACCGGCTGCGACCGCGTTTGACACAAGGCCCGGTCGGAGGCCGTCTGGCGGGCGATCAGAAGGCGATGCATCCGCGCGACCATCTTGGTGGCAACAACCTGACTGGCCATCACCCCACCGACATGCGCGCTGACATCGCCTTGAATAGGATAGATCGAGCCGCCACAGCCGGTGCACCAGAACAGGCTGTCCATCGGCAACCTGCCAGAGGATGACTGGACGCAATCTGCAGAACACGCGGCCTGCGCGATCGGATTGGCAAAGAGAATGGCTTCCGGGTTGATCAGGTTGTTCAACTCGGCGTCCTGCCAGAGCGGGTCGATTTCCGAGATATAGGCGACGTCAAACTGCGCATTCTGCATGCAGAGGCCGTCCACGATCACACCGAGCCATGAAATCAGCGGGTAGAAATAATAGTGAGCCTGCCAGCTCGATCCGGTGCTGCCGCCGTTCTGCTGGCTGGCGCTGGATTTCCCGAGCGAAAGCAGCCCGAAATCCATGTCAAAACCCATATTCACAAAGCAGCCGGGTTCATTGGCTACATCGACGAGCCGAGCCGGTTCCCACAAGCCAATGGCCAGTCCAGGGCGCGGAGGGACGCCCGGACAGATGCAAAGAGGAAAGGACTGATTGTCCGTATCGGGGCGGCTGGCACCGATGCTCAGGCTCAACCCGCCGATGGAAATCGGAAAGATGCAATCCCAGCAGATTTCTGTGATCGGGTTCAAGAACCGCTTGTTGCAAATGGCGGCCGCCTGCGTCGCAGCGAGGCTGAACGTCAGGACGAAGAGCAAGGAACGGAATGTCATTGTGCAATCTCCCCGCCCTTCCCGAGGGCGATTTCTTCCACTTGCATGAAGGGATCGGCGCGCTGGACGACAGCCGGCACGTTCTGGACGCCGAAGCGTTTCACAAGCACAGCGTCCTGATCGAAATAGAACCGGCGACCATGTTCCCGCATCAGCCCGAGAGGATCCCCGTTCACCAGCACTAGAAGCGTGTCCAGCTCATCGCCATCAGAGAGGGCAAAGGAAACCTGATCTGGATCGTCGCCGTCCAGCAGCACGATCCGCTTGTTGAACCGTGAGTAGGCCATCGGGTTCACGACGGTGCCGGCATGCGCGAAGATCTGTCCTTGGTGGTCGGCCAGATCCTCGGTGAGCGTGATCGACATATCGACTTCCCAAATCGCATAGTCTTCAGCCTTGCCGAGGCCCTGCACCGGGCGCGGACGACTGACATAGGCGCGGGTGGTGTCCTGCATTTCCTGACGCATCGCATCCAGCTCACCCGCCGCCTCCATGTCCTTGAGGCGCGCTTTGATGGTGTCCAGAAGCGAGGGCTCTGCGACCTCGAATAGAGGTCCATGGGTGCCGAGATCCTTGGCCACCCCCTGCCCTGCAGCAGCAAGCGAGCACAGGAGAACGGTATGGAAGAGACGATGTGCGATCATTTCCAGCGCTCCGCGAGTTCAGTCCAATGGGGAAAAACAATCTCGATGCCGGTGGCGATCACGTCATCAACTGGACGGGGCCCGATCACCGCATAGCGACTGTCGAGGCTGTCAGCGCTGTCACCGAATACTGCGATCATGCCGTCCGGAACCACGTCACCCTGCCAGAGAGGAGACACGAGTTTGCCGTCCTTCAGCTGGCCCTCTACACAGCTGTCGTTGACGCAGAAGGTGTTGCCTTTGACCGAAACAGGATCTCCGGCGATGCCGACAATACGCTTGGTCAGGTAAAGCTCGTGCCCGTCAAATTTGTCGCGCAGTACCTCTGGAAGTTTGATTGCAGCGATGGTGCCGGGCCGAATATCCAAGGGCCAAGTGACCATGGCGTAAGCGTTGCCCTGCAGGCTGTCTGACGCATTAAGGGTCAGGCGACCAAACGCCAGCCCGTAGTAACCTACAGCGCAAAACGCCAGAGAAGGCACGATCCAGAGAAGATTAGAACGCCGCATCGGTCAGCACCTTCTGCATGATGGTTTCGGTGACATCGACGGAGGCCGCGCGGCTTTGCGACAGGATGGCGTCTTTGCGCACGACCAACTGACCTGTCTCGGCCGTCAGGCGGTTGATTTCCGTCTGGACCGACTGCTGGAACACCGGCAGGGTTTGCTGGAATTTCGCGTCATCCACCCGCCCATTGGACCAGATGACAAACATCGTCAGGCTGCGCTCGGGATCGAAGACAGCCACGGATGGCTCTGAGCGGAAAAGATCCGGCAGCACCATGACGGCAAGCGCAGTCAGCTGAAGGGCAAAAACCGCACAAAGCGCGAAGAGAACTTTCTTGGTCCAGCTCATGAGACTTCTCCCCGTTCAACGAGGGTCTTGATGGCTTCGACCGTGGTCATACCTTGGGCCTTGTAGTGGTTCATCCGCTCCACCGTGCTGCCTTTGGAGGAGAACACCGCCAGCGAGAACGGATCGAGCAGCAGCCGACCATAGGCAAAGCCTTCGGGCATTTGGATCGCCAGCTCAGAGAACCGCCCGGGAACCGACGTGATGGACTTGAGAAGCATCTTCACAGGTGGGTCGATACTGCCCAGAGCGTCGATGCTTTCTGGCTTCTGCGCGAGAAAGATCCGAAAGTCCGAGTTTTCCAGACAGACGTTTGCGGCCGGGTTGGCCTTGTAGTCCTGCATCGACTGCGTGCCGGTGATGAGGGCGCCGGTGTATTTCCTGGCCCGGCGCACAACGCCCTCGATGAACTTGGCGGTTGCCTCGCCTTTCAGCAGATCCCAGGCCTCGTCGATCACGATAGCGACCGGGACCGAGCGCGGCGTCTTGTACATAAGCTCCGTGCCCAGGAACATGACGATCTGCAGGATGGTGGCCTCAAGGCCCGCCTGCCCTTTGATGTCGCTCAGTTCCACCACGGTGAAGGGGGCATCGAGCGCGATATTGGCTTCACCTTCGAAATACGGCCCATATGCACCGCCTATGGAATATGCATCGAGCTTGCGCACCACATCCGGCAGGCGCGACTCTTCTTTTGCCGCTTCTTTCAGGTGATCCCGAACATCGGTGATTTCTCCCGCGCTGCCTTTCTCGTTCCAGACTTTTGAAATGGCGGCACGAATGTAATCCTCTTCCACGCCCTCGACGCGGCCTGAACTGTTGCTGCCCAGATCCGCCATGGTTGCAACCACACGGGTCACAAGCTCGATAGCGTCAGTCCGGTAATCGTCACTGACCATTGAATCCACGTCCAGCAGCGAGAACGGGTTGAGCCGGTTGCGGGTCTGGCCATCAAAGGCGATGAACTTGCCGCCAAGGATTTCCGCAGTGGTCTTGAACGAGTAGCCGTCGTCGATCACCAGGACGCGGCCACCAGCAGTGTAGATGCCAACGGACAGCTCCTGCATGAACACCGATTTACCGGCCCCGGACTTGCCGACCACTGCGACATTGTAGTTGCCAGCAGATACAAAGTTGTTCCACTGGAACATCTGTCCCTGACGACCAGCCAGAAGCATGCCTTGGCCGCGACCGTTGCCCATCCACTCACCGTGCAGCGGCAGGAATGACATCGAGGCGGCGGATTTCATCAACCGCATCCGCATCTGCCGCCCGAAATCAGACATCATCTTGTCCGAGCAGCCAAAGGGAAGACTGGCCATGAAGAGCGGCAGCTGAAGATAGGTGTCTTTGGAGAGCTTGACCCGCTGGCGACGATAGATGGACTCTACCTCGCTTGAGGCCATCTGCGCATCGGTCGCGCCACCTTTGGCGTAGGAAACCACCGTGTACAGGGTTTCGAACAGGCGTTCCCCGGCGTTGATTTCCCCGGCGAGATCTTCGATTTCCCGTTTCTTCTCAGCAAAGTTTGGAATGAACTTCCCAAAGGAGGTCGTTGACGCATGCTCGGCGGCACCGCGCTTTTTGACAATGTAAGCCCCGGCTTTCTGCACCGACATCGCTTTCAGGGTGAAGGACGTCAGAACAGGACCAACGGGCCGATCCATCAGGCGTGCGGGATCACCGTTGAGCGCCATGCCAAGACCAAAGACCCATTCCGGCGGGTAGGCATTGACCGAGGCAACCGTGGCCGACATTTCCGGGGTGCCGGAAAAGGTCAGCGCATCACTGCTGACGCGCAGGGTCGCGCCCGGCATCTGGTAGTTGAGCGGCATATGTTCGTCATAGGCTTCTTCGTTCCAATCTCCGTCGCTCCCGGCCGGCCGTGCGGTGTGGAACAGCTCGCGAAGAAAGGCGAGGAAGCGGCGTGGTTCCACATCCTCGGCCCAGCTCACCGTATTGAAGACGTTGCGCAGACCGGACCGCATGGAACTCAGTCGCTTTTCGTCTGCAATGCTCAGATCATCATTTTCCAGCCAGACTGCGATGAAGATATGGCGATCAAAGGGGATCGCCCGAGCGCCATCCTCTTCCATGCCAAAGCGCAGGTTTTTCAGATGGGCTTCTCGCTGGCGCACCATTTCATCCACCAGGGGCGTGCGACCAAGACGGGCTTTCTTCCAATGTCCTGTGATGGGATCAATGGCGGGTGAGGTCCAGTTCAGCACCTGAAACGTGGCATCGGACGGTAGGTTGGCCGCAATGACGCCACCGACGTTTTCCGCCATATCGCTTTGACCAATGGCGGCACCCACCTCAATGAGGAAGCCGTTTCCATGCTGAAAGTGATAGATCTTCTTTTCCGGATCATAGACCCGCCACGGCAGGATGTCGGAAAGCACATCCCCGCCCATCAAATCCGGAACATCTTCGGTCCAGGGCACATCCCCAAAGAGACCGGACATCACATCACGAAAGAACATCATTTCTTGCTCCTTTGACGGCTATGCTGGCCATCTGGTGCGCGGTGCGGAAAGCTGCGCCCGCAGGCTTCCACCGCCTGCCAAGCAAGGTCACGAAAGGTGCGTACCTGTTCTTCTGGCACCCAGATCGTGACCTCATTAAAGCCTGCATCGCGCCGCGCTTTACGGATTTCGGCCATGCGGGAGGCGATCTTGCTCAACAATTTGCCGGCCATCACTGACGCCAATGGCCTTCTTGAATTACAAAATGGACGAAGCGTGCCTCATGCATGATCCCTCCCTCGTCGAGGATCGGGGCGATCCAGAGCGTGCCGACCACTTCAGGAGAGCGATAGGCGGCTGCGTTATAGGGAAAACCACCATCTGGCGCGCCAGTGACGTTGCCTTTGCCTGCGAACAGCGGGTTTTGGGCCAGGCTTTTGACTGCCGTATCTTCAGGTCGTTCCTGCACGGAGGTCACGCCAGCAGCACCAGTGCCATCGACAGCAGAAATCGTGGTGCACGGCGATCCGGCCTGCGCTTCACAGAGGAAATCTTTGTCTGTGTTGGACGCGACGCATCCGGTGACAAATGTTGCGAACATCAAAATTGCAATGGATCTCATTGGCCCAGCTCCACCCCTTCAAGAAACACGAGCTCGACCTTGGTGCCGCCGTAAAGGGAGACCACCGGCTGATATTGTTCGGCTCGTTTGATGTAATAATCGGCAAGTGTCGTGGCCGCGTTCTCTGCGGCACCGGCCAGTGTTCCGACACCAGCACCCCGCAGGATTTGGTCTACAGAAGCGTTTTCCTGAGAGATCGAGGCATTGCCTGCAGCACTGATGCCTTTGCCAAGTCCGCCAAGCGCACCTGCGATCATCGCATTGGTCACGGCTGGACCTTCGCGGCTTACAACTTTGCCGCGCACGCCTTCCTTGCCAGAGCCCGCCATATAGCCCGCAACTTTGGTTTCCAGAATATCGCCCTGCCCGTTCACACAGGTCATCGAGATGAGGCGGACCTTGACCCGCTCAGACGACAGATCTCCGGTTGCAGATCCTTGCACTGTGCAGCCCTTGAGGTTCACCCGAGCGGGGCGGCTTTTTCCGAGTGCAGCGGTGACGGCCGAGCCGGTGATCCGGAACAGAACCGGGATCGGATTGTCCCGGTTTGAAACATTGGTGGCGGCGTCAGCACCAGACAGCACAACCGCTGGCGCGTAGCTCCCTGCAGGCAGGTAGTTTCCGAGGCGGCGGATTTCGCGTTCGTCAGTTTCCGGCTGCTCAAGTGCGGCGAGCGTGAAGCTTTGGCCAAAGTTGCCGCCAGTGCTGGCCGGTGCTTCACTTGTGCCACCCTGTGACGACGGCGTGCTGGTGCGGGACAGAGGACGGCGCTGAACGAAATCGCTACCCGGGCCAGATGCGCGCGGTGGTGTGAGGTCCGCTCCAGGTCGTTCAGCAGCCGCGTTGAATGTTTCTTCAGGCCCGGTGCTGGATGCAGGCGCGCTTGTATTGGCCCGTTCCGCTTCTAGTGCGGCGATCTTTGCAGTCTGTTGGATCAGAAGTTCGTCATATTCCTGTCGAATGGTCTCCGACTGGTTTTGTGCTTCCTTGCGGGCTTGATCGAGCAGCTGGCGCAGCTCTTCGGTTTCTTTCGTCAGCCGTTCCATCTTCAGACGGCCAGACGTGATCCACGACATTTCCGGAGAGGCCGCAGCGGTGCGATCAGAGATGATGGTTTCATCGACCGTAGGAGATGAGCGGCTAGGAAGACCCCCAGTTGGATCGCTGTTGTTCAGCAGCGCCCCCATCAGGATAAAGCCAACGAGGACGACACCACTGACGAGACCAATTGCGATGATCTGGTTTTTCTTGCGATCTGACTGCGCCATCACTTCGACCTCACAACAACAACCCAGGAGCGCTCGCCAGCCGCGAGGCTCTTTTTCTGAACCCAAACCGAGAGAACACCCGAGCGATAGAACTCCTGTTCCCGTACCTGCCGTGCGTCTTTGCCGGCCGCTGCAACGCGCACCTCGCCGACCAGCTCACCTAACCGATGCGTCGTAATCAGCTCTCCGTTGCGACCACTGCGCGGCAGCGGGCTTTTGATTTTCGTACGAATGGTGTCGCGGGTGGCTGAGGTCAGCTGGTCAGCAAGTCCGTCGCCTCCCCCGAAGGAGGTTTCTGCAAAACCGCCACTGGCGGTGCCGCCGGATGGTGCGTCTGCTTCCGGCGCGTTGCCGCGCACCGTGATCAGCGCCGTTTGGGTTTCGGAGCGGATCGGCAGGATCTCGTAGGCCACTGTGCGGCCTTTTTCGGTGACGATATATCCGCCCTCTTTGGACGGCATTTCATCCGGTCCGGCATATTTGAGGAAGAGATCGCCGGTCTTTTCGTCGTTGCGGACCTGGTAGACCGAGGACTCGTTGTCATTGATGATCGAGGCAATTCGGTCCCCGACCACGCTCACACGGGTGATGCCGGTGGTAGATGCTTTGAAGCGGACCAGACCATCTTCTTTGACAGTAAATCGCTGCTCTACGGCATACGCTGGGCAAGCCACGGCCAGCCCGGCTGCGAGGACCGCAGCCAGTTTCATAGACTTCAGCATGGTAAGGTTCACTCCTGCGCTGAGATTTTCCCGATAGCGGCGAGCCGGACAGAACCAGCTTGCGGCTTGAACCGGATCAAAATCCGGCGATCTTCGCGGGTGACTTGAGTTGTTTCGAGGTAAGTGGCGAGGTCGCCTTCAACCACAACTTCATACTTGGCGAAGTTGTGTTCGATCTTGCGAGGGAAGAAGACAGTCGAGATCTTCCGTTCGGTGATGTCCTTGGAAATACGGTCGTAGGTATCAAGGATGGATGCACGTTCTGCAGGGCCGCTCAGTCGCTCAAGGACACTGCGACCATAGAGGATGGTGCGGGGCGAGCTGTTATACATTGCGTAGACTGCATCCAGCGCCAGTGCCTCGACATATCCTTTGTCCACCGAGCCGCGCGCAACCATGCCATCGCTGACCACCGTAGGCACAAGTACCACCTGATTGGATTGTGAGTACATCTTTGCGGCCATCAGGACGTTTGAGCCAACAAGCGCGACAGCAGAAACACCTACGACCATCAGGGCACGGCGGGATTTGCGGAGCGCTTTATCCATGTTCTGGAAGTTCATCACGCCCTCCAGGCGCATACGGCGCTATCTGGGAAAGAGCGATACACGGACATCTCTTTCGGCGTGATCCAATAGATGAGTGCCAGCAAGCCTTGCAGTCCGCGCTCACCTTTAACTCGTTTCCAGATGAAATAGAACACCACGCCGGCGATGATCCCCGGGATCGCATGCTGCGTAAACAACCCCATCAGCATCGGAAATGCCCCTGCGATTGCCTCGTCAGCGGGCACGATGAAGAACATCGGTGGATCTTGCAGCCTCTGTTCGATTTTGATGACTTTGCTCATAAAAATTCCCTACAGACGATCCTCCCGCGCCTAGCGGCGCGGGAGGAAGTGGCGCTTAGTGAGTGGTGGATTCCACTGCCGCAATATCGACAGCGGACTGCGCCAGCAGGTCGGTGCTCGCCGTTACGCCGCCGAGGCTCGCAAGGGTATCAACACCGTAGCCAAGGAAGATCGAGACGCCAAAGGCAACGGCCACATGGGTCCAGCGCCCCGAGACGGCAAGAGTAATGCCGCCAATGACAACGGCCATGATCATCAGAAGATAACCACCCGCGCCGGACAGGATGGTGGAGATATCCGCCGCAATTGCGAAGAAGCCAGCTTCAACGCCAGTGTCCGTGCCTGCAGCCATGGCGCCAGTTGCGCTCATCGCGAGTGCAGCGGTCGCCAATGCAACTTTGGCCCCCCGCTTCAGGTTGTTCGAAAAGTGCATGTCCCTCGTTCCTTCTATTGATGTAGATGCACAAAATTGCCCCGCGGTCCCTCAACCGCAGGGTTTTCACCCCATCACGGGGCGAAACTCGGAATTCTCAAATGATCGGCGTGCTGTCGTCCCGATAAAGGGGCGCACGCGATAGTGGCCTAGTTCGCGATGCGAGCTGGCCTCTGGTGAAACTTCAATGCTGTTAGCTGTACTAAAGCTAAATTGATTGTCTGACTTAGGTGAGGTCGCGACCGACAGTGCTAATCTTAGCCGTCGCATCATCAACCAAAAAACAGGTTGAGACTGTCTGATCTGCCGGGTTGAAAATGATCTGGGAACCGTCACCGAATTCAAGGTGGTGTTTAACAAGGACACCGGGCCATAGACTGATTTTACGATCTTGAACTGTACCATCTGGGCGAGTTCCAGAGGCAACGAGCATGTATTCACGCCCTTCAAGAAGATAGACGCAGTTGTAGACCGAGGAGACATTGCGCTGCCCTGTCCTCAACAAGTCATACCGCACTTGAAACGTCTTACCCTCTGATCTCCAGAGTCGGACTCCAGCAATCGTGACCAAAAGGTAATGTCTTTCTCTCGGCATGTATCGTCTCCCCAGTGAGACGATTTCATAGGATGTTTGACGTTTGATAGAAAGCGATGTAGCACGTCTGTTGTCATGTGATAAGGTCGGACCGCGTGGCGCGCAAGCAAAAACTGAAAGAGGTGAAATAATACCTTTGTTGCCAAGTGGATTATTTCGGCATTAGAATTATGATGACGGATGGGGTGGTGGGCCAAAACAGTTCTGTAGGACTTGCATAGGCATTCGGATGCCGCACAGAACATGCTGACCAAAGAACGTGATCATGGCGATAGGTCTATATGGGCATGAGATGCGCGCTACTACTCGCTAGCGGTAGTAGCGAGACCATACAGGGATAGGAATCAAGAGGAGCTATCGAGAAGACAAAAAGAAACCCCCGCAAGGCGGAGCCTAAACGGGGGGTGCTGTAAGAAAAAGCCTTGTCACCCTTTTTCTACAGCATTCCCTACATCCCAGGCAAGCAAAAAACGCATTTGTGCGAACAGAGATTAGTTGTCTGCAGATTAGGATCAGATCCGCCTTGCTTCACACGACATGGAGCAAGACCTTGAGCAGTATTTCCCATGCCTACCGCGAGGAGGCATATTCATTCCCTGTACTACCAGGGAACATGCAGCGCAGTGATGTGCAGAGACTAATGAGGCGTGTAGCACCCGCGATCGGTATGAATGACGGGCAATTAACCGTCATGCTCGCAATGATTGATGAAACGCGACCATCAGACTGGGTTGATCCAACCATCGAACCAGTTTGCTTTGCAATGCAGTCCAACATCGCAGCGCTCACTGGAAAAGATGAACGCACGGTACGCCGTGTAGAAGCTGTCCTTGAAGGTGCATTTGGCTTCATCCGTAAAGATGTGGCGATGAATGGGCGGCGTTGCCGGTTTCGGCGGTCCGATGGTTCCGAGTATCGTCAGGGGATCGTGTTCTCCCCACTAATCGAAGCCATGCCTCGTTTGATCGAGCTGGAAGCAGACCTGCACTCAGGGCGCATTGACCGCTCAATCCTGAAGCAAAAAATTAGTGCTGCGAAGCGACTGGTGAAAAGCAAACTAATGGATCTTCAACCACGCTTCCCTGATGACAGCTCTCTTAGAGAGGCTGCAGATACGTTTCTGTCATGGCCTACACGCTTCTATGCATCGGTATCTGTGGATGAGTTGCATGAACATTTGACCGAGGTTTCAGAAGTTCTGGATAAGCTGGTAGCCTTTTCACAATCTAAGCAAAAAATGTCCGGTCGAGCGGACACGGATGCCCTTCAATATATACAAGATACAACTCAAGACACATCTGTATTCTGTAATGGTATCGTGGATATGCGGGCTGCCCGCAAGCGGGCAGACGTAGACCAGCTGACTGCACAGCCTAACGGCTGCGCAGTCAGCAAAGTAAGAAATGATCGTGATCCGCAACCGGCAGACAAGACCGATTTGGGCGACCACCTGACACCAATGCGCTTGTTTTACCTCTGCACGGAGGAAATGCAGCTCCAGGTGCAAATTTCGCAAGGGGATCGTCTATATCCTGATGAGCGTGATTTCACAAATGGCGCCATTGATCGATTGCAGCCACTTGGTATTCATCCTTCAGCGTTTAACGATGCCACTGATCAGATGGGTAGTATGGCTGCGAGCCTTTGTATCATGATTATTGATCGAAACAGGTTCCATCCGGCCACCCCGATCAAGAGCCCAGGCGGCGTTCTCAGAGCCATGACCAGGAGGCACGCAAGCGGACAACTGAACCTCAATCGGAGCATCTTTGGGCTATTCCAAAGGAAGCATGGAAGCTAAAAGATCAGGCACTCCAACGAACAGACATATCACCGTTGTTCCAGCGGTATGCTATTCCCATACGCCTTCTATCGTCACGAACCCTTGCATACGGAACAGCAACCACACGAGCGGTGACCTTGTCAGGCATCTGCAAACTGAGTGCATCAGCACTTATGAAACTGAGAATTCTAACACCACGGCGCATATCGCGTTTTGAGAAATTACACATCTGCGCATGCTTGGTCTCAATCGCATTAAGGGCGATTTTCTTGGAGGGGATCATGGGATAATACACCTTAACGTTGCGTTAGCCTTCTTATGGCGCCAGCCTTCCTATCCTGCACGAAACGAAACGAAATAGAACGAAACGACACGAAACGAGAGCATGTAAGTAATTGATAAAGAATGATAAGTTTTTCGTTGCCCCACCCGGGCAAGATGGAACGATCAAGGAAATCCTCAGATTTGCCATCGCGAATGGAGCTGGGAGAGCTGTTGATCGTGACGGGATATCTCCCGGTCCTTGGTCTCCAGATCAACTAACAGATGCAATTTCTGAAATCGATAAGAACAGTGTTGGCGTGGATCTCCGAACCGTGCAGCTATGGTTCCAAGAGAACGACAAAGGTATCAGCGCAGACAACATTCGATGGTTGGCAAGGATTTTCGGATGTGGAGAGACCAACGCTACTTCTGAATGGCAAACTGCTTTAGCGGCCGGTCAGCAACGGCTCAATGCTAAAAGGCGACAAAGAAGGCGCCGAGCAGCCCCTTCTGATGAGTACGCTACGACAGAACAGCTGGACATAGAGGTTGCCAAAGATCCCACGCCGTCGGCTGGCGGTGGGCTCTATCAAGAGAAAGATGAGAGGGACGGTTTCAACCTCGCGAAGCGATCAGAGGCATTGTTTAACGCACGAAACTCATTGAATCTACCGATCGCGGTTTGGACAACCTGCGGTATCCTATGGTTCTCTACCTACATTTTGGGTGTCCATAGTGTCACCTATAGTCCCGCCTCCGGCTTGGACAAACAAGTGGGATTCTATTGGTCAATCAGCTGGACGATAGGAGAAATGGCACTTCTACCAGTATTCCTTATTTTGGTTTCTGATCTCATTTCATTCTGGAAGAATGAAGGTAGATCGTCTCTTTGCGTCAGCGGTTGCAATGAAGTAGACGAGAGTGGTTGGTTGAGAAGAGTCGAGAATTTTTCGTTCTCTTATTGGGCAATATTACTCATATGTTTCTTTGGGATATTCTTGTTGCAATGGGCAGGAGTGTACCTCAAGCCATTGCTGGAGGGGCAGCCAGGTAAGGCAATGGTAGATTGGATCCTAGTAACACTTGTGAAGCCCGAAATCGCAACGAAGATTGAAATGATTTCAGTTTCATTTTTTGCATTTTTTTATTCAGGTTTGATATACTGGTTCTTCTTTGTAGGCCTCTTGCTGTTGTATAAAATCACAAGTGACTTTAGGCAAGTTTACGAAGATCAAAAGAATCGAAGTAGTGAACGTCTAGATGAAATGGCGACAAAAGTATCCATGCGGATTATGCATGGGCTGTTCCGCTGTACCGTGCTTGGCGTAATGCTTGCAACAAGTATCAAACTTAACGCGGCATATTTAGTTTCTGATGGGCAGAATATCTTGATATGGCTTGTTCAAGACGCTTTGATATTTATTGGAACTGGAATAGACCGTTGGAGCTGGTTAAGCCAAAGCCCGTCTCCATTCTTCACGAGCTTCTTACTTTTGTTTATCACGACATTTGTATTTTTCTTATGCTCAGTTCAAATTTATCACGTTCTCGAAGGTAGCTCACGCAGGAGTAAGGATTGCAAGAGAAAGTGTATAAAAAACACGTCTGATATGGTGATGCCGGCGATGGTAATGTGGAATAGAATGTTGGCCGTGGTTGTTTTGCTTGCCGCAAATTATTTCGCGATTGGTGTGTTTTATGGGTTTTCATTCCTATTAGCTGCCTGCGTGGTTCTCGCGATCTATAGTTTCTTTTGGCGAGATAAGTTTGTAGATGTCTCCTAGCGCTGAATGGCAAATTACATGAACAAGGAACCTAAGATGAACCGCGAAAATTCTACACCAACTGGCATGTCAAAATTTGATGTTGTCAATGGGTCTATGGATGAAGCAGTTCTTTTCAGTGATATCGCTAGCGGCCCCGACGAAGGTTTCGCGTGCTGGATTACAACAGAAGACGGTGTTCGTCTTCGAATTGGTGTTTGGAATGTCGGCAATGCTACCAATGGGACCATATTTTTGTTCCCAGGACGGACTGAGTACATTGAAATATATGGTCAAACTGCGTCTGACTTAGCCGACCTTGGCTACTCGACATTTGTAATAGACTGGCGTGGTCAAGGTCTTTCAGACCGCGACACAAAGAACGCAATGACAGGACATGTGAATAGCTTTCTGGACTATCAAAACGATGTCGATGCAATGGTCAAAGCTGCGACTGAACTAGAGCTTCCTAAGCCATGGAATCTATTGGCCCATTCTATGGGCGCATGTATTGGGATTCGAGCCTTGAGCCGAAGACTTCCAATATCAGCTTGTGCGTTTTCTGCCCCAATGTTCGATATTCATCTCTCTAAAATTGAGAGAACTGCTGCATGGCCGCTAACCTGGGCAGCGTGTCTTATGGGCAGAGCGCATAGCTTTGCCCCCGGATACTCAGGTAATAGCTATGTCTTGAGCCACGATTTCGAAGGCAATCGGCTCACTACTGACGCCGACATGTACCAATACTGTGTTGACCAGGCGAGCACCCATGGCGAACTACTACTTGGCGGACCAAGCATGGGGTGGCTATTCGAAGCTCTAAAGGAAACCAAAACTCTAAAAAGGATGTCATCTCCAGACATTCCATGCATTTGTTTCTGTGGTGATCAAGATCATATCGTTGATATTTCTGCGATTGAAAGCAGGCTTGTAGAATGGAAAAAAGGTGAATTTCAGATGATTGAAGGAGTAAAGCATGAATTACTATTTGAGACGCCTGAAACGAGGAACGTAATTTTGAGCTCCATGGATCGTCTTTTCAAGAAGGGAATTGTAGGATAGCTAATATTCTATCATCCTAGCCAGCATCGGCTTAAAGCCTTTTTTTGTGGAGAGCGGTGCGCGGCTGACCTTCGGAGCAGCGGTTTGGTGGACGTTACCCTTCGTTCGCCAAAGATCAAAGCGACAAGGTAGAGCAACCATCAGCCGCTTCCGAAACACGTAGGTTGCGGAGAGACGGGCAATGCGGCGTAATCTCGATTGTTTCGATCTCAGCCAGACGTGCCCAAAGTGAACCGCCCCGGGTTTGCCGGAGGCTGATTGCAGTTAGTTACGCGGCTCGTTCCTCATT
The DNA here is from genome assembly GCF_003003215.1 of Tritonibacter scottomollicae. GTDB lineage: Bacteria > Pseudomonadota > Alphaproteobacteria > Rhodobacterales > Rhodobacteraceae > Epibacterium > Epibacterium scottomollicae. Next base: position 25,648 of record NZ_PVUF01000014.1, on the reverse strand, counting down.
TTTCAGAGCGGCGTAGAAATTGGCCTCTGCTTCTGCCGGCGGAATGTTCCCGATAGGCTCAAGCAGACGGTGGTTGTTGAACCAATCCACCCATTCGAGTGTTGCGTATTCCACTGCCTCGAAGTTGCGCCAAGGGCCGCGGCGGTGAATGACCTCGGCTTTGAACAAGCCGTTGATCGTCTCGGCCAGGGCGTTCTGCGCATTCAAATGATCCGCCGGATCATTTGATCCGCTGCGCGGACCTGCTTGAACTCGTAACTGTCTTCGACGCTGCCGACAGAGGGCTCGATACCACCTTATCCCAACGGCTCTGTGTATTTGATCGACAGGTATTGGCTGCCGCGGTCGGAGTGGTGAACAAGCCCCATCGCCTTTGTCGGCCGCCGCTCGTGAACAGCCTGCTCCAGAGCATCGAGAACGAACCCGGCATGCGCCGAGGTGCTGACACGCCAACCAACGATCTTGCGGGCATAGGCATCGATAACGAAGGCGACATAGGCGAACCCTTTCCAAGTGGCGACATAGGTGAAATCGCTGACCCAAAGCATGTTGGGCGCGGGCAAACGGAACTGCCGGTTCACCTTGTCCAGCGGGCATGGGGCCTTCTTGTCGGGAACCGTGGTCTTGTGCGGCTTGCCCCGGAGCGAGCCTTTGTCCGCCATTGGTCCGAGGACAATGGCGAGCGCCTTGAATACCCATGCTCTTCATCAGCCGGGCAACCGTGCAGCGGGCGACGTCAAAACCTTCCCGCTGCAATTGCCGCCAGATCTTCCGCACGCCATAGACCCGCCAGTTCTCTTCGAAAACACGCAGGATCTCGGGCCGCAATGCCTGGTCACGCCGGGTACGGTCCGACAATCGGGCCGGATCAGCCCGCTTCGCCAGGTGCTCATAATACGTGGAAGGGGCAATCGGCAGGACAGTGCAGAACGGCTCGACCCCATGCTCACCGCGATGCATGTCGATAAAGGACACCATCACTTCGACCGGCGGTCGAGCTCCGCCATCGCAAAATACGCCGATGCCTTGCGGAGGATCTCGTTCGCCTGACGCAGCTCGCGGTTCTCCCGCTCCAGCGCCTTCGTTTGGGCCTTCAAATGATCCCCCGGATCATTTGAGCGCTGCGCGAACGACCCGCACTGTCGGCGACATCTGTTGGGACGCCCGCCCGCTTGCCGCAGTCGACTTCTGCCTTCTTGACCCACTCATTCAACGTGTGCGCCGAACAGCCGATCTTCGCGGATATCGACATGATCGCCTGCCAGCGGGAACTATGCTGGCCCTGGTTGTCCAGCACCAGCCGCACCGCACGCTCGCGGACCTCAGGAGAATATTTATTTGTTGTCTTGCTCATTGTGGCTTCATCCTACTCAGGAGTTGAAGCCTCCGGCAAACCCGGGGCGGTTCAACTGGCGATCACGCGTCCAGGCTCTCGAGGATGGCCTTCGTCCCAGGCATTCGCTTCAGCGAGTTGTCGATATGAGCCCGCCAGCGCGGTCCGACCGCCATGGCGGTGGCATAGGCGCGATCCAGGTCATCGGGCCGGTCATCCGCCATCGCCTGTATCAGGAACGCTGCCTGCTCCCTGTCCTTCGCGGATTTGAGGCTGCCTGCTCCGTCACGGCGCCGGTCTGCAATGATCAGTTTGTGGATCGCATAACGTTCCGGGCGCGGGATCTGCACCAGAATGCCAGATCGGTAGATCGCCGCTGCGTGGATTGGTTCGGCGATCAAGAAGTTGAGATAATTCAATCCTTGGGCGTTCACGCCCAATGCTGGCAGATCACGAATGGTTTCATCTCCGAAGGCCGGTGTGAGAAATTCGACCAACTGGCCGCTACCACCCTGGGCCCATCGCCACGTCCGACCTTGGTCAAGAGCCGGCAAGGGATCGAATTTTAGTGCCGAGAAGGTCTCAGCGAGACCCGGATCGACCTGATCCTGCAAGGCCACGCTTAGCTTTTCGAACTGCGCAATGTCGATGTCGCCGGTATTGGCCATGCCGCCCAGGGGAAGGCGAATGCCAAGCTCGCCTTCGTAAAGCCGGAAAGCATTCGTTCCAACGATGGTGCCCCCCAACCGGAAGGTCCCGGCTGCAGCCATAGCCGACAGGATGGAACCGGTCGCGCGATCAGTGGGCGTCATGCCTTCGGCGCGTAAGAGCCGAACAAGCCGCGACCGTTCCGCCTGCCTTTCCTTAGCCGTTGCGCGCAGCTCTTCTATCTGGTCGATGCGCGCGCGCGTCTCGTCGCTGTCTTCGCCCATATAGATAAACCGCATTTCAGTTCCGACGCGTCGCGCGACATACCAATAGGCCTTATCGGCACGCTTCTTGAGCGTCGGCTTACCTTCTACGCTAGACAACGCGTCATCCTTGAGGAACCGCACGAGATCGGTGTAAGCGCTCAACGCGATGCTGCTGAGTGGGGTCATGCCAATCATTTCCAAGTTTTGCTTGGCACGTATACCTATCAAAATATGAAATTGCTAGGCATATCCCTCTAGACGGTGTTGTCACGTTATCGGTCCTGAGGTTGTTGTTTTAGTGACCTGGGCGTAGGCAGTATCGATGCAAACAGAGAAAACCAGCTATAAGGGCCACCGCTTTCCGCCTCCGATCATTGCTCATGTTGTCTGGCTCTACGCCCGGTTCAACTTGAACCTGCGCGAGGTCGAGGAACTTATGTTGGAAAGGGGCGTGGACGTTTCGTATGAAACGATCCGGCGCTGGACCGTTAAGTTCGGCCCCTTGATCGCCCACGTTCTGCGGCGGCGGCAGCCGCGCCCTGGTGATGTCTGGCATCTGGACGAAGCCGTGGTGAAGATCGCGGGCCGGTCATACTGGCTGTGGCGTGCCGTCGACCAACACGGTGTCGTTCTTGAGGAAATCCTTCAATCGAGGCGAGACAAGCACGCCGCAAAGCGGCTTTTGATCAAGCTGATGAAACGTTGGAGCTTCGTGCCCAAAAGGATCATTACGGACAAATTGCGATCCTATGGTGCCGCAAAACGTGAGGTCGCGCCCGGCCTTGATCATTGGTCCCACAAGGGCCTCAACAACCGCGCTGAAAACAGCCATCTGCCATTTCGAAAACGAGAGCGAGCAATGCAGGGCTTCCGATCACCGGGCGGCTTGCAGCGTTTCGTATTCATGTAGTCCGCAACCCGCAATTATTTCTCTGTCTCAGCCCGCCGCCGCTCCGTCCTCACCATTCGCTACCATCGGCTCGAAGCTTTCGAGATGTGGAAATCCGCGGCGAATGTCGCTTGATACACCATCGGTACCACGATTTGCCGAATGCGCTAGTAAACGTAACAACACCGGGTAGCTTAATAGAGTCAGGAAACCTGAAAACGCTCACGAGAGCGTAGGTTTCTGCCCCGTCCGGCATTAATAACCGGAACCACCCCGTGGGGCAGTTCCGGCCGCGGGTGGGAAATCCGACCTTCGGGCATTACAGGCCGCGCTTGCGAGCCGCGTTTATTAAGATCGGTTCAGGTCAACGCAGCGCGGCGGTTTGCGGGTCCAGCCGTTTCAGATCCGCCGCATTGCGCGACAGGCCTGCGGCCAGCGGGAACAGCGCCGCCTGCACCGAATGATAGATATCAGGCTTGCCCATAAACTGCTTCGACACGGTCTTGTTGTTGGCGTCCAGTTCTGGGAACCAGCCGCCGCGGTCGTGGTCAATCAGATGTGCATGGGCAAAGCCCCACAGGCGGCGGTACCAGGCCTCGTCCTCGGGGCGGGCGTCCAGTTTCACCAGCGCTGCCATGGCTCCGATTGCCTCGGTCACCGGCCACCAATAGCGATCCGCAATCGCCACCGTGCCGCCGTCGCCCAGCGTATAGGCAAAGCCGCCGCGCTCCGTGTTCCAGGAATCCGTCAGCGCCTGTTCGATCAACCGGCGGGCCTTTTGCGGTGCATCACCTTCGGGACGGCCCCGCAGGTCCCAATATTGCAACAGCAGCCGACCCAGCTCAAACGAATGGCCCGGCGTGCTGCCAGCGGGACGGAACATCGGGTTGCCGCTATAGGCGCGGTCAACCTGCCAGTTGGCGTCGTAATGTTCCGGCAGCCGCCAGCCCTCAGCCGGGGCAATGCGGTTCACAAAGAAATCCAAGATCCGCCCGGCGCGCTCCAAGAACACGGCCCGGCCGGTGGCCTCATAGGCGGTCAGCAGCGCCTCAATGGAATGCATGTTGGCATTCATGCCGCGGTAGGTGGAAAATGGTGTCCAGTCCCGGTTCCACTCATCGGCAAACAGCCCGTGGTCCTCTTCCCAGTATTGTTCATCCAGCACCTGCCAGACCTCATCTAGCAACGCCTCGGCGTGCGCATGCCCGGCCTGAATTGCGCTGGCCGCCGCCAGCAGCACAAAGGCATGCCCATAGGCCAGTTTGCGATCATCCGCTGGGGCGTTGCCCTGAACCCCCCAGACAAATCCGCCATGCACCGGGTCGCGGTGGTGGCTGAGCAGATAGCTCAGCCCGTGATCGACGATCTGCTCCGCGCCCTCAATACCGGCCATCTGCGCCAACGCATAAGAATGCACCATCCGCGTCACCGTGTGGATTTCCCGCAGCTGACCGGGCAGTGGCTTACCGTCAAAATCCAGCGTATCAAACCCGCCTTTGGGGTCCACACTGGCGGCAAAGAAGTCAAACTGCCGCCGCGCCTCATACAGCAGCGCCGCGCGGTGGCCGGGGTCGGTGATCCACAGCGTGCCGGTCTCAGCGGTGCTGTCGGTCAGAATATCAGGCATCAAGCTCTCCAAATCGGCGTCTTTTCAATACAATAGGCAATCATCAGCCCGCCAGCGGCAGCGCATAGCGCTTGCCCCGTCCAGACCGCAGCGCCGCCGCCGCATGCAGGATCGCGTTGCAGTCGATCCCATGCAACCGGTAGACATCCTCTACCGTGCCGGCCTGACCAAAATGTTCAACTCCCAGCGATTTCACCCGGTGGCCTTCGACCCCGCCCAACCAGCTGAGCCCGGCCGGATGGCCATCAGTCACCGTCACCATCCCGGCATCACGCGGCATCCGCGCCAGCAGGCGTTCGGCATGCGACATCGCCGTGTCCTGGCCGCGCTGGCGCGCCCGTTCGGCGGCCTGCCAGCCCGCATTCAACCGGTCGGCACTGGTCACCGCCAGCACGCCCACGCCGCGCATGTCCTCGGCCAGCAGCCCGGCGGCGCGGATCGCCTCAGGGGCAACAACGCCGCTATAGGCAATCACCACCGAGGTTCCCGGTTCAGGCGCCCGCAGCCAGTAACCGCCGTCAATCACCTGCCGCGCCAGACCCGCATCCATCTGCCGCTGCGGCTGCTCCAACGGCACCGTCGACAGCCGCAGATACACCGCACCGCCGCGCTCATCATGCAGCCAGCTTTGTTCCTCGGCCACGCCGGAGCCATCGCGCTGCATGTAATCAAACCCCCAGTGCATGATCGCTGCCAGCTCGTCGGCAAAGGCGGGTTCAAACGTCGCCAACCCATCCTGCGCCATGCCAATCAGCGGGGTCGAAATCGACTGATGCGCGCCGCCTTCATGGCTCAGCGACACGCCCGAGGGCGTTGCCGCCAGCATGAACCGCGCATCCTGATAACAGGCATAATTCAGCGCATCCAAACCGCGGCAGATAAACGGATCATAGACCGTGCCCACCGGCAGCAGACGCTGACCAAACAGCGAATGCGACAGCCCCAACGCGCCAAGGAAGGTGAACAGATTGTTCTCGGCAATGCCCAGTTCCACATGCCGCCCCTCGGGGCTGCGCTGCCATTTTTGCAGGCTGGCAATCGCCTGATCCTTGAACACATCCGCCACGCCGGTCTTGGCGAACAGCCCGGTCTTGTTGATCCACCCCCCCAAATTGGTCGAGACCGACACATCGGGTGAGGTGGTCACAATTCGCTCTGCCAGCTGTGGCGCGTCTGAGGCCAGCGCCGCCAGCACCTGCCCGAATGTTTCCTGCGTGGAGATCACATCCTTCAGCCGCGGCTGCACCTGTGTGTCGGCGGGCAAGGTGGCCGCCTGATACCGCCGATTGCCGCCCTGATTGAACGGCACTGCCGTCAGGAAATCCTCCACCGCGTCGGGGTCGCTCACCCCTGCCAGCCGGTCCCATTCTGCGCCTGCATCAATGTTCATCTCACGGCGCAAACGGTCGATCTGACTGCTGGTCAGCACCCCCGCATGGTTGTCCTTGTGTCCGGCCAGCGGCAGCCCGTGCCCCTTGACCGTGTAGCAGATGAAACACACCGGGCGGTCATGGTCGATGCCGTTCATGGTGTCAGCCAGCAGCGCCGCGTCATGGCCCGCCAGATTGCCCATCAACGCGGCCAAGGCAGCATCATCATGATCCGCCACCAGCGCCAGCGCATCCGTATCATTCGCCAGATCCTGTTCCAGCTGCGACCGCCAGGCGGCACCGCCCTTGAAGGTCAGCGCCGAATACAACCCGTTGTCACATTGGTCGATCCACTGGCGCAGCCCTTGCCCGCCGGGGCGTTCAAACGCCGCCTGCATCAACAGGCCGTATTTCAGTTCAATCACCTGCCAGCCGCAGGCGGTGAAAATATCGCGAAACCGCGCGTTCAACCCGTCCGAGACAACCCCGTCCAGAGATTGGCGGTTGTAATCGATGATCCACCAGCAATTGCGCAGGTCGTGTTTGGCGCCTTCCAGCAGCGCCTCATAGATATTGCCCTCGTCCAGTTCAGCATCACCAACCAGCGCAATCATCCGCCCCTTGGGCTGCTGCAACCAGCCATGGCCCGCCAGATAATCCTGCGTCAGGCTGGCAAAGGCGGTCATCGCCACCCCCATGCCCACTGACCCGGTGGAGAAATCCACGTCATCCGCGTCCTTGGTGCGCGACGGATACGGCTGCGCGCCCCCCAGCCGGCGGAAATCCTCCAGCTGGGCGCGGCTTTGGTTGCCCAGCAGATACTGGATGGCATGGAACACCGGGCTGGCATGCGGTTTCACCGCCACCCGGTCCTCAGGGCGCAACACGTCAAAATACAGCGCATTCAGAATGGCATTCATCGAGGCAGAAGACGCCTGATGCCCGCCTACCTTGATGCTGCCCTTTTCGCGCAGGTTGTTGGCGTGGTGGATCATCCATGCGGACAGCCACAGGGTCTTGCGCTCCAGATCGGCGCGGATTTGGTCAGTCTGTGTCATTGAATGAGGCCTTAGGCAGCAATCGCGTCGGCACGGCGCAGGGCGGTACCATCAGCAGCAAAGATATGGGCGTTCAGCGGCTGGATGTTCAGCCCCAGCAGATCACCCGACCGGGCCGGGATATTGCCATGCACCCGCACCATCATCGGGCCGATGCCTTCAACGCGGGCATAGATGTTGGTGTCCGATCCCAGATGTTCCACCACATCGGCCACCGCTTTCAGCATGCCCTGATCCGGGGCCACCACATCGATATGTTCGGGGCGAATGCCCAGCTCCACAGCGGCAGAGGTATCGCCCAGATGCGGCAGCGTCAGTTTGCTGCCAGCCAGGGTGATGCCCCCTGCCCCGCCCTCTACCGGAACCACATTCATGGTGGGGGATCCAATGAACTGCGCCACAAATTTGTTGGCCGGGCGTTCATACAGCTCCAGCGGGCTGCCAACCTGCTGGATGTCGCCGCCCTCCAGCACCACAATCCGGTCGGCCAGCGTCAGCGCTTCCACCTGATCATGGGTCACATAAATCATGGTTGCGCCCAGTTTCTGGTGCAGCCGGGCGATTTCCAGCCGCATTTCCACCCGCAGCGCGGCATCCAGATTGGACAGCGGTTCGTCAAACAGGAACGCGCGCGGGTCGCGGATGATGGCGCGGCCCATGGCCACCCGTTGCCGCTGGCCACCAGACAGGGCCTTGGGCAGGCGGTTGGTCAGTTTCGACAGGCCCAGGGTTTCGGCGGCGGCGGCCACCTTGGATTTGCGCTCCTCTGCGGCATCGCCGCGGATCTCCATCGAGAACCCCATATTGCGCGCCACATCCATATGCGGGTACAGCGCATAAGATTGGAACACCATGGCAATGTCGCGATCTCGCGGGCGCACATCGTTCATGCGTTCCCCGTCGATCATGAAATCGCCGCCACTGATCGGCTCCAGCCCGGCGATCATCCGCAACAGGGTGGATTTGCCACAGCCCGACGGGCCGACCAGCACGATGAATTCACCGTCTTGGATGTCCAGGTTGATGTCGCGAAGGACGTTGACATCACCATAGCTTTTCTTGACGTCGTTCAGTTGGATACGTGCCATTTTGGCCTCCCTAGCCTTTGACCGCGCCGGACGTCAGCCCTTGCACGAGGTAACGTTGAATGAAGATGAAGAACAGGCAGCTGGGCACCAGCGCCAGAACGCCCGCCGCCATCATCTGCCCCCAGTCGACAGAGAATTTGGACACAAAGGTCAGCAGCCCCACCGGGAAGGTCATCGCGTCGTTCTTGGAGATCAGCATCAAGGCAAACAGCAGCTCTGACCAGGCGGCGGTGAACACAAACCCCAGCGTCGCGCCCAGTCCCGGCAGCGTCAACGGGAACACCACCTTGTACAGGGCCTGAAACCGGGTACTGCCGTCCATCATCGCCGCTTCTTCCAGATCCTTCGGAATGCCATCAAAGAACGACTGCATCAGGAAGGTGGCAAAGGGGATGTTGAAGGCGGTGTAGACCACAATCAGGCTGGTGAGCGAGTTCAGCATGCCCACCTGCGAGATGATCTTGTAGATCGGCGCGATGATCATCAGCAGCGGAAACATCTGGGTGATCAGCATCACCGCAATCAACAGCTTCTTGCCCGCAAAGTCGAACCGAGAGAACGCATAGCCCGCCGCAGCCGCCACCAGCGTGGTCACCGCCGCGGTGCCCAGCGACACATACAGGGAATTGCCAAAGTAGGACAGAAAGTCGGTTTGCAGCAGCACGGTGCGGAAGTTGTCCAGCGTCACCGCGCTGGGGATCACCTGGGTGCCTTCGGTAAAGACCAGCGCATCCGGGGTCACGGCGATCTTGATCAGCCAGTACAGCGGGAACAGCGCAAACACGAGATAGCACAGCAGCGCGGCATATTTGGCAACGGTGGCAGCAGGGCTGCGGCGAAGAGCGGCAGGCATGGCGTGTCCTTAGATCTTGATGAGTTTCTTGCGCAGCCACAGCACGATCAGCGAATAGATCAGCAGGATCAGCAGCAGCGCCACCGCGATCGTCGAGGCATAGCCAAAGTCCAGCTTGCGGAACGCGGTTGTGAAAATATAGGTCGACAGGATCTGCGTCGAATTGGCGGGTCCACCGCCGGTCATGACAAAGATCAGATCTGCGAAATTGGCAATCCAGATGGTGCGCAGCATCACGGTGATGGCAATCATCGGCGCCAGGAACGGCAGGGTGATCTTGCTAAAGGTCTGCCAGGCGCTGGCACCGTCGATTTCGGCGGCTTCATACAGCTCACCGGGGATCGATTGCAGCGCGGCCAGCAGGGTGATGGCAAAGAACGGCACCCCAAACCAGATGTTGGCCATGATCGGCCCCCAGATCGCCAGCTCCGGGTCGCCCAGAATGTTATAAGGCTCGCTCAGGATACCCAGATCCGCCAGCCAATGCGGCAACGGGCCGATCACCGGGTTGAACAGCCAGGCCCAGGTCAGTGCGGAGAGGAACGTTGGCACCGCCCAGGGCAGGAACACCAGCGCCTGAAACAGCCGCTTGCCAAAGAACTGCGTGTTCAGGAGCAAGGCCAGCCCCAGCCCCAGCAGAAACTGCAAGCTCACCGACCAGAAGGTCCAGAAAAACGTATTCTCCAACGCGATCCAGAATTTCCTGTCGCTCCACAGCGCCGCATAGTTTTCAAACCCAACCCAGCCGCTGTCGAATGGGCGCAGAAGTTCAATCGACTGAAAAGAGTAGGAAATTCCGATGATCAGCGGGATCAGGATCACCGTGCCGATCAACACGATCGCAGGCGACAGATAGGCAAAAGGCTCCACCAGATACTGAAGATACAGGGAGCGTCGTGCCCGGGGTCTCCGGGGCACGACTGTTTTTGTGGCGCGGGCAATCACTGCGCGGCCTTCCATGTGGCATATTCATTGGTCAGGAACTCGGCCCATTCATCGGCAATGTCCTGCGCGCTGCGCTGACCCAGCAGGGCTTCCTGGCTGGAATCCAGCGCGATGCTGTCCGCGAAATAACCAAACTGCTCCAGATAGACCGGCATCACGGTCGGCACATATTCGTCGCCGTTTAGCGTGTCGAACCAGCCTTTGAACTGCTCGGTCTTAAAGTGCGGATCCTGATCGGCGCCCTTGTGTACAGGGATCACACCAATGCGCTTGGCCCAGGTAGCGTTGGCCTCAGGGGCCGAAAGATGCGCAATCAGATCAAAGCTCTCGTCTTTGTGCTCGCTGGCTTCAAACATCGACCAGCCGACAAACCCAATGGTCGGGAACGCCTTGCCCGCCGGACCAACCGGCATCGGGATCACGGCAAAATCTTCGGCTGGCATCCGCTCTGCCACCGCAATCAGCGCATCCGGGTCTTGGTCCAGGAAGGCACAGGTGCCGGAATAGAAGCCCGCCACGATCTCGTTAAAGCCCCAGCTGACGCTGTCCTTGGGGGCATAGCCCTTTTGGTACATGTCGATCAGATACTGGATGCCCGCTACAGAGCCCGGTTCGTTGATCCGCGACTTGCCGTCCTCGGTGAAGAACTCATTGGTGCCGTTCATCGCGGCCGCCATCATCACCCAAGCGTTCAGACCACCGGGACCACCGCGCAGGCAGTAACCGGACTTGCCGTCCAGCTCAGACACCGCAGCCGAGGCCGCCATGAACTCTTCCATGGTGGCAGGCGGGCCATCAACGCCGGCCTCAGCCAGCAGTGTCTTGTTGTAGAACATCGCCCGCAGATAGAACCCATAAGGCAGCATATGCATCTCGCCGGTCTGGCGACCCATCTGCACGGTCTTTTCGGTCAGCGTGCTGCCATGGTCCCAGCCGGCAACATAATCATCCAGCGCCACCAGCTGATCCGACCCGGCATACAGCGCCGCCCAGCGTTCCGGCATCTCGACGATGTCCGGCACATCGCCGCCCGCAACCATGGTTGCCAGCTTTTCAAACGCACTGCCCCAGGGCAGCGACACGATCTCGACGTTGACGCCTTCATTGGCGGCCTCGAACTCATCGACCAGCGTTTGCAGCACTTTGGTGCGCTCGGGGCTTGTGATGACCTCAACCAGTTTGAGGTTTGTTTCCGCATAAGCTGCCGAACACATCAGCATGCCCGCAGCGGCGATCCCTTTCAGAAGATGTTTCATGAGTTCCTTCCCTGTTGTTGGTATTGGTTGGTTGTCTTTTCTGCGCGCTCAGCGCTGGCTTGCCGCCAGTGCCGTGGCAAAGTCCGCCCATAGATCCTCGGCCTCCTCCAGGCCCAGGTTCAGCCGCACAAGATTTGGCGAGACGCCAAATTTCTGCATAGAGTTCTGCTCACCGGCCTGCGCCAGTCCAATCCGGGCCGGCATCACCAGGCTCTCGAACCCACCCCAGCTGACCCCCAGCTTGAAATGGGTCAGCGCGTCGCAGAACGTCGGAATATCCACACTGTCGTCGAACTCCACGCCCATCAGGCCGGACCTTCCGGTCAGGCCCGGCACGTCATTGGGGCCGGGGCTGCGGATTTTGCGCACCTGTGGCAGCACGCTCAGCCGATCCACAAACAGATTTGCGGTGGCCTCGTGCTGGCGCATCCGCGCCACCAGCGTGCGCAGCCCGCGGGTGAGTAAAAACGCCTCAAACGGGGCCAGTTTGGCGCCCAGCAAGGGAACGGTCAGATCACGGATGCGGGCAATATGATCGTGGGAGGAAACAACCACGCCCGCAACCGTGTCCGAATGGCCCGAAATATACTTCGAGGCCGAATGCAACACGATATCCACGCCCAGCGTCAGGGGGCGTTGGAACAGCGTGCCTGCCCAGGAATTGTCAATCATCGTCACCGCGCCATGGCGTTTGGCATGTTCCGTCACCCGCGGCAGGTTTATCACCTCAAAGGTGTTGGAGCTGGGGCTCTCCAGATAGGCGATGGTGACACCCGCCAGCAGTTCTGGATCGTTCTCAAAGGCGCTGACCGGGTGGTACTCCACCTCCACCCCAAAGGGGCGCAGCAGCCGTTCCATCAATCGGAACGTATCCGGGTAGACATGTTCCACACAGGCGATCCGGTCGCCGGGTTTCACATAGGCCAGCAGGGTCGACGAAATCGCCGCCATGCCAGAGGCAAAGCCAATGGCCGCCTCGCCCCGTTCTGCCTTGGCCATCAAGTCCTCGAATGCAGCCACGGTGGGGTTCTGCACGCGGGTATAGATCGGGGAGCTGGTTTTGCCTGACATGCGGTCCGCAAAGGCCTGATAGCTGTCAAATGTGAACAGCGAGCTTTGCACGATGGGGGGGGGCACCGACCCGCCTACCCCAGCCTGCCCCGACTGCCCTATCTGCCCGAGTGGGGCATCTGCTCCGTGAGTGGCGGCAAGCAGTGTTGCAAGGGCGGTTTCATCAATCATTCTTGGTCTCCAGAACCTGGCGGATTTCGGCCTCGACGATGGACAGGATCTCGTCCATCAGCCGCGTGGCTTCTGCTTCGTTGCCCTCTGCAATCGCCTGTGCCAGTGGCGGGTGCAGCGGGATGGTTTCGTGGCCCAGATGGGGCTTGCCCAGCGGGGCTTCATAGACTTCCTTGAACCCTTGTTGGATCTGCTGGATCAGCTGACCAAACAGCGGGTTGCCGCAGGCTTCATAGATGGCCCGGTGAAACAGGTCGTCGGCCGGGCGCCAGTCTGTGTTGCTGCCATAGACCTGCATCAACTCGCTGACGCGGGTGGTGATTATGGCGGCGTCCTGGGGGCTGCGATTGCGCGCGGCCAGCCGCACCGCTTCTACTTCCAGTGGCCGCCGCACCGCATGGGTCCGAAGCAGGCTTTCGGCTTCCAGTTTCATGGTCACCGGCAGATGGATGGCGTTTGCCGCCACTTCAGCTGCCAGCCTGGTGCCGGCCTTTTTGTTGCGCACCACAATGCCCATGCTCTGCCAGGACGTCAGCGCCTCACGCACCTTGGCCCGCCCGATCCCCAGCCGCCGGGCGATGTCCACCTCTGGCGGCAGCCTGTCCCCGATCCGCAGCCCCTCGCGGTCAATCATCCGCGACAGCGCATCCAGCACATCCCGGCTGGTGCTGCCGGGCGGCAGGATCGCAAGCGTTTCGCCTGCGGCCTGCGTCTGTGTTTGCTGGTTGGGATTGGTCGGCTGGGTCACGGCGGGTCCTGCTCTGCGTTTGCTGAGACAAGGCTTGCACATAATGTCCGACAAAATCAACAATAATGTCGGACATAAAAATTTTCGCGCTTAGACTTTTGAAAATAAACAGATTTTGTCGTTTTTTGCGAATTTATCTCGGTGGCGGTTCACACAATCGGCGCAGTTCACAGGGCTCTGTTGATGGCGTGGATGCCCCTCCCGACGGCATCAATGTGCCAGGGTGGGTTTGCAAAATCTCGTTCAAGCCGGAATGACCGCCGGCCAAGCCGCGAAACAATTCGGTATCGCAAGGTCAACTGCTTACAGGCTGATCAAAGAAGTGGGCAAACACAGCCGAGTTGCCTTAGTTGCCTTAGACCAGATGAGCGTTTTGCGGCGGGCGTGGTGCCCGTGGTTTTCACGGCGAACATGGATTGTTCGACGGAGGAAATGCAAATGAACAAAACGCTTTATGTGGGCTTAGACGTCCACAAGGATAGGATTGCAGTGGCTGTCGCTGAGGATGGACGCGGCGGTGAGATCCGGTTCCATGGGGTCATTGCCAATTCGGCGGATGCAGTGCTGCGGCTGACAAAAACGCTTACCCGGAATGACCACAGGCCATCATTTTGTTATGAAGCAGGTCCATGCGGCTACGGCCTTCACCGGCACTTGGTGAAGCTCGGATTTGAGTGTGCCGTTGTCTCTCCCGCGATGATCCCACGTAAAGTGGGGGATCGGATCAAGACAGATCGGCGTGATGCGGAGATGTTGGCCCGGCTCTGGCGCGCTGGAGAACTGACGCCAATCTGGACGCCCGATGAAGAGCAAGAAGCGATGCGAGACCTGATCCGCACGCGCAAGCAGGCAATGGATGCGGTGAAGGTGGCCAAGCAGCAACTGCTCAGCTTCCTGCTGCGACATGGACTCACGTATGAGACGGGTAGCTACTGGACGCAGCGGCACCGCCGGTGGCTCGCCGAGTTGCGCCGGTTCCGTTTCACGCATCAGCAACTCGTCTTTGAGGAACTCAAACGCGCGGTGGACCAAGCCGAGGAACGGGTTGCTACGCTGGATCAGGCAATCGAAACTGCTATCGTTGATTGGCATTTTGCGCCGGTAGTTGATGCCCTGCGCGCCTTGCGCGGTGTGAACACGACAATTGCCGCGACTGTTGTGGCAGAGATCGGTGATATCACGCGGTTCGAAAACCCGCGCCAACTCATGTCCTGGCTCGGCCTCGTGCCAAGCGAGCATTCCAGTGGCAGCACCGTCAGGAGAGGACGATTGACCAAAGCGGGGAACGCGCTGGCGCGCACCATGCTGGTCGAGGCGGGGTGGTCATACCGACATCCTCCCAAAGAAGGACATCCGTATCTGAAGCGCTCGGCGCATCTGCCGCAGGAGATCAAGGATATTGGCTGGAAAGCTCAGACGCGGCTTTGCAAACGGTATCGCGACCTGAGCCGGACAGGCAAACCGCAGCCCAGAGTGTTGGCCGCAATCGCCCGGGAACTGGCTGGGGTCATTTGGGATATCGCGCGAAAGACACCACTCACAGCTTGAACGCCAACTCAGACTGCCTGTGCAGCACGCTGGAGATGGCGGCCATGGATAGGGAAATCCTCGGTCTACGCTTTGGGACAAATATCCGGTCTTAGAGAAAGGTCACCCGTATCGAATTTGGTCAGGCGGTATCCAATCCGCGGATGAGAGAATGACAACCATCGGTTCGGCCTGCCGTCTCCAGCGCCTGTACAGGCCACAGATTTTGACCATCTCGCGCCAGCGGGGTAGTCTTATCGTGCCGGGAAAATCAAAAACGCTCATGAGAGGTGTCATTCTGCCCACAGCGGGAACAGACCCCTATCACAGGTGACGGCAGTCAAGGTAACAGCGCGTCTAGTGGCGCCCCGGCGAGAGTGCGGAGATCAGCTCAGGCTACGCACGGTCTCAAGCAAGGCTGCGTTGACCTCGACGCCGCGCTCCCCGGCGCGTTGGCGATGGGTATTGCGGCCATCGCCTGGAAGCCTCGCGCCCTCCTGCGCGTGGATAGACTCGACAAGGCAGCGCAGCTTGTCGGCGTAGCCACCAGCGGAACTTACCTGCGGATCAATGGCGATGAATACTTGACCGGTGCGCGGCGGCCCGCCTGCGGTGCCGGAGAACGGGCTGGCCTGGGTGCCTAGGTTCGCTCCGGTCATTGCCGCCGCGAGCAGTTCGACCAGCAGCGCGATCCCAACGCCCTTATAGCCCCCCGAGGGCACCATGGACCCCTTGAGCCCGGCTGCCGGATCCGTGGTCGGTTGTCCGGCCTCGTCCAGTACCCAGCCTTCGGGCACCGAGCGGCCTTCTCGGGCGTATTTCATCACCTCGCTTTTGGCGATCGTGCTGGCGGACTGGTCGATCAGAAGGGCGGCGCTGTCGTGCTCACCCGTGCCTGTGGCCGGGGCAGCGATGGAAATCGGATTCGTCCCGACCACCGGCGTGGCCCCGCCCGAGGGCGCGATCGAGGCGGGCGCATTGGTAAAGCCGAGCCCGAGCAGGCCGGCCTCAGCAAGGCGCCGGGTGTGCACGCCCAGAACCCCGCAATTGTAGGAATTGTTTACCGCCAGCAGGGCGATGCCCATGTCTCGGGCCAGCGGGATCAGCTGTTCAAAGCCCTGGTCGATCGCCGCATGGGCAAATCCGGTGGCGGCATCGGCGCAAATGACGGCGGGACGTGGCTGCGACAGGATCGGGATGGCGGTGCCGTCCACCTTGCCGCAGACCACATGCTGCGCGTAGATCGGGATATAGGCCAACCCATGGGAAGCGACGCCATCGGCCTCGGTCATGGCGGTGGCGACGGCCAGCGGCCGGGCGTTCTGCGGTGATGTGCCAGCCTTGACCAGCGCACGAAAGGCAAGGTCTTCGATGGCACCCAAGGAGAGGGTTTCAGTGGCGGTCATTGCGGATCTTTCTTCTGCTAGGGTTTGGGGCGGCGACGGGAGAGAGACACCGGGCGGTCAGTCATTGTCGCTGAGCCCGGCCCCGGCGCCGCGCAGGCGGCTTTCTTCGGTTGCCGGGGCAAAGGTTCGCTGCGCAAAGGTCGACAGCCGTCGCCAGCTCTGGTCGGAGACCTCGGCGCGCAGCACCTGTTCGCGGCGTCCGGTCATCTCTGCCGGGGTCCCAAAGCAGATATGCGCGGTCATCGGCGCTTGGAGCGTGGCGCTTTCACCTTGCAGGCAAAGCTGCCGCCCGTCCGTGGCCACTCGGGCCCCATCCCATTCTGCCATCACTGGATGCTTGAGGCGCAGCGCCGCCCCGGCCATGAATGGCACGGTCAACAACGGGACGCAGATGTTCTCCATCGCGATGGTGCCACGCTCCAACAACCGCATCGCGCAGTCGCTGAGCGATGCACCCGCGATCAGCGGGCTCATGCGACGCGCGGGAGCATGCCAGACGGGCGCGCGCAGGGACACGGGCGAGACATCGATAGGCGGGATGCGGTCGTTCATTTCCAAGAGATCCGCTAACAGGTCGGTGCCGGGAAAACCGAATGCCGACAGCCAGCGGGTGCCTTTGGCCGCCTCTTCCGCGAGACCCCAGGACAGACCTGCACCGCGCGCCGCGCGTTTGCTCATGGCTTCGATTTCATTAAGGGAGTGGCTCATGCGTGGCCCTCCGGTAAAGTGGGGTAAACCCAGAGATCGGCGGTCTCCGGCGACAATTCGCAAGGCAGCGGGGCGTTGCCATACATGCAGATGCGTACCCAGCGATCAGAGCGCGGATCGAATTTGGTCGCACCGAAGAACGCCAGCTTGCACCGCAGCATGTCTATCGGCATCACCCGGTCGGAAATCGTGTTGTCGCGAATTTCCGCATAAGGCGCGCGGCCCACGATTTGGACCCGGCGCAGCACGTGCCGGTGCTCGGGATGGCGCAGGATGAATTCGGCAACTTGCGCCTCGTCCGGCCAGTGTTTCAGCGCCGCATGCAGCAGGGCGGCATCGCGGCCCGGAGCAAGCGGCTGTTCATAGGCTTCGATCGGCTCCTCGAACCGTTCGCCAAGGCGCGGTTCCAGCTTTTCCTCGGACACGTACCAGGCGCGGGCCTTGTTGCCCGGCTCCGACCAGTCTGTCTCTATGGCCCAGGCATAGATCCGGTCCAGCAAGTTGCGCAAATCCCTGATCGACATGGCGCCGGCGATGCGGAAAGTGGCAGTGTTGTCGGCAGACATGGTGGCGGCCAGATCATCCACCAGTGTCCCGTAGGGTTCCAGCATCAGAGAGGCGATCCATTCCTGCCCTTCCAGCGACAGGGTGGTCTCGGCCCAGCGGTAGAGTGTATCCCATGGGGTGGGCGCCGACAGATCCGCCCGCTCCAGGTAGCCGCGCAACTGGTCGATGTCGTCCCTCAGCGCCTTTAGTTTGCCCAACTGAACCGGGTGTTCGGAGTGCCAGCTGTTGACCAGCTGCACAGCGCGGTCGAACAGGTCGCGAAACAGGGCAATGTCCACAGGGCTGGCCTGATCGAGGCCGCGCACCCGGCTGAGGGCAGTCTCCCGTGCGGCGATCCAGTTGTTGAACAGCACCGGGTGGTTCAGCAGGAAGGGGGCCATGCCAAGCCCGGTGGAATTGCCAATCCCCATCGAACGCGCCAGTTCGGGTGCAAGGGTCGCGGCGGTCTTGCCCAACCGCGCGGCGCGGCAATCCGCCATATGTTGTACAAGGTCGGTGACGAACCAGCGGGTCAGGTAGACCGAGAGCATCTCGGCCTGAAACGGCACCCGGAATTCGGGGCGGTCGGCGATCATCTCGCGATCTGCCGCGCCCAACTTGCCGGAGCCGTAAACTGCGGTGGTGCGCATCAGGTAGCCGACGGCGTCGATCTGTACCGCGTCGGGCTGCTGTCCGGCGGCCAGCGCGGTCACCACATGCTCCCACAGCCGCACCGAGCGGTTGGCGCGAGAGACCGAAAGCTCGCTGCCGGTGACGCGGCCTGCTTCCTGCAGGGGGATATTCTGTGCCAGCCGCGCGATGTCCTCAGGCGTCGGGATACCGTCAAACAGGGTGAAGGTCGCGTCCCAGGCGTCGGCGATCACCCGGTCGGAGCGTTTCTCCGGCGGCAGGTCATGCGCAAAGGCGATAAGCGAATAAGCGCGGTCAGGTGTATGGGCAGTATAGACTGCATGGCCCTCACCGCGCTCGTTGATCTCGAACACTGTTTGTTCGAAGCGCCAACCTTCGCGCGCCATGCGGCGGGTTAGGATCCGCATGAACGACAGGCGGAACTGGTGGATCGAGCCGAGGCGCGCGAGGCGCATTACCAGATCTGGATCACGGGCGGGAACGTCGGTCATGCGGTCGAGCCTTTAAAATGGGTGTGCGTCGATAGAGTCCGTGTGTATGTCGACCGGAGCACCTCCAGCCAGGATAGACGCCCGGGCACGCAGGTGCGCCCGGGCAAAGGTTCAGCTTTCTTTGCCTTTAGCTAGCGTGATGCGCAGCGCATCCCAGAGCGAGGGCAGCAGGAGCAGCGACACCGGCACCGCCGTTACCACGATGAAGCTCTGTAGCTTGGAGACACCGCCAGAGCCGACGGAGATCAGGATCACCGCCATGACACCCATGGCAACGCCCCAGAACACCCGCACGGCTGTGGGCGGCGTGTCGTCGCGGCTCATGGTGGCGGAGATCACATAGCTCATGGAATCGCCGGTGGTGGCCACAAAGATGGTGGTCAGGATCAGGAAAAGGACCGAGATCACAAAGCCCATCGGCAAGTTGGTGGTGATCGCCAGCAGAGCGGCGGGCAGGTTGAAGCCTTCGAAGGCGGCAGAGATGGTGCCGGGTTCCGCCAGTTCCATCGCGATGCCGGTGCCGCCGACAATGGTGAACCAGAAATTGGTCACGATCGGTGCAATCACCGAGAGCATGAGGATGATCGAGCGGATAGAGCGCCCACGGGAGACTCGGGCGATAAACATCGCCATCAGCGGTCCGTAACCCATGAACCAGCCCCAGAAAAACACTGTCCACCAACCAAGCCAGCCGGGATCGCCGAACACGCCCGCTTCACCGCGGAACAGGGCCATCTGGAAGAAATTGCCGACATAGGTGCCAAATCCGGAAAAGAACGAGCCGAAGATGAACGTGGTCGGCCCGGCTACCAGCACGAACAGCAGCAAGAGAGCAGCCAGCACAACGTTGATCTTTGAAAGCATCTGGATGCCACGCGACAAACCGGTCATTGCGGAGATGGTATAGATCGTGACCAATCCGGCGATGACCGCGAACTGAGTGGCAAAGCTGTCGGGCAGACCAAAGAGATCACTAAAACCATAGCTGACTTGCAGACCAAGAAAGCCGATCGGCCCGACGGTCCCGGCCACCACCGCGATGATGGAAGATGCGTCAGCAATCAGCCCGATGGGGCCGTGGATCGCCTTGTCGCCGAACACCGGGTAGAGCAGTGTACGAGGCGCGAGTGGCAGTCCCTTTTCATAGTGGTAATGCATCAGCATCACCGTGGTCAGCGAGCCGAGGATGGCCCAGGCAAGGAACCCCCAGTGCATGAAGCTCTGCGCGATCGCCGGGTTCACCGCGGCCTCTGTCGCGCCTTCGGCGCCATAAAGCGGCGGCGAATAGAGGAAATGGGCAATCGGCTCTCCCGCCGCCCAGAAGACGCCCCCGCCCGCAAGCAGGGTGCACATGATCATCGACCCCCACTGGAAGGTGGTGAATTCCGGTGCCGTAAGCCCGCCCATGATCGCCCGCCCGCCAGGCAGAACGCACAGCACCAGCCCGATCAGGAAGGTCGCCAGCAGCAGCACCTGCCAATACAGCCCAAAGTAGGTGGCCGCGATGTTGAACCCCCAGTCGACCGCTGCCGAGAGCGCGTCGAGGTTGATCAGCGCCGCCAGGCAGAACAGTGCGATAAAACCGCCGGAGATCAGGAACAGCGGCACGTTCACGCGGCTGTCCTTTTTGATTTCGTCTTGTGTTGCGTCGGACATAAGTCCCTCCCGTTGTCCGCCCGTGCCGCGTCTGCCGCGCGGGCAAGTTGTCCTCTTCGACCGGTTATGTTGTTGTTTTGGGGCCAAAGTTTTCAGAAAAGAAGCGATACCAGTTGCCGCCCATGATGCCGCCCACCTCCGCCTCGCTTAGGCCGGTGGCGCGCAAGCCGCGCTCGATATTGGAAAAGTCGCGGTTATCGCGGAACCATTCGGGCATGTCCGGGAAACCAGGCGCGGATTTTGACCCCTCGCCATAGTCGATTTCTTTGGTCCAGCGGCCCACGCGCATCCATTCCACCACGCTGTCGGGCTGGTCCTGACACAGGTCGGTGCCGATCCCGAGTTGCGTCGCGCCGAACCGTTCGGCGGTGCGGGCCACCATTTCGCAGAAGTCCTGCAAGCTGCATTCCGATTTGCCCTTCAGGTGATGCGGGTAGACCGAAAAGCCGAACATGCCGCCGTTTTCCGTAACCGCACGGATGACGTCGTCGCGCTTGTTGCGCAGCGCCGGGGCCCAAGCATGCGGGTTGGCATGGGTGATTGCGATGGGCCGGTCGGAATGGTCTGCCGCCGCGATGGTGGAGCGATCGCCGGAATGGCTCATGTCCACCACCAGGCCGACACGATTCATCTCCCGCACCACCTGCTTGCCCATGCGGGTCAGCCCGGTGTCCTCGTCCTCGTAGCAGCCCGAGGCCAGCAGCGACTGGTTGTTGTAGGTCAGCTGCATGAAGCGGGCGCCTAGGGTGTGTACGATCTCCACTAGGCTGATATCATCCTCGATCGGACTTGGGTTCTGGAATCCGAAGAACACGGCCGTGCGTTCGGTGGCTCGGGCGGTGTCGATATCGGCGGCTGTCTGCCCCTTGAGGATCAGATCCGGAAATTGCTCGAACCAGCGGTTCCATTTCTCAAAGTTGAGCACCGCTTCGCGGAAATTCTCGTGGTAGGCGATGGTGACATGGATCGCGTCCACGCCACCTTCGCGCAGCTGCCGGAAGATCTTTTCCGACCAGTTGGCATATTGCAGGCCGTCGATCCGCATTACACAGGCCCGGCGCTGATGTAGGCGGTCTTGACCGTGGTGTAGAACTCTGCCGCGGCCTTGCCCTGTTCGCGCGGCCCGTAAGAGCTGTCACCGCGCCCGCCAAAGGGCACGTGGTAGTCGGTGCCCGCCGTCGGCAGGTTCACGGTCACCACGCCGGTACGTGCGTTGCGGCGGAAATGGGTGGCGCAGGCGAGCGAGCGGGTCACGATGCCCGATGTCAGGCCGAAGTTGGTGTCATTCACCACCGACAGCGCCTCGTCATAGCTTGCGACCTTGATGACCGAGGTCAGCGGCGCGAACATCTCTTCGCGGTTGATGCGCATCTGGTTGGTGGTGTTCAGGAACACGCCCGGCGACATGTAGAAGCCCTCGGTTGCCCTCTCCAGCCGCTGGCCGCCGCAGGCCAGTTCCGCGCCCTCGGAACGGCCAAGATCCACATAGGCGAGGTTGTCGGTCAGTTGCTGCTTGCTCACCACCGGGCCCATCTGGGTGCCGTGCTCCAGCGCATGGCCGACCGTCATCGCTTGGGTGCCGGCTACCAGTTTCTCAACAAAGGCATCGTGCACGGCCTCATGGACCACAAGGCGCGAAGACGCGGTGCATTTCTGACCGGTGCCGCCGAATGCGCCGCCAACGGCCAGCGTCACAGCCAGGTCCAGATCCGCGTCGTCCATCACCGCCAGCGCGTTCTTGGAGCCCATTTCCATCTGCACCTTGGTCAGGTTCTGGATTGCCGCCGCCGCGATGCCCTTGCCCACCGGCACCGAGCCGGTAAAGGAAATCGCGTCGATCTGCGGGCTTTCAACAAGCCTCTGGCCGATGCTGCGGCCAGCGCCCATAACGAGGCTGAACAGCCCCCGGGGAATATCCTGGCGCGCGATAATCTCGGTCAGGGCCACGGCAGAGGCCGGGGTCACATTGGCCGGTTTCCACACCACGGCATTGCCATAGCACAGCGCCGGCGCGATCTTCCACGCGGCGGTGGCGGTGGGGAAATTCCACGGGCTGATGATCGCCACGGTGCCGACGGGTTCGCGGCGCACGTCGATTTCCACACCAGCACGAACGGAGTCGGCGTTCTCGCCCAACTGGCGCAGGCATTCGGCAGCGTAGTAGGTAAAGAACTGACCGGCGCGATAGATCTCGCCCCTGCCCTCGGCCAGCGGTTTGCCTTCTTCGCGCGAGAGCAACGTGCCGAGTTCTTCGGCCCGGGTCATCAGCTCGGTGCCGATCGCCATCAGCACCGCCTGTTTGCGTTCCATCCCGTAGGCGGCCCATTCCTGCTGCGCGCTGCGGGCATGCGCCAGCGTCGCATCAAGCTGATCGCTGCTGGCCTGGGCAAACAGCCCGACCAGATCGGAGAGGTCGGAGGGATTGCGGTTCTCGATCTCGCCTTCGCCAGCCTGCCATTCGCCTGCAATCAGGTTCTTTTGAATCTCTCTCATGGATGTCTTGCCTCGTCAGGAGTCCGTTTTCTCCGGTATGGACTCGCTGATTTCATTCAGGCAAACTTAAAGTTCTTAAGTAAATTTCAGATTTGCTGAAATTCAGGAGCAAAACCATGCTCAAAATTGAGACTTTGCGCGCCTATGTGACCGTGGCCCGCAGCGGCAACCTGAGCGACGCGGCAGAGGTTCTGGGCAGAACTCCCTCGGCCCTGTCGATGATGTTGAAACAGCTAGAGGCGCATCTGGACGAACCGCTGTTCGAGACGGATCGGAAGAACCGGCTGACGGCCTTGGGCGCTTTTGTGCTCGAGCAGGCGGAGCGGGAGGTTCAGCATTTCGACACCACCGTGCGCGCCATCGAGGGATATGCCCGCGCCGTCTACGGGCGGGTGCGGATCGCAACCGTGCCCTCGGTTGCAGGCACCATCATTCCGCAGGTGTTTTCGCGCTACATCAACGACTTCGGGGAGGTGGACGTCGAGGTTCGCGACATGGACTCCAGCTCTATCCGGCATGAGCTGTCGCGCAATCGTATAGACATTGGCATTGCCACCAAGGGCAAACATGATGCGGGGCTTCACAGCGAGTTGCTGTTGTCGGACGAGTTTGGGGTGATCTGCGCACCTGACCATCCACTGGCGCAGCAGGATGGGCCAGTGAGCTGGGCAGAGCTGGCCGAACATCGCCTGATTGCCAACAGCCTCTCGGCCGGGATCGAAGCGGCCGCTGCGCGGGACCTGCATGCGCAGGCGCTACTGACGGCGCAGAACCTGACCTCGATCTTTGGCATGCTGCGCGCGAAAATCGGGGTCACACTGCTGCCGGAAATGGCCATATCGGCTGCAGCTGTGGGTGAACTGGTGTTTCGTCCGCTAGCGGATGCGACGGCGCGGCGCGAAATTCACCTGCTGCGTAAGGCCGATTCGTCTATCTCGCCCGCGGCACGCTTTCTGGAAGAATGCATCAAAGAGACGGTGGCGACGTTGCAGGTCGGGTCGGAGGCCGCTCTTGATGCTGCGCGCCTGTCAGACGCGCCCTGAACCGTGCCTCAACCGCTCTCCTATGTGGATCGTTGCAGACCCACCTTGGCAAATTGATGCCGTCGGGGGCGTTTACATCACCAAAGCCAACACAGCTAGGGTCAGAATTCACTGATTTCGGCCACGCTGCGTGTTTCACGCGCCGGAAAACAGAGCGGTGATTATGAGCGGTTTTTTTTGGCTGTCCGACGAGCAAATGGCACGTCTGGAACCTTTTTATCCGAAGTCTCATGGCAAGCCTCGAGTTGAAGATAAGTGTGTTTTAAGCGGGTATTATCTTCATCAACCGCAATGGGTTAAGGTGGCGCGATGCTCCTAGCGCCTATGGCCCTCACAGTTGAAGGGGACCGTGGCTCCGGAAACATTCTACAGTCGCTGGAAGCGCTGGAGTGAGACATGTGTTTTCGCTTGGATGATGGTGGGGCTGCCCTAGGGTCAGAATGCATTGATTTCTGTTGCGCTGCGTGATTCACGCTTCCGAAAACGGAGCGATGACATGAGCGATCTCTTCTGGCTGACCGACGCGCAGATGGCACGTCTGGCTCCCTTCTTTCCCAAGTCACACGGGAAGCCCCGGGTTGATGACAAGCGGGTGCTGAGCGGGATTATCTTCATCAATCGCAATGGCTTGCGGTGGCGTGACGCTCCTGCTGCATATGGCCCGCACAAGACGCTCTACAGCCGCTGGAAGCGCTGGAGCGAGAAAGGCATCTTCGCGCGGATGATGGCCGGACTGGCGGCGGAACACGGCGAGAAGACGACCGTGATGATCGACGCGACATACCTCAAGGCCCACCGAACAGCGACCAGCATGGCCGCCAAAAAGGGGGGCTTGGTCGCCTGATTGGTCGAACCAAAGGCGGTATGAACACCAAGCTGCATGCCATCTGCGACAGTCAGGGACGACGAATCGACCTGTTCGTCACCGCCGGACAGGTCAGCGATTATATCGGCGCACGCGCGCTGCTCAGTGGTCTGCCAAACGTCAAATGGCTACTCGGGGATCGTGGCTATGACGCCGATTGGTTCAGAGAAGCGTTGCTGGACAAGGGGATACGCGCCTGTATCCCAGGCCGGAAGAAACGCAAGACACCGGTCAAATACGACAAAAGGAGACACAAGCGGCGCAACCGCATCGTGATCATGTTCGGCAGGCTCAAGGACTGGCGGCGCGTCGCGACCCGCTATGATCGATGCCCGAAGGTGTTCCTCTCAGCCATCGCCCTCGCGGCTCTCGTCATTTACTGGTTATGAATCCTGACCCTAAGAAGCCCGATATACATCAGGAATCGCGACCTCCGATGTAGAGCCAAAACAGACCGTTGCAATTAGGCGGGGTCCACATACCTCCATACAGGTCATTCGGGTCAGGGACCCGAGGGGTGAGATACCGCGCCCCACTCAAGTGAAAGTGGAGCGCCGATGCTCGGTGTTATTACGCTAGCCCTTTGCCAAATGGAGCGGTGTTGGTGCTGCCATAGTGCGAGCGGAAGACGCTATTTTGCTAACTACATCGTTCAGTCACAGCTGAATTCCACCAAGACGCCGGTATGCGGGAGCCATCGGTGTGTGAAATCTGCGTTTTCAGTTTCTGTGTCACGAAGTGGAGTGCCCCCACTGAAGTGGTCCACCTTTTGGGATAGGAATATCCCGTTTTCAGGAGGACGACGAGATGGCAGGCAAACGAGAGAAGCCCGAGGACATCGTGCTGAAGCTGCGACAGGTTGAGGTGCTGCAAGGGCAAGGGAGCTCGGTTCAGGAAGCCGTTCGGCAAATCGGTGTGACGGTTCAGACTTACTACCGG
>NZ_PVUF01000013.1 GCF_003003215.1 Tritonibacter scottomollicae | reverse complement strand
TAGGCCTGGAAGTCACCGAAGTATTTGGTGATTGCTGCGGTCAGCGTGGTTTTACCGTGGTCAACGTGGCCGATGGTGCCGATGTTGACGTGCGGCTTATTACGTTCGAACTTTTCCTTAGCCATGATGGCCTCCTTTTAGCTTTAAGGAGGGAGCGCACCTCTGTGCGCCCCCCCAATTCGTCACGCTTACGCGTATTTCGCCTGGATCTCGTCAGAGATGTTCTGCGGTACCGGATCGTAGTGCGAGAACTGCATGGTGAACTGCGCGCGGCCCGAGGACATGGAGCGCAGGGTGTTGATGTAACCGAACATGTTGGCCAGCGGCACATTTGCGTCGAGCGCAATTGCGTTGCCGCGCGGCTCCTGACCGGACACCTGACCCCGACGGGATGTCAGATCGCCAATGATGCTACCGGTGTATTCTTCCGGAGTGATCACTTCGACTTTCATGATCGGCTCAAGCAGCTTAGCACCAGCTTTGCGCATACCTTCACGCATCGCCATACGGGCAGCGATTTCAAAGGCCAGAACGCTGGAGTCCACGTCGTGGAACTTACCGTCGATCAGAGCAACTTTGAAGTCGATCACCGGGAAGCCAGCCAACGGACCGGAGTCCATGACCGAGGTGATGCCTTTTTCGACACCGGGGATGTATTCCTTCGGAACCGAACCACCAACGATGCGGGATTCGAAGGAAAAGCCTTCACCGGCTTCTGTCGGCGAGATGATCATCTTCACCTCGGCGAACTGACCCGAACCACCCGACTGTTTCTTGTGGGTGTAGGTGTGCTCGACCTCGTGACCGATGGTCTCGCGGTAGGCCACCTGAGGCGCACCGATGTTGGCTTCGACCTTGAATTCACGCTTCAGACGATCAACGAGGATGTCCAGGTGAAGTTCGCCCATGCCCTTCATGATGGTCTGACCGGACTCGAGGTCGGTCTCCACGCGGAAGGACGGATCTTCGGCTGCAAGACGTGCCAGACCCTGAGACATTTTCTCCTGGTCGCCCTTGGTCTTGGGCTCCACGGCGATCTCGATAACCGGATCCGGGAAGGTCATGGTTTCCAGAACGACCGGCTCTTTGGGATCGCAGAGGGTATCACCGGTGGTGGTGTCCTTCAGACCCGCCAGCGCGATGATGTCGCCTGCGAAAGCTTCTTCGATCTCTTCCCGGTTGTTGGAGTGCATCATCATCATACGACCGATGCGCTCTTTTTTGCCTTTGGTGGCATTCAGGATCGAGTCGCCCTTGTTCAGCACGCCGGAGTAGATCCGGGTGAAGGTCAGGGAGCCGACGAAGGGGTCGTTCATGATTTTGAACGCCAGGCCAGAGAACGCCATGGAGTCATCCGCACGACGCGGAATGTCACGGGTTTCTGTTTCGTCGCCGGGTTTGAAGCCCATGTAGTCGACAACGTCCAGCGGGCTGGGCAGATAGTCGATCACAGCGTTGAGCAGAGGCTGTACGCCTTTGTTCTTGAACGCGGAGCCACCCAGAACAGGCACGAATGCCATCGCCAGGGTCCCTTTGCGCAGAAGATCGCGCAGGGTGGCGACGTCAGGCTCGGCGCCGTCCATCAGGTAGTTTTCCATCGCCGCGTCGTCCATTTCGACAGCCGCTTCGATCATCTTGCCACGCCATTCGTTGGCCATGTCCTGCAGGCTCTCACGGATCGGAGCCTTGATCCAGGATGCACCAAGGTCTTCACCCTGCCACAGCCATTCTTCCATGGTCACCAGATCGAGCAGGCCTTCCAGCTCGGTCTCGGCACCGATCGGAATGCCGACGGGCACGGCGCGGGCGCCGGTGCGGTCTTCGATCATGTTGACGCAGTTGAAGAAGTCTGCGCCGATCTTGTCCATCTTGTTGACGAAGACCATACGCGGAACCTTGTAGCGGTCAGCTTGGCGCCACACGGTTTCGGTCTGCGGTTCAACACCGGCGTTGGCGTCAAGAACGCACACCGCGCCGTCAAGAACGGCGAGCGAACGCTCGACTTCGATGGTGAAGTCAACGTGGCCAGGGGTGTCGATGATGTTCAGGCGGTGCTTTTCGGAGTCCGGCTCGGTGCCGTTCTCAGTGCGCTCCCAGAACGTGGTCGTCGCCGCGGAGGTGATGGTAATACCGCGTTCCTGCTCCTGCTCCATCCAGTCCATGGTGGCCGCACCATCGTGCACCTCACCAAGGTTGTGGGATTTGCCGGTGTAAAACAGGATGCGCTCGGAGCAGGTGGTTTTACCTGCATCGATGTGCGCCATGATACCGAAGTTACGGTAGCGGTCTAGCGGATAGTCGCGTGCCATTTGGATGAGCCTCTAAAGAGTTACCAGCGATAATGCGAGAAGGCTTTGTTAGCCTCAGCCATCTTGTGCGTGTCTTCGCGCTTCTTAACGGCAGTACCCCGGCTTTGTACAGCATCGAGGAGCTCACCGGCGAGGCGCTCTTCCATTGTGTTCTCGTTACGGCCACGGGCCGCAGTGATCAACCAACGGATGGCGAGCGCTTCACGGCGCTCGGGACGCACTTCAACGGGCACCTGGTAGGTGGCACCACCCACACGACGCGAACGAACCTCAACGGAGGGTTTCACGTTGTCGAGGGCTTCGTGGAACACTTCCACGGGAGCGCGCTTGATCTTTGCTTCAACGCGGTCGAACGCGTTGTAGACAATGCTCTCTGCGACCGATTTTTTACCATCGATCATCAGGTTGTTCATGAATTTGGACAGAACGCGGTCACCGAACTTGGCGTCGGGGAGAATTTCGCGTTTTTCTGCAGCGTGACGACGGGACATCTATCAGTATCCTTCTTATTACTTAGGACGCTTCGCGCCATACTTGGAGCGACGCTGCTTACGGTCTTTGACGCCCTGGGTATCCAGAACACCGCGCAGGATGTGGTAACGGACACCCGGAAGGTCTTTTACACGGCCGCCACGGATCAGAACCACGGAGTGTTCCTGAAGGTTGTGGGATTCGCCCGGGATGTAGGAGATCACTTCGAAACCGTTGGTCAGGCGAACCTTCGCAACTTTCCGCATAGCGGAGTTCGGCTTCTTAGGTGTGGTGGTATAAACGCGAGTGCAGACGCCGCGCTTTTGTGGGCACTGCTCCAGGTGCATGGATTTGGAGCGCTTTACTTTCGGCTGACGCGGCTTGCGGATCAGCTGTTGGATCGTTGGCATTCCGGTTATTCCCCGTTTTGCAACACTATGTCATGCACGCGGCCCGGAATGCCCGGAGACGTGCGGCGAATTCATCTGCCTCTGCCACTTACGCAAACGCAAAAACCGCAAACGCTCCCATTCCGAGGTGAACGTCGCGGTGGGTTTACAGAGGGTCGGGGTGGTAAAAGTGCCCTGACCTTGAGCCACTACAGATATGATATCGGCGTAAGAGGGACTTCTCCTCCGAACCGGATAGCGCGCGTATATGCAGAGTCGCCCGGGTTGTCAACACATGCCCCGGTCGCGCTCGGGCCCTGACCTTGCTGCCAAGCACGCCGGACGGCATAGTCAGGCGACTGTGTGCCTTGGGAGGGGTAGAATGCAAGTGATTGGGCTGTGCCGTTTTTCATACCCTGCCATCGGCGGCTTTCAGGTGGAACACAACAGCATCGAGGAACGTATCGCGTTTCTCTACGCCGAGGCCCGGCTGGAAGAGCGGTTCCGCCTGTTTGAGACGGTCGCCCTGCCCTGTCTGCGCGAGCAGACGGATCAGGACTTCGATCTGATTATCGTCATCGGTGACAGCCTGCCGGCGCATCACGAAACCCGGCTACGCGATCTGGTGGCCGACATCCCGCAGATCAGTCTCCAGAAGCATCCGCCGCGTCAGCAGCGCCCGATCATGAAGGCGATCCTGAATGACGCCCGCCGTGATCCCGATGCGCCCTGCCTGCAGTTTCGCTACGATGACGACGATGCGGTGTCGGTTGATTTTGTCGAGCGGCTACGCCAAACGGTGAGCGATTGTTCAGGGCTGATCGAGCGCCATCGCGCTGTGGCTGTAGATTTCAACATGGGCTATGTCGCCGAGTTCAGCGCAGAGGGGATCGCAGCGGCAGCGCTCCATCGCCCTTACTACGTGGCCGCCCTTGGCGTGCATGTTCGAGGCGGCACCCCACTGACGATCATGAATTTTGCGCATCAGAAGATCCCGCGCTTCATGCCGACCATTACCCTGTCCGATGCGCTGATGTTCGTGCGTGGCCACCATGGGTCCAACGATTCCCGGCAGAAAGCTGTGGCGCCCGTGCCCGTAAGCCCCCTGACACCAGAGCAGGCGGCAGAATTCGAAGCCCGCTTTGCCATCAAGGATGCCGAGGTGCGTCAGGTGTTCTCCGCCACCTGACGTTCTCGCAGCAGGGTGAACAGCCCTGCCGCAACCACAAGTCCCGCCCCCAGCAACGTCAAGCCGGAGGGAAACTCGCCAAAGACCACCCAGCCCAACAGAAGCGCCCAGACCAGCCCAGTGTAGCGCAGCGGAGCGACTGCCGAGACGTCGCCGACCCGGATCGTCATCACCGCGCAAAGGTAAGCAAGCAGGATCAGAACCGCCGTACCACACAGCCACAGCCATTCACGCCCGCCAACCGGCTGCCAACTCTCGCCAAGGCCCAAGCCGAGGCCGAATAGAAGAACGGCAAAGGCCGACAGGAATGTCACGGTCAGCGATGGCACCGCAGGCGACATCTGCCGGGTGACCAGATCGCGCACCGTCAGCAGCGCCACCGCGATCAGCGCATAGATCGTGGCCGGACCAAAATCCGCACCACCGGGACGAACGATCAGCAGCATACCCACAAACCCAAGAGCGATGGCCAAGCTGCGCCGCCAGCCCACCGTTTCGCCCAGAAACAGCGCAGCACAGAGTGTCACGGTCAAAGGCAGCATCTGCAGCACGGCGGTGATATTTGCCAATGGCATCTGCAACAGCGCCGACAGGAAAAAATAGGTGACCGCCATTTCGGTGGCACAGCGCGCCAGCACCAGCGCCCAGTCTCTGCGGCCAAAGTCGAAGCGCAACGCGCCCATCGCACGCGCCAGCACCAATAGCAGCAGGCTGGCCATAATTCCGCGGATGGTCACGATCTGCCAGAGGGGCACCGTGGCGCCGACCAGCTTCACCAGCGTGTCGTTGAAAGTGAAGAAGGCCATGCTGCCCAACATCAGCAGGGCCCCCTTCTGGTTCGGGTTCAATCGGTCGATCATGTCAGATGGCTTTCAGCTCAGCGAGGGAGAGGCCGAAGTGCTGGCGTAGATCGACGTCAAGCTCCGCCTCGCTCTGCCGCCCGGTCAGCCCCATCATCGCTGGTGTGGAATGGTTGTCCTCATGCACCGTACGCAGGAACCCCGGAACAGAGATGTCGGAAAATAGCGGGTAGTGCTGGGCAAATTTACGGTGGTTGTAGCGATAGGGGTTGCCCCGCCCCGCCACGGGGCGCACCACCGCGGTTCCGGCAGACAAAGGCGCACGCTCGCAACTGTCGATCACCTGCGAGGGCTGGCCCGGCTCTCGGACAAGGTAGATGCCCCGGTTGTTGGCAATGGCATATACGGTCTCAGGCGTCGCCTGCAGCGGCAATAGCCCTGCTGCCAGGCGCTTGGTTCGGCTCACATATGACCCATCCAACGCGTCATCGTCATCAAGGCGGAACAGAATGCGATGGCTTTCGCCGTCATCCGGGATCAGCTCATAGGCGTCTTTCAGGATCTGGAAATGGTTCGCGGCGCCAAACTGAACCAGATGCAGATGTGAATGCGGCGCGAGCAGATCTGACAATTTTTGCAGATACATATCCGGCAGACGGTTCGACGTCGCCACCACCAGCTGGAAGTCCGGATCGCCCTGTCGCAGCAGCGAAGGCAGGCAGAGGTTTTCAAACAGATGCAGGCGCAGCGCCATGCGCGCCGGATCAAACAGCGCTGTCGCCGCGGCCTTTAGATCGGGAAACTGGTCGGCGTTGAACGTCGGCGTCAGAAGCGAGAAGCGGATCACGCCCACCATATTGAATGTTGCCGCCACAGCGCTGCTCCTCTCCCCAGTTCTCACATCACAGAGACCACGCCGCTGCCGCCTTGCCAAGAGACTTGGTGCAGGCCGTGCAGCGCCCCGCGTGCGAAACGAAAAAGCCCCGCGTCACGGTGGACGCGGGGCTCCCTCAAATCATGTCGAAACCGAGGTTTCTCAGTCGCGGCTCTCCGGCGTTTCCACCAGGAAGTCCGCATCACCTGCGTCCTCGTCCATCATCGGTGCCGCCAAGGCAGCAGCCGCTTCGGCCTCGATGCGACGGGCCTCGAGGACCACATTGTCACGGCTGGATGCAACCTGACGGACCTGCTGAGTGGCGCCACCGGTACCGGCTGGGATCAGGCGACCCACGATGACGTTCTCTTTGAGACCAACCAGCTTGTCCCGCTTGCCCTGAACCGACGCTTCGGTGAGCACCCGAGTGGTCTCCTGGAAGGAGGCCGCCGAGATGAAGGAGCGGGTCTGCAGCGACGCCTTGGTGATACCAAGCAGGATGGGTGCACCCTGAGCCGGACGTTTGCCACGCGACAGCGCCTTCTCGTTGGCCTGATCGAACTCTTGCTTGTCCACGTGCTCGCCCTTGAGCAGCGTGGTCTCGCCGGAGTCGGAGATCTCCCACTTCTGCAGCATCTGGCGAACGATCACCTCGATGTGCTTGTCGTTGATCTTCACACCCTGCAGACGATAAACGTCCTGGACTTCGTCGATCATGTAGTTGGCCAGCGCTTCGACACCCATGATGGAGAGGATGTCATGCGGCGCCGGGTTGCCGTCCATGATGTAGTCGCCCTTCTGGACGAAGTCGCCTTCGACCACCGGGATGTGCTTGCCCTTGGGCACCATGTATTCCACGGCATCCATGGTCTCATCCGCGGGTTCGATCGAGATGCGGCGCTTGTTCTTGTAGTCGCGACCAAAGCGCACGTAACCATCGATTTCGGCGATGATCGCGTGATCTTTCGGACGGCGGGCTTCGAACAGTTCGGCCACACGCGGCAGACCACCGGTAATGTCCTTGGTCTTGGCGCCTTCACGCGGGATACGCGCCACGACGTCACCAGTTTCGATCACCTGACCATCTTCCGCCGACAGGATCGCATCCACCGACATCGGGTAGGTCACCGGGTTGCCCAGATCGTTGCGCACCGGCTCGCCATCCGCATCCACAAGGATGATTTCCGGCTTCAGATCAGAACCCTTAGGTGCCGCACGCCAGTCGATCACGATCTTCTGGGTCATGCCGGTGGCATCGTCGGTTTCCTCACGCACAGCCAGGCCATTGACCAGGTCGACGTATTTCGCGGTACCCGGCTTCTCGGCGATGATCGGCAGGGTATAGGGATCCCATTCGAACAGCTTGTCGCCACGGTTGACCGACTGGCCTTCCTTGACGAACAGCTTGGTGCCGTAGCCCAGCTTGTGGCTGGACCGTTCTTCGCCGTGCTCGTCCTGGATGATCAGCTTCATGTTCCGACCCACGGTCAGAACTTCGCCGCTGGAGTTGGTGAGCGTGTTCGTGTTCTCGAACACGATCTTGCCCTCCTGGGACGCCTCGAGGAAGGACTGCTGGCCACCCTGTGCCACGCCGCCGATGTGGAACGTCCGCATCGTCAGCTGGGTGCCGGGTTCACCGATCGACTGCGCCGCGATGATGCCGACAGCCTCACCGGAGTTGACCATGGTACCGCGTGCAAGGTCACGGCCATAGCACATGGCGCAGACGCCCTCTTCGCTTTCACAGGTCAGCGGGCTGCGGATGCGCATGGACTGAACGCCGGCTTCTTCGATTGTATCCGCCATGCGTTCGTCGATCAGCTGACCGGCGGCCAGCAGGATCTCTTCGGTGCCGGGACGCTTCACATCATCTGCCGCAACGCGACCCAGGATGCGCTCGCCGATGGAGGCCACGACTTCACCGTCGTTGACAGCCGCCTCTGCGGTGATCGCACGTTCGGTGCCACAATCATGCTCGCGCACGATGCAGTCCTGCGCCACGTCCACCAGACGACGGGTGAGGTAACCGGAGTTCGCGGTCTTCAAAGCGGTATCCGACAGACCCTTACGGGCACCGTGGGTGGAGTTGAAGTACTCCAGAACGGTCAGACCTTCTTTAAAGTTCGAGATAACCGGTGTCTCGATGATGTCGCCGTTCGGCTTGGCCATCAGGCCGCGCATGCCGCCCAGCTGACGCATCTGCGTCACGGAGCCACGCGCACCGGAGTGGGCCATCATGTAAACCGAGTTCGGTTCCATGTCGGAGCCATCCTCGTCCTTCTTGACCGCCGAGATGGTGGACATCATGGCCTCGGTCAGCTTGTCGTTACACTTCGACCAGGCATCCACGACTTTGTTGTACTTTTCGCCCTGAGTGATCAGGCCGTCCATGTACTGCTGCTCAAAGTCTTTCACCTGATCACGCGTGCTGTCGACGATGGTCCACTTGGTCTCTGGGATCACCATGTCGTCCTTACCGAACGAGATGCCGGCCTTGAACGCTTCACGGAAGCCCATGGTCATGATCTGGTCACAGAAGATCACGGACTCTTTCTGACCGCAGTAACGGTAGACGGTGTCGATGACCTGCTGAACTTCGCGTTTGCGCAGCAGACGGTTGACCAGCTCGAAGGGCGCCTTGGCGTTCTTCGGCAGCAGAGCCCCCAACAGGGCACGGCCCGGTGTGGTCTCAAAGCGTTCGAAGACTTCGTTGCCCTCTTCGTCGATCTGCGGAACCCGCACGGTCACCTTGGAGTGCAGATGCACAACCCCGGCGTTCAGCGCGTGATGCACCTCGTCCAGGTTGCCAAAGACCATGCCTTCGCCCTTCACGCCTTCACGCGCCAGCGTGAGATAGTAAAGGCCCAAGATCATATCCTGCGAGGGAACGATGATCGGCGCGCCGTTTGCAGGCGACAGAACGTTGTTCGTGGACATCATCAGGACGCGCGCTTCCAGCTGGGCCTCAAGGCTCAGCGGGACGTGCACAGCCATCTGGTCGCCGTCGAAGTCCGCGTTGAACGCCGAGCAGACCAGCGGGTGCAGCTGGATCGCTTTACCTTCGATCAGCGTGGGTTCGAACGCCTGAATACCAAGACGGTGCAGCGTCGGTGCGCGGTTCAGCATCACCGGGTGCTCGCGGATCACCTCGTCGAGGATGTCCCAAACTTCGGGACGCTCTTTTTCGACGAGCTTCTTCGCCTGCTTCACGGTGGAGGACAGACCTTTGGCCTCCAGACGCGAATAGATGAACGGCTTGAAGAGTTCGAGCGCCATCTTCTTGGGCAGACCGCACTGGTGCAGCTTCAGTTCCGGGCCGGTCACAATCACCGAACGACCGGAGAAGTCGACGCGCTTACCCAAAAGGTTCTGACGGAAGCGACCTTGCTTACCTTTCAGCATGTCGGAGAGCGACTTCAGCGGGCGCTTGTTGGCACCGGTGATGACGCGACCACGACGGCCGTTGTCGAACAGAGCATCAACCGACTCTTGCAGCATCCGCTTTTCGTTGCGGACGATGATGTCAGGCGCACGCAGTTCGATCAGACGCTTCAGACGGTTGTTCCGGTTGATCACACGACGATAGAGGTCGTTGAGGTCGGACGTCGCAAAGCGACCACCATCCAGCGGAACCAGCGGCCGCAGTTCCGGCGGGATGACCGGGATCACGGTCATGATCATCCACTCGGGACGGTTGCCCGACTCGAGGAAGGATTCCACGACTTTCAGACGTTTGATGATCTTCTTGGGCTTCAGCTCACCGGTGGCTTCGGCCAGCTCGGCACGCAGGTGCTCTGCTTCGGCTTCCAGATCGATCGCCGCCAGCATTTCACGGATCGCTTCAGCACCGATGTTGGCGGTGAAAGCGTCCATGCCATAGGCATCCTGAGCGTCCATGAACTCTTCTTCGGTCATCATCTGACCGTAGGTCAGATCTGTCAGACCGGGTTCGATCACAACGTAGTTTTCAAAGTAGAGAACACGTTCCAGATCACGCAGGGTCATGTCCAGCATGAGGCCGATCCGGGACGGGAGCGACTTCAGGAACCAGATATGCGCGACCGGCGAGGCCAGCTCGATGTGGCCCATACGCTCGCGACGGACCTTCTGCAGCGTGACTTCCACACCGCATTTCTCGCAGACGACGCCGCGATATTTCATGCGCTTATATTTGCCGCACAGGCATTCGTAGTCTTTGATCGGACCAAAGATACGCGCGCAGAACAGACCGTCACGCTCAGGCTTGAACGTACGGTAGTTGATGGTTTCCGGCTTTTTGATTTCGCCGTAGGACCAAGACAAAATGCGTTCCGGCGACGCCAGAGAGACCTTGATCTCGTCAAAGACCTTCTGCGGGGTCAGCGGATTGAACGGATTGTTCGTCAGTTCCTGGTTCATTTTGATACCTCAAATTTTGCGGAAGGGGGGAGTGGGGTAAGGGCGCGGGGCCCTTACTCCTCAACCTCCGCATCCAGGAGTTCCATGTTCAGGCCGAGGCCGCGGACTTCCTTGACGAGAACGTTAAAGCTCTCGGGAACGCCCGCTTCAAAGTTGTCCTCGCCCTTGACGATCGACTCATAGACCTTGGTCCGGCCGGCGACGTCATCCGATTTCACGGTGAGCATCTCCTGCAGGGTGTAGGCGGCGCCGTAGGCTTCCAGAGCCCAGACTTCCATCTCACCAAAGCGCTGACCACCGAACTGCGCCTTACCACCGAGCGGCTGCTGGGTGACCAGCGAGTACGGACCAGTGGAACGGGCGTGGATCTTGTCGTCCACCAGGTGGTGCAGCTTCAGCAGGTACTTGATGCCGACGGTAACCGGGCGTGCAAACTGCTCGCCGGTGCGGCCGTCGAACAGGATCGACTGACCGGATTTGTCAAAGCCTGCGCGGATCAGCGAGTCGTTGACGTCATCTTCCTTGGCACCGTCGAAGACCGGCGTGGCGATCGGAACACCGCGGGTCACGTTGCCCGCCGCTTCAACCAGCTGTGTCTCGTCCATGTCGGAGATGCCCTCGTCGTAGACGTCCTCACCATAGGCTTCACGCATGGCGTCACGCACAGGGGTCAGATCACCGGTCCGGCGATAGTCCTGCAGCGCATCGTCGATTTTCAGACCCAGACCGCGCGCGGCCCAACCCATGTGGGTTTCAAGAATCTGACCGACGTTCATACGCGACGGCACGCCGAGCGGGTTGAGGCAGAAGTCCACCGGAGTACCATCTGCGAGGAACGGCATGTCCTCCATCGGCACCACGCGGGAGATAACACCCTTGTTCCCGTGACGACCGGCCATCTTGTCGCCCGGCTGCAGCTTGCGCTTCACGGCGATGAAGACCTTGACCATCTTCATCACACCCGGCGGCAGATCGTCGCCACGACGGACTTTCTCGACCTTGTCCTCGAAACGGGCATCCAGAGCACGCTTTTGTGCTTCGTACTGCTCGTTCAGGGCTTCGAGGATCTGAGCGTCTTTCTCGTCCTCAAGCGCCAGCATCCACCACTGACCACGGGTCAGCTGGTTGTCCAGCAGGTCCTCGTCGATGACGGTATTGCCGCGCACGCCCTTGGGCCCCTTGACGGCAGTCTTGCCCATCAACAGATCCCGCAAACGCGCGTAGATGTTGCGGTCCAGAATGCCGAGCTCATCGTCCCGGTCACGGGCCAGACGTTCGACTTCTTCACGCTCGATCTGCAGCGCACGCTCGTCTTTTTCCACGCCATGGCGGTTGAAGACACGCACTTCGACAACAGTACCGTAGTCGCCCGGCTTCACACGCAGCGAGGTGTCGCGCACGTCAGAGGCTTTCTCGCCAAAGATGGCACGCAGAAGCTTTTCTTCCGGCGTCATCGGGCTTTCACCCTTCGGCGTGATCTTACCCACGAGGATATCGCCCGGTTCCACATCAGCACCGATGTAGACGATGCCCGCTTCGTCGAGGTTGCGCAGGGCTTCCTCACCGACGTTCGGGATATCGCGGGTGATCTCTTCCGGACCAAGCTTGGTGTCACGGGCGGCGACTTCGAATTCCTCGATGTGGATCGAGGTGAAGACGTCGTCACGGGCAATCCGCTCGGAGATCAGGATGGAGTCTTCGTAGTTATAGCCATTCCAGGGCATGAAGGCGACGACGACGTTCTTGCCGAGCGCCAGTTCACCCATGTCCGTGGACGGACCATCTGCAATCACTTCGCCTTTTGAGACCGTCTGACCCACTTTCACCAGCGGACGCTGGTTGATGCAGGTGTTCTGGTTCGAGCGCTGGAACTTGCGCATGCGGTAGATGTCCACACCCGCGTCGCCCATCTCCAGATCGGAGGTGGCGCGGATCACGATACGCTGGGCGTCGATCTGGTCGATCACGCCTGCGCGTTTCGCCATGATCGCCGCACCGGAGTCGCGCGCCACGATTTCCTCGATGCCGGTGCCGACCAGCGGCGCTTCTGCGCGCAGGAGCGGAACCGCCTGACGTTGCATGTTCGAACCCATCAGAGCGCGGTTAGCATCGTCGTTTTCAAGGAACGGAATGAGCGAGGCCGCAACCGATACCAGCTGCTTGGGCGAAACGTCGATGAGGTCAACGCTTTCGTTCGGGGCCAGCGTGTAGTCACCCGACTGACGGGTGGACACGAGGTCATTCACGAAGCGGTTGTTCTCGTCGAGGTTTGCGTTTGCCTGCGCCACGGTGTGACGCATTTCCTCGGTCGCGGACATGTAGTGAACCTCATCGGTCACCTGACCGTCGTTCACAACGCGATAAGGGGTCTCGATGAAGCCGTATTTGTTCACCCGGGCAAAGGTCGCCAGCGAGTTGATCAGACCAATGTTCGGACCTTCCGGCGTTTCAATCGGGCACATCCGACCATAGTGGGTCGGGTGAACGTCGCGCACCTCAAAGCCGGCACGCTCGCGGGTCAGACCGCCGGGGCCAAGCGCCGAGAGACGGCGTTTGTGGGTGACTTCCGACAGCGGGTTGGTCTGGTCCATGAACTGCGACAGCTGCGAAGAGCCGAAGAATTCACGCACAGCCGCAGCGGCGGGCTTGGCGTTGATCAGATCCTGCGGCATCACGGTGTCGATCTCGACCGAGGACATACGTTCCTTGATCGCGCGCTCCATGCGCAGCAGACCAACGCGGTACTGGTTTTCCATCAGCTCGCCAACCGAGCGCACACGACGGTTGCCGAGGTGGTCGATGTCGTCGATGTCACCCTTGCCGTCACGCAGCTCCACCAGCGCCTTGATACAGGCGACGATGTCTTCCTTGCGCAGGGTGCGCATGGTGTCTTCTGCATCCAGTGCCAGACGCATGTTCATCTTCACGCGCCCCACAGCGGAGAGGTCATAACGCTCGGAATCAAAGAACAGCGTGTCGAACAGCGCGGAGGCGGCTTCGACGGTGGGCGGCTCGCCCGGACGCATCACGCGGTAGATGTCCATGAGCGCGGTGTCGCGGCCCATGTTCTTGTCTGCCGCCATGGTGTTGCGCATGTAGGGACCGACATTGATGTTGTCGATGTCGAGAACCGGAATGTCGGTGACGCCCGCATCCAGCAGTTCCTTGACGGAGCCGCCAATGATGTCGCCATCTTTGTCGTATTCCAAGGTCAGCTCATCACCGGCTTCGACGTAGATCGCGCCGTTTTCTTCGTTGATGATGTCCTTGGCGACATATTTGCCGACGATATGCTCGAAGGGCACCAGCAGCTCGGTGATGTTGCCTTCGTCGATCATCTTCTTGACGGCGCGCGGGGTGACCTTCTTGCCGGCTTCGCAGATGATTTCGCCAGTGGCGGCATCCACGAGGTCATAGGTCGGACGGGTGCCGCGCACGCGCTCGGGGAAGAACGGCGCGACCCAGCCGCGCGACTTCTCAAGCTTGAAGTTCACGGTGTTGTAGTAGGCATCCATGATGCCTTCCTGGTCGAGACCCAGGGCATAGAGCAGCGTGGTCACCGGCAGCTTGCGGCGACGGTCGATGCGGGCAAAGACGATGTCTTTCGCGTCGAATTCGAAATCGAGCCAGGAGCCGCGATACGGGATGATGCGGCAGGCGAACAGCAGCTTGCCCGAGGAGTGGGTCTTGCCTTTGTCGTGGTCGAAGAACACGCCCGGCGAACGGTGCATCTGGGACACGATCACTCGCTCGGTGCCGTTGACGACAAATGTGCCGTTCGGGGTCATCAAAGGCATATCGCCCATGAAGACGTCCTGTTCCTTGATGTCCTTCACGGATTTGGCGCCGGTGTCCTCATCGACATCAAAGACGATCAAACGCAGGGTGACCTTCAGCGGAGCCGCATAGGTCATGTCACGCTGCATGCACTCGTCGACGTCGTACTTCGGACGCTCAAGCGCGTAGCTCACGAACTCCAGAACGGAGGTTTCGTTGAAATCCTTGATCGGGAAAACCGACTGGAACACGCCTTTGATGCCCTCGCCGTCGAGCGGCAGGGCTTCATCGCCGGAGCGAAGGAATAGATCGTAGGAAGATTTCTGGACCTCGATGAGGTTCGGCATGTCCAGCACTTCGCGGATCTTGCCGTAATATTTGCGAAGACGTTTCTGGCCAAGGAACGATTGAGCCATGTCAGATGTCACCTTTCAGAGTTCTCAACACACAAGGATGCCGCCGGGCCCCGGCACCTCGTCCGTCAGAGACAGCGTGGTCTGGATCAATTCATGGCCACCGTCCCGAATGGCGGCCTCCCGATCCAACGAACCTCGCCTGAAAAAAGGGCCTACCTGACGTCCGGTAGAAAGGCCCCTTTCTGAGACAGATTCAGCCGGACCCGGGTTTCCCCGGATCCAGCCAATAATTTCGAGGCCTATAGAGCAGAAGTCACCTGAAAAAATCCAGAGTGAATTCGCGCCCAAATGTCCCCGCGCGCTAGCTTAGGCCAGCTCGACTTCGGCGCCAGCTGCTTCCAGCTTGCCTTTGATCTCTTCAGCTTCGTCCTTGGACACAGCTTCTTTGATCTTGCCGCCAGCTTCAACGAGCTCTTTGGCTTCTTTGAGGCCCAGACCGGTGATGCCGCGGACTTCTTTGATCACGTTGATCTTGGACGCGCCGGCGTTCTTCAGAACGACGTCGAATTCAGTTTTCTCTTCCTCAGCAGCTGCGTCGCCGCCTGCAGGACCAGCCATCATCACGGCGCCGCCAGCTGCGGGCTCGATGTCATACTCGTCCTTGAGGATGGTTTTCAGTTCTTGTGCTTCCAGCAGGGTCAGACCAACGATGCTTTCCGCGAGTGCTTTCAGATCAGCCATTGTATCAGCTCTTTCCGTTTACAGATGTGTGTTCCAACGTGGGCAGTTTGCGCCCTACGCCAGTCATTAAGTGCCAACCGCTTACGCAGCTTCCGCCTTCTCTTCGATGGTCGAAAGAATGCTTGCGATGTTGCTTGCAGGTGCGCCAATTGCGCCGGCGATGTTGGAGGCCGGTGCGCCAATGCAGCTTGCGATCTGAGCAATGAGCTCATCACGGGACGGCATTTTCGACACGGCTTCGACGCCTGCGCGGTCAAGAGCGTTCTCACCCATTGCGCCGCCGAGGATCTCAAACTTTTTGTTATCCTTAGCGAAACCCTCGGCCACCTTGGCGGCGGACACGGGGTCTTCGGAATAGGTCAGTACGGTCATCCCTGTCAGCAGGTCAGACATGTTTTCACACGGCTTACCCTCGAGGGCGATTTTGGCGAGCCTGTTTTTGGCAACACGCACGGAGCCGCCCGCGTCACGAGCACGTGCGCGAAGGTCCTGCATCTCGGCAACTGTCAGACCGGTGTAGTGGGCTACGACCACCACGCCAGAGCTTTCGAAGATCTGGCCGAGTTCCTCGACCACTTTCTCTTTCTGGGCTCTATCCACAGTTCTCTCCAAGTTAGGGGCAAATGCCCCGGCTCATTTCTGCCGCACCCCGAGGGGTCCGGCGGTCCAGTCCGTTTTACGGGGTTTTAGCCAAAGTCGCCCGAGAGCTAGAAAACCCTCGATCTAATCTTGGTCTTTACCCGTCTCAGGAGGGAAATTAAGACCTGATCGACAGGTCACCCACCTTCTTGGACGAAAAGGAATAAAGCGCGCGACGAATCGCACGCTTTGCTCCGTGGGCCGTACATAGTCCTGCGAAGCCAGATTTCCAACCCCTTAATTGGAAAACGGCGCAGCCTCGCAAGGTTCGGAGAACCCCTCCGCAGGCCCGTCGAACAGCGGTGCATGAGTGACATCCACCTCCAGCAGGCGATCGCGCGACAAAAGCAACTTGGCCTGCCGCACATCAAGGTGATGCATGCGCTGATAGAAATCCCGAAGCCGCGCCTCATCACCCGCGTTCAGTATCTCGAGCAAGGCGTCGAGGATCTCGGTACGTCGACTGCGTGCCTGTGCCTGCACCCGATACTCAAGCTTGCGCCGCCACACGTCATAGCGATCAGCATAGAAGTGCAGGATCCCGACGCCATCTTCCGCAACGATTTTCTTATCCAAGATGCGCGCCCCATCTTCTGCCACCAGCCAATGAGGATGGAACCGCTTGGAGGCAATGCCAGTACGGACAACGCTTTTGCCGACGGTATGCCCCACCAGCCCCTTGTTGCCCTCCATGTAGCGTGAGAACTCGCCATAGACCCGGCGCGACAGACGCGGCCACATGGGGAGACGGAACTGGTCGCACGCGCCATCGGCGCGACGCCCGACATGCTCCGCCACGCCCAAAAGCAGACTGCGGACCTCGGGAGGCTGCGTGTCGAGAAGATCGGCCAATCGACCGTCACGACAATACAGCAGCTCATCACCATCAAGGTTCAAAACCCAATCGCTGGTCGCGCGCTGGTAGAGGTAGTTCATCGACATGTTTTGCCGATGGGTAAAGTGCCCGCCAGGCTTGGCGCCGCAAGACCGCCAGAAGTCCGGCGTCGCGCGGTGAATATCAAGTGCAGGATGACCTTCGAGCCGAGAAATCGACGGGTCCTCAGGATCGTCGAAAACCAGATGCAAACGCTCCGCGCCAGCCGCCAGATGCCAGGAGATGAACCGCTCCAGAACAGGCCAGGGCTCCTTCAGGATCGCGACCACGGACCATGTTGTCATTCTCCCGCCCTCACCCTTTACAGCTGCGCATTTTATGTCGCTTGCCCTTTGCCGGTAGCATCCAGGTCCGATGCTGACACCCAGAAGTACTCGCGCACCAGCCCGTCGATATCCATTGAAAGAGTCAAGAGCACGCCCTGCGCGTTCAGCGCCGCCAATCGCTCCGGTGTTGCATGGTGAAGCCGCTGATGCAAATCCCGCAAAGCCTCTTCGGGATCGCTGGAGCGTTGAGCAAGCTTCACCCGGTCGGTCAGCCCATCGGTAAACCCGCGCGCATGCGAGCGCCAAGCCAGCTTGTTGCGCCAAATCTCGTAGCTCTCACCGATCATATGCAACAGGTATGCGCCGTCCTCATTGTGCAGGACCATTTCGTCAGCGCCATCTGAGCGCAGGTATCGCGGCCAGTGCTGACGCAGGACCAGACCTTCGATACCGCAGCGCACGATAGATTTTCCATGCGCATGGCCGACCAAGCCCTGCCGACGTGGACCAAACAGCTGCGCGTCTTCGCCGTAAACCGCATGGCGGACAGCGCGCTCCATCGGCAGACGGAAATGCGTGAGCACCGCCTCATCCTGCGCCATGATCCGTTCGGCGGTCTTTACCCGAAGCGACTTCTTGTCGATGGGAACGCTCGCAAGCACGTCCGCAACGCTGCGTCCCTCAAAAAACAAGAACTCATCCGCATCGACATTCAGCAACCAACCATCAGGATACTTCTGATAGATCCATGTCAGCGCTGCATTCTGGCGGGTGACAAAGGCGTCATCAGCAGTGAGGCCCAGAGACTGCCAAAACGCGGGGGTACAGGAAATACAGCGCAAGCGAGGATGGTCGGACAAGATGTCGATCGCCGGATCATCAGGATTGTCAAAGCAGATCACCACCTCGTCGGCGCCAAGCGCAAGATACCATGCGCAGAACTTCAGCACCTCCGGCAGAGGTTCGTTCATGATGGCGCCAACCCGCCAGACCTGTGACTCAGCCTCTGCCATTTCCGCGTTTTTCCCACACCTTCGTTGACCAACCCGCGCATTTTGCCTGATCTGCGCGCCAAAGCCACCTACCTCAACGCACTCTCACATAGCGGCCAATCAAGAACAAAAAAAGGCGACACCAAAGTGCCGCCTCTCTTTTTCAGGAAGTGGAGGTGTCCGAATTACTCGGAAACAGCGCCGTCCACGTCAAGCGTCACGCCCGGGCCCATAGTGGAGGACAGAGCGATTTTCTTCATGTAGGTGCCTTTGGCGCCTGCAGGCTTCGCCTTGGACACGGCAGAGATGAAGGCACGAACGTTTTCGACCAGCTTGGCTTCGTCGAAGGACGCTTTGCCAACGCCGGCGTGCACAACGCCGCCTTTTTCCGCTTTGAACTGAACTTCACCACCTTTGGCAGCTTCCACGGCGGTTTTCACGTCCATGGTCACGGTGCCAACCTTGGGGTTCGGCATCAGGTTGCGCGGGCCAAGGATCTTACCCAGACGGCCAACGACGGGCATCATGTCCGGGGTCGCGATGCAGCGATCAAATTCGATGGTGCCGCCCTGGATGGTTTCCATCAGGTCTTCTGCGCCAACGATATCTGCGCCAGCGGCCTGAGCTTCTTCAGCTTTGGGGCCGCGTGCAAAAACAGCAACGCGCATGGTTTTGCCGGTGCCGTTG
This sequence comes from Tritonibacter scottomollicae, assembly GCF_003003215.1. GTDB lineage: Bacteria > Pseudomonadota > Alphaproteobacteria > Rhodobacterales > Rhodobacteraceae > Epibacterium > Epibacterium scottomollicae. Next base: position 105,069 of record NZ_PVUF01000013.1, on the reverse strand, counting down.
GGCAGGCCAACAACGCCGCGGACCATCTGGTCTGCGTGACGGGTGTCAACGCCCAGGTTCATCGCGATGTCGATGGTTTCGTCGAATTTGGTGGCGGCGTTTGCCTTTACCAGTGCGACGGCCTCTTCAACGGTGAGGTTCGATTTGCCTGCGAAGGCGTCGCGCGCTGCGCGGGTACGTTTACCGAGCTTTGCCATCTTACTTCACCTCAATGCCCATGGAACGGGCGGAGCCCAGGATGATCTGCATCGCGGATTCGATATCGTTCGCGTTCAGATCTTTCATCTTCGCTTCGGCGATCTCTTTCACCTGAGCAGCGGTGACGGTGCCCGCCACTTCACGGCTCGGAGCGCTCGCGCCGGATTTCAGGTTGGCGGCCTTCTTCAGGTAGTAAGACGCGGGCGGCGTCTTGATGTCCATGGTGAAGGACTTGTCCTGATAGTAGGTGATCACGGTCGGGCAAGGGGCGCCTTGCTCCATGTCTGCGGTCTTGGCGTTGAACGCCTTGCAGAATTCCATGATGTTGATGCCGCGCTGACCGAGGGCCGGGCCAACTGGCGGGGATGGGTTTGCCTGACCTGCAGGAACCTGCAGTTTCATCGAACCAACAAGCTTCTTAGCCATCTGGTTGTCTCCTAATTCAACAGCCTCAGGGCGCGCCCCTTGGCCTTATTACGTTGCGTGGTCCGACCTTCGCGTCGCGACGCCTCGGCCTCCCACAAGAATCACACCCGGTTGAGAAACCGGGCCGATTGGCGGCTGTTACGCCCTATGTTGGTCGGAATCAACCCCTGAAGGTGCATCAACGTGCCGCGCGCGCGCCTCCCGCGATCCGCCCGCGGTCCTGTCATGGGCGGCGCGTGCAGCGGCATACCAGCTGTCCGCAACCCGGCCCCACGGAAACGCCGCTTCGGCCTTGGCGCGCGCCGCTTGCGAAATACACTCTGCCAGATCCGGCTCATGCGCCAGCCTCTGCATGGCGCCCGCGAGATCACGCACCACCTGCCCTTGCGAGCCCGCATCGACAAACAAGGCCTCACCCTCCTCGGCCAACCCCAACGGCCCGCCCCAGCGCAGGGTCACCACCGGAAGACCGATGGCCATGGCTTCCTGCATGATAATCCCGTTCGCCTCGCGCAGGGTCGGGAACAACAGGCCGCGAAAGCGTCCCAGCGTGTCCGCAAGGGCATCATGTGGCAACCACCCGGCGAAGGTCACACGCGCACCGAGGTTCAATTCACGTACCAAAGCCTCCAGCTCAGCCCGTTGCGGGCCATCGCCATATAGGGTCAGTTGGCTTTGTTCCGGTGCATGAGAGAGCGCTCGGATCGCCAGCTCGGCCCCTTTGTAGGGCACCATGCGCCCGATCCAGACAAAATGCGGCGGGCTCTCTGCCGGGTGGATGCGGTGACGATCAAACAGCGCCTCACTCAGCCCCGCGTCCCAGACCTCTTCGATGCGACCCGGCGGGCAGCCCGCCCAGTCCAGCGCCTCCCGCGTGCGGTCATAGCCCGACACCAGCACCCGCTCGGCGCGCGCAAACTGTCGCGAGAACAGGCCCAGTAATTTCTGCAAGGGTCGGTATATCCGCTGCTGCAACCGCAACCCGCGCCCGGCCAGATGTCGAAATCCGGGCGGGTAGAAGATGTTGCCCGACAGCGGCCCGATCACATAGCGGTACCCCTTCGGCGGGAAGCGCTGCTCTACCGGTGAAATCGGGCAGAGATAGTGGATCACCACACCGTCCGGATCGAAGTCACGACAGATCCGTGCCACTTCCAGATGGAAGAAACTGTTGACCAGACGCGCCAGCCCCGGCGTGCGCCAGCAGGCCCTCATCATGGCACTGTCGCGCACATAGATCACCCGACCCTCGGGCAGCTGATCTGCCAGCGCCGCGCGGCAACGGTCATGGGTGATCAGGGTAACGTCACGCCCCTGCGCCAGCAGCTGTTGCACATATTGCAGTGCCTTCATCGCCTCGCCCCCCATTGTCAGGGCGGCATTGGTCGACACCACAAGCAGTTTCATAGGTGGCAGACTCCGGCTGAACAAAAGAAAATCGGCCCCATCATAGGGGCCGACTGCCATGTTCCCAACGGGAAATTCGGATCGCTGTCCTCGCGGACGGCTGGATCAGCTCTGCTTGGTCACCTGGGTGAAGTCCAGCTCCACCGGGGTTTCGCGGCCAAAGATGGACACGGTGACCTTGAGCTTCTGGTTGTCGTCGTCGACGCCTTCGACCATGCCGTCGAAGTCCTCGAAGGGGCCATCGTTGACCTTAACCCGCTCACCGATCTCGTAGGAGATAAGCGTGCGCGGCGCTTCGACACCTTCCTCGACGCGACCCAGGATGCCCTGTACCTCGGCATCGCGCATCGGCATCGGGCGGCCTTGCGGGCCCAGAAAACCGGTGACGCGGTTGATCGAGGAAATCAGGTGATAGCCCTTGTCGGACATTTCCATGTGCACAAGCACATAGCCCGGCATGAAGCGGCGTTCGGTCGAAACCTTCTTGCCGCGCCGGATTTCGATCACTTCCTCTGTGGGAACCAGAACCTCGTCAATCTCGTCCTCGAGACTCTGCTCCACGACCGCGGCGCGAATCTGCTCTGCGATTTTCTTTTCGAAGTTCGAAAGAACGCTGACCGAATACCACCGTTTCGCCATGAACCTGAGTGTCCTTGTGTTCCCGGCAGGCGAATGACCTGCCAAATATCTCCAAACAGCCTTTGGCTGCAGCCCAACAAAAAGCGGCGTGCGAATCGCCGCACGCCCCTTCCAGTATCGGCTGACCTATCCCCCTGTGCGGATAAGATCAAGGGGCTACGGCGCGGCCAGGCTTGGTGAAACGCGCAGCTGCGCCTTAACCAAACATCCCGAGAACGCCATTCAAGCCAAAGCGGATCAACAGATCCACCAATGCAAAGAATACCGCGGTCAGCGCAGCCATGATGAACACCATGACAGTGGTCAGCAGAACCTCGCGGCGGGTCGGCCAGACAACCTTGCTGACTTCGGCGCGCACCTGCTGGATGAACTGTACTGGATTGATGGTGGCCATAGGGCTCTCACACTCTCTCTTGTCGACTGGAAGGCGATGTAACCGAGCGGCATGGCGAATTCAAGGCCCGCCTCTCTGAATGGCGGCCAGAAGCAGTCAATTCAATCTTAATTCTCACGTTTCATAGTCAGTTTCACCGGTAGGCAGAAGCGCCTTCCTGCATGACCGCAGGCCAGGGCCGGGACCATAGAGCGCGAAAATGAGATTGGACTCCATGACCTTTGCACACTCTCTGCAGAATGCTGATGTGATGACCGCGGCGCAGAACAGCGCCCCACCCCGCTCTCTCGCCGATTCGGCGCCACCCCATCAGTTACACCCAAAATCCGCCAACGATCCGCTACCGTCTTCAATGCGAGAGCGTGTCTCGATTGTCTTCGCCGCAGGCCGTTACGAAGACGCCTCGACAGCCTGTGCCAAATTGCTCCAGCATTATGCTGCGTCTGCCTTCCTGTGGACGATTCAAGGTCTGTGCCACCTTAAACGCCGCGCACTCAACGATGCTCTCACCTGCTTGAACCGCGCACGCGAACTGGCCCCGAGCACTCCCGAAGCCTACGTGGGAATGGCAGATGTCTACGCGGTGCAGGGCGATATCAAGGCCGCCGAAACCCACTATCAGATGGCGCTGACCCTCGATGCGCATCACCTGCTGGCGCTGAACAATTTTGCCAACTTCCTATCCGAGATAGGACGCCCAGAAGACGCGGCCCCTTTGCTCGATGCTGCTCGAGAACTGGCGCCCGATAACGCAGTCATCCTCTACAACTTGGCAAATGCCAAACGCCAGATAGGGGACACTGCCGGCGCCAAAGAACTGTACAGGCAGGCCCTCGACCACGCTCCAAACCTATATGAGGCGCGTTCAAACTACGGGCAAATGCTCTGCTTGGACCGGGAGTTTGAAGCGGCAAATGCGCAGTTCGCGAAACTTCTTGCCATCAACCCGGATGACGACCGTATCCGCGCGAACAAACTGCATGCCATGGCAATGCTCAACGATTTCAATTGGATTGCCGACTATCAGACGCATCGTCGCCATCTTGGCCTGCGCGGCACGCCTGTCGCACCGTTCATGACCATTGGCCTAGAAGATAATCCAGACCTGCTGCGGCTGCGCACACACGCATATGCCGAATCTCATATGCCCACGACGCAAGCGGCAACAACATGCGCCGCGAGACCTGCATCGCGTCCCGACCGGCTGCGCATCGGATATTTTTCGGCCGATTTCCACAACCACGCCACCATGCACCTGATGAGTGGCCTGCTGCGCAGCCATGACAAGTCGCGCTTCGAGATTCAGCTGTTTTCCTACGGGCCTGATCGCAGCGACACCCAGCAAGATTTTGCGCGCGAGGCAGCAGACAAGTTTCACGCGGTCGGGCAGCTGTCGGATCACGGCTTGATCGCGCTGGCACAAGCGGAAGATCTGGACATCGCGGTAGACCTGAAGGGGTTCACTGGCCGCTCTCGCAGCGGAATTTTTGCCAGCCGCCTTGCCCCCGTACACATGTCATTCCTCGGCTATCCCGGCACCATGGGCACCCCGGCGATGGACTATCTGATCACCGATTCGGTGGTGAGCCCCGTCGGCAGTGAACGTCATTTCGAAGAGCATCTGATCCGCCTGCCCCACAGCTATCAGCCCAACGACGACCAGCGTCATATCGCGCCCCGACAGTTCACACGCGCAGACTGCGGCCTGCCGGAAGAGGGCTTTATCTTCTGCTGCTTCAACAACAGCTACAAGATCACCCCGCGCGAATTTGACATCTGGATGCGCCTGATGACCAAGGTCGATGGCAGTGTGCTATGGCTTCTGTCCGGTGGACCGACCTCAGAAGCCAACCTGCGCCGCGAAGCTGAGCTCAGGGGCGTTTGCGGTGATCGGTTGATCTTCGCGGGCCGCATGCAGCAGGATGAACATCTCGCGCGTCAAAAAGTAGCCGATTTGTTTCTCGATACGTTTGCCGTCAACGCGCACACGACCTGCAGCGATGCTCTATGGGCCGGGCTTCCCGTTCTCACACGTCCCGGACAGCAATTTGCCGCCCGCGTCGGGGCAAGTCTGTTGAGCGCGATGAACCTTCCGACGCTCATCGCAAAAGATGACGCCGATTACGAAGCTCGCGCGTTGCAATATGCTCAGGACCCGGATGCGTTGCTGGCGCTGCGGAGCAAACTAATGGTGAACCGCCGAAGAACGCCGCTGTTTGATACAGCTGGCTATACATGCAACCTCGAAAGTGCGTTTGATGCCGCATTCGAACGTTGGCGACTGGAACAGCCCCCTGCACATCTGACTGTCAACTCTCCGGACACTCGACCGTCGAGCAAGCCCAGCGCTTCGGTCGCAGCGGCATGAACCACGACTGATGGCTCCGAAGACGGCGGGACAGCTCTTGGCCGTACGTTCGGCGGGGCCGGGGTCTGAGCATGCAAGCCAGTTCTCCCCGAAGCGGCCTCCACCACCCGGATCGCGGCTGCCAACATTGCTCTCACGACAGCCAAGAGCCCGTGTGCCAGCACGGCTTCCAGGGCTCGATGCGCGGCAGAGGCAACTGTTGTGAAACCTCGGCAGCGTGGCCTCAAAACCATCGAAGCAGAGATGATATGGCGCAGGCTCCAGCATATGCGCCAAGAAACGGCGCTGACGTTTTCCAGCACATCAATGGCTTTCACAATCCGCGCCGATGGTACCAGAACAGGACTGAAAAAGCCTGACATCTTTTGAAAAGGACGTGCCCCAAATGCACATCTTGGGGGGCAAAAAACCTGCCTGGCCCGCACCGGATCGTCCGCTCAAAGCGAGGCCCGTCACACCCAGTCTCTCTGGCAGAGAAAATCGCCTGAATTCACCAGTGAGCCAAGCGCCACCCGTTGTGTGTGCCTCCTATAACGAAGAGTCTCCCGTCGCCGCGGGACTATCCAGGTTTGATGAAATCGCATCACCACCCAGGGTCAACTTGTCCACTTCCGTAAATTATGCAGTCCTTCAGTATCCGAAAATGTCCGAGATGTCGCCTTTTATCGCAGGATGGCGCAGACATACTTGCTCCTCCCGCGGCTTGGCATCTAACCTGAATGCGGAACAAAATGCACGGGCTGTAAATTTTGCAGAATATGGGAGAAGCCTTCTCGCTGGCGCTTCAGCTGGTAACCTCCGGCAACGCCGATCTCTATGAGATCGTCGGCCTGTCTCTGCGCGTCAGCCTCAGTGCCACGATGTTTGCCTGCCTCATCGGGTTGCCGGTCGGCGCGTGGGTGGCGATCAGCCGGTTTCGCGGTCGTGGCGCGGTCCTGGTACTGATGAATGCCCTGATGGGGCTGCCGCCCGTCGTGGTTGGCCTGTTGGTCTACCTGCATCTGTCACGATCTGGGCCGCTGGGTTTTCTGGGCCTACTTTACACCCCAAGTGCAATGATCATCGCGCAGACAATTCTGATCGCACCAATCGTCGCCGCCCTGTCCCGGCAGGTGCTGGAGGATTTGCATACGGAGTACGCGGAACAGTTCCGCTCGCTCTGTCTGAGCCGTGTGCAAACGATCACAGCACTTCTGTGGGACGCCCGATACTCGCTGCTGACCGTTGGCTTGGCCGGGTTTGGTCGCGCGGTGGCCGAAGTGGGCGCGGTCATGATCGTGGGCGGCAATATCGACCATCTGACCCGTGTGATGACCACGGCAATCGCACTGGAAACCTCCAAAGGGGATCTGGCGCTGGCGCTGGCGCTTGGGCTGGTGCTGCTGGTGATCGCACTGGGGGTCAATGCTGCAGTGCAGAGCCTACGGATGAGCGCGCGGAGGCAGGCCTATGTCTAGCATCGACACCGTTGGCTTCGCACCACAGGCACGGCTGGCCCAGCGTGAGGCCAATCTGCTGCCCTTGCGCGTGCGCGGGCTCGAACTGAGTTGTGATGGCACGCCCATCCTGCGTGGTCTCGATCTGGATCTGGCGCCCCATGGCTGCACCGCGATCATGGGGCCCAACGGGGCCGGCAAGAGCCTGCTGCTGAAAATCCTGCACGGGCTGATCGCGCCCACATCCGGACGGATTGAATGGGGCAATCAATCCCCGGCGCAAGTCACCAAACGGCAGGCCCTGGTGTTTCAGAAACCGGTTCTGCTGCGCCGGTCCGTCGCCGCCAATATTGATTTTGTCCTGAAAGCACGCGGCAAGCCTCGCCAGTCGCGCGACGCATTGCTGGACCACGTCGGCCTGCTCCACAAGGCCCGCCACCCGGCCCGACGCCTTTCCGGCGGGGAGGCCCAACGGCTTGCCTTGGCCCGTGCGCTTGCGACAGAGCCGGAGGTGCTGTTGTTGGACGAGGCGACCGCGAGCCTTGACCCTGCCTCCGCCCAGGCGATCGAGGCCATTGTGCGCGACGCCTGCGCCAGTGGCATTCGCGTGATTTGTGTCACCCATGACATCGGCCAGGCCAAGCGTCTCGCCGATGATGTGGTGTTCCTGCATGGCGGCTGCGTGGCCGAGCACAGCCCGGCGTGCGACTTCTTTCCCGAACCGCAATCCTCTGCGGCACGGGATTATTTGAACGGCAGACTTGTTTTCTGACCAACACCTTAAAGGAGATCCCATATGAAGCTGAACCAGTCCTTCGGTGCGTCCATTGTCGCGCTGACTCTCGCCACAAGCGCCATTGCCGCCAACCAGTCGATCATCGTGCAATCGACCACTTCGACCGCGAACTCGGGCCTGTACGACTATCTGCTGCCGATGTTTCAGGACAAAACTGGCATCCAGGTGAATGTCGTTGCTGTCGGTACAGGCCAGGCGATCAAGAACGCGCAGAACTGCGATGGTGACGTGCTGCTGGTCCACGCCAAGGCGTCTGAGGAGAAATTCGTCGAGGCGGGATTTGGCACCACGCGCACCGACCTGATGTACAATGATTTCGTCATCGTCGGCCCCGCCGCAGACCCGGCAAACGTCGGTGGCATGGATGATGTGCAAGGTGCATTGTCGAAGATCTCCGACTCCGAGGCGCTGTTTGCCTCGCGCGGGGACGATTCCGGCACCCACAAGAAAGAGGTCGCGCTCTGGGCTGATGCGGGGGTCGATCCGGCGACCGGATCCGGTGAGTGGTACCGCGAAACCGGCTCCGGCATGGGCGCGACGCTTAACGCGGGCATCGGCATGGGCGCCTATGTAATGACCGACCGCGCCACCTGGATCAGCTTTGGCAACAAGCAGGACTATGAGATCAAGGTCGAGGGTGACGACGATCTGTTCAACCAATATGGCGTGATCCCGGTCAATCCGGCGCAATGCCCCTCGGTCAATGTCGAGGCCGCCAAGAGCTTTGCCGATTGGCTGATCTCCGAAGATGGCCAGAGTGCCATCGCCGCTTATGAAGTCAGTGACCAGCAACTGTTCTTCCCCAACGCGCCGAAGAACTGATACAGTCTGCGGGGCGGCACATTCGCCGCCCCCAGCAGACTGCGACATGACCGATATCGATTTCCCAGACCACGAATACCTGACCGTCCCCGAACTGGCGGAGCTGCTGCGCCTGAAGGAACGCAAGATCTATGATCTGGCGGCCTCGGGCCATGTGCCCTGTTCCCGCGCCACCGGCAAGCTACTGTTTCCGGCCGCCGAAATCCGCAGCTGGATCGAGCAGGCCAAGTCCGGAGGGGCCGCGCCGCAGCCGCAAGTCGACCGTCCACAGATTCTGCTGGGCAGTCATGATCCATTGCTCGACTGGGCCGTTCGGCAGTCGCGTTCCGGCCTTGCGAGTTATTTCGACGGGTCAATGGACGGGCTGGAGCGGTTCGCCAAGGGCGACGGGATCGCAGCGGGCCTGCATCTGCGGGACAGTAAGTCCGGCGTCTGGAACATCCCTGCAGTGCAGCGTGTAGCCAAGGGCCAGACTTGCGTCCTCATCCGCTTTGCCAGCCGCCAGCGTGGCCTTGTCCATCGCGAAGACCAATCGGATCTGACCTCTCTGGTCGATATCAAAGGCCTGCGCCTCGCCCCGCGCCAGCCGGGATCGGGCACGGATCGACTTTTCCGTGATCTGGCTGCAGAGGTACACCTTGATCTTGCGGAGCTGACACTGACCGAAGTGGCCCGGTCAGAGGACGAGGCGGTGGAGAGCGTGCGCCGGGGTGCGGCGGATGTGACCTTTGGCCTTGAGGCGATGGCGCAGAGCTACGGGTTGCGGTTTACCCCGCTGGTGCAGGAGGAATTTGCCCTGCTGGTGGATCGCAAGGCTTGGTTCGAGCCCCCTTTCCAGACATTTCTGACCTTCTGCCGGACTGACACCTTTGCCCAGCGCGCAACCAGCATGGGCGGCTATGACGTCTCGGACTTGGGCGCGGTGCTTTGGAACGCCTGACACCGCGCCTGGCAACGGCCCGTCAGGACCGCCAGTCCAGCACCCGCCGCTCGATCATGCCGATGGCGCCGGAGGTCAACACCCCCAGCAGCGACAGGATCACCACGCCGGCAAACAGCCGCTCCAGATCATAGAGCGAGCCCGCTTCGAGGATATAGGCGCCGATGCCGTATTGCGCGCCCAGCATCTCTGCCGCGACCAGCAGGATGATGGCGATGGCGAGGCTGATCCGCAGACCGGAGAGGATGCCGGGCATCGCCCCGGGCAACACGATCTTGCGAACGATCGACAGCCACGACAGGCCGAAGCTCTGCCCCATGCGGATCAGCGAGCGATCCACATTGTCCACCGCGCCATAGGTTGCAACCACAGTGGGCGTGAAGGTGCCGAAGGCGATCAGTGCGTATTTCGACCCTTCGTCGATGCCGAACCAGATCACGAACAGCGGCAGCAGCGCGATTTTCGGGATTGGGAAAATCGCAGCTGTCAGCGGCACCAGCCCGGCGCGCACAAAGGAGAACAGCCCGATCAGAATGCCAACGCCCACGCCGACACTGGCGCCCAGCGCGGCCCCCACGGCAAGACGGCTCAGCGACGGCACCATATGTTTGACGAACAGGCCCGATTGCCACAGCTCTACCAGCGTGGCGAGCACATCGGAGGGTTTGGGCAGGGTCAGGGCCGAGATGAAGCCGACCCGCGTGCCCCATTCGACAAAGCCGATGATCACGGCAAAGACGGCAAGGCCAACCCAGCGATGCGCCTTGGGGGCAAACCCGCCGCCGCGAAAACGGACCTCAAGCGGTTGGCGCGTAATGGATGTGTCAGACATTCAAGAGCTCCTCATCCGCCGCGCGGGCCTCGTCTCGCATTAGGTTCCAGAGGTGTTTCTGCACCTGCTCCAACTCCGCATCCGCATATCCGCGCTCTGACAGCGGTTTTGCAATCTCAACCACCTCGCGGATCTGCCCGGGCCGGCGCGACAGTACAACGATCTTGTGGCCCAGCCGCACGGCCTCGGCGAGGTTGTGGGTGACATAGACGGCGGTGAACGGCTGGCGCTCCCAAAGGGCGATCAGATCATCCATCAGCAATTCGCGCGTCTGACTGTCGAGCGCGGAGAGCGGCTCGTCCATCAGCATCACCGCAGGCTTCACCGCCAGCGCGCGGGCAATCGCCACCCGTTGCTTCATGCCGCCGGACAATTGCTTGGGCAGCGCCTTGGCAAAATCGGTCAGCTTGGTGCGCGCGAGCACATCCGCGATGATCTCATCCGCCTTGGCGCCGCGGATACCGTGATCCTCCAGCACCAGCGAAATATTCCCACGCACGCTGCGCCAGGGCAGCAGGGCAAAGTCCTGAAACACATAGGTCAGCGGGTTGAGACAGCCCTCGGGCGGGGTGCCCAGTTGCAGCACCCGCCCGGCCGAGGGCCGCTCAAGCCCACCCAGAAAGCGCAGCAACGTAGACTTGCCGCAGCCCGACGGCCCCACGAGGCAGACGATCTGCCCCGAGGCCACATCAAGCGATATGTCCCGCAGGACCTCGGTCTCGCCATAGGCATGGCTGATCCCGTCCAGTCGAATATCCATGAGAATATGCCTTGTCTTGGGAGCGGCGCCGGAGCCGCTCCCGGAAGTTCCGGTTCAGGCGCCGATGGTCTCGACGTAGCTGGTATCAAGGAAGGTCTCCAGCGTGATGCCGCTGTCCACCAGACCCTGCGCCTGCATCCAGGCCAGCTGATCCGCAACCGATGTCACATTGATCGCCGCGTCCTTGTTCAGGCGCATGGAGCCGTTGATGATCGAGGGGGCGGCCTTTTCGCGCGGGCGGTCGGTATAGACGTATTTGTGGATCAGATCGACCATCTCGCTGATGGCCTCGTCGCCGTTTTCCTTGTCGACCATAGTGGCATTGTAGTCCGCGACACCCATGCCAAAGCCCTTGAGGAAGCTTTCGGTCAGACCACGTTCATCGCTGGCATTCTTGGCAGAGGTGAAAACCGTGGTGACCTGATAGTTCGGCAGGTAATCCGCCACATCCCCAATGATGTGCACCGCGCCGGAGCCCGCCAGCGGTTTGGCAATATGCGGCACGATGGACCAGGCGTCGATCTGACCCGACTTCAAGGCGCCGATGATGGCACCGACCTTTTGCAATGGCACAAACTGGGGCGTGCCGCCTTCTGCGCCCGCGATCTTGGACCCCATGTAGTGGAACGAGGATCCCGCCGTGGTCATGCCAAAGCGCCGACCGTCGAGACCCGCGGGCGAGGTCAGCCCGGCCTGATACGCCGCATCGGAAACGAGGATCTTCTGCCCGTCGATACCCGGCTCTTCGGAGAGAGCGCCACCGATCACCTTGATCGCGCCCTTGTCCGCGAGGCTCAGCAGACCGCCGGAAATCGCGGTGACGCCAAAGTCGACATCGCCGGAGGCAATCGCCACGGTCATCGGCTGTGCGGCCTGAAAGAACTTCAGCTCCACGTCGAGGCCAGCCTCCTTGAAGTAGCCGCGCTCAAGCGCAATGTAGCTGCCGGAGTGGCTGGTCAGGCTCAGCGCGCCAACGACCGGCTTCTTGCCCGATGCAATGGCGGGTGCCGCAAGCCCAGAAGCGGCAGCCGCCCCCATGAGCGCAAGTGTCTGTCGTCTATTAAAAGTCATCCTGTTGTCCTCCCATTGGAATTTAGTCTTTGGCTCTGGTTCCGTCAGCCGCGCAGATCTGCCCGGATGTCCTCCTCCAGAAGCGCCAGAGCCCTTTGTGTGTCGCGGTCCATGATGGCTGTCTTGAGTGTTTCGTGCCGGGTGCGACGGGCCTTGAACGCGATCCGCCCCTCGCGCAGACGTGCCAGCCGGAAACGGCGCGACTGGTCATAGAACCGCCCGGCCATGTCGATCAGGCGCGGCGAGTTGCAGGCCGCAATCAGAGACAACATATGTGTCCGGCAGGCCTCATCCCATTCCAGCGCGGAGACGTCGTTGGGATCCTGGCGCACCTGATCCTCTGCCCGCATCATCTGGTGATGCGAGGCCACGACGGAGGCCTCCCAATCGACACCGCCCTGAACCATGGCGCGTGTCAGGGCCAGCTTTTCAACCTCGAGCCGCATCAGCAGGATATCGGCAAGATCATCCTCCGTTGCAGAGGTCACTCTGAACCCGCGTTGATTTGTGGCTTCGACCATGCCCTCGGACACCAGCATCCGCAGAGTTTCCCGCATCGAATGGTTGGAGCCGCCATAGCGTTGGCGCAGGGCTTCGATCTTGAGCTTCTCATCCGGGCGCAGCGTGCCAAAGGAAATGTCGCGCCGGATCGCAGAGGCGAGCATGGCGACAACCGTGTCGTCTTCGGTCGGGCGGCGAGAGAACAGCATTTCGTCCCTGAAATTCAAAAATGTTGGATATTTAGGACTCTGCGTCACCAAACTGTCAACCCACTCTCAACCGCCACGATCACCAGCGTTGAAGAGCTGCACATACTGTTGCTCATTGGAGATGCATCGCGTTCCTGCCGTTGGGTACAGCAGGGCGCGCCACGCAATAATACTTGACTCTTTTATATGGGTTTTATAGCCGCAGCCGTACCAAGCTTTTCCGCCAGGTAGACATGAGACCAACACGACTACGAGCGGAAGTGGCACAATGGCACGTCGGACAACAGCTGTATCTTTTCTGGCCTTGATGGCGGCTCTGCCCGCTTCGGCAGAAGTAATCGAACTCGAACCAATTCTGGTAAAGGCCAACCGCGCCGAGGTGTTCTTTGGCGAGAGCGTGGCGCTCGACAGCGGGACAGTGGCCAAGACCGGCGATCCGATCCTTGAGACCCCTCGGGCAATCCATGTTGTCACCGCCCAGCAGATCGCGGAACGGGGTGCCACCAACGTGGAACAGGCGCTGCAATACGCCTCCGGCATCACGGCGGGGCAATGGGGGCTCGACAACCGTTCCGATTGGTCGCTCGTGCGCGGTTTTGCCCCCTCCACGCTGCACGATGGCCTCAACGCCCGCTACGGCTATTACAATGATACCAAACCAGAACCCTTCCTGCTGAACAGCGTCGAGGTTCTGAAGGGCCCGTCGTCAGGGCTGTATGGCAGCGGGTCCGTGGGCGGCGTGGTCAACACCACCTCAAAAACCGCCGCACAAGACAGCGACAACCTCTGGCAACTCTCCGTCGGGTCCAACCAGCGCGCGCAGATCGCGGCTGACGTCAGCGGCGACCTCAATGCGTCCGGCACATTGCGCTACCGCATCGTTGGATTGCTGCGCAATGCGGACACCCCGGTCGATTTCTCTCAGGATGACTCGCTGGCGCTGGCACCGTCGATCACCTGGCGCCCGAACGATGACACCGAGCTGACTCTGCTCGCCAATTACCAAAAGAGCGACGGCAGCCCGCTTTTGCAGTTTGCCTCGCTTTACGGCACGCTTGAGCCGGCCACCGGCTTTGGCAATGGCACCTATTTTGACGATACATTGTTCGTCGGCGAGCCCGGCTTTGATGTCTTCAACAGTGAACAGCGCGGCGTCACCGCCATGGTGAGCCATAGGTTCAACGAGGTCTGGAGCCTTGATGCCAGCGCACGGTATCTGGAGGGCGAAGCGCTCTATCAGCATGCCTGGTGGGCCTTTGATAACACCGCCAACGGACGCTACAATCCCGATGGCACCATCAACCGCACGTTCTACCGTGCCGAGAACGAGATGAAGTCTGCCGCACTCGATGCTTATGCCACCGCGAATTACGCGCTGGGTGGGGTAGAGATGCGCAGCATCATCGGGGCCAGCTATTCGCGCGGTTACTACGACAGTGACACCGCGTATGGCGCACAAATCGCCCCGATTGATCCCTTCAACCCGACGTACACGGGCTATCCCAGCATCACCGTGACAGACAGCCCCGGCACCTCCATTACCGAATGGGGGGCCTATCTGCAGAACCGGGCGGTCGTGGACGATCGGCTGTTCATCGATTTTGGCCTGCGCTACGGCAGCATCAAGACCGGGGCGAGCACCGGTAGTTTTGGCGCGACCTCCGTCGCCGCAGACGACAGTGCCTGGACCGGGAACTTTGCCGCGCTTTACCGGTTCGACAATGGCGTTGCCCCCTACTTCAGCTATGCCGAAAGCTTCCGTCAGGACGAGGTCGGGCGTGACGTCAACGGCACGCCGTTTGAACCGACGGAGGGCACCCAATATGAAATCGGGGTGAAATATCAGCCCGCTGGAACCGATACGCTCTTTGTGGCGTCGGTGTTTGATCTGACCAAATCCAACATGACCGTAAGCGACCCGGCAAACCCGGGTTTCTCAATCCAGACCGGGGAAGCCACCGCCAGAGGGCTGGAACTGGAACTGTTCCACCGGATCGGCGACGTCAGCTTTGATGCCGCCTATACCTACCTCGACACCGAAAACTCCAGCGGTGCGCAAATCGGCCAGGTGCCCGAGAATGCGGCGTCGCTCTGGGTCAACTACGCGCCAACGGTCGGAACACTGCAGGGCTGGAAGCTCGGCGCCGGGGTGCGATACACCGGGGCCGCGTGGGGCGGCAGCGACACCTATGAGACGCCTGCCTACACGCTCTACGACGCGGCCGTGACCTATTCCCGTGACAACTGGCAGGTGGCGCTGAACATCCAGAACCTCCTAGACGAGAATTACGTTGCCACCTGCCAATCCGGTGCCTGCTACATCGGCGAGGGTCGCAATGTGTCCCTGACGCTCACGTCGAAATTCTAACCAAAACTGCGCCTCCGGACCTGCCATCAGGTCTGGGGGCGTTCCGACTTCAGCCCGAACCTGAAAAGGGCGCCCCATGCGTCAATTGTTCATTCTGGTGATCCTTGCTTTGCTGCCACACAGAAGTGCGGCCGACGCGTTTCCGGTGGAAATCGACCACATCTATGGCAGCGCACGTATCGAGGCTCAACCTACGCGCGTGGTCTCGCTCAGCTTTATCGGGCATGATTTCCTGCTGTCGCTCGGCGTGGTGCCCTATGCGCTCCGCAAGTGGTACGGCCCGTTCGAATTTGGCGTCTGGCCGTGGGGCCAAGAGGCGCTTGGCGAAGAGACACCTGTTGTGATGCAGGGCGAAATCGACATCGAGGCCATCGCCGCGATGAAACCCGACCTGATCGTCGGACAATGGTCCGGCATGACCAGACGGGAATATGATCTGCTGTCGCAAATTGCCCCCACCGTCGCCTCGGCCCCCGGAACTGGCGACTACGGCATGACATGGCAGAATATGCTGCTGCGGCTGGGCCAGGCCACAGGGCGGTCAGACAAGGCAGAAGCAGTGGTTGACCGCATCAATCAGCGCATCACCCGTGTACGCGTCGATCATCCCGAATGGCAGGGCGCAACTGGCATCATGGTCTGGGCTGGCACCACAGGCGCCTATACGGAATATGACATCCGCGGCAAATTCCTCTCCGAACTTGGCTTTGTCACACCTCAGGCGATCCGGTCTCAGAGCAATTTGAACCATGCATATGTAAAGGTGCCGGACGAGGACCTCTCTCCGATTGATGCCGATGTGCTGATCTGGCTCGACAGCGGGGCCTCGGTGCACCGTCTGAAACGCCTGCCCCTGCGCCGGTTCATGCGGGCCTACTCGGAGGGACGGGAGATCTACTCCGACCTGATGCTGTCCTCCGCCCTGTCACATTCAAGCCCGCTCAGTCTCGACTATGCGCTCGACACGCTGGTGCCGCTGCTGGAGCAGGCAATGGACGGTGATCCTGCGACCGAAGTCACCTCCTCGCGGGCCGCGGGCATTCTTGCAGGAGGTCCCGCTGATGACAGCTGAGGTCACGCCCCGCGCCCTGCCCCGGCACATCACGCCGCATCGGTTGACCTGGCTGGCAGCCGGGTTGTTCGTACTGGTTCTGAGCGTCTTGCTGGCATTGCGGATGGGCGCGCGCCCGGTCAGTTGGGGCGATATCTGGCAGTCACTGGTGGCTTATGACCCCGATGCGCCGGATCAATTTGTCATCTGGCAGATCCGCCTGCCGCGCGTAGTGGGCGCGCTGCTCTGCGGCGGCAGCCTGGGCGTGGCAGGCACCCTGATGCAGGCGCTCACCCGAAATCCGCTGGCCGATCCCGGCCTTTTGGGAGTGAACGCCGGTGCCGCGCTTGGCGTGGTGCTCTGCACCATTGCGCTGGGGATCTCCGATCCTGCTCAGTTCATCTGGGCCGCTCTTGGAGGGGCCGCGCTGGCCTCGGGTCTTGTATTCACGCTGGGCGGCAACGCCCCGTCACGTACCGGACGCCTGATCCTCGCCGGGGCCGCAGTGAGCGCCCTGTTCTACGCCTTGATCCGCGGCCTGCTGCTGGTCAGCCGATCCTCGCTGGAGGTCTATCGCGTCTGGGTTCTGGGCGGTTTCGACAACGTCACGCTGGACATGGTTTCGACCCTGCTGCCGTTCCTGATTGTGGGGCTACTGCTGGCATTTGTCGCCGGGTTCAGCCTCAACGCGCTGCAACTTGGCGAAAGCACGGCCCAGGGCCTCGGCGTTCGGGTCGGCCTGCTGCAACTGCTCACCGGAGCGGCCATCGTGATCTTGTGCGGCACAACCGTCGCGATGGCCGGTCCCATTGCGTTCGTCGGCTTGATCGTGCCGCATCTTGCACGAGCAACCGCCCCGGCCGATATACGCTGGCTGTCGCTCTATAGCGCGGTCTATGGGGCACTTCTGATGGGCCTGGCCGATATTCTTGCCCGCTCGGCTCTGTTCTCCGGACATATGCAGGCGGGGGTGATGTCCGCGATCCTCGGCGGGCCGGTCCTGATCTGGTTGGTCCGCAGCAAGGGAGTGCGCGCGCTATGACCTATACCCTTCGCCTCGGCACACTGTCGCTGCAACTGGCGCGGCGCAACCTGTTGGTCGGGCTCGGCCTGATGCTATTGGTTCTGACCGGCGGTCTTGCGGCCCTGCACATGGGCAGCTTTCCGGTTGGCGCAGCGGACCTGTGGACCGCGCTGCGCGGCGACATGGAAGACATCACCCGGATGATCCTGCTCGATCATCGCCTGCCGCGCGTGCTGGTCGCCGTTGGGGCGGGGGCAGCATTTGGCCTGTCCGGTGCGATCTTCCAGTCCATGCTGCGCAATCCGATGGCCTCGCCGGATGTGATCGGGTTCAACGCCGGTGCCAGCTGCGGCGCGGTGCTGGCGATCCTGCTGTTCGGTTCAGTCCGCTTTGTGCTGCCCTGGGCGTTGGCGGGAGGGCTGCTGACGGCGGCATTGGTGCTGGTGCTGGCCTGGGACAGGCGGCGCGGCACGGGTCTCGATCCCTATCGGCTGATCCTTGTGGGGATCGGTGCCAGCCTGACCTTGGGCGCCACCAGCGACCTGTTGATGAGCATGACGGACGAACAGCGTGCCGCCGATATGGCGCAATGGCTGACTGGTACGCTCAACGCGCGCAATCTGACAGATGCCGCGCTGATCTGGGGCGGTCTGCTACTGTTGACCCCCGTGCTTCTCTGGCTGCAATTCCCCCTCAGCCGTCTGACCATGAACGACGATATCGTGCAGGGGTTCGGCCTACGTCTGGCCGGCCTGCGGTTGGTCATCACCTGTATTGGCGTGCTCCTTGCCGCGCTTGCGGTCAGCGTCGCCGGACCACTGCCCTTTGTCGCCTTTGTTGCGGGGCCCGTGGCACGTCGCCTGCTTGGCACCGGCGCACCGGTTCTCGCGGCCGCGGCACTTGTGGGCGCCTTGGTCACCCTCGGCGCGGATACCGCCGCCCGTCTCGTACCCGTGGTGCAACTGCCTGCCGGCGTCTTCACCGCCGTGATCGGTGCGCCGGTTCTCATGTGGCTTCTGGTCGCCCAATTTCGCAAAGGAGCCCTCTAGATCATGAGCGCCCAACCTCGCCTCGCCGCCCGGGACCTGAGCGTCCGCTTTGCCCACAACACGGTTCTCGACCAGCTTTCTGTCGATCTGCCCGACGGCGCAGTGACCGCCATCGTCGGTCCAAACGCCTGCGGCAAGTCGACCCTGCTGCGCAGCCTCGCCCGCCTGCAGAAGACGGGCACCGGGCAAGTCATCCTCGATGGGCAGTGCATCGCCAGCCAGAACAGCAAATCCGTTGCACGGCGTCTTGCCATCCTGTCGCAGTCACCTGTCGCTCCGGAGGGGCTGACAATCCGCGATCTGGTGCTGCGCGGTCGCACCCCGCATCAATCGGCCTGGCGCCAGCATTCGGTCGAGGACGCTGCCGCCGTGGCCGCTGCCCTGACGGCGACGGGATTGGACGGCATGGAACACCGGTCGCTCGATACCCTGTCGGGTGGTCAGCGTCAGCGCGCCTGGATCGCCATGGCCCTGGCGCAGGACACACAGTTGCTGCTGCTGGACGAACCCACAACATTCCTTGATCTGCCGCATCAGATCGAACTTCTGGAACTGGTGCGAAGGCTGAACCATCAGACCGAGCGCACGGTTGCCATGGTCCTGCACGACATCAACCTCGCGGCGCGCTACTGCGATCACATCATCGCGCTGCGCGGTGGTCACGTGCACAGTCAGGGCAGCCCCAAAGACGTCATCACAGAGACCATGATGCAGGAGGTCTTTGCCCTGCCCTGCACCATCATCGCCGATCCGAACCACGCCACCCCCCACGTCATTCCAACCTGAGAAGGCTCTACCATGTCCATGCAAGAGAGATTTTCCTTCGAAGCGCAGACCCTGTTGCCCGGCCTGTCCTTTCCCGCCATCCGCAGCGTGATTCAGCAGCGCGCGCAAGAGTTTGACCTGCCGGTGGTGATCGACAGCGACGACGAGGTGCAGATCGAGACCACATATGGCAACTACAGCCTTCAGCGCCGTGACGCGCATTCCCTGGCTAGGATCGGCGCCCCTCGTGCGGATTGGCTCTACGTGCTGAAGGAAAGCCTCAGCGATACGATCGAGCACCTCGCTCCGGAGATCGCCGCAGAAATCTGCTGGTCCGATGCACAGGAGAGCGCCGGCCGCCGGCCACCGAATTTCCAGTTCATCACCGTCGAACACGTCGAGAGGATTCCCGGCTCATTTCTCCGCGTCACCGCGCAGGCAGAGGATCTGACCCATTTCACGACGGATGCAATTCACTTCCGCCTGGCCCTGCCGAACCCGGCTCTGGACACGCCGCAATGGCCCTATCTGTCGGAGACCGGCCAAACGATCTGGCCCAAGGGAGACGCCACGCTGCACCGCCCAGTCTATACGGTCCGCGCGCTGGATGTCACAACCGGACGCCTGGTCTTTGACATTTTTGAACATGACGGCGGACGGGCCACCGAATGGGCGCGCAGCGTCAGCCCCGGTTGCCGTGTTGGCCTGACCGGCCCCGGCGGCGGCGGCATCCCGGAGATCGAGACGATCATGATCTATGCCGACGAAACCGGATTTCCTGCCGTCGCACGTATTCTCGACGCCCTCAGCCCCAAGGCCTCCGGCCGCGTGGTGCTGGAGCTGACCACCCCCGAAAGCGCAGACTACCCCATGCCGTATCACCCCGGAATACGCATCGAACATCACGGTTCGAACGCCGGGGATCTCGGGGATCTCGCCATTGCGACGCTTGCGAATACGCCGGGCCATATGATCTGGCTGGCCGCAGAAAAGAGCGCAGCCCAGAAAGTCCGGGCGCATTTGAAATCTGCCGGCCTCAACGCCAAGGATCACTATATTGCCGCCTATTGGACCCGACAGGCGGAGTCTGATGCACAGCCTTAACTTGACAAAAACGCTATGCTAAATTAGGCGCCAATCGTGGGGCCATTGCCTCTTTCTAGCCAATCACGGATCGCATGACCGCGCGCATCGTGTAGCCAAGCCATTCTGCCAGCACCCCGCTTACTGAGCGAGATCAGTGCCAGGCCTTGCTAGACGGAGCCGACAATGAAAAAGTCCCTCGTTCTTACGACATTCCTGCTGCTGCCGGTGCTCGCCACGGCACAGACTGCGGCTCCGGACACTCCCGCGACGCAAGCTCCTGTTCCTGAGGTTGCCATCGACATGATGGCCCCTGCGGCACCGACCTCCCCGGACACGCCGGATACGCCAATCACTGCAGAGACTGCCCCGGTGACGACAAGCGAGAGCCCTGCCACCGATGGGGCTTCCGCAACTCCCTCGACGTCAGAAGCCCTGCCGGTCGCGCGCACCAACGCGGACGATGTGTCACCTGCGGCATCCGAACCGGCGTCTGCTCAGGATCTGCCGTCAATGGCGCGAGGCGCCTTCGACGAGGCCAAGACATTCCTGCGTGACGGTGGCCCCTCGATCTGGGCCATTGCCGCCCTGTCGGTCATTACGTTGGCGCTGATATTGTGGAAAATCTGGCGCCTGGCGCTGATCGGAGCCTGGTCGAAAGGCAAGGCCCGTCAAGCGGTCGCCGCCTATGAGGCAGGCGATGCGGACCGGGCGCTGACGCTGGTTCAGGGTCGCCGTGGCGTCCGGTCCAAGGTGGTTGCCGCGGCCCTGTCCGCGATAAAGTCGATGCCTGATGCACATGCCCGCGAGGAAACGGCCCGCGTCGCAAAACGCGAACTCGGCTCGGCCCGCAGTGGCCTTGGCGCGCTGGAACTGATCTCCACCATCGCGCCGCTGCTGGGTCTCCTTGGAACCGTTATGGGAATGATTGCGGCCTTTCAGGCGCTGCAGGCCGCCGGATCGAAGGCCGATCCCTCGATGCTGGCCGGTGGTATCTGGGAGGCGCTGCTGACCACCGCTGCCGGTATGGCGGTTGCCATTCCTGCCTCTGCGGCGCTGACGTGGTTCGAGTCGGTCATCGACCGCATTCGCCGCGATGTCGAAGACGGCGCAACCCGTCTGTTTGTCACCGAGAAACCGCAAACCATCCGACTTGCGGCGGAATGATCCGCAATGCTGTTCGACACCCCTGCCCGCCCCCGGCGCAAGCCGAGCCTCACGCCGATGATCGACGTGGTGTTCCTTTTGCTGGTGTTTTTCATGCTGGCGTCACGCTTTGGCATCGACGCGGCCTTGCCATTGCCGCTTGCGGCGGGTGGCGGTGAGTACACCGGCCCACCCCGCCTGATCGATGTCGCGCCGACCGAGGTCTATGTGAACGGCAGACCAGTGGCGGAAACCGAACTGGCGGTCGCACTGACGCCGTTGGTCGAGGACAAGGCCGACGTGCTGATCCTGCGCGGCAAGGACGGCGCGAGCCTGCAACGCATCGTGACCCTCACCGAAGTGCTGCGCGGCGAAGGGTTCACCTCCGTCGTGTTGGTGGAGTAGTCGTTGATGGACCTGACAGACGCCCCCCGCCGCCCACGCGCGGAATCGATAGTTCCAATGATCAACGTGGTCTTTCTGCTGTTGATCTTCTTTCTGATGACGTCCCGCCTGGCCCAACCCGATCCCTTTGAGGTGAACCCACCCGAAGCAGATTTGGAGACACCACTGGACGCCGACGCAACGCTCTATGTCGACAAAGCTGGCAGGTTGTCGTTTGACGGGCAGGATGGCGATGCGGCATTGGCCCGCCTGGCAGAGATCTCGTCAGCTGACGCCGTGCTGCAATTGCGGGCCGATGCAGAGCTTGAAGCGGCCACCGCCGCCGGATTGCTGAGAGATCTGTCGGCTGCCGGGTTTGCCCGCGTCGAACTGGTGGTGAGCCCGAAATGAAACACTGGATAGAAGGTAGCCTGTTTGCCGCGCTGGCGATCGCGGCGCATGTGGCAATTTTTGCAAACATCCCCGCCGATGGCAGCGAAGATGCTGGGGCGGGCGGTGAAGCCCTCATCTCTCTTGCCGGGGCCGCACCCACGGTCCGTGAGATGGTGCAAAAGTGGGAACGACCGCCGGAAACACCCCCGGTTCTGGAAGAAACCCTCGACACACCCGATATGGATACTGCCCCGCCAGAGCTGCCGCAGGTCGAAAGCGCGCCTGCGCCGCGAGCCGAGGTCCGGCTGGCCATGAGCGAACCGGAAGACACTGCGACACCGGAAATCGACACGACTCCTCCGCCGGAACCAAAGCCTGAGCCGGAACCAGAGCCAGAGCCAGAGCCAGAAGACATTCCCGAAACGGCACAGAAAGCCGACACCACCAGCACAGGTCGGGCCGAGCAACGTGCAGCCGGTTCCGGTGGCGGCAGTCAGGCCGGCGCGTCCGCCGAGACACGGACGAGCACCGCCAGCAAAGGCCGACAAGCCAAGCTCAGGGCGGTATGGGGTGCAAAGATCCGCGCCAGTATCGCACGCCGTCAGCGCTACCCCTCCGGCGGGCGTGGCGACGCTGCCGTCGTGGTCACCCTGACGGTCAGCCGGGATGGCCAACTCTTGAACTACGGAGTTGCCCGGTCTTCCGGCTCTGCTGCCTTTGATCAAGCTGCCCTACGTGCGATTGCAAGCGCCCGCCGCTTCCGCAAAGCGCCGCGCGACCTTCCGGGATCGCAGTTTTCTTTCTCGCTCAAACTGGTCTTTAACCGCTGAAATAACCGCGGACATACGCGGACTGAACTGTCGGTTTTTCGCAAAAACTGTCATCAAGAGCGGCGCACTGAAACCAGCGCGCGCATGGACAGGCGAACCCGTCATTTCTGGCCCATGGCCCGGACCGTCGCACCCCTGCCACGGAACTAAACCCAAGTTTCCCTGAACGTGAGCGGAACAAAAGCACGTTGTTCCCGTTGTATTATCGAAGCTCGCAACGGGCGAGCAACGTAACACGGCAAAGGAGACTCCCATGCTTGGTTGGGCACTGACATTCCTGGTGATCGCGCTGATCGCGGCCGTCTTTGGCTTTGGCGGTATCGCCAGCGCCTCGGCCGGGATCGCACAGATCCTCTTCTTCATCTTTCTGGTGCTGTTCGTCGCCGCGATCATCTTTCGCGCTGTACGCCGCTAACAGGCAGCCGCTGACGAACCCCAAGATTTCCTCGCTCGAAAGGATATGACATGACAGCTGCACTAAACGTGAAACCGCAAATCGCCCCAGTGGAAACCGGTGTTCGGGATACGACGCCAATTGCCGAAGGGCTGAGCGACGTGCTGGCGGATACGTACCGTCTCACTCTGAAGACCCATATTTATCACTGGAACGTCGAGGGGCCGTTGTTCTTCTCGCTGCACAATCTCACCGAGGCCCAATACCAGGATATGTTCGCCGCCGCAGATGAGCTGGCTGAGCGCATCCGGGCCCTTGGGCACCTGACGTCGGGCAAGATCAGCGGCGTGCTTTCGGACAGCGCAATCGACGATCTGGGCCAGATGCCGAGTGCTGGTGAGATGTGCAAGGATCTCGAACGTGACCACATGCGCCTGGCACACCGCCTGCACGCGCTCATTGAACTGGCGGAAGCGCGCAAGGATATGGTCACAGGCGATCTGGCGACCGAACGCGCGGCCTTTCACGAAAAAGCCGCATGGATGCTGAGGGCAATGTCCGCCTCGTAAAATCGCGGCGCATCCACGAAAAACGCCCTGCGGACTGAAACGTGCGCAGGGCGTTTTCATATCTGCTCGCCCCGCACTCGACCGGAGCTGCAGACATGAAAAAACCCCGGACATCTCTACCCAGGGTTCTCAGCTTTCATCAAAGGCTGCGATCAGCTCGTCAGCGTATCGGTCGATGAAAAGAACATCGCCTGGCTGATGGCAGAGATCACCTGATCGGGCACATAAGGCTTGGCAATCATAAACGCAGGCTCGTGGCGTTCGCCAGTCAACAGGCGCTCGGGGAAGGCCGTGATGAAGATGACCGGAACATCGCCCAATTCTTCCAGCAGATCGGCCACGGCATCAATGCCGCTCGAATTATCGGCCAGCTGGATATCCGCAAGGATCAGATCCGGCTTCTCTTCCATGCCCAGCTTGACGGCAGCCTTGCGCGTCCGTGCGATCCCGGTCACCTCATGCCCCATCATGGAGGCAATGCCTTCGAGATCCATCGCAATGATCGCCTCATCCTCGATGATCATGATCTTTCCGGTCACAGCCTGCTGCATCTCGTCGCGGGCCAGCTGGATCAGTCGTGCTGCCTCATCTGCCTCGATTTCCATGACCTCAGCGACTTCACTGACGGAAAATGCTTCGACCGTGTTCAGCAAAAGCGCTTCGCGGGTGTTGGGCGTGAGAGATGCCAGATGCTGCAAAGCCCGCGCGCGCGGGCCCTCATCAAATTCGGCAACGGGCTGGCCAGAGCTGCCCCAGAGTTTGTGGAACACTTTGAAGAGGGCGACTTTGCCTCCGACTTCTTCCGCATCAAAACAGGAAGGATCAGTCAGGATCGCCTCCAGAGTGGAAGCCGCATAGGTGTCGCCAGAGGACTGAGCCCCGGTCAGCGCACGTGCATAGCGGCGCAAATAGGGCAGATGCGGTGCGATGAGGTCCGACAGAGTCAGGGCTTGTCCTGTTGTAGAGGTCGACAATTTTTTTTCTCCTGTCACCAAAAATTCTATGGAACAAACGCACGGTCTTCGCGTTTGTTCCATAGAAATGTAATTTAACTTACGCCTGAAGGTAAAAGGTGTTGCGGGAGAAACGAATGGCAAACAGGCCTCAGAATCAGCCATGGGACACTCTGATCGACGAAAACCTGAAGAAGGTTTTTGTCGAGGATGCAAACGCGGATTTACCGCCGCATCTGATGGAGCTGCTTGATCGTCTGGACAAGATCCCGGTTGCGAATGGGGCGGGTCAGGCAGCTGGCATGCCCTCCCACTCGCAGGAGGAGGCCGAATAATGGACCGACAGGATGCCAAGGCTGAACTGACCAGCCATATGAAGGTGCTGCGCGCCTTCGCCATGAGTTTGACCCGAAATGACGCCGCTGCCGATGACTTGGTACAGGACACCGTGTTGAAAGCATGGACAAACCTGGAAAAGTTCCAGGAAGGCACCAATATGCGGGCCTGGCTGTTTACCATCCTGCGCAACACCTTCTATTCGAACCGCCGCAAAGCGGTGCGCGAGGTCGAAGATTCCAGCGGGGCGATTACCGAGAGCATCTCGGTCAAACCGGCACATGATGGACGGTTGCAGCTTGCCGAGTTCCGCCGCGCCCTTGGCGAACTGCCGGTCGAGCAGCGCGAGATCCTGACGCTGATCGGCGTGCTGCAATATTCCTACGAAGAGGCGGCCGACGTCTGCGGCGTAAAGGTCGGCACCGTCAAGAGCCGCCTTAACCGTGGGCGCGAGGCACTCACTCTCAAGATGCAGATGAACTCTGATGATCGCATGGAGTTGACGGATGCAGCCACCCACGCCGTTGTCGCAGCAAGTGGTGGAACCGCCGCGTGAACAGAATGAACTTCCCGTCCCTGGCCATCATGCGTGGCCGGGGTGACCCCAAAAACGACTCTCTCCCCCATGATACAAACGACGCATCCAGGCCCTTCGCCTGGGCGCGCGGGCTGTCTGTTCGCCTCGCCGTCTTGCTTTCTGTTGCGATGGTGCCCCTCGGCCTGATCGCGGTAGACCAGACCGTGCGCCTGCAACAAGAGGTCGCAGAATCCAATAATCTGAGCCTGCAGGCCCTTACGGCGGAGTTTGCGCAGGAAGAGCGCGAGATCATCAAATCCGCTTTCGCTGCTGCGGAAACGCTCGCGCTGTCTGTGCCGGATTTGGCGACCGATGTCGAACGGTGCAAGTCGCTGATGGGGCGGTTCATCGAAGCAACTGAAGACCGCTACAGCTTTGCCGGTTTCCTGCCGAGAGACGGCGTCATGAGCTGCGCGTCCAGCAATCTCACCATTGATTACTCGGCCAATCCGAATTTCCCGGACTGGATGCGCCGCCCCGAGCGCGAGGTGCGGGTAAATTCCTTTGGTCCTGTCGCCGGTAGCTCCGTTCTGATCGTGTCGGAACCTGTGTTTGACGACAGTGATGCCTTTATCGGCAACCAGATCATTCACGTTCCGCACGACCGCATAGACAAGCAGTTCCAGGCCAAGTTGGGGGAACGCCCCATCGACCTCGTCACGTTGAGCGCCGAAGGAGAAATCCTCAGCGCTTCAGGGGCGCGGGAAACTGCCTTGGAGCGGTTGCCAGCCGGCATGAGCATCAAGGAACTTATCGCGCTCAACCCCCGACACATCGAAACAGAGAACGCCGCAGGTCAGACCCGGCTTTTCTCCATTGTCCCGGTGCTGAGCGATGGGTTTTATGTGATTGGAAGTTGGGACCCGGACGGAAAACACACACCGTCAGAAACCGGCGTCCTGAAAAGCCTGCTGCTGACGCCTGCGCTGTTTCCGATGCTGATGTGGCTGGTCAGCCTATTCCTGATTTATATCGCACTGGACCGTCAGGTCGTCCGGTATCTGCGGCTGATTGGCCTGCAGATGCGTCAGTTCGCACGCGCCCGCGTATTGCCGGAAAAACCAGACGGCACCTACATGCCACATGAATTGGAAGTGATCGAAAACCAGTTCACTCAGGTAGCGGAGAAATTGCTGCACGACGAGGCCCAGCTCTTTGACGCAATGCACGACAAGGATGTGCTGCTGAAAGAGCTTCATCATCGGGTGAAGAACAACCTGCAGCTCATTTCCTCGATTATCTCCATGCAGATCCGGCGCACTACGAACAAGACCACCGCCGCCGCGCTACAGACCGTCAATCGCCGCGTGACCAGCATGGCAACTGTGCACCAGACGCTCTACCAGGCCTCCGAGCTGGGTCGGGTCCAAGCCAGTGATCTGCTGCGGGATGTGGTTAAGCCGCTGACCGAGTTGGCCCCGACCAGCGCACCGGTGCCCAAGATCGATATTTCGCTCGACTCTGTCGTGCTGTATCCGGATCAGGCAGTGCCACTGTCCCTGCTCACCGTCGAAGCTGCGACCAATGCGTTGAAGTACCTGGGCGTCGACAAGAATGGCGAACGCTGGGTGAAAGTGTCGCTCGAGGTACTGGATGACCTGCAAGTGTGCCTGACGATCACGAATTCCATATCGGACGACAGCACTGAATTTGAGGATGAAAGCACCGGCCTCGGCAGCCAACTGATCCGCGGGTTCGCCCGACAGCTGGAGTGCAGCCCTCAGATTACCGAAGGTGAAGACAGCTATGAGGTGAGCATCACGTTCGAGACACTTCCCTTCGAGGCGGAAGATCGGGCATTGTCCGGGGTCTACGACGAAGGCTGATCCCGGCACGCGCCGCGAAATATCTTGCCGGCCGTCCCGCATCGGGGCGGCCTTTTTTTTTCGTTCAGCTCCCTGCCGTTTTCCCGGTTGCAAACAGATGTGCGCCAGTTCTCGCCCATGGCGCACAATATGCCGCACGCAAGGGAACCATGCTCGCATCGCCACGTTGTCTGACTGAAGCACGAGCCCGCATATGAAGTCACGAAATAGGAGCTAAAGCCATGAAAAACCTTCTTATATCCACGTCCCTTGTCCTCACGATGGGTTTGCCTGCTGTGGCTACCGAGACCAGCGACATGTTTCGCAGCGAAGCAGGCCCGGCCGAATTCCATGCCTCATCTTTCGTCGGAAAACGTATCTATCAGACCGAAAACGATGCCCTGAAGGATGTCATGGACGGCGTGCAGGATGGCTGGGCTGATATTGGCGAAGTCAACGATGTCATCCTGAGCCGTGACGGCACCGCAGAGGCTATTCTGGTCGACATCGGAGGCTTCCTCGGCATCGGCGAGAACCAGATCGCCGTCGATATGGATGCGCTGCAATTTGTGCGAAACGGTAATTCCGATGGCGGCGCAGACGGCTACTTCCTGGTGTTGAACGCACCGGCGGAAGCGCTGAAAACAGCTCCCGCCTATGAGATGTCTGGCGCGGGCGGCGACACCTCCGGCCTGAGCGGCGAAGACACTAGCCCGACCGAGAGCGTAGAAGCATCCACAACGGCGAACCCGTCCAACACTAGTGCACCAATGAGTGCCGACGCGCTGACCGGGGCCACAACCTTTGACGCCAACGATGAGATGATCGGCGAGATCGCTGACATCGTGATGGACAGTGAGGGTGACATTAACGCGGTCGTCGTCGATGTCGGTGGTTTTCTCGGCATTGGTGCCAAGCCCGTCAAACTGGAGCTTGATGATATGACTGTCGAAACTAAGGAAGGCCGCGTGCGCGTCTATACGATGATGACCAGAGAGCAGATGCAGGCGCTGCCTGAATATCAGGGCTGACCCTGAGAGCATTCACACGCGTAAACTATGAGAATTCCGGCCGGGCCCTGATGGGTTCCGGCCGTTTTATACGCGGACTAGGTGAATTGCCTATCCGATCTGGGCCAGGCGCAAGGGCGAGACCAGTAGAGCGGCCGCCTATCACATGAACTGAGACGCCAGCCCGCCCAAACCAAGCAACAGCAGCATCACGGTTGCCAGTGCAATCAGCCCGTCACCAGTCAGCATAGCGACCGCGAGCAGCGCAACGACCCCTCCCAAGATCGAGGATGTGAATGGCAGGATCTCCAAGAAAGGCATGATCAGGCCGCAAAGCAGGCAGACGAGCTGAATGATCCGCAGAAAAGGCGGTGTCAAAAGCCACTGCAGTCGTTTCTTGAACCGGCGGTCCATCCAAGCAGCCACCTTGCGCAAGGCTCCGGTCGCCTTCTGGGTGTTCTTTGCCGAAAGCGAACGCTTTGACAGGAACGAGGGCAGCCACAGGTGATTGCGCCCCATAAGCATCTGGCCAGAGATCAACGCGATGGTCATCCCGCAGGCCGAGGAAAACAGGGGAATGCCGCTTAGCGGTGACACCAGCGCAAGAGAGGGCGCCACCAGCACCGCCGCGATTGATTTGACCCCCAGCTCATCCATCAATTCGGAGACCGTCAGACAGTCCTTGCCCTCACTCAGCAATTCATCGGTCTTGTCCAATACGTCTTCGACTGGGTGAGCGGTCTGTGTCATAGGGTCCGTTTCTAATAGTAGGTCAGCTTCGAATAAAACGCCTTCGACGCAGCTATGTTCCCGCGCAACATATTCGTTCCATCCATTGGGCGAGAAGCCACCGAAACACTTTCAGCGCTCCTCTCGCAGAAAAAAATCAGGAACATTCTGCGCGGCAGCTCGTTGTCGTGTCAGATCCCACCGGGACAGAGATAAGTGATTTCAAGGAGCTAGAAGATGACACATCTGATCCGCACCACCGCCCTCGTAACGGCTATGGCCACCGCCGCGGGCGCAGCGACGATGGTTCAGGAAATCGACGTAAACGCAGACGTCAGCGCATTGGACAACTCCGAGGCAGTGGCTGTCTGGACCGATCTGGAAGCCGATCTTGAAACGGCGCTGGCCGCAAAGCTGGTGAATCAGATCGCCGAAAAAGAAATGGAAGATGCTGCTGAAATCGACATCGACGTCGATACCGTCGCTCTGGCCTCCAGCTTTGAAACCGAGATGGGGATCGCAAACTCGGTGCTGGAGGGCGTCGTCTCCGTCGACCTGCCCGGCAGCCAGTATGACCAACGCTACACCCTGACCGTGACTGCTGAGCAGGCCAACATCTACTACCCCGAGGGCACTGATGTGACGACGCTGAATGTGGGCAGCGATGTGTTTTATACCGCGATGGTTGACGCCTTCGCGACTCATGTGGCCGAAAAACTGAAATAACGGAGATATACGATGCGAATGATCTATCTTTCCATGGTTGCCGTGATCGGCTTGGCAGCCTGTGAAACCACCGAAGGTCTGGGGCGCGACGTCTCCAACCTCGGCAATGAGATTGAGACGGAAGCGCAAGAGGCGCAATAACCCTTGAAGTCTCACCCCAAACACCCCGGTGCCAATACGCACCGGGGTGTTTTTGTGCCTAGGCGCGTTTCACGCTGCTCAGCATCAATGGCATCAATATCGTCAGGATCATAAGGCGCATGACGTGATGGGCTGCGACAAAGGCCGGGTCGAGGCCAAGCGTCACAGCGATCGCCGCCATTGCCTCCACCCCACCGGGCGCAAATGCGACGATCAGCAAAGCCGGTGACATGCCCATTACCTGCATGCTGACCGCGATCGCCACCAGCGTGATCAGCACATTGGTGCCCGTCACCCAGAGCCCGGCCAGCAGATCCAGCCGCAACTGCGACATCTTCTGCCCGACGAAACGCGACCCGATCAGCGTTCCCATGACCAGAAATGCGACAAAGGTCGCTTCCTCCGGAGGACGGCCCGGCGTCACTGCAAAGATGTGACCCAAAGCGCTGCACAGGATCCCGGCGAGGAGATAGGCCGCTGGTACTTTCAGCCAGCTGAACAGGACCCCGACCCCCAGGGTCACCCCTACCAAAAGCGCCAGTTGCCACAGGCTCAGCACGTGATCCGGCATCAATTCCACCCCGGTCGCGCCAAAGACAGACGCGACGAACACCGGAACACAGAGTGTCAGGAACAGCACGCGGATGCTTTGAACGATGGCGATACGCGAGGTCTGCCCATTATCGCTCAGCGACAACGCCAGCACATAGCTCAGATGTCCCGGCGCCGCAGCCAATATCGCATCCCGCGGGCTGAACCCCATCCAACGCCGCAATCCGAACCGGCAGATTTGCATAGAGACAAACAGGCTCACAGCGAGGATGGCGATGGTCACCGGCCAAGCCAGCGCGGTGGCCAGCATTTCACGGGTCACGCTGCTGCCGATGTTTATGCCCAGCAGCACAAAGGCGGTGGTCCGAAGCCAGACCGGCATAAAAATCGGCAACCCAAAGAGTGCGGCTATGGAGACAGCGGCCGCTGATCCGGTCAATGGGGCGGATGGGAAGCCGATGATTTCAAATATCAGGGTGCCCAGCATCGCCACAACAAGCGCGGCGGCCAGGCCAAATGCGTCACGAGCCGTCATATGTCCATCTGTATTTCAGTGGCGTTGGTCCCTTGTTCCGCCCGCCTTGTTGTTGTTGCTCCCAGGCATGGGAGAGAATGCCCACCGACCGGGACAGGCAGAACAGCCCTCGCGCCAAGGGCGGAGCAAAGCCCAGTTCTGCATAGATCACGGCGGTGGCGCCGTCGATATTCATCGGCAGGGCAATGCCTTTTTCAGCCGATATCTGCGCCTCGATCGCTTGTCCGATGTGCTGAAAACGGCCCGAAACGGCACCTGCTTCCGCCGCCTCGGCAACCAATGCCATCAGGCGCGGCGCACGCGGATCGGTGGGTTTGTGGAACCGGTGACCAAAACCGGGGATAATCTTGCCATGTTCCGCACGCCAGTCGTCCAGCGCGGTGGCCAGATCCCCCGCGTGGGCGTCGACGTGGTGATACAACTCCACCGCCTGCTCTCCCGCCCCGCCATGCACATCGCCCAGCATATTGACCGCCGTGGCCATCGCATTGTTCAAGGGCAAGCCGCATGTCACCGCCATACGCGCCGCCGCGATCGACGGGGCCTGTGGGCCGTGATCCACAGCCGAGACCAAGGCTGCCTCGAACAGATGCGCCTGCGCGGGTGTCGGCCGGTCGCCCCGTACCATCAGCCAGATCATCTCGGCAAAGCTGACGTTGCCGATCAGATCCTGCACGGGAGTTCCGCGCAGGTCTATACGGCCCGGCTCCATGTCGATGATGGACGTGCGCCACCAGTCACTCACATCGCTCATATCACGCGCTCCCGCCTCAGGGTTTCGATCTCATCCGCGCTCACGCCGATGTCCTGCCAGATGCTGTCATTATCTGCGCCCAAGGCAGGGGGCGCTTGATCCGGAACCGGTCGATGGGTGCCAAACCGCACCGGCGCGCCTGCCAGCGCCAGCGGCGCATCTTCGGCCTCGACCTCCGCGATGAGACCGCGATCTTTGATCTGCGGCTCCTCCAGTATCTGCGGCACCGTCAGCACCGGCCCCGATGGCACGCCAAGCGCATTCAGTTCCGCCACCCACTCCGCAGCGGGCCGGGTCCGAAGGACGCTTTCCAGCTCTGCCCGCAGCATGTGACGGTTGCGCTTTCGATCCTCTCGGGTGGCATAGTCCGCATGCGCCAGCAAATCGTCGCGCCCCAGATGCTGCGCCATGGAGTGCCACTGCTCATCCCGGTTTGCGGCCACATTGATCGGCCCATCCGCGCAGGCAAAGGTGCCCGAGGGCGCAGATGTTGTGTTCTCATTACCATGCGCACCCGGGGTCTGCCCCGCGATCAGGTGGTTGGAGACCACCCATCCCATGGTGGAAATCACCGCCTCGGTCATGGAAATATCCAGAAACGCGCCGCGCTCCGGATCATTCAGTGCCGCCGAGATTGCAAAGGCTGCGGTCATGCCACCCACGGTATCTGCCAGCGGGTAGCCCACACGCAACGGCGCGCTATCGCCATCGCCGGTGATCGACATCACGCCGCTGATACCCTGCACGATCTGGTCATAGGCGGGGTTGTCCTTCCACGGGCCGTCCTGTCCAAAGCCGCTGATGGCGCAGTAGATGAGGTTGGGGTTTTCCGCCTTCAGCACCTCATACCCGAGGCCAAGGCGGTCCATCACGCCGGGGCGGAAGTTCTCAACCAAAACATCAGATGTGCGAACAAGGCGCTTTAGCAGCGCCTTGCCCTGTTCGTGTTTCATGTCGAGGGTGACAGATTTCTTCTGCGCGTTCTGCGCCAGAAAGCTCACCCCCATCAGGGACTTATTCCGCTCCGGATCCGCCCCGAGTTGTCGGGCCAAATCCCCGGTTCCCGGGCGCTCGACCTTGATGACCTCCGCCCCCAGCAGGGCCAGCTGATAACAGCAATACGGCCCCGCGAGCACATTGGTCAGGTCGAGGACCCGGACCCCGGAGAGCGGTTTAATCCCCATCGGCCACCCCGGCAGCACGGGCACGGGCGCGGCGGGCACGGTAGCTTGGCACGATCACCAACAGTGCAGCCAGTACCAGCAGGCCCAGCGTCATCGGACGGTCAAGGATGAAGGAAATCCCGTCATACAGTTGCATCGAACGGGCGAAGTTATCCTCCAGCATCCGCCCCAAAATGAAGCCGATGAGCAGCGGTGCCAGCGGATAGTCCGCAAAGCGCAGCACCGTCGCACAGATGCCAAAGCCCACGAGGATCAACAGCTCTGTCGCGTTGTTCTGCCCGATATAGGACCCCATCAGGGTGAAGAACAAAATGAACGGGATCAGGTAGTTGCGCGGTATCGACAGAACCTTCGCGATATAGGGAATAAGCGGCAGGTTCAGCACCAGCAGCACAAGATTGCCGATATACATAGAGATGATAACCGCCCAGAAGATATGCGGGCTGTCGATCATCAGGCGCGGTCCCGGTGTGACGTTGAGCGCGATCAATGCACCCAGCAGGATCGCCGTGGTGCCGGACCCCGGAATACCCAGCGTCAAGAGTGGCACAAACGACCCGGTACAGGCGGCGTTATTGGCGGTCTCGGGTGCGGCAAGTCCCTTGATAGAGCCTTTGCCGAACTCTTTTTGCTCTTCTTCCGTGGCGATGTTGCGCTCCACCGCATAACCAAGGAACGATGCAATGGTTGCGCCCGCTCCCGGCAGCACACCGATAAAGAACCCCTGAATGGACTGACGTCCGATCACCGGCGCAATCTTGCGCGCCTCTTGTCCGGTGATGCGCAGGCCGGTGATCTTGCCACCGTTCTCACCACCCTGAGCCGAACGGCCCGGGTTCATCACCAGAAAGATTGCTTCGGGCAGGGCAAACATCGCCATCGCCAGCGTAATGAAGCTGAGGCCGGATTGCAGATCCATCAGACCCATCGTGAAACGCGGCATGTTGAACAATGCGCCCTCACCTACCGTGGCCATCATCAGGCCCAGAAGCGTCATCATCAACGCCTTGGCCACATTGCCAGTGCCCGCAAAGGCCGCGATCGCCGACAGCCCCACGACCATCAGCGCGAAATACTCGGCCGAGTGGAACAGCAATGCCACCGTCGACAACATCGGCGCAAAGACCATCAAGAGGATCGCACCGACAGTGCCCCCCATGAAGGACGAGATCGCCGCGATGGTCAGCGCCTTGCCGGCCATGCCGGCGCGCGCCATCGGGTAGCCGTCGAAACTGGAGGCCACGGTGCCCGCGACCCCCGGCGCGTTGAGCAAGATCGATGAGGTCGATCCCCCGAAGATCGCACCGTAGTACACCCCAGCCAACAGGATCAGCGCGGCAGAGGGGTCACCCAGCGTAATCGCGACCGGGATCATGATCGCGATGATGGACATGGGGCCAAGCCCCGGCAGCATCCCGATGAACGTCCCGATCAGACAACCGCCGATCACCATCAGGATATTTGTAACTGAGAAGGCCGTAGAGAGGCCGATCATCAAACCTTCGAGCATCTGAGCCTCCGATTATCCGAGAAAGAACGGCAAGGGCCGCAAGAAGATGCCGAGCACGCCCTCAACAAGATACCAGACAATGCCGGTAGCGAGGGCGGCGACGGGGATCAGGATCCACAGCTTGCGCTCGCCGAGGATCATCGCACCGACGGTCAGGAACCCTGCAGTCGACAGCAGGAACCCCGCCGGACGCAGCAGCAGCGCATAGGCCACCATCAACCCCAGCAGCAATGCAGCCTGGCCGATATTGTAATCCCCGAGGCGCCGATAATCGATGTCGGGTGTTTTCGCCTCGCTACTGGGTTTTTCAAGGCCCAAGAGGATAACCAGAGACGTCAGGATCGACAGAACTGCCAGAACCTTCGGGAATGTGCTCGGCCAGATCGGGTTTCGCTGCATAAACGGCGGCAAAAGCTGATCCATGGTGAAAAAAGCCGCATAGCCATAGGCCAGGGCGATGCCGAGAATGATCAACGCGATCCAACGGTCGAGCGCCATGATCTCCTCCTGTGTTGAGTGGGGGGGGTATGGGAAAGGGTCCGGCACCTGACTGTGGTGCCGGACCGGATCGTGTGTGTCGCGCGCTTAGAGGAAGCCCAGCTGCTTCATCAGATCGCCGATGGTCTTTTCCTGACCTTCAAGGAAGCTGCGGAAGTCATCACCGGAATTGTGGATGTTGACCCAGCCATTTCGAGCGCGAACATCTTCCCACGCATCGGTGTCATACATCTTGGCCAGCGCGTCCTGATAGGCGGCCACTTTATCCTCTGACAGACCCGGTGCGCCGAAGAAGCCGCGCCAGTTCACAAAGGTGGTGTCGAGGCCTTGCTCGCTCATGGTCGGCGCGGTGTCATAGGCGGGCACGCGTTCGTCTGCGGTCACACCGAGGATCTTGACTTCGCCCGCGTCGGCCAAAGCGATGGCTTCGGAGAAACCAGTGGACAGCGCCTTGATCTCGCCAGACAGCAGCGCAGCCATTGCCTTTCCGCCCGCGTCATAAGGGATGTATTTCAGCGCAGTCGGATCTTCGCCCGCCGATTGCATCACCATGGCCGCTACCAAGTGGTCCATGCCGCCTGGAACGGAGCCACCACCCACAGCCGTGCCGCGCGGATCTTCGCGGTAGGCTTCAAGGAACTCTTCCATATTGTTGATCGGGCTGTCCTTGGCCACAACCATCGCCGCATAGTCCCCGATCGTGCCGGCAACCAGGGTCAGATCACGGAAGTTGTGCGGGAACACACCCGTCAGCGAGCGGATCACGATGGGTGTGGAATTCACCATCAGCGTGTCATCCAGGCTCTCGGCGTTCTCGATCATATAGCCGATCGCCTTGCCGCCGCCGCCGCCAGACATGTTTTCATAAGATGCGGTGCCGACAAGGCCGCCTTTGGTCAGGGCCTCACCAGTGCCGCGCGCGGTGCCATCCCAACCGCCACCGGCGCCGCCGGGGATCAGGAAATGGACTTTGTCGAGAACTTGCTCGGCACTCGCCGGAGTCCCGAATGTCAGGGCTGCCGCAGCAGCAGCCATCAGGGCGCGACGGCCCAGCGCAAAAGATGTCATAATGTTCCTCCCATTTGACAAACACGCAATAGCGCGCTCATGAAGAATGGTATCCCGGCCCAAGCTGACACAAACCTGACACGGAGCAGATGTTTCACCCCCATGCGGTACTTACTCGTTGAAGATAACGATCAGCTTGCAAACGCGGTGCTGGATCGACTGACGCTTGACGGTCATGTTGTGGATCGGGCAGCGGACCTTGGTACGGCCGATGATTTCATCGCAACAACCGAGTACGACTTGATTCTTCTCGACATCATGCTGCCCGATGGGGATGGGCGACAATTCCTGCAATCCCATCGCGCCGCCCAGCGCGACACGCCGGTGATCGTTCTGACGGCACGCTCGGAGGTCTCTGACCGGGTCAGCGTTCTGGACCTGGGCGCCGATGACTATATCGTCAAACCCTTCGATTTTTCCGAGTTGGAGGCCCGCTGTCGGGCCGTTCTCCGGCGACGCAGCGGCGGGGCAAGCAACATTCAGAGTTTTGGAGATGTGGTTTTTGATCCGCTGGCCTGCACGCTGACCGTTGATGGTCAAAAAATCCGACTTCGCAATCGTGAGTTGCGCCTGTTCGAGATCTTCATCGGTGCACCGGATCAGGTCTTTTCAAAGTCAAAACTGGTGGACCGGCTGTTTTCCTACGATGTAGACGCCTCTGAAAACGCGATTGAAGTCTACGTAGGGCGCCTGCGCAAACACCTTGAGGGCGCACAGACGCAAATCGTCACCGTGCGGGGGCTCGGCTATCGGTTGAGCACATCATGAACACGCGAATCCTGCTGCGCGGCTCCATTCGACGACGCCTGATTATCCAGTTGCTGACCGGCGCGGCGCTGCTGGCGAGCCTGATGTTTCTGGTCGTGCAGAACTACGCCCGCGACCTCGCCGGGCAAAGTCAGGACGAGATCCTCTCCGCCTCGATGACGGCCATTCTTGATTCTGCATCGGTGCGCAATGGCGATCTGACCGTGGACATTCCCTATTTCGCCTTCTCGATGCTCGGCAATATCAGCGAAGATCGCGTATTTTATGCCATCACCCGCAATGGCGCCTTCCTCACCGGTTATCCTGACCTGCCCAAACCCGTTGCAAGCAGCGGTATCGCGCCGCGGTTCCAGACCGCGCGCTATGATGGCGAGGAAATCCGCATGGCCACCGCCACCCGGCGCCTGTCGGTCAGCGGCACGCCGGATTTCGTCGAAGTGACGGTCGCGCAAACACGCTACGGGTTGCGTCAGCAACTGGCCGGCATTTCACAGACGGTGGCCGGGTTTGGCATCGGCTTTTTTGTGATTGCAGCGGTATTTGGCATTCTTGCAGCACAATCCGCGATCCAACCTCTGCGCCAGCTGGCAGGCTCTGTTTCGCGAAGGGGGCTTTCCGACCTGCGGCCCGTCTCAGCGCCGGTTCCGGCGGAAATGGAATCCCTAGTAGGCGCGCTCAATGGCTTCATGAGCCGTCTCAAAACATCGCTTTCGCGCTCTGAAGATCTTATCGCTGAGGCGGCGCATCGGGTGCGCACGCCGCTGACCACCGTGCGCACTCAGGCCGAGATCACCCTGCGTCGCGTCGACAAGCCGGAGAATCGCCAGGCCGTGCGCGAGATGATCCGCGCCATCGACGAAAGCAGCCGCGCCGCCGGGCAGCTGCTGGATCACGCCATGGTGTCCTTTCGATCTGACCACCTGGAGCTTGAAGATATTGAACTCACCCGATTGGCGCAGGATGCCGTGTCCCGGCTGCGCCCGATGGCGGAGCTGCGCGACATAGATCTGGAAATCCATGTGCCGAACACCGCAATGACGGTGAAAGGTGACCCCATCCTGATGCAGAGCGCCCTGTTGAACCTGCTCGACAACGCCATCAAATACTCTCCGCCAGACAGCTGTGTACACGTTGTTGTGCGTCTCAAAACAGACGAAGGCGAAATTACGGTCCGCGACGAGGGCGCAGGTTTTCCCAAGGCCGACATGGGCCGCCTCACGCGGCGCTTTGTGCGCGGCGGCAATACGGACGCAGTGGTCGGATCGGGTCTCGGTCTGACCATCGCAAACGAGGTCGCCCGCGCCCATGGCGGACGCCTTTTCCTGACCAACCACAGCGATAAAGGTGGCGCATGCGCAAGCTTGTCTTTTCCATTGGCCTGATCTTTCTCGCACTCGTGCCCCCGGCCCGTGCATTTGAAGTCGAGAACCACATTAGTGTCGGCCCTGCCGATGCCCGCCGCGTGCTGCGTGTCATTTCTACGGGTGATGCCGAGTTTTTTGAGCCGACCCTGCGGGACTTCCTGCACGACCTTCCCGACGTTCGGATTGAATACACCGTGGCCAGTTCCGGCGAGATGATGAAAGCGCTCGACGAGGAAGGCGTCGACATGGATCTGGCGATCTCCATCGCCACAGACCTTCAGACCAAGTTGGTGAACGACGGCGAGGCGCAGCGTTACAGCTCTCCGACCACGGAGCGGTTGCCCGCGTGGGCACGCTGGCGCGAACACCTCTTTGCCTTCACGCAGGAACCTGCGGCGGTGGTGCTGTCACGCAAAGCACTGGCTGGTTTGCCACTGCCTGAAAACCGTCAGGACCTGATCGCATTGATCCGCGACAATCCCGAGAGATTTCAAAACAAGGTCGGCACCTATGACATCCGCACCTCTGGCCTTGGCTATCTCTATGCCACGCAGGATGCGCGGACCTCGGAAACCTATTGGCGCCTGAGCGAGGTGATGGGATCGGTCGGCGTACGCCTCTACTGTTGCTCCAGCCAGATGATCGACGATGTCGCCTCGGGCGAATTGGCGATGGTTTACAACGTCTTGGGCAGCTATGCGCGCGAGAAGAGCAACACCGATGATGTGATTGTGCTGCTGCCGCAGGACTACACCGTCGTCGCCTTGCGCACGGCCTTCATTCCGCGCGACAGCAAATCGCCCGAGTTGGCGGGACTGATGATTGACCACCTGATTTCACGCGGATGGCAGGCGGCGCCCGGTGCGTTTTCAGTCCTGGAAACAGACTCCTGGAGTGACGACACCCAGGCCCTGCGTCGTATCCGCATGGGGCCTGGGCTTTTGGTCTATCTGGACGCGTTCAAGAAAATCGCATTCCTGCGCGAATGGAGCAGCGCCGTCTTGCAGTAGGCCGCACCTCAGCCCGCCTGACCACCGGGAATGCGGCGCGCGCCCACCGTCAGCTCACCCACCGAGCGCGCCAGACTGTGGCGGTCGAGGCCAAAGTGGCGGTAGAGATCGCCGATGGTACCCGTCTGGCCGAAGTGTTCGACGCCATGCGACACCACCCGATGCCCGGCAACCGATCCCAGCCACGACAATGTCGCGGGATGGCCATCAATCGCGGTGATCAGCGTGCAATGGCCCGGGAGGTCCCCGAGTAGATGCTCCACATGCGACACGGCCATTGAGTTGCCGCGCGCCCGTTCACGCTGCGCCGCCGTCCAGCCCGCATTGAGGCGATCCGCCGATGTGACCGCAAGCACTGCAACATCACGGCGATGCTCGCCGACCAGACCCGCCGCTGCGATCGCCTCATCCGCGACCGCGCCCTGATAGGCGATCACCACCGAGCAATTCGGTCCCGGCTTGCGCAACCAATAGGCCCCATCAATCGCCCCTTGGCGGAAAGCATCATCGACGCGCTGCCCCGGCTGCTCCAGGGGTTTGGTGGTCAGCCGCAGATAGACCGACCCGCCGGTCTCATCCCGCAGCCAAGTGCGTTCGTCCGGGTCGCCGTCGCCATCGCGCTGCATGTAGTCAAAGGCCCATTCCATGATCACCGCAAGCTCATCGGCAAACGCAGGCTCAAAACTCGCCAACCCGTCCTGCGCCATCCCGGTCAGCGGCGTGCCGACAGATTGGTGCGCGCCGCCTTCCGGCGCCAGCGTCACACCCGAGGGCGTGCCAACGATCATGAACCGCGCATCCTGATAGCAGGCGTAGTTCAGCGCGTCCAAACCCCGGTGAACGAAGGGATCATAGACTGTCCCGATCGGGATCACCCGCTTGCCCCAGAGGCTATGCGACAGGCCCGCCGCGCCCAGAAGCAGGAACAGGTTCATCTCGGCGATGCCAAGTTCGACATGCTGGCCTTGCGGGTCAAAGTTCCACTTGGCGGTCGAGGGAATACGATGCTCGATAAACGCATCCTTCTGCGCCTTGCGGGCAAAGAGCTTGCGCCTGTTCACCCATGGCCCCAGCCCCGTGGTGCCGGTCACATCCGGCGATGTGGTCATGATCCGCGCCGCCAGATCGCTGTCGCCGCGCGCCAGATCGTCGAGGATCTTGCCAAAAGCCATCTGCGTTGAAATCTCGCGGCTGCTGTCCACAGCCACCGCAGGCACCGAAAGCCGCGCGTCCGAGTAGCGCCGCGCCCCCTTGGCAAAAAACGGCACCTGATCGAGGTAGGCCTGCAAGCCCTTTGTGTCAGAAACGGTTGCCATGGGCTCCCACTCCTGCCCCTCGGCGACGCCCATATGGGCCTGCCACTCCGCCATTTGCGCCTTGGTCATCAGGCCGCCGTGGTTGTCCTTGTGGCCCGCAATCGGCGTGCCCCAGCCCTTGATCGTATACGCAAGGAAACAGATCGGGCGGTCGTGGTCGATGGCGGCGAATGTGTCCGCCATGGTCTCCACGCAATTGCCGCCGAGGTTCTCCATCAACGCCGCCAGTTCCGCATCGCTGCGCTTGTCGATCAGCGCCGAGACCGCGCCCTGATCGCCCAGATCCTCCATCAGCCGTTTGCGCCAATTGGCCCCGCCCATATAGGTCAGCGCAGAGTATTCCACGTTTGGGCAGTCATCGATCCAGTCGCGCAGGGCCGCGCCGCCGGGTTCTTCAAATGCGGCCCGTTGCAGCGCGCCGTATTTGACGCGCACCACATCCCAGCCGAAGGCCTCAAAGATCTTCTCGACCCGGCCAAACAGACCTTCGCGCACGATGCCATCAAGGCTCTGACGGTTGTAATCGATGATCCACCAGGTGTTGCGCAGGTCGTTCTTCCAACCCTCCTGCAACACCTCGTAGATGTTGCCCTCGTCCAGCTCGGCATCGCCCACCAGCGCCACCATGCGGCCCAGAGGCACATCCGCCCCCCAGTCCTTGGCCGTGATAAAATCCTGCACCATGGACGCCAGCGCGGTGATCCCCACGCCAAGGCCTACAGAGCCGGTGGAGAAATCCACATCGTCGATGTCCTTGGTCCGGCTCGGGTAGCTCTGCACACCGCCAAAGCCGCGGAAATTCTCCATCTTCTCGCGGGTCTGGTGACCCATCAGGTATTGCATGGCGTGGAAGATGGGCGAGGCATGCGGTTTTACAGCCACCCGGTCCTCGGGTCTGAGGGCCGAGAAATAGAGCGCGGTCATGATCGACACCATCGACGCCGAGGACGCCTGATGGCCGCCGATCTTGATGCCGTCTTCCTTGGCGCGCAGGTGGTTGGCGTTGTGGATCATCCAGTGGGACAGCCACAACAGCCGCTGCTCCACCGTTTGCAGGTGCTGGATCTGGTCGGACATCTCGCCCCCTTACTCTGCCGCTTGCCGCATCTCGGGCGACAGCGCCTGATGAAGGTCGTCGAGGATATCCGCGACCTCTTCCAGCCCCACTGACAAGCGTACCAAACCGTCGCTGATGCCATGCTCGGCGCGTTCTTCGGGCGTATAGGTGGAGTGCGTCATCGAGGCCGGATGCTGGATCAGCGTCTCTGCATCGCCCAGCGACACCGCGCGCTGGATCATCTCCAGCCGGTTCATCAGGCTGATGCCCGCTTCCATGCCACCCTCAAGTTCAAAGGCGATCATGCCACCCGGTTTTGCCATCTGATCCTTGGCGATCGCGTGCTGCTCAAAGCTCTTGAGACCGGGGAAATGCACCTTGGCCACTCCTGGCTGC
This sequence comes from Tritonibacter scottomollicae, assembly GCF_003003215.1. Taxonomy (GTDB): domain Bacteria; phylum Pseudomonadota; class Alphaproteobacteria; order Rhodobacterales; family Rhodobacteraceae; genus Epibacterium; species Epibacterium scottomollicae. The sequence goes on along the minus strand of NZ_PVUF01000013.1, from coordinate 62,925 downwards.
GCTTCCAGCCATTCTGCGACAGTTTGGGCAGAGGCACAGTGACGGTCCATCCGCAGCGCCAGCGTTTTCATGCCGCGCATGACCAGCATCGCGTTGAACGGCGCCATCACCGCGCCGGTCATGTCCTTCATGCCGACCAGGCGGATTTCGGCGATCTGCTCGGCGCGGCCTGCGACCAGACCCGCAACCACATCGCCATGCCCGCCGAGGTATTTGGTCGCCGAATGCAGCACCAGATCCGCACCCAGCTCGATCGGGCGGGTCAGATAAGGCGTGGCATAGGTGTTGTCGACCACCACCTGCGCATCGACGCTATGGGCAATCTCGGCAGCCTGTTTGATGTCCACCAGCCGCATATTGGGGTTGGCGGGCGTCTCAAAATAGACCACGCGGGTCTTGTCGCTGACGGCGGCGCGCAGGGCGTCCGCATCGGTCATGTCCACATGGGTGATGGTGACACCCCATTTCGACAGACCATGGCGCATATAGGCAAAGGTGCAGCCATAGAGCGTCTTGTCGACGATGACCTCGTCACCGGGGCTCAAGAGCGTCCAGAGGATCGCCGTCACAGCTCCCATGCCACTTGCCAGCGCCAGGCCGGCCTCTGCCCCTTCCAGCGTTGCGATGCGCTTTTCCAGCAGGGCGCAGGTTGGGTTTGAGATGCGGCTGTAGACATGCCCTTCACGTTCGCCCGCGAACATCTCGCCCCCGGCTTCAGCGTTTTCAAACACGAAGGTCGAGGTGAGATGCATCGGCGGCGTCAGCGCGCCCTCGTTTTGCATCGGGTCATACGCGTGGTGAATGGCGCGGGTGGCAAAGCCTTTGGTGTCGGACATGTGGGGGTCTCCTTCCTCATTTGTCCGCCATGGTGCGCCCCCGCGTGAGGCGTTAGATTGCAAAACATACCAACATCACCGATCATGTTAGCAGATTCTGCCAATGGACAGCAAAATGGACTCAAAAGATCGCCAGATTATCCGCGTGCTTCAAGCCAATGGTCGGATGACCAATCAGGACCTTGCTGAGGCGGTGAGCCTTTCGCCCTCGCCCTGCCTGCGCCGGGTCAGGAACCTTGAGGCCGCCGGTGTCATCCGGGGGTATAGCGCCGATGTGGACGCGCGGGCCTATGGGCTGCCGATCACGGTGTTTGTCCGCGTCAAGCTGGAACGCCACAATGAGGAGGACGTGAAGAATTTTGAGCGCCGCGTCCATATGATCGACGAGGTGCTGGAGTGTCACATCCTGACAGGGGCCACGGATTACCAACTGCGGGTGGTGGTGGCAGATCTGGACGCCTACGAGGATTTCATCCGCAACCGCATCCACCCCATCGGGGGCATTGCCTCGATTGACACCAGCTTTGTCTACAGCACGGTCAAGAACACCTCGGTCTTTCCAAGGCTGGGATAAAAACGGCCCCGGAGTATCCCCGAGGCCGCTGATCCGCTTGGTGGCTCAGAGGCGCGGCATCAGACCCGCGAGCGCTGTAAACCGGTCGTAGTCCTTGTTTTCCGCTGCGCTCCACCCGGCCTCGGCAATGGCGCTGAGACGTGGGAAGATCATGTGGTTGCGGCGCGCCATCGTGGTCAGATGTTCGCTCCAGACGCAGGCCTGAACACCCTTCAAACGCCCATTTAGAGCCGCATCCCCATTGTCGGCCTCAAACGCATAGGTCTTGTCGAGCGGGGTGAAACCGGCCCAGCTGGCCCCCGGCGCATACCACGCATCCGACAGCGCCATATCAAGGTAATAGGCCTGTCCCGGCGTGCTGACCACGTCATAGCCGTCTTTCGCCAGCTCAGCGGTTTTCTCGATCGTGGTCCAGGCAAACAGCAGACTGTGCTCTGGATCGAGACCACCGCCATGGGCGACCTCTTCCCAACCGCCGAGCTTGCGCCCAAGTCCGATCAGGAAGTTCTGGATATGCCGCAGGAAATAGGCTTGCAATTCCGGCGTGTCCTTCAAGCCGGTTTCGCGCATCATCGCCTGTGCCTTGGGCGATTGCATCCATGCACCCTCAGCCACCTCGTCCCCGCCCACATGCACGACCTCAAACGGGAAGATTTCGCAGACCTCAGCCAGCACGGTTTCGGCAAAGGTATATGACCCCTCGATGGCCGGGTTCAGCGCGTTGTTGCCAAAGCCCTGCACCGACCAGTAGCTCTCGGGTTCTTCTTGATCGACGAGGTCCGGCAAGGCCCCCAGCACACAGGCGCAGTGCCCCGGCACATCGATTTCCGGCATGACCTCGACGCCGAAGCGGGCGGCATGTTTCACCACCTGTCGCGCCTCGTCCTGTGTGTAGTACCCACCCTGCCCGGTCATGTCGGGGCCAAGCTGCGGCAGCACCGGCAGGTCCATCCCGGTATGTGCGGCGGTCTCGGTGAGCTGCGGATAGGCCTTGATCTCCAGCCGCCAGCCTTCGTCATCGGTCAGATGCCAATGAAAGCGGTTCATCTTGTGCCACGCCAGAATGTCCACATAGCGCAGCACCTGATCGAGCGGGTAGAACTGGCGCGAGACATCCAGATGCGCGCCGCGCCATCCGTGGCGGGGGGCATCCTCGATCTTACCACTGCGGGGAACACCATAACGCGCAGGCTCCGCATGGGCATTGGTCAGCACCTGCGCCAGCGTAATCAGGCCGTAAAACAGCCCCTGCCCTGCGCCATGATGCAGGGTGGTTTTTCCGTCTTGCCACGCGATCCGGTAGGCGTCCTCGCCCAGCGTCTGGTCCGGCTCAACGGTCAGCTTCGGGACGTCGTCCTTGGCGATCAGCACGAACGGTACGGGGGCCATTGGATGCAGGCGCCGGGTCAGCTCCGCCACCTGTGACACCGACTGCATCACTGCGATATCATCGGACTGAAGAACCAGATGCACGGGCGCCGTGGCGCACCACTCAGCGATGGAAACCTGTTGAGGTTTAGGCAGAATTCCACAAGTTAGAGCCGCATTCTGTGATGCATTTGTATCTGCAACCGCCGCTGAGGCCTGCAGGTCACCCGCGAAAGCCGGGACAAGGGTTCCGTCCTCCAGCAGGACACCGCCAGATTTTGGTCCCTCATTGGAATGCAACGCCGGGCGGGTAAGGTTGAACTCGGTGAACCGCCATGTCTCACCCGGCTGCAGGACAAAGCCCGCGTCAGAGGCATACTCGTGAAAGTTCGCCTGCCGCCGTATCAGTCGCGCACCCGTGCAGCGCGAGGGGCGCAGGCAGCGCGTCAGGGTGGCGTAGACAAGGCGCGGATTTGCAACCGGAGTGTCGCCACAATTGGTCAGCGCGAACTCCATCGCGCCCTCTTCGGCGTGCCACAGGCTGTCGAGGTGGAAATGCATTTGAGATGATCCTGTTGGTTGTATGTGTCAGAGGATTTTAGACAAGGGCGCGCGCAAAGACGCCCTCATCAGAGGCCGGGATCGCCACCGCGCCGCAGACCTGTTGATAAAACTCGACCGGCCCGGCCTGACCAATGATGCCATAGGCAAATCCGTCGTCACGAAGGCGGTGCAGTGCAGCCAGCAGGAGCGCCTTTCCAAGACCCTTGCCACGGGCCTCCGGGTCAACGCCGGTGGGGCCAAAGAAACCGCGGCAGGTGACGTCATAGCAGGCAAAACCCAAGAGGCGTTTGCCTTCGGTCGCGATCAAGACCCGCGCGGGGCGCGCCGCCAATGCGACCGTGCATTCATCCACCCATTTGGGGCTGAAGTGACGCGCCACGAACTCCAGCAGGATATGCGATTCAAACGGCAGCGCGGGGCGAATTGCTATGCCTTCGGGCAGGCTTGGGACAGGGGGCAACCGATAAAGTGGCACCAGCATATCAGGCATGAGCGGCCTCCGCGTGTTCTGCTATGACATGGCCGGGAGTGATTTCCCGCAAGGCACGGACCGGGTGGGCGCTTTCTTCGCGCACCCGCCGTGCCAAGGAGGCAAATCCCGCATCACTGCCCGTGAGCCGCAGTGTCGGGTCGGGAACCGCCGCGCGCAGGAGCTTGGTATAGTCGTGCTGGGGCGTACCAACGACCTGCGCGGTTGGACCTTTCTCGACCACCTGACCGCGAAACATCACCGCCGTGTCCTCGGCCAGATACTCTGCCGTGGCGATATCATGCGTGATGTAGAGGATCGAAAGCCCGCGATCATCCTTCAGCCGCTGCATCAACCCAAGGATGGACTTACGGATCGACACATCCAGCATCGAGGTCGGCTCATCCGCCACGATCAGGCGTGCCTTGACCGCCAATGCGCGGGCGAAATTCACCCGCTGGCGCTGCCCGCCCGAAAGCTCATGCGGGAACTTCGACGGCGTCGAGACCGGGTCCAGCTCCACATCCTCGAGAATCATGCGCAGGGCGGTTTCGGGATCAGCTTCGGGCTGATGCAGCGACAGGGCGCGCAGCAGATGATGGCGAATGGTATGCGCGGGGTTAAGCGCCGAGAACGGGTCCTGAAACACCATCTGCACCGCCTGACGATAGCGCATCTGATCGGCGCGCGCGGTCAGCTCCGCGATATCCCGTCCTTCGAACAGAATACGTCCCGAGGTCGGTGTGTGGTGACCCACGATCGTCCGGCCCACGGTGCTCTTGCCCGACCCGCTTTCCCCCACCAGTGCCAGTGCGCGACCCGGCATTAGGTCAAGCGAGACATTGCGCAGCGCCTTTACTTCGGTCGCACGACCAAAGACCGGGCGCAGGGTGAAGGTCTTGCTGAGCGCATCGAGGCTCAGGATTGGGGTATCAGACAGCATGGGCGACTCCTTCCGGGCGCTTTGCGAGGAGCGGCATCGCGTCCCAAAGGCTGCGGGTATAGTCATGACTGGGGTTCGTGACGATTTGCGCAGCGGTTCCGATTTCCACAATCTCACCCGCGCGCATGATGCCGATCCGATTGGAGATCTGCGCCATCAGCGCGATGTCGTGGGTGATGAACAGCACCGAGAAGCCAAGCTTATATTTGAGCCGCAGCACCTCCTGCAGGATTTCGCGCTGCACCACCACGTCGAGCGCCGTTGTCGGCTCGTCCATGATGATCAGCTTGGGCTGCAAAGTCAGCGCCAGCGCCAAGGCCACCCGCTGCCGCATCCCGCCAGAGAGCTGATGCGGATGGGCATGCATGCGATCGGCGGGGATGCCGACCATCTCCAGCATTTCAGCGGTGCGATCCATCGCATCTGCCTTGGTGATCGGCCCGTGCGCCCTGAGCATGTCATAGAACTGACGGAAGATCGTCATAACCGGGCTTAGGGAATTCATCGCGCTTTGAAACACCATGGAAACTTCTGACCAACGCCAGGCCCGCAGCTGCGTATCGGTAAAGGACAGCACGTCGCGCCCCTCGAACCGGATATGCCCCTTGCGCACCAGCGCGGGCGGCTTGTGCAGGCGCATCAGCGCGTAGGCCACCGTGCTTTTGCCGCAGCCGGACTCGCCTGCAAGGCCCAGGATTTCGTTCTGGCGGATCTCGAAGGAGATATCGCGCACAGCGGTAAAGGGCTCACCAGCGGTCAGGTAATCCACCCGCAGCCCGTCGACGGTCAACAGATCGCTCATTGGTTTGCCTCCTGCATCCGCTGGCGCAACAGGCGCTTTTCGATCCGCAGCGCCTTGGCGACGTTGCCAAGGGTGCGCATGCGCGGGTTTGCGATCTCGTCCACGCCGAAGTTCATCAGCGACAGGCCGATGCCAATCAGAACGATGGCACCGCAGGGGGCCAGAACCTCCCACCAGGCGCCGACCATGATCGCCGAAGCGGTCTGCGCATTGTAGAGCATGGTGCCCCAGGACAGTGCCAAGGGGCTGCCAAGGCCGAGGAATTCGAGCGTCGCCTCGGTGATGATGGTGAAAATGACAGAGCCGATGAAGTTGAAGCCTATGATCGACAGAAGGTTTGGCAGCATCTCAACCAGGATCATCCGCCACGTCGGCTCGCCGATCATTGCAGCGGCCTGGATGAAGTCGCGGGTCTTCAGCGACATCGCCTGCGCGCGGGTGACCCGTGCGCCCCAAGCCCAGGAGGTGAGGCCGATGATGAGTGCAATCGCCCAGGGCCCGACCTGCCCGAGGAAGGCGGCAAGCACCAGCAAAAGTGGCAATTGCGGCAGCACCAGCACCACATTGGTGAAGAAGTTCAGCACGTCATCCACAAGACCACCGAAGTAGGCGGCGGTGATACCGATGAAGGTGCCGATGGCAGTCACGATCAGTCCAGCGACAATCCCCACCATGAGCGAGGTGCGCGTGCCCCAGATCAACTGGCTGAACACATCGCGGCCCATGCGGGTGGTGCCCAACCAATGCTCCGCCGAGGGCGCCTGATGCGGCCGCCCGACGCGAGCGATGGGATCAAAGGGCGCGATCAGCGGGGCAACCAGTGCGATCAGCACATAAGCCAGCACAATGGTCAGACCGATGGCCGCCTTGCGGTTGCGCAGAAAGGTACGAAGGAGATCTTGCATCAGGCCCTCTTCAGTCTGGGATCAAGGAAGACATAGGCCAGGTCCACCGCGAGGTTCGCGAGCAGCATGGCAAGTGTCATGATGAGGAGCTGGCCTTGGATCAGCGGGAAATCACGCCCGACGATGCCGAGGTACAGGAGGTTGCCGACGCCCGGGTAGTTGAACACCACCTCTGTGATCAGCGAACCGCCGAACAGCGCGCCAAAGCTCAGCGCCAGCGCAGTGACCGAGGGCAGCAGCGCGTTGCGCGCCGCATAGGCATAGCGCACGCGGGCGTCGCTCAGCCCCTTGGCTTCGGCCATGGCGAGGTAGTCTTCGCCCAGCTGGCCGATCATGTTGTTGCGCATGGTGATCAGGTAGCCCCCGACCAACACCACGCTCAGCGTCACCACCGGCAGGAAGCCATGATAGGCGACGGAGGAGAAGAACTCCCAGCTGAAGGCCGGGTCCAGTTTGGGGTCAAACGCATAGGAGGTCGGAAACACGCGGTTGCGGACCGACAGGAAGTAAAGCCCGCAGAGCGCCACCACCACCGAGGGCACCGATTGCAGCGCCAGCGCCGTGGGTGAGGCGATCGCATCCGTGAGCTGCCCACGCCGCCAAGCCGCCAGAATGCCCAGCAAGGTCCCGACAGAGAAGGAAATCGTCAGCGCGGCGCCGGTCAGGAACAGCGTCCAGGGCAGCGCCTGCATCAGCACGTCGGTGACGGGCATCGGATAGAACTTGATCGACAGACCAAAGTCCCAGGTGAAGATCGACCCGAGATAGGAAATGTATTGTTCGTGAAGCGGCGCGTCGATGAAGCCGAAGGTGGCCATCAGCGCTTCACGGGCCTCGGGTGCAATCATGCCGCCGGAGTTTGCCAGCATGATGTCCGCCGGATTGCCGGGCAGCATCCGGGGGATCATGAAGTTGAAGGTCGCGGCCACCAAAAAGGCAACGGCATAAAAGCCGAGCCGCTTCAAAAGAAAACGCATCAGGTCAAACCATCTGTCGAAAGGGGGAGATCGGCACAAAAAGGGGACCGCCCGCTCGGGGAGCGGTCCCAAGTTTGGGGAGGAATTATTCCACCGGACGCAGCGCCAGCAGGTGCATCAGTCGGGCCGGGTTGGTCTTGTGGGCCACCGGGTTTGCCACCGGGTTTTCGGCACTGAAGAAACCGGTAAAGCGCTTGGTGTTGTACTGATACCAACGCGGATTGTTGAAGACATAGGCCAGCGGCATCTCTTCACCGACGATCTTCTGTACGTCCGCCATGATCGCCATCTGCTTTTCGGTATCGCTGGTCTGGGTGAACGCGTCCAACAAACCGCTCAGCTCCTCGTTATAATAGCGCGAGGCCGCGAAGCGTGATTTTGCCTGGTTAATCTCGTGCAGGGAGTCGAGATACTGGTTGAACGGCGTCGCACCGACACGGACGGAATTGATCGCCATGTCATAGTCGCCCTTGATCAGCTTTTCGGTCCAGATCGCAGACTCGGGTGTCGAGACATTTGCCTTGATCCCTGCCGCATTCAGACCTTCGACCGCGATCTGGCTGCTGTTGACCCAGTCGGTCCAGCCATTGGGCACGATCACCTCGATGTCGATCTGCTCGCCCGCGGGGGTTTCGACGAACCCATCGCCGTCGGTGTCCTCAAAGCCAGCCTCGGCCAGAAGGGCGCGCGCGCCTTCAACGTCATATTGGGTGAAGCCACCGAACTTATCTTCGACCTCGGGATTGTTCCAGGAGTGGAAGGCCCGGCCAAGACCAGACGGGTATTGGTTGATCGTGGGGTAGCCGTACCCCGCAATTTCCACCATGGCCTCGCGATCAAAGGACATCGACACGGCACGGCGGAAATCGACGTTGTTGAACGCCGCACTGTCACCGGCATCAGGGGCTTCGAAGTTCATGTAGAAGGCCACCAGAGAGCCACCGGGCAACCAGTATCTATGATGCTCCGGATCCTTGGCGACAAAGGTGTTCTCGATATCCGGCAAGAAAGACCCCATCCAGTCCAGCTCGCCATTGGCCGCAGCGGCCAGCGCCTGATCGTTGTTGGCAATTTGCGGGAACCGCATGCAGTCGACTTTGAGGCTCTCGGCATCCCAGTAGTTGTCGTTGCGGCACTGGATATATTCCTGCGGCGTAAAGCGGCGGATTTCAGTCAGTGGGCCGGACCCGACAGGATCGGGGTTGGTGAAGGTCACCGGATCCGCGATGTCGCTCCAGATATGCTCGGGGACGATCGGCACGCGAACGATCTGATACATGGCCTGACTGGAGGGGGTGGACAGGTTGAACTGCACGGTTTGGTCGTCGATTTTCTCCACGCTGGAGAGCATATTCGACATCCCCACGCTATCGAGCGCAACATTGTTCAGCGCCAATTCAAACGAGTTGACCACATCATCTGCAGAGAAAGCCTCGCCATCGGACCATTCCACGCCTTCGCGCAGGGTCACGGTGATCGTGCTGAGGTCATCGGAATACTCAAATGCGGTCGCCAAACGATAGATCGGCTTGCCGCCATCCAGCGCGTTGAAGATGATCAGCGGCTCGTACATGAAATGCATGACGGACGGCGCGGCAGTCGTCTGGTTGAACGGGTTGAAGTTCTTCACCCAGGCGGTGACCTGTTCGGGCAGCGCGCTGACGACGGTTTCTTCCGCCTGAACGGCTGTTGTCCAAAGCGCAACCGAGGCCAGAAGCCCGGCGGTAGCTGTAAATTTCATTATCAATTTCTCCCTGTGGTGGCGGGTTTGCCCCGCCTCGTGTCATCCCGTCAACGTCCGCCCTCTGGCGACCGGAACACATCAAAGCGCCCAGTCTCCTCCCGAGCGCTTGGGACGTCCCACAATGAAGTCCGCGCTGCAGTCGCAATGGTACCCGAAAAATCGGAAATTTCGTCAAAAGAGGGCGGTCGGCCTCTACGAAATCTAAAATAGTTCATGCCTATCAATATGCTATGGGATACCAAGAACTGCGCCACTCTGCGCCACACTCACTCCGTGCCCTTGCTTCGAGCAGAAGCAAATCGCAGGATCGCCCGCAGACAAAACCAGAAAAACCGGAGTCATCGTGCCTCTTCAGGGAATCCGCGCCCGCCTGTTGTTGACGTTCCTGCTGGCTTCAGTCCTGCCGCTGACGCTTGGCGGGCTGGTGTTCTACCGCCTGGTGAACCAGACGATCGCCACCGAGACGTTTCAGAAGGTGGCCTTTGTACGCGACGCCAAGGCAAGCGAGATCACGCAGTACATGACATATGCGGTCAGGCAGGCAGAGAACCTCGCGCAATCGGCCAACGTGCGCTACTCGGTGGGGGAGTTCTATGGCTTCAGTCATGCGCTGCGACAGCTTGCAGACACGCCGGAGGATGCCGGGCGCCAACTGCGCAACATATTCGGAATTGATGGCCCCGACCCGCCGCCCTCTGGCGTCGGAAGCGAGGATCGGTTGCTGCGCGAGGCGCTGGAATATTCCAACACGCACCGCCGGTTTCATGCAGGGTTTCTGGATTTTCTGAACGAAGCGGAATTCGACAATCTCTACCTCGCAGATCGCAATGGCCAGGTGGTCTATTCCGTAGAGAAGGACCGGTATCTGGGACGCATCCTCGATCCGGAGATGGCAGGCCTGGGACAAGCCTACAGCCGCGCAGTGAGCCAGGCCGGTTTTGACCCGGTGTTTCAGGATTACGCGCGCGACGGAATGACCGGTGAGCTTTCGGCCTATCTGGCCGTTCCTGTGCGCCTGCATGGTCGCCATAAGGGGGCAATGATCCTGCGGATGCCGCCCAACAGCCTGCAAAGCCTGATGACCAAGAGCACAACCGCGCTGACAGTCATCTCTACCGGCGGAACTGTCATCGCCTCCAGCGGCACCCCGGCGCCGGGCGCGCCGATCGTGGTGCCCGAGGCGATGACGGGGGCCGATGGGGTCACGGTGCTGGACGCCGGCCTGTCAGGAACCCCCTCCCTGTCGGCTTGGCGCGTGCTGGAAGCGCCATTTCCGACCTGGACGTTGATCGCCGAAGCGGACAAGGATGCGGCGTTTGAAACCAGCAGCCGCCTGCGAAATGCACTGCTGCTCATCGGCACGGTGGCCGTTACGGGGCTGGGGATATTGTCGCTGTTGTTTTCCAACGCCCTGACCCGGCCCGTGCGGCGCATGTCCGAAGCTGCCAGCGCCGTGGCCACCGGCAGCCTGAACGAAGCGCTGCCGGAATATGATCACCCGGTTGAATACGCCCGCCTCTCCCGTGCCGTGAACCAGATGCGCCGCGCCCTGCGCGATCAGTTGGACATGATCCGCGACAAGAACGCAGAACTGCAGGAAAACCTGCGTCAGATCGGCGAAAAGAACGCCAAGCTGGAAGAGGCCGACCGGATGAAGGACCGGTTTCTGGCCAATACCTCGCATGAGCTGCGCACACCGCTGAACGGCATCATCGGCATACTGGAAACGCTCGAAGGCGGGGCCATGGGCGACATGCTGCCCGCGCAGGCAAGCCAGCTGCGCCTGATCACCTTCAGCGCGCGCAGGCTGTCGCGACTGGTGGACGATCTGTTGGACATCTACCGTATCCGCGAGGGTCGTATGCGGCTTGATATGCAGCCGGTGGACGTGTCGCACGCGCTGCGCAATGTGCTGCATCTGTTGCAACCCACCTTTCAGATAGACCCTGCAAAGTTTCATCTGGATCTGCCCTCAGATCTGCCCGCCGTCACCGCCGACCCGGTGCGATTTGAACAGATCCTGTTCAACCTGTTGTCCAACGCCGTAAAATATGGGGGTGGCAGCACTGTCGAGATTACCGCAACACCGCGCAACGATGGTCAGCTCGCCGTTGCAATTCGCGATCACGGCCCCGGCATCGCCTCCGACAGTATGGAGCGGATCTTTCACCCGCTCGAACAGCTCACCCCGGATGGATCCGGGCAGGCCACCGGAACCGGGCTGGGCCTGACGATCGCCCGCCACCTCGCGGCGCTGATGTCCGGCAGTATCGAGGTGGCCAGCACACCGGGCGAAGGGGCGGTGTTTCGGGCATTACTGCCGATTTCCGATCTACCCGCTGCCTCGCTGTCCGAGGATTGGGCGCCAACGGCGATTGCGCCGCCGCTAGAGTTCAGCTCCGATCCAGACAGAGCGGCCCCTGTCACGAACGAGGGCGCACCGGTGATCCTGGCTGTGGATGACGAACCGATCAATTTGCAGGTCTTGCAGAACGTCCTGCACCCACAGGGCTATCGCGTCACCACGGCCAGCAACGGGTCGGATGCCCTGCGGAGCGTTGCACAATCCCGCCCTGACCTCATCGTGCTGGATGTGATGATGGCAGGGTTGAGCGGCCTGGATGTGGCGCGCAACCTGCGGCGGCGGCATGGGCTGCACGAACTGCCGATCATCCTGCTGACCGCACGCGGGCGCACCAGCGACATGCTGGCCGGGTTCGAGGCGGGGGCGAACGATTATGTGGTGAAGCCTTTCGTCAAGGACGAGCTGCTGAGCCGGATCCGGACTTTATTAGAGGCAAGCCACGCGCGCAGCCGTGCCGTGGAAAACCGCGAACTTAAAGAAGAGATCGAACGCCGCATCCAGATCGAAGACGCCCTGCGCCTGTCCCAGCGCCGTATGACCCAGCTGCTCGATACGCTGGAGGACGGGCTGATGTGCATCAATGCGCGCGGCGTTGTGACCTATGCCAACGAGGCGGCACAGCAGGTCCTAGACCGGCGCGTGACTGTGAACCGCAGCCGCCTGCACGAGGTACTGCCACCGGAGATCCTTGCGCCGCTGGAACAAACCGAGGTGGAGGATGAGCCGATCCATATGACACTCAGCCTGCGTGGGGAGCCCCATCAGATCAGCCTGTTTGCGATGCTGCCCGAAGCCGGAGGCGGGCGGGCCGTCCTGTTCAGCCAGTCGGACAGTCCCCGAGCGCAATTCGTGCATTCGCTGCGGGATGTGGTCGATACATCGCTGCCCTCCCTGATTTCCAATGAGACCCAAGCGGATGCCGCCACTGCACCCGGTGATACCTACCGGGACATGATCGTGGAGTTGATGTCGGACTCGCTCGAAATCTGGAGTGCGGCAACCGGCAAGGGCAAGATCGACTTTGCCGAGACCAGTGGCATCTGGCGCGTCAACCTCGACAAGACCTCATTGCAGACGCGGACACTGGACAAATATCTGCTGATCGAAACCCTGCCCGACAATCCCCGCTGGCGCGACGTGTTGAAAACAGCGAGCTTCGTGCTCGCGCTGGACGCACGTGAGACGGCAGACGAGGATCTGACGACCCGCTTCGCCGAGCTGGAGACACGCCTCGATGAGTTCCGTGCCCTGATTGCCCAGCGGGGTTGAGCGAAGAATCCCGCTGGGCCTTTAGTCGCCCAGCGGCTGTGGTCCGGTACGCCCGTGATACGCGGTGAGCGAGGCGCGGATGCGGCGCAGGTTTTCCGTCGTGGCCTCGCTTCTGAGCTGCGCCACCGACATCGCCAGCGCATCGACAATAACCAAATGCGCATAACGCGAGGCGGTCGGTTTCAGGATGTCCGGATCCTCGGGCAGGTCGGCTTCGATCACGATCGTAGCCTCCTGCGCCAGACGGCTGTCGGGGCGGGTAATCGCGATGACAGTGGCGCCATAGCCGCCCGCGACACCAGCCGCACTGACGATCTCGCCGGCCTCGCCACTGGTGGACACAAGCAGCAACACATCGCCCTTGCCCAACGTTGCCGCACGCATCTGCAACAGATAGCTATCGGACACCGCGACAGCCGGGATACCCAACCGAAACAGACGGCTGGCCGCTTCCTGCGCCACCATTGTGGAGCCGCCACCCACGCCAGCCACAACGATCTGCCCGGCGGTCGCCACGGCCTGCACCGCCGCGTCGAGGCGCTCTGGGTCGAGCTGTTGGCGCATGACATTCACGGTCGCATAGAGAGCGCCCAGTACCTGATCGACGGCGTTGACGCTCCCCTCCTGCGCGTCCCTCTGGCTGGGCGCGAGATATTGCAGGCTGACCGCTAAGTTCTGCGCCAAGCGCAATTTGAAGTCGCGGAACCCGTCACAGCCCATCGTTCGGCAAAACCGCACAACGGTTGGGGTGCTGACACCGCAGGCCCCCGCCAGCTCCGCGATGGTCATACTCGATATATCCTCAAGATGCGCCGCGACAAAATCCGCGACCTTCTGCTCCCTGGCTGCAAATTGACCGTGCAATTGTCGCAGGTTGGAGATCAGGTCCACAGCGCCCTGCGCCGGGCTGGATTCGACTGTCGGCATCTGTAACTCCTGAAGACCTCTCCTTGATTCTGTACCTAAGATACATTTTGACGTCAAACATACGCCGGTTTTTTCCTGAAATCTTCGATATTTGTACTTTGGTAACAAAAATAACTTGACCGAGCGACGATGCAACCGTGAATATGTACCTTAATTACAAAATGCGGGGAGGCGCTCATGCTTGGGGATATCGCAGATCGGATCAGCCGACAGCTCAATCGGGGAACCGAAGTCATCCTTGCGGCGCTGATGGTGGCGCTGGTGCTCGACGTCTGGATCGGCGTCGTGGATCGCTACTTCTTTCACTGGCAACTGCCCTGGCCCGAGGTGCTGGCCCGTTACCTGATGATCTGGGCCGCGATGCTGGCGGTGTCCTCGGGCATCGCACGGCGCGAACACATCGGCCTGACGGCGGTGCTCTTGAACCTGCCTGCCCCCCTGCGCCGTGCCATGCTGATCGGAATCGACCTGATGACATTTGCGCTGTTCTTCTACGTACTCTGGTTCGGCATCGGCTTCGCCGAAAGCGGCGCCAAACGTCAGGCGATGATCCTCGGCGCGACGCTGCAACCTTTCTACGCGGCGATCCCGACCGCCGCAGCTTTGGCCTGCGTGCAAGTGGTGCTGGTGATGATCCGCGATATGGGCCGTCAGCTCGACCTGCCCGACACCCCCTCTGAAGAAGGAGCGGGCGCATGATCGTCGGCCTCTGTTTTGTCCTGCTCCTCGCCGTTGGCATGCCGATCGGCTTTGCCATTGGCCTGGCGGGCGTCATCGGTATCTTCACCATGGGCGGCGGCACCACGTTTCTCGCCATTGGCCCCAGCAAGATCTTCAACGGGCTCAATATTTTTCCCTTCCTCGCCATGCCGTTCTTCATTCTGGCGGGTGAGATCATGAACAGCACCGGCATCACCGGACGGTTGGTGAAACTGGCAGAGGTACTGGTGGGCCGCTTCCGGGGCGGGCTGGCGCACACAAACATGCTGGCCTCGGTGTTCTTTGCCGGGCTCACCGGATCTGCCACCGCCGATGCCGCCGCCTTTGGCCGCACGCTGGTGCCCGCAATGGTGAAGCAGGGCTACAAACGCGACTACGCCTGCGCGGTCACCGCGGCCGGGTCGATCATCGGGCCGACCATTCCTCCTTCGGGGCTGATGGTGGTCTACGGCTCGCTGATGGGGGTCTCGATCGGCGGATTGTTCGCGGCAGGGCTGCTGCCCGGCCTGGTGATTTGCGCCGTCTGCATGAGCGTAATCGCCATCGGCGGCAAACGCGAGAACCTGCCCAAAGCCGAACGCGGCGCCACATTGGGCGAAATCTGGCAGACCTTCCTCTCGTCGATCACCGCGCTTTTGATGCCAATCATCATCCTAGGCGGCATCCTTGGCGGCATCGTCACCCCGACCGAAGCGGCCTCCATCGCTGTGGCCTATGCGCTGTTCATCGGCTTCTTCGTCTACCGCACACTGACCTTCCGCGAACTCTATGCGATGCTGGTGCGCACTGCGCGGATCACCGGCGTGATCTTCGTCATCATCGCCTTTGCCGGCATCCTCGGCTGGTGGATGAGCTTTGAGCGTATTCCGCAGGCCATCGCCAGCACCGTGCTGGGGCTGTCGGACAACCCCTATGCCATCATCGCCATCATCATTTGCATTCTGTTGGTGGTCGGCATGGTGATGGATATCACCGCGATCCTGATCATCCTCGGGCCGGTCCTCGTGCCGCTCACCGAACAAATCGGACTGGAGCCCATCCACGCGGGCATCATCTTTGTACTGGCCCTCAACATCTCATTGATGACGCCCCCCGTAGGGGCCTGCCTCTTCGTTCTGTCCTCGGTGACCGGCGAGAAGCTGGAGCGCATTTCAGTGAAGCTCGCCCCCTTCCTGATCGCCGAAGTGATCATCCTTTTCCTATTCGCATTCTGGGAGAACGCGGCCCTGTTGCTGCCGCGTGCGCTCGGATTTGCCCCCTGATCGGGGGCCCAACCAACCACCAAAAAAAACCAACCCAACAGTGAGGAAAATCAAATGAACACAGCATTGAAAACGGCTGCCGTCGGCGCGTTGGCCGCCCTGACCGCAAGCTCCGCGATGGCCGGTGGCACCATCCGCTTTGGACATGACAACAAGACCGATCCGTTTGAAAACCCGGCCCATGCCTGCACGGCCGTGTTCCAAAACATCGTGACCGCCGACACCAATGGCAGCGTCACGGTCGAGGTTTTCGGCTCCAACCAGCTTGGCACCGCTGCCGAACATGTGCAGCAGGTGCGCGATGGCGTGATCCAGGCGACGCTGACCTCCACCGGCGCGCTGGCCAGCTATTACCCGCGCATCGACGTGCTGAACCTGCCGTTTGCCTTCGCCAACAACGCCTCCACCTATTCCGTCTTTGACGGCGAGTTCGGCGAAACATTGGCGGCCGACATCGAAGATGCGCTGGGTGACGTTGTGGTGCTGGGCTTTCCCGACACCGGCGGCTTCTTTGCCGTCACCAACTCTCAGCGCCAGATCGCAAACCTTGAGGATTTCGACGGCATCCGCATCCGCACCATGACCTTGCCGAGCCATCAGAAAATCGTGCAGGCGCTGGGGGCCGAGGCCTATCCGCTCAGCTGGGGTGAGGTGTATTCCGGTCTGCAGACCGGCGTGATCGACGGTCAGATGAACCCGGTGCCGATCATCTCCTTTGCGAATTTCGCCGAGGTGCAAAAGCACATGACGCTGACCAATCACCTGTTCTCGCCCTACACCTTCATGGTCAACAAGGCCTTCTACGAGGGTCTGACCGAAGCGGAGCAGAACACCCTGCACACCGCCGCCGAAAGCTGCGTCACCGCCAGCCGCGGTCTGTCGCGCATCATCGAGGCCTCTGATCGCGGTCTGGCAGGTCTGATGGACAAGATCGAAGTGACCGCCCTGTCCGCCGAGCAACGCGCCGCGATGGCCGGTGCCACTCAGCCCGCGTTTGAGGCCCATGTGGCGGAGAACCTCGACGCCAAGGCGGGCGAGTTGCTGACGCTCTTCAAATCCGAAGTCGGGAAGGCCAACGACGCCTCTTACCTCGACTAACGGTCCCCGTCCGGGGCGCGGGTTTTGACGCGCGCGCCCCGGAACCCAAATTTCAAGGATATGCCCCATGCGCGTTTTCTGCGCTTCTCTTGCCACCGAAACCAACACCTTCTCGCCGCTGCGCACCGATTTCTCTGATTTTGCGCAGAGCTTTTACGCGCCGCCGGGAGAACACCCGGACACCCCAACACTATGTTCGGCGGTATTTCCGGCCTTGCGGCGGCGGGCGAAGGACGAAGGTTTCACCCTGATCGAGGGCACCGCCACATGGGCGGAACCCGGCGGGCTGGTGAGCGCGGCAACCTGGGAGCATCTTCGCGATGAGGTCCTGAGCCAGTTGAAGGCCGCCCTGCCCGTCGATGCGGTGGTATTGGGCCTGCATGGCGCGATGATCGCGGACGGCTGCGTCGATTGCGAAGGCGAACTGATCGCGTCCGCCCGCGCATTGACGGGACCGGGTGCCAAGATCGGCGTGAGCTTTGATCCGCACAGCCACCTGAGCGCCAAACGCGTCGAGAACGCCGATATTATTACCGTATTCAAAGAATTCCCCCACACCGATTTTGTCGAGGCGGGCGAGGCCTGCGTCGACCTGACCCTGCGCGCTGCACGGGGTGAGATCGCGCCGCGGATCTCTGTTTTCGACGTGCGCATGATGGATGTTCTGCCCACCAGCATTCAGCCGATGCGCGGTTTTGTGGACAAGATCATGAGCTTGGAAGAGCAGGGCGACATCCTGTCGGGCTCTGTCATCCATGGCTTCATGGCCGGCGACAGTCCTGACCTGGGCGCAAAAGTTGTTGTCATTACTGATAATGACGCAGCACGCGGCGATCAGCTTGCACGTGTTCTGGGGATGGAGCTTTTTGGCTTTCGTGGGCGCACCAAACCGGACTTTCTGCCCCCCGCCGAGGCGCTTCGGCGTGCGGATGCGAGTGACAGGACGCCCGTGGTGGTGGCGGATGTCTGGGACAATCCCGGCGGCGGGGTCGCTGGCGACTCCACGATCCTGCTGCAGGAAGCCCTGAACCAGAACCTTGGCGGTGTGGCGTTGGGGACCATCTGGGATCCGATGGCGGTGCGCCTGTGTTTTGCCGCTGGTGAAGGCGCTGAATTGGACTTGCGGTTTGGCGGCAAGACCTCCGCCCACGCGGGCGCGCCGATTGATGCCAAGGTCACCGTCACGCGGCTGCAACGCGACGCGGTACAAAGCTTCGGCACCTCGGTGGTTCCCCTCGGTGACTGCGCGGTGATCCGTATCGGGGATCTGGACATCGTGCTGAACACCAATCGCAGCCAGACGTTTTCGCCGGATCTCTTCACCAATCTCGGCATCGACATTGCGAATAAGCGCATCGTGATCGTGAAATCCACCAACCACTTTCACGGGGCCTTTGCGCCGGTCGCCGGAGAGATCCTCTACGCTGCCGTTGATGGCCCTTATCCAAACAATCCGATCCATACGGACTACACGCACCTGACCCGTGCGCTCTGGCCGCGTGTCGATGCGCCACATGCAGAGGAGTGCGCCTGATGAACCTGCCCCTGGACACCCCCGCCGTTCTGGTCGATCTGGATATTGCCGAGGCCAATGTCCGCGCTTTCCAGAGCTATTGCGACAGCCACGGACTGCAACTTCGCCCCCATATCAAAACGCACAAACTGCCGCGTCTGGCAAAGTTTCAGGTGCAGCAAGGTGCGATCGGCATCACCTGCCAGAAAATCACCGAAGCAGAAGCCATGGTTGCAAATGGCGATATTCACGATGTCCTGCTGACGTACAACATCCTTGGTCGTGAAAAAGTCGCGCGACTGCGCGCCCTGTCAGATCGCGTCCGTCTGTCGGTCGTCGCGGACAACATAACCGTGGCGCAGGGACTGAGTGACGGTTTTGCCGATGCGGCAACGCCCCTGCCAGTGTTGGTGGAATGCAATACCGGCGCGGATCGGTGTGGTGTGGCCACCCCGGCGGCGGCGGCGGCATTGGCGCAAGCGATCGAGGATTTGCCAGGCCTGCAGTTTGCCGGGCTGATGACCTACCCGCCTGCGGGCGCCGCAACTGCCGTGACAACATGGCTCGCGGAAGCCAAGGACCTGATCGAGACCACGGACCTGACCGTGGATGTGATTTCCTCTGGCGGCTCCCCCGACATGTGGCGCGCGCATGAAATGCCGATGGCAACTGAATACCGGATCGGAACCTATATCTATAACGACCGCTCCTTGGTGACACGTGGCACATGCCAATGGTCCGATTGTGCGCTGACGGTGCTGGCCACGGTGGTGTCGACGCCGACTGAAACCCGCGCAGTGATCGACGCGGGGTCAAAGGTTCTGACCTCGGACCTCCTCGGGTTGGACGGTTTTGGTCATGTGCTTGGGCACCCAGATCTGACAATCGACCAGCTGAGCGAGGAGCATGGCCGCATCGTCAGCGATGCCCCCACCGGGCTTTCTGTCGGCGACCAGCTGCGGATCGTGCCAAACCATGCCTGCGTCGTCGCCAACATGCTCGAGCATGTCACGTTGCTGCGCGGAGACAAGATCTTGGGTCCAGAACCCGTTGCTGCAAGAGGGCAGGTCTGGTGAGCGCGGCGCAGATCCTCTGCCTCGGCGAACCGCTGGTCGAGTTCAATCAAACACCCGAGGGTCAGTTCGCCATGGGGTTTGGCGGCGATGTGTCCAACGTGGCGATCTCTGCGTCGCGACACGGGGTCAATGCAGGGCTGATCACACGTGTCGGCATTGATCCCTTCGGCGCGGCACTATGCGGCCTCTGGACCGATGAAGGCGTCTCAACCGCCAATGTTACCGAGGCGCAAGGCGAGGAAACCGGCGTCTATTTTGTGACCCATGACACGGATGGCCACCATTTCACCTACCGCCGCAAAGGTTCAGCCGCGAGCCGCCTTGCACCTGATGAGTTGCCTCTGGATGCCTTGCAGTCCTGCCCGATGTTTTACGCCTCCGGTATCAGTCTCGCAGTCTCTGACAGCATGCGGGCTGCGGTCGTTGCAGCCGCAGAGGCCACCCGGACTGCAGGTGGCGTGTTCGCCTTTGACCCCAACCTGCGCGTTGCGCTCTGGCCGCTTGAGGTTGCACGGGAGGTGACCCACAGCGTGATGGTCGCCTGTGACATCGCGCTGCCCGGTTTGGATGATGCGCGACAACTGACCGGGCTGCAGCCTCCGGAGGAGATTGTCAGGTTTTATCACGACCTCGGCCCCCGCATCGTGGCGCTGACACTGGGCGCAGACGGGGTGCTGATCTCTGTCGACGGCGACATGCGTACCCTTCCGGGGCATCGCGTCGACGCCAAGGACGCCACCGGAGCCGGCGACTGTTTCAACGGCGCATTCTTGGCAAGCCTGCTGGACACGCAAGACCCGTTTGCAGCCGCAGAACACGCGAATATGGCGGCGGCGATTTCGACAACTGGTTACGGCGCAGTAGCTCCCATTCCAACCCTTTCCCACACACGCAGCGCGCTGAACGCTGCGTGGCAAAGCTAACCTTTCCAACTATCAGGAGATATCCCATGACCATCGAACGTATCGGCGCAGAGCGCACCGGCGCAGGCGGACAGAACCTGCCGTTTTCCCCCGCAACCCGCGCAGGTGATTTCGTGTTCATTTCCGGCCAGGTTGCCATGAAAGAAAGCGGCGAAATCGAACCCGGCGGCATCGAGGCACAGACCAAACGCACCATGGAAAATGTAATCGCGGTATTGGCCAAAGCAGGTTGCACCTTGGACGACGTGGCCAAGGTCAACGTCTGGCTGGATGATCCGCGCGATTTCTGGACGTTCAACCGCGTCTATGCGAGCTATTTTCCGAATGGCGCCCCGTCTCGCTCGACTGTCCGTTCGCAACTGATGGTCGATGCGAAGATCGAAATCGACGTCACAGCCTACAAACCACTGGGCTGATCTGACCGATGGCAGAGGTGATCGGAACACGATCTCGAGTGCGACGGTCAAAACGAAAAACAGGGGCGCAAATTGCGCCCCTGTCTTGCGATATTCAGTAGGGTTCGGGCTGTTACTGGAACAGCTGCAACAGGGCCTGCGGCGCCTGGTTGGCGATGCCAAGCGACTGAACCGCCAGTTCCTGCTGGGTCTGTAGCGCCGAAAGTCTGGCCGAGGCTTCTTCCATGTTGGTGTCCGTCATCGTGGAAACACCAAGCGTCATCGAATCCACCAGGTCAGTTACGAAAAGCTGCTGATCGGCGATTCGTGCGGATGCCGCACCCAGTTCAGCCGCACCGGAAATTGCGGTTTGCAGGTAGTCTTCGATTTCGGTCAGCGCGGACGCCGCAGTGGCGGTATCGGTGATGGTTGTCAGGCTTGTGCCGAGGTTCAAGCTGGCCTCAAAGCCTTGCGCAGCAATCGTGATATCCACGGATGTCACGGTCCCGCCAGCACCCACACGGTCTAGCGATGCCAGAATACCCATTTCGGTTGCGGTGCCGTCAATGGTGTCAGCCAGCAGGTTTGCACCGTTGAACTGAGCTGCTGAAATAATCGACTCGATCTGGTCAACTTTGGAGTCAATGTCTGTCTGGATCTTGTCGTGGCTGACGTTTTCCGCCTGAGCCGACACGATCAGCTCTTTGATCTCGACCAGCTTCTCAACGATCTGTTCCGCACCGGCAGAGGCAACGGCAACCGTCGCATCACCCATCGCCAGACCTTCCTCGATCGCTTCGAAGCTGGCGATATCCGATTCCATGGTCTTGGAAATCGCCCAAACCGCAGCGTTATCTTTTGCGGTACCGATTTCCTTACCGGTGGAAATTCCGTTCTGAGTTTCGGTGAGGTTCATGTTCACAGACTGCAGCGTCTGCAGGGCGACCATAGCACCATTGTTTGTCAAAATGCTGGACATAGCATGAGTTCCTTTGAGCAAGGAGCACTTTGGCCCCGATATATTCCCTTGCCCCGTTATGGGGTTTCTCTCTCGTCTTTCTGAACGTGCGGGGCGCTTCGGCCACCACAACCAACTCAATAAGATGCAAGCCAACTTTTGCCGTGAGGATGCTAATGAAGAGCTAAAATGTCCGTGTATATTTATAAAATGCGAGTCAAATTGAGATATTCGCAGCCGCAAATCGTCGGGTTTCCGTGTTCGCCGTGACGCCTTCCACGGCCGGGGCCATGCCCCCTCAAGTTGATTAAAACTGACAAAGCACTCTTCGAATTACCAGAATCGCCTCGCGGCTGTTGAGCGCCTTCGGCATTGAGTTCACAGAGCGCCCCGCTGGATGCAGGCTGCCGACAGCTCTGATGCGGCTTGCCCTTCTGATCGCGAAGTCATTCGGCACAAATTGGCGCAAATGTTTCGCCTAGTTTTCAGAGAAATAGGCACATCAATTGGTTGACCGACACATCTTTATGAAGCGGCGACACGATACTGACGCAGGGGTTTTCCCGTTTCATCCGCGCAAATAGAATCGTCAGACCGAGACCTTTGGGAGTTCCGGTTCCCCGACGCACACCGCGCGCGAAATCTCCGCGCGGGCGAAACGGCAGCCTAAAAAGCGTTCACGACATATCTGTCAGATGTGTGGAACCCAACCTTCGTGCGTCCGTCAGAGGTCTTTCACCAAACGGAGGGCGTCATAGATCGCGGCATGTGTGTTGCGGGCAGAAACTGCGTCGCCGATGCGGAACAGCTGGAAGCTGCCATCCGGGTGACGCTCCAGCTGCTGTGGCCCCCCGGCGATCAGCGCGTCGTGGTCCACCGCGCCGCCATTGCGGCTGTGGGGGCGCAACGCGTGATACAGATCGTCATTGGGCAATGTGCCGTAGTTCACCACCACCTGATCGTAGCTCTGCTCCGTGCTGTGATCGCTGTAGTCCGTGCCGATGGTGGCCCGCAACTCATTGCCCTGACGCTGCACATCCAGCAGGCGGCGGGTGACAGTGAACGTCACATCCTTGTCCTGCAGCGCACGCATGTAAGGCACCAAATTCATCGCCATGATGTCAGGCGCAAAGGTCCGATCAGGGGTCATGACCTCAACCTGAGCCCCCGCCGCAGCCGCCACTTCTGCGGCCTGCAATCCGGGGTGGTCGCCGCTTTCGTCGTAGATCAGCACGCGGCCCGCCGGTTTCACGTCCCCCGCGATCAGATCCCAAGCGCTGACCACATGCGCGGCCTCCTGTCCTGTCTCAAACAGTTCCAGATTGGGCAGGCCTCCGGTGGCGATGATAATCACATCCGGTTTTTCCGCCAGCACATCCTCTTCCTCAGCCCAGGTATTAAAGTGGAATTGGACGTCCCGCGCCGCACATTGCGCCATGCGCCAGTCGATGATGGAGATCATCTCGCGGCGGCGCGGAGATTGCGCGGTCAGGCGAATTTGACCACCGGGGTCAGGCTGCGCCTCAAAGACCACGACCTTATGACCGCGCTCGGAGGCCACGCGCGCGGCCTCCAACCCCGCGGGGCCTGCACCCACGATCACCACTTTCTTTGATGTCTCGGCAGGTGTGATCTCGTGCGGCATCGTCAGCTCGCGTCCGGTTGCGGCGTTGTGAATGCACAGCGCATCGCCCGCCTGATAGATCCGGTCCAGACAATAGGTGGCCCCCACACAAGGGCGGATGTCGTCCTCGCGCCCCTCGCGGATTTTTTTCACCACATGCGGGTCGGCCATATGTGCCCGCGTCATCCCCACCATATCCAACAGCCCCGCCTGCACCGCATGGCGCGCGGTGGCGACATCCGGGATGCGCGCGGCGTGAAACACCGGCAGGTCGGTTTCCTGTTTGACGCGGCCGGCAAAATCCAGATGCGGCGCGGATTTCATCCCCTGCACCGGGATCACATCGGTCATCGCCGGATCGGTATGGATGCGCCCCCGGATCACATTGAGGAAATCCACCTGCCCCGTCGCGCTCAGGATACGGGTGATGTCCAGCCCCTCCTCTGCGGTAATGCCGCCTTTTTGCACCTCATCCGCTGTGAACCGCATACCAACAATGAACTCGTCCCCCACCCGCTTGCGAATGGCCGAGAGCACATCCATCGGAAACCGCAGACGGTTCTCCAAGGTATCCGCCCCATAGGGGCCGCTCAGATCATTGGTCAGCGGTGACCAGAACTGGTCGATCAGATGGCCATAGGCCTGCAACTCGATCCCATCCATACCCCCGGCTTTCATACGTTCGGCGGCATCGGCGAAATCCGTGATGATGCGCTCGATGTCCCAGTCCTCGACAAGCTTGGGAAAAGCCCGGTGCGCCGGTTCGCGGTGCCGTGACGAGGACACCGACGGCAGCCAATCCCCTTTGTTCCACCCCGTGCGTCGGCCCAGATGGGTCAGCTGGATCATCACTGCGCAGCCATGTTCATGGCAGCCTTCGGTCAGGTCGGTGATCCACGGCACCACCTCGTCCTTGTAGGCGAGGATGTTGTTGAACACCGGCGGGCTGTCCTTGGAAACCGCTGCAGAGCCCGCCGTCATCGCCAGTGCTACTCCGGCCTTTGCGCGCTCCGCATGATAGGCGCGGTAGCGTGCCTTGGGCATGCCATCCTCCGGGTAGGCCGGTTCATGACTGGTGGTCATGATACGGTTGCGAAGGGTCAGATGCTTCAGCTGAAAGGGCTGCAAAAGCGGATCGTGTGACATGGCGCTGCCTCGTGGACTCAGGTGACTTGACACAGGTGTAAAGACAGCCTGCATCCAGATTGACACATGTGTCAATTGTTTTAGAGTGCGCTCATGTCCAAACCCACCTCCCCTCGCCCGCGTGGCTCGCGCGACCTCTGGCTCGATGCCGCGCTTGATCTCTTGGTCTCTAGTGGGATCGACGCAGTGAAAATCATGCCGCTGGCCCGCGCCGTGGATCAAACGCGCACGGGGTTTTACTGGTATTTCAAGGATCTCGGCGCACTGCATGACGCCATGGTTGAGACATGGGAGGCCCGCAATACCGGCCAGATACAGGCCCGCTGCGAGGCCCCGGCGCAGACCGTCAACACAGCCCTGTTCAACCTGATGGATTGCTGGCTGGACCCGACCCTGTTTGATGCCCGCCTCGATCTGGCGATCCGCAACTGGGCGCGCAACGACGCCACACTGGCGGGGCGGCTTGATGCGGCGGATAATGCCCGCATCGCCGCCGTGCACGACATGTTCCTGCGCTTTGGCTACAGCAGGGAACAGGCCGATGTCAGAAGCCTTACGGTCATCTACACGCAGGTGGGCTATCTCTCGATGGAGGTCGAAGAGGACCCTGTCGCGCGCCTGAACCGCGTACCGCATTACGTGGAGATGTTTTCAGGCCAGCCCCCGACACAGGCGGAAATCGCTGAGTTCATGGCGCGCCATACGTCGGGCTAGCCAATGGTGCGGCAGCGGGCGACGGCGGCGTCCAGCCCTTTTTCTAGCTCTGCGCCAATGCCTGATCCACGCAGCACCTCCAGCCCCGCAGCAGTAGTGCCTGCGTAGTCGATCATCTCCTGCACATGATCGGTGGGGCGGGCATCGCCTGTCGCCATCATCTGCCCGGAACCGAGGAACAACTGCCGTACCGCCTTATCGGCGACCTCGGGCGGCAGGCCCTTGGCCTCGGCATAATCCGCCATCACTTCGGCAAAATAGGCGACAAAACCCGGCACCGGCCCGGTCATCGCGGTAAAGACGTCCAGATGCGCCTCCTGCGTGATCCGGTCCGTGCTGCCGCAGGCCTCAAACAGTGCCGTGGCAAAGGCGCGATCCGCATCCGACGTGGCCTCTGTCGCAACCCAAGGCGAATAGGCAAGCTGCTCCGCCGCCGCCGGGCTGCTCATGGCGCGAATGACCCGCGTCGCCCCGGTCAATTCGGAAATCCGGTTGATCGTGATCCCCGCCATGACGGAGATCACCAGTTTGTCTCTGAGGTCCAGCGACAGCGTGCCCATCGCCGCAGGCGGCACACACAACAGCACCACGTCCGAGGCCGCAATCAGGACTGCCGTATCCGTGGTGATGGTCAGCCCCGGATGATCGGAGAAGCCGTCAAGCTGCCCGGACCGCGACGCCACCCAAATTCGATCCCCAACGACCACCTGCGCCTGCACAGCCGCACGCAGGATCGCACTGCCCAGCATGCCCGTCCCTCCGATGATACCGAATGTCTGGTCTGCCATGGCACTGCGCTCCTGTTGTCTGTGTCAGCCCTCCGCCATGTGACAGGCGACCCGGGTTGTGCCGATCCTGCGCATCTCGGGGCGTTCTTGTCGACAGATGTCACCCGCCAGCGGGCAGCGCGGGTGAAAGGCGCAGCCGGGCGGTGGGTTGATCGGGTCGGGGATTTCACCTTCGGGCGGGGCCACCTCGCGGCCAAACCCATCCATACGCGGGGCGGCCTCCAGCAGCATCTGCGTATAGGGGTGTTTCGGGCGCTCAAACAGCTCGTCCGGTGCGCCCTCCTCAACCAGACGCCCGAGGTAGAGCACCCCGATTCGGTCCGCCATATGCTGCACCACCGTCAGATCGTGGGTGATCAGCACATAGGTCAGGCCAAAGTTGTCCTTGAGGTCGCTCATCAAGTTCAGAACCTGCGACTGCACCGACACATCCAGCGCCGAGGTGGGCTCGTCACAGACGATCAGCCGCGGCTCGGAGGCCAGCGCGCGGGCAATACAGATCCGCTGCCGCTGCCCGCCGGAGAACTCATGCGGGAACTTGCCCGCGTCCTTCACCGACAGACCCACCTGTTCCAGCAGGCGTTCGGCCAGCCCGTCGGTCTTGCCACCACGCGCCGCCACGGGTTCGACGATGATGTCACGCACCCGCCAGCGCGGGTTGAGCGAGGCATAGGGGTCCTGAAAGATCATCTGGATGTCAGAGCGGATCGCATCGACCTTGGCGGCGTCTTTCTCGTTCGCCAAATCAACGCCTTCGATCTCCACATTGCCCTCAGAAGGGTTGAGCAACCCGACCAGCATCCGGCCAATGGTGGATTTGCCAGACCCGGATTCGCCAACGAGCGCATAGGTGGTTTGCGGCTCGACCTCGAAATCCACCTCTGACACAGCGGTCAGAAAGGCCTTGGGTTCGCGTTCGATTACCCGATTCAGCCAGGGTTTGGAGACGTCGAAAACACGGCTCAGGTTCTTGACGGAGACAAGCGCCATCAGGAGGCCTCCTCATGTTGGAGCGGGAACCAGCAGGCGGCGGCATTGCCGTCCACCGTGGGGGCGGGGGCCTGGCGGCATCTGTCGGCCACGCGCGGGCAGCGCGGATTGAAAGCACAGCCATCGGGCACCGCATCGAGACGCGGCATGGCGCCGGGGATCTGGTGCAGGCGAGACTTCCCGCGCGACGCCAGCGGCGTCGAGGCCATCAACCCGTGCGTATAGGGGTGCTCCGGCGCGGTGATCACATCGCGCACCGGGCCAAGCTCGGCCAGCCGCCCGGCATACATCACCGCCACACGGTCGGCGGCCTCGGCAATCACGCCCATATCATGAGTAATCAGCATCACCGCCGTGCCACGCTCGCGGCAGAGCCGTTTCAGCAGCGCGATGATTTGCGCCTGTACGGACACATCAAGCGCGGTTGTCGGCTCATCGGCGATCACCAGCGACGGCTCTGCACAGAGCGCCAGCGCGATGACAACCCGTTGACGCATACCGCCCGAGAACTCATGCGGGTAGCTGTTCACACGTTTGGCGGCGCCGGGAATGCCGACTTCTTCGAGGGCGGCCACGGCGCGCTTCTCGGCCTCGGACTTGCTGATCGGCAGGTGGGTCAGCATGGTCTCCACCAGCTGGTCGCCAATCCGCAAAAGCGGATTGAGCGAGGTCAGCGGGTCCTGAAAGACCATGCCGATTTCCTTGCCGCGCAGACGCCGCATGGCGTCGCCCTTCAGGTTGTCGATGCGTTCGCCGTTGAGCCAGATTTCACCGGCCGACACATGCGCCGGCGGGCTGAGCAGGCCGATGACGGCATTGCCCGCCATCGACTTGCCGGCACCACTTTCGCCGACGATGCCGAGGATCTCGCCTGCGGCGATGTCATAGGTGACCCCATCGACCGGTTTCAGGATGCCGTGGCGGGTTGGGATTTCCACAGACAGGTTGCGGATGGACAGAACTGGTTCGGCCATTAGCGAAGCCTCGGATTCAGGGCGTCACGCAGCCAGTCGCCCAGCAGGTTGACGCTGAGCGCCAGCGCCAGAAGCGTGATCGCAGGGAAAAGAAGGATCCACCACTCGCCAGAGAACAGGAAGCCCTGCCC
Organism: Tritonibacter scottomollicae; assembly: GCF_003003215.1. Taxonomy (GTDB): domain Bacteria; phylum Pseudomonadota; class Alphaproteobacteria; order Rhodobacterales; family Rhodobacteraceae; genus Epibacterium; species Epibacterium scottomollicae. The sequence goes on along the minus strand of NZ_PVUF01000013.1, from coordinate 34,870 downwards.
GATGCGAATGAGCGTACCAAGAGACGGCTGAGTCGGTGGTGCGCCCACCCCGAGGAACGACAGCGTCGCCTCGGCAATGATCGCCAGCGCCAGCGAGATCGTCGCGATGACCAAGACAGGCGACAGCACATTGGGCAGGATATGCCGCAGCATGATCGCGCCCGAGCGTCGTCCGATCAGGCGTGCGGCCTCGACGTATTCCTTGTTCTTCTCGACAAGGGTCGCGCCGCGTACCACGCGGGCAAACTGCACCCAGTCCGACAGGCCGATCGCAAGGATCAGCACCCAGATTGCCATCTGATCGCGGTACTCTACCGGGGTGATGCCTTTGGCGACGCCAAAGATCAGCATTGCCACCAGGATCGACGGAAAGGTCAGCTGCACGTCCGCGACGCGCATGATGATGGTTTCGACCCAGCCCCCAAGGTAGCCGGACAGCAGGCCCAGCGTGATGCCAAGCACCATGGCGAACAGGACAGCCGCCACGCCCACGAACAGCGAGATCCGCATGCCGTAGAGGATGGTGGAGAACACATCACGGCCCTGATCATCGGTGCCCAGCAAGAAGGTCTCGCCGGTGAAGTCATTGGGGGCCAGCGGCGGCGTGAACCCGTTCATCAGGTTCAGGGAGGCCGGATCAAACGGGTTGGTCGGCGCGATCAGCGGCGCGAAAAGCGATGCCAGCACCATGACCAGCACCACAACCGTGGAGACCACCGCCACGGGAGAATGGGTGAAGGTATAGAACAGGTCGCTGTCGAGCGCGGTGCGTAGACGCGACTTTTGCGGCGGGATGGATGTCTCGGACATTAGTGGCCTCCCTTGCGATCAACGCGCAGTCGCGGATCGATGAAGAAATAGAGGATATCGACGATCAGGTTGATGCCCACGAACATGACGGAGATCAGCATCAGATAGGCCGCCATGACAGGGATATCGACGAACTGGATCGCGTTGATGAACAGCAGGCCGACACCGGGCCACTGGAACACCGTCTCGGTGATGATGGCGAATGCGATGATCGCGCCGACCTGCAGGCCGATCACGGTGATCACCGGCACCATGGTATTCTTCAGTGCGTGACGAAAATGGACCGCCCGGTTGCGCAGGCCGCGCGCGCGGGCAAAGCGGATGTAATCCTGTCGCAGCACCTCCAGCATCTCGGAGCGCACCAGCCGCATGATCAGCGTCATCTGATAGAGCCCCAGCGTGATCGACGGCAGGATCAGCGCCTTGAGCCCGCTTGCGGTCAGAAAGCCGGTGGTCCATGCGCCGAGATCCACCACTTCGCCGCGTCCAAAACTGGGCAGCCAGCCCAACTCGACCGAGAACAGGTAGATCAGCAGGATGCCGATCAGGAAGGTCGGCAGCGAGACCCCGATCAGCGAGACCGACATGATGATATTTGCCGCAATGCCCTTTCGTCGGATCGCGGTGAAGACCCCCAACGCGATGCCGAACAATACCGCGAGAATGCCTGAGACCGCCGCCAGTTCCAGTGTTGCTGGCGCGCGTTCCATCAGGATGTCGATCACCGGGCGACCTTGACGGTAGCTGACGCCAAAATTGCCCTGAACTGCGTTCTCTAGGAAGCGGTAGTATTGCACCACGAAAGGCTGATCGAGGCCCAGCTGCTCGCGCAGCCGTTCGATATCATCTGCTGTGCGCTCCTGCCCCAGCATGTTGTCGATCGGATCCCCGACAAAGCGGAACATCGCAAAGGCCACAAGCCCGACGATAAGAAGGACCAGCGCGGATTGGGCCACGCGCCGGATGATGTAAGCGAGCATATCTGTGCTCTCCTGTGGGTGGATGATGGGGGCCGCGGCCCCCGTCTGCCTGATTGAGCGGCGTTAGTTAACGGAGACCCAGCGCAGGATAAAGAAGTTATCCGGCCTTTGGGTCAGGGTGACGTTGCTGCCGGTGCCCCAGACCAGCGGTTGCACATAGAGCGGCACATAAGCGGCCTCGTCCTGCAAGGTCTGTGCGACCTCATCGAGCATGCCCTGACGGGTCGGCTCGTCAATTTCGGACTGGATCTGCGGGAGCAGCTCATCGACGCGCGCATTGGAATAGCCACCGAAATTCCACGACCCCAGCTTCTTTTCCTCATTCGGAGTGGCGCCGAGGAAGCGGATCGGATGTTCCGCATCAAAGGTGCCCGGCGACCAGCCAAGAAGATACATGTCGTAATTATCGGCCCGCAGCTCCGGCCAGTAGTTCTGCACCGGCATCGCATCCAGCGTCGCGGTCAGCCCCACCTGCGCCAGCATTGCGGTAACGGCCTGACAGACGGCCTCGTCATTGAGGTAACGGTTGTTGGGGCATTTGAAACCGAAAGAAAAGCCATCGGGGTATCCTGCCTCGGACAGCAGAGCCTTGGCGGCCTCAGGATCATATGCGGGCGCATCCTCCAGTGCGTCGGAATAGCCCCGCATGGCGCCACTCACCAGTTGGTTCACCGGTTCGGCATTGCCACGCATGATGGTGCGCAGGATTGCCGGCACGTTGATGGCATGGGCCACGGCCTTGCGCACGCGGACATCTGCGAAAGGGTTGCCTTCGGTCTCGGCCGAGAACTTCAGCGCGTCAGCCTCATGCGGGAACCCCAGCATGATCACCCGCGCCTCGATGCCCTGCACCACCTTCACATCCGGGTTGCCCTGCAGGCGCTGAACGTCCTGAATGGGCACCGGGTTGATCATATCCACATCGCCGGACAACAGCGCCGCCAGCGCGGTGGCCGGGTTCTGGATCGGCGTCATCTCGGCGCGGGTAATGTTATGCTCTGCCTCGCCCCACCAGCCCTCGAACGGTTCCAGCACCGTGCGCAGGCCGGGTTCACGCGTGGTCATGCGAAACGCTCCGGTGCCATTGGTGTGAAGCGTGGCGTGGTTGCCGCTCTCCTTGTCGGGGCGGGCGGCGGCATTGGTCTCGGCCCAGCCGCTGTCCATGATCATCCAGTTGGCGATACTGTCGGGAAAGATCGGGTTGGGAGAATGCGTCAGGACATCAACGGTGTAGTCGTCCACCTGCAACATTTCCGAAACAGGCGCGAACCAACTGGCGGTATCCGCCTCGGGGCTTGATGCGCGCTGATAGGAGAAGATCACATCCTCAGCAGTGAAGGCGCTGCCATCCTGGAATGTCACACCTTCGCGCAGGTGAAACCGCCAGCCTTCGCCCGCGCCGATCGGCTCCCAGCTGGTGGCCAGCGCAGGTTCGATACTCATATCCTTGCCGCGCCGCACGAGGCCTTCGTAGACATTGTTTAGAAAGCCCAGAACTGGCGTGGAATTGACCGCATGCGGGTCCATTGTCTGTGGGTCGGTGGTCACCGCCCAAGAGAATTCCTCGGCCTGAGCGGCGGGCACGAGGGCGGCAGGAACAAGAGCCGCCGCACAGGCAGCCGCGGTGAAAAAGCGGAACATCGTGGATCCTTTCCCGTCAATGCGCGTGTCGCCGGAGTGCGTGCTGCGCCCCGGCGACCCTGGCAAGTCAGCAGCGCGCCACATTCCGGCGCGCTGCGATGAAGATCAGTTCATCTTGAAGTATTTGACCTTCGGCTGATCTTCGGGATCGACCGCGATATCGACCTTCTCGGACATGCCCCAGTTCAACACCTGGTGGTGGATCGGGATGTAGAGCTGCTCATCCTGAACCACCCGCCAGATATCGGCGATGTCCTGGTTGCGCGCGTCCAGATCGGTGTTGGAAGCCAGAGATTTGATCTTCGCGTCCAGCTCGTCATTGTCGTAGCCGGTGCCATTCCAGGTGCCGATGTCGCCTTCACGACCATGCACGAGGAAGTTGAAGACATACTCGGAGTCATAGGTCGGCACACCCCAACCGAGCATATAGAAGTCGGTCTTGCCGTCGGTGATCAGCGGGAAGTGCTGCGCCTTGGGCTTGGCATCGAGGTTCACCGTGATGCCAATCTGACCCAGCATGCCCACGGCGGCCTGACAGATCGGCTCGTCGTTGACATAGCGATCATTGGGGCAGTCCAGACGGATCGAGAACCCGTCGGCGTAACCGGCCTCTTCCATCAGCGCCTTGGCGCCTTCGATGTCGGTGGTGGATTCCGCGTCCATCTCTTCGGTCCAACCGTTCACGAACGGCGGTGCGATCATGCCGGCAGGCTGGGACTGGCCCCGCATCACGACCTTCTGGATCGCATCGCGGTTGATCGCCATCGACATCGCCTTGCGCACGCGCACGTCCGCCAGCGGGTTCTTACCGTCGATATTGTCGGCCTCGATGTCATCGGCGCCCATGTTGAGACCGAAGAAGATCACCCGGTTCTGCGGCGCTTGACGCACCATCAGGCCATCGGCGTTGCTGACGCGGTCCAGATCCTGAACCGGCATGTCCTGCAGGAAATCAACTTCGCCGGACAGCATTGCGGCAACGCGGGTCGCGGCGTTCTGAATCGGGGTATAGACGATCTCGGTCACTTCCAGCGGGAACTGGCCAATGCCCCAGTAGTCTTCGTTCAGCGTCATCACCGTTTTGACGTCCGGCTCGCGGCTTTCCAGCACATAGGGGCCGGTGCCGTTGGCGTTGGTGGTGGCATAGGTGATCTCGCCGCCCTCAAAGTCCTGCACGTTCACGGTGTTGTTGGCCTCGGTCCAGCCCTTGTCCATGATGAACAGGTTGGTGAGGTTGGACGGCAGGATCGGGTTCGGACCATCGGTGACGATCTCGACGGTCAAATCATCGACTGCACGCACTTCGGTGATGGAGCCGATCAGCTCCTTCATATCGGAGTTTTCCTGCTTGGCGCGATTGAAGGAGAACACCACATCCTCGGCGGTAAAATCAGCGCCGTCATGGAAGGTGACGCCTTCACGCAGCTTGAACACCCAGACGTTCGGATCGCCTTCCTTGGGCGCCCATTCGGTCGCCAGCGCCGGCTCAAACGCGCCGGTCACGTCGCGGATGATCAGCGGTTCGTACATCTGGTGGCGGATGGTGTGCGTCGGGCCTTCGTTCTGGGCGTGCGGGTCAAGCGTCAGCGCATCGCCGGAGCGCGCCCAGCGCAGGGTTTCGGCGCTCAGCGGCGCTGCCGTCGCCAAGAGAAGCGATGTGAGTGTCAGTACTGTTGTGGTCTTCATAAGACCTCCCCTAGTCTTTTTTTCATTTGCTTTTCGATCTGAACAGCTCGCAAACCGTCAGACCCATGCGGCGCAGTTTTGGCGAACACCTGAGCTTTGACAAGCCTGTGCAGGCGGATTGGATAAAATATATTCTCTCAATGCCGATCTGGGCGCCGTCAAGGCGGAAAGGCACGGCTTCGCCCTGTCGTCGGGTCATCCGCGCCCGCGATATCCCGGACCGACAGGGCAAGTTTGACAAGCGAAAGCCGCGCAGCCCATGCCCCGCAATTCGCGCGCCACTGAGTGGCACCTGAGGCAGAAATGACTTGGCAGATCGGAGAAAGCGCTCGCTGTCGCAGCGCCGCCGGGAGAGATTCGCGTCAGAGATTTCAGAGATATCTACTGGGTGCAGGTGGCGTCAGTCTGTTGGGCAGGGCTGACCCGCAGCGCCCCAAAGCGCCATATCCTCGACATGTTCTTCCAGCGTGCGGGGCGCGGGGTCCCGGTCTCCACCGGGCGACCAGCCCCAAGCCACGGGCCCATTCAAACTAGCGTCATGTTCCAGATGCTCCACCAACCCGCGCCAGTCACGTCCGCCGTTGCGCTCAGGGTCCTTGAGCTGCGCACAGATCTCGGCGCGCGACTTGCCGAACCACTCGAACTCCACCGGTGCCAGCTGCCACGCAATACCAAAGCGCGGCGCGGCGTGCGGCGCGGTGTCGAAATCATCCGAGGTCACATGGCAGGTTTGACAGGGCAGGAACTCCGCCCCGATACGGCTTTCACCGGCGTTGATATGCATCCCATGCGGGCGCGCCTCACCGTAGCTTGGCCCAGACCACATCGGGATATTGTCCTCGCCCACGTGGCAATTGGCGCATCTGGGATGGGTCACCACCTCATAGATGCGTTCAAACGCCGCCTGCCCGTCTGCGCGACTGATGCTGCCCTCTTCCGGCAGGGTCAGCGCACCTTCGGCAAGGGCTGCGCCCGCGATAGAAACCGCGGCAAGGATGACAACGCTCTTTTGCATGTCTCGGCCCTCCTCAGACGAAATCGATATGTTTGTTCAGCGGCAATTCGCGGATGCGTTGCCCGGTGGCGGCAAAGATCGCATTGGCCAGCGCCGGGGCCGCAGGCGGCACACCCGGCTCGCCCACACCCCGGATGCGGCTGCCGTTGCTCAGCGCGCGCACCTCGATTTGAGGGGCCTGATAGAGCCGCATCCCCTCATAGGCGTGATAGTTGGTCTCAAGCGGGGCGTGATTCTCATAGGTCAGCGCGCAGTTCATCGCGTGTCCCAGCCCAAAGATCACCCCGCCAAAGACCTGCGCCTCTAGGTTCGTGGGATCAAGCACCTCGCCCACATCCACCGCCACATAGACCTGATCGATGCGAATGCCCTCATCCGTCTGCGTGACCTCGATGACTTGTGCGCAGGGCACCCCAAAGGACATGCAGAATCCAACGCCACGTCCGCGCCCCTCAGCGATTGAGGGACCATCCCAGCCCGACATCTCGCCCACGGCCTCCAGCACCTTGCGCGCAGGCTCATGCAGACACAGGCGGATGCGCTCAGCCAGCGGATCAGCCCCGGCGGCATGGATCAACTCATCAAGGAAGCTATCGTGGTAAAACCCGTTGCCCGACGCCCCGACCGAACGCCAGGACGACACCGGCACCATGCTCGGCGCGCGATAGCCGGTGACCCGGTAGTCGGGAATATCAAACGGCTGATCCCACGACCCGGTGGTGATGGTCGCATCGGGGCCCGGCAAGCTCATCCCGCTCAGGCGGCCAAACCACTCCGGGGCCATGGCCGATTGGCTGACCGAAAGATCAAAGGCCATCACCTTGCCATCTGCGACCTTACCGCGCCCTGCGGCAACCGAGGCCGGGCGCGGGTAGTCGTGGCTCATATCCTCTTCGCGGCTCCATGTGAGTTTCAGATGCCGCCCCGGCACCGCCAGTGCCAGTTCCACCGCCTGCTCCACATGGGTCATCTCCAGCCGATGACCAAAGCTGCCCCCCATGGGCAGCACATAGACTTTCACGGCCTCAGGCTCGACGCCCGCAATGGTGGCGGCGCGGTCGCGGATGAACAGCGGGATCTGGGTTCCGGTCCAGATTTCCACCTGCGCGTCCAGCACCCGAACCACCGCGTTCATCGGCTCCATCGGCGCATGGGCGAGATAGGGAATGCGATAGCGCGCCTCGATGACTTCGCCCGCCTCCAGTGCGGCGTCCACATCGCCCTCATTGCGCTGGCGGTGGTCATAGCTGTCGGGATCGCCCAGCGCCTGTTCAAGCGTGGCAAATATCCCCTCCGAGGTGCCGGGATAGTCCGGCGCGCTCCACTCGATCTCTAGCGCCTCTGCCGCCTGAAACGCACGCCAGGTGTTGTTGGCAATCACACCGACACCGTTGCTGACCGGCAGGATCTTCTCCACCCCGCGCATCCCCTCTGCCGCCGAGGCATCGACACGCGCGCCCGCGGTGCCAACGGCAGGGTTGGCACGCACGGTGGCATGCAACATGTCCTGAAATTCCATGTCGATGCCGTAGACCTCAGTGCCGGTGCATTTGCGCAGCATATCCAGACGCGGCAGATCGGGCTTGCCCAGATAGCGCCACGCAGAGGCAGGGCGCAGGGTCACATCCGTGACCGGGTCAATCTCTGCCGCCTCTGCCGCCAAATCCGTATAGGCGATGGAAGTGCCATCCGGCAGGATCACCGCGCCATTCTCGGTCCGCAGATCCCCACGCGCCACGCCAACCCGACGGGCCGCCGCCTCTTTCAGGGTTTCGCGGGCCGTCGCCCCCGCTAGGCGCATCCGGTCAAACCCATCCGGCACAGTGGACGACCCGCCGGTCATCTGGATGGAGAACAGCTTGGCCGGGACCGACATGAAATCGCGCAGGGTCTCGGCCACAAACCCATCCTGATAGGCTGGAAACGGCACGCCCTCGCTCAGTACAGAGGCGTTGTAATAGGCCTGCCCCGGCATCCCCGGCGTAATCATCGCGGTGGCCGGGTCGATGTCCAGCTCCTCGGCGATCAGATAGGCTTGGATGGAATAGGCCCCCTGCCCTTTGTCCGCGCGCGGCGTGATCAGGGTGATGCCTTCTGCGTCGATCTTCACAAAGGGCGTGATCGCCGCCTCACCGTCCTTCAGATCATCAAGCAGTGGATTGGGGATCGGCTTTTTTGCCATATAAACGCCAAAGGCCACGCCCCCGGCAATCGCAGCGGACCCAATCAGGAATGTACGGCGGGCAATTTTTCCAGCACGGCTCATGGCTCAGGCCTCGCTCAATTTCTGCGCAGCGTCATGGATCGCGGCCCGGATACGGGGATAGGTGCCACAGCGGCAGAGGTTCCCCGACATCACCGCATCAATCTCTGCATCGGAGGGTTCCGGGTTCAGATCGAGCAAAGCTGCCGCCTGCATGATCTGGCCCGATTGGCAGTAACCGCACTGCGCCACCTGATGCGCCACCCATGCGGCCTGTACCGCATGCAGCCTCTCGGGCGTGCCCAGCCCTTCAATGGTCGTGACGCCGCCCTCAAGATCGCCAACCGGCAATTGACAGGAGCGCACCGCCATCCCGTCCACATGCACCGTGCAGGCCCCGCATTGAGCGATGCCGCAGCCATATTTTGGACCTTTGATGTTCAACTCATCCCGCAGTACCCACAACAGGGGCATCTCGGGTTCGACATCGACCTCATGTTCGGTCCCGTTCACGGTCAGCTTCATGATGGATCTCCGTGGCAGCCGTTCGCCTCTACATTAGCGCAAACGCGACGCAGAAACACGCCCGACAGGCGACAGATACCATGACCTTAGGTCAGCCTATGACGCATATGGCGCCATGAGTGACACCCACCCCGGCGCCGAAGACTTCCAATTCCATATTTTCTTCAAGATCTTAGTCAAAACCGTACGCCGCCGATCAAGATCAGGGCACGAGCAAAACGCATGCCTTAACCTTGTGCCTAGACACCGCATTGCTCCACTGCGTCAGACAGTCTGCCGTGCTCAGCAGCTACGCCAGGACAGGGGAAGCCGAGCCGAGATCTGAGGTGATCCGGATCATGTCCTTCAGAAAATACGCGGGCGCAGATTCGGCGGAGGTGCCCACACCTTGCCCGATCAACGCCGCCGGGATGGTCGTCGCGGCGGCAAGCGCCTCCGCAAGCGGGACATCACATTGCGTTGTCAGGATGCGCAACGCGGTCGTCAGATCAAGGTCCGCACCCGCAAGCGTGCCGTCCGGGAGACACAACCGCCCATCGCGGCGGGTAATCCTGCGCCCTTCCAAGTGGAACTCTGTCGCGTCGGTTCCCGCAACCGCCATTGCATCAGACACCAGAAAAATGCGCCCCGATCCGCGGCGCTTGGCGATCCAGGCAGCACGCAGGCTGGCGGGATGGACATGTATGCCATCCGCAATCACGCCCGCTGACAGCTCAGCGGTATCGAGCACGGCGCCCACGAGCCCCGGCGCGCGATTGCCGAGCTGACTCATGGCGTTGAACAGATGCGTGGCACACCGCGCGCCCGCATGCACATACCGCACACAGGTCTCGAACGCCGCGTCTGTATGACCGAGCGAGACCAGCACGCCAGCCCCTACCATACGCTCGACCTGCTCCGGTTTTACATTCTCAGCAGCGATCGTGACCTTCAGCTTTGGCAATTGCTCCGCAGCTTCGCAGATCACGGCAAGATCCGCGTCCTCCATGGGCCGGATGAACCCCGGATCATGAGCGCCCTTTCGGGCAACGGAAAGATGCGGCCCCTCCAGATGCAGGCCACCAAACCCACGTATGCCAGCGTCATGCGCGGCGATACCCGCCTGCAGGGTCTTGCGCGTTTTCTCAGCCGAATCCGTGATCAACGTGGGCAGAATCGTGGTGGCTCCGAGGCTGCGATGTGCAGCGCAGATCCGGTTGATCGTGTCCACGCTGGGCGCATCGTTCAACATCACGCCACCGCCACCATTCACCTGCAAATCGACGTATCCCGGCGACAAGATATCCCCGCCGAGGGCAACCTCCTCGCCCCGCTCAGTCAATTCCGCAACCGGAACCAGAGCGGACAGATGGCCGTCGCGAAACTGGGCAGCATACCCGTCTCGAAGAGCTTCGCCGTCGAAAATGGGTCCGCCCAGAAAGGTGATCAGCGGCTGCATCATACGGTTTCCGTGACCTTGTTCAGGTGGCGCGGCGCATCTGGGTTCACACCCCGGCGCGTGGCCACGGTTTCCACCATTCCATAGAACGATACGATGGAGGAGATCGGATCGGTGATCCAGTGGTCCGTCCGCACATGCGGCAGCACTTCGGCCCCCTTCGCCTTATCGGTGGTCGCAAAAACCCGCGCGCCCTTTTCAACCAGGGCCTGCACCATGTCGCCAACACTGTCCTCGGCTGCGTCTGCTGCGGCAAAGGCAATCACCGGGAAATTCTCGCCCACGATCGACACTGGCCCATGCAGTACCTCAGCCGCTGAATAGCTCTCGGCATGGATCTGACAGGTTTCCTTGAACTTCAGCGCCGCCTCGTTCGAAACCGCCCAGCTGGGCCCGCGCCCCAGTGTATACAGCGACTGGCCATCAATGGCCTCGACCGCGGCACTCCAGTCGCAATCCTTTGCCTTCGCCAGATGCCCCGGCAGCTTGCGGATCGCATCGAGCAACGCCGCGTCCTGCTTGACCTCTGCCAGCAACCAAAGACCGGCGACCAGCGAGGTCACAAATGTCTTGGTCGCCGCGACGCTCAGCTCCGGGCCCGCGTGGATCGGCAACACAGCGGCAGAGGCTTTCGCCAGAGGGGAGGCACCGTCATTGGTAATTGCCACCGTATAGGCGCCCTTGTCGCGGAACGCCGAGGTCAGCTGCACGATGTCCGGGCTTTTCCCCGACTGCGACACAGAGATGCTAAGCGCGCCCTTGCAGTTGAGGTCCACGCCGTAAATCGACTTCACCGACGGCCCGACCGAGGCCATTGGCAAGCCCAGCAGCAACTCACTGGCGTATTTCAGATAGGTGCTGGCGTGGTCAGAGGAGCCGCGGGCCACTGACAGCAGGTAGCTTGGTGCCAAATCTCGCACTTCGGCAGCCGCGGCGGTGACCGCCTGGGCGCCGTCGGTCAGCAGCCGCTCGACAGCATCGGGAATTTCATTGATTTCGCGTCGCATCTGCGTTTGAGGAGCGTTCATGGTATAAAACCTTTCACTTGGGCAGATCATTTAGAAGGGGCAGCTGGTCCATTTGGCACTCAGCTCAGCCGGAAAGCTGCAGTTCCGCAACGAAGTCGTAGGCGTCGCCACGGTAGAGGGATCGGGTCAATTCCGCGACACGCCCGTCTTCGAGAAACGACAGACGCTGGATGCGCAGCCCCGCAGTGCCTTCGGCAACATTGAGCAACTCCGCCTCGGTTGATTCGAGGTTGATGGCAGAGATCTTCTGGATCGCGCGCACCGGACGATGCCCGATCTGATCCAACGTCGCATAGAGCGAGGTCGTGACCTCCAGCGGGTTCGGCAGAATACTGAGGGGCAGTGCCGCACGCTCCAACGCCATCGGCTGACCGCCGGCCTCGCGCAGACGATAGATGCGCGCCACGGATTCATCATCGCCGAGGCTCAACACCGAGATCTCCTCCTCGGTCGGCAAGAACACTCCGCGCTCCAGCCATTTAGACGTGGTCTCAAGCCCGCGCTGCTGCATGTCCTCGGTAAAGGAGGTCAAATGCGAAAGCGATTGCTCAACGCGCGCCGTGCTTTCCCGCACGAAAGAACCGGAGCCCTGTCGCTGCTCGATCGCGCCTTGCTGCACCAATTCGTGCATCGCCTTTCGCACAGTGACCCGAGACAGATCTGTGATGTCGGCAATCTCACGCTCTGGCGGCAGCGAGCTGTTGGGCGGCAACACGCCAGAATGGATGGCTTCCTCAAGACGGCGGCGCAACTGCACATAGCGCGGACCAGCCCCCTGATCGAACCAGCTATCCGGCTTCAGAAATTCAGTGATCGTCATCCCGCACCTCCTGTGCGAACTCATGCGCCAGAATGATCGCCCCATCGAGTGGCGTGCCCTTCGGGCTGATGCAGGCCTCCTGCATGGCCGGGGGCAGATAGGGCAGGAACTGCGGTGCAATCCCGCCTGTCAGACAAAGCGGAAGCCCGGCGACCCAGCCCATCTTGTGCAGCGTACTGGAAAGCTCACGGCCCGCTGCATTCAGGATGTCCACCGCAAGCGGATCCCCCGTGGCGGCGAATTCGGTCACATCCGGCGCGACCCGGCCAAAGTCAGCGGGTGTCGCAGAGGCCGCAAAGGCCACGATTTCAGCCGAGCCCCCGAAGCGGTTCAGCAAATGCGCCCCAAGACCGGAGGCCTCGCGCAGCAGATCAACTTCTTCCAACGTACAGGACAGCGCGCGCCGACCGACCCATTGGGCCGACGCCGGATCTCCGAGGATCGCCCCCCAACCTCCTGCGAATCGGCTTTGTCCCTCAAGCTGCGCCGCAAAAAACGACCCGGTGCCACAATGCGCGATCAGGCCGTCGCTACCGCCCAGCGCCCCATTGAGGGCAGTGGGGCGGTCATCCGTCACCCGTGCGCGATGAAACGGCAAAGCCGCCGCGAACCGATCTGCGATCACCGGCCCGGTAACCCCCGCAATCCCGATGTAAATTGGGCAGGTCACCAACCCCTCAACAGCATGGCCGGTCACCTCAGAGAGCCGCGCCAGACCATCAGTCACTTGCTGCACCGCCCCATCCAAGTCGGTCGAGATATTCGCCGACCCGGTCTCAACAGCGGTCACGCCCGCAACACCGGAAAGCGCCAAACGACATCGCGTGCCGCCGCCATCCAGAGCCAATACAGAGGTTTTCAATGCATCCGTCATGAAGATACCATTACGATACCAACCGGGATTTTGAAAGACAAAAACAGGACCAACCCCGTGAGAAATTCCGCAAATATCGGCAAAATCGGTAATTTCGCCGAGGAAACGCCAGCCACATCACACAATGGTAGACAAAAGGTATCAAATGGGTATTGTTGATTCAAACTTGGAGGGAATCACGTGTCGACCGCTGCCACGGAACAACTGCACGACAAAGCCGGGGGGCTGGACGCTCGCCCACTGAGCGAGGTCGCCGAAATATTGGCGCAAACTCAGCACGACGCCGCGCGCCCTCCGCGCCACGCGACGGCTGCGCTCTGCGGCGGCGCCCTTGCCATGGCCGAGACCATCCGAACCGGCGGTACCTTGCATTATGCTGCTGCAGGCTCTTCCGGCCTTATGGCTGCTGCAGACGCACTCGAACTGGGCGGAACCTTCTCGATCCCCGCATCACAGCTGCGCATTCACATGGCCGGCGGCATGCCGACCGGAGTGGAGATGCCTGGCGGCACCGAGGATGAAACAGCCGAGCTGGAGCGCGCCCTGGATGGGCTTAGCTCAAACGATGTCTACATCGGAGTCTCGGCAAGCGGCACCACGCCTTACACGGTTGCAGGAGCGAAACTGGCCAGACGTTGCGGCGCAACGGTGATCGGGATCGCGAACAACCCCGATACAGACCTGCTGAAACTCGCGGATCACGCTGTGCTTTTGCCGACCCCTGCTGAAGTGGTGTCCGGATCGACCCGAATGGGGGCCGGGACCGCACAGAAGATCGCGCTCAACACGCTCTCGACGCTGATGGCCATTGAACTGGGTCATGTTCACGATGGCATGATGGTCAACCTGCGGGCCGACAACATCAAACTGCGGGCCCGTGCCCGACAGATCGTCATGCAGATCTCAGATGTTACCGAAGATATCGCCACCGCCGCCATTGAGGCCGCCGGAGGCAACGTCAAATGCGCCATCCTGATCGCGGCGGGCGCAACTGACCTCGCGGACGCCACTGCGCGTCTGGAGACCACAAGTGGCAAGCTGCGCCCCGCGCTGCTGTCGCTCAACACATAAGAAAAACAATAAAATCATTCCAATAGGAGGAAGACTCATGAAAAGTAAGTTTATGTTGGCCGCATTGGCGGGCACCGCCCTCGTCGCCACATCCGCACTGGCCGAAGACGTCACTCTGACCGTCGAGAGCTGGCGGAATGATGACCTGACCCTGTGGCAGGACAAGATCATCCCCGCGTTTGAGGCCGCACACCCGGGCATCAAGATCAACTTCACGCCCAGCGCGCCGACAGAGTACAACGCCGTTCTGAACTCCAAACTGGATGCAGGCTCCGCTGGCGATCTGATCACCTGCCGCCCGTTTGATGCCTCGCTGGCGCTCTATGAGGCCGACCATCTCGCAGCGCTGGATGACATGGACGCCATGGACAACTTCTCCGACGTGGCGAAATCCGCATGGCAGACCGACGATGGCTCCGCGAGCTTCTGCGTGCCGATGGCCTCCGTGATCCACGGCTTCATCTACAACAAAGAAGCCTTTGAAGAGCTTGGTCTTGAGGTTCCGACCACCGAGGAAGAATTCTTTGCCGCTCTTGAGACGATCAAAGAAGACGGGACCTATATTCCGATGGCGATGGGCACCAACGACCAGTGGGAAGCCGCCACCATGGGCTACAACAACATCGGCCCGAACTACTGGAACGGTGAAGAAGGCCGCAAGGCGCTGATCGAGGGCGAGCAGAAACTGACCGACGAGCAGTGGGTTGCCCCCTTCGAAACGCTGGCCAAATGGGCGGATTACCTGGGCGACGGGTTCGAGGCACAGACCTACCCCGACAGCCAGAACCTGTTCACCCTCGGTCGCGCCGCGATCTATCCGGCAGGCAGCTGGGAAATCTCGGGCTTCAACGCGCAGGCTGATTTCGAAATGGGCGCCTTCAAGGCTCCGGTCAAAGCCGCTGGCGACAGCTGCTACATCTCGGATCACACCGACATCGGCATCGGCATGAACGCCTCCACCGAGCACCCCGAAGCCGCCAAAACCTTCCTGACATGGGTCGCGTCACCGGAATTTGCCGATATCTTCGGCAACGCTCTGCCCGGCTTCTTCCCGCTTTCGAACGCACCAGTCGATCTGGAAGATCCGCTGGCCAAGGAATTCGTCAGCTGGCGCGATGACTGCGACAGCACCATTCGCTCGACCTACCAGATCCTGTCGCGCGGCACCCCGAACCTCGAAAACGAGACTTGGGGCGCATCTGCGGCCGCGATCAAAGGCACCAAGACGCCTGAAGCACTGGGCGAAGAGCTGCAGTCCGGTCTCGAGAGCTGGTACGCACCGCAACAGTAAGCCTTAGAAACAACAGTGAAACCGCTGTTGCAACACCCCCGGACGCGCCGTCCCGCGCGTCCGGGAACTGGACCGGAGTTTCCCATGCAAAAGCCCCGCATCCGCTGGCATATCGCCGTCTTTCTGGCCCCTGCCGTGCTGATCTACACCTCGGTAATGATCTTCCCCCTGTTCAATACGCTGCGCCTCGCCCTGTTCCAAAAGGTCGATCAGGAGCGCGTGTATGTCGGGCTGGAGAATTTCCGCACCCTGTTCTTTGATCCGACCTGGTCAGAGCAATTCTGGAACGCATTGGCGAACAACTTCTGGTTCTTCCTGATCCACATGCTGGTACAGAATCCGATCGGGATCGCGCTCGCTGCCCTGCTGAGCCACCCGCGCCTACGCTTTGCCGCGCTCTACCGCTCGGCGATCTTCATTCCGACGATCCTCAGCTTTGTGATCGTGGGCTTTGCCTGGAAACTGATCCTGTCGCCGATCTGGGGCATCGCGCCGTCGATGATGGATGCAGTGGGGCTGAAGTCGCTGTTTGCGCCGTGGCTGGGCAAGGAAGAATATGCGCTGACAACATTGGCAATGGTCTCCGTCTGGCAGTTCGTCGGCATCCCGATGATGCTGATCTACGCCGCGCTTCTGTCGATCCCGGAGGAAATGCTGGAGGCTGGCGAGATTGACGGCGTCACCGGCATCGCTGCCTTCTGGAAGATCAAACTGCCGCTGATCCTGCCCTCGATCGGGATCATCTCGATCCTGACTTTTGTAGCCAACTTCAACGCCTTCGACCTGATCTACGCCGCGCAAGGTGCGCTGGCTGGGCCGGATTTCTCAACCGATATCCTCGGCACCTTCATGTATCGGACGTTCTTTGGTTTCCAGCTGCAATTGGGCGACCCGCATATGGGGTCCGCCATCGCCGGCGCCATGTTCGCGATCATCCTCGTGGGCGTCTGTCTGTATCTTTTCGGCATCCAGAGCCGGATGCGCCGCTACCAGCTCTAACGGGAGACGACGATGAACTCTGCACGTTCCAACCCGATCAGCACAGTGGCCATGCATGGCGTGCTGATCCTCTATACGCTGATTGCGTTGTTTCCGGTCTTCGTAATCCTGATCAACAGCTTCAAAACCCGCAAAAAGATCTTTCGCGAGCCACTGGCGCTGCCGGATGCGGAAAGCTTCTCGCTGGTGGGCTATCAGACGGTGCTGAAGCAGGGGGATTTTTTCCTCTACTTTCAGAACTCCTTCATCGTCACCGTCGGCTCGCTGACGCTGATCCTGCTGTTTGGCGCAATGGCGGCCTTCGCGCTCAGTGAGTATCGCTTTCGTGGCAATATGATCATGGGGCTCTATCTGGCGCTCGGGATCATGATCCCGATCCGCATCGGCACCGTGGCTATCCTGGACATGATGGTGTCCACCGGCCTTGTGAACACGCTCTGGGCGCTGATCCTTGTTTATACTGCGCAAGGTCTCCCGCTGGCGGTCTTCATTCTGTCGGAGTTCATGCGGCAGGTCAGCGATGACCTGAAGAGCGCCGGTCGCATCGACGGGCTCAGCGAATACACGATCTTCTTCAAGCTGGTGCTGCCGCTGGTGCGCCCTGCGATGGCCACCGTGGCGGTGTTCAACATGATCCCGATCTGGAACGATCTCTGGTTCCCCCTGATCCTCGCGCCCGCTGAGGAAACCAAGACCCTGACTCTGGGCAGCCAGGTCTTCATCGGCCAGTTCGTGACTGACTGGAACGCGGTTCTGTCGGCGCTGTCGATGGCAATCCTGCCGGTGCTGGTGCTCTATGTGATCTTCTCGCGCCAGCTCATTCGCGGCATCACGTCGGGGGCAGTGAAATGATTGGATTTGTTCACAAAAACACAGGGCAATCTCCGGCCTTAGGTGGGGGCATAGCCCCCGCCCAAGGGGGCGATCGGGGGCTACCCGATCCGCAAGCGGACCTGGCGGTTCTTCTACATAGCTCGGGAGCCGTATCATGACCCGCGTTCTAATCGCTGGCCTTGGCAACATGGGGCTCTCCCATGCCCTCGCCCATCACAAGCAGGACGGCGCCGAGATTGTCGGCCTTGTCAATCGCTCAGGTCAGGTGGATCACCCCGACCTTCAAGGTTACCCGGTCTTCACCGACTTCCACGTGGCACTTGAGGAAACCAAGCCGGATCTCGTGGTCGTCGCCACCTACTCCGACAGCCACGCCGACTATGCCGTGGCCGCGATGGAGGCAGGCGCGCATGTGTTTGTCGAAAAACCTCTCGCCACGACGGTGGAGGACGCCCGCCGTGTGGTCACCACCGCCGAGACGACGGGGCGCAAACTGGTCGTGGGCTATATCCTGCGCCACCACCCCTCCTGGGTGCGCCTGATCCAGGAGGCCCGCGCGCTTGGTGGCCCATACGTGTTCCGCATGAACCTCAACCAGCAAAGCAGCGGCGCGGAGTGGGAAACCCACAAAGCGCTGATGCAGACCACATCACCCATCGTGGATTGCGGCGTGCACTACGTGGATGTCTGGTGCCAGATCACTGATGCCAAGCCCGTTCAGGTGAACGCCATGGGCCTGCGCCTGTCGGAGGAAATCGCCCCGGACATGTATAACTACGGCCAGTTTCAGGTCACCTTCGACGACGGCTCTGTCGGCTGGTACGAGGCAGGCTGGGGCCCGATGATGTCGGAAACCGCTTTCTTCGTCAAAGACGTGATTTCCCCCAAGGGCTCAGTCTCCATCACGGGTGCAGACAAATCCAAATCCGCCGATGTGGACGGCCACACCAAGGTTGGTGGCCTATTGGTTCACCGACCCGAGGGCGACCAACTGATCGATCTGCCGGATGAACCGGGCCATCAGGAGCTCTGTGACGCAGAACAGGCCCATATCCTGCGCGCCATCCGTGAAGACCTAGACCTTTCCCGCCATGCGCGGGACGCCGTTCAGTCGTTGGCGATCTGCCTCGCGGCTGATGAAAGCGTCCGCAGTGGGACCCCTGTCAAACTGAAAGAGGTAACGCCATGACCGCGCTGACCCTGACCAATGTAAACAAATCCTTTGGCAACGTGCATGTCCTCAAGGACATCAATATCGAAGTCGAAGAAGGCGAATTCGTCGTTTTTGTCGGACCCTCAGGCTGTGGCAAGTCCACGCTCCTGCGCACCATCGCCGGGCTGGAGGACGTCACCTCCGGCGAGGTCTGCATCGCGGGCGATGTGGTCAACCAGACGCCACCGTCGAAACGCGGCATCGCGATGGTGTTCCAGTCCTACGCCCTCTATCCGCATCTCAATGTGCGCAACAACATGGCGTTGGCCCTAAAACAGGCCAAGGAAAGCAAGGAAACCATCGAAGAGCGCGTCGCAGAGGCCAGCCGCATGCTGAGCCTCGGGGATTACCTTAACCGTTTCCCCTCCGAACTCTCCGGCGGTCAGCGCCAGCGGGTGGCCATCGGTCGCGCCATTGTTCGTCACCCGAAACTGTTCCTGTTTGACGAACCTCTTTCCAACCTTGACGCCGCCCTGCGCATGAACACGCGTCTGGAGATCGCCAACCTGCACGACCAGCTTGGTGCCACCATGGTCTATGTGACCCACGACCAGACCGAAGCGATGACCCTGGCTGACAAGATCGTGGTGCTGCGCGACGGGCGGGTTGAGCAGATCGGTTCACCGATGGAGCTTTACAATAACCCGACAAACCAGTTCGTCGCAGGGTTTCTCGGCTCTCCGGCAATGAACTTCCTGCCCGCGAACCTGCTGGAGGATGGCAGCCCCAACACGCTTGGTGTGCGTCCCGAAGATCTGGCTCTGGACGACGCCGGCCCGCTGGAGGTCACGACCAAACATGTCGAGCAGCTTGGGGGTGATACCAATGTGATCGCGGATTGCCACGGCCACCAGATCACCGTGCGCCTGTTCGGCCAGCATGCCATCAATGCAGGACAGCACCTGCGTCTTGGGATCGCCGACGGGAAATCCTACTTCTTCGACGCACAGGGCAACCGCCTGTCCTGAGTTCAGCGCCCCGCGCCTCCAGCCGCGCGGGGCAGCCCCTCCTGATCGCCCCAGTGCGCAAGGCGAGGCACCCGAAACATATTGACCTCTGCCCCTCCGCTTGCCATTGCCTGCACAACGCATGACAGGAGAGTGCTATGCCCAAAGTGGGGATGGAGCCCAAGCGCCGCGCCGCGCTGGTGTCTGCCGTGATCGACGAGATCGGCGAAACAAGATCTCTTGACGTGACCGTGGCGCAGATCGCGCGCCGGGCAGGCATGAGCAGCGGACTCGCGCATCACTATTTTGGCAGCAAGGAGCAGATGCTTATTGCCGCTATGCGTCACATCCTGTCCGAATTCTCGACCAA
The DNA here is from genome assembly GCF_003003215.1 of Tritonibacter scottomollicae. GTDB lineage: Bacteria > Pseudomonadota > Alphaproteobacteria > Rhodobacterales > Rhodobacteraceae > Epibacterium > Epibacterium scottomollicae. The sequence continues at coordinate 15,125 of NZ_PVUF01000013.1, read as the reverse complement.
GGTCCGGGCCGAACTGCGCGACGCCAGCACGCCGCGCGACCGGCTTGAGGGGGTCATTCGTGCCAATTTTGCCCCGCATGTCTTTGATCCCCGCAAAACCTCTGCCTGGCTGAGCTTTTATGCGCTGGCGCAATCAAAGCCTGACGCCGCGCACCTGATGCAGGTCTACCAGCGCCGGTTGCGCAGCAACTTGTTGTTCGACCTGCGCAAACTGAGTCCACAAGCAGACGACATCGCCGATACTCTCGCCGCCCTGATCGACGGCGTTTATCTGCGGGCGGCCCTGCGCGAAGGCGCGCGCAGCGATGCCGCCCACCTGCAGGTATCAACCGCTCTCGATACGTTCTTGAAGCAGAGCAATACCCGCTGAGGCAGAAATGTTGATGCGGACACCGTATTGACAGTCGGTTTCATGGCGCGCGCCGCGTGCAGTCGCTATGGCGCACTCCTGACCAATGGTGCGCGACAGCCCATGCGAATGCGCGTGCTCGACCCTCGCTACAGCTCTCCAAGTCTGCTTCAAAACCTTTGCAACAGATCCAAGCGCGCGCCGCGCTGGTCGCAATCAACGATGAATGTTTGGTCATGCAGGTCCCGTCTGGCCAGATCCGCACAAACCGTGATTGACATGCATATGTACACACATATTAATGTAAAGCGCCTACAAAACATAATTGAGGCCACGCCATCGAGGTCATGGCCGACACAACTGCACCGACAGACGGAGGATGAACGACATGCAACGACGTAAGTTTCTGAAAGCGGGTGCCCTCGGCACCGCGGCTACGGCGCTGGCAAGCCCGGCACTCGCACAGGGCAAGATGCAATGGAAATTGGTCACCGCCTGGCCGAAGAACCTGCCCGGCCCCGGTGTTGCCGCGCAGATGCTGGCAGACCGGATCACAACTCTCTCCGGTGGCCGCCTTGAGGTGAAGCTGTTCGCCGCAGGTGAACTGGTCCCAGGTCGCGGTGTGTTTGATGCCGTCTCCGAAGGCACCGCCGAGCTGTATCATGCGGTACCGGCCTATTGGGGATCCAAATCCAAGGGCATCCTGCTGTTTGGCTCGCAGCCCTTCGGCCTGCGTGCAGACGAGCAATTCGGCTGGCTCTATCATGGCGGCGGTCAGGCCCTGTACGATGAGATGTATGGTCGTTTCGGGATCAAACCCTTCCTGTGTGGCAACTCCGGTCCGCAGTGGGGCGGCTGGTTCAAGAACGAGATCAACTCTGCCGAAGACCTGAAGGGTCTCAAGTTCCGCACCACCGGTCTTGCCTCCGAAGTGGCCTCCAAACTGGGCATGGCCGCCGAAGCCACCAGTGGCCCGGCGATGTTTCAGGGGCTGCAGACGGGTGCTCTGGACGCGGGCGAATTCATTGGTCCTTGGACCGATAGCGCGCTGGGATACTACCAGGTGGCCAAGAACTACTACTGGCCCGGCGTGGGCGAGCCGTCCTCTGCCGAGGAATGCGGCGTCAACGCCGACGCATATGCCGCCCTGCCCGAAGATCTGCAGCAGGTGGTCGCGCTGGCGTGCGAGAGCCTCTACAATCCGGTCTGGACCGAATACACCACCAAACACGCCATGGCGCTGAAGAAGATGGTGGATGAAGAAGGCGTGCAGGTAAAAATGTTCCCCGAGGACGTGATCACAGCCATGGGCACCGCCGCCGCCGAGGTCATCACCGAGCTGCGCGAAGACGACGACGAGCTGGTGCGCCGGATCACCGAGAGCTTTGTCTCCTATCGCGATCTCGTGGGCGGCTACATGAGCTATGCAGACAACGGTCAGATGAACGCACGCGCCGCCGTGATGGGCTATTGATCGTTTGAAATGACAGCCGGCGCCCTGAGATACGGGCGCCGGTATTCTATTGGGGGAGAGGCAGGATGCTAGGGATTGCGGATACGCTGGACGGTATCAACCGCGCGATAGCGGCGGTGATACGGTGGTTGGCGTTGGTGATGGTGCTTGTCCAGTTTGGCATCGTCGTCGGGCGGTATGTTTTTGGCGTAAACTCCATCGCCGCGCAGGAAAGCGTGCTCTATATGCACGCAACCCTGTTCATGCTTGCAGCTGGCTACACGCTTCTGGTGGACAAACACGTCCGCGTCGATGTGTTCTACGCCGCCGCCACCGAACGCGTCAAAAGGCGGATCGACATCTTCGGTCATCTCTTCCTGCTGCTGCCGTCAATGGCGGCGCTGCTTTTCTGGTCCTGGCCGTCTGTTCGGAATTCCTGGGCCATTCTCGAAGGCCCGATCGCGGTCGGCGGAATTGAGGCCGTGTTCCTTCTGAAATCCCTGATCCCGGCGTTCTGCATCCTTGTGATGCTGCAATCCATCGCCCTTTTGATCCGCCTGTTTGCCGAGGAACAGCCCCAATGACCGCCTATCTCGACCTGATCATGTTCGCCGCCTTGATGGCGACAATCCTGCTGGGTTTCCCGGTCGCCTTCTCCATCGCAGGGGTGGCGGTGCTCTTTGCCTATCTGGGCTGGATGCTGGACGTGATGGACATCTCCCTGATGGGCGCGCTCAGTCAACGCGCCTTTGGGGTTCTCAGCAACGAAGTCCTGATTGCCATTCCACTGTTCGTCCTGATGGGCGCCATACTTGAAAAAAGCCGCATCGCCGAGGAACTCCTCGACACTATGGGGCGTCTCTTTGGCCGACTGAACGGAGGTCTGGGGATCTCGGTGGTTCTGGTCGGCGCGCTGCTGGCAGCCTCGACCGGGATCGTCGGAGCAACTGTGGTGGCGATGGGCATGATCGCCCTGCCGACCATGTTGCGCTCGGGGTATGATCCACGTGTTGCGGCCGGTATCGTCTGTACGGCGGGCACCTTGGGGCAGATCATTCCGCCATCGACGCTTCTGATCATTCTGGCGGACGTGATGTCAAACGCCTACCAGCAAGCCCAATACGAACAGGGCAAGTTCTCGGTCGAGGCGTTGTCCGTCGGCCAGTTCTTTGCTGCCGCACTGGTGCCAGGGCTTGTTCTGGTGGTTCTGTATCTCGTGTATATCGTGGTACGCGGCCTGCTGCGACCGCAGGACATGCCCGCCGCGCTGTCCGGCATGACACGCCCGACTCGCCAGGAAGTGATCGGCGCAGTTGTGCCGCCGGTGCTGCTGATCGTCGCTGTGCTGGGTGCCATTCTCGGCGGCATCGCAACCCCGACAGAGGCTGCGTCTGTGGGGGCAATCGGTGCGCTTCTTATGGCGGGACTGCGGGCCGGAGCCCCTGCTCGCGTCATTGCCATCGGCGCCTTCGCACTGATCCTGCTCGGCATTCTGTCAGGTCTGCACCCCGTCCGTTTGCAACGCAATGACCTGGATGGCTTCGATCTTGCCGCTGGCGCGTTCTATGCGCTCCTCACCGTAGGCGGGGCCGCGGCGGTACTTTTTGCCCTGCGCAGCGGCCTGCGCAAACGCATCCTGCACGAGGCCGTCACCTCGACCACGACGATGACCGCGATGATCTTTGCCACGATGCTTGCAGCGGGCGTGTTCTCGCTGGTGTTCATCGGGCTGGGGGGCGAGGAACGCGTGGCACATATTCTGGAGAACATGCCTGGCGGACCAACTGGCGCACTGATCTTCAGCATGCTGTTCATCTTTGTGCTGGGGTTCTTCCTGGACTTTGTCGAAATCTCGGTGATCGTCCTGCCGCTGGTCACGCCCTCGCTTATCGTCATGGGCCATGATCCGATCTGGCTCGGGATATTGATTGCGATCAACCTGCAGACCAGCTTTCTGACGCCGCCATTCGGCTTCTCGCTGTTCTATCTGCGCGGTGCCGCTCCGGCAGAGGTCACCACGCGGCACATTTATCAGGGTGTCATACCGTTCATCTTCTTGCAGGCGGTGGGGGTCATCTTGGTCTGGATGCTGCCCGGTCTCGCCACCTGGCTGCCGTCGGCCATTTTCTAAACGACGCTGACCTGTCGCAGGGTGCGGGCGCGCCCATGCGACAGGTAAGCCAAACTGATCCAGCACGGCCAAAACATTGACCCGGAACCGCCCCTTGGAGCGGTTCCGGCTTTAGTGATCAGGCGCTGGCTGCAGCGGGCTGCTCTGCCAGATATCCGATGATGTCCCGCAGAAAATCGACACATAGGCCCAGCTGATCCAGCTCGACATACTCATTGGGCCTATGTGCCTGTGCAATGGATCCCGGCCCGACGATCACTGACGGAATACCCCCAATCTGCTCAAACACACCGCCTTCGGACCCGTAGGAAACCTTGCCGCCCCACTCTGGCAGCAGATGCGCGTAGCGGGTGAAGCCGGCCGTGTTTCGGGCCTCCCCCATCGCGGGATAGGCGAAGATCCGTTCGAAGGTGATGCCGGTGCCTGCAACTTTCTCGGCCATCGGAGCGCTGACGTCGGCCTCGATCTCCGCCAGCAGCTCGGCCATATCCGCGTCAGGATCCATCTCGGAAATCGACCGAAGCTCGAAGGTGAAACCGCAGCTCTCAGGGGTGACATTTGTCGCCACGCCGCCTTTGATCATGGTCGCCAGCATCGTCGCATGCGGCACTGTGAAATCTGCGTCAAACGGCCCCTCGACCTCGTAGCGCTGCCCCCGCTCCGAAATCTTTGCAATCGCCTGCGCGGCGTATTCGATGGCGTTCACATGCTCTGGCGCAAAGGACGAATGCCCCGAGGTGCCCGTCACCTGCGCCCGCATGGCGATCTTGCCCTTCTGCCCCGTCACCAGCTTCATCATTGAGGGTTCGCCGATAATGGCGAACTCCGGTGGCACTGGCAGCGCCGCCAGATGCTGTGCGATCGCAGGCGCACCGAGGCAGCCCACTTCCTCATCGTAGGAAAAACACAAGTAGACGGGGCGGCTCAGTTTTGCCGCCGCCAGATCGGGCGCAACCGCCATCGCACAGGCGGCAAAGCCCTTCATGTCGCAGGCCCCACGGCCATAAAGCTTGCCGTCACGCACTTCGGCCACGAAGGGGTTGCTGATCCACTCTGGCTCATCCGCGGGCACCACATCCGTGTGGCCAGACCACACAACACCTGCAACAGCCTCGGGCCCGAAGGCCGCAATGAGGTTCGCCTTGGCGCCGGTCTCATCTGGAAGAATGGTGATGCGGGCACCCAGCTCACCGAGATACGCGGCCATATGATCAATCAAGGGCCGGTTGCCGTTGCGGGATACCGTGTCAAAGGCGATCAGGTCGGAGAGATGTTGGGCCGCGCGGTCCTTCAGGCCCTCGGCGAAGGTGCGCTCGCTCTGGTGTGTCATTGTGGAACTTGTCTTTCTGTCTTTGATTTCCGGATCTCACGGCGCAGCGTGAAGCTGAGTGCGAACACGATCAGCACGGCAAAGATCCAGGTGATGGGGGAGGACAGCAGCACCGCCGGGTCCCCGCGTGAGATTGCCAATGCGCGGCGCAGGTTCTCTTCCAGCATCGGGCCGAGAATGAAGGCGATCAGGAAGGGCGCGGCCGGAATGTTCAACAGGAACATTCCAAATCCAACCAGCCCCATGACCAGCAGCACAGCCACATCGAAGGTACTCGACGCGATCGAGTAGATGCCGAAGATACACAGCAGCAGCACCAGCGGTGTCAGCAGCGTCTGCGGGATATACGAGACCTTGGCGAACATGCGCATGGTCGCCTTGCCTGCAAAGAACAGCAACACCGACGACACCAGCATTCCGATCAGCAGCATGTAAACTTCGTGGATATTGGTCTGGAACAACAGCGGCCCAGGCGTCAGGCCCTGGATCATGAAGGCTCCCAGCATGACCCCGGTGATCACATCGCCCGGAACACCAAGCGCCAGCAGCGGGATCATCGTGGCACCACAGGCACCGTTATTGGCAGATTCCGACGCCGCGATCCCCTCAAGCTCTCCTTTGCCGAAGTTGGCGCCATTCTTTGAACTGCGCTGCGCCTCGCCGTAGGAAAAGAATGCCGCAGACGACGGGCCGATGCCGGGAATAGCGCCCAGGAATGAGCCGATCACCGACCCCTTGAGGATACTGCGCAACGAGCCCATGAATTCTTCGCGCGTCACATGCTGCGCACCCAGTGTTGCCGCCTCCTCTTTTTTGGCCGCCCGCATCACGACGAGCTTTATCAGCTCCGGCAGCGCAAAGAGACCGATCAGAACCGGCGCGATCGACAGGCCTGCCTGCATGTCCGGAGTGAAGGCAAAACGGAACGACCCGTACATGTCCTCTCCGACCGTCGCCAACAACAGGCCCAGCGCCGCCGAAACCAGCCCGAGCAGAAGTGAATTGCCGGAAACGCCCGCAACCGTTGTCAGGGCAAACAGCATCAGCATGAAGAACTCAGGCGGGCCGATGCGCAGGGCGAGGACCGCCAGCGGTGCCGCAAAGAAGATCAATGATAGGTTCGAAATGAAATCGCCTGTCACCGAGGAATAAAGCGCCATATTCAGCGCTTTGCCTGCCTTGCCCTGTTGTGCCAGCGGATACCCGTCCAGCGCGGTACAGGCGGCAGAGGCCGTGCCCGGTGTCTTGATCAGGATCGCGGAGACCGAGCCGCCATAGGTCGAGCCCTTGTAGAGAGCGACGAGCAGCAGGATCGAGGGCACCGGATCCATGTAGAAGGTGAAGGGCAACGCCAATGTCACCGCCATGGTGCCGGTCATGCCGGGGATCGCGCCGACAATCACGCCGCCCCAGATGCCGGCAATCATGATCAGAAGGTTCTGGACGGTGGCGACCGCATAGAGCGCCAAGAGGATATCGTTGAGCATGAGGATCTCCGATCAGAAGCCGAAGGGCTTCGTCAGTACGCCCTTGGGGAACTGCGTGCCGAGCGAATAGTTGAAGAACAGAAGCAGCAGGACCGGTGCAACAAAGGACAGCAGCACGATCCACAACCGATGTTGTCGCTCCCCCGTCAGCAGAACCACGGTCAGGGTCAACAGCATGGTTGCGAGGAGAAAGCCGAGGTGCGGAAGCAGCCCCAGAAAGAGACCGAAGACCACGACCAGCTCGAGAAACCGAAGGACCATCTGCAATTGACTGCTGCCATCGGTCTCGATCCGCTCCTCGGCTGTGGTTGGCCGAGTGAAGGCAAGGAACAGCGCCAGCAGGCCAAGTCCGATTCCGATCGTTGATACGGTACGCGGCCACATGTCCGGCGGTGGCGCAAAGCCCGGAATGAACGCGGGACGGGGGACGAATACGGGAACCAGAACGAAGGCGGTAAGCGCGAAGAAAGCTGCAATTATCAGCCCCCGCAGAACGGGCTTAGTCATAGCGATGCTCCTGGAGAAGAAGTCCTCTTGCGAGGAAAGCGGCGCGACCCCATCGGGACCGCGCCTGCGTGTCGTCGAGCGGCCCAGAGGGCGTGCCCTTAGTTCGGCAGGTAGCCGAAATCCTGCGCGAGCCCGTTGAACAGCTCGTATTGCGTCTTGGCATAATCGGTCATGTCGACATCACCGACTGTCGAGATGGAGCCACGACGTTTGGCCAGCTCGAGCCATTGTTCGTTCGTGGCCACATCACCGAGAACCGCGTCCCATTTTGCAATGACGTCTTCCGGCAGATCCTTGGGACCATAAAGCGCGCTCCAGCCCGTGATCTGGCCCGCCTTCTCGTAGCCCAGCTCCTGTGCGGTTGCGACGTCGGGCAGCTTGTCCATGCGCTTGGGCGCAAAAACCATAAGCGCCTTCAGGTCGCCGCTTTCGATATGCGGCATCAGTGAACCCGCCGCCATCGCGACGAAATCAACGTGACCGCCCAGCAGTGCCGTCGCCAGTGCGCCGCCCCCTTTGTAGGGCACCAGTGTCGCCGCCGTCAGCGGGTCGAGATCATTGTCGGCCAGCAGCGCCTGCGTGGTAAAGCCATCGATCGCTGTTGCGCCCGACGCCGCATAGGTCATGCCGCCCTGGCTTTCCTTGATTGCTGCGACCAGCCCCTCAACATCCTCGTAGGGAGCATCCGCACGCACGGCGAGGATCATGGGTGTTGCTTCCAGCATGCCGAGGAACGTGTAGGCGTCCCAAGCCACGGCAGACTGCGGTGTCACAGCAGGCGAGAGCGCCATGCCGACACGCGCCAGCAACAGCGTGTAGCCATCTGCATCGGCCTGTGCGACAGACCGCGCGCCATTCATGCCGCCTGCGCCGGGCCGGTTCATAACTGTCACGGGTTGACCGAGCGCGGACGGTGCCGTCTCTGCCAATGCGCGACCGGCGAGGTCTGAGGCACCACCGGGACCGTAAGGCACCACCAGCGTCACGGCCTGTTCGGGGTAGGTCTGGGCCGCTGCGGGGCCAGTTGCTGCGATCACGGCTAGGGCGATCGAACCGATTAGTTTCTTCATTGTAACCTCACGTCTGGTCCGGGAAGCCCGGAACTGTTGGATCATCGGCACCATCCACAGTATGCGTGTATTGACAATGGGCAGTCATAAATTGCACAAAATGCATACTGAGGAGTTGCCATGTACAAGACACGCGAGTTGGAGGCCTTCGACGCCTATATGCGCCTTGGCGGCGTGAAGCTTGCGGCTGAGCATATGGACACAAGCCAGCCGATGATCAGCCGGCTGCTTTCAGGCCTTGAAGACAAAACGGGTTTTGCGCTTTTCTTGCGTAAACGGAACCGGTTGACCCCTACTCCGGAGGCGTTCCGTTTCCACCAATCCGTGATGCGCCATCTGGCGGGATTGCGCGACCTGGAACAAGAAGCGGTTGCCATCGCCAACGGACAAGTTGGTCACCTGGTGATCGCCGCTCAACCGGTCTTCTGCGATACATTCCTGCTTGATGCGTTGCGGAGATTCCGTGCAACGCATCCACATGCAACAGTGCAGATCGTTGATGTCGGCATGGCGGAACTGTTGCGGATGATCTCTGAACAGCGCTGTGATCTTGCCTTTGGCATCACCCTGAATGCCGACGCCTTTGGCGGCGACGCAAGACCGCTGGGCCGGTGCACCGCGCGCTGCATCATGCCGAAGGGCCACCCTTTGGGACAGGAAGACGAAATTCCCCTGCCGCGCCTGCGCAAGGAATGGTTTATCGATCTTTCCCCCGACAGCCCGTTGCGGCAACGCGTAGACAACATGATGGACACCATCGACGTCCGCCGCACGATTGCTGCCGAACTGCGCACACTGCACGGCGTCGTGCGGCTCGTTGAGCGTGGCGTCGGAGTCGCCATTGTCGATCCTGTCGCCATAAGGTTGATTGATCCCGACAAGGTTACTGCCCATCGGCTCATTCCCGAAATCACTTGGGACATTGCGCAATTCGTACCGCGCGACCGCCCCCTAAGTGCGGTCGGTGAAGCCTTCGCCCACGCGATTTCCGAGGAACTTGAAAACCTCAAGCGCCAAGGGCTGGTGGTCTGACTTTCGCTGGGCCAATGCTCAGCAGGTCTGCAATTCGTCGCTTCGGTCAGAACCAGAAGTCAGGCGACTCAAGAACCAGCTACCTTGCGGTAGGTTTCGCGCTCATCAAATGAGTCCATGCATCAAATTGTGAGAGAAACACGTCACCGTTCAACTCATCAATAAAATGGGTTCTTTGCAGGCGGTCCATCACCGGCCCCTTAACCTCTGACAAGTGTAGACCGACCCCCATGTCGATCAGCCGCAAGTTGATGGCTTCGAGGCTCTCCAGCGCGGAAAAGTCCACTTCATTGACTGCGGAAAACATCAGGACAACATCCCTAATGTCGCATCCGGTTGTGACGCGAGACTGCACGAGTGTTTCCAAAAAGCGCGCGTTCACGAAGTAGAGGCTTTCATCCACCCGCAAGCTCAATACATGGGGGCTGGTTTCAACGGCATGCCGTTTCACGTTGCGGAAATGTTGGGTGCCGGGGACAAGCCCGACCTCGGCCACATGAGGTCGTGACGTCTTGTAGAGATGCAGCAGGATCGAAATCGCCACGCCGCTGGCGACGCCCACTTCCACACCCATGCCAAGAGTCAGCAAAATGGTGGAGACAACGGCCGTGAAGTCAGCCCGCGCATAGCCCCATGTCTTTTTCAGGATCGAAAAGTCCACGAGCGACAGCACCGCGACGATGATTGTCGCCGCAAGGGTCGCTTGCGGCAGATAGAAGACCAACGGTGTCAACGCGAAGGATGCGATTGCAAGACCGATGGCGGTGTAGATACCCGCGGCTGGGGTCTCGGCCCCTGCATCAAAATTCACGATGGAACGTGAAAAACCTCCCGTGACCGGAAAGCCCCCCGTGAAGGCCGCACCCAGATTAGCCGCGCCCAGCCCGATCAGCTCCTGATCCGGATCGACCCGCTGACGCTTCTTGGCGGCCAGTGTTTGTGCAACGGAAATACTCTCGACGAAACCGATTACAGAAATCAGGATTGCAGGCACCAATAGCGCGCTTATCAGATCCGGGGACAGGCCGGGCAACGTCAGGGGAGGCAGGCTTTGCGGCACGCTACCCACAACGCTCACCCCTGCCTGATCCAGCCCGAATGCCCAGACCGCAAGAGTTGTCGCCACCACTGCTGCAACCGGGCCCGACTTGGCCACGAGGTCCGTCAGCAACGGTCCGGCCCCCAGCCCTTTCAGCAAAGGTTTCAAATTGCCCCGGACCCAGAACAAGAACCCCGTCGCGCTTGTCCCGATAACGACTGTGATCCAGTTGATTTGATCGAGATGAGCCAAGAGTGATCCAAGCATTTCCGGCAATGTATGCCCATGGGCGCTGACACCAAGGATGTGTTTCAGCTGGCTGGTCGCGATCAGGATACCCGAGGCGGTGATAAAGCCCGCGATCACCGGATGGCTCAGAAAATTTGCCAGAAACCCCAAGCGGAAGACACCCAAGAGTAAAAGAAACACCCCCGACACCCCCGCGAGTGTAAGCGCCGCAATGGCGTAGCCCGCTGTCCCTGCCTCTGCCACTTGCCCAATTGCAGACGCCGTCAGCAAGGACACCACCGCGACGGGCCCCACGGCCAATGCGCGTGAGGTCCCAAAGATGGCATAGAGCATGATCGGCGCAATTGATGCGTAGATCCCTGCCTCGGGCGGGAGGCCAGCCAGCAGCGCATAGGCCAAAGATTGTGGGATCAGCATGATCGTGACGATCACTGCGGCGACCATGTCGTTGGACAACGCACTGCGGTCATAGTGCCGCCCCCAGGAGAGGATCGGCAGATAGTGTGAAAAGGAGATCATCAGAGAGTCAATTCAATAAGGGGCATAACCTACACCAAATGCGCAGTTTGCCGATCCATCCATTCTTGCGGTAAAAGGCTGAGACGAAACCGCCGCGACCCAGATGCCAGCCGCATCGCCCATCAGATTTTCCAAGGGAAACTGGGAACAGTTCTGTCGGTGAGTGTCTTGTTATCAGTCGGAATACGTCGGGCGGCATCCGGCACGTCATCGCCAACCGCGCTGATAGCGTTCATGCCTGCGCGCCTGAAAGGCGCACTGGCGGTCCTTCCTGCTGAGGCAGTGCTGACGTCCATGACCTGTCTTGCACTTACAGACCATTCACCGGCACTTTGAGCATCGGGTTCCCGTCCTTGTCCGTCGGCACCTCCCCCGCGCGCATGTTCACCTGCAGGGACGGAATGATCAGTTTGGGCATCGCCAGCTGCGCGTCACGTTCGGTGCGGAACTTCACGAAGTCGTCCTTCGTCTTGTCGCCGCCGACATGGATATTGTGAGCCTTTTCTTCGGCCACCGTGGTTTCCCACTGAATATCGCGTCCGTTGGGACCGTAGTCATGGCACATGAACAGGCGCATATCATCCGGCAGAGCAAGCACTTTCATAATGCTCTCATAGAGTTCTTCAGCGGAACCGCCGGGGAAATCACAACGGGCCGAGCCTCCGTCGGGCATGAACAAAGTATCTCCCACGAATGTGGCGTTGCCCATGACATGCACCATACAGGCGGGTGTGTGACCCGGCGTGTACATGGCGAAGGCCTGCATGTGGCCGATCATGTAGGTGTCGCCATCCTTAAACAGGGCATCAAATTGGCTACCATCACGCTGGAATGCAGTGTCTTCATTGAACACTTTTCCAAACACATCCTGCACGACAGTAATTTTTTCGCCAACTCCGATCTTCCCTCCCAGTTTGTCCTGGATGTAGGGCGCCGCGCTCAAATGGTCTGCGTGTACATGCGTCTCGATAATCCATTCGAGCTTGAGGCCTCGGGCTTCAATTTGACGGATCAATTCATCCGCGTGATCAAAGGTGATCCGGCCCGCAGCATAATCGATATCCATGACACTATCGACAATCGCGCAGGAATTGGATGCCGGATCTTTGACGATATAGCTGATTGTATTTGTTGCTGCATCGAAGAAGGCCTGAACGTCAGGTTTGACTTCCATGTTCACAGGATAGGTCATATTGGGTCTCCTTGCTTGCAAACGCGGTCATTGATTGCGCCCTAAGTGCATCATCGCACTGTCGACCGCTCGGATATAGATACGACATCTCATTGCGGGACACGAGCAGGCCACAGGTTGTCCAAAACACGCCTGAGGACAAGCCCCACGATCACTGCAACGACAAACAACACCACTTCCCAACGCCCCGTTCCCAGTGCAGGCAGCGCCGCACCCGGACAAAAGCCAGCGATCCCCCATCCGATGCCGAACAAAGCAGAACCGCCGAGAAGCTTACGATCAATCCGAGTACTGCCCGGTATCTGAAATTGGTCGTCGAACACTGGCTTTGAGCGCCGCCAAACCAGACGATAGCCCAATGCGGTCACAATCAAAGCGCCCCCCATCACGAAGGCAAGACTTGCGTCCCATTGCCCGGCGACATCAAAGAAATTCAGAACTTTGGCCGGATTCATCATGCCCGAAAGTGCGATTCCGATGCCGAAGACAAGGCCCGTCAGGCCAGCAAATATCACTTTCACGGGTCAACCTCCAAACACGTGGCGAATGATGAAAACGGTGATGGCCGCCGTAGCCATAAAGGTCGGGACCGCAACAAGCGACCTAATGGACAGCCGCGAAAGCCCACAGACGCCATGGCCAGACGTACATCCCGACCCGAGACTTGCCCCAAGTCCGACAATGACGCCGCCGATGGCGATCATGGCCGGGCTGACGGGCACATTGACCTGAGGCATGCTGCCGCTCACAAGGAAGATCACTCCGGGAGCCGCGATCATGCCGACGACCAGAGCGCCCCGCCACGCAGCCTCGCTGCGGTTTTGCGGTAGAACCAGACCGGACATGATCCCGGTTGCCCCAAGGATCCGCCCCAACCCAAGCATCAGGAGTACCGCGCCAAGACCAATCACGAGGCCACCGCCAAATGAAGTGAAAGGTGTGAATGCCGTCTCCATTAGCACACCCGGCAGGTTCTAAGACCGAAGATGCTATAAAGCGGACACATGCGTAGCGCTGCGACAATCAGCATGACACCGCCAACACCGGCGGTCGCTATTTTCGACAGGCCAGCGTCGAAGGCGGGCAAACCGCTAAAGAAGGCGAGATATAGGAGCGCGACGCCAAGTATGGCGCGTAGAATGCGGTCAAAGGTGCCGACGTTGGTGGACATGATCGTCTCCTCAGGTGAAAAACTGATAAACACATATGACTTTATCAGCGCCCCTTCAGTGACATTGTCACGCAAGTCGACGGCCCCGAAACCGCATCATGCACTTTGCGCGATCGTGGCGAGACCCATCTTATCTGATAAGCTTATCACGCCGCGCGATTGCGCGATCAGGTCACGTTTTTGAAAATCATTCAACACGCGTGAAATCACTTCACGCGCGGTTCCAAGCTCGCTCGCCAAATCCTGATGAGTCGCACGAACCTCTTTCCGGCCCTGGCCAAGTGTCAAAAGCCGCTCTGCCAGACGCACGTCGATCCGGCCAAAGGCCACGTCATCCACCACGCGCAACAGGTCGATCAAACGGCGCGAATAGGCCGCGAACACAAAGTTGCGAAACGCGTCTTCTTCCGCCGCAAGGCGATCAAAGGCAGTCTTGGGCAACAGGATGGCGGTTACATCAGTTTCAGCAACGCCTTCGGCATTATACGCCTCTTCAGCCAGCATACAGGCGGTCGTCAGAACGCAGCTCTCGCCTGCATCCACACGGTACAATACGATCTCCCGCCCGTTCTCCGAACTCTGTGATACGCGGATACGACCTTCGTACAGAAAGAACAAACCGTCGGGCACGCTCATGGGCCCAAAGACTTGATCGCCGCGTGAGAACTTGAGAATGCGTGCTGTTGCATTCAATCGCCTTCGCACATCAACAGGTAGAGCGGCCGTCCCCTCGAAGCGTTCTGTCCAATCAAAATCTGTCATTCGACACTGCCCATCTTAGGGAATTATGTGACAGATGGCAGCCTGAGCTAAGAGCGGATCTGGCTCATCTGGTTGGTGTGATTATGCGGCGGTTTTTCGGTGAAGCAAGCTCTGGCTTTCTATGGTCTTCCGTTGGACCGTTTCTGGTTTCTTCGGGATGATCTGCTTGCGCCCAAAGGGACGATCTTGCGGAGGCATGTCTTGCAGTGACCTACCTCCTGCCGCTCAGTCAGTCATAACGAAGGTCTGCAGGTTGGGTTTGGGAATTCGGGTTCTCGTCCGGCGCAAGCGGGCCGGGCGCGACGCCCTCAAGTTCCTCAAGCATCCGGCGCGCTTGCTGCAATGTCTGGTTGGCCATCGGGGTCTTTGTGCGACGTGCTCACTTGCGAGCGCCTCGCCTTTTCACGGACAGCCCTTCCTCGTGGTAGATCCGGTAGAGCTTCTTGTGGTCCATGCTCATGCCCTTGCTCAATGAAGTGCTCCCCTGAAATGTCCGCGTTTTGAAGTTAGCCTGTTCTCCAAACGAGGAGACAGACGATGCGGAAATGATGTGCCCCCATCGAGTGGTCCAATTTGAATGTTAATGCATCGTCGGCCTTTGGTCTATCAGGACGATGCTTTTGGGCGCTGGGGGCCGGTATCCTAAGGCGCTGTGGGGCCTAACCGTGTTGTAGTGGCGACGCCAGCGTTCGATGAGGATCTGTGCTTCACGCAGCGTGGTGAAGACCTCGCCGTTTAGTAACTCATCCCGGAAGCGGGCGTTGAAGCTCTCGCAGTAGCCGTTCTCCCAAGGTGATCCCGGGGCAATGAATGCGGTCTTCGCGCCCACGGCAC
>NZ_PVUF01000012.1 GCF_003003215.1 Tritonibacter scottomollicae | reverse complement strand
CCATCGATGTGGCCGGCGAGTCCGTCTTCCCCCTGATCATCAAAACCCTCAAATAGGAGACACTCTCTCATGAGCATTCCCGGCTTCTCGCCGTTTCCCCAAATCCCCAAACGCAGTACGCCAGAAGCGGATTTTGACGCCAAGATGTATGCGCTGTTCCAGCACTTCGCGGTCACCCATCGCAATGAGCTGCTGGCATTCATCGAGTTCCTGGAGACCAACGTCACCGCCATCGAGGGCGCGATCAATGGCGTCTCCGTGGGGCTGACCCATCCGGCAGCCGGCAAGTTCACGGATCTGGAAGTGCTGGGCACGCCCGGCGTGCTGGCCAGGTTCCGCGACGGCGTGGCGTCGAATTTTTACGTACAGACCGAGGGCAACAAGACCACCATCGGCAACGCCGCCGGCAGCTCCCGGCTGGCGCTGATGGCCGGCAATGCCGAGGCTATCGAGTTTGACAGCGTCGGTCGCGCCAGCGGCGCGGCGGTGCAGGCCAGCGCCGTTGATGCAAGCGACGGGAAATTGCTGACCACGGGCGCGGGCGGAATTTTGACCACGAACCCGCCAAACCTAGCAGATCCCGCACAACTGGACGCCCCGGCGGGTCTCTACAACATTGCGGCTGCCGATGGCTGGCCCTTTGACGGCGCACTCCTGCAGCTGCGCCGGAATGCGGGGCGGGGGGTGCAGATAGCGGCGCGCGGCAGTTCGTCAGCGCCGAATGCATCCAGCGAGATCCTGGTGCGCACCTCCGGCAACGCCTTCGGAGGCTGGGCGCAGCTGCTGCATTCGGAGAACCTGCTGGGCACGGTCTCGCATTCCGGTGGCACGCCCACCGGTGCGGTGATCGAGCGCGGCAGCAACGCCAACGGGGAATATGTGCGCTTTGCCGATGGAACGCAGATTTGTATGAGTGAAGTTTCAACGTCTGCTTCTGGCGGCGTTACATGGACATTTCCGGCCGCATTCGCGGCTCTGGTCCACTACGGAGGGGCGGCCATCGCAGCAGCGGCTCCGCTATTCATCGCCTGTTCATCGCCAACGGCAACGTCCTTGCTGATCCATGGGTGGTCTGCCGCTGAGGCGCGATCAGCTTTCAATTGCAAGGTCGTGGCAATTGGCCGCTGGTTCTAAAGGAGCATCCCATCATGCAAATCTCATTCACTCCAACGCGCTGCGATACGGCGCTGGTCGCAACCCGCCAGGGCGATGTGCTGACCCTCAACGGCGAGGCCTTCGACTTCACCGCATTGTTAGAGGGCGACGTGCTGCCCCGTGATGCGGTGGCCTGCGATTGGCTGGCCTCGGAGGTCACCCGCGAAGGCGGCGCGCTCCACCTGACCCTGATCCTGCCCCATGGTGCGGACGCGCCAGAGGAAACCCGCTTTCCGCAGCCTGTGACCCTGACCGGCGACGGGCCGGTGCCCCTGCCGCCCTATGAGGTGGTGCAGGCCCCAACTGATGAACCCGAAGGTGAAGCATGAGCAATATCGACTTTTCCAAAGTCGTCACTGCTGCCGCACGCAACGAGCAGGACCGGGCCAAGGCACTGGCAAAGCTCGCCGACATTCGCTGGCAGTGTTCCGTGGCAGGCGTGGTCCTGCCGGATGGTCTGCAGGTGCCGGGCGATGAGGCGACGCGGCTGGCGCTCTCCGGTGCGGTCAGCGCCTTGCAGCAGGACATGATCAGCGCGCCGCTGGCGTGGAAAACACCCACCGGCTTTGTCGAGCTGACGAAGCCGCAGGTCGAGGCGGCGGCGCAAGCCGTGGTGCAGCACATTCAGGCCTGCTTTGCCGCCGAGGCCACAGTGGCGGCGCAGATCGAGGCGGCGAGCGATCCGGCAGGCTTTGACATCCAGGCGGCCTTTGGCGCGGCGCTGGCAATCTGAGGACAGGACATGACCATGATCGAAAATAGCGACCGCGGCATCACGTTGAACAAGTCGCTTGCCTGGACCGTCGCCTGCGGGCTGGTGGGCGCGGGGCTCTGGGTTGGCTTGCAGGTCGCAACACTGCGCGGAGAAACGGAAAGCCTTGCCCAAACCATCAACGGGCTGCGGGTCGATCTGACGGCCTCAGAGGCGCGGCAGACCGCATTGACCGGGCGTGTGCGCGCCAATGAAACAAGCCTCGCCCGTCAGGATGAGCGCCTGTCTCTGATCCTCTCCACCCTGAACAAGATCGACAACCGGCTGGAGCGCATGGAGCGCCTGCCGATCCGCTAAGCCCGGCAAAAATCAAACCGTTCACACCTCGCCAAGCATGCCTTGAGCGGGGCTTCTTCATTGGAGGCAGCATGATGCAAATCCTGACATTCGACACCCTGCAGAAGATCACCGGAAAGATCCCGAAAGGCAGCACGCAGGCAGACAACGCCGTGTCGTTCCTGAAGGCGCTGAATGCCTACGGCAGCGACGTTGGCCTGAACCGGCGGCATCGGGTTGCCTGCCTTCTGGGGCAGGTGCTGGTGGAGAGCGGGGCGTTCCGCTTTGACCGTGAGCTATGGGGGCCGACGCCTGCGCAGGCGCGATATGACATCCGCACGGATCTCGGCAACACGCCGGAGCGGGATGGCGATGGGTATCTGCTGCGCGGGCGCGGTCCCATCCAGATCACCGGGCGGTGGAATTATCGCGCCTTCACCGCTTGGGCGCGTGGGATCGATCACACCACACCCGACTTTGAGGCAGACCCGGACGCGGTGTTGACCGATCCGTGGGAGGGGTTGGTGGCGCTCTGGTACTGGACCACCCGTGGCCTCAACACGCTCGCCGATCAAGGTGACGTGAAGCGCATCACCTACAAGGTGAACGGCGGATATAACCACTACGCTCAGCGGCGGGACTGGACCCAAAGGGCGCAGCTGGTCCTGCTCGGTCATAGTCCGACAGATGTGCGGGCCTTCCAGCGTGCGGCGGGGCTGACGGTGGACGGGGTGAGCGGACCAAAGACCCGCGCCGCACTGCACCAGGCGCTGCGCCAGCTGCCGCCAATCGATGTCTCTCCCAAACCCAAATCGCCCGCACCGCGCGTCAACTGGCTGCGGCGTTTCCTGGCCGTTCTCCGATTTTGATCGGGGACCGGCGTTCTCATCTCTCAAACTGAAAAGGACCAACCCATGAACCTGAATGATCTTCTCCAAGAGCTGCTGCCCGTTGTGCTCAGCGGACTGAGTGTGCTTCTGACCGCCTTGATCGGCAGTGCCGCCCATACCGCCAAACAGCGCTGGGGTCTCGATATCGAGGCCCGCCACCGCGAGGCGCTGCACAGTGCCCTGATGAGCGGCATTCGCGCCGGTGTTGAGCGGGGGCCGAATGAAGCGGCGGACGTTCTGATCCGCGAGGCCGTGGAGCATGCCAAGCGGTCTGTGCCCGACGCCATCCTGCGCCTCGGGCCAGACGATAGCGTTCTGACGAACCTGGCGCGCAGCAAGTTGGCTGGTCTCATCCAGCGATACATTGACTAAGCGGTCGACACCCGCTGCCACCCCGCCTTCGCTCAGTCGGCGGGGTGTTCGCGCCTCTGCGAAGGTCTGCCCGGCCTGCCATGGGCATGGGAAGGAGACCAGCCGGAGCGGCGTGGTACACGAATGCTGCGCCTGCAACGGCTGGGGAGTCCTTCGAAAACAGGAACCCGTTCTGAAGGGCACGGGCCTGATTGATCCTCACTGATTGCCGGGCCGGTCTGTATCGCTGTCTGTTTTTGTTTGCGGTTTATTAACTGGTGCCAAAAGGTTGCGGCGTGCAAGCTGAAGCTACGGGACTTATACCCTCCCGGACCATGCGTGGACTTCATACACCCACGAAACGAGGGCCCTGCCATGTAGCGCGGGGCCCTCGGTACTTGAGCCGACAGCGCGCTGAGCGGCGGAGAGGCGGGGCGAAGCCGAAACGCGATCACTCCACCGCATCAGTGAGGATTGCGTTCAGTGTGGAGCCAGTGCGTCGCAGAACCGCAAGAGACTGGAACTCGTCGGAATTCCAGAATGATGTAGCATGACTGCGGTCTGGAAACTCGATGACGAAAGCAGCATCAGGCATCTTGCCCTCCCCTTCAAGTTGCTCCGGCTTGCCGCCACGGACCTTGAAAGCTCCGTTGTGACGTTTCACCAGGTCAGGCATCTTCGCAAAATATTCATCCATCCAATCCCGACTGTGAATCTCCATCTGGCCAATGATGTATGCTGTCACGATGCTCTCCTTCATTGCGCATGATCAGGCTGCCCAGGCAGCTTAGAATGCATACTCTTTAGTCGCCAGCGGCGCACTCCTATCGTCAGTGTCGGCATCTACGGGGGCTGATAAGGGCTCAAACCGGACTTGCGGCGGTGCGGCCACCGGAAACTTGAGCTTTCAGGCTTCAGTCCGGCCAGCGGGATGACCGGTCCGCAGCTCCAACTCGACATTCAGACAAGGCGCAGTGAAGCCTTCGCTGCAAGCGTGAAGGAAATCAGCAGATCTCCCAAGTACGGACATTCAAGACTGCAAGTTCTGCCATAGCAATGCTGCACACCGCGCAGCAAATACGCGACATGCTCGCTTCACTATTCTATATCGCAAAACACCCGAAAGTTGTCAGTCTGTCCAGGGTAACCATCCGCTAGGCTCCTGTTTGGATACAGTGCAACCCGCAATCACGTTGCCTGTGTCATCAATTAGAACCCAGCATCCCTCATTGAATTGAGTCAGATGCTGGACCCCTATGCTAACCGAGCTGGAGGAACCAATACCGAAGAACTTGGCTCTCCTGAAGGTGCTGTGCACATAGATGAGTATCTCAGTTCCATCGTACGGAGCACTCTCCATTGAGTTTATCTTCAGCGATCCTTTGATCTCAGATATCCATTGTATCAGGTGTCAGGGCAAGATTTTCCAACCCGACTATATTTCAAGAGTGCGAATCTCGTCAAATAAAAACAAAAAAACCTCCTCAGGCCTGGTTAATTAACCTAAAGCAGCCGAATTACAGTAAAGTTTTATCGTTTCCATTTTGTTGGCAATTTTGGCGCAGGTTCAGCAATGCCCACACTTGGAGAACTGTGATGTCGACTGCCCTTGATGCAAACCCAGAATTTCGATCAAATTTCACACAAGATAATTTTGGTGGGAATTTTCTGTTCCATAGGGATACCTTAGACGGTGATCAGTCTTATCGGCAGTTAGTCCAGGATTTGGGGGTGGAAACGGTACGTTTTCCTGGAGGGTCAGTTACTGAAGAGTACTTCGATATCTCGAACCCCAATAGCTCCTCTGGCATAGATCCTGAGAACGGCGAACCGGTGAATCTGATCCCACTCAATGATTGGCTAACCACTGCAGGGGAACTCGGAATATCGACGACTGTTGTCATCCCGACAAGAACTTATCTATCTGAAGCCACTGACGAAAATGGGGACCGAGAACCAGATTTTGATCATGAGGAGCTCTATGGTTTTGTTCGCGATGTCGTACGTGGAGTGCACGGCAACGGTGAAATTGCAGCGTTCGAGATCGGCAACGAGTACTGGGGATCGGGACAAATGTCATCCGTCGAGTATGGCCGGCTGTCTAGCGAGATGTCTTCGGTTATTGATCAAGCTTTGTCAGACTCTCAAGACATGGGTTTCGACACAGGAGACATAGATGTTGTCGTACAGGCAGGAACTAACTTCGACTTTGCAAGATTGGATAGTTCCTACGACGATTTAGATACACCTGAGGCAGTCTTGAGCGCGTTGTCTGAAGAATACAGTCAAGACTTTAGCGAGGGCTTCACTTTTTCAAGCGGTGAGATCAACTGGTCAAAGGTTAACAATGCGCTCATCATGAATGAGTTCGACGATCAGGAAATTGACCAGATCGACGGAGTATCGTCCCATATCTACACAAGAGGCGAACTCAACCCCGAGATGCGTGACTTTTCTACCAGGCTCGTGGAAAGTACGTGGCTTGAGAGGAACGAAGACCTCGACACATATGTCACTGAGTGGAATTTGAAATCCACTCCTTCACTTGACCCTGACTCCGACTATGGCTTGCGACAAGCGCATGAAATGCTGGAAATCCTAGAGCAGTTCCCTGAGCATGGTGTCGACACTGCTCACGCTTGGCCTCTACTTCAAAACACTCGAAACGCATTAAGTTCCGGGTTCGAACACGATGAGCTCACCGTCGGCGGTGAGATGTTTCGGATGATGGAAGAGAGCTTGCCCGGAAATCGATCCATAGACCTAGTGGGTTCGGAAAACTCAGAAACCGAATACTCTTCCCCTACAATCGATGTGCACGCATTCGGAAACCCAGACGAACTCGTGCTCTTCTTAACTTCGAAATCTGAAGAGGTTACGTCAAACGACTTCGATCTTTCGGGGTTGTTGAGCGGTGGCGAGAACATTTCAGTAACCTACCTCGGAGTTGACGAGGGAGATTCACCCGGTAGTAGAAATGCAAACGCGAACGTTGAAGAGGCGACCTCTGAAGAGATTGAGAACGAAATATTCAATAATGGTATTCTTCACGCCGATCTCGATAGCTTAGAAGTCATGCGCGTGGTGGTCTCTCAACCTACCTGGACTGAAGAGATGGAGGTCTACTGGGAAGCCGTAGGTATAGTCGAAGACGAGGTTGGGGAGATTGACGGGGTCTACGACGCAGAAGCACTCATTGAGTCGTTAACGTCTGGTCCTGGTGATGTACCACCTGTGGATGAGCCATCACCCGAACCAGATGAGGATTTTGATGATGATGGTGGCTTGGGCATCGCGGCAATCGCTTTGGGCTTGCTGCCATTGTTGGCGCTACTGCTTTAGTAGGACTCAATAGGTTCGACGCTACCGCTAACCTCGATCATCGGCTACACCCATAGTCGCTAGATGTGACATGAGTTGCTCAAGGTTCATATTCTCTTCTTCTACTAGCTGTGTGAGCATGGTTGCCAACCATTCTTCCGAAGACCAGCCTCCAGAAGGTATGGTTTCACGACTGCCATCATTGAAGCGTTCAGGAAGATCCCGGCCATCCTCGTAGCGAGAAAGGCCAATCACTCCGCTCGCAGAATAGAACTTATACATCGCAATGGACCCCTTGATTAAACAAGGCTTGCTGATCTGGCGTGCTTCCCATGTGCAGGGAAGCTTCAAGTAGAGCATGAAGCACTGACTGCCTGTCCGCTCTGGCCACGGCATTCGAGAGGTCATCTCGCTTGTCAAAGTCTGTAAGCTGTTCTGATGCGTAAAGAAAAGTGTAAGCGAGCACTTGCTCATAGTTCAGAATAGCCGAGCTTGTAGAACTGGCGGCTTCGGGATCTTGCAGTGTTTCGGACTTTAGTGTGAACAGTGTTCGCCGATCTCGCATTCTGTGAGGAGGGTGCCTACTTCTCTCGGATATAGGCCTACTAGACCCCGTCCAAAGAATTTTTCTAAAGAATTTTTTCGCGGTTTCAGAGGCAGTTTTTGCACACATATCAATGTCCCCAGGTCTGTAAGCGCACAGCCTAGGATTTGAGAAACTGGTAAATAAAACAATAACCAATGCCACGCATGAACACGTATTGCGTGGAATGGGTACGTTATCTATCAGATCACCATTCCAAATACCGATACTACCGATGGAGTGAATCTACATTTGGGGTGCGCTGTTGCTGGTGGCGCAATATGTGTTCAAGCTTCTTTAATTGTTCCAGATTTTGAATTTTTGTTTTTTTCACGCATTCAATAACTCTAATAACTCATCGGCCACCGCTCCTGCTAAGTCGATGGAATGCACGAATTCAATAATTTAAATTAATTGCATTGTATCTAATTTGGAAACTTAGCTCCTCAGAAACCCGGAATGTTTACCGATAGAGGTGCCTGCAGTCTTCATCAAGCTAACGGCACAAGTTCCATTCCTTCCGGTTAGGAGTAAACAATGAACACATTTCGTAAATTAAAATTTGCACCGGTCTTGAGCTTGGCGCTTTTGGCTGCTTGCGGCACACCTCGCTCCCACGGTCTCGATGTTGTTAATCGAGCGAGCACATCTCTCGGGTATCGAGACATATCAAGGCTTCCTGTGGAGACGCCGATGAACGCCTATCTGACGGGCTACAGCTACTGGGACAACACGCCACGCGGTTCGGCCCAGATCGCTCGTCCGGTGATACACCGTTCAGCAGGAGGAGCCGGAACCTATTCCGATCCAGTTACTCTCGCCGTTGGACACGTAAAAAAGGGTGGGCGTAGTATCATGGATTATCCAGCCGGAACTCGCTTCTACATTAAAAGATTGCGAAAGTACGCCATCGTAGAAGATCTTTGCGGAGATGGGCATCGACCGCAGGATGGCCCCTGCCATTCCGGGCACCGAGGACACGATTGGATCGACATCTACGTTGGTGGACGAAGGATGGCAGAGGCTTCTGTCGACGCCTGCATGCGACACATTACCGGTATCCAGCCAGTTATTCTCAACCCTCAGCCTGGGCACCCTGTCGAACCTGGTGAGATTGCTTCAAGCGGATGTAGAAAGTTCTAGTCTCCGAAGTTACTATCTATAACTATGATAGGACTGAGAGTTCATCCACCTGAAGAAAGCGGAAGAGCCCGGAACAAAGTTCCAGGCTCTTGACCGGCGAACGGCTGCAGCGCGGACGAACGCGCTCCGACACTGCATTTACTTCAGGCGATGCTTAGCTGATCCGGATGCGGTTTCAAATCGATCCGAGGGAATATCCGATGGCCTCTGCCATTTCAGTCTCCTCATAGCCAAAATGGGAGCGTACGACCTCTCAACATCCCTCCACCAGCCGCCTCGATCCGCGCCAACACCGCTCCAATTTGGGGCATCTCCATCAGATAGTGACGGTGGATGGCGGCCAGCTGTCGACCTCGGCGGCGGTGCATGTCTGTCGCTGCTGGAGCCTTCGGAGCTTTGGGCCGCGAGGACTCGTCAATTGTTAGTTCATCCAGCGAATGTGTTGAGAGATCATTCATGCTCGGCATGAAAGACGCTGCTTTCGGCAAGTCAAGAGCGTCGACCTTGCGAACTGGGAAATCGCCTTCCCGATGCAAGCTACATCCGGCCCTAACCGGAAGTTGACCATCCCATGGCGATGCTGCGGTGCGGCCAGAAATAGAAGACATTTGCACTTCTTCAAATGCCCCTGATAACTAGCGATGTAAGCGCCGGTATTTCCTGCTTTCGCCAGGCAGAGCCTTCTCTCTCGGTATCAAGTTGGGCTCAAGCCCTATAGCGCTTGAGGCCCGCTGCGGACTGAGTGTCTATGAATTTCGGGTTCTGCCGAATGCGAAGTTTTGGAAAGTGACGGGGCACTATTGGCGGAACACTCTCGACGTGAATCAAGCCTCCTCTGGGCGAGATAGCAAATTCCTCGTCAGATGCGACAGAAAACCGTTTGCTGCCTTCTCGGGCTTGATCTTCGTCTTCTGTGGCGATGTTTACCCGCATGGTTCTTTCTGGCTTCGCTTCCTCAACTTCTTTCAATTGGCTAATTGCACTATTGGTGTCGCAGTTCGGAGGCAGCACGACTAAGTCGTTGCAGAACAAATAAACGAGCTGATTCAACGCGACGACATCCTGCTCATTCAGATTGCACGTGCTTCCTCTCCTCGAAACAAGTTCATAGGCATGCCTGTCAAAAGCAAAGAAGCCAAGTTTTGGCGTAAGCGGCATGTATAAGTACAAACCGGCACCACCAAGTCCCCAATTGCGGTATTTCATATATCGCTTCAAGATCAATTTATTGGAAGACACGGCAGGGCAGTCAGACAACACAAATTCTGTCTTTGTTTGGTTTGTTAGCAATACGCAGCGTAGATCAGATATGATGTCAAAATACTCTTTTGCACTATCCAGCGTCATTTGCATTGCTTCTGGAGCGCCGATAGGCGGTCCGAGCCAATCCCGCAGGTCTTCGTTATCTTCCTGACCAAGCGAAACTTTATCGCGCATGGCGGACATTACCAACAATTGTTCGGTGATCGTTCTCTCAGCTCGAGTGTGTTGCAGAAGCCATAGAAAAAGAAGAGCCTCAAGCGCCTCGTCATCGCCACTTTCACACTCAATCAATTGATCAACAGTTCTTCCAAACATCGCTTCCGGTGAGTTCAAGAAGTTCTCGATCTTCAGGTCTTTGCCATAAAAGTAGCTCTTAGAGCACTGATTTTTGATCGACGCACCCTTAACAACCTTGTCTTGCTTGGGGAGCCAGACGTCTATTTGCCGTCCTTTATCGTCCCTCGCAAAATACCTGAGATGAACCTTGGGGACAAAGTGTTGATTTTTCTTTTCGGCCACGAAAGCGTCCCTCGTCTGGCGGGTTAGAGTCGCTTCCCTTACCTCTCAGTTCAAAGGCTTTGGTCGCGTATGTTTCAATTGACACTCATCAATCCACAACTTTATGGCGATGAAAAGATGAAAAGTGCATGCCCAACCACTTGAAGTTCGTTCCGCTCATATCCACTATATATCGCGTCCATGATTGTCTTGGCGTCTGACGTGAAGCTCGAAGCATCGATGCGGATCGAAAGCCGAGGCGATCTCGCCAAGGTGGCGTTTGCTGCCAAGGTGTCTGTGTACGCGGCAATGCCGTGCGCAGTGGATGGTCGAAGCCCGACCGTTGCTTCTGAGGCTGTAAATGCACCATCTCATGGTGGCCCCAAGGCGGCTGATAAGCATTCTACGTGGTGGGCGAGGCCGGGGCGGAAAGCGCTTGACGTGGCCAAAAACCTGTTAAGATGAAAGGCGCGGAAATGTGTGATCTGAACCCCAAAAACCGGCTCGATTGAGCTGGCGTACCGGCTTGCTCGCTTGCGTGCTGGCCGCAGCGTCCATGATTGTCTTGGCGTCTGACGTGAAGCTCGAAGCATCGATGCGGATCGAAAGCCGAGGCGATCTCGCCAAGGTGGCGTTTGCTGCCAAGGTGTCTGTGTACGCGGCAATGCCGTGCGCAGTGGATGGTCGAAGCCCGTCAACGGTCGGCGATTGTATGAGCTAGGGGAGCCGAGCGGAGAAATGACGAAAACACTCTTTGATGAGATGCGCAGCGAACAAAATCTGTTCGCGGCTTGGCGGCACGTCAAAAGGAGCGCGCTCAAGTCTGCGAACAGTGAAATAGCAGGTCAGGCTGCTGAATTCGAGCACCGCCACCAAACCCACCTTAAGACGATTGGACGACAGCTGCGAGAAAGCCGATTTGTGTTCGATGGCGTAACAGGCGTGCTCAAAGACAAGAGAATGCGCCTGGCGCAAAAGAAGAACCCTCGTCCAATTGCCGTTGCGTCGCTTCGAAATCGCGTGGTTCAAAGAGCGATCTTGCAAGTTCTCCAGCCGCGCAGAGCTCGCGACACCCGCGACATCGATACAAGGTACGAAACGCTTCGGGACGAGCGACTTGGAAAGATCAACCAAATCAACGTATCCAAGTATGGCGTTGGAGGTCTGATCAAGCCATATGGCGGAGTAAGACCCGCTATTGAGCTAATCAATGATGCGGTCGACAATGGTTCACGCTTCTTCTTTCAGTCCGACATCAAGGCCTTCTTTACCAAGATACCGACAGGACAAGTTGTCGATTTTGTTCGCAGGGAGACGTGTGATGAAAAATTATCAGAACTTTTTGCTCGCGGATTGGAGGTCAACCTCGCCAACAAGGACGAATTGGCAACATATGCTAAGCTATTCCCATCCGGTGGGATTGGTGTCGCACAAGGGTCTTCACTCTCAGCTTTTGCGGGAAACGTACTGCTCTACGAACTAGACCAGGAACTGAATCAAGGAGGTGTTACTGCCGTACGGTATATTGACGACCTCTTAATGGTCGCCCCCGATAGGGAGGCACTAGAAAAAGCCATTGCCCATGCAAAAGAACGGTTAGAGGCATTTGACTTTCAACTGTACAAACCTTCACCTGGCTCAGACAAGGCGGCTGAAGGCGAGTGTGGTCCGCAAAGCATCAACTTCTTGGGCTGCATGTTACAACCAAAGCGCTGCGTGCCAAGCGCGAAATCAGTTGAAAGACTGAACAGAGACGTCTCCGACATGATTTCGAAATCAAAGGCCGCGATCAATGCCTCGATAACACAGGGTAAGAAACTGCCGCCGAGCCAGTCGGAGAGCTTCGTTATTCAAGCTATCGGGAAAAAGGTCTATGGGTGGCAAAAATCATTCGCATTTTGCTCCGAGACTTCAGTCTTTGCGAGTGTGGATGCAGATATCCAGACAAAAGTATCTGACTACAGAAATTGGGTTCACAAGAAGAGCAAATCTGCACCCGTAGATGTGAGAATGGTTGTTTTCGGCGTTCCGCAGACGGAACACATGCCAATTGGGGAACATCACTAGTCAAGTCTTTGTCCGCTTTTGCTAATCCGATTACAGATTTCGCGACCGCAGCTAATGACAGCTTCCCGCCCTTGGCGTCACGCTTGGTTTCACGCTGTGCCCTGGACCAATCACCGCTCCGGGCTGGCTTCCTTAATCAGTTTATGCACAGCGTGCAGCAGGCTTATTCGCAAAGTGATCGTCGACAGGATGGCGGATGAAGATCAGCTTTGACTCGCTTGATCGATTCCCAGCCAAACACGGTCGGTCGGAGACATTCAAAGAGGCACGGGAACATTTGGAGACAGAAGTGCTTTAAGTCGACGCAAATCGTCTCCCCCAGCTACGCAACCCCGGACCGCTATTTGCGGTGCGGGGCTTTGTTTTTGTGTAACCGACTTGTTGAAAACAAAGGAAAAGGCGCAATCTTAAAATCCCCAGGCTTTAGCCGTGCGGGTTCGAGTCCCGCCGCCCGTACCACTTTGAAAATGCTGGAGAGTTTCACATCAACGCCTTGGGCTCTGCTTCGGCATTGTTTGTACCTACTCAGGTAGGCCGCCTCACTCAACATGGAGGCCCATCAGCTGTTTGTGACTTACCTGCTCCCGACAGTTCAGTTCACGACTGGAGAGGCGTCCAATTCTGGGTTCGCAACCGCAGCTGTGACTACGCTACGGAGAAACCGGCTTGTGTCGTGGAAATGAAACGCCTGACTGTGTCCAGCCCGGCTTGTTCCTGCGCGTCTAGGACGCCCTGCACCTGGCTACGGGTTTGGCGGGCATGATCCAAATCGTCGAGCCCATATGCAACGCCAACCCGACCAAGCGGATGTGACGCGACCCATTCGCTCCGATCTCGAAAGAACCCGGGGATAATGACGCTCGTGCAGCCGCAGATGGCAGCATATTGAGAGTAGAGAGTGGCCTCATCGTAGCTGTAGAAGATCTGGCACGTATTGAAGACCTCGGCAGCCTCTTCATGGGACAGGCCGTCGATGCAGATGGCTGCGGGATCCTCGGTTTCCGGGATCCGCTCTTTCTCATGCCCCTTGCGGACCATATAGCAAACGCCCTTTCGCTCTGGTCTGTTCTCATTGCGATAGACCGGATTGCGGCGCCATAGAAACAGGTCTTCGGCGCCGCCTGTCATCTCAGGCAGATCGGACATCTCCCCGGCGCGAAAGAACATTTCATTCTCGGTGAACTGGAACGGGTCCTTCAGTCCGGGCTTGTAGAGCAGCCAGCGGGCGATCTTGCGGGCCTGCAGCGGATTGCCGAGTGTGACCTCCGGATAGACCACAATCGTGTCGGAGCGCAGATCCTTGTGGGTCGCTATTCGGGTTTGCATGGCCGGGTCGCGCAGCAGTTTTCCGACGGGCGTTTGCCAGAGCAGGCCTGGGTTTCGGATGATGCGTCGCAGATGTTTTCTGGTGTCGCTCCGGCTCGGCACATTCCAGGGCCACAGCGAAGCGTCTTCGCCCAGCTGACCCAATGCATGAGCCAGCTGGTGCAGGAATATCGCGCCGCCGCTATCTGGATCGAAATCGGGGGCATATATCACGTAGTTAGGGTGTCTGGATTTGGTCAATGCGATTCCGCCTGCAGAAGCTCATCTTCGAGGGCCAGCAGGTCGGAAGACCGGGTCTTGATATGTTTGGCCGGAACGCCTGCCATGATCGACCACGGCGCACTTGATGCCAATACAACCGATCCTGCACCAACGGCTGTCCCGTCCGCGAGTGAAACACCGGGGGCGACAACCGCATTTGCGCCGACGATCACATGGCGACCGAGAGAGACACGCGCCTTGGTTTCCGATTTGAATGCGGCTGGCACGGTTGGGTTTGTCATGGTGGCGCCGGAGTAATCGTCAGATTGCGCAAAGATCTTAACGCCATAGGCCAGGCCGGAAAAATCGGAGAATTCAATCCCCGGGGTTCCGCCTGCAACCAGACACAATGGCGCGATATGGACGTTACGGCCCGTGGTCACACAGCCAGACACGACACAGAAATCGTCGATCCTGGTATGATCCCCGAGGGTCATCTGCTCGGCGTTGTAGATGGAGGCCTTGTCACTGATCTTCACATCGTGGCCAAGGCTGGCAAAGCCCATGGTGTCGAGTTGTGCCTGAGTGAGATAGGCCATGTCAGTGCCCACCGCGCTTGAAGAACGCGGCGGTCGCATCAATCACGCCCTCTATATCAGCGCCGAGAGAGAAAAACATGGGCAGCCGCAGGAGGCGATCCGATGTGTCCTGGGTCACAGGCAGTTCCTCGTCGGCGCGACCAAATTTCTGACCGGCGGGGGAGGAATGTAAAGGCACGTAGTGGAAGGGGGCGCCAATGCCGCGCTCTTTTAAAAATGCGATCAGATCGTCGCGCGTGTCCTGATCCGGCAAAAGCAAATAGAACATATGGCCGTTGCCTGTGGTCTGCTCCGGGATGATCGGCCGTCTGAGCCGCCCTTCGGCTTCGAGATCGGCAAACGCCGCCATGTAGCGATCAAATTGACCGCAACGGCGGCTGCGGATCTCGGCCTCCATTTCCAGCTGACCATGCAGGAAGGCGGCAATCAATTCTCCGGGCAGGAAGGACGATCCCAGATCAACCCAAGTGTATTTATCAACCTGACCACGGAAGAAACGAGACCGGTTTGTTCCCTTCTCGCGAATAATCTCCGCACGTTCGACCAGATCGGGCCGTGTCAGAGTCAGCGCACCGCCCTCACCGCTGATGATGTTCTTGGTCTCATGAAAACTGAAGGCGGCCATATCCGCAAGCGATCCTGCGGGCCGTCCCTTGTAAGTGGATCCATAGGCCTGAGCGGCATCCTCGATCAGCACCAGGTCATGCGTCCTCGCGATCTCTGCCAGCGCATCCATATCGGCAGGGAAACCAGCGTAGTGGACCGCGATGATCGCACGGGTGCGGGATGTAACCGCCGCTTTAACCCGTTTGGGATCAATGTTCAGGGTGTTCGGGTCGATGTCGACAAATACCGGAACTGCACCGCGCAAAACGACAGCATTGGCCGTCGAGACAAAGGTGAACGACGGCATGATGACCTCGTCACCGGCCTCAAGGTCACACAGGATCGCCGCCATTTCCAGAGCGGCAGTACAGGAATGCGTCAGCAAGGCCGCAGCGGCACCTGTAGCGGTTCGGATCTGTTCGTTGCACAGATGGGTGAAGTGACCATCCCCGGAGAGCTGACCCCGCTCGATGGCATCGGTGACCCAGCGCAGTTCCTGTCCGACGAATGAGGGGCGGTTGAATGGGACTTTGTTCGAAGTCACGGCCAGCACAGCCTTTCCAGTTAGAAGCTCCGGCGCTCACTATAGTCATCACGCCACTGGATCTAAAGCTGAAATGACGGCGTTCGTCGCAATGCCTGGGACGTGAGAGCTGCCCGAAACTGCCATCATCGTCCGCGCCGCCGCTCCTGCGGACTTGGCGTTATTTCTGTCGGCTTTGAGACGTTCTGGCATTCGATCTGCAGCTTGTGTAAGAGGTACAGACGCGATCGACATCGCGTCTCTCCCATGCTAGAATATGAGAATCAAACGTGAACGAAGGGCGCCGAAAGTTGAGACCGATCGCAGTCGAATTGTTTGCGGGCGCAGGTGGCCTTAGCCTCGGGTTCGAGCAGGCGGGGTTTGACGTCCGGGCCGCGGTGGAAATCGACCCGGTCCATTGCGCCGTTCACAAGTTCAACTTCCCCCATACGGCGGTTCTGGCGCGCTCTGTCGAGGGGCTGAGCGGCGAGCAGATCCGCGCGGCGGCAGGCCTGGGCGATGCGGAAATCGACTGTGTGTCGGGTGGTGCGCCCTGTCAGGGGTTCTCGATGATCGGCAAGCGGGTGCTGGACGATCCGCGCAACCGGCTGGCGATGGATTTCCTGCGCATTGTCAAGGAATTGGACGCCAAGTCCTTTGTGTTCGAGAACGTCAAGGGGCTGACGGTGGGCAAGCACAAGCAGTTCCTTGAGGAGCTGGTGGCGGCCTTTGATGCGGCTGGATATGTCTGTCGCACGCCGTGGAAGGTGCTGAACGCCGCCCATTTCGGCACGCCGCAATCGCGTGAGAGACTGATCCTGATGGGGGTCAAGAAAGGCCTGCCGCTGCCCGAATACCCCGCGCCGCAGACCAATATCAGCGGCAAGCCCAAGACCTTCGAAGGGCTGCCTGACGGGCCCAGCTGCCGCGAGGCGCTGGGGGATCTGCCAGATGCGGAACGCTTTGACGCGCTGCTGGACAGCGATGCCACGCGCGGTGTGCGGTTTGGCAAACCGTCGGACTACGCGGCAGAACTGCGCGGGCTGACCAATGATGCCTGGCACCACGGCTATATCCGCGACTGGCAGCCCTCGCTTCTAACGTCGAGCGCGCGGACCGGTCACACCGAGATCACCCGCCGTCGCTTTGGCGAAACTGCCGAGGGCGCGGTGGAGCCGATCAGCCGGTTCTTCAAGCTGGCCCGGGGAGGTGTCTCCAACACGTTGCGGGCGGGGACCGATGGCGCGCGCGGTGCCTTCACCAGTCCGCGCCCGATCCACTACAAATACGACCGCTGCGTCACCGTGCGCGAGATGGCGCGGTTGCACGGGTTCCCCGACTGGTTCCGTTTCAACGCCACCAAATGGCATGGTGCGCGTCAGATCGGCAATTCGGTGCCCCCGCCGCTGGCCCGCGCCGTGGCGGCTCAGATGATGGCAGCACTTGGCTATCAGCCCGAACGCCCGGAGGGTACGCTGGCGCTGGGGGATCCCAAGCTGCTGCAGTTCGACCTGACCCGCGCCGCTGCCCATTTCGAGGTGGACGCCATGCCCGCGCGCCGGGACCGCAAGAGCGGCGCGACCAAGCGGCGGCAGGCGGATATCGAGCTGGAACGCGCAGAGACCGCGCCCAAGACCGCCAATGGCTAAGCAGCAGAACCGCTACAGCGCCCTGATCGAGAAGATCTTTGTCGAACGTTACAGCGAAGGCGCGACCGAGTTTGGCTTCACCCGCGAGGAGCTGGAGCAGGCCGCACAGGAGCTGGCGATCAAACTGCCCAAGA
Organism: Tritonibacter scottomollicae; assembly: GCF_003003215.1. Classification (GTDB taxonomy): domain Bacteria; phylum Pseudomonadota; class Alphaproteobacteria; order Rhodobacterales; family Rhodobacteraceae; genus Epibacterium; species Epibacterium scottomollicae. Next base: position 112,096 of record NZ_PVUF01000012.1, on the reverse strand, counting down.
ACCTGGGCGATGTGCTCTATTCCTTTCGCTTTCGCAATGTGCTGCCCGAAGCCATCGTGGCCACCCAGCCCGAGGGGCGCGAATGGGTGATCGAACTGGCCGGGCGAGCGGTCTATAAATTCAGCCTGGTGAAGATCAACCGTATCCTGCCGCAGCAGGATCTGGAGGTCATCGACATCCCCGACGCCACCCCCGCCATCATCCGCGCCTATGCGCTGGATGACGAGCAGGCGCTGTTGGCGGTGGTGCGCTACAACCGGCTGATCGACACGTTTCTGGGCCTCACCACCTACAGTCTGCAAAACCACCTGCGCACCACGGTGAAGGGCATGGGCCAGATCGAGATCGACGAGCTGTATATCGGCCTCGACCGGTACGGCTGCCATACCATCATTCCGGTGCAGGCCAAGGGCGGCAAGGATCAGATCGGAATCGTGCAGGTCAGTCAGGACATCCGCTATGCCGACGCCAAGTTTCCCGGCATGCGCTGCCGTGCGATCGCCGCGCAGTTCATGGATGACAGCATCGTGGCGTTGTTCGAACTGGCGGTGCAGGGCGACGAGATCCAGGTGCTGCAGGAGCGTCACTATCGCCTCGTGGCCGCCAATGCGCTGAGCTACACGCGGCGGATCGCCTATCGGGACGAGGTCTGAGGGGATGGACGCGCTGTTGCCCGTGGCGGGCGAGGCACCGGCTCCTCCGTTCAAGACCCAGCTGTTGAAATGGGTCGGCAACAAGCAACGCTTTGCCCATGAGATCGTCGCCCATCTGCCCAAGGATTATGGCACCTATTTCGAACCCTTTCTGGGCGCGGGCGGTGTGATGGCCAACTTGCGGCCCACACGCGCCGTGGGCTCCGACATCTACCCGCCGCTGGTTGAGATCTGGCAGGCGTTGCAGGATGACCCCGAGTTGCTGAACCATTGGTATCAGGCGCGCTATGAGGCCTTCATGGCGGGCGACCGTGTGGCGGTCTACGAGGCGATCAAGGCCCGTTACAATGCCACGCCCAATGGGGCGGATTTCCTGTTCCTGTGCCGGGCCTGCTACGGCGGCGTGGTGCGGTTTCGCCGCAAGGATGGCTATATGTCGACGCCCTGCGGCAGCCACCCGGTGATGAAGCCGCATAAGTTTGCCGAGCGGGTCGACATGTGGCGCACCCGGATGGCGGGCGCGCGCTTTGCCTGTCTGGATTATCGCGCCGCCATGGCACAGGCGCGAGCAGGGGATGTGGTCTATTGCGACCCGCCCTATGCGCATTCGCAGACCATTCTGTATGGCGCGCAGGCGTTCCGGCTGGAGGAGCTATTCGCCAGCATCGCCGCCTGCAAGGCGCGCGGGGTGCGGGTGGCCATGTCGATCGACGGCACCAAGAAATCCGGCGATGTCTATTGTGACATCGAGATCCCGCACGGGCTGTTTCAGCGCGAGATCCTCGTCAATATGGGGCAATCCATGCTGAAGCGGTTCCAGATGGGTGGCCAGCGGATGCAGACAGAGGCGGTCCGGGATCGGTTGTTGTTGACCTACTGACCGCCGCTTCCTCTAAGCCAAAAAATCCTGGGAGAGGCCCGTGAGGGCCGGGGGCAGAGCCCCAAATACATGCGCTGCCGTCAGGCGTTCAGAAACGCGCGCACCGTGGCCTCGAATTCGCGCGGCTTTTCCGCGTGCAGCCAATGGCCTGCGCCGGGGATCTTGGCAAAGCGGGCACCGGGAAACAGCGATTTGATGCGGCTGCGATGCTCCGCCTGCACATACTCGGAGTTGGCGCCTGTCAGGAACAGCGCTGCTCCGTCCCACTGGGTTTCAACCTCCGGAAACGACAGGATATGCGGCATCTCGCGCTCCAATGTGTCGAGGTTTAATCGCCAGCGCTTGTTCTCCACATCCAGCGATTGGGTGAAAAAGCTCTGCAGCATCGCATCCACGCCGGCCTCTGCCAGTTGCTCCTGTGCGTCGGACCGGCGGCTCACCCGCGCGAGGTCGACGCTGCGCATGGCGGTGATGAAATGCGCCTGTGTGTGCTCATAGCTGACCGGGGCAATATCGGCGACCAGCAGCCTGTTGACCGCGTCGGGGTGGGTGAGCGCCAGCATCATCGCCGCCTTGCCACCCATTGAGTGCCCCACCACATCCATGCGCCCGCCATGGGCGGCGATCACCTCGGCCAGATCCTCGGCCAGATCGGCATAGCTGTGGGTCTGGGTCTGCGGACTGTTGCCGTGGTTGCGCATATCCACCGCAATCACCTGCCGCTCATCAGACAGGCGCTTTGCAATCACGCCCCAGTTGCGCCCGGAGCCGTAGAGGCCATGGGCAATCAGCAGGGGTGGTTGGTCGGTCGGGTGGCCATGTATGATCGTGTTCAGCATAGGGCGGTGATAGCCGCAACCCGCCCGACTGTCAGCCCCCAACCTTGCGCGTACGCGGCATTGAGATCCACAGCCGCGGTGGGTATGGTCCAGCTTGTTACACGCGCAGCCCGAGGATCCCCGCGCCATGAGCGAGACGTTACAGAGTGAGCTGGACCAGATCCAAACGCTGTTGGAAAAACGACTGAAACTCTCCGGCGAGCTGGCTGACAGCCTGCGCCGCGCCCGGCGTCACCTGCCGCACCGGATGCGCCGGGCGGCGGATGATCTGGTGGCAGCGGATGCAAGCTTTGCCCATCCGCGCATCGCTGCAACGCTGGATCAGGACGGTCTGCTCCGAAAAGCGCGGCGGCTTCGGGCCTATCTGGCAGAGCTGGACCTGAAGGACCGGCGCAAGGGGCGGCTGCTGGATATCGCGGCCACTGTTGGCTTTGCGCTGATCTGTGTCATTGCACTTCTGGTGGTGGTGTTGCGCTGGCGGGGCTTTGTCTGACATCGGTTGGCGTGACCGGTCGGTAAGGCGTGTGTGAGAGCGCATCGCGCACCACCAATGTCACGGTGACAAAACTCACATAAAGCAGAAGATACCAGCTGCCCATCTTGGCGATACTGACCCATTGGTCGCTGTCCTGACCGGCATAAAGCCAGGTGCGGGTGCGGGTGCCGACGTTTTCCGCCACCCAGAGGAAGAAGCTGGACAGGAAGGCCGCCAGCGGCAGCGGCATCCAATAGGCTTGTCCGCCGAGATAGAACCAGATCCGGGTGCGGATGAAGATCACCACCGTGGCGACAAACAGCGCCAGCCGGATATCCGGCAGGAAATGGTGGCTGAAGAAATTCACATAGATCGCAACCGCGAGGCAGGTGGCCAGCCATAGCGGCGGGTAGGGGGCAAAGCGCATGTCGAACAGGCGGATCACCCGCGCCATGTAGGACCCCACGGAGGCATACATGAAGCCGGAAAATAGCGGCACACCCCAGAGTTTCACCAGACCGTCGCCGGGATAGGCCCAGCTGCCCGCATCAACCTTGAAGATCTCCATTACCGTGCCGGTGAGATGGAACAGCAGGATCACCCGCACCTCGCGCCAGCTTTCCATGCCGGCGGCTAGAAACAGCACCTGCAGCCCCAGCGCATAGAGCAACAGCGCATCATAGCGCGCCAGCGCCCAATCCGGCTGCCAGATGCGATCCGAAATCAGCAGTCCCCCAAGGAGCAGAATGCCGAATATCGCTGCCCAGCCCTGTTTCAGAGTGAACATCACGAATTCCGCCACCGCAAAGGGCAGGCGGGCGCGCATCCAGTCGCCGAGGGTGCGTTCAAGGCGGCGGGTGCGGTTCGGGTTTTGGTCAGTCTGGATCATGCGGGGCAAATGACGAGAAAACCGCTCCAAAGTCCATCCTGATTGTTTGACCTGACTTCGTCTGCCCTGACAGAGTGTTGCTGCCGAGACAGGGTGCAGCCCCAGATGCAATGCAGAGGTTTGCATCTCGCGCCTGAGCGGGTTTATAGGTGCATGAACATGGTTCAAGAATTGGCGGGCAAGCATGACGACAAAAGCAGAGCAACGCAGAGCGGATCTGCGCGACAAACTGGTTGTTGCGGCGGAAGCGCGTATTCGGGAGACGGGGGTTACGGCATTGCGCGCACGCGATCTGGCCAAGGATGCGGGCTGTGCGGTGGGGGCAATCTACAACGCGTTCGATGACATGACCGCGCTTGTGATGGCGGTGAACGGTCGCACGTTTCAGCGGTTGGGCGCGGTGGTCGAAGCGTCCATAACCGCATCGCGGGGCGCGTCTGCCACGGATCGGTTGATCCTGATGAGTGAGGCCTATCTGGATTTTGCAAGTGACAATAGTCGCCTGTGGCGCGCCCTGTTCGATCTGGAATTGCCTGCGGATGGCGCGGTGCCGGTCTGGTACCGCACGGCGCTGGATCGGCTGTTCCAGCATATCGCGGGCCCGGTGGCGGAGTTGTTTCCTGATCAGCCACCAGAAGAGCAGGCCCTGACGGTGCGGGCGTTGTTCTCTTCTGTTCATGGAATTGTGCTCCTCGGGCTTGAAAACCGGATCTCTGGTGTGCCGCCACAGGACATCCGACGGATGATCGCATTGGTTTTGTCACGGTTGATGGTCAGGTAATCCATACCTTTTGAACATTGTTCAAAAAATATCTTGAACGACGTTCATGACTTTGCTACCTCACTTGTGAACGATGTTCACGAATGGAGGAGCGATCATGTTCTCAACTTTCAAGACCCTGATGACGGGCGCAAATCGCAGAGCAGAGGCGCAGGTCCGCCAGCAGTATTCGATCGAACTGATCGAGGAGAAAATTGCCCAGGCCACCGATGACCTGAAATCGGCAAAGTCGACGCTGGTGAGCCTGATCCAGAAAGAACGGGCCGAGCAGCGCCAGATTGCAACCTTGGATACGCGGATTGCGGATCTGACGACGCGGGCACGGGCGGCCCTGACAGAGGGGCGAGACGATCTGGCCGAAGCCGCTGCCGCAGCGATTGCCGAAATGGAGAATGAGCGCAGCCTGCGTCAGGACACGCGGTCACGTCTGGAGGCGCGTATCATGCGCCTGCGTCAATCGGTGGAGACGGCGCACCGTCGTCTGATTGATTTGAGGCAGGGCGCGATCTCGGCCCGCGCCGTCAAGGGCGAGCATCGCGCTCAGGCCAGCCTTGGCCGGTCGCTGAACCGCCAGCCCATGGATGAAGCGGCTGAGCTGATCCAGGAGGTCCTGGGCCAGGAAGACCCCTTCGAGGCCTCGGAAATTCTGGGCGAGATTGAAACCGGTCTCGCGCCGCACTCGGTGGCGGATCAATTGGCGGATGCGGGGTTTGGCACGCCGCTCAAGAGCACGGCAACTGATGTGCTGAGCCGCCTGAAGACCGAACGCTGATCCCGACATGCGAGGGCAGAACTGCCCTGAGACGAAAACCCGGGAGCGCTAGGCTCCGCAGACAATCTATTTGGAAATGAAGGATAAAACCATGTTTGACGCACGCAATGAGAACGCCCTGATCACCAACCTCAACATCATCGGCGTCGTCGTCGCCTATGGCATGCTGGGCATTTCGCTCTGGCTGTCGACCGAGGTGCCGCTGGCGACCAAAGGATATTGGGGCATGGGCATCCTGCTGCTGACACTGAGCCTGATCAACGTGGTGAAATACCGCTTTGATATCCGTCAGAGCTCGGATCGGATCCGCCGCATCGAAGAGGTCCGCAACGAGCGCATGCTGGAAGAGGCGTTGAAAGAACCATCTTCCGAGAGCTGATGCAACAAACGGGGGGCAGGGAATACCTGCTCCCATTGTCAGTCGCCACAGATAGAAACAGTAAAACCGCCGCGTCCGAGACGCGGCGGTTTATGTGTTCATGGTCGCTCAAAGGCGATCAAATTCAGTGGTTCGGGTAGAGCGGGAAGCGCGCGCAGAGGGCAGCGACCTTCCCACGCACGGTTTCCTCGACTGCCGCGTTGCCGTCTTCGCCATTGGCGGCCAGACCATCGACCACTTCGACGATCAGGCGGGCAATCTCGCGGAACTCGTCCTCACCAAAACCACGGGTGGTGCCCGCTGGAGTACCCAGACGAATGCCGGAGGTCACGGTGGGCTTTTCCGGGTCAAACGGGATGCCGTTCTTGTTGGTGGTGATATGCGCGCGGCCCAGAGCCTTGTCGACGATGTTGCCGGTCACGCCCTTGGGACGCAGGTCCACCAGCATCACATGGGTGTCGGTGCCACCGGTGACGATGTCCAGACCGCCCTTGATCAGCTCATCCGACAGGGCCACCGCATTGGCACGCACCTGCTTCTGGTAGGATTTGAACTCGGGCTTCAGCGCTTCGCCAAAGGTGGCGGCTTTGCCGGCGATCACGTGCATCAAGGGGCCACCCTGGATGCCCGGGAAGATGGCGGAGTTGAACTTCTTCGCCAGATCCGGGTTGTTGGTGACGATCATGCCGCCACGCGGACCGCGCAGAGTCTTGTGGGTGGTGGTGGTGGCCACATCCGCATGCGGGAAGGGGGACGGGTGCTCGCCTGCGGCCACGAGACCGGCGAAATGCGCCATGTCGACCATCAGCCAGGCGCCGACGCTGTCGGCCACGGCGCGGAACTTGGCAAAGTCGATCTGACGCGGAATAGCGGAGCCGCCGGCGATGATCAGCTTGGGCTGGTGCTCGGTGGCCAGCGCCTGCAGCTGGTCATAGTCGATCAGGTTGTCGTCTTCGCGCACACCGTAGTGGACCGCGTTGAACCATTTGCCGGACTGGTTCGGCGCCGCACCATGGGTCAGGTGACCGCCGGAGGCCAGATCCATGCCGAGGATGGTGTCGCCGGGCTGCAGCAGTGCCTGGAACACGCCCTGGTTCGCCTGGCTGCCGGAGTTCGGCTGCACATTGGCGAATTCGCAGTTGAACAGCTGCTTGGCGCGGTCGATGGCGAGGTTTTCCGCCACGTCCACATGCTGGCAGCCACCATAGTAGCGGCGGCCCGGATAGCCTTCGGCGTATTTGTTGGTCAGCACGGAACCCTGTGCTTCCATAACGGCGGCGGAGACGATGTTCTCCGAGGCGATCAGCTCGATCTCGTCGCGCTGACGGCCAAGCTCGTCGGTGATTGCGCCGAACAGCTCCGGGTCACGCTCGGAAAGGCTCTGGGTGAAGAAACCGGTGTCACGGGGGGTCTCAGTCATGCTGGCTCCGTCTGGTTGGGTGTGGTCTTTGCGAGATTTCCTATCGGAAACTTCACGGATCTGAAAGACTGTAAAGCGACGAAACGGGTCAGCTGAACGGCAAGTCTGGTCATCGGGGAAAACCTGTGCTTGTTTCGGAACCGTTTGGACCCTTCCGGAAACAGGATCACGTTCCATGAGAATCGCATTTCTGGCCAGTACGGCCCCGCTGGCGCAAACCGCGCGTGGCGTATTGGTCAGTCGCTACGGCAGCGTCGAGATGAGCGAGGCAGATGTGATCGTGGCGCTTGGCGGCGACGGGTTCATGCTGCACACCCTGCGCGAGACGGTGGATCTGAACGTGCCGATCTATGGCATGAACCGCGGCACCGTCGGCTTTTTGATGAACAGCTATGGTGAGGGCGATCTGATGGAGCGTCTGGCCGACGCGCAGGAAGAGACCATCCACCCGCTGCGCATGCATGCAAGGGATCGCAACGGGCAGATGCATGAAGCGATGGCAATCAACGAGGTGTCGCTGCTGCGTCAGGGGCCGCAGGCGGCCAAGCTGCAGATCTCGGTCGATGGGCGGCAACGCATGGCGGAGCTGGTCTGCGACGGGGCGCTGGTGTCGACGCCGGCGGGCTCCACCGCCTATAATTTCTCTGCCCATGGTCCGATCCTGCCGATCGGGGCGGATGTGCTGGCGCTGACGGCGATCGCGGCGTTCCGACCCCGGCGCTGGCGCGGGGCACTGTTGCCGAGCGGTGCGACGGTGCGGTTCGACGTGATCGACGCGGCAAAGCGGCCAGTGATGGCGGAGGCAGATTCGGTGTCATTCAAGGATATCGACTGGGTGGAGATCCAGAGCGAGCGCAGCATCAGCCACAAGATCCTGTTTGATCCCGGCCACGGGCTGGAGGAACGGTTGATCTCTGAGCAGTTCAACTAACCCCTGACCCCAGCGGACGCGCTTACGCGCGACAGGGTGAGCCCCGTGCCCGAGGGGCACGGGGCCGTTGCCTCCCGGCGGGAGGTATTTCAAAAAAGATGAAACGAGGCCGCGGGGATCATGAGGCGGCCCCAATGGTAGAGCTCAGACCTGTGCGGCCATGTGGTCCCAAAGGGGAGGTGCCATCTGGCCGAGACGGTCCTCGATGGCGATGGCGGCATCCACGGCCATGTCCTCGCGCCAGCGCTGCGCCACGATCTGTACGTTGATGGGCTGCGGCCCTTTGGGCAATTGCGCCAGGCGGGAGGGCACGCAGGCGGCGGGCAGCCCCATGTAGTTCATCGCGTAGGAATAGACCGCGCAGCCCAGCACGTCATGGGCGCCTTCGACCCCTTCGCGGTCCCGGTCGGGGGCAAAGAAGGGCTGTGGCAGGAACGGCGTCAGCACCAGCGGGTAATCCGCCATGAACAGCGCCCATTGGCGGGCGTAGTGGCTGCGCTTGGCGTACATCTTCAGCAGCTCGTCACCCTGATAGGGCGGGAACTCCTGAAAATAGGTGTCGAACATGGTGCGGATGACGTCTGAGCCGACGGCATCCAGATCCGGCTTCATCAGCGCGTGTATCTCACCCATCAAGGCGCGGTAGCCGGTGCGTCCGGCCTCGAACACATTGGGGGGCTCGATCTCTTCGACGATGTAGCCCGCATCGGTAAGGGCGTCGCGGGCCGAGAGCAATGCGGCCTCGACCTCCGGGTGCAGATCATAGCCGTGCGGGTTGCGGGTGAAGGCGACCTTTGTCGGGCCTGAGACACTGGGACCCTGCCAGGGCACCGGTGCGTGAAAGGGGTCGCGCACATCCGGTGCGATCATTGCGGGCATGGCCAGATGCAGGTCACGGGCGGAGCGGGTCATCAGGCCCTGCACGCTCATCAACTGGGCCAGCAGCCCACGTTCTGCCGTCTGGGAGGGGTTCCAGGCCGGCACGCGGCCGAGGCCGGGCTTCACCGTCACCGCGCCATTGGCGGCAGCGGGAAAACGCAGGGAGCCGCCAATGTCGTTGCCATGGGCCAGCGGGCCGATGCCGGCCATGACCGCAGCTCCGCCGCCACCGGAGGAGCCACCGGGCGAGATATGCCGCCCCCAGGGGTTATGCGTCCGCCCGTAGAGCGGATTGTCGGTGTCGGTGCGAAAGGAGAATTCCGGTGTGTTGGTGCGCCCGATTACCACTGCGCCTGCGCGTTCGAGGTTCTGCACCACCGGCGCGTCGTCCGGGGCAATCAGGTCCTTGAGTGCGGGAATGCCGTTGGAGGTGGCATGGCCGGTCTGGTCCACGTTGATCTTGATGGTCACCGGCACGCCATGCAGCGGGCCACGCAGATGTGCTGGGGTGCCGTCGAGAGCCTCTGCGCGGGCCAGGGCTTCGTCCCGGAGATCCTCCACGACGGCGTTCAGGGCCGGGTTCACTGCATCCAGACGGGCGATGGCGTTCTGCACGGCGGCTGTGGGCGTGATGTCACCGGCTGTGGTCAGGGTGGACAATTCGGTTGCGCTCAGGCGCCAAAGGTCTTGATTTGACATGTTAACAATCTCCTTGATCGAGAGACTAGTGCGCGTCCTCTGGGCTGGGAAGGGCCAATCCTGTTAAGGATATGTTCAGGCCGGTCACAACAGTGTCGTGCCAGTGCAGGAGGGAGATCCTGCGTCCTTTGATACGAGAGCTCAAAATCAGATGATGAAGAATATTCGGTGCGCTTTGCTGGCCACCGCCGGTGTGTTGGTCAGCTCAATGGGACACGCACAGGGATTCGTGTCTGTCCTGCAAGTGATGGATGACATGATCGACACGCCCTATGAATGCGCCGACTACGACCCTTTGACGGACAGCTGTTCCGGCGTGTCGCTGATGTATTCGGAGGAGGGCATCATCTACAATGCTGCATGGTTTGCGCTTCCTGATGCAAATGGTGACCCTTGGGTGTTCGAGGCCTTTTCTGAGTATGAGTTCCTGTTCGGCTGGGGATGCCCGCCGAGCCAGGGGCAGGGCGCGGGCATTAGCTACAAGTCGGGTGGAACCCCTGAGTTGGGCGCGCAATACGCAGAGCAGATCGAGGCGCAGGTCGCGGCGAGCTTTGACCCGTTTGCGCCTTGTGCGGGTTACTACCCGGCAGGACCACGCCAGTATGTGGTCGAGTTTCGCCATCGCAACGGAGAGTTGGCAGACCAGGCCAGCATCAGGGTGCAGTTTTTCGCGGAGCCAAAAACCGTGCGCCCCTGAGAGATACGGGCGCGCGGTTGTCAGAAAATTTGGAACAATCCCGGTGCATCCACGTTGTCAGGTCAAGCAGCACGCATCGCAGTTTATGCAGTGTGAGCGAAGCTAAACAGACAGGAGTATTGACGATGAACTGGGATATTATCGAAGGCAAATGGAAGCAACTCAAAGGTTCCGCACAGAACCAGTGGGGCAAGCTGACTGAAGATGAGATCGATCAGGTGGCCGGCAACCGTGAAAAGCTGGTGGGTCTGGTTCAGGAGCGTTACGGCGTGGCCAAGGACGAAGCTGAACGTCAGGTCGATGATTTCGCGGCGCGTCAGTGACCATTTGCCGTAGAGCAAGCGGCATTCGATGAAGCAAAGCGGTCCCCGTCGGGGGCCGCTTTGTCGTCTTTGCGGGGTCACATCGCGTAGCCGAGCGCCCTCAGAGCGACGGTGATCTCCTCCAGAACCGTCGGATCGTCGATGGTGGCCGGTTGTTTCCACTCCGTGCCATCGGCGATCGAGACCATGGTGCCGCGCAGGATCTTGCCCGAACGCGTCTTGGGCAGTCGGTCCACCACGCAGGAAAGCTTGAAAGCGGCGACCGGGCCGATCTTGTCGCGCACCAGCTTGACGACTTCGGCGTTGATCTCCGCATGACTGCGGCTGCATCCGGCATTCAGGCAGAGAAAGCCAAGAGGCACCTGACCCTTCAGGCTATCCGCTACACCGATGACGGCGCATTCCGCGACATCCGGGTGGCCCGACAGTACCTCCTCCATCGCGCCAGTAGACAGACGGTGTCCGGCGACATTGATGACATCATCGGTGCGCGCCATGATGTAGAGGTAGCCGTCCTCGTCCATCATCCCTGCATCGCCGGTCTCGTAGTAGCCGGGGAAGGTGGTGAGATAGCTTTTGCGGAAGCGATCCTCGGCATTCCACAGGTTTGGCAGCGTGCCCGGGGGCAGGGGGAGTTTGATGGCAATGGCGCCCAGTTCGCCCGCAGGCATCGGGTGGCCACCTTCATCGAGGATCTGCACGTCATAGCCCGGCATCGGCACTGCGGGAGAGCCTAGTTTCACCGGCAGTGTCTCTATCCCCAATGGGTTTGCGGCAATCGGCCAGCCGGTCTCTGTCTGCCACCAGTGGTCGATCACCGGCACCTTCAGTTGATCTTGCGCCCAGGTGATCGTGTCGGGATCGGCCCGTTCGCCCGCCAGATAGACCTGACCGAGACAGGAGAGATCATATTTCGCCACGTATTCGCCCTTGGAGTCCTCGCGTTTGACGGCGCGAAAGGCGGTGGGGGCGGTGAAGAAGGTCTTGACCTTATGTTCCGAGATGATCCGCCAGAAGGTGCCCGCATCGGGAGTGCCGATAGGCTTGCCCTCAAACACGATGGTGGTGTTGCCATGGATCAGCGGCGCATAGGCAATATAGCTGTGACCCACCACCCAGCCCACATCGGAGGCGGCCCAGAACACATCACCGGGATCGACGTTGAAGATGTTCTTCATTGTCCAGTTCAGCGCCACCAGCTGGCCGGCGGTATGGCGGATCACCCCCTTGGGTTGCCCAGTCGTGCCAGAGGTATAGAGGATATAAGAGGGGTGGTTGCCTTCTACCGGCACGCAATCTGCAGGCTCCACGCCATACTGGAACCCGTGCCAGTTCACGTCACGCCCCTCGATCAGCTCTGCCACTTCCTGTTCGCGCTGGAAGATGACGCAGAAGTCGGGCTTATGGCTGGCCTGTTCGATGGCGCCGTCCAGCAGAGGCTTGTAATGCACCGTGCGCCCCGGTTCGATGCCGCAGGAGGCGGCGATGATCGCCTTGGGGGTGGCGTCATCAATACGCACCGCCAGTTCATTGGACGCAAAGCCCCCAAAGACCACGGAATGTACCGCGCCAATGCGGGCGCAGGCCAGCATCGCTTCGATGGCCTCGGGGATCATCGGCATGTAAATGATGACGCGGTCGCCTTTCTCGATCCCCTTGGCCCGCAGCGCCCCGGCCAGCGTCGCCACCCGGTTGCGCAATTCCACATAGGAGATCTCGCGCTTTGTGTGGGTGACGGGGCTGTCGTAGATGATCGCGGTCTGCTCACCGCGCCCGGCCTCCACATGGCGGTCAACAGCGTTGTAGCAGGTGTTTACCTTGGCGTCGGCGAACCATTCATAAAGCCCGTCGCCAAGATCGCTCAGCGCCCGCGTCGGCGCCTGGTCCCAGCTGATGGCCGTGGCGGCCTCCATCCAGAACCCTTCCGGGTCAGCCTTCCAATGTGCATACACCTCAGAATAGGTCATGGGGATCCTCCTCACTGTCTCCTCTTGCGACAGAGCCTAGGCGCAAGGCTCAAACCCTCGCAAGCGCGCTGGGCGACCCTGCGTCAGATCGGATCAGATTTGTGGATGAATTTGCCAATTCGGATTGCAAAGTTTGCAAACCATGACATGGCCGACATTTCGGTGAAGAAAATTCTGAAGTCTGCAAAGTTGCAAAGCTAACTCTTGCAGATATTGCGCAGACAGTTGCGACTCAGTTTGCGCAAACGGTCAGCGCAGGGGTGGTGGGATGAGGCTATGCCTGCCTCAGGGGCTGGAATCCGACGACCCCCAATCCGGACAAAGGCGGGCGCAGATTGCGGCCCGCCTTTGCTGTCTGCTTTGCGCGCTGGGCGTCAGCCGTAGTGGGCTACGGGCGTGCCTGCGATGGCAGCCATGTTCAGCAATCCGCGCGCGGTGATCGAAGGCGACACGATATGAGCGCGGTTACCCATGCCCATCAGGATCGGACCGACCTCCAGCCCGCCGGAGCGCATCTTCAGGATGTTGCGCACGCCGGATGCGGCATCCGCATGGGCAAAGACCAGTACATTCGCGGCTCCCTCAAGGCGGGAGTTGGGGAAGATCCGTTCGCGAAGCTCCGGGTCGAGCGCGGTGTCGATGTTCATCTCGCCCTCGTAGACAAAGTCGCGGCGCTTGTCGTCGAGGATTTCCAGTGCGGCGCGCAGACGCGCTCCGGTATCGCATGGAATGTTGCCGAACTGGCTTTGTGAACACAGCGCAATCTGCGGTGTCAGGCCAAAGCGGCGCACATGGCGGGCGGCGCCGATCACGGTCTCGGCAATTTCTTCCGGGGTGGGTTCAATGCGCACCTGCGTGTCCGCGATGAACAGGGGCCCATCTTCGAGGATCATCATCGACAGCGCACCATGGGGGGCATAGGTGCCGCCGCCGAGGATCTGTTGCACGTAGTTCAGGTGCCAGCGATACTCGCCGAAGGTGCCGCAGATCAGGCTGTCCGCTTCGCCGCGATGTACCATGATGGCACCGATGGCGGTGGTGTTGGTGCGCAGGATCGCCTTCGCGAGATCCGGCGTGACCCCCTGGCGCTCCATGATGCGGTGATAGCTCGACCAGTAGTCGCGGTAGCGCGGGTCGTTTTCCGGGTTCACGATCTGCACGTCCTGACCGGGGCGGATCGACAGGCCCAGCCGTTCGGCGCGGCTCTCGATCACCTCGGGACGACCGATCAGGATCGGGGTCTCGGTGGTTTCACGCAGGATTTCCTGAGCCGCACGCAGCACCCGTTCATCCTCGCCCTCGGCAAAGACGATGCGACGGGCCGCGGCGCGGGCGGCCTCGAACACCGGCTTCATCAGGAGGGCGGATTTGAACACGCTCTGGTTCAGCTTGGCGCGATAGGCCCCGAGGTCGTCTATCGGACGTTTCGCCACGCCGCTCTTCATGGCCGCGCTGGCCACGGCAGAGGAAACCACAGCCACCAGGCGTGGGTCGAAGGGTTTCGGGATCAGGTAGTCGGCGCCGAACGTCAGCTGTTCGCCCTTATAGGCGGCAGCGGCCTCGGCCGAGGTGGTGGTGCGCGCCAACTCTGCGATGCCGTCGACGCAGGCGATCTGCATTTCGTCGTTGATCTCCGTCGCGCCGACATCGAGCGCGCCGCGGAAGATGAACGGGAAACACAGGACGTTGTTGACCTGATTGGGAAAATCGCTGCGCCCGGTGGCGATGATCGCGTCCGGGGCCACCTTGCGTGCCGCGTCGGGCATGATTTCCGGCGTCGGGTTGGCCAGCGCAAAGATGATCGGACGGCGCGCCATCTTGGCGACCATCTCGGGCTTCAGCACATTGGGGCCGGAGAGGCCGAGGAACAGATCCGCGCCGTCGATCACCTCGTCCAGGCTGCGCTTGTCCGAGGCCTGCGCAAAGGCGGCCTTATGCGGGTTCATGTCCTCTTCGCGGCCCTCGTAGACCAGACCGTGGATGTCGCAGAGCCAGATGTTCTCGCGCTTCACCCCCAGTTTCAGCAACATGTTGAGGCAGGCAATCCCCGCCGCACCACCGCCGGTGGAGACAATCTTGATGTCCTCGAAGGCCTTGTTCGCCACGTGCAGCGCGTTGGTGGCCGCAGCGCCGACGACGATGGCGGTGCCATGCTGGTCGTCGTGAAAGACCGGGATGTTCATCCGCTCACGGCAGAGCTTTTCGACGATGAAACAATCCGGCGCCTTGATGTCTTCAAGGTTGATGGCACCAAAGGTCGGCTCCAGCGCGCAGACGATATCGGCCAGCTTTTCCGGATCGTTCTCGTTCACCTCGATATCGAAGCAGTCGATATTGGCGAAGTTCTTGAACAGGACCGCCTTGCCTTCCATCACCGGCTTGGAGGCCAGCGCGCCGATATTGCCGAGGCCGAGCACGGCGGAGCCATTGGAGACCACCGCAACCAAATTGCCACGGGCGGTGAAGCGCGCGGCGTTGACCTCGTCTTCCTTGATCTCGAGGCAGGCTTCGGCGACGCCGGGCGAATAGGCGCGGGCGAGGTCATTGCCGGTGGCCAGCGGCTTTGTGGCGCGGATTTCCAGTTTACCGGGGCGCGGGAACTCGTGGTAACGAAGGGCCGCGTCGCGCAGGGATTCCGATGTCTTGTCGGGCATGAATAAGCGCTCCTGATGGTGATAGTTTAGCGTTAAACTATTTTTTCATCGAGGGGAACCGCGTTTTGTCGTACGATCTCCTCTCGGCGGAATATGCACATCTGACATCATCACATCGCACCAGACAAGCCGCAGGACGGCAGGCCTCAGCAAACCGCAGAACCGGGTGGATCGCACATCAGGCGCAGAGATCGCGTTTGACCATCCGATCAAAACCGGCAAAGACTGGCGGTGAACAGGAACACTACGGCCCAACCGGCTTTGGATCCCATGCGGATGCCGCGCCGGGGGCTCAGGATGGAGTACCCCCATGCCCGCATCTGATGCACCCTCCGGCCCGTCGCTGCGCGCTCCGGCCGCCGCCGTGCGTGAAAACGCCCATGCGCCCTATTCCAACTTCAAGGTGGGCGCGGCCATCCGGGCGGCCTCCGGCAGCGTTTATGTCGGCTGCAATGTCGAGAATGTCGCCTATCCCGAGGGCACCTGCGCGGAAGCGGGCGCCATTGCCGCAATGGTCGCTTCTGGTGAGACCGAACTGGCGGAGGTCTACGTGATTGCAGATTGCCCGAGCCCGGTCCCGCCCTGTGGTGGCTGCCGTCAGAAGCTGAAGGAATTCGGGGCGGCGGATGTCTCCGTGACCCTGGCAACCACGGATGGGGTCGAGATGAAGACCACTATCGGCGATCTTCTGCCCGGTGCCTTTGACGCGGGCCACATGGAGCGGAGCTGACATCATGGATGCGCGTGCGGTCATTGCGAAGTTGCGACAAAAGCAGGTGCCGTCCGCCGAGGACCTGACGTGGTTTGCCCAAGGGCTGGCTGGTGGCGAGGTCTCTGATGCGCAGGCCGGTGCCTTTGCCATGGCGGTCTGTCTCAACGGCTTGCCGCCTGCAGCGCGTAGCGCCCTGACGCTGGCGATGCGGGACAGCGGCGACGTGCTGACCTGGGATCTGCCGGGGCCGGTGGTGGACAAGCATTCCACTGGCGGCGTGGGCGATTGTGTCTCGCTGCTGCTGGCGCCGGCGCTGGCGGAATGCGGCGCCTATGTGCCGATGATCTCCGGGCGCGGGCTGGGCCATACCGGCGGCACGCTGGACAAGCTGGAGGCCATTCCCGGCCTTAGCACGCAGGTGTCGCAGGACCAGCTGAGCAGCATCGTGGGCGACGTGGGCTGTGCCGTCGTGGGCGCCACTGCGCGGATCGCACCGGCGGACAAGCGGCTTTACGCGGTGCGGGATGTGACCGCGACGGTCGAAAGCCTCGACCTGATCACCGCCTCGATTCTGTCGAAGAAACTGGCGGCCAGCCCGCAGGCCCTGGTGCTGGACGTGAAGATCGGCTCCGGCGCGTTTATGAAAACGTTGGAGGAGGCTTGCGCGCTGGCAACTTCGCTGGTGGAGACGGCCAATGCCGCCGGCTGCCCGACACAGGCGCTGATCACTGATATGAACCAGCCGCTGGTGCCCGCATTGGGCAATGCGTTGGAAGTCGCTGAGGTGATGCGGGCGCTGACGGGGCAGGCGGCAGGGCCAATCCTCGACATCACAGTGGCCTTGGGCGGCGGGCTGCTGGTTCAGGCGGGGCTGGCGGAGAGTATTGCAGATGGCGAGGCGGAGATTGCAGCCGTTCTGGCGGATGGCCGGGCTGCGGACCGCTTTGCCCGCATGGTTGCGGCACAGGGCGGGCCGATGGGCTTTGCCGAGAGCTGGGAGACGATCCTGCCCAAAGCGCCGGTGATCCTTGAGGTGACAGCCGAGAGTGCCGGCCATGTTGCCGCAATCAACGGCGAGGCGCTTGGCCTTGCGGTGGTGCGGCTGGGCGGCGGGCGCATGGTGGAGAGCGACAGGGTGGACCCGGCGGTGGGGATTTCTGATCTTGTGCCGCTGGGGGCAAACCTGACCCGAGGCGATGTGATCGCGCGGGTGCATGCCGCCCACATGGACGCCGCGGAAGAGGCGACGTCGGCCTTGCGGGCGGCGGTGAGCATAGCGCCCGCTGCCCCCGAGTTGCCGCCGCTGGTGCATGAAAGGATCACATGATGGCGCGTGCTTTTCTGGTGGTAATGGACTCCGTGGGGATCGGCGGCGCGCCGGATGCGTCGAGTTATTTCAATAAGGACCTGCCGGACCTCGGCGCCAATACGCTGGCCCATATTGCCCAAGCCTGCGCCGAAGGACGGGCCGAGGAGGGCCGCAGCGGGCCGTTGCGCCTGCCGACGCTGGATGCGCTGGGGCTGGGGGCGGCGGTGCGGCTGGCGTCATCGCAGCCGGTGCCGGGGTTGGACGCTGCGCCGCAGGGGCTCTGGGGCGCGGCCTCGGAGGTGAGTGCGGGCAAGGATACGCCTTCGGGGCATTGGGAATTGGCCGGGCTGCCGGTGCCCTGGGACTGGACCTATTTTCCGGACCAGGGCGATGCGTTTGATGCCGCACTGGTGGCTCACGTAGCGCAGGCGGCGGGCACCGAGGGTATTCTCGGCAATTGTCATGCCTCCGGCACTACCATCATCGGCGAGCTGGGCGCGGAGCATATGCGGAGCGGTCTGCCCATCTGCTACACCTCCGCCGACAGCGTGTTCCAGATCGCCGCGCATGAGGAGAGCTTTGGCCTCGACCGGTTGTTGGCGCTTTGCAGTGATGTGGCGCCGTATCTGCATGCGATGAAAGTGGGGCGGGTGATTGCACGCCCCTTCGTAGGCAGCCCGGAAGAGGGGTTCACCCGCACCACAAACCGACGTGACTATGCCATCATTCCGCCTGCGCCGATCCTCACCGATTGGGTGCAGCAGAGCGGCGGACGTGTGCATGGGATCGGCAAGATCGGTGACATCTTCTCCATGCAAGGCATTGATACGCTGAAGAAAGGCGCGGATGCCGAGCTGATGGGGCATCTGGCAGAAGCGGTGCGGAGCGCCGAGGACGGCAGCCTGACATTTGCCAATTTTGTCGAATTCGACAGCCTTTATGGCCATCGCCGCGACATCTCCGGTTATGCCCGCGCGCTGGAGTGGTTCGACGGTGAGATCGCGCGCGTCATCAAAGGCTTGCGCCCGGGGGATCTGATGGTCCTGACCGCCGATCACGGCAATGACCCCAGCTGGCCGGGCACGGACCACACCCGCGAACAAGTGCCGGTGCTGATCGCAGGCGCGGGCGCAGGCTCGATCGGTTCGGTGCGGTTTGCGGATGTGGCGGCCTCGGTCGCGGCGCATCTCGGCGTGGCCGCGCAGGGGCCGGGGCGGTCGTTTCTGTAACTGCCGTGCTGCCATGCGCGGCAAAAGCGCTTTTGTTCACAATCACGCTGTTTTAAGACAGCGAAAAGCAAAATGGAGTGTGCCTGATGAGTGACCACCTGACAGTTGTTGACCACCCGCTGGTGCAGCACAAGCTGACGATCATGCGTGACAAGGCCACGTCCACCTCGGAATTCCGCCAGCTCTTGCGCGAGTTGACCCAGCTCCTGGCCTATGAGGTCACCCGCGAGCTGCCGCTGACCACCACCACCATTGAAACCCCGATGGAGGATATGGAAGCACCGATCCTCGCGGGCAAGAAGCTGGCACTGGTGTCGATCCTGCGCGCAGGCAACGGCATGCTAGACGGTGTGCTGGAGCTGGTGCCGTCGGCGCGTGTCGGCTTTGTCGGCATGTACCGCGATGAAGAGACGATGCAGCCGGTGCAATACTACTTCAAGGTGCCGCAGCAGATCTCCGACCGGATGGTGATTGCGGTGGATCCGATGCTGGCGACCGGCAACTCCTCGGTGGCGGCGATCGACCTGCTGAAGGAGGCAGGTGCCAACAATATCCGTTTCCTGTGCCTGCTGGCCTCGCCCGAAGGGGTGGCGCGCATGAAAGAGGCGCATCCGGATGTCAAAATCATCACAGCATCGCTGGATCGTGGCTTGAATGAAAAGGGCTATATCATGCCCGGTCTCGGCGACGCTGGCGACCGCATGTTCGGCACCAAGTAAACCTGCACATCGCCCGGCAGCAATGCTGTCACATCATGCAAAGAGCCGTTTCGCCCCTCACGTTGGGCTGAGCGGCGACAATCTGGCGACGATTGGCCGAAACACCCGATATTGTTGCGGGCATTACCTTTACTCACACCGGAAACTCAGTCATCTTGGGCCCATATGTTGTGGGGTGGGGCCATGAAAATCACTATAGTTACGGCAGTGTCCATCATCTTGGCAGGTGGGTTTACAGGCGGTGTCGAAGCGCAAATTTCGTCACGCACCGCCGAGCCTGCGGAGTTCCCCCCGGCAAGCTATCAGGGGCGGCAATATGTCGACAGCCGGGGCTGTATCTTCATTCGCGCCGGAGTCGACGGCAATATTGCCTGGATCCCGCGGGTAAACCGGGCACGTCAGCAGCTCTGCGGGGCGGAGCCGACCAAGGTCGCGGGCACGTCGAGCCAGAAACCTGCAGGGCCGCAGCCGGACATCATCACACTTGCACCCGAAGCGGAGAGCCGCGCGGCCGCGCCGGTCCGCACGGCCACCCCGACACCGGTCCGTAATCCCCCGGTTGCCGCTGTCAAACCCCAACGCACACCCGAGATGACCTCAGCCGGTCAGGCAGAGGCCACTCTTGCTCCAGCGCGTCCTGTGCGACGCGCGCCGCAGCCGGTCGCTGCAGCTCCGGCCCCGGTTGCGCCGACAACGGTACCGGTTGCCGCTGCGCGCGTGCGCACGTCCGATAACCCCTTGGCTCAGATCACGCCCAATACCCGCATTCTGCCCGTGCATGTTTACCTGGAGCGGCGCAAGAGCGAGGATCTGCAGGTGCCCGAGGGCTATCGCGTGGCCTGGGAAGATGATCGCCTGAATATTCATCGTGCGGAACAGACCATCCGACCAACGGTCTTGAGTGATCGTGCGGTTGTCCCTGAAGGCTACGCACCTGCGGACCGGGCCGACAATCGCATGAACCGCCTGCGTGGCGTGCGCACGCCGCAAGGTGATGCACAGATGGCGCAGGTCTGGAGCGACAGCCTGCCGCGCCGCCCGGTCGAACGGGCGCTGAACAAGACCCCATTCGTGCTGTGGGATGCGAAGGCGAAATACGGGATCGTGCCGCCGCGTCGCGGTGGGGCTGTGGTGACGCGGTTGTCCACGCGCTCTGCGCCTGACGCGGTGCTGCCCGACACATCTTCGGTCCAAGCGGCGCCACGGTACATTCGCGCCGCGACGCTGGCGGATCCGGCGCAGGCCCGCGCGGTGGCGCGTGACCTTGCGGCGGCAACTGGACTGAAGATGCGGCTGGGCTCTGTGACGCGCAATGGGCAGACGCTCAAGGTGGTGCTGTCTGGCCCATTCACTGCCGGCGCCGAACAAGCGCTGCAGCGCATCCGGGCCGCCGGGTTCAGCGGTGCACGGCTCAGCAAGTAGCTGTTTGGTCGTGTGACGGTGAGATGAGGGACCGAGAGTGAGATGAGAGGCCGGGCGATTGCCCGGCCTTTTCAATTTACCCGGTCTCTTTTGTTCGCGTAGGTGCAGAGGGCCTGCTTAGTCCGCTGGATCAGCCGCAGATATTCTGCAGCTGCACCCAGTCGCGATCATTCAGAACCGGCGCCAGTTCACGTCCCGCCATCGGGTCTGCCTCGATCAGGCTGACGGTGCTTTCGCCGGTGACATCACGGGCATAGGCATAGGGCGTGGAGGGGATCGCAGCGCGGGCAAATTCGGCCAGAAGGGCTTCGCTCTCCACATCTGGGCGTGGTGAGGACAGCATGGTTTCGGAATAACGATCCAGCGTATCGCGCCTGATTTCGCCGGTGGTCAGCAGGCGGAAGGTGGCGCCGATGCCGCCAATATCAAGAATATCTGCCATTGGATCGCGTTCATCGGCGCGCACATGTTCAACCAGAACAGCGCCTGCTGCGACGGCAGGATCCTCGTAGTCCTCGAAATAGGATCGGTGCATCAACACGATTCCCCCCGGCAGGGTCAGACTTTCTGCAATGCCGGAACGCAGTACGGCAACCCGGCGTACACCGGTGCGTTCCGCGAGTTTCTTCAGGATCGGATCGGCTTCGGGGGTGGAGCAGGCTTGGCCGGAGACCCGTTCGATCCGCCCCAAAAGTGCCTGACCAATTGCCTTTCGGTGGACCTCGGACACTGCGGCCAGCGTCTGTGTCCGCATGGTCTGAGGCAGGCCAAAAGCCAAAAGGGCCAACGCACAGGCCACCACGCCGATGCCACCAAAGACGCGCAGCCGACCGGGGCGAGGGCGGGCGCGGCTGATTGCATTTTGCACGGTTTCGATGGCCTCGCGCATGGTGCTTTCATCCTCGGCCAACTCAAGCGTTTCGCCGGGATCGCCATCGGGATGGTAGAGCGCTGGAAATTCACCGGGATTGGCCCGTTCCACCGCAGCCAGAGACCAATGCGCCAGCGGGCGGTCCCGCATGTCGGTGATGGTGAGCGTGGCGTTCCCGAGCGAGACGATCACATCACGTCGCTGGTCTTCTGGCGACGGGCGCCAGATTCCGACCGCCTCAAGCCGCTGAAATTCACGGAGTACCGTCATGAACCGGGTATGCCTGCTCCTGTTGTTCTATGGTTGTTTTAGCATGCAAGGGATGTCGGCAGCAAACCGCTTTGCCACCGAAACCCCCGGCTTGTGGATCTTTTTTCCCTGATGTCAGAAGGTCTTGAAGCGCTTGCGCAGTTCGAACTTCTGGATCTTGCCGGTGGAGGTCTTGGGCAGCTCTTCGAAAATCACCGCCTTGGGGGCCTTGAACCCCGCAAGCGTGCGTCGCACAAAGTCGATCAATCCGGCCTCATCCACCGTCGCGCCATCCTTCAATTCCACAAAGGCGCAGGGAACCTCGCCCCATTTCTCGTCCGGCTTGGCGACCACGGCGGCCAGGTTCACATCCGGATGCGCCATCAGGACGCCCTCGATCTCGACCGAAGAGATATTTTCGCCCCCAGAGATGATGATGTCCTTGGCGCGGTCGGCGATCTGAATATAGCCATCGGGATGTTGGACCGCGATGTCGCCCGAGTGGAAATACCCCCCGGCAAAGGCCTCTGCGGTGGCCTCCGGGTTCTTCAGATATCCTTTCATGACCGAGTTGCCGCGCATCACGATTTCACCCTGCGCCGTTCCGTCCTTGGCAACCTGTGCAAGGCTGTCGTCAAGAACCGTCACCTCCTCCATCATCGGAAAGGCAACACCCTGTCGTGCCTTGACGGCGGCGCGCCCTGTGGTGTCGAGCATGTTCCACTCCGCCCCTTTCCACAGGCATTCGGTGACATGACCATAGGTTTCGGTCAGCCCGTAGACCTGCGTGACGTGAAAGCCGAGCGCCTCTATTTTTGTCAGGGTGGCGGGAGCTGGGGGCGCGCCTGCGGTGAAGACCTCCACCGTATGATCAAAGGCGCGCCGGTCCTGCGGTTTGGCATTGACGAGCATGTTCAGAACAATGGGCGCGCCACCAAAATGGCTGACGCCCTCATCGGCGATGGCGTCATAGATCGCAGCCGCCGTGATATTGCGGCAGCAGACCACCGTGCCGCCCAGCACCGGCATCATCCAGGTGTGATTCCAACCGTTGCAGTGAAACAGCGGCACGATGGTCAGATAGACGGGCCGCATCTGCAGCCGCCACGAGATCACCGTGCCCATGGTCATCAGATAGGCGCCGCGGTGGTGACAGACGACGCCTTTGGGCCGCCCGGTGGTGCCGGAGGTGTAATTGAGGGCAAGGCTCTCCCACTCGTCTTCGGGCATGATCCAGTCGAACGCAGGCGGGGCCTCTGCCAGCAGATCTTCATAGGTCACATGGCGTCCGCTGGCGCTGATCCGCGCTTCGGCATCGGGCACTTCGATCAGGATCGGGCCGTCTCCCTCCATCTGCGCCTTGGCTGCCTCTGCGAGCGCCAGAACCTCGCTGTCGACCAGAGCCACCTTTGCGCCACCGTGGTCAAAGATATAGGCGACCGTGTCCACATCGAGCCGGATGTTTATGGTGTTCAGAACCGCACCGCAGGCGGGCACGCCGAAATGCGCCTCTGCTTGCGCCGGGATGTTGGGCAGCAATGTCGCGACCACATCGCCCGGCTTCACCCCCATGCCAGCCAACGCTGCGGCCAGTCGGGTGCATCTGTCGTAATACGCGCTGTAGCTATGTCGAACCCCACCATAGATCACAGCCGTGTCCTGCGCAAAAACATGCGCCGCGCGCTGCAGGTGCGACAAGGGCGTCAGTGGCACATAGTTTGCCGCCGTCCGCTCCAGACCCGTTTCATCCGCCAGCCAACCCATGTGTCCTCCTCCTCTGTCGTGCCGGAGTTTTTCCCCTTGAGGCGGAATATTGCGCTGGAGATGTCGAAATTGAAAGAGATCGAATGCATCGAGGGAGAAAATCTCGATCAAGAGCGCCGAACCCTCGTGTTTCCTAAGCAGGCTGAATGAGTTAGCCTCTGCGCATGATCCTTTCGCGCGGCCGCAGCTACGTCTTTATCCATATTCCCAAGACCGGTGGCACCGCATTGGCGCTGGCGCTGGAGGATCGCGCCATGGCCGGGGATGAGATGCTGGGTGACACGCCCAAGGCGATAAAGCGTCGGCGCCGCCTGCAGGGAAGCACCACGCGAGGGCGGTTGTGGAAGCATTCCACCCTGTCTGACATCGAAGGATTGGCCAGCGCCGAAGAGTTGCGACAAATGTTTGCCTTCACGCTGGTACGCAATCCCTGGGACCGGATGGTGAGCCTCTATCACTGGTTACAAGCGCAGAGCTTTGACCACCCGATGGTGCCGCTGGCCAGGACGCGCGTGTTTTCGGACTTTGTGACTGATCCCTTGGTGATGCGCGCACTGTCCGCCCAGCCCGCGCCTGCGTATATGCGCCAATCTGATGGGCGGGAGCATTGCAGCCTCTATATTCGTCTCGAACATTTCTCGTCCGACGCGCAGCCATTGTTCGACCATTTGGGATTCGCGCTCGATTTGCCCGTTATCAATGAGTCGCACCGAGACCGCGACTGGCGTGTTTACTATGATTCACCGGCCGTTTCTGCCGTAAGGACGTGCTGCGCTACCGAAATCGAACGATTTGAATACTCTTTTAACGATTACACCCTATCCCTTTGAGTGAGAGCGGCTCCCTAAGAGACCGCGCCCAGGCCCGACCGGTTTGCTATAACGAATTCACGGAACGGCGATTGGAGCTTCGAGCCCCAGAGGACCGAAGCAACTTAGAAGTCGAAAGGACAGGAACATGCTGGATTGGTTTGCAAAACGGAATGCCTCCCCGATGGCAGAAGCGTTCACCACTGAATATCCGATGGTGGCGACCGGGCATGCAGGTTTTCTGGCCGGTACCATGGTTGCCACGGCAGCGGGTTGGCGCCCGGTTGACGCGCTCACCGCAGGTGACGAAGTCCTGACCTTTGATCACGGCATGCGCCCGATCAAATCCATTGAACGTCGCACGCTGGTTCTGGGCGACACCGCCTCCGCTCAGGAAATGGCGCCGGTCTACATCCCCCGTGACGCACTGGGCAACCGCAACCCCCTTTGGGTCAAGCCGGAGCAGGGCGTTGTGATTGAACATGACTTGCTCGAAGATGCGCTTGGTGATCCGTTTGCAGTTGTTCCGGCTTGCGCTCTCGAAGGATATCGCGGCATCACCCGCGCCCCGCAGCAGGTGACCATGGAAACCGTGGTGCTGAGCTTTGATGAGGACGAGGTGGTCTACATCGAAGCGGGCGTACTGGCCTTCTGCCCGGCACAGCATGACCTGATGCACTACTGCGTGACGAAACAGGCCGATGAGCTCTACAGCATTCTCTCCGCCACTGAGGCGCGTGAACTGGTCATCGACATGATCACCGAGGACAGCTTCTGGACCCCCGGCGCAATGGCCGGAAACGGCGGCACCGGAGAGCCGCAATACGCCGCTTTCGCCTGATCTCCACACTCTCTCACAGACGCCCTCCTGAAAGAATGACCTGCTTCTTCCCCCTGGAGCAGGTCATTCTGCGTTTGACAGGTGCGACAGGACAAAGCTGACGCGCTGCGCAACACTGGCAAAGGGCAGGGGGATCAATTCATATCCAAGCGCGCGGTAGACGTCTTCCATGGCGCATAGTGTCGCCCGTGCTTCGTCCCTGCCTTGTGTACGCTCTTCATCCTGTTCGAAGATCTCGTCCCAGAACGGGGCGACGAACACCCTTCTGTTGTATCGGAACCGTTGGGCTGCCTGCGCCATATGCGTCGGCACGGGCAGATCACAGAGGCGCAGGTAGCCAAGACTGTCGGGAATGCCACGATCCATCATCACAGGGCCCGGCATGGCGCTTGCCTCGTGGTAGGAGCGCAGATCCCACGACAGCATCATTTCGGCAAAGAGGCTGCGATCCTCCCAAGGCAGGGCCTGCCCGCCGATCAAGCTTTGATCGCGTATGATGGCGCGTCCGGCTTCCGGCATACATGTGACCCCGCGC
This sequence comes from Tritonibacter scottomollicae, assembly GCF_003003215.1. GTDB lineage: Bacteria > Pseudomonadota > Alphaproteobacteria > Rhodobacterales > Rhodobacteraceae > Epibacterium > Epibacterium scottomollicae. The sequence continues at coordinate 86,398 of NZ_PVUF01000012.1, read as the reverse complement.
TGTGCCAGTGCTTCGAGCAATGTCGTTTTGCCTGATCCGGGACCGCCGGTCACGGCAAACAGTTGGTCGGACATGACCTACCTCTTGAATTCTGATCGGGGGGAAACACCGCTACCACGGCAGGTGCTGCACCAGACTAGCACAACATCGTGGCCCTGTCCTTCAGCTTTTCTCAAATATCTCGGAGCGCGAGGCAGCGCCTCGCATTAAAAAGGCCGCCCCGAAGGGGCGACCTTGTGGTGGTGCCTCGATGGATGCCGCCTCAGGCAGCCTCGTCCTTGGCGGGGGCAAAACGGCCATAGAAGGTCTGGCCCTTCTCGGCCATCTCCCGCAAGAGCGGCGGGCAGGCAAAACGGTCGCCGTAAGCCTCTGCCAGCTGGTCGCAGCGTTCGGCCGCATAGGGCGTGCCGATGATATCGAGCCAGGAGAGCGGACCGCCGGACCAGGGGGCAAAGCCCCAGGCGAGGATCGCGCCAACGTCGCCTTCGCGGATGTCCATCAGCACGTTCTCTTCCAGAGCACGCACCGCTTCCAGAACCTGCGCGAACATCAGCCGTTCCTGCACCTCGATCAGATCTGGCTGCTCCGACGCCTGCGGGTACTTGTCCGCAAGGCCGGTCCAGTATTCCACCCGCTTGCCCTTCTCATCGTAGTCGAAGAAGCCCGCGTTGGCCTTGCGGCCCAGACGGCCCTGATCTTCCATCCAGAAGATCAGATCATCCGCGGGGCTTTCGGGATAGGCATCGCCCATCGCCGCCTTGGTCGCCCGCGCGATCTTGGCGCCGAGATCGACCGACGTCTCGTCCGTCAGCTGTACTGGCCCCACCGGGAAGCCCAGCTGGCGCGCGGCATTGTCGATCAGCACCGGCGAAACGCCTTCGGTGATCATCCGCAGACCTTCGTTCAGATAGGGGATGATGCAGCGGTTGCAGTAGAAGAACCGCGCGTCATTGACCACGATCGGCGTCTTTCTGATCTGGCGCACATAGTCCAGCGCCTTGGCCACCGCGCGGTCGCCGGTCTTCTCGCCCTTGATGATCTCCACCAGGAACATCTTCTCGACGGGCGAGAAGAAGTGGATGCCGATGAACTGCTCGGGCCGGACCGAGGCCTCTGCCAGGCTGGTGATCGGCAGGGTGGAGGTGTTGGAGGCAAAGATGCAGTCATCGGGGATGATCGCCTCGACCTTCTTTGTCATCTCGGCCTTCACGCTTGGGTCCTCGAACACCGCTTCGATGATCAGGTCACAGCCCTTGAGGTGCTCCAGATCCGGCGTCGCGGTGATCTGCCCCAGCAGAGCCTCTTTCTTCTCTGCCGTCGCCTTGCCGCGCTTGATGCCCTGATCCATGTAATTGGCGGCATAGGCCTTGCCCTTGTCGGCAGCCTCCTGGTCGCGGTCGATCAAAACGACGTCCATGCCGGCCTGCGCCGAGACCAGCGCGATGCCGGCCCCCATCATGCCCGCGCCCAGAACGCCGATCTTTTTGACGGTCTGATCATCGATGCCCTTGGGCCGCACCGCGCCTTTTTCCAGCGCCTGCTTGTTGATGAACAGAGACCGGATCATCGCCGAGGAGGATGGGTTCATCAGAACATGGGTGAACCAGCGCGCCTCGATGCGCAGGGCGGTGTCGAAATCGACCAGAGCGCCCTCATAGACCGCCGACAACAGCGCCTTGGCCGCCGGGAAGGCGCCTTGGGTCTTGCCATGCACCATCGCCGATGCGCCGACATAGTTCATGAAACCGGCCGGGTGATAGGGCGCGCCGCCGGGCATCTTGTAGCCCTTGGCGTCCCAGGGTTTGACGATATCCGCAGGCTTGGCGTTCAGCACCCATTGACGGGCGGCCTCCAGCGGATCGGCGGCAACCTCATCCACAAGGCTGGCAGATTTCGCCTTCTTGGGGTCCAGCATCTTGCCTTCCAGCAGCACCGGTGCGGCATTCACAGCACCAACCATCTTGGAATAGCGGATGGTGCCGCCGCCGCCGGGGAAGATACCCAGCAGGATTTCCGGCAGGCCGATCTTGGCCTTCGGATTGTCGGTCATGCTGCGGTAGTGGCAGGCCAACGCGATCTCGGTGCCGATGCCCGCACAGGTGCCATTGATGGCGCAGGCAATCGGCTTGCCGCCCTTGTTGGTCTTGGCCTCCATGCCGGCGCGTTCCAGTTTTCGCAGGATGCGGTGGCCGTTCATGGTGAAGTCGAACAGGCCCTGTGCAGCGTTCTCACCGGATTCTTCGCGGATAGAGGCCAGCACGTTCAGATCCATGCCGCCGGCAAAGTCTTTCTTGCCCGAGGTGATCACCACGCCTTTGACAGCGTCATCCGCCAGCGCGCGGTCGATGAACTCCTCGACAAGACCAAAGGCCTCGCGGGTGAGGACGTTCATGGACTTGTCCACCGCGTCCCAGGTGATGATGGCGATGCCATCGGCGTCTACGTCATATGTGAAATCGCTCATGTGTCGTCTCCGATCTGGTCAGCCGTCAGCGGGCTGCCGTCTTTACGGGTGAAGGTGAAGGCGCCGTTTGCAACTTTCACCATCATGTCGAGGTCGCTGTAGAAGGCCGTCTCGCTCTCGGTGCGGGTGCCGATGACAAGAAAGGAGGCCAGCGCATCGCTCTTGTTGATAAGGTGGTGGCCGTTTGCATCGCCTTTCGGGAAGGCGGCGCAATCGCCAGGGTTCATTTCATGTTCGCCCGCGTCATCCACCAGCACCAGCGCACCGGCGGTGACCATGACAAACTCGTCCTGCTCCATGTGGTAGTGGCGCAGGGAGGACAGCGCGCCGGGTTCCAGATGCACGAGGTTGACGCCAAACTGGCTGATCCCTGCGGCATCGCCCAGACGCTGTGACGTGCGCCCCTCCACGCTCCCGGCCAACTTGCCGGGATAGGTGGAGCCGCCCTTGGTGGCGATCTGTGACAGGTCGAGCTTGGGCATCAGACGCGCTCGATGATAGTGGCGGCCCCCATGCCGGAGGCAATGCAGAGCGTCGCGAGACCGCATTCCTTGTCCTGGCGTTCCAGCTCGTCCAGAAGCGTGCCGATGATGATCGCGCCAGTCGCGCCGAGCGGGTGACCCATGGCGATGGAGCCGCCGTTGGGGTTCACAAGCCCCGGGTCCACGTCAAAGGCCTGCATGAAGCGCAGCACCACCGAGGCAAAGGCCTCGTTGACCTCAAACAGATCCAGATCGGAGATCTTCATGCCGGTCTCTGCGAGGATCTTTTCGGTCACCGGAACCGGGCCGGTCAGCATGATGGTGGGATCTGTGCCGATCTTGGCGGTGGCCCGGATGCGCGCGCGCGGCTTCAGCCCATGGCGTTCGCCGAATTCCTTGTTGCCGATCAACACGGCAGCCGCGCCGTCCACGATGCCGGAGGAGTTGCCGGCGTGGTGAATGTGGTTGATCTTCTCCAGATGCGGGTATTTGAGCTTTGCCACCGCATCAAACCCGGGCATCACTTCGCCCATCATCTGGAAGGATGCGTTGAGCGCGCCGAGTGCCTGCATGTCGGTGCCGGGACGCATGTATTCATCGTGATCGAGGATCGGCAAGCCGTTCTGGTCCCGTACGGTGATGATGGACCTGGCAAAACGGTTGTCGTCCCATGCGGCCTTGGCGCGGCGTTGGGATTCCACCGCAAAGGCATCCGCCTGATCGCGGCTGAAGCCATATTCGGTGGCGATGATGTCCGCCGAGATCCCCTGCGGTACGAAATAGCTGTCCATGGCAAGCGTCGGGTCCACGGCGATCGCCGCCCCGTCGGAGCCCATGGCCACGCGCCCCATCATCTCCACGCCGCCTGCGATATAAGCCTGTCCGGCGCCGCCACGGATCTGGTTCGCGGCCAGGTTCACGGCCTCCATGCCAGACGCGCAGAAGCGGTTGATCGCCAAGCCCGGGATGGACTCGTCAAGGTCCGAGGCCAGCACGGCAGAGCGTGCCAGGCAGCCGCCCTGTTCCATCACCTGGGTGACATTGCCCCAGATCACATCCTCGACCGCATGGCCTTCGAGGCTGTTGCGCTCTTTCAGTGCATTGAGGGTGAGGGCGGACAACCGCACAGAGGTCACCTCGTGCAAGGCGCCGTCCTTGCGGCCCTTGCCGCGTGGGGTGCGGACGGTGTCGTAGATGTAAGCTTCGGTCATATTGGTCTCCTCAAGCTCGATCCGACGGGTTGCCGGGCATCAGATCATAGGGGTGTTTCCAGCCAGGCAGCGCAGAGATGCGCGACAGCCAGGCGTCGATATTGGGGTGCTCTTCGCGGTCAAAGCCGAAGGGCTCCGGATAGTAGAGATAACTGCAGCAGGTGAGGTCGGCGTTGGTCACTGCGTCCCCCACGATCCAGTCACGGCCTTCCAGGTGTTTCTCCAAAACCGCATAGGTGGCCTTTAAGCGTCCTTGCAGGAAGGCGATCACCTCGGCGGGGCGCTTCTCCTGGGGGAGAAAATTCATCAAAAATCGGCAAAGCCCTGCATTGGAGGACAGCTTGTGATTATCCCACAGCTGCCACCGCAGGATCTCGCGCTTCTGCTCCGGGGTGTTGCCGCCAAATTCTCCGTATGTGTCCGAAAGATACTGCTGGATCACGCCGGATTGGCTGAGCGACACTTCGCCGTCCACAAGCACAGGGCATTCGCCCATCTCATTGATGTCACTGCGGAACTCTGAGCCGCGGGTCGTGCCGCTGAAGAAGTCCACAAACACCGGCTCCCAGTCGAGCCCTGCCAGTTCAAGCGCGAGAGCGGCCTTGTAGGAATGGCCGGATTCGCCAAAACAATGGAGTTTCATGTCAGACCGCCCCTCCCAGTGGCGATGTCGCGGCGGGGGGTTCACACCCCCGCACCCCCGTGAGGTATTTGGAAAAAGATGAAGACCTTTGAGGGTCCGTTAACCAAGAAGGCAGCAATATGGCGATGCGGCACAGGCTGAGGAGCCGATGACTGCAAAAGGTGAAGGCGCGCTTGCCCATTAGGCGGAGAGCCCGGGGGCGGGCGCGCCCCATGACTTCATCTTTTCTCAAATACCTCCGCCGGAGGCTCCCGTCAGATCCGTCAAGGCAAAGCGTCAGATCTGTCACATCGACCTCGCAATCAGCTCTTTCATGATCTCATTGGTGCCGCCATAGATCCGTTGCACACGTGCATCCGCCCACATCTCAGCCACGGCGTATTCCTGCATGAACCCGTATCCTCCGTGCAGTTGCACACATTCGTCGAGCACTTCGCCTTGGGTATCGGTGATCCAGTATTTCGCCATTGCGGCTTTCTCGACGCTCAACTCTCCACGTAGGTGTTCCACCATGCATTCATCAAGGAAGGCGCGGGCAACCTTACTCTTGGTCAGGCATTCGGCGAGCTTGAAGCGGGTGTTCTGGAATTGGGTCAGCGGGCCGCCAAAGGCCTCGCGTTCCTTGCAATAGGCGATGGTGCGCTCTACCGCGCCCTGCATCGCACCAACCGCCCCGCAGGCAATGATCAGCCGCTCCTGTGGCAGCTGCTGCATCATCTGGTAAAAGCCCTGGCCCTCACTGCCGCCCAGGATGTTCTCTGGCGGGATGGCGATGTCGTCAAAGAACAGCTCAGAGGTATCGGCGGCATGAAGTCCCACCTTGTCCAGATTGCGACCACGGGTAAAGCCCTCGGCACCATCGGTTTCCAAGGCCACAAGGGAGACCCCCTTGGAGCCCAGCGCGGGGTCGGTCTTGGACGCAACCAGAATCAGGTTGGCGTGCTGGCCGTTGGTGATGAAGGTTTTCTGCCCCGATAGCCGGTAGACATTGCCATCGCGCACGGCCCTGGTCTTGATCGCCTGCACGTCTGAGCCGGTGGAGGGTTCCGTCATCGCCAGTGCGCCAACCAGCTCGCCCGAAATCATTTTGGGTAGCCAACGCTGTTTTTGCTCTTCGGTGCCATAGGAGAGGATGTAATGCGCCACGATGCCGGAGTGGATGCCATGGCCCCAGCTGGCCAGATTGGCGCGGCTGGTCTCGATCAGGATCGCGGCCTCATGTCCGAAATCACCGCCGACGCCGCCATATTCTTCCGGGATGGAGGGGCAGAGCAGGCCCAGCTCACCGGCCTCGGCCCAGGTGGTCCGATCCATTTCGCCCTGTTTGCGCCAGCGCTCGAACTTCGGTGCCCATTCGTTGGTGATGAAGCTCTGTGTCATGTCGGCAAGCATCTTGTGCTCGTCGCTCATCCATGCGGATGAGGTCCGGAAATCCAGCTCTGCGCTCATCTCTCTCCCCTTTGACGCCCCGGTTCAGGATTCGGGTCCGGGCGTCAGCGTTTTCGATCCTCCAGCTCGGCGTTGAACAGCCGCATGCGGTGGGTCAGATTGTCCTCATTGATCACGCTGTCGAAATTCTCGAACAGAAAGGACAGCGCCTCTCCCTCGTCCAGTCCGGCCTCTTGGGCAAAGCGCTTGAGCCTGCGAAATCCGTCCTCCGTCATGGCGACGGGAAAGCGGCGGGTCAGGCGAAAACGTTTGGGCATATTCGGATCCTCTCTTTTCCAAATGCGCCCCGGCTGCAGAAGGGACCGGATGCGCCCTGAAGGGCACATCCGCTGTCATGTCGCAGATCGCGATTAGAACTGCGCGGCGTCGAGCGCCATCACCGTGTCGGCGCCGGTCTCGATGCGGGCAAGGTGCAGTTTGGTCGCGGGCAGCTGACGTGCCATGTAGTAGCGGCCGGTGGCGAGCTTTGTCTCGTAGAACGCCGCGTCAGAGGCCCCGGCGTCAAGCGCCGATTTGGCCGCCTTGCCCATCATCGCCCACATCAAGCCGAGGCAGACGTGGCCGAACATGTGCATGAAGTCGTTGGAACCTGCGAGCGCGTGGTTGGGATTCTTCATGCCGTTTTGCATGAAATACATCCCCGCCGCCTGCAAATCCTTCGATGCCGCCTTCAGGGGTTCGATGAAGTCCTTTGCGTAATCGTCGGAAAGTTCGGCGTTTTCCTTGCAGAACCCTTTGACGAGATCAAAGAAAGCCATCACATGCTTGCCGCCGTCCTGCGCCAGCTTGCGGCCCACCAGATCCAGCGCCTGCACGCCGTTTGCGCCCTCATAGATCATCGCGATGCGGGCGTCGCGGGTGTATTGCGACATGCCCCATTCCTCGATGTAGCCATGGCCGCCATAGACCTGCTGCGCCTTCACGGTCATGTCGTAACCTTGGTCGGTCAGGAACCCCTTGATGACCGGAGTCATCAGCGAGATCAGGCCGTCGGCATCCTTGTCCTCGCCGCGGTGGGCCTTGTCGATCTGCGTGGCGCCCCACAGAAGGAACGCGCGTGCGCCCTCGGCAAAGCTTTTCTGATCCATCAGGCTGCGGCGGATGTCCGGGTGCACGATCAGCGGATCGGCGGGGCCGTCGGGATTTTTTGCACCGGTCACATCACGGCCCTGCAGGCGGTCCTTGGCGTAGTCCACCGCGTTTTGATAGGCGGCTTCGGCCTGCGCCACACCTTGCATGCCGACGCCCAGACGGGCCTCGTTCATCATGGTGAACATGGCGCGCATGCCTTTATGCATGTCACCGAGCAGCCAGCCTTTGGCGCCGTCGTAGTTCATGACGCAGGTGGAGTTGCCGTGGATGCCCATCTTCTCTTCGATGTTGCCGACCGAGACACCGTTGCGTTCGCCAACGGAGCCGTCGTCTTTAACCAGGAATTTCGGCACGATGAACAGCGAAACGCCCTTGATGCCCTCGGGGCCGCCCGGGATCTTGGCCAGCACCAGATGGATCACGTTGTCGGACATGTCGTGATCGCCGGCGGAGATGAAGATCTTCTGGCCGGAGATCGCGTAGGAGCCATCGTCCTGCGGCTCTGCCTTGGTACGCATCAGCCCGAGGTCGGTGCCGCAATGGGGCTCCGTAAGGTTCATGGTGCCGGTCCATTCGCAGGAGACCATTTTGGGCAGATACTTGTCCTTCTGCTCATCGGTGCCATGCACCAAAATCGCCGAGGCCGCGCCATGGGTCAGGCCCTGATACATGGTGAAGGCCTGGTTGGCAGCGGAGAAGAACTCACCCACGGCGGTGCCCATCACATAGGGCATGTTCTGACCACCGTATTGCTCCGGCATGTCGAGACCGGGCCAGCCGCCTTCCTTTACTTGCTCGAATGCGGCCTTAAAACCGGTCGGGGTGTAGACCACACCGTTTTCCAGTCGGCAGCCTTCGGTGTCGCCCACCACGTTCAGCGGGTGCAGCACGTCACGGGCGATCTTGCCTGCTTCTTCCAGCACGGCGCCGGTGAAGTCGCGTTCCAGTTCGTCGTAGCCGGGGATGCCCGACTCCTTGATGTTCAGCACGTCATGCAGGACAAATTGTGTGTCCTTGGTGGGGGCGGTATAGCTCGGCATCGCGGTCCTCGTTGGTTGGAGTGGTGCGGTTTGCGGATTCAATCAGGCGGACAGGGCGGTGAGGGTTACTCGGCCGCCTTGGCGTTTGTTTTCATCGAGGCGATGACTTTCTCGCCCCATTTCAGCTGATCCTTCAGGTCATCAATTGCCTCGGTCAGCTCGTCGCGCTGGCGTTCCATGTCGGCCAGACGGTCCTGGGCAATGTCATAGGTGCGGCTCAGCTGCGTCAGTTGCTGGTCACCCATGTGATAGAGGTCCAGAAGCTGGCGGATTTCTTCAAGGCTAAAGCCAAATCGCTTGCCACGCAGGATGAGTTTCAGCCGCGCCCGGTCGCGTTTGGTGAACAAGCGTTTTTGCCCGTCCCGGACTGGGAACAGCAATTCCTTGGCTTCGTAAAATCGCAACGTGCGCGGAGTCACTCCGAACTCGTCACACATATCGCGAATGGATTTGGTGTCTTCAGTCATGGGGGCGTCACTCAGATGTTGCTTTACGTTGGCGTCGTCTGCGTAAACCTTGGCGGCTCTTGTCGAGAGTTACAACATGAACTTGACGTTTACGTAACTTCGACGCCGCGTCACTTCAAAGGGTGACGTGGTGGCAGGGCGGTTTGACGTGACGTCGTGAGCTGGAAGGGCAGAAAACTGCCGAAGCTCTCCGGCGCAACGACCGGAAAACAAGCGTAAAATAAGGGGTTTTCTGTGCAGGTCGGGGCTTTGTCGTGCCCGTTGGCGTGACGGGGCTGTCTGCACTGGAAATTCTGGTGTGACTGTCAGCGAAGTTGAAAGAGCGGGTCTACACGGCCTCTCACTCTGTTGTAAATCTCTGGTTGGTTCGGGCCTTTGTCAGCGACGAACCGTCTTCAAAACACTCCAATCTTTCGCGGGCGACGCGGATGAATGCCTCCACGATGCCGAGATCAATGTCGTTGCCATAGGTGTTGAGTGTGAGTGCATTGGGGCCATCGCAGCGAGATATGTCCGCAAATACATCTCCGTATTCATCGATCAGCTCTACTGACAAACAATTGCCTTGGACGTTTCCGGCGACTTGCCAGCGAAAGTTCTTCATAGATGTTTCATGGCTGAAAGGTCCAAGCGTGCATCACGACTAGGGTGCGACCGCAGTTGAGATATTGGCACCGATCCAAAACCCAAGCCGGGTCTTGCGCCTCACAAGAGCAGATCAGCCATCCAGCAGGTTCAGGGTCACCTTGCGCAGGTCGGTCAGCTCTTCCATCGCCTCGTCGATCTGCTGGCGCTGATGTTCCAGCTCCTTCAGTTGGCGGTCGGCCATTTCGATGAAGGCACGGTTTTGGGCCGCGTCGCCTTCCTTGTCATAGATCAGGAGCCACTGGCGGATCTCTTCCAGCTGGAAGCCGAACTTGCGCCCACGCAGGATCAGCTTCATCCGCGCCACATCGCGGGGCCCATAGAAGCGGGACCGCCCCTGCCGCTCTGGTTGCAGCAGTTCGATGTATTCGTAATAGCGCAGGGTGCGCGGAGTCACTTCGAACTCGGCGCACATCTCCTTGAATGACAGTTTTGTTTCGGTCATCCACGTCCTCCCTTGTGGGGCAACCTAAGGAAGTGAACCGAGCGGTGCAACTGGGAGTTTTGCAAGCCTTGCGCTTTGGAGAGCGGGACCTGATAAATGAGGCAACAGCGACAAGGAGCTCCCCATGGCAGACAAGACGCAACTGGCGCGCCAGTTCATCGAGGCGATCCCGCATTCGCGTGCGCTGGGAATGGAGCTGACAGAGATCGGCGAGGGGCGCGCGGTGATCGTGATGCCCTACGATAAGAAGCTGATCGGGGATCCGGACACCGGCGTCATCCATGGCGGCGCGGTCTCGGCGCTGATGGACACCTGCTGTGGTGCGGCGGTGATGAGCCACCCGAGCGCGCCCTCCAGCACTGCCACCATCGACCTGCGCATCGACTATATGCGTGGCGCAACGCCGGGTCAGACCATCACCACCACCGCCACATGTCACCACGTGACCCGCAATGTCGCCTTTGTGCGCGCGGTGGCGACGGATGAGCAGAGCGAGACACCCGTGGCCACCGCCTCCGGCGCTTTCACAGTGGAGATGAAATCATGAGCCGCCCGCGTCCTGAACCCGTGCAGGTGATCAAGCAACGCCGTGATGCGGCCCTTGCGGCGCTGGTGGAATCGGTGCCTTACATCGGCTTTCTTGGCATCACCTTCGAGCGTCGCGGCGATGAGCTGACCTCGACCATGCATTTCCATAACAATCTGATTGGCAACCCGATGCTGCCGGCGATCCACGGCGGGGCCACGGCAGCGTTTCTCGAGGTGACCTCGGTGATCACTCTGCAGTGGTTCCACCTCTGGCCACAGTTCGAAAGCGGTGATCTGGATGTGGAAACGATGGCGGCGGGGCAGATGCCGCGCCTGCCCAAGACCATTGATTTCACGGTGGATTACCTGCGCTCCGGCCTGCCGCGTGATTCCTACGCGCGCGCCACCGTGAACCGCTCCGGACGGCGCTATGCCTCGGTGCATGTGGCGGCCTGGCAGGACCACAAGGACAAGCTGTTTGCCCAGGCGACCGGGCATTTCCTGATGCCGCAGGAGCGCCCGTCCGAGGGCTGATCACGAAGGACCAATTTCATGTCGGAGGCCTCCGGACCGATCACCCACAGCCGGGTGTTGAAAATCGCGCTGCCCATCGTTCTGTCCAATGCCACCGTGCCGATCCTGGGTGCGGTGGATACGGGCGTGGTGGGGCAGCTGGGCGAGGCGGCCCCAATCGGCGCCGTTGGCATCGGCGCGGTGATCCTGTCGACCATCTACTGGGTGTTCGGTTTTCTGCGCATGGGCACCACCGGTCTGGCGGCACAGGCGCGCGGCGCCGGAGATGAGGCCGAGACCGGCGCGCTGCTGATGCGGGGGCTGATCCTTGCAGGCGGCGCGGGGCTGTTCTTTATCCTGGCGCAGGTGGCGGTGTTCTGGGGGGCATTCGCGCTGGCGCCCGCCAGTGCCGAGGTGGAGGGCCTGGCGCGGCAATATCTGCAGATCCGCATCTGGGGCGCGCCTGCGACCATCGGGCTATATGCCGTGACGGGCTGGCTGATCGCGATCGAGCGCACGCGGGGGGTCTTCCTGCTGCAGATCTGGATGAACGGGCTCAATATCGCGCTGGACCTGTGGTTCGTGCTGGGGCTCGGCTGGGGCGTCGAAGGGGTCGCCATCGCGACGCTGATCGCCGAGTGGACGGGGCTGGCCTTTGGCCTCTGGCTGTGCAGATCGGCCTTTGCGGGCGACCAGTGGTACGATTGGGCGCGGATTTTCGACCGTGCGCGGCTGAAGCGGATGATGCAGGTCAATGGCGACATCATGGTGCGGTCGGTGCTGCTGACGCTGTCGTTCACAACCTTCCTGTTCCTTGGCGCGGATCTGGGCGATGTGACCTTGGCGTCCAATCAGGTGCTGATCCAGTTTATCGAGATCACCGCCTTTGCATTGGATGGGTTCGCCTTCAGCGCCGAGGCGCTGGTGGGCGGGGCAGTGGGCGCGCGGGACCCTGTGCGCCTGCGCCGGGCAGCGCTTGTGTCGTCACACTGGGGTGTGTGCTTCGCGGTGGCTCTGGCGCTGGCCTTCTGGTGCGGCGGACCTGCGCTGATCGATCTGATGGCCACGGCGCCGGAGGTGCGTGAAACCGCGCGGAGCTATCTGATCTGGGTGGCACTGGCACCGCTGATCAGCGTGGCAAGCTACATGTTCGACGGCATCTACATCGGTGCCACCTGGACCCGCGACATGCGGATCGCGATGATCCAGGCGGTGGGGATCTACGTGATCGCGCTTGTGGTCTGTGTCCCGGTGCTGGGAAATCACGGACTGTGGCTGGCGCTGATGGTGCTGAACCTCGCCCGCGCGGCGACGCTGGCGGCCCGCTACCCTCGGCTGGAGGCGTCGATTGCGTCTGCCGTATGAAGTGCTGCGCTGACGCTTTGCGAGGCGCCTGATACCAAGCGGAGATTTGCTATCGCAAATCACTGGTGAGGTTTTGCGCTTTGTTTGCAAATCGCCGGGGGCAGGCCGCGCCTTTGGCGCGGCCTGCCGGGCCCAACGGGAAGGGGGGCTTTTTAAAGCATCCCTGACGGGCGGGAGCTCCCCCGGCTTCCTTGGATGACTAGAGCCAAGTTGCGCGATCTGTGCCAACCGCTTGCGCGACACTGTCATGTCCGTCGCGCGCCAGAAGCGCATCAAGGCCATTGGCGATCTCTGCTGCAAGTGACAGGCCGCCATAGACCAGCGCGGTATAGAACTGCACCGCTGATGCACCCGCGCGGATCTTGGCATAGGCGTCCTCAGCCGAGGAAATTCCGCCCACACCGATGATCGGCACGGCACCGTCAAGCCGGGAGGAGAGCTGTGCCAGCACCCGGGTGGATTTTTCAAACAATGGTGCGCCGGAGAGCCCGCCCATTTCATCGCGCTGCGCGCTTTTCAGACCATCGCGGGCAAGCGTCGTATTGGTTGCAATCACCGCATCAATCCCGCTTTCGCGCGCGACATCAGCGATATCGTCAAGACCTGCCTCATCCAGGTCGGGTGCAATTTTGAGGAACACCGGGATCGGGCGATCCAGGCCCTCTCGTGCCTCCATGACCCCTGCCAATAGCGCCGAAAGGGCAGCTTTGCCCTGCAGATCACGCAGCTTTTCGGTGTTGGGAGAGGAGACATTGACGGTGGCAAAGTCCAGATGCGCGCCGCAATGGCTCAGGACGCGGGCAAAATCCTGCGCGCGGTCATCGCTGTCTTTGTTGGCGCCGAGGTTGAGGCCGATCACACCATCCTTGGGTCGCTGAGCAAGGCGTGCGCCAACCGCCTCCATGCCCTCGTTGTTAAAGCCGAAACGATTGATCGCCGCGCGATCTTCGCTCAGGCGAAACAGGCGCGGTTTGGGATTGCCCGGTTGTGGGCGCGGGGTTGCGGCCCCCACCTCAATAAACCCGAAACCGGCCTGCGTGAGCGCGCTGAGCGCCTCGGCGTTCTTGTCAAACCCTGCGGCCAGCCCGACCGGATTGGGCAGGCTCAGACCGGCAATTTCTGTCTTCAGGCGCGGCGATGTTACCGGGCCGGGGCAGGGTGTGAGACCGGATTTCAGAGCCTTGATGGACAGCCCATGCGCGGTTTCGGGATCAAGGCGGTGCATCACGGCCAGCGCCAGTTTTTCGGACAGCTTCATCGGCCGTGCCTCCTTTGTTGCGCGTCGGCGCGCTCAGACCATTTCTGCGGGAAAACGGTGAACGCCTTCAACCAGCGGCAGCGGTTTGGCCCAGATCAGTTCCGCATGTTGCAGCCGGCGATAGAGATGCGGGAACAGTGCGCCACCGCGTGATGGCTCCCATTTGAGCGCATCGCCCATCTGATCCGCCTCAAACGCCAGAAGCCACAGCCCCTCGGCATCCGCGAAATGCTTGGCTGCGGTTTCTGCCGCCTGCGGGGCGGTCGAGAAGTGGATAAAGCCGTCCGCAAGGTCCACGGGCGCGCCATCGGTTTCACCGGCGGCCTCAAAGGCGCGCCATTCGTCGTCACGGAAAATCTTGTAAATCAGCATGGCCACCTCATGCCCTCAGACGCCCCCTTTGCGCAAGAGTGCTTGTGCGAAGGGCAGCGCAAAGTTTCCCCTGCGTCTACATCGCGGTGTCACGTAAGTTTGTTTTTGACTGTTTGGGCAAAGATCACGAATACTGAGACCATAACAACCGCCGGTAGAGGTGGCATAACAAGGTGAGGGTTTATCCTATGATTTCACGTTTACTGACGTCGGCAGCAGCGCTGGGTCTGACCGCGGGCATGGCCGCAGCGGACTATAAGCTGACCATTCTGCACACCAACGACATTCACAGCCGCATCGAGTCGATCAACAAGTATGATTCCACCTGCGGCGCAGACGATGAGGCCGAGGGCAAGTGCTTTGGCGGCATCGCGCGCGTGAAGGCCAAGGTGGACGAGATGCGCGGTGCGCTGGAAGGTCAGAACGTCGTTCTTCTGGATGCAGGCGATCCGTTTCAAGGGTCGCTCTTCTACACAACCTACAAAGGCGCGGCCGAGGCTGAGTTCATGGAAGACATCGGCTATGATGTGATGGCCGTTGGCAATCATGAATTCGACGATGGCCCGGCTGGTCTTGAGAAATTCGTCGACACCGTGTCCTTTCCGGTGATCTCAGGCAATCTTGACCTGACCTCCGAGCCGCTCTTGAAGGGCAAGGTCGGCAATCATGTGGTGCTTGAGGTCGGAGGCGAGAAGATCGGCATCATCTCCGCACTTGCGACCGATACGGTCGAGACCTCCTCGCCAGGGCCGAATGTTGTGTTTCAGGATGAAATCGACAGCTTGGCCGCCGATGTCGAAGCGCTGCAAGCGGAAGGTGTGAACAAGATCATCGCGCTGACCCATGTGGGGCTCGCCAAGGATATGGAGATTGCCGAGCAGGTTCCGGGGCTGGATCTGGTGGTGGGCGGCCATTCGCACACGCTGCTGTCCAACACCTCTGATCGCGCCGCTGGTCCGTACCCCACCATGGTTGGCGACGTGCCGGTGGTGCAGGCCTATGCCTATTCCAAATACCTCGGTGAGTTGACCGTGACCTTTGACGATGAGGGCAATGTCGTCTCAGCTGAGGGTGAGCCGATCCTTCTGGATGCATCGGTAACCCCGGATGCGGAGATGACGGCACGCATCAAGGAAATGGGCGCGCCGATCGAGGAAATGAAAACCCGGATCGTTGCGGAAACCAAGGATATCGTTGATGGCTCGCGCGATGTCTGCCGGGCAGGTGAGTGCTCCATGGGCAATCTGGTTGCCGATGCGATGCTTGCGCGGGTGAAAGATCAGGGCGTGAGCATGGCAATTCAGAATGGCGGCGGTCTGCGCTCCTCCATCGACGCGGGCGAAGTCACCATGGGCGAAGTCTTGAGCGTGCTGCCGTTCCAGAACACACTGTCTACCTTTGAGGTCTCCGGTCAGGCGATGATCGACGCGCTGGAAAACGGTGTTGGTCAGATCGAAGAGGGCGCGGGTCGCTTCCCGCAAGTTGCCGGGATGAAATTCGCCTTTGACGCGTCCAAAGAGCCGGGCGCGCGTATCTCTGAGGTAATGGTCATGGACGGAGAGTCTTGGGTCGCGATTGATCCTGCCAAAACCTACGGCGTGGTGTCCAACAACTACGTGCGCAACGGTGGCGACGGCTACAAGATGTTCGCAGGCGACGACAAGAACGCCTACGACTACGGCCCCGACCTTGCCGATGTGGTTGCCGAATACCTCGCCGAAGTCGGCCCCTACAGCGCCTATACCGATGGCCGCATCACCAAGAAATAAGCCCGTTTAACGGTGCGTTTTCAGCCCCCGTCGGAGAGATCCGGCGGGGGTTTTTATTGACCGCGGCGCGGGGCGAAGCCGTCACTCGGTTTCTAGCCGAAATTTAAGGAATGTTTCACCGTCATACTCCTGCTCAGCGACGAACACGGCTCCAAGCCGGTCGAGCGCACCGAGGTTCCGACGCGACGGAGGCAGGAGAAACGTCACAAAAGGAATGCGTTCGTCGGCACGGGCGAAGTCGATAGCCTGCTTTGAAATGCGCGCGCCAAGCCCGAAAGATTGTGGCGTGAGAACCAAGCCGAAATCCCACTCGTCCCCTTCCTTCTGAAATCCCCCCCATCCAACATATGTCTTATCCGACAATATGGCCCAGTGGCCGAGCCCATCACGGCTCCAGCTTTCTTCCTTTGCTGCGACAAATTTGGCCACCGCAGACTTGTCCCACTTGAATGTCAGGAGAGGCATGTGCTCGGCGACGCGTGGGTCGGACATGTGAGCAATGATCTCATCGGGTTCTATGTCAGGTAGGCGGGCGAAGGTGATTTGATGTTTCATTTTGGTCGCTGTGAATGTTGATCGCGGCAACGTAGCGGATATGCAGTTATCACAACACATTCGGTTGCATGGATGACAGAGACGTGACTGTGCATCGCATGTCGCCGAACGGCTCCTTAACGTGGGACCTCCACGTGAGGGTGCCTTGGGTATGGCGTTGCCTGCCGGCGGTCCTCCGTCTATCTTGCCCCTATGGACCATCCGCTGATCGACCTTATCAATGCCCGGATTGAAGCTGCTGAGCGGGACGGGGCCTTCGACAACCTTGACGGGGCAGGCAGACCGCTGCCGGAGTGCGAGGACCCGGAGAACGCGGTGATGAACCGGATCATGAAAGAGAATGGAGCGGTTCCGGAAGTGGTCTCCCTGAGCCGAGAATTGGCACGCCTGCGAGAAGAGCTGCGCGACACCGGGGATCGCAGCAAACGTCGTCAGATCATTGCGGATATGTCCATGATGGAGGCGCGGATCGAAATTGCGCGCAAGCGCGGTTGATAAGAATATCTGTCTGAAGGCCGGGTGATCACGTGACGAAGTATGCGACATCAATGGACGTGCGGCGCAGCCTCTTGAACGCCGGCCTGTGATGCGGCGTCAGCTTGGGCGATCCGCATCATAAGGAGCGCCGCGTGCGTCCACATCCGTCGCCTTGGTCAGGAGCCGCACCAACGCCTCACGCTCTTCTGGCGTCAGGCTAGACAGGATCTCCGGCTGGATGGCCTCCACATTGGGACGGGCTTCGGCAAACAGGGACTGCCCCAGTTCCGTCAAGCGCAGGCGGCGCGCGCGGCGGTCCTCGGGGCAGATTTCACGCTGCACGAGCTGTTTGATTTCCAGCCGCTCCACGACCTTGCCCAGAGTTGCCCTGTCATATCCGATCAATCCGGAGAGGGTCGCCTGATCTATGCCGGGCCTTGCATCCAATGCGGCGATCGCGGTGTATTGCACCGGCGTCAGATCGAGCCCGGCGGCGCTCATGACCGTCGCAAACCGCGCCACCGAGATCTGATGCAGGCGTCGGATCAGCGTGGCAGGCAGGGTGGCGATTTCCAATTCGGGATCGGGCATCTGAGTGTTCCGTTCGCGGCTCTGGGTCGGGTCCCTATCTCGGCAAAATCAGTCGGGTGGCGGCGTCAGTCCGGCGAATTTCTGTTTTGTTGCCCCGGCTGTGAGAGTAGAGATGGGGCATGGCTCTGACCTTTCAAACACTTTCCGATTTTCTTGCGCATGGGCACGACACCGTGATCGATGTGCGCAGCCCTGCTGAATATGCCGAGGACCATGTGCCCGGCGCCATCAACCTGCCGGTGCTGGACAATGATGAACGCGCCGAGGTCGGCACGATATATGTGCAGGAGAGTTCCTTTCGCGCGCGCAAGATTGGTGCTGCGATGGTGTTTCGCAACGCGGCCAACCACATAGAGCACAGTCTGAGCGCCTATGAGGGGGGATGGCGTCCTCTGGTCTATTGCTGGCGCGGCGGGCAGCGATCCGGCAGCTTTACCTGGATGCTGAGCCAGATTGGCTGGCGCGCCGAGGTGGTTCAAGGCGGCTATCAGAGTTATCGCCGGTTGGTGCATGCGGCCCTCTATGAGACATCACTGCCGCATCAGTTGGTGCTGCTGGACGGGCTGACCGGGACCGCCAAGACCGAGATCTTGCAGGCGGTTGAACGCCTTGGCGGACAGGTGCTCGATCTGGAGGGATTGGCGCGGCATCGGGGCTCTCTGCTTGGTGCGCGGCCCGGTGGGCAACCCAGCCAGAAACGGTTCGAGAGCTATATCGCCTGCGCTCTTGCAGACATGGACCCGACGCGTCCGGTTCTTGTGGAAGCGGAGGCCAGCAAGATCGGCGCGCGCATCCTGCCACCCAGCCTGTGGGAGGCGATGAAGACCGCGCCCCGCATAGATGTGGAGGCCCCGTTTGAGGCCCGCTGCGACTATCTGGTCGAGGCCTATGACGACATCCTCTCGGATGCGGAACGTTTGCGGGCGCAGCTCGATCCGTTGCGGACGCACCGCTCTCATGCGGTTGTGGATGGTTGGATCTCGCTGATCGAGGCCGGAGATAAACGGGGGCTGACGGCGCGGCTGATGGCTGACCACTATGATCCTGCCTATCGCAAGGCACGCGCGCGCTATGAAGTGGACGGGCTGGGGCGTCTGTCGCTAAAGGGGCTCGCACCGCAGGATCGGCTTGCTGCTGCAGAGCAGATCATGACTCTTCTGCAGAGGTTTGGCCGCTAGGGGCAGGGTCGATTGATCCTGAGTCACCGGTATTTCGGTTTGCTGTCTGACGATGAGACATCTTTGAGGGGGCATGGTGTGTTCTACATCTTTGACGTCCTTGCGGGGAAAGACCCATCAAACTGCAGCCTAGCTTACGCCTTTATCTCAGCACGATCCCTTCGCCCGCACCACGCATGACGCCGATCTCAGCCGCGCAATAGCCTTGGTTTCGCAATTGGTCCAAGAGCCGCTCTGATTGATCCGAGGGCACTGCGGCCAGCAACCCGCCTGAGGTTTGCGGGTCGAACAGCAGCGCGCGTGCGCCGGCAGTGCCAATGCCGGGCAACAAGGCGGCGTTGTCGTCGAATATGGTTGAACGCACCCCGGCCTCTGCCAATTCCGGGGCGCCGCACATCGTGGGGATCGCGTCAAAGCGGATTTCGGCCCCCAGATGAGAGGCCTCGCACATTCCCTGCAGATGCCCCAGCAGGCCAAAGCCGGTCACATCGGTCATGGCATGGGCCTGTGCACACAATACCTCGGCGGCCTTGCGTTGGCTCTGACACATCAGGTCAAGCGCGTCGGCAACCCAGAGCCCCCGCGCCTGACCTGTCATTTCTGCGGCAAGAATAGTGCCGGATCCCAGTGGCTTGGTCAGGATCAGGTGATCCCCCTCCTGCGCGCCTGCCAGTGTGAGTGGGGCGGAAGCGCATAGACCAGTGATGGTAAAGCCAAGCGTCAGTTCCTCACCGAGCGAGGTATGTCCACCAACGATGGCCACGCCCGCGAATGTCATCTCCTGATCCGCGGCACTCATGATCTCGCCGAGAAGGCGCTCCTGCAAGTCCGGTGTCTGGCGCGGCAGGATCAGGGTGACAGTCGCCGCTTGCGGGCGGGCCCCCATGGCCCAGATGTCGTTCAGCGCGTGCTGCGCGGTGATGCGGGTCATGGTCACCGGATCTTCGGTGAAGGCGCGTAGGTGATCGGTACTGATCACCTGGATCGCGCCCCCGGTCAGCAGCTGCGCCGCGTCATCGCCGGGCAGGGGTGTCACGTCGGCTCTTGCTGCGCCCGTATAGCTGCCAAGCCCCCGGTGCAGGCTGTCGCGTCCGACCTTTGAGCCACAACCGCCACACATCGGTTTTGCACCGAGCGCCTCCTCCAGTCCTGACGCGCGAAGGCGGGGTAAAGGGGGCGGTGCCATGACCGGCAGATCGTCGAATTTCGCCATGAACTTGCGGTCGATGTGATCCTTCCACCGCCACAGCAATGCGCCGGAAAAACTGCGCCCGTTGCGATCCGCGAGCGCTGTCTTGCCGCCCATGGAGATTAGCTTCAGGTAGTCTTTTTGCGGATGATAGTCTTTCAGGGGGCCAACGCTCAGCATGGCTCTGAGGTTGTGAAAGAGAATTGGCGCCTGTCGCACCGCGTAAACCCCGGCCTTTGGGCGTGGGGTCTGGGCCATATGGGCGCAATCGCCGGTGGCAAAGACATGAGCGTCAGAGGTTTGCAGGTTTGAATCCACCACAAGCGCGCCATCGTGTTGTTCGAGGCCGGAGGAGCCAAGCCAGCCATAGGCACGCGCACCGGCGGCCCCGACAGTGAAATCGCTAAGAAGGACATGGCCGTCCTCAAGGTGGATTTCGCCCTCCGTCAGCCGATCAATCCTGGTCTGCTCCAGCAAGGTGACGCCATGGGTTTCAAGTGCGGCGCGCAGGCGGGACCGGCTTTGCTCTCCCAAAGCGGACAGGGCCCTATCGCTGTCGATCAGCGTGGCCTGCGTCAGGCGATTGTGCTGGCGCAGCGCGTGAGACATGGCGAGGATCAGCTCCGCCCCGGCGACACCTCCACCGATGCAGGCGATACGTGCGGCAGAACTGTCGGCGCGAAATGCCTCCCATGCGGAAGCTAACATGCCGAGTGGTTTTGCGGGGATGGCGTGATCGGCGAAACCGGGGAGGTCCGGCATCGCAGAGGTGATGCCGATGTCGATGGAGGCGACGTCATACGCGATCTCGGGCCGTCCTGGGACGGCGATACGCTTGTTGGCCGGGTCGATCTGTTCGGCAGCGCCAAGGATCAGGCGCGCGCCGGCAAAGCGCGCCAGCTTCACAAGGTCGATATCCAGCGCCTCGCGCGTGTAGTGCCCGGCCACGAAGCCCGGCAACATGCCGGAGTAAGGGGCGGTTGGGCCGGGATTGATGAGGGTGAGGCGCACGCCCGGCAGGGGATTCATTCCCCACATCCGCAGCAGAAGCGCATGGGTGTGCCCGCCTCCCACAAGGACCAGATCGCGGGTCAGCGGAAGGCGGGAACTGTGCATTGTATCGGCCTCATTGTCGCATGCGACCGCCAGAGAGGCCGCTCAGGCCCCGGTCTGTTCAGACGCCGGGTGGTGCTCGGGCTTGTTATGCGTCGCCCAGAGCTTGCATGTGCCGGGTGTCGGCAGATCCTTGGGCTTTGTCTGCTGGTTGATAAACACCTTGGCAAGGAAATTTGCCGTGACCGGAGCGGAGACCAGCAGAAACAGGGTGATCAGCAGCTCATGCGCCGACACGCGCCCCTCGTAGGCCCAGGCATGCAGCATGGAGCCAAGCAGCACGCCACCGACCCCAAGTGTGGTGGCCTTGGTGGGCGCATGCATGCGCGACATTGGGTCGTTGAGCTTCAGAAGGCCAAAGGAGCCCACAAAGCCAAAAATGCCCCCCACGATGATGAAACCGGTGATGAGAAGGTCGATGATCATTTTTGTCTCCTCACTCGATGATGTTGCCGCGCAGCAGGAAGCGCGCATAGGCCACGGTTGAGATGAAGCCGAGCATTGCCATGATCAGCGAAGCCTCAAAGAAGATTTCCGAGCTCAGGAAGACACCAAACAACACCACCAAGGCGATGGAATTGATGAACATGGTATCCAGCGCGAGGATGCGGTCGGTGATTTCCGAGCCTGTGACCACCTTCCAGAGGTTCATCAGCATTGCGACGGCGAAACAGCCGAAGGCGAAGATATAGGCATATTCGATCATTCGAAAATCTCCTTCAGGCGGGTTTCATAGCGGGATTTGATGTCATCTCGGACGGCCGCCGTATCCGGTGCGTGCAGGCAGTGGACCAGCAGGTAGTGCCCATCAGCCGAAATGTCCGCCGTGAGCGTTCCGGGCGTCATGGTGATGGTGCCGCCAAGCATCGCGATGGCCTCTGGTGTGCGGATGTCCAGCGGCACTTCGACCCAAGCAGGCTGTCGCTTGCTGTTGGGCATGAAGAGAATGATGCGCGCCACGATCATGTTGGCGACCACGATGTCCCAGAACACCAAGAGCACATATCCTGCCAGCCGCAGCGGGCTCTTTAGCTTGGGGCGGTTGGGCCAGTAAGGCTGTGTCACAAATGGAATAAGCAGCCCGAGAAAGAAGCCAAACAACAGCGAGTTTAGGGAGAAACGATTGACCAGCAGCTGCCAGATCACCGTCAGCAACAGTGTCAGCAGCGGGTGCGGAAGAAGGCGATTCAAGATCCTCATCAGTTGCTCTCCTCGGCGGCGGCTTCACTCGCGCTGTCTTGCCCGGCATTATAGTCCGCGGCCTCGTCGGGGTCAGGGTCGGAAACAGGGCGGTCGCGGTTGGCCAGTACCGTCTCAATATAGGCCTGTGGCGCAAAGAGGTCGTTTGCAGTGGCGCTGGTGTAGCGCATCATCGGCCCGGCAAAGAGGGTCAGCGCAACCAGCCCGGCCAGCAACCCGAAGGTCGCGACAAACGGCAGCGCAGGTGTAGGTGCCGTTCGCGCTCCGTCACCGCCATGGCGGTGTTCCACCTCGATCTCTGGCTCTGCCATGCTGTCATCGCGCGGCAGGCCGTGGCTTTTCCAGAAGATCATCGTGCCTGCGCGGGCAAAGCCCATGATGGTAATGAGCGAACTGGTAAGGATCACCGCCCAGACCCAGACCGCCAGCGTATTGTCGCGTGCCGCGTCCAGGATCAGCAGCTTGCCTAGGAAACCGGACAGCGGAGGCATGCCAGCGGTGGCGATTGCTGCGATGAAGAACAGGACCGAAATCAGCCCGCTCTGCGCCATCACAGGTTTTGGCGCGATGTCGTCCCCCTGACGCTGACGGACCATATCAGCCACCAAAAACAGCGCTGCCGCAGCCAGTGTCGAATGTACGGTGTAGTAGAGGGCGGCTGCGGTGGCCTCGGGCGTGAACAGCGCGATCGCGGTCAGGAGCGTGCCGACCGAGGTGATCGCGCCAAAGGACATCAGGCGACCGATTTCTTTTGACCCCAGAACGCCAATGGCGCCGATGGCGACGGTCAGCAGCGCGGCAGGCAGCAGCCAGCTGTCGACCAACCCTTCGACCACCGCCACATCGGGGCCAAAGACCAGCGTATAGATGCGCAGAATGGAATAGGCGCCCACCTTGGTCATGATCGCAAACAGCGCGGCCACCGGGGCAGGCGCGTTGGCGTAGGAGGCAGGCAACCAGAAGTGCAGCGGCAACAGCGACGCTTTGATCGCAAAGACCAGCAGGAGCATGATCGCGCCAACACGGATCAATGCGGTGTCCTCGGCCGGGAGTTCTGCAACACGCACCGCAAGATCGGCCAGGTTGAGCGTGCCGGTCACCCCGTAGATGGTGCCAAGCGCAAACAGGAACAGGGTGGAGCCAAGGAGGTTGAACACCACATATTGCACGCCTGCCTGAAAGCGCCGCGCGCCGCCGCCGTGGATCATCAGACCATAGGAGGCAATCAGCAACACCTCGAAGAACACGAACAGGTTGAACGCATCTCCGGTCAGGAAGGCGCCGATGATGCCCATCATCTGAAACAGGAACAGCGGATGGAAATTGGCGCCGCGCTCGTCCCATTTGCTACCCACCGCATAGAGGTTTACCGCCAGCGCGAGAACCGTGGTGAGCAGAACCATCATGGCCGAGAGACGGTCCAGCACCAGCACGATGCCAAAGGGCGCTTGCCAGTCGCCCAGCTCGTAGACCTGCACTGTTCCGTCGGCGGCCTGTACGGCCAGCGCCATCGCGATCGCGACCAGCAGCACGTTACTGGCCAGAGAGAATATGCGCTGCAGATCAATGTGGTAGCGCAATGCCATGATGATGAATGGTGCCACCAGAGCAGGCAGCACGATGGGCGCAATCAGAAGGTGGTTCATGCGTCCTCTCCCTGCGCAGGCGCAGTGTCGTCCATGTTGATATTGTCGTTACGGGCGCTGAGGTAGGCCCCGAGGGCCACCATCACCACCACGGCGGTCATGCCGAAGGAAATCACGATCGCCGTCAGCACCAGCGCTTGCGGCAGGGGATCGCTATAGGCCACATCGGCGTATTTGTTGAGGATCGGCGGCGCATTGCTCGCCAATCGCCCGGAGGCGAAGAGAAACACATTCACTGCATAAGACAGCAGCGAGGTGCCGAGGATCACCGGGAACGTGCGGCGACGCAGCACCAGATAGATCCCCGCAGCGGTGAGCAGGCCGACGGCTGAAGCAACGAGAAATTCCATGCTCTCAGGCCTCCTTCATGTCTTGTTCCGCGTCGTCGCGGGCAGGGTTGATGTCCATGGCATGTTCGGATGCAGAGCCCGGCTGCCATGCAAAGCGCGAGAGGCTTTCCAGCGCCAGCAGGACAGCGCCCACGACGGCGAGGAACACGCCAAGGTCGAACAATGCGGCTGTGGCGACCTCGAATTCGTTCAACGGCGGGAGATGCACATAGCCAAAAGCGGAGGTCAGGAACGGCTGGCCGTTGAACCAGGCGCCAATCCCCGTGGCGGCTGCGATCAGCACGCCTGAGCCGATAATGCCGTGATAGGGGAAGCGTTGTCGCTCCGTTGCCCAGCCAAAGCCAGATGCCATGTATTGCATGATGACGGCAATGGCCGCGATCAGACCGGCGATGAAGCCACCACCCGGCAGATTGTGCCCGCGGAAGAAGATGTAGGCCGCAACCATCAAAGCCACGGGCATCATCATCCGCGTCACCACGACCATCATACCCGGATGACTGTCGCCCGCCTGCTCAATGTCGGGTTTGCGGTTCAGCAGATAGGCCCGGACGCGCGTGGACAGCACTGCCTCGGTCAGCGCAAAGATGACCAGCGCCGCGATGCCCAGCACGATGATTTCGCCAAAGGTGTCAAAGCCACGGAAATCCACAAGGATGACGTTCACCATATTGGTGCCGCCACCGCCCTTGTAGGAGTTTTCGACGTGAAAGCCGGAGATGGACGGGAAGGCAAAATCCCGCAGCAGCATCGCGTAGATCAGGCCGCCGACGCCAACGCCCCCGATGATCGCAATCACGCCATCCCGCATCCGGGTCAGGACCGGGGTTTCGACCGGCGTGTCCTTGGGCAGGAAGTTCAGTGCCAGCAGCATCAGGATGATCGTCACCACTTCGACCGAGATCTGTGTCAGGGCAAGATCCGGTGCCGAGAGATAGTTGAACGACAGCGACACGATCAGGCCGACGATACCGATCAGGATCAGCGCGATGAACCGGCGACGGTGGAACAACACGATGCAGGCGGCCGCCACGATGAGGCAAAGCCATGCAACGATGGGCAAGGCGCCTGCCTGCTGTAGCGCTCGGGTGGGTGCGCCCAAAAGGCCGGTTGAAAAGGCATAGATACTGAGGGCCGCGGTGAAGCTGATCATGATAGCGCCGTAGCGGGTCAGCGAGCCGTCATGCAGCCCGGCCGTGATGCCCTGCATCAAACGGGTGGCTGCGCCAACGATGGCATCAAAGATCACCTTGGCCTCCGGGCGGGGCAGGGCGTTCCAGACCCGCTCCAGCGGGCGGTGCAGGGCCAGCAGCACAAGACCGCCGACAATGGCGATGATCGACATGTAAAGCGCAGGCGTGACCCCATGCCAGAGTTTCAGCGAGTAATAGGGAAGTTTTTCTCCGCCGATGACGGCACTTGCGGAGGCGGCAACCAGTGGGCCGACCAGCTTGGCCGAGAACAGGCCGATCAGAACCACCAGTGTCACCAGCAGGGCGGGCGATGCCCACATGCCGAACCCCGGATCATGGGGTTTCGCCGGATAGTCGTCACGTTTGGGGCCGAGAAACACATGCGCGATATAGCGAAAGGAGTAGGCCGCCGAGAACATCGCCGCGATGGTTGCCAGGATCGACATGGCCAGCGGGCTTTGCATCCAGCTGGTGTGCGAAATCTCCTCCAGCATCATTTCCTTTGACAGGAACCCGTTGAGCGGCGGAATGCCCGCCATCGACAGCGACGCCAGAGTGGCAATCACGAAGGTGACAGGCATCAGATGACGCAGCCCGCCAAGGCGTTTGATATCCCGCGTGTGCGCTTCGTGATCGACGATGCCCGCAGACATGAAGAGCGCGGCCTTGAAAGTGGCGTGGTTGATGATGTGGAACACCGCGACCACAGCCGCCAGCTTGGTGCCCATGCCCAGAAGCATGGTGATCAGGCCCAGATGCGAGACGGTAGAGAACGCCAGGAGCGCCTTGAGATCATCCTTGAACAACGCGATCACGGCACCAAGCACCATGGTGATCAGGCCCGTGGTGGCGACGATGTAGAACCACTCCGGCGTGCCTGCCAGCACTGGCCACAGGCGCGCCATCAGGAACAGGCCTGCCTTCACCATCGTGGCGGAATGCAGATAGGCCGAAACCGGCGTCGGTGCGGCCATCGCATGCGGCAACCAGAAGTGAAACGGGAATTGCGCCGATTTGGTGAAGGCCCCGATCAGGATCAGGATCAATGCAGGAAGATAGAGATCCGACGACTGGATCGCGTCCTTGTTCTGCAGGATGACGCTGATGTCATAGCTGCCGGCGATATTGCCGAGGATCAGCATGCCACCGATCATGGCCAGCCCGCCCATGCCGGTCACCGTCAGTGCCATGCGCGCGCCCTGACGGCCTTCTGGCAGGTGCTTCCAATAGCCGATCAGCAGGAAGGACGACAGCGATGTCAGCTCCCAGAAGATCAACAAAAGCAGGATGTTGTCGGACAGAACGATCCCAACCATCGCGCCCTGGAACAGCAGCAAATAGGTATAGAATTGCCCCATCGGATCCTCTCGCGACAGGTAGAAGCGCGCATAAAGGATGATGAGCAGCCCGATCCCGAGGATCATGGTGGCAAACAGAAAACCCAGCCCGTCGAGAAAGAAATTCGCATGCAGCCCCAGCGCGGGCAGCCATTCGAGGCCGACCTGCACTGTCTCTCCTCGCAGAATGGCAGGGGCGTGCAGCATAAGGCCGATAAAGGCGAGGCCCGTCGCAAGCCCGGCAGATGAGGCCGAGGCATTGCGACCGGCACGGATCAGAAGCGCGGGAAACAGCGCGCCGAGGAATGGCAGGGCCGCTATCAAGAAAAGGGACACGTCATACTCTCCAGGTCGGGCATTTGTTTTATTTTTCGGGCAACAGGCCCTTAGCTGCTATTTGCGTAAGGAAATTTCCAGTGGTGTTCCAGAAAATCCGCTCTGAAAGTGGACTGTTTCGGATCGGAAACAGCTAAATGTGACATTGGGCCGCATGTTTTCTGCCGCCGCCGCTGGTTGCGGCGATGCAGCATTGCGATGACGCGATCTTGAACAGCGCGTCACCGCGCGGATCGCGCGCAATCATGACGTTCATGCTAGGAGAGGGATGAGGCCACGTCTACGGATAGAACCATGGAAAAAATCGGACATGTGACCAGTTTCAACCGCAGGGGCCTGATGCTGGGCGCGGTGGCTGTTGCGGGCAGCGGCGGCGCCTGGTGGTGGCTCTACCGATATACGCCGCCTCATGAGGGCGCTCTGCTGTCGGTGCAACAGGCGCATGCCAAAGCCTCGACGGGGGATATTCTGCTCTTGGATATCCGCACCCCGACGGAATGGCGTCGCACTGGCGTGCCGGAGGGCGCCGTTCCGCTCGATATGCGGCGTGATGATTTCACCGAAGCGCTGACCACGCTGATGCAGGGGGACAATACGCGCGCGGTTGCTCTGATCTGTGCGGGTGGCGTGCGGTCCGCGCGGCTGAGTAAACGTCTGATCGCGGCGGGGTTCACCACGATCATCGATGTGCCCGAAGGCATGTACGGGTCTGCTGCGGGGCCGGGCTGGCTCAATTCAAACCTGCCGGTGCGCGCATGGAACGGATGACACACTCTGCTGCGATCACCTCCCTCGCGCTTGCGCTGATCATGGCGGCGCCTGCGGCCCATGCGATATGCGGCACGGCAGAGGGCGCCTGCACGTTGCCTGACGGCAGCTATGAACTCGTCCTGCCGTTGGACGGGCAAGGCGCGGTGCCCGCGGTGATGTTCCTGCACGGCCACGGCGGCTCTGCGCGGGGCGTTCTGAGTATGCGCGGTGTGATTTCAGCACTGACAGACCGGGGCTACGCAGTGATCGCGCCCAACGGTGCGCGCCGTGCCGAGGATGGACCGCGGAGTTGGTCTTTTTTGCCCACATTTGGTGGCCGCGATGATTTCGACTTTCTACCTGCGGTGCTTGCGGATGCAGGGAAGCGATTCAATATCGATGTCGAAGGCTCTGTTCTCGCAGGGTTTTCATCGGGCGCCTTTATGGTGAACTACCTGGCCTGCGAGAGGCCAGACAGCTTTGCGGCGTATCTTCCGGTCTCGGGTGGGTTCTGGCGACAGCAGCCTGAGGACTGTGCGGGGCCTGTACGGCTCTACCAAAGTCACGGCTGGACCGATGGCGTTGTGCCTCTGGAGGGGCGTATCCTCGGCGGTGGGCGCTTTATCCAGGGCGATATCTGGGCCGGGCTGGAGCTGTGGCGCGAGACGCTCGGCTGCGCCACCCATGCGCCGGATCGCATGTGGCAGGAGGGCGAGCTGATGCTGCGCAGTTGGAGCTGTCACGCAGAAGCAGATCTGGCCTTTGAGCTGTTCCCGGGTGGGCACATGATCCCGCAGGGCTGGGCGGACAGGGCGATCAACTGGCTGGAAGCCAGCGAACTCGACGCCGAACATACCGACTAGTTTCAGCTTGGATCTTTCGGAGGTCCGGATGGATGCGGGGGCAGGCCGCCCCCGCGTCGTTATCAGGTCAGCGTCACTCGACGGCCTGCACAGGCGCATCGGGACCGTGCAGGTTTTTCCGCAGCAGGCCGCGATAATGCCGTGCAGCGCGATTGATGCGTGGCTCATGCAGCCCTTCGGCGGTGCTCATCCATCGACGCGGAAGGCGCAGGCTGGATAGGGCCGACAACGGGACCGCCAGCACCAGCGACAGAGCGATCGGTGCCAGCCAGAGCGAAACCAAACCCGTCGCAACGCCAATCCACAGCATCACACCACTGATGGTCTCCAGCGCATGACATTTGAACAGCGTTGCGAGGCTGTAGTGCCCGCCCGCGCGTGCCTGCGGCGACCAGCCCTTTTGTAGACCAAAGACGGTGCGCAGTACGGCGATCATCTGCTGAACCATCAGGATCGGAGCATAGAGGATCGCCAGTAGGATTTCCGTCAGCATCGACAGCAGGAACCGCCCGATCCCGCCGTAGTCCGAAATCCGCCGTCCCGTCAGCGGCAGGGCGGCGACGGATAGAATTTTGGGTGCAAGCAGCATGGCGTAGATCAGGATGATCACGGCGACATGACGCGGCTCGCTCATGTCGGGCCAGTTTGGCCGCAGCGGGTTCTTCTCCGAGAAGTAGGTGATGACCGAGGCGCCTTCGTCATGACCGATCACGGCCCAGATCACCAGAAGAGCAAACCACACAGGCGCCATCAGATAGCCGATCGCCCCATGAGCGAGGTGGAACCGCGACATGGCGTGAAAGCCGGTGGCGTTGAGAATGCGCAGATGCTGCAGGTTGCCCTGGCACCAGCGACGGTCCCGCTGGATGTGATCAACAAGGGTTGCAGGGGTTTCCTCGTAGGAGCCGCGAATGCGCGGCAGGAACCGCACCCGCCAGCCCGCGCGGCGCAGAAGCCCTGCTTCGACAAAGTCGTGGCTCATGATGATCGAAGTGCCACCGGTGAGTGTCGGCAGTTCCGGCAGGCCGGCGCAGGCGGCAAAGGCGCGGGTGCGGATGATGGCGTTATGCCCCCAGTAGTTGCCTTCATGCCCGGTCCAGCGCGCCAGCCCTTCGGCCAGAGCAAGACCGTAGACGCCATTTGCAAACTGCTGCATGCGGCCAAAAACGGATTGTGCACCAATGAGTTGCGGGAAACTCTGAATGAGGCCGGCGGCGGGATCACGTGACAGCGCATCCGTGAGGCGCACGATGGCACGGCCTGTCATCAGGCTGTCTGCATCCAGCACCAGCATTGCCTCGTAATCGCCGCCCCAGCGGGTCACCCAGTCGTGGATATTGCCGACTTTGCGGGCGGTGTTCTTTTCGCGGCGCCGGTAGTAGAGGCTGATGCCCTCCGGCAATTCGTCCCGCAGGGCGCGGACACTCTGTTCTTCCTGCGCGGCGATCTCTGCATCGCGGGTGTCGGACAGAATGAACATGTCGTACTGATGTGACCCGCTGATCGCGCGCAGTTCCTCCAGCATCGAGCGGGCATTGCCGAGCACGTACCACGGCACTTCGTTATAGACCGGCACCAGCAGGGCAACCCGCATCGGCTTGCGCGGACCACGGGCTGGCGTCGGGCGGGTCTGGGACAGGCTGTAGAGCCCAAGAAGCACGGTGGAGACCGTGAAGGTGATCCAGAAGAAGTTGAACGCGATCAGCGTCAACAGAACCCACTCCAGCATGGAGGTGCCATCAGCGGCAAACCAGCCTTGCATGACCCAGCCGAGGGCCACTGTGGCAGCCATCGCGGGCGAAAACGCCAGGATGCGCCACAGGGCAACACCGGGCTGACCCTCACCGGTGGCCGGCGCTTTGACGTCGTGAAACTCGGTCCCGAAGTCCTGCGCCGGCATTGCCAGCGGAGTCTCCGGAGGGATCAGGGGAGTGGGAGGGAAGTCACGCATTTAAACAGTCCACCTATAAAGCCAGACTTCGGAGGCCGCAGCGCCATCTTTCCGAAGTTGGGCGCGCAGCTCAACATGAGTCTGATCGCCCGGATCGAAGGAAAACGCCAGCCGCATGCCGCCGGTTTCCGGATTGCGTTGGAGAATGCCGTCGCGGGTCTCCAGATTGGGAGAGGACACATGGATGGTGAAAGCATCCGGGTCCGCCTCGAACAGCGGGTGCGCCTCAAAATCAATGACCATCAGACGGCCCGGGTCGCCGAAGATCTTTGCGCCCGACGCGGTATTTATGACGCGCGGCAGGTCCGGTACCGGCTCCTCGCCCCAGGTCAGCCGATACTCCAGATCGACGCGCGTGCCTTCGGCATAGGGTTCGTCCGGACGCCAATAGGCCACGATATTGTCGTAGATCTCCTTGTCGGCGGGGATCTCCACCAGCGTCACGGCCCCTTTGCCCCAGTCGCCCTTGGGCTCGACCCAGAGCGAGGGGCGCCGATGGTAGAAGGCCTCGAGATCCGCAAACTCCGACAGTTTGCGCGCCCGTTGCATCAGGCCGAAGCCCATCGGGTTCTCATCCACGAAACTCGATACCTGCAGGCGGGTCGGGTTGGCCAGTGGCCGCCAGATGACCTCGCCATGGCCGTTCTTCAGCAACAGGCCATCGCTGTCGTGTACCGCCGGGCGGAAGTCGTCAAAGCGCTGGTGGTTGGTGCCATCAAAGAGGAACATCGACGTGAGCGGCGCAAGGCCAGCGTGGGTCAGGTCCTTGCGGGCAAACAACGTCGCCTCGACATCCATCACACAGGGATTTCCGGGCGTGATGTCAAAGCGATAGGCGCCGGTGACCGAGGGACTGTCCATCAGCGCATGAACAATCATGTTCTCCTGTAGCGGGCCGGGGGCCTCTAGCCAGAAGCTGACGAATTCGGGGAACTCTTCGCCCTCCGGGTCGGCCGTCTTCAGCGCCAGACCACGGGCCGAGAGCCCGTAGTTGTTGCCATTGGCGATGGCGCGGAAGTAACTCGCGCCTTGGAAAACGCAGAATTCGGTTTTCTTGCCCGGATGGTTTTCGTCATCCAGATCCGTACGCAGGCGGAAACCGGAATAGCCAAGCGCGCCTTCCTTGGACAATTTGGGCGAAATTTCGGGGTGCTTGTTGAACCGGTCCATATCGAAAGGCACGCTTGTGCTTATGCCGTCGACAACGGAGTGGATCAGGACCGGGCGCTCAAAATACAGACCGGGCAGAAAGAAATCGACATTGTAGCTTCGATCCGTGCCCGCCCAGAGCGCCTTGTCCACATCAAACTGGATCGAGCGATACTGGTCGTAAGACATCGCCAGCCAGTCATCGGGGACTGAGCTGCGCGCGCTGTATGGGCGCTCCGCGAGGGCCTTGGCCCGTGCGATCACATCGGCACGAGAAAACTTCTCTGTTCCGGCAGTCGCCTGGACAGCGGGTGCGACAGCGATCAGCGACAGGGCGGATGCGGTTTGCAGGAAGGAACGACGGCTCAGTTTGCTCATCGTTTGCGTCTCCACGGTTGGGATTTGAACCAGGCCGCGCCATAGGCGCAGCCGATGATAAGGGCAAAACCGGCAAGGTTTGCGGCAGCGGTCACGGTGATGCTGCGATCCGTCTGATCGAGCACGGCTCCGATGAAGCGGGCCAGCGCCATAGAGGCCACAAACACCGCGAGGCTCTGCTGACCAACCTTGGTGATCAGGGTAATGACAGTGGCCCAGATGCGCGAAATCACCGAGGTGCCGCGCGCGACCAGGTTCTGGCCATTTTCACCGGCAACGAGCCACGCCAGATAGGCCAGCGACAGGAAGTGCATGTAGCGCAGCAGACCGAAGTCGGTCTTCTCTCGCCATTCGTCGGTGATGCGCCAGGCGGGGCGGATGGTCTCGCCCAGATCTGGAGCGGCTGCATTGAGCCAGCTGAACACCTTCCAGGAGCCGAAGGGCATGGAGAAGACCAGGAACGCCACGGCCAGCGCCGCAAGTGTGCGACTGATGGGCGGTTTTGGCAGCCAGCCCGACATGAAGGCAAAGCCGGTGAAGAACAGAAGCTGCCAGCCGAAGGGGTTGAAGAACCACTCGCGCTCGGACCAGGGTTCGGCTGGCAGGGACAGGCCATCGGGGCCCATGCCGATCATATAGGGGTTCGCAAGCAACCACAGTGCGATGCATAGGCAGGCCACGGCCCAGCGTCCGGCTTTGCGCACGCCCATGATGGCAGGCATCAAGGCCAGCACCACCAGATACATTGGCAGGATGTCGAAGTAGTTCGGCACATAGGTCAGGGTGAAAATCCCGACGATCTGTTGCGTCGTGTTGGAGAAGAACCGGTGCAGGTTCAGCGACCCGATGTAGCTCTTGTCAAAGCCGCCATAGAGATCAAGCGCGGCCATGGACATGGCAAGAAAGAAGAACAAGCCGATATGGGCCCAGAACACTTGCCAGCAGCGATAGGCGACGCGGGCGGTGCCCATCCACCAGCCATTGCGGGCGAAGGAGCCGCCAAAGGCGATCGCCGAGGCCATGCCCGAGCAGAAGACAAAGATCTCCGTGGCGTCCGAGAACCCGAAACGGGCCGGTATCCAGCTGCCCCAGCGGTTGCCGGGGATATGCGCGCTCAGGATGATGAACATCGCAATGCCGCGGTAGAAATCCAGGCGCGGGTCGCGGGGGCGCGACGCCACCGCAGTCTCCGGCGGGGCACTCATCGCATTGGCGGCGGCGCGGGACGCGCTCCCCTTATCAGGCGCCGGAAAGGGCGCGACTTCTGCCATCAGTTTTCAATCTCCTAAAGGATCACTCCGCTGGAACGCTTTGGGTGCTGCCCTTGTTCCGGGCGGATGCGATCAAAGCGCGACGGGCAATCGCGTAATTGTCTTCGGCGCCACCGCGTTTTGCCTGACGGTCATCAAGAATGGCTTCCACATGCGCCCAGTTTCCGGCCCGCAGACCGGCGTCTATGGTCATTCTCTCAAAGACGTCCCTCTGAGCGTGGCTGCCACCTGCAAGTTGCAACGAATCCCGAGACTTAGCGAGGCGATCAAAGGCTGTTCGGTAGTCACCTTCACCAAAAGCCTCAAGCCCTGTTGCAACTGTCGCGCCCGGGTCGGCCATTCTTTGCGCGGTTTCGGTTGTTCCGGACACCCCGTCGGCGTGGATCCGCTCGACCAGACGGGTTGTTGCTGATTTTCGGTCTCCGCCCACCAGCGCCAGAAGATAGTGCAGATCGGCGAAGATCAGGCTGCCGTCCTCAGTGCGCTCTGCGCAGAGATCCGCCAATTCGTCCCAGCGGTTGCCGACATTGATCCCATCGAGCTCCAGACGCATCAGCAGGGATGTGGCGTTGGAGATATCGCGGTAGTCGTCGGTCTTGTCCTTGCGCACCTCGTCATCATAAAGCCGCATCACCGCGTCGACCTGCCCGAGATCGAGATGCATCAGCGCCTTGTGCCACCAGACGTGGTAGCGGAAGTTGTTGCAATGCGCCCAGGCCTGTTCGCGCCCGTCAAACCAGTCGAGCCCGGCCTTGGCATTGCCGGTCATCTCATGCACATGGGCGACCGCATGCAGGCCCCAGGCATCATCCGGCGCAGTCCACAGGGCCTGGCGCCCGGTGATCTCCGCGCGGTCGTATTCGCCGGTCTCCTCCAGCGTGAAGGCGTGACAGCCGAGCAGATAGCCATGACCGGCGTGTTCCGTGGTATAGGCGGGCAGAACCCGTTCGATCGAGGCCCGCATGCCGCGTGCGTCACCAAGGATGAAGCGGATGCCGTGGCTGAGTTTCATCGCCAGCGTATCGCAAGGGTAAAGGGTCAGGACCTCTTCCATGCAGGCAACGGCGCGCGAGGGTTTGCCGCCAAGCCAGGCCTCCAGCGCATCAATGTACTTGCGTTCCCGCGGCAGGGCGCCCTCATAAGCGGATTTTGCGATCGCATGCGCCTCATGCGCAATTGGGATCAGTTCAGAGCGACCCAGCATCAGCAGCGAGATCCCCCGAATGGCCTGCCCCAGTGCAAAATCAGGGGCGGCCTTCAGCAAGGCGCCCAGATGATCGGCCGTGCTTGCGGCATGGGCAAGCACGCCAAGTTGAAGGCCGTTCCATGCATCGAGCGCATGCGCGTCCGTCAGACTGCAATCCTGTCCGAATATATCCTGGGTCATGGGCGGGTCACTTTCGCGCGCTTGAGAAAAAACTTGTGTTGAAAACGATGCTAGCGGAGCGCTATTGGCCGCGCGCCCCCCACTCGCGCTTTGGTGAAGGCGCGTGTGGCTGTGCGCGGTTTTGTGTCACTGTCGTCAGAGCAAATGAGCAAAAAACGGCGCAAAAGCGGGATGCTATGCCGTTTGACGCAGCACATGACAGCCCAAACGGCGGGGGCTGTAACATTGCGGGGCGGGCAAAGGCCGCAACACGTCTGTTGATGTCAGTCGTCCTTGAAGGGCGCATCGGACGAGAGAATCTCGTCACTGTCTGCGCCGCACTTAGGCGGGCTTTTACGGTATGTCACCGGCGTGCGCGAGAACTTCAGAGGATTGCCCAAAAGGCGCAGCGGCGTGTCACCGGAGTGCATGGTCACAACCATCTCGCGCGCGTCGACCTGATCCGTCTCAAACACCTGATCGAGGGTCTTCACAGGCCCGACAGGGACCTTGGCGGCCTCCATGCCGTCGATCACCTGCTGGGTGCTGAAGCGTCGCAAGGCGGGCTTCAGGATCTCGTTGAGCGCGTCGCGGTGCTCCAGCCGTGCCGGGTTGGTGGCAAAACGGTCATCCTCCGCCAGCCCTTCAAGCGACAAAAACGCCATGAAACGGCGGAACTGGCTGTCGTTGCCCACTGCAAGGATCACATGGCCGTCGGAGGTCTCATAGGTGCCATAAGGCATGATCGAGGGGTGTTCGTTGCCACGCCGCAGCGGCTTTTGCCCGGTGTTGAGGTAGCTGACGCCCTCGTTGATCAGCCAGGCGATCTGCGTGTCAACCAGCGATAGCTCGACCTGCTGGCCCTCATTCGTAAGATCCCGGTGCCGTAGCGCCGAGAGGATGCCGATGGTGGCATACATGCCGCACATCACATCCGCGACGCCGACGCCCACCTTCATCGGCGCGCCGTCAGGCTCGCCGGTCAGGGACATCATGCCGCCATACCCCTGCGCCATCAAATCATAGCCGGGTTTTTCGCGATTGGGTCCGGTCTGGCCGTATCCCGATATGGAGGCATAGACCAGCCGCGGGCAGCTCTCGCGCAGGCTGGCGTAATCCAGACCGTATTTGGCAAGCCCGCCGGGTTTGAAATTCTCGACCAGAACGTCTGCCTGCTGCGCCAGGTGGCGGATGATCGCCTGTCCCTCGGGGTGGGCAATATCCAGCGCCAGCGAGCGTTTGTTGCGATTGGCGGCCATGAAATAGGGTGTGAGGTCAGCACCTTCGGCGACGCTCTTGCCCCATTGGCGGGTGTCGTCACCGCCCGTCGACGGGTTTTCCACCTTGATCACATCCGCGCCAAGGTCGCCCAGCAACTGGGTTGCGGTGGGACCGGCCAGAATGCGCGTAAGGTCGAGAACCTTGACCCCCTTGAGGGCGCCATGGGGCAACAAGTCAGATCCGGCCATCATAGCCCTCCCGGTCGATTTCCGCTGCGATCACGGTGAATGTGTCCGCCTGCATGGCCGCATCAAGCGCTGCGGTCAACTCGGCGCGGTTGCGCACGCGATGGCCCTGGCCACCAAAGGCGCGCCCGATGGCGGCAAAGTCGTGGTGGCCAAAATCGACGGCCGCGTTGGGCAGCTGACGCTGGCGCTGCTTCAGTTCGATCAGGGCGAGGGAGGCATCGACAAAGACCACGAAGATCGGCGCAAGCCCCATCTCGGCCGCGGTGGCCAGCTCTCCTGCGACCATCAGGAACCCCGCATCGCCGGAAAAGCTGACAACCGTGCGGTCGGGCTGCGCCAGCTTGCGACCCATTGCCAGCGGCACGGCGCAGCCCATGGTGCAGAGGCCGGAGGATTGCACCAGCTGGCGCGGCGCGCCGCAATTCCACATCTGGCTGAGCAGAATGCGATGGGCGCCGCTGTCTGCCGTCAGCAGGGTGTCGCGGGGCAAGGTTTCCATGCATTGGGCGATGACGCCTGCGGGGCCCCAGTCGTCGGTGTGCGGGAAGGCGTCGGCTAGCGCGGATTGCGTCTTGGCAATCTCGCCACCCGACCAGAGAGGGGCAGCGGGCGGCGCCACGGCCAATGCGGCCAGCGTGGCGGGCAGATCCGCGATCAGCGGCAGGCTGGCCTGATGCATGTAGTGGCTGTTGGCCTCCGGCGTGATGTCGATGACCCGGGTGTCGCGCGGATCCCAGGCGTCACGCCATCCGGTGCGCATCTCGATCGGGTCATAGCCGATGCAGAGGATCAGGTCGGCGGCCTCCAGCAGCGGCAGCAGGTGACTGTCCGCACGCGGCGACAATCCGGCCCCGCCGAGGCAGAGCGGATGGTTTTCGGGCAGGATGCCCTTGGCCTTGTAGGTGGTGACAAAGGGGATCTGGCGGGCCTCAAGGAAAGACTTTGTGGCCTCCGCGCCGCCGGACAGCAGCGCATCAAGGCCGATCACTGCCAACGGGCGGGTGGCCTCTGCCAGCCAGCCATGCGCCTGCGCCAATGTCGCACCGGCAGGCGCGGTAGCTCCGGCAGGCGCGCCGCGGGGGCGGCGTTCGGTTGCAGGCGTTTCTGCCACCGTGATCGGCACGTCGATATGCACCGGCCCCTGGCGGGCCTCCGTGGCAATGGTAACGGCCTTATCGGCGATCACCTCGGCGGCGGCGGCGTCGAGACGAAAGCTGGCCTTGGTGATCGGGGCAAAGACCGCCTGCTGGTCCAGCACCTGATGGGTGTAGGTCTGCGCCTCCTCCGCATCGACGCAGCCGGTCAGCACCAGCATCGGCACCCGGTCCTGATGGGCGTTGGCCACCACGTTGACCCCGTTCAGGGCGCCGGGGCCGATCGTGGCCACAAGGATCGCCGGAGCGCCATCGGCGTGATGCACCCCTTCGCCCATAAAACCGGCGCAGTTTTCGTGTTTGGCGAGGTGGAAGGTGATACCGGCCCGTGTGAGCGCATCAACGAGGGTCAGTACCTCGCCGCCGGGCATGCCAAAGGCGTGGCGGCAGCCCGCCTCATAGAGGCGACGGGCGAGAACATCGGCGGCGCGGAGGGATTGGGTCATCGGAGGAAACATCTCGCGTTGGAATCAGATGGGTCAGTCGCGCAGGGCGGCGGTTGCAATGGCGCCGAAGACGCCATCCAGCTGCTCCGCGACGGCGGCCAGTTTCTCGCCTGCCTCAGGCACATAGGGTGCAAACACATGGCTTGGTGTCTTGTAGGAGAGGGTGGCGGTGCCGTCATCCCCTTCGGTGACATAAAAGCGGATTGGCGCCTCGATCATGGCGGCGGTGGAGAGGTCAAGGATCTGCACCGCGTAGTCATTGGCAAAGACTCCCACGACGCGATTGCCGGGAATGGTTATGCCACGGGCGGCAGCGGCATCGGTGGGGCCGGCCTCCGTCACCACGCCCATATTATGGTCGCGCACAGCCGCTTTCAGATCCGCAAGCAGGGTGGGGTAATCCTTGATGCTGGCGTGCACCGCCCAGCCCTCGCGTGGCTGAAGATCCGCGCCCTGCTCAGAGGCGTGCAATGGGGCGGCCAGAACAAAGGCGGCAATCGCCCCGGCGGCAAGACGGGCAGAGAGTGACTGTGTGACCATGGCGACGGCTCCTGGCTGGCTACGAGACTGGACCGGGTGTACGCGCAACCGGGCTGAAATACTCGTCACATTTCAGTGCGTTTGCCGTCAGGTCTGGGGGGGCGCCTCTGGAACGGTGCCGAAGGGACTCAGGCCCAGCCCTTGCGGAAGAAATGCGGGCTGGCACCGAACTTGCGCTTGAACTGGCGCGAGAAATGCGTCGCGGAGTTGAAGCCGGAGGCCAGCGCGATTTCGGTCACCGACATCGAGGTCTCGTTCATCAGCGCAAAGGCATGGCTGAGGCGCATGTCGGAGTAGACATGCATCGGGCTCTGAGCGAGATAACGCGAGAACAGCCGTTCCAGCTGTCTGCGCGAGATATCAAGCCGGGTGCATAGCGCGCCGATCGACAGCGGCTCCTCAAGCGATTCCTGCATCAGTTGCAGCGCGCTCAGCAGGCGCTGGTTGCGGCTGCCGATGGCGACCGCGTAGTTCGATTTCTGCGGCGCCGCGCCCGAGGTTGAGCGTACGTGCAGACACATGTCGGCGACGATGATGGCGAGTTGCTTGCCGTGACGCTCCTCGATCAGGGTCAGCATCATGTCTGTGGCCGCGCTGCCGCCGCCGCAGGTCATCAGGCTGCCGGTGACCTCGTAGATATTGGGCGAGGGCTTCAGATGCTCGAACCGTTCGACAAAGCCCGGCTGATTTTCCCAATGCAGTGTAAAAGGCTGGTTCTTGATCAGCCCGGCCTGCGCCAAGGCAAAGGCGCCGGTGCAGATGCCGCCCAGCTTGCGCCCGAAGCGATGTTCGCGCCGAAGCCAGTTGAGGGTGATATCGCCCGCCGCATCCTGAGGCTCCACCCCGGCGCAGACAAAGCCCATCCCGTCCGAGGGCAAGGCGCCGAGTGCCATGTCCGGGGTCACCATCATGCCGTTGGAGCAGCGCAGCGGTGCGCCGTCCTCGGTCATGATGTACCAGCGGTAAAGCTTTGTATTGGTGACCTGATTGGCAATCCGCAGCGGTTCGATCGCCGCGGCGACGGGCAGCATTGTCGCCTTGGGCAACAGCAGGAAGTAGAAATCCTGCGGCTCTCCGATGTGCGGGATCGAGAGCGTGGCGGCAGCGCCTTTTTGAACAAAACTGTCGTCGGCCACGGGCGTTTCCATGCTGGCTAAGGGTGCGGGCGCGGGACTATTTGTGTTCGGCGCTCTTATACCAGCTATCCCCGTGGCAGGGATATGTGCCCGGATATTGCGACCTCGGTGCGGTGATTAACGACACCGGAGATCTTCCGCTTGAGGCATCGGCCTGATGATTTGCAGGATCACGCTGCCGCTAAAATGCGGGTGCACCTCTTGCAGCCCATTTTTCGCAGCACTAAGACTCGGGTAATCCTTCGTCGGGTATGGTGCTCGACAAGATCCCAAGACAGGCAGGTCCAATGATTGATCCAACAGAAACCTACATGAACACTCTTGTGCCGATGGTCGTTGAACAGACCAGCCGGGGCGAGCGGGCATATGATATTTTCTCGCGCCTGTTGAAGGAGCGTATCATCTTCCTCAACGGTCCGGTGCATGACGGTATGTCGTCGCTGATCGTGGCGCAGCTGCTGCACCTTGAGGCGGAGAACCCGTCCAAGGAAATCTCCATGTATATCAACAGCCCCGGCGGTGTCGTGACCTCTGGCCTGTCGATTTATGACACCATGCAGTACATCAAGCCGAAGGTGTCGACCCTGGTGATCGGTCAGGCGGCCTCGATGGGCTCCCTGCTTTTGACCGCGGGTGAGGCCGGCATGCGGTTCTCGCTGCCCAACTCCCGCGTGATGGTGCACCAGCCCTCTGGTGGCTATCAGGGGCAGGCGACGGACATCATGATCCACGCCGAGGAGACGCAGAAGCTGAAGCGTCGCCTCAACGAGATCTATGTGAAACACACCGGTCAGGACTACGAGACCATTGAAAAGGCGCTGGAACGCGACAATTTCATGGCACCAGAGCAGGCCAAGGAATTTGGTCTGATCGACGAAATCGTCGAGAACCGTGCGAAGGGTGACGACGAAGAGAGCTGATCCGGCGACTATGCCGGCTTTGTGTTCCCTGTGCACTTGTGTGTGTCAGGGAGCACAATTTGACATTGTGGCCGGTTGGGAGCTGTCCTAAGCTGGTTGGAAATCGGGGCATACTGACACGCGCTGGCCCCGAGGCGGATGGAAAGGTAGACCATGGCGACGAACTCGAGCGGCGACAGCAAGAACACGCTTTACTGTAGTTTCTGCGGCAAGAGCCAGCATGAGGTACGCAAGCTGATTGCGGGACCGACGGTGTTCATCTGTGATGAATGCGTCGAGCTGTGCATGGATATCATCCGCGAGGAGACCAAGGCCTCCGGCATGAAGGCCACCGATGGCGTGCCGACGCCAAAGGATATCTGCGAGGTTCTGGATGATTACGTGATCGGTCAGGCGACGGCAAAGCGTGTGCTGTCGGTGGCGGTGCACAATCATTACAAGCGCCTCAACCACGCCCAGAAGGCCGGGAATGACATTGAGCTTGCGAAATCCAACATCCTGCTGATTGGCCCAACCGGCTGCGGCAAGACCTTGCTGGCGCAGACTTTGGCGCGCATCCTCGATGTGCCCTTCACCATGGCCGACGCCACGACGCTGACCGAGGCTGGTTATGTCGGGGAGGATGTGGAAAACATCATCCTCAAACTGTTGCAAGCGTCCGAATATAACGTCGAGAAAGCACAGCGCGGCATCGTCTATATCGACGAAGTCGACAAGATCACCCGCAAGTCCGAAAACCCTTCGATCACCCGCGATGTGTCGGGCGAGGGCGTGCAGCAGGCATTGCTGAAGCTGATGGAAGGCACCGTGGCCTCCGTGCCGCCGCAGGGTGGCCGCAAGCATCCGCAGCAGGAATTCCTGCAGGTGGACACCACCAACATCCTGTTCATCTGCGGTGGCGCCTTTGCGGGTCTCGACCGGATCATCAAACAGCGCGGCAAGGGCTCTGCCATGGGCTTTGGCGCTGATGTGCGCGACGAAAGCGAAGCGGGCATTGGTGAAACCTTCCGCGATCTCGAACCTGAGGATCTGCTGAAATTCGGCCTGATTCCGGAATTCGTCGGTCGTCTGCCGGTTCTGGCGACGCTCGAAGATCTGGATGAGGACGCGCTGATCACCATCCTGACCAAGCCGAAGAACGCTCTGGTCAAACAGTATCAGCGCCTGTTCGAGCTGGAAGAGACCGAGCTGGACTTCACCGATGAAGCACTGTCCGCCATCTCCAAGAAGGCGATCGAACGCAAGACTGGCGCACGAGGGTTGCGCTCGATCCTTGAGGACATTCTGCTGAACACCATGTTCGAACTGCCGGGCATGGAGAGCGTGACCAAGGTTGTCGTGAATGAGGAAGCCGTCACCTCCGATGCGCAGCCCCTGATGATCCACGCGGATGAAAAGGAATCGGCCACCGCCGGATGATCTCTGTTGGTGTCGAAATGAAATGAACGGGGTCGGTGTCAGCAGGACACCGGCCCTTTTTTCTGGGTGGTCCCGCGGCAGCAGGGGACGCGGGACGCACGGGCGGAACTGATTTGTTTCGGAGGCATAAATGCAAAGCCAGACCTTTTCCTATAGTGACGGGGTGGATGAGTTTGTCGGCCATCTGGTCTGGGACGAAACGCAACAGGGCCCGGCGCCCTGCGTGCTGATCGCACCGGCCTTTGGCGGGCTCAGTGATTTTGAGCGGGCGCGGGCCGCCGAACTGGCGGCGCTTGGCTATGTGGCGCTGGCGGTGGACTACTACGGAAATGGGCTCCGGGTGGAGACGCCCGAGGACGCCAGAGCGCAAATGGCGGCAGTCACCTCAGATCGCCGCGTGTTGGCCCGACGGATGCGGGCTGCGGTCGACGCCGCACGGGACCTGCCGCAGGTGGATGCAGATCGGATTGCAGCCATGGGCTACTGTCTCGGTGGCAAGGCCGTGCTCGATCTGGCGCGCACGGGAGCCGATATTCGGGCCTGCATTCCACTGCATGGTGTCTATGACGCGCCGAATTTCAACAACAAACCGTTTAAGGCCTCAGTTTTGGTGCTGCACGGTTGGGATGATCCTTTGGCTCCGCCTGATGCGCTGCGGGCGCTGGCAGAGGAGCTTAGTCAGTATTGTACAGACTGGCAGGTGCTTGGATTTGGCAGCACGGGACATGCCTTCACAAACCCAAAAGCCCAAGATCAGGCAGGCGGCATGATGTTCAATGAGCGCTCATCAAAGCGGGCCTGGACAGCACTGATCGGCTTTCTTCAGTCCACGCTGGCCTGACCGTGTCTGTGCATAGCAGGATTGTTTAGATTGCAATTCTGCCCCCCCGCGTGATCGCCTACAAAATTGTGAGCAAGACACTGACTGTGCAGACAGAGAAGGATCCCTCATGACCATCAGACGCATTTCCTCCGGCGGTGAATTCGAAGACAAGATCGGATACTGCAGGGCCGTGGTCGCAGGGGGCTTTGTTCATGTGGCTGGCACAGTGGGGCAGGGCGATGATGTGATCTCTCAGTGCCGGTCTGCGCTTGAGACGATCCGGAATGCATTACAACAGGCTGGTGCCAGTTTTTCGGATGTGGTGCGGGTTAACTATTACCTGCCGGATGCCGCCGAGTTCGAACCCTGCTGGCCTTTGTTGAAGGACGCCTTTGGGGATCACCCACCGGCCGCGACAATGATCGAGTGCAATTTGATTGCGCCGCAATTTCGAATCGAGATCGAAGTCACCGCGCTGGCGCCGTCGGCCTGAGGCGCATCAGATGACAGACAAGGCGTCCACCGACATCCGCCCCGCTATCCCAGTGATCCGCATCTTTGATCTGGAGAAGG
Source organism: Tritonibacter scottomollicae (assembly GCF_003003215.1). Taxonomy (GTDB): domain Bacteria; phylum Pseudomonadota; class Alphaproteobacteria; order Rhodobacterales; family Rhodobacteraceae; genus Epibacterium; species Epibacterium scottomollicae. The sequence continues at coordinate 43,282 of NZ_PVUF01000012.1, read as the reverse complement.
CCCAGCAGTTCTATCTCGATTATCTCGGGTTTTCCGTCGATTGGGAACATCGCCACGAAGAGGATTTCCCCATCTATATGCAGATTTCTCGGTCCGGATGCGTGCTGCATCTGAGCGAACACCACGGGGATGCGACGCCGGGCTCAACCTGCTTTGTGCCCATCACGGGCGCCATGGCCCTGCATCAGGAATTGGGCGATCGGCGTTATCGCAACATCAAACCGTCGCTTGAGGCTATGCCATGGGGGCTGCAAATCACCGTGACCGATCCCTTTGGCAATCGTTTACGGTTTTGTGAATATCGCGGCGAACAGCCCTCAACCTCCTAAGCGATTGCGTTAAAACTGCCAATTCCCGCCTGCGTCTTCACCACGGGGGCGCGAACCACTGGACCTCGGACGCAGAATGCGCCATATCGGGAACGAGATTTTCGGAGGGACCGATGGGAATCCTGAATACGCTTTTGCAGGCCGTGACCTGGTGGAACGGCGCCACCCTGAACACCATGATCTACACCCGCCGCAAGGGGGTGAAGGTTGGAGAGGACGGTCAGGGCAATGTGTTCTACCGCAATGCCGATGACAGTCGCCGCTGGGTGATTTTCAATGGCGAGGCCGAGGCCTCCCGTGTCGACGCGGATTGGCACGGCTGGCTGCACCGCACCTTCAACGAGGTGCCCAGTGAAAAGCCGCTGCAGCACAAGCCGTGGGAAAAGCCGCATCAGGAAAACCTGACCGGTACTATGCTGGCCTATGCGCCTGCAGGATCAATCCGGGCTGGCGGCGCTCCGAAAGAGCGCAGCGACTACGAGGCCTGGAGCCCCGAATAAAGCAATTTTCTGGGCCATCAGAGATCAACCTGATGACCCGTTTCGATCTGGCCAAAAGGCAGGTTTTGAATGACCCATTCCACGACCGAAGTTCTGACCGGCGGCCTTGTGCTGGTGGTTGCTGCGGGCTTCGCTTTCTATGCGGCGCAGGCGGCGGGCCTGTCCCGCGGCGGTGAAAACTATCCGCTCACCGCGTCGTTCCGTTCCCTTGAAGGTGTCAGCGTCGGCACGGACGTCCGGCTGGCTGGTGTCAAGATCGGCACGGTGACCGGTGTGGAGCTGAACGCAGAAACGTTTCGCGCCGATACGACGTTTTCGGTAAGTAAAGACATCATGATCCCTGACGACAGCGCCATCGTGATTGCGTCCGAAGGCCTGCTGGGCGGCAACTTCGTAGAAGTCATGCCCGGAGGGTCGCCGTTCAATTTTGAATCCGGGGACGAGATTGTGGACACCCAAGGGGCGGTGAGCCTGATTTCACTTCTGGTGAAGTTCGTATCTGGCAGCGGCGGCGACGACTCGTGATGTTTCGACTAACGACAGTTTTGTTTGGTCTCGCCTGCGCCACAACTTTGGCCGCTCAGTCCATCTCTATCGAAGAATTGGCCCCTGCGCCGACCGAGCCTCTGGTGCCCGAGAAACGCGAAACGGTGGAGCGGGTCGAGGCGGAAAAAGGCAATATTGTCAGCCTGCGTGGCCTCGACAAAGTCAACGGCAAGAGCGTTGATGTCGAGCTGCAAACCGGTAGTTCCGCAGAGGTCTTTGGATTGCTGGTGACGTTGAAAGAGTGTCGCTATCCAACCGAGAACCCCTCTGGCGATGCCTACGCCTATCTGAGCATCCGGGATCGTCAGGACGGTAAAGTGTTCTTTGATGGTTGGATGATCGCGTCAAGCCCGGCGCTGAATGCGCTGGACCATCGCCGTTACGACGTCTGGGTCCTGCGCTGCAAGAGCAGCTGAGGGGCAGGGATTTCTGGCGACAGGAAATCCCCGGATTGCGGCAAGGCCTCTGCCAATATTCTGCGATAGCGTGCGCGAGCGATCTCCCGCCCGCCGAGTGAGGCAAGATGCGGCGTAATGAACTGGGTGTCACACAGGATGTAGCCGCCGGCGTTCAGACGATCCACCAGATAGGCCAGGGCGATCTTTGAGGCATCGGTTCGGCGCGAGAACATGCTCTCGCCAAAGAACGCCGCCCCCAGCGACACGCCGTAGACACCCCCAATCAGCTCTGCATCCTGCCAGACTTCCAGCGAATGGGCGAAGCCCATGTCGTGCAATTCCGCATATCGATCAAAGATTTCGTCATTGATCCAGGTCTCTTCCCGATCTGCGCAGCCCGTCACGACCCCGGCAAAATCGGTATTGATCGCAATCTCATAGCCACCTCGCCGAATGCGCTTGGCGAGCGAGCGAGAGATGCGAAACCCATCCAGCGGCAGGATGCCACGACGCTTGGGGTCGACCCAGAACACGTCCGGGTCGTCGCGGCTCTCCGCCATGGGAAAGACGCCGCTGGCATAGGCATGCAATAGGAGATCTGCGCTCAGCGTCATGAGTTGGAGTCTAACACAATGAAAAAAAGGGGCGGCAGAAACTCTGCCACCCCTGTCGTCATCAAGTCTGGTTCACAGGTTGGCGTCGAGCCATTTTTCCAGCCAGTGAATATTGTAATCACCGGTCTGGACGTCCTTTTCCTGCAGCAGCGCGTGGAACAGCGGCACGGTGGTGTCAACGCCATCCACGATCAGCTCGCCCAGAGAGCGGCTGAGACGCGCCAGCGCCTCGTCCCGGTCGCGGCCATGCACGATCAGCTTGCCGATCAGGCTGTCGTAATAGGGCGGGATCGAATAGCCGTCATAGAGCGCCGAATCCATCCGCACGCCCAGACCGCCCGGCGCGTGGAACGCGGTGATCTTGCCCGGGCAGGGCGAGAAGTTCGGCAGTTTCTCGGCGTTGATGCGCACCTCGATGGCGTGACCATTGATCTGCAGATCTTCCTGCGAGAACGACAGTTTTTGACCGGAGGCCACCAGGATCTGTTCGCGCACCAGGTCCTGACCAAAGATCGCTTCGGTCACCGGGTGTTCCACCTGCAGACGGGTGTTCATCTCGATGAAATAGAACTCGCCGTCCTCATAAAGGAACTCGACGGTGCCTGCGCCGGAATAGCCCATCTTGCCGATGGCATTGGCGCAGATTTCGCCGATGCGGGCGCGTTCCTCGGCGGTGATGGAGGGGCCGGGGGCTTCCTCAAACACCTTCTGGTGGCGCCGCTGCAAGGAGCAGTCGCGTTCGCCCAGATGCACGCCGCCACCCTGACCGTCGCCAAAGACCTGGATCTCGATGTGGCGCGGCTTCTGGAGATATTTCTCCATGTAGACTTCGTCGTTGCCAAACGCCGCCTTGGATTCGGAGCGCGCGGTCTGGAAGGCCTGCACGAGATCGGCGGCGGTTTCGGCCACCTTCATGCCACGGCCACCACCACCGGCGGTCGCCTTGATGATCACCGGGTAGCCCATGTCGGCGGCGACCTTCTTGGCGGTCTCCACGTCCGGCACGCCGCCATCAGAACCGGGCACGCAGGGGATGCCAAGCGCCTTGGCTGTGTCCTTGGCGGTGATCTTGTCGCCCATCTGGCGGATATGTTCCGCCGAGGGGCCGATGAAGGTGATGCCGTGATCTTCGACGATCTGAACGAAATTGGCGTTCTCGGACAGGAAGCCATAGCCCGGGTGGATCGCCTGAGCGCCGGAAATCTCGCAGGCGGAGATGATGGCGGGGATCGACAGGTAGCTTTGCGCACCAGAGGGCGGGCCGATGCAGATCGACTCGTCAGCCATGCGCACGTGCATTGCATCGGCATCGGCGGTGGAGTGCACGGCCACGGACTGGATGCCCATCTCGCGGCAGGCGCGGATCACGCGCAGCGCGATCTCACCCCGGTTGGCAATCAGGATTTTGTCAAACATGGCTGCGCCTTACTCGACGATCACAAGCGGAGAACCGAATTCCACCGCAGCACCATCCTCAACCAGGATGCGCTTCACGGTGCCGGACTTGGGCGCCGGAATGTGGTTCATGGTTTTCATCGCTTCGACGATCAGCAGCGTGTCGCCCTCGCTGACCTGCTGGCCAACGCTGATGAAGCCGGACGCGCCCGGCTCTGGGGACAGATAGGCGGTGCCCACCATCGGCGAGGTTACGGCGCCGGGGTGGCTGGCCGGATCCTCGGCAGGTGTGGCTGCGGCGGCCGGGGCGGCGGCAGGTGCTGCTGCGGCCATCGGGGCCGGGGCTGCCACCTGCATCGGCGCAACCGGTGCGGCGGGGAATTGACGGGAAACGCGCACGTTCAGGCTGTCATCCTCGGCATAGTCGCGCTTCACCTGCAGTTCGGTCAGGTCGTTCTCGCGCAAAAGCTCTGCCAGAGCCTTGATGAATGCCACATCTGCTTCATGAGATTTATTTGTCATTTTGTTCCTCGGCAGGGTCCTGTCTGGCCCCGAACGGTTCCGGGGCGGGAATTTGCGGCCTTATAGGCCATAGCTGACCATAAGGAAAGTGTACTCAGTCAGGGCACAGGATGGGGATGAAACCAGCGGTTTACAATGGTTTTTGCAGGGGAATGTTCCGCCGCAGACCTCGCTTAAAGGGGCATGCCGCTGAGTTTTGCCACCAGCTCGGGCAGCTTGCGTGCTCCAAACTTGTCCAGCAACCGCGCCCGGTGAGTCTCTACCGTTCGGTAGGAGAGGTCGAGTTTCAGTCCGATCTCCTTGGCCGAGAGCCCCCGGCAGGTCAGAATGGCCACCTCACGCTCACGCGGGGTCAGGCTGACCACCGGGCGTTCCTCGGACAGGTCGGCAAATGACCACACCCCAGTCAGGAAGGGCTGGCTGATGCTGGTGGAGCGGCCCCGGACACGGCACCAAAACAGCGCGCCGGAGGTGCGTCGCATGATGCGCTCATCATTGTAGACCCCGCTTTGCGCCTCGGGCAGCTGCAGGATCTCTCCGATGCGTTGATAGTCCTCGGCGCTGGGGTAGAGGGCTGCAATCGGCAGCTCGCACAGCTCTGCCGGGCTGCCACCGAAGGTTTCCGCAAATTGGAGGTTGCAGCGCTTGATGACGCGATGCTCAAGCAGGGCCAGACCAACGGGGGCGAATTCAAATGCGGGATCAAACATGGTCTTTGTCTTATGCCGAACACACCGTCCGGGGAAAGAGCGCAGGCCCCGGAGGTCGCAAAAAATGACCGGGCGCTGAAACAGGCCCGGCCGATAAGGTGCGCCCGGCTGTCCAAGACCGTGCGACGGGGAGGAGAGGGGGCTCAGATCGCGAGATATTCCGAACGCAGCTCTTCGTTTTCCAACACCTCTGCCGCGGTGCCGTCAAAGACGATGCCGCCAGTGTCCAGGATCACTGCGCGATCCGCGAGTTGCAGTGCACGCACGGCGTTCTGTTCAACGATGACAGTGGTCATGCCCTGTTCCTTGATGTGAATGAGGGTCTTTTCGATCTCATCCACAATCACCGGGGCAAGACCTTCATAGGGTTCGTCCAGCAGCAGAACCTTGATGTCGCGGGCCAGGGCACGGGCAATCGCCAGCATCTGCTGTTCGCCGCCAGAAAGTGTCACACCCTCTTGTTTGCGGCGTTCGCCAAGACGCGGGAACAGCTCATAGAGCCGCTCGATGGACCAACCGATGGGCGGGGCAATCTGCGCAAGTTGCAGGTTTTCCTCGACGGTAAGGCCGGCGATGATGCGGCGATCTTCTGGCACAAGACCAAGGCCTGCTGCAGCGGCCTCATGGCTGGCCATCAGGTGCAGCGGCTGGTGGTCGAGCCAGATCTCGCCCCGTGTCACCATGGGCGATCCAGTGCGGGCGATCGACCGCAAGGTCGAGGTCTTGCCCGCGCCGTTGCGGCCCAGCAGCGCCAGAATTTCGCCCTCATGGACGTTGAAGTTGATGCCCTGCACGATATAGCTCTCGCCATAATAGGCATGCACATCCCAGATCGACAGGAAGGCAGGGGCGGTGGCCGCCTGATTGGCGCCTTTCGAGAAATCAGGTTTGACGTTCATATCTCTGTCCCCTTGTTACGCGGTTTCGCCGAGGTAGGCTTCGCGGACCTTTGGATTGCCACGAATGTTTTCTGGGTTGTCCTCCACCAGCGGGGTGCCCTGGGCCAATACGGTGATCCGGTTGGCGAGGCTGAACACCACATGCATGTCGTGTTCGATGATGGCGATAGTGATGTCACGCTGGTCGGAAATCTGCTTCAGCAGGTCGATGGTGTTGTTGGTGTCGGCCCGCGCCATGCCGGCGGTGGGCTCGTCCAGCAGCAGCAGGCGCGGCTCTTGGCTGAGGCACATGCCGATTTCCAACCGCCGCTTGTCACCGCGCGACAGCGAGGCGGCATGCATGTGCCGCTTGTCGGCCATGTTCATCTCCACCAGCATATGCTCGGCCTTGTCGATGATGTCCCGCTGCCCCATGACGGACGCGATCGCGTTCAGCTCGAACGCGCCATCCCGCTTGGCCAGACAGGGGATCATCATGTTTTCCAGCACCGTTAGATCGCCAAAGATCTCGGGCGTCTGGAACACGCGGGAAATCCCCATCTGGTTGATCTCATAGGGTGCGCGCCCCAGCACGGACTGGCCATCGAACATCACTGATCCGGTGTCGGGGATCAGCTTGCCCACCAGACAGTTCAGCAGGGTGGATTTACCGGCCCCATTGGGACCGATGATGGCGTGAACGGAGTTCTCCTTCACGGAGAGGTTCACATCCGAGAGCGCCTGCAGGCCACCAAAGCGTTTGCCGACGTTTTTGACTTCGAGAATGCTCATTGATTTCCCTCCTTATTCCGCCGGGTGGGTTTCGTTCTGGCGGGCGTCAGACTTCTTGCGCCCTCTGATCCAGTTGCCGATGCGCTGTCCGCCTTCGACCAGACCGCCTGGCAGGTAGATCACCACCAGCATGAACAGGATGCCCAGGGTCAGGTGCCAGCCCTTGCCGATGAACGGGTAGATGATGAAGACGATGAAATCCTCAAGCCCATCCGGCAGGAAGCTGAACCAGCTGTGCAGAACGTTGCTGTTGATCTTGGAGAAGATGTTCTCAAAGTATTTGATGAAGCCCGCGCCCAGCACTGGCCCGATCAAGGTGCCTGCACCGCCAAGGATGGTCATCAGAACCACTTCACCAGAGGCGGTCCACTGCATCCGCTCCGCGCCCGCAAGCGGGTCCATCGACGCCATCAGCCCACCGGCAAGCCCCGCATACATGCCGGAGATCACGAAGGCCGCCAGCGTGTAGGGTTTGGAGTTGAGGCCGGTATAGTTCATCCGCTGCTGGTTGGACTTCACTGCCCGCAGCATCATGCCAAAAGGCGAGCGGAAGATGCGGATCGACAGGTAGAAGGCCGCGATCAGCACCAGCGCGCAGAGGTAGTAGCCCATGTTGAACTGGAACGCCCAGGGGCCCACCGCCATCTCGTAGGTGCCGCGCATCTCCAGACCAAAGAAGTTGGTCACCGGGATCGAACCATCCGCCGTGGATGTCTGGCCCAGCACCCGCGGGTCATCCAGTGTCAACTGCAGGCCGGTCTCACCATTGGTGATCGGCGTCAACACCGAATAGGCGAGGCTGAAGGACATCTGCGCAAAGGCCAGCGTCAGGATCGAGAAGTAGATGCCGGAGCGCCGCAGGCTCACGTAGCCGATCACCAGGGCAAACAGGCCCGCGATGATGACGCTGAGGATGATCGCCGGCAGCACGTTCATGCTCAGGAGCTTGAACATCCAGACCGCCGAGTAGGAGCCCACCCCGAGAAACGCCGCATGGCCAAAGGAGAGGTAGCCTGTAAGCCCGAAGAGGATGTTGAAGCCGATGGCGAAGATCCCGAAGATCACGAAACGCTGCATCAGGTCCGGATAGCCGGCGTTGAACTGTGCCAGCCCGCTGTCGGTCGGGAACGGGTTCAGGATGAAGGGTGCAAAGATCGCGAGGCAAGCCACAATCAAAAGCAGGGTTGTGTCTCTTTTATCAAGTCCGAACATTGGGTTAGTCCTCCATCACGCCTTTGCGCCCCATCAAGCCACGTGGGCGGACCAACAAGATGATGATGGCGACGAGGTAGATGATGATCTGGTTGATGCCGGGGATCAGGTTGATGGCCCATTCCATCGAGGCAAAGCTTTCGAGAATGCCGAGCAAGAAGCCCGCAAGGACGGCGCCGGGCAGGGAGCCCATGCCGCCCACAACGACCACAACGAAGGACAGCACGAGGAAGTCCATGCCCATGTGGTAGTTGGGCGAATTGATCGGTGTGTACATGACGCCCGCCAGCCCTGCCACCGCGGCGGCGATGCCGAACATGATGGTGAAACGGCGGTCGATGTTGATGCCGAGGAGCCCCACCGTTTCGCGGTCGGCCATGCCGGCGCGCACCACCATGCCGAAGGTGGTGAACTGCAGGAAGGCAAAGACGCCGCCGATGATGAGACAGGCAAAGCAGAAGTAGACGATGCGCCAGACCGGATAGATCAGGTCCATGCCGATCACCGCGCCGAGGTTGGCAACACCGTTCAGCGCGTCGGGCGCGGGCGTTGGGATCGGGTTTGCGCCGTAGAAATACTTGATGACTTCCTGCAGCACGATGGCCAGGCCAAAGGTCACCAGGATCTGATCCGCATGGGGGCGTTTGTAGAAATGCTTGATCAGCCCGCGCTCCATGATGAAGCCGACAGCCACCATGATCGGGATCGCAAAGAGGATCGCCAGTGGCACCGACCAGTCGATGATCGCACCACCGAACTCTGGGCCGAACCAGCTTTCCACATAAGGGGTTTTCACTTTCAGCGGGTTGCCGAGAAAGTCGGTCTTGTCGGGATCCACGGTCTCGTAGCTGAGGCTGAAGATCTTCTGCAGCGTCACCGCGCAGAAGGCCCCGATCATGAACAGCGCCCCATGGGCGAAGTTCACGACACCAAGAGTGCCGAAGATGAGTGTCAGGCCCAATGCGATCAGCGCATAGGCAGAGCCCTTGTCGAGCCCGTTTAGGATTTGCAGAAGGAATGCGTCCATGATCCCCACCTTCCGGTTCGTCTGGGTGGCTGGTTTCGGAGTGCAGCAGCAGGTCACGCCCGATGGCCATCGGGGCGCGTTTCAGGTGGACCTCAGCTGTGCGGGAGAGGGGTGGTCAGGCGCGTGTGCCGCGCCCGACCTGTGCTGTGTGCTCTCGTTTAGGAGCCCGGGTTGCAGGACCCAAGCTGGCCGCCTGCGAACATCGGGTGATCCGCTGCGTATTCGACCTGCGCCCGTGGCGTGACTTCGACGACTTCAAGAAGGTCGAACTCGGATGTCGGGTTCTCTTTCCCGCGCACCACAAGAACGTCCTTGAAGCACTGGTGGTCGTCGCCGCGATAGAGCGTCTTGCCGTTGCCCATGCCGTCGAATTCGAAATCCTCGAGCGCTTCGGCCACCGCGCAGGGGTTGAACGACCCGGCACGCTGCACCGCATCCGCATAAAGCAGCGTTTGCACGTAGCAGGTATGCGCCGCCTGAGAGGGCGGGAAGCCGTATTTGGTACCGAAGGAGCGCACAAACGCCTTGGAGCCTTCGTCCTGCAGCGACCAGTGCCAGTTGGTGGAGCCGTGAATGCCCTTCACGTTGGCCCCGGCACCCTTCGCCATCAGGCGGGAGTAGAGCGGCACGACGATCTCGAAGTTCTTGCCGTTCACTTCCTTCTCGCGCAGACCGAACTGCACTGCGTTGGTCAGCGAGTTGACCATGTTGCCACCGTAGTGGTTCAGCACCAGCACGTCTGCACCGGAGTTCAGCACTGGCGCAATATAAGAGGAGAAGTCGGTCGCCGCGAGCGGGGTCTTCACCGTGTTCACGGTCTCCCAACCCAACGCTTCGGTGGCGGCCTTGATGGATTCTTCCTGCGTCCAGCCCCAGGTATAGTCGGCGGTCAGGTGATAGGCCTTGCGGTCATCGCCATAGAGGTTCTTCAGCACCGGAGCCAGCGCGGCACCAGACATGTAGGCGTTGAAGAAGTGGCGGAAACCGTTGGCTTTCTTGTCCTTGCCGGTGGTGTCGTTGGAGTGGGTGAGACCCGCCATGAAGATGACGCCCGCCTCCTGGCACAGGCCCTGAACCGCAACCGCAACGCCGGAGGACGACCCGCCGGTGATCATGATGGCGCCGTCTTTTTCGATCATCGACTTCGCAGAGGCGCGCGCCGCATCAGATTTGGTCTGGGTGTCGCCGGTGACATATTCCACCTTCTTGCCCAGGATGCCGCTGCCTTCCAGCGCCTTGGAGGTGAAGGTGTTCAGCATACCGCCGTCGCCTTCGCCGTTCAGGTGCTCGACCGCCAGCTGGTAGGCGCGCAGCTCGTCGGCGCCCTCATCCGCATAGGGGCCGGTCTGCGGCACGTTGAAGCCGAGGGTGACGCTTCCGCCGGTGGGATCATTGGTGAAGGCCGAGGCGCTCTGCGCGGTGAAAATCGTCGGCAGCGCCAGCCCGGCGCTTGTCACGGCACCGGTTCTGAGCAAGCCGCGACGGCTTAGGTCTGTCTTGGACATTTGGTTTCCTCCCTGGAATAAAAAAGAGAGGCGCGACTCCTCACTTTCGCGCGTCTCCTCGCATCATTGTGCAAAATGAGTATGGGCGCGTATTGTAAATCATCGCAATAAAACCCTTGTTTTGTGGGGTTTTTCTGTAAAGAAATGTACAGAGGCACCCTGTTTGCGGTAAATTTTCTTATTCTGCGACGCAGAAAGCCTTTGAAAATCCGATGTTTTGCCGGAGGAGGTATCGCCATGGCAGGAGACAGTCTGACCGGCAGCCGCATTCGTGAGCGGCGCCTGATGCTGGGGCTGCGTCAGGCTGATCTGGCACGGGATGTGGGGATCTCCGCCTCATACCTCAATCTGATCGAGCACAACCGCCGCAGAATCGGTGGCAAGCTGCTGGTGACGCTGGCGAATGTGTTGGGCGTTGAGCCGTCGATCCTGACCGATGGTGTCGAGGCGACCTTGGTGGCCTCCCTGCGCGAGGCAGCCGCGGAGGCGCGCACGCCGGCAGTGGAAATAGATCGGGTCGACGAATTTGCCGGCCGCTTTCCCGGTTGGGCGGAAGTGCTGGCTGAAACGCACGGCCGCATTGGCGCGCTGGAACGCACGGTGCGCAGTCTTTCGGATCGGCTGACCCATGATCCGCATCTAGCGGCGTCATTGCATGAGGTCCTGTCCACCGCTGCGGCCATCCGCTCCACCGCGGGCATTCTGGCAGAGCCGGGCGAACTCGAAGCCGAGTGGCGCGACCGATTTCACCGAAATCTGGACGAAGATGCGCAGCGGCTGGCCGACAGCAGCCGGGCGCTTGTGCGGTTTCTGGATGACAGCGACCAGGGGGCGGAACGCCGTGGAATTCCACAGGAGGAAGTCGAGGCGTTCTTTACCGCGCGGGGGTTCTATTTTGCAGAGCTCGAGGCGGGCGAGCGCAGCGCGCAGCAGATTGCGGATGCCGCGTCCGAACTGGACAGCCGTGCCGCCCGCAAACTCGCAGCAGCAGCGCTGGCGGATTACGAGGCGGATGCCCGCGAAATGCCGCTGGCCATCTTGCAGGAAGCGCTAGGGCGCTGTGGCGTCGCACCGGATGTTCTGGCGCGGGAGTTTGGCGTCGATCTGCATCGCATGCTGCGCCGTCTCGCGGTGATCCCGGAAGAGGTTTTGGGACGCCCCGCTGGTCTGGTGATCTGTGACGTCTCCGGCTCGATCCTGTTTCGCAAGCCTGTCGCGGGCTTTTCACTGCCACGGTTTGGGGCGTCCTGCCCGTTGTGGCCGCTGTTCACGGCGCTGTCGCAGCCGGGCAGGCCAATCCGACGGCGCGTTCACCAGCAGGGTCGGGCCGCGCGTGACAGCGCGTGCTTTGCGATCTCCTGGACGGCAGAGCCCCCGATCTTTGACCATGACCCAGTCTTGCGGGCGGCAATGCTGATCCTGCCGTCCCAGCTCCCCGATGAGCCTGTGCCGGAAGACTCGCGCCCCGTGGGGGCCAGCTGTCGCATCTGTGTGCGTCGTGGGTGCGCCGCGCGTCGTGAACCGTCGATCCTGCGGGATGCGGACGGGGCGGAACATGCGCAGATGTAACTGCTGGGTGACAGATGCTTTGGTTCTATGCAAAGATCGCCCCGCACCCGGAGGAACCGGCAAACGGCGCGGTGCATGGGGAGGACATGAGGGACTATGGCTGGACGAGTCGTTCTGATCGAAGACGAAGCCAATATCGCAGAGGCGATCCGCTTCCTGCTCTCACGCGAGGGGTGGCAGGTGAAGGTACATGCAGACGGCAGCGATGCGCTGGCGGTGATCGAGGCCGAGGCGCCCGATCTGGTCATTCTCGACCTTATGCTGCCTGGCAAGAGCGGTATGGAAATTATCCGCGAAATCAGAGAGGTGGAGGCGATGGCTCATCTGCCTGTTCTGATGTTGACCGCACGCGGTCAGCTCAAGGATCGTGAAATGGCGGAACGCGCTGGCGTCACCCGCTTCATGACCAAGCCGTTTTCCAACACGGAAGTGTTGACCGCGGTGCGCGACCTGAACGCTCAGGCGCAGCAAGGAATGCCCTCCGTGTCGTCCATATGCGACGCAGGCTGAGCTGCGCGCGATGATACGCTCCGATGGCGCAGGCGGGAAGGACGAGCTGCGTGCCCCCTTTGTCGAACGGCGTACCTATCGTCGTCGACGCCTTATGGATATCTCGCGCCTTGCGCCCTTCATCGGGGCTCTGCTGTTTCTGGTGCCGTTGTTGTGGGCACGGCGAGAGCTTGACCCGTCAGCTGATGTGGCGCCGGACAGCCAGTCGGGCAGCAGCATGTCCTCAGCGATGATCTATATTTTCTCTGTCTGGATCGGACTGATCCTGTTTTCGTTCGGCTTTTCCATCGCCGTGCGTCGCTGGGCGGTGCATTGGACAGGCAAGGGCGCTCCGACAGAAACCGTAGATGTGTTGACAGAACGCCTGCCGGATGCGGAGGCGGATCGCTCCTCCTCGGAGACGAAGGCATGACCTCACTGAACCTTCTGGCGATGGTCAGTATCGGGTATGTGACCCTCTTGTTCATGGTGGCATTCTGGGCCGATCGGCAGGCTCTCAGGGGGCGCAGCGCGCGCTTCATGCGATCACCGCTGATCTATACGCTCTCATTGTCGATATATTGCACCGCCTGGACGTTCTACGGCGCGGTTGGATATGCGGCACGGTCGGGGATGGAGTATATCACCATCTACCTTGGCCCGACGCTGGTGATGATCGGCTGGTGGTGGGGGCTGCGCAAACTGGTGCGCGTGGGGCGCAGCCAGCGGATCAGCTCGATCGCCGATCTGCTGTCGGCGCGCTACGGCAAATCCAACGTCTTGGCCATCGGGGTGACCGTGCTCGCGGTGATCGCCGTTACACCTTACATCGCGTTGCAATTGCAATCGATCACCCTGTCGGTGGCGATCTTCGCGGAGGCGGATCCAACCCGGAGCCACAACGAAAGCGGCACGGTGTTCTGGATTGCCACCGGGCTGGCGTTTTTTGCGATTCTGTTCGGAACCCGCAATCTCAATGCGAATGAGCGCCACCACGGCGTGGTCATGGCCGTCGCATTAGAGGCGGTGGTGAAGCTGATAGCACTGGTTGCGGTCGGCATCTTTGTCGTGTGGGGGCTGGCCGGGGGCGTGGAACAGGTGCTGGATCGCGTAGACCAATCGCCTATCGGTGGTTGGCAGGTCGATGGCGGGCGATGGACCGCGATCACGTTTCTGGCGGCGTCTGCCTTCGTCTGCCTGCCGCGCATGTTTCAGGTGATGGTGGTGGAGAATGAGGACGAGCGACATCTGCGCGTCGCCGCCTGGGCCTTTCCCACCTACCTGCTGCTGATCTCGATCTTTGTGGTGCCGATTGCGGCTGTCGGGCTGGAGCTATTGCCGGAGGGCGCCAACCCGGATCTCTTCGTGCTGACGCTGCCGCTGTCGCAAGGGCAGAACGGGCTGGCGATGCTGTCGTTCCTCGGCGGGTTTTCCTCGGCAACGTCGATGGTGATCGTCGCCGCCATGAGCCTGTCGACCATGGTGTCAAACCACATCGTGATGCCGATCTGGCTGCGCACCACCGGAGCCTTTGGTGGTGCGTCGGTGTCGGGGGATGTGCGCTCCGTGGTGCTTTTTGCGCGCCGCTTCTCCATCGCTGCCATCATGGGGCTGGGCTATGCCTACTACCAGATTTCCGGCGGAGGGGCCGCATTGGCCGCCATTGGCCTGATATCGTTCTCCGGTATTTCGCAAATCCTGCCTGCGCTTGTGGGCGGGTTGTTCTGGCGCGGTGCCACCCGGTCCGGGGCGCTGGCGGGGCTGTTCATCGGCTTCACGGTCTGGGGATATACGCTTCTCTTGCCGGAGGTTGCAGGCGGGGTGTTCTCGGCCGAGACGCTGATGCAGGGACCGTTTGGCCTGCATTGGCTTCGACCGCAGGCCCTGTTTGGAATCGAGGGGCTGGACCCGATCGTGCATTGCGTCCTCTGGTCCATGAGCCTGAATATTGCCGCCTATGCGATTGTTTCCGTTTGCAGTTTTCCAAGCCCGATGGAGCGCCTGCAGGGTGCGCAGTTCGTGCATGTCTTCGATCATTCCGCAGGACCCGGCGGTTGGACCGGCTCAGTTGCCCAGAGCGAGGATCTGATGATCATGTCCCAACGCATCCTGGGTCCGGACGAGGCGCAGGTGTTTTTTCAGGCGGCATTGAAACGTCAGGGAGGACCCGGGCCTCTGCCGGAGCCGACGCCGGTTTTCCTGGAACAATTGGAGCGCGAGCTGAGCGCCTCGATCGGGGCGGCTGCAGCCCATGCGATGATCGGTCAGATCGTCAGCGGGGCGGCGGTGTCGGTTGAAGATCTGTTGGCTGTGGCGGACGAGTCGGCGCAGCTTCTGGAGTATTCAAGTCGGCTGGAGGCGCAGTCTCAGGAACTGTCGCGCACTGCGCGGCAGCTGCGTGAGACCAACCAGAAGTTGACGCAGCTTTCGGAGCAGAAAGACGTCTTTCTCAGTCAGGTCAGCCATGAATTGCGCACGCCCATGACCTCCGTCCGGGCGTTCTCAGAGATCCTGCGGGATGAGCCGGGGCTGAATGCACAGGAGCAGCACAAATACGCCTCGATCATCCATGACGAGGCTCTGCGTCTGACGCGGCTGCTGAACGATCTGCTTGACCTCAGTGTATTGGAGAGCGGTGAGGTGACGCTTAATGTGTCTCACCGTCATCTGTCGGATATTCTCGACCATGCCGTCGCATCCGCACTGGCCGGGGCAGATGGGCCCCTGCGCGTCACGCGGGATCGCACAGCGGAGGCAATGGAGGTGGAAACGGATGTGGACCGGCTGTCGCAGGTCTTTATCAATCTCATTGCGAATGCTCAGAAATATTGCACAGCCGTTGCGCCAGAGTTGCAAATTTCCGTTTCCAATACGAACGGGCAGGTTCATGTCGATTTTTGTGACAATGGCGTGGGCATCCCTGCAGATTTCCACGAGATGATTTTTGAAAAATTCTCGCGGGCGACACCGGAACGTGCTGGTGGGGCGGGGCTTGGCCTGGCGATTTGCAAGGAGATCATGCGCCGTCTTGGAGGCGATATCAGCTTTCAACCAGCGCTTGCGGGGGCGGCGTTTCGTGTAACTTTTCCAATTCAGATGAAAATAGAAGAAATCCGCTGAATTCTGTAAAGGTCTTGGTAACCAGCTCTGGGCTAAAACCAGTTTCATACGGGTGTGGAAGGCTCAGGTTCATTTTATGACTGACAAGGATCAAAGCGAGGATGGCAAGCGCGCGGTCGGGGGACTGGCGCGAAAACTTGCGGCCTCAAAAGAGGGCACAGCAGGAACAGGTGGCTCGATCACGCTGAAGGCCTTGCGCAGGTCTGTTGCGCGTGCAGCGGAGGACCTGTGTGAACTGCCCATGGCTGTGATTGCAGCGCGCCAGACCAACCGCGTGCCAGAGGATCTCAGTGGACTGCTGTCCGACAAGCATCTGCTGGTGGTGCTGGATTGTCCCGAAGGGCGCATCGGCGCGGCCACATTCGACGCGGCGGCGGTGACCGCGTTGATTCAACAGCAGACCATGGGCACCGTGCTTGGCATGTACGGTGACGAGCGAAATTATACGCCCACGGATGCCGCCATGGTGGCGGAGTTCCTTGAAAAAATGTTCTCCAAGGTCACGGCCTTGCTTGAGGAGCAGACCGATCTGCGCATCTTCGAGGGCTATCGCTTTGGCGCTCAGGTTGAGGATGTGCGCACGCTGGTCCTTGGAATGGAAGCTGATGACTATCGCGTTATCAACCTCAATGTGGATCTGGCGACCGGCAAGATGCAGGGCGAGATCTGCTTGGTGCTGCCGGAACCGTCGGTCGAGGAATATGACGAATCCAATTCGGTGAGCGGGCCGCGCCTTGGCTCCAGCGTCGGCTCAATGCGCGCAGAGCTTTCGGCCGTCCTGTGCAAGAAGCGTATTCCACTGCGCCAGTTCTCTGGTCTGAAAGCAGGCGATTTGCTGCCGCTGGATCAGGCCTATCTCTATGAGACTGATCTGATTGCGATCAACGGTCAGCATATTGCGAAGGGACGACTCGGTCAGATCAACGGCGCTAGGGCCGTGCGTCTCAATGAGCAGCGCACCCGGTTGGTTCCGAGCAACGAAGGTGTCTTCTCTGACGGCATTGGGCAGGGCGCAGCGCCCGCACTCGAAGACAATACATTGGACCTGTCGATTGCGGCACAGGGGCTGCAAGAGCCGGGCGATGGCCTCGGCGATGATTTTGGCGGCATGATGGGTAACGATTTCGGCGGAGACATCGGGGGAGGCCTGGGCGGCGACCTTGGTGGCAATCTCGACGGCGGGCTCGATGCGGGCGATATGCCGATGGGTGATTTTGCTGGCATGGGGGAGCTTCCGGAACTGCCGATGAACGATCTCGGGGATTTCAACGCAGATGATGCCGCGGCAGAGATTTCGGAACTTGCGGGCCTCAATCACGAGCTGCCTGAAACCGGCACTTAAGGTCGACGAGGCGCAAATGGCGCGAAACGCGTCTGAGCAACCAGTTGTGAGCAACGCGTGGTGTGTTCTGTCGAAAATGGCCCGGCATTTCATGCGCGGGCCATATGCAATGTGACTTTATCGAGCGTTGGAAACAGCCTCAGCCCTGTAGCGCTTCCAGAGTTGGGCGCAAACCAGACAGGTCATAGCCCGCTTTCTGCGTTGTCGACATTATCTCGTCCACCGAAACGTCGGACGCTTGGCCCAGGGCCCAGATCACAGAACAACGTGTTCCGGACGCACAATAGGCCAGTACCGGACCGTCTGCATTTTCAAAATAGGCACGTTGCTGAGCGACGTTCTCTGGGGTCATCGTTTGATGTGTCAGGGGCAGGACATGAAAGGTCAGACCGGCGCTTTCGACAGCAGCACGAATCGTATCCGCCTGATGGCTCGGCGGAACCTCCGCATCAGGACGGTTGCAGATCACGGTCGTGAAACCGGCTGCGGCAATGTCGGGAACATCCTCCACGGAGATCTGCGGAGTAACCGAATAGCGGGGCGTAAGCGTGCGTGCATCCATGGCGTTTGTTTACGCGTTTGCCGCGCGCTGGTCCAGAACGAAGCACAGGCGCGCTCCCGGCACAGCCGTGCCGACGCGCACCCAGCGACAGAGCCCGTGCAAGGGTGAGGCGGCTGCAACCTCTCTGGACATGAGACAGTACCGCAACGTTTTGGCGCCGCGTTCGCGTCGACGTCCCGCGAGGGCGCGCCGCCAGCACAGGAATGGCGGGGCTGATCCGGAATTTTCTGGTTTCCGATCACCTGAGAAGGGTGCTGCACTGCAATAAAATCGACCGAGAAAATAAATGTGGTTCTGGTTGTCGAGCTCCTATGTGATACACACGTAAGAGTTGAGTTAACGCTAGCTATCGCAGCATTTCATTTGCCTGTGCAGAAATCAAAGCTCGTCCTCGCTGCAGCGCGGTATGCCTTATTTTTAGACTTTTTCTGCAGGCCTGCGTCAATTTAGGGAATTGCGCTCGCCTGACATTGCAGCAACTCTGGATTGATGTAGACTGTTGCAATGCGGCGACGCGCCAGAGACTGCCTCGGGGCCAGTGACGCCGTTGTGTAGGGGAGGAGAGTAACGAATGACCACGGAGCAACTGATTGAACGTGCCTGCCAGCTTGAGAAGAAGATCCGCATCGCGCCGGAACAGGCTCGATTGGACCTGCAGCCAGAGTTTGCGCAGGTCTTGAAGCGGATCAAGGACACCGGAGTTTCGGTGCCGGCACATCTGCGCCGCACGGAGCAGGTTCTCAATGACGAAATCGTCGAAAGCCAGTTCGACAATATGCCGATCTGAAACGCGACATTGAAGAACGCCGGTTGCGCCTGGGTCGGTGTCGCAACCGGTCAGAAGCCTGATCCGGGGCGATCAGCTCAGGAACAGGCCGATCATGACCAGCATCAGACCCAGCACCGACAGCAGCAACGCACCGAGGTTCTTCGGTAGAACCGATTGCAACACGGCGCGCAGCTCCTCGTCGTCGAGCCCTTTGCGCTTTGCGCGCACGACGCTCAGCACGCACCACGCCAGCCCCAGCATGCCCAGGATCGACAGGGCGCCGCCGGCCCAAACCAGATATTCCATTTCCGCCTACCTCTTGTCTCAAGCGTCCGACGCAGCGAAGCGCGCGCGGGCCGTACCGGTGGATTAGCGCCTACAAGAGTGGTCGCCGCACTGCAAGCGCGAGGGCGGTTAACTCCAGTCTTGCGGGGCGGGGGAGGGCGCTGTATCCCTCTGCCTCAACCGGTGGCAAGCCGGACCAGTTGAGGCAAATTGCACGAGGGCCATCACATGGACATCACCGAAGACGAAAAGAGCGAAAACTACCGCGTGACCGCAGGCGAGCTGCGTCAGTTCGTGGAACGGTTCGAGCGGTTGGACGAAGAGAAAAAAGCGATCGCCGAGCAGCAGAAAGAGGTCATGGCCGAAGCCAAGGGGCGCGGGTATGACGTCAAGGTTCTGCGCAAGATCATCGCTCTGCGCAAGCGTGACGAGAACGACATTGCCGAAGAAGAGGCGGTGCTGGAAATGTACAAAGAAGCGCTCGGCATGCACTAACGCGGTCTGCGCAACACAGCTGTTTGAACGGGGATCTGGGGGGACTCAGGTCCCCGTTTTGCGTTTGGCGATCAGGTGACGTGCTATCACGCGCATCTGCCACCGATTTCATCACTTACGCCTTCTTCAATTGAAACAGTGGGTTACGGGCTGCTGTTTGTGCGTTTTATAAAGAAAATACAGCAATCCAAAATTTTACCAGTTGATAAAAAATCAGCCTGTGGCACTCTGATTCCAACAACAAGAGAAAAAACGAACACCCAACACCAATAGGGAGATACCCAATGGCGAGTAGCCACCAGGCATCCGGGATTCACGCCGCGCGCTTGTCCGCGGCAGAGATTGCCGACAACTTCGGGGATCTTCATGCGCCCTTTGACGCGCATGAGGCCACGGTCGCGGCGGATCGTTGCTATTTCTGTTTCGATGCGCCCTGCATGACCGCGTGCCCCACCTCGATCGACATTCCCCAGTTCATCCGTGAAATTCAGGGTGGCCATGCTGAAAGCGCGGCCAAAACAATTCTGAACCAGAACATCCTTGGTGGCATGTGCGCCCGGGTTTGCCCGACAGAGACGCTCTGCGAAGAGGTCTGCGTGCGCGAAGTGGCCGAAGGCAAGCCGGTCGAAATCGGTCGCCTGCAGCGCTATGCCACCGATCTGTTGATGGAACAGGACGTTCATCCATTCACCCGCGCCGCCAGCACCGGCAAGAAGATCGCGGTTGCGGGCGCAGGCCCGGCAGGACTGGCCGCGGCGCATCGTCTGGCGATGAAGGGTCATGACGTGGTGGTCTATGAGGCGAAGTCCAAGGCTGGTGGCCTCAACGAATTTGGCATCGCCGCCTATAAATCCACCAATGACTTTGCCGCGCGCGAGGTCGATTGGCTGCTGCAGATCGGCGGCATCTTGATCGAATATGACAAGGGCTTTGGCAAGGGGCTGACCCTCGAAGGGCTAAAGGCCGACCATGACGCGGTGTTCCTGTCGATCGGTCTCGCCGGCGTCAACGCGCTGCGCACCGAGGGTGAGGACAAGGAAGGCGTGCGGGATGCGGTGTCCTTCATCGAGGATCTGCGCCAGGCGGATGATCTGACCGAACTGTCGGTGGGCCGGAACGTGGTGGTGATCGGCGGCGGCATGACCGCGGTGGACGCGGCGGTGCAGTCGAAACTGCTGGGCGCGGAAAACGTCACCATTGCGTATCGCCGGGATCGCGGTGCCATGGGCGCCAGCCGGTTCGAACAGGATCTCGCCGCTTCCAAGGGCGTTAAGCTGATGTTCAACGTGATGCCAAAGGCCATCCACGGCAATGGCGCATCCGCCGAGATCGAGCTGGAATACACCGAGGTTGCCGACGGACGCGTGAAAGGCACCGGCGAGACCACCCGACTGGCCGCCGATCAGGTGTTCAAGGCGATCGGGCAAACGCTGGAGGGCGCGCCGCAGGGCATCGACGTCACTGGCGGCAAAATTGCGGTCTCCGAGACAGGCCGCACGTCCGTCGCCGGGGTCTGGGCCGGGGGCGATTGTGCCTCGGGCGGAGAAGACCTCACCGTGACCGCCGTTGCCGAGGGCCGCGACGCGGCCGAAGACATCCATACCAGCCTGATGGGCTGAAGCCGCTGTGTGCCGCCCTGCGCCGCAGGGCAGGCTGCACAGTTAGCAAACAGGGAGAGATCAAATGGCTGATCTTACGACAGATTTCCTCGGCATCAAATCGCCGAACCCGTTCTGGCTGGCCTCCGCGCCGCCCACCGACAAGGAATACAACGTCCGTCGCGCCTTTGAGGCCGGCTGGGGTGGTGTGGTCTGGAAAACGCTCGGCGCCGAAGGCCCGCCGGTGGTCAACGTCAACGGCCCGCGCTACGGCGCGATCTGGGGCGCCGACCGACGGCTCTTGGGGCTCAACAATATCGAGCTGATCACCGACCGTCCGCTGCAGGTGAACCTCGACGAGATGACCCGCGTGAAAAAGGACTACCCGGACCGTGCGCTGATTGCCTCCATCATGGTGCCCTGCGAGGAGGCCGCGTGGAAGGCGATCCTGCCGCGTGTGGCAGAGACCGGCTGCGACGGGATCGAGCTGAATTTCGGCTGTCCGCATGGCATGGCTGAACGCGGCATGGGGTCCGCCGTGGGGCAGGTGCCGGAATACATCCAGATGGTCACGGAGTGGTGCAAGCAATATTACGGCAAGCCGGTGATCGTGAAGTTGACGCCGAACATCGCCGACATCCGCCACCCGGCGCGCGCCGCACATGCGGGCAATGCCGATGCTGTGTCGCTGATCAACACCATCAACTCGATCACTTCGGTCAATCTGGATGCGATGTCGCCAGAGCCGATGATTGGTGGCAAGGGCACCCATGGCGGCTATTGCGGCCCGGCTGTCAAGCCGATCGCCATGAACATGGTGGCCGAGATCGCGCGTGATCCGCAGACCGCTGGCCTGCCAATCTCTGCCATCGGTGGCGTGACCACCTGGCGCGACGCGGCGGAGTTCATCGCGCTCGGGGCCGGCAACGTGCAGGTCTGCACCGCCGCCATGACCTATGGCTTCAAGGTGGTAGAAGAGATGATTTCCGGCCTGTCCAACTGGATGGACGAGAAAGGCTACACCTCGATCGAGGACTTCCGCGGCATGGCTGTGCCGAACGTCACCGACTGGCAGTATCTCGATCTGAACTACGTCACCAAGGCACGGATCAGCCAGGACGATTGCATCAAATGTGGTCGCTGCTTTGCGGCCTGCGAGGATACCTCGCACCAGGCGATCGCCATGTCTGAGGACCGGACCTTTACCGTGAAGGACGATGAATGCGTGGCCTGTAACCTCTGCGTCAATGTCTGCCCGGTCGAGAACTGCATCACCATGGAAGAGATCGCAGTCGGCGCGGTAGATGAGCGCACGGGGCAGGTGGTGTCCGGCGAGTATGGCAACTGGACGGCGCATCCGAACAACCCTGCGGCAACTGCTGCGGAGTAAGGGCGTCGCGCCCTTGGGCGCCGCGTGAAATTACGGAGGGTGTTGGCGTTGTATACGTCTGACAATAGGACGATACGCCAGCACCCAGATCAGATGCCAGCCAGACCAGACGCCAAACTGGGCAAAAAGGCGCAGAACGCACGGTGAAATGGCATCAGAGAATGGCGATTTTCAGGCCGACAAAGCCCGCAAAATCTGGCTAGGCGTCACCCAAAATCGCCGGTGAGACCGTCGGGGTCAGCATGCGGCGATAGAGCGTATCCAGGAAGGCGCCTGCCTCTGCAAACGGATCTTCTGGCGTCATCAAGGCCTGCACCTGCACCTCGAAATCCGCATAGTGCTGGGTCAGGGACCAGATGGAAAACAGCAGGTGACGGGGATGCACGCGTGCGATCCGCCCCGCATCCATCCAGTCCGCAAAAATCGTCTCTGTTTCATCCACCAGCGCGCGCAGGTCCGTCGACAGCGCATCGATCATCCGCGGCGCACCTTGCACGATTTCGTTGGCAAAGAGACGGCTTTCGCGCGGCATGTCCTGACTCATCTGCAGTTTGCGCGTCACGTAAGCCAGAATTTCGTCAAGCGGCTCCCCCTTCGGGTCAATCTCCCTCAAGGGTGCCAGCCAAGTATCTAATAACTCTGATAAAAGTTCGGTGAAAATCGCTTCTTTCGAGGGGAAGTAATAGAGCAGATTGGGCTTTGACAGCCCGGCGGCAGTGGCGATCTGGTCGACCGTGGCGCCGCGAAACCCATGTTGGGAGAACACGTCGAGCGCCGCTTCGATGATCGTGGCGCGGTTGCGTTTCTGGATCCGGGTGGGGCTGCGGTCTCTGGGCATGTCGGGCCGGGTCTCTCTTTATCATATGATCACCGGCAGACTCGCCCGGTTTTCACGCATTTGTCCAGCAGCGCGAATGTAAAACATCACGAAAGGCGCGCTAATTCTTGACTGAGTGTCATCTGCTGTTAGCGTGAGTTTGACCAGATGGTCAAATGTCAGACCGAAAGGCCCGATAATTCCACTGGACGAGACATAAGCCACTGACCCAGGCTGCACCAGCCACAATAAACCCGTTCCGCGAGATGAGAATGGGGCAGACGACAGGGAAGGAAGCGTAAAATGACGACGCTTGGACAGAATCTGAAAATCGACGGCGACCGGCTGTGGGACAGCCTGATGGAGATGGCCAAGATCGGCCCCGGCATCGCGGGCGGCAACAATCGCCAGACGCTGACGGACGAGGACGCCGAGGGCCGCGCCCTGTTCCAATCCTGGTGCGAGGCCGCGGGCATGACCATGGGGCTGGACACGATGGGCAACATGTTTGCCACCCGGGCGGGCGAGGATCCTGACGCGCTGCCGGTCTACATGGGCTCGCATCTCGATACCCAGCCGACGGGCGGCAAATACGATGGTGTGCTTGGCGTGCTTGGCGGGCTGGAAGTGATCCGCACCATGAACGACCTTGGTGTGAAGACCAAACACCCCATCGTTGTCACCAACTGGACCAATGAGGAGGGCACCCGCTTTGCCCCCGCCATGCTGGCCTCCGGGGTCTTTGCTGGCAAACACACGCAGGACTGGGCCTACGGGCGCGAAGACGCCGAGGGAAAGAGCTTCGGCGCGGAGCTGAAGCGTGTCGGCTGGGTCGGTGATGAGGCGGTCGGCGCGCGCAAGATGCATGCGATGTTCGAGCTGCACATCGAGCAAGGGCCGATTCTCGAAGCTGAGAAGAAGGACATTGGCGTCGTGACCCACGGGCAGGGGCTCTGGTGGTTGCAATGCACGGTGACCGGCAAGGACGCGCACACGGGTTCGACCCCGATGAATATGCGGGTGAACGCGGGCCTTGGCATGGCGCGGATGACAGAGGCGGCGCATGAGATCGCCATGGCGCATCAACCACATGCGGTGGGTGCGGTCGGGCATTGCGACGTCTATCCGAACTCGCGCAACGTGATCCCCGGCAAGGTGGTGTTCACCGTCGACTTCCGCACCCCGGATCTGGAAAAACTGACCTCTATGCGGTCGCAATTCGAGGCCAAGGCTGCCGAGATCGCCGAAGAACTGGGTCTTGGGCTGGAGATCGAGCCGGTGGGACATTTTGATCCTGTCACCTTTGATCCCGGTTGTGTCTCTGCGGTGCGCAATGCCGCCGAACGTCTGGGCTACAGCCATATGGATATCATCTCGGGCGCTGGCCATGATGCCTGCTGGATCAACGATGTGGCGCCGACGGCGATGATCATGTGCCCCTGTGTCGATGGGCTCAGCCACAATGAGGCCGAGGATATCTCGCAGGAATGGGCGGCAGCGGGCACCGATGTGATGCTGCATGCGGTGCTGGAGACGGCAGAGATCGTCGCCTGACCGCACAGGAACAAGGGGGCGCTGCCCCCGCCGCGCCTTTTGCGGGCGCGCCTCCCCCGGGGTATTCAGAGCCACAAGAAGCCGGCCCGGGGATGTCAGACAACAGCGCGTCAGGCGCTGGACCACAGGGAGATAACAATGACCAAAGTCATCAAGAACGGCACCATCGTGACCGCGGATCTGACCTATAAGGCGGATGTGCTGGTCGAGGGCGGAGTCATCACCGAAATCGGCCCGGATCTGAAGGGCGACGAGGTGCTGGACGCCACCGGCTGCTACGTGATGCCGGGCGGGATTGATCCGCATACCCATCTGGAGATGCCCTTCATGGGCACCTATTCCACCGACGATTTCGAAAGCGGCACCCGCGCAGGGCTGGCGGGCGGCACCACCATGGTGGTGGATTTCGCACTGCCGCAGCCGGGCGAGAGCCTGCTGGACGCGCTGAAACGCTGGGACAACAAATCCACGCGGGCGAACTGCGACTATTCCTTCCATATGGCGGTCACCTGGTGGGGTGAGCAGGTCTTTGACGAGATGAAGACCGTGATCGAAACGCGTGGCATCAACACATTCAAGCATTTCATGGCCTACAAGGGCGCCTTGATGGTGAACGACGATGAGCTCTATTCGTCCTTCCAGCGCCTGTCGGAGCTTGGTGGCATTGCCATGGTGCATGCCGAAAACGGCGATGTGGTCGCCGAACTCAGCGCGAAACTCTTGGCGCAGGGCAACACCGGCCCCGAGGCGCACGCCTATTCCCGCCCGCCACAGGTGGAGGGCGAGGCCACCAACCGTGCCATCATGATCGCCGATATGGCGGGCGTGCCGCTCTATGTGGTGCACACCTCCTGTGAGGACAGCCACGAGGCCATCCGCCGTGCGCGCATGCAAGGCAAACGGGTCTGGGGCGAGCCGCTGATCCAGCACCTGACGCTGGACGAGAGTGAATATTTCAACGCCGACTGGGATCACGCCGCGCGCCGGGTGATGTCGCCGCCGTTCCGTAACAAGCAGCATCAGGACAGCCTCTGGGCTGGTCTGCAGTCCGGATCGTTGTCGGTGGTGGCCACGGATCATTGCGCCTTCTCGACCGAGCAGAAACGCTATGGGGTGGGGGATTTCACCAAGATCCCCAATGGCACCGGCGGGCTTGAGGACCGTATGCCGATGCTCTGGACCCATGGGGTTGAGACCGGGCGTCTGACGCCAAATGAATTTGTCGCGGTGACCTCGACCAATATCGCCAAGATCCTGAACTGCTACCCTAAGAAAGGCGCGGTACTGGTCGGCGCAGATGCGGATCTGGTGGTCTGGGACCCGAAGAAGACCAAAACGATCTCGGCGGCGTCGCAGCAATCTGCCATTGATTACAACGTCTTCGAGGGCAAGGAGGTCAAGGGCCTGCCACGCTATACGCTGACCCGCGGCCAAGTCGCGGTGATGGATGGTGAGATCAAGACCCAGGAAGGTCACGGCAAGTTCGTTGAACGCGCGCCCAACACCACGGTCAACACCGCCCTGTCCACTTGGAAGGACCTGACCGCACCGCGCCCTGTCGAACGCAGCGGCATCCCCGCCACCGGCGTCTAAGCGCAATATAGCGGGGGCCTCGGGTCCCCGTTTGTCTGACCAAGGCTATGAAATGAATATGCAAATGACCTCCCAGGTAGACAGCGCCTCCGACGCCGCCCAGGCCGGCCCCGTGATCGAAGCCCGTGATCTGAACCTTGTGTTCGGATCCGGCGAGACGTCGGTGCATGCGTTGAAAGACATCAATCTCAATATCAACAAGGGGGAGTTCGTCTCCTTCATCGGCC
Source organism: Tritonibacter scottomollicae (assembly GCF_003003215.1). GTDB lineage: Bacteria > Pseudomonadota > Alphaproteobacteria > Rhodobacterales > Rhodobacteraceae > Epibacterium > Epibacterium scottomollicae. Next base: position 17,044 of record NZ_PVUF01000012.1, on the reverse strand, counting down.
CGTCGGGCTGTGGCAAGACCACGTTCCTGCGCTGCGTGGCGGCGCTGGAAACCCCGACGGGGGGCAGCCTGTCGGTGAACGGCATGACACCGGAGCAGGCCCGCCAAAGCCGTGCCTATGGCTACGTCTTCCAGGCGGCGGGGCTGTATCCGTGGCGGACCATCGCTAAGAACATCAAGCTACCACTTGAAATCATGGGATATTCCAAGGCCGAACAAGACCAGCGTGTGGCCGAGGTGCTGGAGCTGGTAGAACTTGCGGGTTTTGGCGGCAAGTTTCCCTGGCAGCTGTCCGGTGGCATGCAACAGCGGGCGTCGATCGCCCGCGCACTGGCCTTCGATGCGGATCTGTTGCTGATGGACGAACCCTTCGGGGCACTTGATGAAATCGTGCGCGACCACCTCAACGAGCAGCTGCTGAAGCTCTGGGCGCGGACCAATAAGACCATCGGCTTCGTCACACACTCAATCCCCGAGGCGGTCTATTTGTCGACCAAGATCGTGGTGATGTCGCCGCGTCCGGGCCGTATCCATGAGGTGATCGAAAGCACATTGCCCAGGGAACGCCCGCTGGATATCCGCGACACGCCGGAGTTCATCGAGATCGCCCATCGTGTTCGCGAAGGTCTGCGCGCGGGGCATGGCCATGACTGACCGAAACATCCGGGAGGTGCGCGCATGAAGACCGTTGTAGCCGTCCTCACCGTTGTAGCCGCCATTGTCGGCCTGTGGTATATCGCCTGCGTTCCGATGAACATCAAAGGTGTACTGGACGCCGCAGAGCGCGCCGGTGAGCAGGTCGAACCGGCGACCGCCAGAGAGCGCCGGGAGGCTTCCGCCCTTGGTCTGGTGGCGCAGAACAGCTTTGCCATAGACCGCGTCTGGTCGGTGGATCGCCCGCGCTTGCCCGCGCCACATCAGGTGGTGGTCGAGCTGTGGCAGACCACGGTGATGAAGAAGATTACCTCTAAACGCAGCCTGATCTACCACGCGCAGGTGACGCTGTCGGCGACCCTCTTGGGGTTTGCCATCGGCACAGGGCTGGGCATTCTCTTGGCCGTAGGCATCGTGCACTCAAGGGTGATGGACATGTCGGTGATGCCCTGGGCCATCGTCAGCCAGACCATCCCGATCATTGCGCTGGCGCCGATGATCATCGTGGTGCTCTATTCCATCGGCGTTCAGGGGCTGTTGCCCAAGGCGATCATCGCCGCCTATCTGAGCTTTTTCCCGGTGGTGGTGGGCATGGTGAAGGGGCTGCGCAGCCCTGATCACATGCAGCTCGACCTGATGAAGACCTATTTTGCCTCTGGCAATCAGGTGTTCTGGAAACTGCGGCTGCCGTCTTCGATGCCCTATCTCTTTACCTCGCTGAAAATCGGCATCGCGGCGTCGCTGGTCGGCGCGATTGTGGGGGAATTGCCCACCGGTGCCGTGGCGGGGCTTGGCGCGCGCTTGCTGGCGGGCAGCTACTACGGGCAGACCGTACAGATCTGGTCGGCGCTGTTTGCTGCCGCGATTCTGGCGGCCTTGCTGGTTGCGCTGCTGGGGCTGATTGAGCGTGTATTGCTCGGACGCATGGGGGTGAAGGCATGATGACTGTTGCAAAAACGGGCGCGGCCCCCACAGCGCAGGTGCGGCCTCCTTTGTGTGTTAGACAGAAAAAAGGGGCGCAGTGATGGAATTGGTGTTTCTTGCGTTTCTGGTCTGGTGTGCAGGCTGGTGGATCAATGCGCGTCTGGCCAATGGACCGCGCGCTGATACGCGGGCCGTCGGGCTGCTGGTGCCGGTGATCTTTGGCCTCACCATACTGCTGGTGTGGGAGTTGCTGGTGCGCGGACTGGACGTTCCGCTGGTGATCCTGCCCGCACCCACACTGATCGCGGTGCGGTTTGCGGACAGCCTGTCGATCCTGTGGCAGGACTTTGCCCAGACGATCCTGAAAGGCGCGCTTGGCGGCTATGTCATCGGCTGCAGCGCGGCCTTTGTGACCGCCATTCTGGTGGATCGCAGCGATTTCCTGCGTCGCGGCCTGTTGCCTGTCGGCAATTTCGTGGCGGCCCTGCCCATCGTCGGCACCGCGCCGATTCTGGTGATGTGGTTCGGGTTTGACTGGCACTCCAAGGCCGCCGTGGTTGTGGTCATGGTGTTCTTCCCGATGCTGGTGAACACCGTGGCGGGGCTGCGCGAAGCCTCCGAGATGCAGCGCGACCTGATGCACACCTATGCGGCCTCCTACTGGCAGAGCTTGTTGAAACTGCGCTTGCCTGCGGCTTTGCCGTTCGTGTTCAACGGGTTGAAGATTTCCACCACACTGGCGCTTGTCGGCGCGATCGTGGCAGAGTTCTTTGGCTCGCCCACTGTCGGTATGGGCTTTCGCATTTCCACCTCGGTTGGTCAGCTGGCGCTGGACATGGTCTGGGCCGAGATCGTGGTGGCGGCCCTGGCCGGGTCACTGTTCTACGGCCTGATTGCGGCGCTGGAGAAGGCATTGACCTTCTGGCACCCGTCGCAACGCGGGGCGTGAATTCTGCGCCTCCGCATCCTGCGGGGGCGCATTCAAATTTGGGCGCAAGCATCTGGAAAAGAGGGATAAATTCCCCGACCGGGCTGTGCTCAATACCTGCGCATTTTTAGGTTTTCCTGCGGTCTTGACGCGAAAAACCTTTGATCGAAGCACCCGTTTCGCGCAGGCTTTCACTATAATCAACAGGGAGTTCCAACATATGAAACAAGTGCTCACAGCCGCCGCCATGGCACTGATGGCCGCCTCTGGCGCCCAAGCCGCGGATGAGGTCAAACTGCAACTCAAATGGGTCACGCAGGCTCAATTCGCGGGCTATTACGTGGCCCTCGACAAAGGGTTCTACGGCGAGGAAGACCTCGACGTGACCATCCTGCCGGGCGGGCCTGACATTGCACCAACACAGGTGATCGCAGGCGGTGGTGCTGATGTCACCGTGGAATGGATGCCAGCCGCGCTGGCGGCGCGCGAAAAGGGTCTGCCGCTGGTCAATATCGCCCAGCCGTTCAAATCCTCCGGCATGATGCTGACCTGCTGGAAGGACACCGGCATTTCGGAACCCGCCGATCTTGCCGACCGCACCCTTGGTGTCTGGTTCTTCGGCAATGAGTTTCCGTTCATGAGCTGGATGGGCAAGCTGGGGATCTCGACAGAGGGCAAGGGGCCCGAGGGCGTCGAGGTGCTGAAACAGGGCTTCAACGTTGACCCGCTGCTGCAACGTCAGGCCGATTGCATTTCCACCATGACCTACAATGAATACTGGCAGGTGATCGACGCCGGTGTGGCCGAGGATGAGCTGGTCACCTTCAAATATGAGGATCAGGGCGTCGCGACGCTGGAAGACGGGCTTTATGTACTTGAGGAAAACCTCGAGGATCCGGAGTTTGTCGGCAAGATGGAGCGGTTTGTTCGGGCTTCGATGAAGGGCTGGAAATACGCGGAAGAGAACCCTGATGAGGCGGCCGACATTGTACTCGACAACGATGCATCCGGCGCGCAGACGGAAGTGCACCAGAAGCGCATGATGCGCGAAGTGGCCAAGCTGACCTCCGGCAGCAATGGTGCGCTTGATGCGTCGGATTATGAACGCACGGTGGAAACCCTGCTGACCGGCGGCTCCGATCCGGTGATCACCAAGACGCCCGAAGGGGCATGGACCCATGCAATCTCTGATGCAGCACTCAATTAAGGTCTGAACTTTCGTTGAGACGAGGGCTCCCGAGTGAGGGGCCAAGCGCGCCCATCCGCATTTGCGGGTGGGCGCCGTCAATTCTAAGAAAAAGTAACTTTCTGTTAAGGGTCTAGGCGCTTCACTTGATGTGTGCGGGGCATCTGCCGCCCCGCGTTCTGGGGGGATAGAATGTCCCATTTAACAAGTAGTTTGTGTTTCTGCGGCGCGGCGACGTCTGCGGGTGATCGCCGCTCCGCATCATTGGAGCGCGCCTGTCTTGAGGCGCGGCTCAGCAGCCAGATGGGGGGCGGGGCTCAGGCGCTGGTGCTTTACTTCAACGTCCCCATGCCCCGGCATCCGCCGAACCTTCGGCGCGGGGCCTACGCGGTCACGAATGTCTCTGTCTGCACACGCGCATGTCTGTCATCAGAAGATGTCTTGGACGCGCTTGCACATGGGTTCCAGAAGGTGTTCCTGGAACTGTCTCCGGATATCAGATTGATACATCATCAATTGAAACTCGTCGAAGATCTGGCGGCATGTCCTGGCCTGAAGGGTGCGGTCGCGCTGTTTCACTCGGACTCCGCACTGGGGAGCTTGCTTGAAGACGTGGATGCCATTGCCGGTCACATCGGGCCAAGCAATCCGGGGCTGGCGCCTGCCGCTGCGCCGGAGGCACAGGGATGTGTCAGTATAACCCAAGGGTGTACCCTGTGCGGCCAATGTGAGTGGGCCTGTCCGACCGGAGCGATTCACCTTGGTGAGGAGGGTCAGACACTCGAAATCCGGGACAACCAATGCACGGGCTGCGGTCTGTGCGCCTCAGCCTGCCCGGAGCGCGTGTTGGCCATTCAGCCGCTTGCGCCGGTAAGGCGGCGGGCCTGACGGTCTTTGCCTAGTCGGTGAAACGGCCGTATTTGCCTTGGTGAAAAACCAATCCAGCGCCAAGATCGCCGCGCTGGCTGACCCGCAGGACCTCCCCGACCAGGATCGTATGATCGCCTCCGGGGTGGGCCGCATGGTGAGTGCAATCAAGGCGCACCAGAGCCTGCGTCAGCGCTGGCACGCCTTCGGGGCTTTCGACCCAGTCATGGGTGTCGAACACTTCGCCATTGCGGGCAAAATGCAGCGCCGTGTCTATATCGCGCTCTGCCATGACATGGATCGAGAAATGCGTTGCGTCGACAAATGGATCATGGCGTTTCGACTGCAGGGCTGGGCACCACAGAACCAGAGGAGGCGCCAGCGAGACGGAGGTGAAGCTGTTGGCGGTGATGGCCAACGGACCACGTTTGGTCTCGGTGGTGACCACGACGACGCCAGTGGCAAAACAGCCGAGTGCGGCACGCATTTCAGTGAGCGTATCAGGGCCGGGCGTGAAGCTGGTTTGGGTCATGTGTCGTGAAATCCGTCTATCGTGCTCTGTGCCAGGTCGGGCGCCTGCGCGCGTTGCGCTCTTATTTCAATGACCGGCACAAGATGCAAAAGAAAAGACCCCGGTCCAGAACCGGGATCTTTCAATCAGAGCAGTCTGCCTCGTTTGATCGGGTCAGTCGATGACAGACTGAACGACCGAGGACATCTCGCTGGCAACCTTGTCGATATCGGCCATGGCGTTGATCGATGTCAGAACGCCAGCCTCGTCGTAGTAGCTGATCAGCGGCGCGGTCTGCGCGTGATACGCTTCCAGTCGACTGGCCACGGTCTCGGCCCGGTCGTCGGCGCGGCGGGTCAGCTCGGTGCAGCCACATTTGGCGCAGCTGCCATCCGCCAGCGGTGGCTTGAAGGTGTCGTGATAGCCTTCGCCGCAGCCAGAACAGGTGGAGCGCCCCGAAATTCGGTCGACCATGGCGCTGTCATCGACCTTCAGACTGATCGCGGCGTTGATGCGCTGGCCGGTGGAGGCCAGCAGATCGTCCAGCGCCTTAGCCTGCACCGTGGTGCGCGGGAAACCGTCGAGGATGACGCCGTTGCGGCAGTCCTCCTCCGCCATGCGGTCGTTCAGGATCGCGATCACGATCTCGTCCGAGACCAGATCGCCCGCGTCCATCACCGCCTTGGCCTGCTTGCCGGCGGGGGTGCCGGCGGCCACCGCGGCGCGCAGCAGGTCGCCGGTGGAAAGCTGCACAAGGCCGAACCGGTCCTGCAGCATCCGCGCCTGGGTGCCCTTGCCTGCGCCGGGCGGGCCGAGCAGGATCAAGACCGCGGGGCGGGTCATCACGTCTACACTCATGTTGGTCATCCCTTCGCCGTGCGGTTTGCAATCAGATCATCGACCACCGAAGGATCGGCCAGTGTCGAGGTATCGCCGAGGCTGCCGAAATCATTCTCGGCGATCTTGCGCAGAATCCGGCGCATGATCTTGCCGGAGCGGGTCTTGGGCAGGCCCGGCGCCCATTGGATCACATCTGGCGAGGCGATCGGACCGATTTCAGTGCGCACCCACTGACGCAGCTCCTTGACCAGCTCGTCCGAGGGCTCGCGGTCATTCATCAGCGTCACATAGCAGTAGATGCCCTGGCCCTTGATCTCATGCGGGTAGCCCACCACGGCGGCCTCGGCCACGGCGGCATGCGCCACCAGCGCGCTTTCGACCTCGGCGGTGCCCATGCGGTGACCGGAGACGTTGATCACATCATCGACGCGACCGGTGATCCAGTAATCGCCATCCGCGTCGCGGCGGCACCCGTCGCCGGTGAAGTAATAACCCTTGTAGTCCGAGAAATAGGTCTTCTCAAAGCGCTCGTGATCACCCCAGACCGTGCGCATCTGACCGGGCCAGCTGGATTTGATGCAGAGCACGCCCTCGACATCATTGCCTTCGATCTCCGCGCCCGATTGCGGGTCCAGCACCACTGGCTCGATACCGAAGAACGGCTTCATCGCAGACCCCGGCTTGGTCGCATGGGCGCCCGGCAGCGGCGTCATCAGGTGACCGCCGGTTTCGGTCTGCCACCAGGTGTCGACGATGGGGCATTTACCCTTGCCGACCACGTCATTGTACCAATTCCAGGCCTCCGGGTTGATCGGCTCACCCACCGTGCCCAGAACCTTGAGGTCGGAGAGGTCGTATTTCTCTACGAATTCAGGACCCTGACCCATCAACGCGCGGATCGCGGTGGGGGCGGTATAGAACTGGTTGACCTTGTGTTTCTCGCAGACAGCCCAGAACCGGCCCGCGTCAGGGTAGGTGGGGACGCCCTCGAACATCAGCGTCGTGGCGCCATTGGCTAGCGGGCCGTAGACGATGTAGCTATGGCCGGTGACCCAGCCCACATCCGCGGTACACCAGTAGATGTCGCCGTCGTGATAGTCGAAGGTCACCTCATGGGTCAGCGCCGCATAAGTCAGATAGCCGCCGGTGGTATGCACCACGCCCTTGGGCTGCCCCGTGGAGCCGGAGGTGTAGAGAATGAACAGCGGATCCTCGGCATTCATTTCGGCGGGCTTGTTGTAATCGTTCGCCTCCAGCGCCATCTCGTGGTAGTCGTAATCGCGCCCGTCGACCCAAGTGGTCTGACCGCCGGTGCGCTTCACAACGAGGCATTTCACGCTTTCCTTGCAATGCAGCAGCGCCGCATCGGCGTTGGATTTCAGCGGTGTCTTGCGACCACCGCGCGGCGCCTCATCGGCGGTAATGAGCACCTTGGCGTCACATCCGTTCACCCGCGCTGACAGCGCATCCGGAGAGAAGCCGGCAAACACGATGGAGTGGATCGCACCAATGCGGGCGCAGGCCAGCATCGCATAAGCGGCCTCCGGGATCATCGGCAGGTAGATCACCACGCGGTCGCCTTTGCGTACGCCCATACTCTCCAGGATGTTGGCCATCCGGGAGGTCTTCAGGTGCAGCTCTTTGTAGGAGATATGCTTGGCCGCTTCGTTCGGGTCATCTGGCTCCCAGATGATTGCGGTCTGCTCTGCGCGCGTGTTCAGATGGCGATCAATGCAGTTGGCAGCAACGTTCAGCGTGCCATCTTCGAACCATTTGATGTCAACGTTGCCAAAGTCGTAGGAGACATTTTTGACCTTGCTGAACGGTTTGATCCAGGTGATCCGCTCGGCCTGTTCGGCCCAGAACTTATCCGGATCTTCCAGCGATTGCGCATACCGCGCGTCATACTTCGCCGCATCCACATGGGCGTTCTTCACGATGTCCTCAGACGGCGGGTACACAGCGCTCTCGGGCGTGGTCATGGAATGTCCTCCCTCCAATATTCTCTTGCGCGTGATCTCCACATGGAAGCGCGCAAAGAGTCAAACAATCTCCAACCTCGGGCGTGATAATAAGCAAAGTTGAAAAGATGTGAATAAACATCGCGAAAATAAGGGCTTGCTTGTAAATCAATTTCCGATGGCAGGGGCTGAGTTGTAAATCAAAGCACGAATTTGACGATTTTTACATGAGAAGACGCGCTTTTACTGTCAATTTCATACCCTGTCACGCATGAAAACTGCGCCGTAGTTTGCAGCGCGCATCGGTGTTTCTAGGTGTGATGTGCCGGGCTGCGTCTATCCCGTGTGGGCGCGATGTCCGGTATCTCGGGACTTTTCACATTCATCGGCTGTGGTGGATTTCGTCATCGCACTCAGATAGCCGCATGGCCGCGCAGTGTGAGCGCCCTCTATGTCGAGGCAGGAACGAAACGCTCGTGGGGGTCCGGATTACCCGCTTGGGTGAAGCTATGTTCTGGAGAAAAATGGTCGCGTCGAGAGTGATGGTGCCATGGAGAACTAATTTAAAATAAATGGTTAGCTGGCGAACTTCCTCTGGTCCGTAAACCTGAAGCTCGTTCGCACACAGGGTTTGGGATTCTGCCTGAGCGCCCGGTTTAACGACCAATGGGGTCGGCGAAGAGTACTGCCGTGATAGGATACGCGCATGCTACACGGCTGTTGGTGGTGGCGCAGAGAAATGAAATCCGGCAGCATACAGTCCCGCCCGACCAATAACCGGCGGGGCAGGCGGGACAAGGGGAAACGACGCCGAGACGACGTCGTCGCGATCAGGTCCCTGTACGCAGCTCAGGTGCCGGCGCCGTTGGGCTCTCTCCCGTAGATGGGGCTTCGGCAACTACAACGCCTTCTTCCGTCACAAACTTTGCCATCTGCCGTGACATTTCCTTGGCATCGCTGGCCAGTGTCTGGCTGGCGGCAGTGGTCTGTTCCACCATGGCCGCATTGTGTTGTGTGACTTCGTCAAGGTGACCGATGCCGGTGTTGATTTCGGCCAAAGTGATGGATTGCTCTTCGGTTCCGCGCGCGATGTCACTCACATTTTCAGAGATCGAATTGACGCTGGTTACGATTTCTTCCAGTTCGGTTCCTGTGCGACCAACGAGGGTTACGCCCTCGGACACATGTTGCGCACTTTGATCGATCAGCCCTTTGATTTCTCCAGCCGCGTCAGCCGAGCGCAGCGCAAGACCGCGCACTTCGGAGGCCACGACGGCGAACCCACGACCGGCCTCTCCTGCGCGAGCGGCCTCGACGCCCGCGTTGAGCGCCAGGAGGTTGGTCTGAAATGCGATGTCATCGATGACGGAGATGATCTTGGAAATGCTCTGCGACGAGGTTTCGATCTTCGACATGGCTTCGACGGCGTCGCGCACCACTTGGCCGCTCTTTTCGGCAGTGTTGCGCGCGTTTTGAACGTTGCCCTCGACTTCCTTGGCGCCATCTGCGGCAGAGCGCACGGTTGCCGTCAGCTCTTCGATGGCTGCGGCGGTCTGTTCCAGCGTTGCAGCCTGGTTTTCCGTGCGTTGCGACAGCTCGGAGGAGGACTCGTTCATTTGCCCGGCAGTGCGTTCCACGCCGTGTGCCACATCGCCGACGGTCCTGATCGCATTTTGCAGGGCGTCCACGGCCTCGTTATAGGCGCTCGACAGTCTGCCGATATCTTCCAATTCAGATGGAGCGCAGCGATGGGTCAGGTTACCGTCGCGCAGCTGTTCGAGCGCGGATGCGATGCCGAGGATCTCCATACGGCGCTTGGTAATGTCGTTGGCAATCTTGATGATACGCTCAACCGTGCCATCTTCGGCGATGATGGGGGCATATGTTGCCATGATCCAGACAACCTTCCCCCCCTTGCCAAGTCGTGGAAACTGATCTGTTTGAGGAATCCCGTCCGCCAGATCTTGCCACATTTGGCGGTATCGGTCGGATTTGACGAAACTCGGGTAGACAAACATGCTGTGATGCTTGCCCTGAATTTCGTCCAGTGAATATCCCATTGCTTCGAGAAAGTTATCATTCGCTCGAATGATGGTACCGTCGGTCTCAAACTCGATAACGGCTTGTGTCCGTTCAATCATCTCGCGCAACTTACGGTCATCATTCTGACTGGATTGGGCGGTTTCTCGGGACTTTCGCAAAAACATGTACATGTACCACTTCGTCAGTGTCTACGTCCGAAAACGGACTGGCGTGTGACTCTGGGTAACAAAAAGATCCTAACAGATCCCTTCTGCGCGAGCGTCTAAACCGGGCTGGTTTCGATAAATCGAAACGCATCAGGGGGCGCTCTTCCGGTCCGGCAAGAGATTTCACTGCTTGGAGTGCCTAGTCCGGATGTGAAACGTGGTGGCGGGGTGGCGTTCAAACCACAACACATTCCAATTGTTCGAAAATAGCCGATTTCCAATTGTACCAGTGCAAGTGCTCTGCAAGGTGGAAGCGGCAAATCTGGACAAAATCGCATGAAGATCAGCACGATAACGAACTGGGCCTATGGTGTAACCGTGGTTCTCACGGCGGTTTCGGGTATCGCATTTATCGCGGCCGCCAATAGTGCGCGCGAAGAACGCCGCGCGGTTAGCGTACATCTTGCTCTGAATGAGCTGGGGGAGGAGCTGGCAATCGGCGCCGAGCTGCGCACCGATGAGGCACGGCTTTATGTCATGCGCGGAGACCTCGCCCATTTGCAGGCTTTTGACGATGCGAACACGGTAGAGCACCAGCTTGAAGCGACTGCTAGAGCGGCTGCATCGCTGGGGGCGACGGAGGAGGAGCAGGCGTTTCTAAAGCGGATCAACACCGATGTGGATGCGCTGGAAGACATGGAGCTGGAGGCGATCAAGGCCTATCAGGCGGGCGATGCTGCAACCGCGCAAGAGATCCTCTTCGGAGCTGAACATTATCGCGACCACGTCAAGCTGATCGACGATGTGCGACAGTTTCGCAGTACGGTGCGATCTCGTACCGACCAGGATCTGATCGCCGCGCAAGAGCGCAGCAACCTGTTCGGCCTTGCGGCTCGGATCATGCTGTCCTTCACCGCGGCGGTGTTTCTCGCTGTGCTCTATTTTGTTCTGCGGCGTCGGGTGTCACTGCCGCTGTCGCGCATGACCGGCATTGTCAAACGTCTCGCCAGTCAGGATTTCGCGGTCGAGGTTCCCTTGGACGGACGTCGGGACGAGATTGGCGAGTTGAATTCGGCGATCCATATCTTCCGCGAGAACGGGCTGGAGCGAGAGCGTCTGGATGCGGAGCGGCGTCGGGATATCAAGATCAAGGATTTGATCTTGCAGATGATGCACCGGCTGCAGGCCTGCCAGTCCCTGTCGGAAATGGCGCGCGTGCTTGCATGTTATGCGCCGCAGATGTTTCCGGAGCTCTCTGGCGGCATCTTTCTACGAGATGACGAGACCGGTGCCTTGCAATGTGTCGCGCGTTGGCAGAGCGACCTGTCGCCATCGCAGGAGTTCGAAACCGAGGCGTGCTGGGGGCTGCGCCGGGGACGTACCCATGGCAGTAACTTTGACGAGGGCGAGGATATGCGCTGCGCCCACCTCGGCGCGGGCAAGGCTGCAGCCTTGTGCATTCCGCTTTCCGCCCAGGGCGATACGGTGGGATTGCTGAGCTTCGACGCCCGTGGGGGCGACGCCAAGATGATCCGGGACGATCAGTTGTATCTGGAGCTGATTGCGGAGAATATCGCTCTGACGGCGGTGAACTTGAAACTGCGCGATCAGATGACGCAGCTGGTGGAACGTGATCCGCTCACTGGGTTGCTCAACCGGCGCTCCCTCGATGCAGCGCTCATTCGATACGCGACAGGGCGATTGATGGCGCCGTTGGCCTGCTTGATGCTCGATATCGACTGGTTCAAACGCTTCAATGACGAGTTCGGTCATGATGCCGGTGATGCGGTAATTCAGTCTTTTTCCGGAATCCTGGCCCGCATCACAGAGGGGCATGGCACCTGCTATCGCTTTGGTGGCGAAGAGTTTGTGGTCCTTCTGCCGGGCTACGACGCAGAGCGTGCGCATCAGTTGGCAGAGGATGTTCGCCAGAGCGTGGCAAGCACCTCCTTTTCCTTCCGGGGGCAGCATATTGACGGGATCACCGTTTCCATTGGACTTGCGATTGCAAACGCAGGCGATAGCACAGAGACGCTGCGTGCCCGCGCGGATGCCGCATTGCTGCGGGCCAAGGCGGCGGGCCGAAATCGGGTCGAGATCAGTGCAGCAGATGGGCTGGAGAGCGAACAGCCGCGGTGAGGCCCGGTCTGGTCTAGTGGATCAGCGCGTCGGCGCCCGCAGCAAGCGAGGTCAGGATCACCACCGTGAGCAGGACTGAGGCCGCTCCGAGGAGCAGACCCAGCATGGCAACCAAGCCATCACGCTCAACCAGCCCGACGCCAAATACGAACAGCGCGATCGCCGGAAACCACCCGCTCAGCGGCACCGGGATGAACAGCGCAAAAGCAATCAGGAACAGCAGCAGTCCAAGAGGGCGATCATACCGCCGGGCAAAAAGCATCGTTAAGCGCGGGGTCAGGATCCGCTCGATCCGTCGGGTAATGGGACGCAGACGTAACACCGTGTGGCGCATCTTGCTCTGGTCCAGACGCAGCCGGGCGAGCGGACCGGGCAGGCTAACATACCGGTAGCCAAGCATCATCTGCCCGGTGGTCACCAGAAGGGGCAGCGCGGTGATCAGCGTTGAACCGGGGGGGAGCGGGAGTAGCGTCAGCAATGAAAACACCACGATCGCCCAGCCAAATGATCGCTCCCCAAGGCCGGAGAGAAGGCTTCCGAGGGTGAGCGCGCCGGTCTGATGCTGGCTGCGAAGCGTGCGCAGTATGGGCAACGATAAGGACGGCCGATGTCGTATCCCGTCCTTGCGTCGCATCGAATCCCTCGCTTCTTTGTCCCCCCGATATCGTCTTTTGATCGCCTGTTTTCAATCACCTAACGTCGCTGAGCGCATTTTAGCCCAAGACAGTCAAGGCACCGATTGCGGTCAGTGCAACAGATGCGGCGTCCACCCCGCCGCTTCTGCCTTGGCGGAGGACGCATCTCTAGAACGCTCCGATCACGTCAGACCGGGTTCTGGCGCGCATGCGTTTTAGACCGCGCCGGGCCGTCGTTCGGTAGGACTGTTCGATGCGCCCCGCAGGTAGGCGCCGGTAAGAAGGTCCTCGTAATCTCTGGTCCAGGTCTTCGTGTCGAACAGTGCGCAAGAGCTGCGGTTCCGCCGGAGGGTGCGTTTCAGCGCGTTGATTTCGTCAGGTGAGACGGCCAGACGAACGGCCTGGCCGACATAGTCTTCGAGCGAGTTTGTCGACAATTCCGGAACGCCGGCGGCCGAGAGAATACTCGTGGCAACACGCGCAGAGAACTGACGCCCGCACAGCGTGAGTAGGGGAACCCCCGCCCAGAGCGCGTCGGACGCGGTTGTGTGGGCGTTATAGGCAAAACAATCGAGGCAGAGATCAACCTGCGCCAGACGTTCGATATGCGCCGTCTGGGTCATTATTCCGCAAGGCAAGATCCGTGACGGATCGATCTCGTGACGGCGTGCCTGCCGCTCAAGCTCGAGCGAAAGGTCATGCGCGCCGGTATAAAACAGAAGGACGGCGTCAGGCACCTGCCGCAGGATGTTCATCCAGACCCCAAATTCCCGTGGTCCGACCTTATGCGGGTGGTTGAAATTCGCAAAAATGAACTTGTCTTCCGGCAGGCCGTATTTTGCCCGCAGATTGTCCGCCTCGGGCACGGGGCGCGTATTGTCATTGGGCTGATAGCATATGGGCATGCGAAGGATCTGCTCATTGTAAAACCTCTCCTCCGCCGCCGGTATGGTAATAGGATCGGCAATCATGAAGTCGATTTCACGGATGGCTGTTGTGCCCGGAAAGCCCAGGAACGACACTTGCATCGGGGCGATGCGATGTTCGAAAAGGACGGGGCGACAGTCGGTCGTCAGCCCCTTGAGGTCGACCGCTATGTTGAGTTGATCTGACCTCGCCAGCGCAACCGCCCCGGCATCGTCGATCTGTGAGATGTCGTGATAGATATCGGCAAAATCGCGTATCAGCGTGTGATAGCGGCTCTGTGGTTGCGGGAGGAAGTCATAAACATAGAACTCAAACCGCGTCCGATCATGCGCTTTGAGCATCCCGGCAATCAGATGCATGGTCGCATGTTCGCAAAAGTCGGCGGAGAAATAGCCGATCCGCAGTTTGCCGCGCGGGGCCTTTGGCGCATGGTCCGCGCTCCGCGCAACCGCTACACTGGGTTGCGAGTGAGCCTGCTGCACCTCTGGATCGTCGATGAACGACAGCAGCATCAGTGGATCGATCAGGCGTCCGCTCTTCAGCGCGGTGCGGATGCCCTGATCTTCTTGCGCCTCATCCGTCCAGCGCAGAAAACGACGGCGCAGTCGAAGCGCCCAGGGCAATGCAAGCGGGCAGTTCGGGTCAATCACAAGCGCACGTTCCAGCACATCGAGCGCCGCGACATCCTTGCCGGCGTCATGCAGGCGAAGGCCAAGAGCCGCCAGGAAAACAGGGTGATCGCCTGCGATATCAGCGGCTTGTTGCTGGGCCTGCAGGGCGTCTTCGACGCGATCAGGCAGGCGCGACAGGATTTCAGAAAGGTAATGATAGCTGAGAGCTGTCTCACCTTCTTCGGCAACAGACCGCTGCATCATCCCCTCGGCACGCAAAAACGCGCCCCCCCGCAAAAGAGCAACGGCCTGTTCATATAGGGGACGAGAGGTGCCTCGCGAGAAAGGGACAGTCATTCAATGAAACCCTTGGGTTTGACGTTAGCCGGGGCTGTGTGATGGGGCGGTCGAGCGCCTCCTCCTGACGGGGTGTGGTTGGTTCTGCCAGAGTGCCATATGTGTCTTGGGTATGACGGCAAAGGATTAAAAAACGCATAGCGGGCAGGGGGCGAGGACCGACAATTTGGCGTGTATTGCCGCGATCACGATGTCGTTGGCGGCGCACCGTGCCCGAGCGCAAGCCCCAAGTTTTCCCCGCGAGTACCGCGACTTGCCTTGTGAGTTGCACGGTTGGCACCCTCGCCGAATATGTGTGAGTTTGAGGGTGAAAGTGACAAATCTTTAAATTATAGTTAAAGACAGCAGTCAAAAACTCCGACCGATCCACGGTTGCCCCTAGCGCGTGAACGCATTCAATATGGCGATTTATTACAACTACACTCAGACGATCTTCGGCACGCAAAGCGCCGTGAACGGATCCGGGTTTACCTATAATGTTGCGCCGCCTCGCGGGGCTATCTGGAGTTATTCCGGTAGCACCACCTCGCATGTTGTCCGCGAAGAAGATGACAACGCCATCAATTACAACGGCGACCCGACAAACGAAACGGTCTCTCCAAGCCAGGTGATCGGCCAGCCCGGACAGCAGACCACAAATATCGGTGGCACCGAACGGCATGCCATCATGGATTATGTGTTCGAGGTCAGCGACGGGACGAACGTCTATCAGATCGGCGTTGTTGATGTTGACCTGAACAATGATGCGGATCTCAATGATGCGGGGGAGGATGGCTATTACCTCGTCTTTATCGGCGATGTGCCGCCCCCGGACACGCCGCTCAGAAGCCTGGGTATCGATAGCAACAGCGACGCCTATTCCCATGCCAGCGTTGGTGGGGTTCTGGTCTGCTTCGCGGCGGGCACGCTGATCGAGACGCACATGGGCCAGACCGCGGTAGAGCGCCTCAAAGCAGGCGATCTGGTTATGACCCGCGACGCCGGACTACAGAAGATCCGCTGGATCGGTTCCCGCACTGTAAGCGCGGCGGCACTTGTTGCGGACCCGAAACTTTACCCGATCCGGATCAAAGCGGGCGCCCTTGGCAATGATACCCCGTCCCGTGATCTGCTGGTGTCACCGCAACACCGGGTGCTTGTGCGGTCCAAGATCGCGCAGCGCATGTTTGGCACCAACGAGGTTCTGGCGGCGGCGAAACAGCTCTTGGAAGCCAAGGGCATCGACGTTGCAACGGATATCAGTGACGTCACATATTACCACTTCACCTTCGACACGCATCAGATTGTCACCTCGAACGGGGCCCAGACAGAGTCGCTCTACCTTGGGCCGATGGCGGTTCAAGGCATCAGTGCCGAGGCGCGGGAGGAGATATTTTCGATCTTTCCGCAACTGCGCGCACGGTCCGGTTTTTGCGCCCCCGACGGCGCACGTCTCTTGCTGAATGGCCGTCAGGCCCGTTCTCTCGCCGCGCGTCATGTCAAGAACAACAAGGCGCTGGTTTTATAGACCTAAAACGGGGCAGGGCGCCGAAATAGCACCTGTATGGCCCCGCCCGTGATGCTGCAGCTGATGAGTGCGTAGTGTGCAGCATCCGGTCGCCGACGTCGGGCGCTGAGAACTGCTAAACGACAGTCCGTTCTGAAGCCGTCGCGGCTTGGCAACCTTTCGGGGTCTCAAGCACCCTCTGCTCTGATCGGTATTGACGAGAGGGCTGTGGACTGAACGCTGCCACTGCGCCACGCAGAAAAACCCTGGCCGGTGCATTTGGCCAGGGTTTCGATGTCCTCGGGTGACATTGGCTGGTCAGGCGACGGTCAGTCGTCCGTCCAGCGTGGCTGCGTTGGCGCTGATCCCACCGTCCTGACGGATCTGAGCGATGATCTCATTGCGATAGACCAGACCGCTTTCCTCATACTCCAGACCACGCAGGTCCATGCCCTGGATCTGACCGGGCACCCCTGCGCCGATGGCCTTGCCATTCCAGGCCTCGGAGAACCCGCCAAGCCGAACGTAGCTGTTGAAGGCCACCCGGAACTGGCGTTCGGACATGCTGTCGAGCGGCTGACCGTGCAGGGTGATGTCCTCGGCACGGGCGTCCGCCACCGTGTCGCCCAGCACGAGGCGATAGCGCAAGCCGTCAGAGAAATGCAAGAAGCCACGTGAGATGAAACCGCTGAAATCGAGGGCGTCGGCCTCCTCTGGGCGCACAAGGCTCTGTTTCACAAATCCTTTGAGGGATTCATCTCGTGAATCCAGCGTGGTAGCTGGGCTGCATGAGCAGACCGACACCCCCAACCTACAAGACCAGAAACTGG
>NZ_PVUF01000011.1:57364-160347 GCF_003003215.1 Tritonibacter scottomollicae | reverse complement strand
GCCAGCATCTTTTTCAGCTTTGCATTCTCAACCTCCAGCGCCTTCAGCCGTTTGGCCTCCGACACTTCCATGCCGCCATACTTCGAGCGCCACTTGTAAAACGTGCCATCGCTGATGCCGTGCTTCCGGCAGAGCTCTTTGGCGCCCATCCCGGCTTGGTGCTCCTTCAGGATCCCAATAATCTGCTCTTCGCTGAAACGGCTCTTCCGCATCGTCTGTCTCCTCGTTTGGAGAACAGGCTAACTTCAAACCGCGGACTTTTCAGGGGAGCAGGTCACTAATGCTGCACAGCTAGCATGCTGGATTCACGAGATGAGTCCCCAGGGATTTGCGCAACAACGCCCTTTTCATAAATAAAATGAACCCGGCTGCTTACGGTGAAAGCAACCGGGTTCTCTAATTTATCCGCCGAAGCAGATTGCGTCGAAAGAGGAACTCTTAAAGTTCAAAGAGTGCATTTCTTTCTCTCAACCGATCCCGCAGCAGCTGAAGGGTCACGTCTTGCGTAGCGAGATTGATGTCGGTGCAATCTTGAGTTCCCACTTGTTCCCTCAACGAGTCAAAGAACGTCGACAAGCCACCAAGTGTTTGAGAGATTAAATCAAAATCCTGCAACTCTCGTATTTCCGCGCTTGTCGGGGGCGTGCGGCGCTCAACAATGGTCAACACGGTATCTTCCAGCTGCTGAATCTGGCTTTGCAGCTGACGCATTTCGCGCGCCGAATTCGCATATACCGTATCTAGCGGTTTAGAAGATTTCGTGCTCATCTTACAAACGCCCCACAACCTGTTCTATAGCCTGACGCATCGACGCAACCGTGAACGGTTTGCGGATGATGTTATTCAGACCAAGTTTTTTACCGACCTCGATAACTTCTGGAGTCGGCTTCCCCGTCACCAAAATGAAGCCGACACGTTGGGTCGCTGCATTGCCGCGGACGGCTTGCAATAGTCCCAGTCCATCCATTCCCGGCATGTTATAATCCGACAGGACAAGATGAACCGGGTTGGTCGCAAGTTTCTGGAACGCAGACTGTCCATTATTTTCAACGAGATAGTTCTTCACGCCGAGTTCATCAAGACACTGGGTAAGAATGCCTCGGCTGGTCGACATGTCGTCGACAACCATCACGCGCAGGGAGTCTTTCAAGCTCATGGTTTTTTTCCTCGTGTTCTCGTCTTGGCTAACCGTGAGTGCGTGTTTAGCCGGGGGTATTGACGTATGTGGTGATGCCGACCGTCTTCATGTATTGAGCTGCCGGGCCGGACATGCGTTCAGAGTGACCTATAAAAAGGTAGCCTCCTGGGGTGAGTGTGCGCTGGAAAGCTTGCCAGACTTTCTGTTGCGTTTGGTTGTCGAAGTAGATTGCGACATTCCGGCAGAATATTGCGTCGAACTTCCCCTTAAAGGGAAACGGCTGAATTAGGTTTAGAACGCCATAAGTCACTAGCTTTCGCAAATGCTGCGGAACCCGACCGGTTTCTGATTTGTTTCCCGGTTCCAGTTGCATCTTATACTGTTGCGGGATGCCTTCGAAATCCTCGAGCGGATATTGAGCCTCTTCTGCAGTGCGCACCACAACAGGGTCGATATCGGTTCCGAGGATCTTGATATCGTATCGATCCGCATCCGGGCAGAGGTCGTGCAGGATTGCAGCAATCGTGTAGGGCTCCTGCCCGATCGAGCATCCCGCCGACCAAATTCGAACTCGTCCGCCTTTCTTCGCGCGCTCAATCAGAGGCGGAAGTACATCTTGGCGTAACGTCTCGAAATGATGCGGCTCACGGAAAAACTGAGTCACATTGGTGGTCAGAAGAGACAACAGCTCGCTACGTTCGTGGTCTGCATTTTGACCGTCTAAGCGCTTTAGATACTCCTTGAAGTCAGTTATATTCTGCTTCCGAAGCTTGCGTGATAAGCGTGACGACACCAGTGGCTTTTTGCTTGGCGACATCGCCAAGCCAAAGTGTTTATACGCGAACTGAGCGACGGCCTCGAAGTCCTGATCTGACAGGACGATACCACCACCGTCAAAGGACTCTACTGGACCAGCGATACTCACGACAAACCTTGCTCCGGTGCAGAGATAACGGCGTCAAGATTGATGATACGCACCATGGTTTCGTCATGGGAAATGATCCCTTGAATATACTCCATGGTATAGCGGCTCTCGACCTGAGGGGTTTCCTGGATCTCTTCAGGATTAATCGAAATAATTTCCGAAACCGACTCCGCTAGTAGCCCGACTGGCTTACCGTGAACCGCGACAACGATCACGACATTGCGTTCGCTTGCTTCGGTCTGCTGTAGGCCGAAACGGGCCGCAAGATCATAGATGGGGATCACTGCGCCGCGTAGGTTCATAACGCCAAGGACGTCCATCGGTGCGTGCGGCAGTATTGTGACCGGAGCCCACCGACGGATCTCTCGGATCTGGGTGATTTGCAGGCAGAAGGCCTGCCCTGCGACCGTGAAGCTGACAAACTCACTCTGTTGAGCGTGCTTGATCTCCTGATCGCCAATTTGTACTTCAGCTTGCGATTGCATTGCTCATTCTCCGCTCTGAATCAAAGGTGGCCGAGGAAGGGGAGGCCGCGATGATGCTTTCCGAATCCAGAATCATGGCGATTTTGCCATCTCCAAGGATTGTGGCAGCCGCAACGCCGGGGACATTGCCGCAGACGCCGTCGAGGCTCTTGATCACGACCTGCCTTTGGTCGTGAATATCGTCGACGGCCAGGGCACTGCGTTGGCCTGTTTCCGTCTCAACCAGAAGATACACTCCGGGCGGCTTGTCACCTTCGGGCTTTCGCAGGCCCAAGGCACCTGCGACATCGCAGATGGGAACAAAGTTACCGCGAATGGATAGCAGCGTCCCATCAGCGCCCAAGCTGTTGATCATATCATCGCTGCCACGCATGGTCTCGATGATCGAAGTGATCGGTACCACCATTGTTTGATCAGCAACGGAGACGACCATGCCGTCCATCACCGCCAGCGTCAGAGGCAGGATAATGGTGAATGTCGACCCCTTTCCCGGGGACGAGGAGATGTTAATTCTACCGCCCAGAGCGGTGACCGCGTTTTTGACAACGTCCATGCCAACACCACGTCCGGAGAGATTTGAGATCTCTTTGGCTGTGGAAAAGCCTGGCAAGAATAGAAGGTTGTCAATTTCGGCATCTGTAAGATCGGCATTCTCAGGGATGAGCCCTTTGTCGATGGCGATCTGCTTGACACGCGGCCGATTCACACCAGCGCCGTCATCCTTAATCTCGATGCAGACGCTGCCAGAGCGATGTGACGCGGAAAGGCGTATTTCGCCCGCACGGCTCTTTCCCGCGGCTTCGCGATCTGCCGGTTTCTCGACGCCATGATCCACCGCGTTGCGCAAGATATGGGTCAACGGATCTGACAAGCGTTCGATGACAGTTTTGTCGACCTCGGTATTCTCACCCTCGGTGACCAGCTTCGCTGTTTTCTCTGTCGCAGCCGAAGCTTCGCGAACGATCCGTGCCATGCGCTGAAACAGCGGCTTGACCGGTTGCGCACGAATGGACATTACGCCTTCTTGAATATCTCGAGCCAGATTCTTGAAGCCCTCGAGTTCGGTTTCCACATCCCGAAGGTCAGCCACATCCAGATTGGCAATCTGTTGTGCCAGCATGGAGTGGTTGATGATAAGTTCGCCAACCGCGTTGATCAGCCGGTCCACCCGCTCCAGTTCAACACGCAAGGTCGGCTTTGGTCCGCGTTGTTCTGACTTGTTGCTCTCTGGCTTAACGGCTTCGACTTTTGTCGCTTCTGGTGTCGCCATGGGAGTTGCCTCTGCAGGTGCCGGCTCTTCAAAAGGGTCGGACGGCTCGGGTTCGGCACTTTCCCCGGGCACGCCAAATGCGGCGTTGAGTGCAGCCAGGGCAGCGGCTTCATCTTCAGAATCTTTGTCAGACACGATCGAAAGCTCGCATAGGCCTTCGACAAATTCGAAGACGGATTCTACCGCTGACTTCGGCTCTTTCGTCGTCAGTGTCAGGTCCCATGCAAGATAGCTGTCATCCATCGCCATGGCGTCGAAACCGGGAAGTTCAGTTTCGTCAAGCGTGACCTTCAGCGTGCCCAGCTCGGAAAGCGTCTGAAAAAGGAAGAACGGCTCGTTCCCGGTCCCGAACATCTCCTTGAGAGGCTGGAAGCGGATCTGATAGGTTTTCTCTTCTTCGAGATCCAAAGGCAAAGGAACCGCTGGTCCACCAAGGCCCATAGGCTCAAAGGTCAACTCTTCTTCTTCTTCGCCGAGGTACTCTTCAAGACCGGCAACCAGAACGTCGTTATGCTCTTCATCGACACTGCCGCCATCGCGGGCGACACTGACCAAGTCAGCGAGATGGTCGCTGCATCGCAGGAGAAGCTGGATAAGTTTGACGTCCAGTTGGACTTTGTTTGACCGCACCTCATCAAAGACTGTTTCGAACTTGTGTGCAAACGCCACCAATTCGTCCAGGCCAAATGCTCCGCCACCACCCTTGATAGAGTGAACTGCGCGGAATACTGCATTGACCACCTCGGGATCGTGATCGCCTCCTTCGATGGCGGTCAGACCCTCATCCATCGCTTCGAGAAGCTCTTCGCACTCCTCGAAGAATGTGTCTTGAATCGACCCCGACATTTTACGCGGCCGCCCCGGTTACACGCTTCAGCGCAAAAATCAGCGACTGATCGTCAAAGGGCTTGGTGATCCACCCGGTTGCACCGGCGTCACGAGCACGTGCCTTCATTTCCGGCGCGCTTTCGGTGGTCAAAACCAGGATCGGAACCTTGGAGTTGATCCCATCACCGCGTAGCTCCTCGATGACACCAAATCCATCAAGATTGGGCATGTTGATGTCGGTGATGACGACATCTGGTGCGACATTGTCATACATGTCGACACCTTCACGTCCGTCAACGGCGCAATGGTACTCGAAACCTGCTTCTTCAAGCGTCGCTGCCAGAAGGTTGCGAATGGTTCGGGAGTCGTCGATTGCCAAAACTTTGGTTTTCATACTGTTTCCTCGTCTTCAAATCGATTGGGTTCCAGGCCCAGAAGGGTAAGGGACTTTCTGCACCCTTCGTTGATATTAGTGACCGAGAAACCCAGGCCCTCGGAGCGCCATTGTTGTTCTGCCCCCAGAAGCAGCTGCAGGCAGCGCGATGGGATCACGCCGACATTGCTGCAATCCACTTCAACGGCCTTATCACGAGACGCGTTGAAAAATGCGATCAATGGGTCTAGATCCGCGAAGGCATTGGGCAAGTCCAATGTATGCTTTTGCGTTTCGGTGGACATTTTCGCGATTCGCACCCCCGTTTGCGGCGACAAATTTCAGTTCGATGAGAGTAGTGTTAGCCGCAGGGCCTTAACATTTGATTTCCGCCAAACTGCAGAAACTCGGAACTGCTCAGACAATTTGTCAGCACCCCAAGGTAACTGCCGCAACGCCTACCCGTGGGATGCGTATAAAGGTGTCATCCATTCAGGCTGCGAGGGGCATCAGCGCCAGTTGATAAGATATAGTCAGATAGAATTTGCCCACGTAAGGCGCAAATTAACCCCTACTGATGGAGTTATAACTGGAAGTACCATGCGCACCCACTCGTGCGCGAATCTCCGGAGCATTACATGAACGCGTCTCAGCGATTGAGGATTCGGACACGACTCACGGTTCCCTCGGGTGAACCACGCTGTCGGAATTCGCATTCTTTGGGCGAGCAGAGCAGCCGCGCAATTGTCGCGCAGGACGCTCATTATAAGCAGGACTGCGCAAAGTCGGGAAAGCACACTCTGACAGACAGTAATTTGAGTCGGTTTTCAGCGGCTTATGACGCTCCGCTCGCGATGAAACGGCGTAGTTTCACACCCGCTGCTGAGACGTGTCCCACCCTTTCGCGCACAGATGGCACCTACCCCAAGTGCGAAGGTGGCAAAGGACGTCCCGCTCTGACTCCTCATGATGGGCGCCGCGGTAGGTTCGGTCTTCGGGTGGTGAGTGATTGAACGCTGAGGCCCGAGGGCGCGCGCATGTGATATGGCGGCGCCTTGGATGAGCTTTGGCACGAATACAAAATGAACTGACGAGGCCGATGTTGTCTTGTTGAATAGGAACTCCCGGATCGTCGGGGTAAACAAGTGGGTAAGCCATTGTCTTCCTTAAGCGTCTTGATTGTAACGACTGATAGAAACTTTGCTCGGACTCTGCAGAAGCAGATGGAGGCGGCTTACCCAGGCATGCAGGTCTTGTTGGCCAACAATTTGATGATGGCCTACAACCAAGCAGAAGCGGGGCAGCCCAGTTTTGCATTTGTAGAAGACGGGTTCACGAAATTGCCCGAGTTCGAAATGATGCTCGCCCTGTTCTCCGCACTCGATGTGCGCTGGGTGTCCGTGATGGATAGCACGAATTCGACACCCGCGCGGCGCTCCTCGCCATTGTTGAACGTCGGAGCGGGCATTTTCGAGCTGACAAAATCCGACACACCGCGCCAGTTCATCCAGTACTTTGACATGATGATCAAAGCACCGCGTCGCAACGCCCCCCCTGCCGCGACCGGAAAGACTGTAGCGTCTCGGGAGAACTTTAAGAAAATCATCCTCATCGGATCGTCAACCGGGGGTGTTGAAGCGTTGCGCAATGTTCTCGTCGGATTTCCGATACAGTGCCCGCCAACCTTGATTGTGCAACACACGGGCAAGAGCTTTGGGTCAGGACTGGTTTCGTTGCTGGACCGAATCTGCCCGGCGAAGGTCGTCGCAGCGGACGACAATATCACTTTGCAAACGGGGCATGTCTACATCGCGGCCGGCCAACCTCGCCACATGGGGGTGACACCGCGCAAGCCGTATCGCCTTCGGATGAAGGAAGGGCCAAACATTTCAGGCCATACGCCATCCGTTGACGCATTATTTTCGTCTGCAATTCCGTTTGCACAGGATGTTGTTGCCGCAATCTTAACCGGTATGGGGCAAGATGGGGCCAAGGGCATGTTGGAATTGCGCAAATCTGGCGCGACAACCTTTGCCCAAGATGAAAAAACCGCCGTCGTCTACGGCATGCCCAGGGTGGCTTGGGAAACCGGAGCCGCCCAAAAACAAGTACCTCTGGCCCAAATGGCCGGTGCACTCTTGCAAGCCTGCAAGACCTGAGCCTAGAGATCTGGAAGGAAGCCGCTTTGTCGACTGTTTTTCAAAATACGAGTACGGTCACCGTGCTACAAGGTGACTACAAGGTGACAACGGATCCCAAAGTCGCTTTTTCAACTGTGCTAGGGTCCTGCATCGCAGCCTGCATTTATGATGAAAAAGTCGGGGTCGGCGGGATGAATCACTTCTTGCTCGCGTCGTCCTCGGGTGGTGGTGTCAGCGCCCGCTACGGCGTTCACGCGATGGAGCTGTTGATCAACGGCATCATGAAAAAAGGCGCGCAGCGCTCTAACCTGAAAGCCAAGGTTTTTGGTGGTGCAAAGATGTCCGCCAACCTGTCTGATATCGGTGCGAACAACGCTGATTTTGTGCAGCGCTTCCTTCGTGATGAAGGTATTCCAGTGATCTCATCTTCGGTTGGCGGTACATCTGCTCGACGAGTCCGGTTTCACGCTTGTTCGGGTGCTGCGCAACAGACACATGTGGCAGATGATCGTCGCCTCGGCGAGGAGGAGCGCGCGGCAGTGGCCCGGACGCAAGCCGCTCCCGTCCGCAAGCCTGCAGCGGCGGACAACGTTACTTTGTTCTGAGCTTGCCTACGCGCAACGATCACGGAGGGTCCGAAGCATGTTAGATGCATCGGACCCTCGCTTACATTCAGTCCTTTCTCGAGAGTCAGCCTGCGTCCTTAGCTATTCCCGAATTGTTGGACAGGATCCGGCGCAACTTAAGCTACTCTTTGCAGCTGCTGACCGGGGTTTGTTGTTTCATTTCGCTGCCAATAGACCACGGCGTGTGTTTTGCCGCCAAGGGCAGAATGCAGACGCCTGAGATTGTAGAACTCGATCCAGTATATGGCGCCAGCCTTGACCTCCGATCCCGTTTCCCCGGCGCGCAGATAGGCGCGTTCGGTTTTCGAGCTCCCCACAATCGTTCGACTAAGATGTTGTCGAGAAACCACCCCTTTCCATCCATCGACATACGAATGCCGGGTCGTCACAACCGGTCATTCGAGACAAGAGAAGTGAACTGGCTGCCCTGATCCGCGTTCATTATCTCAGCCGGGCCAAGCTTGTGGGTCGTTTGGTCAGCGCATCGACCCAGAACTCGGCTTCCAGCGTGACCGATATCCGCACACCCAACATGCTTGGGCAGATCCACGCGCAGGCGACGCAAAAGTTAAGGGTAAATCTTGTGGTTTTTCGTGGCCTTGCTGGGTTTGGGCTTCTAGTAGATTTGCGATGAGGCGCATCAATGATTGGCCCGAATTTCCGGGGCCGCCTTTCCGGGTGACTTTTCGAGAACAGGACCCTCAAAACAGACCGGTTACCTGCCATTGCCCCCGAAGCGACTGATGCCATTATCCGTAATCTTGACAAACCCCTGCTGGAAGCCAGCGTCACCCACCTCTCCAAGACAACATGAGCTTGCGATGGGACTACGCAAACCGGTCGGGCCAAATGGCCGCGCTAAACCTGCTCTCAGTCATCATATTTTCTGGAACACAGAAAACCTTCAACAAGCTGCAGACAGTCGCCATCTCGCGGAATAAGGCGCTTCGCACAACCTGCTAGCGCAATATGTAACCACTTGGATGGGTTCACATTTTCCTCGCCGATGAATATCGATGACTGTTATCCATAAAATCATTAAGCGGTCTGTGCAACATCACCCGGTCAATGCCTCCTTCAAGGCGTAGTACGAGGCCTTGGGGGTGCGGACCAGGGTGTCGAAGTCCACATGCACCATGCCAAAGCGTTTCTCGTACCCCAGCGCCCATTCGTAATTGTCCATGAGTGACCACAGGAAATAGCCCTGCACCGGAACCCCGTCGGCGATCGCGCGGCGGACGCGAGCCAGATGGGCATCGACATAGGCAATGCGCTCGGGGTCAGGCACACGGCCCCCTGTGATCACATCCGGGTTGGCCATGCCGTTCTCGGTCACGATCAAGGGCAGATCGCCCGTGTAGTCCGCGGCTGTCCGGGTCAGGAACTGGTAGAGCCCGTCCGGATAGATCTCCCAACCCATCTGTGTTTTGGGCAGCGGACCATCTAGCTCCGCGTAGTGCGGCCAGGGACCGTCATCGGCGCCAATCACCTTGCGGGTGTAGTAATTCAGACCGCACCAGTCGACTGGCTGTGTTATCGTTTTGAAATCTTCCTGCCAGCCCTTGGGCAAATGAGGCTCCAGACCCTTCAGGGCCGGTTCGGGGTATGCGCCCTTGAACACGCCACCAAGGAAGAAACGGTTGTAAATGGCGTCGTAGGTCTCGGCAGCGGCCTGCGCGGCGGCGCTGTCGTCCACCGGAGTGGCCCATTCAAAGTTGAATACAGCGCCAAGGTTATCCATGCCGAGGCCGCGCATCACCTCGATGGCACGGCCATGGGCCAACAGAACATGGTGCATGGCGCGGGCGGTGGCGCGGATGTCGCGCAGGCCGGGCGCGTGGTGGCCGAGGAAATGCGACAGCCAGCCGACGCACCAGGGCTCATTGATTGGCGCCACCGAATACATCCGGTCGCCGATCCGCCCCATGATGACCTCGGTGAACTCGGCAAACCAATTGCCGATGTCGCGGTTGCGCCAACCGCCGAGGTCCGCGAGCGGCTGCGGCAGCTCCCAGTGATAGAGCGTCGCGCAAGGTTTCAGCCCGCGCTCCAGCATCGCATCTGTCAGGCGGTCGTAGAAATCGAGCCCCTCGGGATTGGGCGTGCCAGTGCCCTCAGGCAGGACACGTGCCCAGCTGGTCGAAAAGCGATAGCAATCCAGCCCCGCTGCGGCGGCCAGATCCAGATCTGCCTCGAAGTGATGATAGTGATCGCAGGCGATCTCACCATTCTCGGCGCGCACCACATTGCCCGGCGTGACGGCAAAACTGTCCCAATGGGTCGGCCCGGCACCACCAAAACCATGACCTTCGATCTGATAAGAGGAGGTGGCGCTGCCGAAGAGGAAGTGCGTCGGGAAGTCTTTGCGGGTGAAGGTGAAATGGTCCATATCGCTAGATCCTGTTAGGAGCGGGGCCGGTGGAACGGCCGACAGTCAGCTCTGCTTCGAGCAGTTCGGTGAGCGGCGGCGCGCCCGGGTTTTCGATCTGAGAGATCAGCAGCTTGGCCAGACGGCTGCCTGCGTGGCGCACGGAAGAGCGCGTGGCGGTGAAGACCGGCACATCGGCGCCGTTGCGCAGGTAGGACAGATCATCGTCATGAGTGATGACGGAGATGTCGCGCCCCATTGTCAGGCCGGCCTCCTCGATCGCGCGGCGCACCCCGAAGGCGGCGATGATCGAGGACACCAGATAGGCGGTGGGCGGCTGCTCCAGCAGTTGCGTGCGCCGCACGGTGTCGTAGCCGTAGACCTCTGTCATCTCGCCCGCGAACAGCAGCGCCGGGTCGGGGGCGATGTCGCGGGCCTGCAGGGCGGCCTCGTACCCACGTCGGCGGCGGAAGGCGAAATCCATGCTCTCCTGACCGTTCACCAGGCAGATGCGGCGATGGCCAAGGTCAAGCAGGAAATCGGTTGCTCGCTGAAAGGCGCTGGTGTTGTTGACGTCGAGCCAGCTGTAGGGGCCCGCGATATCGGTCGCACGCCCGTGTACCGCAAAAGGCAGACCGATCTGCTGCAGCAGGGTGATGCGGGCATCCTGCATCTTGGGCGCGTGCAGCACGATACCGTCTACATTCCGCTTTGCCGCCATGTCATGATACGCGCGGGACTGGTCCTCATCTGCCACAAGCGACAGCACCATGTCATAGCCGGCCGTGCTGTAGCTTTCCCCGGCCCCGGCGATGAAATCACCAAAGATCGGATTCATCATCTCGTGCTGGGTCGACAGCGGGATCACATGGCCAATCGCCATGGCGCGCCCGGTGGCCAGCGCCTTGGCCCGCGTATTGGGGCGATAGTTGTGCTGATCGGCAACCTGCATCACACGCTGGCGCGTCGCCTCGCTGACCTCGGGGTAGCCGTTCAGCGCCCGGCTCACGGTGGTCTGGGACAGGCCCAGAAGCGTGGACAGCTGCTTGAGGTTCATCTGCAAATCTCCAAAGCGCTTTAAATTGTTGTGCGGCTGGTTTCAGAACGGCCAGAGTGCCCTTCTTTATCGCCGAGGAAAAGAAGAGAATTCAACCCTATATATTTGGCGCTAACATAGACTCATTGACAGATCGCTTCGAATCTAGAAGTTTGGAGAAAGTCAAAGCGCTTTGGTTATTCGGTCGAAGGCATCCTGCAAATCGGGATTGATGGCCCAGACCAGAACCACGGCGATGAGTGTCGAAATCTTGGGAGGAGATGACATGAAACGGACATTGATGACGGCCGCGGGCGTCATGGCGCTGATGGCGGGAACGTCCAGCGCGCAGGAGCTGATCTTTCCGGTCGGCGAAGGTGACTTCAATTGGGCGAGCTACGCCGAACTGGAAAAAATCAACCTCGACGGCGAACAGGTGACCGTGTTTGGCCCCTGGCTGGGTCCGGATCAGGCGCTGGTTGAAAACGTTCTGGCCTATTTCGGCGCCGCAACCGGTGCTGATGTTCGCTATGCTGGCTCTGACAGTTTCGAGCAGCAGATCGTGGTCGATGCCGAGGCCGGCTCCGCCCCCAATGTCGCAGTTTTCCCACAGCCGGGTCTGGTCTCTGACATGGCCGGGCGCGGCTTCATCGCGCCATTGGGCGAAGACACGGCAACCTGGGTCACGGACAACTACGCCGCAGGTCAGTCCTGGGTCGATCTGGGCACCTACTCCGGCCCCGATGGCAACGATGATCTGTATGGTTTGTTCTACAAGGTCGACGTGAAATCGCTGGTCTGGTTCAACCCGGAGAACTTCGAGGATTTCGGCTATGAGATCCCCTCCTCGATGGAGGAGCTGAAGACGCTCACCGATCAGATGGTCGAGGATGGCAACACGCCATGGTGCATCGGCCTGGGCTCCGGCGGCGCAACCGGCTGGCCGGCGACCGATTGGGTCGAGGACATGATGCTGCGCACGCAGGAGCCGTCGGTCTATGACGAGTGGGTCGCCAACGAGATCGCGTTCGACGATCCGCGTGTGGTCGAGGCGATCGAGGAGTTTGGCTACTTCGCCCGCAACGAGGACTATGTCTCCGGCGGCGCCGGAGCGGTGGCCTCCACCGATTTCCGCGACAGCCCCAAGGGTCTGTTCGCCAGCCCGCCGCAGTGCATGATGCACCGTCAGGCCTCTTTCATTCCGGCGTTCTTCCCCGAAGGCACCGAAATGGGTCTGGACGCGGATTTCTTCTACTTCCCTGCCTATGAGGGCAAAGAGCTGGGCAACCCGGTTCTGGGTGCGGGCACCATCTGGTCGATCACCAACGACAGCGATGGCGCGCGGGCACTGATGGAGTTCCTGAAATCCCCCATCGCGCATGAGGTCTGGATGGCCCAGCAGGGGTTCCTGACACCCCACAAGGGCGTGAACACCGAACTCTACGCCACCGACACGCTGAAGAAGATGGGCGAGATCCTTCTGAACGCCGACACTTTCCGCTTTGACGCCTCCGACCTGATGCCAGGTGGCGTGGGCGCAGGGGCCTTCTGGACCGGCATGGTCGACTATGCCGGTGGCGCTGCCGCGTCGGACGTGGCTGCAGAGATCCAATCCTCCTGGGACGCGCTGAAGTAACCTGTCGCCTCCACCGCAGGGCCGCCCCGGGCGGCCCTGCCCCCTTTGCCGCTAAGCGGTGCTGCACAGGCTGCACGTCACCTTCCGGCATCAAACTCTTTTTCAGGAGCCAGTCATGCATCCAGCCATTCAGGGGCTGCTGACCATTGCCTTTGGCGTCGGGGGCTGTGTCGGCTATTTCTATCTCTCCAACGTGATCCTCGACAAGCTGATCTTTCCCGCCCGCGGCCCGCACATCGCCCGCAACATCCGCCGTGCCAATATGGTGCGTCCCTGGCTCTTTCTGCTGCCGGCGCTGTTGGCGCTGGGGCTGTATCTTGCCTATCCGGTTGTGGAGACCATGCGCCTGTCGCTGACCGAGCGCCTGCCCGGTGGTGGCTCGGAATTCGTCGGACTGGACAACTACAGCCAGATGCTGGGCGAGGCCAAATTCTGGGAAGCCTTGCAGAACAACTTCCTCTGGCTTCTGGTGGTGCCTGCGGTCTCGACCGCCTTTGGCCTGCTGGCGGCCCAGCTGACGGACCGGCTGGCCTGGGGCAATATCGCCAAATCGCTGATCTTCATGCCGATGGCGATTTCTTTTGTCGGCGCCGCGGTGATCTGGAAACTGGTCTATGACGCCCGTCCGCCGGGCACCGAGCAGATCGGCATCCTGAACGCGATCTATGTCTGGCTGGGCGGCGTGGAGCCGCAGCAATGGCTGACCATCCCGTTCTGGAACAACTTCTTTTTGATGATGGTTCTGGTGTGGATCCAAACCGGCTTTGCCATGGTAATTCTGTCCGCCGCCCTGCGTGGCATTCCGGAAGAAACCATCGAGGCCGCCATCGTGGACGGTGCCGGGCCGTTTCAGATCTTCTTCAAGATCAAGGTGCCGCAGATCATGGGCACCATCGTGGTGGTCTGGACCACCATCACCATCGTGGTGCTGAAGATCTTCGACATCGTGTTCGCCCTGACCAACGGCCAGTGGGAGACGCAGGTTCTAGCCAATTACATGTACGACAAGCTGTTCCGCGCCAATGACTGGGGCGTCGGCTCCGCCTCGGCAATGATCATCATGCTGCTGGTGATGCCGATCCTGGTCTGGAACGTCTACAACGCACGCCGCGAAATGCGCTGAGGGAGGGCTGAGCCATGAATGCCATAGCTGGACAGAAGCCTGGGCTGATCTGGGCGCTTCGTATCTCGGTCATCGTGCTGGTGGGGCTGTGGCTCTTCCCGACGGTTGGCCTGTTTATCTCCTCCTTCCGCACCGGCGACCAGATCGCCACCTCGGGCTGGTGGAAGGCGCTGTTTCCGACCGAACAAAACCTCACCCTGCGCACGGCCGCCCCGGAAACGCAGGTGCCGGAGGGGGACCTCTGGGTGATCGAGGGCAACCTGTTTGAAGGTGAGAGCGACGCTGAAATTTCCGCCTGGGGCACCAACGCCCGTGACATCTCTGCCTATGGGCCCGGTGACATGGCCGAGCTGCGCGGCGGCGAGCGACTGACGGTCGAGGCCGACGGCAGCTACCGGATGGAAGCGACAGAGGAGATGGGCGGACGCCGTGGCCCGCGTGTTTTTGTCACCGCCGTGGTACCACCGGAGTTCACCCTGCAGAACTACGAGACCATCCTGATCTCGGGCGGTGCCACCGACAATATGGCACGCGCCTTTTTCAACACGCTGACGGTGACGATCCCGGCGACCATCATCCCCATTCTGGTGGCGGCCTTTGCCGCCTATGCGCTGGCATGGATGGAGTTCCCGGGCCGCGCCTTGCTGATCGCCGCCATCGTCGGCCTGCTGGTGGTG
This sequence comes from Tritonibacter scottomollicae, assembly GCF_003003215.1. Lineage (GTDB taxonomy): Bacteria > Pseudomonadota > Alphaproteobacteria > Rhodobacterales > Rhodobacteraceae > Epibacterium > Epibacterium scottomollicae. Next base: position 145,721 of record NZ_PVUF01000011.1, on the reverse strand, counting down.
CCGTTGCAGCTGGCGCTGATCCCCCTGCTGAAGTTCCACAACGAGATCGGCATCGGCAAGGGCTACCTCGGCGTCTGGATGGCGCATACCGGGTTCGGCCTGCCGCTGGCGATCTACCTGCTCCGGAACTACATGGTGGGCATCCCGCGCGACATCATCGAGAACGCCCGCGTCGATGGCGCCACCGATTTCCAGATCTTCACCCGTATCATCCTGCCGCTGTCGTTCCCGGCACTGGCCTCTTTCGCGATCTTCCAGTTCCTGTGGACCTGGAACGATCTCCTGGTGGCCATGGTGTTCCTGATCGACGCGACGGGCGAAACTACAGTGATGACCAAGCAGATCGTCGAGCTTCTGGGCACCCGCGGCGGCAATTGGGAGATCCTCGCGACCTCCGCCTTTGTCTCCATCGCAGTGCCGCTCGCCGTGTTCTTTGCCATGCAGAAGTATCTCGTACGCGGACTTCTGGCCGGGTCAGTCAAGTGACCCCTTGTGCCCCTTCCTACAACTTTCGATGACGGACCTCACGACATGAACGCTCAGACCTCCATCAATCCTGCTTCCGTGCTGGCTGCCGATCCCGACTGGTGGCGCGGCGCGGTGATCTACCAGATCTATCCGCGCAGCTATCAGGACAGCAACGGTGACGGCATCGGCGATCTGCCGGGCATCACCTCGCGTCTGGAACATATCGCCTCGCTTGGGGTGGATGCGATCTGGATCTCACCCTTCTTCACCTCGCCGATGAAGGACTACGGCTACGACGTCAGCGACTACTGCGATGTCGATCCGATGTTCGGCACGCTGGGGGATTTCGACGCACTGGTGGCACGGGCACATGACCTCGGCCTCAGGGTGATGATCGACATGGTGCTGTCGCACAGCTCCGACCAGCACCCCTGGTTTATCGAAAGCCGCGTCAGCCGCGACAACCCCAAGGCGGATTGGTACGTCTGGGCCGACCCGCAGCCCGATGGCACGCCGCCGAACAACTGGCTGTCGATCTTTGGCGGCCCTGCCTGGCACTGGGACGCACGACGCGAACAATATTACCTGCACAACTTCCTCGTCTCGCAGCCGGACCTGAACTTCCACTGCGACGCGGTGCAGGACGCGCTGCTGGACGCCACCCGGTTCTGGCTGGAACGCGGCGTGGATGGCTTCCGTCTGGATACCATCAACTTCTACATCCACGACAAGGAGCTGCGCTCGAACCCGGCCCTGCCCAAGGATCAGCGCAATTCCAACATCGCCCCCTCGGTGAACCCCTATAACCACCAGGAACACCTCTATTCCAAGAACCAACCGGAGAACCTCGAATTCCTGGCCCGGTTCCGCGCACTGCTGGATGAATACCCGGCAAAGACCGCCGTCGGCGAGGTGGGCGACGCGCAGCGCGGGTTGGAGATCCTGGGCGAGTACACCGCCGGCAATACCGGCGTGCACATGTGCTACGCGTTTGAGTTCCTTGCCAAGGATCCGCTGAACGCGGCACGGGTGGCAGAGGTGTTTGACAAGGTCGACGACGTGGCAGCCGATGGCTGGGCCTGCTGGGCGTTTTCCAACCATGATGTCGTGCGTCATGTCAGCCGCTGGAACCTGTCGGACGCGGCGCTGCGGTTGTACACGACGATGATGATGTGCCTGCGCGGGTCGGTCTGCATCTATCAGGGCGAGGAATTGGGCCTGCCCGAGGCCGATATCGCCTTTGAGGACCTGCAGGACCCCTATGGCATCGAGTTCTGGCCCGAGTTCAAGGGCCGCGACGGCTGCCGCACGCCGATGGTCTGGGACAAGGGCAACACCTATGGCGGCTTCACGGAGGCACGCCCCTGGCTGCCGGTCAGTCTGGAACATGCCGAACTGGCGGTGAGCGCTCAGGAAGCCAATCCAGACGCGCTGGTCCACCACTATCGCCGCGCCATTGCTCTGCGCCGCGCCCATGCCGCCCTGTCGCGGGGCAGTCATGACAGGGTGCAGGCGACCGGCAATGTGGTGCAGTTCACCCGTGCGGCGGAGGGCGAGGAGATCTTCTGCGCCTTCAACCTCAGCGACACACCGGCAGAGATCACCCTGCCCGCGGGCGCGTGGGAACAGTTGGGCGGTGACCTCGGCAGCGCGGATGTGACGGCCACGGTGGGCACATTGACACTGGCCCCCTGGCAACCCTGCCTCGCACGGCGCGCATAAAACACTCTGGGAGGAGGACACCATGGCGAACCTGAAACTGACCGGAGTGGAAAAGACCTATGCCGGCGCGGTCAATGTCCTGAACGACATCGACCTCGACATCAAACAGGGCGAGTTGATCGTCTTTGTGGGGCCCTCGGGCTGCGGCAAGTCCACGCTGTTGCGGATGATCGCGGGGTTGGAGAGGATCACCGGCGGCACGCTGGAGATCGACGGCGCGGTGATGAACGACATCCCGCCCGCGCAGCGCGGCATCGCCATGGTGTTCCAGTCCTACGCGCTCTATCCGCATATGACGGTGCGCGACAACATGGCCTTTGCGCTCAAGATTGCTGGCAAGAGCAAGGAAGAGATCGACGCCGCCATCAGCCGTGCGGCCAAGATCCTGCAGCTGGAGGACTATCTCGACCGACTGCCCAAGGCCCTGTCGGGCGGGCAACGGCAGCGGGTGGCGATCGGCCGCTCCATCGTGCGTGACCCGAAGGTCTATCTCTTTGACGAACCGCTCTCGAACCTCGATGCGGCCTTGCGGGTGGCAACACGGATCGAGATCGCACAGCTGAAGGAGTCGATGCCCGACAGCACCATGATCTACGTGACCCACGATCAGGTGGAGGCGATGACCCTGGCCACCCGCATCGTGGTGCTGGCCAACAAGGGCATCGCTCAGGTCGGCACGCCGCTGGACCTCTATGAACGCCCCGAGAACGAATTTGTGGCGCAGTTTATCGGCTCTCCGGCGATGAACCTGCTGCCGGGCGAGGTGATCGGCACCGGTACGCTCACCCGGCTTCGGCTCTACAACGGCGAGGAAGTCACCTCGACCGTGCCCACCCGAGACAGCGACATGGGGCTGTCTGTCAATATCGGTGTGCGACCGGAGGATCTGACCGAAGACACGGAGGGTGATGACGGTGCGGTGATCGACACAACGGTCAATATCGTCGAGGCTTTGGGCGAGGTCACCGTGCTGTATTTCACACCGGAGACGGGTCGCGACCCGCTGATCGCAAAGCTGCCGGGCATCCACGCCGGGCTACGCGGCAAGCAAATCCGGCTGTATGCGCAGCCAGACAAGGTCCATATCTTTCACAACGGTCGCTCTCTGCTGTATCGCTGAGGCGTCCGGGCACCAAAGCCACAGTCAGAAAAGCAGCAGGCCATGGGGTTAATCCATGGCCTCTCCGGTCGCCTGCAACGGAAATTTAAGGACAAATTCCGCGCCTGATCTGTCGTCGAGGTCACGGACACTGGCCTCGCCACCATGAGCGCGGGTGATCGCGCGCACGACAGCCAGTCCAAGCCCCGTGCCCCCTTCGGTGCGATTGCGGGATTTGTCGCCCCGCCACCAGCGTTCGAACACCCTGTCATGATCGCCCTGCTCAATTCCGGGACCATGGTCGCGCACCTGCAGATATCCGAATGACCCCGCTGCGAAGGTGGAGATCTTCACGTATCGACCGCTTTCAGCATATCGTCTGGCATTGTCGAGCAGCGCGGACAACGCTTGTCGCACGCGCACGGGATCTGCGTGCAGAACGACCGGGTCCAGTGAAACATCCAATATCATACCGACGCTATCCATGTCCGGACGCACGGTCGTGACGACACGGTTCACCTCTTCGGCCAGATTGATTTCGATGCACTGCAACGTAAAATGGCCGGAACTGAGCCGGGACAGGAAGCTCAGTTCGTCAACGATGCGGGAGAGTGTGTCGACCTGTGCAATCAGCCCATCGATCATCTCCTCCGACGGCGCGAATGTTCCGTCGCCCAGACCCTGAAGTCGACCGCGCAGAATGGTCAGCGGAGTACGCAGCTCGTGCGCGATCGCGGCGGAGGAGTCGGTGGCGTCCCGTTCGGCTTGCTCCAAGCTTTGCACCATGGATCGAAACGCAGCGACAAGGTCTTCGGTTTCGGAACTTCCGCCCGCAACTGGCGATACCTCCTGCCGGATATTGCCATCTGCCACCTTGAGCACCGCGCGTGTGACCCCCTCGATCGGTGCGCTCAGTTTTCGCGCGACCACGATGCCACCAAAGATCGCCGTCAAGGTTGCCAGGATGACCAGCGCGCTGAGGGCCGCGAGCTCGGCTTGTTCATAAGTGCCGCTCCAGGAGAGCGAGAAGGCGCTCACCAGCGTTGTCAGCGCCTCCGAAGAGACGGTTTTATCCTCGATCAAAGCATGAAGCGTGGCGCGGTTTTCGTGGCTCAGGCTGGCCAGCCACGACGCCTGAAGGGTCACGTAGAACGCAATCATCCCGATGATGAAAACACCCAGCGCGGTCAGCGCGACGCAGATCATCGACAGCGAGAGCTGCGTCCTCAACCTCCATGGGCCAGACCTCATCACAGTGGCTCCAACCGATATCCAACACCGCGGACCGTCTCAAGAAAACCGGAAACACCCGCAAGTTCCAGCTTGCGCCGCGCGTTCGAGATATGACTGTCGATCGTACGCTCCAGCACCTCGGTTTCCGAGAGACAGGCATCGACCAGCTCCGCCCGCGTGAAGGCCCGCTGCGGCAGACGCGCCATATGGGCAACCAGCGTGTATTCGGTGTGGGTCAGTTGAATCGGGAGACGTTCTGTCCCGCGTGTCACAAAGGCGGAATGAACGCTGTGGTCGATGATCAGTGACCCGATTGTAACCGGCCGTTCGCTGGCCTGCCCCCCGGAATTTGCGCGACGCAGCACAGCCTTGACGCGCTCGACAACTTCCAGCGCATTGAACGGCTTCGCCACGTAGTCGTCCGCCCCCAGTCGCAGCGCGGAAATCTTTTCGATATCTTCCGCCATTGCGGTGATCATGATCACCGGCACGTCGGACGTTTGTCGAATCCGGCGCAGAACATCGATGCCATCGAGCTTTGGAATTTTCACATCCAGCAGAACAAGCGCTGGCTTGAGGTGATGAAAATGCGACAGCGCCAACGCCCCGTCCGACGCGGTGACAGTGCGAAAGCCGCCTCGCTCCAGGTAGGATCTGATGATCTCAGCGATTTCGCGTTCATCTTCGACGATAAGGATCAGGTCGTTACTCATGCGCGGCGCAGCACCTCTTTTCGGCGAAAATAGCCCAGTTCCATGAGTTGTTGAACCAAAGACCATGGAGATTTGATGGAGAGGCCGAAAACCTTCATCAAATCTGGACATGATCTTCGATAGGCTTTGATGATGGTCCTCCAGTTTTGCATCTCGAACCAGCGACCATACAGCGACCCTTCGGGCACCACGCAGGTGCATCCGCATCATCGCAGAGACATCAAACGAGGATCCCAGTGACGATAAATCGCCGCCTTCGCATATTCGGCCTGACAGTGTTGGGGAGCCTATGCATCATGCTCTGGGCCACTTCGGTAATGCCGGACCCCCTGCGTCTGGACGTCCACCGGGCAGACCACAAACTCGCTGGGCGCCTGCTCTTGCCGGAAGATCCCGGCCCGCATCCCGCCGTCATTTTCGTGCATGGCGATGGCGCCATGCCCTGGGATGCCCACGGATACTACACGCCCTTCATGCAAGCGCTCACAAACGCTGGCTTTGCGGTCTACGCCTGGGACAAACCTGGTGTGGGCGCATCGACCGGAAACTGGCTGAACCAATCCATGCAAGCCCGCGCAGACGAGGTCATCGCAGCAGCCGACACGCTGCGCAGCGATGGACGCATACAGCCAGACAGCATCGGGCTCTTGGGGTTCAGCCAAGCCGGGTGGGTGATGCCGAAGGCCATCGCCGCGCAGCCAGATTTCGCCTATATGGTGTCAATTTCAGGCGCCATAAACTGGATAGAACAATCGGAGTTCATGACCCGCAACCGGCTGCGGCTGGAGGGCGCGACCGATTCCGAAATTCGCCAAGCCCTAGAGTTCGACCGGCTTCTGGTCGATCTGATGTCGAAGGATGCGCCCTACCACACCTACACATCGCTCGTGGAGGGTGCTCCCAGCTGCTGCCGAAGCGCGATGAGCCAGGCGCGCTGGATCTTTGCCAAAACCAATTTCCGAAGCGACGCCACCGCAGCACTGCGCCATGTTGATATCCCTGTCCTGGCACTTTTTGGTGACAGAGATCTGAACGTCGACGCCGTGCAAGGCGCCGCAACCTATCGCGACATTCTCGGGCAAACGCCGGGAGAGGTGCGCGTCGTGACCCTGAAAAACGCCGACCACTCGCTTTTGCCTGCATCCAGAGACCGGCTGGTCACCTCCGGCTTTGGCCTCATGAAGAGATTGATAAAGATAGATATTTTCGGGGCCGATGCCTTCGCCGATGACGCTGTGGGGCGGGTCGTCCGTTGGATCGCAGCGCAAGAGTAAAGCGTGCGGGCATGTGTTGCCGTCCGCTCCAGTGTCGCGGCCTGAAGACCTCTCCCTTGAACCTTGACCAAAATCCAAGGACGCAGAATGCCCCCCAAATCGACGCATGCCCAAAGCCGAAAACGGGCAAGATGGCTCTGGCTCGCTCTGGCCACGGCGACCTTGATCGGTGTGTTGCTGGTGGTGTCTGAAGCCGAAGACACCGTAGACATACAGGCAAAAAATACACCGCCGGAGCCGCCCGTCGTGTCCATCATTACCGTCGCTCCGGAAACGGTCGTGGCGCAGGTCTCGGGATTTGCCGAAGTACGCCCACGCTGGGAGACAGACATTCGGTCCGCCGTGTCCGGGCGCATCACCGAGGTCTATGACGGGGCGCTCGCCGGGGCGCAGGTCAACGCCGATGCCGCGCTAATGTCCATCGAGAAGACCCAATATAAAAGCGCTGTCGCCGTGGCCGAGATGGAGCTGGAAGAGGCGAAGCTGGCGCTGCTCCGCGCGCAAAACGATGTCATCGTGGCCCGCAAGCAGTTCGCGCGCGATGGGACCACCCCACCTGCGGCGCTGGCCCTGCGTCTGCCGCAGTTGAAGATCGCAGAGAAGGCGGCCGCCTCAGCACAGGCGCAGCTGGAGACGGCGCGGCGTGCATTGGCGGATACCAACGTGACCGCCCCCTTTGCAGGCGTGGTCACGCAGCGCATTGCCAGCCTTGGGCAAACGGTGACCCCGGGCGATCCGCTTGTCAGATTGTCCGACAACAGCGCGTTTGAGCTGAGTGTGGACGTCACCCCGACTGAGTGGGCGCTGCTGAAGCATCCGGTGTCAGGCCAGCGGGCGACATTGTCCCAGCGCGATGGGCGTCCCTTGGGCGTGGCACGCATTCGCAGCGGGGGCGGCTTTCTGGACCCAACCACGCGCCAGATGCGCCTTTTTCTGGAGCGACCGAACGCATCGCAGAAGCTCCTCGCAGGTGACTTTCTAAGGGTCACCGTTCCGGGTCGAAGCATCGCGCACACGTTGACAGTGCCGGAAAGCGCCGTGTCGCGTGCAGGGTTCCTGTGGTGGGTCGATGCGGACAATCTGCTCCACCGCACCCGGCCCGATATTCTGTTTCGATCTGGCGGAGCGATCACGCTCAGGGCACCGGAGGGTGGCACGAAATGGCGCGTGGCGAAAACACCGCTCTCTTCCTTTCTGCCGGGCCAGCGTGTCACCCCGATTGAGGGGACGGACAGATAATGCACGCCTTGACGTCCTGGTTCATTCGCAACCCCGTCGCCGCCAACCTATTGATGGCGTTGATCCTTTTCCTTGGCGTTCAGACAGTACTGAACATCCGCATCGAAGGGTTCCCCCGCATTCCACCGGAAAGCGTCACCATCACCATCGAGTATCCTGACACAACCGCAGAGCAAGTAGATCAACTGATCACGCAAAAGGTCGAGCAGGCACTGGAAGGCGTTGATGGCGTGCGAAGCATCACATCGCGATCAGAGAACGGCTTCAGTTCGCTCACCATACGCCGGGCGGGAGGGCAGGACTTGCAGGCGGTTCTGGACCGGGTCCGCATCCGCATTGATGGGATGACTGACCTACCGGACAAGGCGCGCCGTCCAGTGATCGAGGCATCGGGTTTTGATTTTCCGGCGCTCTATGTGAACCTGCATGGCGATGCCGACCCCGCGAGCTTGCAGGTGCTGGCGCAACGGCTGAAGGAAGAACTGCTGGCCCAGCCGGAGCTCTCTCGCCTGACGATCTGGGGGCTGATCCCGCGTGAGTTGCGGATCGAGGTCGACCCCGAACAGCTGCGCCAATACGGGCTGACCGTGGCCGATGTCACCCGAACGATCCAGGAAAACTCGCTCAGTTTTCAGGCGGGCGAGCTGCGCACCGACGCCGGGACCATCTTCCTGCGTGCTGACACCACTGCCAAATACGCCGCAGAATATGCCGCCTTGCCCATCATCGAACGCGATGATGGCTCTGTCGTTCTACTGCGAGAGCTTGCCACGATTCACGATGGGCTTGCCGAGGGCGACTTCCTGTTTCGGCTGAACGGAGATCCGACGGTCGGGATGGAAGTGCTGATTGGGCAAAAGGAAAACCTGCTTGATGTCAGCCGCGTGGTCCGCAGCACGCTCGATGAATTCAGCCGCCAGCTGCCGCCGCACATACATGCGGTGGCATGGGGGGACAGCGCCAACTACATCGCGGATCGCCTTGCGCTGCTGCGCTCCAACGGGGTTCAGGGCCTGCTCTTGGTCGCGTTGATGCTGTCGGTGTTTCTGAATGTTCGGTTGGCATTCTGGGTTGCGATGGGCATTCCGATATCGGTCATGGGGGCGATTGCGGTCTCGGGGTCGAAATGGCTCGACTACTCGCTCAATGACGTAACGACCTTTGGCCTGATCATCGCATTGGGCATTCTGGTGGATGATGCTGTCGTGGTCGGCGAAAGCGTGTTCGAAGAACGCCGCAGCACCCCGGATCCGGTGCTCGGCACCGAACGTGGTGTCGAGCGGGTGGCAGTGGCGACCGTGTTTGGCGTGCTGACGACGATCGCCGCCTTTTTTCCCATGCTGATGATCGACAACCCGCTGGGTAAGGCGCTGGCGGGCTTTTCCGGCATCGTTATTCTGGCACTGATCTTTTCTCTGATCGAAAGCAAGTTCATCCTGCCCGCTCACCTGGCCCAGACATCCATGACGCAGACCCGTCGCTATCTGCTGACACGTATCTGGGGGCGGGTTCAGGACATTGCACAGGCCGGGCTGGATGGGTTTCGCGACCACATTTACCAGCCGGTTCTCATCGCGTCATTGCGGCATCGCTACGCGGTGCTCATCCTCTTCATCGCGGCCGCCATGCTCGGGTTGGGCCTGATGGCGAACGGCAAGGTCAAGACGGTCTTCTTCCCCGATGTTCCGGGACAGGTGATCACGGTGAACCTGGAAATGGATGCGCGAGCGCCCTTCACCCTGACACGCGCCAATATCGACCGGATTGAGAGCATTGCGCATGAACTCAACGCAGAGTTTGCGGATCGCGCCGGTATGGACACTCTGCCGATACGATCAGTCTTTACGATCATCAGCAACGCAGGCAGCGCTCAGATCTTCGCAGAGCTGCTCCCCGTGGCCGAACGCCCCGAGGTGCCGATCCTGAAGGTGGTACAGGCATGGCGCGCTCAAGTCGGTCAGGTCGAAGGCGCGACGGAGCTGGAATTTACCGGTTCAGAAACCCTGGCCGGTGGGTTCCGCATCCGTCTGATCTCCGGGGACGAAGAGCTGCTGCGCCGCGCCAGCACCGAGATGAAGCATTTCCTCGGCAGCATCGAAGGGGTGACCAATATTCGCGATGAGATGGCGGGCGGCCAGCCGGAGCTGCGGCTGCGACTGCGCCCCGATGCACGGCACCTCGGCTTCAATGCCGAAACGCTTGCCACTCAGATCGGCTATGGGTTTGGCGGTGCAGAGGTTGCCAAGGTGCGTCGCGATGGATCAGAGGTGCGGGTTGTCGCGCAGAATGCGCTGGCCCACCGCGATACGATCACAGACCTGACGCAAACAACCCTGCGAAGCGCCACTGGCGCGTGGGTGCCGCTGGACGCGGTGGCCGATATCGAAGGTGGCTATGTATCAGGGGCGATCAACCGGCGGGATGGCAAACGGATGAATGCTGTCGCGGCGTCAATTGATCGTACGGTGGTTGCCCCAGAAGAGGTGGCACAAGCCGTCTTTGAGCAACTGGTGCCACAGCTCACCGCAAAATACCCCGGTGTAAGCGTCCTGCCGGCTGGAGAGTTGGAAGATATGGCCGACATCAGTGGCGACCTGCAACGCGCACTTCTGCTGGCCGCGGTCCTGATCTACGTGCTGATGGCCGTCCCGCTCAAGAGCTATTGGCAGCCGCTTGTCGTTCTCGCCATCGTTCCCTTCGGTTTTATCGCCGCCGCCGTCGGGCATATGATGACCGGCACGACACTGTCGTTGTTTTCGTTCTTTGGGATGCTGGCCCTGACGGGGGTTGTGGTGAATGACAGCCTTGTTTTGATCACGCGCTACAATCAGCTGAGAGAAGAAGACATCGGCGTCGAACAGGCGCTTCTCCATGCTGGGCTCGGCCGGTTCAAGGCGATTTTTCTGACGACGGCGACCACCGTCATCGGCCTGCTGCCCCTGATGACCGAAACCTCGGAACAGGCGCAATACCTGATCCCGGCTGCAGTCTCGCTCGCCTTTGGAGAGATGTTCGGCACGGCGCTGATGCTGATCCTGGTTCCCGTATTGCTGGCGATTATTGCGGACATCGTGGCCCTGTTTCGACCTGTGCCAGAACAGCCTGAGCCGTCATAGCGCCTACATCATGTGCGGCGCCATCTGACGGGGCCAATGCAGGTGAAGCCGCGAACAGTGTTGAACACTCAACTGACAAGCCCGTGAGGTCAGATTTTCTGGACCTGCCCGGCTGCCAGAACCGTGCCCGTCGGGCTTCCGGTGGGAGAGCCTCCGGGCGGTTCGTCCGAGATCGCCAGTGTGCCGGTTGCCAGCCCCGCCAGCAGTGCCTCTGGCACCTGGATAGAGGTGAGCGCCGAGGCGTTCAGCACCCCAAGAGACACCGGCCCCGCGGCATTCTCTGCAATCAGCCACAGTTCGAACACCCGACCATCGGGCGGCGATCCCGCTGCGACCTCCACCTGCAATGCGTCGGCGGTTTCACCACTGCGCACCATCAGAGAGATGGATTGATCGGCGCTGATCAGATCCGCACGGTAGGACGGGCCCTGCTCCTCCCGCCTGTCAACCACAACAACCGCGAGCGTGATGGCGACCGCTGCCAGCAGACCTCCGCCAAGGACGCGCGCCCACAGCCCGGTGAACCACCCCCGCCGGGACGCAGCCGCCGGGTCAGTCGCAACCGTTTTCAACACGGCGCCGCGCAGATGCGCTGGTGGGGTTTCTTCGGCAATATCCTCTGCCAATGTTGCCAGCTGCTGTTCCCAGTCAAGGACCAGGGCACGCAGCTCCGGCTCCTCCAGCAGGCGCGCCTCAAATGCACGATGTGCATCCTGATCCAGCAGACGCAGGACGTATTCGGCCGCCAAGGCCTTGTCACCATATGTGTCGTCCGGGCCGGTCATCGGGTCAGGCAGTCCCTCAATGTCATCAGGCTGCGCCGCAGCCAGGTTCGGATGGTGTTCAAGGGCACATCATAGCGATGCGCCAGATCCTTGTATGTATCGCCATCAAGATAGGCCCGCCGCACGGCGTCAGCCCGGTTCGTATCCAATTCTTCGAGGCAGGCAGACATGGCGCTGTGCTCGGAGCGGGAAATGGCGCTGGCCTCCGGCCCCGGACGTGCATCCGCAATCGTGACAGCTTCGGCATCAAGGGTGGTCATTGCGGCCCTGCGGCTGCGCAGCTTGTCGATCGCCAAATTGCGCGAGATGGTGATGAGCCAGGTCATCGGACTGTGCCCGGTCACCGCATAGCTGTCCGCCTTGTGCCAGATGCGGATATAAACCTCCTGCAGGACTTCCTCCGCCTCGCCGCGATGGTCGAGCACGTGAAGGCAGATCCCGAACAGCTTTTTGCTGGTGGCATCATAGAGCGCTGAGAAGGCAGACTGATCCCGCAGCGCAATGCGGGCGATCAAATGCTCGATGTCGTCTCTTGATGTCATGCGCCCAACAGATGCATGCGAGGGCGGGCTGTCAATTCTTCCATGCGCCTCCACGGCGAAAAGTTCTCGCACTGCGACGTTTCCCTGCCCGCGCACGGCCCGAGAGACCTCCGGATGCGTCACAGCACCCGGAGGTCTGATCGCTGCCGCACCTCTGTTCCATCCAGTGCAACAGTCAGGCGCGGCCACGCAATGTGGCGAAACTTACTTCGGCACCAGCACGGTGTTCACAACGTGGATGACGCCGTTGGACTGGTTCACATCGGGAATGGTCACCAGGCTTGCGGTGCCGTTCTCGTCGTAGATATAGACGTTATCGCCTTTTACCTGCGCCGACAGCGCGTCGCCCGAAACCGCCTTGAAGTGATAGAACCCATCACTCGAGGCCTTTGCCTGGCGGGCGATTTCGGCAGCAGACCAGTCACCGGCCACCACATGGGCGGTCAGAACCTTGGTCAGCATATCCTTGTTCTCAGGCTTCAGCAGCGTGTCAACGGTGCCATCTGGCAGTTTTTCAAAAGCGCTGTTCACCGGAGCGAAGACAGTGAAAGGGCCATCGGATTTCAGCGTATCCACGAGACCTGCGGCCTGCACGGCAGCAACCAGCGTCGTGTGATCCTTGGAATTGACCGCGTTCTCCACAATGTTCTTCTCGGCATACATTGGCGCGCCACCCACCATCGGGTTGTCAGTTTCCGCCGAAACAGTACCGGCAGTACAGATGGCGAGTGCGGCGATCAGAGACATGTAGGTTTTCATTCGAATTCCTCCTGTTGTCACACCCGGTGTGGGCGTGATCTGTAGAAGACACGAACCCCCGGCGAAGAAAGTTTCAGACAAGAGAAAATAAATTTGCCCCGCGCTGCTGCGTGCAGATTAGTGGACAGCGGCAATCGAGTGGCATATATTGCCAATAGTCAAGCCGGAGGCCCCCATGGCAACGCGCAACGTCGTTCTCACAGACCCGCAATCGCAATTCATAGATGAGCTCGTCGCCTCGGGCCGGTATCAGAACGCCTCCGAAGCTCTGCGCGCCGGACTGCGTCTGCTCGAACGTGAAGAAGACGAAATGCGCGATCTCAAATCGCGGGTGTCCCGTGGCGTCGAGCAGGCCCGAAGCGGACATCTCGCCGAAGGGTCAGGCGCTGATGTGATCCGTCGCACCTTCGCCGGGCCGCGTGATACCGCGTCGTGACGTCCAAACCCTGGGTCCTGACCCGCCAGGCCGAAGACAGCTTACAGGACATTGCGGATTGGACCTTTGCCACGTTTGGTCCGCGACAGGCACAGGTCTACGGCGAAGAGCTGATTGACCGCTGCACTGGTCTTGCACAAGGACATGTTCCGTCACGCCCTTGCCGGGCACTGGTCGCTCCGGATCTTCCGGACGATCTGCGCTATGTCCGTGCGGGGCAGCATTATGTTGTCTTCATCGACAGGCCTGACCAATTGATCGTCATCGACTTTCTGCATGTGCGATGCGATCTTCCACGCCGCCTGGCCGCGCTTGGAGAGGATACCACGGGCTGAGTGCAGCCTGCCTGCTCCGGCGCCGCCTTGTCCCGTAGGTTATTTCGAAATCTGGCAGGGGCACTCAGGCCGGACGCCAGCCGTTTTCTGAGCGGCGAAAGCGGACCTCGCGCGCGGGATCGTAACCGCAGCGGTCAGCGCGGCAAGCGTAGCGTTGCACATGTACCGTCGGCCCATCCAGCGTGAGCAGGTTGAAGTCGTTTTCTTCTCCGCGCAGTCGGTCGGACAGGCCGGTGCCAGCATGAACCTGCAGCATCGCTGGCGCATCGGGGCGTGGCGCGGCAAAAACATCCGCGTGCCAGCTGTGCAGATGGCCGGACAGAATGATATCGGTGTGCAATCGCGCCAGCGCCGCCCGCGCCCGACGCGCACCCCGCGTCAGCCGCTTGGGTTCGCCCGGCTGATGCTCCAGTGGGTGATGGGCAACAACGATGCGAAACGCGTCACGGGCGGTACCGGCAAAGCCTTCCTCGACGCGTCGGATATCGCGCGCACTAAAGCGGCCGCGCTGCCACCCCAGTGGGTTCACCGAGTTGATGCCGACCACGGACCAGTGGGGGTCGTGGGTTTGCGGTTCCAGATCCGAGGCGATCCACTTGCGATAGCGACGCCAGGGCATCAGCACCCGTTCGATCAGATTATCGAGCGGCGTGTCATGATTACCCGGCACGATCAGGCAAGGGGCTTCGATGCGGTCGATCATCTCATGGGCGCGCATGAACTGCCGATCACGGGCCCGCTGGGTAAGATCGCCGGAGATTGCCACGAGATCCGGTGCCAACGCGTTGATCTGCGCGATCAGCGGGTCCAAGAGCTCGGGCCGGTCGCGGCCAAAATGCAGATCGGAGAGATGCAGCAGGCGTTTCATCGGGTGGCATCCCCGAAATGCTGCGGCACCACCACCTGCAGCGCATCGTCACTCAGGTGCAGGTGGAAAGGGCCCTTCATGCGCGCCCGTTCGCCATCACGGGCCACCAGAAGTTTCTTGCGCCGCCCGTGCAGTTCGAAACTGTCGCTGCACAGCAGCTGAAAATCGCGCCCGCGCGTGGCCCGGCCAAACAGCACCGCCAGCGCGCTGCGCATCATGCCCCAACGCCCGCAATCCGGTGCGATCATCAACGCCAGCTGGCCGTCACGGATGCATTCCGCGCCATCCATTCCCATCTGATGCAGCTGAAACGCGTTGTTGAACACAAAGACCAGCGGCGTGCGAACGGTGGTGCGCTCCCCGTCAGCAAGAATATCCAGCTCCAGCGGCCGGGGCCATTGGAACAAAACTTTCAGCGCCGACCAATAGGCGGCAGCGCGACTGCGGCCCCAGAAATCGTAGATCTCCTCGCGCGAGCGCAGGATCTGCGGATAAAGACCGAAATTTGCGTTATTGAGAAACACCTGATCGTTCAGCATGGCCACGCGCAGGGCACGAATGTGGCCTTTGGCGATCACCTCCACAGCACCATCGAGGTCCTCCGGGACCCCGAGTGAGCGGGCGAAATAATTGAATGTGCCGCGCGGCAGAATGCCCATGTTACATCCGGTGCCCTTGAGCGCCTGCGCCACACCGCAGATGGTGCCGTCACCGCCCGCTGCAATGATCGTGTCATAGCCCTCCGCCACGACCTGCCGCACGGTCTCAGACAGATCTTTCGCGGGGTCGAGTTCCACGATGTGCGGCGACAGCCCATATGCTTGAAACGCGCTCGTGAGGTCTCGGGACGTATCGCCAGCTTCCTTTTTACCTGAACGAGAGTTGTGCAGGATACACAGGGAGGACTGGCGCTCCGTAAAAGTAACGGAGGATTTGGCGTCGAACATAAGCCGTTCCTTGGTTTGGGCGCCCCGACATATCGTCATGTGTCACAAAGGGACGGGCAGTCTTTGGCGTTGGGGCCTCGGCAAGCGGTTGGCGGTTGGCGACAAAATACATCCTCATTGCGCTTGATACCGCTCCGGAGGCCGCCGCCGCGCATCATGCGATCAATCTAAGTCCGCCCTGATGTATTGCCATCATCTTGAAGCAGGCTTGATTTGTGTTTCTCAGGCTTAGAACGGCCAAGATCGCGAAAAGTTCCCGCATTTCGACGCAACACATCACCCCGCCCAAGCGCTTGGGCGCACTTCCTTGCCAAGATAGGACCAAGCCTCAGCAACGGAATCTCAAAACACCATGCCAGTCCCAGCGAAGCGAAGCGAAGCGAAGCGAAGCGATGAAAATGCACTCGCGACTGACACGAAACCCTTAAAGGTGACGGATCACAGTGACGCTGATACGGTCCTCACACCCGAATTGGATTTGCCACTCTCTATGTGCTTCCCTAAGGTGTCTATTCGCTCAGGAGCGACTGCCACTAATGCCTCTGATGCCGGTGCCGCCGTAACAGGCCGTGCGCGCATGCAACCTCACACAAGGGCCTTGTCCCGGATCTCATCCCATGAACCTAGACCAGATCATCGCGTGCCCCGTTTGTGACGCCCTGCACCACGATCAGGATGTGAAAAAGCATTCAACCGCCAAATGTGCCCGCTGCGGCACGGTTCTCGCGGCTCCGAAATCGGGCGCAATGACCCGGATCGCGATGCTATCGCTCACAGCATTGATCCTGCTGATCGCCGCCGCTTGCTTTCCCTTTCTGGCGTTGGAGGCTCAGGGCTTCTCCCACCGGGCCTCCGTCCTTGATACGGTAATGGCATTTTCCAGCGGCCCGATGGCGCCCTTGTCGTTGGCAACCGGTTTTCTGATCGTCCTCCTCCCCGCTGCCCGGTATTGCGCCCTGATATACACTCTTGCCCCGATGGCCATCGGCTGGCGTCCAGCACCGCAGGCGGCAAGGGTCTACACTTGGGCAGAGCGGCTCAAACCATGGGCAATGGCCGAGATCTTCATCATTGGCGTGGCCGTGGCTCTGGTCAAAGTCTCCGGCCTCGCCCGCGTTGAACTTGGCCCGGCGTTCTGGGCGTTCGCCGCGCTGCTGGTGGTGACAATCCTTACCGACAGTGCGATCTGCAGACTTACAGTACGGAAAACACTCAAAATACGCAGCTCTGGCCAGAGCGAAATTTAATAATTCGCGCGGATGCGCTATATGCGGACAGGAGATCGACTGCTATTCCGCTGCCGACAGCCGCCAAAGGTCATATTTTCGCTTGGAACCTCCTGAAAACTCTCAGCAATACCTGACGGCCGCAGAGGCCGGTCTGGTCGGCTGCCGCGCCTGCGGGACCGTGGCACCGCGCGGCACGCGGGTGTGTCCATGTTGCCAAAGCCGCCTTGAGCTCTCCGAGACTGCCTCATTGCAACGTGTCTGGGCCTGGCTCATTGCCGGGCTGATTGCCTATATCCCAGCCAACATCTACCCGATGCTGCGCACCGTGACCTTTGGCCGTGCATCGGAGAACACCTTGATGGGCGGCATTCTGGAACTGTTGCACCATGGCTCCTATGGTGTTGCCTTTATCGTGTTCTTTGCAAGCATCGTGATCCCCATTGCGAAATTCCTGGCCATTGCGTTTCTCGCGCTGTCTGTGCGCAAACCCCCAACGCTCGACACACATGGCAGGCTGCTCCTTTATGAGGTGGTCGAATTCATCGGACGCTGGTCGATGATTGATGTCTTTGTTGTCGCTATTTTGACCGCATTGGTGCAACTGGACTTTGCCGCCGCGATCAGTCCCGGTATTGCCGCGGTGAGTTTTGCATTGTCGGTTGCCTTCACCATGCTGGCAGCCCAGAGTTTCGATCCGCGGCTGATGTGGCTCGCGGAAAAGCGAGATGAGTCATGAGCACCCCTGAACCCGCCCGCCTAAAGGTTTCCGATCACCGCCCGTCCATGTGGCGCAACCTGTCGCTGGTCTGGCTGGTGCCGCTGCTGGCGCTGGTGGTGTCACTGGGGATCGCGTGGAAGAGCTATTCTGACCGTGGCGAGCTGGTCTACATCACCTTTGAGAACGCCTCCGGGATTGTCGCCAATGAAACCACGCTGCGCTACCGCGATGTGGTGATCGGACGGGTCGAAGAGGTCGGCTTTGCCCCGGATCTGAGCAAAGTCTCCGTTGCGGTCCGGGTCGACAAGGATATTGCCCCCTTCCTGGACGAAGACGCCGCCTTCTGGGTGGTGCGCCCCGAGGTCAGCGCACAGGGGATTTCCGGCCTCAGCACCGTCCTCTCCGGGGTCTATATCGCCGGCGCATGGGATCAGACGCCCGGCGTGGCACAGACACTCTTTGTCGGGACTGACCGCCCGCCGTTGGTGCAACCCGGCCGGGACGGGCGGCGGATCACCCTGCGCACGGAAGATGGTCGAATGATCACCGAAGGCGCGCCGGTTTTGTTTCGCGGCATCGAAGTCGGACGGCTGGAGCATCCACGCCTGACCGTCAGTGGCAACAGCATCGTCGTGGATGCCTTTATCGACGCGCCGCATGACCGACGGATCACCTCTGCCACCCGGTTCTGGGATTCATCCGGTTTCACCGTCTCATTCGGAGCGGAAGGCCTGTCGCTTGATGTCGAAAGCCTCGCCTCTCTGGTGTCGGGGGGCATCCAGTTCGACTCCGTGTTCGAAGGTGGCCGCCCGGTCAATTCAAGCGCCGTTTTCGACATTTACCCCGACGAGTCCACGGCGCGACGAACTGCTTTCTCCAGATCCTTGGCAGGTGGCGTGGCCGTGTCCGTGGCCTTTGGCGAATCCGTCGCCGGGCTGAGCAGCGGTGCCGCCGTCAAACTGGGCGGCATCAAGGTCGGCGAAGTCGACAGCCTGACCGCAAGTATCCAAAGCGACACCGCCGATGCGGATGTGCGGCTGGTGGCGAAACTGCTTCTGCAACCCTCGCTGCTCGGCCTGCCACGCGGCGCCGGCGAAGAAGATGTCCTGAACTTTCTCGAACAAGCCGTGGACGGAGGGCTGCGGGCGCGGCTTGCGTCTGCGGGTCTGCTCAGCCCGGAGCTGATGGTAGAGCTTGTCCGGCTCGACAATCCAGAAGCCGCGCAATTTGACCGCACCGCAGAGCCCTACCCGGAACTGCCCAGCACCGCGTCGGATCTGCCCGACTTCACCGCCACAGCAGAAGGCGCAATGGAGCGCATCAGCCAGCTTCCCGTCGAGGAGCTGATGGCGCAGGCGATCAGCACCCTGTCCAGTATCGAGGCACTGGCCTCGGCGGACAGCACGCGTCAGGCGCCCGCCGCAGCTGTGGCGCTGCTGGAAGACACGCGCGCCTTGGTCAGCGATCCCGGCACCCGCGCCCTGCCCGGCGAACTCCATGCCACGGTGGTGGATCTGCGCGCCATTCTGACCGAACTGCAACAGGGCAGAGCCGTCGCAAACCTGACCACAGCACTGGAGCAGGGCAGCGCCGCCGCGACCGATTTTGCCACCGCCTCGAACGAACTCCCGGCACTGGTCGACGATTTGCGCACCCTTGCTGCCAAGGCGAACTCGCTCGAAGCCGAGGAGCTGATCCGCTCAGTCAGTCAGCTGATGGATAGCGCGGACGCGGTGATTGGCACGCAAGAGGCCCGCGCCCTGCCCGCCGCGCTTTCCGATGCCCTGGGGGAAATGCGCAGGACATTGGCCGAGCTGCGCGAGGGCGGCCTGGTAGAGAATGCCAACGCCACCATGGCTTCGGCGCGCGATGCGGCTGACGCCGTGGCCAGCGCCACCGAAGGGCTACCGCAACTGGCATCACGCCTGGAGCGGCTCGTGGCCCAGTCCGAAGATCTCATTGCGTCCTATGGGGGGCGCTCCACGTTCAATTCCGAGACCCTCGACGCCCTGCGTGAGGTCAAATCAGCCGCGCGCGCCGTGTCACAACTGGCCCGCAAGATCGAACGGGACCCGAACTCTCTGGTATTTGGTAGGTAAGATGAAAAAGTTTCTGTCAGCCGTATGTCTATTGTCTGCGCTCACGGCCTGTGCGGGGTCGAATGATGCGCGATATCTGATTTCAGCGATGCCGGGCGAGCGCATCGCAAATCTGCAGTCCCGCTCGATCGAGGTGCGGCTCGTGTCGCTCCCCACATATGCCTCGGCCTCCGAAATCGTGTCCGAAGGCGAAGGCGGCGCGCTGTTTGCCGAGGACGCAGCCCAATGGGCCGATGATCCGGCGCGTGGCATGTCGGTCGCGCTGGCGCGCGGCCTGAGTGATCGGACAGGTGCATCCGTCGCGGTGGAACCCTGGCCGCTGAATACCCCCGCCGACGTGCGCCTGGATGTGCGTGTCGACCAGAGCTACGCCCGCGCCGACGGCATGTTCGAACTCTCCGGCCAGTTTGCGATCTCCTCTCCCGAGGGACGCGTTCGCGAATTCGTCAAACGCTTTGAGATTGAGACGCCTGTCGAGGACCCCGGTGCGGCCTCTGCCGCACGCGCATTGTCCACCGCCCTTGCGGAGTTGTCGCGTCAGGTCGCCCTGTCGATGTAACGCTCTGCACGATCTGTCAGGACTGCGCCCCGGTCGCGCGCATGGCATCCGCCACGGTGTCGAGGTGGCGTCGCATTGCATGTGCCGCCCCGGCGGCGTCACCCGCGCCGATACAGGTCACAACCGCCTGATGTTGCGCACTGTGGTGGTCAGTGAACTCCGCAACGCCGAGCCTGCGGTAGGTTGCCTCCCACTCCCGTTGCCAGGCCGTGTGCCGCCGCACCCCCGCAAGGTAATCCAGCAATCCCAACAAGATCGGATTGCCTGTCACCTCTGCGAGGCCGCGATGGAAGGCCGCGTCAAGCTGCTCACAGGCCCCTCGGGTGGTGGCGGCGCGTCCTTTGCGCACCAACTGCAACAGATAGGCCACCGCCTGCGGGGAGGCGATCCGCGCCGCCTCGGCTGCGACCGACGGCTCTAGCGTCAGTCGCGCTTGCATCAGCTGGTCGGGCGAGGCCCCGTGAACCAGAATGTTCTCCCGGATCGGATGACCCAAAGGCCGGGGACCGTAAAACGTGCCCTGCCCCACATGTCGCCAGATCTCACCGGCATGTTCCATAACATCAAGCGCCGCGCGCAGCGTCTGACGGCTGCATCCCAGCTGTCGCGATAGCTCCCGTTCCGAGGGAAGGCGCTCCCCCGCGCCGATGCCGCCGCGACCAAGCAGCCCCCTCAGATCCAACAACACCTGCTGCACACGTGCCACGCGCATCTCCCATTTCAGACCAATTTGCAGACCATTCGACCCACATGCAATAGACCTGTCGTTTCGGGAGGTTGACCATGCTCACACTATTCGTGCTTGCCTTGTCAGGCTTTGGCGCTGGCGTTCTAAACGCGGTCGCCGGAGGCGGCACTTTCCTGTCCTTCCCCGCGCTGGTCTGGGCGGGTGTGCCGCCCATCATGGCAAATGCCACCGCCACCTTCGCGGCCATGCCCGGCTATATCGGCAGTGCATGGGCCTATAGGGATCACATATCCGGCAACGCGCGCGCGGACCTGAACCGGATCCTTGCGGTAACTGTGGTCGGCGGGTTTCTTGGCGCCGTATTGCTGCTGATCACCCCGCAGGATCTGTTTTCAGGCGTGGTGCCATGGCTGCTGCTGCTGGCGACGCTGGCCTTTGCCCTTGGCCCTATCGTCGTGCGCCAGCTGTCGCGCAGCGGTAAAAGCGTGACCGGTCCCGTCGCACTGGGGTTGCTACTGGCGGTCTGCATATACGGCGGATATTTCAACGGCGGCCTCGGCATCATGCTGCTTGCCGCCTTTGGCCTGATCGGCATGACAGACCTGCATCAGATGAACGGGCTCAAGAATTTAGTCTCGGCCGTGCTCTCCGTTGTTTCGGTTCTGACCTATGCCGCCGCAGGACTGATCGACTGGCCATCGCTGTTCATTGTTGGCCTGTCCTGCGCGCTCGGCGGATATGTCGGCGCCCTCTGTGCCAAGCGGATGCGCAGGGTCGGACTGCTGCGCGCCTTCATCGTGACGGTCGGCGTCGCAATGACCGCTCTGTTTTTTCTACAAAATTCGGGATGAGACCTGAAAATGAAGCCGCAGGTCCCACATCAGGGGAGGTTTGCCGCCTCATAGGAGTCCAGAGGCTATAGACACCCCTGAACCGTTGGGTCTCCGAACACCCTTTACCCGGCGGTGCGGACAGCAGTCCGCGTGCGACCGCCCTCGGCATCTTGGCCCACGTCCATCACCCGCTCACGGGGCAGCCAATCGGGATGAGTGTCGCGCACATGAGCCAGCAACTGCTCCCGCAACCGGCTTTGTATGATCCACCCGGTCGATGGGTCGGGCATCATGGCATAGAAACTGACCGTTAGCCCCTCTGCGGTCTGTTCTGTGGCGAAGGTACAGGCCCCCTCCACCTCGTCGATATCGGGGTCGGCACGCAAAAGCTCCGCAAAGGTCTGGCGCAGGCATTCCACATCGGCGCGCGGGTCCAGGCACAGATGGACAACCCGCATGATGCGGGCGTCGGCGACCGACCAGTTCTCGAACGGGCGGGCAACGAAATAGGTGACCGGGATGACGATCCGGCGCTGATCCCAGGTGCGCAGACGCAGAAAGGTGTAGAAGATCGATTCAACATAGGCCCAGTCGCCTTCGAACAGGATCGCATCGCCAATCCGCACCGGCTTTGCAAAGGCGATCTGAAGCGAGGCGAGAATATTGCCCAACACCGCCTGCCCCGCGATGCCGAAGACAACAGTCAACACCCCCGCAGACGCCAGAAGCGTCATCCCAACACTTTCAAACAGGTTGAGCTGGGACAGGATGACAATCAGCGCAACCGCCACCATCACAAGCACAATCAGTCGTCGCAAAGCATAAATCGACGTATAGAATTCTCGCTCGTCCCGTCCGCGTTTGTCATCGATCTCGCCCACAAAACGCAGCGTGAGGCGTTGCAAGAGCGCATCGAACAGGCGCAGGATCGTCATCCCCACACCCCAGACCATCAAAATGATCAATGTGGGCTTCAGCAGGGTCTGAACAGGACCGGAAAACGAAAAAACCTGCAACAGCACGGTCTGTCCTGCACCCGCCATGAACAGGATGCACAGCGGAAGACGACTGCGCTCAAGGCCGCGTTTCAGCCAGGGCCGCTCCACCCTGCCCGCCATGGATGAGACGACGGCATGAACGCCCCAGCCCAGCAACAACACCGCCAGGCCCAGGGTGGGCAACGCAAGCCATTCCCAGATCCATAACCCGAGAAAGCTGTCCTTGAGTACGGCGGGGATCAGGGTTTCATAGCGTCCGGGCCCGAACGCCCGATAGAGCGGGTCGATATTGCTGACCGTCTGCGGCGAAAACAACCAGACCGCCGGGGCACCTTCGGGCTTGTACCGTGCAATCCGGATATCATAGGCCGTATCCCTTGTTTCCAGAGTTGCAATGTGGAGGTCGCGGCGCGGGGTACGGGGGCTGGACCCTGACTTGGCGGCGACGTCCCTCAATGCGTCCGGGCGGGCCGAGAGGTCTGACCAGTCGATCCACACCTGACGGTCGATGATCGCCTTGAGTTTTTGCGCTTTTTCCGCACCCAAGGTGGTTTGTTGTGCCGGATCTGTCCGCGCCAGATTGAGGTAGTGGGCGGCGCGTTCGAATTCGCCCGCTTCTGTCTGAGCCAGAAATGCGCGGATCGTCTGTCTTGGGGTCGACCGCTCCAACAGGTCGTTTTCCACCGCCGCCAGCCCTTGATTGATGGAGCCTGTCTCGTACCAGAATCCGCGCGTGTCCTGCGCCCGCCCTGCAACCGCGGCGAGGCACAGGATCACAATGGCGCAGGCACCAAATGCAAGACTGCGATATATATCAAGGCGATGTTGCATCATCGTGGCTCACTGCGTTCCGTCCCTCAAGTGGCGATAGCAACAGCGCCGCCCCAAACCGACAGTTCGCCCTGTTTCGATGCGGATCAGTCGGAAAGCGCGCTGTACTTTGATGACAGAACCCCCGGCACCGCGTGGCTGTTCCGAAAAAATTGCCTTTTCCTGACCGAAGCCAATGTGCGGCTGCACGACAGCCACGCCAGACACGCGGAACAAACCAACGCCATTGCGTGTTCTTTCGGTAGCGCCGAGTGATGAGAAAGGATGCGTGTGAGATGGGGCAACCGATGGATACCCGCCAACCCGACACGGCCCTAGCGCCGCGCGCGACGCACATGGTGGCCCGATCCGCAAGAAACCATGCATCTCCTCTCAGGCCAAAAGCGCGCGCCTTGGCCCTCTGTGGCCGCAACGGACGGATATCATGAAAGACCAAAAAGCCGGTCACAAGAGCGCCCACCGCGAAACCGACAACCTGGAAAAAGACGCCATCCAGCATGAGGCGGAAGAGGAATCGGTTACAAAAGCGACACGCCTGTCATCCCGCTTGATCTACGAGGTCATCCGCCGCGACGGCGAGGAGGAGCTGGAACGACCGATGCCATCCCTGATCTGGTCCGGGCTGGCAGCCGGAATATTGATCAGCCTCTCCGTGCTTGGCGAAGGGATTTTGCGTCAGCATCTGCCGCAGGATATGGCGGGCCGCTACCTGATCGAGAATTTCGGCTACTCATTCGGCTTTCTGGTCGTAATCTTTGGCCGGATGCAGTTGTTTACAGAGAACACCATCACCACGGTGCTTCCGGTTCTCGCACGTCAGTCCCGCAAGGCGCTGTCTGCTATGCTGCGGCTCTGGGCGGTTGTGTTGACCGCGAATGTTGTCGGAGCCCTACTGGCGGCCTTGATGATGTCGAAAACCAATATGTTGAGTGCGGAGCTGGCCGAGGCCGTCATTGCCTTGTCCGATCACGCCGTCACCATGGGCGCGGGCGACAGTTTCATTCGCGCCATTCCCGCCGGTGTTCTGGTCGCGGCGATCGTCTGGATGATGCCTTCGGCTGAAGGCAATGCATTCTTCGTCATCTTGACCTTTACCTGGCTGATTGCTGCGGGAGATTTCACACATGTCATCGCCGGCTCCGTAGAGATGTGGATCATGCTTCTTGCAGGCACGATGACACCCGCTGCTGCCGCCTTCGGCTACTTCTTCCCTGTCCTGCTGGGCAATATCATCGGCGGCACCGCGATCTTTGCGATCCTTGCCTGGGGACAGGTCTATGATGAGGTCCGCCACGGGGCCGGGTCTGGCGATGGAGGACAGGACGGCTGAGACCAATGGCATGGCCTGACCTGCTGCCGCGTGGGGTCATGCACGCTGACGCTCAACGCAACCGTTCCACGCGGCGCCGCCCCCGGCACCTACCGAAGCGTCACACCATGGCTTGCGACACCAAAGGCAGCCGGCGTCCGAATTCTGCAGCCGGGGCAGGATCGTAGGGCACTAGAAACCCTGTGCGCT
Organism: Tritonibacter scottomollicae; assembly: GCF_003003215.1. Classification (GTDB taxonomy): domain Bacteria; phylum Pseudomonadota; class Alphaproteobacteria; order Rhodobacterales; family Rhodobacteraceae; genus Epibacterium; species Epibacterium scottomollicae. The sequence goes on along the minus strand of NZ_PVUF01000011.1, from coordinate 120,711 downwards.
CTTCCGGGGAGGCGGCCAGGTTCGCATCGGCCTGCGCGCGCCAAGCCTCGACTGCGCGTTCAGGGTCCAGGAACCGCGACGGAGGGGCCATCTGCAGCCAGTGTCCGTAGACCTGCTCGCGCATGGCGGCCACCGTATCCGCTTGGCGCAGCTCCACCCCCACCTCGGTATCCCAGGTCATCGACCGGCCGTTCAGGTTGGCAGAAGACAGGATTGCGCGGCAATCATCAAAGACGGAAAACTTGGTATGAACATAGATGATCGGCGATCCCGCAAGCGTGTCACGTCCATCACCGGCCATTGCCACGGGCTGAACCGGCGACATGATCACCGCCCGTGCGCCAAAGGCATCCTGAACCTTGGCGATGCATTGCGCCTGAAGATATTCGCCGTATCGCGCGTCTGATCCGGTGTTGCCGTCAAAAGCCACATCCTCGGGAGCGGCAGGAAGCACCATGACCAAGCCAAGGTCGGGCTTCTCCCGTGCGGCCTCTGCCAGAGCGTCAGCAAGCTCCGTGTCCCGAAAGAACTGCGATTCAAGATAGATCAGATGCTTGGCCTCCCTGATTCGACGCAGATGCGTCTCCTTCAGGGTCGCATCGACCTGACGCGGCCCCGGCACATGGTTCGGCCAGTCGCGCGGTCGCGACAGGGTGGTCAGCAGGTGTTTGCGCTTTGGCGGCTCTTTGGTGCCAGCGCAGATGTCGAGGAAGCTCTCCAGATGCGCCTGTCCCTCTGCCACGATTTCGGGATCATCCAGCATCAGCTGCACATCCTGCCAGGTCTCATCACGGCGCCGGTGATGTCCCGTGTCGTCAAACCGGCGCTCGTCCAGATCCAACCCGCCAATATATAGGCGTTGGCGATCAAAAACGGCGATTTTCTGGTGGTGTGTTGCAGGCAAGAGCGGACGCACCGGCAAGAGCCGCGCACAAAGCCGCCCGTTGCCGTCGCGTCGCACATAGCCATCCAGACCCGGCATTTCGGCCAGACGCTGGTCCTGCTCGGCAGGTTCAAGCTGGTTGAGGTCCTCCAGCACGCCGTTCAGACGACTGCGTACCGCAGGCCAGAACAACGCGCACCACATTCCCCCAACCCGCGCAGGATGCGCCGCCGCGGTGAGGTTCAGTTTCGCGTCCGGACCTGCACGGAGAGCTGCGGCGCGCAGGTGGCGCATCGTCTGCCATGTGCCAACATGAAGCGGATTTGCCATCACCGCATCGAAATCGGACACAATAATATTGAGTGTGACGCCCCGGCGCAGGACATAGATGATCAGATCCTCCCACGTCGAGCCGATCCGTTGACCGACCTCACTGCGCAAGCGGGTCTGCAGGTCAAACACCCGTAAACTGGCCCATACTTCGGTCCGGGAGTTGAGAAAGGCGCGCTCCATTTCCGGAAAGGCCTCGGCGGCGGTCATCAGCATCTCCACCCCTTCGCTCGGAACTCGCGCTGCATCCTCGGAACACGTCATGACAGGTCCTTTTTCTTGCGCAGCTCGCAGACTGACTTAGGGGTGAGAAAAATCGGGTGAATGGCGCAGTCAAAACACTCTGCGACAGAGCAATGGCGGGACTGCCATGCGAACAATCCCGGCTGGTCTTGCGCCATCATTTGGGTCTACTCCTCTTGGTGATGGGCCCTTTGACACGGGGTTAGTTCATTCAAACCCGCGCAATTGTTTACAGGTTCCAACGCTGTGCCCTTTTGAACGTTCCATAACAAACCCGCGATCTTGAGAGAGTTTTCGTCGCAGCGCTTGTCGGTCACTGCCTGGCTGACGCACTGATGAAGCGCAGGCGATGACGATCAACCCGCACGGTTCAGGCCAGAGGTGAAGAGCAGGTCGGATGAACCGCGCTATCCTTTTGTTAGAACATACTATTTGAAGGTACTGCAAAAAAATTCTGTGACAATGAAACACTGGCCCCCGCGATGCGTTGACTGATCGACAGGCTAACACCCTGTATCCGAGTAACACGATACGAGGAGCCAATTATGAAACATCTTTTCACAACCACCGCTCTCGCCACCATGATCGCACTGCCCGTGGCGGCTGAGGACACGATGTCCAAAGCAGAGACCAACGGCTATGATCAGATGCAAAGCATGGAGATCAAGGTAAGCAACCTGCTGGATCACCAAATCTATATGCCCACTGATGAAACAGGGGACGCAGTGTCGGGCTCGGGCGACGCCGAGACGGGCGCCAAGATGCCCAGTGACACTGCCACAAACACCGCAACCGGTGAGCAACCCATGCAGACCAAGAGCCATGACACGTCGTTTGCGGGCCATATGAGGGCCGTGTCCGATGTTCAAAACAACTGGCAGATGGTTGGCGAAGTAGAAGACGTTCTGATGCGCCGCGATGGCGAGGTTCAGGGTCTGATCGTCGATGCAGGCGGCTTTCTGGGCGTGGGCGAGACAGAAAAGCACATCTCGCTGAACCAAATCCAGTTTGTCGAGGATGCTGACGATGAGGGCGCGTTCTTCATGGTCTATTCCGGTGGGAAATCCACGTTCGACCAAACTGAGGACTTTGACGAAACCCGCGCCGAAGACCAAGGTTGGTACCGAGCGAGCGAAACCGAAGACGCCCGCATGTGGGAGCAAGAGCGTGAAAGCCAGACCCGCGATGTAGAGTTGGCGCAGATGACCACGGATGAGCTTCTGGGCGCCGCAGCCTACGGCTCCAATGACGAATGGGTCGGCGAGGTCAGCGAGCTCACCCTGACGGATGAAGGGAAATTGGACGCGATCATTCTCGACGTGGGCGGGTTCCTTGGCATCGGCGAAAAGGCAGTCGCGCTGGAAGTGGATCAAGTTGAGATCACCCGCGTCGGAGGCGACGACCTGCGCGCGCATGTACAGGCCACAGAAGAACAGCTGGAGGCAATGCCGGCCTGGGATGAGAGCTAAGTCGCCGGCATGACCGGTGAATCATTTCAGAATATGCTGAAGGGGGGTGCGCTACGGCGCACCCCCTCTCTCTACATGCAGGTCTCGCGCGCACTCAGGCCACGCCATAGGCAAGACACGCAGAGTGTCCATCGCGCCTTGAAACCCAACTTAGGATCTCAACCCAATACCAAAATCGGAGGATCAGACATGCCTGCAAAATCCAAAGCACAACAAAAGGCAGCCGGCGCTGCGCTCTCTGCCAAACGTGGAGAAACGGCTAAGAACGATCTGAAGGGCGCCGCTCGTGACATGTATGAATCGATGTCGGAAGAACAGCTGGAGGAGTTTGCCAGCGGTGATCGCGAGCAGAAACCTGACCATGTGAAGTAAGTTCTGATCGTGCGCAGCCCTGAAAAACGGCCACCAGTTCGACTACGAGGCATGTCTAGTTCTGGCCAAACATGGCCGCACTGCCAAAGCAGCCTACAATGCAACAAGCGCCCGTCGCTGTTCAACGACGGGCGCTATTGTCTCAGGTGCTTCGCTCACTCACGACCAAGCCGGATCATTACGTCGGACCTTGAAAGTGGTCCATAGCCCCGCAGGCACGCCAACGATCAGGCCGATAGCAATGGCGACCGCAAACGCTTGCCATGCAAGCCAATCTGCAATCAGAAATGCCGTCAAAGCGGCACCTGAAATACAAAGAACCCAAAGCGGTATAAAAACAAATCTCCAACCATATTTCATTCAGACACCCTCCTTTGTGTTTGCAAAAGATCGTTCAGAAGGAGAACGCGTGGCGCGCGCATAGGTTCCAGCTGATACTCTGGAGGCAGGGTGCGAAGTCTGACGAGCGCGCTATATGGCGCCTTGGATGGATCCAGCGACCGTCAGCAGGACAGCTGCCGCGGACGACATCGCGACCAATCCAAACACCGCAAAAAGACCGTCTTTCAGCAGCAAAGACGTCGCAAACAGCAAGACCGCAGTGCCAAGGATCGACGATGAGAAGGGCACAATTTCCAGAAATGGCATCGCGGCACCGCAAAACAGACACAGCGTTTGAATGAGCTTACGCCCCGGCCAGCGCAGCAAGGGCTGGAACCGGTCACGAGAGTGATTGTCGAGCCAACTGGCAACTCCCTGGAGCTTGTCGATCGCTTCACGGGCACGCTTGCCTTCCAGTGACCGTTTGACCACGAACTGCGGCAGCCAGAGATGTTCTCGACCCGCCACCATCTGCAACGAGATCGCAGCGATGGTGATCCCGCAGAGGGACGAGAAAAGCGGAATACCACTTAGGGGTGACACGACCAACAGCGCGGGCACCATCAAGACAGGCAGAAAGGACTGCGTGCCAAACACTTCGATGATCTTGGCCACCGCAACCCGATCCTGATCCGCAAGGCGGGCAAGACGATCAACGATCTGATTGACACTGGTGGTCTGCGCGGGGTCGGACATTGAACGGTTCCTTGTGCTGTTGGCTATCTATCCAACGCCCTGCTCTGCATCACGTTCCATTGCGCGTGCCTGGTGAAGCCAGCCTGACGGCACTCCGAATGCGCGGCTCTCACTCAGAGCAGGGTCTGGATCGCAATCGCGGCGCCGTATGTCGCCAGAATACCCATGCTTTCCAGACCGATATTCGCCGGCCCCTGCCGTTGGCGATAGAGCTGCCCCAGAGTGAGAATGGCGGTCATCATCAACCCGACAGCAAGCCAGAAGACGTCGTCCTTGCCGATCGCATGGTAGATGGACCCGGCGCGATAGCCCGCGTCGCCCAGCACCAGAAAGAGCGTGTCGAAGATATTTCCGCCGATGATCCCGCCCACCGCCAGTTGCAGCGCACCGCGCCGGACAGCCGCGAGCGTCGTGACGAGTTCGGGCAAGGAGGTCACCACAGCGGTCACCAGCGCACCGACGACTGAGGCCGACATCTCCAACCTGTCGGTCAGCACGCCCGCGGTGCCCGCGATCACCCAGCCAGCGCCCCCCATGACCAGCATCAGCCCGCCGAAAGCTGCGGCGAGTCTCGGTGTTGAAGGGAATTCATCCGCCTCCTCATCCGGCTCGTCCGGCGCTGTTTCTTCGGTGTCGACCGCCGTCCACATTGGATCATTTCGCACCTGACCAGAGGCGTAGATACCCATGATGTAGATCGCCAGAAGCAGGAAGGAGGCCGGGTGGATGCCAAGAATTGCAACATCGGGGCCCAGCCACGCAGCAAGCGGTATCGCCAGCATGAACATCAAAAGCGCGCCCTGAAACACATTGACGAGGTCGGCGGCGGCGTGCTCGAGGTTGACCTTGCGATGCAGAATGTCGGCCAGCGCAAGAAAGGCGGTTTGCGCGGCGATGCCCCCGATGCCATTGGAAAACGCCAGTGACGCGCGCCCGTCGAGCGCCGAGGTCAGCGACACGATCGTGCCGGATAAAGATGTCGCCGCGCCCAGCAGTACGCCACCGATAAGCGCTTCGCCCAGCCCGGTGCGGTCGGCAATGACATCGGCCTGACCTGTCATTTTCACACCGCCCGCAAGGATGCAGAGTGCCGCCGCAGCAAAAAGCACAAGCAGGAGCGGAGTGGAAAGATCAACAAACATGGAGCAGCAACGCTCGAAACTCAGGTTGGTTCATTTCTTTTCGATTTGGGACCGAAAACTAGTCTCGATGCGTTTCGGCTGCGATGCCGCCCTGCGCGGCGTGGGCTGTTTGTCCCTTCCGCAAGTCGCTCTGCAAGAGACGCACATTGCGCAGATTGCCCTTGAAACCGATATCGAACAGATCGCCGACGATCGGAATGCTGCCGAGCATCCAGTCCAGCCCGGTGTTTACGCTCATCCGGGCAAGTGTGCGCTTCTTCGCCCCCAGCTGCCATCCTCGCGTAATCAGATAGGCCGACGGCAGAGCCGCCAGCGTGTCACCAACGCCCGGGATCAACCCGATCAGGCCGTCGAGCCCGACCCGAAACCCCGTCAGGGGAATACGAAACCGCGCATCCAGCGTCTTGGCCAAGTTTTCGAGCCGCGCCACTTCGGCGGTGATTTCAGCATCGGTGCGACGGCGGCGCATGGGCTTGGTCGGATGGGAATGATCCAGGCTCGCCATCGAATTATCTCCGCGCGATGATCCAGACGGCATGCACGACGCCCGGGATGTAGCCCAGCAAGGTCAGCAGGATGTTGAGCCAGAAGTGCCCCTTCAGGCCAACTTGCAAAAAGACACCCAGAGGGGGCAGAAGAATAGATAGAATGATGCGGACAAGATCCATGATTGGGCCTCCGGTTGAGAGTGCGCCGTTTCGACGCGGGACACTTGGATAACCATCACGACCGCGCGTTGTTCCGATTTTTGCAGGGATTGGTGGGTGGTGCGCGTGCGTGCGCGGCCTCCGCACGGCCTCTTGGAGGCAGGCTGCCGGGTGCCGCACCGTCGTCCCAACACCCTCGCATCAGCGGATGCAACTGATCCCGCGTGAACGCATGGTTCACGTCAGATTCAGCACCACCCAGGCCGGCCTCGTGGCACCGGATATCTTTGGTCCAATTTGGCCGACTGAGACGACAACCCTATGGAAAAATACAAAAAACCTGCCACCACGGAGGCAGCAGGTTCATGTCAAAACAACGTCATGCGATAGAGGCGTCAGCCCTCCTCGCGCTCCATGTCTTCGAGCATCTTACGCGCACGCGGGCACGCCAGACGTTCGCGCAAGGGGCTGTCGGGGTCGATGTCCTTTTTGCAGACCACGCATTGATCCGCATCTGAAATCGCGTTCAATCCGCCGCAGCTGCCTTTGATGGTGCGGCCACTGAACAGAACGCCGAAGGCCATGCCCAGCATCACGATCAGGAACAGTCCGAAGGTCAGGATGAACGTCGACATGTCATGCTCCCCTTTTCCAGCGAAACGCCGGACAATCGGTTCAGGCGGTCAGCGCAGCAAAGCGATCAGACGCCGTGGATTTGAACCCGGTTTCGCCGTTTGCAGCCGCACGGTCAATGAACAGAACCGCCATATCACGATCATTTGCGATCTCAAGACCGCGCTCGCGGCCCATGACCAGCATTGCGGTCGCCCAAGCATCCGCCAGCATCGCATTGTCGGTCAGAACAGTGACAGAGGCGGTGTCATGCGTCACCGGACGGCCAGTGGTGGCGTCGATGATGTGCGAGTACCGGGTACCGTCGTAGTCAAAGAAGTTGCGATAGTCGCCGGAGGTCGCCATCCCCATGTCGGACAGGCCAACAACCTGCGTCACGCCACGATCAAATGCCTGCGGCGTCTCGATGCCGATCTGCCAGGGCTGACCCTCGGGGTTGCGACCTGCAGTATAAAGGTCACCGCCGATTTCAACCATATAGTCGGTGATACCATAGCCCTTGAGCACAGCAGCCACCTGATCGACACCAAAGCCTTTGCCGATCGACGACAGATAGACTTCGGCACCGCTGTTCAGCTTCTTGAGGCCACCGGCCTCCAGCTCAACCGACTGAGCCTGACCACAGCAGGCCATGGCCTGTGCAATCTCAGCGTCGGACGGCATGTCGCTGCGGGTTTGCCCGGCGCCAAAGCCCCAGAGGTCGATCAACGCACCAACGGTGACGTCAAATGCGCCATCACTTGCCACATGCACGTCCTGCGCGGTCTGCATCACGTGATGCAGTTCGCCGGACACGGACAGGCTCTCGCCTGCCGCGGCCGCGTTGAAGCGCGAAATCTCGGAAGACGCATCCCAGTTGGACATCTGCACGTTGACCTGACCCAGTGCCTGGTCGACTGCGGACTGAAGTTCAGCCTGGTCGATGGACTTGCTGTGGTCAATGGCGACGATCGAGTAGTTGGTGCCCATCGTCAGCCCACTAAGTTCCAGCAGGGACCATCCTTTCTTGCAAGCCATCAGTGCAAGTGGCATGACCATGAAACTACGGCGAGAAAGGAGAAGAGGGTTCGTCAAAGGGCCTACTCCGCTAGTGCTTCTGTTAAGGGACGCGAGGTTCCCAGAGCTTCTGGGACAGAAAGAACGCGGGTTCAACAGTAAATCGGATTTTTTCGCTCTAAAGAACTTTCAAACCGCGTCGCAGTAACGCATAAGAGCGCCGGAAAATGGACAGGACATGAAGACGTGCAGCAACATACGTTGAAAAAAGGTCTCGATGTTCCGGTGCTGGGGGCACCTGACACCAGAATCGAAGACGCAGCAGAAGTCCGGACCGTCGCCATCCTCGGGCAGGACTATATTGGCCTGAAGCCTCGGCTTTCAGTTCAGGAAGGCGACGTGATTGCGGCAGGCGCTCCGGTGTTTGCGCATAAGGACACGCCAGAGGTTCGGGTCACCGCACCGGTTTCAGGACGCGTAAAAGCGATCAACCGCGGCGCGCGCCGTGTGCTGGTCAGCGTCGAGATCGAAGTGGATGATTCTGCCGCCGAGCCGGTGGATTTCTCCGCCATTGGCGATGAGAGCACCGCCGAAGGCCTGCGTGAGCGGCTCTGCGCTTCGGGGCTATGGACGTCTTTCCGCACGCGCCCCTATTCAAAGGTGCCGGCATCGGATGCCGCCCCTGCGGCCATCTATGTAACGGCGATGGACAGCGAACCGCTGTCGGGCGATGCGGCCACCATCATCAACGAACACGCCGAAGCCTTTGCGCGCGGCCTGTCCGCCGTGACAGTGCTCACTGACGGCAAGACCTACCTGTGTCAGGACAGCGGCGCCAGTATTCCCGGCGCCGATCTGGCCAGCGTGACTGCTGTCGGGTTTTCCGGCCCACATCCGGCGGGTCTGGCGGGCACCCACATGCATTTCCTGGAGCCCCCCAGCGGCGAGAAAACCGTCTGGACCATCGGCTATCATGACATCATCGCCATTGGTCAGTTGCTGCTGACCGGGCGGCTGGATCCGTTCCGCACCATTGCCCTTTCGGGCCCCGAATGCAGCCGTCCGCGTCTGGTCCGCACCCGCGTGGGCGCGTCGATGACCGATCTTTGCGCCGAGGATCTTGGCCGCGACACGCCAATCCGCGTTATCTCCGGCTCCATCCTGTCCGGGCGCGCCGGAGAGGGTCCAACCGCATATCTCGGTCGCTATGCGCGCCAGATCACGCTGATCAAGGAAGACCGCGAGCAGATCCCGCTGGGCTGGATTCGCCCGATGGCGTCGAAATACGCGGTGCAGCCGGTGCTGGGCTCTGCCTTCTCGAAAAAGCTGCACGCGCTGACGTCTAACCTTAACGGCGGCCGCCGCGCCATGGTGCCGATCGGCACATTTGAACAGCTGATGCCGCAGGATTTCCTGCCAACGCAGCTGTTGCGGGCGCTGCTGGTGATGGACACCGACCAGGCACAGGCCTTGGGCGCGCTGGAGCTGGACGAAGAAGATCTGGGCCTCTGCGGTTTTGCCTGCCCGGCCAAATATGAATATGGCCTCGCCCTGCGCGACAGCCTCAGCAAGATCGAAAGAGAGGGATAAGACTTTGGGTCTTCGCAGTTTCTTTGATCGGATCGAGCCGCAATTCCTGAAGGGTGGCCGATACGAAAAATTCTTCCCTGTCTACGAGATGGTGGAGAGCTTCATCTACACGCCCAAGACGGTGACCACCGCCGCGCCCCATGCCCGTTCCTATATCGATATGAAACGGATCATGACCTATGTGGTGCTGGCGACCATCCCCTGCATCCTGTTTGGCATGTACAACACCGGCCTGCAGACCAATATGGCGATTGCCGAATATGGCGCCTCCGGCTGGCGCGCCGCCATTATCGAGACGCTGGGTATCGGCTTTGATCCCAACAACCCCTTTGCCAACATCATGCACGGGTTGCTGTATTTCCTGCCAATCTACGTCGTGACGCTGGTTGCGGGCGGCATCTTCGAGGTGATCTTTGCCGTAGTGCGCGGCCATGAGGTCAACGAAGGCTTCCTCGTGACCTCCATGCTCTACACGCTGATCCTGCCCGCCACGACGCCCCTGTGGCAAGTGGCGCTTGGCATCATCTTTGGCGTGGTGATCGGCAAGGAAGTCTTTGGCGGCACCGGCAAAAACTTCCTGAACCCGGCGCTGGTGGGTCGTGCCTTCCTCTATTTCGCATATCCCGCCTATATGTCCGGCGACTCGATCTGGACCCCGGTGGACGGGTTCTCCGGTGCCACCGCACTGGCGATCGGCGCGTCTGATGGCGTTGCCGCCTTCCCGGAGCGCGGCATCGAGTGGATGGACGCCTTTGTCGGCACCATTCAGGGATCGTTTGGCGAAACCTCGACGCTGGCAATCCTGATCGGCCTGGCCTTCCTGCTGATCGTCAAGATCGCCAACTGGCGACTGATCGTCGGCTGCCTTGGTGGCATGATCGCCTTCTCGACGCTGCTGAACTGGATCGGCTCCGACACCAACCCGATGTTCGCGATGCCCTGGTACTGGCATCTGGTCGTGGGCGGCTATGCCTTTGGTCTGGCCTTCATGGTGACCGAGCCGGTCTCGGCCTCGCACACCAACATGGGCCGCTACATCTATGGTGCCTTGATCGGCTTCATGGTCGTCATGATCCGTGTCATCAACCCGGCCTTCCCCGAAGGCATGATGCTGGCGATCCTGTTCGGCAACGTCTTTGCCCCGCTGATCGACCACTTCGTCGTACAGGCCAACATCAAACGGAGGGCGAAGCGCAATGTCTGACACAAACGAGCAAAAGGGCATGATCCGTCGCTTCCTCGACGCGCCGCCCGATTCCGTCGGCAAGACAGTATTCGTCGCCGTGGCGCTCTGCCTCGTGGCCTCGATGGTCGTGTCCGCCGCCGCCGTGGCCCTGCGCCCGATCCAGGAAGAGAACAAGCTGCGCGACAAGCGCATCAACGTGCTGCAGGTCGCTGGCGTCTATGACGAAAACGTGCCCGTGGCCGAGGCTTTTGCCGACTTTGAACCGCATGTGCTGGACCTCTCCAGCGGCGCGTACAGCGACCAGTTCGAGATCGAGACCTTTGATGCGCTGGCGGCCTCTGATGACCCGGCGATCGTGCGGGCGCTGGACGAGGATCCCGCAGGTCTGGGTGGCCAGATGCAGGCCTACCGGATGATCTACCTGCTGCGTGATGAAGCGGGCGACCTCGACAAGGTGGTGCTGCCGATCGAAGGCTACGGCCTGTGGTCGACGCTCTATGGCTTCATCGCGCTGGAAGAGAACGGCAACGACATCTTTGGCCTACAGTTCTATCAGCATGGCGAAACCCCCGGCCTCGGCGCCGAGGTGGACAACCCGCGCTGGAAATCGCTGTGGAACGGCAAGAAACTCTTTACCGAAGAGGGTCAGCTGGCCATCACCGTGGCAAAAGCTGCTCCGCCCGCCGGTCAGGACTACCACGTCGATGCGCTGGCCGGTGCAACGCTGACCTCTGTCGGCGTGGACAATCTGGTGAAGTTCTGGATGGGACAGGCCGGTTACGGCACCTTCCTTGAACGGCTCCAAGCAGGAGAGATCGACTGATGGCACAAACCTATCGTTCGCAACTCGTCGATCCGCTGGTCGACAACAACCCGATCACCCTGCAGGTTCTGGGCATCTGCTCTGCACTTGCGGTGACCTCCTCGATGCAGGTGGCCTTCGTGATGTCCATCGCCGTGACACTGGTAACAGCGTTTTCGTCGATGTTCATCTCGATGCTGCGCAACCAGATCCCCTCCTCGATCCGGATCATCGTGCAGATGGTGATCATCGCCTCTCTGGTGATCCTCGTGGATCAGGTGCTCAAGGCCTTCGCCTATGAGATCTCAAAAACGCTCTCGGTCTTTGTCGGTCTGATCATCACCAACTGTATCGTGATGGGCCGTGCCGAAGCCTTTGCAATGAAGAACCCGCCCGTCGCGAGCTTCATCGACGGCGCTGGTAACGGCCTTGGCTACGGGCTCTTGCTGATGATCGTTGCCTTCTTCCGCGAACTCTTTGGCGCAGGCTCGCTGTTTGGCGTCACCGTGCTTGAGACCGTGAACAATGGCGGCTGGTATGTGCCAAACGGCATGCTGCTCCTGCCGCCCTCCGCCTTCTTCGTCATTGGTCTGCTGATCTGGGGCATTCGCACCTGGAAGCCGGCACAGGTCGAAGAACGTGAATATAAAATCCAGACGGTGGAGGCGCACTGATGGAAGGATTGCTTTCCCTCGCGGTCAAGGCCGTATTCGTTGAGAACCTCGCGCTGTCGTTCTTCCTCGGCATGTGTACCTTCCTCGCGGTGTCGAAAAAGATCTCGACAGCGATCGGTCTTGGTATCTCGGTCATGGTGGTGCAGGCCATCACCGTGCCCGCCAACAACCTGCTGCTGACCTACCTGCTGGCCCCCGGCGCGCTGGCCTGGGCCGGTTTCCCGGACGTGGATCTGACCTTCCTTGGTCTCATTTCCTATATCGGCGTGATCGCGGCCATGGTGCAGATCCTCGAAATGCTACTCGATAAGTATTTCCCACCGCTTTACAACGCGCTTGGGGTCTTTCTGCCGCTCATCACCGTGAACTGCGCCATCCTTGGTGGCTCCCTCTTCATGGTGGAACGCAGCTACAATTTTGCCGAGGCAACCACCTATGGTCTTTCCTCCGGCTTTGGCTGGGCGCTGGCGATCACCGCCATGGCCGGCGTGCGCGAGAAACTGAAGTATTCCGACATTCCGGATGGTCTTCAGGGACTTGGCATTACCTTCATCACCGCGGGTCTGATGGCGATGGCCTTCATGTCCTTCAGCGGCGTGAAACTTTGATCGGAGGCCAGACGTGACTACATTCGGACTAGGCGTTCTCCTGTTCACCCTGATCGTTGTCGCCTTGGTGACGATCATTCTGGCAGCCCGCTCGAAACTCGTCAGCTCGGGCGATGTGAACATCACCATCAACGGCGAGAAAACCATCTCGGTTCCCGCAGGCGGCAAGCTTTTGCAGACGCTGGCGGCGGAAAAGATGTTCGTCCCCTCTGCCTGTGGCGGCGGTGGCACCTGCGCGCAATGCCGCGTGCGCGTGCATTCCGGTGGCGGCTCCATCCTGCCCACCGAAGAAAGCCATATCACCAAGCGCGAAGCCTCCTGTGGTGACCGTTTGTCCTGTCAGGTGGCGGTCAAGCAGGACATGGATATCGAAGTGCCAGAAGAGGTCTTCGGCGTGAAAAAGTGGGAGTGCACCGTGCGCTCCAATGAGAACGTCGCGACCTTCATCAAGAACCTGGTGCTGGAACTCCCCGAGGGCGAGGATGTCAACTTCCGCGCCGGTGGCTATATCCAGATCGAAGCGCCCAGCCACGCGCTGTCCTACAAGGACTTCGAGATCGAAGAAGAGTACCGCCCGGATTGGGACAAGTTCAATCTGTGGCAGTATGAATCCAAAGTCTCGGAACCGATCGAGCGGGCCTACTCGATGGCGAACTACCCGGACGAAAAGGGCCTCATCATGCTCAACGTCCGCGTTGCCTCGCCGCCGCCGGGCTCTGCCGGTATTCCGCCGGGCCAGATGTCGTCCTATATCTTCAACCTCAAACCCGGTGACAAGGTCACCATTTCCGGGCCGTTTGGTGAATTCTTCGCCCGCGACACGCAAAAGGAAATGGTCTTCATCGGTGGGGGTGCCGGCATGGCGCCGATGCGGTCGCACATCTTTGACCAGCTCAAGCGTCTGGAAAACCGCGACCGCAAGATCACCTTCTGGTATGGTGCCCGCTCCAAGCGCGAGATGTTCTTTGTCGAGGACTTTGACCAGCTGGCCGAAGAGTTCGACAACTTCGAATGGCACGTAGCCCTGTCGGACGCTCTGCCCGAGGACGATTGGAAAGGCTACACCGGCTTCATCCACAATGTGCTCTTCGAGGAATACCTCAAGAACCACCCGGCGCCGGAGGACTGTGAGTTCTACATGTGTGGTCCGCCGATCATGAACCAGTCGGTGATCAACATGCTGCTGGAGCTGGGCGTGGATCGCGAGGACATCATGCTCGACGATTTCGGCGGCTGACCCGCAGATCTCAACATCAGAGAAAGGAAAAGGGGGCCGGTGGCCTCCTTTTTCGTATCTGCCCCCTGCCCTGTCGCACGTTGCGCATCACATCGCGCCACAAACCGTATGCGGGCTAAGCCGTGTTCTTCAACGTCGCCATCAACTGGTGGAATTTCTCGCCCTGCACCGCAACGTGGTTGCGCAGGGCATCCGCCGCGGCCTCGGCCTTGCTGGCCTCTAGCGCGCGCACGATCTGCTCATGCTCGGACATGGACTGGCCCATCCGCCCCCGGAACCGAAGCTGTTGGCGGCGAAAGGGTTGCAACCGCTTGTGCAGCTTCGCGGCCTCCTGCGCCAAAAAACTGTTGCCAGATTGCTGATAGATGATGCTGTGGAACCGCTCGTTTTCAGAGTAGTAGGCCTCCACGTCACCGGCGGTGACAGCTGTCTGACAGCTGCTGTTCGCCTCGCGCAATTCGGCAAGCGCGGCCTCTGAGATCCGCAACGCTGCAAGCCGACCGCACACCGCTTCAAGCTCCGCCATCACCTCGAACATCTCCAACAGTTCCACCGGGCCCGGTTGGCGCACGAAGGCACCGCGTCGCGGGATCAGTTCGAGCAAGCCAGACAAGGCAAGCCGTTGAAACGCTTCGCGCAGCGGCGTGCGCGACACCCCGAACTGCTCCGCAAGGCGCACCTCGTCCAGGCGATCCCCATCGGCATATGTCCCGTTGAAAATCAGTGCTTCGAGCTGTTCGGCAATCGTATCTGCGCGGCGTTTTTCCATAGGCAGATCATGACCAACGCTCCAACCAAATTCAAGAATCTAATTCTTGTATACAATATGGTTGACTGAAAAAACATAAAGCGACTACCCTTGTGGCATGACCAACGTGATCTTGCTGCCCTGTCTGTTACCGGGGCTGCGGACCTGAGGGCTAAACCTGATGATGGAGCTGCGCCATGAGCATCCTTGCAGAGCTGCTGTCGACCGTTTTTGAACGCCGCCAGCGGTCGGTACAACCCGTGCCTTCGGACGGACGACCGCTGCAGGAGCTGGCCGATGCCTTGGTTGGCTCCGCCGGGGAGACCTCCGGCCTGGCCCTGGCCGAAGAGATCCTGTCCCGGTTCGAGCCCCTCGATGATGACGGCAAGCTTGTCTTCTTTCGTCATCTGGCCTCGGCGATGAACATCGCACCAGATTCGGTTCGCGCCACGCTGGCGACCTACGAGAGAGATCCTTCCAAGGCATCCTATCGCGCATTTATGGCGGCCTCCGAACCCCGACGTCAGGAGTTGATCCGCCGCTTAAACCGGCTGCCCAACGCCACCGGGGCCTTGGTGCGGATGCGCGCGGATCTGTTGCGGCTGGGGCGCGGCGAGCCGGAGCTGGAGGCGCTGGACATAGATTTTCGCCACCTGTTCCTCAGCTGGTTCAACCGGGGCTTTCTGGTGCTGCGTCCGATCAATTGGGAAAGCCCAGCGCATATCCTTGAAAAGATCATCGCCTACGAGGCGGTGCACGCGATTGACAGCTGGGACGATCTGCGCCGCCGTCTGGCACCTGCGGATCGTCGCTGTTTTGCGTTTTTCCACCCCTCGATGCCGGACGAGCCGCTGATCTTCGTCGAAGTGGCGCTGACCAAGGGCATTCCCGACTCGGTGCAAACCCTGCTCAGCGAAGATCACGCGGAAATCCCCGCCACCGAAGCGGACACGGCCACCTTCTATTCGATTTCCAACTGTCAGGCAGGTCTGGCCAGCATTTCGTTCGGCAACTCGCTGATCAAACAGGTGGCTTCGGATCTGGCGACGGAGCTGTCCGGCCTGTCCACCTTTGTCACACTCTCCCCCATTCCCGGCTTCACCCGCTGGCTTGAGGCAGAGGACATCGCGACCACAGACTCGGATCCCGAAAGGCTGCGTGCCCTGGCGGCGGATTACCTGTTGAACGCCAAACGGCCCGGAGGCTTGCCGCTGGACCCGGTCGCGCGCTTCCACCTCGGCAATGGCGCGATTGTCCATGCCGTGCACGCGGAGGCTGACACCTCCGACAAGGGACGCGCGCAGTCTGCCGGAACCATGGTGAACTACCTTTACGATCTCGAAAATATTGCACAGAACCACGAACGTTTCGCGACCACGCAAGAGGTGGCCTGCGCCCCCGAGGTCAAGAGCCTCGCCGCCACGGCGCGCAGTGTTCCAGCTTAAGAAGAAAGGCCCCGCCCATGGCAAACCCATTGTATGATCGCCTGTTTGGCACCCATGCTGGCAAATCGACCCCGTTTCTGCATCTGCCGGATGGCAAGGTTCTGAGCCATCAGGACTTTCTCGGCATCACCGCCCAAATCGCCCATGTGCTGACGCACCTCGGTCTCACGCCCGGTGATCGCGTGGCCGCACAGGTTGAGAAATCCCCCGAAGCACTGGCGCTCTAT
Organism: Tritonibacter scottomollicae; assembly: GCF_003003215.1. GTDB lineage: Bacteria > Pseudomonadota > Alphaproteobacteria > Rhodobacterales > Rhodobacteraceae > Epibacterium > Epibacterium scottomollicae. The sequence goes on along the minus strand of NZ_PVUF01000011.1, from coordinate 104,402 downwards.
GCGGCCTGCACGCAGGCCGGGCTGATCTTCCTGCCGCTGAACACCGCCTACACAGCGGATGAGCTGTCCTATTTCATTGAAAACAGCGGCGCCTCCGTCGTGGTCTGCGACGCACGGATGGAAGACACGCTAACGCCGATCACCACGCAGCTTGGGGCCAGGCTGGAAACGCTGAATGCGGATGGCAGTGGCACGCTGACCGACCAGGCAGCAGCGATGCCCGAAACGTTTGACACCGTCGCGCGCGACGCTGAGGATCTCGCCGCGTTCCTGTACACCTCCGGCACGACGGGCCGTTCCAAAGGCGCAATGCTGACGCAGAACAACCTGCTGTCCAATGCCGAGACGCTGGTCAAGGAATGGCGCTTCACGGCCGATGACGTACTGCTGCACGCGCTGCCGATCTTCCATACCCATGGTCTGTTCGTCGCCAGCAACGTGACCCTTCTCGCGGGGGGCAGCCTGATCTTTCTGCCAAAGTTCGATCTCGACGTCGTGATTGGAAAACTGCCGCAGGCCACCACGCTGATGGGGGTTCCGACCTTCTACACCCGCTTGCTGAGTGATGATCGCTTTACGGGCGCGCTGACCTCGCACATGCGGTTGTTCATCTCCGGCTCCGCGCCGCTGTTGGCAGAGACACATGTGCAATTCGAGACCCGCACAGGGCATCGGATCCTGGAACGTTACGGCATGACCGAGACCAACATGAACACCTCCAACCCCTACGAAGGTGAGCGCCGCGCCGGCACCGTCGGCTTCCCCCTGCCCGGAGTGGAACTGAAAGTGACCGATCCCGCCAGCGGCGCCAGCCTGCCCCAGGGCGAGGTCGGCCAGATCGAAGTGCGCGGTGCCAATGTGTTCAAAGGCTATTGGCAAATGCCCGAGAAAACCGCCGCCGAACTGCGCGAAGACGGGTTCTTTATCACCGGCGACCTCGGCAAGGTGGATGCGGACGCATATGTCCACATCGTTGGCCGCAACAAGGATCTGATCATCTCGGGCGGCTACAACATCTACCCCAAGGAGATCGAACTGGTGCTTGATGACCAGCCCGGCGTGCTGGAAAGCGCGGTCATCGGCGTGCCGCACCCGGACTTCGGCGAAACGGTGTTGGGCATTCTCGTTGCCGCTCCGGGTGAAACACCCGACACCGAAGCGATGATGGAGGCCGTGCAGTCCCAGCTGGCGCGGTTCAAACATCCCCGGCAGCTGATCCTCATCGACGAGCTGCCGCGCAACACCATGGGCAAGGTGCAGAAGAACATTCTGCGCGAGGCGTATAAGGACATGTTTGCCGCTTGATCGCCGGTGAAGGCCCCCTTGTGAAAGGCCTCTGTAAAGAGCAGCCGCCTGCTGTGGGTGTCCGCCGTGCGCTTGCGTTACCGCGGCACCACTCAGCCTCTCATCCAATCGCAAAAGTCGCGAAAATAATGATTATGCGGCAAAATTTGCATCCTAAGCGGCGCCAACCCATTAAAAAGTTTGACCGTTCGGTCAACCCCGCGCATCCTGTGCCCGAACTCGATCCGACACCTAGAGGGGAAGACCATGACCAAGACACTGCTGACCACAACCTGCCTGACCGTGCTGGCCCTGAGCCAGACAGCTTCGGCGGACACGCTGCGCCTGCTGACCTGGGGTGGATATGCGCCCGACGAGGTTATCGAAATGTTCGAGGAAGAAACCGGCCATACCGTTGAGGTGACAAAATCCAACAATGAGGAAATGATCGCCAAGCTGCGCGCAACCGGCGGTGGCGGTTTTGACCTGGCACAGCCCTCGCAGGACCGGATCATGGGCCCGCAGATGGAATTTGGCATCTACAAGCCCATCGACGTGTCGAAACTGGACGAGTCGCTATTCATTCCCTCGATGCTGAAGGCCACCATGGGCAACACCACCGTCGGCGGTGACGTCTATGGCGTGCCGCATGTCTGGGGCACTTCGGGCCTGGTGATCAACACTGCCGAAGCCGGAGACGTGGTCAAGGACTACACCGACCTCTGCGCACCGGAAGTGGCGGGCAACGTCTCCTACCGGCTCAAGCGCCCGACCCTGATCGGCTTTGCCTTCGCGTTGGGTGAAGATCCGTTTGCGGCCTACGGCGACGAAGAGAAATATGCCGAGATCATGCAGAAGGTCGAAACCAAACTGACCGAGTGCAAATCCAACGTCAAAACCTACTGGGGCGGCGGCGACGAGCTGATGAACCTGCTGCGCTCCGGCGAGGTCACGGCCTCCATGGCATGGGACACCGGCGGCTGGAAGCTAAACGACGACAACGCAGATATCACTTTTGTTGCGCCTGCGTCGGGCGCCTTGGGCTGGATCGACACCTTTGTTCTGCCCGCCAAGGGTCAGGCGGATGATGCGGCATATGACTGGATCAACTTTGTGATGCAGCCGGAAGTCGCCGCCAAGATCACGGCGTCTGCAGGGAACTTCACCGCCTCCGCAGGTGCCGATCAATTTGCCGAAGACAGCCTGAAAGCCAAGTATCAGGCCAGCTTCCCGCAAGAGGCGATCGACAACATCAAGTGGTACCCGCCGGTTCCGGCCGGTCTGGAATCCATCGAAGGTGATGTTCTGGACCGCGTTCAGGCAGCCAACTGATTTCTTCTGACATGGGCGGCATCTGATCTACGGATGCCGCCCTACTCGTTTTGGAAAAGACCTGAAACGCGGTATGCGCTCTCCCTGTCGGGGGGCGCATGCCGCGATCTTTCCTTTTTCAAGTGTTGACCCGAACCGTCTACAACGGACCCCTGCATGACCCCTGATCTTGAATGCGCTGAGCTTGCGAAACGCTTCGGCACCACCACCGCTGTCGATAATGTGTCCTTTTCGGTGCCGCCAGGCAGCTTCTTCTCAATCCTCGGCCCTTCCGGCTGCGGCAAAACCACAATCATGCGGATGATTGCCGGTTTTCTCGAGCCCACCTCAGGCGACATCCGGATCAAGGGCGGCTCCGTCCTGAACACCCCTCCGAACAAACGCCCGGTGAACATGGTGTTCCAGCATCTGGCGCTGTTTCCGATGATGACGATCGCCGAGAACATCGGCTACGGCCTGCGCCGCAACAAGGTGCCAAAGGATCAGATCGCCCACAAAGTCGACGAGGCCTTGGAGCGCATCGGCCTGCCCGGCATTGGGCACCGCAAGGTCGATGAGCTGTCCGGGGGACAAAAACAGCGTGTCGCGATCGCCCGTTGCATGGTGCTGGAACCGGATGTGCTGCTGCTGGATGAACCGTTGGGCGCGCTCGATCTCAAACTGCGCGAACATATGAAGGTTGAGCTGAAGGCGCTTCAGGCCGCATTTGACACCACGTTTGTCTACATCACCCACGACCAGTCCGAGGCGCTGGTGATGTCCGACCAGATCGCCGTCATGAACCAGGGGCGGTTTGAACAGGTCGGCACGGCGCAGGATCTCTATTACAGACCCGACACACCCTTTGTCGCTGGCTTCATTGGCGAGGCCAATCGCTGGAAAGGCCGGATCGAGCGGGTCGAGGGTGATGCGCTTCAGCTGCGTACCGACAGTGGACTGGCCATGCGCGCCACCGCCGTGAATGAGCTGTCCACAGGCGACACGGCCGAGATCTTTGTGCGCCCTGAAACCATCCGCCTGGCCGCCGCCCCCACGGCACTGGCCACGTTTGACAACCAGCTGCGCTGCACCGTCACCAGCATTCTGTTCAACGGTGCCGCCTCGCGCGTGCTGGTCCAGGATAATGTCGGCGAAACGCTAGAGGTCACCCTGCCCCAATCCGGCGAATTCGCCGCGCTCAAACGCGGCGACACGGTCCATATCGGCTGGGGTGCCGCACAGGCCACCTGTTTCAGGGAGAGTGTCTGATGCGCAACCATGCCCGTATCGGATTTGTCCTTCTGCTGACGCCACTTGTTCTGTGGCTCAGCCTGCTGATTATCATCCCTCATATCGACATGCTGCTGATTTCGCTGCGCGAACGCATCAGCTTTGGCGTCTATGACACCAGCCTGGCGCAGTATGAGAAGGCGCTGACCGAACCGCTTTACCTGCGCACCTTCTGGCGCACCGCCATCATGTCGATCCTTGCCACCGGCATCACACTGCTGATCGCCTTTCCGGTCGCCTATTACATCGCCAAAATGGCCAAGGGGCGACTGCAACAGGTGCTATTCCTGCTCTGCCTCATCCCGTTTTACGTGTCAGAGCTTGTACGCACATTCGGCTGGATGATCCTGTTGCGGGAAACCGGCCTGATTTCGAACCTCCTGCAATGGGTGGGTCTGGCGGATCAGCCTGTCGAAATGCTCTACAATGACTCCGCCATGATGGTCGGGCTGGTCTATACGTCGATGTTGTTCATGGTGGTGCCACTCGTCACCACGCTTGAAAGCCTCGACGACAGCGTGATCGAGGCGGGCTATGATCTGGGCGGCAACGGTCTGTCGGTCCTGCGCGAGATCATCATCCCCCACGCCATGCCGGGCATTGTGTCCGGATCGATCGTGGTCTTCATGCTGAGCCTCGGCAACTACCTGACCCCGACGATGCTGGGTGGCAAGGACAGCCTGTGGTTCACCGAGATGATCTATAACCAGTTCATCGTGCGCTCGAACTGGGAGCTTGGCGCCACATTCGGCTTCATGCTGCTGCTCCTGTCTTCGGTGATCGTCTGGGGCATGCTGCGCCTGACGGGACGTACCTTGCAAGAAACAATGGGGTAAACCATGATTCCCACCATTCCCCAATCCCGCAGCTTTCGCCTGATCTATGGCGGCTATGTGCTGATGTTCTTCCTCTACCTCGCGCTCCCGCTTACGGTGGTTGCGGTCTTTGCCTTCAACGACAGCCAATTCCCGTCCCTGCCATGGGAGGGGTTCACCTGGAACTGGTTCTTTGGCGCCGAGGCGCCCCAGATCGGCGTATTTCATGAGCGTGGCATTCTCCGCGCGGTCGGCACCTCGGTCTTTGTTGCGGCCTGTGTCGCGGTGTTGTCGGTCAGCGTCGGAACGACCAATGCCTTCCTGTTCAACCGCTATGATTTCCGTGGAAAGACAGTGCTTTACGTGCTGATGTTGCTACCACTGGTGATCCCGGGGATCGTGCTTGGCATTTCCATTCTGGTGTTTTCCTCGACGCTCGCCAACGGCATCTGGGACGTGGCGCAAATGGACATTCAGGCGCTGCGCCCTGGGTTGCTGCTGGTGGTTCTGGGGCAGTTCTCGTTCATCACCACCATTGCAACGCTGGTCATCAGCGCCCGGTTGCAAAAATTCGACCGCACGCTGGAAGAGGCCGCCCTCAACCTCGGTGCAACCCGCCTCACGGCAGTGCGCACCATCACCATTCCGTTTCTGATGCCCGCAATCATCGGTGCGGTGGTCGTGGCGTTTCTGATGAGCTTTGAGAACTTCAACACCACGCTGATGTTGGTCGGCTCTGATGCGCCGCTCACGATCGCCATGTTCGACAGGCTCAAGGAAGGTTCGACCCCGCTCCTCAATGCCGTGTCGCTGCTGTTGATGCTGGGATCATCCCTGCTGGCGCTGGCCATGATACTGTTCCAGCGGCGCTAACCCTCAACACAAAGACCCTTGGCAGCCACTGCTGCACGCTCTTCCGGTGACCACTCCGCAGCGGTCATTGGGAGAGCAAACCTTGCCAACGGATCACCGGCCGTCCGCGCCGTGTGACACGCAAATCACCCCTCATCCTCAGCGAATGCATCTGGCTCCAGCTCTTGCCAGAAGGCGATGATGCTCGCTGCATTCAGCGCCGATCTCCATCCATGCTGGCGAAAGTGTTCCCGGTCGAGTTCGCTCTCCAGGCGGGACTGAAACAAGCGCTTGTCCGCATCTCGCTGCGTGGGGTTTCGCCGCGAAACCAGAGTTTCGACGATATCAAGATGCCGGGCCCGATCGCGCCGCGCTGCTGCGCGGGCCTGAAACGCGGCGTCCTCGGCGGCTTGTGCGGCGGCCTGCTCCGCACGTTTCTCCTCCAGACGTGCTTGGGTTTCTGGATCGACAGGAGCCTGGCGCGCACCACCGCCTCCGCCCTCAGACGGGCTGTAATCGCCCATGATTGCCGCACGCAGATAGCCCACGCTGGATTTCACGTCCCCCTGCCCCGCGACATAGTTGAGCTTTTCCTGCACGTAGTCCGGGCCGTGCTCCGTGATCCATTGACGCGCAAGCCGATCAGAAACCCCCTGCCCCCGCAGTGCTTTGTAGACGGGCAAATTGCGCAAACCGTCGCTATCATCAATCTGGAACATTGCCATCTGCGGGTTCTCGCGGATCAGGAACCGGATCTCGCTGACCGCCCTGCCCTTCTTGCGGGTTTGCGGTTCAATGATGATGTCAGAGCTCTTGTTGACCTCAGCCACTGCCGGTTTGATGATCTTTGCGTTCAGATGCTTGAAGCTCTCATAATAGGCGGACCCGTCCACGCCCATCAGCTTGCGAAAGATCTCAAGGCTCCACCATCCAGTCGAGCCGGTGCGCACGAACCGATAGCAGTTCTCATACAGAGCCAGCCCGTGGCCCGAACTGAAGTTGCGTTGGATCTTGACGTTGATCAGTGCATAGATCTTTGGGTCATGCAGTTTTTGCGCCAAGGCTGGCGAGTAGGCGTATTCGCAGACGCCGTTCTTCAACTTGGCGAAACTCAGCAGCGCAGAGACGCCCCACTCCTGATGCCCCTGCTCATCGAGCATATCCCATTCCGCAACAGTTTCGGCCAGAGCGCGCAGACTGGCCCGCAGACTGTCGACGTCGTTGGAATTATACCCCACCATCATCGCAAGCGTCCGCGCGTCGATCGTGTGACTGCGCGCCGTGGTCAATGTGTCATACGCGTTCAGCAGCAAGACATTTGACAGTTTGCGCTGCAGCAGCGTCAGTTTGCCGCTGATGTGAATCGCGGCGACGTTTTTCTTGACCGTTTCTCGCGTCAGGGCGCCGGTCAATCGGTCGTCGTCAAAGCTCCGCTCTGCCATGGAATCATCTGCCTCTTGTTTTTTCGCAGACTGCCACATAAGGAACCTGCCAGACAATCCGACACGGGTTCCTTTGGTGATCTCGCTAAACTCAGACAGCGGCACTTCAAAGGTACCCATGCACAGGACCAGAACCTGCGCATCCCGTCAGAGAGCGAATCGGCCCCGCCTGCCCCATGGCCCGTATGGCGCCACAGCGCACGTTCTGTGCTAGGCTCTAATTTGGGAGTTCAGTGTCGAAATCAACGCTCTGCCACACGTAAGCGCGACGGAGGCGCGCATCGAGAGCGGCTGTGCGGCAGCGTCCCGCCCCTGAGAATCGGAACCCTTAGACCTGCTTTGAGGTCCCTTTCCGCCCGTATACGGGTACCTTTGATCCTGTACATAGGTACCACTCGACCTGAAAGCAGGTCCCCAAGATGATTTAGTAGTCTGAATTCATTGCGTTATTCAGCAGCAAAGAATCTAAAGACTCTAAATAATTAAACGCTTTGTTGGCCGTATTTTTATGGTTCCCAAGAGAAAACAGCAACGTTTCGTCACGAAACCAGTGAAAGGCACCCAGAAAAACCCGCCGACACGCCCCTTCAGGCCTATGCACCGCCAAAGATGTTCTCTATTCTTGGGCATATAACCATAATCAACATACATTCATCGAGATCGAGCAACCTCATGAGTACCCCATCTTTGCCGCCGTATTTCAATTTGGACCCGGAGAAAGCCGCAGGCAAGCTCCCTGATCCGATCCAGACCGCCCGATTTGCCAAGGCCGCCGCACTCTGTGGCAAAGGCCGAGAGGACCTGGCCCGTCGTGGATATGCGCCCGACGGGGAGAAGCGGCTGCGAAAGTTCTCGGTCTGGGAAATCACCCGCTATCTGATCCCGGTGGCACCGCAGCATTTGCGACGTGTCTTGAAAGCGCATCCGGACCTGCCGCAAGGCGAAGGTGAAGGTGGCTCAAAATGGTTTACGCTGGAAGAAGTGCTTGCCCTTCGTCAGTATTTTGCCAGCGAGGGAATTTCCACGAAGGAATACCTGCCCTACCGACCCAAAGGCTTGCCGGCGAAAGTGACAGCTGTTGCCAACTTCAAAGGGGGCGTGGGCAAAACCTCTACTGCCGCGCATCTGGCAATGTCCGCCGCGCTCGATGGCTACAAGGTTCTGGTGATCGACCTGGACAGCCAAGGCTCCATGACGTCCATCCTCGGTGGCAAGATTGAGGATGAGTGGTCGACTGTGTTCCCGCTCATTGCCAAGGATTATGCGAAATCCATGGTCGAGGAAAACGCCGTGCGTGCCGCGGCAGGTGAGCCTGAACTGCCATTGGATGAAACGCTGAATGAAGCGCTGACGGTTTCGCCGCGAAACGTCATTCAAAAAACCCATTGGCCAAACATCGATCTGATCGGTGCGCAGCTGAACCTTTACTGGGCGGAGTTTCAAATCCCCGTCTGGCGCATGGGGTTGCGCAGTTGGCCGCTGTGGGATGCGCTGAACAACTTCTTGCAGGACGAAGGCATTCTGGACGACTACGATATCGTCTTTCTCGACACGCCTCCGGCCCTTGGGTATCTGACCATCAACGCCCTTGCCGCGGCTGATATTCTGCTGGTGCCTCTTGGTGCGTCCTTTCTGGAGTTTGACAGTACGGGTCGGTTCTTTGACATGCTCTATTCGACCTTTGCCTCGATCGAGGAGGGAGAGAACGTTGCGCAACGTGCGGCCGGTTTGCCTGAAATTAAGTTCGAATGGGATGTAGTAAGGGCGCTGATCACGCGCTTTGACGCCAGTCAGCAGACGGACATGGCAAACGTGATCCAAGCTTACTTCGGCGATTTCATGAATGCCTACCGTCAGGATGTCACGGCCCTCGTGGGCCAGGCGGGAGAGCAAGTGAATGGGATCTATGAAGCGGATTATCGCGACTTCAACCGCGATACCTATGTACGTGGGCGGGAAACCTTTGACCGGACCTATGCCGAGTTCAAGGAGCTTCTCATCGGCAGCTGGTGGCGCGACGCCCAGATGGAAGGGGCAGAGTAAGATGGCCAAACGCAGACGACTGACCGCACCGGATGCTGCCGAAATCGAAGCGTTGGACGAGGGTTTCGCCGCGAAACCGAGCGTGAATCCGTTCGACAACAGCCAGAATAACGCGCCACCCATTGCCAAGGTCTCGGCAGAAACCGCAAAGCTGCGGGGAATGGCGGCTGTTACGGATCGGGTTGAAATGGCCCGCGACAAGGCCGACGCCAACAAATGGCGTGACGCCGAAGGGGCCGGGCAGGCCGTGCATCAGATCCAGCTGGAGGACATCGACCGCGACTATTTGCGGCGAGATCGGATGCAGTTGGATGAGGACGAGCTGCAAGAGCTGATCGCCTCCATCCGCACCAACGGATTGCGCAGCCCGGTCGAAGTGGTGGCTCTTGACGAGGGGCGCTATGGTCTTGTGTCCGGCTTCCGGCGACTGGAGGCTTTTGCGCGACTGAACCGTAGCGAAGACGGGTTCGATGCGATCCCGGCCTTCCTGCGCCAGGGTACTGACAGCGCCGACGCCTATGTCTCGATGATCGAGGAAAATGAGCTGCGCGCCAATCTGACGCCCTATGAGCGGGGCCGGATTGCAGTTCTGGTGACGGGGCAGGGGGTCTTCGCCTCGATCGAGGAGGCCGTGGACACGCTCTTTGCTGCCGCCTCGAAGGCCAAGCGTTCAAAGGTGCGCAGTTTCGCCGCGGTTCACGAGGGGCTGGGGGATCTGTTGCGGTTCCCAAATGCCATGTCGGAAAAGGCGGGGCTGAAACTGGCCGCTGCGTTGCGGGCTGGCGGGCAGGGCGCCCTGCGCAAGGCGCTTGGCAGTGCGCAGCCGGACAGTGACCGGGCCGAATGGCGGGTGGTCGAAGCGGCCTTGGCAGATCTGGACGCAACGCCCAAGGACAAGGCGCGCGGTGGACGTCCGCGACAGGTGACCCGGCTGAAGGCCCGCACTCTGGCGGGCGGTGGCGATCTGTCGGCAGAGGTGTCGCCCTCGGCGGTCCGCATCGACCTTAAAGGGCGTTCACTGGATACGCAGAGCGTGGATGCCTTGCTGCAGCTGATCGAGGCGCATTTGCAGTCCGATACCTAGGCGGAGGACTGATCGGAACGGGGCAGGGCGGTCTGAGGCCGCCCGCGCCAGTCGGGACGCGATCAGCTGGTCCGCAGCGGCACAAACCCCAGCACCAGAAGACAGCCCGCAGCGACAAGGCCGAACAGCCAAAGATGGCTGCGTGGGCCTTCCATCTTCCAGACCGTGCGATAGCGATATCCGGCCAGGCAGGCGATCACGAATAACACGGTTGCGCCGGCTGGCGTCAGCGTAAGATCAGACAATTTGGTCTCCCTTGTCGGAACACATTTACTCGGGCGAGATTTGTAATACCGTATAAGGTGATAAAGAGAGGGAACGCCATGCCTGCTTCATATACTCCGAAAACACGGGGCGACGAAACGCTGGACAAGAAGACCAGCAGCCAGACGCTGGACACCAACATGTCTGCCGCACGGGCAACGGTTGGCGATGTCCTCGCCAACAAGCGTGGTGATCTGTTCTGGATCAACCCGCAGGATACCGTGGCCAAGGCCGTGGAGGTTCTGCGCGATAAGGGAATCGGTGCGCTACTGGTCAAGAACCCGCAAGGGGATCTGGTCGGGATCCTGTCAGAGCGGGATATTGTGCGTCGTCTGGCGGATACTCCGGGCAAGACGCTGCCACAGACGGTAGAGGAGCTGATGTCCACTGATGTGATCACGGCGACACCGGATCAATCGGTGGTTGAGGTGCTGCGCCTCATGACAGATGGCCGGTTCCGCCACATGCCGGTGCTCGAGCAGGAGCAGCTTGTTGGCATGATCACCATCGGCGACGTCGTGAACTTCCGTCTGACTGCGCTGGAGTACGAGGCGCTGCAGCTGAAACAGTTGATTGTGGGGTAGGGGCCTCGGTCGCGCTGAGGTCATCGCACCTCAATGCAAGAAGGCCGCCCTTTGAAACAAGGGCGGCCTTCCTCTGTCAACTGTGATCTGCGGTTCTGCTTAGGCGGAGGGTCCGCCCTTTTCGCCAACATCCCAGAACACGCCCGCCATGACCCGCAGTGCATCGCGGCAGACTGGCTTCAGAACATGCTCGTTCGGCGCATGCTGCGAGCAGCCGCGATAGGAGTGCGGCACCCAGATGGTCGGAACCTCAAGAATGTCGGTGAAACTGTCGTTGGGCAGCGACCCGGCAAGGTTCGGCAGCACATGCAGATCGCCCGAGGTTTCGCGGATCGAATTGCCCACGAACTGTGCCCAAGGATGCTCGGGGTCGAGCCGTGTGGCGGCAAAGAACCCGCGATCATGGCAGCGGATTTCCACGTTCTGGAACCCATGCGCGTCCAGATGACGGCGGAGGGCAGGGACCACGTCCTCAGGCTCAGTGCCGACCACATAGCGCAGCTGACAGGTCGCGCGCGCCCAGCCGGAAATCGCGTTGACCGGGGCGTCCGGCACGCCGGAGACCATCGCCAGCACGGTAAAGCTGTTCCAGCCGAACACACGTTCCGCCGGGGTCAGGTCTTCTTCGCCCCAGTCGGGGTTCACATCCGGGCCTTGTCCGCCTGAAACGGGCAGATCCTTCAACGCGGCGCGCACGCTGTCTGTCAGGCTGTCGGGGCGCCATTCCGGAACCTTGATCTGGCCACGCACATCGGTGATCGAAGCCAGCGCATGGGCCAGGATCATCGCCGGGTCGGACAGCAGGCCGCCCCAGTTGCCGGAGTGATGCGCGCCCTCATGGGTTTCCACCACCAAATCGAACGTCGTCCCCCCGCGCGAGCCCATGAACATGGTGGGGACCTCGGGTTGCAGGCGGGGGCCGTCTGAGGCGATCAACACGTCCGCCGTCAGCCGGTCCTTGTAGGTCTTGAACACCTCCGGCAGGCCAACAGAGCCAACTTCTTCGCTCATCTCCAACACGATACGCGTGTTGAAACCGAGGTGACCCCGCTCTGCGACCACCGCCTCAAGAGCTGCGATATTGATCAGATGCTGGCCCTTGTTGTCCGCCGTTCCGCGTCCATAGAGCCGGTCGCCTTCTTCGACGATTTCCCAAGGCGAAAGCCCCTCGCGCCACATGCCCTCCTGGCCCAATACAGCGTCGCCATGGCCATAGGTGAGCACGGTCGGAAGGTCATCCCCTTCGACCCGCTCCCCGATCAGGAGCGGCCCGCCGCGCGGATCGGGATTGTCGATGATCTCGCAGGCAAAGCCCAAGGCGATCAGGCGCGGCAGCATTGCTTCCTTCAGGTAGCGCAGGCATTCGCTGCGGGCGTCGGGCGCGTCATTCTGGCTCTCGCTGCGATAGGTCACGAGATCCGCAAGGTCAGATTGGAATGTTCCGGCCTCGTAATAGTCAGTCACGCGGGAAATGGCGGCGTCGCGGGTCATAGGTCGTCCTCGGATATTGCGTCACCCCAGGGTGACATGATTTCGGTGCAGCCGCTGTTGGCGCCATCCTTGCGCATCACGCCTGCGGGGCAGGCGAAGGCATAGGGGGAGACGGTCCGCCGGGTGGTCTGCGTTGGTTTTTCGTCCGATAGGGCTGAAATCACCTCTGTCGGCAGCGTTTCGTCCGCGATGATCTGCGCGCCGCCTGACATGTCGATGCGCGGCGTGTGAAAGGCCTGTTCCACATCCATTTCGCCATCGACGACAAAAGACGCCAGCTGCGACACGGCCGAGACGATCTTGCGCCCGCCAGACGCGCCAAAGGCAAAGCGCGTGTCGCCGCGTTCACCCAACACCGGGCAGACGTTCATCAGGCAGGCCTTGTTCGGCGCGAGGGAGTTCGGGCGGCCCTGTTCGGGGTCAAACCACATGATGCCGTTGTTCATCAGGAACCCGGTTGAGGGCGACACAACCCGGCTGCCAAAGATCGACAGCAACGTCTGGGTGTGAGTGACCATGTTGCCGTCCCGGTCCACGACGGAGAAATGCGTGGTGCAGCCGGGGGCCTCTGGCACTTCCCCGTCATCGCCCATCTTGCCGAGCCGCTCTGCATAGGCTTGGTCGAGAGCGCGGGCGTAGGCCACATAGGTTGCGGCAGGCGTCGAAAGATCCGCGGTTTCAAGCTGTTCCATCACGCGGGCGAAGGTCGGGCCCGCCGTCAGGCCCGGCATCACGTGAAAGCGCGCGTCGCGGTAATCGACAGGGCGGGCCGCGCCCATCCAGGCGGAGTATCCGGCGAGATCTTCTGCGGCGAGGCAACCGCCCTTGTCCTGAACATCCTGCGCCATCGCCTGCGCCAGATCGCCCTCGTAGAAACTACGCGGGCCAGCCTCGGCCATATGCGCCAGCGAGGCGGCCACGCGGCTCTGGTCGAGCCGATTATCGGGGATCGCGGTCCAGCCAGAGCCCTTGGGCCATGTGCCATCGTCAAGGAACATCGCAGCCGCGTCGGGATCCTTGGCCAGATTGCGCGCGGTCGAGGCGATCAGCAGCGCTGCATACCAGTCGACAAGCATTCCCTCGCGGGCATGACTGACAGCGGGTGCCAGAAGCTCCGCCCATGGCATACGGCCCCAGCGAGCGTGCGCCTGGCCAAGACCGTCCACGGTGCCGGGCACGGCGATTGCCGTCGCGCCCTCGACGTTGCGATCCTCGACCACGCGTTCCCAGGGGAAGAGATCCCCGGCCTTGCCATCGCCAGACAGGGGATAGTCGTTTATATTCAACCCCTTCGGCGACCTCATGCCGAAGTTGATCGCCACCGCCTCGCCAGTGTCCGCGCGCCAGTGGATCGCGGCGCCACCACCGGCTGGGCCGCTCATCCAGGGTTCCAGAACCCCGACGACAAAGGAGGTCGCGACGGCGGCATCAACGGCATCCCCGCCAGCGCGCAAGACTGCGGCACCCGCTTCGGCAGCCTGACGGTGCTGGGAGGCGACGACGCCGCCCGCGGTTTCGATGACATGCTTGCGGGTGTGCTGTGTTCTCGACAGTGCGCTCATGCGGCATCCTGACGTGTCATCGGGCTCTCCGGGTCGTGGAGGTGGCATTCCACCCGGCCATGTTCGGTCTGGATCGGACGGGGGGCGACTGTTTTGCAGTGCTCCGTCGCCAGTGGGCAGCGCGGGTGAAAGGCGCAGCCCGAGGGCGGGTTGATCGGGTTCGGATAGGCGGTGCCAAGGGCGGTTTCCGGCACGCCCAGCCCCGGCTCCGGGGTCAGGACCGAACTCAGCAGAGCCTTGGTGTAGGGGTGCTTGGGGGCCTCAAACAGCTCTGCCACAGGCGCCTCTTCGACGATCCGGCCAAGATACATGACCGCCACCCGTGTCGCCAGATGCTCCACCACCGCGAGGTCGTGGCTGATGAACAGATAGGTCAGGCCAAACTCGCGGCGCAGCTCGCCCAGCAGGTTGAGGATCTGGCTTTGGACAGACACATCCAGCGCCGAGGTTGGCTCATCGCAGATGACGATCTCGGGCTTCATCACCAGCGCGCGCGCAATGGCGACCCGCTGACGCTGACCGCCGGACATCTGGCTGGGGTAGGTGTTCATCACCCGCTGCGGCAGACCGACGATGTCGAGGATGTCCTTCACCGCCTTGGTCTGGCTGGCGGTATTGCCGATCTTGTGCACCCGCAGCGGCAGGGAGATAATATCGTAGATCGACTTGCGTGGATTGAGTGAGGAATAGGGATCCTGAAAGATCGGCTGCAGGCGTCCGGCCAGACCGCGCCGATCAAGGGTTGCCATCGACTCCCCCTCAACAAGCACATCGCCGGACGTGGGTTTTTCCAGTCCCAGCAATAGTTTGGCCAATGTGGACTTGCCACATCCGGATTCCCCAACCAGCCCCAGCACCTCGCCCTTGCCGAGCGAGAGCGTGACATCGTTGACGGCTGTCAGCGGCTTGCGCGGGCCAAACATGCCTTGCTTGACGCTGTAGGTTTTCTTTACTCCGTCCAGGGTCAGAACATCACTCATGCGACCTCTCCTTCTTCGGACAACGCGCCGTCGGGGTGGACGCATTTGAACTCATGGCTGGCGTCGCCTCTGAGCGGGATTGCTTCGCGACATTCGGGGCGGGCATGGGCACAGCGGGTGCGGAACACGCAGCCGCTGACATCGCCGATCAGCGACGGCACAATGCCGGGAATGGTGCCAAGGGGCGCGCCGCGTTCGGTTTTGCCCGGCTGCGGGATGCAGCGCAGCAGACCGCGCGTGTAAGGGTGGCTTGGTGCGGCAAAGACCTCTGATGCAGGGCCTGTCTCGACCAGCTCACCCGCATACATCACCGCAACCTTGTCGGCGACACGGGCCACGACGCCCAGATCATGGGTGATGAGGATCATCGCCATGTTCATCTCGCGGGTCAGATCCACCAGGAGCCGCAGGATCTGCGCCTGAATGGTTACATCAAGGGCGGTTGTCGGCTCGTCCGCGATCAACAGATCCGGCTCGCACATCAGCGCCAGCGCGATCATCACCCGCTGACGCAGACCACCGGACAGCTGGTGGGGGTATTGCGACAGGCGGCTTTCGGCGGCAGTGATGCCGACCTTTTCCAACAGCTCCACCGCGCGGGCGCGGGCCGCCGCCTTGCTGACCTTGCGGTGCAGCAAAAGCGTCTCGGTCAGCTGATCGCCGATGGTATAGGCCGGGTTGAGCGAGGTCATAGGCTCCTGAAAGATCATCGCGATCCGGTTGCCGCGCAGATCGCGCATCACCCTGCGGTTGGCCTTTTGCAGGTCGATATCGTCAAACCGCATCTCGTCGGCCTGGCGTTTGATGGACTTGCCCAGAAGCCCCATCACCGCCAGCGAGGTCAGGGATTTGCCCGACCCGCTTTCACCGACGATCGACAGGGTCTCGCCGCGTTTGAGGTCAAAGTCGATGCCGCGCACCGCTTTCAGCGTGCCGCTGCCGGTGGGGATGTTGAGGGTCAGGTTCTTTACGGAAAGAAGCGTATCAGTCATGGCTCAGCTCCGTCCTTCGGGGGCGGTGACGTCACGCAGACCGTCGCCCATCAGATTGATCGCCAGCACCAGCACAAACAGCACGGCACCGGGAATGAGAACGAGCCATGGCTCGAACAGCATCATGTTCTTGCCTTCGCTCACCATCAGGCCCCAGGAGGGGGTAGGGGGCTGCACACCAAGGCCGAGAAAGCTCAGCGCCGCTTCGAGCAGGATGGCGTGCGCCATCTCCAGCGTGATCACGACGATCAGGTTGTTGAAGATATTCGGCATGATCTCGGTCAGCAGAATGCGCGGGGTGGAAGCGCCGATCACCTGCGCAGCGGCCACATAATCGCGGCGGCTGACCTGCAGGGTGGAGGCGCGCATGACCACGGCAAAGCGGTCCCACAGCAACAGGCCCAGCACGCAGACCACCACGGTGAGCGAGCCGCCGAGGATGGCAACCACCGCAAGGGCCACCAGCACCACCGGCATCGCGAGACGCACGTTGATGAGGAAGGTGACAACCGCGTCGACCTTGCCGCCGAAGTAGCCGGCCGCGACACCCATCGCGGTGCCGATCACGCCGGAAATCAGCGCAGCCACCGCACCGATCAACAGCGACACGCGGGCGCCGTAGATCAGGCGCGACAGGTAGTCCCGGCCCAGATGGTCGGTGCCCAGCGGATGTTCCCAGGTGCCGCCCATGAAGACAGGCGGAACCATGCGGTTCATCAGGCTTTGCGCATAGGGGTCATGCGGGGCGAGCACCGGTGCCAGAATGGCGATCAGTACCAGCAGGCCGACAACGCCCATGCCGAAGAGCAGCCCCTTGTGCCCAAATGCGCGCAGCTTGAGCATCTGGCGTGGAGAGGGGCCTTGGATTTCTTGGTAGAGAGGATCAGTGGAGTCGGTCACGTCAGGAACTCCGCATTCTGGGGTCAAGCCAGGCGTTCAGAACGTCTGCGAGAAAGGTGAAGACGATGTAGAACATCGAGAAAACGAGGATCAGCGCTTGCACGGTGGGCAGGTCGTTGCGGGCAATGCTCTCCCAGGCGAGGAAGCCTGCGCCATGCAGGGCAAAGACCGATTCCACCACGATGGAGCCGCCGAGCATGAAGCCCATCTGGACCGCAGCCAAGCTGACCACCGGGATGATCGCATTGCGCAGGGCGTGTTTGAACAGCACCCGGCCTTCGCCGGCGCCTTTTGCGCGTGCGGTGCGGATGAAGTCCGAATTCAGCACGTCCAGCATGCCGGCCCGCGTCAATCGCATGATGGCGGGCATCGCGTAGTAGCCAAGCACGATGGTCGGCATGATGAAATGCCGCCAGGTCGCCGCGCCAGAAGGCGGCAGCCAGCCGAGCTGAATGGCAAACACAACGATCAGAATGAGGCCAAACCAGAACGACGGCATCGCCTGACCGGCAACGGACAGGAACAGCGCGACGCGGTCGATGAGGGAGTTGGGACGGATCGCAGCAGCCACGCCAAGAGGAACGGCGGTGAGGAGGGCAAACAGGATACCACAGACCCCCAGCAGCATGGTCACTTGCAGACGCTCTGCGATCAGGCTGGCGACGGGCAGTTTGAAATAATAGCTCTCGCCAAAATCGCCCTGCACGGCCGAGAACAGCCATTCGCCGTATTGCACCAACATGGGGCGGTCAAAACCATAGAGGCGGCGGATGGCCTCGACATCTTCGCCGCTGGCGGTTTCGCCAGCCAGGGCGGCTGCAGGATCTCCGGACAAGAACAGCAAGGAAAAACTGATGAAGCTGACGGTCAAAGCCACTAGCAAAGCCAGGCCCAGTCTCTTCAGGATGAATGGAAGCATGAGGTACCTCGGGCGTCAGGCACTATAGGCCCGCGCATCTGGGGATGTGTCGTGTGAGGAGCGTGTCGGGAGGAGGGTGAGGGGCGCGGGGCCCCTCACCAGAGGCAGATCAGTTCCAGGACATGTCCACGAACCGCAGCACCTCGTCGGCAGTCGGCGTGTAGCTCACGCCGCCGGTGAAGACGTAGTTGGTGTTGTAGCTGAACATCGGTGCCCAATAGGCTTCCTTGGTGATCTTCTTCAGCGCCTTGGTGTAATTCTCGATCCGCTCGTCCGGGTTGGTGGAGCTGTCGGCCACGTCCAGCCACTCCAGCACTTCATCGTCACGGGTGCTGTCGAGCGAGCCGTGCTTGAAGAACTGGCTGACCATGGCGGAGGCGTCGTTGATCGAATAGCTGCCCCAGGTCTGGAACGACAGCGGCACTTCGCCTTTCATGTTCAGCTCGCGCAGGGCGGAGTACTGAAGCATCTTGAAGTCGGTGTCGATGCCGACCGCGTTGAGGTAGGACGAGATCGCCTCGGCGTACTGACGGTCGCGATACGCATAGAACGGCGTGCTGAACCCATCCGGATAGCCAGCTTCGGTCAGCAGTTCCTTAGCCTTTTCAGGGTTGTAGTCATAGGTGGTCACATCCTGCACGCAGCCGAACTGGCTGGGGAAACAGGGGGTGTTGATGACTTGGCTCGACCCTTGCAGCAGCGCTTCGACCAGTTCTTCGCGGTTGATCGCGTAGTTGACCGCCTCGCGCACCTTGGCATTGGTGAAAGGGTTGTCCTCGCCGGAGCGACCCGCGGAGTCCATTTGCAGATAGCCCACGCGCATGGTGGATTCATTGGCAACGGTGAACTGACCCATCTCGGCCAGCTTCTCGGCCTGATCCGCAGGCACCTGCCAGATCAGATCCAGTGAGCCGGAGAACAGCTCTGCCATCTGGGTGTTGACGTCAGGAATGGTGCGGATGTCGATTTTGTCGATTTCCGGCTGACCCTTGGGGCTGTCGTGGTAGTTTTCATTCTTTTCCAGCACGAAATGCTGTCCCGGAACCACGTCGGTCACTTTGTAGGGGCCGGTGCCAACGGGTTTCAGACCCATGCCGGAGGGGCCAGCCTCGGCATAGTATTCATTCGGGTACATGGACACGGGGCCGGAGAGGAATTCGATCGCCGCCGGGAATTTGTCCTTCAGCAGGATGCGCACGGTATAGTCGTCGACTTTCTCTGCCGACTTCATCCAGTTTACGTTGCGCTGCGTCTTCACGCCGTTTTCTTCCTTGGCGACGTAGTTGACGGTGTAGACCACGTCATCGGCGTTGAAGGGTTCGCCATTGTGGAACGTGACCCCCTCGCGCAGCTTCAGCTCCAGCGTGGTGTCGTCGATCCATTCCCAGCTGGTGGCCAGGTTGCCGATGTATTCGTTGGTCTTCGGGTCGCGGTAGATCAGACCGTCCCAAACGGCGCGCTGCATCACGACCCCTTCGCGGGAGGAGTTGAAGTAGCTGTCGACGTTTTCCAGCTCTTTGGTGAACGCCACGTTCAGGGTGCCAGACGCCTTGTCCGCAAGGGCGGGCATGGCGGTGGTGGAGGCCAGCGTGAGCGCGACGAGCGCGGAGCGGGTAAAGGAGAGATCAGTCATTTCATTTCCCTGTACTATACGTTGGAATAGTTGCAGTATCATTATTTGATACTTATGATCGCTATTTAACTATCATACTCAGATGCTGACGGTATCCGTCAAGTCTTTGTTACATCCGTGTTTTCGGGACCCGGCAGAAATGGAAAAAGATGTTGGAAAAGAAGCAGAATCCGCTGTTCGTCGGCACCTTGGCCAAAGGGTTGCGTCTGCTGCGAGCGTTTGACGAATCACATGTTTCCCTGTCTCTGGCTGAATTGGTCACCCTCACCGGTCTGGAGAAAAGTGCGGTACAGCGCATGGCGCATACGCTTCATCAAGAGGGGATGCTGGAACGGGATCCGGGCACACGTCGCTATCGGCCCAGCCATGCCTGGCTGGAGCTGGCCTATGCCTACTACTGGTCGGATCCGCTTATTTCCCGGGTGCTTCCAAAGCTGGTGGAGTTCAGCCGTGTTCATGGCGAGACCGTGAACCTGGCGCAGATTTCCGGCGATCACATCATCTACTCGCTGCGCCTGCCCAACCAAAGGACCCAGTTCGCGGCCAGTATCGTCGGGCGTCGCGTGCCAGCGCTTGGTACAGCGTCCGGGCGGGTGATACTGGCAACCTGGTCTGACGATGAAGTTGCACATGCGTTGGAAACCTGGCCGATCCGGGCGGCGACACCAAAGACCATCACCGACCGCGGGGCCATTGCCGACGGTATCGCCTGCGCGTCGCAGGACGGCTATTCGATCACGCAGGGTCAGATGATGCTGAACGAAATCAGCCTGGCGGTCCCGATTGTCGGCATCGACGGTCGGGCCAATGCGGCACTGCAAGTTGCCGTCTCCAGCCACAGTTTTGATATCGAGCGGGTGAGGGAGGAGTTGCTGCCAGCCTTGCTCGACACCGCGAGCGGTATTCCCGGCTGACGTCTAGGGTTTTGGTGGTGCGCCGTGCCGCAACAGATCGCGTAGGGCGGATTCCGTCACTGGTTTTTCCAATCGTCCGGGCCCGGTTGCCGTGCGCAGGGCGGCAGGCATCCCGGCGATGCTGCGCGTTGACATGACGATCAACCGACAGGTCGGGTGCTGCGTGCGGGCAAGATGCAAGAGATCCCAGCCTGAGGCGCCATGGTCGAGGTTGAGGTCGCTCAACACCAGATCAACGGCGCTCAGGCGGGTGATTGCAGCTGCCCCCTCGGCAAAGGTTTCTGCGCGCAGTACGGTAAAACCCAAACCTTCCAGGACCTGTGCCGCCGATGAGAGATAAGCCGGATCATCGTCCACCACCACCGCCGTGCCACTGACCAAGGTGCTGGCAGAGAGGTCCACGGGCTGCTCCAGGGGCGGAAAGCTGAGGTGGACCTCGGTGCCTTCATCTACGGTGGAGGACAAGGACAGCCGCCCACCGGACTGATGGACGAAACCATCCACCATCGACAGGCCGAGACCAGTGCCGCTGCCATCGCTGCGATGGGTGAAAAACGGTTCGGTGGCATGTTGCAGCACCTCGGGCGACATGCCGCAGCCATCGTCGCGGATGCGCAAGCATGCGCCGCCATCGGGATTTTCCGTCACGGTCACATGGATCTGCCCGGCGCCATCAATGGCCTGACCCGCGTTGACGCACAGGTTGAGGATCGCGCTTTCCAACTGGCCGGGGTCGACCCGCGCCAGCACCGGTTCTGCCGCCAAATCGAACGCCAGCTCGACGGTTTCGGGCAGCGCGATTTCGAGCAGATCTGCCATGCCCTCCACCAATAGACCGACATCTGTCACCTGTGGCTCCAGATGTTGTTTGCGGGCAAATGCCAACAGGCGTTCGGTCAGCGATACGCCCAGATCCAGCGCTGCGCCAATGCGATCGCGGATGCGCTCTGCGTCCTCGTTCGAGGCCGCGGACATCAGATGCATGTTGCCGGAGATGCTCGACAGGATATTGCCGAAATCATGGGCAACCTCACCGGTAACTTTCCCGAGCGTTTCCACGCGGCGGATCTCTTCCAGCCGTTCGTCAATGCGCTTGCGTTCAGTGGTTTCCGACAGAAGCCAAACCGCGCCGCCATCGGGCAGGGGGGAATGGCGCAGCTCCAGCACATGGCCGGAGGCATCGACGTATTCTTCAAAGCCACCCCGCTCGCCCGCGCTGGCCTGACGGGTAAAGGCAGAGCGCGCAATGAGGTCCTGCATGTCGGCTGGCGCGTTGGGCTGGTCCTCTGTTGGCAGCCGTAGAAGGCTGCGCAGATTGTCGTTTTCCGCCTCGATCTGCCCACTGGCGGCGGAAATTGCGACACCGTCCTTGATGTTGCGAAAGACACGGGAAAACAGCGCATTCTGACGCCGGATTTCTCCGGTGCGGCGGTCCAGTTTGCGGGCGTTGTCGCGAAACACCTGAAACGCGGCATAGAGCTGGCCGATCTCATCATCCGACACGCGGGCACGGGGCAGGTCGCTGCGGTGGTCCCCTGCCGCCAGCGTGCGCATCGCATCGGCGATGCGGCGCAGGTTACGTGCGACATAGCGCGACACATAAAGCGCTGAGGTCACGGCAACCAGAAGGCTGACCAATGTCAGCGCGAGAAAAGAGTTCTTTGCGATGCCGAGGTTGTTTGACGTCTCGGTTCGGGCCTGTGACAGACGGGCCTCGGCTTGGGCGACTTTTTCCTCGGCATAGGTGGTGATGCGGCCTGCCTGCTGGCGAATGCGAAACAGGGCGTTCTCTGCATCAAGCTGGGCTGCGATTTTTCGATGTTTAAGGGCAAACAGCCCCTCGCTGCGGCGGACGGCGGCCTGAATTTCCGCAAAAGTCGCCTGGTGAGCCGGCATCAAGGCGGGTTCGATCCTGTCTCGGGTGGTTGTGTAGCGGCGGGTGAATTCCCCCAGTTCGATCAGCGCGTTTGCACGACCCGCACCGATGGCACTGGCGGTCAGCTGTTGAAGTTCGGCCCAGACCTCGCGTTCCGGCAGTGGCAGGGAGGTATCTCCGGACAGGCGCCGTACGCGCTGGTTCAATCGCAACATGTCGCGGTCTATGGCGGTGAGGGCGGCGATGCGTGCGGTTTGCGGCACCAGCGCTGAGGTCAAATCGTCAATTGCCAGCCGCAGCCGCGCCAGCGGCAGGTCGAGTGCGGGGTCATTGGCCGCCTGTTCCTCGATGCTGCGGAGGTTCTGCAAGACGCTCTGTGCCTCTTGCTCCAGCTGGAAGGGCGGAAACAGCGCGTAGAGAAAGGGCGCGGAGGTTGCGAGATCCGCGGAGCGCCGCGACAGTTCCAGCGCGTCGGAGACTTCGGTCAGCGTGTCCTGATGCAGGACGTTCATCCACAGTTCGGTCCGGTTCAGCACGCGCATCCCGATGAGGCTGACCAGCAGGATCAAGCCAAACAGCACGGCGATGGCGGCGGACAGGCGAAAGCGAATGCTGAGACGAGAGAGGATGGACATCGGATGCAGGGCTCAGTTCGGTGACAGGTGGAACACATAGCCCTGTGACCTGCGCGTGAGCAAATGCACCGGCTTTGATGGCACCGCTTCGATCTTGCGACGCAATCGCAGGATCAGCACGTCGATGGTGCGATCCACATAGCGCTGCATGTCGGACCCCAGCTCCTCCAGCAACTCCGGGCGGGGAATGGTGCGTTCCGGGTTGCGTGCAAAATACTCCAGCAGACGGTATTCCGCATTGGTCAGCGGTATTTCATCGCCCGACTGATCCAGCAACCGGCGCGATTGCAGGTCGATGCGCAGGCTGCCAAAGGCGATTTCCTGACCCGGGGCAGGGGCGGGCACCCGCTGGCTGCCCAAGCCATAGCGCCGCAGCACCGCACGGATGCGGGCGACCAGCTCACGCGGGTTGAACGGTTTGATCAGATAATCATCCGCGCCGGTTTCCAGCCCGATGATCTTGTCGATCTCATCACCAACGCCCGTCAGCATGACGATCGGAATCTCGTAGCGCTCCCGGATGTGGATCGCCAGGGTCAGACCGGATTCACCCTGAAGCCGCAGGTCAATCAAGGCCAAATCCACCGGCGGCGGGTCGCCAAGCGCAAGAAAGGCCGCGATATCAGGACAGCAGACCGGAGCGAAACCGCTGTCGCGCATCAGGGCGGACAGGGTCTCGCGCACGTTCGGATCATCGTCCACGATCGCGATGAGTGGCTCTGACTTGCCTGACTGCATTCCTGCCTCCTCCTCCTGCTCTGACCGGGGGTGCGCGCCTGCTGTTGTGGCACAGATGTCAAAAAACGCTAGCAGCTCAAAAGGCCTGCAACGGCATTTGAAACATTGTTAACATGAAAGCCGGGTTCCGGCTGTTTCATTAACATAACCTGCCTCGCTTCGGATGGCAGGTGGTCACTATCCTTTCTTCACCAGCGCCGTGACGGGTGGGAGACCGTTCCACCACTGGCGTTAAAGGGAGGAAAACATGGTAAAATTCTGGACCCGTGCCACGACGGCACTGGGCGTTCTGTCGATGAGCGCCGTGGCTGCAACTGCGGCAGAAGATTGCGCTGAGCGTGGCGCGTTGGATGTGCTCTACTGCGATGCAAACGGCGACCTGGTGGCCGATACGCCCACCGATCCGGCAGAACTGAGCAACCCCGACACGCTGGTGTTTGCCTATACGCCGGTCGAAGATCCCGCGGTCTATGCCGACATCTGGGAGCCCTTCATCACCCATCTGGAAGAGGCGACAGGCAAGGACGTGCAGTTCTTTGCCGTGCAGTCGAACTCTGCCGAGGTTGAGGCGATGCGCTCCGGTCGTTTGCATGTGGCAGGCTTCTCCACCGGGCCGACACCGTTTGCGGTGAACCTTGCCGGTGCGGTGCCCTTTGCGATCATGGGCGCGGCAGATGGCCAGTTCGGCTACAAGCTGCAGGTCTTCACGCAGGCCGACAGTGACATCAAGGAAGTGAAGGATCTGGCGGGCCGTCGTGTTGCGCATACCTCGCCGACC
Source organism: Tritonibacter scottomollicae (assembly GCF_003003215.1). Lineage (GTDB taxonomy): Bacteria > Pseudomonadota > Alphaproteobacteria > Rhodobacterales > Rhodobacteraceae > Epibacterium > Epibacterium scottomollicae. Next base: position 80,015 of record NZ_PVUF01000011.1, on the reverse strand, counting down.
TCGAACTCGGGCAACCAGGCGCCGCGCGCGCTGTTCCCGGATCTGGGCGTAGAGCCGGACAAGGATTACGAGGTGGTCTATTCCGGATCGCATGACCAGTCGATGCTGGGTGTGGTCACGGGCGACTATGACGCGGCGCCGGTGGCGTCCGAAGTGGTCGACCGTATGGCAGAACGCGGTCTTTATGACACCGCTGACGTGCGCAAGATCTGGGAGAGCGATCCGTTCCCGACCACCTCCTTCACGTTGGCACATGATCTTGATCCGGCACTGGCTGACAAGATCAAGGACGCCTTCTTCTCCTTCGACTTTGCCGGCACCAAGCTGGGCGATGAGTTCGACGGCGTCAGCAAGTTCATTCCGATCACCTACAAGGATCAATGGGCGGTCATCCGTCAGATCCAGAAGTCCAACGGCGTGGAATACACACCGCAGGGCCTGGCCGGAAACTGATCCACACATCCCGTCCCGGTCGGCGCAGCAGCCGACCGGGGCTTTTCGCGGCTTCCCGCGTGTGTTCGCCTGTCGGACCGCGTGGCAGAGGCGGGGCCGCGCATTGTCCGAGAGGCCGCTATGCTTAAAATCTCCAAATTGACCAAACGCTACGGATCCGGTGATCCGGTGTTGAAAGAGCTGGACCTGACCGTCGAGGGCGATCAGCTGACGTCCGTCATCGGGTCATCCGGTGCGGGCAAGAGCACGCTGTTGCGCTGTATCAACCGCCTGGTCGAACCCACCTCCGGCTCCGTTGATCTGAATGGCACGGAGTTCACCACTTTGAACCGTCGCGAGCTGCGCGCCGCCCGCCGTCGTATCGGCATGGTGTTTCAGAGCTTCAACCTGATCGACCGTCTGACGGTGATGGAGAATGTGCAGTCCGGGCGGCTTGGCTACATCTCGACCTGGGCGGCGCTGACGCGGCGCTATCCCCGTGATGACATCCGCCACGCCTACGAGCTGATGGAGCGGGTTGGCATCGCACATTATGCCAACAAACGCGCCGATGAACTGTCGGGCGGTGAGCGTCAGCGGGTCGGCGTGGTGCGCGCCTTGATGCAGCGCCCCGAAATCCTGCTGGCGGATGAGCCGACCGCGTCGCTTGACCCGAAAACCTCGGAACAGATCATGTCGCTGCTGCGCGATCTGGCAAGCGAACTGAAACTGCCGGTCATCATCAACATCCACAACGTGACCGAGGCCAAGGAATACAGCGACCGTATCGTGGGCATGCGCTACGGGCGGATCATCTTTGACGATCTGCCGGCACAGCTGGGCAAGGCGGAGATGGACGAGATCTACGCCGGGGTTCCGGCAGAGGATCGCGCGCAGGTCGGGGCGGCGGCATGAGCGAGGTCAGAGATACCTGGCGCAAACCGCCCTTCATCGCCAGCCCGCTGTTGCGGTATGGGCTTTATGCTGCCGTGGCGATCTACTTCGTCTTCACGTTGGTCACGCTGCCGATCGACTGGGACCGGGTGGCCGACGGCATGACCCGGGCGCAGCGCATTTTCAGCGGTGCCTTCCCGCCGAGTTTTGAACGCTCCGGCCTACTGATTGACGGCTTTCTGGAGAGCCTGAAGATCGCCATTCTGGCAACCGTTGGCGGCATTGCCCTGTCGGTGCCACTGGCGTTCATGGCTGCAAGCAACATCTCGATAAAGCCGATCTACTTTCTGGGTCGTGGCATCATCATCGTTGCCCGCAGCTTTCACCCGGTGATCGTGGCGATCATCTTTGTGAAGGCCGTTGGCTTTGGCCCGTTTGCCGGGGCGTTGACCTTGGTGGTTTATTCCATCGGATTTGTCGCCAAGCTTCTGGCCGAGCGGATTGAAGAGATCGATTTTGGTCAGGTCGAGGCGATGCGTGCCGCGGGGGCCGGTTTCATCCCGACGCTGGCCTACGCGGTGATGCCGCAGATCATGCCCCGTCTGGTCGGTCTTGGGATCTATCAGCTGGACAGCAACTTGCGCGCATCTGCCGTGGTCGGAATTGTCGGCGCGGGCGGGATTGGTGCGACATTGGCGAATGCCTTTGGTCGCTATGACTATGACTTTGCACTCGCCATCACCATGGTCATCGTGGGCGTGATCCTCGTGTCCGAGGCAGTGAGCGGATTTGTCAGGAAGCGGATCGCATGATGAGCACTCAACCTTTGCAAAACACGCTTGACCACTGGTCTCGATTCACCTTGCGTCAGCGCCTGATGCGCTATGGCGGCCTGGCCCTGACCCTGTTGGTTGTCAGCTGGGCGCTCAGCAGCATCGACGTGATCTGGGCCTGGGTCTGGGATGCGCCGTCGCAGATGGGCGACCTGTTTGGCCGCATGATGCCGCCGGATCCCTCGAACCTGCCGTCGATCCTCGAGGCGATCTGGCAGACCGTCAATATTGCCACGCTGGCGACGATGATCGCGGTGGTGGTGTCCTTGCCGGTGGCCTATATCGCCGCGCAGAACACCACGCCAAACAAGGCAGCACTGTGGGTGGGGCGTTTCATCCTGGTGTCATCCCGGTCCGTGAACACCATCATCTGGGCGCTATTGTTCGTGGCGATTTTCGGCCCCGGTATCGTGGCCGGTATCGTCGCGATCATGTTCCGGTCGATCGGGTTTCTGGGCAAACTGCTGGGCGAGGCGATCGAAGAGATTGATCGCAAGCCGGTAGAGGCGCTGGAGGCCTGCGGCGCGTCGCGCTTCAAGGTGGTGCTCTATGGGATCGTGCCTCAGGTGATGCCCGCGTTCTTTGCCGTGGCGATCCTGCGCTGGGATATCAACCTGCGGGAATCCACCGTTCTCGGCCTTGTTGGTGCGGGCGGTATTGGGATGATCCTGCAGGGGGCGATCGACACCTTCAACTGGCCCGAAGTGTCGATGGTTTTGCTGACCATTCTGGCGTTGGTTGTTTTTGGCGAGGTGGTGTCGTCGTATCTGCGCAAGAAGATCCTCTGACGGGCGCCGGCCTGCAGTTATGAAAGAGGGCTCCGATCATGTCGGGGCCCTTTGTCATTTTGCGCCGCTTCGGGTCTGCCATCTGAGAGGCACAGTGGCCGGGTTTCAGGACGCGCCCATCTGAGAGCCAAGCTCGGATGTCTTAGGCACCACGAGGCTTTCGGCGAGGCTGTGCACCAAGTCACGGGCGTAGGCCTCCGCCTCTGGTCGCGATTTTTTACCGCGCAATAGCTTTGCAAAGCGGCCGCCTTTTTCCAGTGAAAGATCGCTCAGGATCAGAAGCGCCATCTCTTGCAGGCGATGCAGCACCTGCGCGCTTTCATCATCCGTCAGGCCCTGAACCAACGAGGCCGGGAGCTGCGTTTCAGCCAGCATGGATTTCAAGAGAGGACCGTGTTTCGACTGCTCCGCGTGATTGAGGGCGGTTTCCACAACGCCGGCCATTTCGGCGCAAAAGATCTCGCGCTCGACCAGCGCGGCTTTCTCGCTATAGCCGATTTGGCGCAGGACGTGAATTTCGCCTTTGGCTGGAGTCTCGGTAAGCAGCAACCCGTCGAGCTGCAGTTCAACGGCGATGGGATCGCCGTAGGTCCGCCGAAGATCGCACCCTTCGCAGAACAGCACCAATTGCCGCATATCCGCCGCTGACAGATCGCACGACATCCGGCTGATGCCCGTTGTGCCATCCGCCTTATGCGTCAGTGAAAACCGCCCGCTGCCATCTTCGCGCGTGGTCAGAACAAGGATCTTTGAAGTCATGCGCAGCAGTTACGTCGAAGCTGCAAGCGGTGCAAGCCGGGGTGCGCGAGCAGGTCGAAGGCATCGGCGCGGAGTTGCCAGCATTTGAGTCTTTTCACTGTGCGCGCCCTTGGTCGCCGGGCAGTGAGCGCAAGGCGTCTGGCCGCTTCCCTTTTGTCGCACAGTTGTATAATAAGGTTTCATGCAGCGGTGCTCCGGTCTGCGAAATCTGGATTACGAAAAGGTTGTTCACATGAGGACCACATCCATCACCCAACGTCTGGCGGGCCTTGGTGGCGCCAAATGGGATCTGCATCTGGCGGCCCGCGAACGGCTGGAGCGCGGCGAACAGATCATCGAGATGACGATCGGAGAACCGGATGTGCCCTTGCCGGGCGTGATGGCCGAGGCCGCAACCCGCGCGCTGGAGGCCGGGCGTACGCAGTATTCCGACGGTCGCGGTGAAAACGGTTTGCGTCGCGCCTTGGCCGAACACTACACCGCGAGACGCGGGCGTGAGTTCAATGGTGATCACGTCCTGTGTTTTCCGGGCACTCAGACGGCGCTCTACGCGGTCATGCAAGGGGTGGCCGAAGCGGGTGATGAGGTGCTCGTCGGTGATCCGCTTTACGCAACCTACGAGGGGGTCATCCGCGCCACTGGTGCGACGATGGTGCCCGTACCGCTGCGGCCCAAGCATGGATTTCGCATTCAGGCGGAGGATATTGCCGCGCGGATTACCGACAAGACCCGCGCGATCCTGCTCAACACGCCGCATAATCCCACCGGTGCCATCCTGCAGCCGCAGGATGTGAAGGCGATTGCCGAATTGGCGCTGAAGCATGACATCTGGATCATTTCGGATGAGGTCTATGAAGATCTGGTCTTTGAGGGTCACGCGTTCTTGTCGCCCCTGTCGCTGCCGGAGATAGCCGATCGCAGCATTGCGGTGTCGTCGATCTCGAAATCTCATGCGGCACCGGGTATGCGCAGCGGTTGGGCAATTGGGCCGAAAGCCTTCATGGAGGCGCTGCTGCCGGTGTCGGAAACCATGCTCTTCGGCAACCAACCGTTCATCGCGGATATGACGGAACAGGCCGTGCGGCAGGGCTCGCCCGTGGCACAGGGGATGCGCGAACGCTTTGCCAGACGGGCGCACTACCTTGCAGACAGGCTCGAAGCGGAGACTGCCCTGCGTGTTCACCGCCCAGAGGCGGGCATGTTCGCGCTTGTGGATGTCAGCCCGCTTGGCATGGATTGCGATACCTTTGCCTGGGCGCTGTTGGAACAGGGCGGCGTTGCGGTCATGCCCGGCTCGTCCTTCGGCGACTGTATGCGCGACTGGGTGCGTCTGGCCCTGACCATTGATGACGCGGAAATGACGCAAGCGGTTGATCGTATTTCGGAGTTCGCCCGCACACGCTCCGCTGCGGCAGAGTAACGCCCGGCCTGCGATCTGGCAGATACAAAGCAACCTGTAGTGATTGCGGCAACGGGGCAGGGGGCTTATAGCCTCCTGATCCGTGCGGACATGTCTCGCGCGGGGCATGTGCTGTGTCGTGTCCTGCAGAAATGCAGGTCTGACGGTGTAGCCGGAGCGGGAGAGGCTTGAATGACAATTTGCGTGATCCACACAGGTGGAACGATCGGAATGGTCGCCACGGCGACTGGATTTGCACCGCAAGACGGTGTGGTCGAGGCGGAGCTGGATCGGTTGCGGGCTGTCGGTGACATTCGCTCCGATTTTCGCGTGGTGACCGCATCGCCGCTGATCGACAGTGCCAACGCCGCGCCTGCGGATTGGAACTGGATCATGTCGCAAATCGCTGAAAACCATGCGGATTGCGACGGATTTGTCGTGACCCATGGCACGGATACGCTGGCCTTCACTGCGGCGGCGCTGTGTTTCGGCCTGCATGGGCTGCGCAAGCCCGTGATCCTGACCGGGGCGATGTTGCCCCTCAGCGAGACCGGCAGCGATGGCGGGGCAAATCTACGGGATGCTTTTGCCGCCGCAGAGACCACGCCAGCCGGGGTTTGGGTGCAGTTTGCCGGCAAGTTGCTGCATGGGGCACGGGTGCGAAAGTCGCATTCGGTGGCGTTTGATGCGTTCAACGCCTCCTACACGGACGCCGCGCCACAGCGCGCGGGGGCAGAGATCTCCGTGCAAAGCTATGGCGATGCGACGGCGCTGATCGCGGCTGTCGCACCCGGTATGAATGCAGAGCTTGTGGATCTTGCGGCAGATCACGCGGACGGTATCGTGTTGCGATGCTACGGGTCTGGAACGGTTCCCGAAGGACGCGGCCTGCGCAAAGCGCTGCGCAGGGCACAAGACAACGGGATCGCCGTGATTGCGGTCAGTCAATGCGCAGAAGGTGGCATATCGCTCGGCACCTACTCCGCAGGGTCATTGCTGGCGGAAACAGGCGCGGTCGACGGGCGCGACATGACGGTGGAGGCCGCCTACGCCAAGCTCCTCCATGTTTTGGCCGTGAGTGACGACCCGGCAGAGCGTCGGACACTTCTGGAAACCCGAATTTGCGGAGAGTGGGCGCTCTGACACAGGCGATTCAATGTCTGCCGTAGCAATTGGGCCGTTGCATCCCTAAGATCACGCACGTATTCGACCTGCGGTTTTCAATGTGAGTGGAGAGAGACGCCATGCAAGCGCTTCAAGAGGTCTTCGGTGTGATCGGAGATCTGACCTGGGGATGGTCCTTGGTCCCAATTTTGGTGATATTCGGATCATTTATCACGATCGCTACCGGCTTTGTGCAGTTTCAGTTTTTTGGAAGAATGTTCCGCGTTCTGGGCCGTGGTCGCACCGAGTCCGGTAAAATCTCGGCCCGCGAGGCGCTTCTGGTGTCGGTCGGCGGGCGTGTTGGCGGCGGCAATATTGCCGGTGTTGCGGTTGCGATCACTCTGGGTGGGCCGGGTGCCGTCTTCTGGATGTGGGCCATTGCGCTTATCGGCATGGCCACCAGCCTCGTCGAATGCTCTCTCGCACAGCTGTTCAAGCGCGCGGACCCTCTGACGGGTCAGTATCGCGGTGGACCGGCACGGGCCATCTTGCACGGTCTGGGTGAAAACTATCGTTGGCTGGCGGTACTTTACGCAATCTCTCTGATCGCGGCCTTTGCGCTTGGCTTTAATGCGTTCCAGGGCAACACGGTTGCCGGTGCAGCCGAAGCCTCTCTCGGGATTGATCGTATGTGGTCCGGTGTTTTCCTGGCGATCGTGACCGGCTTCATTGTTTTTGGCGGTATTCGGCGCATTGCCAAGGCCTCTGAGGTTGTGGTCCCTGTCATGGCGGTGGGCTACATCCTGATGGCGCTGATCGTGATTTTGACCAACTTGAGTGAGGTGCCCAGCGTCCTGACGACCATCGTCTCCAACGCGTTCGGCTTCGAAGAGGCCGTCAGCGGTGGCATGGGTGCCGCGATCGCACAGGGTTTGCGGCGTGGACTGTTCTCGAATGAGGCGGGTTTGGGGTCTGCACCCAACGTGGCGGCGACCGCAGAAGTCAATCACCCCATCAGCCAGGGCATCACCCAAGCGTTCTCAGTGTTCATCGACACCATCCTGATCTGTAGCTGTACAGCGTTTGTGATCCTGCTCAGCGATGTCTATGTGCCCGGGGCGACGGGGATTGACGGGATTGAGCTCACCCAGACCGCTATGGTGTCTCACCTGGGCGAATGGACGCAGTATTTCATGACGTTGGCAATCCTGCTGTTCGCCTTCTCGTCGGTGATCTACAACTATTATCTGGGTGAAAACGCCATCACGGTCCTGACGAAGGCGCCGGTTGCAACGATTGTGCTAAAGCTCGTGGTGGTTGCGATCGTATTTGTCGGCGCGGTGGCACCAAATGCCACATCGGTGTTCTTCTTCTCTGATCCGATGATGGGTGTTCTGGCGCTGGTCAACCTGCTTGCGCTGATGATGCTGTTCCCGATCGCGCTTCGCGTCCTGCAGGATTTCCGCAAGCAGCTGAAAGCCGGGGTGGAGCGTCCGATCCTGCATATCGAGGATTTTGCCGACCTCGACCTTGATCCCAAAGCGTGGCCGAAGCGTCGCTGATCTTTTGAAGGTATGACATGCGATAGGCCGCCCGTCAGTGGGCGGCCTATTTACGTTCGGCTGGAGGTGCGTGGCAGCTGCCGACCGCTCCAGTAGGCGCCACTGTCCTGACGCATCGCTTCATAGCGTTCGATCCGGGCTTGGGCGGCGGTGCCACCCGCGTCGATGAGATGCGACAGCAGGCACTCCAACGTCACCATGGCGCCGGACAGGCAGCCAAAACTGTGCGGTGACTGCGCAGAGAACAGCACTTGATGATCGGCGTGTACGCCAGGCGCGATCGTGTCGCTGTCGGACAGCAGGACGATGGTTGCCCCGGCGTCCCGTGCCATTCGCAGGGCGCGTATCGTGCTGGTCGAGTAGGGTGCGAAGGTGATGACGAACAGGCAATCCTCTGGTCCGATGTCCAACAGGTCGTCGGCCGCATCGCCCATGTGTCTGGGCACGAGCTCCAGTGATGGCAGTGCCATGCGCCCAACATAGTGAAAGTAATACGCCAGCGCATGGCTGGAACGGCTTGCCGTGACATAGCAGTGCCGGGCGGAGGTCATGGCAGCGATGATGGCTTCCACGCGCTCTGCCGTCATGAGCCGGAGTGAGCGCGCCGTGATATTGAGCGCGTTGCGTGCGGCTTTTGCCTGCAGCACTCCGGTTTGTGACCCTGCTGCCAATTGATCGAGCCAATCCGCACCAAGGTCGGCCTCCCGTGCGGTTACAAGCGCGGCGCGGAAGGGGGCGCGAAAGCTCTCAAAGCCGGAATAGCCGAAGGCTTCTGCAAGGCGCGTCAACGTGTTGGGGCTGACGCCCGCCTTGGCGGCGGTGACACGGATTGGGTCAAGACCGAAGTCCCCCGGCGCGTCGATGACGTATTTGGCAGCGGTCTTCAGCTTTGCCGGCAGCGTTTCAATGCGGGATTTGAGGGTGTCGAGCAAGCGGTTGGCCTGCCGTGGATCAATGGGCGCTGTCATGGGGCAAACAGACCATATGTTCTGGAAATGGGAAAGCCAAAACATATGGTCTGCGTGAAGCTGCGGTCAGGCGCTCCGTTCGCGCGCCTGATCTTCCTCAGTCGAGATGACGCCCGCATCCGTGACCGTGATCGTCTGTCCCTGTGACAGCCCGTCCACGCCCTGCGCGCCCACTAGCATGAGAATGTTCTTCTCTCGCGCCACGATGGCCATGTGACTGAGCCAGCCTCCGACGACGCTCACCACCGCACCGGCTTGTTGAACCTGTGGCAGCCACGCGGGGTTGAGCATGTGACAGACCAGGATGTCACCGGGTGTAAACCCTTCAAACGCGGCGTCGCCATAGGCGGTCTCGTCGGTGACTCGGAACACCTGCCCGGTCACGGTGCCTGACCCCGCCACACAGGTCCCGCCCAATGCGCCGTCCTCGAGGATTTGTGGTGCTCCGGCGCTCAGCTGTTCGCAATCCAGCAGGCTTAGCTGAACGGCCGTCGGCGCCTGATCGTGACACAGCTTGTCGTGGGTCTTACGGGCTTGGGCGATGTCGTGGAGCGCCTCCGGGCTGTCCCAGTCGCCCTGCAGCACTTCATCAAGGGTGAGGTGGAAGACCAATGCCCCCAGCTTGCTCTTTGCGCCCAGTGCGAGCAATGCCCGCCGCAGTTCAGCGAGCACCCGAAGCGATTCATGCTTGGCCCGTTCCTTCAGATCCTGAAAGGCAATGGCCATCTCAATGGTCTGTTTGAGCTCTGTTGGCACATTGTCGGGCAGCTGCTCTGGCGTGAGGGGCGCCGCAGACGCGTCGAGTAGTGAGAACAGCAACCCCGGTGCCTCAAGATAGCGGGGGGTGGACAATTCGTAGTCGAACATCGCGCGATGCCCCATCAGGTCCAAGGCGCGGGCTTGCGCCTCGTCTTCACTGCCGGTGCATTGGGCCAGTAGGCTGGCCGGTGAATAGGTCAGATCTGCCTGCATCAGGTGGCTGCGCAACGCCGGGTCGCCCTGGGCCGCTGCGGTGGCTTCCTGCATGGCGAAGGCCGCCAGAAGGTTGATCTTTTCCGCCTCGACGTAGATGTCGGTGACGAAATAGGCCTGCAGCTCTGTGATCGCGGCGAGCAATTTTGGCTGCGAAAGCGCATCGAAGCGGATGGCCTGCCAATTTTCGACCCGGTCGCGCAAGGCCGGCAGGACCTGTCGCTCAAACCCGTCCAGGGTGGGGCGAAGCTGCTTGCGCAGGCGAGTGGCACGATTTCCGCCTAGATCCATCACCAGTTTTTTCTTCAGCCGCGTGTCGACATAGGTCTTGCCAAAGAGCCGCACGAGATGCGCGTTTTCGCCTTCCGGGAGCTGGTACGGTAGCCCAAGCGCGCGGGACGCAAGGTCAAGGCTGCCGCCGGGAGCCCAGAGCCGCCCCATCAGCGAGAACGACAAGGGAGTGGGACGCGGCAATACCTCGCTCATCTCATCCTGTTCCAGGATTATGGCCTCCGGATCTGTAGTCGGTTCAGTGGCAAACAGACGCCGCCATTCTTCTGCGCTGGCTTGATCTGACGAGCTGCCGACGGAAACGGTTGTGATGTCGCGCGATTGCAGAATGTAGAATTCGCCATCGGCCCAAGCCCATTCCACGTCCTGTGGCTGTTCAAAGAGCGCCTCGATGGATCGGCCCATCTTGAGCAGCGCCTGCACATCAAACGGCGGCTCCTGAACCTCCGGCGCAGCATGTCCGCTGATGCGGCCAAACCGGGCCGTCCCGGGTGTCTTGCGCCCTGACACCAGATCCTCACCACATCCTTCAACCCACTCTATCAGCATCATGCCGGGGGCCTGCGGGTCCTGTGTGAACAGGACACCGGCATATGTGGCGTTGATCATTTCCTGCACCAGAATATTGGCATGACCCGCAGTTGTGGCCTGATAGCTGCCCGCGCGCTCGGAGGTGAAGGACGCAAGCACCGTGTCAATCGCGGCGCGCAGTGTGTCCTGCCTGACATCCAGAACGGAGTCGAACACCCCGGCAAAACTCTGATCCGCGCCGTCCTCATTGCTCGCCGAAGAGCGAACGGCACAGGGCGATGGTTCGATGTACGTCCAGATGCGGCGTGCCAACCCGTCGCGTCCACGCGCATTGGCGTTCTGAAAACGGGTTAGGAACATGGTTGTCAGCACAACGGCCTTGGGGACCGGAAACCCGGCTTGCGCCAGTTGCGAAAGGCGGTAGGCCTTGTTCCCGGCGGTGCTGAGCTTTGGCGTGTTGGACAGTTTGACAACACCAGTGGGCAGGCGGGACAGTGCTCCTAACGTGTTTTTACTGCGCGCCCATGTGCCAGACACATAAAGATACTGCGCCAGAAGGCCGAGCAGACTGATGCAGAGATACAGGTTGCCAGCCGCCGACAGCCCCATGGTCAGGACAAACAGCGCCGGAACACCAAGGCAAACCCACAAGATGCCGCTGCGGCGGGATTTTGCGATCGCAAGCAGCAGGTAGACACCAGCCAGAAGACAGGTCAGCACTGGTGCGATCCATGTCGGGTCTGGCGCACCAAGGTCGCTGATCCAGAGGAAACCTTCTTTGATGCCACCGGATGCATGTTCCGCCGCTTGCAGCCCCAGCATCATCACCGGCAGGAAGAGCAGGGCCGCCATATTGCGCATAGGCGTCAGGCCGAGGTCTGCATAAAACGCCCGAATGGCGCGTGCCTTGCGCATTGGATCATGGGCAAGCCTCGATTTGAGGTCTTCTAGCGCGGGCTTATGGGCGCGAAGCGTGATTTGATCCCGTTCGGATTTGAGCGCGATGGGAAGGACCAGAACCCGCGACATCAGTGCCAGAACCAAAAGGCTCACAAGGAAATGCGCCCTGTTATGCCCCCACAGAAGCGCATCGCTAAGGGCCTGAACCGCCCGATCCCAGAGGCCGGTTTGCTGTTCGGATAGCCAGTTTGCCACATGGGGTTTGGGGGCAGGGGCGACGAAATACTCCCACGGCACGGTATAGCGACCTTCAAAGGGGATCCCGGCCTGGGTGAGCTCTAGCCCCAGAACCTGGCTCATGAAGCAGCTGCGTCGATCATAGCATGCCGCAACCGTCGGCACGTCGCGCAATTGGGCAATGCGGTGTTCCAGATCCTCGGTTGTCAGCGCGCGGAGGGGGATATTGATTGCCCCCGGCAAGTGACCCGTTTCGAAGTCACCGGGATAGCGCGTGTCCACGATCTGAAGCGCATCAGCGTTGATGAGCGATGTGAAGTCAGCCGTGCTGAGCAGTCGCGATTTGTTCGGGTATTCCGGAATTGCACGCAGATCCGACAGGCTTTGGACGCGACTGTCAGAGAAGGGGCGCCCCTCGACGATCCACTTTTCGATGCCACCGGAAATGAAGCGGCAATCTATGCCCAGCTTGGCGAGTTCAGCGCATGTCTCTGAGCTTCGGTTGCCATTGTGGCAAAACAAAACCACCTGATCTCCGGGCGCGACTGGTGGTGATTGGCGGAAATCTGGAAAGCGCACATGCGTTGCCCCGGGCAGGGTGCCCATGGCATTTTCAGCCGTTTCGCGGATGTCGTAGAATTTTACGCGCCCTTGACCCAGAAGTCTGGCCGCATCTGTTGTGGTGATACCCTGCGGATGGGTTTCCTGCGCGGTGTAGCTGGTTTCTTTGAGGGTTGCGTCCTTGATCTCCGTGCCATCAAATTGCGCGGGGCGGACAAGTGTCGCCTGCAAGCGCTGCAGCTCGTCGGATTTGTGCTGTTGCCATTGCCAGTGATTGGCAAATCCAAGCCCGGCGGCCACCAGGACGAGCGCCGTGATCGTTTTGGCGGGATATCTCCGGTTGCCGTTTCGCGATTTCAAACCAAGTCGAGAGGCGATAATCGCCCCGAAACCCGAGACTGTGGCCACAACCACGGCAAGAATTTGCGACAGCGAAGAGACGGACCCCAAGACAAGCTCGGGGGAGGGGATCGCATGGGCGGCACGGGCGCTGATGATATAAATCACCGTGATTACAGATAAACAAAAACAAATTTTAAGCGACCGGGCGATACAAGGTTGCGAGTTTGGTGTAGTCACGAGTAATCCTTCTGAACGGAACGGGAACCCTCTAGCGGTTTTGAGATGCGTCATAGAAACGTCGCATTCCTTTCCAGATGGTTAATTTTTGCGCGCTGAGGGCAATTAACGGTTAATTTTCAATAAGTTTTCGGCGTAACTTTGTCATAGAGTTGGTGGGAAGCGGGCGTATTGAGCTTGAGATGAGATTCAATGCGCTGAAAAAGGAGAATTGCATGCCTTCCGTAGACACAATCGGCAGACCGTTCCCGACTGGTGCGCCTGCCCGTTGCGGTTTGGTAAAGCTGCTGCTGGTCATCATGGTTGCCTTGGTGACCGGGATCATGACCGCTGTGCCTGCTCGCGCGGGAATTGAGCTGGTGTTCGGAACCTATGCGGCGGACAAACCCTCTGCGACGGTGCGGAAATACCGCCCCTTCCTGACGTTTCTGGAAACGCGGATGGAGGCTTTGCTCGACGAAGAGGTGACGATCAATCTGCGGATATCGAAGGACTACGAGGCCAGCATTGATGATCTGGCGAGCGGCCGCGTGGACTTTGCCCGGTTCGGGCCCGCCTCTTATGTCCACGCGATGGATCGCAACTCTGGCATCTCGATCATCGCAATGGAGTCAAAGAAGGGCGAAAAACGCTTCAAGGGTGTCATCGCGGTCCACAAGGATAGCGCAATCGAGAACGTCGAAGATTTGGTTGGACTGTCTTTTGCGTTCGGGGATGAGCTGTCGACGATTGGTCGATACCTGTCTCAGTCCTATCTGCTGGACGCGGGTATTTCGGCCAATGATCTGCACGGCTACGCCTATTTGGGCCGTCATGACTTGGTCGGCGAAGCTGTGGGTGCCGGGAAGTTCAGTGCCGGTGCTCTTAAGGAAAGCACTTTCAAGGAGCTGGTGGCCAAGGGTGTCCCCATTCGCGCGCTCGCGTCTTTTGATAATGTGACCAAGCCTTGGCTCGCGCGGTCTGACCTGGACCCGCGGGTGTTTGAGGCAATGCAGCGTGTCATGCTTTCGGCGGACAACGAGGAAATTGTAAAGCGTGTGGCGAAGAACGGATTTTTGGCGGGCGTCGATGCGGACTACGATTTTGTGCGGCGCGCCATGAAGCGGAGTCGTGACTTTTGAAGGCAGCCCTTCGAAAACTCCTGCAACGGACCGGAATTCTGTCCCAGATCGTCGTGTCCATGGCTCTCGCCGCGCTGCTTGTTGTGGTGGCGGTGGGCGGGGTGGCCCGTCGCTATGAGGTGCAGCGCGTCAGCGAGCAATTGGGCGATCAAGCCAATCTGACCGTGTCTTTGCTGAGTGGTTTGATGCTCGAAGCGATCATCGTCGAGGATGTGCCGGTGTTGGAAACCGGGCTGGTCGAAGCGATCACGCGCTACCCCAAGATCATGTCGATCCGGATCGAGAATGGCGAAGGGGAGACCATTGCAGAGGCCTCGAATGGCGTCGTGGACCGCGCCGAAGACTACGTGATGTATCGGCGCCCGGTGGAGTTCGAGGGCTTCGTATTTGGCACCATGATTGTTCAGTGGTCGACCGAAGAGGGGCAGGAAATCGTGTTGGACAAGGTGCGCCAGACGATTACCTGGACCGTTCTGGCCGTTGTCACGATGTCCATGCTGATGCTCTATTTGGTGTACCGGCTTGCGCTTAATCCTTTGCATGTGGTGCATGCGCGGATGTCGAACGCGGTTGCCGGGGCGAAGACGGGGCATGTGCTATTGCCGTGGTACGCAAGCCGGGAATTTCAGGCGTTGAATGTCTCTGTCGCGGTCTTGGAAGACAGTTTTGCCGAACGCGATGAACGGGAAGAGGCACTTGAAGTGGCGCGTGAAGAGGCCGAGATTGCCAGCCGGGCCAAGTCAGAATTCCTTGCTAATATGAGCCATGAGATCCGGACCCCGATGAATGGCGTGATCGGCATGGCCGAGGTCCTGCGAGAGACGGATCTGACGCCGGATCAGGAGATGTATACCGATACGATCGTGAAGTCGGGCAACGCGCTTCTGACGATCATCAATGATATCCTCAATTTTTCTAAAATTGAGGCGGGCAAGCTGGAACTGAACACAGCCACCTTTAACTTGCGAACCGTGATTGAAGACGTCGTGACGTTGCTCGCGCCGAAAGCTGCGGAAAAATGGGTTCAACTTACCCTGCGGTTTGATCCCGATCTTGCTGAGTTCTATGAAGGAGATGCAGGGCGCATTCGTCAGATCATCACAAATGTGGTTGGCAATGCCGTAAAGTTCACATCCCAAGGAACCGTACATATAGATGTGACGGGCACGATGCGGGAGCAGGACATGGACCTGCGTATTTCTGTCGTGGACACCGGAATTGGCATTCCTGCGGAAAAGCTTGACCGGATTTTCCATGCCTTTGAGCAAGCTGACGGTGCCGCCACGCGGAATTTCGAGGGCACGGGTCTGGGCCTTGCGATTTCCACGCGCCTGCTACAACTCATGCAGGGGCGTATCCATGTCACGTCGAGCGAGGGCCGGGGCTCGGTGTTCGCCATCGATATTCGCCTGCCAACCAGTGACGACGCTCCGGTTGCATTCCTTTCGGAACAGCCGGTGTCCGGACTGCAGGCCCTTGTTGTTGATGACCTTGAATTGAACCGCAGAATTCTGGGGGAACGGCTACGGTCCTGGGGGATGCGGGTGACCGAAGCGGCTTCTGCTATGGAGACGATGCTACGTCTCGACGACATGCGCGATGCGGCGGAAACCTGCGATCTTATATTCCTCGATTTCAATATGCCGGACAGCGATGGGTACGAGCTTGCCCTGCGCATTCGGGACCTGCCTCACTTCAGTCAGGTGCCGATTATCGTCATTTCCTCGGTCGACCCGGCATTGTCGCAAGCGATGTTGGCGGATATCGGGTCATGCTGGCAGGTGCTGAAACCTGTACGCGCGGATCAGTTGCGGACCGTTGTAAGCGGAGCGCTCGGTGCGGAGGAGGCCGACAGCATCCACGCGCCGCGCAAGGATGATGCTGTTGCCTTCCGGCGGAGACTGAAGCTTCTGATGGCTGAGGACAACCGTATCAATCAAGTGGTTGTCAGTCGGATGCTGAGAGCTGAGAATGTTGAAATCATCATCGCTGTGAATGGCCAAGAAGCGGTAGACCTATATCGTGAAACCGGGCCCGACCTTGTTCTTATGGACATGATGATGCCAGTGAAGGATGGACTTGAGGCGACCCTGGAAATCCGGCGCCACGAAGCTGATAACCAGTTGAAAAGAGTGCCCATTGTTGCCTTGACGGCAAATGCACTGCAGAGCCATGAGACGGCATGCCTGGAGGTTGGTATGGATGACTTCCTGAGCAAACCCATCCGTAAGCATGCGTTGCTGGAGGCGTTGCATAAATGGGCGGACGAGGATCTGGTCGCGACTGATACGTCGCCCAAACAGAAGAACGCCTGAGGCCTCCTACGCCTGTCAGCTACGCCACACCTTGGCGAGGAGCGCGAGGAGGCTTGCACCAATGAAAAACCCCGTGCCCGTGCTGACGATGGTCGGACCGGTTGGGGTGTCCATGTTGAACGAAAGATACATACCTGCGATCACTGACGCGCATCCGATCAGCGTCGCGAGGAAGGCCATGCGCTCCGGGGTTGTCGAAAAGGCGCGTGCGGTCGCCGCTGGTATAAGCAACATCGCCGCAATCAACAGCACGCCCACAACTTTGATGGCGACGGCAACTACAATGGCAAGAGCAAGAGTCAGTACCAGCTGTTCCCGCTGCGGTGAAATGCCTGACGCGCGTGCAAGTTCGGGGTTCAGTGTTGCAGTCAGCAGCGATGACCAACGCCACCACAGCAAAACCAGCACCAAAACGGCGCCCGACCACACAACGGCAAGATCCCCCCGCGACACGGCGAGGATGTCTCCAAACAGATAGCCCATCAGGTCCACGCGGACGCCCTGCAAGAAAGACACGGCCACCAGGCCAAAGGCCAGCGCGCTGTGGGCGAGAACACCCAGCAACGTATCCATGGCATAGCCGCGTCCGCTGAGAACTGAGATCGTTCCGGCCATCAGCAGGGCCGTGACCAGAACGCCCCCGAAGATCGAAACATCAAAGCTCAGGGCGAGAGCGACGCCGAGAATGGAGGCATGCGCGGTCGCGTCGCCGAAATAGGCCATGCGCCGCCAGACGACGAAGCAGCCCAGAGGCGCGGCCGCAAGTGCAACACCAATACCGGCCAGCGCGGCACGCACCATGAAGTCGTCCAGAATAGTCATGAATATCAGTGCCTGTGTTCCGGTTCAGCATGATCATGCGCGCAATCGTGGCTATGGTCATGCTCGTGTCGATAAAGCGCCAAAGTGCCATGGGTTCCGGTCCCGAACAGCGCCTGGTATTCGGGCGCGCTGGCGACCTGTGCGGGCTCCCCTTCACAGCAGATATGCCCATTCAGACAGATCACACGATCCGAGGCCGCCATGACCACATGCAATTCGTGGCTGACCATCAATATCGCGCACCCGAGTTCTGTGCGTACGGTTTCGATCTTTTGGTAGAAGGCAGCGGAGCCGGGTTGGTCCAGCCCCTGCGTTGCCTCGTCCAGGATGAGCAGGTCTGGTTTGGATAGCAATGCGCGCGCGAGCAGAACGCGTTGCATCTGACCTCCCGAAAGCCCGGTCATCTGGCGATTGATCAGCCCCGGAACGCCGGCGTCTGTGAGGGCGGCCTTTGCGGCGCTATCGCTGATCCGCACGGGCAGGTTGAGAAAGCGTTTTACCGTCAACGGCAAGGTGGGGTCGATATGCAACTTTTGCGGCACGTAGCCAATACGGAGGCCCTCGGCCCGCTCAAGGGTGCCGTCGCTCAGGGGAAGAGCGCCAATGATGGCGCGCAGCAAGGTCGACTTCCCCGATCCATTGGGCCCCAGAATGGTGACGATCTCACCCTTGTCGATGTGAAAGGCGATATTGTCGAGCGCCGGTGTGCCGCTATGTCGGATTGTCGCGTTCTTCAGAGTGACCAGTCGCATATCGCTCAGCCCTGGCATTTGGGACATAGCCCTTCCGCTTCGACCACGGTGCGTTCGATCAGGAACCCGGCGGCCCGCGCAGCATCGCCCAACTGCCCCTGCATCGGCTCGCGGTGTGCTTCGGCGACGCTGTCGCATTCGCGGCAGATCATGAAAACCGGGGTATGGGTTTCGCCGGGATGCATACATGCAATGAACGCATTGAGGCGTTCGATCTTGTGGACGAACCCATGTTTCACCAGAAAATCCAATGCGCGATAGGCGACTGGGGGCTGTGAGCCAAGGCCTTCGCGTCGAAGATAATCGAGGATTTCATATGCGCCGAGTGCGCGATGTTGCTGAAGCAAAATCTCCAGAACCCGGCGGCGAACCGGCGTGAACTGCAGGCGGTTGGCCTTGCAGAAGGTCTCAACCGTTTCCAGCCCTCCCGAAATGCAGCGGGTATGGTCGTGAGAGGCAAAGCCAATACTGTCCATGAGAGCTCCTCGGGGTTGGCGTGATTTTGGATTGATATGTTACAACATGACGTTTATCAAGCCAAATGAACGTTATGATATAACAACCCATTCTGGAGCTCACATGTTCACTCGATCCCTCTTGCCCGCCGTCCTGCTGGGCGTTTCTGCATTGCCAACCTTTGCCGACGCGCCGCGTGTTGTGACTGACATCGCTCCGGTGCAGGGGCTGGTGGCGCGTGTCATGGCGGGTGTTGGAGAACCCGACGTTTTGGTGCCGCCGGGTGCCTCGCCGCATGGGTACAGTCTGCGCCCGTCGGATGCGCGCGCGTTGTCTTCGTCTGATGCGGTGTTTTGGATTGGTGACGAGCTGGAGCCTTGGCTTGCTGATTCCCTCAGCGAATTGGCGGCAGAGGCAACGATCGTTTCGTTGCTCGACGCACCGGGCACAACCCGGCTGGACTTTCGCGAGGGCGTCGTGTTCGCTCAAAGCGACCACGACCACGACCACGACCATGAGGATGACCACGACCACGATCACGAGGACGGTCATGACCACTATCACGCCGACGCGCATCACGACGAAGATGAGCATGCTCACGAGGATCATGGCCACGACCACGATGGTCACGATCACGGAGATCACGGCCATGATCATAGTGGGCACAGTCACGAAGGCCTGGACCCGCATGCCTGGCTTTCGCCCCAGAATGGCAAACAGTGGCTCGCGTTGATCGCCGCAGAGCTGGCAAAGATCGATCCGGCCAATGCCGAGATCTATCAGAGCAATGCGCTTGCTGGTCAGACGGAAATTGATGAATTGGTCCAGAGCTTGGGGGCGGAGCTGGAGCAAACAGATGGGCAGTTCGTGGTATTTCACGACGCATATCAGTATTTTGAAACCAGCTTTGGACTGAAGTCTCTGGGCGCGATTTCTCTTGGTGATGCTTCGGACCCCAGTGTTGCGCGTGTCGCAGAAATCCGCGATGCAATTCTTGCGGCGGAAGTCTCCTGCGTTTTCTCCGAGCCTCAATTCAACCCAGGTTTGGTGCGCACTGTTACCGAAGGCGCAGAGGTCGCGTCTGTGGTCATCGACCCGCTTGGAACAAAGATTGAAGCGGGGGCGTCCTTTTACACAGACCTTCTGGCGGACACCGGCGCACGCTTTGTGGAGTGCCTGTCGAACTGAGAGATTTAACGTTATTCACGACCTCGCCTTGTTGCAGCGGCCTCGTGGCCGCTGCAACAAGCACTAAGGCGGATCACATTCCGGGCGATTGGCTCGGTGCGCCGGTGATCGGCCCGCCATCGGGGCACCTGTCTCGCTCTTCATGGATGCCTCATAGGCCCGCGAACAGATCGGCACCATGGCACAGGCTTTTTTCTCATCATCCATGTTTGCTTCGGGATCGCGATAGGATGCCCGAAAGGCACGTAAGATCAGGCGGCAGACAAAATCACGTCATTTGGAAGCTGGGTGAGCTTGAAGACGATCACAGCGTCCGCCGGATCATGCGTGTCGGGTGACGAGGTGTAAGATCGGCCAAGCCAGTGCGAAAGTCTGGACCTTAGCGACAGAACCCACGTGGTAGAGCGGCCTGACTTCTTGATGTCGATCCTGTGGCGGCTAGAGGACGGCGCTCGGTGCAATCGCAGCGTTCAGCATTTGTTAAAGTAAGCTTGCCTCTCCAACGTCACGCCTCTAGGTTGCACTCGAAATTTAGACTGCTAGCGGTATTGGTGTTCACGCATCTATAATTTGGAATGTATTTCTGATTTTTGCCGCGTGTTGATGCCGCCCTTAGGACTGACCGAAATTTCGGTGTTTCTTTTATTCTGATTTTTGCCGGAGACTGTTTTGATTTATCGCGAGCTTGTATTTTTCTTGCGTGAGCCGGCGCGTCGCATGCCGAGCATTGGCCTTTCGTTGCGAAGCACCGCGCTGGCACTGATCTTTGCGTCTTTGCCGCACTCCGGCACTGCGGATACGTTCTCATGGCAGGGTGATGCTGTCGGAAGTTCTGATTGGAGCAGCCAAAACTGGCTTGATATCAACGATTTGGACGTGTCGTTGCCTGTGGGGAATACGGCGCCCGGCGATACGCCTTATGATCTGATCTTCGATGACGCGCTGTCGCCTGGGCAGTTTGCGTCCTCGCTTGAGGGCGACACTTATGTTGTGAACTCTCTCAGCATCAACAGTGAGAGTAACGCTTTCGTGTTCTCCACGCCAAACGGCGGTGCAACACTTCGTTTCGAGAGTACTGACCCCGGTCTCCCTGCGGAGTTGACTCTGACCGGGTCTGTCGCGAGCGATTTTGACGGTGAGAATGATGATGGCGATCTTACCTTCGATCTTGTCTCCACTCTGCGTGTCACTAATGAGATAGACGGATCTGAAATCACTGCGGATCTGACTGGCACCGGCGACCTGGAAATTGATGCAGGCGCAGGAAACACGCTGACGCTCTCTGGGACCGACAGTCGCAGCGCGGACACAAGCGTCCTGAGCGGCACGTTGGAGGTGACGGGCGGGGATGCGCTGTCCGATGCCGGGCAGTTGGCGGTCGAGACGGGCGCCGGTGTTCTGGTCAGTGCAAGCGAGACCGTGGGGGGGCTCGCCTTGGCTGACGCGTCAACCCTTCTCACCATCGCGGATGGGCAAACCCTGACCGTTGCCCAGGGAACGACGGCTGCGGCGCTTGGTCTGCAGACCGTAAGCGGCGCCATCGAAGGTGCAAATGGCACCCTGGCGATCAATGGTGCCGATGTCGCGCTTTTGGGCAATGTCGGTGTGGGCGCGCTGCGGGTTGTCTCGGGGGCTCTCTTGGTGGAGGGCGATTTTGGTGGGGCCATCGACATCGGCGAAACCGGCGGCATTGGCAGTGTCACCGCGACATTTGCCGCAACCAGCGACCCGACTTTTGGCGCGACGATTCGCGACAACGGCACGCTGCACCTTGACGAGGATGTCTCTCTCGACACCCTGAGCGGGACCGGCGCCGTTGTGTTGGATGGTGACACCACACTGACGCTGCTTGCGGGGGCGACCACGCCACTTGCCGGTTTTGACGGAACCATCAACGGGCCGGCAGGCACTCTGGCCGTTGCCGGGGGCGACCAGCTGCTGAATGGGGATGTAACCCTCTCAAATCTGACGCTAAATGCCGGAGCCCTGACCCTCGCGTCGGACAATTCTACGGTTTCCGAAACGGTTTCCCTTGCGGCCAACAGCACATTGTCCCTGACCGGGCAGGGCCTGTCTGCGGGTCAATTGAGCGGTGCCGGAACCGTCGCGCTGGACGCGTCTGATGCAAGTCTGACGCTGACCGGGACAACAACCGCCTTCACTGGGGATATTTCAGGTGATGGCGCGCTGGTGATCGCAGACGGCAGCCTGACCGGTGCCAATCAGCTGAGCTATACCGGTGCCACAAACCTGACCGGGACAGGTGTGCTTGACCTGCAAGCGGGGGCAAGCCTGGCCAGTACGGAGATTGCAATTGGTGGCAATGCCAGCCTGTCGACGGCGGGCGGTGCGCTGACGGATGCGACGGCGCTTGATGTGGACGGGACCTTCACCCTTGCGGGCGACGAGACGATTGCGACGCTTGCGGGCGAAGGGACGGTTGCGCTTGCGGGCCATACGCTGGCTGTCGGCTCTGGCGTGGCCGGTGAGGGCTTTGCCTATTCCGGCGCGCTGACCGGCGACGCGGTGTCGGTGCTGCGCACGGAAACCTCGGGCGATGCCTTGATCCTGAGCGGCGACCTCAGCGGCTTTGACGGCAGGTTGGAGATCGCCCATGGCACGCTTGGGCTGACGCAAACGACCACGCTGTCATCTGGCGGCATTGCCTTTGTGGCGGATGCAGGCGTGGCGAATGCGGCACCTGTGCTGAGCCTCGCGGATGTTGCGGTGCTGAGCAATGATCTCTCGGTTGCGACGGGCGTGAGTGCGCAGATCAGCAGCGACGGCACGACACAGCTGACTGGCGATCTGGCGCTGGACGGCGATCTGTCGCTGTCGGCAAGCTCCGGTGTTCTGACGCTGGCGTCGGGGAATGTGACAAGCGGCGCGGGCGCGACCCTGTCGATTGACGCGGGCACGGTGGCGTTGGATCTGCAATCTGGCGCGACCCTGGGCGATGCGGCGGTGACAATTGCAAATGCGGCCAGCCTGTCGACTGCGGGCGGTGCGCTGACGGATGCGACGGCGCTTGACGTGGACGGGACCTTCACCCTTGCGGGCGACGAGACGATTGCGACGCTTGCGGGCGGCGGAACAGTTGCGCTTGCGGGCCATACGCTGGCTGTCGGCTCTGGCGTGGCCGGTGAGGGCTTTGCCTATTCCGGCGCGCTGACCGGCGACGCGGTGT
>NZ_PVUF01000011.1:0-57190 GCF_003003215.1 Tritonibacter scottomollicae | reverse complement strand
TGCTGAGCCTCGCGGATGTTGCGGTGCTGGGCAATGATCTCTCGGTTGCGACGGGCGTGAGTGCGCAGATCAGCAGCGACGGCACGACACAGCTGACCGGTGATCTGTCGCTGGACGGCGATCTGTCGCTGTCGGCAAGCTCCGGTGTTCTGACGCTGGCGTCGGGGAATGTGACAAGCGGCGCGGGCGCGACCCTGTCGATTGACGCGGGCACGGTGGCGTTGGGGTCAAGCGGGGCGGTTGCGCTGCTTGCGGATGCGCCGCTTAGCATTGCGGCTGGCGCTGCGTTTGATCTGGCCGGGGAAGATACGACCATTTCAGCCCTGTCGGGTGACGGGCGCATTTTCACCTCTGAGCTGGACGGGCTAGATGGCACGACGGATCTTGTGATCGCCTCGACCGGGGCGGGCGGATTCAACGGAACCTTTGATGGGACGGAGGAGGCGCTTGCGCTTGAGACCACTGGTGATGTGACCTTTGGCGGAGCCTTTGATGGGCTTGAGGGCGTGACGGTCTCCTCGGGGACGCTGACGCTGAGCACAACGATGGATGCGAACTCCTCCATCACGGTCGATGGCGGCACCCTCAGCAATGCCGGCACGATCACCGGTGATGTGACAGTGCGCGATGGTACGTTCAGCAACACCGCGACCATCCGAGGCATGACCCTCGCCGAGGCGGGCACGGTGCTGAGTGCCAACAATGGGACATTTGACGGCGATGTGACCATCAACGGTGAAGATTTGCCTGCTGCTGCTGCGGAGGCAAATTTCTCTGGGATGACATCGATCACTGGCGATCTGCAGAACGCCGGAAACCTGACCAATGACGGGACGTTGACCGTGACCGGCGCGTTCACCAGTGCGGGGCGTGTCACCAACACCGGTACAATCGTCAATGCGCTGACGATGGCCGGGGACGGTTCGCTGATCCAGAACGGGACGACAAGCGGTCTTGTCACCCTGTCTGATACGGCCAGCCTCACCACAAATGGCGGCAGTTTCGCGGGGTTGATGATTTCCGAGAATGCCAGCGCGACGCTGTCAGGGGCAATCACCAGCAGCGGTGACGTGACCAACCTGGGCCGTCTTGCCTCCTCCGACAGTGTTGCGACAACATTGACGGTGACGGGCGGGCGCTTTGTCAACATCGGTGATTTGGTCGGCGGAACCTCGGGGCTGGTGGTCACCGCCGATGAGATCGAGGTCGTGACCGGGTCCAGTATCACCGGCAATGTGAGCCTTGATGCGGCGCTGCGGGTTGCAGGGTCGCTGGAGCTTTCGAGCGATCTGACCCACAGCCTGACTATCGTTGATACGGGCGAGGTTACCGTTACCGCGGAGATTTCCGGCACGGATCAAAGCCTGAGCAATGACGGGACGCTGGTGCTCGCAGATGACACGGGTTTGACTGGCCTAGCTCAGTACGCGGGTGCTGGTCGTCTGGACTTGGGGCAAAATGCGGCCTTTAGCGCGGCGGACTTGAGCATTGGCGGAACCGCCACACTTGCCGCCGGCGCCTCCCTGACCGGAGCGGACCGGTTCGTGATTGCCGAAGACGGCAGGCTGCTGACCGCGGCGGGCGGCGGCACGGTTTTGATTTCGGCCGCAAGCGGTCTGAACATTGAGGCCGAGGGTGTGCTGGATGTTGCGGCGGGCGATACGCTTTCTGGTACCGGTCTCGATCTGTCAAATTCGGGCGGTGTCAACATTGGCACGGGTGCGGCGCTGACGCTGGCGTCGCTTCAGTCCGATGGCGAGGTGACCAATAGTGGCACTCTGACCGTGACAGACGCGATCACGCTGTCGGGTGGATCTGTGACGAACACGGGCGCGATTTCGGGGGCGGTTGCGGTCTCGGGTGGCGCGTTGACAAACAGTGGGACGGTGACCGGTGATGTGACACTGACCGGGGGCACGGTGACGACCTCGGGCACGATCAGCGGTGCGACCTCGGTGGGCGCGGATGCGGTTCTGGTCTCGCAGGGCGGCAGCTTCAGCGATGATGTGCTGATCGCGGAGGAGGGCCGGCTCGAGCTCTCGGGCACCACTTCGGTTGCGGGAGACGTGACGAATGATGGCGTGATCATCGCGACCCAGAGCGGGGCTGCGCTTTCGGTCACCGGGGTGCTGACGATCAACGGCACCATCGACGGCAGCGTCGGGACGTTCAGCGTTGGGGCTGACGTGGTCCGGCTTGCAGCAGATGCGGTGGTGAGCGATGTGATTTTTGACGCAGAGGTCGAGAACGCAGGCACGCTCGAGCTTGGCCGTGATCTTACGGCGGCACAGGACGTGACGACTCTGGCGGGTTCCACCACGCGCGTGACAGCTCAGATCGCGGGCAATGGCGTTGATATCACCAACGCGGGCAGCTTTGAGATCGAGGCTGGCACCGGGCTGACGGGGCTTGGGGTGCTGCGCAACAGCAATGCGCTGACCATCGGCGCGGGTGCTGAACTGACGGCGCAGAGCATTCACAACAGCGGTACGCTGGCCATTGGCGCCGGCGGGACGCTGGAGGGGCTGGGCAACACGCTTGATAACAGCGGAACACTCACGCTGGCGGACGGGGCTTCGGTTCTGGACGCGGGCGCCATCAACAATGCCGACGGCGGGCTGATCCGGTTTGACGGATCGGGCACGATCGCGGCGAACCTTGGCGATACGGATACGGCGATCAACAACGCCGGGCAGATCGTGACGGCAGGCGCCAGCGGTGACACGGTCACCATCGGTGACGGTTCGGCCAATGTTTTCAACAACCTGCAAGACGGTGAGTTTATCCTCGGCGCGGGGACCGTTGTGTCTGCCACGCAGACGGATCTGCGCAACGCGGGCACGGTCGAGATCAACTCCGGCGCGCGCCTCGGGCTGGACGAGCTGAGCAACAGCGGCAGCCTGTCCAACGCTGGCACGCTGAGCGTCGCCGGTGGTCTGGCAAACACGGGCAACTTTGAGAACACAGGCACCCTCACAGCCGACCTGACCCAAACCGTAGGCAGCACGATCAACAGCGGCACCCTCGGCAATGTCACGCAGTCCGGGGGCACCGGATCGAACAGCGGGACGGTGACCGGGGCGCTGGCACTGTCCGGCGGGACCTTCACGAATGGGGGCACCGGGGTGATTGGCCAGGTGTCGGTAACGGGGGGGACGCTGACCAATGCCGGTGCGATCAGCGGCACGCTGACTCTGTCAGACGCGCAAGGTTGGGTGACCAATAGCGGCTCTGTGCTTGGCCAGACCGCGGTATCGGACGGGGTGTTGAACACCGCAGGAAGCCTTGCCGGCTTGGATCTATCTGGCGGCACTGTCACAAATACGGGCACCATCACCGGGGGCGCGACCGTGACCGGGGGCAGCCTGAACACAGAGCAGCTGAGCGGTGGTCTGGACCTGTCGGGTGGGTCTGTGACGAACACGGGCGCGATTTCGGGGGCGGTTGCGGTCTCGGGTGGTGCGTTGACAAACAGTGGGACGGTGACCGGGGATGTGACACTGACCGGGGGCACGGTGACGACCTCGGGCACGATCAGTGGTGCGACCTCGGTGGGCGCGGATGCGGTTCTGGTCTCGCAGGGCGGCAGCTTCGGCGATGATGTGCTGATCGCGGAGGAGGGCCGGCTCGAGCTCTCGGGCACCACTTCGGTTGCGGGAGACGTGACCAATGATGGCGTGATCATCGCGACCCAGAGCGGGGCTGCGCTTTCGGTCACCGGGGTGCTGACGATCAACGGCACCATCGACGGCAGCGTCGGATCGTTCAGCGTTGGGGCTGACGTGGTCCGGCTTGCGGCAGATGCGGTGGTGAGCGATGTGATTTTCGACGCGGAGGTCGAGAACGCAGGCACGCTTGAGCTGGGCCGTGATCTTACGGCGGCACAGGACGTGACGACTCTGGCGGGTTCCACCACGCGGGTGACGGCTCAGATCGCGGGCAATGGCGTTGATATCACCAACGCGGGCAGCTTTGAGATCGAGGCTGGCGCCGGGCTGACGGGGCTTGGGGTGCTGCGCAACAGCAATGCGCTGACCATCGGCGCGGGTGCTGAACTGACGGCGCAGAGCATTCACAACAGCGGCACGCTGGCCATTGGCGCCGGCGGGACGCTGGAGGGGCTGGGCAACACGCTTGATAACAGCGGAACACTCACGCTGGCGGACGGGGCTTCGGTTCTGGATGCGGGCGCCATCAACAATGCCGACGGTGGGCTGATCCGGTTTGACGGATCGGGCACGATCGCGGCGAACCTTGGCGATACGGATACGGCGATCAACAACGCCGGGCAGATCGTGACGGCGGGCGCCAGCGGTGACACGGTCACCATCGGTGACGGTTCGGCCAATGTTTTCAACAACCTGCAAGACGGTGAGTTTATCCTTGGCGCGGGGACCGTTGTGTCTGCCACGCAGACGGACCTGCGCAACGCGGGCACGGTCGCGATCAACTCCGGCGCGCGCCTGGGGCTGGACGAGCTGAGCAACAGCGGCAGCCTGTCCAACGCTGGCACGCTGAGCGTTGCCGGAGGTCTGGCAAACACGGGCAGCTTTGAGAACACCGGCACCCTCACAGCCGACCTGACCCAAACCGCAGGCAGCACGATCAACAGCGGCACCCTCGGCAATGTCACGCAGTCCGGGGGGAGCTTCACCCAAACCGCGGGGGCGAGCGCTGCGCTGACCTTCACCGGGGGGACCGGAAGTTTGGAGGGTGGCTCTGTCTCTGGGACGCTCTCGATTTCTAACGCTGTTGTTGTGGTGGGCGAAGATGCGACGGTCACCGGGTCCAGCACGGTTGAAAGCGACGGTACATTGGGCATCGCGGGAACCGTGGCCGATGTGACGAGCGCTGGCACGCTCAGCCTGAGCGGCACGGCGGATCAGGTCTCGATTACGGATGGGACCTTTGTTGCCGAGGGCGCGTCTCTTGGAACCCTAGCTCTTTCCGGAGCATCGGTGTCATCGGCATCGGGGGATATCTCGGGGAACCTCACGCTCGGCGATAGTGCGGCGCTGACGGTGTCTGGCGATCTTTCACTCGGCGGCGCTGTCAGCCAGGTGAGCTCCGACGTGTTGGTCACCTTGCAA
The DNA here is from genome assembly GCF_003003215.1 of Tritonibacter scottomollicae. GTDB lineage: Bacteria > Pseudomonadota > Alphaproteobacteria > Rhodobacterales > Rhodobacteraceae > Epibacterium > Epibacterium scottomollicae. Next base: position 52,100 of record NZ_PVUF01000011.1, on the reverse strand, counting down.
GACGGCACCTTCACGCTTGCGTCGGGTCTCTATGAGAACACCGCCAACCTCTTGTTTGACGGTGGGACGCTTGCAGCGGACCTGGAGAATACAGCGATGTTGGAGCTTCGCTCCGGAACGCTTGCAGGGGATCTCGACAACAGTGGCAATGCGGCGCTTGCTGGCCAGATTTCCGGCGGTCTCAACAATGCGGAGGGCGGTGTTGTCGCTGTGGCTTCGGGCGCTGCGGCTGGGATTACGGGTGAGACCGCAAACTTCGGTACATTCAGCGTTGCCGGCGATTTGACTGTTGGCGACACGTTCCGCAATGGCAGTGCCGATGCAACAGATGCCGCGTTTGGCATTGTTGGTGGGACGTTTGCTGCCGCGGATATGGAGAATTTTGGAACCCTCGCCTTGACGGATGCGGGTGTGGCTGCTGGCACGCTGCGCAACATGGGCCAGATGCAGGCCCTGGGCACCTCTTCGATCAGCGGGAACTTCACCAACACCTCCGATGGCGTGCTGTCCCTGGCGGATGATGACATCTCGACCCGGCTAACAATTGATGGCAACGCGGACCTTTCAGGTGTGGTTGCGGTGGATATCGATTTGGCGACAACCGGGGCGCAGGGTGTGGACCAGATTTCTGTCTCGGGCGCGGTCTCGGGGAATGTGGTCTTTGCGTTCAACAACCTTTCTGGCGCGGATCAGCCAGCGCTGGACGCGCCGCTTTCGGTGTTGAGCTATGGATCCAATGGAGGGCTGAGTGTCAGCTCCACCGGCCTCCCGTCGACAGGCGCCATTCTATATGCGTTGTCCAATGATACGTCAGGCGGGCAGGTCTCTCTGGTGTCCGGTGCCAATCCGGCCTTCGCAGGTCTGGCGAGCGGTCTGACGGTGGCGCAATCCTTGATGGGGTCCGTGATCAACCGACCCACAAGTCCTTATATTTCAGGCCTTGCTGCCGCCGGTGAAGGGGACGATCTGTGTGGCAATGGCGCTTGGGCAAGGGCGACCGGGGGGCGGGTTTCTGCCTCCGGGTCGGCTGAAACTCAGCTCGGACAGTTTGAATCCGTTGTGGATGCCACCTATGGCGGTTTGCAGTTCGGCTTTGACAATAGCTGCTTTAAGGGCGTTATCGGCGGTTGGAACCTGAGCTACGGTGTGATTGGCGGCGTCAACCGCGGTACGATCACGCAGCCCGTCTTTTTCTTCGATACGCAGACGGCCACGCTAAACGAGTCCATTGTGACCAGCCGCAACGATATCGAATTCGACCAGATCTATGGCGGTGTTTATCTCGGTGCCTCGAAAGGGCGTTGGGTGGCGGATCTGCAGGCGCGGACGGACCGCACCAGCTATGATCTGCAAAACCGCGCCGCCGCAGGTCCGTTCGGAGAGCGCCTCGGTGCCGATGACCAAAGCTATGACAGCTCGGGCTCAACGATCTCCGGCTCGCTTGGCTATGCCATCCCGCTGACGGGTCTTGGCGAGGGCATCAATTTCATCCCCACGCTTGGCTTTGCCTATAGTCGGACAACGGCGGACAGTGTCTATTTCTCCAATGACAAGTCTGATCCTGATGACGACGGCGTGCTGGAGTTTGATCCGATCACCAACAAGGTTGGCTTTGCCTCGTTGACCCTGTCCCGGAGCACTGTGCGCCCGTCGGGTCTTGCCGCGCTCAATTACTTCGGCACGCTGAGCTATTATCGCGATTTCGCCGATGTTGCCGGTGCGAGCTATTATCAGCTTGATGCAGCGGGCAATAAGCTTGGCGCGCCGCTTGATGCGAGCAACGACCTGCTGAGTGAGTATGGCGAACTTAGCCTTGGGTTGAACTACACCCGTATCTTGGACCCTGGCTCGGCCTTCTTGTCCGCGCGTCAGCTGGATACCTCCATTCGTGTTGATGGCCGCTTTGGAGATCAACTCGATGGTTGGGGCGTCACAGCGCAGATGCGGCTACAGTTCTGAAAACACGCGCGCTCTTTTGAGGGCGCGCGTTGCACAATGGGGAGGGGTTGACCCAACGAGGTCACCTCTTACAACAGGATGAATTAGGGCGCGCGCCTGTCGGATTTATGCACGCGTCAGTTGCACATATTGCTCGGAGCGAAGATCCATTCATGTCACTCTTCAGTAAAGTTGCCTGGAAAGAAGGGCTTTTCCTGCAGCCCCATCACCTACAGCAGGCCGATCGGTATCATGAATATCTGTCTCGCACCCGCACTGCGGTGCTGAGCCCATACCCCTGGGGGCTGTCCAGCCTGCGCTTTGATCGCGACAAGGCGCAGCTGGGCCAGATCGGACTGAACGAAGTGAGCGGAATTATGCCGGATGGCACGCCCTTCGATGCGCCGTCAGTGGCCCCGTTGCCGCTGCCGGTCGAGGTCCCGGATGATGGCGCGGGTCTGGACATTTGGCTGACGCTTCCAGATGCGACGATAAACGGGCAGGACATCGCACCCGCCGCGCAAGACAGCGCGACCCGCTATGTGCTGGCCTCGGACACGGTGGCCAGTAACATCTCTGCCAGCCGCTCCGAGCAGGTTGTGGAAATTGCCGACCCCCGTCTCGAGCTCAGCCTGCGTAAGACGCCGCGGCCGGGATATCAGAATCTGAAGATCGGGCGCATTCTCGATCTTCGCGACGGGATCGTGACCCTGGACGACCGGGTTCCGCCTGCCGCGTTGCGGTTGCCGGTTCACCCGGCGTTTGATGGCTATCTCAGCCGTGTGGTCGGCTGGATGGAAGCCAAGCTCGAGACGCTTTCTCGCTATGCATCGGATCCGAGTTCGGGCGGGGGGATGCAGTCCAGCGACTATCTGATGCTGATGGTGCTCAACCGCGAACTGCCAGTGTTGCGTCATCTTCAATCCATGGCCAATGTGCACCCCGAGCGCCTCTATGAGAAACTCATTGGCCTCGCCGGGGAGCTTTCGACGTTTGACCAGGGGGAGCGCCATACGCGCGCGTATGAGGACTATTCGCACAGCGACCCTCAGGCCAGTTTCCAGCCGGTGGTCGCAACCATTCAGCGGCTTCTGGCGCGAGAGGTCGGACGCGCCATTCGCCTGCCCTTGCAGGAGGTGCGCGCCAACTCCTACGCGGCGCTTGTCAATGACCGCTCCCTCTTTTCACAGGCGACCTTTGTGTTGGAGGTCAGCTCGGGCTTGCCACTCGGCCAGGTGCAAACCCAGTTTCCGCAGCTTTGCAAGGTCGGCCCCTCCACGCAGATGAAAACGATCATCAACAACAACCTGCCGGGTGTCGGCTTGGTTCACCTGCCGAACCCGCCACGTCAAATCCGTGTGGTTTCGACCAATGTCTATTTCCTACTCGATAAATCCACGCAGCTCTGGGGCGATTTTTCCTCAGCCCCCGCGATCGGGCTGCATTTTGCGGGCAATTGGCCCGATATGAAGCTTGAGCTGTGGGCGGTGCCGGAGAGTGCTTGATGTCGGATGATGACAAGACCGTTTTTGGCCAACCGATGCCTGCCTTCCCGCCGCGCAAGTCCAGCGGCGAGGGCAAACCGGCGGGGCAAGCGCCCGCCAGCCCTGCGCCTGTAGGTCAAGCGCCGCGACATCCGCCAAATGACGAGGATACATGGCTCGGGGGCGCGCTTAATCCGGCTTCGGGGCAGGGCACACCTCCCGCCGCGCAGCCTGGACCTCAGGCGCCGTCTGCGGCGGGCTATCCGGGGCAACATCCGCCTGGGCCGAACCCATTCTTGCCGCAGCAGGGGCCGTCGGGCCATGGCGCGGGGCAGGGGTATCCGTCGGGTCAGCCTGCGGGCTGGTATCAACCGCAAACCGGTGCATCCAGCCCTGAGGAAGGGATCTTCCCCGAGCTGAACCGGCCCGCGCCGGATCCGCAGGGCCGCGAGGCCGCGCCAAAGATCGCCCTTGCCGATGCCTTGCGTGCCGCAGATGCGAGCAAGGGCGGTGCCGCGTCAAACCCGCTGTTGGCGGAATCGACGGGGTTGTTGATCCTGCTCGGGCGGCTGCGGACGGGGCTGGTGGAAATGGAGTCCGGTCCCCTGCTTGACCACGTCGCGCGCGCGATCAATGATTTTGAAGCCCGCGCATTGGCGCTGAATCTACCGCAAGAGCAGGTGAGAGACGCGAAATATGCGCTCTCGGCCACGGCGGATGACATTGTTCAAAACCTGCCCGGCGCGGATCGCGGGATGTGGCTGCAGTATTCCATGGTTGCTCGTTTCTTCGGAGAGCGCTCCTCTGGTGTTGGCTTTTTCCAGAAGGTGGATCACGCCATGAAAGCGCCCGGACAGAGCTATCCGCTCCTGGAGCTGATGTTGTGCTGCCTGGAGCTGGGGTTCGAGGGGCAATATCGCACTCTGCCCAATGGCGGAGTTGAGATCGCACGGATCCGCAGGGCGATCTATGAAACCCTGCGCCGGGTCAATCCCCGCCCCGATGATGATGTCTCGCCCCAATGGGAGGCGATGCCGATGAACCCGCGGCGCCGCCGGACCGTGACACCGGTCTGGGTGGTGGGGCTGATTGCGGTATCAATGGTGGTGGTCCTGTTTGGCACGTTCTCGGTTCTTCTGACCCGCCGGTCCGCAGACATCGGCGATATGTTTCTCGCGCTGCACCAACAGCTGCCCGCGATCACGATCGAACGCACCGAGCCCGTGCTGGAGCCCTACAAGGCGCCGGAGACGTCGCAGATGGAGCGTATCCGCACCTCTCTTGCGCTGCCGATCGAGGCCGGCCAGGTGGTCGTCGATCAAAGCACCGACTGGGTTTTGGTGCGGGTCGGCGAAGCCCTGCGCTTCTCCTCCGGGCGTGAAGCATTGGCGGAACAGGACGCGGCGGATGAGCTTTTGACGCCAGTCGCGCAAATGCTTGATCGTGAACAAGGGCAGGTCCGCGTGGTGGGGCATACGGACACCGTGCCGATGTCGGGGGCGGGGCGGTTCAAAACCAATCAGGAGCTCTCGGAAGCGCGCGCGCAAACCGTTGCGACGTGGCTGTCACAGATGATTTCAGACCCCGAACGGATCGACGTCGAAGGCAAAGGCGCGTCAGAACCAGTGGCAGACAACGCCACTGCGCAGGGGCGTGCACAAAATCGTCGGGTCGAAATTTTGATCCCGCGAGAGGAATAAGACAGTGTTTAGCCGTTTAAGAAGATTCTTTGCACTCATTGGCAAAGCCCTCAGTTCTGTCTGGATGCGTTGGTTTTTGATCGCCTTTGCGCTGATCGTCTTGGCGCCTTTGATCTGGTTCGGGTTCCCGCTGACAGGGATCGCTGCGATCTCGGGGCCGGTCTTGCGTGGCACCGTGATCGTGGTGCTTTATGCATTGATCGGGCTGATCTGGTATTTGCGTGTGCGGGCGCGTCGCAAGAAAGCGCAGGCCCTCGAGGACAGTCTGGTCGCAGCACCGGTCAGCGACGGGAAGGTTCTGTCGGAAGGGATGCAGGACGCCCTGGCGAAACTGCGCCAGAGCGGGGGACGCAATTTTCTCTATGATCTGCCCTGGTATATCATCATCGGCCCACCCGGTGCGGGCAAGACGACGGCTCTGGCGAACGCCGGCATTGAGTTTCCGGGTCAGGATGGCGCGACTGATCGTGCTGCCGAATTTGGCGGGACCCGAAATTGCGATTGGTGGTTCGCGGAAGACGCGGTTCTGATTGATACCGCAGGGCGGTACACGACCCATGACAGTGACGGTGCCGCAGACAAGGCGTCCTGGGCGGCGTTCCTTGATATTCTGAAAAAAGGCCGCCCGGATCAGCCGGTGAACGGCGTCATTTTGGCCTTTTCGATCGAGGACATCATGCGCGGCACGGATGAAAGTATCCAGCGCCACGCCGAAACTGTGCGCGCCCGGCTGGCCGAGCTGCACGAGACACTGCGCATTGACGTTCCGGTCTATGCCATCTTTACCAAAGCCGATCTGATCTCGGGGTTTCGGGAGTACTTTGGCGCCTTTAGCCAGTCACGGCGGCGTCTGGTCTGGGGACACACCTTCCCCACGCGTGATCGCAAGACGCGGACCCACGAGCAGGTGCCCGAGGCCTTTGACGGGCTGATGACGCAGCTGTCCGATGCGCTGGTCGACCGGATGACGGCAGAGCCGGACCCGGCGGCACGGATCGCTATCTTCGGCTTTCCGGGGCAGATCGCCTTGATGCGGGAAAACATGGCGGAGTTCCTGCGGCATGTCTTTGAGCCGACCCGCTATAAGTCCAATGCCATCTTGCGTGGCTTCTATTTCACGTCGGGCACCCAAGAAGGGACGCCCATTGATCAGGTTCTGGGCGCGATGGCACGGGATAGCGATGCCGCTGCCAGCTTCCGTCCCGCCTTCATGTCCGGCAAGGGCAAAAGCTACTTTCTGCATGATCTCTTGCGCAAGGTGATCTTTGCAGAGCGCGACTGGGTTGGGTTTGACCGGCGTGCGGTGCGGCGGCGTCAGATTTTGCATACAGGTGGTCTGAGCGTGATCGCGGTAGTCGCGCTCTCTTTGATGACAAGCTTTGGCTACGCGTTTTGGAAGAACGCGGATCTGATGAAGGACGCAGAGGAAGACATTGCGGCCTATTCCGACATCGCGCGGGAAGAGCTGTCGCGGACGGTTATTGCGGATCCGGACCCGTCCACCGTGCTGTCAGAGCTTGCGCGATTGCGGAACGTGACTGCCGGGTTTGAGGGCACAGATGCGCCGGAATATATCGCGGACATGGGCCTTTCGCGGTATGAGGAGCTGCATCAGGCTGCGCGGCGAACCTATTCGGACGGGTTGGAGCGCATGCTGCGCCCGCGTCTGGTGCTGTGGATGGAAAACACCATTCCGCAGCTGATTGCGGATGATGATACGGCTGGCGTTTATCGTGCGCTCAAGGTCTATCTGCTGCTTGGCGGTCAGGGGCCTGCGCGCGCGGCGGATGGTGGCGCGATCGAAGGGTATTTCGATGCGCTCTGGCGGCGCCAGTATCGTGCGCTTGGTGAAACCGCGACCCGCGACCAGTTGAATGAACACCTCAGCGCGATGCTTGAGCTGGACGACACGCGCACAGATATCATCGGCATCGACCCGGCAATCGTGCGTCAGGCGCGGGATGCCATTGTGACACTCCCGCTTGATGAGCAAGCCTGGGCGGCGATCCAGGACCGGGCGCTCAACGCGGGTCTGGCCAGGGTGGAGCTGGCCTCGGCAATCGGCGGTCAGGTGGACCAGGTTCTTGCGACAAATGACGGCAGTGATCTCAACGATTTGGGCGTTTCGGGGCTCTATACATTTGAGGGCTACTGGGGCTTCTTCCTTGAAGAGTTGAGCAGCGCCCGCACCCGCCTAGAAGAGGACCGCTGGGTCCTGGGAGATGCGGCCAACAGGGTGGATTATGATCGCCAGTTGGGGTCTTTGCTGCGGGATCTCCACCGGATGTACCGTCAGGCGTTCGCCGACGCGTGGAACACCGTGCTTTCGCGTCTCACCATGGCGCGCATGTCTGCGGACCCGCCGCGCTATGATACGCTCGGCGTCGCGTCATCGTCAGTGGATTCACCGCTGCTGCGTCTCGTCCAGGAGGTGGATCGTCAAACCCGGCTCAGCCGTCTGTATGAAGAAATCGACAATATGGATGCCTCGGCGGCCGCTGCCGCACTTGCCGGTGGCGGGGATGGTATCGGCAATGCTCTTGGTGATGCGGCGTTCTCGCGCGTCTATGCCGGATCCGGCGTGTTCCAACGCGTCGTGATGGATCAGCTGCGCGCCAAGGGCAAGGAACAGGAGCGTCCCGAGGCTGCCGCAGGAGGCGGCGCACCAGCGCCCGACGATATCTCGCAACGCGCGCAGGTGGACCGTATCACGAGCGATTTCGCGATTTGGCATCGGCTTCTGGAAGGCGACGTGAGTAAACGGCCGATCGACGGGATTCTCTCGAACCTTCAGGCGTTGCGTGAAAATCGTCGCACGGCTGCCATGGCGCCTACGCCCGCGGATGAAACGATACTGCGGCAGACATTGGCCACCCTGACGTCGAATAACTCGGGGCTTCCAACGCCCTTGGCGGCGATGCTCAACAAGGTGCAAAGTGAGTTCTCGGTCGTGGCCCAGGATGCCACACTCGGCGAGATCCAACGCGCGTTGAACGATGATGTGGCCGCCTTCTGCCAGCAGAATATCGGGCCTTACTTTCCGTTCGGGCGGAACGGTCGTCAGGTCGCGCCCAAGATCTTTGGCCAGTTCTTCGGTCCGGGCGGGCGTATGGATCACTACTTCAGCACCTATTTGCAACCGCATGTGGTGCGCGGGCCGAACGGGCTTGAACCGGCGCCAGAAAGCGCGATCGGGCAGCGTTTGTCGCCGGCCTTGTTGCGCTCCTTCAGCGCGGCAGAAGCCATCCGCCTGGCCTTCTTCGCCTCGGGCGCACCGGAGCCAGAGGTGGAGATATCCGTGACCCATGAAAGCTCGTCCCCCTCGGTGGAACTTGCGGTCTTGTCGCTCAATGGCAACGCATTGCGCACGCAGCCGAATTCAACGGCGGCGCAGATGGTCTGGCCCGGGCCGGCCTCTGGCGTGTCGCTGAGCCTGTTCCCGGAGGAGCGCAACCGCGAGTCAACACTGCGCTTTTCGCAGGGCCGCTGGGATATCATGAGCTTCTTGCGGTCGGCGCGGGTTCGGACGAACGGGAATGTTGCGAATGTCACCCAAGAGGTGGGGGGCCGCTCGATCACCTATCGTATGGAATTTGACAGCACGACAGTGCCTTTCCTGATGCCCGAGCTTTCGCAGTTCTCCTGCCCCGTTTCAGTGGAGTGAGCCATGGATCAGGACCCTCTTGACGCGGCGCGTATCGGCTTGATTGGAAAACACCCAGGGTATGGGGATTTTCTCCGTGCCGGGCTTGGTGAGGCTGTTGCCGATGGGCTGAGCGGCTGGCTCGATCAGGTCCTGCCTGATTTGCGCGATGAGCTAGGCAATGACTGGCCGGCCTTCTGGGACCAGGCGCGTGAGCTGCGGTTCTGGATCGGTCGCGGCGTATTCGGCGCCACGCTCGCGGGGGTCTTGCGCCCTTCACGTGATCAGGTCGGGCGGCGGTATCCCCTCTTGTTGCTGGCCGAAGGTGCAGATGTCGCCCCGCCGACGCAACAGGAGGATCAGGACCTTCTTGTTGCGTTTTCCAGCCATTTGGACCGGGCCACCCCGGGAGCAGGGGGGCGAGCGCTGTTGGAGGGGCTTGAGGTTGCCGTGCCGGGCGAAAGCGCCAAAGTGAGCCAAGGTCCCTGGGTTTCGGCGCATCACCCCGAAGGCAAGCTCGAGGCGCTGTTGCATGCTGCATGCCCTGTCGAAGCGGATCGCGCCACGCTGCTGCGCAGCCATTTCTGGGTCGCGGGCGGGCCGGGCTATGCCGCACAATGGCTCGCCGGTCCTGGGTTGCCGGATGCGGCAGCGCTGGGTTGGCTCCTTGGCGGCATGGTGGCTGAGCCCGAGAACGCCGTGGAGGATGACGGTGCTGCGGGCAACGACGCAACGGAGGGGGAAAGCAGATGATTGCACACTTCCGAAATGGAGTCTTCGCGTTTGAGACCGGCCTTGCCACAGATCGCGGGTGTCGCCGGGAGATCAACGAAGACAGCCTGATTGCGCGGCCGGATTTTGGAATTTGGGCGGTCGCAGATGGCATGGGGGGCCACGCGGCGGGGGATTTTGCCTCTGCCGCGATTGCAGAGGAGCTCGACTCGATCGGCGTGCCCGTGTCGCATGCGGATCTTCAGGCCCGCTTGATGGATCGCTTGATCCGCGCAAATGATGCGATACGTCGCCGCGCCGAGGCGCAGGACTCCCGGGCGACCATCGGGTCCACTGTTGTCGCGCTTCTTGCGCAGGAGGCGGAGTGGTCCGTCGTTTGGTCAGGGGATAGCCGCGCCTACCTGATGCGGGGTGGCCAACTTGTGCAGCAAAGCCGTGACCATAGTGAGCTGCGGGCGCTGATTGATGCGGGCCAGATTTCCGAGGATGAGGCGAAGGACTTCCCGCGCAAGAATGTTATCACCCGAGCCATCGGTGTGACGCCCCGACCGCAATGCGATATTGTGTCGGGGGAGCTGTTGCCGGGGGATCGGTTCTTGCTGTGCTCGGACGGGTTGTGCGAACATCTCGAAGATGCGGAGATTGCTGCGATTTTGGCAGAGCGCCCGCCACAGGACGCTTGTGACGCCTTGATCGCCGAGGTTCTGGCGCGCGGCGCGCGCGACAACGTCACCATCATCGTGGTGGCCTGCTCGCCGGACTTTTTTGACGAAGTCACCCGTCCTTCGGTGCGGTCGGAATGAGCGACGAGGGTGATAAAACGCGTCTCTACAGCCCCGAAGAGGCGAACCCTGAAGGGACCAAGGATGAGGACCGCACGCGCATAGATCTCTCTTCCGCCGACCAGGAGCACGAGGCGACCCAATTCGCACCCGTCGCAGCGTCTAGGACGACAGAAGAGGATACCGATCTCCCCGTCGGAACGCTTATCAACAACAACTACCGTGTGACGGGGGTGCTGAAGTCCGGGGGGATGGGCTCGGTTTATCGAGGCGTGGAAATCGGCACTGGCGATCCGGTTGCGATCAAGGTGGTGCTGCCAGATCTCATGCGTGATCCGCAGACATCACTCCTGTTCAAGCGCGAAGCGCGCACCCTGCGCCAACTGACCCACCCGGCCATTGTGCGATATTATAATTATGTGCGCGATGTGCAGCTTGATCGCTATTTCCTCGTGATGGAGTTCATCGACGGGCTGACCCTGGCGGATTACGTGAGTACGGACCGTGGCCTTAGTGTCAGCGCCGCGTATGAGCTTATGTACCGCCTGGCGGAGGGTCTCGGGGCTGCGCATGATCTGGGGGTGGTGCACCGGGATCTCTCGCCGGACAATGTCATGTTGCCGGCAGGGCGCATAAGTGATGCGCAGCTGATCGATTTCGGTATCGCGCGCTCTGATATTCTCGCGAATCCGCGGATTGATAACCAGTTTGCCGGCAAGTTGAAGTATGTGGCGCCCGAGCAGTTGGGGCTGTTCGGTGGCGAGGCGGGACCTCGGGCTGATATCTATGGTCTTGCTCTCCTGATCATCGCGGCACTTCGAGGAAAACCGCTCGCCATGGGCGCATCGATCAAGGGGGCGATCGACGCTCGGGCAAGGGTGCCCGACCTTCATGACCTGCCGCAGAAGATGCGTCCCATTCTTGCGCAGATGTTGGCACCTGATCCTGCAGATCGCCCGGCGGATATGGCGGCCTTGCGAGAGATGATTGCCGAGAAGCCGCGCCCGCGTCGCCCTGCGCCCGCGGTGCCGGGGCTCACGCGTCCACCGGGGTTGGACGGCGTGTTGCCGCCCGGCCCGGCGGCTGCGACACCAGTCGCACCTGCCGACCTGGCGCCCCGAGATCCGATGCCCGTCCGGTTGTTGTTCGCAATGGTTCTGGTGTTTGTCGTGATACTTGGCGGCGCGGGCTGGTATGGTTGGCAGGAGGGTTGGATTGCGCCGTCTGCCAATCGACCGGCTGTCGGCGCGGCCGTGGACAGCTTGCCGCCGCGCCAAGAGGTGGGGCGAGAGGCGTTTCTGGCGCGCTATGCTGAGGCGGGGTGTTCCTATGCCCACCGCATCGCAACCGGACCGCGGGCTGGCATGATTTCGGTCATGACCCAGGAACCGGACACCATGCCGGAGCTAAGTTCCGCATACGAGGCCGAGTTCGGTATCGTGCCAGGGACATTGGCCTTCCAGGTCAGTCCGGCACAATGCGCCGCGCTTGATTTTGCAAAGCTTTTCCAAGCGCGACCCGGTCCGGACCTCGATCTGATGGTCACCACGACGGAGATAGTCTCTGGCCAAACCGTGAAGGGCCGGCTTGCGGGTGCGCGCGACGCACAGATCTGGACCGCTCTTATCGACGCCGAGGGGCGCGTGTATAATCTTGGCGAGCAGATCCAGCAACGCGCTCTGGCCTTTGGGCTGTCGTCGCCGCGCGGTGCACCAACACAGACGCAGCTGGTGTTGTCGATCGCGACGCCCAAGGCGCTTGTTGGAACGGCGCTTTTGCAGGATGGCAGCGATCTCGGCGCGGCGCTGGAGCAGATCGAACGGGAAATCCGCGAGACCGGCGGCGAAGCGGCAGTGCGTGTCTCCGGTATCGTCTTGCAGCCGTCCGGGAGCGAGACCGCGCCTGAAAACAACGAATAGAAATCGTGATGGCAGATGTGTCTTCCTGAATGTCAGGTGTCACATCCAGGTTTCCGTCCCCGCCGAAAAAAGCACCAGCCGGTGCTCTGGCCTTCGGCGGGAACGTGTTTTTTCGCTGTGGTCAATGCGTCGCGGCAAGCGCCTGATCAAAACCCTGCAGCGAAATCGGGAATTCCAGATCCTGCTCGGCCTGAATGCGGAAGACAAGCGTCGCAGGGGAGGTCGATGCACGCAACGCGTCAAGTTCAGCTTCGCTCAGGGATGTGGTTGCCGCGCAAACCTGTTGGCATCGCGTATAGGTCAAATCAATGTCCAACCCGCCTTCGAGGCGCAGTTTCGGGGCCGCTTGCAACCAGACACCAGCAGGAAGCTGAGCGAGCAAGTGGGTTTCATCGGTTTCCTGAGGGGTTCCCACGACGAGGCGTGCGATAAATTGTTTGTTTTCCTGCTGCTGAAGCGACTGCGTGATTTCGCAAAGGGGCGCCGGACCCGTCTCCGCTTTTTGGCAGCGCAATGTCCAATCCCGATAGACCGAAGTCGTCATATCCGGGCCATCGTTGCTGGTGTCCGATGCCGCGACGTCCTGCGCGGCCGCAGGAGCTGCCAACGCCATCACAAGCGCCAGACTGGGAAGTGTTTTATGTAAAATATTCATGGCGAATCCTGTCGGTCTATATGAATTGGCCTCCTCCATTTGCACGGAAGGACCTCTGACTTCACTTACAAAGTTGTGGGCAGCTCTGCATCCTAAAATTGAATTGGATGCAGCCCCGAGAACACATATTTTGCAGGTGTTGACTGCGCAAGACCCCGCCACAACGCCGATTGGCAAAGCTTTTTTCCCGCGGCGCGCTCTTACGCAGGAACGCAGCGCCTCTTGCGTCCCCTTGAGCCAGCTTCTATTTCTGATCGTGGATTGAGGCATGCGTGCCAAAAGTAATTTTGCCATGGAGGACATTCGGATGGAGCCAGGGCAGCTGTCGGAAAAGACCCGCCCGCCCGTTCGGCGCCTGCGGTATGAAAGCCCGTCAGAGTTGTATCAGAACGATCTGTATTTGGCGCGGCTGACCCGGCTTCGTCCTCTCGATGAGGAATCAGGGCTGGCCTTTCTACACCGGTTGCGCGGGTCTACGACGCCTGAAGATGCCGTTGCCTTCGCGGCCTTTGCTGCCGTCCCCCAGGTTGCAATCTGGTGGGCCTATGAAGTGCTGCGGTTGACGCTCGTAGATGCTGATGCAACAACGCGCGCCATGCTTGGTCTTTCGGCTGACTGGATCCGCTCGCCTGACAACGCCAACCGCTATCGCGCCATGCAAGCGGCGTTGTACGCGCCGGTACGTGGCCCAGCTGTCTACCTGGGGCTTGCGGTGGGATGGTCCGGAGGGCCGATCGCCCCAAACGACCCGGCCCCGGTTGCCCCGCATCGTATGCCGCAAGCGCTCAATACAGCGGTTCTGTCGGCGCTTGCGATCCATGATCTGAATGCGCGCCCCATGTTGCTTGCGCGGACAATTGATCTGGCTGCACGCCTCTTCGTGCCGGAATGAATGGCGGGCTGTCTTTTAATGACTGGGATGAAGCGAATTAACTCATGCATCTGATGTTGCGCATCGAAAACACGGATCGCCTGGAAAATGGCGGGCCGATCTCGCTGTTGCTTGATGGGCGCGAGTTCACCGTGGGGCGGCGCAGCACGATGGATTGGATGCTGCCGGATCCGGCGCTGCATATTTCAGGCCATCATTTCACGGTGCGTCCTGACCAGGGGCGCTATTGGTTGATCGACATGTCAACGAACGGGACCTATCTACAGGGTGTTCCGCATCGTTTGTCCGCGCCGCACCCGTTGCAGCCGGGAGAGCGAATTCTGGTTGGCCCCTATGTGATTGTTGTTGAGGACGCGGCGCACAACGCTCCATCCGCTGGCGCACAACCCAGTCCAATTCCTGTCGAAGACGAAGAGGATGACCCTTGGGGATTTTCTGCGCTTGGCGGGGTGGCGCCTGCCGTACCAAATGCGAGCCCGCCAGCATATCAATCGAGTGTCGCCCCACCTTTGGATGGCTTTGTCGCGATGCCAGATCCCGCGCCTGCGCCGCTCCCGCCACAATTCGTGACGGATGTGCCCGCGCCTGCGCCAGTGGACTGGCCAAGCCTGACGCCTGAGGCGGCACCGCAGGATCAGTTGCCTGCTGGCGCCAACGCGATACCGCCTCTGCCCATTCCAGGAGGGGGAGGCGACACCGGACAGCCCGTTGCGACCAGCAGCGCGATGCCTGCCGAGCCGCGCCCCTTTGCCCCAGAAGCGCCGCCTGCGCGGGAGGCGGAGGACGGGCAGGGGGTGGCGGTCTTGCGCGCCTTTTGCGAGGGGGCGGGGCTTGACCCTGAAAATGTGTCGGATGTGGATCCTGTGGCACTCGCACGGATGCTGGGGGAAAGCAGCCGGGTCAATGCTGACTTGGTCATGGCGATCTTGCGCGAACGCTCGCATATGAAACAGTTCACGCGCGCGGGTGAGCGCACGATGCGAAACGCCGATGGGAACAACCCCTTGAAATTCATGCAGGATACCAGCTCTGCGTTGGAGGCAATGTATCTGAAGCCCCGAGACGGCTTCCAGACTGGGGCAGATGGCTTCGAAGCCGCGCTGCGGGATATCCAGCAGCATCAGCAGGCGATCTTTGCCGCGCTCCAGCCTGCGCTCGCGGCGGTGCTGGAAGGGCTATCGCCCGAGGAGATCGAAGAGCAACTGCCGACCGGAAAACTGATGCCCGGATCCAAACGCGGCCGCGCCTGGGAGGCCTATGTCGCCCTTTGGGACGCCCGCGTGGCCCGTGGCGACAACGGAATGCTCAGCGTCTTTCTGGAGGCCTTTGCACGGGCCTATCAGCAGGCACATGGCGATGATGAGAACAGCGCAACCTGATTAGGACAAGACGGTACGATGATAGTTGATGATATTCTGATCCCAATCAGCGCGGATGCCCCCTGCGGCCCCGATCTCGATGCAAGTTGGGACGACACCTACGGCGAATATTACTTTGATGCCGAAGGGCGTTTGCCCGAGCGTTATTTTACGCCCGGCACGGAACTTCCGGGCAGCGAACAACAGCCTGACAAGGTATTTGACCCCGTCGCAGATGTGAATCTCCAGGCCGAGATCACTCAGATCGATTCGCTTCTGTCGCGGTCGAGGGATCTCCGCCTTCTGGTGCTGCGCGCAAAATGGCAGGCGCTCGCCGGCGAGATCGGTGATCTGGCCGATACATTCGAAATGATTGCTGGGTGTCTGGAAGTTTTTGGACCGGATTTGCATCCCCAAATTGAAAGTGCCGCACGCGAGCGGCGCGAGGCGATCAATGACTTGGCTTCGCAGATGGCCTTGTTGCAACCGCTGACCTTTTTGCCGCTGAGCGCTTCGGGAGATGTCAGCCTGCGCCGGATCAAGGTTGCCGAGGGGCACCTAAAGCCGCTTCAAAAGGAGCAGGATCTGGAGGCGGACACGCTCTACGGGCTTTTGCGTGATCCTGCCAACGGGGCGCGGATTTCATTCGTACTCGAGGCGATTGGCCGCATTCAGGCGGCGCTTGAACGTATCCATGTCGCGTCGCAGCGCAGCACTGGGGGGCAGACCCCAAAGCTTGATCCCCTGAACGATGTGCTGACTGAAATGATCGCCGCCGTGAAGAAGGCGAGGCCCGATCTTGTCAAGGACGCCCCACAGGGCGGCGGGGCAGCTGGAGGCGCGGCAGACCCCTCGGCGACAGCGCCATCGGAAGCGGGCGCGCCCATGATGCCTGCTGCCGTAAATGCCCCCAAGGTGGAAAGCCATGACCACGCGCGCGCATTGTTGGAGCAAGTAGAGCATTACTACCGGCGCGAGGAGCCGTCTTCGGCAGCGCTGTTGCTTGTTACTCAGGCCCGACTCTTGATCGGAAAAACTCTGGTTGAGGCGATCACAACGCTTCTGCCGGGCCGCGCAGCAGAGGCAAAGATCGATTTTGGACCCGCCAGCGGCTTCGTCATTGACTACAATCGGCTGGAAACTCTCAGCACCACGCAGCCGACTGATCCAACACGGGACTCACGATCCCGCTCACCTAAAGTTTCACCCATTCCAAGTGGGCAAGAAGCCGCCGATGTGCTTTTGGGTGTAGAGGCGTATTTTCGCCATGCCGAGAAATCCAGCCCGGTGCCGCTTTTGCTTTCGCGGGCAAGGCGTTATGTCGACCAGGAGTTCGAATCCATATTGACGGACCTCTTGGGCGACGCCGACAAGAGCGCCCCATGAAAAAATTCGGGAAATTTCACTGAATGTTCCCCTCGCGTGCGCGGTCATGAATTGACATATCCCGTGTGAAAGCGTTGCTTCTATAGGCGAATGAAGATTTATCAGGAGTTGATTTTCCATGGCATCAGATTCGGGATCCGGGTTCATCAAGCGAAATCGCCCGCCACGCGTGCAGATCCAATATGAAGATCCATATGACAGCGAGAAAATGGTCGAGTTGCCTTTTGTCGCTGGTGTGATGTCTGATCTCTCAGGCAATAATCCGGGTGTTGAGAAACCGGAAGTCGAGGACCGGACGTTCAGTGATGTCACGAGCGCAACACTTGACAAGTATATGGCCTCGGTTCAACCTGGCACGACCTTTATGGTTGCAAACAAGCTCGACGACAGTTCCGATGCGCGAATTGGGGTCGATCTTCAACTTCGGTCTATGGATGATCTCGAACCGGCTGCGATTGCCCGCCAAGTGCCTGCGTTGCGCAAGCTTTTGGAGGCGCGCGAGCAGCTGGCGAACTTGCAGCGCTACATGAGCACCAAGCCCAAAGCGCAAGAACATATTAAACGCCTGCTTGAGGATCCAGAGCTGCTTGCTGCTCTGGCAGATCGCGCTGAGCGTGTATCTGAAAATAGCGATGAAGAGTAAGAGGCGATTGAACCCATGAATGATCAAGCGCAAACTCAGACAGATCAAGCTCCGGCGGGGCTCGATGAATTATCTGAATTTTCCGATATCCTGAAGCAGACAATCAAACCACGCAGCGATGTTGCCGCCAAAGAGGTGGACAGCGCCGTGGGGGCGCTCGCGCGTGAAGCTCTCATTTCTCAGGATCTTGTCTCTGAAGACGTAATTGATACGCTTGATGCGATGATTGCAAAGCTTGATGAAAAGCTCAGCGATCAGGTCAATGAAATCATGCATGCTGACGAGTTTCAGAAACTTGAGGCGAGCTGGCGCGGATTGGCGCATACCGTCAATAATTCCGAAACCGACGCATCGCTTCAGGTGAAAGTTCTCAACATTTCGAAATCCGAATTGCAGGCGATGATGCGTCGCTATTCCGGTGCGAAATGGGACAAGTCACCCCTGTTTAATATCGTCTACGAGCAAAATCTCGGTACTCTGGGCGGAAAGCCATTTGGCGTTCTGATTGGCGATTACTATTTTGACCATTCCTCACCTGATGTGAATCTGCTTAAGGGGATGGGGAAAATATCCGAAGCGGCTCTGGCGCCTTTCATTTCGGGCACATCTCCGGAACTTCTGGGTCTGGACAACTGGAATGAAATCTCAATTCCGCCAGATCTGTCGGAAATTTTCGAAACGCCGGAATATGCGCAGTGGAATAGCCTGCGTGACAGTGAGACCTCTCGTTTTGTTGGTTTGGTGGCGCCGCGCGTTTTGGCCCGTGAACCTTATGGCCCGAATTCCAATTCGGTTGTCGAAGAATTCAACTTCGTTGAAGAGACCGACGGCCATGATGGCCAGAAATATGCATGGATGAACGCGGCCCACGCGATGGCAACCAACGTCAACCGCGCCTTCAAGGAGCATGGCTGGACGGTGCGCATTCGTGGTGTCACGTCCGGCGGCGAAGTGGCCAACCTGCCAACCCATCTCTTTGATACCGGAGACGGGATGAAAGACATGAAGTGCCCCACCGAGGTGTCGGTTACCGACCGCCGCGAAGGGGAGTTGTCAAAGGCCGGGCTTATGGGGCTCATTCATCGTCAACATACGGATAAAGCGGCATTTATCGGGGCTCAATCGCTCTATCGGCCAAAGAAATACGTCGATGATCAGGCGACGCAGTCGGATAATCTTTCGTCGCGCATTCCCTACATCTTTGCGGTGTCGCGCTTCAGTCATTATTTGAAAGTAATGGTTCGCGACAAGATTGGGCAAAGCCCGGATCGGCAACAGCTGCAAAAGCAGTTGCAAACCTGGATCAACAAATACGTTGCCGGGAACGCCGAAAGCGCGAGTGAAATGGAAAAAGCCCGCAAACCTTTGGCTGCCGCTAGAGTTGAGATTGTTGAAGACGAGCTCAACCCTGGATATTATCAGGGTAAGTTCTACCTTCAACCTCATTTCCAGTTGGAAGGTGTGGATATTGGTATGTCACTGGTGTCCCGTTTGCCGACTGGTAAGTAACCTCCTTGCGTAAAGCAGGAGGAGTATTAAAGCGCTGAAAATCAGGAGACCGCGCGATGGCAATTGATTGCTTTTTGAAACTTGAAAACAACATCCGGGGTGAATCCCATGATGATAAACACAAAGATTGGATTGATGTCCTTTCCTGGAACTGGGGGCTGAGCCAATCCGGCACGACCCATCAGGGCCATGGTGGTGGCGGCGGTAAGGTAGATGTTCAAGACATCACCATCACCAAGTATGTTGATGCGGCCACGCACGACCTCGTCAAGCGCTGCTGCTCAGGTGAGCACATCACCGGCGGTCAGCTTGTGGTCCGTAAATCGGGTGGCGTTGCACCTGTCGATTACCTGAAAATCGACATCAAAGACGTCATGATCTCCAGCTATACCACGGGCGGCATGAAAGACGGTCTCGACCGTGTTCAGGAAACCCTGACCCTGAATTTCCGCGCGTTCCAAGTGACGTACACGCTGCAGGAAGAAGATGGTGGCGCCGGTCCCGAAAGCTCCGCTGGCTGGGAAATCGCTGAAAACATCGAATGGTCTGCGTGACCTCGGTCTTTTTTCCAGAATGAAATTTTACCGAAGCCGGTTCCCGGCTTCGGTATTCACATGATGTGGTCGCGTCGATGTGCGCGTCCCCAATTCAGCATATTGACCAGAAGAGAATGATGGCGACCAGGACCCCGGCAAATGGCGCATCCGAGCTTCAGCACGCTAACGCCCATGACCGTGCGAAGGTGTCGATATTCCAGGTCTTTCGCTCTTCGTTCGAAGAACACGATGCGCGGCGCCGCAACTTTTCCGATCCAAACGACGAAGTGGCGATTACGAGGCGTTCGCGCCCGCGCCGCGAAGGCGTGACCGCCGACCAGCTCCGTGCTCATCTTGCCATTGATC
Source organism: Tritonibacter scottomollicae (assembly GCF_003003215.1). Taxonomy (GTDB): domain Bacteria; phylum Pseudomonadota; class Alphaproteobacteria; order Rhodobacterales; family Rhodobacteraceae; genus Epibacterium; species Epibacterium scottomollicae. The sequence goes on along the minus strand of NZ_PVUF01000011.1, from coordinate 32,557 downwards.
TCGATGCGCTTTTGAACACGATCCGCCTTGATGCGGTGTGTGATCTCTCGGACGCGCCACATGTGGCGGGATCTGTCGTCAACTACGGGTTTCGTGATCTTTCAAGCGTTTCGTTGACGCAGCTCCAACGACAAGATCTCATCTCCTCTATCCAAAAAAGCCTGCTGCGCCACGAACCGCGCATCGTCCCGGAAACACTGCATGTCAGTGTGCTGGAGGCTGAGGCTGACAGCCATCGTCGCATCAAGATCGCAGTTGAGGCCGAGATCGCCGGAGATCCGGTTGATGTCCCCGTTGATTTCGACGCTGAGGTTGATTTCGGTGCGGGCAAGATGCGCATGTCAACGCTGAGGGTGAACGCATGAAACGCGCCTTCCGCGATAGCTACAATCGCGAGCTTGCTTTGCTTAGAGAGCGCACGGCGGAATTCGCGGCGGACTACCCCGGGCTCGCCGACCGTCTGGGCGGGCTTTTGGCCGACAATCTCGATCCTGCAGTCGCCGGCCTTCTGGAGGGCACCGCCTTTATGGCGGCGCGCGTCCAGCTCAAAATTGATGAGGAATTCTCGACCTTTACCGAGGCGTTGATTGATCAACTCCTGCCGCAGGCCCTGGCACCTATTCCGTCGGTCATGCTCGCGCAGGCGGAGATACCAGATGATACCGACGCAATTGTCGACGGTTTGGCGATCCCGCGCGGGGCCTATATGGACGCGCGCTTTCGGGATGCAGACAAGAGGATTTCTTGCCGCTTTTCGCTTGCCGGTCCGCTTACGATTTGGCCGCTTGAGTTGACGGGACTGCAATATTTTGCCGCGCCGGGACCTTTGGGGGCGCTTGGTCAGGATGTGGCACCGGGCGCGCGCGCAGGGCTGGCGGTGGATTTTGCGCGCGTCGGCCCGTCGGGCAAGATGGATGGCGCGCGCATCCGTGACCTCGCTCTGGACCGGCTGGATATCCATCTGACCGGGCCAATGGCAGAGGCGACCGCGCTCTATGAACAACTCATTGCGGGCACCACTCGCATTTCCTTGCGTTGGTTGTCGCCGCAAGGGGACCCCGTTTTTGTTCATCTGCCCCCGTCAGCACTGACACAAGGCGGGTTTGACAGGGACGAGCGGCTCTTGCCCAATCATACGCGGCTGTTTGACGGTTACGCGTTGCTGCGGGAGTTTTTCATTTTTCCGCGCAAGTTCCTGGCGGTACGGCTTGAAGGGCTGCAACGCTACATCAAGGCGATGCCCGGCTCGGAGTTCCAGGTTGTGTTTGAGTTCGCGCAAGCGGACGAGACCCTCGCAACGCGTCTGGGACCGGACCACATGGCCTTGCGCTGCGTGCCTGCGATCAATCTGTTTGAGGAAAGCGCCGCGACCGTGCGTGTCGATCACAAGCATTCCGAGTTCGTGGTGATGCCCAATTCGACACCAGTCACCCACTATGAAATCCATGATATTTTGGACGTGCAGGCGCATTTTTCCTCGCTTCAGACTCGGGCTGAAGTCCGTCCACTCTATGCGCTTGCCAAGGATGGCCCGGATCCGCGCCAGAGCTATTTTTACACGGCACGACATCGGCTACGGCGCTTGAGTGCGCGCGAACGCCGGTACGGCGTGCCGCGCTCGCAATATCGCGGAACGGAGACCTATCTTTCGCTGTACGAGCCGCCCGGAGGGGAAGAGATCCAGCGGCTGCACCTCCGTACGCTGGCCTCAAATCGCCACTTGCCAGAACAGCTGCCGCTTTCCGAAGACAGGAATGATTTCTACCTCAACGACGATCAGGGTATTGGCTTTGCGGTGCGGGTGGCTCCGACGCCCCCTCGCTATCCGATGGGTCAAGACACGGCCGCCGTTGGCCCGCGTGGACAGGAGGGGCACGCCTATTGGAGATTGATCTCTTATCTGTCGCTCAATCAGCTCGGGCTTGAAGGACGCGGCGGCGACAACTCCGCCGGTGCGCTGCGCGAGATGTTGTCGTTGTTTGCGGATCACAGCGATTCTATGGCCCGCGCAGCCGTTGGGGGGCTGATTGGCGTCCGAAGCCGTCCGATCACCCGCACGATCGAGATGGCAGATGGCTTTCACGCGGCGCGCGGGCTGGAAGTGACGTTGACGTTTAACGAGGAGGACTATGAAAGCTCAGGCGTGATCGTCATCGGCGCGGTCCTAGATCGGTTCCTGTCCGAATATGCGGCCGTAAACAGCTTTACGCAGGTGGTGATCGAAACCCGCCAGCGCGGCCATATCAAGACCTGGCCGGCACGAACGGGGCAGGGACCCCTGTTATGACTGTCGAGACGGCTGATCGCTCACCCCCGAAGGCCTCTGCAGAGCCGGGCTGGTCTGACATCCGCGAGCGGGAAGCCGCAGCGGCGCAAGGGCATGGGTTTCTTGCGCTTTTGCGCCGCATTGAACGTGAGGCGCCAGACGGGAGCCCGCGCATCGGACGGAATGCCCGGCTCGCGCAATCACTGGTGCGGCTTGGGCAGGATCCGTTCCTCTCCTTTCCGCTGCAAGATCTGGCGCGGGTGGGCCTGCGGAAAACCAGAGGCGCGGGGTCGATCCCCTCGGTGCGCGCGCAGTTTATGGGGTTCTTCGGGGCATTTGGGGCGCTACCGCTCAGTTGGACTGAAGAGGTCGCCCGGTGGTTTGAGAGTGGAGATGACAGTTTCACCGCCTTTGCCGATATTTTTGCAGCGCGCTTTCAAGAGCTGTTCTTTCGCGTCTGGTCGAATGCGCGCCCGATAACGCAGTTTGACCATAGGGATGACCGATTTAGCATCTGGTTGCAGGCCTTTAGCGGCACCGGCACCCCGGAGGGGGCCAAGACTAGCGACGTGCCTGCGCTCACCAGGGCGTGGCTGGCGCCGCTGTCGGCGGGGCGGGTCAAGAGCCCGGTCAAACTGCGGCAGATGCTGGAGCTTTGCTTCGGCGCAGGTATTGGCGTTCAAATCGAGGAAATGGTGCCGACCTGGCTACGCCTGGAGGACGGCGCGCAAACTCGGATGGGATTGGGCTGTTCTCGCTTGGGAGCGGATATTCATCTGGGCGCGCAAGTGCGTACGATCACGTCGAAGATCTGCATTCACCTGCATCTGCCGGACATGGAACAGTATCATCGTTCCTTGCCAGGGGCGGAGGGCCACCAGGAGCTGTCGGATCTCTGTCTTTGGTATCTTGGCCGGACATTTGAAGTCGATGTGGCGCTTTGGTTGCCAGAGCCAAAGCTGGCACCCGCCGTGCTGGGCGAGACAACGCAGCTTGGTTGGATGGCCTGTATCGCCCCCGATGCGGAGAAGCGGGGGCAGATGGTGCGGGGCTGCCGCTTCGCGCTTTTATCCGATGACGACGACGACATGATGCAAACACCGCGCCCACACTGAATACGACGATTAACCGAAAGCCTTTTTATGACCGAGATCACAATTGAGTCCTACGCCGGAAAGATGAATCGCCTTGGCTATGAGGCGTTCTTGCAAGGCATGCGTCATGCCCGTTCCGAAGGCCATCGCCATGTAGATTTGGCGCATTGGTTGTTTGCGCTGCTGTCGGAGCAGAAAAGTGATGTCTCGCTTACTCTGACAGCGCTTGATCTTGATCGCGGGCGCGTTCTCAAGGATCTCGATCAGGTCGTGAGTGGGATGGATCGCAATGTCACCACCATTCCCGGGATTTCGGAATATCTTGCCGATGCGCTTAATCACGCCTGGACCTATGCAACGCTGTTTTATGGCGAAGCGCAGATCCGCACTGGCCATGTGTTGACGGCCTTGGTGTCGGACGCGGGGTTGCGCCGGCAACTATGCGCCCTTTCGGCGGTTTTCGGAAAAATCAGCGCCGATCAGCTTGCACAGGATGCCCGTACCCTCTGGGCCGGGTCTGATGAGGACGATATGCGCCCGATGGATGGCGCAGGGCTTGGTGCGGCGCGCGACAGCACGGCCCCCGGCGCAACAGGTCAAACCGCGCTTGGCCGTTTCGCTCAGGATCTGACCGCAGAGGCAAAGTCCGGGCGGCTCGACCCGGTTGTCGGTCGGGATGAGGAAATCCGCCAGATCATTGATACGCTTTTGCGGCGGCGTCAGAACAACCCGATCCTGACCGGCGAGGCAGGGGTTGGCAAAACCGCTGTGGTGGAAGGGTTTGCGCAGGCGCTTGCGGCGGGAGACGTGCCGCCCGCGCTTGAGGGAACCGTGCTCTATATGCTTGATATCCAAGCGATGCAGGCTGGGGCGTCGATGAAGGGTGAGTTCGAACAGCGCCTCAAATCGGTGATTGACGAGGTTCAATCCTCCCCGGACCCGATCATTCTCTTCATTGATGAGGCCCATACGCTCATCGGTGCGGGCGGTCAGGCCGGGACGGGCGACGCCGCAAATCTGCTGAAACCTGCCTTGGCGCGGGGCACATTGCGTACGATCGCTGCAACCACCTGGTCCGAATATCGTCAGTACTTCGAAAAAGATCCCGCGTTGACGCGGCGTTTCCAGCCGGTCAGCGTCGAGGAGCCTGATGTTGCGACCTGTTGCACCATGTTGCGCGGGATCCTTGGGCCGATGCAAAGCCATCACACTGTGCGTATCTCCGACGAGGCACTTGTCGCGGCGGTCGAGCTGTCTCAACGCTACATCCCGTCGCGCCAGCTGCCTGACAAGGCGGTGTCGCTTCTGGATACGGCCTGCGCGCGGGTGGCGGTATCGCAATCCTCTCTCCCGGCGCGCATTGCCAATCTTGAAGCGAAGATCGCCGCCCTGACGACCGAGATTGCCGCCAAAGTGGCCTCGGGCGATCTCGGCGAAGACGCGGATGCACGCATCCAGGAAGCCACGGCGGAGCAGGAGGCCGCCGAGGCCGAACGCGTCGCGTTGCAAAGTGAATATGAGGTTCAAAAAGGGCTGGTCGATCAGATCATAGACTTGCGCGCATCACTTGCCTCGGACAACGCGGAAGAAGACGATGAAATCTCGCGCGACGAGATGCGCGAGGCCATGCTCACCAAGCTGGCTACGCTTGAAAACGGCGAAACGGAAAACCGCATGGTGTTTGCGCATGTTGATGCGCAGACGGTGGCGCAGGTGGTGTCCGATTGGACGGGCATTCCGACCGGTCGTATGGTGCGGGATCAGCTCGAGGCGGTGCTGGGTCTGTCGGAGGCTCTTTCAGAGCGGGTCATCGGTCAGGATCATGCGCTTTCGGCGATCGCACGACGGATCGAGACCGCGCGGGCCGGGCTGGCGAACCCCGACAAACCGCTGGGTGTCTTTATGCTCGCCGGTCCCTCTGGCGTGGGCAAGACCGAGACCGCGCTTGCGCTCGCAGAGGTGCTCTATGGCGGTGCTCAGAATATGATCACCATCAACATGTCTGAGTTTCAGGAAGCCCATACGGTCAGCCTGCTGAAGGGCGCCCCCCCGGGATACGTGGGCTACGGCGAGGGCGGCCGGCTGACCGAGGCTGTGCGGCGCAAGCCCTATTCGGTCGTACTGCTGGACGAGATCGAAAAGGCACACCCTGATGTGCACGAGCTGTTTTTCCAAGTGTTTGACAAGGGCGTCATGGAGGACGGCAACGGGCGTGAGATCAATTTCCGCAACACGCTCATCCTGATGACATCAAACGTCGGCACCGACGTCATTATGGATATGGCGGATCAGGGCAGGCAGATGCCGGATCTTGACGAGGTGACGCATGCGCTGCGGCCGTTCCAGCTTGACGTCTTCCCGCCCGCTCTTCTGGGACGGATCGTGACCATCCCCTACCTGCCGCTGGCCGCGGATGTGCTCGGTGGCATTGCAAAGCTGAAACTTGGTGCGGTGGCCACACGTATCGCGTCGGCCCATGATGCGGGGCTGACCTATGATGAGGCGGTGATCGATCATATTTTCTCGCAGTGTCACGATCCGGATTCCGGGGGGCGCATGATCGACAATATTATCACCAACACAATTCTACCCCGCCTTTCACGAGAGATCCTCGCACGCATGGTCGCAGGCGACCAGTTTTCACGCGTACGCATCGGGGTCGAGGAACGTAATTTCACCTATTGGTTTGACGAGGCCGAACAATGAGAAAGCAATTTACAGACGATTCCGGGCAACGTTGGAGTTATGATGAGGGCGCCGCGCTGCGGCTGATCGGTCACTACGCCCGTCTCAAGGCGATGAACGAGACAACCCGCGTGGTGACCACGCGCGAGAGCCTGATACAAAAGCTATATCTGGCAAACGAGCTGGCGCAGGTCGACACCGACGTGAACCGGATGTTGCAACGCAAAGCTGAGGTCGAAGCCGTCACAGGCCGGCGTTTTGCCACGCTGATGCTCGGTGCTGCCGATGACGCGCAGTCCTATCTTTTTGGCCTGCGTCGTGATGTCAATCGGCTGACGACGGCCAACCAATCGGTCTATCGCCGCGCACAGGATATCAATCAGGCTGCAATCGACCATGCGGAAACCGCGATCAAGATCACCAAGGGCGTGCGTGATGGATCCATCTTGACGCTGGGTGTCATTGCCACGGTTTCGACCGGCGGCCTGACGCTCGCCGTGGCTTCGGGGACCGGCGTCGGGCTTCAGGCGACAGCGACCTATCAGGACACCGGGTCGGTCAGCAAAGCCGCCGTCAAAGGCGCCCTGTTCATGCTGCCCCTTGGCACCAAACAGATCTCGCTCGCGGCCGGCGCTGCTGGCGCAAGCACCACCGTCACAACCGCAATGAGCCTTGCCATCGACACCGGAGCTGAGACGTTTGAAGGGGTCTATGTGAATGATGCCGATCTCGACAAAGCCTTTGGCGCGGCATTGACCAATCAGCTGATGGGGTTCGGGATCGGCAATGTCGCAGCGGCCAATACACGCTGGATGGGGCAACGGTTGCGCGGTGCGATCCGCATCGTCGATAGTCACGGGCAGCAGATGTCAAACCGCGCCTGGCCGTTGATCTCGCAAATGGGCGGCAAGCTTGTAGGGGAAAGCCTGAAAGTCTCTCCCGCGTCGCAACGTGCAAACGCCATGGCTGCCGGTGGGGTGAGGATGGCGGGCCGCGGGATGGCAAATGACAGTCCCGTCGGTGCCCTGCGCAGCCCGCGTGACGAAGCCGAGGCCTATATCATGCGGCACGTGTTGAGCCGGATCTGAAAGGCGCGCAGCTGAAGATCTAGGATGGATAGGTGTTGAACCTAGCCATCCGTCAGCCCGGCCGTGTCGAGTATCAGATCAACGTCCCGCGTATAGGCCGCGCTTCCAGGCAGCGAAATCGCTGCTTGGGTCGGGGCCTTGCCGGTCATCTTGGTTTCTGCCCAAGCGATAAGGTCGGCAACGGATTTGCCCCTTAGAAATGGATTTGCATCAACGACTTGGGAGCCGAGCGTCGCCTCGACCGACAGGTCGGGATCTGTTCCCAATGCGCGCACCGCGCCCTCCGGCCCCAAGAAATGCGCCAGATACAGACGCCCACTGGTCACGCCAAATCCTTTCTTCACCAGATAGGCTCGGTTCTGCCGGGTTAGGTTGAACACCATCTCGACCGACAGCGCAGGGTCCATGCGCAGATCCAGGACCTCCTGCCGACTCAGGTTCTGCATCAGCTCGGGGTGGTAGGTTTTGATCATGTGCAGCCAGGTAGAGATAATGAATTGGCCCGGCCCGAGCGCGCTTGAGAGCGGGTTCTTCGCATCAGATCTTCCGCCACTTTCAACGTGGACAATCCTGGACACCAGGTTGCGAACCGCCTCGTCGTCGGTGGCGCTATCATCCGTTGAAGCGCGCGGAGTAAACATCGTGCCCGCGCAAAGATACTTGCCGTCTGGCCCTGCCATGACATAGCAGCTCTGTTCTCGTCCGGCAGGTCCGCCAAGGCCAACAAAAAGCACCTGTGCCAGGTCATCTTCTTCCTCTGTGGCGTCATGTCCCGCCAAGAGCAGAGTGATGTGATCGCCGGCCCCAACTTTGCGATCAAGCGCGAAACGCTGTGCGACCATCACCACAAGATTACCCGCCGCATGGTCCGAAAGGCCACTTTGAAGGGCGCTTGTGTATAGCGCATCAAGATAGCTTTGGGGCGGCGGCAAATCGCGCCTTGCGGCGCGCGCCCGCACGGCAAGGTCCTCTTGCCCCCAGGGGTCGGCAGCGCGCACCCACTGCCCAGCAGCGTCGCGGGCAAGACTGCAACAGTACAGGTCATCCGTATAAAGCGTGAGCTGTGCAAGAGCGGAGGTGTGTTCAGATCCTCTCGCAAACCGCAAGGCCAGGATGCTGTTTTGCGGCAGCGTCAGGGGGGCTGTGTCGTTGTCCTCCGTTGGCTCTGGCAGCAGCGGTTGCAGGGCCCGGATTGCCGCTTGTGCCTCTTCTTGGGACACCCCGTTTTCGGTCAGGACCTCAACCCCTGAACGCGGCGTGGCAAGCCACAAGATCTGATCTTCGGCAAGGGCGTAGCTCTGGCCCGGCGCCCGCGTGTAGATCTTGTGGTCACGCGCTGGGGTGGCGGCCTGCGCTCCGCTTAATGCTCGGCTGCGCTGAGCCTGGTAGAGAGCAAAATCCTCAAGTCGCGACGCGGCATGAAGCGCGAGTTTTGAGGACTGATGTGACAGGTCCGCATTGATCAATCTCAGCCGATCCGGTCGCAGTGGGCCCGCCCGCTCCGGCGCGAAATCGGCGGGTCCCGGAAGGCTCTGATCCTCCTGAAGCTCCGGTTGCGCCAACCTCAGCCGAAGCGGATCACGAGGCAAGTTGACGAGGGCGCGAAACGGATCCGGTGGCGGCGCGATCTGGGAGGGTGAAACAGGCGCGGGCTCCGGCGCGCGCGTCACCTGACTTGGCCCAGCATTGGGGGTCGAGCGCCACTGCCATATCACTCCGGCGGCAAGTCCAATACCTACGAAAAGCCCAAGAGCCGCCCCCGCACGGAGAAAAATACGCCGCCGACGCCGCGCGCGGGCACGGCGCCCTGCTGCACTGAACGCCGGATCAATCCGAAGGTCGGGATCCGTTCTGTTGCTCACCTGAACACTCCAAGCGATGGCGTGATGGTCCGGATCTGGCGCTCCGATGCAGGAGCAGAGGGCTGGCTTGACGGCGCACGCTGGGTCGGAGCCGGAGCCGACGGCGTTGAGGTCACGCGGGCGCGTGGGGCAGGGCAGGCAACATCGGCGGCCAAGATGATCTGCCGATAGAGTGCGGTGTCTGGCTCTGTCGTCACGGCCCGCGCGTCATCGGAGCGCTCGTTGAAATATGCGGTTACGGCACCGCGCGACCCATTGCCCCAGATGCCGTCAATGCCAGCACGGTAACACCCCATTCTTGCAAGTTCTGTCTGAATCGCGCGGGCTGTCTCTTCTGCTGGCGGGTCAAAGGCGCCCTCGGACACCAAACTGGCAAACGTGATCGGGTTTTGCCGCCTGAGCGCGGTTCTGGCCGCGAGATCTCTATAATCGTCTGGAGCGTCTTGGGCATCGGGGCTGTTGTAGTCTGGTCCGATTAGGCCAAGAATGACGGAAGGCTGCGGCGCGCCCGGCGCAGGCGGAATGGCAACGAGCGTCTCACTCGGAATCTCGCTCAGGTCCGCTGTTGGTGGAGGAACGTAGCGAAAAACTGCAGGCAAGATCTGTTCAAACCCTTCATCGCGTGATGGCGCCGAAATTGTCAGCTGTGCAGGCCGCGCTGATGAAACCGCGCGATCTGGCAGAGCCAAGCCCTGCTGCCATAGGCCAGCCAACACATCAGAGAGGGGTTGCACTTGCCCCTCTTCGACGCGCTCCGCCCCGCGTGCCAAGGCCTGAAGCACCGGATCGGGGCCGGCCGGACAGGTTTCTGAAGGCGATATGGAGGCGACGAGCGAATACTGGGCGGCGACCGGTTGGCGCAACGGCCCCGGATCTGCCGAGGCACAATGGGCCAGAAGAACGACCACAGGGGACATCCCAGCGGCCCCGGCCTGTTCGATCAGGTCTTCAAGATCGCCCTCCCCGGCACCCGATGCCGCACCGATACGCAGGATGACCAGCCCGCCCGGTGCCCGCACGGCCATCTCCTCGAGCGCCTGGCGACGTGTGTATGGCGCAATGTCTTGCACATAGCGCACCTCCGAGAGCCCCAAGCGTGCGACGTCTTCAGCGGCGCTTTCTGCGCTCTCTTGGGTGTCGGTTCCCTCTTCTGTCGTATAGATAAGCCCGCTCCATTGCGCATCTGCGGGTGCCGCCCAGAAAGTGCAGGCCAGAAGAAGCAGCGCGCCACAGGGTGACGCCCCCCGCGCACGCAGAAAAGTCAGCACCTGAAGCAAAGGACTACATCTCATCGGTAACAGCACCGTCGGGATAGACTGAGAGCGTGAAACCATCGGCAGTGCCGGTGTCAATTTCACGGGAGTTCCCTTGGAGGTAGCCGCGGGTCAGACACTCACTATCGCCTCTGATCTCAAAATACTCCGGCTTGACGCAGATCGGAGTGGCGCCATCAAGGATAACCTGCCCAAAGGGGTCCGTCGCCAACACATAGAGGAATCGCGCACTCAGCGCACGGTTGATCAGGTCCGCGCATTGCTCGGGCGCGATAACCCACCACCCGTTGCTGACAAAAGTGCCATCTTTGTACCGGCCAAGCGCAACGTTGATCACATCCGGCGTCTTGTTGCACAGATGAAACCCTGGGCTCTCCTCTGCAACCGCTACTTGCGCGTCCGCGAAGACAACCATTGCGCCCAGACACAAGGCCCTGGTGGCCAGAACGAACCGGGCTGCGAAGGCAGAGAACATGTCAGGCACCTCCTTCGGACAATGCGCGTTTGAAATCTCAGTGTGACCGCCTGTTTTTGCCAAAAGTAACAAACTACGCGGCGCAATGACCTTATATCCTGATGAAATAAGAGGTTTGAGATACTGACGCCACCAAAAATAAAGACGTCGTGATGTCGGACGGGAGTTAAACCTAAGGATGCAGCAGGCGGTGGTGTTTCAGAACATCGAAAGCGGAACGCCGGGCGGCATGCCAAGCATAGCGTGAGCATTGCGCGAATAATCGCGGGTGATGCTCACAGAGGCGATTTCCCCTGTCTCTTACACGTCATAGGCGATATACTTGGCGGTATGTTTAAGGTCGTCGCTATCACAGCCAGTCTTTGCGTCCTCTGTGTTGCAGGGGGGGTGGGTTTTGCTGCCTACCATGGCTCTTCCGTTGTGAAACGGGCGCCGCAGCCAGCGGATGCAACAGTTTCTGAAGGGGTAAAACCACTCTTCAGACGCAGCACACGTAGCAGCATCGCGCCCGTTCAAGACACTGCGCCGGCTCCGGCGACCAAAGATCTCTTGCCCACGGGCACCATGTCAGTGCGCAGCGACTCAGTGCCGCTATCAGTGCCGTTACCGGACGACCACACGGCCTCGATGACTTACCCGCGTCCGATTGCGCGCGATAGGCTTCCGGTTGTGCCGTTGGAGACCAGCTCTCATGCATCCAGCACGCCTCAACCGCAATGGGTCGTGGGCGACGCAGAGCCCAAGACACATGCCACGGACTATCTGATCGGGGTCTATCGGTAGAGCGATCTGCAGATGCATCTTTACACGCATCTCCTGTAAAAAAGTCGATGCGCCATACATGAATTGGTGCATATGTTGCCCTTATCGTCCAAGGGACTTCAGGACGGTGATTTTATGAATTTTCTGATCGGTGACTTTGCAATGTCGGATATTATTTCTCCTATTTCGCTGCCAATCTTCATCTCCCTGGGCCTTCTGTCGATTGCCATGATTGCAGTGACCTTGCGCAAGATCGGCCAGTTTCGAAAACTGCGCACCGGGGGGCGGGATGGCGCCGAAGCTGCGCTCAAACTTTGGCTAGCGGGACACTCGCAGGACGCGATGGAACGGGCCCGCGCGCAAAATTCCGTTCTTGGACGCATTCTCACGGCCGTGATGTCAGGCGTGCAGGCCCGCCCCGGAGAAAGCGAATATGCAGAGGAGTTGGGCCGCCAGACCGCGCTCGTCGAGCTTGCACAGATGGGGCGCTATATGCGGTTCCTCGAAATCTGTGTTTCCTCCGCCCCGATGCTCGGCCTTCTTGGCACGGTTTTGGGGATGATTGACGCGTTCGCCGAACTCTCTGCCGTACAGGGCGCCGCTGATCCGGCCAGCCTCGCGCAGGGGATCTGGACGGCCCTGACAACCACAGCGGCCGGCCTTGTCCTGGCGCTTGTTGCCGATTTCATTACCTCCTGGTTCGAAGCGCGCATCGAACGCGAACGTGTCCTGGCCGAGACCATGATTTCCGCGGCAATCTTCGGGCGCGCGGGCAGCATCGCAGACGCGGCGTAACGGGAGCTTTGAAATGCCGCGCCATCGCGCCACGCTTCTGCCGCCCGCTCGGCGAACCCGGCGATTTTCGTTAATCCCGCTCGCCGATACGATGTTTCAGTTGCTGATCTTCTTCATGCTGTCGTCGGGATTGACCCCGTATTCGCTTCTCGGCTTCGGACAGGTGCCGGCGGGCCCCGAAGCGCATGGCGCGGGGAACGGTTCAGAGCCCGCAAGTGCTGCCGGGTCACTTGAAGATCGCGTGCTCTGGCGGATCACCGCAGGCGGGTTGAGTTTCAACGCACAGCACTTTGAGTTCTCAGAACTTGAGACACTGAGTGCGGGGCTTTCGAGCCGCGCGGACCCGGTCTCGGTGGTTCTGATACCCGAAGCGGCTGCGCGCATTCAGGACATTGTCTCTGTTATGGCCGCCCTGAACGCCGCCGGGGTTGAGACCGTACAGCTTGGCATTTCGCCGCAGGAGGGATGAGTGACCAAACAACACTCTTTGCTGCCCCCTTCGCCAAAGCGCGTCAGGCCCGATATGGCATTGGCCATCGTCAATGTCGTCCTGTTGCTGATCATGTTCTTTCTGGCCACGAACGCATTGTGGAACCAGTCTGCACCGACGGAAATCAGGTTGTCGCAAACGCGAGCTTTGCCGATATCCCAACTGCCGACGCCAATGTTGCAAATTGATCTGGATGATAAGATGTCCCTTGATGGGGATCCGTTCCCAGAGGCAGAGCTTGGCGTCCGACTTGCAGAGCTTGACCGGGTGTATCTCCTGATGGATCGCACCGCACCGGGACGGCAGCTGACGTCGCTTCTGGCAGATCCGGTGTTTCAGGATATCGAAGTTGTGCTTGTCACGATCCGTCAGCGCGATACGCAGAGTGCGATGCCATGAGCGCGCTTCCATTTGCCCAAGAGTCTGCGCGAGATTGGTGGGGCGTTGCCCTCATTGCGTTTTCTGCGCATGCCCTGGTCGCAGCGGCAGGCATTGGCGTTATGGCCTGGCATCCAGATCCAGCCGCCACACCGCCAGAAATCAGCTTTACCGTGTCGTTGCAGCGCCTTGACACCGATAGCCTCGCGGGGACGCAAGTGTCAGAGGGCATCGCAAATGCGGCAGACACCCCCGGCACCGACGCGCCAGATGACCAGCCCGAAGGGGTGTCGGCCCCATCCCCTGAAGTGCCCGACCTTCCATCGGATACAGACCAACGGGCCCCATTGCTTCCCGCTCCGGACAGGCAGCCCGCGCGCCTGGCGTCGGTTCCGCAGCTGGGACGGGACGTTGCAGAGATAACACCTCCCGACGCCCCGGTCGTTCCCGACGCCCCCACTTCCCTTGATCTTGCCCAACCTCCGGTGAGTGCGGCGCCGCTCCCGCTTGCGTCCACTCAAACACCAGAGGCGAGCTCCCCCATCATTCCGCTTGATCGAGGGCAAAGCACAGGCGGCGCACCACGCAGCGGACCTCAGCTCGCCATCTTGCAACCGCCAGGTGCTGCGGCAGAAGACCAAAGCCCTGACTGGCCGGCCCCACCGCCCGAAGCCCCTTCCCTTGACGGGGACACGACACCCAATGCCGGCGAAAGCGACCATGCGTCGACCGACGCATCAGAGGCCGGTGACACAGCCAGCCTCCCCGAGGGTGAAGGCAACGACACTGAGACGCGCGCCACCGTGGCCCGTGCGGTTGATTTGGCAGCAGGCGACTTGATCAGGCGTATTCGCGAGCAGGCTCATCCTGATTGCCTTGTGGCCTTGCCTCGCCGAACGTCTACGGGTGGCCTGGGGCTTGAGATGATCGGCGCATCTGAGCGGGTGATGCAAGACTACGCCAAAGCGCTTCTCGGACCCGAAGACGCGGATCTCGTGCAGACGCGCCAGTTGATCGATCCACGCCAATGTGCCGGACTTGATCTCGTGGCCAAGGGGCCGAATTATCCTGCAACACGGCTCGGACTGGGGCTTGAGAACCCGGCGCCCGCCTCCAGTGGCTGGCTGCGCGGAGGTGTGCGCGGCACCGGTGGGCGTTATGTCATGCTGCTGGTCATTGATAACAATGGCGTTGTTCAGGACCTTCAGCGATTCAGCCGGTTTGGTGACAATCGCGTAGATTTCGCAGTGCCGGTCACCCGTGCTGGCCCAAGGCGCGATACATCACAGCTGATTCTGGCGCTCGCCTCATCGACCCCCTTTGACGATCTGCGCAGTGGCATAGGCGGACTTGCCCATGAGACACTCCAGCGCGCCCAGGACCAGCTCGGACCGGATATTGCGATGGCCTTGACAGGGTTCGTACTGCAATGAACGGCACCGTTCCAAGGCAGCCCGATCAGGTTGGGCCACTGGGAAAAACCCCGATCTTCTGCGGAGCTCAGAAGCGCAGAATGATGTCGCAAGGCTTCCTCGTCATCAAATCACCGCTAAGAAGACAAGCTGACATTTGCCCCATGATGAGAGGCGTAGTGCTCTTGAGATCGGCATCGGAAAATCCAATTGCATTTATGTGTTTGCTGCACCCGAGGCTATCAAAGGGTAATCGTTCCGTTCTTGCGGTGCCTAGTCTTAGATTCTAACGGACCCCGCTTCAGTTTTCGATCGGGTGTCCTCCCGCCGCTGCCCATTCTCGAGAGTCAGTTTTCATAGAACCACAGCCAACCGGTGGCAATCTGCTGGACCTCCGCACATTCCATTGGCCTTACCTCTAACGTATTCATGGGCCGTGCTCTTGATGAATGCGGGATCAGTGGGGGGCAGGACAATGCGTACTGCCTGGGTGTTGCGCCGACTGGAACCTCTCCCTAGAGTCTCGCGAGCAAACACTAAACGGTCGCGCGTATGACACCTTTCAAACCCAAAAACTTGGTGCGCTGGATGCGGGTTTTATGCCTCATCCCGATGATTGTTTTGCCCAGTGTCGCGACAGCTGAACCGCTAAGAGTGTTTGCGGCTGCGAGTTTGAAGACCGCACTGGATGAGATCGCGGCAATGTACGAAACGGACACCGCGACCGAAGTTTCAATTTCTTATGGAGGTTCATCGCTCCTTGCGCGCCAGATTGGCGCCGGCGCGCCGGCTGACGTCTTCATTTCGGCAAACGTCGGATGGATGGATGACCTGGCGCGGCAAGGGCGTATCGACGAGACGACACGTCTGGATTTGCTACGCAACAGTTTGAGTGTGATCGCAGCGCGGGACAAACCGGCGCTGAGCAGCTTGGCTGATCTGCAAACGGCCCTCGGCACCGGCAAACTGGCGATGGCTCAGACCAACGCCGTACCCGCGGGAATTTACGGCAAGTCTGCACTGAATTCCGCCAATATTTGGCAAGATCTACAAGCTCAAGTCGCTCAGACGGACAATGTGCGTTCTGCGCTTGCACTTGTCGCCAGCGGTGCCGCCCCATACGGGATCGTTTATCAAACAGATGCCCGTGCCGAGAACCGCGTGACCGTCGCATTTCCCATACCAGACAGCATGCATCCGCCGATTATCTATCCCGTCGCCGCAATCAACACCAATGATAGAAGCCGTGCGTTCATCGAGTTTCTGACATCCCAAACCGCAGACCAGGTGTTTGAGGCGCAAGGGTTCACCCCGGTGGAACACCGTTGAGTGGAACCGTCCCTTATTGGCTCGGGCCAGAGGAGTGGCTGGCCGTGCGCCTGTCACTCAAAGTGGCGTTTTGGGCGATGGTGATCAGCTTGCCGTTTGGCATCGCAGTTGCTTACGCCCTTGCGCGGTGGCAATTTCCCGGCAAACACCTCCTGAATGGGCTTGTGCATCTGCCGCTCATTCTACCGCCAGTGGTGACAGGCTATCTGCTGCTCTTGGCCTTTGGACCATATGGGCCGATCGGTCGATTGCTGGACCCTGTCGGTCTCAGTGTCGCCTTCCGTTGGACAGGCGCGTCTCTTGCCGCAGGGCTCATGGGGTTTCCGCTCATGGTGCGCGCGCTGCGCCTTTCCTTCGAGCTTGTCGACCCCGGGCTAGAGCATGCGGCAGCCACACTCGGCGCCCATCCGGTGATGGTATTTCTTACGGTAACACTGCCGCTGGCCCTGCCTGGCGTCATCGCCGGAGCCGTCTTGGCCTTTGCCAAGGCGATGGGAGAGTTCGGCGCGACGATCACCTTCGTCGCCAATATTCCCGGTGAAACGCAGACCCTGCCATCCGCCATCTATGCTTTCCTGCAGGTGCCGGGCGGTGAAGCCTCGGCCCTGCGGTTGGTGGTGATCTCCATCGTGATTTCCTTCGCCGCCCTGATCGTGTCAGAAGTCTTAAGCCGCCGATTGGCACAGAAACTGAGACACGCATGAGTTTTGAAATTGATCTCTCTGTCCGGCAGGGGGCGTTCCAGCTACAGGCGAAGTTTGCGGCGCCAAGCGGGCTAACAGTGCTGTTCGGGCGGTCCGGTTCTGGAAAATCAACCCTCATCAACGCCGTGGCGGGTCTGATCCGGCCAGACCATGGACGTATCAAGATCGGCGAGCGTGTCCTGTTCGACTCTGACCGCAAGATTGCACTCCCGCCGCGCAAGCGGCGGCTGGGGTATATATTTCAAGACGCCCGCCTTTTTCCGCATATGAGCGTGCAAAAGAATTTGCTTTACGGTCAACGCTTTGCGCCAAAGCTGCGCAAGGGCAGGGAGGTCGAACAGATCGTTGATCTTCTCGGGCTGGAGAAGCTTCTGCACCGCATGCCGGCATATCTATCCGGTGGCGAGAAGCAGCGTGTGTCCATTGGACGCGCGCTCTTGGCAGCCCCTGAACTTCTGCTTGCGGATGAACCGCTCACCGCCCTGGATCAGACCCGAAAGCTCGAAATACTCCCATATTTTGAACGCATCCGAGATGAATTGAAACTTCCTGTCCTGTATGTCAGCCACTCTGCAGCCGAGGTCGCGCGGCTTGCGACAACCGTTGTGGTTCTCGATAGCGGTCAGGTCACGCACCTTGGTTCCGCCGCCGAGGTTCTGTCTGACCCCCGCGTGGTCCCGACAGGCGTTCGCAGCGTCGGCTCAATCATCGTGGCCAAGTTGGTCAGTCATCACGCCGACGGGTTGAGCGAGTTGCAGTCCAACGGAATTCAGCTGTTCGTGCCAAAAGTGAATAAGCCAATTGGTGCGTCATTGCGGCTGCGGATCTCTGCGCATGAGATCATTCTTTCTGTCACGCCACCAGTCGGGCTTTCGGCGCTCAACGTCTTGTCCGGAACGATATCGGCAATCCGGGCTGGGGACGGGCCCGGCGCACTGGTCACGCTTGCAACCGCCGCCGGTCCGATCTTGGCACGTGTCACCCAGCGCTCCGTCTCGGCGCTTGGCCTGCAACCGGGCGTAGAGGCCTATGCGATTATGAAGTCTGTCGCGATCGCCCAGCAGGATATCGGCGGAGCTCAACAGCGCACGCCAGATGGAATTTCATAGATAATCTATACTTTTCAAGTCCGCCTTCATCCCGTATAGCGCAGATCAGCAGCCGAGCATCGTGCCGGACAAATGGGACGCGCGCCACATGATCGAAATCCAGAACGTTAGCCTGACTTTGGATGACCGTCCGGTGCTTCGGAATATTTCGCTGTCGCTGTCAGAACAGCGTATCGCGATCGTCGGTAGCAATGGCAGCGGCAAGAGCAGCTTTGCTCGTCTACTGAATGGGCTGCGCACACCCACAGAGGGGAGTGTCCGAGTCGACGGGCTCGACACCCGAAAGCAGGCGCGAGACATTCGCCGCAAGGTTGGGTTCGTCTTTCAGAACCCCGACAACCAAATCGTCTTTCCGATCGTTGAAGAAGACGTGGCCTTTGGCCTGAAGAATCTCGGAATTCCGCCGGACACACGCACCGAGATGGCGCGTGACATTCTGCAGCGATACGGGTTGAGCGCGCACTCCAAACACCCAGCGCATAATCTAAGTGGAGGGCAGAAGCAGCTTCTCGCCATTGCTGGCGTATTGGTGATGAAACCGGACTATGTTGTCTTGGACGAGCCGACCACATTGCTTGACCTGCGCAACAAGCTGCGCATTAGCAATGCCATCGACGCGCTTGAGCAAGCCGCCATCGTTGTCACGCATGACCTTGATCTCGTGAAAGATTTTGATCGCGTGCTTGTTTTCGAAAACGGTCGAGTGTTGGCAGACGATGTCCCGAATGCGGCACTGAACCGCTATGTCGAGGCAATGCTGGATGCTTGACCTGTATTCGGAGGGGAACTCGCGCCTGCATACCATGAAGCCTGGATGGAAAATTCTTGGCCTGGCCATATCCGGAAGTCTTCTTTTTGCGGTAGATAACATACTGTTCTCGATAGCATTTCTTGCCGTCACACTTGCCCTTTTCGCCGCCGCAGGCCTGCCGCTCAGACGCGCGTGGGCGCAAATCCGACCTGTGATTTGGATTTTTGTGCTGATTATGATCGCGCAGGCCTTGTTCAACAGCTGGTGGGTGGGCCTGTTCGTCATCATACGATTTGCAGTCCTACTGATGTTGGCAGGTCTGCTCACGCTCACGACGCGATCCAGCGAGATGATAGACGGCATAGAGGCTGGCCTGCGTCCACTCAGCCGCCTCGGCCTGCGGACGCGCGGGATCAGCTTGGCGATTTCGCTGACGTTGCGGTTTATTCCAGTCCTGGCATCTGTCGTTCGAGAGGTACGCGAAGCGCAATACGCACGCGGCCTTGAGCGCAATATCCTCGCCCTCACAATTCCCGCTATCGTGCGTACTTTGAAGATGTCCGAAGACATTTCGGATGCCATAGACGCGCGCGGATTCTGACGAAAAATACGTCTAATCATGAAGTTAGGAGCCCCATTCATGACCACGAAGGACATCGTACTGATCGCCCTGTTCGCTGCGCTGACAGCCGCGCTTGGTGTCATACCTCAAATCACCCTACCGATGGGCGTGCCAATCACCGCCCAATCCATGGGGGTGATGCTGGCAGGTGCCTTCTTGGGGGCCAAGCGGGGCGGTTTGGCAATCATTCTGTTTCTCGCGCTCCTGGCGGTCGGATTGCCACTTCTGGCCGGCGGTCGTGGCGGACTAGGCGTCTTTTTCGGAGCCTCCGGCGGGTTTCTCATCGGCTTTCCGGTCGGGGCCTTTATGATTGGCTATTTGTTCGACAGATATGCAGGTCGCCCACCGCTCTTCCCGTCGATATTGTTCATGCTCCTGGGCGGCGTTGGCGTCGTGTACTTGTTTGGGGTGCCTTGGTTGGCTGTCATCGCCGAACTCTCGGTCTGGCAGGCGCTTGCCGCATCCGCGGCCTTCCTGCCGGGCGATGTCATCAAAGCCGTGCTCGCCAGCCTGATCCTGCGCGAGGTGCGCAAGGCCATTCCAAATCTGTAGTGGTGCCAAAGCGCGCTCGCATCGCGCAGGCATATAGTTAACATAATTCATATTACGAGATATACGTCAGGCAGGGGGTGAAGATCCCCTGCCTGGACGTGCATCCGGACACAAAACTAAAATTATACTTGATCTCCCATGTTTGCTGCACGATTGTGCAACAAACAGCAGGGCATGATATGTCAGACAGTAAACCGAAGTTTCGCCGGGAAAGCCCCGAACATCGTCGCGAGCAGCTGATCGAGGCGACCTTGCGGGTCATTGCCCGTAAAGGCGTTTCTGCGGCGACCGTTCGCGAAATCTCGGCCGAAGCTGGCGTTGCCTTCAGCCTGATCCGTCATCACTTCCGTACCAAAGAAGATCTGATGTACGCGGCGTATTCCTACCATATGCGCAAAATGGCGCATTTGTCTCTTTCGTCGGCGACTGATGTGTCGCGTCCGATTGCAGACCGTGTGCGCCAATGTGTCCGCGACACGCTCTCAGCGCCCGTTGCAAGCGGTGAAGGGTTGCAGATTTGGGCCGGCTTTATCCAGATGGTCCCGCATGACGCGCGCATGAAGCAAATTCACATCGACACCTATCTCGGCTTCCGTGATGCGCTGGAACCTCTGATCACCGAGGCCCTGCGAGCACAAGGCGCGCCTGCAGACCCCAAAACCGTGGAAGAAAAGGCCATCGCCTGCAACGCGGTCCTCGACGGTCTCTGGCTTGAAGGGTCGATGCTGCCTGAGATGCTGCCCGCGCACCGGCTGACCGACGTCGCCGAAACGACACTTTTTGCAATTCTTGGTCTCTCTCCAACAGACTGAACCAAGCACCACTACGACAAGGAAGAACTCATGCAAACGATCGGCCAAGCCTTAGCACAGAACCTTGTGGATCGCGGTGTCGACGTTGTGTTTGGCATTCCCGGCGTCCATACGATCGAGCTTTATCGCGGGATCGAGGGCGCCGACATCCGGCACATCACCCCCCGCCACGAACAGGGCGCCGGGTTCATGGCGGACGGATACGCGCGCATTTCGGGCAAGCCCGGCGTGGTTTTTGTCATCACCGGGCCCGGTCTCGTCAATACGCTGACCCCAATGGCTCAGGCGAGGGCCGACAGTATTCCGATGGTCGTGGTGACCGGCGTCAACCGGCGCGATAGCCTTGGCAAGGGGCTGGGACTGCTGCATGAACTGCCTGATCAGCTTAAGCTCTCCCAAACTGTTGCAAAACATGCCGAACAGGTTTGCGCCGCCAATGACCTCGAAGGCGCGCTGGATCGTACATTCGATGCACTGAGCGGGCGCCCTGCCCCGGTTCATATCGAGGTTCCAACCGATGTCATGGACCTTGAAGGGCCAGATGCGCTCAAAATCTCTGCTCCCACGACAGCCGCTGTGCCTGACCTCTCCGCCATCGTGCAACGGCTTGCGCAAAGCGAACGCCCTGTGATCCTCGCTGGCGGGGGCTGCCGTACCGCGGACGCAGCCCTGGCCGAACTTGCCGAGAAGCTCGACGCCCCGGTCATCCAGACCGTGAACGCGCGCGGCTTGATGCACGGTCATGCGCTTACGGTGGCGGCAAGCCCCTCGTTGCAAACCGTCCGCAACCTGATCGAGGAGGCCGACTGCGTGCTAGCCCTTGGAACCGAGCTCGGCCCGACGGACTACGATATGTATGCCACCGGGACCTATCCCGACATGGCGTCCCTGCTCCGCATCGACATCTGCGCAGAACAGCTCGCCCGTCATCCGGCAGAGGCTACTGCGGTGGGCGATGTGGGCCCTTGTTTGACGCAGCTTGCCAGCACAATTCCAGCGCGCGTGCCCGGCGACGGCGCGGAGCGTGCCCACAAAACCCGTGCCGAAGCTTTGGCCGAAGTCGAGGCCCTTGCGCCAAGCTACGGTGCGCTTATTGGCCAGGTGGAGACACTCCGAGACGCCCTGCCCGGCTCCATTATGGTGGGGGATTCAACCCAAGCAATATATGCTGCCAATCTGGCCTATGATCATGATCGCCCTGGCGGTTGGTTCAATGGCGCCACCGGATTTGGCGCGCTGGGATACGCGATTCCCGCAGCCATCGGTGCGGCCCTGGCGGATCCCACTGCTCCAATCGTGGCGATGATGGGAGATGGTGGCGCGCAATTCACCCTTCCGGAACTTGGCGTGGCAAGCGATGAGAACCTGCCGATCCTCTTTGTTGTCTGGAATAACAACGCCTTTCTCGAGATCGCAAATGCTATGGAAGGTGCAGGCATCACCGCCACAGGTTGCCATCCGGGCGCACCGGACTTTGAGGCCGTCGCTGCGTCTTATCGCCTTGGTTTCAAGCGCACATCTCCAGACGACTTGCGTGATGCACTGACGCAGATCCTGCCGCTTGAGGGCCCTCTGCTTCTTGAAATCGACATGCAGGGCCACTCTTCGCCAACCGCTTGAGAACGTCTGCGGCGACTGCGTCGCGCCCAATGCGGCTTTCGCGCTCGGCTGTGAGCTGGCTGTTTCCCGCGTCATAAATCCCGTCGCGCCCTGCACCTAGGCGCGACGGGGGATTCTCTTGACCGTCCGCAGGCTCAGATTTCGACAGAAACCTTGCCGATCGGGTTGGAGCAACACGCCAGAATATAGCCGGCCTCGATGTCGTCATCCGAAATGCCGCCATTGTGGACCATGTGCACATCGCCAGCGGTTTTCTTTACTTTGCAGGTGCCGCAGACCCCGAATGTGCAGCCGGACGGAATGTTCAGCCCGTTGGCTCGCGCTGCGGCCAGAACCGTGTCCGTTTCCGCAACTTTGGCGGTCACCCCGGATGTTGCGAAGGTGATTTCTGCCGAGGTCTCGTCATCGAGAACAACATCATCAAGATCAGGCTGTTCGGCTTCATTTGCAACCGGCGCGTGGAAACTCTCCTGATGGTAGTTGTCCATATCGAAACCGAGACCGGCCAACGCATCCCGCACCGCCTGCATGAAAGGCTCCGGCCCGCAGCAATAGACCTCGCGCTCAAGATAATCCGGGGCCATCAGGCCCAGCATCAGCTGATTGAACACACCCTGATATCCGGTCCAGGGCCGATAGAGGTCCGGCTCTTCAACTACAAACTTCAGGTCCAGCTTTTCTGAGCGGCTCGCCATCTGCTCCAGTCGCTGACGGAATATGATCTCCGACGGGCGTTTGGCACAGTTCACAAACACGATGTCCAGATTATCGCCATCATCCCACATATTGGTGGTCATCGACATCATCGGGGTGATGCCGGAGCCCGCAGAAATAAAGAGGAACTTCTTTGCTGAACTGTTTGCATTGGTAAACAGGCCGGCGGGACCGATCGCCTTGATCCGGCTGCCGGGGCGCAGGTTGTCGAGCATCCAGCGGGTGCCGATACTGTTGGACTGGGCCTTGGCTGTAATCGTGACATTGCGTGGCCGCGACGGCGACGAGGAGATTGTGTATGTCCGGTGCAACGGACCACCCGGAACCGGGATTTCCAACGTCATGAACTGACCGGGATCAAAGTCGAACAACGCCCCGGATGGCGCCTTGAAGGTGAATGAGGCGGTGTTCTCCATCTCTGGAATGATGGAGACGCATTCCAGCATCTCAGTATCTTTCCAGATTGTGCGTTCACTGATTTTCGGCATGTTCTGTTACTCCGCCGCCAAGGTCTGAGGGGCGCAATTGCGCTTGAGGGTATCGAGGTACCACTGCACGAACTGCAGCACGCCGCTTTCCTGAACCTGGGAATAGGGACCGGGCTCGTAGGCAGGTGAATTGATGCCCATCTGATTGTACTCGACCACTTCGCGGTCTTCGTCGTTGGTTGCGATCCAGACCTCGGTCAGTCGGTTGAGGTCATAGTCCACCCCTTCAACAGCATCCTTATGGACCAGCCATTTGGTGGTGACTTCGGTTTCGGTCGCACTGATCGGAGTGACCCGGAACACAATGGAATGGTCCGACAGGAAGTGGTTCCAGGTGGTCGGGTAGTGGAACTTCAACAGCGATCCGGCATCGGCGAACGGCGCCCGCCCCAACCAGCGGCGCACAGCGGTCTTACCGTTGAGCGTATAGCTCTCGGCGCCCTCTTTCAGCGGCATGCGAGCCACGCGGAACTGACCATCAGCGTTCAGATAGAATTCCGCCGGCATCCCTGCCTGCTCGCAACGGTTGAAATGCGCCTGCAGAGTTGCGGGCGTTTCGCCGCCTTCGATACCGGTGATCGATGGATCATCCGGGAATGTCCGGCACAGCGACGGGTGGTTGCCGCCACAGTGATAACACTCACGGTTGTTTTCCCAGACCAGTTTCCAGTTGCCCTGCTCGACGATCGAGCTCTCATATGCCACCTTGGCATTCGACAGGTCGTGCACCTCTAGGTAGGGGCGTGTGATCTCTGCAAAATGCTCAAAGTCCGGCGCCTCATCCGCAAGGCAAATGTAGACGAGCCCGGCAAGTTCACGACAGTGCACTGTCTTCAAACCGTGTTTGCTGGCATCAAAATCCGGTCCCATGTCTCGGGCCCACAGCAGGCGGCCATCCAGCTCATAGGTCCACTGGTGATAGGGGCAGACCAGCTTTGGGTTGTTGCCCTTCTTCGCCTTGCAGATCACCGATCCCCGGTGACGGCAGGAGTTGTGAAACGCACGGATTACGTCGTCGGAACCGCGCACGATGATCACGTTGTACGTGCCAATCTGCTGGGTGACGTAGCTGCCTGATTTTTCCAGCTCGCAGGCGGGAATGGCAAACAGCCACTCCTTGTAGAAAATCTCCTGCAGATCGGTCTGGAACACATCAGCATTGTTGTAAAATGCCTGCGCCAGCCCGTGTCCTGGCTGGTGGTTTGCGATCAGCGCATTGATATTGCTGCTCATTTCCTGACTCCCCTGCCGCCTGCGTCCGACATGTGCGGCGCGACTGCGGTTGGTTGGTTGTTCGGACGGCACAGGGAACCCGTTAGGCCGCGGCGGAGGAAGCCGCGCCCTGCAAGATGCCCAAACCGCCGCCCGCGGTTGACGATATCTGTTGAGGCTGGTTTCCGGGCTCAGGAACTGACCAATTGGTCGGAGCGCAACGCCTTCCCGGGGTCCTCCACCCAGTGGCTGATGTCGCGCGCACGGGTTCCATGACCGTTGCGGGGGCAGCGCCGGAGTTTCACCGGCTTCCCAAATTCTCCACACGGATCGCTCCGCGCAGCACCTCTTGAGACTGAGTTGTACCGAGATTCGAAAAACCAGATCCGCGAATTGCGACATTGTTTATTGAGTTCGAGACAAGCGCGACGCCCACGCCACAATTCTTGCTCGGCGTCGTCCACACTGCCCCCCAAGACGGACATGACCGCAACGGAGCACTCAATACGCGCCGATGCATTTGGCGTGGCGAACACGGGGGTCGCACAGGGATCTTCGATGGTCCTGACCGCATGCCGCAGATGGTAAGGGCGCACCGCGTATCCATGCCGCACCTGATGTCGGTGTTCAGAACATCGAGACGTGCTTTCGTCCGTTTTACCATCATCAAGTGGGCGCAAACGCTCCAATAAAAGCAACATATGCGATGGTTTGGCGAATTAAATGAGACGGCTTTCCGCATTTAAGCAGGAGTTCATTAATTCAATTCGACAAGTCTTTCTTTTGAAAACACGTTATCTTTGGGGATAACATTCAGGTGCGGTGCAAGGAGCAGTACGGCTTCAACCGCAACTTGTTGTGAGTAAAAGGTCAAAACATGTCAAAAATGAACGTACAAGACTACGCACTGATGTCCGGAGCGAAACCGGTTCTCCTGAACGTCCTGTCCATTGATGATGACGAAATTGATCGTATGCGATTGCTGAAGATCTGTCGCAAAGCCGGGCTCATGGTGGATTTTACCGAAGCTGCAAACTTGGCTGAAATGCGTGAATGCCTCGATGTGGACGCGTTCGATCTGGTCTTCATCGACCACGATCTGGGCATGGATACAGGTCTCGACGCGCTCGGCATCCTGCTGTCGCACGAAGATCAGGTCGGCGCGGTTCCGATCATGCTCACGTCCTCGGTCGACTACCATGTTGCAGTCGAAGCCATGCGCAGAGGGTGTGCCGACTATATCGTCAAGGACGAGCTCACGGTTGATGCGCTGATAAAATCGGTGACGTCGGCCATCGAACGACGTGCGCTTTACGGGGCGCTCACGGATGCGCGCGCGTCAGAGTCAGAGCTAAAGTCGATTTTCGAACGTTTCATGGTGAGCTGTGGGCCAGAAATGCGCGAGCTACTGCGCCGAAGCATGATGGGCGTGCGAGCGGTCAAGATGCAAGCGCGCAGCGATGATGCCATCGACCCGACGCTGCTCTCGAACCTGTCGATGTTTGAACGCGGTGCAAAGGATCTGGTCGCCTTTATGGACGATCTTGAAAGCGTCGTGGGCGAGGGTCGTCGCCTTACGGTCACCGAGTTGCGAAAACGCCTTCAGTAGGGGTACCCGCCCCGGCATACACATGAGTTAGGCGCAGCGGTTTTACTGTAGCGCAGGTTTGAATTCCTTATCCGGAGAGGTGACTATCGTGTCGCCAAGGTGGATCTCGATAAAGCTAAAAGTCGCGCTGGTGGTATGCCTTGTTTCCGGAGCGTCTTTCAGTGTCTTCTTCGCCATCAATTATCAAAACACCATTCAACGTATTCACGCTCACGCAGAAGAGCTGATATTGCGCAATCACGAAACACACACGCGCTACATCGTTGATACGCTGACAAAAATGCGCCAGGATTCGGAGATGATCGTTGGCTTCCCGCCAATTTCGGGAATCATCCGGACCCGCGAAGCGATCGACAACCGCGATCCGCTGGATGGGTCAACACTCGCCGATTGGCGCGCTCGGCTTGAAACGCTTTTCATCAGCATCATCGGCAATCGCAGTGGATACAGTCAGATTCGGCTGATCCTGGCAGAAAACAACTGGTCTGAATTCGCCCGCGTAGATCAAGACAATGGAGATGTCCAAGTCGTTCCTCAAGACGACCTTCAGTCCAAGGGCGAAGAACCATATATCAAAGCTCTGCAGGCCGATCCCACTTCAGACATTCTGTTTTCGAACGTTACCCGCAACCGGGAGCACCAAAGGGTATCGGGGCCTCCGATGCTGCGGTCGATGAAACGCGTTGTTGACGAACACGGAAACCTGCTCGGGGCGATCGTGGTAAACGCAGATATTGCGAGTCTGCTTACTGTCCCTTCCAGCTCCGAAGACTTGGGACGAACCTTTTATTCGGTTGAAAATTCTGAAATCGCGGGCATTCCTGTCGCTGATGGCGACAGAAACTTCTACGCCAATATCGAAGGCAAACCAGACACGATAAGTTTAGAACAACTTGCCAGTTTTCCAGAACGTAGATTGGTTCACTTTGAAGACCAAATTGGCGTGTACATCAGCCGGGTCGACACCGGAAATGAGAAGGTCCCATTTACGTTCAGAATCGCAACCACGGTCGACCTGCATGACTTGTACTCTGCGGCACGGGATGAGCTTTGGCGGAACGTTGGCAACGCGCTCTGGCTGACCATCCTTGCCTCGGGTCTCGGGTACCTCTTCTCTGCAAAATTGCTCTGCCCCCTGCAAGTGTTGCTGTCTGAGATCAACGAGAGCAGCCAGACTCTTCACCCACTGAGCAACAGGTACCGCGGCAACGATGAAATCTCCGACATAGCGCAGAATTTCACACGCCTGACCAATGATTTGATCCGCGAAACACAGCGCCTCGACATGGTTCTGAGCAATATCTCTGAAGGTATCCTGACCTTATCCGAGGACGGGCGCATCGAAGATGCAAACCCCGCCGCCAGCCGTATCCTCGGGAACTCTGAACCGGAATTACGCGGCGCACGCCTCTTGGAACTTTTGGGTTTTGACGCAGAGGCTACGCAAGGGTTGCTCGAAGATGCTGCACATGCGCATGCCGCCGAGGAGGCTGGAATGCGCGAACTCACGATGACTCGATCAGATGGCTCCCGCATCGTGCTCAATCTGACATTGCAGCACGCCACATATGCAGGTGAGGGGCGCTTTGTCGCCATGATTAGGGATGTGACGAGACGGGCAGCCGCCACCGAACGCTCAGAGGCGTTGATCGCGGCCTTGCAGAGATCCAACGCCGAACTCGATCAATTCGCCTATGTCGCTTCGCATGACCTGAAGGCCCCACTCAGGGTTATCAGCAACGCGGTGGTCTGGCTCGAAGAAGATCTGGAACCCTATTTGACGGATGACACGCGCGAGAGCATGAACCTGCTGAAAAGTCGCACCAGCAGGATGGAACGCTTGTTGAATGACCTGCTGCAACACTCAAGGATTGGCAGAGTCGCGGAACCGGAGACCAGAATACCCGGCAAGACCATGGCGGAGGAACTTCTACAATTGCTTGAAGTACCTGAAGGCATGAGCATTTCTTTCTCCGATGGATTTCTTGACCTGCATATGCGGAAGTTTCCCCTGGAAACGATCTTCGTCAACCTCATCGGAAACGGTATCAAGCACCATGATCGCAATGTCGGGCAAATAACTGTCAATGTGGAGCAATGCGGGGCAGGTTGGCGTTTCCGCGTCGAAGATGACGGCCCAGGTATAGAACCCGTCTACCATCAGCGAATTTTCAAGGTATTTCAGACCTTGAAATCCAGAGATCAGCTTGAAAGCAGCGGCATGGGCCTCGCATTTGTAAAAAAGTACATCGAGGTAGCCGGCGGAGATATCAAAATATTATCTGATGGCGAACGCGGTACCATCTTCGAATTCTTCTGGCCGTTCGAAAAACCTCAACAGGATCAGGCAGCGTAGCTATGCAATCCCACCACTCCGACTCCCGTGACGTTCAGATTATTCTCGTCGAAGACGATGATGGAGATGCCAAGGCCATTCGCCGAGCCTTTTCAAAAGCGCGCATCGCGAACAAGATTCAACGTTTCAGGAACGGTGAAGAGGCCCTCGCCTTCCTCAAGGGGGAAGGCGATCAGGATCCCCCCGTTCAGTTCGTTGTCTTGAGCGATATCAACATGCCCTGCATGTCCGGTTTGGAACTTCTGGAAGCGCTGAGAGACGACCCCCGCCTCCAAAGGACCCTCTTTTTCGTTCTAACGACATCCGACGACGAGCGGGACATCACTGCCGCCTATTCCAATCACGTTGCCGGCTACATCTTAAAATCTCGCGCAGGCTATATGTTTATCGAACTCATGGCGGTGATGGACAACTTTTGGCGGATCGTAGAGCTGCCGGTGATAGAGACGCGGAGCTCACCACATGGTTGAAAAGAGCATACTTATCGTTGATGACGACAGTGGTGATCGCAAGCTGATCCGGCGACACCTCGCGGCGCTATACCCTACCGTGATGATACTGGAAGCTGAAAACGGTGATGAAGCCCGAACTCTCGCTGACGAAGAGGTTGAGGTAATCTTCCTGGATTACCTGCTGCCAGGGGAATCCGGCCTGGATCTCATGTCGGTCTTCTTTCGGCGCTGGCCCCATTGCGCTATTTTTATAATGACAGGACAGGGCGACGAAGACATTGCCAAGAGCGCAATTCTGAGCGGTGCCGCTGACTACATAGCAAAATCGGCGATCACGCCAGGCGCCTTGCATCGAATGATCGGCAACGGACTGCAGATTGCTCGCATGCGGTGGCGCATCGAAGAACACCAGAAGGAGCTCCAGCAGTTCTCCGATGTTCTCGTTCATGATTTGCGGGCACCAATTCGCGCCATCAAGTTCCTGAGCGATCAGATCATTGAGGATTTTGAAGCCGGAGATCTCGACGAGGTAAAACGAGAATTCGACCTCATGAAACGTTCCGTAACCAAGATGTCTGATCTGATTGAGCGTTTGGCGAGCCATATAAACCCGCACAGCGAGGGCACTCCTGAGCTAGTGCCAACTGAAAGCCTGGTCGAAGCCGCCTGTATGGCCGTCGCGCAGGATATTGCCAGTTCCGACGCCAGTATCGAACTGGATTTGCAGGAACCCGAAGTTTTCTGTTTCCCGCCAGACATCTCGCAGCTTCTGCAAAACCTGATCGGCAATTCGATCAAGTACCGCAGTGACCCGCCTCCTCATATCGTTGTCTCGACGCAGGCGCACGGCTCCGGCGTACAATTCTCGATCAGGGACAACGGGATGGGCGTGCCGGAGGAATATCGCACCCGGATTTTCGAGCCCTTCAAGCGTCTTCAGCGCAGCAGCGACCTTCCGGGGAGCGGTCTGGGGTTGGCAACATGTGCCAAGATCGCGAAACGCCACGACGGCGCAATATGGTGTGACCCCGATGTATCGAGAGGCACAAGAATCAATTTCACTCTCAATTTGCGTAATAATTACAGGAATGCAGCGCACGACAGGTGATTTTTGACGCACCCTCGGTGTAGCGGGTTGCCTTTGTCCGAAACTCCAGCTGCAAACGTCACTTATCGAGCTCAATTTATATTACACCACCTCGCGACAGATTTGTTGCACAAATCGTTATGTGAGCGCACTTCCCGCTTCCCGGCGCTTTGTTGCGCAAAGATCGCGTGCGGGATTTATGCGATAGAGCCTCCTAGGGGGATAAGACTTCAGGCCTTTTCATAGGCGCTGTCGCACAAATCAGCTAACAGCCAGAGTTCCCCTTTCCCCGGAGACACTTATCCTAGGGCCACGGTGACAGGGATGCCGAGGGCGGTGAAGCGGTTCATGACCGCCGCACGGATCTGAACTTCGGCGACCTGGCGGTCGAAGTCCCGTGATATTAACCTCTGGCCGAGCAGCTTCACGCAGTTCATTTTCGTCTCCACCCTGCTACGGCGGTGATACCCGCTCCAGTTTCGCCACAGCGCCCGACCCAAGTGCTTCGATGCTCGCAGGATCTCGTTTCGCGCCCGGGCTCCAGCCGTGTCCGGCTTCCAACGCCTCGCAGTCCGCCTCGGCGGAATGACCGCCGCCGCGCCGCGGGCCGCGATGGCATCATGGCAAGCGCTGGTGTCATAGGCACCGTCGGCGGTGACGGTGGCGATCTCATCGGCGCAGTGTTCGGTTTTGATCTCGACGAGTTCTACCCCATTGCGCAGCAATGCCAATTTGCGCTTGCCGTCACTGGAGAGATAGCTGGTCCCAGACAAAGCGTCTCGACGCTGCACAAGGTACTGCGCCCTGCGAAGGATCTTGTGTCGGTCATCGCTGGAAATCCGCACCTCGCTCAAATCACCTTCCCAGCGAAGCGCGTCCGCGAAATCACCTGGTGCCTGGGGCTTCACCCCATCGCGCAGAGCTCTGAGCTTTCGAAGGTGTCCCTCGAAACGGCGCTTTATACCCATCTCGTCCAGGTCTCCGTCGGGAAAGCGGGCATCGATAAACTTGATCTTGGTCATTTTTCATTTTCCGAATGTAGCACACGGAGTTCTTCAAAGATCGAACTCTCGCGAGTCTGGACGTCACGGAGCCGACGAATGGTCGCGCTCCGGTCATCCCGTCGTTGCAATGTTTGTTGAACTACAGAAACACGGGTTTGCGGCTGGGTGAGGCCACCACTTTGGTCCAATCAATGCCGTCAAAAAGCGCGTCGAACTGAACTTTGGTCAATGTAACCGGGCCGGTTTGAGGCTTTGGACAGGTGAACTGCTTGCCCTGCAGCCGTTTAATGATCAGGACTAGACCGGAGCCATCCCAGACAAGGATCTTCAGACGATCAGCGCGCCGGGACCGAAACACGTAAATCGCACCGGAATAGGGGTCGAGCTGGAAATTGTTCGCGACACAGGCAGCAAGCCCGTCCAATCCTTTTCTGAAATCTACAGGCTGCGAGGCCAGATAAATTCTGAAATTGCTGGCTGGAGAAATCATTGCGCTGCCCTCACAGCCCGCAAAATCTCCACAAGGTGATCGGCGGGATAGCCTTGGGGTATCTCGATCGTTGCGGAGCCGACGCTGATCTTGCAGGAGGCGTCATTCTCCCGCGAGGCAGCGACAGGCATCGGTGGCTGGGTTGCCGCTGAGGTCCTAGGAGTAATGACTTCTACAAAAGCGGGCCCATCCGCTTGCGGCTCTGCCTTCTTGACCCAGAGCGCCACCAAGGATTTGTTGGCACCGATCTCCTCGACTGTCTCCCGGATCCCAGCGCCCGCCAAGACCTTCTGCACGGCCATCGAGCGCAGTTCATCAGGCCATTTACGCCGCCCGGACGAGGACACCGGGACCCTGATCCCCCAAACTTTCGCCTCTTCCGGAGCCATTCCATCCAGCATTGCCACCTCCTTGCATTAGGTGGCGCCAGTATCGCAAACCCTTTATTTTATTGAAACATGGGGTGTTTACACCGCTTACGCTCTTCCAGTTGGTCGTCTTGTATGTCGTCTTCGGAGGTCTGCTAATGACCTGCTCCCCGTGGAGTCCGCGTTCTTTAGTTCGCTCTGTTCAGTTTTTGGTCCACTATTGACCGTTGGTGATACTCCCACGGTGTAAGCCCGTCGAGGCTCATGTGTGGGCGGTGGTGATTGTAGTCGTCGCGCCAAGCAGAGATCAGATCCCGGGCGTGGCGCAAGTTGGCGAACAAATGCTCGTTGAGGCACTCGTCGCGCAGACGGCCGTTGAAGCTTTCCACGAAGCCGTTCTGCATGGGTTTGCCTGGTGCGATGTAGTGCCACTCGACCTTCCGGTCCTCCTGCCATCTCAGGATGGCGTTCGATGTCAGCTCCGTTCCGTTGTCGCTGACCACCATGCAGGGATAGCCACGCACCCGGGCGATGTTGTCGAGCTCACGACCAACGCGCTGCCCGGACAGGGAAGTGTCCACGACCGTTGCCAGGCATTCCCGGCTGAAGTCGTCGATGACGCAAAGCACACGGAAGCGGCGACCGTCCGAGAGGCTGTCTGAGACGAAGTCCAAGGACCATCGCTGGTTGGGTCCTT
>NZ_PVUF01000010.1 GCF_003003215.1 Tritonibacter scottomollicae | reverse complement strand
GCGGAAGTCCAAATCCGCATCGCCGTCATGAACGGCTATACGGCGCTCGGCATACCCATTACCGAGGCCGTGGGATAAGTCCGTCTAGGGAAAGGGGAACTCTGTCTATCAGTGGATTTGTGCAACAGAGTCCATCAGAATGTCCACTACCGAAAATAGACATTATCAGCACGCCACGGGCACCGTCAGAGCGCCTTCAATGGACGCTCACCCTGGAAATGCAAATGGCAAACTTTATCTCCAATCTTGGCGTGTTGAATTTGCTTAGACGCAGTATACTATGTTGCACCGATAGGGATTACGCGTCCGCCTGATGCCCTGCCCCAATGTAATGCCTAAGCATACCATCAGCAGATCGCCAGGCTGTGCGCAATCCGTAGAGCTCCGGCACAACGTTGGTGTTAGCCTCTTCGAGTTGCAGCATAGAGGCACGCAATTCCAATAGACCCAGTACAGCAGCGGAACCTGCGAGCCGGTGGGCTTCCTGGCGGTGGCGCTCGGTCAACTCTTCGCTTTGCTCCAACTGATCGCTCAGCTTTCGAACATCACTGCAAAACTCAACTAGGAAATGCTTCGCTTTATCGGGTCCAATTGCATTTACAAACTGTTCGATGTCAGAATCACCGGGATGCGCCGGCACAGGCGGGGCGGCTTTCGTCGCATCGAGGTCTCCTCTCCCATGCCGTGCTATAGTGCCCGCAAGTGCATCCCGGTCGATCGGTTTGGTCAGAACCTCGGCAAAACCCGCGTTGAGAATGCGTGAATGGTCATCCTCGGCTGCATGCGCTGTCAAAGCCACGATATTGGTGTCATCGGCAAGATGCTCCTCTCTTGCACGGCGCAACACCTCCATGCCGTCGATGTCGGGCATGCTAATATCAGTAATGACAAGATCGAAGGTCTCGGTTCGAAGTGCCTTGATCCCGTCTTCGCCACCGCTCATCGAGGTGACATCATGGCCAAAATCGCCCAGCATTTTCTCCAGAAGAAGACGATTGATATCATTGTCTTCTATGATCAATAGCTTCTGCCCCGAGCGCGACTGCTCCTGCCCGATCCGCTGTAGACACTGTTCCAGATCCGATGGGGGCAGCGGAACAGCGAAGGTGAACAAGCTGCCCTCGCCCGGTTCGCTCTCGCAGGTGATCTCTCCCCCCATCGTTCGCACCAGACGCTGCGAAATCGCGAGACCAAGACCGGTTCCTTCGCTTCCCCGCTTGTAGCTCGGGTCAAGCATGATGAACTCGTCGAATATCCGTTCCAGATCGTCTGCAGCAATCCCTTGGCCGGTATCGGCAACACTGAACTCGATCGTGTCCCCGGAGGTGCGCATCACATCCACCGATACCGCACCATCACGCGTGAACTTCAACGCGTTGCCGATCAAATTCAGCAAGACCTGCTGCACATAACGACTGCGCCCCAAAACACAATCTGTCGCCCCAAGGCTACAGAACACGCTGAGTTCATTGCCATTCTTGCCCGCCGCAGCTTGCAAGCTATCGCAGGTACTGGCAACCAGATCGGCCAAATCAAACGGCGCGACCGCCTCGGGTTCGGCCCCGGCTTCCAACCGCGACAATTCCAGAACGTCATTGACGTGATGCAGCAAAAGCTCTCCGGAAACCCGCATCGCCTGCAGGAACTTTCGCTGCTCCGACGACGGGGTTAGGTCATCCAGAATATCCAGCGAGCCCAGAATGCCCGTAAGAGGAGTGCGCATTTCGTGGCTCATGACCGTTAGCAGCTTGTCTTTTGCCTTCTCCCCCGCCAGCGCATCATCTCGGGCGCGACGCAAATCCTCTTCCGCACGCAAGCGGCGCGAAATATCGCGGACGTAACTCACCAGCACCTCGTTTCCGTTGGAGCGGCTCATTGTCAGGGACACTTCAACAGGAAGGGTTTCACCGGATTTACGCCGGGCCGTCATCCGGATACGGCCATCGGTCTCTCGCAGCTCACTAGGCAGTTGCTTGTCAGTGAACATCTCAGACTTCACAGGCACCAGATCTTCGAACGGCAACCCGATGGCCTCTTGGGCCGAATAGTCGAAAATTTCCTCTGCCGCGCCGTTGAAGGCCGTGATCCGCCCCGCCTCATCCGCCATCAGAATGGCATCGAGTGAGGAGGTCACCATGGCCTCCGTCCGGGCTGCTTCACGCGCCTGCAGTGCGGCCAATTTCTGCCCCCGCCGGAACAACAGCAGGATCATCAGAGCGGTCAGAGTGAGCGCGGCGGTCAGCGTAATGACGACGATCGCGAGGTTCAGGAACAGATCATGCAGCTGCACGCGTTCATCCCCGGCGGTCTCTGCCTGCAGCGCGACGCCGATCAGCGCGAGGTCACGCACGTCATTGCCATCGGCCACCACCATCTCGCGCAGCTCATCCAAACTGCTCAGCAGCGTCTCATCGGAGGCGTCGATCAACCCGGCCTGCGCCTTCATACCGCGATGCAGGCGCTCCAGGGACAGTTCGCCTTCCTTGTTGTCACGTATGCCAGAGTAAAAAGCGCTCTCACGGAAGGTGGCAATTCGGCTGTAATAGATGTCGAACTGTCGTCGCAGCCTCACCAGGTCATCGGCATCGTTGGTTTGCATCGCTGCCAACCGGTATTTCAGGTAGTCCACCTCCGCCTGCGACAGGGTCCACTGCAGGTTGTCCGTCGCCGCCGAGGACAATGCTTCGATCCGGGATTGCACATCTTTGCCCAGCCTAACGGCTTGTACCGCCAGCAGTATAAGAACCACGGCGGCACCAGTGAAAAGCCAACGATGCATCTGCGGTATCTTGAGGCGCTGCAAGAGCCGGATACCTCCTGAATGTTAGCCCCCGAAAAGGCCGGTTAGTTCACTGTTATCCTGTTCAGCTGCCAGATGCTGCGCGAATAGACCTCTTCGGTGCGAAACTCTGCACCGCTGTCATAGGGATAGATGATCCAAAGTGGCCCCTTGTCTCGAAGAGACATTCTTTCGCCATTTCGCATGTAAGCAACGATGGGCCCACCCGCGCGCACATCCGACATCGGGATCTCAACGGCGTAGTCATTGACGGCGGCCGCTTCCAGCGTGCCTTCAGCGACGTCAACATGGGACAGCAACCGATCCAACGACACCCCGACAAACCTCTGCTCGCCGTCGCTCCAGATCGTGGAGGTCACAACCTCGCGCTCTCCCAGATCGCGCAGGTCGCGGATCGTGAATTCATGAACGTCTTCTCCTGCACGAACCGTTAGCAGAATGTCCTGCTCGCTGGCGATCACGGGCAGGGAAAATGCAAGGGTGAACAAGGCCACCACTGCGGCAAGAAGGCGTTTCATCATGTGTCTCCAATATTCGCTTTGCCCGTCTTCGGGCTTGTCAGGATACTGGCATATCCAAACCAATACGGCATGAACGCCTGTGTATAGTCTGCTAGACTTTCGTATAAGATCGGTAAACTCAGCTTTCGAAAATGTGGCTTTTGTCGCCGCATTGGCACGCCTTTTCAGCACACGCCAATGCGATTCCTGCCAAAATGAGGGCTCGGCAGAGATTTGCGGCGAACAATCCTACCGTGCGACACAAGCAATCCACTGCAAAATAATCCGGCAAAAGTTGATGGATTGGAAAGGTTTGCCCCTGTAGGGTTATCTAGGAACAGTGAAAACAGGTTAAACGGCGACATGCGCATTCTACTTGCAGATGATCATGACATGGTGCGTGATACCATTTCCGCATATCTCACCTCGGAAGGCGGAGCAGAGATTACGGCCACAACGGATTTGCACCGAGCCATGCAAGAGCTTGAAGATCAGGGTCCATTCGATCTCGTCCTGCTCGACTATAATATGCCGGGAATGAACGGCCTCGACGGTCTGCAACGTGCCCTGAAAGCAAACGGCGGTCGTGGCGTCGCCATCCTGTCGGGCAGCGCCCCGACCCGTACGGCGCAGGATGCATTGGACGCAGGTGCCATCGGCTTCATCCCCAAGACAATGGGCGCTCAATCCCTGCTGAACGCTGTTCGCTTCATGAGCGCCGGCGAGATTTACGTGCCAGTCGAACTGATGCGAGAAGAGGCCTCTGCCCCTGCACACCCGCTGCTTGCCCAACTCAGCCCGCGCGAAATCGAGGTTCTAAGTGGCCTGTGCCAAGGCCAGTCCAACAAGGAAATCGCCCGCGATCTGAATTTGCAGGAAGTCACCATCAAGCTGCATGTACGCACCCTGTGCCGCAAACTGGATGCCAAGAACCGCACCCAGGCCGCGATGACGGCAAAGGAAGCTGGCCTGTTCTAAAGACCGCGCCTGTCGTGGTCCAATCGCCCACCGCACGCAGATCACCCTGCCAAGGTGGTTGGATTTGTCAGGGTGGCTGCATAGCGAGCAAAGAAATAGTCGGAGTGTGTAAAGCCTCTCCACCTCAGGCTTCAGGCCCGCAGTTTCCATTCGGATTGAGAGGCAGTTGACCTCCTGCGCCGCCACAAGACCCGCCTCCCCAGATCCCGTCACGTCGATGCTTCACCGTGCCACTGGCTACGGCTGGACCAAACCATCGCACAAAAAGACGCCCCGCGTGGGCGCGCGGGACGTCAAAGTGCCGGTGTTGCTTG
Organism: Tritonibacter scottomollicae; assembly: GCF_003003215.1. Taxonomy (GTDB): domain Bacteria; phylum Pseudomonadota; class Alphaproteobacteria; order Rhodobacterales; family Rhodobacteraceae; genus Epibacterium; species Epibacterium scottomollicae. Next base: position 165,107 of record NZ_PVUF01000010.1, on the reverse strand, counting down.
AATGGAGGGGGGTTATGCAACTCCGGCGGGGGACACAGAAAGCTTCATGGAATGGTCGCTCGGCGCGCTCAGCGACGAAATCTGCAGTTGCACAAGGTGCAATGTAGCTGAGCCGGGATTTTCGATCATGCGTGTGCGCCCGGCGGGAATACGCGCGCTCTGGCTCTCCCACACAAGCTTGACATGCCCACCCAGCGTGATCAGCGCCGCCCCCTGCACAACGATCCAATGCTCTGCGGCTCCTGCCCCTGCGCTCAGCTCCACCTGAGCACCCGGCTGCACCGTCAAACGTTGCAGGGTGAAACCCGGCCCCATGGCAAGTGTTTCGTGACGCCCCCATTCATGCTCGGATGAGCGGGACATCAGCGCATCGTCCTCGGAGGCGTTGGCGAGACTTTTGTAGACGGACATCATTTCTGCGGTGTGAGAATGCTCCCCTGCCTGCTCCTGCGCCAAATCCGTGTCCCAGGCCGACATCTCGCGGTCTGCCACCGCATCCCGGTCCCAATCGCTCAACTCAGTCCAGGAAGTATCCATCTGGATCGCCGAGACATGCTCCAATTTCTGCGCCACGGCGCGCTCGAAGCTCACGCATTTGACGCGCTGATAGCTACTGTTGTCTAGGTAGATGGCCCGACCCGCTGCGGCGGCCCGCAACAGGGCATTCTTGACCGGGAGAAACAGACGGCTCGCGTGGCGCTTGAAGGCTGCAATTAGCACATCCACCCGCGCAATGTAGATACCAAGCCCCCAGAGCTGGTGATTGCCCTGCAACAGATGAGACAAGGTCGTCTGCCGCCCGGAGGCCAAGAGTCGGCTGACGGAAACCGGGGCGGTGTCACGCGGCTGGTCTGCGATCTCCATCACGCCGAAACCGGGATAGGCCCGTCCGGTGCGATGCCCCAGCATCACCACTTCTCCGCGCTGTGCTGCCGGGATTGCCTGGCACAGAGCTGTATCAAGTGCCTTTTGATCCTCAAGGTTTGCTGAGGCCGGGGCCACGACCACAATCGCATCAGGCTCATGCCGCAGGGAGAGAACCGCACTCAGCAACGCCGCTGCCGGTTTGTGGGTGTCCGGCTCCAGGATGATCCGGGCGTGATTGGATTGTGCCTCGACCAGAGGTCCGCAATCCTGCGTCGCGACGACCAACGGAGATGCAAAGACTTCCCCCGTCAAATGCGCGACAACCTGTTCAAAGCGGCTGGGAATTCCGGGAGAGCGTTCAAAGTGCATCGGACCTTCCCCCGCCTGACGGTCACTGGACGGATGCACGCTACCGGCAAGAATGATGGGATGCAGCATTGGAACCTCTTTCGCTTGGTATTCCGATGTGTACAAACGTATGCCATCTGTCATTGCGCCGTCCCCTATCCATCGGTCTCCGTGCCTCTTGCAAAAGGATAGGACGCAGCCTTTGGGATAGGTGCAGCCCCACCGAGGGTCACAAATTGATTGAATTTCTTTCTATCATTTCTCCTCCGGCAGGGGTCTAACATGCGTTAACCATAAAGCGCGCCAAATGACTGGAATCATTAACCAAGATTCACCAGCACTGATGGAACACATTACGACTCACCACAGGCCTTCAGTGTCGCCAGCCATATCGTTTGGGGCTGACGCAGAGCGGCAATCAGATTAGAACTGGGCCATGACCACACCCGTCTCTTCCATCCGAAACCTCGGCCCGGCCTATGAGGTCGCCTGCGCCCGCGCTGGCATCCACTCCGCCGAGGCGCTGCACGCCCTCGGCGCGGACGCGGCCTATGGCAAGCTGCTGAAATCAGGTAGCAAGCCGCATTTCATCGGGTATTACGTCCTGGTTATGGCTTTGCAGGGGCGCCCCTGGAACGATTGCAAGGGCGAGGAGAAGAAAGCGCTGCGCAAGCGGTTTGATGCGATCAAGGCGTCTTGTTTTGACAACGAACGCTCTGCGCTGGATGCCATTCTGGATGAAATCGGTGTGATCGAGCGGCGCCCGGACTGAGTGCTGCAATGCGCAACGAAAAAGCCGCCGCGTCTGAAACGCGACGGCTCTTCAATCTCAGAATGGTTAAGCGAAGAACGCGCCCCATCCATCAATTTTTCACAAGCGGAGGGCTTAGCCCACCAGTTCGAGACCGGCGAAGAAATAGGCGATTTCTACGGCTGCGGTTTCCGGCGCGTCGGACCCGTGCACGGAGTTCTCACCAACAGATTCCGCGAACTCGGCACGGATGGTGCCGGGCGCTGCGTCTGCCGGGTTGGTTGCGCCCATGATTTCGCGGTTTTTCGCGATGGCACCTTCACCTTCGAGAACCTGCACAACCACCGGAGCGGAGCACATGAAGTCGCACAGTTCGTCGTAGAAGGGACGCTCTGCGTGCACTTCGTAGAACTTGCCAGCTTGAGCTTTGGTCATTTGGATGCGTTTTTGCGCAACAATGCGCAGGCCGGCTTCTTCGAACTTGGCGTTGATCGCGCCAGTCAGGTTGCGGCGGGTTGCATCGGGCTTGATGATCGAAAAGGTGCGTTCCAGTGCCATCAGGCGATCTCCTTCGTGGAATTCACATGTCAATTAGGTGTCGCGGCGCCGGGTCTTGGCCTGCCGCAACGATCTGGCGCCGGGTAGCACGGCTGGTGGCGCATGGGAAGGGGCTTGTGGCCCGCACCAGAGCAAAACACGCCCGCCCTGCGCGGCTCAGGGTTTTGCCGGTTCCAGCGGATCCGCGATGTCGACGATGTGGACGTAGACGGCGGAGATCAGCGCAAGGACGCTTGCCGTCAGCATGATCCCCAGCACCACAAACGGCGCGGTGTCCGGCTGGACCAGCAGCCCCGTCGCGGTGGTCAGCGCTGCGCCCAGCGCAACGGTCATCGCGCCCGACAGCCCCGCCGCACTGCCTGCCAGATCCGGGCGCACCGACATAAGGCCCGCGCTGGCATTGGCGATGGTCAGCCCGTTGCCAAGTCCGACACAGATCGCAGAGCCGAAAAAGACCCATTCGCTGCCCTGCCCGCCCCAGAACAGGCCAAGGCCCAGCGCCGGCCCCACACAAGAGATCACCCGCCCGATCAGGATAAGCGTCAACAGTCGCACCCGTTGCGCCAATCGTCCGGTAATGAAATTCCCCACCATGAAGCCGCAGGTGATGATCCCGATGCCCAGTCCCACCATGGCCGGGCTCAGATCAAACCAGGCGGCAGCGACCATCGGCGCCCCGGTCACAAAGGAATAAAATCCCCCGATGGAAAATGCGACGCAGGCAGAGTAGCCCCAGAACCGACGCGAGGAGAACAATCCCGGATAAAGCCGCATCTGTGCCCGAAAGGTGGCAGAGCGGGAGGTGTTGGTCTCTCCCATGTCCCCCCAGGTCAGCAGCAGCACGATCACGCCCAGCGCGGTATAAAGCCAGAACCCGGAGCGCCAGCCGAACGCCATGTCGAGCGCGCCGCCGATCATCGGACCAGTCATCGGGGCCAGCGCCATAATCATGGCCATGTAACCGAGTTTGCTTGCGGCCTCACTTGGCGGATACATATCCCGGATCACCGCACGCGAAATCACCTGTCCGCTGATGATCGCCCCCTGTAGCAGACGGAACCCGAGAAACACCCAGATGTTGCTCGCCAGTGCGCAGCCAATGGAGGCCACAACAAACAGCGCACAGCAAATCAGCATGATCCGGCGGCGCCCGTAGAGGTCGGATAGAGGCCCCATCAGGATCTGGAGAACGGCGGAGATCGCCAGATAGCCTGCCACCGAGAGATTGGCGAGGCCATAGTCCGCATCAAAGGCAGCCGCGATCCCCGGCAGTGAGGGCAGAAACATATTCAGCGACAACACCGAAAGTGCCGTGCCAAAGATCAGCGTCATCAAGGAGGGCGGCGTCTGTGCGGGGCGCAATATCGTGACAGTCATTCCAATTCCCGGCCAGACAGAGCCGTGACACAAGTCACGACGGCGTTCACAGCAAATCTACATCTCTCAATCTGGGTGCAGTGAACCCCGTCCTCTGGCGGGATACAAGCAAATAGCCTGCTTACGAACAACCTGCAGGGCCTCCCCAGAGCCATCACGGCCTGCGTGCGATCTCCACCCGCAGCGTGCCTGCGTTATTGCGATACATCACCCAGGCGTCATTGGCATAAAGATGGAGATAGCCACTCTCCTGCGCGGTAAAGGACATCTCGCGTCCCAGCACGTGGACCTCGTGATCCTCTACGCCGCTGCCATATTCACTGGCGCCCTGCCCGTTTGCGATCACGCCGATCAGCGCAAACCAGGGCGCGCCCTCCACACGTCGGGTAAAGGGCACATCCGCCTTCTGCAGTCGCTTGATCCGCCGTAGCGCCGCGCGCAGTGCCTCCGGCAGTGTCGCAAGCCAATAGGCCAGCTTGCCCAGATACACACCCGCCCGGGCCCCATCAGCAGTGGCAGGGATCGACGCGTCCAGCCACTCTCCCGCGGCCCTGACATTGTATTTGACACCGCGTTCCAGATAGAGCCCCGTCGCAGTCCAGCGTGGCCGGGCACTGACCCATGTCGTATGGAGGACACCGGGCGCCAGCACATGCGTCGGCCAGTAGCTGCGCTCCCCCGGTGGTGGTGTGCGATGACGCGCGATCACCGACGGGTCAAAGCAGGTGCGGCTGATCCGGTCTGCAATACTGGACGCATCATCCAACAGCTCCGGCACGGCGCGCGGTCGGGTCGGGCGAAAGCGAAACCATCCCAGATAGGATGTATGTCGCAGGGCGAAGGCATCCGGGGTCAACTGTCCCGGTGCGATCTCGCGTATCCCCAGACCATTGGCCTGTGCTTCCCGTATCATCCACTCCAGCGTCAGGTCCCCAAGGCGACAATCGGCATATCCGCCCCCCACGTCACCATGCACGCCGGGAAACCAGCGTTGCTGCACATCCTGCCCCGCGCCCCATTTGGTCCAGAGCGTCGGTGTGAAGTCCTTGCGCCGTTCGTCCATGGCCAGCGCCTGTCGGGCGCAACTGACATTGCCGCCCAATTCAGTATCGCGGAACCCATGCTTGCGCGGATCCCCGAGGATCAGCCGCAACAGCCCCTTGTCGTCCGGGATACCCAGCGCGCCAACAGTGTCCCACACCCCGACAAAGCGGAACCCGACCTGCGCCGGGTCATGGAACTTCACCACTCCTATGGGGCGATCCTGCAGCAAGGCCTCCTGCAACGCGGTCTTGCCCGCACCAGCCTTGCGCGACTGGTATCGCTCCATCAGACGTTTCACCACCTGCCAGGGGTCTTCATAAGGCGAGACGTGATCCGGTCGAAGATCCGCCAGCCCGACGTTGGACACCATCCCCGCGAGACTGCGCACCGCATAGGCCCCTCGGCTGAACCCAAACAGAAAAACTTCGTCCCCCGGTGCGTAGGTTTCGGCCAGGAACTTGTAGGCGCTCATGATGTCATCTTCGAGCCGCAGACCAATGGCTCCGCCCAATGCGCGACGAAAGACACCGCCCGACGTGCCAACACCCGTGCGGTAGTATGCGATCTGCTCAACACCCTGGCCATCATGCGCCGCCACCAGCGAATGCAGCTTTGCCACATTGGTCGGCGTCGGCATTCCGTCGTTGTGCTGATCCGCGGTGTTCCACGTCCCGTCACAACAGATAATCAATCTGCGCATGTCAAAATCCCCCGGCCCCGATGAACCTCTGTCCCGCGACGCGTGATCCGCCCCAGAGACACCTGCAAATAAAACCAAGCCTATCATGCGCGCAGCACAGACCAAGGGCTCTGGTAGAGTGTTCGCACCCTACCCTGCGGATAGTCATTGACCCCCTTCGCGGGTTTCGACATGAGAGAGCCCATGCTCAGGATTGACAACATAACCTATTCCGTCGAAGGCCGCCCTCTGATCGAGGAGGCCTCCGCCACCATTCCCACCGGCCACAAGGTCGGCGTCGTCGGCCGCAACGGCACCGGCAAATCCACCCTCTTCCGCCTGATCCGCGGCGAATTGGTGCTGGAGTCCGGTTCCGTCTCCATGCCGACACAGGCCCGCATCGGCGGTGTCGCGCAGGAGGTGCCCTCCTCTTCGACCTCACTGATCGACACGGTGCTGGCGGCAGACACCGAACGCGCCGCGCTGATGACGGCGTCGGAGACCGAAACCGACGGCACCCGGATTGCCGAGATCCAGACCCGTCTGGCCGATATCGACGCCTGGTCCGCCGAGGCGCGCGCCGCCTCGATCCTCAAGGGTCTTGGGTTTGACAACGAAGACCAGCAACGCCCCTGTTCGGATTTCTCCGGCGGTTGGCGCATGCGCGTGGCGCTGGCGGCCGTGCTGTTCGCACAGCCCGACTTCCTGCTGCTGGACGAACCGACCAACTACCTCGACCTCGAAGGCGCGCTGTGGCTGGAAAGCTATATCGCCCGCTACCCGCATACGGTGTTGATCGTGTCGCACGACCGCGGTCTGCTCAATCGGGCGGTGGGGGCAATCCTGCATCTGGAGGATCGCAAGCTGACGCTCTATCAGGGCCCTTACGATACCTTTGCGGAAACCCGCGCCGCGCGGATCCTTGCCGCGCAATCCGAGGCCCGCAAACAAGACACCCGCCGCGCCCACCTGCAAAGCTTTGTTGATCGTTTCCGCGCCAAGGCCTCCAAGGCGAAACAAGCCCAGTCGCGTCTGAAGATGATCGAGAAGATGAAACCGATCTCGACACCGCAGGAGGCCGCCCTGCGCGCTTTCACCTTCCCGGAGCCGGAAGAGATGTCGCCCCCCATCATCCAGATCGAGGGTGGTGTCACCGGCTATGGCGAGACCGAGGTTCTGAACCGGCTCGATCTGCGCATCGACCAGGACGACCGCATCGCGCTGCTGGGCAAGAACGGTCAGGGCAAATCCACCCTGTCGAAACTGCTATCGGACCGGCTGCCCCTGATGGCGGGCAAAATGGTGCGCTCGTCCAAGCTGCGCATCGGTTATTTCGCCCAGCATCAGGTGGACGAGCTTTACGTGGACGAGACCCCCATCGATCACCTGCGTCGCCTGCGCCCGCATGAGGCCCCCGGCAAATGGCGCACCCGTCTGGCTGGCTTCGGTCTGCTTGCAGCACAGGTCGAAACCCCGGTTGGCAAATTGTCCGGTGGCCAGAAGGCCCGCCTCAGCCTGCTCTTGGCGACACTCGACGCCCCCCATATGCTGATCCTCGACGAGCCGACGAACCACCTCGACATCGAAAGTCGCGAGGCGCTGGTCGAGGCGCTGACCGCCTATAGCGGCGCGGTCATTCTGGTCAGCCACGACATGCATTTGCTGAGCATGGTGGCAGATCGGCTCTGGCTGGTGTCCGGCGGCACCGTGGCGCCCTATGACGGCGATCTCGACAGCTATCGCGAGATGCTGCTGATGCGCGACAAGCCCGCGCGCAAAGCCGATACCAAATCCGCGTCGAAGCCGAAACCCAAACGCGCCAGCCGCGATCAGATCCTTGCCCTGCGCAACGAGGTCCGCAAGGCCGAGGCCCGGATCGAGAAACTGACCGAGATGCAGGACAAGCTGGACGAGAAGCTTGCCGATCCGGAGCTCTACGAGTCGAGCCGCGCCGGGGACCGGGCGGTCTGGCAGAAGAAACACGCTGAATGCATGGACGCGCTGGATCGGGCCGAAGCCCTGTGGATGAAGGCGCTGGAAAAACTGGAGGTGGCAGAGGCCTGATGCTCGATACCGCTTTTCTCATCACATCGTTTGTGACGCTCTTCGTCATCATCGACCCGATCGGTCTGATGCCGGTGTTCCTGGCCCTGACCCAGGGTATGAGTTCAAAGCAGCGCCGGGCGATCGCCATCCGCGCCTCGGTGACGGGCATCGGCATTCTTGCGGTTTTTGCGCTCTTTGGCGAAAGCGTGCTCGGGTTCATCGGCATCTCCATGGCTGCATTCCGGGTCGCCGGGGGTATCCTGTTGTTCCTGACCGCGCTCGACATGCTGTTCGAACGCCGAACCGCACGTCGGCAGCATCAGGGGGACGAGATCGCACCGGAAGATGACCCTTCGGTCTTTCCCATGGCGATCCCGCTGATCGCCGGTCCCGGTTCCATCGCAACCGTGATCCTGCTGACCGGTCAGCACCCGGGCATCGAAGGCTTTGCCTCCGTCATGGCCATCGTAGTCGCTGTGATCGCCTTGATGCTGCTGATGTTTGCCATTTCCGGGATGGTCGAGCGCGTACTCGGGCCCGTTGGGATCAACGTGGCGACCCGGCTGCTGGGCATGCTGCTAGCGGCATTGTCCGTACAGTTTGTTCTTGAAGGTCTGAGCGCCTTTGGCTTTGCCAACTAGACAAGCCCCTATAGGATACCTACCTCCCTACTCATGGAGGAGTGAACACGATGACGTCTGACGATATGGGCCAAATGATCTATCTGGTGGTGCTCCTGGCCGCCGTTGGATCATGGGTGTTTGTTCAGAACCGGCAATCTCTGGGCAAGACCGCGCAGCAGCTGGCCATCTGGGCATTGATTTTTCTCGGCGTCATTGCCGCCTATGGGCTATGGGGTGACATCCGGTCGACCGTCGCGCCGCAACAGGCCGTCATGTCGGATGGTGGCCAGATCAGCGTTCCCCGGTCGCGTGACGGGCACTATTACCTGACGCTGCAGATCAACGAACAGCCAGTGAGCTTTCTTGTCGACACCGGTGCCAGCGAAATGGTCCTCAATGCCGAGTCGGCAGCTCGCGTGGGTATTGAGACCGAAGACCTTGCCTATCTGGGCCGTGCCATGACCGCCAATGGCGAAGTCCGCACCGCACGCATCAAACTGGACAGTGTCGGTCTGGGCGGCATTGTGGATCGCAATGTCTCCGCCTGGGTCAATGAAGGGGCGCTTGAACAATCGCTGCTGGGGATGGGGTATCTACAGCGGTTTTCCGGCTTGGAAATTCGCAACAACGAGCTGCTGCTCACCCGTTGACAGCATCCCCCTTGCCGGGGCTGCGCACTTGTTCGTCCTGCCGACATCGGGCACGGGTCACCAACATGGCCATGCTGCTCAGCCGCCGCTTTCGGCCTTCTTCTCCCAGCGCCCGCTTTCCTCGGACCAATACTGCGCCGCGCATCCCGCCGCGGTCAGCGCTTTCCACTGGCCGCGTGCATGCTGCACCGCCTCCGGATCGGTACCGTCAAACAGGATGCAGACCCGCTCCAGCGCGGTCACCTCGTCTGGCGCAACATCCGCGCCATCAACGCACATGACGCAGGTCGCGCCATTCGACACCTCGGCAGAGGTCGTCAACAGGATCGGTTGCAGCGCATCATGGGGGCCACCCGCCAGCCCGTGCGGCAGGAAACTTGCGTCCCCTGCCTGCCAGAGCGTGTCATCGAGCCAGGCAAGCCGGTCCGGGTCACGCCCACGCACCGCAATGCGCCAGCCTGCGCCACGCGCCTTGTCCAGCAGAACCGGCAAGGTGTCCTGCAATGGCCTGCGCGTCAGGTGGTAGAAATAAGCGGCCCCCATTTTCGCTCTCACTCCGCCTCGAAATGATCCTGCACCAGGCGGCTCAACGCCAGGACGCCCCAGCCCGTTGCTCCCTTTGGCGCATAGGCGGTGTTGGACTTGACCGAAGCCACGCCCGCAATGTCCAGATGGATCCAGGGCGTGCCGTCCTGAATGAAGCGCTGCAGGAATTGCGCAGCCGTGATCGAGCCTGCCGGGCGACCTCCGACGTTTTTCAAATCCGCAACGCGGGACTTCAGCTGATCGTCATAGGCCTGCCCAAGAGGCATGCGCCACGCCCCTTCGTCCTCGGCATCCGCCGCCTTCAGGAAGGCCTTGCACAGGGTATCATCGTTGGAAAACACGCCTGCGTTTTCATGGCCCAGACCGATGATGATCGCACCGGTGAGGGTTGCGAGATCAATGATACCGGCTGGTTTGAACCGTTCCTGCGCGTACCAGAGCACATCGCAGAGCACCATGCGCCCTTCGGCATCGGTATTGATGATCTCCACCGTGTCGCCCTTCATCGACTTGATGACGTCGCCGGGACGAATGGCCGTGCTCGACGGCATATTCTCCACCAGCCCGACCAGGCCCACCACATTCGCCTTCGCCTTGCGCAGAGCAAGGGCGCGCATGGTGCCCGCAACAACGCCTGCGCCGCCCATGTCCATGGTCATGTCTTCCATGCCAGCGGCGGGCTTCAGCGAAATGCCGCCCGTATCAAAGACCACACCCTTGCCGACGAGCGCCAGCGGAGCGGCGTCCTTGTCGCCACCGTTCCATTTCATCACCACGACCTTTGACGGGCTCGCGGAGCCCTGACCAACAGCCAGCAACATCCGCATGCCGAGTGCGTCCAGCGCGGCCTCGTCCAGCACTTCGACCTCGAGCCCAAGGGAGGTCATCTCCTCAAGCCGGTTGGCAAATTCAGTGGTTGTCAGCACATTGGCGGGCTCATTCACCAGATCCCGGGTCATATGCACGCCCTCCGCCACCGCCAGAAGCGGTGCAAAGGCAGCCTCGATCTCCTCGGGCTTGTTGTGGCCGATGGTGATCGTGCCAGCAGCATCCGCCTCAGCGGATTTATGAGCATCAAAGCTATAGCTGCGCAGAGCCAGCCCCAGCGTCAGATCCGCCGCACGGGACATGTTGCCTGTTTTCACTGTCAGCGGTTTGCGGCCGCGTGCCTCGGCCAGCTTGGCCCCGGCCTTGCGCGCCTCGGTCACCGTAAGGCGGCGGGGCAGGACCAATACGTGCAGCGCCTCGACCGCCAGCCCTGCGGGCCAAGCAAGCGTGATGACCTGTCCGGTCTTGGCCTTTGAGAATTCGTCCGAGGCGATCAGACGCGCCACGGCGCCCTTGGACAGCCGATTGGCGCTGCGGGCCGCCTGATCCATGGTTCCCTCGGGCGTCACCACGATCGCAAGATGGCCTTCGACATCGGCGAGGGCTTTGGGATCATAGGTGGAAAAACGGATCGGGGTAAGCGCGCTCATTCAGGTCTCCTGTAGATCATCAGTTCCTGCCGCCGCGCCAAACCCGCGCCGCAGCTTTCGCAATACAGGTAGCGGCTGCCCGGCGCGAATACCAGAGCAGCCGTCGGTTGAAGACGCCGCTTCGCCGATCTGACATCCTGCGGGGAAGATTGCAGTTTTCCCGACCGTTTAATTCCTCTAAGGTCCAAAAAATAATCCGAGCGCAAGATCTATGGGGGGATCGGGTGTCACGCTACGACAGATATGTGCTGTCGCAATACCTATTGTTCTTTGGCTTCTTTGCCTTAATTCTGGTGGCCGTATTCTGGATCAACCGGGCGGTAAGCCTGTTTGACTGGCTGATCGGTGACGGTCAAAGCGTTCTGGCGTTCCTTGAGATCTCCGCGCTGAGCCTGCCGAATCTGGTGCGAATGGTGCTGCCGCTGGCCGCATTTGCTGCCACGGTTTGGGTGACCAACAGGCTCAATTCAGAGAGCGAACTGACGGTATTGCGTGCAACAGGCTCCAGCCCTTGGCAATTGGCGCGTCCCGCCATGGCCTTTGGCGTGATCGGTGCGTTGATGATGTCCGCGCTCAGTCTTTTCCTGCTGCCGGCCTCCCTCGCCCAAATGGATTTGCGCGAGGCCGAGCTTGCGCGAAGTGTCAGCGCTAAACTCCTGAAACCCGGCAGCTTTCTTCATCCGACAGATGGTGTCACCTTCTTTATTGGCAGCATTGACGACCAGGGGACGCTCAACAATGTCTTCCTCAATGACCAACGCAGTTCGGATGTTGAAGTCACCTACACCAGTGACAAGGCCTATCTGGTGCGTGACGGTGACGAAGCGCATCTGATCCTTGTCGATGGGCTTGCCCAACGTCAGGAAATTGGCAGCGACCGCCTCTCGACCACTGCGTTTGCGGATTTTTCACAACCGCTTGGGGCCGTTTCGCCGGTTCCGGCCGACGCGCCGCGCCCGTTGCGCAATATTCCAACACTGGACCTGCTGCAGGACCGCGACGGGATCACTCAGGCGGATGGTCATGCCGCCGGAGCGCAGGCAGAGGAACTGCACCTGCGGTTCGCCCGCGCGACTGTGACCCTTGCTGTAGTGATGATTGCTGTGTCCGCCCTGATGCTCGGAGGGTTCAGCCGGTTTGGCATCTGGAAGCAGTTGCTGGGCGCCTTCTGTCTGCTGATTCTGATCGAGGGGCTGCGTGGCGTGGTCTCTGATCCGGTGCTCGACAATGCCGCCATGTGGCCGATTGTCTATCTGCCATCGGCGCTTGGGCTGCTGATCGCCGTGCTGTTTCTGCATCTGGCCAGTCGACCTCAGGCATTTTCGCGCCAGCGCTTTCGCCGGGAGACGGCCACATGATCCTCGACCTCTATTATGCCAAGCGCTTCCTACAGTGGTTCCTGGTCATCACCGCCGTGCTGATGAGCCTGGTGATGCTGATCGACCTCAGCGAACAATTTCGGCGCTTTGACGCTCAGGACCTCGGGTTTGGCCAACTGCTGGTGCTGACGTGGCTGAACGCCCCGGCCGCACTGAGCGAATTTCTCCCGCTGATCATGATCCTGACCACCATCGTGCTGTTTGTCGGCATGGCGCGCAGCAGCGAGCTGGTCGTGACACGCGCCATTGGCCGGTCCGGCATCCGGGCCCTGCTGCCGCCGGTTGTGGTGGCCCTGATCATTGGCGCTTTGGCGGTCAGCACCCTCAATCCAATCGTGGCCGCGACCGCCAACAGGTACAAGGCGCTGGCCGAGAGCTATCGCCAGCCGGGCGCAGCCGCTGCGGTGTCTCTCACCGGTGAAGGCCTCTGGCTGCGCCAAGGCGGGCAGAACGGCCAGTCGGTGATCCATGCGGGCAATTATCGCGGCGATGCGGACAAGCTGTTCCTCTATGACGTGTCAATTCTGACCTATGCCCCGGAGGGGGGCCCCACACGGCGCACGATCGCCAAAGAAGCCTGGCTTGACGGCGAAGATTGGGTTCTGCGCGACGCCAAGGTCTGGCAGCTGGTTGTTGGCGTAAATCCGGAACGCGGCGCAAGACAGTATGACGAGCTGCGCCTGCCGACAAATCTGACAAATGAACGGATCCGTGACACGCTCGGCTTTGCAGAGGGTATTTCGATCTATGATCTGCCCCATACCGTGACCGCACTGCAAGAGGCCGGGTTTTCGACAACCCGGTTGCGTGTCTGGCTGCAAGTCGAACTGGCCCGGCCGCTGTTTCTGGTGGCGATGGTGATGGTTGGCGCGGCGTTTACCATGCGCCATACACGCCTTGGCGGGACCGGCGTCGCCGTTTTGACCTCAGTTCTGCTTGGGTTTGCCCTTTACTTCGTCCATAACTTCGCACGAATCCTCGGCGAAAATGGACAAATTCCTGTTCTGCTGGCCGCCTGGGCGCCGCCGGTGGCTTCAATACTCCTGACGATGGGATTGCTCCTGCATGCCGAAGACGGTTAATTTCAAGAACTGGCGGCGAGGAGCGCTGCTGAGCACTGTGGTTCCCCTGTGGCTAAGCCTCTCGGCCATCAGCGCAGCCTCCCAGACGGCTGTGCCGCAAGGCGAAAGCGTTGACACACCGGCCATGTTGGTTGCGGACAGGGTTTTTGTATCGCCTGATCGCAAACTGGTGGCGGAAGGCAACGTCGAGGCCTTTCAGGGTGATGTGCGCCTGCAGGCCAGGCGCATCACCTATGACCGCCAAACAGGTCTGTTGAAGATGGAAGGCCCGATCCGCATCGACCAAAGCGGATCAATCACCGTACTTGCGACAGCGGCGGAATTGGACAGTGGATTGCGCAACGGCATTCTGCGCGGTGCCCGCATGGTCTTTGACCAACAGGTGCAACTCGCTGCCCTGCAGATGACGCGCGTCGAAGGACGCTACTCACAGCTGTACAAAACCGCTGTCACGTCCTGCGATGTGTGCAGCGATGGCAGTGCGCCGCTCTGGCAGATCCGGGCAGAGCGGATCACCCATGACCAGACGGAACGCCAGCTTTACTTTGAAGGCGCGCAATTGCTGATCAAGGACGTTCCGGTGTTCTATTTTCCGGCACTGCGTCTGCCCGACCCGACACTGGAACGTGCGGACGGATTTCTAACGCCTTCGCTGTTCAGCTCTTCCAACCTCGGCGTAGGTCTCAAACTGCCGTATTTCGTCACCATCGGTCCCGACAAGGATCTGACCATCACGCCTTATCTGGCTGGCAAGACGACAACCCTGGAACTGCGGTATCGGCAGGCCTTCCGCACAGGCAACATCGAGATTTCCGGCGCCTTCAGCCGCGATGACATTCAACCCGATGACGGGCGCGGTTTCCTGTCTGCAGCGGGCCGGTTCGATATCTGGCGTGACTTCAAGCTTGAATTCGACCTCAACACCGTCTCCGACGACGCCTATCTTGCCGACTATGATATTTCCGACACTGACCGTATACGCTCGGAACTGAGCATCAGCAGGGTGCGGCGCGATCAGCTCATTCAGGGGAATATCTACAACTACAAGACACTTCGAGACACAGAGAACCAGGATTTCATTCCCTCGACCATCCTGACCGGCACCTTCGAACACCGACTGTTTCCCAAGCATATCGGCGGTGAGCTTCGACTAAAGTTGAACGCCACTCAGTTCACCCGCAAATCCTCGCTTGATGCCACCGCGACGGATCCCAACGGCCGCGATGTGACGCGGGTGTCGGCGGACGTGATCTGGTTGCGCAGTTGGATTTTGCCTTATGGGGTCGAAACCAACTGGACCGTTGGTCTGGGGCTGGACAGCTTTGCGCTTTCAGACGATGGCGCATTTGACAATGACGCCACGCGCGTGACCCCCAAAACTGCGCTGACGTTCCGTCGGCCCATGACCCGGCAAACGGCCTCCGGCGCGGTTCAGGTTCTGGAGCCGATCCTTCAAGTCGGCTGGACCGACGTGAACGGCGACGACACCCCGAATGAAGCCAGCAATATTTCCGAATACGATCAGGGCAACCTGCTGGCGCTGTCCCGCTTTCCTGAGACGGACGCGCGCGAAGACGGCAAAACACTGATCTACGGGGTGAACTTTTCCCATTTCGACACGTCTGGTTGGTATGCCACCGGCACGATCGCGCAAATTCGCCGGGACGAGGCGCAGCCTGGCTTTACGCTCTCGTCTGGTCTCGATGGTCAGAACTCCAACCTTCTGGTCGCCGGGCAGATTGGCTTGCGCAATAATCTGACCCTGACCGCCCGAAGCATTTTTGATGAGGAATGGTCGGTGTCCAAGGCCGAATTCCGCGGCGACCTCAATCGCGATCGCGTGTCTCTTGCTGGCAGCTATCTCTGGCTGCAGGCTGATCCTGCCGAGAACAGAGCACAGGAGACCTCAGAGCTGTGGTTTGATGGATCTTACGCGCTGAACCAGACCTGGCGTGCCGGAGCGAACATGCGCTACGACATAACCGATGGCCGCGCCACACGCGCAGGTCTCGGCCTGAGCTACCGAAACGAATGTGTCACCCTCGACCTCTCGGTCAGCCGGCGCTATACCAGCACGACAAGTGTTGAGCCTTCGACCGATTTCGGATTTACACTATCGCTCAACGGGTTCTCCGTGAAGAGCGGCAACACAACGAGCAGGCGATCATGCAGCAAGACCTAAATTTCCGCCAGGCCTCCCTGGCCCTGATCAACTGGACCCGCAAGGCCGCCTGTGTCGGTGGACTGGCTCTGACTGTTCTGATCACCTCACCAGCATCTAATGCAGAAGCGCAGGGGTTGTTCTCTCCCGTCATCACCGTGAACGAGGATGTGATCACCGACTACGAACTGCAGCAACGCGCCCTTTTCCTGAATGTGCTGGGGTCCGTGCAGGGCGACCCGATGACCGTTGCGCGCAATGACCTGATCGAGGACCGGCTGAAGCGGCAGGTGATGTCCGAAGTTGGCCTCACCCTGAGCGAAGAGGAAATCACCGAAGGCATGCGCGAACTGGCGCAGCGCACCAATCTGACGCTGGAACAGTTCCTCCAGAGCCTGAAACAGGCCGGCGTCGATCCGGAAACCGTGCGCGACTTCACATCCGCCGGGATCGGCTGGCGCGAGTATGTGCGGGGGCGGTTCTCTGCACAGGCGCGCCCGACCGACACTGAAATTGACCGCGCCATGGGCAACTCGGGCTCAGGAAGCGTGCAGGTGCTTCTGTCGGAAGTCATCATGCCGATCAACGAGAATAACGCCGCGCAGGTTCAGGAACTCGCCATCCAGATTTCCGAGCTGAAGAACCCCGAGGCCTTTGCGGCCTCGGCAGCGCAATTCTCCGCCTCCGACAGTCGTGTAGACGGTGGGCGCTTGCCTTGGATGCCGCTCAGCCGTCTGCCCAGCCAACTGCAAGAAGTTGTGCTCAGCTTGGAGCCGGGCCAAATCACCCAGCCGCTGCCGATGCAGGGGGCCATCGCGATCTTTCGGATGCGCGGACTGCGCGAAGTTGACGGACGCAGCGCGAGCTTTGCGGCCATTGACTATGCGACCTACCGCATTCCCGGCGGTCGCAGCGCTGAGGCGCTCGCCCGCGCCGCCGAATTGCGTGACACGGTCGACACCTGCGATGATCTTTATGGTGTGAACAAGGACAAGGACCCTGCCCTGCTCTTCCGCGGCAGCCTGGCCCCGTCAGAAATCCCGCAGGATATCGCGCTGGAACTGTCCAAGATGGATCCAAACGAATCTTCGGCGGCGGTGACGCGTGACAACGGTCAGACCTTGTTGTTCACCATGCTGTGCGGCCGCACCAGCGACGTCGTTGCAGCGCAAGAAAACGCGCGTGCATCTGTGGCGAACGCTCTGGTTCAGCAACGCCTGAACAGCCTCGCCGAGAGCTTGATCGAGCAACTGAAAGCCAACGCCCGGATCGAAGGGCTATGAGCCAGACGCCGCAGGTGATTGCACTTTCCTGCGGCGAACCGGGTGGCATCGGCCCCGAGATTGCCGTTGCCGCCTGGCAGCGCCTGCGTCAGGACTGTCCGTTCGTCTGGATCGGCGATCCACGCCATTTGCCGAAAGGCACCCCGACGCAAGTCGTTCAGCACCCCGCCGAAGCCACAGAGATCTGTGCGAATGCCTTTCCGGTCATGCCCTTGCAGTTCGCCGGGGATAACACCCCCGGCACCGCAGATTCGCGCAATGCCGCAGGTGTAATCCAGTCCATCGAGACCGCGGTCGCCTTGGTCACCAGCGGACAAGCATCCGCCGTTTGCACCGCTCCGATCCACAAAAAAGCGCTGATCGACGGCGCCGAGTTCGCCTACCCCGGTCATACCGAATTCCTCGCGGCCCTGGCGGGAGTTGACCGCGTGGTGATGATGCTCGCCAGTCAGCAGCTGCGCGTTGTTCCCGCCACCATCCATATTGCCCTGTCAGAGGTGCCCACGGCGCTGACACCAACCCTGCTGCGTGAAGTGATTACCCTGACCGAACAGGGGCTGCGTCAACAGTTTGGCATCCCCGCTCCACGGATCGCACTCACCGGCCTCAACCCGCATGCGGGCGAAGGCGGGGCCATGGGCCACGAAGAGCTGGACTGGATCGCCGATCTGATCGGCGAGATGCGCACCGAGGGCCTCTCCCTGACCGGACCGCATCCGGCTGATACACTGTTCCACGCCGCTGCCCGCAAGACATATGATGCCGCCATCGCCATGTACCACGATCAGGCCCTGATCCCGATCAAGACACTGGACTTCGACAAGGGCGTGAATGTCACCCTCGGACTGCCGTTCATTCGCACGTCGCCGGACCATGGCACCGCATTTGATATCGCCGGTCAGGGACGCGCCAATCCCTCCAGCCTGATCGAGGCGCTGCGCCTTGCGCAGACCATGGCCGCCGCCCGCAACGCCTGACCGTTGGGCGCTGTCCTGACGACTGATATTCCGGCGACGCGCACGGTCATTTCAGCCTGAGTCCGGCCTTCGAGAGGACAGCATGATGTTTTGTCGCAAGAAGCCGCTTTCCAGTTGCCTGCGACCGCCTTATGAACATGCATCATGAGCGCCATCGACAATCTCCCCCCGCTGCGCGAGGTCATCGCGACCCACCAGCTCTCGGCCCGCAAATCGCTGGGTCAGAACTTTCTCCTCGACCTGAACCTGACCGCCAAGATCGCGCGGCAGGCAGGCGATCTGGCCGGCTGTGACGTCCTCGAGATCGGTCCCGGTCCGGGCGGCCTGACACGTGGACTTCTGAGCGAGGGCGCGCGTCGGGTGCTCGCCATTGAAAAGGACCAGCGCTGCCTGCCCGCGCTGGAGGAGATTGCCGCAGCCTACCCCGGTCAGTTGCAGGTCATCAACGGCGATGCGCTGGAAGTGGATCCGCTGGCGCATCTCACGCCGCCCATCCGGGTCGCGGCCAACCTGCCCTATAACGTCGGGACGGAGCTTCTGGTGCGCTGGCTGACACCAAAGGAATGGCCGCCGTTCTGGCAAAGCCTGACGTTGATGTTCCAGCGTGAGGTGGCCGAACGCATCGTGGCAAAACCGGGTTCAAAAGCATATGGGCGGCTTGCGCTGCTTGCGCAGTGGCGCGCAGAGGCGCGTATCGCTGTGTCTCTGCCGCCAGAGGCCTTCACCCCGCCGCCCAAAGTCTCCAGCGCCGTGGTGCATCTGACTGCCCTGCCGGAGCCGCGCTTTCCCGCCGATGCCGCCATCCTCAGCCGCGTTGTGGCTGCCGCATTCAACCAGCGCCGCAAGATGTTGCGCGCCTCACTCAAGGGCATATCGCCCCAGATCGAGGATCACCTGAATGCGGCTGGCATCCCCCCCACCGAACGGGCGGAACAAGTCAGCCTGGAAGGGTTCTGCGCCCTCGCCCGCAGCCTCGCACAAAGCAGCTGAGCAAGACGCGCCCAACCGCGCGCGCCCCTCAAGTATACAGACAAAAGAGCCCCCGGTTGCAATTGCGACCGGGGGCTCTTTCAATTCTCAGTTACAAACGCGCTTATTCAGCGGCTTCCTGCGATTCATCTGACTTGGGTTTGGGCTTTGCACGGCTGCGCTTTGGCTTTGGCTTGGCCTCTGCGTCCGCCTGCGGCTGGGCATCCCCACCTGCATCAGCTGCTTTGGGCGCAGCTGGTTTGCGGCTTCGGGGCTTGCGCGCCGGTGGTTTTTTTGCGGCAGGGGTGCCATCCGCGTCGGATGTCGCACCTTCCGGCGTCTCCACCAAACCGCTGTCGCCCTGTGCAGGCTGAACTGCAGCGTCGCGCGGATCCTGGATATCGGGCTGCGGCCCTTCACCAGACGTCTCGGCGGCGTCGGCAGCTTCGCGTTCCTGGCGCTCCAGACGCTCCGCCCGCTCACGATCCCGCTCAGCTTGACGCTCGCGGTTCTGGCGCTCCTGCTCCTCGCGCTTGGCATCGATTTCGCGCTGCGCCTCATTCAGCATACGCAGATAGTGCTCTGCGTGCTGCTGAAAATTCTCGGTCGCAACACGATCGTTGCCCAGCTGCGCATCACGGGCAAGCTGGTTGTATTTGTCGATTATTTGTTGCGGCGTTCCGCGAACCTTACCTTCGGGTCCATTGCTGTCGAACACGCGGTTCACAACACTTGCACCATTCGGGCGGTTCCGGTTCGACTTTGAACGCGAACGTGATTTGGACGATCTCATATGCCTAACGTCAGCCTTGATTCTAATTGTCGAAGACCTCGTATCGCGCGTTCTGCGCAAGGGCCTGCGAACTTTTTTGGGCTTGGCGTCGCCGAGAGGCCTACTTGGGTCCTCTTGCAACAGCGACACTTTGAGTAACCACTTTCCGACATGACAAACAAGGGGTCTGAGGCGGAAATTTTACTCTTTTTGCTCTCAACACTCAAAATATGGCGTATTTCGCCGCAAATGTCACGACTTTCTGCCCAGTACGACGCGATCTCGTCCGTCGAGATCCTGCAGGACAACAACATCGATCAGGCCGGCGGCGCGCATCATTTCAGCCACATCGGCCGCCTGGGTTGGGCCGATTTCCACCATCACCCGCCCTGTTCGAGCAAGATGCGGCATCACACCAGCACAAATGCTGCGATAGGCGCTCAATCCATCAGCGCCATCGGTCAACGCCATCTGTGGTTCATGGTCCCGCACCTCTGTCGCCAAGCCGTCCATTTCTTCCAGTGCGATGTAAGGCGGGTTGGAGACGATCAGGTCGAATTGCCCATCCACCTTGGCAAACCAATCAGAACAGCGAATATCCGCCCGCCCCTCCACCCGGTGCAGCACCGCATTGGCGCTGGCCTGCAGACAGGCTGCCTCGCTCAGGTCCACGCCAAGGCCGATGGCGCCCTGCTGTTCTGCCAGCAGCGTCACCAGGATGCAGCCCGAGCCAATCCCAAGGTCAAGTACCCGCTCGAACGGTTCAGCCAGCGCCGCCTCGATCAGCGTTTCGGTCTCCGGACGCGGGTCCAGCACATCCGCCGAAACCTTGAAGCGGCGCCCGTAGAAATCCCGCTCACCGATCAGATGCGAAACAGGCACCCGGATCGCGCGCAGGGAAATCAGCTGGTCGTAGCGCTCGGCAATCTCATGCGACAACTCCTCCGGGGCGATCAGCGTCACCCGCGCCGCCTCGATCCGCGCTGCATGGGCCAATAGCACCCGCGCATCCCGCGCCGGATCATCCACCCCGGCGGCCCGCAGACGTGCGGTGGCGGCGACCATGGCCTGTGCGGCGGTGGTGCTCATTGGCCCATCTCCGCCAGGAGCTTGGCCTGATGTTCAGAAATCAGCGCATCGATGGTCTCATCCAGATCGCCGCCCATGATCTGCTCCAGCTTGTAGAGCGTCAGGTTGATACGGTGATCCGACATGCGACCTTGCGGGAAGTTATAGGTGCGGATGCGCTCGGAGCGATCCCCCGACCCCACCTGACTGGCCCGATCTGCCGAGCGTTCGCTGTCGATGCGCTGGCGCTCCAGATCAAACAGCCGCGTCTTCAGCACCTGCATGGCGATCTCACGGTTGCGGTGCTGGGATTTCTCCGAGCTGGTTACGACCAGCCCCGTCGGCACATGGGTGATCCGCACGGCAGAGTCGGTGGTATTCACATGCTGCCCACCGGCGCCCGAGGCGCGCATGGTGTCGATGCGCAGATCATTAGTGTCGATCTTGATGTCCACATCCTCGGCCTCTGGCAGCACTGCGACCGTGGCGGCAGAGGTATGAATGCGCCCGCCGCTCTCCGTCACCGGCACCCGCTGCACGCGGTGCACGCCACTCTCATACTTCAGCCGCGCAAAAACGCCGGTGCCGTTGATCCGCGCCACCAGCTCCTTGAGACCGCCCAGCTCCGAGACCTGCTCTTCGATCACCTCGACCTTCCAGCCCTGCGCCTCGGCATAGCGGCTGTACATCCGGTAGAGGTCGCCGGCAAACAGCGCCGCCTCGTCGCCACCGGTGCCCGGGCGGATCTCGATGATCGCGGCCCTTGTATCGGCCTCGTCCTTGGGTAGCAGAGCCAGCTGCAGGTCGTGTTCCGCCTCCGGCAGGGCCGCCTTCAACGCGGGGATCTCCTCCTCGGCCAGCGCCTTCATATCCGGGTCGGCCAGCATCTCCTGGGCGTCGGCGAGGTCGCCCAGAAGCTGGCGATAGGCGCTGATCTGCTCCGCCACTGGACGCAAATCAGAGTACTCCTTGGCCAGCTTGGCGATATCGCCCCCGGCCCCATCGGCCATTGCGGCCTCAAGGTACTGGTAGCGTTGCAGGATCTGTTCCAGCCGGTCTTCGGGGATCATCTTTGCTCGGGTCTCGCTGTTGGATGCGCCTCTTGTTTTGGCGCGGGGCTTCACATGTGATAGGCTAGAGCCATGAAACATGCCAGTGGTCTTGTCCGGTTCGCACGTCTCGCAGCACTTGCGGGGCCGGGGCTTTGGGGCAGTGCTGCAGGTGCCGATGTCACCGGGCCGGGCGGCAAGACCATCGATTGCTATTGCACCGACAAGCAGGGCGGCCGCATCGAGCTGGGTGAAACCATCTGCCTGCAGGTCGACGGGCGAATGTTCATGGCGCAGTGCCAGATGTCGCTCAATGTGCCGATGTGGCGCGAGGTCGAAGACGGCTGCCTCTCTGCCGCCAACAGCCACACGCCCCTCCCGGCAGAGCTGCCGCGTCTCTAGCGCGGGGATCGCAGGGCGCAGCCCGGCGCCCGGCCCAACGCGAACGGATCTGCCGCGCTGATCCGGCGACGGGCGGGAGAGCCCCCGCCCATCCCGCGATTACTCCGACGCGCGTCCCGGCAGGATGCACAGCAGCTCATAGATCAGATTTGCCGCCACCAGAGCGGTATTGCCCGACGGATCATAAGGCGGCGAGACCTCCACCAGGTCACAACCGACCACATTCAGTCCCTTGAAGGCCCGGATCAGCTCCAACGCCTGCATGCTGGTCAGCCCGCCGATCTCCGGCGTGCCGGTGCCGGGGGCAAAGGCCGGGTCAAGACTGTCGATGTCATAGGTGATATAGACCGGACGCGCCCCGATATCACGGCGGATCTCCGCCCCCATATTGTGTAGCGAGCGGTTCCACAGCTCCGAGGCCGGGAAATGCTGAAAGCCCCAGCCCTGCGGCTCCTTGAAATCATCCGGCCCGTAGCCGGTGCCGCGCAGGCCGATCTGATAGACCTTGTCGGCCTCCAGAAGCCCTTCCTCATAGGCCCGGCGAAACACCGTGCCATGGGTTTCCTTCTCGCCGAACATCTCATCATTAACGTCCGCATGCGCATCCACATGGATCACCGAAACCGGCCCGTGCTTGCGGGCGATCGCGCGCAGGATCGGCAGGGTGATCGAGTGATCGCCGCCCATCGCCACCGGCATCACCCCGGCACTCAGGATGGCATCATAGCTGTCCTCGATGATGCGCAGGCTCTCCGGCAGGTTGAAGGTGTTGATCGCCAGATCGCCGATATCAGCGATGTTGAGGTGATCGAACGGCGCAGCACCCGTGGTCATGTTGTAGGGGCGGATCATGGCGCTCTCGGCGCGGATCTGCTTGGGACCAAACCGGGTGCCCGACCGCCAGGAGGTGCCGATATCCATCGGAACGCCCAGCACCGCCACGTCCAGCCCCTCAAGCGAGGTCGCCTGCGGCAGCCGCATATAGGTGCCCGGACCGGAAAACCGCGCCAGATCGTTGCCGCTGATGGGTTGATTGAACTCGCTCATCGCTCTGTCATCCTCCAGCCCAGAAGGCAGATAATACTCATGGCCACATGGGCGCCCGCGATCGCGGTGGCGCCGGTGGTGTCGAACGGCGGCGAAACCTCGACGATATCGCCGCCCACAATGTTGATGCCGCGCAGGCCCTTCAGGATCGCCTCCGCCTGCGCCGTGGTCAGACCGCCCCAGACCGGCGTGCCGGTGCCCGGCGCATAGGCCGGATCAAGGCAGTCGATGTCAAAGGTCAGATAGACCGGCCGATCCCCCAACACCTCGCGGATACGACGCACGGTCTCGACCGGGCCGATTTCATGCACGGTGGGCGCGTCGATGGTCGGCACGCCGAGATTGTCCTCATTGGTGGTGCGAATGCCCACCTGCACCGAGGTCACGGGATCAATGATGCCGGATTTCACCGCCTTGTAGAACATGGTGCCATGATCGACGCGGCTGAAATCATCATCGGCCCAGGTGTCGCTGTGGGCATCGAAATGCAACAGCGAGATCGGACCGTATTTCTCGGCATAGGCCTTGAGGATCGGAAAGCTGACGTAGTGGTCGCCGCCAATCGCCACCGAAGCCGTGTCGGTCGCCAGAATGCCCCGGATATGATCGGTCAGCCTGTCGGGAAACGCCGGCACATCGGCATAGTCAAAGGCCAAGTCGCCATAATCCACGATCGCCAGCTCGCTTGCCGGGCAGATGTCCCAGCCATAAGGCGCATCCGGGCTTTGTAGCGCCGAGGCCTCGCGCACCGCGCGCGGGCCCAGCCGGGTGCCGGGCCGGTTGGTCACCGCCTGATCGAAGGGGATGCCGGTAACGGCGATATCCGCGTGGCTTAGATCCTTGGTGTAGCGGCGTCGCAAAAAGGACGTCGCCCCGCCAAAAGTGTTCTCAAAGCTCAGGCCCTTCAGGTCCTCGCGGGTGAAGGCCTGATCGACCTGTGTCTTCGCGTCTTCCAACGCCATGTCGGACTGCTCCCTCTTCTCGGGTTATGGCCCACGTCCTAGCGAATGCGGGCGGGCTTGTCATCCGAAAGCCCGCGCCGCGCCGCCACTTCACGCCAGCGGCTGTGCTTTCTCCACCAGACGGGCAAAGAACGACGCCCCGATCGGGGCCACCTCGTCGTTGAAGTCATACTCTGGATGATGCAGCCCGGCAGTGTCACCCTGCCCGATGAACAGATAGGCGCCGGGGCGCGCCTGCAGCATGTAGGAGAAATCCTCCGCCCCCATTTCCCGGTCAGCCTCGCCCTCGACATTGGCCGCACCGGCAATCTCGCGCGCCACTTCGGTGGCAAACCCGGCCTTCCCGGCGTCATTGATGGTCGCGGGATAGCCGACCTCATAGTCCAGCTCCGCCTCCACGCCATAGGCCACGGCGCAGCCCTTCACGATTTCCTCGAACCGCGCCATCACCATCTTCTGAACCTCTGGATTGAAGGTGCGGATGGTGCCGTTCACATAGGCGGTTTCCGGGATCACATTGTCGACGGTGCCGGTGTGGATCTGGGTGACCGAGATCACCAGATCCTCGGTCGCGTGGTGGTTGCGGCTGACGATGGTCTGGATCGCCTGCGCCATGCCGCAGGCCGCCATCACCGGATCGCGGGTCTCATGCGGCATCGCACCATGGCCGCCGCGCCCCTTGATGTTGATGGTGAAGGTATCCACCGCCGCCATCAGCGCCCCCGGCGTGGTCAGGAAATGCCCCACCGGCAGGCCGGGCGAATTATGCAACGCATAGACCTCAGCGATGTCAAAGCGCTCCATCACGCCTTCCTCGACCATGATCTGCGCGCCACCAATGATCTCTTCGGCGGGCTGGAACAGGAGCGCCACGCGCCCCTTGAAGTTGCGCGTCTCCGCAAGGTACTTCGCGGCCCCCAGCAGCATGGTGGTATGGCCATCGTGGCCGCAGGCATGCATCTTGCCGGGCACGGTGGACTTGTACTCCAGATCGCGCACTTCGGTGATCGGTAGTGCGTCCATATCAGCGCGCAAGCCGATGGTCGGCCCCTCGCCCTGCCCGTTGATGATCGCGACAATGCCGTTCTGCGCGATGCCGGAATGGATCTCGTCGACACCAAATGTCTCAAGCATCTCAGCCACATATGCGGCGGTCTTCACGGTATCCAACCCCAGTTCGGGGATCTGGTGAAGATGACGGCGCCACGTCTTCATCTCTTCGCTGTAATCGGCAATGCGGTTCACGACCGGCATGGGGTGGACTCCTGTAAGATAGTCGGGATGATGCAGCTGAACACCAAATAGCGGGCAGGTGCAATGAGCGACGACAAGCTGATCCACGATGAGAGCGCCGGTATCGAACGACTTCTGGAAATCATGCGCCGCCTGCGTGACCCGGAAAGCGGCTGCCCTTGGGATATCGAGCAGAGCTTTGCCAGTATCGCGCCGTACACCATCGAAGAAGCCTATGAGGTCGCCGATGCCATCGAGCGCAAAAAATGGGATGAGCTTAAAGGCGAGCTGGGCGATCTGCTGTTCCAGTCCGTGTTTCACGCACAGATGGCGGATGAGGCGGGATATTTCAATTTTCAGGATGTGGTCACCACCATGTCCAACAAGATGGTCTCGCGCCACCCGCATGTGTTTGGCGATGAGAGCCGTGAAAAATCCGCCGATCAACAGACCCAGGACTGGGAGACGATCAAGGCCGCCGAACGCGCCGCCAAGGCAGAGACCGGCGCGCTGGATGGCGTGGCGGTGGGCCTGCCCGCCCTGCTGCGCGCCTACAAATTGCAGAAACGCGCCGCGCGGGTGGGGTTTGACTGGCCGTCGGCACAGAATGTGCTGGCCAAGATCGCCGAGGAATCCGCCGAGCTGGTAGAGGCCCGCGAGGAGCTGACCCAAGACGAGGTAGAAGAGGAGTTTGGCGATCTGTTGTTTGTGATGGCCAATCTTGGCCGCCACCTCGGAGTTGAACCCGAAGCCGCCTTGCGTCGCACCAATGCCAAATTCACCCGTCGTTTCAAGGGGGTGGAGGCAGGACTTGCCGCTCGCGGAAAGCGCGCCGAGGACAGTGACCTCGATGAGATGGATGCGCTCTGGAACGAGGTGAAGGCTGAGGAAAAGGCCGGAAGGAAGACTTGACCGCGTCCTACGCCCAGATCCGACCGCCTAAATCAGAACCATGCCCGGCTCTTGCGAGATCCGCTCCAAATCCCTTTCATAACGGATTGAAAACGCTTTCTTTTCACGTGAGGTAAACTCCGTCAAACCGAGCGTCTCCCGATCGTGCGCCCAGTCCTTGATCAGCTTGCGGCGCGCCATCCGCGTGAGCTTTTCACCCTTGCGGTGGATCGTCTGCAGTTCAAGCAAGGCCCGGTCCGTCGCAGATGTGTTGAGCGACCGCCTCGGCTCTGACAGTGGGCCGATATCCAGTTGGGGCACCAGATGTTGCAGCAATTCGAGACGCTTGAACCGGTCTTCGTGACGGACCACGACCAAGCAAGAGGGCTGCAGGATATCTCGAATTTCCTGCAATACCTCAACCCAACCGCGGTTCATGGCAAGATAAGCTGCCGCTGCCGCATCAAAATCACGCTCATAGGTTTCTTCCATCCGCTTGCGAATGCAGGACCGGAAGAACGCACCATAGTCCCGCACCACAAACAGAACCGAAACTGCGGGACCTTCCATGGCATGACGCAACGCAGACAGGCGCTGTTTGGAGGCCGGGTGAAATCTGGCCTTCTGAAAATGCACCATGCTGCCCAGAGTGTTTTCCTCCGAAATGATAACCTGCTGATGCGGATCTTTCGCGATCTCTTCATTCAGGTGGCGCCGCGCCGCGTCTGCCCGCTCCTGAACCGCATTTCGGTCATGACGCGGGGCTGGCAGCCGCAGCGCCAACTGCCCGGCCCTGACCCCATCCCGCGCGGGAAAGGCGATCTGATATCCCTGCTGCCAGAGCGATTCCTGGTTTTCATGCAGGCAGAGCTGAAAAGAACTGCTCCCCGTGCGATGTGCGCCCAGATGTAGATGATATTGCCGTGCCATACTCTCTCACGCCACTGGGGAGGAATTTTCGCGGATATCAGGCGTTTCACTCTTTGTGTCCATGGTCATCAGGTGGACAATCTTTATCCGGGCTGCAAGGGTTTGCCGAACTGACCGAGGAATACCCCGAATGAGCGCGCGCAAAATCATCATCGACACCGACCCCGGACAGGACGACGCCGTCGCCATACTGCTGGCGCTGGGTTCGCCGGAGGAGATCGACCTTCTCGGGATCACCACGGTGGCCGGCAATGTGCCGCTGGCACGCACCCAGACCAATGCCCGCATCACCTGCGAGGTGGCGGGCCGCACGGAAGTAAAAATCCACGCCGGCTGTGATGCTCCTCTGGAGCGCCCACTGGTGACCGCAGAACATGTACACGGGCGCAGCGGGCTTGACGGGCCGGAATTGTTCGACCCCACAATGCCGCTGCAGGACCAGCATGGCGTCGATTTCATCATCGACACATTGCGTGCAGAGGCGCCCGGCACCGTGACGCTCTGCCCTCTGGGCCCGCTGACGAATATCGCTGCCGCCTTCCGCCGCGCCCCCGACATTATCGACCGCGTGATGGAGATCGTCATGATGGGCGGCGCCTATTTCGAGGTCGGCAACATTACCCCGGCGGCGGAGTTCAACATCTACGTCGACCCGGAGGCCGCGCGCGAAGTATTCGCCTCCGGCGTGACGCTCACCATGATGCCGTTGGATGTGACCCATAAGGCGCTGACCACCCGCGCACGGGTCGAGGCGTTCCGCAACCTCGGCACGCGGGTTGGCAACTTCACCGCAGAGATGCTTGATTTCTTTGAACGATTTGATGTGGAGAAATACGGCTCCGAAGGAGGGCCGCTGCATGACCCCTGCGTCATCGCCTATCTGATCCGTCCGGAGCTGTTCTCTGGTCGCCACGTGAATGTCGAAATCGAAGCGACATCGCCCCTGACCCTCGGCATGACCGTGGCGGATTGGTGGGGCGTGACCGACCGAGCGCCCAATGCAATGTTCATGAACGAGGTGGACGCCGAAGGTTTCTTTACCCTGCTCACCGAACGGCTGGGCCGGCTATGAGCGCCGCGCTGCATCTTGCCCGCCCGGACGATCTGGAAAAACTGCTGACCATGGTGCAGGGGTTTCACGCCGAAGAAGGTATCGACAGCAATGACGCGCAACGCCGTGGCGCACTGTTGCCGCTGCTCGAAGGCATCCCCTACGGCGCGATCTACCTGATTGGACCCGCTCGGGCCCCCATTGGCTATATCATCGTGACCTTTACATGGTCGGTGGAGTTCGGCGGGCTCGACGGGATGATCGACGAATTATTCATCCGCCCCGCCGTGCGCCAGCGCGGCATCGCCAGCGAGGTGCTCCATGCCCTGCCCCGCACGCTCGCAGAGGCCGGCGTGCGGGCGCTGCATCTGGAAGTTGATCGCGAAAACGAGGCCGCGGTCAAACTCTACAACCGCGCACGCTTTCTGGCGCGCGACCGCTACATGCTGATGACCCGCGCACTCTGACCCCGACGCGGCCTCAGATGCCTGTCTGGCGCATCAGCGCCCAGCCGCCCTCAATGCCCGCTGATCAGGCGGGTGCCGCTGGCCGAAGCGATCTGTTCGTCTCCCAACGCAAACAGGATCGAACAGGCACCGTCACAGGCGTGCCCCTGTGCCATCACCATCGCCAACCGGACGCCCTGATCCTGCGCAACGGCCATGATCTCGCCGATCCGTTTGGCCGCCGCTTCGTCCCCGCCGGACCCGGCGAGCCAGATCGCGATGGGCGCATAGCGCGGCTCTTCCAACATGGCGGTCTCGAAATGATGCAGGAAAGCGCCGAAGTCGATGGCCTTGACCTCCCCATCCAATCGAAGCCCACCCGGCACGCGGCTCCAGCCTGCTTCTGCCTGTGGTGCCTGCAATGCAGCCACGCCGATCAGGCTCATCATCAACGCAGCTGACAGAGAATTTACTCGAAACATAACACACCTCCAAAGGTCACGAGGTGTCGCATTTATGTACTTCGCGACCATCCAAGCATGTCATAAAATCGTTACGAAATGTAAATCACACCAAAGTCACTCTTTGACGCCAACCTGCTTCGGCGCGGGGCCTTGCGATCAATCTGCACAACATGTCGTAGAACAGGCCGACACCAAAGAGGATGCGCCTGCACCCTCACGACATGAACATCGTCAGGACGCCCCGATCCGCAGCGCGCTGACCTGCCCCTTCATCTTTTCATAAATATCTCGGGGAGCGCGAGGGGCTGGCCCCTCGCTCCCGCGCCCGATTACCTGCGCAACAGGGGGATATGCGGCGCGCTCTCCGCGGGCGCCAACCCAGTCAGGCGCGGATCATCAGCAACCTCCACCGCGCGACCATAAGGCGCGAAGCCAGACCGGATATAAAACGGCAGCGCCTGCGCACTGTCGAGCGTGCAGGTGTGCACGAAGAATCGCGTAATCTCCCGCGCGAACGCCCGGTCGATGGCGTGTTCCATCAGCCAGCGCCCTACTCCGCCGCCGATCAGCGAGGCTGACAGGCCAAAGAATGACAGCTCGCAGTCGCCGTTCTGCATCCATTCAAGCTCCAGCAACCCCAGGTCCGCGCCATCCTTCTGCACCGACCAAACCTCGACCTTGTCCGACCACAGATGTGCCGCCAGCGCCGCATCATCCATCACCAGGCGGGAAAACCACAGATAATCGTCCCCGACCAAGCGATAGAGCTTGCGATACCACTCCACGCTCGGCGCATCATGCAGGGCCAACGTCAAGTCAGGCTGCGCCGTCGTTGCGCGGGGGGCTGGGCGCTCGGTCATCTCCAGATAGGTTACAACAGAGGCGAGCTTTCCGGGTGTCAGGTCCGTAATGCCTTCGGGCAGCGTCATATGCGGGCTCCATAGTGTTCTGTATCTATTTTTTCCGCAAGCTAGGCGCTGGCACAAAGCAGAGCAACCCTTTGCCCAAAAACGAAAAACGCCCCGGCGCGAACCGGGGCGTTCAATTTACATCAGATCAGACGGCTCAGCCCTTGAGGATCGAGCGCCCGGCATATTCTGCGATCTCGCCCAGGGTTTCCTCGATGCGGATCAGCTGGTTGTATTTCGCCAGCCGGTCGGAGCGCGCCAGCGAACCGGTCTTGATCTGACCGCAGTTGGTGGCCACCGCGAGGTCGGCAATCGTGGCATCCTCGGTCTCGCCCGAGCGGTGCGACATCACATTGGTATAGCGCGCACGATGGGCCATATCGACCGCCTGCAGGGTCTCGGTCAATGTGCCAATCTGGTTCACTTTCACCAGCATGGAGTTGGCACAGCCGCGTTCGATCCCCTCGGCCAGACGCACCGGGTTGGTGACAAACAGATCGTCACCGACCAGCTGTACCTTGTCGCCGATCTGGTCGGTCAGCGCCTTCCAGCCGTCCCAGTCATCCTCGGACATGCCGTCCTCGATCGAGATGATCGGGTAATCTGCAACCAATGCTGCCAGATAGGCGGCGTTTTCTTCCGAGGTCAGGGTCTTGCCCTCACCGGACAGGACGTATTTGCCGTCCTTGTAGTATTCAGTCGCGGCGCAGTCGAGCGCCAGATAGATGTCCTCGCCGGGCTTGTAGCCAGCTTTCTCGATGGACTTCAGAATGAAATCAAGCGCTTCACGGGTGGAGGCGATGTTGGGAGCAAAGCCGCCCTCGTCGCCGATCCCGGTGGACAGGCCCGCCGCCGACAGCTCTTTCTTCAGGGTGTGGAACACCTCGGAGCCCATGCGCACCGCGTCGCGGATGTTTTCCGCAGAGACCGGCATGATCATGAATTCCTGAATGTCGATCGGATTGTCCGCGTGCTCACCGCCGTTGATGATGTTCATCATCGGCACCGGCAGAACCCGTGCGGAGGTACCGCCGACATAGCGATAGAGCGGCTGGGTGGTGAAATCGGCTGCCGCCTTGGCCACCGCCAGCGACACGCCGAGAATGGCATTGGCGCCCAGACGGCTCTTGTTCTCGGTGCCGTCCAGCTCGATCATCGCGCGGTCGATGGAGACCTGTTCGGTGGCGTCAAAGCCAACCAGCTCATCCGCGATCTCGCCGTTCACGGCCGCCACGGCTTCCAGCACACCCTTGCCCATGTAACGGGACGTGTCGCCGTCGCGCTTTTCCACCGCCTCATAGGCACCGGTCGATGCGCCAGACGGCACCGCCGCGCGGCCCATGGTGCCGTCTTCAAGAACGACATCGACTTCGACGGTGGGGTTGCCCCGGCTGTCGAGGATCTCGCGGGCGTGAATGTCGATAATGGTGCTCATCGCAAATGGTCCCTCACTGTGACACGATTTGCCCCCGGTCATAGCAAGCCCGTGTAAAAAGTAAACCGGATGCGTTATCGCTAACGGTCGTTATTCGAGAGGTTTAACCCTAACATCAGGAAATTTTTGCCACTTCGCCAACCGCCTGCCGTAGGGCGCGGCAAAAATGACGCGAGAGAACCGGTAAGCCCTGCGATGATAGCGCTCACCCTTGCGTCACATCCTTAACAGGTAAAGCTTACGCGCATGTCTCAGCCCATCCGATTCCACGAATTCCTGCTCAGCAATGCCCCCTATCTCTCAGCGGGCGTGCTGCTGACCTTTCTGTCAAGCTTTGGCCAGACCTTCTTCATCTCGGTCTTTGCCGGGCAGATCCAGACCGAGTTCGACCTCAGCCATGCCGGCTGGGGCGGTCTCTATATGGTGGGGACCACCGCCTCGGCCTTGCTGATGGTGGCAGCCGGAGGGCTGTCGGATATCATGCGGGTGCGCCACCTCGGGGCCTTTGTGCTGTGTGGGCTTTCGGCGGCCTGTTTCCTGATGGCGCTGAACCACAGCTACTGGGTCTTGCCGCTGTCGATTTTCGCGTTGCGGTTCTTCGGCCAAGGTATGAGCACCCATCTCGCAGTGGTGGCCATGGCACGCTGGTTTGTGGCCGCACGCGGACGCGCACTGTCGATTGCGGCGCTCGGGGTTGCACTGGGACAGGCCATCCTACCGCTGATCTTTGTGGCGCTGATGACGGCGCTCGACTGGCGCACGCTCTGGCTGATCAGCGCTGCAATCTGTCTCTGCGGGGCGCCGGTGCTGGTGCGCCTGCTGTCAAAGGAACGCACGCCACAATCCACCTCTGATGATGTCAGCAGCACCGGTATGGACCTTCGGCACTGGACCCGCTGGGACGCGCTGCGCTCGCCGGTGTTCTGGCTGATGGCCCCGTCGATCCTCGGCCCGGCGGCTTTCACCACTGCATTTTTCTTTCACCAACTGCATTTCGCCACCACCAAAGGCTGGACCCTTTTGGAACTGGTGGCCTATTTCCCGTTCTTCACGGTGATGTCGGTCGTCTCCATGCTGGTGGCGGGCTGGGCGCTGGATCGCTGGGGCGCCACGCGGCTGATGCCGCTTTACCAGCTGCCACTGGTTGCAGCCTTTGTGATCTTTGCCACCGTCTCCAGCGGCGTGGGCATGGCTGCAGGTTTCCTCTGCATGGCGGCCTCGGTCGGGGCGCATTCGGTGCTGCCCAGCTCCTTCTGGGCCGAAGTCTACGGCACCCGCAACATCGGCGCGATCAAGGCCTTGGTGATGGCGGTCATGGTCTTTGGCACAGCTATCGGACCGGGGTTGACCGGGCTTCTGATTGATCTTGGCATCGACTTCGGCGACCAAGGGTATGGTATTGCAGTATATTTCCTACTCACCACCCTCTGCATGGTGATCGGCGTCAGCGGCGCACGAAAACGGCTGACACCAGTCGCGGCCTGAGGTCAGGCCGGTTGCGCCGCCATACGGGCAGAGCGACGCGCCAAACGCCGCTCGCGCACGAAGGTATAAAGCCCCGTTGCGATGATCAAAGCGGATCCCAGCAGCGTCATCGCATCGGGCCGTTCGGAAAACACGATCGCGCCGCCGATCATGGAAAAGACCAGACGCGAGTAGCGAAACGGCGTGATCACTGCAGCATCGGCGATCCGTGTCGCGGTCACGATGCCATAGTATCCGATGACACCAAAAATGGTTCCGCACAGCAGCATGCCCCATTCAAACGATGTCGGCGATACCACGGGCTGTGACGTGGCCAGCAGCAGAATGCCCCCCGCCACAACCACGGTGCCATAGGCCTGAACACTGACGACCGACGAGGGGATGCTCACATCCATTCGCCGTGTCATCAGATCTCGTGCCGCAACACAGAGAACAGAAATCAGCACCAGCAGCGCGTTGGGTTCAAACCCCGCAAGGCCGGGCCGAATGATAATCAGCACACCGATGAAACCCACGGCGATCGCGCTCCACCGGCGCCAGCCCACCTGCTCGCCCAGAAACAGGGCGGCCCCCATGGTGATCGCCAGCGGCGTCGCCTGAAACACGGCGGCCACCACCGAGATATCGACCAGCGCAAGCGCCGTTGCAAAGCTGACCGCCGCGCCGCCTTCGGCCAGGGCGCGCAAGACAGGTATCAACCGCCAGGCCGTGCGGTTCCACGGGCTCTGCCCCTGCACCGCCATTGCGACCAAGAACACGACGCTGGCCCCCAATCCGATCAAGATCAGGATCTGCCCGACAGGCAAGTTACCGGAGAGCTGTTTGATGAACAGATCCTCGATGGTGAACCCCACCATGGCCACGAGCAGCAGCACAATACCTTTGACGTTGTCCATGGGGCGTATCCTTTGTGCCAGCGAAGAAGATCGGTTGGTTCCGGCATCGCGCGATGCAATCACTCGGCGCAAGCCAGAAAGCGACGACAACACCGCATAACTTGTGACACACTCCATCACGGGTTGTGATGAGACAGTCCCGTTCAGTCGGTTTTCTTGATTGGTACGCCGTAAAGCTCCAGCTTGTGGCCCTTGAGACGATAACCGAGCTTCTGTGCGATCTTTTCCTGCAAGGCCTCGATCTCCGGGTCGCAGAACTCGATCACCTGGCCGGTGTTGAGGTCGATCAGATGGTCGTGGTGCTCCCGGTCCGCATCCTCGTATCGGGCACGGCCATCACCAAATTCCAGCCGGTCCAGAATCCCCGATTCCTCAAACAGCTTCACCGTGCGGTAGACCGTCGCCAGCGAAATACCGTTATCGACGGCATTGGCGCGGGCGTGCAGCTCCTCCACATCCGGGTGATCAAGGCTCTCCTGCAGCACCTTGGCGATGGTCCGGCGCGGGCCGGTCATGCGCAGACCATGGGCCTCGCAGCGGGAAATGATCGTATCGGTCATGCCTGTCTCGTCCCTGTCGGTCACAGCGGGGGTCCCTTGCTTGGCGCTTCTTTTTAGCGAATGCAACCCCCGACGAAAACAGGCAAGTTCCGCGCATGCATCATTGACATTTGCGCCCATCACCGCCATTTGCCCTTCAGGCATACCCTCTGCCGCGTGAGCAGAGACCCGCAGCGCTGTCGGAATTTGATCGTTCCGACCTTTCGAATGTCTTCTGGTTTCAGAAGAGATACGGCGCTTCGCAGCGGATCTTCTCGGGGATGCCATGGTTCCAAGATCACGCGTGGGGCTAGTTGCGAGAGATCGGCACAGTGACATGAGGTTGTCTGGGTCTGAGGTCTCCGCCCCACTGATGAACGGGTGCGCAGGTCGAGTGACCGTGCCCCGTGTGGTCCTGTGCGTTTGCACGGGCCACCGAAAGGACTTTGAATGACTGAATTTTCCACCATGGACCTGCCCAAGCACCTGCACACCCGGATCGAAGCCATGGGCTTTCACACTCCGACGCCGATCCAGGCGCGGGCGATCCCGCATGCGCTGAACGGACAGGACGTGCTGGGTCTGGCGCAGACCGGTACAGGCAAGACCGCCGCCTTTGGCGTACCGCTGATCGCCCAGATGCTGGAATATGGCCGCAAGCCTGCTGCCGGCACCGTGCGCGGGCTGATCCTAGCCCCGACCCGCGAGCTGGCCAACCAGATTGCCGAGACCCTGAAAGGTCTGACCGAAGGCAGCCCGTTGAAAACCGGCCTTGTGGTCGGCGGTGTTTCCATCAACCCGCAGATCACCCGCCTGTCGCGCGGCACCGATATCCTCGTCGCAACGCCGGGCCGCCTGCTCGACATCCTCGACCGCAAGGCGCTGGATCTCGGCTCTTGCGACTTCCTGGTGCTGGACGAGGCCGACCAGATGCTGGACCTCGGCTTCATCCACGCCCTGCGCAAGATCGCCTCCCTGCTGCCCGAAAAGCGCCAGACCATGCTGTTCTCGGCCACCATGCCCAAGCAGATGAACGAGATCGCCAACGCCTACCTCAAGAGCCCGGTGCGCATCGAGGTGACCCCTCCCGGCAAGCCTGCCGCCAAAGTCACCCAATCGGTGCATTTCATCGCCAAAGCGGAGAAGCTGGGCCTGCTGAAAGAGCTGCTGACCGCCCATGACGGCGAACGCACGCTGGTCTTCGGCCGCACCAAACATGGCATGGAAAAGCTGATGAAGGTGCTGGACAAGGCCGGCTTCAAGGCCGCAGCCATCCACGGCAACAAAAGCCAGGGCCAGCGCGAACGGGCGCTGAAAGCCTTCAAATCCGGCGAGATCTCCGTGCTGGTGGCCACCGACGTGGCGGCACGCGGGCTGGATATTCCGGATGTGAAATACGTCTACAACTACGAGCTGCCGAATGTGCCGGACGCCTATGTGCACCGCATTGGCCGCACCGCGCGTGCGGGCAAGGAAGGTCAGGCCGTGGCCTTCTGCGCCCCGGATGAGATCGGCGATCTGAAGGCAATCCAGAAAACCATGAGCATCACCATCCCCGTAGCCTCTGGCCGCGCCTGGGAAGAGATGCCCGATCCCGCCGCCAAATCCTCGCGCGGTGGCGGTCGTGGTCGCCCCGGTGGCGGTGGCGGTCGTGGCAAACCCGGTGGCAAGCCGGGCGCCGGGCGTCGTCGCTTTGGCGGTGGGGGTAAATCCGAAGGTCAGGGTGGCGGCGGCGAAGCCCGCGCAGCCGGCGGCGGCGCAGGCCGTCAACGCCGGAAGTCCTGAACCCTCTCCGATCTGACTACAACTGAACGATAGACCAAGGGGCGGGGGGACACTCCCGCCCCTTTCCTCTGAGCCAAAGGCTCCGACAAAAGCGTTGGGCCGCGCAGGCCGCGCCGAAGGCGCGGCCTGCGCTCCCGGGCGCCGCGGACCGCGGCGCAAATCCTCAAGAGACGGAGCAAGGCCCGATGGCCGGTCGCGTCAGGTGCCGCAGAACGTGGCCTTGACCACTTCATCCTCGGCCGGCGGGTGACGCAGATCGGCAAACTCGGCCTCGTCCGCGAAGGGCGTGGCGAGTGCACGCATCAACCGTTCAAACGGCGCAAAATCCCCCGCCACGGCGGCGGCGATCATCTGCTCGATGCGATGGTTGCGCGGGATCAGCACCGGATTGGCCCGCGCCATGGTGTCTTGTGGCGCATCCTCATCCGCCAGACGCTGTGTCCAGCGCTGCTGCCAGGCATCAAATTGCTCGGGCGCCAAGAACTGATCTCGCGCGCCGCCCGTCGACAAGGCCCTGAAGGTGTTGGTGAAATCCGCCTTCCCGTCGGCCATTAGGCCCAGCAGGTCGGTAATCAATTCCATGTCCCCCTCTTGCGCACCGGTTATGCCGATCTTGGCGCGGAACCGGCGCAACCAGGCGGCCTCGATCATCTCGGGCATCGCATGCACGATCTCTGTTGCCTCTTGGACCACGGCCTCAGGATCGTCGAACTGCTGGATAAGCGCGGTGGCGAGCTGGGCCAGGTTCCACACCGCGATCTGC
This sequence comes from Tritonibacter scottomollicae, assembly GCF_003003215.1. Lineage (GTDB taxonomy): Bacteria > Pseudomonadota > Alphaproteobacteria > Rhodobacterales > Rhodobacteraceae > Epibacterium > Epibacterium scottomollicae. The sequence continues at coordinate 128,163 of NZ_PVUF01000010.1, read as the reverse complement.
GGCTGGTTGGAATAGGCATAGCGCCCCATGCGATCAATGGAGGAAAACACCCGGTTGGGGTGGAACACATCCATGAACGCACAAGGACCATAGTCGATGGTCTCGCCCGCGATGGAGGAATTGTCGGTGTTCATCACCCCGTGGATGAAGCCGACGCTCATCCAGGCGGCAATCAGCTCCACCTGCGCATCACGCACCGCCCGCAACAGCCCCATCGGTCCTTCCGCCTGCGGATAGTGGCGCGCAATGGCGTATTCAGTCAGTGTTTTCAGCGCCTTGGCATCACCTCGCGCGGCAAAGATCTGAAAGGTGCCGACGCGCAGATGGCTTTTGGCCACCCGGGTCAAAACTGCGCCGGGCAGGCCGCCCTCGCGCCAGACGGTCTCGCCGGTTGCCACTGCAGCCAGCGCCCGTGTCGTCGGAATGCCAAGCGCATGCATCGCTTCGGAGACCACATATTCGCGTAGCACCGGCCCCAGCCAGGCCCGCCCATCGCCGTTGCGCGAATAGGGCGTGGGACCAGAGCCCTTGAGCTGGATATCGCGGCGCATACCATCGCTGCCGACAACTTCGCCCAGCAGCACTGCGCGGCCATCGCCCAACTGCGGGTTATAGTTGCCAAACTGGTGGCCCGCGTAGAGCTGCGCCAGCGGCGCGGCCCCGTCGGGTATCGCATTGCCGCCAAAGATCTCGGCCAGCGCCGCATCTTCCGCGCGCTTCACACCAAGCAGCTCGCCCAGCCCGTCATTGAAGGCCAGCAGACGCGGCGCTTTCACCGGGGTCGGATCTTGCCGGGTGTAGAAGTCGGGCGCCAGTTGCGCATATGTATTGTCAAACGGGATATTCAGGGTCATGCGCCAAACATATGGCGCCGCGCCCGGAATACCACCCGCAATCACGCCAAGACCGGAGCAGAATCGCATGACACAGGACATGAGCGCAGACGAGATCATCCACACCCTCGGGCTCGCACGCCATCCCGAGGGCGGTTGGTATCGCCAGACCTGGATTGAAGACACCCGCGAGGAAACGCGCCGCCCCTGTGGCACCTGTATCTATTTCTTGCTGGGCGCGGGCGAGCGCAGTCATTGGCACCGGGTGGACGCCACCGAGATCTGGCTCTATCACGCGGGCGCTCCGCTCATCCTGTCCCTGTCGGAACACGATGAGGGGCCGGCCACCGACCACATCCTGACCCCGGATCTGCATACCGGCCGTCCGCAGCTGATCGTGCCCAAGGACCATTGGCAGGCCGCGCGCAGCACCGGCGATTGGACGCTGGTCAGCTGCACCGTGTCGCCGGGCTTCGACTTCGCCGGCTTCACCCTCGCCCCGGAAGACTTTGATATTCCGCGATAACCTTCTTGACTCCGTCAGAGAGGTTTCGCTTCGGGCACAACCCGAAGCGACCCGCGCCGCGCAGCCGTTCCGGCTGCGCGGCGCTTGGCCCAACGGGAGCGGAGGCATTTTACATGCATCGCGCGACGGGCGGGAGCGCTCGCCGCCCAGTGACAATCCGCCTCAACCGGCGCGCATGCTCCAGCCGTCGGGCACCGTCAGGATTCCACCGCCGACACAGGCCCGAACGCCGGTGGTGCGCGGCGCGGAGGTCGCCAGACCACGCGCCACCCGCACGGCCAGATAGGCAAAGGCCTGCGCCTCCAGCATGTCGCCATCCAGCCCCACCGCCTCGACCGGCTCCACCGGGCAATCCAGCGAGACCCGCAGCATCTCCATCAGCACCGGGTTGTGCCGCCCGCCACCGGTGACCAGCAGCCGTGTGGGCGGCTCCGGACAATGCTCCATACCCTGCGCCACCGCAGCCGCACACATGGCCGTGAGCGTCGCTGTCGCATCGGCATCGCAAAGTTCGCTCACCAGCCCGATCATTTCTGGGAAATCATTTCGATCCAGAGACTTCGGCGGCATTCTTGAAAAATAAGGCTCCGCCAGAAACAGCTCCAGCGCACCGTGTTCGACCGTGCCACCGCTGGCGACCTTGCCGCCCTCGTCCATCTGCAGGCCCAGTCGCGCCTGCAGGAAATCATTGATCGGTGCATTGGCCGGACCGGTATCAAAGGCCAGCAACGCGCCCGCATCCTCTGGGCGCGCCACGCGCGGATCAACATAGGTCAGATTGCCCACGCCGCCGAGGTTCAGGAAACACAACGGCTCCGCCGCGCCGATATACTGCGCGCAGGCATGGTGGAAAAACGGCGCAAGCGGCGCGCCCTCGCCGCCCATGGAGACATCATCTGAGCGAAAATCCCACACCACGGGCCGCCCTAGCGCCTCGGCCAGAACCGATCCATCGCCCACCTGAAGCGTGCCCTGCAGCCGTGGCGCATGGGCCACCGTCTGGCCGTGAAATCCGATCAGATCCACGTCGAGGTGGTCGCGCATCAACTCCACATGCGCCGCCTCTACCACCCGCGCCGCTGCCGTCACCGCGTCCCCGCTCCACTGCCCCAGCGCCGCCCGCAACACCGCGCGCTCCTCACTGGAATAGGCCCGATAGCCCACCTCGCCAAAGCCGAAGATCGCCTGCCCGTCGGTCTCCAGCACCGCAACATCCACCCCATCAAGCGACGTTCCGCTCATGGCCCCAAGGGCGCGCACCGGCCCGGACTTGGATATGGCTTTGCCCATCTCTGCACTCTTCCTTGCAAATCCGGGCCGTATCACCCGTTGTCACAGGTATTACACTGTGCATTTTGTCCCGAAAACAGGTTCCAACCCTTCGCGATGCGATTTATACAGCCGCTTGCATATTCAAAAGCCGAGGCATGCTATGACCTACCATCCGAAATCGGACTTCATCGCCATCATGATGGAACGCGGGTTCCTGGCGGACTGCACCGATTATCAGGGTCTCGATGAGGCGCTGGTGAGCGGAACGCAGACGGCATACATCGGCTATGACGCCACCGCGCAATCGCTGCACGTGGGCCATCTTCTCAACATCATGATGCTGCGCTGGCTGCAAAAGACCGGCCACCGCCCGATCACCCTGATGGGCGGCGGCACCACCAAGGTGGGCGATCCTTCTTTCCGCTCCGATGAACGGCCGCTGCTTGGCCCCGAGCAGATCGACGCCAATATCGCCGGCATGCAGAAGGTGTTCGCCAAATACCTCAGCTACGGCGACGCGCCTTCCGATGCGCAGATGCTCAATAATGCCGAATGGCTCGACGATCTGAACTATCTCGAATTTCTGCGCGACATCGGCCGGCATTTCTCGGTGAACCGGATGCTGGCCTTTGAAAGCGTGAAATCGCGCCTGGATCGCGAGCAGTCGCTGTCGTTTCTTGAGTTCAACTACATGATTCTGCAGGCCTATGATTTCCTGGAGCTGAACCGCCGCTATGGCTGCGTTCTGCAGATGGGCGGCTCGGACCAATGGGGCAACATCGTCAACGGGATCGACCTGACACGCCGGGTGCTGGAAAATGAGATCTACGGCCTGACCTCGCCGCTGCTGACCACCTCTGACGGGCGCAAGATGGGCAAGTCGCAGGGCGGCGCCATCTGGCTCAATGACGAGATGCTGAGCTCTTATGAGTTCTGGCAGTTCTGGCGCAACACCACCGATGCGGACGTGGGCCGGTTCCTGAAGCTCTATACCGAGCTGCCGGTCGATGAATGCGACCGCCTTGGCGCATTGCAGGGGTCAGAGATCAACGAGGGCAAGATCATCCTCGCCAACGAGGTGACCACGCTTCTGCACGGGGCCGAGGCCGCCAAGGCTGCCGAAGCCACCGCGCGCGAAGTGTTCGAGAAGGGCGGTGTCGGGGACGACCTGCCGACCCTTTCGCTCTCGGCGGCGGAGCTCCGAGACGGCATGTCTATCGTGCAGCTGATCGTGAAATCCGGCCTGGCCAAGACCGGTAAGGAAGCCAAGCGCCTGATTGCCGAAAACGGTGCCAAGATCGACGACGCACCGCTGACGGACGCGGGGCTGATGATCGACGCGGCCGCGCTGGCCTCGCCGATCAAACTCTCCGCCGGCAAGAAGCGCCACGCCTTGGTGCAGCTCGCGGGCTGAAGTCTGACAGTCGGGTGAGAGGGGCGCCGTCGCTCTCACCCGACCCTCTCAAGCGAGCCAATTCACGCCGAGCTATCTCTGTGTGGAATCTATTCCGATGAAACAGGCGGGGGCCTTCGGCCAGATCACTCCCCTGATCTGTGGGCGCCAAGTGTGAGGCCGCGCCTCACAAGATCAACAAATCGATCACCGTTAGAACAATGAACGTCGGCACAGACAGGGCCGTCGCGATCAACAGTGCTGCGCATTTTGTCATACGCGCGGCCGGGGCTGTCTTGCCGAGGATTTTAACGGGCGTTTTCATGGTGTCATTAACCATGAATTAGGTTTCCATCCTGTTAATGGCTGCATGTTCGACCTTGGCTCCGCAGATGTCATGCCCCGTCCCATTCAGCGTTCTCCCCTTGCCCGCACGCTTGCACAATCGCCTGAGTTCACGCGCGCGCTGCGCTGTGCTGGTCAGGACGTGATGGCGCTTGACCGGATGCAAGACATGGTTGTCCTGCGGCGCAGGATTTGGGGCATGCCGATCGCTATGATCAACCGCGCTGACCTGGTTGCGCCTGCCCGTCTGCTGGAGATCCTGCAGGAAGAAGGCCTGCGTCGTACCCCAGTGATCCTGTCGCCAGAACGCCCCGTTTCGGATCTCGCGCGGCTGGGCGCCCTGCCCCTGATGACCCCGGCCAGCGTCGGGCAACTGGACATCCTCCCGTGTCGCGACGCGCAGCGCGCTGGTCTGGAGCAGAAATGGCGCAATCGTCTGGTCCACGCCGAGGGCAGCTCCCTGCGTATCACCCGCCAGAACATGCCTCTCAAATATGACCACTGGCTGCTGCAAGCGGATGCTGCGCAGCAAGTGAAACGCCGCTATCGCTCTTGGCCCACGGCCCTGACCCTCGCCTATGCCAAAGCCAACCGGGGCTGCGCCAAATTGTTCGAGGCGCATGAGGGGCGTGAAACCGTCGCCGGCATCCTGGTGCTGACTCATGGCGACGGGGCGACCTATCACATCGCCCACAGCATGGATCGCGGCCGAGCTCTGTCGGCTCATAACCTGCTGATGTGGCAAGCAATGAACTGGCTGGCGGACAAGGGCATCCGGCAGTTGGATCTCGGGGTGCTCAACACCGAAGACGCCAGCGGCCTGGCCCGGTTCAAGCTGGGCACCGGTGCCCGCGTCGAACGGCTCGGCGGCACCTGGGTTTACTGGCCGCCCCTTGGGCGACGTCTGGCGCCGCTGGCCGCCCTGGACCGAAAGCTGATGGGGATCTGACAGGGCGGGTCGACACTGGACAGACACGCTGCGCCATGATTATTTGAACGCATGTTCATTTCATGGGAGGAGCGAGAAAGATGAGACTCGCAACCACACGCGCCGTTGTCACCGGCGGCGCATCCGGCCTTGGCGAGGCCACCGCCCGCCATTTCCGCAATGCAGGTGCTGCCGTCACCATCCTGGATCGCGACACGGATCGCGGCATGAGGATAGCCGACAGCATCGGTGCGCATTTCGCAGAGACGGACGTCACCAGCGAAGAAAGCGTAGAGGCCGCGATTGCGTTGGCACAGGAAAAGATGGGCGGGCTGACCGCAGCGGTGAACTGCGCCGGTATTGCGCATGCGATCAAGACTGTAGGGCGCGACGGCCCGCATCCCCTTGGCGCGTTTCAGAAAACCGTCGACATCAACCTAGTTGGCAGCTTCAACGTCTCGCGTCTGGCCGCAGCGGCGATTGCCAAGAACGATCCAGAGCAAGACGGCGCACGCGGCGTCATCATCAACACTGCGTCGATCGCTGCCTTTGACGGGCAAAAGGGTCAGGCGGCCTATGCAGCCTCCAAGGGCGGCATTGTTGGCATGACCCTGCCGATGGCCCGCGATCTGGCGTCCTCCGGCATTCGGGTCATGGCGATCGCACCGGGGATCTTCATGACACCGATGCTTGCGGGACTGCCGGAAGAGGCCCAAGCGCAGCTGGCAGCGGATGTTCCGAATCCCGCACGTCTCGGCGATCCGGAGGAATATGCGCGGCTGGCCGGTTTCATCGTCGAAATGGGATATCTGAACGGCGAGGTCATTCGCCTCGACGGCGCATTGCGGATGCGCTGAGGTCTTGCGCGGGCGGGCCTCTCCCGTCCGCTCACCTCCACGCATGGTGCCTCAGGTCGTTCCAGACCTTCCTGATCCCTGTGGACCTGATCCGGTTCGGCATGGCGCCGCGCGCGCCCCGCAGGGGCGCGCGCGGCGCTGGTCGCTTCGGGCAAAGCCCGAAGCGAAACACCTGTTCAGCCGCCGGCCTTCTCTTCCAGCACCAGCCATTCCTCTTCCGCGGCAGCCAGTTTTTCCTGTCTCTGAACAAGGGCTTCGGTGGCCTTCTTGAACTTGACCGGTTCCCGCGTGAACAACTCGGGATCGGCCATCAGCTGCTCCAGCTTGGCGATTTCCTGTTCCAGCCGGTCAATCTCAGCCGGAAGCGCCTCGAGGCGGTGCTTTTCCTTGAAGCTCAGCACATCCTTTGACGCCTGGGCCTCCGCCTTTGCCTTCGACTTGGTCGCCTTGGGTTTCTCTGCCTTCTCGACAACCTCAGCCGGCGCCCGCTGCGCGAGGTAATCGCTCCAGCCACCGGCATAGGCGGTTGCATTGCCCTGCCCCTCCATCGCCACCGTCGTGGTCGCCACACGATCCAGGAAATCCCGGTCGTGGCTCACCAGCAGCACGGTGCCGTCATAGCCGTCCAGCAATTCCTGCAGCAGGTCGAGCGTCTCTACGTCCAGATCGTTGGTCGGCTCGTCGAGCACCAGCATATTGGAAGATCGCGCCATGAGTTTCGCCAACAGCAAACGCGCCTTTTCGCCCCCCGACAGGGAGCGGACAGGCGCGCGCACCTGACGCTCGTCGAACAGGAACTCTTTCAGATAGCCAACCACATGTTTGGGCTGGCCCCGCACCATGACCTGATCCGCCTTGCCGGAAATCCCCATCAGCGGATCGGCGGTCAGGTTTTCCCACAGGCTCGCATTGCCATCAAGCTGGTCGCGGGTCTGATCGAACACCGCAACCTCCAGATTGGTGCCGAGCTTCACGCTGCCCTCGTCCGGCGCCTCTTCGCCCAGCAGCATCTTCAGAAGGGTGGTCTTGCCAACGCCATTGGGGCCGACAAAAGCGACCCGTTCCCCGCGCTGCACGGTGAGCGAGAAACCCGACAGGATTTGTTTGTCGCCAAAGCCTTTAATCAGCCCCTCGGCCTCGATCACCTTGCGACCGGATTTTGGTCCCGCCTCGAGATCCATCGCCGCCGCACCCTGCCGTTTGATCTGCCCGGCGCGTTCAGATTTCAGATCCTGCAAGGCGCGCACCCGGCCCATGTTGCGCTTGCGGCGGGCAGAGATGCCCTCCACCGCCCAGCGGCTCTCGGATTTGATCAGCCGGTTGAGCTTGTGACGCTGCATGTCCTCCTCTTCCCAGATCTTGTCGCGCCAGGCCTCGAAATGCTCGAACCCCTTGTCCTGACGGCGCACCTGTCCCCGGTCGACCCAAAGCGTGGCGCGGGTCAGCGCCCGCAGGAATGCCCGGTCGTGGGAGATCAGCACAAAGGCGGCGCGGGTCGAGGCCAGCTCGCTCTCCAGCCAAGAAATTGCTTCGATATCAAGGTGGTTGGTCGGCTCGTCCAGAAGCATCAGCTCCGGTGCTTCGGCCATCAGCTTGGCCAGTGCAGCACGACGCCGCTCGCCGCCCGAGGCGGTCTCGACCGGCCTTGCGGGGTCAAACTTCAGCCCCTCGCCAGCGCGCTCAACACGGTACAGCTCCCCCGGTTCCAGCTCGGAGGCGGCAAAATCGCCCAACGTGGCAAAGCCCTCCATCTTGGGGTCCTGCTCCATGTAGCCGACGGAATTGCCCGGCGGGATCACGATGGAGCCGGCGTCCGCCTCCACCAGGTTCGCCATGACCTTCATCAGGGTCGATTTACCGGAGCCATTGCGCCCGACAAGCGCCACCCGGTCCCCGGGTTGCACCACGAGATCGAGATCGGAAAAGATCGGATCACCGCCGAAGGTCAGCGAGATACCGGACATCTGCAAAAGAGGAATACGTGCCATGACAGCGAGCTAAACCGCGCCGCAGGCTTCGTCAACGGGCCATGCGCGCTCGCGGGCAACGCGCGGTGCCAGAACCGACGAGCTCAGCAAGAAGCCCGCCTCCCGATGAGAACAATCCGGGCAAGGGAGGACCGCGCCCGTCCAGCCTATCCCGCCACCGCGCGCAGCAAGCGCTTGCGGGCGGGCGGAATGGCACCGATCTCAAGGCCGGTAAACACATGCAGCGTGTTCATATGCTTGTCGACCACCGCGTGATCGCTCACCCAGCCGCCCATCATCAGATATGTACGCAGCAGCGGCGGCATCCGAAGCATGGCTTTCTTGGCGTCCGGTTTTCGTCGCAGCCTTGCGGCAAAGCGGAATACATTCGGGGCCTTCACCCGCGGCAACCAGCGTTTCGGGGCAAGGTGGCGATGCTTCAGCATTGCAAAGGCATCGAGATACTCGGCGGTCTCGGTACCAGCAAACGACGAACAGCCAAACAGCATCTGGATGTCCTCCCGGTCCACGAATGCGGTCATCGCCCCCCATGCCACGCGCAGAATGTCGGGATCGCTCCAGCCCTGATGAATGCAGAATCGCCCCATCTCCACCATGCGGCCCTCGAAGTCCCGCAGGCCGGAGAGGTCATAGAACTGCGCCGAATAGGTGCGCGCGACCTCATGGCCGCCCTCCAGCACCAGCATGCGGAAACAGCAGACCAGCGCGTCGCTGCGGGTGTCCTCCACCAGCACATGGGCGCAGGTGGCGTCAAAGTCGTCCTGATCGATCTCCGCGGTGCGAAAGCACAGGGTGCGCAGGGCTTGAACTGCCGCGATGTCCACCGGGCCCGCCGCAAGCCGTGCTCGATACCGGCCTTTCGATAGCAAAGGACCGTTGGCCTCGTCTGTCGGTGAAATGTCGGACCGGGGTGTCGTGGCCATGAACTGCTCGCGTCTGATCTTGACTGCAATCGCGACCGCTCCGCGTCGGGGCGGCGGACTGCTTGCATTGCTATCATGACAAATGTGAAGCCCGGGTGACGAATCCATCCCCCGAGCTCATAATTTACGCGTGGTGCAGCCTTATTGCTGCAGGAAGCTGCCGGGGTTGAAATTGCCCAGGTTGCCGACAAGCTGTCGCAGGAATGTCTTATCCTCCAGGCTCGAGTCGGTCACGCGGCGTTCCAGCGGAATGACCCGGCCATCCTCCAGCGTGTAGCGCTGCACGCTGTCCACCACGCCTGACGATGCGAAGGTGATCGCCACCAGATCGCGCGAGACCACCTGAGGCTCCTTTGCGCCAAAGCGTTTGACCCGCGAGGTCACGTAATAATATCCGCTTTCGTCGGCCAGCGAGTCGATTGTCGGCTCCCCAACGGTTTCAGCGACCGAGTCGCGGGTATCCACGCCGACCACAACCTCGTTCAGAAGGTCCGGTCCGGGGATCCAGCCATGCTTGCGATACTGGGCGGTACAGGCCGTCACGGCCAACACCGCTCCGACAAGAAGCGCGCCCCGCAATGCGGTTTTTACGGTCTTCGGACTTGCAATCATGCGCTTCCCCTGCCCTTCGGGTTGATAAAGACTGAAGTCCCGATTACCTAACTCGGGCTTCTGGTTCAAGAAATGAAAGTACACACGTGAGTTCGCACCCTTCCGAGACGACAGCCCTGCGGGTTGCCGAGTTGCCCCAGAACCGCCCGACACAGTTTTCGGTGGTTCCGGACGCAGACACACTCCGCGCCATCGCTCATGATCTGGGCGTCGACACCCTGCGCAAACTCCGCTTCGAAGGCGAGATCAAGGCGCGCGGCAAGCGGGACTGGACCCTGACAGGCAAACTTGGCTTTACAGTCGTGCAGCCCTGCGTCGTGACGCTGGAGCCGGTGATCAGCCGGATCGACACGCAAGTGGAGCGCCTGTTCCTTGCGCATATCGCGACCCCCGAAGAGGAGGAGGTGGAAATGGCGGAGGATGACAACGTTGATGAACTGGGTGAAACCATCTCTCCGTTTGACGTAATGGTTGAGAGTGTTGCCCTGCATCTGCCGCAGTATCCGCGCAAGGACGGCGCGGAACTGGGACAAAGCCTGCACGCTGAACCCGGCACCAAGCCGATGACAGACGAGGACACCCGCCCCTTTGCAGGGCTTGCAGATTTGATGAAACCAAGCGACAAGGACACCTGAACGACGCGTTCGGATGTGTGGCTCAGGATGTCCTGGACTGCAATATCTGATGTCACCTGAATTCTTGCTGGCACTTACGTGCTGGCTCTCCTAAGAAAAGCCTTGCGCCGCCGAAGATTCGCAGTATTTTTGCGCGCTCATCGGAATTTTTGGTTGGACATCGGAGAGACTGCGGCCTACACGCACGTCACACCGGACGTCACACCGATTGACACGGAAACATGAAACGCGCCCGACGGCTCTCTTGCCTGGTGGCCCTAGTTAGACAAAGGTTGAGACATGGCTGTCCAACAGAACAAAGTATCCAAATCGCGCCGCAACAACCGCCGCGCGCACGATGCTCTGGTTGCTGCAAACCCGAACGAATGCTCGAACTGCGGTGAACTGCGTCGTCCTCACCACGTGTGCCCGTCCTGCGGCCACTATGACGACAAAGAAATCGTAGCACAGGCCGACGAGATCGACCTGGACGAAGACGCGGCCTGAGTCGAAACGGGATCACGAATGCCAGGCAGGCACGCAGTCGTATGACGGGTAACACCGCTCCATCGCAGGCAGATGCCCGCCGCACCGTGATCTCGGTGGACGCCATGGGTGGCGATGCCGGACCGGCCGTTGTGGTCGCAGGCATCGCCAAATCCGCCAAGAAGAATCCCGATATCCGGTTTCTTCTTCATGGTCCTATCGAACAGCTCGAACCACTCGTGGCCCGCAGGAAGCACTTGGCGGGCCGTGTAGAGATTCGTGACGCGCGCGACGTCGTCACGATGGAAGACAAACCCAGCCAGGTGATGCGCAACGGCAAGGGCACCAGCATGTGGTCCGCCCTCGAAGCTGCGCGCAATGGCGACGCTGCTGGCGTGGTCTCTTGCGGCAACACCGGTGCGCTGATGGCGCTGTCGATGCTGCGCCTGCGCAAATTGCCGGGCGTAAATCGACCCGCGATTGCGATTCTCTGGCCCTCCCGCAACCCTCAGGGCTTCAATGTGATGCTCGACGTAGGGGCAGACGTGCGCGCCGACGCAGAGGATCTTCTGCAATACGCCCTGATGGGCACCTCCTACATTCGCAACTCGATGGATCTGCCCTGCCCGCGTGTTGGCCTGCTGAATGTGGGCACCGAGGAGCACAAGGGCCGCGCCGAACTGAAAGAGGCCTATGCGCTGATCTCTCAGAATGCGGAAAAGGCCAACTACGAGTTTGTCGGCTTTGTTGAAGGCAGCGACATTCCCGGCGACATCGCAGATGTGATCGTCACAGATGGCTTTACCGGCAATGTGGCGATCAAGACCGGCGAAGGCACCGCAAGTCTTTTGCGCTCCGCCCTGCGCGAGGCGTTTGAATATTCGATTCTGTCGCGGCTTGCCGCGCTTCTGGCCTATACATCCCTGGCACGGCTGTCGAAACGCATTGACCCGCGACGGGTCAATGGCGGCATTTTTCTCGGCCTCAACGGAACCGTCGTCAAATCCCACGGCGGCGCCGATGCAACGGGCGTATCTGCTGCCATCAAACTCGCGTTTCTCCTTGCAGAGCAAGGCTTTGCGGAAAAGCTTGCAGCCCGGGTTGCATCCGCCGTAGAGCTTGCCCAAGATGACGCAACGTCCGCAGACGCGGACGAACCCGGCGATTCTGAGTCCGGGAGCACGAACTAGAAGGCAGGCAAAAGAATGACGCGACGCGCAGTGGTGATTGGCGCAGGGCACTACCTCCCCGAACGCATTGTAGAAAACGCGGAATTCGAAGCCACGCTGGAGACCTCCGACGAATGGATTCGCTCCCGGTCCGGCATCGAACGCCGCCATTTCGCGGCCGAGGATGAAACCACCTCGCATATGGCGACCCGTGCGGCTGAAGCTGCGCTGAAATCCGCCGGCCGCACTGCTGCGGATGTGGACGCCATCATTCTGGCAACCTCCACGGCCGACCTAACCTTCCCCTCCGCCGCCACCATGGTGCAGTCGCAGTTGGGCATGACCAAAGGTTTTGCCTTTGACGTCCAGGCGGTCTGCGCGGGTTTCGTCTATGCCCTGTCGAATGCCAATGCGCTGATCGCGTCCGGTCAGGCGGAGCGCGTGCTGGTCATTGGCGCCGAGACCTTCTCGCGCATCATGGATTGGACGGATCGCTCCACCTGCGTGCTGTTCGGTGATGGTGCCGGCGCGATTCTTCTGGAGGCCCAGGAAGGCGACGGCACCAGTGCTGATCGTGGTATTCTCGCCACCGATCTGAACTCTGATGGGCGCTACAAGGACCTGCTCTACGTGGATGGTGGTGTTTCGACCCAATCCACCGGCCATCTGCGCATGCAGGGCAACCAGGTCTTCCGCCACGCGGTCGAAAAACTCGCATCAACCGCGACCACCGCACTGGAGCGCGCAGGCGCCAGCACGGATGACGTGGACTGGATCGTGCCGCATCAGGCCAATATCCGCATCATTCAAGGCACCGCAAAGAAAATGGGCCTGCCCATGGACAAGGTGGTCGTGACGGTACAGGATCACGGGAATACATCCGCAGCCTCCATTCCGCTGGCATTGTCCGTCGGCGTCGAGCGTGGCCAGATCAAACAGGGTGATCTCATCGTGACCGAAGCCATTGGCGGCGGTCTGGCTTGGGGTGCCGTGGTTTTTCGGTGGTAAAGCCGACGAAACAGCGCCTTCCAATTCATTGATATTGACAGGGAAATTCTCAACACCCTATTGTTTTTGAAAACAATGGGGATGGCGATGACCGAAAAAACAATTACGAGAATGGATCTGAGCGAGGCCGTGTTCCGCGAGGTCGGCCTGTCACGCAACGAAAGCGCACAGCTGGTGGAGAGCATGTTGCAACACATGTCGGACGCCCTGGTGCGCGGTGAACAGGTGAAAATCTCCTCCTTTGGCACCTTCAGCGTACGCGATAAATCTGCCCGCGTGGGCCGCAATCCAAAAACTGGCGAAGAAGTTCCAATCCAGCCGCGCCGGGTCCTGACCTTTCGGCCGTCTCACCTGATGAAAGACCGCGTCGCAGACGGCAACCGAAAGTAACCCCGAGACGGCTGACCCGTCCGTTACCAAACCGGCTCTGCGCGCAGGGCCTCATCCAGTTGCGCCGCAGCGCGCCACCGATACAAGAGAGATGCCCCAATGTCCAAGTCACCTGACGCCTTTCGCACCATCAGCGAAGTCGCGGAATGGCTGGATATTCAGGCCCACGTCTTGCGGTTCTGGGAAAGCAAGTTCACTCAGGTCAAACCGGTCAAGCGGGCTGGTGGACGGCGCTACTATCGCCCGACCGACATGCTCCTGCTGGGCGGCATCCAGCATTTGCTGCATGAAAAAGGGCTGTCGATCAAGGAAGCGCAGGCGCTTGTCCGCGAGGAAGGCGTTCAGCATGTGCAGAGCCTCTCAAAGCCGCTGGAAGCTGACGAAGCCGAGGACGAGACCCCGCCCGTGGAGGCCAAACCTGTCAGCAAATGGGTCGAGCCTGACGCGGTTCAGCCGCCTGAACCCGAGGCGCCCCGTCCCCCGGTTGTGGATCGAGATCCGCCGGACGAGCCGGAGCCCCCTCTGCGCACGTCAGCCCCCCCGACACCTCCGCCGTTCAGCGCCCCGCAGCCTCCAGCGCCGGTGGAACATGCAGATCAGCTCGAAGGCCAACCTCTAAATAACCAGCAAGAGGGCGAGAACGCAGGGTCTCCTGCTTCAGCCGCTCCTGCCGCCGCACCTCCAGCAGCGCCCGCCCCTCCTACGGCTCCCGCCGCCCAGCCCGATGTGGCCCAGACACCCTCGGTCGCGGAACCGCAGGAACGCGCTGTGGGTGCAGCGCCGATAGACACGGCCCTGCCGTCCGCGTCGGAGCGCCCAGAAGGCTCCGCCGATGCTCAGCCCCCGCAGGACACTGATATGTCCCAGCAAAATGCGCACCCTGCAGAGACGCACCCGATTTCCGCTTCCACCTCGAACGCGGGGGACGAGCCTGTGGCGTTGACCGACGCGCCGCCAGCTGCGGTTGAGGCCACCGCAAGTGAAACGCCTGCCGAAAGCAGCGCCGACCATGCTGCAAGCCACTTCGAGGGCGACACTGAGGGCAGCGCCGAGGGCAACACTGATGTCCAAATCGACATGCCCTTTGATCTGCCAGATGCTCCCCAGCGCCCACGAGATCTGTCTGAGCAAGGGCCTGTGCCCTCACACAATTCCGCTCAGATCTCCGATGCCGCGTCTGATGCTGCACCAACTGCGCAACAGGATTTCTTTGCCAGCTCAACCGCCGCGGACACCGCCCCCACGGCGAATGAGGACGTAGAAGACGCATCGCGCCCGCAGTCGCCTGCGCCTTCAGGGTCTGAGCCCTCACAGGCGCCTGCGCCGCAGACAGCTCCCATCTCCAGCCCATCGGCCCCGCACGCAGCCCCTCAGGAGGCAAGCCCGCAGGCCGCATCTCCATCTGCATCCGAAGACGAGGCGCCAGAGGCCGATGCCTTTGTCGCGCCGGACCCGATGGAGGACGCAAGCGGATTTTCAACGCACCGGGAGTCTGCTGCCGCTGACGATGCCGCCACAGCGGAGCCTGCAGACACGTCCGCCACCGCCCTTGAGAGCGATCCCGAACCCGAGGGTCCGAACAGCAGCCCGCCTGCGACAGAGCCGGCCCCGGAGGTCCCCTCGCCAGCCGAAGATGAGACCGCAGACCCGACCAGAACAGCGGGAGAGATCGCACGTGCCATGGCCGCCATGGCAGAGATCATACCGAGCCAGGATCAGGCCTCTGCACCGGACCAATCTCCTGCCCCTGCTGCCGAAACTGATGACGATCAGATCACCCCTGCAGCGACCCCGGATATGCCGGAAGATGCGCCAGATACCCCGGAGGCGGCGCCGGACACATCTGACGCCCCTGTCGAAGAGGTGCCGATCTCTGCCGTGGCCGACACATCGGAATTCACCGATCCGTCCAGCGCAGAGGACGTAGACGCCGACGATGACATCGGTGAAAGCGTCGCTGAGATCGAAACCGCCTCCAGCGATATGGCGTCTCCCGATGAGGGCCTGCCCACACAGTCCAATGACGACAGTGATGCGCAAGACAGCGATCCAGTGCAGACCACGCCGGAGCTGGCAGCGGATGAGCCGCAACAGACGTCCCTGAGGGCGAGAGTCGTCGATGTCCCTGATGAGCCGCAAGGGACCATTCCTGCCGGGGTTCTTCAGCGTTTGTCCTCAGTGGCGGCACAGTCACCCGCGCAATCCGCGGTGCTGAGCGAAATCATCGAGGATCTGCGCCACTTTGGACAGCAGCGCTGATCCGCCTTTCTGGCGAGGGCAAAATGAGGCGCGTTGAAAAAGCGCGGAAAAAGCAAATTCGCCTCTTGCCCCTGCCGCAAAAAGCAGTAGAAAGCTCCAACAACGGGCTATGGCGCAGCCTGGTAGCGCGTCCGTCTGGGGGACGGAAGGTCGCAGGTTCGAGTCCTGCTAGCCCGACCATAACAAAACGCCCGAGCGGTCACCGCTCGGGCGTTTGTGTATCCGCCGCCTGCTTTGTCGTTGGTTTTCCAAGGTAAATTCTCGGCCTCAAGTGACAAGGCGATTGTGGCACGACAGAATTTGCGTCAGCATCCTGCGGGATAGCGACGCCATCAGGGGGAACGGCAGATATGACCGGTGTTTTGCCCAGCCAGACGATCGAGACCATGCTTGCCCGCGCGGAGATCACCCTCGACGCGCCGCTGATCGAGGGTCAGATCCAGCCCGCCAGCCTTGATTTGCGCCTGGGCACCGTCGCCTATCGCGTTCGTGCCTCCTTCCTCGCCGGTCAGGGCCGTACCGTGTCCGAACGGCTGGACGAGTTTGAGATGCATCGCATCGACCTCAGCGACGGCGCCGTGCTGGAAAAGGGCTGCGTCTACGTGGTGCCGCTGATGGAATCGCTCGATCTGCCCGCCAACATCACCGCCGTCGCAAATGCCAAAAGCTCGACCGGGCGGCTTGATCTGCTGACCCGGACCATTACCGATGGCGGCGAGGAATTCGACCGCATCCGCCCGGGCTATACCGGTCCGCTTTACGCCGAGATCTGTCCGCGGTCCTTCTCGGTGCTGGCACGCCCCGGTATGCGCCTCAACCAGATCCGCTTCCGCGACGGGCAATCAGTGCTGGATGACGACACCCTCGCCGCTCTGCATGCCGACACACCACTGGTCGATGGCGAGGCCGTCATCGAGGATGGCTTGGGCTTTTCCGTCGATCTGCGCCTGCCGGGCACCGATCTGGTGGGCTACCGCGCCAAGCCGCACACCGGCGTGATCGATCTGGACCGGATTGGCGCCTATGATCCCAGCGACTACTGGGAGGAGGTGCGCAGCGACAAGGGCCGTATCATCCTCGATCCCGGTGCGTTTTATATCCTCGTCAGCCGCGAGGCGGTGCATATCCCGCCCGAATATGCCGCCGAAATGGCGCCCTACCTTGCCATGGTGGGCGAATTCCGGGTGCATTACGCGGGGTTCTTCGATCCCGGTTTTGGCCATGCCGAGGCAGGTGGCGCGGGCTCGCGCGGGGTGCTGGAAGTGCGCTGTCACGAGGCGCCCTTTGTGCTCGAACACGGTCAAGTGGTGGGCCGTCTGGTCTATGAACGGATGGCCTCCCTGCCCGAGCAGCTTTATGGTGCGGGCATTGCCTCCAACTATCAGGGCCAGGGGCTGAAGCTGTCGAAACATTTCCGCAGCCCCGCCTGAGTCGCCTCAGCGCGGATAACTGACGCTTTCTAGGTCCGCCGTGACATCCGCCTGCGCGGTGCGTTCCAGCACTGTCGACAGGGTCAGATAGGTGCTGGTGCCGCGCACCCCCTCGATATCGTAGACCTTTGACAACAGCCCCTCCAGCGCTTGCGGGCTGGCAACGCGCACCTTCATGATCAGGCAGGTATCACCAGTGGTGGAATGGATCTCCTCCACCTCGGGGAATTGCTCCAGCGCCATGATCTCGCGCGTTTTGCCCCAGCCGATGGTATCCACATGGATAAAGGCGAGAATCGGCTTTCCGACCTGCGCCCCGTCGATTTGTGCTACGGTGGCCTTGATTGCGCCCGAGGCCCGCAGCCGCTTGACCCGTTCATGCACCGCCGGTGCCGACAGGCCCACCTGTTCGCTGATCGCCGCATAGGACTGCGTGGCATCTTGGCTCAGCGCGCCTAATATTCTTCGGTCCAGCGCGTCCATACCCCGTGCGGATCGTGCCGAGGTCCGAATGCTCTCTGTTTTTTCCACCATCAGATCTTTAACACCTTCACAGAATGATTTTCGCCAATTAAGCCAAACTGCCGAATGAAATTCAATCTGGATTAAGCCTGACCATGCCATCTTCTGCCCCGCCGCTCTGGATCTCCATCGCCACGCTTATGTGCGCCATTGCCATTGTGGGCACCAATGCGCTGTTGCTGTCCCCCTTGGTGCAGACCGTGGGCGCGGATCTCTCCGCCAGCCCAACGCAAGTGCTTTGGGCCTCCAGCGGTTACGGGTTGGGGGTGGCGGCAGCGGCGCTGCTGATTGCCCCGATCGGAGATCGCATCGGCAGCGGGCGGCTGTTGCGGATGGCGCTGGCAGTTCTGACCGTTGGCTTTGTTGCCAGTGCCCTTGCCCCCGGCCTGATCGCGCTGATTGCCGCGCAGGTGCTCTGCGGCATCGCCGGTGGGGCGGCCCTGCCCTCGATCTACACAATGGCGGCGGTGATCGCCCCAAAGGGGCGCGAGGCGCGGGTGGTCGGCGCGGTCATCACCGGATGGACTCTCTCGCTGGTGCTGGGGGTCAGCCTCGCTGCATGGAGCGCCGAGTTCCTTGGCTGGCGCATGGTCTACGGGGCCCTTGCGGCGCTTTGCGCTCTGGTCTGGGGGCTGAGCGCACCGCTGGCGCGGCTTGATGCGCCGGGGGGTGCGACCAGCTCGCCGCTCAGCGCGCTCCGGGTGCCCGGCATGGGGCGCGGTATCCTCGCCTCGGTCGGCCTCATGCTCAGCTTCTATGTGACCTATTCCTATACCGGCGCCCATGCCACCATCGATCTTGGCCTCAGCACGGGTCAGGCCGGGCTCTTGCCGCTGATCTACGGCCTGGGGTTTGGCGGCGCGGTGCTGCTGGACCCGCTCCTTGACCGCGTCGGCATGGCGCGCGCCACCACACCGGTGTTTCTCGCACTCACCCTGACCTATGTGGCGATGGGCGTGCTGGGCGCCAGCTACCCGCTGTTTCTGGCGCTGGCAGTGCTCTGGGGGATCTTCCAGCATTTCGGCCTGAACCTGCTGGTGGCCCGGCTCACCGCGCTGGACCCGCGCCAGCGGGGTGCGATCATGGGGATCTACTCAACCACCACCTACCTCAGCGTCTTTGCCGCGCCCTTTGTGGGCGGCATCGGCTTTGCAACACTGGGAATTCTGGGCTGCGTTCTGATTTCAGCGACCCTGACCATGATCGCAGCAGTCGAGGCACTGAGCCTGCGGCGCACCACCGCGCTCAGCTCTTCTCCCGCGCCGCACGACGTGCCCGACGCGCCTGTCTGACCTCACGGATACGGGCGCGCTCGGCCTCTTCCTCGGGCGTGCGCTGCGGCTTTTGCGGCGCGCCCTGCGTTTCGTCCTGGCCCCGGCGTGCCGCCTTCTTGCCACCGGCCCGTTTGCCAACTGCATTGATGCCGGCGTTGACGCCCGCGTTCACCGCGCGCCCGATCAGGCGGCGCAGGACCATATTGGCGATCCGGTCAAATCCCATGAGGACCTCCCTTGGGGTCTGAGTGTAGGTTTGCTGCGTTCGCCATACATATAGGTGCTGAGTACGGCGATTTCTTGGCATGTGCAAAGAGGAGCGAGCGCCAAGCCCCGGGTCAGTCCTCGAACAGCTCCGGCTGCTCCTCGTCCTGTCGCTCGTCCTCGCTGTCGCCCTGACCGATCGGGAAGGCGCTCGGCGGTGGACGGTTCTCCAAGAGCCCGGCGGCGCGCAGCTCCTTCAGCCCCGGCAGATCGCGCGCGCTCTCCAAACCAAAGTGATCGAGGAAGGTCGGCGTGACCACAAAGGTCACCGGCCGCCCTGGCGTCATCTTGCGCCGCCCCAGACGGATCCACTCCATCTCCAGAAGCTGGTCGATGGTGCCCCGCGACACCGACACGCCGCGGATTTCTTCGATCTCGGCCCGGGTCACCGGCTGGTGATAGGCGATGATCGCCAGGGTCTCGATCGCCGCGCGCGACAGCTTGCGGCTCTCCACGGTTTCCTTCTGCATCAGATAGCCGAGATCCGGCGCCGTGCGCATCGCCCAGGCGTCCCCCACCTGCACCACCCGCACACCGCGCCCCTCGTAGCGTTTGCGCAAATACTCCAGCGCCTCGCCCGGGTTGCAGCCATGCGGCATGCGCGACACCAGATCGCGCACCGTCACCGGCTCCGCGCTGGCAAAGAGCACCGCCTCCACCATACGCTCCTGCTCTGCCATCGGCGGCGCATCGAACAGGCTGTCACTGTCCTGCTTCGCGGACGGCTCATTGGGGCTGTGGGTCTGGTCGTCCATTATATATCCTCTGGCCGGTTGCGCAGCTGGATCGGGGCGAAGCTCTCGCTCTGGCGGATCTCCATCTTGCCCTCCTTCACCAGCTGCAGCGAGGCGGCGAATGTGGCGGCGGTGGCCGAGCGGCGCTTGACCGGATCACTGTGCCAGCCGTCTGGCAGATAGCTCAGCATATCGGTCCAGCTGCCGGTAAACCCCAGCAGGCTGCGCATACGTTCCAGCGCCTCTTCCATGGTGAAAACACTCTCGCGGTCCATCACGAAGGGGCGGAATTCATCCTTGGTGCGGATGCGCGCATAGCCCTGCATGAGGTCCAGAAGGTTCGCGGTATAGGTCACCGTCTTGATGCGCTGCACGTCCTCGGCCTGCCCGCGGGCAAAGAAATCCCGTCCCAGCTGGTCGCGCCCCATCAGCCGCGCGGCGGCGTCGCGCATCGCCTGCAGGCGCTCCAGCTGGAACGCCAGATGCGCCGCCAGTTCCTCGCCCGAGGGGCCTTCTTCTTCCGGGTCGGGGGGCAGCAGCAGGCGCGATTTCAGGAACGCCAGCCAGGCCGCCATCACCAGATAATCGGCGGCTAGCTCGATGCGCAGCTCCTTGGCCTTTTCCACGAAGGTCAGGTACTGGCGCGCGAGTTCGTAGACAGAGATCTGGCGCAGATCGACCTTCTGGGTGCGCGACAACGTCAGCAGCAGATCCAGCGGCCCTTCAAAGCCATGCACATCAACGATCAGCGCCTCGGCTTCGAGGCGTTCCTCGACCGAAATCTGCGTCTCATCCGGGAATAACGAGTCTTCGTCAGCCATATACCTGTCCGCCCATGAGGGCAGATAGTTCCGCTTCAGCCGCATCCGTGTCAAGCGCAGCAGGGGTTTGACGGCAGGCAAGTGCCGCCTCGGCGCGCCGTTGGGCGGCATCCGTCATGCAGCCGGCAGCCTCAACAACGGCAGCGCGAGCCACCAGCGAGGAGTTGCAAAACAGCGCCACATCGCAGCCCGCATCGAGGGATGCCCTCGCAATTGCCCCAGCCGCCATATCTGGATCGTCTGGCTGCAAGCCGGACAGCTCAGGCGCCCACAAGGCCTTCATCGATATATCATCGGTCATCACCAGACCGTCATAGCCCAGCTCCTGCCGGATCACCCGCATCATCACCGGCGACAGGGTCGCAGGACGCGGATCAAAAGCGTCGTAGACCAGATGCGCGGTCATCGCCATCGGCAGATCCTTCAGCGGCGTGAAGGCGGCAAAATCCTCGGCCCGCAGCACCTCCGCCGGGGCAGTCACATGTGGCAGGTCGTGGTGACTGTCCATGCTGGAGCGGCCGTGACCAGGGATATGCTTCATCACCGGCACGACGCCGCCATCCAGATGCCCCGCCGCACAGGCGCGGGCAATCGCGGCCACGCTGGCGGCATCCGTTCCGTAACAGCGGTTGCGCAGGAAGGGATGCGTGTCAGCGCTGGCGATATCCGCGAGCGGCGCGCAATTGCTGTCGATGCCAAGCGCATGCAGCTCCGCCGCGATCAGCCGTGCCCGCAGATACATCGCCCGCACCGGGTCGGTGGCCGCCTGCACGTGATCCAGCGCCGGACGCCACTCGCGTGCAAGCGGCGCGCGCAGCCGCTGCACCCGACCGCCTTCCTGATCGATGGTGATCAGACACTCATGCCCCGCCGCCTCGCGGAAATCATCACAAAGCGCGCGGACCTGGTCGGCGCTGTCGATATTGCGGGCAAAGAGGATAAAGCCAAAAGGCGCCGCCTCGCGGAACAGCGCCTTTTCATCCGACGTCAGGCGATGGCCTTCGGCGTCCAGAATGGTGGCCCCGAACCGCATCGGCTCAGCGCATTGTCACAGGGATGCAATCGGCATTGCCCGCGACCAGGGCCGAGCAGAAGCGACGCGCGTCCGACAGGTCCTCAAACCCGTGCGCGCGCAGGCGATAGAAGATCCGCCCACCGCTTTCGGCGCGCTGTACCACGCGCGCCTTGTCGTCAAAAAATTCACCAAAGTTGGCGCTGATCCGGGTCCACTCGCTGCGGGCCACCTCGGCACTTTCAAAGGCGCCCAGCTGTGCCAGCCGCGTGCCAACTGCCAGGCTCTTGGGGTCAATATCAACGGTCCGCTGCTCTGGCTGTGCGGCGCTCTCTCTTGCGGCGGGCGCCGGGGCAAATCGCGCCGGACGAACCTGCGGCCGCGGTGTTTCGCGTACACCTGGGGCATTGCGGATCGCTGCAGGCACACGGGCGATCGCAACGTCTGCGGTATCCAGCGGATCCGGTTGCACGATGGATGCGGAGGTTTCGCGCAGGTCTTCCAACGGCACCGCCCCGTCCGTCAGGGACGCCACCAGTGCGTCGATATCATTATTGCGCTGCTCCAGCGGCGAAACATCTTCGATCTCTGCGCTTTGCAGTTCATCCTCGGCGACAGGCGCCTGCGCGTCTTCTGCGGCATATTCCGCCTCGAGCGCGGCCTCATCCTCGGCCGCCTGGGTCAGTGCCGGGATCGGCTGGTCATCCTCAGTGAGGGCAATGGTCTCAGGCGCCAGCCGCAGGGTATCTGCCGGATCTTCGGCGATCCCGTTTGCGGCAACGGAATTGACTGCCAACCCCTGATTGTCCGCCGTCTCGCCGCCCGGCTCCGCTGGCGCCACGCGCATCGGACCCGCAACGGCGCTGACCACCGGCACGCCGGAGACATCGCGCATAATCAGTTTGTATCCCCAGACGGAGATGCTCACCACAAGCGCGATGGAGGCCGCAGCGCCGAGAAACGCCGCCATGCGCCCCAGCTCGCCGCGTGCGGGTTGCGGGGCAAAAAGCTCCTCTTCGTCACCGCCAAACCCGTCACCATAATCGCTGACGTAGTCATATCCCGCTTCGGGGTAGTCGCCTGCGTTGTCATAGTTTCCCGCACCGGAAAACGTGCCGACATTGACGCTCGGCGACTGTCTCAGGCCGAAATTCGGATAGGGTGTCTCTGTCACAGGCTCAGCGGCTTCGATGGCGGCCGCTGCCATGTTGTCTTGCGCGTGATCCTGTGCCGGAGCACGCGAATATTGATGAGAGGAAAACGGATCGAAGGCGGAGCCTCCGGTGTCACCATCGCCATTTGAAGAGGGAGCGCCTGCGCCCACCTGTGCAAAATATGCCATATCCGCCTCACTGCCCTAAGTCGCAATCATCCCGCCAAAACAAAGGGCGGGACGCATGCGCGTGGGTCTCTTGATCTGCCTCGGGCCAGCGGTTCGGGTGACTTTGGCGTCACATCTCCTGCGCTGGTTTAACGCCAAGAATACCAAGACCAGCAGAAATGACAATGGAAACAGAGCGGGCAAGTGCCAAATTAGCATGTGTTGCCGTTTGGCTGCTCTCATTAACAAATCGTAAACTCATTTCAGATTTGCCAAGGTGGTATAGCCCATGCAGGTCCGACGCCAGGTCATAGAGGAAAAAGGCGATCCGGTGCGGCTCATTGGTGCGTGCAGCAATCTCAACCTGACGCGGCCATTCGGCAATCTTCCGCGCAACCGACAGCTGTGCATCGTGAGCAAGCGTGCTCAGGTCGGCTGATGCGAGGGTCGCGTCGTCGGTGGCGATGCCCGCCTCCGCCGCCTTGCGCAGGGTCGAATGGATGCGCGCATTGGCATATTGCACGTAGAACACCGGATTGTCCTTGGACTGCTCCAGCGCCTTGTCGAGATCAAAGTCGAAGCCCTGATCGTTCTTACGCGTCAACAGCATGAAGCGCGTCACATCCGCGCCCACTGCCTCGACCACGTCGCGCAGGGTGACAAAGGTCCCTGCCCGCTTGGACATCTTGAATTCCTGGCCGTCCTTGAACAACTTCACCAGTTGGCAGAGCTTGATGTCCAGCGGAACCTGACCATCGGACAGGGCTGATACCGCTGCCTTCATCCGCTTGACATAGCCACCGTGGTCCGCACCAAAGATATCGATCAGCATGTCAAAGCCACGGCTGACCTTGTCGTAGTGATAGGCGATATCCGGCGCGAAATAGGTCCAGGCACCATCGGATTTCTTCACGGGGCGATCAACGTCATCGCCATGTTCGGTGGATTTGAACAAGGTCTGCTCGCGGGGCTCCCAATCATCGGGTTTCTTGCCCTTCGGCGGCTCCAGCACGCCTTCGTAGATCAGCCCCTTTGCATCAAGGCTCTCCAGAGCGGTTTCGATCCGCCCTGTGCCATAGAGCGATTTTTCCGAATAGAAGACATCCATCTTGATACCGAGAAGCGCGAGATCGCCCCGGATCAAATCCATCATCATCTCGGTGGCGGCGTTGCGGATTTCCTCAAGCCAGATTTCCTCGGGCTGGTCGATGAATTGCGCGCCGTACTTGTCCTTCAGCGCGGCCCCGACATCCTTCAGGTATTCACCGGGATAGGTACCGTCTGGGAATTCCACCGTCTGACCATGCGCCTCGAGGTAACGCAGGTAGGCCGAGCGCGCCAGAACATCGACCTGCGCGCCGCCGTCGTTGATGTAGTATTCACGGGTGACCTCATAGCCGGCGTAGTCCAGCAGGCTCGCCAGCGCGTCGCCAAACACCGCTCCCCGTGTATGGCCCACATGCAGCGGCCCGGTTGGGTTGGCAGAGACATACTCCACGTTGACCTTCTTGCCCTGCCCCAGATCGGAGCGGCCATAGGCCTCGCCACCCTTCAGCACCTTGCCCAGAACCTCCTGCCAGACCGATGCCTCAAGGCGCAGGTTCAAGAACCCCGGCCCGGCCACCTCGGCAGAGGCGACGCGCGTGTCCGCCCCCAGCTTTGCGGCCAGCGCCTCGGCAATGTCGCGGGGCTTCATCTTGGCAGGCTTTGCCAGAACCATCGCCGCATTGGTTGCCATATCGCCATGCGCCGCATCTCGGGGGGGTTCCACCGCGACATTGGCAAGATCGAGCCCTTCAGGCAGGGTCCCTTCGGCCGTCATGGCCGCGAGGCTATCAATCACAAGCGTACGGATATCGGTAAAGAGGTTCATGTCTGGCGTCCTTTGGTTCAGCCTCAGCGGATACCGAGGGGCGCGCTCAGGGTCAACAGTCGAAGCAGGCGCGCCCAGTGGCCGCGCGCACACTCTCCGGCGCGACATCGCCCGATCTGCCCCTTTCAAGGGGGCACCACCAGCCCAATCCTGATCAAAGTGAACCACCGCGCGCGACGCAGAAGGGATTTTGGCGCCGCGATACCAGCCCCCCCTTCAGCTTTTTGCTAAATACCTCGGAGCGCGAGGCAGCGCCTCGCTTCCCCATACTGCAGTACCTGCCGTCAGTCTCGGTGTTCCCCCAGCGCCAACTGATCATAGAGCTGCAGCGCAAAGCGGTCGGTCATCCCGGCGATATAGTCCGACACGATCCGCGCCCGCTCCACCTCTGTGGCGGCAGCACGGATGTCATCATGCCAGCGCTCCGGCATCGCCATCGTATTCTCCAGATAGTAGGTGAACAACGCCTTCACCACATGTGCGACCCGCTCCCGCACCACCATCACTGACGGGGCACGATACATGCGGGTGAACAGAAACGCGCGCAGCTCTTTCAGCTGACGCCATATCTCATCCGAGAAGGTCACGACCGAGTGGTCAAGCGCCCGGATCTCCTGCACCGACTGGGCGCCAGAGGCGGCCAGTTTCCGGCGCGCGGTGTCGATTACATCACTGACCATCACGCCGAACACCCGGCGCAGCGCCTCGTGCCGACGGCGGTTCGCATCCAGCCCGGGGTATGTCTCGTCGACCTGCGCATAGGCAGGGCCGATCAGCGACAGGCCGCAAATATCGTCATCACTGAACAATCCCGCCCGCAGCCCGTCATGCAGGTCGTGGTTGTTATAGGCCACATCATCCGCCAGCGCCGCCACCTGCGCCTCGGCGCTGGCGTAGGTGTGAAGCTCCAGATCAATCGCCTGATTGCAGGCTGCAAGCGCCCAGGGCAGATCCCCCACAACAGGCCCATTGTGTTTGGCGATCGCTTCCAGCGTTTCCCAGGTCAGGTTCAACCCGTCGAATTCGGCATAGTGCCTTTCCAGCGCCATCACGATCCGCAACGCCTGCGCGTTGTGGTCAAAGCCGCCATAGGGCGCCATCATCTCGTGCAGCGCGTCCTCGCCGGTATGGCCAAAGGGCGTGTGACCGAGATCATGGGCCAGCGCCACCGCCTCTGTCAGTTCCTGATTGAGCCCCAGCGCACCGGAAATCGTCCGCCCCACCTGCGCCACCTCGATGGTATGTGTCAGCCGGGTGCGATAGTTGTCGCCTTCGTGTTCGACAAAGACCTGTGTCTTGTGCTTCAGCCGCCGAAAGGCGCTGGCATGGATGATCCGGTCACGGTCGCGCTGGAACGGCGAGCGAAAGCTGCTTTCTTCTTCGTCGACCTGACGCCCGCGTGAAAGCTCGGGCATGGTGGCATAGGGCGCGTACATGGTTTATTCCTCGGGAAATCTTGTCGCCTCGCGCGCACCTTTCTATATTTGACTCAACGCTGCAACACGCCATCGGAGAAAACCAGTATGCAACTGCCCCCAAAAGTGACGGATCGTGCCTTTGACCGGCTGGCCGAGATCGGGGCCGCCGACCAGGGCCAGGCCCTGCGCATCGCCGTAGAAGGCGGCGGCTGTTCCGGGTTCCAGTATGAAATCGCTCTGGACGCGCCCAAAGCAGAGGATCTGATCCTCGAAGGCAAAGGACAGAAAGTCGTTGTCGACGAGATTTCCCTGCCCTTTCTGGAGAATGCGGTGATCGACTTTACCGAAGAGCTGATCGGCGCGCGCTTCACCATCGAGAACCCCAATGCCACCTCCAGCTGTGGCTGCGGCACCTCCTTCTCGATGTAACGGCTTTGTGTAGCGGATGTCAGCGCCCGGTTAGCGTCCGGCGCGCCAGGCGCCGCGACACTTTCCGACACGGGGCTTTTCACGCGGCGCTGGTGCCGTGCCTCGAGTCTGCGACCGCCCGCCCCCCCCAAACCCTCTATGCCCCCTCGCCCCCCAGCGCCACGGCGCGGGCCGCTTTGATTGGCGGAGTGTGCGCCTGATCCCACACCAGGAACACGCCAGAGGCCGCAACCACGGCCATGCCCAGACAGGTTGAAACCGCCGGCAGCTCACCAAAGGCCAGCACCCCGATCAATGTCATCCAGACGAATTGCAGATTGAGCAATGGCGTGACGGTATAGGCTGGCAACTGACGCAGCGCCAAGACCAGCAACCAGCGCGCGCCGAACAGAACAACAGCATAGGTACAGATCCAGCCCCAGTCGGCCACCGCCATCGGCCGCCAGACGAACGGCAAGACACACAGCATCACCACCCCCAAGGTCAGGTTTGGATAGAAGACCTGCGGCAGAACATTGCTGTCATACCGACTGATATAGCGCGCCATGATGATGGACAGGGTTCCGAAACCCACGCCCGCCAGCGCCAAGGCCGAACCGGTAGCACCGCCCATCTGCACGGCGGGTCGCATCACCAAAAGACCGACCACCCCGAGACATAGCGCCAGCCAGACCACGGGTCGGATCCGCTCCTTCAGGATCAGCCCCGACAGCAGCGCTGCAAAAAGCGGCATCAACGCGATGAAGACAAACACCTCGGCAAGCGCCAAATATCGGAAGGCAAAAAAGAATGACGTGCAGGCCAGAACCGTCGCAACTGACCGCAGCATCATCGCCTTCACGCAACGCGTACTCAACCCTTCCGGGTGCCCTTGTATGTGATTTACGCCAAGACAAAAGGCCGCGACCAATAGGCCGGAGACCGCGAACAGCTGCGCCGGCGCGAACTCCGACGCCATCATTTTGGTGATCCCGTCCGCCGTTGCTATGAGGCCGGTGTACACCAGCACTGCAATCACCCCTGCGGCAACACGGTTCATGCGCGACCAACTTGGCCCGAGCGCGAAAATACCTCGAAGAAGGGCTCAAAAACGGGGGTGCTGGCCTCGACCCGGCACAGCAGATCTCCATCCTCCGTGCTCAGGCTCTGCAACAATGGACGACGCATTCTGGCCCAGGTTCCGGGGGCCTGATCCAACAATGTGTAAAGAGCCATCGACACCCCCCGCAACGCACTGGGGCGCGCTTGCCCCTCGATAACGACTGACCCTTTGCAGTCTGCATCAGAAAATCCGCTGCGTCCAACCAGAAGTTGAAACCAATTGCACATCAAATAGGGATGGTAGTCGTCGTTTCCGACGCGCCCCTGTGCAGACCGCAAGGTGAAGCTGCCGACTTGCTGGTCCAGCCAACGGCACCAATCCTGCGGCGGTACCTCGTTGCAGAAGGTCAGCGCGATGCAGATCTCGGCGAGCAGATCCGCGTCCTGATCCAGAAAGGCAACCAGCCCAGCGAACAACAAGCTGCGGCGCTCTTCGCTCTCCAGACGGATCGGCGCGCGGCCATATTCAGTCAGATAGAAAACCACATGTGTCAGCTCGTAGGCGGCCTTGCGGTTTGGCACCGCGAAACAGGC
Organism: Tritonibacter scottomollicae; assembly: GCF_003003215.1. Classification (GTDB taxonomy): domain Bacteria; phylum Pseudomonadota; class Alphaproteobacteria; order Rhodobacterales; family Rhodobacteraceae; genus Epibacterium; species Epibacterium scottomollicae. Next base: position 99,827 of record NZ_PVUF01000010.1, on the reverse strand, counting down.
GCTTTGGCGCATGAAGCCCCGCAACCTGTCATCAAGCCCCTCCACGCCGCGCAAATCGACGCCCCGGCGCGCCAGCAAGCGCCGCGCCTCGCCCCGCTGCAGATCCGACAACTCACTGCGTGCGATATCACGGTCGGCAATCCAGCCCGCCATCGCTTCGCCCCGCTCCCCCGGCAGGCCCAGATCCTCAAGGTCGAGACAGATCGACAGGATAAAGCGGTAATACTGACGGAAGAAATTGAGGTGCCGCAGGCTCCCTTCGTAAAATGGGAGTAAAGGCTCCAATGCGCCGCATGATATTTTGCAACCCGTGGTTTCTAAAACATTGAGCAGCTCTGCATTTTCCTTGAGCCACAATACATCAAGGCGATCTTTTCGAAATGCGCCAAAGGTTTCCAACAACCCTGGAACTCCAGAACTGCCTCTCTGCGCTCGGGCATTTGAAAATGATAAAACCTGCCCCATCGGCATCCCCTCCGCGGAATTAGAAACCTGTCGAGTTTCGTGATCCAGCACAGGCCGGATCACGATATCTCACCGGGGTTACTTCATCTGTTCGAGGCAGGTCGACGACACCATATGCGTTGCGGCGCCGCCATGCATGTCCGTCACCTCAGAAGAAATACATGTGGAACTGTAAAGGGATACATGACCACCCTCATGCGCGCCATCAAGGCAGGTCGAGCTGACGAGCCCAACATTCTCACCAGCAAATGCGCCGGTTTCACACAGTGCGACGTCTACCATTTTCTTCAGTGCAGTCATGACTTTTCTCCTATTTGGAAGCTCACACTTAAAAGGTGCCCGCAAATAGAAATACATCAAGAAAATAATTAAAAACCGCACCCACCAAATGACAATATCACATTAATTCCGATCAGCAATAAACTGATTCCCGATCCAATTTCGAGTTACACACATTCAACTCACAGAATTACTCACACCGTCATTCCTGCAAAGCAAAAGACAAAACCGCTTAGGTTGTACGTAGATATTTGCTTTAACCTATTCCAAACACCGATTCTCCCTCCCCGGAGGATTCGGCTCCGCCCCCTCTCGCCCGCTTGCAGGACGGTTGGAATTCAGCGATAGAACGGGTCTCGGATCGCAACACGGAGACCGCCATGAAGATCGCCAGTTTCAACATCAACGGCATCAAGGCCCGTGTGAATGCGCTCGCCGATTGGCTGGACGAGGCGCAACCCGACGTTGCCGTCCTGCAGGAAATCAAATCTGTCGACGACGCCTTCCCGCGCGAGATGTTCGAAGAGCGAGGGTACAACCTGGAGACCCACGGCCAGAAGAGCTTCAATGGCGTGGCGATCCTGTCGAAACTCCCCCTTGAGGATGTACGTCGCGGCCTGCCCGGCGATGACAGCGACGAACAAGCCCGCTGGATCGAGGCCACGGTGGTCGGCAAACAGGCGATCCGGATCTGCGGTCTTTACCTGCCCAATGGCAACCCGGTCGAGCTGGAAGAGGACGGAACCCCGGTGGCCGGCGGCAAATACGCCTACAAGCTTGCCTGGATGGAGCGGCTGAAGGCGCGGGCCGAAGAGCTCATGGCAGAAGAGATGCCCGCCCTCATGGCCGGTGACTACAATATCATCCCTCAGGCCGAAGACGCCAAACGGCCGGAGGCCTGGCAGGAAGATGCGTTACATCGGCCCGAAAGCCGCGCCGCCTTTCAGCGCATCGTAAACCTTGGGTTCACCGAAGCCTTTCGTGCCCGGACGCGGGGCCCGGGTCACTATACGTTCTGGGATTATCAGGCGGGCGCCTGGAACCGTGACGACGGCATCCGCATCGATCACTTCCTGCTGACGCCACAGGCTGCGGACCTGCTGAAGGACTGTCAGATCGACAAGGACATTCGTGGCCGTGAAAAGCCGTCCGACCATGTTCCGATCTGGGTCGAGCTGGACATCTGAACCCTTAGACCATCCGCTCGCCAATGGGCAGGCAACGGGCCCATGCTCTCAGAACGGGCATGCGCCGCTGGTGCCTCCCGCCCGGCATCAGCGGCATTCATAATGCCACCACGCCCGTTGGGCCGAGCGCCGCGCGCCCCGCAAGGGGCGCGCGGCGCGGGTCGCTTCGGGCAAAGCCCGAAGCGAAACTCCTCATGCACCGACAAGTGTTTCAGAGCGCGGTTTCATCGTGGCGATAGATCCAGTCGAACTGGCTGACCATCTTCTGGGGCGCCAATGAGCCTGCGGCGCGCAAGATCTGATGTGCCGGCCAGCTCAACGGCGGGCGCAGATGATACTTCCATGCATTGCCATTGGCCGCTTCGACCACCTTGGAGGCACGTGTGCGACGACGGGTCTGATAAGCTGCGAGGCCTGCCGCAAGATCCTCTGCCTGCCACAGGCAATCGGCCAAGGCATACGCGTCCTCCAGCGCCATATTGGCTCCCTGCGCCATGAATGGCAGTGTCGGATGGGCGGCATCGCCCAACAACGCAACCCCGTCATGCCCCCAAGTCTGCGCCACGGGATGACGGAACAAGCCCCAGAGCTTCACCTCGCGCACATCATCAAGCAAGGCACCAGCCGCCCCGCCAAAGTTGCCAAACGCCTGGCGCAGGTTCTCCGGATTGTCGCTGCGGTTCCAGCTCTCATCCGCCCATTCTCGACGCTCTTGGGCTGCAACCAGGTTGACCAAAGAGCCGTCTTTAAGGGGATAGGCCACCAGATGTCGCCCCGGCCCCATGAAGACCTGCGCCTCGGCTGGCAACTCCAGTCGGTTGGGCACGGTTGCCCGCCAGGCCACCTGACCGGTGAATTTTGGTGCCGAGACGGGGTTGAGCGCCGGACGCACCCGCGAATGCAGCCCATCTGCACCAATCACCAGATCCGCGCCACATCGGGCACCATTGGCCAGCCGGACTTCGGGACGCGCGCCGGGCACAACGCTACTGACCTTCTGCAACAGCCGCACCTGAACGCCGGACCGGCGCACCGCATCCGCCAGCAGGTTGATAAGATCAGCGCGGTGGACGAAGTAATACCGCAGATCGTGAGCATATTGGTCGAGATCCAGGCGCAAAACCTCGCGGCCTTCGCGGTGATGGCGCAGCACCACGGCACGCGCGCGCTGTGCGCACCAGGCCAGATCATCCGCCAGCCCCATTGCCCGCAGCACCGCAACACCGTTGGGCGTGACCTGCAGCCCGGCGCCGACTTCGGAAATCTGCTCGGCCTGCTCCAGCACCGTGACCTGCGCGCCTTTTGCACGCAAAAGCTGCGCCACCGCCAGGCCGCCAATCCCGGCGCCGATCACCGTTACCCTGATATCCTTGAAATTCATGCACCCAATGCCTGCTTACCGCACGTATAAGCTCATAACAAAAAAGCGCCGGAGCAAAAGGCCCGGCGCTTCATAAACTTGTGGATGGACTATAAAATTAGTCGTCGCGATGGACTTTCTCGCGCCGTTCATGCCGTTCCTGAGCTTCAAGGCTCATGGTGGCAATCGGACGTGCGTCCAGACGCTTGAGTGAGATCGGTTCCCCCGTCACGTCACAATATCCGTATTCGCCCTCGTCGATACGGCGGATTGCGGCGTCGATTTTGGCAACCAGTTTGCGTTGACGATCACGCGTGCGCAACTCCAAAGCCCGGTCAGTCTCTTCGCTTGCGCGATCAGCCACATCGGGAATGTTACGCGTGTTTTCCTGCAGGCCTTCGATGGTATCCCGGCTTTCGTCCAAAAGCTCGGCTTTCCAATTCAGCAACTTGCGACGGAAATACTCCATTTGCCGTTCATTCATAAACGGCTCGTCTTCGGCCGGGCGATAGTCCTCCGGCAGAAACACGTCCTGCTTCATTTCGGCTCCTTCGGTCTGGCCCATAATCTTGGTCTCTTTTAAATTTCCAAGCATCGTGGCTCCCCCATGCCGCAGCGTTTAATCCCAAGCGCGCCGAATGTCACTACACAATAGTGGTGCGCTATGATTATACGGAACCCTAACATGCCAGTTCGGCAATTCTATGGCGCAACCCAAGGGAGAGTTCATGTTATTTCAGGGCACTAAGGACTACGTGGCAACCGAAGACCTGAAAATTGCGGTCAATGCAGCCGTCACGCTGGAGCGCCCTCTGCTGGTCAAGGGAGAGCCCGGCACCGGCAAAACCGAGCTGGCCAAGCAGATTTCCAGCGCCCTTGGCATGCGCATGATCGAATGGAACGTGAAGTCGACCACCCGCGCCCAACAAGGGCTCTATGAGTATGACGCCGTCTCCCGTCTGCGTGACAGCCAGCTTGGTGACGAACGCGTGCATGACGTGGCGAACTACATCCGCAAGGGCAAGCTCTGGGAAGCCTTCGAGGCCGATGAAAAAGTGGTGCTGCTGATCGACGAGATCGACAAGGCGGACATTGAGTTTCCCAACGACCTCTTGCAGGAACTCGACAAGATGGAGTTCCACGTTTACGAGACCGGCGAAACCATCCGCGCGAAGAACCGCCCGGTGATCATCATCACCTCGAACAATGAAAAGGAACTGCCCGACGCCTTCCTGCGCCGCTGTTTCTTTCACTACATCCGCTTTCCCGATGCCGAGACGATGAAAAAGATCGTTGAGGTGCACCACCCCAATATCAAGCCCGACTTGCTGTCGGCCGCACTGACGCAGTTCTACGAGATCCGCGACACGCAAGGTCTGAAGAAGAAGCCCTCAACCTCCGAGGTGATCGACTGGCTGAAACTGCTGCTGGCCGAAGACCTGAGCCCCGAGGATCTGAAACGCGACGGCGCCAATGCGCTGCCGAAACTGCATGGCGCGCTGCTGAAGAACGAACAGGACGTGCATCTGTTCGAACGGCTCGCCTTCATGGCGCGGCGCGGGCGCTGACACGCCCCGCCTGCCCCGGCTGGCACACGTCAGGCCCCGCCACCCTATGACTGCAAGGCGGCAGGCAGAAGCCGACATGCAGGGGCGCGCCCCCAAGAACTGCGCCTTGATCGGGGCCATTGCGTGGCATTGACGTCACGCACCGCCCTCTCCGCTTCAAACTGATGTCCAATTCCTGGTCAAAGTAGTAGCCTCGATAGGGTCCGTTTCCGATGACGGACCAGACAGGGCAGTCAATTGACTTTGAAACACCATTTTTCGGGATACAGCTTGCGCGCACGGCGCCCCCTGATGACCGCTCTGGCGGTTCTGCTGGCGTTGGTCGCCGGGGCCTGCAGCGACAGCGCCTCACCACCATCGCGCGCGTCGGCGTCCCTGACCATGGACCTGCCCCCGATCCGCACCTTCCCGACGCGCGCCGCCCTACCGCCGCAGCGCTCCAATGCCGATATGGCGCGCGATTTTCTGGATCTGCACTTCCGCCTCGAAGGCGGTACGGAAATGCCGGTGCTGACCCGATTTGAAACGCCCGTAGGCGTGACCATCACCGGCAGCCCCACCGCAACGCTGCGCCCCGATCTTGAGGCCCTGCTGTCCCGGTTGCGCAACGAGGCCGGGCTCGACATCCGCCGGCTGCCGACAGGGACGCCCGCGGCCATTACCATAGAGGCGGTCAACCGCTCCCGCATTCAGCGCCTGCTGCCGCAAGCCGCCTGTTTCGTGGTTGCCAATGTCAGCTCTCTGGACGAATACCGCCGCACCCGCCGACAGCCCCAGACCAACTGGAAGAACCTGCGCAGCCGCACGCGGCTGGCCATTTTTGTTCCCAATGATGTCAGCCCGCAGGAACTCCGCGACTGTCTGCACGAGGAACTGGCCCAGGCGCTGGGGCCGCTGAACGACCTCTACCGGCTGCCGGACTCTGTCTTCAACGACGACAATGTACATACGGTTCTGACCGGGTTCGACATGTTGATGTTGCGGGCGACCTACGACCCGGCGCTGAAAACCGGAATGAGCCGCGCCGAGGTCGCCGCGAGGCTGCCAGCCATCCTGGCCCGCTTGAACCCGGCCGGTCAGCGTCGCGCCTCTGCCCCTTTGCCGGAAACTCCACGCAGCTGGGGGCTGGCGGTGGAGACCGCATTGGGCGGTTATGGGTCCGGCGCCATGCGGATCCGTGCGGCGCATGAGGCCGCGCGCATTGCCCGTGACCTCGGCTGGCGGGACCATCGTCGTGCATTTGGGCATTTTCTGATCGGCCGCGCCATTCAGGACAGTGATCCCACAGAGGCTGAGGCCCATTTCCGCAGCGCGCTGACCTTCCTCGGCGGCGGGCCCGACACGGCAGGGCATCGTGCGCTCGTGCAATCCCGACTGGCCAGTTTCGCCCTACGCCAAGGCAAGCTGAAAGAGGCGGACCGCCTGATCGCACAGGCCCTGCCCGCGGCAACCGCTGGGCAAAACGCGGCTCTGATGTCCACTCTGCTGGTCTTGAAGGCGCATCTGGCAGAGGCGCGCGGGCAGAAACGCGCAGCGAGCAGCCTGCGGTCCGAGAGCCTTGGCTGGGCGCTCTACGGCAATGGCGTCGAGGCCACGGTGAAAACACGGCTGCGCGAGGTTGCCGCAGCGCGCCCGTGACCTTTGCACATGAGGCGAAGCCGGGCTATATCCGACAAATCACCTGACACCGGTCATTCCACTGATCCGTAACGCACCCTGCGGACCATGCCGACCACAGACCTGGATAGCTTCCACATGATCGTCATTCTCTCGTTTCTCCTCGGCGCGGCAATCGGTGCCTTCAAGGCCCGCAAACGTGGCGGCAATGTCGCCGACATGCTGCAATACGGGGCTGTCTACGCCATCATCTTTGGTATTGTTGGCCTGTTCGTCACAATCGTCATCGACCGCACCCTGTTCTGATCTGCCACAGATCCCGACCACGCCGGAGGCCCCATGTTCCAGCCCTTCTTCGAGAATCTGCGCAACGCCGCCGTGCCGGTCAGCCTGCGCGAATATCTCGCCTTTCTCGAAGGGCTGAAAGCGGGGCTGGCCACCTATGACGTGGAGGCGTTTTATTACCTCGCCCGCGTGGTGATGGTGAAGGACGAGCGCCACCTCGACCGCTTTGACCGCGCCTTTGCCGCCACCTTCGAAGGGCTCGACCAAATCCCCGCCTCTGCGGTGATGGAGGCGGTCGACATCCCCGAGGAATGGCTGCGCAAGATGGCCGAAAAGCATCTGAGCGCCGAGGAACGCGCCGAGATCGAGGCGCTGGGTGGCTTTGACAAGCTGATGGAGACGCTGAAGGAGCGCCTGAAGGACCAGGAGGGCCGCCATCAGGGCGGCAACAAGTGGATCGGCACCGCCGGCACCTCGCCCTTTGGCGCTTATGGCTACAACCCCGAAGGCGTGCGCATCGGCCAGAACGAAAGCCGCCATCAGCGCGCGGTCAAGGTCTGGGACAAGCGTGACTTCAAGAACCTGGACGGCGATGTCGAACTCGGCACCCGCAACATCAAGGTCGCCCTGAAACGCCTGCGCCGCTGGGTCCGCGAAGGCGCCGCCGAAGAGCTGGATCTCGACGGCACCATCCGTTCCACCGCCGAGAACGGCTATCTCGACGTCAAGACCCGGCCAGAGCGCCACAATGCCGCCAAGGTGCTGCTGTTCCTCGACGTCGGCGGCTCCATGGATCCGCATATCAAGGTGGTGGAGGAGCTGTTCTCTGCCGCGCGCAGCGAGTTCAAGCATCTGGAATATTACTACTTCCACAATTGCCTTTACGAGGGCGTGTGGCGTGACAACCGCCGCCGCTGGGACGCGCAGACGCCGACCCATGAGGTGCTGCGCACCTACGGGCCGGACTACAAATGCATCTTTGTCGGCGATGCCTCGATGAGCCCTTACGAGATCGCCTACCCCGGCGGCGCCAATGAGCATTGGAACCAGGAGGCCGGTCAGGTCTGGCTGCAGCGCGCCCGCGAACAATGGGGAGCGCATCTGTGGATCAACCCGGTGCCGGAGAAATACTGGGAGTACACCCATTCGATCCAGATGATCCGCGAGATCTTCGAGGACCGCATGGTGCCGATGACCCTCGACGGGCTGGAACGCGGCATGCGCGACCTGACCCGCTGAGCCGCATCACTTTCGAGAGCTAACATATTGCAAACGCAACGTTCTGACAGGGCGCAACCCGCATCTGGGTTCGATCTGCGGGCGTGGCCCGACAAAAAGTATCAGCCTTCCTGCCCCATTGTTTCGTGCGCGAAACACAAGGTCAGCCCTCCTGACCTGTTCAGTCTGTTTGGCCTAAACGCCCCATAGCCCCCAGGCCCCCAGCAGCATCACCGGGACAAACAACCAGCCCTGCGGCAGCACCGCATAGGACAGCCGCCGCAGCGGTGGTACGAAAATACCGATCCCGGCGCTCATCGCCGCCAGCAGCACTCCAGCCAGCGCCATGTCGCGGCGCCCCAGTGCTCCGAGAGCGAGAAACAGCGCCATCAGGACCAGCATGCCAGTCACCAGATGCCAGCACAGGATCATGGTTTCGCGCACCTCGTCCGGCAGCGTCGTGTTCGCCGCCAGCGGGCGTTCGCACTGCCGTCCGCCAATGATCGCATGCACCAGCATCCAGCAGGCCGAAAGCCCGGCCGCACTCACCAAATAGAGGTTCATTCCAATATCCCTTGCCCGCATCTGCCGCCAGGGAACCACGCGTCACCGCCCCGCGCCACAGGCACATGGTCGCAGGTCTTCAAGGGAGAGCTCCCGCCCCTGTTTCCGCAGGCACAGCCTGCGTCAAAAGCGTTGGGCCGGGCGGCGGCCGCGCCGCAGGCGCGGCCGCCGCCCTCGCGCGATTTGCAACGCAAAGCGCAACACCTCTGACCTAGTACTCAAGAACGCGCCTCACCCGCGGTCCATCACCTCGACCGACAGGATGGTGGGCAGATGCCGGGCGATCTCCTGCCACGCATCGCCTTCGTCAAAACTGGCGAAGACAGAGCCGGAGTTGGTACCGAAATAGACCCCCGCGGGGTCGCGCCGGTCCCCGGCCATCGCCTGTCGCAACACGGTGAAGAAACACCCTTCCTGCGGCAGGCCGGCCCGACAGTCCTGCCAGCTCTCGCCTCCATCGCGCGACCGCCACACCGCCGCCGCCGCCTCAGGTGGGAACCGCCCGGCGCTGTCGCCGTTGAGCGGCAGGGTCCAGATCACCTCCGGGTCGCGCGGATGCACATGGATCGGAAAGCCGAAGGTCGAGGGCAGCCCGGCGTTGATATCCTCCCAGCTGCGGCCCCCATCGCGGGATTTCCAGACCCCGTGGTGGTTCTGCTGGTAGATCAGCTCGCCGCTCCCCGGTGCCCGCACCATGTTGTGCACGCAATGTCCGGTTTCCCCGTCCCGCGGTGCCGCCGGGTGGTCATGATGGGCGCAGCCCTCCGCATTGGACAGCCGGTTGCGCCGCTCCCAGGTTATCCCGCCATCCTCGCTGGCAAAGACGCCGGCGGCGGAGATCCCGCACCACAGATGCGAGGGGCGCTCCGGGTCGGTCAGGATCGTATGCAGCACCAGCCCCGCCGCGCCCGGGGTCCAACTGTCAGACGATGGATGAGTGCTCAGCCCCTCCACAAGGGTCCAGCTTTGACCGCCATCCACGCTGCGCAACAGGTTGGCGGGTTTTGTGCCAGCATAGAGCACGCCTGCACCGACCCCCACCGACCAGATCTGCTGGAAGTCGCTGCCAAAGGGCAGCTCCACCGGCTCATAGCCGATCATCGCGGCAAATTCCGGGTCTTTCTCGGCCCAGTCATCGGTGGTGCCCCGTGTCAGCCGGGTCACCTGCCAGCTCTCGCCGCCATCGGGGGAGTGCCAAATCCCGGCGCCGGTCCACTCGCCGCCACCGCCAGCCCAGATCTCACCACTGGCAGGATCCCCCACCACATGGTTGATCCCCCAGCCGTCACAGAACGGCCCGCGCACCCGCCATTCGCTTCGCTCTGCGCCACCGTCGATCAGGAACGCGCCCTTGGTCGTGCCCACCAGTACCGTCACCGTGCCATCCATCACTGACCCTCCTCTGCCCGGCTATCGCTGGCGCAAGGGTAACATGAACCGCCCCACAGCTGGCGTGAAATCCCGCAAACCGCTTGTCGCGGGCCCGAAACACGCCCATATCACAAGTCATGCTGAGACTGACTCCCATCCTCCTCGCCGTGATCTACGGGCTGGTCATGTACCGCCTGTCCGTTTGGCGCACCCATCGCGAGCTGGACGCCCGCTCCACCGAGCTGGCAGACCCGCATCTGAAGCGCATGACAGACCGGCTCGCCGCGGCGCTGGAGCTGCCGCGCATCCCAGTCTACATCTACGAGATCGACCCGGTGAACGGACTGGCCGCACCGGATGGGCGGATCTTCATCACCCGCGGCTTTTATCGCAAGTTCCAGAGCGGTGAGGTCTCCGACGCCGAGATGGCCAGCGTCATCGCCCATGAGCTGGGCCATGTGGCGCTGGGACATGCCAAGAAGCGGATGATCGACTTTTCCGGCCAGAACGCCCTGCGCACCATGTTGATGATGGTGATCGGCCGCTTCATCCCGGTGATCGGCCCGTGGATTGCCGGCGCGCTGACCAGCCTGATCGCCGCGCGCCTGTCGCGGGGGGATGAATATGAGGCGGATGAATATGCCGCCGCACTTCTGACCAAGGCCGGCATCGGCGTCGAGCCGCAAAAGAGCCTGTTCCGCAAGCTCGAGGAGCTGACCAGTGCACGGGCCGGCATGGCGCCTGCCTGGCTGATGAGTCACCCCAAGACCGAAGAGCGCATTGCCGCGCTGGACCGGCTTGAGGCCAAATGGGACGAGGGCTGAGCCTAACAGGCCCGGTTTCCGCCGCAGCCCTCTTGCGCACGTCACCACGAGACCCCATCTAGACCTTCCAGCAAGGAGAAGGTTTTCATGCGCTATTCCGTCCTCGATCTCGCCCCGGTTCCGGAAGGCTCCTCTACCGCAGGCGCGCTGCGCAACAGCGCCGATCTGGCCCGTCATGCGGAGGGCTGGGGCTATCATCGCTATTGGCTGGCGGAGCATCACAACATGCCCGGCATCGCCAGTGCTGCCACGGCGGTGATGATCGGCCATATCGCGCAGGCGACCTCTACCATGCGCATCGGGGCCGGCGGCATCATGCTGCCCAATCACGCGCCCTATATGGTGGCCGAGGCCTTTGGCACATTGGCCGAGATCCACGGCCCGAGGATCGACCTCGGGCTGGGCCGCGCGCCGGGCACCGACATGGCCGCGATGCGCGCCATGCGCCGCGGCTTGCAGGAGGCTGGAGACCGTTTCCCGCAGGATGTGCAGGAGCTGATCGGCTATTTCGGCCCCCGCTCCGAGGGCGGTAATTTGCGCGCCATTCCCGGCGAGGATACGCAGGTGCCGGTGTGGCTTCTCGGCTCCAGCCTCTATGGTGCGCAGCTGGCGGCGATGCTGGGGCTGCCCTATGCCTTTGCCTCGCATTTTGCGCCGCAAGCGCTGGAGCAGGCGTTCGAGGTCTACCGCCGCCAGTTCCGCCCCTCGGCGACGCTCGACAAGCCCCATGCGATGCTGGCGATCAACGTTTTCGCCGCCGAGAGTGACGCCGAGGGCGAGCGGCTCCGCACCACCATGCAGCAGGCCTTTGCCCGCCTGCGTCTGGGCATGCCCGGCAAGCTGCCAGCACCGGTGGACAATATCGCCGCGGCCCTGGCGCCGGAGATCCTGGCCGGGGTCAATCAGGCGCTGACCATATCGGCGACGGGGTCAAAGGAGACGGTGCGCGGAGATCTGTCGCGGTTGATCGAGACATATCAGCCCGACGAGGTGATCCTGACCGGGCAGATCCACGACCACACCGCGCGCTTGCGGTCCTTTGAGATTGCAGCAGAGATTTTGGGCGAATTGGGGAACTAAGGGCCGCGCATGTCCGCGGGCGGAAGCAAAGCGCCCGCCCATGGGGGCGGACGGGCGCTGCCCGGTCTTGCGACCGGGCGGTAGACTATCCTGCGGCCTTGCTAGGACCTCACGAACCCAGGGCCTTGGCGATCCTCGGCAAGCGCGCCTTTTTCAAGAGCGCCCGCATTTCCCATGTCCGGCCGGACAGCCGATCGGCCTCAGCCAGCACCTTGGCCCCGACCGCGGCCAACCCGTCGCGATCCTTCAACCACAGTTCATAAAGCAGCTGATCCGGGCCCACTCGCTCCAGCCCTTCCTCGGCGAGCAGATTGCGCGGGAAATCCTTGATGTTCACCGTGACGATCCCATCCGCATGACCGCTGATCGCGGACGACAGCACGTGGATGTCATTGGCATCCGGCAGCCACAACCGCGAGGTCACCCCCGGTTTCAACGCCACTTCTGCACGCGGCCAGACCGCGCGCAACAAGGCGATCTCCGCCTTGGCCTGCACGGGGCCCTCGGGACCGATCTTGGCCGCCGCGCGTTCCCATTCCCCGAGGATCCGCTCCGACCAGAGCGGGGTGAAATGCCCCAATTTCGCCGCGCCCAGCAGCATCTCCCGCATCACCGTCGGGTAGAGCACACATGTGTCCAGAAGCAGCTTCATCGGGGCCTCTCCTGTATCAGTCCAACCGGAAGAACACGGATTTCAGATAGCCGCTCTCGGCCAGCTGCGGCATCTGCGGATGGTCCGCCCCGGCATAGCCGGTGTGCAGCAGCTGCCCGCGCCGACCACCCCGCCCGATGCCACGCGCCGAGGCATTGCGGAACAGCGTCAGATCGGCCGCGTGGGAACAGGAGCACAGCCCCAGATAGCCGCCCGGCTTGACCAGCGGCGCGGCCAGTTTGGCGATGCGCTCATAGGCGCGCAGACCGGCCTCCAATGCCGGTTTTGCAGGCGCAAAAGCGGGTGGATCGCAGACCACCACGTCAAATTGCGCGCCCTCGGCGGCAAGGGCGGCCAGCGCGTCAAAGGCATCGCCTTGACGGGCGGTAAACCTGTCGCCGTGGCCGGAGGCCGCGGCGCCCGCTTGGGCAAGATCAAGGGCGGCAGCAGAACCGTCGACGCAGGTCGCATGGCCTGCGCCCGCTGCCAGCATCGCCAGACCAAATCCGCCCACATGTGAAAACACATCCAGCACAGCCGCGCCGGGTGCCACCAATCGGGCGGCAAAAGCGTGGTTGTCGCGCTGGTCGTAAAACAGCCCTGTTTTCTGGCCGCCGGTGAGGTCGGCCATATAGGTCGCGCCATTCATCTGCACTGGCAGAGGCGCGTCGGGGGCGGCGCCCTTCAGCACGGCGTTCACATCGTCCAGCCCCTCAAGGCTCCGGGTGCGTCCAGCGGCATTCTTCAGGATCACCTCACAGCCGGTAACCTCGCCCAGTGCCGTGCTCAGCGCCTCCAGATGCGCCTCCGCCCAGGCGGCATTGGGCTGCACCACGCAGGCCGCGCCAAAGCGGTCGATCACCACGCCGGGCAGCCCGTCGGCCTCGGCATGCACCAGCCGGTAGAATGGTGCGTCATAGAGCTGCGCGCGCAAGTCCTGCGCGCGGGACAGCCGGGCGGCAAACCAGGCCACGTCGATCTCTGCCTCCGGATCACGGTCCAGCATCCGGGCGATGATCTTGCTCTCCGGGTTCACCGCCACCAGACCCAGGCGGGCGCCGGTCTCATCCTCCAGCACCGCAAGGCTGCCGGGGGCGATCTTCTTGGTGCGCCGGTCGGTCACCAGCTCATTGGCATAGACCCAGGGAAAGCCGTGGCGGATAGCGCGGGCGTTCGATTTGGGTTTCATCTTCACGCGCGGGCGTGGCGTCGGGGTCAGGTCAGGTTCTGTCATGGATCTCACATAGCCTGACTTCTGCAAGACCCCAAGACGTAAAAGCAGAGGCGCACGAAACAGAAGCCTCTGCCTTCCTTGCTGCTTAGGCGTAGCGCCGATGGCTTACATCTTGTTCAGGGTCTGGAGCAGCCCAAGCCGCGCATTCCGGTAGGAGTTCGGGTCCACCAGAACCTGCTGGATGACCTGTGCGAGGTGATCGGTGATGCGTCGCTTCTGGGTCTCCCCCCGCGCCATCGCACTGATCGCAGCCTTGCCGCCATAGGCCTCCAGATCGGCCTCCACCCGGCGAGCATCGGACAGTGGCGTGCCGGTTGCCGGATCGACGAGGCGCATATCAAAGGCGATGGAGTGAACTCCGCCGGTGAACTTGCGCGCCTTTTCCGTCAATGCATGAAACCGCACCAGCTGAACCTGCAGGATTGCCTCGACAGGGCCATTCATGCCCGCAACTCCACGCTCCATGGCGCTCTGGACGATGGTCTGGACCTGCTGGTAGCGATCTCCCGCGGGATCTTCGCGCCAGACAATGTCACCGGATGGCAGAAAGAGGTTCGCCTCCGCCACCCGCAGCGAGCGCGGCACCACCACCTGCACATCTGTTACCGAGACCGACGGCACCGGCAGCGGCGCAATCGCAGGCGAGATGGCGGCAAGTGGCTCGCCGCTGGCATTGCGGCTGGGTGGTTCGACCGCTCCGCAGGCAACAAGCGACAGGCACAGCCCCAAAGTCATAGTCAAACGCGTGATCAGCATAGAACCCCTCCTGGCCCGCTAGGGGGCCACAATCCACCGTGTTGCAGATGGTGTGGCAGTCAATCAGGGCAGGATTTCGACCGAACCCGCACATTTTAACGAGTTGTTAACCATTTTTCTGACCGCTGAGCGGTTCAGCAAGCAAGATTGCGGCGCGGCGCGCGATCCACAGAAGCCGAGCCACAGATCAAGGCCTCAGACCACGCAAACGGTCACTCACTGCGCGGGCGGGCGCGCCAGCCGCCGCGGCGCCTTGGACGGACGCCCCCTGCCAGACCATCGCGCAGCACGCCTGTCATCGGATGATCGGGATGCATAGGCCCATAGCGTTCCAACAGGGCCGAGAGAGCCGCATTTGTGTCCTGATCCATGGGCGCCGACAAAGCCCAGTCGAGAAAGATGCTGCGGCACTGCGCGGCATCGACCCCCTCGATCCGGTAGGCTTCGCGGATCAATCCCTTTGGGTCCAGCGCCCCGGCCTCAGCTGATGGCTTGCTCATCACTCTCGTCCTTCGTTCCCGCGGCGGCACCCACCGCGGCATCAATACAGGCGGCCGACGTCGCATAAGCTGCTTCCAGCGCCTGTTGCAGAGCGCCAATCCCGTCGCATCCGGTGCTCCGCTGAAGGAAGGCCGCGCCCCCCTCACCCCGTACCGCACCGTCAGAGCCCTTGCCCGCGATCAACCGCGCAGCGCTCTGTACCGACCAATATAGCCCATATGCCTCTGTCAGCCCTTGCGCCTGAGCGTCATCAAGCCAGCCGCTGGCGACACCTGCCAACAGCCCCTCTGCCACGGTCCGGCAGGATTGCCCCGCCAGCAGTGTGCCAGCCTGCGCTGCCAGTTCGATATCCAGCATACGCCCCGGCCCGGTCTTGGCGTCCCACGGACCATCCGGCGTCTTTGCCGCAGCCAGACGTCGGCGCATCTCCGACACCCCTGTCAGGACCGTTGTCCGGTCGCGTGGTGCCGCAAGGAAGTCGCTGCGGAAGGCCTCGACCTCGGCGGAGAGATCCCGGTCTCCCGCGACCACCCGGGCGCGGGTCAGTGCAAGATGCTCCCAGATCCAGGCGTCGTTTTTCTGATACTGGGTGAAGCTGGGCCAGCTGGTGGCCACCGGCCCCTGACTGCCGGAAGGGCGCAGGCGCATGTCCACCTCATAGAGCCGTCCTTCCGCCATCGGTGCCGACAGCGCCGTCACCACCGCCTGTGTCAGCCGCGCATAATAGGGCCGCACCGCAAGCGGGCGTTTGCCCTCGGACATCTCGGCATCGAGGGGGTCGTAGATCATGATCAGATCAAGGTCAGAAGAGGCTGTCAGGCGTCCTGCGCCCAGCGACCCCATGCCGACGATCACACAGCCCCGCCCCGGCATCGGTCCGTGCTTGGCGGCGAAATGTTCTGTCACCTTCGGCAGCAAGCCGACAATCACCGCATCCGCCAGCTCCGCATAATGCTGCCCGGCCTCCGCCGCATCAATCAGTCCGCGCAAATGATGCACACCGGTGCGGAAATGCCATTCGCGATGCCAGCGCCGAGTCAGGTCCAGCTGACGTTCGTAATCGCTTTCGGCGGCCAGCGCCTCCTGCAGTTCGGTGATCAGCGCGGCGCGCCCTGGCCAGTCGGAAAAGAAACCGCCATCCAACACCGCGTCAAACACGGAGGAATTGCGCGACAGATAATTGGCCAGCGCTGGCGAGGTGCCGACGATATCCACCAGCAGGTCGATCAGCTGCGGATTGGCCTCGAAGAGCGAAAACAGCTGCACGCCCGCCGGCATGCCGGCCAGGAAGCCATCCAGCGCCAGCAGCGCCTCGCCAGGGTTGGCGGTCCGGGACAGGCGGCCCAGAAGTTCCGGTTTGAGCCGTTCAAAGATCCGCGCGCCGCGATCAGACCGCAGCGCGGGATAGGTCGGCCAGCGGGCGATCACCGATTGGTCCAGCTCCTCGGGCGCGGGCTCTGCCGGTTTGGCCGTACCACCGCCGGAGGGCACGAAGAAGTCCTCTGTCAGCCGATGCACGTCCTGCAACCGCTCCCGCAGACCGGCGACAAAGCTCTCGGCGTCCTCGTCCATCAGGCAGGCGATGCGGGCAAGCCCCTCCTCTGAGGTGGGCATCCGGTGGGTCTGGGCGTCATGCACCATCTGGATGCGATGCTCGATCTCGCGGTGGTCGCGGTAGTGGCGAGCCAAGGTCTCGGTCACATCGGCAGAGATCCACCCGGCCTGCGACAACGCCTGCAGCCCCTCCACAGTGCCGCGCACCCGCAGCGAGGGATCGCGCCCGCCCGCGATCAGCTGACGGGTCTGGGTGAAGAACTCGATCTCGCGAATGCCGCCGCGTCCCAGCTTCATGTCGTGGCCCAGCACGGTGATCGGCCCACCGGTGCCCTTGTTCTCGCGGATGCGCAGCCGCATGTTGTGGGCGTCCTCGATGGCGGCAAAATCCAGATGCCGTCGCCAGACAAAGGGCGTCAGGGTCTTGAGGAACCGCTCACCCGCGGCGATGTCACCGGCGCAGGCGCGCGCCTTGATATAGGCGGCGCGTTCCCAAGTGCGGCCCAGGCTCTCGTAATAGCGTTCCGCCGCCTCCATCGCCAATGCCACCGGTGTCACCGACGGGTCCGGGCGCAGCCGCAGATCGGTGCGAAACACATAGCCCTCGGCGGTGCGGTCGTTGAGGGCGGCGCTCATGTTGCGGGTGGCGCGCACCATGGCCTGACGCGCCTCCATGAAGTCATCGGGCGCAAAGCGGGTCTCGTCAAAGAGACAGATCAGGTCGATGTCGGAGCTGTAATTCAGCTCATAAGCACCCATCTTGCCCATGGCAAAGACGCTCATGCCGCCAGCGGTTGCGATGTCTTCCTCACTCATCCCCGGCAGCTTCTTGCGTCGGATCGCCAGGGCGATCTCCGCCTTCAACGCCACATCCACCGCCAGTTCGCCAAAACGGGTGAGCGTGCCGGTCACCTCCTCCAGCGGCCAGTGACCGGAGAGATCGCAAAGCGCACAAAGCAGCGCGATCTTGCGTTTG
Organism: Tritonibacter scottomollicae; assembly: GCF_003003215.1. Classification (GTDB taxonomy): domain Bacteria; phylum Pseudomonadota; class Alphaproteobacteria; order Rhodobacterales; family Rhodobacteraceae; genus Epibacterium; species Epibacterium scottomollicae. The sequence continues at coordinate 82,336 of NZ_PVUF01000010.1, read as the reverse complement.
GCCCCGCGCAGGACAGACTTCAGCTGATCCGGTGGGCAAGCGCGGCAGTCGTCGAACACCGTCGCGCGCGCGGCCTGGGGATCCGCGAGGGCGCCCTCGATCCAGTCACGCTCGGAGCGGATCAGGGTTTGAAGATACGGGCTGCTGCCCGCTGCCCCTTCCAGAAGCGCGCGCCAATCGGCGGGCAAGTGGCCAAGCTCTGCCGTGACCTCGCGGCTGATCGCGGGGTCGAAGGAACGGGGACAGCGTATGATCTGAAGCGCATTTGACATGGCGGGAGACTGTGGCGCAGCGACCAGAGCGTCAATCCCCAAATGCCAGGTGCCACCCGCGCAAGATCATCGTTAAATTTTCGAAAAGCGATATTGCTGACGCCAAAGCCTGCGCGTTTTTCGAAGCACCAGACTCGCCGCGCCCTCCGTAAACACTCAATCTTTTCGGTAAACTAACGGTTCAGGCGCCGTAAGGCGCATCTACAGCCTTCCACAAATGCAACTATTCGGATATTATTGAAACAGCGGTCGCGCTCCCATTTCGGGGACCGAGTGATGCAGTAACCAGTTGTTTGTCTGGCGGGCTTGTTTCCGGCAGGCCGTCCGAAACCAGTGTTTTCGGACATTATACTTAGTACACGTGGTTTTGGGCGCGTGGCCGCACCTTGGCTTCCCTCTTTCTCTGCGCTTTTGCGTCATCCCGCGTCGCAGTCTGACGGCCTTGGCGCTGTTCTCGGCAGGCATGTTCCTACGCAAAATCAAAGTAAATGTGAAAAACATTTACATGCCCCCTTGCAGGGAGGCCGGTGGCTCCACATATCGGTGATGTAAATGATGTTTACATAAACCCATCACCGTGGAGAGAACCGATGACGAGTTATACCACCAACCTGCCGCCGACCCCGCACCAAGGGTGGCTGGCCAAGAGCGAAGCCTGGCTGGATTCCAAGGGCAAAGGGGCCTGGATCGCGGCAATGGTTCTGGGTTTCGTTCTCTTCTGGCCTGTCGGCCTTGCCATCCTTGCCTATATGATCTGGAGCAAACGTATGTTCAAATCCTCCTGCCGCCGCCGTTCGTCCCACATGCATCACGGATTTCACGCGATGAAATCGAGTGGCAACAGCGCCTTTGACGCCTATAAGGCCGACACGCTGTCGCGCCTTGAACAGGAGCAGAGCGATTTCGAGGCTTTCCTCGCCCGGCTGCGCGCCGCAAAGGACAAGGCCGAGTTCGACGAGTTCATGGATGAGCGGTCCCGTCATGCCGGTGCCGAGACATCGGATGATGACACCGCCGACCGTCCCGCCGGTCAGGCCTGATAGACACCCTGCCCGCCCGGAGCTGTTCCGGGCGGGAGCGCCGTTTCCAAATTTGCAGGAGCCCCGAATGACCGCCCTTCCCGATCCAGACATTCAGGCCGAGTTCTATTCCGGCGTCGCACCCAAGCGGCTGTTTGCCTTCCTGATCGATTCTGTCCTGATCTTTGCCATCGCGGCACTGATCGTGCCGTTCACCGCGTTTCTCGGTCTGCTGGTATGGCCCGCCCTCTACCTGACGGTCGGCTTTGTCTACCGGGTCGCGACGCTGGCCAACGGGTCTGCCACATTGGGTATGCGGTTCAGCGGCATCGAGCTGCGCGAACAATCCGGGCAACGCCTGGATGGCGGCAGCGCGCTGTTGCACACCGTGGGCTATACCGTTTCCATGGCGGTTCCGGTACTGCAGGTGATTTCCATCCTGCTTATGCTTACCACCGCGCGTGGCCAGGGGTTGAGCGATCACATGCTGGGAACCGTGATGCTGAAACGGCGCGCCTGACGCGCCGTTTTTAACGATGGATTCCGAGGCGTTAATCCATTTTTCACATGGCCACTTGTCTCGCGCGACCCTGTTGCTATCATCCAGATACTGCAGAATTGTCATTGGACCGCCGTGCCCCGGCGGCCTGTCCCGTTAGAAGAGAGCCACAGACGCCCCTCATGCGCCATACGCTTCCGATTGCTCCTCAGTTTTATGTGACCGCACCGCAGCCCTGCCCCTATCTGGAGGGCCGGATGGAGCGCAAGCTGTTCACCTCACTGCAGGGCAACGGCGTGGAGCAGTTGAACAGCTCTCTGAGCCAACAGGGGTTCCGGCGATCACAAAATGTGCTCTACCGACCGTCCTGTTCGGATTGTTCCGCCTGCATGTCGGCGCGGATCAACGTCGACGCCTTCAAGCCGACGCGCAGTCAGCGCAAGACCCACAATCGCAGTCGGTATCTGGAGCGTCGCGCCACATCGCCCTGGGCAACGGAAGATCAATACGCCCTGTTCCGCGAGTATCTGGACCAGCGCCATGCGGACGGGGGCATGGCCGACATGGATGTCTTCGAATATGCGGCGATGGTAGAGGAAACCCCGATCCGCACCCGCGTGATCGAATACATGGACCCTGAACGGAACGCGCTGACCGCCGTCGCGCTGACCGATGTGCTCGAAGACGGGCTGAGCATGGTCTACTCCTTCTATACGCCGGACCTGCCGCAAAACTCGCTTGGTACCTTCATGGTGCTCGATCATATCGAAATCGCGCGCGAGGCGGGATTGCCGTATGTCTATCTCGGCTATTGGGTCGCGGGCAGTCAGAAGATGGGATACAAGGCGAACTTCTCCGGGCTTGAGGTCTATTTCGGCGGCCAGTGGACGCCGCTCAAGGATCCCGCAGCCTTTGAAGCCGAAGACCACCCGCTGTCCTCCGCGCCCATCGCTGAACAGGTGGCCAACATTCATCTGCCGCAGGGCCAGCACCCGTCAAAAAGATAGAGACCATGCAGCATCTGCATGCTTTGTCCCTTGTCGTTCCCGATTATGACGCAGCCATTGCCTTTTACTGCGGCCAGCTTGGCTGGCAGCTGGCCGAAGACGTCGATCAGGGCCGCAAGCGCTGGGTGCGCATCCTGCCACCGGGTGCCAGCCAGGGCAGCCTGATCCTTGCGCGCGCCGATGGCCCAGCTCAGCAGGCAGCGATCGGAAACCAGTTCGGCGGCCGTGTCGGTCTGTTCCTCGCCACGGATGACTTCGACCGGGATCACGCCGCGATGCTGGCGGCCGGTGTTGTCTTTGAGGAAGAGCCACGGCACGAACCCTATGGCACCGTCGCCGTCTGGCGCGACCCGTTTGGCAACCGCTGGGACCTGATCCAGCTCGTCTAGATTTTGAATTCACTTTGGTTGATGAGGCCAGCCGCTCGGGCGGGCTGTCCAGCTTTGCGGCTGTGCCTTCCGCCCCTGCAAGATGCCACGATCCGCAAAAGCCAAAGGGCCCCGCAGTTGCTGCGGGGCCCTTTTCTGTCTTGGTGTCTTGCCGGTGTTAGATCAATTCGGGATCAGCGCCGGCACGATCGTCACGATCGACGGGAAGAACCAAAGGATCGCCAGCCCTGCCACCTGGATCAGCACGAAGGGCAGAACCCCGCGATAGATATGCCCGGTGGTCACCTCTCGCGGTGCCACCCCGCGCAGGTAGAACAGCGCAAACCCGAACGGAGGCGTCAGGAAAGAGGTCTGCAGGTTCACCGCCACCATGATGGTGACCCATTTAGGGTCGAACGAACCGCCATAGATCACCGGGCCGACGATGGGGATCACGATGTAGATGATCTCCAGGAAGTCGAGCACAAAGCCGAGGATGAACAGCACGAGCATCACGATCAGGAAGACTTTCATCTCACTGTCGAAGCTCTTCAGGAAGTCCTGAATATAGTGTTCGCCGCCAAAGGAGATCACCACCAGGTTCAAGAGCTGCGACCCGATTAGGATGGTGAAGACCATCGACGTCACCTTGGCGGTCTCCCGCACGATCGGCGTCATCACCCCGCCCCGGAACAGCACCCAGATGCCATACAGGAGACCAAAGAGGGCAAACAGATAACACGCATAGGCAAAGAAGAAGGCCGCGTAGCTTTCTGCCGGCACCACATCCTGATTGATCCGCAGGTCGAAGTTCACACCGGTCAGGATCGCAAGGATCACCGCAAAGGTGGCCCAAATGATGATACTGCCGGTCTGCCCCTCATCCTTCAGCTTGCGGTAGGCCGCCAGCATGATTGCACCACCGGCCCCAAGCGCCGCAGCCGGCGTCGGGTTGGTAATGCCACCGAGGATGGACCCCAGCACCGCCACGATCAGAACCAGCGGCGGGAACACCACGCGGATCAGGTCGTTGCGGGCACAGCGCGCCGCCGCTTCACGACAGCCATAAAGCGCAAGCAGGGTCGGCAGCAGCATCCAAGCCACCGTGGCCGAGGCCGAAGTGGTTGGCGTGATCGCCACGATATCCACCAACGCCAGAACCAACAGGCCAATGGCACCGAGGATCAGCGGCTTGGCATCGCGCGACGGCGCCACCCCACGGCCTACGGCCAGGGTCAGACCCAGCAACACGATCAGCGTCGCGATCCCGGTACCGATGGGAGCTGCGTTGGCGATCTTCTGCTCCAGCGCAACCGCCTGCTCGTCTTCCGAGAGTTTGGTCGCGGCGGCAACACCACCTGCGGCGTCGATCTTGACCTGCTCGGCCACCGCATCGTCCCAGGCTGATTGACCATGCAGGTCGATCATCGCTGCCTGACACTCCGGCCCAACATTGGTGCGCAGCGTCGCGGTCTGCCCCGCATCCGAGAATGTGGAAATGGTGATGTCCTGGCTGCCAACCACGTTGAGGCTGCTCATCAGGACCGTGCCAACGATCAGCGCCGCCGGAACACCAAGGAACCAAGTCAGCCCCTCCCCGCGGGTGATCGGCTCTTCATTGGCCGCCCCCATCGACACCGCCGGCGCCTTGTGCGGGTTCATCAGCGCGTAGCCAAAGGCATAAAGCGCATAGAGCAGTGCCAGCATGATCCCCGGCAGCAATGCTGCCTGGAACAGGGTGCCGACAGAAACCACTGCCGGCTCGCCGAGATAGGTCAACGCGTCAGAGCACCCTGCCTCCTGAGCGCGGTTTTCCTGCGCGGTGGAGTAGAGATCCCCTGCCAGCGTGCCCAGCAGAACGATCACGATCGAGGGCGGAATGATCTGCCCCAGCGTGCCGGAGGCCGCAATCACACCCGTCGCCAGCTCTGGCGAGTAGTTGTTGCGCAGCATGGTCGGCAGGGCCAGCAGGCCCATGGTGACCACGGTGGCCCCCACGATCCCGGTGGACGCGGCAAGAAACGCGCCCACAACCACGATGGACACCGCCAGACCGCCTGGCAGCGGGCCGAAGACGCGCGCCATGGTGGTCAGCAGATCGTTGGCGATCTTGGAGCGTTCCAGCGTGATGCCCATCAGCACGAACATCAGCACCGCCAGCAGCGTCTCGATCGACGCACCTGCAAGGACGCGTTCGTTGATGCGATTGACGATGAAGGAGACGTTGCGATCCATCGCAACTTCCCAGCCCTGCGGGAACACCGGTTCGCCGATGCGTGGCAACTCCGGGTATCGGAAGACCGAGATCACATCGGGTTTCACACCCGAGTTGACCAGATTGCTGTAGGCTTGGCTCGACGTATCGATAGCCTGGTGGATAAGAAGGCCACCACTGTCCAGTGCGGCGATGATCCCGAAGGAAATGACCCCGGCCCCGCCGATGGCAAAGGCCACCGGAAAGCCGGAAAGAATGCCCCCGAAGAGGCAGAAAAAGACGATGATCAGGCCGATTTCGACGCCATCAAGTCCGAATAGCATGTGAGCTGTCCCTTAGTTAATGAGCGCCTTCATAGGCTTCTTCACCTGCGCCAAGCGTATCCTTGTCGAGGTACTTCCCCTCTGCTTCCTCACCCTCGATGAACTCGAGGAAGGAGCGGTAGAAGAAGGCCACCGCATGCAGGAACACCAGTCCCGCAAAGGAGATCAGCAGGATCTTGAACAGGAAGTAGGCGTTGAAGCCGTTGGGCGAGAACCCGATTGTTTCGACATTCCAGCGCAGCGCACGGGCCTTCATGACCAGGCGATCAAGCGTGTCGGACGCCGAAGGGTTCGGCACGATCAGATGACGCCACAGGAAGAACCAGCCGTACATCCAGGTGATAACCGCAACCGGCATCATGAAGATCAGCGAGCCGATCATGTCGATGACACGTTTGGCCCGGTGTGAAATGCCAGCGTAAATCAGATCAACCCGCACATGGCCGCCCTGCACGAAGGTGTAGGTGACGCAGAAACACACCACGAGGGCGTTGTAGAGTTTCAGCTCTTCGGCGAACCAGGAAATGTCTTTTTCCAGCGCGATCCCAAGACCGAAGCTCATGTCCGGACGGGCAAAGACGCGCTGCATAAACACGATGATGATCTGCTGGACCACCATCAGCAACCCGGCCCAGGCAAAGATCCGGCCCAAGGTGTTGGCAAAGCCCTCAAGCGCGCGCACCATGCCCCACATGAAGCCGCGGAAGTAGAGCCCCACGCCGGTCAGTACGAGGAATGTGGTGAAGACCACAAAGAAAAACTCGACCGAGCCACCGTAATAGACAAAGCGCATCACCGCCTCTTTGTCCTCGGTGGTGTTCGCCCAGGTCAGCCAGCCAAGCCAGAGCTCGGGATGGGTGATGGCATAGCCAAGATTATAAAAGGCGCCAAAAACATTAGAGACGAGCCACCACAGGAAGCCGCCAATTGCGCCAAAAAAGGAAATACTCATGTCGTCCTGCATGGCTCCCCCGGAAGTTCAGCAGGCGGTCAGGGGGCGTCTGGCAACGGAACATCCGGAGACGCGCACCTCAAGACCGCAAGTGCAAAAGAGATCCCCCGCGCGATGCGGGGGATCCGTTTCAAGTTCACAACCGGGGATTAGCCCAGAACGCGATCTCGCTGTGCCACATAGGTGCCGGACGAGGTGTTGATCCAACCCGAAGACGACTTCATCGACGCCATGGCGCTGTCGTAGATCTTCTTGTAGAGCTCGTCGCCCATGTTTTCCTGATGCACTTCCATGGAGGCCTTGCCGAAGGCATCCCAAACGCTGTCGGGGAATTCCATGACCTTGACGCCACCGGCCTGCAGACGCTGCAGCGCCGCGCCGTTGTTGGCGAGGAACTGGCTGAGGTTCCACTGGTGCGCTTCGGCGGAGGCGATCTCGATCACCTTCTGATGCGCGGGCGACAGGCTCTCGAACACTTCGCGGTTGGTGGCAACGGACAGACCTGCACCCGGCTCGTGGAAGCCCGCGGTGTAGTAGGTCTTGGTGATTTCCTGGAAACCGGCTTTTTCGTCCGCCCAGGGGCCGATCCACTCGGTGCCGTCGATCGCACCGGAGGACAGCGCCTGATACACTTCGGAGCCCGGGATGTTCTGAACGGAGGCGCCCAGTTTACCCAGTGCTTTACCGCCGAGACCCGGCATACGGAACTTCAGACCGTTGAAGTCGTCGGGGCTGTTGATCTCCTTGGAGTACCAGCCACCGGCCTGCGCGCCGGTGTTGCCGCCGAGGAAGGATTTCAGACCAAAGATCTGACCCAGCTCGTCGTGCAGCTCCATGCCGCCGTCCTGGTAGTACCAGTTCGCCAGTTCCTGCGCGGTCATGCCGAAGGGCACAGCGGTGAAGAAGGCATAAGCCGGGTGCTGACCGACGAAGTAGTAGTCGGCACCATGATACATGTCGGCCTGACCGGCGGTCACGGCATCGAAGACTTCGAACGCGCCGACGAGTTCGCCTGCGGCCTTGAGGTCAACGGTCAGCGCGCCATCGGTCATGGCGGTGATGCTGTCGGCCACGCGCTGCGCGGAGTCATGCACGCCTGCAAGGCCACGGCCCCAGGTGGTGACCATGGTCAGGGTGCGGTTGCCCTGGGCATAGGCCGGAGCAGCGAGGGTTGCGGATGCGGCAGCAGCGGAGCCGCCGATGGCGGATGTTTTCAGAAAGGATCGACGATCCATGGTGTTAGTTCCTCCCAAAACGTATCGGCCGCTCCGGTGCACGACACTTTGTCCTTGCGCGTGCGGCCTTCTTAACGTGACACACACCCTACCCACCCGGTGAGACATGTGAATACCAATTAATACGTAGACGCGGTGCTTTTTTGTCCGTAGCCGGAGGAAACCAGACCAGAAATGCCTTGCGAAACTGCCTGCGCGCAGCTTTGTGAGGGGGCAAGCGGTTTGCGGGGTTTGAATCTGAGCGTCGGTGCCGTAACGATTCGAGACGCCCCTCTGCCCGACCTCCCAATTGGCCAACTGCGGAACCGATATGATGATCCGGCGCCTGTTTCGCCCGAATTACGCACAAAAACTGTCTCTTTTGGCAACGCTCCCGCTGATTGTGGCCTGCTTGGCAATTGCCGCGCTGGTGGCGCATCAGTCGCGCTCCATGGCAGAGCGCGAAATTCAGGTCCTTGAACGGCAGTTGATCGAGGCGAAGAAAGCCGAGCTGCGCAACTACGTCACCCAGGCTAGAAACGGCTTCATGCACATCTATGGCCCGGCTGCTCCTGATGACGCGCAGGCCAAGCAGCAGGTCACCCAGATCCTCAGCGCGATGATTTATGGCAAGGACGGCTTCTTCTTTGTCTATGACTACGACGGCACCAATCTCGTCAGCCCGCGCCAGACGGACTTCATCAATCGCAACTGGTCCGGTCTGACCGATCGCGATGGCGTGCCTGTCGTCGACCGGTTCATCGAGATCGCGCGTCAGGGCGCGGGCTGGCACAGTTTCACCTGGGAGAAACCCTCCACCGGCGAAGACGCGCAGATGATTGCCTACGTGGTCGGATTGCAGGACTGGCAATGGGCGGTGGGCACAGGCGTTTTCATTGACGATGTGATTGCCTCGATCGCCACCTCCCGCCAGGAGGTGGAGCACCGGGTGCGGCGGACATTTCTCTATATCGGGGCGATCACGCTGGTGGCGCTTTTGCTGGTGTTTGCCTCTGGCATGCTCCTGAACATCCGTGAACGGCGGTTGGCAGATGCCAAACTGAAGGAGCTGACCCAGAGGGTCTTTGACGCCCAGGAAGAAGAGCGTGGCCGGGTCGCGCGGGAGCTGCACGATTCCATCAGCCAGCTTCTGGTCGGGGTGCGCTACACGCTGGAAACCGTGAAACAGCGCATTGGACGCGGCGAATACAAAGCTGCCGCCGCCCCGCTGGAGAAAGGCGTCGAGGGGTTGGCAACCGCGATCACCGAAGTGCGCCGGATCAGCCGGGATCTGCGGCCGGGCGTGCTGGATGACCTCGGCCTTGGTCCCGCGCTCAAGGCTTTGACGGATGATTTTGCCAGCCGCACCGGGATAGAAACCGATTTCACCACGGTCGTATTCCGCAACCGTCTGGATCAGGAAGCCAAAATTGCCCTTTATCGCATCGCGCAAGAAGCACTGACCAATATCGAACGCCACGCAAAGGCAACACGGGTCACCATGGATCTACGCGGCCACGAAAAAGGGGCAACCATGCGGATCACCGACAATGGCATTGGCCTGCCGCTGGACCAGGCGCGTGGGACCTCCGGCATCGGACTGCGGAACATGCAGGAGCGGATGGAACAGCTTGACGGTAGCATACACATTCTGTCATCTCGCGGCGCCACAGCTGGCAAGACCGGTGGCACCGTGATCGAAGCCAGCCTGCCGCTCAGTCACCTGCTGCCACCGGGAGACGAGCTGGCAGCACACCGCCTGCCCTAGCGCATGCACCAAGGAACCGACGGTTGATCGAACCGGGAGACACAACATGACCGCTATCACCCGCGTCTTGGTCGTGGACGACCACCCGATGGTGGCCGAAGGCATTCAGTCCATCCTGGAGGGGTATGAGGACATCGAAGTGGTTGCAGCAGCCTCCGGAGGCCGCGACGCCATCACCCGCGCCGAAGACCTGCTTCCGGATGTGATCCTGATGGATCTCAACATGCCCGATGTCGGCGGCCTCAGCGCCACCGAAATCATCCTGGAACGCTGCCCGGACATCCGCGTGCTGATCCTGTCGATGCATGACAGCCCGGAATATATCTCCGCCGCCCTCAGCCATGGCGCCGTGGGCTACGTGCTGAAGGACGTCCAGCCAGAAGAGATCAAGACGGCGATCGATGCTGTCATGCGCGGAGAGCAATACCTCTGTACAGGCGCTGCGGGATCGCTGGCGCCCAGCTCCGGCACCAGCCGCGAAGCGCTGACCGGTCGCGAGCAGACTATCCTGCTGGAACTGGCGCAGGGCAAGTCCAACAAGGAAGTGGCAATCGCACTGGACATCTCGGTGCGCACGGTGGAGACCCATCGAAAGAACATCAAACGCAAACTCGGCATCTCCTCCACCGCAGGTCTCACCCGCTATGCGCTGGAACATGGCGTGCTGCAGGGCACCGGTCGCGGCATCTGACGTTACCCGATGCCCTCAGGCCAGGCGGTGCGTCCGTCCGGCGATGCAGACCGCCCCACTTCATCTTTTCCCAAATACCTCGGAGCGCGAGGCAGAGCCTCGCACAGGACAGCGCGCACAACCGCGCTGCTGATCCGGCGCGCCGCAGGCGCTCCGCGTGGCCCTCTCCGCTACAAAAGCCACGAGACGTCAAAAACCACCCCAAATCTTCCCAATAATGTCAAAAAACAATAGGCTGACGAAAGAAAACTTCACAACAGGGGTGTAAAACCTGTCTTTTCCCTGTTGACCCTCCCCGCGGACGCTCATAATGTCGCCGAAGAACGCATGAAGGAGGCCACCAACAATGGCACGGCTAGTCGTAATTGTAGGACACACGCGCATGGGCCGGTGACGGTAGACCATAATTGAACCCATGCGCCTCCGATCCAGAAAATCGGGGGCTTTTTTATGCCAAGACCACTGAGTGAAGACCGACGCGAAGAAAGACGATGTCGTGAACTGGAGCAAAGCAGATGACACGTGAAATGACCGGCGCAAAAATGATCGTACAGGCCCTGAAGGATCAGGGCGTGGACACGGTATTCGGATACCCCGGAGGCGCCGTCCTACCCATTTACGACGAAATCTTCTTGCAGAATGACATTCGCCACATCCTGGTGCGTCACGAACAGGGCGCGGTGCATGCCGCCGAAGGCTATGCGCGCTCCACAGGCAAGCCGGGCGTTGTGCTGGTGACCTCCGGGCCCGGTGCCACCAATGCGGTGACCGGCCTGACGGATGCGCTGTTGGATTCCATCCCGCTGGTGGTTCTTACGGGCCAGGTTCCAACCTTCATGATCGGTTCGGACGCCTTTCAGGAGGCAGACACCGTCGGCATCACCCGCCCCTGCACCAAGCATAACTGGTTGGTGAAGGACACCGAGAAGCTGGCCGCCACCATCCATGAGGGCTTTCACGTTGCCACCTCCGGCCGCCCCGGCCCGGTGCTGATCGACGTGCCCAAGGACGTGCAGTTCGCCACCGGCGAGTACCAGCCGCCAAAGCCCACCGCCTCGCATTACCAACCCTTGGTGAAGGGCGACATGGAGGAGATCACCGAGCTGGTTGCCGCCATCGAGAAGGCCGAACGCCCGGTGTTCTATACCGGCGGCGGCGTGATCAACTCCGGCCCCGCCGCCAGCCAGCTGCTGCGCGAACTGGTAGAGGCGACAGGCTTTCCGATCACTTCGACCCTGATGGGACTGGGCGCCTATCCGGCATCCGGCAAGAATTGGCTGGGGATGCTCGGCATGCATGGTCTCTACGAGGCCAACATGGCGATGCATGACTGCGACCTGATGATCAACATCGGCGCGCGCTTCGATGACCGGATCACCGGCCGCATCGATGCCTTCTCGCCGAACTCCACCAAGGCGCATATCGACATCGACCCCTCCTCGATCAACAAGGTGATCCGGGTCGATATCCCGATCGTCGGCGACGTGGCCCATGTTCTGGAAGACATCCTCAAGGTGTGGAAGTCCCGCGGTCGCAAGACAAATGCGGAGGCACTGGCCAACTGGCAGGGCCAGATCAGCGAATGGCGCGCCATCAGCTGCCTGAGCTACACCGGCTCCGAAACCACCATCAAGCCGCAGTATGCGCTGCAGCGGCTCGAAGCGCTGACCAAGGATCGCAATCGCTACATCACCACCGAGGTGGGCCAGCACCAGATGTGGGCGGCGCAATATCTGAACTTCGAAGACCCCAACCGCTGGATGACCTCCGGCGGCCTCGGCACCATGGGCTATGGCGTGCCCGCCTCGATCGGCGCGCAGGTGGCACATCCCGATGCGCTGGTGATCAATGTCGCCGGTGAGGCCTCCTGGCTGATGAACATGCAGGAAATGGGCACCGCGACCCAGTACCGCCTGCCGGTGAAACAGTTCATCCTCAACAATGAACGCCTCGGCATGGTGCGCCAGTGGCAGGAGCTCTTGCATGGCGAGCGCTACTCCCACAGCTGGTCCGAAGCCCTGCCCGATTTTGTGAAACTGGCCGAGGCCTTTGGCGCCAAGGGTATCATCTGCAAGGATCCGGCGGATCTCGACGATGCGATCATGGAAATGCTGGACTATGATGGCCCGGTGATTTTCGACTGTCTGGTGGAAAAGCATGAGAACTGCTTCCCGATGATCCCCTCGGGCAAGGCGCATAACGAGATGCTGCTGGGCGAGGCCGAAACGCAGGGCGTGATCCAGTCCGGCGGCGCGGTGCTGGTCTGATCTTCACAGGTTTTCTCGCGCGGCGTGCCTGCCACGCCGCGCCCCGATATTTCGAGGAAAGGGACTGACATGTCTGCCCTACACATCAAAAAAGGCTCTACCAAGCACTCCGCCTACAACCTGCGTCCGAACTTTTCCGACGTGCAGGAGCGGCACACGATCACCGTGCTGGTGGAAAACGAACCCGGCGTGCTGGCCCGCGTCATTGGCCTGTTTGCTGGACGTGGCTACAACATCGACAGCCTCACCGTGGCCGAGGTCGACCATACCGGCCACCTGTCGCGCATCACCGTGGTCACCACCGGCACGCCGCAGGTGATCGAACAGATCAAGGCGCAGCTGGGCCGCATCGTGCCTGTGCATGAGGTCACCGATTTGACCGTTGCCGGCCCCTTCGTCGAGCGTGAGCTGGCGATCGTCAAAGTGGTCGGAGAAGACGACAAACGCGTCGAAGCGATGCGTCTGGCGGATATTTTCCGCGCCAAAGTGGTGGATACCACGCTCAACAGCTTCATTTTCGAGATCACTGGCACACCGGACAAGATCGACGCTTTTGCGGATCTGATGCGCCCGCTTGGCCTGACCAAGATCGCCCGGACCGGAGTTGCCGCCCTGCTGCGCGGCGAGTGATCCGCCACAGGCCGGCCTGGCCGGCCGAAGGCTCAAACCTGCAAAAGCGCACCCGCAAGGGTGCGCTTTTTCCGTTGGATCACGTAAAACCAGCCAGAAACGCCGCAGACCTGGCGACCTGATCAGTGTCAGCGCATCAGCGCTATGCGCGCATCAGTTCAGGAAACAAGGGCAGGATCGTCGCCCCGGAATGTTCCGTATTGGCAGCGGCTCGCTGTTCAGGCTCACCGCCCCGCACCGGGATCGACAGTGTCGTGACCTGCGCACCGTGGTGGACAGTATCGCGTCGATCTTCGACGTCATGACCAGCCAAAACCTCACCATCGACGACGGTCTCACGCTGAGCAATGTCACCAGACACCGCATCACTGCCCGCGGTCGGCACGCCAGCTTTCAGCACATCCGCAAGCCCCGGTCGCGTATCCATATCAACGACACGAACACCCGCAGCCATGCGTAGACCGCTTTCATATTGGCTTTTAAATTCCACGAGATCGCCCTTCTTCAACAGGGTGGGTTTGGACACCACATCCTGATGAACGTAATAGGCTAAATCTCCTTGATCTTCACACCAGATGACCGCTTTTGACTTTGCGGTATCGGCCCAGACGACAACCCCGATCATTGCGGACCCCTTTTTGCCCGACTCTATTGTGCGTCAAATTCCTCTTTTCAAACATCCCCAACTTTCGCAATGAGAATTGCAATTTGTGTCGGCGTTGATACTCTACAGCGTCAGGTATTTCAGAAAATGTCTCTAAATGGCGTCATGCCATGATACCCAGAAGAACCAGTGTCGGAGTGAGTGCGGACCAAACATGTTGAAACAAAGCCGATCCCCTGCAGAATTGAGGACAGTCTTCGGAGACAATCTACGCATTCTGGCCCGCGAATACCCCTCCATTTCCGAACTCTCACGACGCCTTGGTATCAACCGCACCCAGTTCAACCGATATCTTTCCGGAGAGAGCTTTCCACGTCCCGATGTGCTGGACCGGATCTGTAGCTTCTTTGACGTCGACGCACGAATCCTCCTCGCTCCGGTTCAAACGCTTGGCCAGAATGAAAGCCACGCGCTGCACGGCAGCTATCTGAAAGATTTCATCGACGCCGGGCTCAGCCGTCTTACCGAAGATATCTTTCCTTCCGGGTTCTACCGCTTTACCCGGCGCAGCTTCATCAGCGAAGACAAGTTCGTCGTGGGCATCGTCCATGTCCACCGGATAGACGGGGTGACCTACGTCAAAGGCTACGAACCCCGTGCTGGTATGCGCTATCAGGGCCTTTCGACCGATGGGCCATCCCGGGAATACCGCGGCTACATGACCTGTCACGAGGATGGCGTCGCCTTTGTTCTCAGCCGCCGAAATACCCTGACATACTCCTTCAACTATCTCGCACGGGTCTCATCCGCCGAAAACAGCCTCTGGGCTGGCTATGTCGCCCGTACCGTCCGCGAGAGCGAAAGCGGAGAGCGGGTGCTGCGCATGATCTACGAATATCTCGGCACTGACGTGTCGCGTGCAATCGCCGCTGCCCGCGGCAGTGGCTTCACCAGCGCGCCGGACATCATCCCGTTCCACAAACGGCTGCTGCAACTGGGCACCCCGTTCAAGTAGCCGGAGCTTCGACCCGGAGCAGCCGATAGAGATGCCAGCTGGAATGCCCCAGCCACGGCAGCACGATCAGAAGCCCGAGAAACCCCGGCAGCAGCGCGACAAAGGTCAGCCCCGCCAGTAGCATGGCCCAGCCAAGCATCGGCAGCGGATGCGCCTGAACATAGGTGAAACTGGTGATCATGCCGGTCACAAAGTCGATCTCACGGTCCAGAAGCAGCGGCAAGCCCAGCACGGTGATCATGTAAATCAGCAGCGCGAACAGCGCCCCCACCAGAGTGCCGACAGCCAGCATGGTGACGCCCTGAAGGGTCAGAAAAACTTCGGTCGAGGTCGACACATTGACCATCGGCATATGCCCGAGAAACAGAGCAAAGATCATATGCCCGAGGAAGAACCAGAACATGAAAACGACGACGATAATGGCGCATATGGATGGCAATTGCCGCCCGCCCTGCTCAAGTATGACGCCAAAGATGCGGCGCGCATCCAGCCCTTGCCCCTGCTCGAGCCGACGTGACACCTCATAGTGTCCAACGGCGGCAAACGGGCCGATAAGAGGAAAACCGATGGCGGCCAGTACCAGCCAGTAACTCGTTTCGGTGCGGAGGGTGATCCAAGCCATCATCCAGCCAGCCAGCACATAGAACCCCGCAAAGATCAGGCCAAACATCGGCTTGGCGCGAAAATCGCGCCAGCCGCTGTACAGGGCCTGGCGCAAAATCGCTGCGTTCACGGGTCGCAACTCCGGCACCCCCATCGGGCGTGTGGGACTTTGCTGGTCGGGCCCCGTGATGTCTGTCATCTGCATCTCACCTTCCGTTCTGTCTCCGGCTCTGTCGCGGAACGCCTGCCGCTGCGCGTCACTCCCTCCGCGCGGTCAGGTCGCCGCCATGGCATTGTGGTAACGCTGGCCGAGACCGAGGATCCGGGCGTCACTGTTGTGAGGACCGATGATCTGCAGACCGATGGGCAAGCCTTCGGCCCCGCGCCCTGCAGGCACCGCCAGAGATGGCAGTCCCAACAGGCTGGCAGGCACCACGACCTCCATCCAGCGATGATAGGTGTCCATCGCCTGCCCGGCAATCTCGGTGGGCGCGGTCCACTCCACCGGGAAGGGCCAGCATTGCGCTGTCGGCAACAATACCGCGTCATAACTCTCGAACATCCGTGCGGCCGCGCGCATCCATCCGGCCCGCAGGTCAGACGCGGCCTGCACTTCCGCCCCCGTGAACCCGAGACCGCGGTCCAGTTCCCACAGGGCGGCCTCCTTGAGCTGATCGCGCTGTTCGGCAAGTGGGCGCAAACCGGCCGCCACCGCATAGGAGCGCAGGGTGATCCAGCTCTGCCAGATGTGCTCGGCCGGATAAGGCGGGGTCAGACGGTCAACCTGATGGCCTTGTGCCTCGAGGTCGGAAATTGCGCGCTCGCAGGTGTCCAAAATTCCCGCATCCATCGGATACGCCCCGCCCCAATCGGCAAGCCAGCCCAGTTTCAGCGGCCCCGGATCCTGCAACGGCAACACCGGCTCAGCACCCCGATGCAGGGGCAGACGCGGATCTCCCCCCGCCATGACATCCAGCAACAGGGCAACATCCCGCGGCGTGCGCGCCATCGGCCCGTTGGTGGCCAGCGTATGCAGGAACATGTCCCCTGCCGGCTCTGATGGCACCCAGCCCCAGGTGGGGCGAAACCCGTAGATCTCGTTCCAGCCCGCCGGATTGCGCAGGGATCCCATCATGTCGGAGCCATCCGCCAGCGGCACCATCCCCGCAGCGAGCGCCACCGCAGCGCCGCCGGACGAGCCCCCGGCAGAGCGGCTGGGGTCGATGGCATTGCCGGTCGCGCCATACACGGGATTGAACGTATGCGAACCGAGGCCGAACTCCGGCGTGTTGGTCTTGCCGATCAGGATCGCACCGGCGGCGCGCAGCCGCGCCACAAAGATATCATCCGCCTGTGCCACCTGCCCTGCAAAGAGCGGCGAGCCCTGAGAGCTGACCAGTCCACGGGCATTCGACAGATCCTTGATCGCCATCGGCAAACCATGCAGCGCGCCCCGGTCGGCCATCGGCACGGCGTCGGCAGCTCGGGCCTCGGCCATCAGCTCCTCGGTGGGCCGCAGTGCGACGATGGCATTCAGCGTTGGATTACGCTCCGCGATACGCGACAGAGAGGCCTGCATCAGAGCCTCCACGGTCAGCGTTCCCTTGCGCAAATCGCCGAGCAATTGGGTGGCAGTCGTGTCGCAGAGCATCATCCGAAGTCCCTTTCGATCTTTCGACCCAGAGCCTAGGATGCGGATAACGGTCTGAAAAGCCCCTAAAAACTAGAAAAGCAGATGCGCTAGGCGCACTGCAGCCGGACCGCCAGGTCAGGCTGCCACGCCCAACGCCGGAAGGGCATCTGTGATGCATGCACCGGGGGCGGGAGCCGTTCGCGCCAGCATGGGGCGTTGGCCGTCGGGCTAACGTAGCGCCAATCGCCGGACTGCGCTGCCTAGAGACGGCACAAAGGGGGACGCGGCGTGCCTCTGTCAGCGATTGACGCGCCTTCAAACCATCCGGCGCCAAGAGCGCCCGAAATCACTTCAATCCCGATCCAGGCGTTTTCGGGGGCCTCACCTGCCAACTCTTTCCAAAGCAGATGCGCCTCCCTGCCCATCAGAGCGTCAGATGCATCAAACGTATCGCAAGAGGTTTCCGCGCCGCGCGCCCTGACGAACGTACCGAAATGCTGCTCCAGCATGGCATGGCTGCTGGTGATCGCAGCCTGCTCTTCAGGTGTCCAGCATGCGGGCGCTGTCAGCACGTAACCGGGCGGGGTGACCAGAATATCATCGGAGAAAAAGGTCAGCTCCCCTTGCTTCAGGCCAGAGGCGATCAGCGCTACCGCTGCACGGAAGCTGCGATCTTGCGACCAGCCGCGTGTCTGTTGCAATTCGCTCGCGATCTCTGATGCGCCGCCCAAAAGACAACGGGGGCGTTCCATATATTCTGCGAGGGCATCGGGATCGACACCGACAGCGCGCAACTCTTGCGCGGTAATGCCCTGCTCCTCGAAATGGCGAAGCGAGACCCCCAACGTCCGGAGCGTGTCCGCCGTCTCATTCAGCCATTGAATGTCGTCTAGGGACGGTACGTAAAGATTCAACCGCAAGGTGTCTTGAACCTCGGAACTGTTCAGCGTCAGCTCTGATGTAACATCGGGAAACCGTATCGTGCAGACCTCCGGGCCGAGCACGGTCCAGTCGCCTTGTTTTTCTGCAGATCCATCCACCAGAAGCCGCGCGCCGAGGGCCGTCAGTGCGTCCCCATCAAACCCAGCCGCCCTCGCAGCGCCCGCGCTATGCGGACCGATCACGCAGCCATCACCACCGAGGAAGGTCAGCAGCGCGTTTGCATCCGTTTCCGGAGTGGAGGCGCGATCTTCTGCCGCTGCGGGAAGCATACCTCCGAGAAGCAGCCACGTGACCATGACACACTTCAGCGCAGGTCTCTTCATGGCCTTAGTCCTCGCCCTGGGCGTCGGCCCGGCTCTTGCCGGCCACCTTCATCGCGAGCGTTGCCGCCATGAACCCGTCGAGGTCACCATCCAGCACCCCTTTGGTGTCAGCGGTCTCGAAGTTGGTCCGCAGGTCTTTGACCATCTGGTAAGGCTGCATCACGTAGGACCGAATCTGGTTGCCCCAGCCTGCATCGCCCTTGGCCTCATGCAGCGCATTGACCTCAGCGTTGCGGCGGTCGAGCTCCATCTGGTAGAGCCGCGATTTCAGGGCCTTCATGGCGATGTCGCGGTTCTGGTGCTGCGATTTCTCAGAGGAGGTCACAACGATGCCCGTCGGCGTGTGGGTGATCCGCACCGCAGAGTCGGTGGTGTTCACGTGCTGACCGCCCGCACCGGACGACCGATAGGTATCGATGCGGATATCGGCCGGATTGACCTCGATCTCGATATTATCATCAATCACCGGATAGGCACCGACGGCGGCAAAGGACGTCTCGCGCGTGCCCTTGCCAAAGGGCGAAATCCGCACCAAGCGATGCGTGCCGCTCTCGGATTTCAGCCAGCCATAGGCGTTGTGGCCCTTGATCTGATAGGTGGCGGATTTGATGCCCGCTTCGCCGCCCCCCTGCTCTTCCTGCAGGTCTACGGTGAAGCCACGGCTTTCGGCCCAGCGTACATACATCCGCGCCAGCATCGACGCCCAGTCGCAGGCCTCGGTGCCGCCGGCGCCAGCCTTGATCTCCAGGAAGGCATCGTTGGCATCGGTCTCGCCATCCAGCAGCGCTTCCAGCTCCTTCTTGGCGGCCTTTTCCTTCAGCGCCTTCAGGGTGTTCTCGGCGTCGGTGACGACCTCTTCGTCCTCTTCCATCTCGCCCATCTCGATCAGCTCGACGCTGTCGTCGAGATCCTGACGGATGCCCTTGTAGGTGTCGATGGCATCAACCAGCGACTGGCGATCCCGCATCAGCTTCTGCGCCGCTGCCGGATCATCCCAGAGGTTGGGATCCTCGACCCTTGCGTTGAATTCCTCAAGCCGAAATTCCGCCGTCTCCCAGTTCATCCGCTGGGCAAGCAGGTCGAGCGATTTTTCGATATCGGCCACGATGGTCTGGATCTCGGCGCGCATGAGCATTCCTTGAAATCTTGTTTGAGATTGCGTGATACCGCAGCACCGGGACCACTACAAGAGTGCGGGCAGACAGGTGTATCCTGCCTGCCCGCACCAGAACTGTCAGTGGTGTCAGTAGAGCCCGCCGGAGCTGACGTCGCCAAAGGTCGCCTTGGGACCCAGCACAGCAGTGCCGCCGCTGGAGGTGGTGACCTGACGACCAGATTCGCTGACTTCCTCGAACAATGGCAGGTTCGATCCCATGCCAAAGCCCCCGTCGAAGGTCAGACCAAAGATCGGCTCTTCCCCGTCGCGGAAATATTCCGCCACTACATTGGCACCGCCCGCGCCGTTGGGCAAACGCCCGCCCGTATAGCGGTCGATCTTGATGAAATGGCCGCCCGGCGGCACGTCAAACGGACCACCCCCGAACTTCTCGGTCGCCTTGGTCATGAACTGCTGGAACACCGGGCCACACAGGGTGCCACCGTAACCGCGGCCCCCCTTCATCGGACGCGGATTGTCATAGCCGAAGTAGCACCCTGCAACGATGTTGGAGGTAAAGCCGACAAACCACGCGTCGCGCGCGTCATTGGTTGTCCCGGTCTTGCCTGCAGCCGGCACCGGCAGGTTAATGAGCCGCGAGGCGGTGCCGCGATCAACCACACCTTTAAGCATGGATGTCAGCTGATAGGCAGTGATCGGATCCATCACCTGTTCGCGGTTGGTCACGATCTTGGGCGCGCGGCCCGCGTCGAGTTCGGTAAAGCTGCAGTCCACGCAATCGCGATCATCGTGACGATAGATGGTCTGACCAAAGCGGTTCTGGATACGGTCCACCAGCGTTGGCTCCACCCGTTCGCCGCCATTTGCAAACATCGCATAGGCCGCGACCATCTTGTAGAGGGTGGTCTCTTCCGACCCGAGAGAGTTGGCGAGGAACGTGCCCATGTTGTCATAGACGCCAAAGCGCTCCGCATAGCCGGCAACCACTGGCATGCCGACCTCCTGCGCCAGACGGATGGTCATCAGGTTCCGGCTCATCTCGATCCCGGTGCGCAAGGGCGTGGGGCCGTAGAACTTGTGGTTGGAGTTCTTCGGTCGCCAGACACCCTGCGGGGTGTTGATCTCGATCGGAGCGTCGATCACGATCGTCGCCGGGCTGTACCCGCTATCCAGCGCCGCGGCATAGACAAACGGTTTGAAGCTGGAGCCGGGCTGACGCTGGGCTTGTGTGGCGCGGTTGAACACCGAATCCTGGTAGGAGAACCCGCCCTGCATGGCCAGAACACGGCCCGTGTTCACATCCATGGCGACAAAGCCGCCCTGAACCTCTGGCACCTGCCGCACCGACCAATGCTTCACTGCGTCGCCGTCGCGCACTGCAAGGGCATGGATCACATCGCCCGGTTTGAAGTTGTCGAAGAAATCGCCCCGGAGCCACTTGATATCCGACCGTGGAACGGTGCCGGTTCCGGTGACGCTCTCAATCCCGATGGTCAAGGCGTTTGCCTCAACCGCCATCACCACGGCGGGCAGCCAGGCGCCATCCTCCGTAATGATGTCACGCGAAATATCCGCATCGCCCAATGCCGCACGCCAGTCGTCCTCTGCGTCCAGGAGTGCCGGGTCAATCTCTGCAACCGGCCCCTGCCAGACACCGGTGCTGCGGTCGAACTCTTCCAGCCCCTTGCGCATTGCCAGCGCGGCCTCGGTCTGCATTTCCTCGTCGATCGTCGCACGGATGGTAAAGCCGCCGGTAAAGAACTCGCCCTCGCCAAAGTCATCCGACAGCTGGCGGCGGATCTCGTCGGTGAAGTAATCGCGCGGCGGCAGTGCGGTCCGGAAGGCGTCGAAATCGCCGTTCTGGACCGACCGCAATTCCTGTTCGCGCTCCACCTCGTAGACCGCTTCGGAAATGTAGCCGTTCTCTTTCATCTCCCGCAGCACATAGTTGCGGCGCTGGAGAAGGCGCTCTTTTTCACGAACCGGATGATAGTCAGACGGCGCTTTGGGCATCGCGGCCAGCGTGGCTGCCTCATGCGGTTCCAGCTCGCCCAGCGTCTTGTTGAAATAGGTCTGCGCCGCCGCAGTCACCCCATAGGAGTTCTGACCGAGGAAGATCTCGTTCAGATAAAGTTCAAGGATCTTGTCCTTTGACAGGGTCTCCTCAAGCCGTGTGGCGAGGATGATTTCCTTGATCTTGCGCTCCGCACGGCGGTCGCCGGACAACAGGAAGTTCTTCATGACCTGCTGGGTGATGGTGGAGGCACCGCGGACGTTCTCCCCGCGGGATTTCACCGCTTCGATGGCGGCGGCCAGGATACCACGCGCGTCATAGCCGGCGTGGGAGTAGAAGTTTTTGTCTTCCGCCGAGATGAAGGCCTGCTTTACCAGATCGGGAACCTCTTCCGATGGGGTAAACAGACGGCGTTCCTTGGCGAACTCGTCGATCAGCTGCCCCTCGCCGGAGAAAATCCGGCTGATGGTCGGCGGCTGGTACTGCGCCAGCGACTCATGGCTAGGCAGATCCCGGCCATAGACCCAGAAGATCGCCCCGATGGACAGGGCACCCACCCCGATTCCAAGGGTGATGGTACTGAAAATGGATCCAAAAATGGACAGAATGAACCTGATCACGGTGTGGGCCTCTCTCGCACGATGCGGCTCCTTATAGGGGGCAAGGTGACAAGGGTCAAAACGAGTTATGGCGGCGCATGAAACGCCACCGGATGGAGGGTAGAGCACATCATAGCAGATGCGCTGGGGTCTGTATTCTCACAATCTAATGTGGGGCCCCGACCGGCAAAAACCAGCAGAGTCGCAACCGCACAAGGGGGAGATCCCCGCACGCGGCGTCACAGTTGCTGCGTCGCGCTGTGTTGCCGTCCCGCCGGAGGGTGGCTACTGCCGTACCAACGCGCGGCGCGCGACATCGGCCTCACGCCAGGCCAGAAGACCGTTGAGGATGCTTTGTGCCGTTCTCGCCTGCCACGCCGGATCGGTCAGCAACTCCAGATCGCGCGGGCTGGACATGAAACCCAACTCGATCAGCACTGACGGGATATCCGCGGATTTCAGCACCGAAAACCCGGCAGAGCGCAGCGGGCGGCGATTGACCGGTCCCCCCTGCTCCATGAGCGCCTCGATCACCGATTGCGCCAGTGCCTTTGATCGCGGATGCGTCTCCTGGCGCGCCAGATCGAGCAGAACATCCGTTACCACATCATCCGCTTCGCTCAGATCGCTGCCCGCCAGAAGATCGGCGCGATCATGGCGTTCCGCCAGTTTTGCCGAGGCCACATCAGAGGCGGATTTCGACAGGGTGTAGATAACGGTGCCATGGGCCATGCCCTCTGTTACCGAATCCGCGTGCAGAGAAATGAAGATATCCGCGCCCTGCTGGTGCGCCATGGCGATGCGGCGCTCCAGAGAAACGAAGTAATCGCCCTCCCGCGTCAGCAAGACCTCGAATGCGCCGGAGCGCACCAATCGTTCGCCGAGATCATAGGCAAAGGCGAGCATCAGATCCTTTTCGGCGATGCCGCCTTCTGCCTCTGCCCCGGGATCAAGTCCGCCGTGGCCCGGATCCAGCATCACCACGAGGGGGGCCTCTGTGTCGCGCGGCATCAGGCCCTCGATCTGTGCTGGCGCGGGCAAATCCAGCCGCGGGTCATAGGGCGCCCCGGCCGCTGCTGCAAAGGCCTCGGCGTTGGTCTGCGCCAGCGCCAGTTTCAGGGTGGCAGCGCTGGTTTCGCGATCAATTTCCATCGCGGCGGACCTCACCTGCATCGGCTCGGCCAATTCCAGCACCAGCCTGGACCAGCCGGGAACATAGCCGCCAAAGCGCACGTTGCTGACTGGCGCTGCCTGCAGAAAGGTCGCCGCATCCAGTCCCGTCCAGTCCACTTCCTGAAAATCCAGCACCACCCGGCGCGGATCACTGAGGGTAAAGACCCGAAACGGAACCCCCTGGCTCAGCCCCAGTTCAAGCTGCACACCGGAGCCATCATCGCTGAGACGGCTTTCCTCGGGCAGCACCCGCGCCAGAGCCGAGAACCCCTGCGCCATTGCCCCGACCGGCAACAGCAAAAGCACGCACGTCAGAATAGTCGCAAGTCCCCGCATCAGCGACGGCCTTCCATAAACGCCTTGAGCCGGGACAGACCTTCCTCGATATCCGCCGTAGATCGCGCATAGGAAAACCGCAGCGTTGTGGCGCCGCGCACAGGATCAAAATCCAACCCGGGCGTCACCGCAACTCCTGCCTTTTCAAGCACTTCCACGGCAAAGCTGCGGCTGTCGTTGGTCAGGTCGGACACATCCGCATAGACGTAGAAGGCCCCATCCGGCGGCGCGATCTTGGTGAACCCGGCTTTGGGCAGCCCCTCCAGCATCAGAGCGCGGTTCTTTGCGTAGACCGCAAGGTTGGCCTCCAGCTCCTCATGACAGTCCATCGCAGCAAGGGCGGCAACCTGGCTGGCGTGCGGGGCGCAGATGAACATGTTCTGCGCGATGCGCTCCACCGTTCGGATATGGTCCTCTGGCACCACCATCCATCCGACCCGCCAACCGGTCATGGAGAAATACTTGGAGAAGGAATTGATGACATAGGCCTCGTCCGAGATCTCCAGCGCCGTCACCGCCTTCGCCTCATACTCGATGCCGTGATAGATTTCATCGGAGATGAAGCTGGCGCCTTCGTCGGCTGCAGCGTCCATCAAGGAGGCCAGCGCCGGCCTGTCGAGCATGGTGCCCGTCGGGTTGGCAGGGCTTGCCACCATCAGACCCGCAAGGTTCTGATCGCGGATATCGACGGCGACAGGCTGCAAGCGATGTTCCGGCGCGGTCTGGATGTCTACGGGTTGCATGCCAAGCGCGCTCAGGATCTGGCGGTAGGACGGGTAGCCGGGCGCGCCGATGCCGACGCGATCCCCACTGTCAAACAGCGCCGTGAAGCTGAGGATAAACGCACCCGACGAACCGGGCGTGATCACAACGCGTTCCGGGTTCAGATCGACGTTATACCACTCGCCGTAAAGCTGCGCGATACGACGGCGCAGCGCTGGCAGACCCAGCGCGACGGTGTAGCCCATGGCGTCCGTCTCGAACGCCTGCGACAATGCGCGCCGCGCCGCTTCCGGCGCGCCGGTGGCGGGCTGGCCCACCTCCATATGGATGATATGACGTCCCTGTTCCTCCGCCTTGCGGGCGGCTTCCATCACGTCCATCACAATGAAGGGATCGACTTTGGACCGGCTTGAGTTTCGCATGCTGATCTCCCATGGTGCGGCCATGAGTTTTGACCGTGTATTCTCCTCCGCGTCAATCCCGGGCAGGCGCCTGTGGCCGCTTCTTTTCCATGCCGTTTGCGGCCTGTTTCACCGTGGGCGCATGACGGGCGCTGCGGTCGTCGTTGCGCTGGTGCTGACGCCAATGACGGCGCAGGCGCAATCAATTCGTTTGCTGCGCGATGCAGATATCGAGCATGGGCTGACGGAACTGGCCCGCCCGATCCTGCGAGCCGCAGGTCTGAACCCGCGACGGGTGCGGATACTGGTGGTCAATGACAGTGGCTTCAACGCCTTTGTGATCGACCAGCGGGCGATCTTCGTCAACTACGGGCTGATTCTGAAGTCGGATACGCCGGAAATGCTGCAGGCGGTGCTGGCGCATGAAGCCGCTCATATCGCCAATGGCCATATTGGACGCCGCATCCAAAACATGAGATCCGCAAGCACGGCCGCCGGGTTTGGCGCCGCTCTGGGCATGCTGGCCGCCGCTGCGGGGGGCGGGCGCGCCGCAGCGGGAGTGGCGTTCGGGGTGCAGTCCTCGGCCTTGCGAAATTTCCTGTCGCACACCCGTGCGGAGGAATCCTCTGCCGACCGATCCGCCATCGGCTACATGACCGCCGCGGGCATCAACCCGAAGGGAATGGTGGAGTTGCATCGGATCTTTGCCGGCCAGGAGGTACTGAGCCCGGCCAGTCAGGATCCCTATATGCGCTCTCATCCGCTGAGCCGGGATCGTATCCGCGCTGCGCAGGCCTACGTGGCTAGCGCCGGAGACGGCGCCCCGACCGATCCGCAAGCCGCCTATTGGCTGGCGCGGGTCCAGGGCAAACTGTCTGCCTTCACCCGCGCGCCCAGCTGGACCAAACGGCGGGTGTCCTCCGAGCGTTATGCGGATCTGAAACGCATGCGGGTCGCGGTGGCCCACCACCGCCAGAACAACCTCGGTCGGGCACAGGCCGAGATGCAGGCGCTGTTCGCGGCACGCCCAAAGGACGCATACTATCATGAGCTGTGGGGGCAGATCCTCTATGAGAACCGGCGCTGGCCCGCTGCGGTCTCTGCCTTTGCCACCGCAGCACAACTCGCCCCGAACGAACCGTTGATCCTGGCCAGCCTGGGACGGGCACAGCTTGCTGCCGGCAATCCACGCGCGGCACTGGACATAATGGAAAAGGCGCGCAGCCTCGATTTTCGCAACGCAACCTTGCTTCGCGACATGTCGCTGGCTTATGCCAAGACCAAGCAAACCGGTATGGCCGCACTGGTCACGGCAGAACGATACGCATTGCGGGGACGACTGGAAGATGCTGGCCCTCACGCCAAGCGCGCCACTGGCATTCTGCCACGCGGCTCCCCGGCATGGCGCCGGGCACAGGATGTGCTGATTGCATTTGAACAAGACGAGAAAAGGAAGAACAAATGATTGCCCCGACACGCATGGCCCTGATGGCGGCCTGCGCGCTCTCTCTCACCGCTCCGGCGGCGCGGGCGCTTGATCTGAACGACATGACCGAGGCCGAGCAGACGGCCTTTGGCGCAGCTGTGCGCAGCTATCTGATGGAAAACCCCGAGGTGATCCTGGAGGCCGTCGACGTGCTGGAACAACAGCAGGCTCAGGCAGACGCCCGGCGGGACGAAGCACTGGTCGCGGCCAATCTGCAGGAGTTGCAGGACGACGGCTATTCCTGGGTTGGCGGCAATCCCGATGGCGACATCACGCTGGTGGAGTTCATGGACTACCGCTGCGGCTATTGCCGCCGCGCCGCTCCGGAGGTCGAGGCATTGCTGGCCGCAGATTCAAATATCCGTTTTGTGATCAAGGAGCTCCCGATCCTGGGCGACGCCTCTGTCCTGTCCTCGCGCTTTGCCATCGCCACCAAACTGGTGGCCGGTGACGCGGCCTACAAGGACATCCACGACACGCTGCTCGCCTTCAAAGGCGAACCCAACGAGGTCGCAATGCGCCGTATGGCCGAAGGGCTGTCGCTGGATGCCGACGCGATCCTGGCCAAGATGGATGCGCCCGAGGTGAACGAGCAATTGCGGCGCACCCGAACGTTGGCGCAAACCCTGTCGATTTCCGGCACGCCGACCTTCGTGCTGGAAGAGGAAATGCTGCGCGGCTACCTGCCTGCGGATCAGATACAGATCATGATCGAGGAAATCCGCGCCGCGCGCAGCTGAGGGACGCCACCTTCGACGGGCGCGAGTGGCCCGGCCGCTATGACGTCCGGGGGGCAGCCAAGACACCAAGAGCATGGGGGCTCTGCCCCCAAACCCCCGAGATATTTATGAAAAGATGAAGGACAGAGATTACTCTGCCGCTTGCTCTACCGCCGCCGCCTCAGCATCGAGTGCGGCGGCTTTCTTTTCGACCTCCTCAACAATGTGGTCGATCATCTGGTCGTTGGACATCTTGTGGCTCGCCTTGCCCGCCAGATAGACCATGCCGGAGCCTGCGCCCCCGCCGGTGAACCCCACGTCGGTCATCAGCGCCTCGCCGGGGCCATTGACCACGCATCCGATGATCGACAGGCTCATCGGCGTCTTGATGTGTTCCAGCCGTTCTTCCAGCGTTTCGACCGTCTTGATGACGTCAAAGCCCTGCCGCGCGCAGCTGGGGCAGGAGATGATATTGACGCCGCGATGGCGCAGCCCAAGCGATTTCAGGATCTCAAAGCCGACCTTGACCTCCTCGACCGGGTCCGCCGAAAGGCTGACGCGCAGGGTGTCACCGATGCCCATCCACAAAAGCTGCCCAAGACCGATGGCAGATTTGATGGTGCCAGACATCAGCCCACCCGCCTCGGTGATGCCGAGGTGGATGGGGGCGTCAGTGGCCTCCGCCAGCATCTGATAGGCGGCGGCAGACATGAAGACGTCGGAGGCCTTCACGGAGATTTTGAATTCGTGGAAATCATGATCTTGCAGGATCTTGATGTGGTCCATGCCGCTTTCGACCATCGCGTCGGGACAGGGCTCACCGTATTTGTCCAACAGATGCTTTTCCAGACTGCCGGCATTGACCCCGATGCGGATCGAGCAGTTATGATCGCGCGCCGCGCGGATCACCTCGGCCACGCGTTTCTCGTCCCCGATATTGCCCGGGTTGATGCGCAGACAGGCCGCCCCCGCCTCGGCGGCCTCGATGCCGCGTTTGTAGTGGAAATGGATATCGGCAACGATGGGGACCGGACTTTCGCGCACGATCTCTTTCAAAGCGCGCGAGGAGGCCTCGTCCGGCACGGAGATCCGCACGATATCAGCGCCCGCATCCGCAGCCGCCTGCACCTGGGCAATCGTGCCCTTGATGTCGGTGGTCAGCGTGTTGGTCATGGTCTGCACCGCAATCGGGGCATCCCCGCCAACGGGAACATTCCCGACATGGATCTGGCGGCTCTTGCGGCGTTCGATGTTACGCCAGGGGCGAATGTGATTCATGGACATGGCTGCCTCGTCCTGCTTGTCGCGTCCCCCTTAAATAGGCCGACACCCCGGAGCCTGCAATGGCTGTCCGGGGTGTCAGGTAAATCCGTAACGGGAACGCAGGGTCTGCGTGATCGTGATGTCAGTCCGAGACGGACCCCGGGGTGGTCTGAACCGCCCGCAGCTGTGCAACCATCGTGGCCAGTGCCTCGTTTTGATCAGCCTCGAGATCCGCGAGCTGGAAACGTCCGCTCAGCGCATCCGGCGAAAGTTCGACATTCTTTGTCACCTGACCACGCCCGCCGACAGGACCGTAATGCTGGCCATTGACGGCGAAGTAGATAGCGCTGCTTTCGCCGGTGCGCAGGCGCGGCGCATCCTCGGTCAACGGCACCTCAAACGTCTGCCCCGGTTCCATGATGGTTTCAAAGATTACACTGCCATCGGCGGCCTTCACCTGAACCCAAGATGGTCGGACAGCAAGCATCTCGACTGACGGTGCAACGTCTTCGAGAACCTGCGGCACCGAGAGATCCGTTGCCTCATTCGCTGGAACCATTGCCTCCGCCAGCATCAGGCCGGGACGCTCCGTGCCCGCGAAATTACCCTGACCGCGCGGATCAAGGGTGGAAATCGGCGCATCGCGCGCCACGAGAACCGGCACATCCAGGGCCTGCGGGCGATAGAGACGATCCAGCGCTTCCGTTGCGGGATCGTCGGTCACATCCCCCGTCGCCAAGGCGGCAGTGGCCAGTGGGTCGAGTTCGGCAAGCACCTCGGGCGTTTGCTCTATCGGAGCAAATGTCACCTGCTGAACTTCGTGCAGCAGCTTCCACCCCCCGAAGGTCAGACCGCCAATGACACCGCACAAGACCAGCAGGGAGCCGATGGCGCGCGGGTCAACCTGGCTCAGCAGACTGTCGGTCACGGGCACGAAGGGCGTGGTGGAGTTGGTAAAGGCGTCTGCCCCAAGCCCTTTTCCAGCGCCGTAGGTCAGTTCCTTGGGCTTGCGAACAGAGGCCTCGGAGGACATCCCATGCGCCACGGAAAACCCGCTCTCGGCGCAAAAGCCATTGAAGGCCTTCTCCGGATCCATGTTCAGGTAACGGGCGTAGGAGCGCACATATCCGGCAATAAAACCCGGAGTATCAAAGACAGAAGGGTCGCAATTCTCGATGGCGTCGATATAGGAGGCCTTGATCCTGAGTTCACGCTGCACATCAAGCAGCGATTTACCCATGGTTGCCCGCTCGCCGCGCATCATGTCACCAAGGCGCACCTCGAAATCATCAAAGCCGCGGGGCGGCTCTGTTGTATTTTGACGACCTCGGAAACTGCGCTGCGTAAGGCGCCCGATCATGCCTGCTGTCCCATCAATACCTGCCGTTTTGCGACATATGCGCTGTACCAACCGATTCTCGATTCGTCAGCGCAGTTTCATTGATGAAACGATAACACAATTCTGTTTAATGAACACTTAGCAGTAGCTCATCCGGCTAGTTCGGCACGATTTAGCGCACAATGCGACCATAGACTGTCCATGGCGCGCACCAGATGATCCATTTCCTTCGGTCCGTGCACCGGCGAGGGCGTGAAGCGCAACCGTTCGGTGCCGCGCGGCACGGTCGGGTAATTGATGGGCTGCACGTAAATCCCGTAATCCGCCAGCAACATGTCCGACAATTTCTTGGTGTGGACAGGGTTTCCGACAATGACCGGCACGATGTGCGTGCCGTGGTCGATGATCGGCAGACCCATCATCTTGAGACGGGTTTTGAGATACCGCGCCTGCTCCTGATGCTTGTCGCGCAATTCCTGAGCGGTCTTCAGATGCCGCACGGAGGCTGCTGCACCCGCCGCGATCGACGGTGCCAGCGATGTGGTGAAGATGAAGCCCGGCGCGTAGGAGCGGATGGCATCGCACATCTTGGCCGATGCCGCGATATAGCCGCCCATGACGCCGTAGGCCTTTGAGAGTGTGCCGTTGATGATGTCGATGCGATGGGCGAGATTGTCACGTTCTGCAACACCGCCACCGCGGGGACCATACATGCCAACCGCGTGGACCTCATCAATATATGTAAGTGCGTTGAACTCTTCGGCGAGGTCGCAGATTTCCTCGATCGGGCCAAAATCCCCATCCATGGAATAGACCGACTCAAACGCGATCAGCTTGGGAGCAGCCGGGTCGTCCGCTGCCAGCAACTCGCGCAGATGGGCGACATCATTGTGGCGGAAGACACGTTTCGCACCGCCATTCCGGCGCACACCTTCGATCATGGAGGCATGGTTCAGCGCATCGGAGTAGATGATCAGGCCGGGCAGCAGCTTTGGCAAGGTCGAGAGCGTGGCGTCATTGGCGACATAGGCAGAGGTGAACAGCAGAGATGCTTCCTTGCCATGCAGGTCAGCCAGCTCCGCCTCGAGCTCCTTGTGATAGACCGTTGTGCCAGAGATGTTGCGGGTGCCCCCCGATCCGGCGCCGGTGGCGTCCAGCGCATCGCGCATCGCCTTCAGCACCACCGGGTGCTGGCCCATCCCGAGATAATCATTGCCGCACCAGACGGTGATGTCTTGCTCTGTCCCGTCGGGGCGTGTCCAGACGGCATGGGGAAACTGGCCACGACGGCGTTCAATATCAATAAACGTCCGATAGCGATCTTCCTCGTGAAGGCGTTCAATCGCTGCGTCGAGTTGTGAGGTATAATCCACCGTCATCTCCATAGCTGTCTGCCGTTGCCTGACCGGCCTGGCTGCGTCTTGATCCCGAACGGCCCTGCTGATGAAGCATGAGCGTCGTGATATATTTCACGGTCTCTAACCGGCACCCCTGTCCTGCACAACGTGATAGAGTGTCACGGCTCCAGCATCCTTGATACAGGTCAAATAAACCTTTTCTGGGCTTTTAGAACCATTCTGAGTTTCAGGCAAGCGCCAGAGACCGCAATGGCGCCATGCGAAAGCAGCGCAAAACGCCGCAGACAAGCGCAATGGTTGCGGATCGGAAACAGCTGTTCCGAAGCGAGACGACGCCGAAAAACCGCCGCCGGTGTTCTGATACAATTGTGCGACTGGCCCTTGATTTATCCCACTGCTAGGCTCCGCCCCGAGACCCGCCAGCAGCGCCTCGACCACAAGGCCCGCATGCGGAAAAGCACTATTTTCAGGAGAGACCGATGTCCCTTACCCCCGTTCTCGACAAGATCGATTCCGATATCTCGGCTGCAACCGACCGGCTGTTGGAGCTGCTGCGCATCCCGTCCATTTCAACCGACCCCGCCTACAAGGCCGACTGCGAGACCGCCGCGGATTGGCTGGTGGCAGATTTGAACAGCATCGGCATCAAGGCCGAAAAGCGCACAACTCCCGGCCATCCGATGGTGGTGGGCCATGTGGGCGAGGAAAACACGAAAGGCCCGCATCTTCTGTTTTACGGACACTATGATGTGCAACCGGTGGACCCGCTTGACCTGTGGAACACGCCCCCGTTTGAGCCGCAGATGGAAGAGACCAAAAACGGCACCGTGATCCGGGGGCGTGGCGCATCCGATGACAAGGGCCAGCTGATGACCTTCGTCGAGGCCTGCCGCGCATGGCAGGCGGTGCATGGCACCCTGCCCTGCCGCATCACCTTTTTCTTTGAGGGGGAGGAAGAATCGGGTTCTCCCTCGCTGATCCCTTTCCTGAAGGCTGCCCAGGAAGAGCTGTCTGCGGATATCGCGCTGATCTGCGACACCTCGATGGTGGCCCGTGGCGTGCCGTCGGTGGCCTCGCAGCTGCGCGGCATGATGAAGGACGAATTCACCCTGATCGGGCCGAAGATCGACCTGCACTCCGGCCACTACGGCGGTCCCGGCCTCAATCCGCTGCGCGAGATTTCCCATATCATCGCCTCTTTTCACGATCCCGAAACCGGTGCCGTTGCCGTGGATGGATTCTATGAAGGTGTGCATGAGGTGCCCGCCGATATCCTGCGCCAGTGGCAGGGCTGCGGCTTCGACGAAAAAGACTACCTGTCGAACGCTGGCTACACGGTGGCCCATGGCGAGAAGAAATACTCCACCCTGGAGCAGCAATGGGCCCGCCCGACGCTGGAAATCAACGGTCTGTGGGGCGGCTATCAGGGCGCGGGTACCAAGACGGTGATCCCGTCAGAGGCACATTGCAAGATCACCTGCCGTCTGGTCGGTGACATGGACCCCGCCGCGCTGCGCAAGAAGATCCGCGCCCATGTGGAGGCCCGTCTGCCCAAAGATTGCACCGTAAAATGGGATCTCGATCTGGACGGCGCCCCTGCCTATGTGATCGACACCACCCGCCCCGAGTTCGAGGCCGCCCGTGGCGCACTGACCGAGGAATGGAACCGTGAGGCGGTGTTCTCCGGCATGGGAGGCTCCATCCCGGTGGCCGGCTATTTCAAGTCGATCTTGGGCATGGATGCGATGTTGATCGGCTTTGCCAATGAAGATGACGCGATCCACTCTCCGAACGAGAAATACGATCTGGAGAGCTTCCACAAAGGCATTCGCTCCTGGGCGCGCGTGCTGGATGCACTGAGCAAAGCCTAAGTTAACAATGCGTGGGGGCGATGGGCGCCCCCACGCCTGCGCAGGACAAAGCCCTGGATTGAGCCGACAGCCGATACCTTTGTTTTTAAGGGCGGTCCCTGCCCTCGTGTCACTCCTCGCGCAGCACCGGCCTTGGGCGCGCGTCATCATCCAGCGCCACAAAGGTAAAGATCGCCTCGGTGACCTGCTGGGTCTCTTCCTGATGGCGGGCACGACGCCACGCGTGAACACGAATTCGCATCGAGGTGCGCCCGACCTTCAACATCTCCGCATAAAGAGAGACCTCATCGCCGACCAGAACCGGGCGATGGAACTGGATCTCTTCCACCGAAACGGTGGAAGCGCGCCCCTTGGATACACGCGCGGCGATTGTGCCTGCTGCGAGGTCCATCTGGCTCATCAACCAGCCCCCGAAGATGTCGCCTGCCGGATTGGTGTCAGTCGGCATGGCAATCACGCGGATCGTGGGCTGGGATTCAGGTGGGCTTTCAGGCGGATTTTCTGACACGGGCATGAATGGGCTTTCGTCTGTTCAACGGATGGCTGGGATCTGCCCCACTGTGTCGCCAGTATTTGCGCAGGAAAAGGCAAAACAGCAGCCTGAATGCGCGAAGGAACGGCGAATGCCAGTCTTTTGGAATTTTTTGTAAAAGAGAGTGAAAGTGGCGCGGTTGACGGGGCTCGAACCCGCGACCTCCGGCGTGACAGGCCGGCACTCTAACCAGCTGAGCTACAACCGCGCATTTTTGCTGACCTTGGTCAGCAGCTCCCATCCGGGACGGTCCTGATCCTCTGTCGAGGGCCCTCAGGCGGAGTGAAAGTGGCGCGGTTGACGGGGCTCGAACCCGCGACCTCCGGCGTGACAGGCCGGCACTCTAACCAGCTGAGCTACAACCGCGCATTTTCAATG
Organism: Tritonibacter scottomollicae; assembly: GCF_003003215.1. GTDB lineage: Bacteria > Pseudomonadota > Alphaproteobacteria > Rhodobacterales > Rhodobacteraceae > Epibacterium > Epibacterium scottomollicae. The sequence goes on along the minus strand of NZ_PVUF01000010.1, from coordinate 48,682 downwards.
CTGACCTTCGCCAGCGCTTCCCATCCGGGACGGTCCTGATCCTCTGACGAGGCCCCTCAGGCAGGGCAGCAGTGGCGCGGTTGACGGGGCTCGAACCCGCGACCCCCGGCGTGACAGGCCGGTACTCTAACCATCTGAGCTACAACCGCTTGCTGTGCGTTCAGCACCGTGTCTGAACGTTGGGGTGTAATATTCGCAGGTCGCAGGGGCCGTCAAGCGCAGAAACGCCATTTTTCTGGCTTTCGAGGGAAAATTTTGCTGCCGTCGATTAAACACATGAATTCGTGCGGGTTTCCCTGACCGAACCTACCATGCCTTGGCGACGTCGCCACATCGCTCACGATCCCGGGCAGAGCAACTTGTGCTACACCAACGCTCCGAGCAGAGGGCCGCATGCCGAGCACACACCGCCGCCCCTCAGCCCCCGGCACCACTGAGGTGCAGACTGGCAAATACATAACGGACCGAAGCAATATGGCCCGCGCAGCGCGACACGCCTCAATCATGGACAGGTCCATGCATATCCGTAAATTAATGTGTGATTGCGACTGGATTTTCTTTTGCTCGGGATCTAGCCTACCCAAGTTCAAACTCCGAGCCTGTCGCCTTCGGCCTCCCCGATGCCTCGACAGCAATCAAAATCGAACGGCATCCAGGGCGATAGCACCTTTTATGTGCGTTAATCCGGATCGTGGTCTCGTATTTGAACGTCAAAGTATTGGTTTCGAACTTTGGCCTTTAAATGGTTAAGTCATCAGTCATCATTTAGCTTTATTTTTACGGTAACAGATGTCGCCATCCGTTAACGAATACGGTGAATGGCTTCGATCACCGCTTGCAACACTGCGCAAGAGGCGCAGAAACGGACTACGTCATGAGGATGCGTATGCTTACTTTGTCACCAGACCTCAGGCGCTCTGTCTCCACGCAGAATGATCTGGTGCGCGCAGACCTCCCGTCCCGGTTCGCGTCGATTACACTGATGTCGATCATGTCGCTGTACTTCCTGCCGATACGGACCGTCGCGGCAATCTACTGCATCTACGCTTTCGTCGAGATCATCGGTCTCATCGTGTACAAAATGCTGGCGCGCAAAGTCACATTTGGCGCTGTCTTGCTGTTCACATCCTCGGCGTTCTGCGGCGTCTGGATTTTCAATGCGATCCCCGTGATGCTGTTTCTACAGCCGGATCCCTTCCCCAAACTGATGGGGGCGATGCTACTGACCATCGCGCTCAATCACTGCGTGGTCGCGCGTGCGGCCTGGATGTTCTTTGGTATCCTGACAGCTGTCCCGATCATCTGCGTCGTCGGCTACATGATCGGCAGCCTGCTCTATTCCTTTGCCGACCCGATCGAAATCGCCATTGCCGGGGTGGTGGTGGTGTTGGGGGCGGCCTACATGCTTAACGCAATGTGGGCGCAGCACCGCCTGACCAGCCGATTGCGCGAAGCGCTGGTTGAAGCTGAGGCTGGCAGCCGTGCCAAGAGCCGCTTCCTCGCGTCCATGAGCCACGAGATCCGCACCCCCCTGAACGCCATCTGCGGCATGTCCGAGCTTATTGAAGAAGGGCATTCCGACGCGGAACTACTGCAAGAGCGCACCCATCTGCTGCGCAAATCCGCACAGGCACTGACCGGCATACTTGATGACATACTCGACTATGCAAAGATAGAATCGGGTCATTTCGCATTGAACCTCGACGCCGCTGAGCTGAGGCTTGAAATCTCAAGTACGGTGGAAATGTTCCGGTCACAGGCTGCGGACAAGGGACTTCAATTCGACATCCAACTGGACGCCTCCGTCCCGACCTATGCCAAATGTGATGCCCTGCGCCTGCGTCAGGTGATCGGGAACCTGGTCTCCAACGCAGTGAAATATACAGAAAAGGGTGTCGTCTCGGTCAACGTGTGGGGAGAACCGCAGGACGGCAGCACCCTGCTGACTGTTCAGGTGACCGACACCGGGCGCGGCATGACGGAAGAACAGGCGGCCCATCTGTTCACGGAATTCTATCGCGCCGAGGACAAAACAGCGCCGAGCGTTCCGGGCACCGGGCTTGGCCTGTCGGTCGCACGCCATCTGGCCCGATTGATGGGCGGCGACATCACCTTTGCCACCCGCCCGGCAAAGGGAAGCAGCTTCACACTGGCCTGCCAGGTCGAAGCACTGCCGGCATCCGAGGCCCCCGCGATACCAGCGCAGGCAAAACCCGATGAGCGTCAGGACCTTGGTGGCATCCGGTCCGTCTTGCTCGTCGACGACACGGCCTCCAATCGCATGGTCGTGCGCGCCTTCCTGAACAACAGCGATGTTGAGATCATCGACGCTGGCAACGGTGCCGAAGCGCTGGAGCAGCTTGAAGAACGCTCGGTTGACCTTGTCTTGCTGGATATGAAGATGCCGGTGATGGATGGTCAGGAGACCCTGATCGAAATGGCGCGGCGCGGAGGGCGGATCAGCGCGACGCCGGTGATCATGCTGACTGCAAATGCCGCACCGGAAGATCAGGAACTGTGCCGCAGCCTGGGGGCCGCCGGGTATCTGGCCAAGCCCGTCAAGAAGTCCGTCCTGCTGTCCGAAATGCGCAGGGTCGCCAGCGCCCGGTCTTCCAAAGTGGCCTGATCCGCCTAAACCGGCACAGCCCCAACTATGAAATTTGCGCCTGAAGGTTGCAAATCAGTCGCCCGTTCATCGCGCGGCGAATGCCTGTGATCATGGCCCAATCAATTTCCATTTTTGCAATATGACTTACCTCACAATCCAACAACTTGATCGCCCCTGACTGTCTGGTTGCCTCAGGCGCCACACCATCATTTCTCCACCCAATTAATTCTTAATTTACTATTTTAGGCGAATCTATTTTCAAATTTAAACAAATTTTCCCAAAGCTGCTTTTGGGAAGACTGAAAAGGTGGATGGGCACCGTCATGCAGTCGACAGAAATCACTTTTGAAAACCTTGGCGAGACAGGGGCTCTTTTCACTGAGCTGATGCGCGCACGGTATCATCATTTTATCGAAGCGCGTGGCTGGCCACTTCCGAATGTGCGCGGCCTGGAGTTCGATCAGTATGACACGCCAGAGAGCATATACTGTGCAATCCACGATGGTTTGGAGGTGCACGGTGGCTTCAGGGTCACGCCGACAACCGCCAAATGTGTAAATTCCAGTTACATGCTGCGCGATGCGCAGCTTGGTCTGTTGCCAGACCTTCCGCCAACGATCCTAGACCACCCTGCCCCGCAAGACCCCAAGGTCTGGGAGGTGAGCAGAGTCTTCGTCGGCGACACGCTGAGCAGCCGTGAACGGATGAAAGTGCGGGACCAAATGGGGCTGAACTTCGCCCGCGTCGCTCGGAACTGGCATATTGATGCCTTTCTGTGCATCACCTCTGTCACCGTGGCGATGCTGACGCGCCGGTCGGGGTTGGACATGCTCGCTGCAGGACCTCGGTTCGAAGCGGGCGGCGAGACGTGTCAGGCCTATCTCCTTAAGGTCAATGCAACCAGTTTGCGCAGCCGCGCCGCCTGAGTACGACGTGCGTCACATTCGAAATCTGGTCAGGCTATACCGGCGTCCGCTCACGCCGAAACTGTGCTATGCGCCTGTGGCAAGGCAGACATCTGGCCTGAAAGCACCAGATCAGCTTGCCATCCGAGGTATCGGGACTGTAGAGAAAGCCGAACTTGCATAAATGGAGCCGGAGATGGCCGAGGAGCTTCTGTTCGAAGACGAACCGATGGCCCGTCAGCGGCTGAGACTGTGGCTGCAGATGTTGAAATCAGTGCGCCACGTCGAAGGTGTCCTGCGCGAACGACTGCGCGAAGGGCACAACATGACCCTGTCCCGGTTTGACGTTCTGGCCGCCCTCCATGCCGCACCTGACGGCATGAAGATGAGCGAGTTGTCCCAACACCTGGTGGTCTCCAACGGCAATGTGACTGGTGTTGTGGATCGGCTTGCGAAGGATGGTCTGGTGCAACGGGCCCCCTCGCCGCACGACCGCCGAGCATTTGTCGTTTCGGTCACACCGGAGGGGCGCGAGAAGATGGATCAGATGGTGCGCGAACACCTGGCCTGGATCGACTCCCTGATGTCACATGTCTCAGAGCCGGATGTCGCACGGGCGATATCCGTGATGCTGGATATCCGACAAAAGCCTGACAGACCGTCCGACACCTGACATCTCGTCATATCAGACAGGCGGAGATGCAGAGATGCAGAGATGCGGATGATCTCTGCACTCAGACGAGATGAACAGTCTCCTTGCATTACACGCAGGAACAACCGGTCGTGCCTCGGGCATGTGTGCTTACCTGCGGATCTGGCTCTAACTGAATTGCTTCGAACCTAAAGTAAAAAGCTGCATTTCGGCGCGCTGCGGGCCCGTGGAAGAGGCCGACGCGGTGGGATTCGCGACGCCTCGACGCCTGCTCGCCGATGCTGCAGCGCAGAGAAAACAGGCACTCCCCCGACAAAGCCCCTGAAAATTCGCCCAAAAACCAGCGTCCAGAAAAATATTCACTGCGATTAGAAACTTTATACTTGAAACAATGAGAAATATCCACCTGCATATATACCAAGCGAGAACAACAACAGGGATGAGGTCAATGAACCAAACAGACACGCTTGCCGCACTTGCCTCGGGACTTCTGGATGGGGGGATCAGGGTCGTCGATTGCTCCGCCCCGCTGGGACCGGACACCCCGCTTTTGAAGCTACCGCCCGAGATCGCAGACGACACGCCCCAGATCGAAATTAATCAGATTTCGAGATACGGCGACCGTGGTCCGTTCTGGGCCTGGAACTGGCTCAAGCTTGGTGAGCATTCGGGCACGCATTACGATGCGCCGCACCATTGGGTCACCGGCAAGGACTATCCGGATGGGTCCGTCGACACGATCGATCCGCAAAAATTCATGGCCCCTGCAAATGTCATCGACTGTTCGGCGCAGGCCGCCGAAGACAATGATTTCCTGCTGACCAAGCAGGGCGTGCAGGACTGGGAAGCCGAACACGGCGAGATCAAGGCCGGCGAATGGGTCCTGATGCGCACCGACTGGGATCAGTACAACCACGACGAGGACAAGTTTCTCAACACCGATGAGAACGGCCCTCACACCCCCGGCCCCTCGGCAGACTGCATCGAATACCTGATGGAGAAAAATGCGCTTGGTTGGGGGTCTCAGTGCATTGGGACCGACGCCGGACTAGCGGCCAGTTTTGAACTGCCCTTCCCGGCCCATAACCTGCTGCACAAGGCAAACCGCTATGGTCTGGCCTCGCTGACCAATCTCAAGGAGCTGCCCGCCAAAGGCGCGATCGTGGTCACTGCGCCGCTGAAGATCGTCAACGGAACAGGATCTCCGGTGCGCGTTCTCGCACTGGTTCCGGGGGCCTAAAACTATGTCATCTGCCACTGAATTCGACGTTGCCATCATAGGTTCAGGCATCAACGCGCTGACCTCTGGCGCCCTGCTAGCCAAGGCCGGAAAGCGCGTGGTGCTGTTGGAACGTGAATCCGTGGCAGGTGGCTGCATGCGCACCGAACCGCTCGGCGACGGCGTGCTCCATGACCCTTTGGCGACCACGTTGGTCCTGTGGGTGACCGGAGCTGCCCATGCCGCCCTTGGCGACGACCTGACCCGTCACGGCGTCGAATTCTGCGCCACCCGGACGCCCACTGGCGTGCTCCTGCCCGACGGTCAGTCGCTGGTCTACCAGATGGATCGTGCCGCCAATGTTGCGGCCTTCAACGCGGCAGCGGCGGGCGATGGCGACCAGCTTTCTGCGGATCTGGACGCGTTCGGCGGCAAGGCTGATCTGCTGTTCGGACTGATGGGCGGCGATCCATGGTCCCGCGCAACTGCCAAGCTGCTCGGCAAGGAGGCCTGGAAACGTGGCCCCCACGGGCTTGCCGCGACCATGGGGGAATCGCTGACCTCGATGCGGGGTTGGCTGGAAACCTCCTTCCAGTCCGAACTGTCTCAGGCGCTCTGGGCGCCGTGGTGCCTGCATGCGGGCCTTGGGCCGGAAGCTGCCTTTTCCGGACAGATGGGACAGATCATCGGCTTTGCCCTCGAAGCCGCCGGTGCACCGATCGCCAAGGGCGGCATCGCGTCCATGGTGCAGGGCCTGTGCGCGATCATCGAGGAACACGGCGGGACGGTGCGCACCAACGCCGACGTCAGCCGGATTGAACAGGCCAGCGGGGCGGTCACTGGCGTCACCCTTGCTGACGCGGAGTATATCGCCGCGCCCTCCGTACTGGCCTCGGTCACGCCGCATCAGCTCTACGGTACGCTGCTCGAGGGAGAGAGCAAAGCGGACGACCTGCGCCGCTATCGTTATGGCAAGGGGAACTTTCAGCTGCACTACGTCCTCGATGGGCCGGTGACCTGGCGCACGCCGGGAGTTGAGACCGTGCAGCTGTTGCATCTGACACCGGGATTGGACGGGGTCTCCAAGGCCGGAAATGAGGCAGAGCGCGGCCTGCTGCCGGAGGTGCCGACAATCTGCGTCGGCCAACCCTGTGCCGCAGACCCGACACGCGCGCCGGACGGAAAATCCGTTCTTTGGCTGCAGATGCCAGAGGCCCCACGTCACGTCAAAGGCGATGCCAAGGGCGAAATCTCCGTTCCCGAGGACGGCAGCTGGACGCCGGAGCTGCGCGAGGCGTTTGCAGATCGTGTCGAGCAGATCCTGGCCAGCCATATCGACGGCTTTTCCTCCAAGGTCGTGACACGACGGGCCATTTCACCTGCAGATCTGGCTGGCATGAATGCCAACCTTGTGGGCGGCGACCCCTATGGCGGCGCCTGCTCGCTGGAGCAGTTCTTTCTCTGGCGCCCTTTTACGGACAGCAAACGGCACACCACCGGGGTAAAGGGCCTCTATCACATCGGGGCCTCGACCCATCCGGGCCCCGGTCTGTCAGGTGGCTCGGGCTATCTCGTGGCGAAGGAGCTTGGCGCATGACCACCGGCCCCGATCATCTGGAGGAGTTCACCCCTTATCTGATGAACCGCATCATGGCGCGCTACAACAAGGGTGTTGAAGAGGCCCTGAAGGAGGTTGGGATCACGGTGGCGCAGATGCGCGCGCTGGCGGTGCTGACCGAGAGCGGCCCCTGCACCATCAATACACTCTCCGTGCTGACGGTGATCAAGCAATCAACGCTGTCACGCACGCTGGACACCATGGAAACAGCCGGGCTGATCCGGCGCGAGGCCGACAGCAAAGACAGCCGCATCCGCCACATCCAGCTGACAGACACGGGGCGGCACGTCCACGAAACCGCCTGGCCGGCCATGCTGCAGATGCAGGAGGTCATGCTGTCCGCGCTCTCTCCAGACGACAGAAAGATGATGAACGATCTGCTGCTGCGCGTGTTCTACAACATCCGCCAGCACGATTTTTAAAAGGCCCTCGCGGCCCTGTCCCGATGAGGGGCAGATCCATGCCACCTGCATCGCGCATGTGACCAAGTTTTCCGACATGGAGGCACAGCGACAGCGCGTCGTCCCCTTCAGATGTCGGTCGGTACGACCCAAGGAGACCACCCATGGCTGAACGTTCCTTTGCCAAGGAAGTCCAAAAACTGAAACAGGGAGATGGAGAGACCTTCTCGGGCGAAGGGATCCTCGCCATCACCAAGGCGCTGCTGGAAAATGGCGTTGGATATGTCGGGGGCTATCAGGGCTCGCCGATTTCGCATCTGATGGATGTTCTTGCAGATGCGCAGGAGATCCTCGGAGAGCTGGGCGTCCGGTTTGAAGCCTCCGCAAGCGAGGCCACCGCAACGGCGATGCTGGCGGCATCCGTACATTACCCCATTCGCGGAGCGGTCACCTACAAATCCGTTGTCGGGACCAATGTGGCCTCCGATGCGCTGTCCAATCTGGCCTCGGGCGGCGTAACCGGCGGCGCGCTCATCATTGTCGGCGAAGACTACGGCGAAGGCTCTTCGATCATGCAGGAGCGCACCTATGCCTTTGCCATGAAAAGCCAGGTCTGGATGCTGGACCCGCGCCCCAACCTGCCCTCGATCGTCGCCGCAGTTGGGGATGGTTTTGAGCTGTCGGAGGCCAGCAACACGCCGGTCATGCTGCAGATGGGCATCCGCTCCTGCCATGTGCACGGCTCTTTCGCCGCCTCCGACAATCGCCGCCCCGATATGACAGTGAGCCAGGCGCTGGAAAGCCCCCGCCGGGATCTTGAGCGGATCGTCCTGCCCCCTGCCACCTATCTTCATGAGGCGGAGAAGCTGACCAAACGCAAACCCGCGGCTGAACGCTTCATTCTGGAACGCGGCCTGAACGAGCGGTTTGGGCAGCCATCTGGAAAGGTCGGTCTGATCATCCAGGGTGGGACCTACAACACGGTGAACCGCGCGCTGAACCGTCTTGGGCTTGCCGACCTTTATGGCGATACCGATCTTGATATTCTCTGCCTCAACTGTGTCTACCCGCTGGTCGAAAGCCAAATCCTCGACTTTTGCGAGGACAAGGAGGCCGTTTTGATCGTCGAGGAGGGCCAGCCCAACTACATCGAACAGCAGATCGGGCATATGCTCTACAAGGCCGGCAAGCGCGTCACGCTTGAGGGCAAGGGCATGCTGCCGATGGGGGGCGAATATACCGGACAGGTGATGCTGCACGGGCTTGGGGAGTTTCTGACGGCATATGCGCCGGGCCTGATGCCAGCCGCCGCGGTCACCAAGAACGAAGCACCGGCGCCGATCCCGGATCTGTCCGACGTTCTGCCCGCACGCCCGCCGGGGTTCTGCACCGGCTGCCCGGAGCGGCCGATCTTTGCAGCGACAAAACTGGTCGAGCAGGAACTGGGTGAGCACCACATTTCATCGGACATCGGCTGCCATCTGTTTTCGATCATGCCGCCCTTTGATCTTGGCGCAACAACGATGGGGTATGGACTAGGTCCGGCCTCGGCTTCGGCGTTTCACAACGAAGACCCGCATGGCCGCCGCTCGATCTCCTTCGTCGGGGATGGCGGGTTCTGGCACAATGGTCTGACGTCGTCTGTGGGCAATGCGGTCTTCAACAAGTCCGACAATGTGATCGTGATCGTCGACAATTTTTATGCGGCGGCGACCGGCGGGCAGGACATCCTATCATCCCGCGCAGACAACAAGACCAAGCAGACGCAGAACTCCATCGTCGAGGCCTGCCAGGGCATGGGCGTCAAATGGATCCGCCAGATCGACAGAACCTATGACGTCACCAAGGTCCGCGACACGCTGAAAGAGGCACTGACAACACAAGTTGCAGGCCCGAAGGTCATCGTCGCCTCCTCAGAATGCATGCTGAACCGACAGCGTCGGGAGAAACCACTGCTGGCCAAGGCCACCAAGGAAGGCAAGCGCACCGTGCGGCCACGCTTTGGCGTTGATGAGGACATCTGCACCGGCGATCACGCCTGCATGCGGCTTTCGGGCTGCCCGTCCCTGTCGGTCAAGGATACCGGCGATCCACTGCGCGATGACCCGGTTGCGGCGATCGACCAGACCTGCGTCGGATGCGGCAATTGCGGCGAGGTCGCCGATGCCGCCGTGCTCTGCCCCAGTTTCTATCAGGCCGATATCGTATCAAACCCCACCCCGCGCGAAGGCCGCAAGGCGCGCAGGACCCAAAAGATCATTGATTGGCTGCAACGCAGGCGTGACGCGAAACGCGTGGTTTTCGCCTGAAGGAATTGACGACATGAACATTCAAAACACCTCGATTGCCGCCCGCCGTTCGCCCAGCGCAGAAGGTGAAAAAATCATCACGCTGGCCGCACTTGCCGTTGGTGGCCAGGGCGGTGGCGTCCTGACCAACTGGATCACGGCCGTCGCGGAGGCCAATGGCTATCGTGCGCAATCCACCTCGGTCGCGGGTGTGGCCCAGCGCACGGGGGCCACGATCTACTATGTCGAAATGTGTCGCGACACCGGCCGTATGCCGGTCTTTGCCCTGTCGCCCGCCGAAGGGGACGTCGACATCCTGATCGCGTCCGAACTGATGGAAGGGGGCCGCGCGATCATGCGTGGCTTTGTGACGCCGGGGCGCACCACCCTGATCGCTTCGACCCATCGCATTCCTGCGGTTGCGGAAAAAACGGTTCCCGGAGATGGGCGTGCCGATGGTCAGAAGGTGATCGAAGCCATGGGCATTGCCGCCGATCATACGGTGGCCTTCGACATGGAGGCGCTGGCAAAATCTGCCGGGTCGATGATCTCGTCCTCGCTGCTGGGCGGGCTGGCCGGGTCTGGCGCCCTGCCCTTTCCCAAGGAGAGCTATGAGGACGTGATCCGCGCCTCAGGCCGGGGCGTCGAGGCCTCGCTGCGGGCTTTCAATGATGCGTTTGACTGCGCCACGGGTAAACAGCAACCGCCACAGCCCGAAGCGGAAACGAAGCAGATCGAAACGCTGCATGTGCCATCCCGCCATCAGGACAAATGGGCGCAATTGCAATCGCGCCTTAATGCCTTGCCCGCCGCGGCCCAGGAGATGGCGGGATTGGGGCTGACCAAAGTGGTGGATTATCAGGACCTTGCCTACGGCGAGCAGTATATGGACATGGTCGAAGCTCTGGCCGTGACGGACAGCGCTCCGTTCGAGATGACCATTGCAGGGGCGAAATACTGCTCCCGCGCGCTGTGCTACGATGACATTCTGCGGGTCGCCGACATCAAGACCCGCGCCAGCCGGATGACCCGTGTGCGCGACGAGGTCGTGGTGGGGGATGACCAGGTGTTGATGGTGACCGAGTATTTCCATCCGCGCTTTGAAGAATTCACTACAACACTGCCCGGCTGGCTTGGCAAACGGCTGCGCAACTCATCCCGTCTCGAAGCGTTCTACGCGCGCTATCTAGACAAGGGGCGCCGGATCCGAACCGACCGGCTGCGTGGGTTCCTGATGCTCTGGGCGGTGTCGGCGCTGCGGCCCTGGCGCCGGTCTTTGCTGCGACATGAAACAGAGATGGCCCATATCGACCAGTGGTTCGCCACGGTGACAGAAGTGGCCCAACGTGACCGCGCTCTGGCGACGGAGCTTTTGGCCAACTACCGGCTGATCAAGGGCTACTCAGACACACATGTGCGCGGCCATTCGAAATTCGCCCGCATCATGCAGGCGCTGCCCATTCTGCAGGGGCGGCCCGACGCGGCGGACTGGATGCGACGACTGCGCACTGCCGCCTTGGCCGATGAGTCTGGGGCGCAACTGGAGGGCGCGCTGGCCACGGTCCAGAGCTTCGCCGGAGACGCTGCATGAGCGGCCCCATTCATATCATTGGCGCCGGGATCAACGGTCTTGTGGCCGCCGCAGATCTGGCCGCACGCGGGCGCAAGGTTCAGGTTTGGGAGCGCGGCCCCACCCCCGGCGGGGCGGTGCAGACCAAGGCGCTGACACTGCCCGGCTTTCACCATGACGTGGCCGCGATGAACCTCTCGATGTTCGCAGGCTCCGGCTTCATGGCGCGCCATGGCGAGGAGATGGCCCGCCATGGGCTGGAGCTGGTGTCCGTCGATCGTCCCTTTGCCCAGGCGATGACGCCGGGCGATTTTGTCGGCGTGTCGACAGATATCAACGAAACGCTGGCGAGCTTTCACAGTGAGCAAGACAAAGACACCTGGCAGTCATTGATGCGCGAATTCCCCGAGAAGGCTGCGGTAATCGGTGGGCTTCTGGGGACGCCAATGACGCGAACAGCGCTGCTGAAGTTCGTTTGGCGACAGTGGCGCAGCCTGGGGCTCGGCAAGATGACCGATATCGCCCGCCTGCTGATGACCTCCCCCCGCGACTGGCTGCAGGACACGTTCGAAGATCCCCGATTGCATTGCGCCTTTTCCACTTGGGGATTGCATCTGGACTTTGCGCCGGATGTTGCAGGCGGGGCCATCTTCCCGTTCCTCGAGGCCCTCGGCGGACAGGCACAGGGCATGGTCATCGGCAAGGGCGGTGCCGCGACTGTCACGGACGCGCTTGTGCGGATGATCGAGGCCCATGGCGGCAGCGTCACCTGCGATGCCGATGTCCGCGCCATTTCCCATACGCACGGAACCGTCACGGGCCTGAGCGTCAATGGCGAAGACATCGCCGCCAAGACGGTGCTGGCCGGACTGGCGCCGCGTCATCTGTCCACGCTGATTGGCGATAGCGGCCACGCCCGTTTTGATGCCGGGCTTGACGCCTTCCGCCACGCACCTGGCACGATGATGATTCACCTTGCACTGGATGGCCCGGTGCCGTGGGCTGCCCCCGAATTGGGTCGCTTTGCCTATGTGCATGTCGGCCAGTCCATCGACGCCACGGCGCAGACCTATCAACAGGCGATGGCCGGTTTGCTGCCGGACAGACCGGTGTTGGTGGTTGGGCAACCTTCGGTCTTTGATCCAACACGCGCGCCGGAGGGCAAACAGACGCTCTGGGTGCAGGTTCGCGTCCTGCCTGCGGATATCGCAGGGGACGCCAAAGGCAAGATCTCCGCACGGGACTGGGATCAGGCCAAAGCGCCATTTGCAGCCCGCGTGATTGATCAGCTGGAGGAGCAGGCACCGGGAGTGCGGGACCGCATTCTCGCCCAGACCGTAGTGTCGCCGAGAGATCTGGAAGCTGGCAACCCCAACCTCGTCGGCGGCGACCAGCTCTGCGGCTCGCATCATCTGCGGCAGAACTTTCTGTTCCGCCCGGTGCGTGGGTTCGCCGATGGCACGACCCCTATCAAGGGGTTGCACATGATCGGAGCTGCGGTCTGGCCAGGCGCCGGCACCGGCGCCGGTTCGGGGTTTTTCAAGGCACAAGACCTTTGACCGCCCTGCGGTCGCCCCTGCCCGCATGGGCAAAACACAAAAAATAAATTGGGTCGAAACAGGCCCGCCAACAGGAGAGAGAAGACATGAACACTATGAACCGTCGTGGTTTCCTAGGCACCTCAGCCTTTGCCACCGCTCTTGCGGCATCCGGCCTGCCGGTGATCGCCCAGAACGGGGGCGACCTGACCATTGCCTATAACGTGCCTGTGCAAAGCTGGGATCCGACCACCGGCCCTGCTGCGGTCAACCCGGTGCTGCAATCCATCTACTTGGCGGTGTTCGACCGCTTTGTCGGCCAGAACCCGGATCTCAGCTTTGACGCCGGGCTGCTGACCGACTGGGGGTTCAGCGAGGACAAATCCCAGATCCACATGACCGTCCGCGAAGGGGTGACCTGGCAGAACGGGGATCCGCTGACCCCGGATGACATCGTCTGGTCGCTGACCCGTGCCGCCCAGTCCGAAACCGGAAACCCGATGCAGTTCGTCTGGTCCAAGATCGGCAATTTCCAAATCGACGGGCAGCGCATCACCGCAGATGTGATCGAGTTCGAACCGGCCTTGTTCAAATGGATGGCGTTTCTGACGGCCTTTGTTCTGCCCAAGGACTATTACGAAAGCGTCGGCTCCGAAGGGTTTGAGAAAGCACCGATCGGATCTGGCCCCTATATGGTGGATACATTCGAACCCGGCGCCTACGTCCGCCTGAAAGCCTACGACGGCTATTGGGGGGCGGCTCCGGAGTTCTCCACCGTGACGATCAAATTCGTGACCGATGCGACCTCGCGCGTGGCCGAGGTGGAATCCGGCAACGCGGATATTACCACCAATATGCCCTACGAAGATTACGACCGCCTGATCGCCAAGGACGGCCTGTCCGGTCAGGCGGTGCCGATCACCGATATCGGCATGATCTTCCTCAACGACATCGGGCCGATGCTCGACAAGAATGTCCGCCTCGCGGCCCATCACGCCATCGACAAGGAGCTGATCATCGACCGGCTGCTGAAAGGCTATGGCGTGCCGCTGTCCACCCTCGAAGTGCCCGGCTATGCCGCCTTCGACGACAGCATCACGGTGCCCTACGACCCGGAGCGCGCCAAGGCGTTGCTGGCAGAGTCCGGCTACTCCACGGACAACCCGGTCAAGTTCACCATTCAGACGACCAAGGGCTTTAAGCCCAAGGATTATGAAATGGTGCAGGCCATCGTCGGACTGTGGCGTCGTGTCGGCATCGAAGCCGAAATCGAAGTGTACGAGATTGCCAAACACTACGAGCTGCGTGCCACCGACCAGCTGGCGCCTGCGGCCTTCTACAACTGGGGCAATTCGATCGGTGATCCGTCGACATCGACGGGATTTTCCATGTTCGGCCCCTCGCCACACGCGGTCTGGGACACCCCGGATCTGGTGGAAAAGATCGGCCCGCTGTTCGTGGAAGCCGACGAAGAAAAGCGCATTCAGGGCTACAAGGACGTATCCCGCTACATTGCTGAAGAGGGCTATGTAATCCCGCTCCTGCAATATGTGATGCCCATCGTCTACCGCTCGGATCTGAACGTCGCGGCCTATACCTCGGGCGACCTGCTGCCCCAGGCCGTGACATCCGTCTGATCTGTCAATCTCCTGCTGCCGGCCCGTTGCGGTCGGCGGCATCGAAGCGGAGTACCTTTGATGTTTCTCAGGACAGTGCTGTCCCGTCTGTTGACGACCCTCGTCACGCTGTTTGGCGTTGCGGTTGTTGTCTTTGTTCTGGTGCGAGTGGCACCAGGCAATCCGATCGCCATGATGCTGCCGCCGGGTGCGAGCGAGGACGACATCGCCCAGCTGACAGCCCTCTACGGGTTCGACAAGAGCCTGGTCGAACAGTTCTTCATCTGGATTGGCGGGGTGGTTCAGGGCGATTTCGGCACCTCCATCACCCTGCGCCAGCCGGTCGCCGATCTGGTCTTGTCCCGCCTCCCGGCGACGCTTGAGCTGTCATTCTTTGCCTTGCTGATCGCGGTCGCCATCGGCGGTGTGGCTGCCGTGATCGGGGCGCGTCGACGGGGCAGTCCGACGGAGGCCGCTGTCGACCTGACCAGTGGCGCTGTGCTCTCAATCCCCGATTTCCTCTGGGGGCTGCTGTTTGTCCTGCTGTTTGGTGTGCTCTGGCCCGTACTGTCTATTTCCGGGCGTCTCGATCCGAGGCTCGAGTTCGATTTCCTCACCAACTTCGTGGCTATCGAGGGACTTTTGCGGGGGCGTTTCGACGTCGCTGGCAGCGCGTTTTCACATATGCTGATGCCGGCGCTGTCGCTGGCGCTGCCATTGGCGGCGTTGATTGCACAATTGCTGAAGCAGAACCTCAAGGAGGTTCTGATCCAAGACTACACCACCTTGCCGCGGGTGCGCGGGTTCTCTGAAACGCAAGTGATCCTGCGGGACGCCATGCGCAATGCCGCCCTGCCGACGCTGACGCTGGTTGGGGTGCAGTTCACCTTTCTCATCGGTGGCACGGTGATCGTGGAGCGCCTTTTTGCTTACGGCGGCCTTGGGAACATGGCCATTGATGCGGTTATCAATCGTGATCTGCCGCTGATCCAAGGCATCGTGCTGCTGTTTGCCGCCCTGTTTGTGGCCATCAACCTGCTGGTGGATCTGTCCTACACCCTTTTGAACCCGAGGTTGCGTCATGGCTGATGTCTCCCTGCAAACCACGCCCCGTGTCCGCTCAGGGCGCCGCAACCTGCGTCTGTGGTTGCCATTGGCCTGGATCACCACGCTGGGTCTGGCGGCCCTTTTTGCACCGCTGATCGCGCCTCATGATCCACTTTATCAGGATCTGTTCCTCGAACGCCTTCCCCCGTTCTTCATGTCCGGCACGGAACCGGGCTATTGGCTCGGCACCGACAGTCTGGGCCGGGACGTTCTGTCGCGGGTCATCTACGGCACCCGCATCGCGCTGTGTGTCAGCCTGATCGCGGCAACGGCAACCTGTCTGGTGGGCTCGACCCTTGGGTTGTTGGCCGGGTATTTCGGCGGCTGGTGGGACCGGGTGATCTCTCGCCTCATCGAGATCTGGATGGCCTTTCCTCCGGTGCTGTTCGCGGTGTTGCTGGTGGCAGTCATGGGCACTGGTCTGACCTCGGTCATCGTGGCCATCGCCCTGATTGACTGGACCCGCTTTGCCCGTGTGATCCGCGCCGAGACCATGGTGCAGGCGCAGATGGATTATGTGGACAGCGCGCAGATCGGCGGCGCGCGGCGACTGACCACCCTGGTTTCGGAAATCCTGCCAAACGTGCTGCCGTCGATTGTCGCCCTGCTGATGCTGGAGATGGGCATCGCGGTGATCGTCGAGGCGATCCTCAGCTTCGTGAACTTGTCTCTGTCGTCGGATGTGGCGACCTGGGGCAGCATGATTGCCGAGGGACGCAACGCCATCCACTTTGCCTGGTGGGTGCTGCTGTTCCCGCTGATCGCCCTGTTCCTCACGGTGCTGAGCTTCTCTCAGCTCGGCGAAGGGCTGAAACAACGCTTTGATCCGGTGCTGCAATGACCATGTCCTCGACGCTGAACATCCAGAATCTGACCGTGTCCCTGCGCAGCGGCTTACCGCTTTTGAGACAGGTCAACCTGACGCTAGAGCCCGGAGAGGTGCGCGCGCTAGTTGGGGAAAGTGGCGCTGGCAAGTCGATGATCGGCAAGGCCGTTCTGGGCACCCTGCCCCCGGCGACACGGGTGACCCGCGGTCAGATCTTCCTCAGGGGTCAGGCACTGGATCACCTCAACGCCGCCCAGAGACGCCATTGCGTTGCCCAGAGCGCCGCCCTGATCCCGCAGGACCCGCTCACCGCACTAAACCCGGTACGCCGGATCGCGCCGCAGATCACCGACCCGCTGACCCGCATCCATGGCTGGTCTGCTGAACGTGCGCAGACGCGGGCACTGGAATTGCTGGATCGGGTCGAAATTCGTGATCCGGCGCGTGTCATGCGCAGCTACCCGCATGAACTGTCCGGCGGCATGCGTCAGCGCATTCTGATCGCAGCAGCCTTTGCACCCTCGCCGCCCCTGATTGTGGCGGACGAGCCGACCACTGCGCTGGACGTCACCGTACAGAAGCAGATTCTGAAACTTATCAGAGAGTTGCAAAAGGAAGTTGGCACCGCAGTGCTGTTTGTCACCCACGACATGGGGGTCGTGGCCAAGATCAGCCAGAAAGTATCCGTGCTGTTCCAAGGCCGCGTCATGGAGGATTCAACCACCGAGGCAATCTTCTCCAATCCGACCCACCCCTATACGCGCGCGCTGATTGCCGCCACGCCCAGCTACGCCGACCCCGCTCGCAGCTTCTCTCCGGTGCCGCCCGAACTGATCGCACAGATGAAATCAAAGATCGCACAGGAGGAGATCTTGTGATGGCCGCTCCCTTGATCTGCCCACAGACTGCTCCCGCTCCGGCGTTATTTTCGGTGCGCGGCCTGCGCCTTTCCTTTCCCGATACCGCCCATAAGCCGCTGTTTGCCCCCGCACCCCGGATCGAAGTTCTGAAAGGTCTCGATCTTGATCTGCCGCGGGGCCAGATCACCGGCATCGTTGGCGAGAGTGGCTCTGGCAAATCGACCTTGGGGCGGGTTCTGGTGCGTCTGTTGCGCCCGGATGCCGGTCAGGTTCTGCTCAATGGACAAGATATCGCCACGCTGGACGAGGCGGCGTTGCGTCCCCTGCGGCGAAACTTGCAGATGATCTTTCAGGATCCGATGTCGTCCCTCAATCCGCGCCACAAGATCTGGCGCATCGTTGCCGCCCCACTGGCGCGCTACGCGAATGACACGTCCACCCGCAACGCAAGCGCCGCGCGTCGGGATCAGGCCCTGCGGGCGCTGGAACGTGTCGGCCTCGATCCCAGCTTTGGCGAGCGGTATCCGCATGAGCTTTCCGGCGGGCAGCGCCAGCGCGTCGGCATCGCCCGCGCGATCGCACTAGAGCCGGAGTTCATTCTGGCCGACGAGATCGTTTCGGGCCTTGATGTCTCCAGCCAGGCGCAGGTGCTGTCGCTGCTCAAATCGCTGGCGCAGGAGATGAACCTGACCATCGCCTTCATCAGCCATGACCTGAGCGTGATCCGGCACCTATGCGACAATGTCATTGTATTGAACCGTGGTGAAATTCTGGAAAACGGCCCCGTAGAGCAGGTCTTTGCCGCCCCGCAATCCGACATCACGCGCCTGCTGCTCGATGCGATTCCACTGCCAGAGCTGGACGACAAATGGTTCGACTGACCATGTAACACAAGACAACGCCACAGTGGGCGCTGGCGCAGCGAGATCCAGTTCGGACCAACGGAGACAATCAAAATATCGCCCCGTCGCGCTAGTGCGCTGCGCGGGCGAAATATACACATTCTTGCGTAACTTGGCGCATTGAGGTTGCAAAAATCACTACACCCCAAGATCCGTCGCATTTTTATTTCAGACTTAAAGCTTCATGCTTGAAGAATTGAGAATGAGGCTCTACGCTTTTCGATATGGATACGGAACACCAAGAGGCTCAGAAGCGCCCGCTCCGCGCCAGCACACTCACCCAGGGAGACCGAACATGACCATCCGCTCACTCGCCACTGCCGCGTTTTTTGGCGCCTCAACCTTCACCGCAGCCGGCGTTCAAGCCGAAGAGGTGACGCTAAAGGCTGTCACGGCCTTTGCCACCGGCACAACTTTCTCCCGCGACTTCGAAGCCTTTGTCGACTGGGTCAATGAAAACGGCACAGGTCTGGTTCAGATCGACCTGCTGGGCGGGCCCGAGGCGGTGCCGCCCTTTGAACTGGGCAACGCGGTTCAGGCTGGCATCGTCGATATCGCGAACAACACCACAGCCTATTATCCGAACCTGCTGCCCACCGGTGATGCGCTGCATCTGGCGCAAAACACCATTCAGGACCAACGCGCCAATGGCTGCTATGAGCTGATCGACAGCATTCACCAGCAGCAGATGAATGTGAAATACCTCGCCCGCGTGGGCGACAACATGAACTATCACCTGTATCTGGCGAAACCGCTGGAGGGTCCGGACCTGACCGGTCTGACCATTCGCACCACGCCAGTCTATCGCGCCATGTTTGAAAAATTGGGGGCAACCCTTGTGCGTACCGCCCCGGGCGAGGTCTATACCGCCCTCGAACGCGGTGCGATTGATGGCTATGGCTGGCCCAGCCAGGGGGTTCTTGATCTTGGTTGGCACGAGCAGACAGCCTACCGGGTCGACCCTGGTTTTTATCAGGTCGATGTGAACTTCCTGGTGAACATGGACCGCTGGAACGACCTGAGCGCCGATCAACAGGCGCTGCTGGAACAGGCCGCCACCTGGATCGAGACGCAGAACGAAGAAAACATCGCGCGCAATCAGGCCGAAGCAGACGCACAGGCGGAAGCTGGCATTGAAACCGTCACCTTTGACGGCGCCGACAAGGAGCTATGGGCTGAGACCGCCCAATCCGAAGGTTGGGGCGAGGTGATGGAGATCGACGCTGAGCTTGGCCAGCAACTGCAATCCTGTCTGACAAAGTGAAGTGGCTGGGGCGGCCTCTGGTCGCTCCGCCGTTGTTCCCATGATGAACTTCAACCGCTGCTTCGGCGCGCTGACCACTGGCCTTGCCGTGCTCGCCGCCGCCATCCTTGCGGCGATCACGCTGGTGATCCCGTTAAATGTGTTTCTGCGCAACCTCGGCCTGCCGGTGATCTACGGCGCGCTTGATGTCATCGAGTACGGTCTGATGGCCATCGCCTTTCTGGGCGCCCCTTGGGTGCTGCGATTGGACGCCCATGTACAGGTCGACCTCGTGACCCGCGGGCTGCCACCGCGTGGGGCCCGCGTCGCCGCAATCCTGACCTGCCTGCTGGGGGCCATCACCTGTGCCGCGCTTGGCTGGGCCGGGCTGCAGGCCCTGATGCAATCCTACGCGCGCGGCTCCATGGTGCGCACCGCGTTCACCTTTCCTGAATGGTGGACACTGACCGTCCTGCCGCTGTCGATGCTTCTGTGCATGATCGAATTCCTGCGCAAAATCTTCCAACCCTCCGAAGACTCTGCGCCGCTGACCGGCCTCTGAAAGGAAATCCCATGGATTGGATTCTCACGCTTTCGCTGATGCTGGGGGGGCTGGCGGTCCTGCTGCTGATCGGCCTTCCGGTCGCCTTTGCCTTTATCACCGTCACCATGATCGGCGCGTTCGAGGTGTTGGGCGGGGATCGTGGTCTGCTGCAACTGGCCCGAAACTCCACCCAGTCGGTGGCCAATTTTCAGATGGCCCCGATACCCCTGTTCATTCTGATGGGGGAAATTCTGTTTCAGACCGGTATTGCCCACCGGGCCATAGATGCGATCGAACGCGTGGTGACCCGGGTGCCTGGCCGCCTGTCGGTGGTCACCGTCTTTGGCGGCACGATCTTTGCCGCTCTGTCCGGCTCTACCATCGCCAATACGGCCATGCTGGGCTCCACATTGATGCCGGGCATGCTGCAACGCGGCTACCATCCGACGATGGCCATGGGGCCGATCATGGCCTCTGGCGCGATCGCGATGCTGATCCCCCCGTCAGCCCTGGCCGTTCTGGTCGGCAGCCTTGCGGGCATCTCCATCTCGGGCCTGCTGATCGCGGGCGTGATCCCTGCACTGATGCTGGCCGGTGCCTTTGTCGTCTACATCATCGGTCGCAGCATCCTGGACCCCAGCGTTGCCCCGCCGGATGATCTGCCTGAGATGACACTTGCAGAGCGCTGGCGTCCCTTCATGATCTACGTCGCGCCCCTGTCCGTGCTGTTCGCGGTGGTGATCGGAAGCCTGCTGATGGGGTTTGCAACCCCGACAGAATCCGCCGCTCTTGGCTGTCTCGCAGCACTTGTGATCGGGGCCGCCTATCGCGCCCTGTCGCTGAGCAAGATCGCCAAGGCATTGATGGAAACGGTCAAACTCTCGGTGATGATCCTCTTCATCATGGCGGCCAGCCAGACATTTGCGCAGGTTCTGTCGTTCAGTGGCGCCACCAATGGTCTGATCGCTGCAATCAATGCGGTGGACCCGACCCCGACGATGGTGCTGGTAGGCATGATCCTGATCCTGCTGTTCCTGGGATGTTTCGTGGATCAGGTTTCGATGCTGATGGTCACGGTGCCGGTGTTTGTGCCGCTGGCGGCGCAACTGGGCATCAACGAGCTGGTTCTCGGCGTCGTCTATCTCTTGACCATGGAGATCGGACTGCTGACCCCGCCGTTTGGCCTGCTGTTGTTCGTGATGCGTGGCGTCGCGCCCGAGGGGATCGGCATGAAGCATATATATGCGGCAGTGACGCCATTCCTTGTCATCAAGCTCGCGGTATTGGCATTGATCGTCTGGCAACCTGCGATCGGCACCTGGCTACCGGGGTTGATGGCGCACTGAGCCGTCTGTCCCGAACAGTCGCACCGGACGACACGTGATCGCCAACCACGGCACTATGTGCCGCTCACCGGGCCCGCCATGACGCGGGCCCGGAGAAGCGGAGCCACAAGGCTCTCGACGCCCCCGTTCATCTGCCGCAGCCCGGCGTGCCCCAGCGCGATATCCTGTGCCCGTCCCTTCTCGGCCGAATTCCGGCCTCCGCTGACATGCTGACCAGAACTGTGTCGGCGGCCTGACACCCGATCGGCCCCTCCTTCACGACGCCTCCACATATTCTGCGCGCGATCCCAACGCTCTGCCGCTAACTCGCGAAACATCTGACAGAGGCAGGGAGCGGCCAATGAAAATCACAAAATCCAGCGGAGGGTGGCCGACATCCGGACTGACCCTGCGCGACACGGCACTTTTGGTATCCATTGCCGTTGGAGCCTGTGCGGCCTCCGATCAGGAAGGGGAGATTGTGGCCAGAGCCATCAGCCCGCTGGAAGGGTATTGGACACTGAGCGATGCCCCCAATACCGTCTTGATAGAACCCTGTGAGACGGGATCAGAAAAGCTCTGCGGTCGGCTTGTTGTCTTTGAGGGAGACCCAAACGCGCGCGACGCTTTCAACCCTGACCTTTTCGCCTGGGGGGAAAAGATCTGCAACAGTGTCGTCATCTCCGATCTCGAAGCAACCAAAGAGCCTCAGTCATATGCAGGTCGATTTTATGATCCCGGAGACGGCGAAGACCTCAATCTCATCATATCAATGACGTCGCACAATGTGATCGAAGCGCGCGCCTATTACGGAGCCAGCATAGACGAAGCGGTCGACCTGGGCGTGGCTGCCGCCACCGGTGAGCTGCCCGTATTCGCGACGGTTTCCTACGCAACGCGTGCCATCATCGGCAAGAAACACTTGGGCGAGACCTTCAGCTGGGTCCGCACAGCAAAACCGCAGCAACTGTGCAGCGACGCCCTCTGACCTTACTTTGACGCCTGACGGAAGCAGGACAGGATCTGCCGCGCCGCCTCTCCTGTTGTGCGGCCATACGACGGCGATCCGGAAACAGGGGGGTGGATTTCATAGATCCGCAGGCGGGTGAGCTTTTGATGTAATCTCCCGCAAACTCTTGATAACAAAAGCCAGCAGCGCTTGGCGGGCTACTCAACGACGCAAGACAAGGCTTTCTCTATTGTTCCGAGCCTGGATTCTTGCTTCATTCGCCCCGACGAGGGGACAATATTGATAAAAATACTTCACACTGCCGACCTCCACTTGGATTCACCACTCCGATCACTTGCGCTGAGAAATTCTGGCCTGCGCGACACCATTGCAGCAGCGTCCCGAAGTGCCTTCAGCCAGTTGATCGACCGTGCGATTTCCGAGGAGGTCGCCGCATTTCTGATTGCCGGTGATCTCTTCGACGGCAAGGAACGCACGGCTACAACCGGCGCTTTCTTGTTGGCAGAACTGGATCGGCTTGGTGAAGCGGGTATCGAAGTCTTCTACATCAAGGGAAACCATGACGCGGAGAATCCGATAGCCGGAGCCCTCGACCTGCCCGCCAATGTGCATGTATTCGACGCGCGCGGGGGCAAGAAACAACTGACCGATGACATCTGGATTCACGGTGTCAGCTTTGCCGATAGCCATGCCCCGGACAGCCTTCTCCCGCGCTTCAAATCACCGGTGCCGGGTGCGGTGAACATTGCCATGCTGCACAGCTCTCTTGGGGGGGCTGCAGGTCATGATGACTATGCCCCTTGCAGCGTCACCGCACTGACCGAGATGGGGTTTGATTACTGGGCGCTTGGTCACATCCACAAGCGGCAGGTACATTCGCGAACACCATGGGTTGTGATGCCCGGCATGCCACAGGGCCGTGATATCGGCGAGGCTGGCCCCAAGTCCGCGACACTTCTGACGATTGATCGTGGATGCATCAATGTGAGTGAAGTGCCCACATCTGTCGTAGAATTTGTCCATACCGAGCTGGACGTGACTGAAGCCGACAATAACGAGACCCTGCGCGCACTGCTCAAGGCCCACCTAAAAGAGAAGCGGCACGCAATCTCTGCACCCGCAGGCGTCCTCCGCTTGACTCTGACCGGTTGCCCTGCCCGCCATTGGAAATTCCTCAGGGACCGAGATGTCTGGAGCGAACAACTGGGCGAACTCGCCGAGAGCGCTGGAAATCTTTGGATCGACAAGCTGCTGTTCGCCTTTTCACCACCAAGCGCGAATGACACCGCCGGCAACGCCTCGGACGAGCTGGCCACAACCATGGCGACGATCCGCACGGAACCGGGGTTCACGGAGCTCGCGCGCACCGAGGTTGAGACAGTTCTGCAAGCTCTGCCTGCCACAATACGCGACAGGCTGATGGCGGATGAAGCCGAGCGAGATGCCTTGGTCGAGCGCCTCGCGAAAGCGGGCGCAGATCTTGTGCTCGCGCAGATGAAGGGCGTGGAGAAGTAATGCGGATCCAACGGCTTTCCCTCGACCGCTTCGGCCATTTTACCAACCGGCAGTTCGACTTCGGAGCTGCGGGTGATGGACATGATTTTCACATCATCTATGGCCCCAACGAAGCTGGTAAAACCACCACGATGGAAGCCGTCTTGCGGCTGTTTTACGGCTTTCCAACACGCGAGAGCTACGCGTTCAAGCACCCGCGCAAGAACCTGAAAATCTCCGCGATGCTGGATTTCGACGGGGAGCTGCGAAATTTCACCCGTCTGCCTACCAGTAACGGCGCGCTGGTGGATGATACTGGTACTCCCGTACCGGAAGCGGCGCTGTCCGCTCATTTGGCCGGCCTATCAGAACTGGATTACCGCCGCCTTCTCTGCCTCGACGATGAAACGATCGAAAGGGGCGGCGAAGAAATCGCCAACGCCGAAGGCGATATAGGGCGCCTGCTCTTTTCTGCTGCGGCGGGGGTCGCCGACCTCAGCAGCGTTCTGGACGGTATTCGTGAAAGAGCTGACGCGCTCTGGAAAAAACGCGGCCGCACCACACGCATCGCAGAACTAAAACGCGCCCTGATGGAAGTCGAAAAGGACATCAAGGCGCGCGACGTGACCGCCAGCGCGTGGAAGGCGCTCAAACGAGATCTTGGGAAGGCACAGGTCGCCGAACAGGCTGCGCGCACGGCACGCGATGCGTTAAACAGAGCGAAGGCCCGCACAGAGGCGCAACGACGCGCACTGCCGCTGATCGCTGAGATACGCGAGCTTGAGCAAAACATAGCGCCTTGGTCCGACTATCCCGAGCATCTCGACTTTCATCCCGAGCGCCTGATTGAGCTGCGCAGTGATCGCGGCGTCGCCACGCAGAACATTGCACGCCTGACCGATGAAATCGCGGCACTGGAAAAAGATCGCGCAGCGCTCGCGGTTGCGCCAGAGCGTCTTGAGCTCGCGACCGCCTTGGAAGCGCTGGAGGATCTTGCTGCGCGCGACCGCACCGCACATCTCGACCTCAAAAGGCGACAGGACGAACATCAAGCGGCAGAGACAGCCATGCGGCAGGCAGCCGTGGATCTAGGCATCACATCGCCGGATACGGATCTGCAAGACCTTATCCTGTCGAGCGCCGATATCGCCGAATTGGAGACTGCCGGAGAGCGGCTGCGCTTGGCCATTTCAAAAGAAGCGGCCGAGGCCGACGAAGTCGTAGAACTGCAAGAGCGCGTGGACGCCGCCACCCAAGCCTTGCAAGCTGACATGCCCTCCTCCGAGGCTCCGGAAAAGGTTGGTGACATTCTGCTCCGGTTTGATGCGGACAGTCTTGCGCCCGCCCATGCAGCTGCGCTGCAAGCAATCGGGGTTGCGCAGGCCAAGCTCCGACGAGACCTTTCGGCGCTCGCCCTTAACGGTGTCACATTCGACGCGCCGCCCGTCTGCCCAAGTTCGCGCCAGCAGGCAATAATCTGGTCCGAACGCCATCAGGACGTGCTGCGCGAGCTTCGTAAGACGACGGACAAACGGGACGAGTACCTAGAGGATGCGGAGGCGCGCGCCGCCCACGCCAACGCACTGACACGGAGTGCAAAGGTTGTCTCTGACGCAGAGTCTGAGGAGTTGCGCGGACTGCGTGACGCTCGATGGTCAGAGCATCTCGCCGCATTAGACACCGGCACTGCCAACAGTTTTCACACGGCGATGCAACTGCATGACAATGCCGCAGATGCGCGACTGGCGCAGCATCGCGAACTGGCACAGCTGCGCGAGATTTCACAGGCCGAAGCTGAGGCGCGCGCACGCGCAGCACAGACCGAAACGCGTCTCGCATCCCTGCGCCAAGAACTCTCTACCATCGAGGCGGCGGTCCATGCGGCAGCAACCCAAGTGGGGCTTGCCGCCAGCATCATGCCTGCCGAGTGGCTGGAATGGGTGCATCGACACGAGGTGGCCAGTGACGACGCGCAGGCCCTCTGGGAAACGCAAGAGGCGCATCAATCAACACTTCAGCGCGCCGACGCCCTGATGGCAGAGCTTTCAGCTGTTCTGCCGGTCGCTCCTGCAGATCTCGATATCGCCCTGAAAACGGCAAGACGTCTGGCCGAGGAGGAGCGCAAACGCGCAGAGATGCGTGTAAAGGCCGAGCACGTACTGCAACAGGCGCAACGTGATCTTTGCCGTCGTAGAGAGCGCCACGCAGACGCACTTAAAGCCAAGGAAAGTGCCGACCGGACCTGGCGCGCGCTTGTCAATGACCTTGCCGGAGCGCTGCTTTCGCCAGAACGTCTGATGGCCTCTTTGGAACCGCTGCGCGCCTTGCGCGAGTACGAGAAGACCCGCGCGAATGCTGCGCGAAGGGTCACAACAATGCAGGCCGACCAAAGGCAGTTCATCACGGAAATCAGCACCTTAGCGCACGCTCATGATGTTCCAGCCCAAACCACGGCCGCCGAAGCATACGCGGCGCTCAAATCACTCGCCGAAGACGCGCGCTTGGCCCGGGAGAAGCGCGAGGCAATCGACACTGCAATAACGGCCGCCAAGGCCGACAAAGACACCCACACAAAAGCGCAAAATGCCATCGATCAAGAGGTCGCGGCGATCGCATCAATCTTCCCGAAGCCTGACGCGCTGCAGGATGTTGATCGTCTGCGTGAGGTCGTAACCCGCGCACAGAAGGTGATCGAAGACCGCGCCTTGCTTGAAAAGCGCACCCGCGAAGTCCTGTCCGAGCTTGAAACCACCGATATGGAGGCGGCTCGGGCTGAGCTTTCTCAAACCTCGGTCACCGCACTGGAGGCCGCACTGGAAAGCCACGGCTCCGACCTTGCCCACGCCGAAGAAGAGCTGACCCGATCAATCCAAGCGCGGGTCACGGCGGAACATGCCCTTGCCGCGATCAAGGGCGACGACGCGGTTGCCACGCTGGTCGAACAAAAGGCGATGCTGGAACTTCAGTTGGAGGACGCTGCAGTGGAGCATCTTGAGTTGTCCTTGGGTCATCACCTCGCCTCCGACGCAATTCGACGCTACCGTGACAGTCACCGCAGCGGAATGCTAACGGCGACAGAGCAGTGTTTCTCCAGCCTCACACATGGTGCCTACCCCTCCCTCAGCACCCAGATCGACAAGGATAGCGAGGTTTTGCTGGCCGTTGACAATAATGGCGTCAGCAAAAGGGCGGATGAAATGTCAAAGGGCACGCGGTTCCAGCTGTATCTGGCCCTGCGTGCAGCGGCGCATGATCAGCTTGTCGCTCAAGGCACGACACTTCCCTTTTTCTGCGATGATATTTTTGAAACCTTCGATGAGGCGCGCACCAGTGCCGCGTGTCGCGTCATGGAAACCATAGGTGGACGAGGACAGGCGATTTACCTGACCCATCACCGGCATGTGGTCGAGATCGCCAAGGCCGTTTGCACCACGCCACCCATTGTTCATGAGCTTTAGAGCGCGGTGGCCTTGGCGGATCTGTCTTAGCCTGAGGACAACACATAGTGGAGTTGTTGTTGGTGCTTGCGTGCCCGGCCTCCGATATCACTACACACGGTAGGACAAACCGCCGACGATCAACGTTTTTCACCGCCATATGCTGTCAGGCTGCTCGCAAGTGTGAACCCATACGAGAGCCAGTTGCCTTGCCGTTTCACGTTATGCCAGCTCTTTGGCGTGTTCGCGCAGGACGAACTTCTGGATTTTGCCAGTGGAGGTGCGTGGGATCGGCATGAACACGAACTGTCCCGGTACTTTGTAGGACGCCAGCTGTTCTTTGCACCACGCACGCAAGACTGTCGCATCCACGGTTTCACCGCCGACCAATTCCACAAAAGCGCAGGGCGTTTCGCCCCATTTTTCGTGAGGCATCGCAACCACTGCGACAGTCTCAACCGCAGGATGGCGATACAGCGCTTCTTCCACCTCGATCGACGAAATATTCTCGCCCCCCGAAATGATGATGTCCTTGGAGCGATCCTTGAGCTGGATATAGCCATCCGCGTGCCGCACCCCCAGATCACCGGAATGGAACCATCCCCCCGCAAAAGCCGCCTGCGTGGCTGCAGGATTGCGAAAGTAGCCCTTCATCACGACGTTGCCGCGAAACATCACCTCGCCCATGGTTTTGCCGTCACGCGGCACGGGCTGCATGGTTTCGGGGTTCAACACGTCAAGACCTTCGAGCGGCAGATAGCGCACGCCCTGACGGGATTTCAACGCCGCTTGTTCCGCCGCAGGCAGGTTTGACCAGTCTTGATGCCAGTCATTCACCACGGCGGGTCCGTAGGTTTCGGTCAGCCCATAAAGATGCGTCACGTCGAAACCTGCGGCTTTCATATCTGCCAACAGCTTTTCGGGCGGCGGGGCGGCGGCCGTGAAGACCTGAACCGTCTGGCTGAGAGGGCGTTTTTGAGCTTCGGGGGCAGAGATCATCAGAGACATCACGATCGGTGCGCCGCAGAGATGGGTGACGCCCTCCTCCGCCAAGGCGGTCCAGATCGGCTCTGCCCTGACCTGGCGCAAACACACATGGGTTCCGATAATCGCCGACAGGGTCCAGGGGAAACACCAGCCGTTGCAGTGGAACATCGGCAGGGTCCAGAGATAGACCGCATGTTTCGCCATCGAGGTGGTCAGCGCATTGCCCTGTGCCAAGAGGTAAGCACCACGATGATGCGAGACCACGCCCTTCGGGTCGCCGGTGGTGCCGGAGGTGTAGTTGATTGAAATCGCGTCCCATTCATCCAGCGGCATCAGCCAGTCAAAATCGGGATCACCCGTGGCGAGAAACGCGTCATAGTCCTGCAGATCAGTTTGGATCTCAGGCTCGGAGAACTCAGGATCATTGTACTGAATGATCAGCGGCTTCACTGTTGCCAGTGCCAGCGCCTCTTGCACCAGAGGCATGAATTCGCGATCCACAATGACCACTTTCGACATGGCGTGGTCCAGCTGAAACGCGATCACGGATGCATCAAGGCGTGTATTCACCGAGTGCAAAACTGCACCACACATGGGCACACCATAGTGGCATTCCAGCATTGCAGGCGTATTGGCCAGCACGGCAGACACCGTATCCCCACGCCCGATGGCCTGCTGCGCCAAAGCAGACGCCAGTTGGCGCGACCGCGCGTAAAACTCCGCATAGCTGCGACGCAACGCGCCATGCACGATCGCTGTGTGTTCCGGAAAGACCAACGCCGCCCGTTCCAGAAATGTCAGCGGTGTCAGCGGCTGGTGGTTTGCGGGATTGCGGTCCAGGTCGGTATCGTAGGGGTTCGCACTCATCTCTCAGGCGTCCTGCCAATGGGGGCTGCGCTTTTCAATGAATGCGCTGATACCTTCGCGCGCGTCCTGCGCCAGCATATTTTCGACCATCACGCGGGAGGCGTAGTCATAGGCGTCAGACAGCGTCATTTCGCGCTGCGCGTAAAAGGCACGTTTTCCGGTCGCCAGTGTCATGCTGGATTTGGATGCGATCTTGCGTGCAAGCTCCATCGTCGTGTCTTGCAACACGTCTGACGCAACGGCGTGGTTTACAAGACCGATCTCCGCCGCCCGCGTGGCTGACGTCATATCGCCCGTCAGCAACATCTCCATCGCGTGTTTGTTCGCCACATTGCGCGACAGCGCCACCATTGGGGTGGAGCAGAACAGCCCGATATGAACGCCGGGCGTGCTGAATGATGCGCTATCCGACGCAATCGCCAAATCGCAGCTTGCAACCAGCTGGCAGCCGGCGGCAGTCGCAACACCGGTGACTTCGGCGATGACCGGCTTGGGGCAATTCACGATGCCCTGCATGACGCCCGCACACATCGACATGATCTTGGCAAAATATGCTTTGCCACCATCGTCTGCGCTGCGCCCCGCCGTCATTTCCTTCAGGTCGTGACCGGCACAAAACGCAGGACCGTTGGCGGCCAGAACAACGACGCGCACGGCTTGGTCCGCCCCCGCTGCATCAAAGGCCGCGCCGAGCTCTGCCAGCATCGCCTCGGACAGTGCATTGCGCCGCCCAACATCATTCAGTGTCAGCCGTAGAATTCCGCTCGCGTCCAGATCACGCTGCAGGATGTCGGAGGTGCTCACGACGATACTCCTTTCGGGGTTTCAAACTATGTTGATTTCTACACTGTCAGCCAAAGTATTGGCGATAAAGCAATATCGATGCGCGCGGTCCTGCATTTGCGCCAGTTCTTCGGTGGTAACGGCAAACCCGGTATCGAAACGCACCACGGGATGCAGATCGATCCGGGTCACCGACATTTGCCCCTTTGGGTTTTTGCCCAGATGCGCCTCAGCGTAATCGTGATAGCTTGCCACCGGCCAACCCGCTTTGGCCGCCAGCGCCAGAAAGGTCATCATGTGGCAACTGGACAGCGCCGAAGCCAGCGCCTGTTCGGGGTTTGTGTTGTCCGGATCTCCGCCCCAGTCTGGGGCGGAGTCCACAAGCATGTCATAGCGGTTGTTGTACTGAACCGTATGTTCGTTGGAATATGTCCCTGTCTGAAACACAGGTGCCGCACGCTGCCAATGCAGCTCAATGGCGAGGTCTGACATTTGAATTGCCTTTGCTGAAGATGCCTTACGCCGCTGCGATCTGCTTTTTGGGATCATAGAACGGACGCTCACAGATGGTCGCACGGGCGGGGCCGGAATTGGTCACCACCTCGACCTCTGCGCCAATGTTGGCATGCTCTGCGGCAACCATAGCCAATGCGATGTTCTTCTCCAGACGTGGTGAATAGACCGCGGATGTCACCTTGCCGATTTCCTCACCGGCGGACTGCACCCCCCAGAAGGTCGTGTTCGGCCCGGTAAGTGGCGCACCGTCGAGGATCAGACCCACCTGCTTGCGGCTGACGCCTTCTTCCTTGATCCGGCGCAGCGCGGCTTTGCCGATAAAGTCGGCCTCCATGTCAAGGTTCACCAGCCGGTCAAAACCCAGCTCGAACGGGTTGGTACCCATGTCCGCATCCGCGTGATAGGACAGCATCCCGCCCTCGATACGCCGGATGGACGACGTGTGACCAGGCTTCAGGCCAAACTCCAGCCCCGCGGCCATGATCGTCTCCCAAAGCAGATCACCCTTGGAGCCGTCACGCAGGTAGATCTCATACCCCAGCTCGCTCGACCAGCCGGTGCGGGACACCACCAGCGGGATGCCGTTCAGTTCAACCTCCCGCAGCCAGTAGTAGCGCAGGTCCATAATGTCGTCACCGAACAGCGCTTTCATGATCTCACCCGACATGGGACCCTGCAATTGCAGCGGCGAGACATCAGGTTCACCGATCGTGACATCAAGGCCGGAATTGATCGCAACCCCTTGCGCCCACAGCAGAATATCACTGTCGGCCAGCGAAATCCAAAAGTGGTTTTCAGCGAGGCGCAGCAAGATAGGGTCATTCAGGATGCCGCCATCGGCGTTTGTGATCAGAATGTATTTGCACTGTCCCACAGCCATCTTGGACAGGTCACGGCAGGTCAGCATCTGGGTGAATTGCGCGGCATCCGGACCGGTAATTTCGACCTGCCGCTCAACGGCGACATCACACAGGATCGCGTCGTTCACGAGGTTCCAGAAGTTCTGCTCCGGATCCCCGAAATCACGTGGGATATACATGTGATTGTAGACCGAAAACCCTTGCGCGCCCCAACGCACAGTTGCGTCAAAATAGGGTGATTTGCGGATCTGTGTGCCGAAACCAAAATCATCTGCGTGCATTGAAACGTCCTCCCGTTTTGTCCGTGATCCTCCCGACCACAAACTGCCAAACTCTGTCCGAGATATAGTCCGAGAGATGCAGCGACTGTGGACTGAAGTTTTTCAATTCGCAGTCTGGTCAGGCCGTTTATTGCCCTCCAACAGGACCGATTGGACCGGCTTGCCTATTTTTGACGTTCGCAGATGCCAGCTTTGCGATACTGGGCAAGGCTGACTTCACCTGCCGCGTCGCGAAATGAGTCATGTAGCGATCAATGCCGAGATCTTCGGCATGAAACTCTTCCATCAGATCCTGAAACGCAGAGAGCGTGGGGGTGATCACCTTCATGATGTAGTCGACCCCGCCACCCGTGGCGATGCAGTCAATGATCTCGTCCCGACTGTTGATGAAGGCCTCGAAACGATCAAAGTCTATCTTCCGGTGACGGCTCAACGAGACTGTCACAATCACTTGGGCGAAATCAGCCAGTTGCGCCAATGCGATGTCAGCATGATAGCCGCGAATATACCCGGCAGCTTTCAACCGAGTCAGCCGTGCCCAGCAGGGCGTCGCCGAAAGACTGCAAATCTCTGCCAGTCTTGCTTTGCTCAACTGGCCGTGTCTCTGCAGCGCACTCAGAATACGAATGTCTGCGGCATCAAGGGCAAGCTGTTTCATTCACGTCGTCCTTACGGTCCTAGCAATTTGCAGAATGCGGTCATGGACGGTTCTAGCCTGCCCCACCCGCGCCAACGCCCTCTTTTGCGACAAGTATCCACTTTTAACGCCCCGCTGACCTGCGCGCTTTCCCCAACTTCATTGGCGGAGAAAAACGATCTCTTGGCGGTACACCGGTTCGGTGATTGGCAATTTGACGCGCAGTAGATTCCTTCGCCGCCGATCATACCTGCAATAGCGACGATGCTACCGACACACCGCGTTCGACTGCCGAGACAACTGGAACAATGCGCATCGCGGCACGCCGCGCCTGTCAAAACTCGTGCAGAGTCACCATTTCGACTTGTTCGTCTGCCCCAGCAGTCTACAACTCACACCTGATCATTCCTGCTGGAGGCAAAAGCCCCGCTTCGGTCTGCACGGGCTCAGCACTATGGTTAAACCAGAACTCCTCTGTCGCGGTGCGGCGGGTACGGACCCCTTCAGGCATTTTGCGCAACGCCAGACCCGCCGCTGTGCCAATGATCGTGATCAACTGATCCAGACCATCCGCATCAAGCCAACCGCCGCAATAGGTCTGTCTGCCCATTCGCATCGCCACTGGAGCGCCCTGCGCAGTCACAAGGATCACTTCGGCGTCCCCTTCCAATACCTCCAGGTAGCGGTGTACCGCGCCGCCATTCGTAAGCGCGACAGGCATATCCGGCCGCAGGCTTTCCACTCGGGAAACAGTCACATCAAGCCCGACAAGCGCAGGTGGCAGCGGATCGGTCGGGATGTTGAAGTGATCATCCCGCGCGCCACTACGGGGGCCATAAAGGACTTCGGCATCGCTCTGTTCCAGCGAGGCTTTCAAATCCGCTGGCATATGCATCATGCCTGGCGCGAGTATCAGCCTATAGCCGGCGAAATCGCGCGCCTTGGCGGGAAGGATATCAATCGTAAGACCGGCCCGCCGAAGCGCTTTATAGTGGTCGAGGATCAGTTGGAAATAGCTGAGCCCCGCGCCATGCGGCTGCGTCGACCAAGCCCAATCGGCGTCATAATCAAACAAGATCGCCACTTGAGCCTGTGCGGACTGGACCTCAGGCGCGGCTTCCAGCTCCCTCGCCACGTCGCGTGCCTCCTCGATGGCAGGTGCGTCCTCGCTGTCGGGGCGCAGAAGTCCTGCGTGCATCTGTTCTTGTGCGAACGGGGCTTGCCGCCAGCGAAAATAACAAACCGCCTCAGCCCCATGGGCGAAGGCCTCCCAGGTCCAAAGTCGCACCATTCCCGGCAACGGCGCCGGATTGTAGGGGGCCCAGTTCACCGGGCCCGGCTGCTGCTCCATCACCCACCAACGCCCGCGCCCGACAGCACGGTAGAGATCGTGATGCAGCGCCTGGAAATCGGGATCGCCCTGCCGTGCATAGGCGCGTTGTTCTTCGGGCGTCGCACCAACGCGGTCCTCTAGGAACCCAAGCGGATAGCTGTCCCACGTCGCAATTTCCAGATCCTCTCCCAGCTTGAAGTGATCAAAATCGGTGATCCGTCCCATGTAGTTATGAGAAATCGGCGCGGTAGAGCATGCCTTGATGATGTCCACCTGAGCGCGGTTGAAGGCCACCACCTGATCCGAACTGAAGCGTTTGAACGCAAGCACATGCGCGGGGTTCGGCTCCGTTACCGTCAGGTTTGGCAGGCCGATCTCGGAAAAACTGCGGTATTCCATAGACCAGAACACATTGCCCCAAGCCGCGTTCAGGGCATTGATGTCGCCATCGAAAGTCTCAAACAACCAGTGGTGAAAAGCCACTTTGGCGGCGTCGGAATAACTGATGGTCGTATCGTGGCATCCATATTCGTTATCAGTCTGCCATGCTGCCACATAGGGATTGCCGCCGTAACGCTCCGCCATCAGACGGGTGATGCGCTGGCTCTCGGCAAAGTAGCCTTTGTGACTGAAGCAGTAATGCCGCCGCGATCCGAACCCGCGCACCTGCCCCTGTGCATCCACGGCGAACATGTCCGGGTGGCGATCTGCCATCCAACGTGGCGGCGTCGCTGTGGGCGTTCCCAATACCACCTGCAGGCCCTGCGCCCCAAGCGTCTCGATCGCGCGATCAAGCCAATCCCAGTGCAGCTCACCTGGGTTAGGTTCGATCTTTGACCAGGAGAACTCACCGATGCGGACCCACGTAAGGCCTGCCTCTTTCATCCGCGCGGCGTCCTGAGCCCAGATTTTTTCCGGCCAATGTTCGGGGTAGTAGCAGGTGCCAAGGGTTCGTTTCATGATCGTCTCACAAGATGACTTGATGTTCACGCTGCCCCACGACCGATGTCGGCGCAGCGAAGGTCTGACCAGCGGGGGAGCGGTCCAGTCCCTCGGCTGCTGTGGTGATGTAAAGAGTGGAAAGATCCGCCCCACCAAAGGCCGGGCAGGAGGACTGTGGGGTTGGCACGGAAACAGATGCCAACAAAGCCCCTTCAGGACTGTAGCAGGCCACGCGCCCGGCGCCCCATTGCGCGTTCCAGAGGTTGCCATCCGCGTCCACGACCGCGCCATCGGCGCCAAAATCCTTTCCGCTGAAATCAAGGTAGACTTCAGCCTTCCCTTCAGGCCAACCGGACTTAACCGCCAGCGGCTGGCGCAAGATCGTGCCCACATTGGTGTCTGTATAATACGCACAGGAGCGATCAGGCGCGAAGCAGATCGCATTTGAAATGGTCACATCCGACACCAGTTGGCGCAACTCGCCGCGATAGTAGCGATAGATGGCCCCTGCCCCTTTTTCTGCGTGAAAGCCCATGGTGCCGATCCAAAATCCCCCCCAGGGATCCGCGCGCCCATCATTGGAGCGTGTTGTCGGATTACCCGCTTCCAGAGGACACAAAAGCACGCGCTCTTCGCTCAAGAGGTCGAACCGCCAAAGGCCAGTTTGGCTGGCGATGACCAGCGTATCATGATCCACCCAACCGGCAGCAGAGACGCATTCGTCAAACTGCCAGATGCGCGTCTCATCCCCCTCGACCGAGAGCATCCGCTTGCCCAGAATGTCGAACCAAAAGAGCTGCTGGCGCTCCGGGTGCCAAAGCGGTCCCTCTCCGAGTGCACAGGCCACATTACTGAAAACCGACGCGTTCACGAAAACGCCTCGTCATAGGCACGAACCATCTTCCGTGCGTTGGCTGCGATCTCTGCAACCGTATTGCCGGGCTGAAAGAGATTTGACCCGATCCCGAAACCACTGATCCCCGCCGCCTTCCAATCGGCAAAATTCTCAGGCCCCACGCCGCCCACCGCATAGGTCGCGGTACCCGCAGGCAGGATCGTCTTGATCGCCCTAAAGCCATCAACTCCGAGTTTGAAAGCGGGGAAGAATTTCAGCCCATCCGCCCCCGCGCGCAGTGCGGTGAGTGCCTCAGTTGGGGTGAACACACCGGGAAAGGACAGCATCCCTGCCTCTTTGCTCGCCGCGATGACCTCTGGGTTGCAATCGGGCGAGACGACCATCTGCGCACCAATGTCCTGAAGACGCGCGACGGATTGCGTGTCAAGCACGGTCCCGGCCCCGATCAGCGCACCGCCCGAAGCATGATCCACCATTGCAGAAATACTGTCGAAAGGACTGGGTGAATTCAGCGGCACCTCAATGCGCGTAATTCCGGCTTCGATAAGCGCGTCTGTGACAGGCAATGCTTTCTCGGGTGTAAGCCCCCGCAGGATGGCAATAATATTGCGGCTCATGGATTTATCCTTACTTCATTTGAGCGCGGGCGGCGCTGAGACCGGCCAGCGTGGCTTTTTCCGCTTCAAAGATCTCGACCGTCGCGCCCCCTATCTTGAGGGCTGTGGCGTAGGCCTGCGCGATTGCATTGTCGCCCACGACCACAACCGGGCTCCCCCGCCAGGCGTCACGCATCGCCGCGACCTCCATGCCGAGCAGATATCCTGAGGCGCGCGCACGTGCTGCGACCGGATCAAGATCGTTCAACAAAGCTGCAGCCCGCAGACCAAAGAGCGCGTTGGCCAGGTGATCCGGCCTGGCAGCGCCATCCCGACACCCCGCGTCGAAGGCTTGGTCGTCCCAGCCTTCATGCGCCAGCGTATGCCGTAGCACGGAATGGTCGCTGACCAGTTGGAACAACTCACCCGACATAAAGGTCGAAAACCCGGTGATACTGCCCTTTTGAACCGAAACCCATTTGGTATGAGTGCCGGGCAGACAAATGACCCCGTCTAGCTTTGAGTGGGTCGCAAAGACGCCGGCGATCTGGGTTTCCTCGCCGCGCATCACGTCGGCAGGTTCGGATTGTTTTACACCTGACAGGATATGCACGCGAAGACGCTTGTCCCCTGTTGCAACGCGTGTTGCGGTTTCAAACGAGGGCGGCCTGCACGGAGTTGCCATGTAGGGGGCCTCCGCCCAGCCCTGCCGTGAGCCCGCCATGCCGCAGCACACCACTGTCACTTCCCCGTCCGAGGTCAGATACGGCTCCAGCAAGTTCAAAAGTGTCTGCTCATACTCAGCGGGTGTCAGCCGCGACATGCCTTTGTCAGAATCGATGCGGCAAAGCGGCACCCCATCCGCCCCCATCGGCCAAAGCCGCAGATGCGAGGTGCCCCAATCCACCGCCACCCATTGGGCCGGAGTATGGTTCAGATCACTCATCCTGACACCACAACGCCACCATCCACCACCAGCGCCTGACCAGAGATCATGCGACTGGATTTGGACGCCAGGAAGAGTGTCGATTCAACAATATCCTGGGGTGCGAGATGGTCTTTCAGGCACTGGCGCTCAAGATGCGCGGCAAGCGCCTCCGGCGTCGCCCATTTGTCGAGCTGTTTGTCGGTCAGCACCCAGCCCGGCGCAAGCGCGTTGGCACGGATGCGGTCAGGCCCGAATTCACGCGCAAGGCTCCTGGTCATGCCGTTGATACCGGAATTGGCAGTGGTATAGGCCGGATATCCACTGTTCCCCATCATGTAGCTGACCGACGTGAAGTTCACGATTGCGCCACCGCCAAGCTGCTGCATCCCCGGCAGCACCGCCTGGCAGGCGAAAAAGTATGCCTTGAGATTGATTGCCTGCGACCAGTCCCAGAAATCCTCGTCAACATCGAGTGTCGCGTGGCGCTGATCATTCGCAGCGTTATTGACCAACACGCCGATAGGGCCATGCGCGTGTGCGGCATGTGCAATCGCAGCTTTCAGCGCAGAGATATCGGTAATATCACATTGGACAAATAGCGGTCTGTTGCCGGTCTCCCTCTCCATCCGTTCGACAAACTCACTGGCGTCAGAGCGCCCGACAAAAGCCACCTTCGCCCCCTGTTTCAGAAAGCCTTCGGTCAGTGCCGCTCCAATACCAGAACCGCCACCAGTGATGAAAACGGAGGCCCCCTCAAGGTCACGGAAAGTTGCGTTAAGATCCATATCAGTGGCTCTCCCTTGTCACGGGCCGAGTATCCTTACCCACCAGGAAATCCAGATCCGCGCCCCTGTCGGCCTGCAGGACGTGATCGACGTAGAGTTTCGCATAGCCGCGGGTATAGTGCGGTTCGTCCGGTCGCCACGCCGTGCGCCGCGCCTCCATTTCTTCTGTTGAGATCAACAGCTCCAGCTCGCCCCTTGAGGCAGACACGCTGATCCGGTCGCCGGTTTTGACAAGTGCCAGCGGTCCACCCGCCTGTGCCTCGGGCGAAACATGCAAAATGACCGTCCCAAAAGCGGTGCCGGACATGCGCGCATCAGAGACGCGGATCATGTCCTTCACCCCTTGGGTCACCAGTTTGCGTGGGATCGGCATATTTCCCACCTCCGGCATCCCCGGATAACCCTTCGGTCCACAGCCCTTGAGCACAAGAATGGTCTCTGCCGTCACGGGCAAATCCTCGCGGTCGATATTGGCCTTCATGTCCTCAATGCTCTCAAACACATAGGCCTCGCCCTCGTGTTCCAGCAGATGATCCGAAGCCGCGGAGGGCTTCACGATCGCGCCGTTGGGTGCAAGGTTGCCGCGCAGCACCCGCAAGCCGGCAGCGGGTTTCACGGGCGCGTCAAAACGGTGGATCACGTCTTCGTTGAAGCACTCAGCCCCGTCTGCATAGGCCGCAATATCGCCGCCCAGCACCGTCTTGGCGTTGCGCAGATGACCCTGGTCCTGCAATTCCTTCAGCACTACGGGCATGCCGCCAGCGTAGCAAAAGTCTTCCATCAAGTATTGGCCCGAGGGCATGCAGTTGACCAGCAATGGGATCTCGGACCCGATCTCGAAATCCTTCAGGTCCAGCTCCACGCCAACCCGACCGGCCATCGCCAGAAGATGCACCACCGCATTGGTGGAGCCCCCGACGGCGGCATTTGCGAGGATGGCGTTTTCAAACGCCTGTTTGGTCATCACGTCAGAAGGCTTCAGGTCTTCCTCGACCATTTCGACGATCCGTTTCCCCGTGAGATGAGCCAGCGCCATACGACGTGAATCTACCGCTGGAAGTGCGGCGTTGGTTGGCAGCGATAGGCCCATGGCTTCCACCAAGGACGCCATAGTCGATGCCGTGCCCATGGTCATGCACACTCCCTTTGAACGGCTCATGCCCGACTCCGCGCTCATGAAGTCCTTCAGGGTCATTTCACCCGCACGCACCGCTTCAGAGAATTTCCACACGTCAGTGCCAGACCCGATATCCTGACCGCGGTATTTGCCGTTCAGCATTGGACCGGAGGAGACGACGATAGACGGCAGGTCGACCGAAGCCGCACCCATCAGCTGGCCCGGAGTGGTCTTGTCACACCCACCGAGCAGCACAACCCCGTCGATCCCATATGCGCGGATCGATTCCTCCACATCCATCGCCAGAAGGTTGCGAAACAGCATGGCCGTGGGCTTCATCTGAGTTTCGCCCAGGCTCATCACCGGGAACTCCACCGGAAAGCCGCCCGCCTCCCAGACCCCGCGTTTCACACCCTCAGCAAGGTCACGCAGGCCAGAGTTACACGGCGTCAACTCGGACCAGGTATTGCAGATGCCGATGATCGGTCGCCCGTCAAAGGCATGATCTGGAAAGCCCTGGTTCTTCATCCAGGACCGATGAATGAAGCCGTCCTTATCCAGCTTGCCGTACCAGCCACGGCTGCGACGGTCTTTGGTCATAGTTTTTCTCCTTCGATCACCCAGATCGTTTCAGGGAATTGCCAGGGAAGCGTCAGCCCCTGCTGCATCAGGATCTGACCGCTGAGTGTGAGCGCCCCGTCCTTCAGTGCCGTGCGTCCCCGAGAAAGGTGGTGCAGCTCGTCGCGGTTGACGAGATCGATCCGGTAAAGCGCGAATGGATCGAGGTCAGTCAGCCGCAACGGGCGCGGCATGATCTGATGCGACGTGCGCGCCTTACCAGCAAAAACCACAAATCGACTGCCGTCGGCCGCCTGCTGCTGTTCTGCGATGACGCTGTCATCCGCACTATCGAGGCGCAGGATGTCCGCACCCATCCGCCAATGTCGGTTGTCTTTCCACCAGGCGGTGACGCGGGTGAGAACGTCGGCCTCCACCTCGGTTAATTCGCGTGGGTCCATCTCGAACCCCATGTGTCGCTGCGCCGCGACCCAGGCGCGCATGTGGATGTCGATCATCCGCCCCGACGTATGGCACCGGCGCGGCCCGACATGCGAACCTGTGACCGGCAGTGGCAGGAACAGCGCCGCATCGTGCTGGATACGCAGCCGCTCCAGTGCGTCGTTGCTGTCTGACAGCCAAACCCGCTGCGTGAGGCTCAGAATTCCGGCATCAATCCGCCCGCCACCAGAGGCACAGCTCTCGATTTCGACCTCGGGAAAAGCCGTACGCAGGTCTCGCAAAAGCGTATAAATGCCCTCAGACTGTGTCGCATCAGCGACGGGTAGCAAACGGTTGTGATCCCACTTCAGATAGTCGATCCGGTTTGTGCTCAGGATCGTTGAAAGCTTATCGAACAGGTGGTCTCTCACGTCGCCTCTCGACAGGTCCAGAACGCGCTGTTGGCGCCCCTCAATCTGATCGACAGGCCCAAGAATCCAGTCCGGATGCGCCCGCGCCAGATCGCTGTCGAGGTTCACCATCTCCGGCTCGACCCACAGGCCGAAGGTCATGCCGAGGCGTTCGACATGGTCGATCAGTGGCGTCAGCCCCTCGGGCCATTTGCGGCGGTCAATGTCCCAATCGCCCAACGATGAGGTGTCGTCATCACGTTTCCCGAACCACCCATCGTCAAGCACGAAACGTTCCGCGCCCAGCTTGGCCGCCCGCTCTGCGATCTCGCTCAGAACGCCGAAGTCATGCTTGAAATAGACCGCCTCCCAGCAATTGTAGTGCACCGGGCGTGGGATATCGGGCTTTGGCCAGTCAACCACATGGTCGCGCAGCAGGCGTTGAAAGGCAGTCGCACATCCGTTGAAACCGCGTTGAGACACCGCCAGATATAGCGGCGCGCTGCGAAACTTGGTGCCGGCAGGGCGCGCACCGGACGCATGGCCCCACTGTATCTGACGCCTTCCAGAAGGCAGCTCTTCCGCCAACATCACATGTCCGCCGGACCAGCCATAGTGCATGGCAAAGACGGTACCTTGGGTATTGGTCGCGCCCGCTTCTGGGAAATAGGCCAAAGGCGGGTGCTCATGACCGGACCGCCCGGACCGTGCCTCACGCTTGTGGATACCCGCGCGCCAGGGGGCGCGTTCCATTTGAAATTCACCGATCCAACGACCCGAGAAATCCACGATCTCCTGCCCCATTTGCGGCCCTGGCAAAACCGGCGCTGCGAGATGATGCAGTGTGATCTCCTGCTCTGCGGTCAGCGACGTCGAGGCCGCAATGGTCTCGCCCCGCACCTCGAAGTCTATGAACAGCGTCAGGTCAAGCTTGCGATCCCGACAGGTGAACTGAAGGCCATTTGTCTCTTCCAGCCGGAAACGCGGATAGAGCGGCACGCCATCGCGATAGGCAATCAACCCCGGCTGCCCCTCGAAGGACAGAGCAGCTTCTGGGCATAGCGACAGTGGCGGCAGACGATCAATCATTCCGCCCGTCACTTCCTGTTCACAGGCACGGGCCAGCGCGCTCAGATCCGTCTCCGGGTGCAGCGAAGGCCCCCAATAGAGCGCGCCGGGAAGACCGCCGTCAGATGACAGCACGAGCGTTTGCCCCGGCGCATCAATCCGCCAAAGTTGCAGACCTGCGCTCATTTCACCGCCCCGAGTGTCAGACCGGCAATGAAATGCCGCTGCATCAGAAAAAACATCGCCACCGGCGGCAGCGCCGCCACGATCGAGCCGGCACTCATCAGGTGATAGGCGGCACGATACTGCGCATTAAACGAGGTGATCCCCGCCGTAACCGGCTGGCTCTCGGCGCCCTGGGTCAACACCACTGCCCAAAAATAGTCGTTCCAGATGAAGGTGAAGATCAGCACCGACAACGCTGCGATCGCAGGCTTCATCAACGGCAGCACGACAAACCAGAAAATCCGCCATTCCGCGACCCCCTCGACCCGCGCGGCCTCGATCAGCTCAAACGGCAGGGCGCGGATGAAGTTGCGCATGAACAATGTACAAAAACCGGTCTGAAAGGCCACATGGAAAAGCACCAGTCCAAGCTTGGTGTTATAAAGACCCATATCCAGCGTCAGATCGCGCACCGGCACCATCAGGATTTGAAACGGTACAAAATTCCCGGCCACAAACATGAAGAACAACAAGAGGTTGCCGCGGAATTTATACACGCCAAGCGCAAAACCGGTCATGCAGGACAGGGCCACCGCACCGATCACCGTCGGCACTGTAATCAGCACCGAATTCAGGAGATAGCGCGGCATGTCAGAAGCAAAGAAAACCTTGCCGTAGTTCTCAAAGCCTTTGAACGCGGAGGGCCAGCCCCAATAGTTGCCGGTGGTGAAATCCACATCCGGCTTGATGGAAAACACGGCCACAGCGATCAGGGGCAACAGCCACAGTACCAGCGCCATCGGCACGAGCGCCTGATAGGTGGCGGCCCAGGCGGGAGAGGATTTCTCGATCGGACGCGGGAACATCAGCGGCCCCCTTTCTCTTCTTGGTACATCGACCACAGGAAGTAGGCGATGAAGGACAGCATGATCAGGAACAGCACCACCGCGATGGCTGCGCCATAGCCCATGCGGAAACCGTATTCTGACAATGCTTTTTCAAACATGTAAAAGGACAGAACGCGGGACGACCCAAACGGTCCGCCGTTGGTCATGATCGAAATCAGATCGAAAGATCGCAAGGCCCCGATGATCGTCACGACGAAGGCAATGAATGTGGCAGGCCGCAGCTGCGGGATGATGACATACCACAGCATCTTCATGCCCTTTGCGCCATCCAGACGGGCGGCTTCCACTTGCTCGGGGTCCACCGCATTAAGCCCCGTGAGGTAGAGGATCATGCAATAGGCCGTTTGCGGCCAGAGACCGGCAACAATAATACCGTAGGTCACAAGGTTCGGATCACCCAATACATTGACCGTACCAAAGCCGAAAAAACCAAGGATCTGATTCAACAAGCCAAACGTCGGGTCGTAGAACCAGCTGAACACCAGTCCGACCACCACTTGGCTGATCACAAACGGGAAGAAAAACAGAGATTTGTATAGCCGAATACCGACAACGTTCTGGTTCAGAAACAGCGC
Organism: Tritonibacter scottomollicae; assembly: GCF_003003215.1. Taxonomy (GTDB): domain Bacteria; phylum Pseudomonadota; class Alphaproteobacteria; order Rhodobacterales; family Rhodobacteraceae; genus Epibacterium; species Epibacterium scottomollicae. The sequence continues at coordinate 5,946 of NZ_PVUF01000010.1, read as the reverse complement.
AATCGCCAATCCCGCCGGGATCGCCAGCAGATACATCAGCAGCCATTTCAGGTTGTTCCACATGGAGACCTCAAAGGCGCGGTCATCCATCAGCTCAATATAATTCTCCGCCCCCACATAGACCGGCTCTCCCAGGCCATCCCAGCGGTAGAACGACAGGTTAAAGCTCTGCACAATCGGAAAGATAACGTAGAACGCGAAGAACAATACGCCCGGCAACAGGAACAGAGCCGGCGCCAGTGTCTGACGGTTGCGCCGGATCCAGCCCGGCGCACCATCGTTAAGCGGAGTTGTTGTGTCAACCAAAGGAGCACCTCCAGGATACACGCACCACGCTGCGGATGATCGCAGGCTGGGTGAGCGAAACGTCAGTTATTGCGGCGAAACGGACATAGAGATCGCGTGGCGGTTTTTGGGCGGAAGCGAGCCCGCCCAAAAATTCACGATCAGTAGATCCGCTGACGGGCCTTCTCGAGACGGTTCAGGACGTCTTCCAGGTTGTCAGGAAACACCATGAACTCTTGAAAGCCTTCCATCGCGATCGAAGCCATTTCTGCCGGGGCGTCGCGGTCAAAGAACTGAGCGATGCCGCCGGGGCTGTTGGAGGACAGCATCTCAAACCCTTGGTTGAGCATTTCGTCCGCATCCACCGAGGACGATGCATTGACCGGCAACTGACCCAAAGCAGGGCCTGCGTTGATCTCGGTCTGCACATCGGCGGAGACCACGTAGCGCAGGAATTCGCGAGCAGCTTCCTTGTTCTGTGCGCCTGACGGGATATGGAACGTATCGGTCGGCGCATCTTCGGCCAGTTCCACATCAGGGTTGATCACCGGGAACTGATAGAAATCCAGCTGTTCGTCGCTGAGGCCCGCCTCTCGCAGTGGCGCCACCGCAAAGTTGCCCATGAGATAGGCCGCGGCCTCCCCATTTACCATGAACGGAAGAGCTTCCTGCCAGCTGTAGGACTGATGGTTGTCAATGAAGGCCCCCATATCGATCAGCTCGCGCCAATTTGCGAAGGTCTGCTTCACACGATCATCGGTCCATTCCACGTCACCGTTGGTCAGCGCCATATGGAAGTCATATCCATTGGTGCGCATGTTCAGATAATCAAACCAGCCACCAGCGGTCCAAAGAAACTTGCTGCCGATGGTGAAGCACTTGCGGCCCGAGTCGAGGATCTTCTGGCAATTCGACTTGAAGGCTTCCCAGTCCTTGGGTTCTTCCAGTCCCAGCTCGTCATAGATATCTTCGCGGTAGTAAACGCCCCACTGATAGTAGGTATACGGCACGCCCCACTGCTTCCCGTCGAGCGTCATCGCGCCCTTGGTGGAGGCAAGATTGTCGGCAATCGCAGGCTCCGCCCAGAGATCAGAGACATCCTCGAACAGACCGGCCGACACATAGGGGCGCATACGGTTTGCCGCATACCAATTGGCCACGTCCGGCGCATTCGCGGTCAGGAAGTTACGGATCTGTGTCTTATAGGCCTCGCGGTCGATCACGGTCAGTTCGACCGACAGATCCGGATGCAGGGCGTCGAAATCAGATGCCAGCTTCTCCATCACCGCGCGTGGTGCCGGGTTCGACATATCCGAGAAAATCTTGAGCGTCCCGCTCAACTCCGAGGCCTGTGCAGACGCGGTCAAACCAACGACCATCGCAAGTCCTGCGGCCGTTCCCTTCAGCAAGTTCATGGTATCCTCCCTTATTGACTGTCGGTCGCCGGTCTCACATAGTGGAACCCGTTTCCAACTATTGAAACCATGAGAGATTCTAGCTATGAATGTCAACAGTCTCTTCACCCGAGGGTTCAGAGACGTAAGGGAGGACAGCAATGGCAACGCCGGATGCGCCGCAGCGCGGCAACGACGGAACCGTCGGAAAAGCCTTGGAAGTTTTGGATCAGGTCGCGGAATATGGGCGTCCAGTGCGCTTTGGAGAATTGCTCGCAGCCTCGCCCCACCCCAAGGCCACGCTCTACCGTCTAATCCAGACGCTGACGAATCAGGGCATGCTGCGCTTCGATGAAGTTCAGCAGACCTATTCACCCGGCCTGCGTTTGGTGCGGCTCGCACACGCAGCATGGCGGCAAAGCTCGCTCGCGCCGGTCGCCCGCCCGTATCTCGATGCGCTATCGGCCGAAGTCGGAGAGACCATTCACCTCGCGCAACTGGATCATGGTCAGGTGCTGTATGTGGACAAGCGCAACGCCCGCACCCCGATCGAGATGTTCAGCCAGGCGGGCAAAATCGGCCCCGGCTATTGTACCGGTGTCGGCAAGGCGATGATTGCACATCTCGACGAAGACGCCCGCGAGGATGCCATCCGGCGGCAAGCGTTTTTCCAGCACACGCCTCACACCTTGGGTAAGGAGACCGACTTTCGGGCCGACCTCGACAGCATTCGCGCGCAGGGGATCGCCTTTGACCGCGAAGAGCATGAGCCTGGCATCATTTGTATCGCCGCCCCGATCCTTTCTTCCAAGGGTCGGGTCATGGGCGGACTTTCCATCACCTCATCCACCGAACGGCAATCGCTGGAAGGGCTCACCACGCTGAAGCCACGGCTGCTTACGACCGCAAACGAGATCGCGGAGGCTGCTGAAAGCTGGCAGTTCCCCACCTGAAGGAGGAGTGGCGTCGGGCCAGGAAACACCCGCGCCCATAGAGAGGACAACATCCATGACAGGCGTAACGCTAACCAATGCCGTGAAGAAATACGGCGAAGTACAAACCATCTTTGATGTGAACCTCGACATCGAGGACGGTGAATTCTGTGTCTTTGTCGGACCGTCGGGCTGCGGCAAATCTACCTTGTTGCGCATGGTTGCAGGCCTCGAGGAAACGACTTCAGGCCAGATCCATATTGGCAGTCGAGACGTGACCAACGTCGAAGCGGCAGAGCGTGGCGTCGCGATGGTGTTCCAGTCCTACGCGCTCTATCCCCACATGAGTGTTGAAGAAAACATGGGGTTTGGCCTCAAAATGACCGGCCATCCCAAAGAGGAAATCAAGGAAAAAGTCTCTGAGGCCTCCCGCATCCTGCAACTTGACGCATATCTGAAGCGCAAACCCAAAGCTCTGTCTGGCGGTCAGCGCCAGCGCGTCGCCATTGGCCGCGCAATCGTGCGTGGGCCCGATGTCTTTCTGTTTGACGAACCACTCTCCAATCTTGACGCGGAACTGCGCGTCGATATGCGAGTGGAAATCGCGCGCCTGCACAAGGAGATCGGCGCGACCATGATCTATGTGACGCACGATCAGGTTGAGGCGATGACACTCGCGGATAAAATCGTCGTCCTACGTGCAGGCCGGGTGGAGCAAGTCGGGAAACCGATGGACCTCTACAACAACCCCGACAATCGCTTCGTCGCGGGCTTTATCGGCTCTCCCAGCATGAATTTTGTCGAAGGCAAGGTGTGCGGTGGCAAGGTCACGGTCGACGCATTTGGCGGTCGTGAGATCACCACCTCTGTGGCGCTTCCCCCAGAAGGCTCCAAAGTCATTGTGGGCTTGCGCCCTCAGCAAATCACTGTCAGCGCAGGAGGATCCGCGACACTGGACCTGCGCGAGCGGTTGGGCGCGGTTGCCTATGATCACCTGATCTGTGCTGACGGCTCCAAGATCATTGTGGAAACGCGTGGCGAAGATGCGCTTGATGAAGGCGCCTCCATCAGCCTCGATTTTTCTGACGATGATGCCTTCCTATTCGACGCAAAGACAGAAATGCGGCTTCGCTAGCGCCCTGACCCGCTAATTTCGGCTGTTAGGCTCAGCAGCCGAAACCCGCCAGCAGCCGGGTTATATATAGTGGGTAGAAAACGAACTGGATCGCCCCGGGCCTGTCGGAGGCCTAGCTTCTTTTCATGTGCGCATATCAAGCACGTCGAACTGTGCATACGGGTTCCCGTCAGCCTGTGCTGGCGGGATGTTTCCGATTGGGCCATGCAGGTGTCTGTTGTTGAACCAGTTCGTCGTGCGATCGCGGGCGGGAGGTGCCTTGCGCATGCGGCGCGTGTAACCGCATGAATTCGCACGTTGGATCCTCCATCGGAAGACTCGTGCAACAACGCGGTCGAGCCTCCATTAAGGGCCAATGCTTGACTTCAACCGTGAGGCCCCTCCCCCTTTATGCGCAGGAAGCTGGCCTCCCCGGCAAAGACATAGCGCAGCAGCAAAAGCTCGACATGCGCAGCGTTGCGACTGCAAAAGGCCTGCAGCATCTGGCGATGCAGGTCGACCAGCGTGTGATGTGCCTCCTCATCCCGCAGCGTCACCAGCCGGACAGACTGAATTTGCGCCATGTAGCGCAGAATGGTCTCCCGCAGCTCAACGTTCGGCACTGCCATGATCCAGGTGCGGCGAATATCCTCTGAAGCGGCGTAAAGACTCTCGACATCGCCCGTCTCCAGAGTTCGTTCTGAACGGGCGACGGCCTCGGTCAGCGTTTCCAGGTCGGCCTCGGTCAGGTTGGCTGTGGCCAGCGCAGCCGCACGTGGCTCCAGCAGACGGCGCAACTCAAACATGTCGAGTATCTGGTCATACTGCAGGGTGGGCAAGGTGAAGCCTCTCGTCGTGCTTTCCAGGTAGCCCTCATGCGTCAGGCGCATCAACGCATCACGCACCGGCATACGCGATACGTGAAACTCCTCCGCGATCGCGGTGTCGACGAGGCGATCATCATATGTGATCTCGCCCCGCTGGATACGCCCCAGATATGTTTCGTAAATCTTGTCCTTCATGTGGCGCTTGGGTGTGTCCGCCATGATCGCCCCTAACTGTATACTAAAGCTTGGTCCTAAGTTGCAGGCAACCTTAGCCTTAACCCTCCTATAGCGCCATTATAAACTTCAAGCTTAAACAAAATGTTTGTATCCGTATACGAAACATGCCAACGATATCGACAACAAGACGCGAAAACGCGCTTCACCACGCAACAAGGGAAACCACAATGTCATCCACACGAAATCTGCTCACCGGCCTCGCAGTTGCGGCGCTGACTACGTTCTCCGGCGCCAGCACCATGGCTCAGGAGGCCCTTAAGATCGGAGCCTACCCGGCGAACCCGCCTTGGGAATTCAAGAACGAAGCGGGTGACTTTGAGGGGTTCGAAGTCGACATCATCAATGAGATCGCAACCCGCCTCGGCACGACGACTGAGATCAACGGCCTCGATTTTCGTGCCCTTTTCGTGGCGACAGCCTCGGGCCGTGTGGATGCCGTGATTTCCTCGCTGACGATCACCGATGAACGTCTTGAGGCGCAGTCCTTCACGCAGCCCTATTTCTCCGGCGCGCTTGGCGTGGGCACCAAGAAGGATGCAGGCATCAGCAGCATCGACGACATCAATGGAAAGCGCATCGGGTCGATCGCCACGTCTTTTCCGGAAAACTGGCTGAAAGAGCGTCAGGATGAACTGGGCTACAAAGCTTATTCCAGCTACGACACCACCGCGAATATGCTGACCGACCTGCGCAGTGGACGGATCGAAGCGGCGGTAAACGACATCGTCAGCCTGCGCTACGCTTTTGCGCAGCCACAGATGGATATGCTTCAGGTGTCCGCAGAGATCCCAACCGGCGACAAGTTTGCGATCATGCTTCCGAAAGAATCAGAACACTTGCAAGCGTTCAACGATGCCATCTCCGCCATGTGATGTGCCCCCATCGAGTGGTCCAATTTGAATGTTAATGCATCGTCGGCCTTTGGTCTATCAGGACGATGCTTTTGGGCGCTGGGGGCCGGTATCCTAAGGCGCTGTGGGGCCTAACCGTGTTGTAGTGGCGACGCCAGCGTTCGATGAGGATCTGTGCTTCACGCAGCGTGGTGAAGACCTCGCCGTTTAGTAACTCATCCCGGAAGCGGGCGTTGAAGCTCTCGCAGTAGCCGTTCTCCCAAGGTGATCCCGGGGCAATGAATGCGGTCTTCGCGCCCACGGCAC
>NZ_PVUF01000009.1 GCF_003003215.1 Tritonibacter scottomollicae | reverse complement strand
GTGCCGTGGGCGCGAAGACCGCATTCATTGCCCCGGGATCACCTTGGGAGAACGGCTACTGCGAGAGCTTCAACGCCCGCTTCCGGGATGAGTTACTAAACGGCGAGGTCTTCACCACGCTGCGTGAAGCACAGATCCTCATCGAACGCTGGCGTCGCCACTACAACACGGTTAGGCCCCACAGCGCCTTAGGATACCGGCCCCCAGCGCCCAAAAGCATCGTCCTGATAGACCAAAGGCCGACGATGCATTAACATTCAAATTGGACCACTCGATGGGGGCACATCACACATTTTTTCATGCAAGGTGGTAGCTAGGTGGTTGCTAGAAGCAAAAAATGGGAATCTGCGATTTCGCTAACCCATTGAAAAGAGTGGTGAGCCGTGCAGGATTCGAACCTGCGACCCACTGATTAAAAGTCAGTTGCTCTACCAACTGAGCTAACGGCCCACTCTCTGGGGAGGCAAGTATCCGGCCTCCGCGGAACGCCCTTAAAGCTGATTAATCTCGGAAGATCAAGAACTTATTTTGAGCTGAAACTGTCTGACCTCGTTGATCATACCGTTCCGATAGGGGGGGCTTCTACGGTCAAGCCAGCAGATGGTCAACCCCCAATTTCAAAGTTTTCCGCGCTATCTCTGGATTCATTTTCCCATGGGGTCTATATGCGGTTCATGACCTCCCCAGGACCCGATCATATGTTGCCGTTCATGAAAATGCATGGGCTCGGAAACGACTTTGTTGTTGTCGACGCCCGCGCCAATAAATTCGAAGTGACACCCGCCTTGGCCAAGGGAATCGCCCATCGCCAGTTCGGCCTCGGCTTCGACCAGCTTGCCGTGATCTCCGCGGGGGAGGCGGGCAGTGCGTCCGATGCGCATCTCACTTTCTACAACGCCGATGGCTCCACCTCGGCGGCCTGCGGCAATGCCACCCGATGTATCGCGCGCTTCCTGATGGATGAGAGGCAAAAGGACGCGCTGCATCTGACCACTGACCGCGGTGACTTGATGGCACAGGATGCGGGCGAGGGGCTGACTTCGGTCAATATGGGGCCGCCGCAACTGGAGTGGGACGAGATCCCGCTGGCCGAGGCCATGGACACGCTGGAGCTGCCAATCGAAGGCGCGCCCACGGCCACAGGCATGGGCAACCCTCATTGCACCTTCTTTGTCGAGAATGCGGAGTTGATCCCGCTTGAGGACTTCGGACCGCGTTACGAATACCACCCGCTCTACCCACAACGCACCAACGTGCAGGTGGCCCATGTGGCGGGTCCTGATCACATCCGCATGCGCGTCTGGGAGCGCGGGGTGGGCGTGACCCTGGCCTCTGGCTCCTCCTCCTGTGCCACCGCCGTGGCGGCTGCGCGCCGGGGCCTCACGGGCCGCAAGGTACGGATCGACCTTGATGGCGGCACGCTTTGGATCGACTGGCGCGCCGATGGCGTCTGGATGACCGGCCCCACCATGCATGTGGCTGATGGCGCGTTCACCCGCCAGTTCCTCGAAAGCCTCGCCTCGTGACCGCCGCGCCCAAATTCACCACCCTTGGTTGCCGTCTCAACGCCTATGAGACCGAAGCCATGAAGGAGCTCAGCCGTCAGGCCGGGCTGGAGAACGCCGTGGTGGTGAACACCTGCGCCGTCACCGCAGAGGCGGTGCGCAAGGCGCGTCAGGAGATCCGCAAGCTGCGCCGCGATAATCCGGACGCGCCGATCATCGTCACCGGCTGCGCCGCCCAGACCGAACCGGAGACCTTCGCCGCCATGAGCGAGGTCACCCAGGTCATCGGCAATACCGAAAAGATGCAGCCCGCGACCTGGCAGCGCATGGCCAAGGGGCCGGATTTCATCGGCGCCACTGAAAAGGTTCTGGTCGACGACATCATGTCGGTGACAGAGACCGCCAGCCATCTGATCGACGGGTTCGGCACCCGCAGCCGCGCCTATGTGCAGGTGCAGAATGGTTGCGATCACCGCTGCACCTTCTGCATCATTCCCTATGGCCGCGGCAATTCTCGTTCGGTTCCGGCGGGCGTGGTGGTGAACCAGATCAAGCGGCTGGTGGACAAAGGCTACAACGAGGTGGTGCTGACGGGGGTCGACCTCACAAGCTGGGGTGCCGATCTGCCTGCGACGCCGAAACTCGGTGATTTGGTGATGCGCATCCTGAAGCTGGTGCCGGACCTGCCGCGCCTGCGCATTTCCTCCATCGACTCGATCGAGGTCGACGAGAACCTGATGCAGGCCATCGCCACGGAGCCACGCCTGATGCCGCACCTGCATCTCTCCCTGCAACATGGTGACGACATGATCCTGAAACGGATGAAACGTCGCCATCTGCGCGACGACGCCATCCGCTTTGCCGAGGACGCGCGCAAGCTGCGCCCCGAGATGACCTTTGGCGCCGATATCATTGCGGGCTTCCCGACGGAGACCGAGGCGCATTTCGAGAATTCTCTGAAACTGGTCACCGACTGCGATCTCACCTGGCTGCACGTCTTCCCCTATTCCAAGCGCGAAGGCACACCGGCGGCGAAGATCCCGTCGCAGGTCAATGGCAATGTCATCAAGGACCGTGCGGCCCGGCTGCGCGCTGCTGGGGACGCGCAGGTGGAAAAGCATCTCGCGGCACAGATCGGGCGTCGTCATAGCGTGCTGATGGAGAACGCCCACATGGGTCGCACCGAGCAGTTCACCGAGGTGAGCTTTGCCACGCCGCAGACCGAGGGCGCATTGGTGCAGACGCAGATTTCGGGCTGCAACGGCACGCAACTTATCGCCTGACCCGAGCAAGGAGGACGCAATGGCTCTGGTCGTCTTCCTTCACGGCCCTTCCAGCAGTGGCAAATCCACGCTCGCCGCAGAACTGCGTCGGCGGGCAGTGCGTCCGTTCCTGCATCTTTCCATCGACCATTTGCGCGACAGCGGTGCTTGGGACCCCGCCAGCTACCCAGACTGGCGCGGCGCACGACCCGGCTTCTTCTCGGGCTTCCACGCCGCTGTGGCGGGCTTTGCCGCGGCGGGCAATGACCTGATCCTGGAACATATCCTCGATACCCCGGGCTGGCAGGCGGAGCTGCAAGGACTGCTTGCCGCGCACGATGTGTTGTTTGTCGGCCTGCACACGCCGCTGTTCGCGCTGCAACAACGCGAAGCCTCGCGCGGGGACCGTATCATAGGCAGCGCCGCGCAGGACTTCCACAGCGTGCATGCAGGCCTCACCTACGATATCACGCTCGATGGCACGGCTTCGGTCTCAGACAGCGCGCGTCGCGTCCTGGCGGCGCTCAAGGATCCACTGCCACGTTCTGGGTTCTTTGCCTGACATCGAGTGTCCCTCGACCCAGACTCACCGGTGGTGTTTATGCTGCGAAAATTGATCGGCTGATGGGTGTCTTCACAAAATAAAAAGCCCCCGCACCAGATGATGCGGGGGCTTTTGCATTTTTGTAGATCAACAGATCAGGAGGTCTTTTTGCCCTTGTGCGGCGCCCAGAGGCGCTTGTTGGTCAGGTAGAGCAGCACCGAGAGGACGGTGAGGAAGAGCACACCGACAAAGCCGGCTTGCTTGCGCGCCATCATCTTGGGTTCTGCGGTCCACATTAGGAAAGCAGAGACGTCCTTGGACAAGCTGTGCAGATCGTTCTCGTGACCGTCTATGAATTCCACCTGTTCGTCCGACATCGGAGGGGCCATGGAGATCCAGCCGCCAGAGAATGCGGTGTTCTCATAGAATGTGGTCCCAGCCTCAACTTTGGTCTCACCAGTGTAGCCGGTGAGCAGCGAGGCGATATATTCCGCACCGCCCATGCCCTTGAACAGCTGGTTCAGACCCAAACCATAGGGGCCGTGAAAGCCGGCGCGAGACTTTGCCATCAGGCTAAGGTCAGGTGCACCAAGCGCGGTGTTGGCCGGAAAGTGATCGACCGGGGTTGCCGGACGGAAATCGTCCAGTGCTTCGTCGAACACTTCGAAGTTGTCCGCAGCATAGGCGCGCACCTGATCTTCCGGCAGGCCGGGGCCGCTTTTGTCAGCGAGGGTGCGGATTGGAACCTGCTTCAGGCCGTGGCATGCAGAGCAGACCTCGGTAAAGACCTGAAGGCCGCGCTGCAGCTGGTTCTGGTCATAGGTGCCGAAGGGGCCTTCGAAGGAGAAGGCGAAGTCTTCGATATGCCCCTCGCCACCAGCCGCGAAGGACGCGGCCGGGACGAGTGCCAGGGCAAAGGCAGCACCGGTTACAAGTTTCTTGAACATGGGTAGCTGTCCTTCTTCTTACTCAGCAGGAGTAGCTTCGGATTTCTTGCCGTAGTGGGCGTCGAAATCTTCTTCGATTGTGGCAGGAATGGCTTCGGGCTTTTCGATCACACCAAGCAGCGGCAGGATCACCAGGAAGTAGCCAAACCAATAGGCGGATGCGATCAGCGAGAAGGACGCATAGGGTTCTTCCGCGGGCATCGCCCCCAGCCACATCAGCGCAAAGAAGTCGATGACCAGCAACAGGAACCACCACTTGAACTGCGGACGATATCTGCCCGAGCGCACGCGAGAGGTATCCAGCCACGGCGCCAGCGCCATGACGGCAATCGCACCAAACATCGCCAGAACACCGAAGAACTTCGCATCGATGATACCGCCGGTCACGAAGGACGCGATCTGAACAACCCAGACCTCAGAGGTGAAGGCCCGCAGGATCGCGTAGAAGGGCAGGAAGTACCATTCCGGAACGATGTGCGCAGGAGTCTGCAGCGGGTTTGCTTCGATGTAGTTGTCCGGGTGGCCGAGGTAGTTCGGCATGAAGCCGACAATCGCCCAGAACACCAGCAACACCACGGCGAGACCGAGGAAGTCCTTGATCACAAAGTAGGGCCAGAACGGCAGCGTATCTTTCTTGGCTTCTTCCTTGGAGCCGCGACGCACCTCGACACCGGTCGGGTTGTTGTTGCCCGTGGTGTGGAAGGCCCAGATATGCAGGATCACAAGACCCGCAATCACGAAAGGCAGCAGATAGTGCAGCGAGAAGAAGCGGTTCAGCGTGGCGTTATCAACCGCGGGTCCGCCCAGAAGCCAGGTCTGGATTGGCTCACCGATGAACGGGATCGCACCAAACAGGCCGGTAATCACGGTCGCACCCCAGAAGGACATCTGACCCCAGGGCAGAACATAGCCCATGAAGGCGGTGCCCATCATTGCGAGGTAGATCAGCATGCCGATGATCCACGTGATCTCGCGCGGTGCCTTGTAGGAGCCGTAGAAAAGGCCGCGGAAGATGTGGATGTAGACGGCAACAAAGAACAGCGAGGCGCCGTTCGCGTGCATGTAGCGGATCATGTAGCCACCATTCACGTTGCGCATGATGTGCTCAACGGAGGCAAAGGCGAGATCCACATGCGGCGTGTAGTGCATCACCAGCACGATGCCGGTGACGATCTGCAGCACCAGGCAGAAGGCGAGGACGATGCCCCAGATCCACCACCAGTTCAGGTTCTTGGGGGTGGGAATCATGATGGTGTCGTAAATCAGGCCAACGATGGGCAGGCGGCTGTTAAGCCACTTTTCTCCGCCCGTCTTCGGCTCGTAATGGTCGTGTGGAATACCAGCCATTCGCGCGTCTCCTTATCCCAGCTTGATGGTGGTTTCGTCGGTGAACTCAGCCACCGGGATATGCAGGTTCTGAGGCGCCGGACCTTTACGGATACGGCCTGCAGTGTCGTAGTGCGACCCGTGACAGGGGCAGAACCAGCCGTTGAACTCACCCGCGCCATCACCGAGCGGCACACAGCCGAGGTGGGTGCAGACACCCATCATCACCAGCCATTCGCCATTTTCGTCGAGGGTACGGTTTTCGTCAGCGGCGTCGGTGCCCGGTTTGTTCGGGTTTTCCGAGGACGAGTCGATCAGCTCTTGCATCTCGACAGCGCGCGCTTCGTCAATTTCTTCTTGGGTACGGCGACGGATAAATACCGGTTTGCCGAGGAACATCACGGAGATCTGCGTGCCAACGTCAACGCCGGAGACATCCACAATGATGGAGGACAGGGCCTGAACGTCAGCCGAGGGGTTCATCTGATTGACCAATGGCCAAACGGCGGCACCCGCGGTAACCGCCCCTGCGCCGGCAGTGGCGTAGTAGAGGAAATCTCTCCGGGTTCCTTCGTGGTCTTCTGCGTGGGACACGAGGTTTTCTCCAATTTCAGCGCCCGTTTAGGGCAAACATGCGCTTACACCGCAACTGGACGCGGTGACTCAGCCGCGTGTCTAGCGATGCAAACCCGGTTCGTCTAGCGGTCAAAGCAGCGCAGGTTGTCCTGAATGTGGTATTCTTTCACAGAACCGTTGCATTGCTGCGCCTCTTCCGGACTTATGTGCCTTCTCCTCCCTTAAGACGAGGTGAAAGCGGGACTTAGGCCGTGTCTGGCCGGGTCGCTTTCATCGATGGCCGCGATTCGAAATTCATCAGCCAATCCGCCAACTGCGGGTGGCCATCGCGCCAGCCTGCGTCGGGGTGCCTGAAATCGACATAAGCCAGTGCCGCTGCCATAGCCAATTGGCCGATATTCACTGGTCCGGTCAAACTTGGCATCCAGCGCGCCTCGACCGCGGCGCAGGCTCCGATAATCTTCTTGCGCTGACCTTCCAGCCAGGCATCCCATTGCTTGTCGGCCGGGCGAAGGCGCTTTTCATATGCCATGGAAACACCGGCATCCATGATGCCATCTGCCGTGGCCTCCAGCACCTTCATGTCCCAGCCGCCCCGGTAGAGCGCTCCGCCAGCCCGGTCATCGAGGAATTCGCAGATCACCCGGCTGTCATAGAGCGTCGGCCCACCGTCGCGTGTCAGTGCCGGGATCTTTGCCAGCGGATTGCTGGCCGCGAGGGCCGCGTCAGGTCCGGTCACAGAGGTGCTGACGTGCAGCAGCTCGACGTCCTCGACCTGTCCGGTTTCATGCAATACGAGCACCACCTTGCGCACGAATGGCGATGACGCGGAGTAAAAGAGTTTCATGTCGCTGGGTCTCCCTGGTTGGCGCAACTCTAGCGGGTGACTGGAGATTATGAAAATAGTCTATCTCTGAAATAGTCAAACCTGTGTCAGTCGCCGGCGTCTGATCCGAGATATGCCCGCAACGCCGGAGGTGGATTGTCCAGCAGCATCGCCGTTGGGGCAGGGGGGGATACCACCGCCTCGGCCACCAGTATGACCTGCTCGGCGATCCGGCGGGCATCCTGTGGGTCATGGCTGACCATCAGGAGTGTGGCTCCGCAGTCGGTCGCAATGTCGGCGACAAGGTCCAGCATCTCCGCCTTCAAAGCCGGTCCGAGGGCGGCAAAAGGTTCATCCAGCAAGAGCAACGCGCACCCCTGAACCAGGACCCGTGCCAGCGCGGCTCTGCTCTGTTGTCCACCGGACAGAGCAGCAGGTTTGCGGTCTGCCATCTCACCGAGACCAACGCGTTTCAGCGCCTGCGATACCTGTGCGTCCTCTTGCGCAGACAGACGTCTGTTGGCGTCGATACCCAGTCGCACGTTCTGTCGCACCGTCAGATGCGGAAACAGGTTGCCGTCCTGAAACAGCATAGCCCCGGGACGCGCGCCGGGTGGTTTGCCTGCCAGATCGTCTCCATTCCACAGGATGCGTCCGCTCTGCAAAGGCTGGAACCCGGCGATGGCTTCCAGCAGCGTCGACTTGCCAGCGCCCGATGGGCCGATCACAGCAACCCGGGTGCCAGCGGCAATCTGAAGGCTGCCGGACAGGTGAAAATCGCCCTTTTGCACCTGCATGGTCTCAAGCTTCAGCATGAAAGCGTCCTCCGCGATCCAGCAGCCAGAATGCTGCCATGGACAGAATGAACAACAAGAGCGCTGCGCCCTGTGCCGCCTCCATTCGATAGGCTCCCATCAGCCGATAGACCTGAAGCGGCAATGTGGCCACCTCCGGATCGGCAAAAAGTGCGATGACGCCGAGATCGCCCAGGGAGAGCGCCGCAGTCAGGCCTGCGGCAAACCCGATTTGGGCCCGACACCGCGGGAGCAGAACCTGCCACCAGAACGCTGTGCCACGCATGTCGAGCGCCAGAGCCAGCCGACTGTTCTGCTGCATCACCTGTCGCACGCGCGGGATCAGAATGCGCAGGGCGAAGGGCAACGCCATCACCATGTTCACCACCGCCGTGACCGGCAAGGCCAGCGCAAACGGGTCGGCAATTGGGTAGACCAGTACAAACAGTCCGGTTCCGATCACCAATGGCGAAGCCGCGAGCCCCAGTATGCCGGCCACCTCTCCCAATGCCTTGCGCCCCAATGCGATGCTGGCCGACAGCGGAAGAGCAATGAGCAACAGCAGTGTCGTGCTCAGCGCAGCCACTTGCAATGAGACCCAGGTGGCGCTCCAGACCGAGCTTGGCAGCGACATGAGGCCCGGAACTCCGGCAACGAGCACCGCCAGAAGTGGCAGGATCAGAAACAGTGCGGCCAGGCTGATCCAGAGACTGTCGAGCAGGCGTGAGCCGATGCCGCGTCCGTCCCATCTGGACACCGCCCGATCAAGACCGCCGCCAAATCCGTCACCGGGGGGCACACGCAGCGCCAGAAGGGCCGCGATGACTGTCAGACCCAGCTGCACACCGGACAGCATGGCCGCTCGACCAAGGTCGAAATCAAAGTGAAAGGCCTGATAGATCGCCAATTCCAGCGTCGTCGATTTGGGTCCGCCGCCGAGTGTCAGGGCGACCGCAAAGCTCGACAGGCAGATGGCAAAAACCACTGCTGTGGCGCCCGGCAGGACCTGTCGCAGCATCGGGGCCTCCAGAAGACGCCACATCGCGCGGGGTCCGGCGTTCAACTGTGCGGTAAGGCGAAACCGCTCAGCGGGGATTTCTTGCCAGCCTTGCAGGATCAGCCGTGTTGCCAGCGGCAGGTTGAAGAACACATGCGCGATCACCACACCATGCAAGCCGTAGATCTGCACGGGGGCAAAGCCAAACAGCGCCAGCAGGTCACTGACCCAGCCGGAGCGGCCAAACACGGCGAGCAATCCGAGGATGGCAACAATCACCGGCAGGATGAACGGCGCGCCCAGAAGGGTGATCAGCACCCGCCGTCCGAAGAACCGCCGCCGCGCCATCGCCCGCGCTACGGGCACCGCAAGCCCGATGCTGAACAGTGCCGACAGGCTCGCCTGCAGCAGCGTGAAGCGCAGCGCGGACCAATCCGCCGGGCCAAGGCCCGCAGGCCCTTCGGCGCGCAGGGCCACGGCAGTCAATGTGCCCAGAACCAGAAGCGCCACCCCAAGGGCGGCGCAGGTTCCGGGCCAGGTCGCAACCGGGCGCAGGGTTACTGGCTGAGCGCGGAGAGCCATTCGGCCAATGCTTCATCGCGGACGGAGGCTGCATCCTCTTCCGGCAACAACAGGGATTTCTCCGGGCTGACGAGGGTTTCGAACCCCTGTGGCAGGCCGTCGGACGGGATCACCGCCGGATACATCCAGTTGGTGGTCGGAATGATCGACTGAAACGCGTCAGAGACCATGAATTGCAGGAACTGATCCGCCAGCTCTGGCTGATCGCTGGACGCCAGCTTGCCCGCGACCTCCACCTGCATGTAGTGGCCTTCGTCAAACACCGCCGCCGCCTTGGTGTCATCTTTCTCGGCAATCAGGTGATAGGCGGGCGAGGTGGTGTAGGACAGGACCATGTCCGCTTCACCTTCGAGGAACAGGCCATAGGCCTCGGACCAGCCTTTGGTCACGGTGACGATATTGTCGCTCAGATCCTCCCAGATCGCGGGGGCTTCGTCGCCATAGGCGGCCTTCACCCACATCAGCAGGCCGAGGCCGGGGGTGGAAGAGCGCGGATCCTGGATCACGATCTTTGCATCACTCTCGGCCAGCGCCTTGAAGTTCGTGGGTGCGTCGGCATCGGCATTATGCACAAAGGCGAAATAGCCCCAGTCATAGGGGGCGAACATCTCGTCCTGCCACTCCACTGGCAGAGCATATTCCGCTGTCACTGAAATCGGCGCAAACAGACCGGTGTCCTTTGCCGCCGCCGTCAGGTTGGTGTCGAGCCCCAGCACAACATCGGCGTCAGAGCGCGCCCCTTCCAGCTTGATCCGTGCCAGCAGCGCGGCGCCATCGCCCGCACCGACAAATTTCAGATCGCAACCGCAGGTCGCCTCAAAGGCGGTTTCCACCGCGGGGCCGGGCCCCCATTCAGAGACAAAGCTGTCATAGGTATAGACCACCAATTCCGGGGTCTCGGCCGTGGCTGCTGTGGACAGGGCAATCGCGCCCGCAACACTGCTCGCAAGAACGAGGGTTTTCATGTCAGTCTCCAGTGCGGCGTGAGGCGAGGGGGATCCGGGCATCGCGTGCCGGAAGATCCGAAACCTTCCCTCCGCCGGTATAATCCGGTTCAGGTTCAGCGGGTTCATCAATCGACATCTCAGCGCATTGATCTGCGCACCCCGAGGTGAGGAGGACACTAGGGCTGACATCAGAGCTTGGCAAGGTCGCGCATGCAGGGCTTGGATGGGGCGATGGGGAGGGCCTTTGCCTTGGAGGATTTACGGCACCCCTCCTGACCTATTGTTTCGCGCGCGAAACATTGGGGGAGACATTCTGTCCTTTCTGCGGGGTTAATGCGCCACTCTCTTTTCCCGCGCCGCCTTTGCCGTTAAAGGGGCAGGACATAAGGAGACCCGCGCGCATGTCCATGAACTCTTTCGGCCACCTCTTCCGTGTCACCACCTGGGGCGAAAGCCACGGGCCTGCCCTCGGTGCAACTGTGGATGGCTGCCCGCCGAATGTGCCGCTGGATGCGGATATGCTGCAGCAGTGGTTGGACCGGCGCCGTCCCGGCCAGAACAAGAACACCACCCAGCGCAACGAGCCGGATGCGGTGAAGATCCTGTCCGGTGTGTTCGAGGGTCATTCCACCGGCACGCCGATCCAGCTGATGATCGAGAACACGGATCAGCGCTCGAAGGACTATGGCGACATCGCCCAGACCTTCCGCCCCGGCCACGCGGACATCACCTATTTCCAGAAATACGGCAACCGCGATTATCGCGGCGGCGGACGTTCCTCCGCCCGCGAAACCGCCGCGCGGGTGGCCGCCGGCGGCGTGGCACGCGCGGCGATCAAAGCGCTGGTGCCGGGGCTGGAGATCACCGGTTACATGACCCGCATGGGCGAGATGGAGATCGACCGCAGCCGCTTTGACTGGGATGCGATCCCGCAGAATGATTTCTGGATTCCCGACGCCGACGCCGTGCAGGACTGGGAAGACTATCTACAGGCCCTGCGCAAGGATCACGATTCGGTTGGCGCCGTGGTCGAGGTGGTGGCGCGCGGCGTCCCCGCAGGGATTGGCGCGCCGGTCTATGGCAAGCTCGACACCGATCTGGCGGCCGCGATGATGTCGATCAACGCCGTGAAGGGCGTGGAAATCGGCGAGGGCATGCAGGCGGCTCAGCTGAAAGGCTCCCAGAATGCCGATGAGATCTTCATGGGCAACGATGGCCAGCCGGTCTATTCCTCCAACCATGCCGGCGGCATCCTTGGCGGCATTTCCACCGGTCAGGACGTTGTGGTGCGCTTTGCGGTCAAGCCGACCTCCTCGATCCTGACGCCGCGCCAGTCGATCCGCAAGGATGGCTCTGCCGCCGAGGTGATCACCAGGGGCCGCCATGATCCCTGCGTCGGCATTCGCGCGGTGCCTGTCGCCGAGGCGATGATGGCCTGCGTGATTTTGGATCACCTGCTGCTGCATCGCGGCCAGATTGGCGAGAATCAGGGCCACATCGGGTAAACTCCGCCCATGGCCGCCATCCTCGGGATCACCTTTCCGATCTACGCGGCCCTGGGGCTTGGGTATCTCTTTGTCTGGAAAGGCATTTTCAGTCAGTCCGACATCAAGAGCCTCGGCGCCTTTGTCTTCAACCTGGCGCTGCCCGCGCTGATCTTTACCACCCTGGCGCAGCGCGACCCGGTCGAGGTCTTCCAGACGGCCTATGTGCTGCCCTATCTGCTTGGCGGGGTGATCAATATCGCCGTGGCCTATGCGTTGCTGAGCGCGCGGGGTTTTGACCCGATGCGCCGCGCCGTGGGCGTGATGGGGTCAACCTGCCCCAACAACGGCTTTGTCGGCTATCCGGTGATGCTGCTGGCGTTTCCTGACATCGCCGGCGTGGTGCTGACGCTCAACTTGGTGATCGAAACGCTGATCCTGATCCCGATCTGCCTGATGCTGATGGAGGCCGCTGCCAGCGATACGGCGCAGCCTCTTGGCCCGCGCCTGCGGAAGATCGTCTGGAACGTGGTGAAAATGCCGACGATGATGGCGCTGATGGCCGGGCTGGTGGTTTCAGTGCTACCGCTGTCGATCCCGGCGCCGGTGTTCCGCTTTACCGACATGCTGGCGGCTTCTGCCGGGGCGGTGTCGCTGATCGTGATCGGCGGCTCTCTGGCCGGGCTTCCCCTGCGTGGCAACAAGAGCCTCGCGCTGCAGACCACGTTGGGCAAGCTGGTGCTGCATCCCATGATCGTGGCGCTGGTGGCTGGTGTCTTTGTCCTGACGGGGCTGCTGGACATCTCGCCGCAGATCCGCGCCGCGCTGATCCTCTCCGCCGCGATGCCGATCTTTGCGACCTACACCATCTTTGCCCAGGCCCGCGGGCATGAGGGCGCGGCCAGTCTGGCCTCTCTGGCGGCGACGGTGCTGACGTTCTTCACCCTGAACGGGTTGCTGTGGCTGCTGACCTGAGGCCGCGCTTCAGCCGTGCTCGCCAAGGCACTGGCTGTGATCGCCCAGCGCGGTGAGCACCTGACAGGTGCCGCCGGTGCCGCCTTCGCAGAGGTGTGTGATCCGCTCCAGTTCCGTCTCCAGCTGCTGCAATCGCAGGATGCGGGACCGGACTTTCTCCAGCTGCGCCTTGGCGATCTGATCGGCGGCGTGGCAATCCTGTCCCAGCTCGCCATTCAGGCCCATCAGCTCTTTGATCTCCTCAAGGCCAAAGCCAAGATCGCGGGCGTGTTTGATGAACCCTAACCGCTCCAGCCCGGCCTGATCATAGCGACGCTGGTTGCCCGCGTTGCGCGTGGCGGGGTCGATCAGGCCGATTTCCTCGTAATAGCGGATGGTGGGGACTTTCACGCCAGTGGCCTTTGACAATGCGCCGATGGAAAACATCTCAATTCCCTCTTGAACCTCTAGTGACTAGAGCACCTAGGTTGATCCCGAATCGAGTTCAAGGACAAGCATAAAGGACCTGACCCATGGCAGGATGCTGCAATCATGACGCCCAGTTTGACGGTGTGTCGAGGGAATACAAACGCCGCCTCTGGGCGGTGATCGCGATCAATGCGGCGATGTTCTTCGTCGAAATGGCAGCGGGTCAGGCTGCCAACAGTCAGGCGCTGAAGGCCGACGCGCTGGACTTTCTTGGGGATGCGCTGACCTACGGGATTTCTCTGGCAGTGATCGGTGCCAGCCTGCGCACGCGATCTATGGCTGCGATCGGCAAAGGTGTGAGCCTTCTGCTGATGGGCAGTTGGGTTTTGGGGTCGACTGTCTGGAAGGTCTTTGTGGTTGGTGTGCCCGAAGCACAGGTGATGGGCTACATCGGTTTCATGGCACTGGCCGCCAACCTGTTGTCGGTGGCGCTCCTGGCTGCCTACAAAGATGGCGATGCGAATGTGCGCTCGGTCTGGCTGTGTTCACGCAATGACGCCGTGGGCAACGTGGCGGTTATGATTGCCGCGCTGGGCGTTTGGGGGACCGCAACCGGTTGGCCGGACCTGATCGTTGCGGGCATTATGGCGGGTTTGTTCCTCTCCTCTGCGGTGCAGATCCTGCGTCAGGCGCTGGCTGAATGGCGTGGTGATAAGACACCGTCGGGCGGGCATACCCACGATCAGGGGCAGGCCGCGGAGGATGGGCATACCCACGCGCACTAAGGTTTGCCAGGCGCACACTATAATGTACCAATCCAGCCCTGCGTGCTTGCCAATCACAGGCCAAGCGCGCAGGGTCCGCGCATGGCAAAAAGCTTAACATCGCATCGACCTTTGCTGGCGATCATTCTTAAAGTGACGGCCATCGGCCTCTTCACGATCATGTCCGGCCTGATCAAGGAAATCACCCAAACGGTGCCGACGGGGCAGGCGGTGTTCTTTCGGTCATTCTTTGTCCTGCCGGTGATTCTGGTCTGGCTGGCGCTGCGGGGGGATCTGCCCAAGGGCTTACGCACAAAAAGCCCGATGCTGCATTTCTGGCGCGGCGTTGTTGGTACGTCAGCGATGGGGTTAAATTTTGCGGCCTTGTCGCTGCTGCCGCTCCCCGAAGTGACGGCCCTTGGCTATGTGACGCCGATTTTCACGCTCATTCTGGCGGCCCTTTTCTTGGGAGAGCGTATTCGCGTCATCCGTATCAGCGCGGTGGCCATAGGGTTGGTTGGCGTTGTCATCATGTTGTCGCCGCGCCTGGGCAGTTCCGAGGTGATACAGGACACGGCATTTGTTGGCGCGATCCTGGTGCTGGCTGCTGCGGCCTTGCGCGGGTTCGTGCAGATCCATATTCGCAAAATGGTGCAGAGTGAGGAAACAGCGGCGATCGTATTCTACTTTTCGATAACCGCATCGTTTCTATCATTGCTGACTTTGCCGTTTGGCTGGGTGGTTCCAGATACGCCGCTACTGTTGCTGCTGATCAGTACAGGTTTTATCGGGGCGATCGCGCAGATCCTGATCACTTCGTCCTACCGCTTTGCGCCGGCATCGCTGTTGGCACCTTACGACTATGTCTCGATGCTGTTTGCATTGGTGATCGGCTACGTTTGGTTTGCCGAGTGGCCCTCACTGGTCGTGTTGGCCGGGGCAGCGTTGGTTGTTACCGCCAATGGCATCGTGATCTGGCGCGAAAGCCGTCTCGGGCTGGATCGCGGCAAGGCTAAGCCGCTGACCGACCCCAAGGGGGGCTGAGCAGGTTTATTGCTGTTCCAGCTTGTGCCTCAGGGCATTCAGCCTGTCACGCAGGGCGGACAGTTCCTCGATATCGCCGCCCATCGCCTCCAGCACGCAGGAGGTCACCTCACCTGCCTTGTCCTGCAGGTTGCGACCTTTGTCTGTGAGGGCGACGATCAGGCTGCGCTCATCCTCGGGGTTTCTTTTGCGGGTCAGCAGCTCGGCCGCCTCCATCCGCTTCAGGAGCGGGGTCAGGGTGTTTGTGTCCAACTGCAGCTCGGTCCCCAGATCATTCACCCGTCGCTTGTCCCTGTCCCAGAGCGCCACCAGCACTAGGTATTGCGGATAGGTCAGCCCCAGAGGGGCCAGCAGCGGGCGATAGAGGCGCGAGATCGCATGGTTCACCGAATAGACGGAGAAGCACAGAAGCTCGTCGATTTGCAGAGGTCGATCCATGAGGAGAATTTAGATCTCGCGCGATCTGATCGCAAGCGGTTGAATTCGCGTCGACAGTAACCATATTGATCGTACGCGATATAATCGTCCACGATAACAGGAGTTGGAAATGTCCGTATCCCCCGTCTACACCGCCCATGGATCCGCCACCGGAGGCCGTGATGGCCAGGCCAAAGTGGCCGGAACCGACCTTGTTCTCGATCTCGCCCCGCCGACCGAAATGGGCGGTGACGGGAAGGGCTACAACCCCGAGCAGCTATTTGCGGCCGGCTATTCCGCCTGCTACATCGGCGCGATGAAATTTGCGACCACGCAGGATGATAGCCTGGCGAAGGTACCCGATGACGTTGCGGTGGAGACCGCTGTTGGCATCGGCCCACGCGAGGCGGGCGGCTTTGGCCTGACCGTACATCTGAAGGTGACCCTGCCGGGGATGGACAAGGACGCGGCGGAGCGCCTCACCGAGGCTGGTCACAAGATCTGCCCCTATTCCAACTCGGTGCGCGGCAACGTCGACGTCACCACCGAAATCGCCTGATCCCGCGGAGCGCCTGCGGCGCACAGGATCAATTTAAGGGGGGCGAGGCTCTGCCTCGCGCTCCGAGATATTTGTGAAAAGATGAAGGTGCAGCAAGCGCCCGGCGGCACCGCAGGTGCTCAAACAGAAAAAGCGCGGGGCGTGAGCTCCGCGCTTTTGCCGCTTTACTACAGACGGCGGATCAGCTGCGGACCAGCGTCTCGTAGGCTTCGGAAATTTCCCGGGTCATTGCGCCCACCTCGAAAGTGTAGGGGCCGATCTCGCCCACAGGAGTCACCTCGGCAGCAGTCCCGGTGAGCCAGCACTGTTCGAACCCGTCCATTTCCTCTGGCATGATGTGGCGCTCATGCACGGTGATCCCGCGATCCTTCAGCATCTGGATCACGGTCTGGCGGGTGATGCCGTTGAGGAAGCAATCGGGTTTCGGCGTGTGCACTTCGCCATCCTTGACGAAGAAGATATTGGCGCCGGTCGCCTCGGCCACATAGCCACGATAATCCATGAACAGAGCGTCGGAACAGCCCTTGGCCTCCGCCTTGTGCTTGGAGATGGTGCAGATCATGTAGAGACCCGCCGCCTTTGCATGCACGGGAATGGTTTCCGGCGACGGGCGTTTGAATTCGGCGATGTCGAGCTTTGCACCCTGCATCTTGGCGTCACCATAGTAGGCGCCCCAGCCCCAGACCGCGACCGCCATGCGTACGGGGTTCTTTGCGGACGCCACGCCCATGTCTTCGCCTGAGCCACGCCAGACCACGGCGCGCACATAGGCGTCCGTCAGGCCGGACGCTTTCAGCGTCTCTTCCTTGGCCTTTTCGATGTCATCCACCGAATAGGGCATCGGCATGTCCAGCGCCTCGGCCGAGGCGATCAGGCGTGCGGAATGTTCGCGGCTTTTGAAGATCTTGCCATTGTAGGCGCGCTCACCCTCGAACACGGAAGAGGCATAATGCATTGCATGGGTCAGCACATGGACCTTGGCGTCGCGCCAGTTCACCAGTTCGCCATCCATCCAGATCAGACCGTCGCGGTCATCATATCCAGCCATTCCACATTCCTTTTCAGCGCCGTAGCATTTTCACTTCTTGCGCAAGTTACCGTGAACGCGTTCACATAATTGCGCCAAACCGGCAACTCGATACATCTCGGGTCTTGGAATGTCAACAATGCTGACATAAACTGGCCTGCAAAACGAAGGAGGGGCAAAGATGTCTGACGGGCGGTCCGGGTCGGGATTTGGTGGCGAGAGCCTGCTTTTTCTGACCGATGAGCAGCTGCGCCAAGGGATTGAGGCGATGTTCTTTGCCTATCGGGGCTTTACGGCCGATCCTGATCGTATTCTTGCTGAGCTGGCCTATGGACGTGCACACCATCGGGCGTTGCACTTCATCAGCCGCTCTCCTGGTACCACGGTCAACAATCTGCTGAGCATTCTCGGTGTGACCAAGCAATCGCTGAACCGCGTGCTGCGGGCCCTGGTCGAGGATGGGCTGGTGGACAGTCGGGTTGGCACGCTCGACAAGCGCGAGCGCAATCTCTACCTCACCGAGCAGGGGCAGGAGCTGGAGCAGCGTCTGTCTGATGCTCAGCGCATCCGCATGCGTTCCGCTTACAAGCAGGCCGGGCCAGAGGCCGTGCAGGGATTCAAGAAAGTACTGGAAGCCATGATGGATGCCGATATGCGCCGGGCCTATGTTGAAATGCGCGAGAAACCGCAATGAGCACCCCTGATGCGCATCTGCTGATCGTCGACGATGACGAACGCATCCGCGACCTGTTGAAGAAGTTCCTGATGCGGGCCGGGTTCCTGGTCACCGCCGCACGCGATGCCGCCCATGCGCGACGGGTTCTGTCGGGGCTGGATTTCGACCTCATCGTGCTTGACGTGATGATGCCGGGGGAGGATGGCCTGTCGCTGACCGCATCGCTGCGCGAAACCATGGTGACGCCGATCCTGTTGCTGACCGCGCGGGGCGAGACAGACGACCGCATCAAGGGGCTGGAGGTCGGAGCGGATGACTACCTGCCAAAGCCGTTCGAGCCCAAGGAGCTGTTGTTGCGGATCAATGCGATCCTGCGGCGGATGCCGGAGAACCAGCCGGAAGAGGTGACGCCGAAATTCCTGCAACTGGGGGCCATTCGCTATGACATCGACCGGGGCGAAATGTGGCAGGGCGAGGATCTGATCCGCCTGACCTCGACCGAGATACAGCTGATGAAGATCTTTTCCGCCCAGCCGGGAGAGCCTGTCAGTAGGGCCAAGCTGGTGGAGGATCTGGGCCGCGACCGTGGTCAGGCACAGGAGCGCGCGGTTGACGTGCAGATCACCCGCCTACGCCGCAAGATCGAGCCCAATCCAAAACAGCCGCAATACCTGCAAACCGTGCGCGGTGCGGGCTACATGTTGGCCCCGGACTGAAGTTTCGCGACATCGAGGCAGTCGTCTCCGCTGTTGGGGCACCTCAACGCCCGGCCTGCTCATGCGCGCAGGCCACTGTTTTCTTTGGGGGCTGCTGTGCGGGGCGGTGGTAATCAGGCCTCATGCGGACTGACGCTGAACTGACGGTGGCCCTCTTGAATTGCGCCGGTCAAACGGGGATCGTGCTGCAAATCATTTGAGGACGCCTATGACCACTGCATTGCTGACCCACGCGGATTGCCTGTCTCACGAAACGCCCGAAGGCCACCCGGAGCAGGTGGCGCGGCTGGAACATGTGCTGCATGCGCTGGCGGGGCTCGACCTGCAGCGTGTGACCGCACCGTTGGCGGCGGAGGATGACATCCTGCGCGTGCATCCCGCATCCTATCTGGCCGAGCTGCGCCGGGAGCTGCCCGCCGAAGGGCGCAAGCAGCTTGATGCGGATACGTGGATGTCGCCGGGGTCGCTGGATGCCGCCTTTCGTGCCGCGGGCGCCGCGGTGCGTGCGGTGGACCTGGTGCTGGGCGGTGAGGTCGGTAATGCCTTCTGCGCTACTCGCCCGCCGGGGCATCATGCCGAAACCGACACGCCGATGGGCTTCTGCTTGTTTGGCAATGCAGCCCTGGCGGCGAAACATGCGCTGGACCACCACGGGCTGAGCCGCGTCGCAGTGGTTGATTTCGATGTCCACCACGGCAATGGCACCCAGGATCTGCTGTGGGACGAGAAACGCGCGCTGGTCGTCACCTCGCAACAATTGCCGCTCTGGCCCGGTACCGGCCACCCGGAGGAAGATGGCGCGCATGGCAATGTAATGAACCTGCCCCTGCCGCCGGAAAGCACCGGCGCTGATATGCGGGACCTCTACACCGAGCAGGTGTTTCCCCGCCTGCGCGCCTTCAAGCCGGAGCTGATCATTCTGTCGGCTGGCTTTGACGCACACAAGGACGACCCACTGGCGCAATTGCAGTGGGAAACCGAGGATTTCCGCTGGTTGACGGCGCAGCTGTGCAGCCTTGCGCAAGAGCTGTGTCAGGGTCGTATCGTCTCGACTTTGGAGGGAGGATATGATCTGAACGCGCTGACCGACGCCGCCAAGGCGCATGTGGAAGAACTGATAAAGGCCGCGACATGACTACCGAGACCCCCGTCACCGAAATGAGCTTTGAACAGGCGATGCAGGAGCTGGAACGCGTCGTCGATCAGCTGGAGCGCGGCGATGTGGCGCTGGATGCCTCCATCGCGCTTTATGAGCGGGGGGCGGCACTGAAGAAACGTTGCGAGGACGAGTTGAAGCGCGCTGAGGAGAAGGTTGCCGCGATCACCCTAGACGCCAATGGCCAGCCCACCGGCACCCAGCCGCTCGACGCGGGATAAGCGCGCATGACGGCAGGATTTGCCGCCGCGCTCTCGCAAGCGCAGGCGAAGATCTCCACCCATATGGACATGCGTCTGCCGCAAGCGGACTTGCTGCATGAGGCGATGGCTTATGCGCTGCGCGGCGGCAAGATGCTGCGCGGGTTTCTGGTGCTGGAAAGCGCGCGTCTGCATGATGTGCCGGAGGCCGCAGCACTAGAGGCGGCGCTGGCGATCGAATGCATCCATGCCTATTCACTGGTGCATGACGATCTGCCCAGCATGGATGATGACGACCTGCGCCGGGGCCAGCCCACGCTGCACCGCAAATGGGACGAGGCCACCGCCGTGCTGGCGGGCGACAGCCTGCAAACATTTGCATTTGAATTGTTGGCGCGGGATGAGGTTGGACCTCATGCTCTTCCGCTGATCCGCACTCTTGCGCAGGCGGCGGGCAAGGACGGCATGGTGTCGGGCCAGATGCTGGATATCGCCGCCGAAAGTGCGGCAACACCGCTGACACTCGACCAGATCACCACTCTGCAGGCGCGCAAGACCGGCTGTCTGATTGAATGGTCCGCCTGCGCTGGCGCCCGTCTGGCCGGGGCGGACCCCGAGCCGCTGCGACACTATGCGCAGGCCCTGGGGCTGGCTTTTCAGATCGCCGACGACATCTTGGATATCGAGGGCGATGCCGCCACGGTCGGCAAGGCTGTGCGCAAGGACGCCGACGCGGGCAAGGCGACCTTTGTCTCGTTGCTGGGACTGGAGGGCGCAAAGAGCCGCGCACAGGAACTTGCACAGCTCGCCAGCACGGCGTTGTCCCCCTATGGTGCGGCAGGCGAGACCTTGAAGGACGCCGCCCGCTTCGTTATCTCGCGCGATAGCTGACGCGCCACAGGAGCCACGACCCATATGACCGACCGGCCACAGACCCCGCTCCTCGACCAGATCGCATCACCTGCGGATCTGAAACGGCTGACTGACGCGCAGTTGGAGCAGGTTGCCCATGAGCTGCGGCAGGAAACCATCTCTGCGGTCTCCGTCACCGGCGGCCATCTGGGCGCAGGGCTTGGGGTGGTGGAGCTGACCGTGGCGCTGCACGCGGTGTTCGACACCCCCAAGGACAAGGTGATCTGGGACGTCTCGCACCAGTGTTATCCGCACAAGATCCTGACCGGGCGGCGGGATCGTATCCGCACCCTGCGGATGAAAGATGGTCTGAGCGGGTTCACCAAACGCTCCGAGAGTGCCTATGATCCGTTTGGCGCGGCGCATAGCTCCACCTCGATTTCCGCCGCGCTAGGGTTTTCCGTGGCGCGCGACCTTGGCGGTGTCACTGAAGAGGGCCTTGGGGATGCGATCGCGGTGATCGGCGATGGCGCGATGAGCGCCGGCATGGCATTCGAGGCGATGAACAACGCCGGCCATCTGGGCAAGCGGTTGATCGTGATCCTGAACGACAACGAGATGTCGATCGCACCGCCGGTGGGGGCGCTGTCGTCCTACCTCAGCCGACTTTATACCGAGGCGCCGTTTCACGACCTGAAAGCCGCGGCCAAGGGCGCGGTCTCCTTCTTGCCGGAACCGTTCCGCGAAGGGGCGAAACGCGCCAAGGACATGCTGAAGGGCATGGCCATGGGCGGCACCCTGTTTGAATCTCTGGGCTTTTCCTACATCGGGCCGATTGATGGCCACGACATGGACCAGCTGCTGCCGGTGCTGCGCACCGTGAAGGCGCGCGCGGCGGGGCCGATCCTGATCCACGCGGTCACCAAGAAGGGCAAGGGCTATCGTCCCGCCGAGATCGCCCGCGACAAGGGGCACGCCACCGCAAAATTCGACATGGTGACCGGCGAGCAGAAAAAAGCGCCCTCCAACGCGCCCTCCTACACGTCGGTCTTTGGCAACACGCTGGTGGAGCTGGCCGCGCATGACAGCAAGATCTGCGCCGTCACCGCCGCGATGCCCGATGGCACCGGCCTCAATCTGATGGCGGAACGCTACCCGTCGCGTTGTTTTGACGTAGGGATCGCCGAACAGCATGGCGTCACCTTTGCCGCCGCTCTGGCCGCAGGCGGGATGAAGCCGTTCTGCGCGCTCTATTCCACCTTCCTGCAGCGTGGTTACGATCAGGTGGTGCATGATGTGGCGATCCAGCGCCTGCCGGTGCGCTTTGCCATCGACCGCGCCGGCCTGGTGGGGGCGGATGGCGCCACCCATGCCGGATCTTTCGACATTGGTTTCATGTCCAACCTGCCCGGCATGGTGGTGATGGCCGCCGCCGACGAGGCCGAGTTGAAGCATATGATCGCCACCGCCGCCGCCCATGACGATGGTCCCATCGCCTTCCGCTATCCGCGAGGCGAGGGCGAAGGCGTCGAGATGCCGGAACAGCCGCAGGTGCTAGAGGTCGGCAAGGGTCGGATGATCCAGTCTGGCGCGCGCGTCGCACTACTGTCCTTCGGCACCCGTCTGGGCGAGGTCAAAAAGGCCGCCGAAGCGCTCGCGGCCAAGGGCATCACGCCCACCATTGCCGATGCGCGCTTTGCCAAGCCGCTGGATCGCGACCTGATCCTGGGGCTGGCCGCGGATCACGAGGCGCTGATCACCATCGAAGAAGGCGCTGTGGGCGGTTTTGGCTCTCACGTGGCGCAGCTCTTGTCCGACGAGGGCGTGTTTGACGACGGGCTGAAGTACCGCTCCATGGTGCTGCCGGACACCTTCATCGACCAGTCCAGCCCCGCGGACATGTACGCGAGTGCTGCAATGAATGCAGAGCATATCGAGGCCAAGGTGCTGGATGTGCTGGGCGTGGCGCAGATCGGCGAGAAGCGGGCTTAGTCGCCTGACGTGGTAGTGCCTACGTTTGCAAGAATGGGTGTGTGTGGCATGTGGGGATGCGCGCTATCGATCCTCAGTCCATGATGCATAGTACGTCCTGTAGAAATCTGCGAGACTGCTGCTGTGAAGCTCAATGACAAGCGATGAAACATCTTCTTTTCCAAGTAGATAGACCGGAAGATAATTGGGGCGCAGGACTGAGAAGTACAGTAGCATGGCCCGCTTTCGAAACAGGGGCGGACCAAATACGCTTTCGACAATGCTGTCGCTAACGTAGTGTTCCCATAGCTGGTCGAGTACGCCGGGGAAGTTCGTTTTGATCGCGGCCTTGAGCCGTCCCAATGAGCGATATCGCGATAGCACCATATAGAGATGTAGGCTTTTGATGCTCAAACCCCCGGCGGGTCCGCTGGCGGGACAAAGCGCTCCATGTCCTCGGCTGCAAACACCGCCCTCAAGCCGCAGCGATAGTCCGGATAGCGCAGGTCCACACCCAGCTCTGCCTTGATCCGGTCATTGCGCACCCGCTTGTTCTCGCCATAGAAGCTGCGCGCCATCGGGCTCATCCCGGCCTCGTCAAAGGGCACTTCGGCGGGCACCGGCAGGCCCAGCAGTTCTGCCGCGTAGCCAAGCACATCCTGCGGCGGCGCCGGATTGTCATCGCAGACATTGTAGATCGCGCCCGGATTGGGCTGCGCGATGGAGGCCGCGAGCACCTGCGCGATGTCCTCCACATGGATGCGCGAGAACACCTGCCCCGGCTTCACGATCCGTCGCGCCCGGCCCGACATCAGCTTTGCGAACGGCCCGCGCCCGGGGCCGTAGATCCCGGCAAGGCGGAAGATATGCAGCGGCAGCTCTGGCAGGGCCTGCCAGTCGGCCTCGGCCCGGGCACGCCAATCGCCGCGCTGGCTGGAAGGGGTAATGGGAGTTGCTTCATCAACCCAGGCGCCATCATGGTCGCCGTAGACCGCGGTGGTGGACAGATAGCCGACCCATTCCAGCGACGGCAGCTCCGCGATGCGCGCGCCCAGCGTATTCAGCACCGGGTCACCCTCCTCGGAGGGGCTGATCGACAGCAGGATATGGGTCACTCCGTCGAGCGGGACATCCTCGCCGGGCCAGGTGAGCAGCTCCACGCCCTCGACCGGGGTGATTTCCGCACGATCCCGGGTGGTGCCGAGGATGCGCCACTCGGGCCCGGCCAGCACCTGAGCGAGCGCGCGAGCGGTGTATCCAAACCCAAAGCAAAGAAGCGTCTTTTTCGTCATGGGCCGGACCATGCTTTTGGTTGCAGGCAGATGCAAGACGATAAGGTCTTGCTTCGAATCCAAACACCGCTTTTGATTTGGCCATGACTGAGAAAACGCCAGACGTCAGCGATGCCTATGCATTGGACACGCCGAAGGCTGCGCGTCAGCTCTATGCCCGTTGGGCGAAGAGCTACGACGATAGCTTTGCCAACGCGCGGGGCTATACTCTGCCGGATTTGACCGTGCGGGCCTTTGCGCAGGCAGGGGGATGCGGGCCTGTGCTGGACGTTGGCGCGGGCACCGGGCTTTGTGGTGTGGCGCTGTCTGGACTGCGGGTCACGCCCGTGGATGCCACCGACATCAGCCCCGATATGTTGGCACAGGCGCTGCGCAAGGATGTCTACCGCGACGTGATCGAGGCCGATCTGAACGCGGGCATTCCCGTGCCACGACAGAGTTATGCCGGGGTGGTCTCCTCCGGCACCTTCACCCACGGCCATCTTGGCCCGGAGGTGTTGCCCGCGATCCTGCGGGTGGCGCGGAGTGGCGCCTGGTTTGCCCTCTCGGTGAATGCCGCGCATTACGAGGAGGGCGGGTTTGCCACCGCCTTTGATCGATTGCTGCGTGGGCAGTGGATCACCAATCTGTCGCTGCCTGAGGTGCGCATTTATGGCGAGGACGCGGAGGGCGCACACCGCAACGACACCGCGCTGATTGCGGTGTTTCAGAAGGTCTGAACCCCGGTGCGACCGCGCCGCGCCGTTAGGCGCGGCGCCCGGCCCAACTGGGGTGGACGTCCGTCAGGACGGTGGGCACAGGCGGGAGCGCTCCCGCCCCTTTGCATGCCATCCTTGATGCCACACAAAGCCTTGGGCCGGGCAGCGCGCCTGGCGGCGCGCTGCAGTGGCGTTCAGATGCCCGCGTCAGCGCCCCTTCCAGACCGGATCGCGCTTCTCGGCAAAGGCGCGCGCGCCTTCAAGATTGTCCTCGGAGCCATAGAGCACATCTACACTGCGCAGCTGCCGTCCGGTGACGCGGTTCATTGCGTCCTGGAACTTGGAATCCTCGGCATCACGCACGATTTCCTTGATCGCAGCGTAGACCAGCGGCGGGCCGGAGGCGAGGAGGCGCGCAAGCTCCCAAGCACGGTCCATCAATTGATCGCCGGCAATGATCTCATTCACCAGCCCCCAGCGGTTGGCCTCTTCGGCGTCGAACCAGCGCCCGGTCAGCAGCAGTTCCATCGCGATGTGATAGGGGATGCGTTTGGGCAGTTTGATCGATGCCGCATCGGCCACGGTGCCGGAGCGGATTTCCGGCAGGGCAAAGGTGGCGTGATCGGCCGCGAGGATCATGTCCGCCGACAGCGCCAGTTCCAGCCCGCCGCCGCAGGCGATGCCGTTGACGGCGGCGATCACGGGCTTGTTCAGCTCGCGCAGCTCCTGCAGGCCGCCAAAGCCGCCAACACCATAGTTGCCATCCACCGCATCACCGTCGGCGGCTGCCTTAAGGTCCCATCCGGGGCAGAAGAATTTCTCGCCACCGCCGGTGATGATCGCCACCCGCAACGTGTCGTCATCGCGAAAGGCCTGAAACGCCTCGCCCATCAGGCGCGAGGTGTGCAGATCAATCGCGTTGGCCTTGGGGCGGTCCAGCGTCACCTCGAGGATGGCGCCTTCGCGGCGGGTCTTGACGGGGCTCGTTTCAGTCATCGCAACATGTCCTTTCTGCGCATCAGCGCATCCGCCGCCACGGCCTCCGTGGGGGTGCAGAGCAGCGGGTTGATTTCGATTTCTTCCAGTCCTTCGGCCTCGGCGACCACATAGGCCTCGATGGATCGGATCGCGCGCAGGATCGCATTGCGATCCGCTGCAGGCGCGCCGCGATAGCCTGCCAGCAAGGGGGCGATCTTCAACCCGTCGAGTGCTGCGTTCAGGGCGGCGTCAGAGGCGGGCAGTAGCACCGAGGCGCTGTCCTGCATGATCTCGGTCAGTGTGCCGCCAGCGGCCAGCGTCAGCACGAAGCCATGTGCGGGATCCTTCACCACGCCAACCAGCAACTCGGCCACCGCGCCGGTGACCATCTCCTCGACCAGAAAACGGTCGGTGGGCATGGCCACGGCGGCATCGCTGACCTCCTGGCCGGAGCCGAGGTTCAGTTTTACCGCGCCTTCCTCGGTCTTATGCGCGATGCCTTCGCCCTTGAGCACCACGGGGTAGCCGATATCCGCCGCCACCGCGCGCGCGGCCACGACGGTGCGGGCGGGTTTGGCACGCGGCACCCGGAGGCCAAAGCGCGCAAGCCAGGCCTTGGCTTCGCCCTCCGGCACCAGATCCGGCTCGGCATGGGTTTTGGTGGGCAGCAACAGGGGGTGCGCCAGTTCTGGCAGCGGCTGGCCTGCCGCCTCGATGGCGCAAATCGCCTCGGGCAGGCCCAGCATCGGCACCACACCGGCGGCGATGAGCTGTTCGGCCACCTCTTCGGGCAGCAATTCCGGCAAGCTCGCAAGCATTGCCACCGGTTGATCGGTTTGCTGCCGCACCGCGATGGCGGATTGGATGGCGCAATCCCAATCGGAGGCATCGCAGCGGTCGGCACGCGGGAAATCCACCACCAGAATCGTCAGCGCCAGCTGCGGGTCGACCATGGCGGAGAAGGCCCGCGTCATCGCCTCCGTGTCACGCCATATATAGGTGTGGTAGTCGAGCGGGTTCGCCAGCGCCACCATCGGGCCCAGTGCCGCGCGCAGATCGCTGCGTTGGCGGTCATTCAATGGCGGAAAGCTGACATCCCGTCCGTAGGCGGTATCCGCCGACAGGCTTGCCTCGCCCCCGGAACAGCTGATCGTCGCAATGCGGGTAGAGGGCAGGCGGCCCACCACATGCATCAGTTTCAGTGTCTCGAGGAACGACGGCAGGTCATAAAGCCGCGGGATGCCGAGACGTGAGAGCAAAGCCCCGGCACCCGCGTCGCCCCCGGCCAGCGAGGCCGTGTGCGAGACTGTTGCGGCACGCGCCTGCGCGGACCGTCCAACCTTGAGCGCGATGATCTGCTTACCAAGTTGCCGTGCCTTCAGCGCCAGCGCCTCGAATGCGCGCAGATCGCCAAAGCCCTCGATATGCAGCCCCAGCGCGGTGACACGGTCATCTTCCAGCAGCGCCTCGCCGATCGCCGCCAGTCCGGTCTGGGCCTGATTGCCGCAGGTCACCACATAGGCCACCGGCAGTGCGCGGGTCTGCATGGTGAGGTTGATGGCGATATTGGAGCTTTGAGTGACGATGGCCACGCCTTTGTCCACCCGCTTGCCGCCATGCTGATCGGGCCACAACAGCGCGCCGTCGAGGTAGTTGATGAACCCGTAGCAGTTCGGCCCGAGGATCGGCATCTCCCCGGCCGCTGCCAGCAGTCGCTCCTGCAGATCCGCACCCTCGGCATCCTCGGCCTCGGCCTCCAGAAAGCCGGAGGCGAAACACACCGCGCCACCCGCACCGCGCGCGGCCAGCGCCGTGACGATGTCAATGGTGGCAAAGCGGTTCACGCCGATGAAGCTGGCGTCCGGCGCCGAGGGGAGGGAAGCCACGTCTTTGAACGCAGGCAGACCCGCGACCTCCTCGGCCTTGGGATGCACGGGCCAGATTTCGCCCTCAAACTCCATCTTGCGGCATTGTTCGATCACGGCGGAGCACCACGCCCCACCGCCGACAACGGCAATGGTTTTGGGCCTGAAGAGCCTTTTTAGAGACTGCATTTGACGTTATTCACCCAAGGTTTCACGGTCCAGATGCCCAAGGCTCTGATCCGGGTTGATATGATCGCGCACGCGGGTTTTCAGCTCTTTCACATCCGGAAATCCACCGTCCCGCTTACGCTCCCAGATCACCGCATCATCGAGGGTGATCTCAAAGGTTCCGCCAATTTCGCCCGGCACCAGAGTCACCCCGCCCAGTTGTTCCTGAAAGGTCGAGAGCAGTTCCTGGCTCATCCAGGCGGCGCGCAACAGCCAGTTGCAGCCGATGCAATAGGTGATGGTCACTACAGGTTTCTGGTTGGTTTCAGCGGGATCGGACAAGGTCAGCCTCCAAGCGGTCTCAGCATCTCGCGGCTGATGATATGCCGCTGGATTTCACTGGTGCCCTCCCAGATACGCTCCACGCGCGCGTCACGCCAGATGCGTTCGAGGGGAAGCTCGTCCATCAGCCCCATGCCGCCGTGGATCTGGATCGCCTCGTCGGCAACCATGGCCAGCATCTCGGTCGCTTTCAGCTTTGCCATCGACATGTCGCTCTCGGTGACGCTGCCCTGATCGAACTTCCAGCCAGCCTCCCAAGTGAGCAGGTTTGCCGCCTTCAGCTCGGTGGCCATATCGGCGAGTTTGAAGGACACCCCCTGAAACTTGCCGATCTGCTGGCCGAACTGCTTGCGCTCGGCGCTGTATTCGACGGCATGTTGCAGCGCCCGTTCGGCGCGGCCCAGACAGGTCGCGGCAACTTGCAACCGAGTAGCGCCCAGCCAAGTGTTGGCGACCTCGAACCCCTTGTCGACCTCGCCCAGAACGGCGGAGGACGGCAGGCGGCAATCGTCGAACTCCAGCACCGCGTTGGTGTAGCCGCGGTGGGAGACGTTGCGATAACCATCGCGCACGGAGAAGCCCGGCGTGCCCTTGTCGACAAAGAACGCCGTGATCTTTTTCTTCTTGCCGCGTGGGGTGTCCTCTTCCCCCGTAGCCATGAAGACGATTGCGAAATCGGCCACATCCGCGTGGGAGATGAAATGCTTGGTACCGTTCAGGATCCAGTCGTCACCATCCTTGCGGGCCGAAGCGGCCATGCCGCGCAGGTCGGAACCCGCGCCCGGCTCCGTCATTGCCAGACAATCCCATTTCTCGCCGCGGATACAGGGGAAGAGGTATTTCTCTTTCTGCTCCTCCGTGCCCGCCAAGAGGATGTTCGAGGGGCGCGCGACGCTGGTCCAATGCAGGGCGTAGTTGGCGCGACCGAGTTCTTTTTCATAGAGAAGCCACGACAGTGTATCGAGCCCGGCGCCGCCGACCTCTTCAGGCATATTGGCCGCATAAAGCCCGGCTTCTATGGCCTTTTTCTGGATCTCCTTCACCAGATCCATATCGAGATGGCCACTGCGCTCAATCTCCAGCTCATGCGGGTAGATCTCGTTCTCCACAAAGGCGCGGGTGGTCTCGACGATCATCGCCTGTTCTTCTGTCATGCCGAAATGCACGGGCGGTCTCCTTGCTGGTCTGGGCTGTCTGGGTGCTTGTCAGACAGGGTATGCCGGACATAGGGTAGACACCATGCAGTAATGGCGAAAATCATGCAGAAATGGACAAATGATCTCGCGACGGTGCAGCAGGTGGATATCCTGCTGTTCGATGATTTCTCCGCGCATTGTCTGGCAAACACGGTGGAGCCGATGCGGGCGGCCAACACATTGGCCGGACGGGAGCTCTATCGCTGGCGGTTCCTGTCCCGCGATGGTGGGACCGTGGTGTCCTCCTCCGGTATGGAGGTCACGGCGCATGCGCGGCTTGCCGATTGTTCCGGTGATATGCTGGCCATCATGCCGAGCTATAATTTCCTGCGCCATGATGGGCCTGAGACACGCCGGGCGCTGCGCGCCGCCGTGGCCCGCTATGCGGAGATGGCGGGGTTCGATACCGGCCCATGGTTGATGGCAGCGGCTGGCTTGCTGGATGGGCGCAAGGCAACAATCCATTGGCATGAGATCACGCGGCTTGAAGAGAGATTTCCAGAGGTGGAGGTGATCCGTGCGCGTTTCCTGCGCGACGGGGACCGCACCACCTGCACCGGGGCGCTGGCCGCATTCGACCTGATGATCGAACGGATCGGCGCGGCGCATGGTCAAGCTTTGCGTCTGGAAGTGGCCGCGTTGTTCATGAGTGCTGAAAGTGGCGGTGCCGCACCGGAAACCGCATTGGCGCGCACGCGAACTGTGTCCCGTGCCGTTGCCCTGATGCAGGCTCATCTGGAGCATCCACTGCCCATTCCAGAGATCGCACGACGTATCGGGCGATCACGAAAGGATCTGGAGGCGCGCATGAAGGCGGATCTAGGTGCCACGCCGGCGGCGGTCTATCGCAGGCTGCGTCTGATTCAGGCCCGAAGGCTCTTGTTAGAGACTGATATCACGGTGTCGGAGGTGGCCACTCGCAGCGGGTACGAAGATCCGAGCGCCTTGACCCGCGCCTTCAGAAATGAGTTTGCGACGACGCCTCGGGCGCTGCGCAAGGGAGGGGCCTGACTTTGTCAGATCTTGCGTGCCACCATCCATTGGTTGAGGCGCCAGACACCCCAGGCCAGCGGAATGGCGCCCAGCCCACCGATCACATAGGCCAACGGCTCGTCCGCGAAGCTTTCGAACATCTGAGTGTAGAAATGGATCGCGGCGAAAGTGAGCGCCGCGTTGAACAGCCCCCTTTGGGTGCGGGAGGCGGCCCATATAATGGTCGCCAAGAGCGTCATGGCCCACAGTATGGAATACGTCAGTTCAGGTATGGTAAGCGCGGCCTCACGGAAGGCATCGCGCGCGGCGCTGTAGGTTTCATAGTCTGCCCAGCCGTCCCGATAGCGCCCGGGGCCCCAGAGGTGTTCGCCAACGACATCGCCCCAGATTGACCCGACCAATGCGCAGAGGTTGGCGATGATAAAGCCCATGACGGCCAGAATACGCAGATGCCGTGCATCCCGTTCAGATACGCGGACAACGCCCCACATGCAGGTAGCGATCAACAGGCCCATTTGCAGGACCGTCAGTGTCGGCTCGGGGGAGTAGAAGGCATAAACCGCGTGGAAATAGGCGGTGCCGGTTTCCAGAATCTGTGCAAAGGGGATCAGGGCGGCAGCGGTGATCAGCCTCACGTCCAGTTGCCAGCCTGTCCCGGCCAGCGCCAAGGCATAATAGAGCAGCAGCAGATTGCGCCACGGAGGACCGAGGTCATGCAGCTGCGCCAGAATTTCGATACCGCCAAGATGCATGCTCAGCCCCATCAGCAGGACCGTGCCGAGGACGAACCGCGCGGACCATGCGCTGGTGCGCCAGCGCCAGAGACAGATCAGCGCGACCAGCACCCCACCCGGCGCCAGCACCCACCCTGCAAGTTGCTCGTAACGATCAACCAACTCCACGGTCGCGCCGCCAAGTAACATGCCCACGCCGATCAATACGGCGGAGTTGCCGAACATCGCGTAGCTGGCCCCCGCCCAGGCAAGAACTGCGAGGCCCCCGGCCAGCATCAAGCCGCCGACTATTGCCACCAGAAACGGATCCGCGAGCCAAAAGATGAACCCGACCGTGGCGGCAAGAATTCCGAAGCACAGGATCGCGTTCACTGCGAGCGTTACCATAACCTCGCGCGAGCGGCGCTCGAGGATCGCGGCCTGGTCTGGTGTCAGGGTGCCATCGGCGACCAGCGCCTCGGTATCGGCAATCACATGCATATCGAGATCCTTGTGGTCATGGTCTTTGCTAAGGGTGACACGTTAACTGAAGAATGAACAAGGCCGGGAAATCCATACGGGATCGGTGTGGGCAGGGCACATGAGGTCTTTGGTGCAGGCCGGTCTTCAGGTCCGCCATGATCGTCGGGTCGTTGCCTGCAGTACTTGTCCGCAACGGCAGGCGGCGCAAGCTCCCGCGATCAGTTCACGGGCATGATACCGTCCATGCGCGGAGGCCCACTTGTTGTTCATCAGGCTGTTATGATCGCGGATTAGGGGTCTTGCACCCCGGATCGCAATCAATGACAGTAGGCCATGACAAACAAGACCTTCCCAAGCTGGCCCGACGTCGCCCCCCAATTGATTGAAACCGCAGCCGGACGTGCCCCGGCCGATACGGTGATCCGTAACGGCAAGTGGGTAAATGTGCACACGCGGGAAGTACTGGATGGCCATGACATCGCGATCAAGGCGGGTCGGATCGCATATGTGGGGCCAGATGCCTCTTACTGCGTTGGCGCCGACACGCAGGTGATCGAGGCCGAGGGGCGCTATATGGTGCCGGGCCTGTGTGATGCGCATATGCACATCGAGAGCGGCATGCTGACGCCGGCGGAATTTGCCCGCGCGGTGATCCCGCATGGCACCACCACCATGTTCACCGACCCGCATGAGATCGCCAATGTGCTGGGCCTCGAAGGCGTGCGGCTGATGCATGACGAGGCGCTTTTGCAGCCGGTCAACATTTACACCCAGATGCCCTCCTGCGCGCCCTCGGCGCCGGGGTTGGAGACCACGGGCTATGAGATCTCGCCCGAGGACGTGTCGGAGGCAATGAACTGGCCCGGCATCATCGGGTTGGGCGAGATGATGAACTTTCCCGGTGTCGCCAATGGTGATGCCAAGATGCTGGCGGAGATCGCCGCCACCCAGCGCGCGGGCAAGACCGTCGGCGGGCATTATGCCTCGCCCGATCTGGGGCCGGATTTCGCCGCCTATGTGGCCGGCGGCCCGGCCGATGATCACGAGGGCACTTGCGAGGCGGACGCCATCGCGCGGATGCGGCAGGGGATGCGCGCGATGGTGCGTCTGGGCTCCGCCTGGTACGACGTCGAGGCGCAGATCACCGCGATCACCGAGAAAGGCCTCGATCCCCGCAATTTCATCCTCTGCACCGATGATTGCCACTCTGGCACGCTGGTCAACGATGGCCATATGAACCGGGTGGTGCGCCACGCCATCGCCTGCGGCTGTGACCCGGTGGTGGCGATCCAGATGGCGACCATCAACACCGCGACGCATTTTGGTCTGGAGCGCGAAATCGGCTCCCTCACCCCCGGTCGGCGGGCGGATGTGATCCTGAGCTCGGATCTGACAACCCTGCCCATCGAAGTGGTCATTGCGCGCGGGCAGGTCGTGGCAGAAACAGGCTCTATCAAGGTGGATTGCCCGCATCTGGACTGGCCGGACAGCGCCCGGGGCACCGTGCATCTGGGGCATCAATTGACCGCGCGGGACTTTGAACTCGCAGCGCCAGAGGGTGCAAACTCCGTCACCGCCAATGTGATCGGCGTGGTGGAGAACCAGGCCCCGACCAAGGCGCTGAAGGCGGAGCTGCCGGTCAAGGATGGGCTGGTCGAAGGCGAGGGACCGGTGTGTCAGATCGCGCTGGTCGAACGTCATCAGGCCACGGGCGGCGTCACCAACGCGTTTGTTTCGGGGTTTGGCTATGAGGGGCGGATGGCGATGGCCTCCACCGTCGCCCATGACAGTCACCACATGATCGTGGTCGGCACCGACCGCGCGCAGATGGCGCTGGCGGCAAACCGTCTGGCCGAAGTTGGCGGCGGCATCACGATCTTCCGAGATGGTGAGGAGCTGGCGCTGGTGGAGTTGCCGATCGCCGGGTTGATGTCGGACCGTCCTGCCTCCATGGTGGCTGCGGACGCGGACAAGCTGGTTGCGGCCATGCAGGACTGCGGCTGCCAGCTCAACAACGCCTATATGCAGCACTCGTTGCTGGCCCTCGTGGTCATACCTGAGCTGAGGATCAGCGATCTCGGCCTTGTCGATGTGCGTACATTCCAGAAAATTCCAGTAATCGAGCCGTTCAATGACTGACATAAAAACACCCGACCTGCCCGAAGCCCAAAGCTTTACCGATCCCAAGGCCGCCGTGGCCCGGTTGATCGAACTTTATGATGCGGCCACCAACTTTCTGTGCGACGAGTTCATGTCGGCGATGAGCGCAGGTGCTGCACCCGGAAGCCGCATGCGCGCGTTTTATCCGGAAGTTCGCTTTACAACGACTACCTATGCGCAGGTGGACAGTCGCCTGAGCTTTGGCCATGTGGCCGATCCGGGGACCTATTCAACCACGGTGACCAGACCGGATCTGTTTGAACATTATCTGGAGCAGCAGATTGGCCTGTTGATCAAGAACCACGGTCAGCCCGTGGTCGTGGGCGTTTCGGAAACACCTATGCCGGTGCATTTTGCCGTTGCCTCTCGCCCCGGTTTGACCGTGCCGCAGGAAGGGGCCGCGCGTTTCACCCTGCGTGACGTCTTTGACGTACCGGATCTGGCAACCACCAACGACGATATCGTCAATGGCACCCATGTGCCGGAAAATGGCGTCGGACCACTGTCGCTGTTTACCGCCCAACGGGTTGATTATTCGCTGGCGCGTCTGGCGCATTACACGGCCACCGACCCGGGTCATTTCCAGAACCATGTGTTGTTCACCAACTACCAGTTCTACGTGACCGAGTTCGAGGCCTATGCCCGCGCCCAACTGGCAGATACCGACAGCGGCTACACCAGCTTTGTCTCCACCGGCAACGTCGAGATTACCGATGCCGAGGAAGTGCTGCCTGAGTCCCCAAAGATGCCTCAGATGCCAACCTATCACCTGAAGCGACCGGACGGGAACGGCATCACCCTGGTCAACATCGGGGTCGGACCGTCGAATGCAAAGACCGCCACCGACCACATCGCGGTGCTGCGCCCGCATGCCTGGCTGATGGTTGGCCATTGTGCCGGTCTGCGAAATTCGCAGGCGCTGGGGGACTTCGTGCTGGCGCATGCCTATCTGCGCGAGGATCACGTGCTGGACGACGATCTGCCGGTCTGGGTGCCGATCCCGGCACTGGCGGAAATTCAGGTCGCATTGGAAGAGGCGGTGGCGCAGGAAACCGGCCTTGAAGGGTATGACCTGAAACGGATCATGCGCACCGGCACCGTTGCCAGCCACGACAACCGCAATTGGGAGCTGCGGGATCAGTCCGGCCCGGTGCAGCACCTGAGCCAATCCCGCGCCATTGCGCTTGATATGGAGAGTGCAACCATTGCCGCCAACGGGTACCGCTTCCGGGTGCCCTACGGGACGCTGTTGTGTGTGTCCGACAAGCCGCTGCACGGTGAGTTGAAGCTGCCGGGCATGGCCTCGGACTTCTACCGCACCCAAGTCTCAAAGCATTTGCTGATCGGGATCAAGGCGATGGAAATGCTCCGGAGCATGCCGTTGGAGCGCCTTCATAGCCGGAAATTGCGCTCTTTCGACGAAACAGCCTTCCTGTAAAGGCGAAAATATGCTGTTTTCCACCGAAAATCTCTAGTTTGGCGCTTGATCTTATGCGCTACGCGTTGTGTTGTCCCACAACATAACGCTAATGTTACGCGATGAGGCCCCAACACGTCGGGCAGTTTCAAGGAGACTAAGAATGTCCAAACCGATGACCAAAACTCAGCTTGTGGCAGCGCTTGCTGAGGAAATGGACAGCGACAAGAAAACCGCTGGCGCCGCGCTGGATGCCGTGTGCAACCTGATCACCCGTGAAGTGTCCGGCGGTGGTGCCGTGACTCTGCCGGGCGTTGGCAAGATCTATTGCCGTGAGCGTCCGGAGCGCGAAGTGCGCAACCCGGCCACCGGCGAGAAGTTCATGAAAGAAGCAGACAAGGTCGTGAAAATGACCATCGCCAAAGCGCTGAAAGACAGCGTGAACGGCGACGCCTGATAGACCTTTTGGTCTGGCGACAGCTTCGGGGCTGCCCTTTGGGGCGGCCCTTTTGTTTTGTACCAATATCCGATCACGACCTATTCACCCCGCCGGGAACTGGTTAGCGTGCCGGCGATGACAACGAAGGGGCCATTGATGGATTTGCGTGCAATAGCGATGGGGCTGACATTTGCCCTGATGTGGTCTTCTGCCTTTACCTCGGCGCGGATCATCGTTGTGGATGCTTCCCCGTTGT
This sequence comes from Tritonibacter scottomollicae, assembly GCF_003003215.1. Taxonomy (GTDB): domain Bacteria; phylum Pseudomonadota; class Alphaproteobacteria; order Rhodobacterales; family Rhodobacteraceae; genus Epibacterium; species Epibacterium scottomollicae. The sequence continues at coordinate 143,655 of NZ_PVUF01000009.1, read as the reverse complement.
TTTCGCTGGCGATGCGGTTTCTGATCTCCGGCGTGATTGGTGTCCTGATCGCGCGTGCCCTTGGGCAGACATGGCGACTGACGTCTGGGCAGTGGAAGGCGACCATCGTGTTTGGCGTCTGTCAGAATGCGCTCTATCTCGGGCTCAACTTCGTTGCGATGCAATGGATCGAGGCGTCTTTGGCCGCCATTATTGCGTCGACCATGCCGCTGCTGGTGGCGCTTGCCTCGCTGATCGTGTTCCATGAGAAAATCCGCCCGCTCGGGTTGCTGGGACTTGTGGCCGGTGTGGCCGGGGTCGGCCTGATCATGGGAACGCGGATTGGTGCCGGTGTCGACCTTGTTGGTGTGGCCTTCTGTGGGCTTGGGGTGTTGGCCCTGACTGCAGCCACACTTGCACTGCGCGGGGCGACGTCAGGTGGCAACTTCATGATGGTGGTGGGGCTGCAGATGCTGATCGGCTCTGCAGTGCTGTTTCCGGCGGCCCTGACGTTTGAGACCATTCGCGTAGACCCGAGCTGGCCGCTCGCGCTCGCGTTCATCTATACGACATTGGTGCCCGGGCTGGCGGCGACGCTGATCTGGGTGATGCTGCTCAACCGGATCGGTGCGGTGAGGGCGGCGACCTTCCACTTCCTCAACCCGGTGTTCGGTGTCGCGATTGCCAGCATTCTGCTGGGAGAGCGCCTCGGAGTGCTGGATGTGGTTGGCGTGGGGATCGTGACGCTTGGTATTCTTGCGGTGCAGCTGTCGCGGCAGCCCGCGACCAGAACCGCACCGATGGCGCCTGGCCTCTCGGCGCGGGCGGATTAAAAACTCAGCTGTTCAGCTGCCCTTCGACGGCCTGACGGATCGCACCGGACATTGGCCGCGTGAGGGAGCCCCAAGTCTTCACGACATTTCCGTCTGGTGACAGCAGGATCTTGTTGAAGTTCCAGCGCGGCACAAACCCGGTCTGCTGTGCCACTTCGCGAAAGAACGGATGAGCGTCCTGACCGGTCACCTGCGTGATATCCGCCATCGGCAATGTGAGATCGAAACGGGTTTCGCAGAACTCTTTCACCTCTTCGGCGTTGGAAAGCTCCTGATTGAAGTCATTCGACGGGACGGCCAGCACAATCAGCCCCCGTTCACGATAGGTATCGTAGAGGGTCTGCAGCCCATCATACTGTCCGGTAAACCCGCACATTGACGCCGTGTTGACCACAAGCACCGGCTGCCCGCGAAAGCTCTCCAGATCGAGGGTCTCGCCATCTATGGATTGAAACGTGCCTTGTAGCGGCGCGCTGTTTACCGTCGACATTCCGAAAATCCCAAACAACATCAACATCCCTGCCAGAAACACGCGCATCAGAACTCTCCTTTTGAAATCATACGGACCGGTCCGCAGGGTGGATCACTTTTGCTCACGGGAGGAGGTGACTGCCAGTCACCCTCTTGCGCATTGGGGTTTGAAAGCGCAGTCTCCGACCCCAAATATTGCCCTATCAATCATGTGGGAGGGGCCCATGACCAAATACTTCAAGAACCCAGATGCCGTCGCAGCGCTGTCGGAAGAGGAATTCCACGTCACGCAAAACGCGGGAACCGAACGGCCGGGCACGGGCAAGCTGCTGTCCAACAAGGAGCCCGGCATCTATGTGGACATCGTCTCCGGCGAACCGCTGTTCGCTTCTGCCGACAAATACGAGTCGGGGTGTGGCTGGCCGAGTTTTACCAAGCCGATCGAGTCCGCCCATGTGCAGGAAATCGAAGATCGAACCCTCGGCATGATCCGCACCGAAGTGCGTTCCACCCATGGCGACAGTCATCTCGGGCATGTTTTTCCTGATGGACCGGCGGATCGGGGCGGCCTGCGCTACTGCATCAACTCGGCGTCCTTGCGCTTTATCCACCTCGACGACATGGAGGCGGAAGGCTATGGCGCCTACATCAATCAAGTGGAGGACCACCGATGAGCAATACCGAACGTGCCGTTCTGGCTGGCGGTTGTTTCTGGGGCATGCAGGAGCTGATCCGGAAGCGCACAGGCGTGCTGAGCACCCGTGTCGGCTATACCGGCGGCGATGTCCCGAACGCGACCTATCAGAACCATGGTACTCATGCTGAGGGGATCGAGATCATCTTTGATCCCGAGCAGACCTCCTACCGTGAAATGCTGGAGTTCTTCTTCCAGATCCACGATCCCACCACAGAGAATCGCCAGGGCAATGACGTCGGCATGAGCTATCGCTCCGCCATCTACTATGTGGATGAGGCGCAGAAAGCCGTGGCGCTGGACACGATCGCCGATGTGGATGCCTCTGGCATCTGGCCCGGCAAAGTGGTGACAGAAGTGGAGCCCGTAGGCGATTTCTGGGAGGCCGAGTCTGAACATCAGGACTATTTGCAGCGCCTGCCAAGCGGCTACACTTGCCACTTCGCTCGTCCCGACTGGGTCTTGCCCAAGCGGACTCAAGCAGCGGAATAAACCTGATTAGAGCCTGATATCAGGCCCTGAACCCAGAAGCGGCCGTCCGGTAGAGGACGGTCGCTTGCCATTTTAGATGCTACTGATGCGCAGCGCGCGGGCGGCCGCTGGCCTGCACCGTCAGCAGCGCTTCGACGAAGATCGACCGCGCTTCGACCTCTGCGGTCCGGATGTCCCGGCTGACATGTACGTGGATATCGCCGGCCCCTGCTGCTTCGGCGGCGGCGACGGCGTCCGCGCGCAGGGATTTTTCCAGCGCCTCCAGGGCCTCCGCACTGGCTGTGAAATCTCGCGGACCGGTGTCGAAATGCACCCGGAACTTGCCCTCGGACGGGGAGGTGACGGTTCCGCTCCGTCGTTGGGATATCCGCCCGACGACGGCACCGATGGCATTGGCGACCCCGGCGTGTTCCGGCAGGATCATTCTGCAGCGCAGCCGATCACCCACCGCCGGGTAATAGCTTGGGGCAGAAGCGCCAAGACCAATCACGTCCACGTTCACGCGCGCATCGAGTGCCAGCACGCCCCGATGCCCCGCCAGACCACGCTGCAGCAGGATATGACGGGCGAGATCCTTTGGGTTGCCCCCAAGCGACGCCTGCTCTTCGCAAAAAACCGATTCCAGCAACGTCAGCGCCGTCTGCTCCGTCAGTTGGTCGACGATCATCTGCGCCAGCGCTTTCGCGTCTTCGGCCACTGTGTCGCCGCTTCCGATCCGGCGACGGGCAAAGATCGTCAGGGCCTTTTCTGCAGCGTCTCGATCCCATGCGGAAACCCGGTTCAGGACGTGGCTGGCATCGGAGGGCGTGATACCCGCAATCTGCACCAGACCACGGTCAACCAAGCGGTTCAGCGCCCCGTGCTCCATCCGGGTGCGCAGCACGTCACCCAGTGCACGGACGCCGGTGCCGACCCGTGCCAGAACAGTGGCCTCTCGTTCCGACAGACCAACTGCGGGCTGCCCTTCGACGGCGCGGACAAATCGACCGTCGTACTCCCCCACCACAGGCGCGCGCAGCTGCGCCTCAAGCGCTGCATGCACGACATCAGGGGCCTCGGCGGCAATCAGGGAGACCGGCAGCACCCGGCGCGGACCAAGCGTCACGCCACCTTCCAGACCATCGGTGTTGAGATGCACCTGACTGTCACCACCAAGGCCAGTGGTGCGCATGGCCACTGCCTCCACCATGGTGCGAAAGCCCCCCACCAGCGCGCCTTCGGGGTCGATCTTGGGCAGGCCACGTTCGATCAGTGCCACATCGGTGGTGGTGCCACCAATGTCGCTGACCAGTGCGTTTTCAGCCCCGGTCATCCAGCGCGCACCGACGATCGAGGCGGCAGGCCCGCTGAGGATCGTTTCGATCGGCCGGCTGCGCGCCTGCTGCGCCGACATCAAGGCCCCGTCGCCACGCACCACCATCATCGGGGCTTCGATCCCGATATGCGCCAGCGTGTCCGCCGCGCGATTGATAAGCTGGTCGATCATGCCGATAAGGCGCGCGTTCAGCACCGCTGTCAGCGCTCGCTTGGGTCCGTTCAGCTTGGCCGAGAGCTGATGCGAGCAGGTCACCGGCGCGCCAGTGCGCTCCTGGATGATCTTCGCCACTTCCAGCTCATGCGCGGGGTTGCGAGTGGCAAACACCCCGGCGACGGCAAAGCCGCTCACACCGGCAGATGCAGTCTCTAAAAAGGCAATCAGGGCCTCTGTGTCGAGTGGTTTCGCCTCGCTGCCCGCATGGGTATGGCCGCCGGAGAGGATCAGCGCCGGGTCGCCTTTCAGCGCTTCATTGAGGCCATGGCGGTCCAGATCCTGCTCGGAAAAGCCGATGTAGATGAGCGCCACACGCCCGCCCTGTCCCTCAACCAGCGCATTGGTGGCCAGGGTCGTGGACAGGGCCGCCAAGGACACCTCAGTCGGTGAAGCGCCGGATTGTTCCAGCACCGCCCGCACGGCACCACCAACCCCGATCGCCAGATCCTGTCGGGTGGTGAGCGATTTGGCCGAAGCGATCACTTCCGTTTCGTCGCGGATCAGGACCGCATCCGTGTAGGTGCCCCCGGTGTCCACCCCAAGCAACAACGCCATCTTATCCTCGAATTCTGTTCACGCCTGCATGGGTGTCACGACCATTCGCGTCACGTCCACTCTGTTTGCGTCATTCCTGCAGTCGCATCACGGCCCAACGCGCAGCATCGGCCACGGTGGGATCGGGATCTTCACACAGCCGTTGGGCATCGGACAACAGGCCGGGGTCGCCGGAATTTCCGATGGCATAAAGCACATTGCGCACAAACCTATCCCGCCCGATCCGTTTGATCGGCGAGCCAGAAAAACGCGCGCGAAAATCGGCATCATCGAGTTGCGCCAGCTCGGACAGCGGCGGCGCAATCGTTCCCTCCCGCGCAGCATAGCGGATGTCGGAGGCTTCAACCGCAAATTTGTTCCAGGGACAGGCAGCCAGACAATCGTCACAGCCGTAGATCCGATTGCCGAGTTTGCCGCGCAGCTCCTCGTCGATGGGTCCCTTATATTCGATCGTCAGATAGGAAATGCAACGCCGCGCATCCAGCTGGTAGGGCGCTGGGAAGGCGTCCGTCGGACAGGCCGTCAGGCAGGCCTTGCAGGAGCCGCAATGATCCGGTTCAGCCGGGTCGATGGGCAGCTCCAATGTGGTAAAAACAGAGCCTAAAAAGGCCCAGTTTCCCCAATCTCGGCTCAGAAGGTTGGTATGCTTGCCCTGCCAACCCAAGCCGGAGGCCTGTCCCAGCGCCTTTTCCGGCACTGGAGCTGTGTCGACAAACACCTTCACCTGCGTTTCATCACCCGCCTCGGCAATCATCCAGCGCGCCAGTCGCTTCAGCCGTTTCTTGACGAGATCATGGTAGTCCTTGCCTCGGGCATAGACGGAGATCGCAGCGCGGTCCGGCAAGCCCACAACCGACATCGGATTTTCATCCGGCATATAGCTTTCCGCCAGCATGATGACAGAACGCGCCTCCGGCCAGAGTGCGGCCGGATTTTCACGCCAGTTCACCCGGTCTGCCATCCAGCCCATCTGGCCATGGTATCCGGCATCGAGAAACGCGCGCAGCCGCTCTGGCACCTGCGGCACATCCCATGGCCGACAGATGCGCGCAGAGACGAACCCCTCGGCGCGTGCCTGTTCCACAAGCCGTGACTTTATATCGCCGACGTCATTCATCTTTTCAGAAATACCCTCGGGGGTGAACGGGCCGCAAGGCCCGGAGGGGGCAGCGCCCCCAGAGCGGTCTCAGAAATCAAGATCCGCGTAATGCGACGGCGGACGGAAGCCAGACACCTGATCGGCCAGGATAGAGCGGAAGGCGGGGCGGGATTTGATCTTGGCGTACCAATCCTTGACCACGGCAGAGCGGTTCCAGTCCACATCCGAGATGTAATCGAGCGACGACAAATGCGCCGCGGCCGCGAAATCTGCCAGCGTCATGTTGTCCCCCGCCAGCCAACGCCGGTGGTCGAGAAGCCAGGACATATAGTCGATGTGATACTTGATCGCTTTGGCGCCCGATTTCACGTTGGAGCTGTCGGGATAGCCTTCGCCGGTCATCTTCTTGTTCACCCGCTCATAGAGCAGCTTCGAGGTCACTTCGCTGTGGAACTTGTCGTCGAACCAGCTGACCAGACGGCGCACTTCCAGCCGCTCCGGCGCGGTCTTTGGCATCAGTGACGGGTCGGGTCGGGTTTCTTCGATGTATTCGCAGATCGCGGCGCTTTCGGCCATCAACATGCCGTCGAGACGCAACACCGGAACTTTGGCCGCAGGGTTGCGACGCAGGAAGTCCGCGTCCTTCTCCCAGTAGCGTTCCTCGACAAGCTCCACCTCTATCTTCTTTTCTGCCAGCGACAGGCGGACCTTGCGGCAGAAGGGGGACAGGGGGACGTGATAGAGACGTGCCATGGGCGTCAAGTGCTCTCCGGTTGTGATGAGGTCGGGTTTCTCCAGCAATGCCTTGCCAGAGCGGAAACTTCAATGCTCGAAACAGGCCGAGCGCCCGTCACGCTCGATGGTGGCGGCGCCATCCATGATTTGGCGCGCTCTTTTGCGCATGAAATTGCCGGGTTGAGCGGCTGATCGCTCTTTCGGGTTGGGCAGAAGCGCTGCGATCAGTGCCGCCTGCTGTGGGCTGAGCGCATCTGCACCGACACCGAAATAGTGCTGCGCGGCGGCATCGGCGCCAAACACACCATTGCCCATCTCGGCCACATTCAAATAGACCTCGACGATGCGGCGCTTGCTCCAGGTGGCTTCGACCACGGGGGTCATAAAGGTTTCCAGCGCTTTACGCACCCAGCTGCGTCCCTGCCAGAGAAAGACGTTCTTCACGACCTGCTGCGTGATCGTCGACGCCCCGCGATTGGCGCCGGCCTCCAGTGCGTTGCGGATGGCATTGACGTCAAATCCCCAGTGTTCACAGAACCGCGCATCCTCTGCCGCGACAACGGAGCGGGCGAGGGCAGGGGCGATGTCCTCGATGGGGACCCATTCACGTTCCACGTGGCCGAGGCGACGCTTCTCGGTCCAGATCGTGTGGGTGAGTGGCGGGTTCACCACGGAGTAAAGCAGAATCATCGCCAGCAGAAAGACCAGGCCGCCAAGTGCAGCCCGCAGCGCCCAACGACGCAGGCGGAGATACAGCGCGCGCGGGCTGAACCGTGCGGGCTTCGATTTCGATTTGCGGGATGTCTTCTTGCGTGCTGCCTTTGCCATGGGCTCTCTATAAGACAGAGAACCGCTGCTCTCCAACAGGGAAACGTCCAGCTTGGCAGGTTGCAGTGTTCGGGGCAAAAAAGCGCCCCACAGGTCGAAACACTGCGGGGCTCAGTTTCAGGAATAAGATAGGATCTTATTCTCGGGGATCGTTGAGTTATTCGGCAGGGATCGCCGAAGATTCCGTTGCGATGGGATGCGGCAGCTTGTTCAGCATCTCCTTTGGGCAGACCTGAAGGAAATGCTGCTTTTCGCTATCCCAGTGCTGCAGGATCTCGGCGGCCTTGCGGCTGCCTGTTTCCACCAGATGACGTTCGACAAGCGCTTTCAGCTCTGCCTCCCAATGGTCCACAGTCAACGGACAGGTGACGAGGCTTTCCATGTTCATCAGATGCTCGGCGGTGCCTTCTGGATCATAAAGATAGGCCATGCCGCCGGTCATGCCGGCCCCGAAGTTCGCGCCAATGGTGCCGAGGATGACAGCAACGCCGCCGGTCATGTACTCGCAACCATTGGTGCCGCAGCCTTCGATCACCACCTTGGCGCCGGAGTTGCGCACCGCGAAACGCTCACCCGCACGGCCCGCGGCGAACAGGTAGCCTGCAGTTGCACCATAGAGCACGGTATTGCCGACAATGGTGTTTTCAGACGCGGTCAGCGGCGATGCCATCGAGGGGCGCACAACCACGGTGCCGCCCGAAAGCCCCTTGCCAACATAGTCGTTGGCGTCGCCGGAGACTTCCAGTTTCAACCCTGGCGCGGCGAATGCCCCGAGCGATTGACCTGCAGAGCCCTGCAGTTTCACCGTCAGGTGATCGGGCTGCAGCGTGTTGCGCATGCCGAAGTTCTGCACGATGTGGCTGGAGGTGCGGGTGCCCACCGTGCGATGCGTGTTCTGCACCGCATAGGACAGCTGCATCTTCTCGCCGTCCTTGAGGAACCGAGCGGCATCGCGCACGATTTCCGCATCCAGCGTATCCGGCACCGCGTTGCGGTCCTTGTCGCGGTTGTAGACGATGCTGGCAGACCCATCGACGGTGATCAGCAGCGGGTTCAGGTCGAGGTCATCGAGGTGGGCCGAGCCACGCGACACCTGGGCCAGCAGATCCGCCCGCCCGATCACCTCATCAAGGCTGCGCGCCCCGATGGAGGCAAGGATCTCGCGGACTTCCTGTGCGTAGAAGGTGATGAGGTTCACCACCTTGTCGGCATTGCCGGTGAACTTGCCGCGCAGTGCCTCGTCCTGGGTGCAGACCCCAACCGGGCAGGTGTTGGACTGGCACTGGCGTACCATGATGCAGCCCATCGCGATCAGCGCGGCGGTGCCGATGCCGTATTCCTCGGCGCCCATCATCGCGGCCATGACGATATCACGCCCGGTGCGCAGGCCGCCATCGGTCCGCAGGGTGACGCGGCCGCGCAGGTTGTTCATTGCCAGAACCTGATGCGCTTCGGTCAGACCCATCTCCCACGGCAGGCCGCAGTATTTGATCGAGGTCGCAGGCGAGGCCCCGGTGCCGCCGTTGTGGCCCGAAATCAGGATGATGTCGGCCTTCGCCTTGGCCACACCGGCGGCAATGGTGCCAACACCGGAGGAGGCCACCAGCTTCACCGTCACCTTGCAGCGCGGGTTGATCTGCTTCAGGTCGTAGATCAGCTGCGCCAGATCCTCGATCGAGTAGATGTCATGGTGCGGCGGCGGCGAAATCAGCGTGACCCCCTTGGTGGAGTGACGCAGGCGCGCAATCAGGTCGGTGACCTTCATGCCCGGCAGCTGGCCACCCTCGCCGGGCTTGGCGCCCTGAGCGACCTTGATTTCCAGTTCTTCGCACTGGTTCAGGTATTCGGCTGTCACGCCAAAACGGCCCGACGCCACCTGCTTGATCTTCGCCGACGGGTTGTCGCCGTTGGCTTCTGGCACAAAATGCGCCGGATCTTCGCCGCCCTCACCGGAGTCGGACTTGGCGCCGATACGGTTCATCGCCACGTTCAGGGTCTTGTGCGCCTCGGGGCTGAGTGCGCCCAGCGACATGCCCGGGGTGACAAAGCGTTTACGGATCGAGGTGATCGATTCCACCTCTTCGATCGGGATCGCCTTGCCCAGCGGCTTGATGTCCAGCAGATCACGCAGGTGGATCGGCGGGTTTGACTGCATCTTGGCCGAATACTGCTTCCACATCTCGAAAGACGCGCGGTTGCAGGCCATCTGCATCATATGCATCGAGGTGGCTTCCCAAGCGTGGGTCTCACCCGATTTGCGTGCCTTGTAGAAGCCGCCGATCGGCAGCACGTTTTCCGCGGTATCCCAGCCCTTGGCGTGGATCTCCTCGGCCTTCACCTGAATCCCCGAGACACCAATGCCGGAAATCCGCGAGGTCATGCCGGGGAAATACTCTGCCACCATGGCGCGCGACAGGCCCACCGCCTCAAAGTTGAGGCCACCACGGTAGGACGACACCACAGAGATGCCCATCTTCGCCATGATCTTCAGCAAGCCCTGATCGATCGCCTCGCGGTAGCGGGCGACATTCTCGGTCAGGGAGCCATCCAGCAATCCGCGCTCGATGCGGTCGGCCAGCGAATCTTCCGCCAGATAGGCGTTCACCACGGTCGCACCACAGCCGATCAGCACCGCGAAGTAATGCGGGTCTATACACTCCGCCGAACGCACGTTGAGCGAGCAGAAGGTGCGCAGGCCCTGACGGATCAGATGCGAGTGTACGGCGGAGGTCGCAAGGATCATCGGCATCGCGACCTTGCCCGCACCGGAGTGCTGGTCGGTCAGAACGATATGGCCAGCGCCGGAGCGCACGGCTTCTTCCACCTCGGCGCGAATGCGGGCCAGCGCGCTGTGCAGCGACCCTTTGCCGGGGGCGAAGGAACAATCGATCTCGGCCAGTTTGGAACCGAGGTTCTCGACCAGCTTGTCCCATTGCGAGTTGCCGACAAAGGGGCTTTCCAGCACCACGATCTCGGTCTGGGAGCTGTCCTCGTCGAGCACGTTCTTGAGGTTGCCGAAGCGAGTCTTCAGGCTCATCACGCGGAATTCGCGCAAAGAGTCGATCGGTGGGTTGGTCACCTGAGAGAAGTTCTGGCGGAAGAAGTGGCTCAGCGGGCGATATTGCTTCGACAGCACCGCAGAAGGGGTGTCATCGCCCATGGAAGCAAGGCTCTCCTTGCCGTCCTCGGCCATCGGCGACAGGATCTGCTCCAGCTCCTCGATGGTATAGCCGGCTGCAACCTGACGGCGGCGCAGTTCCTCGCCGGAGAACAGGGGCGTTTCCTGCACGCTGCCCAGCACCGCGTCCAGATCGTTGACTTTCGCCACCCAGTCGCCAAAGGGCAACGCGCGGGAAAGTTTATCCTTGATTTCAACGTCGTGGTAGAGTTCGCCCTTCTTCATGTCCACGGCCAGCATCTGACCCGGACCCAGCGCGCCCTTTTCCACCACAGAGGCTTCGTCGATCGGCACCATGCCTGCCTCGGAGCCCGCAATGACCAGACCGTCGCCGGTGACCACATAGCGCATCGGGCGCAGACCGTTGCGGTCGAGACCAGCACAGACCCAGCGGCCATCGGTCATCGCTAGCGCGGCGGGCCCGTCCCAGGGCTCCATCACGGCGTTGCAGTAGGAATACATGTCACGCCAGGCCTGCGGCAGTTCCTCGGCCTGTTTGGACCAGCTTTCCGGCACCAGCATGGTTTTTGCCATAGGTGCGGAGCGGCCTGCGCGCACCAGAACCTCAAACACCGAATCCAGTGCCGCGGAGTCCGAAGACCCATTGGCCACGATCGGCTTGATGTCCTCGGCGTGGTCGCCAAAGGTCGAAGACGCCATGCGGATCTCATGGCTCTTCATCCAGTTGACGTTGCCCTTCAACGTGTTGATCTCGCCGTTGTGGGCCAGCATGCGGAACGGCTGTGCCAGCCACCACTGCGGGAAGGTGTTGGTGGAATAGCGCTGGTGATAGATCGCAAAGGCGCTTTCGAACCGTTCGTTCATCAGGTCGGGGTAGAAGACGGCAACCTGTTCGGCCAGCATCATGCCCTTGTAGATGATCGATCGGCAGGACAGCGACGCGATATAGAGCGCGCCAACCTGCGCGGCGGCAGCGGCCTTCTCGATGCGGCGACGGATGACGTAAAGCTCGCGTTCGAAGGTTTCTTCGTCCACACCCTTGGCGTTGGAGATCAGGATTTGTTCGATCTCGGGGCGGGTTGCGTTGGCCTTGTCGCCGAGGCAGGTCACATCCACCGGCACATGGCGCCAGCCGTAGATGTAGTACCCCATGCGCAGCACTTCGGTCTCGACGATGGTCCGGCAGGTTTCCTGAGCGCCAAAATCGGTGCGTGGCAGGAACACCTGACCCACGGCCATCAGCTCATCCTTGCGCGGCTCGTGGCCAGTGCGCTTGACCTGGTCGTGGAAGAAAGGCACCGGGATCTGCACGTGAATGCCCGCGCCATCGCCAGTCATGCCATCGGCATCCACCGCACCACGATGCCAGATCGCCTTTAGTGCGTCGATGCCGGCCTCAACCACCTTGCGGCTCTTACTGCCGTCAACGGAGACCACAAGCCCCACACCACAGGAGGAATGCTCTTCTTCCTCGGAATAAAGACCGTTTTCGGCCATCCACTGGCGCTTGGCTTCTTCTGCGCGGACCCAGTTCTCATCATATTTGGTCATCTGTGTATTCTCCTCTGCCTGGCGGTGGCGCCGCGCCTGTGTCAGGGGCGCCGGACCGCTCGGGAACCTGTTGATTACTCGGCTGCGACAGCCGCCTTGGTGGTGAAGCGTTGCAGGATCGCCTCGGCACAATCGCGACCGTCCTTGATGGCCCAGACCACGAGAGAGGCGCCGCGCACGATGTCCCCCACCGCATAGACACCATCGAGGTTGGTCGCGCCGGTGCGGAACTCCGCCTTGATGGTACCCCAGCGGGTCACCGGAAGGTTGGGTTGGTCCCAGAGCGTCGGCAGGTCTTCGGGTTCAAAGCCAAGCGCCTTGATCACCAGATCGGCGTCTTCCACGTAGTCGGCGCCCTCGATCACCTCGGGGGATTGCCGGCCAGAGGCATCGGGCTGACCCAGGCGCATCTTCTGCACCATGACGCCCGTGACCTTGCTGCTCTCGTCGGTGAAGCCCTTGGGGGCGGACAGCCATTCGAAGACCACGCCTTCTTCCTCGGCGTTCTGAGTCTCGCGCTGCGAGCCGGGCATGTTTGCGCGGTCGCGACGGTAGAGGCATTTCACCGATTTGGCGCCTTGGCGGATCGAGGTGCGCAGGCAGTCCATGGCCGTATCGCCGCCACCGATCACCACCACGTTCTTGCCGTCGGCGTTGAAGGTGCCGTCTTCATACTCCGGCACGCTGTCGCCAAAGTTCGCCACCCGGTTGGAGGCGGTGAGAAAGTCGATCGCCTTGACGATGCCGGTGGCGCCGGAGCCGGGCATGGTGAGGTCGCGGGACTTGTAGACACCGGTGGCGATGATCACCGCGTCATGTTTGCCGCGGATCTCGTCAAACGAGATATCCTCGCCGATGTTGCAGTTCATCACGAAGGTGACGCCGCCGTCGGCCAGCAACTGGTTGCGGCGCATGACCACGTCTTTTTCCAGTTTGAAGCCGGGAATGCCATAGGTCAGCAAGCCGCCTGCGCGATCATAGCGGTCATAGACGGTGACCTGCACGCCAGCCTTGCGCAGCATGTCCGCCGCCGCCAGGCCACCGGGACCCGCACCGATGATACCTACGGATTCCTCACGCTCGGCGCGCGGGGCGTTGGGCTTCACCCAGCCTTTGTCCCAAGCGGTGTCGGTGATGTATTTTTCAACCGCGCCGATGGTGACTGTGCCATGGCCGGATTGCTCGATGACGCAGTTGCCTTCGCACAGGCGGTCCTGCGGGCAGATGCGGCCGCAGATTTCCGGAAAGGTGTTGGTGGCCTGCGATGTCTCATAGGCCTCCTTCAGGCGACCGGTGGCCGTCAGGTTCAGCCAGTCGGGGATGTTATTGTGCAGCGGACAGTGCGACTGGCAATAGGGCACGCCACATTGGCTGCAGCGGCTTGCCTGTTCTTCTGCCTTGATCGCGGCGAATTCCGCATAGATCTCGTCGAAATCTTCCTTGCGCGTTTCCGCCGCCCGTTTCACGGGCATATCGCGATCAATCTTCACGAACTTAAGCATCGGTTGCTTGGCCACGGTGACACTCTCCTTTTAGCTGGCGGCGACAGTACAAAGTCTTGAAGCGCAAGTGGTACGTCAGCAATGTTGACCTATTACTTGACTAGCTGTCTGTGAATAGCCGTTCCGGTGGCTTTGTACAGTATTTTTAGATCCGATCCGGTCCTAAAAATAGACTTTCTCATAAAATCAAGGGAGCTATACAGGATGCCAAAGCTGCGACCTTCGCGCAGCATAGCCTTCGGTCCCTGATTTATGCCTTTGTTCCAGCTCATCCTCGTGGCCCTGATTCAGGGCATCACTGAATTTTTGCCGGTTTCCTCGTCTGGTCATCTGATCTTATTGCCGAGTTTGACTGGAATGCAGGATCAGGGACAGGCCATCGACGTTGCTGTCCACGTCGGCACGCTTGCCGCCGTTGTCATCTACTTCTGGCGTGACGTGCGGGTGGGGCTCATGGGGCTGCCGCGCGCCTTGAGTGGGCGCTGGGACACGGAAGGGTCACGGCTTGCGATGGGGTTGATCGTGGCGACGATTCCGACCGTGCTCTTTGGCGCATTCCTGCATTTCAGCGGTTTCAGCGACGCGTTGCGGTCGGTGGCCGTGATCGGCTGGACCATGCTCGGTTTCGGGCTGGTGCTTTATATCGCCGATCAATGGGGCAAGACCCACAAGTCGATGGACGATTGGAGCCTGCGCGATGCGTTGATCATGGGGCTATGGCAGATGATTGCACTGATCCCGGGCACATCGCGCTCTGGCATCACCATCACCGGCGCCCGTCAATTGGGGTATAACCGGGAGGACGGCGCGCGGATTGCCATGTTGATGTCAATTCCGACGATCATCGCTTCCGGCGTTTTGTTGGGGGCCGAGGTTGCGATCGAGGCCGACGTCGCCCTGATGCGGGACATGGGGATTGCCGCATTTCTTGCGATGGGGGCCGCCCTGGCGGCCTTGGCTCTGATGATGCGCCTGCTCAAGTCGGTGAGTTTTACGCCCTATGTGATCTATCGCGTGATCCTTGGTGTCGTGCTGCTCGGGATCGCCTATAGCTAAAAAGGCGCAGCAATCGCCACGCCTTTTGTCACAAATCCGATGAGGTAAGGATCAGACGTCGCCGTGCAGGTTGCGCGCCGATTTCATCAGCTCATCGTACTGGCCGGAGGGGCGGAACTTCCACAGGTAGTCGGGCAGGACAGCGCCAAGGGTGATTGGCTCAATTCCGAGGTCTGCAAATCCGTTTGCGTCCTGAGAGACAACATTGTCGTTCTGCAGGTTTTTCAGCTGGTCACGGGTCAAGAGCCCGTTCTGAAAGAGCCCGAAGGACGCGGACTGGGCCAGATCAAAGCTGAAGGCCATCATGCGCGCGACAAAGTTTGGCAAGGACGCCACGAGCCGGCGGCGATGAATCACTTCGAGCATTTGTGTCATCAGGTCGGAAAAGCTCTTCACCTCCGGGCCGCCCAGCTCAAAGACGCCCGGCTTGGCCTCGCCGGTAAGTCCGGCAACTGCCGCCTTGGCGACATCGTCGACATAGACCGGCTGGAAGCGGGTGCTGCCGGCGGCGATCGGTAGCACGGGGCCCAGGCGGGTCATGCTGGCGAAGCGGTTGAAGAACTGGTCCTCGGGGCCAAAAATAATCGAAGGACGCAGGATCATGGCGTCGGGATAGGCTGCCAGTACGGCGGCCTCGCCTTCGCCTTTGGTGCGCGCGTAGTCGCTCGACCCTGCGGCATCTGCGCCAATGGCGGAGATCTGGACGAGGCGTTCGACATTATTCTGAGCAGCGATTCGCGCAATCCGACCGGCGCCCTCTGCCTGAACGGCGCTGAATGTGTTCTTGCCAGCCTCGCTCAGCACGCCGACGCAGTTCACCACGGCATCCGCTCCGGCCATGACGGCCGCAACAGAGGCATCGTCGCGAATGTTGCAGAAGACAGGTTCAACCTGGCCCGGAACGCCATAGGGTTTGACATGCATCGCCTCGTTGGGGCGGCGCACGGCGACGCGAACGCGCCAGCCTTCTTTCGCCATGCGGCGCGCGATGTAGCGACCGACAAACCCCGATCCGCCATAGATGGTGACCAGTTTCGACATGACTTGGCTCCTCTCGCGTAGCTGTTGATCCGATTTACCGCCCCAAGCCCTTTCAAACAAGGCGCAAAACGCCGCTGGCGGTCCTGCAGACCTGCGATTTGCGGGAAATGAGCGGAGGTTTTGCAAAAATGTCAAAAATCCGTTTGACGCTCCTCGCGACTTTGCTTATACGCCGCTCTCACGATATCCGTGCCCAGATGGCGGAATTGGTAGACGCGCTAGCTTCAGGTGCTAGTGTCCGCAAGGACGTGGAGGTTCGAGTCCTCTTCTGGGCACCATTTATACCCCCTTAAATGTAGCTAGACTAGTCAGAGCAACTCATTGAGTTAAAAGACAAATGCGCGTGGTTCAGCTGTGTTGAGGGCGGCTGAAAATATGCTCGCGCCCAGAGCATTTTCCGCTTGCTGCCCCTTTGATTTCCTCCTATACGGCTGACCACGATATCCGTGCCCAGATGGCGGAATTGGTAGACGCGCTAGCTTCAGGTGCTAGTGTCCGCAAGGACGTGGAGGTTCGAGTCCTCTTCTGGGCACCATTATTCTTCAAAAGCACATGATAATTTATCACCCATATCAGTGGGTATGCAGCCGCATGATATATGCTGGCAGCTGTATTGCCGTTTGAATGAATGACACGGTCAGATTGGCAGCAAGTGCTGATTTTGCGCGTGAAGAGTCTCTGCGGAGTTGCGCACAACCTCGGCGATCTCATTTAGTTGCGGTGCCAGGGGGCTGGTCTTGCGCCAGACCATACCGAGCGAACGACCAGGCTCCTCGCCCGGGAATCGCGCCAATGCAACCGGGGCGGAGCGGGTTTCGACCGATACAGCCATTTCCGGAATGATCGTCACGCCGATGCCGGCCCCGACCATCTGAACCAGCGTCGACAGCGAGCTACCGTCCAGGCCGTCGCGGGCAAGGGCAGGGCGGAGGTGGCAGAAGGAGACCGCCTGATCGCGAAAGCAATGCCCCTCTTCCAGCAGCAGAAGCTTCATCTCCCGCATGCCTTCGGGCGACGGCACCGGAGCCTCAGCGTCCTGAGCGTTGCGTACCAATACGAATTTCTCTTCAAACAGAGGTGTCTCGACCAGGCCGGGTTCGGACACCGGCAGTGCCACGATGGCCGTATCCAGCCGCCCGTCGAGCAACTCGGCAATCAGTCTCTGCGTCAGTGTTTCGCGGATATGCACGTCCAATCCGCTGTGCCGAGTATTCAACTGATGGATCAAGGTGGGCAGCAGATACGGTGCAACGGTCGGGATCACCCCGATTCGAAGGCGTCCCACCATTCGATCCTTGGCCAGCCGGGCCAGATCGCCCAGCTCATCCACAGCACGCAGGACGTCGCGGGCGCGTTCGGCAAAATCCTGCCCGAACCCTGTCAGCCGTACCTGCCGCGCACTACGTTCAAACAGAACGACGCCGAGCGTTTCTTCCAGCTCCTTTATCTGCACGGATAAGGCGGGCTGCGAGATCGCACAGGTCTCTGCGGCGCGACCAAAGTGACGGTGGCGCGTCAGGGCTTCAAAATAACGGAGCTGTTTGAGGGTGATGTTCATCATAGGATTTTCTTATCGACGCCATGAAAAAATGCAACTTAGAATAATTCTGAATGCTTGCTACGAATGAGGCCGAGGGTTGATGTCGCGGATTCGCCGACAGGGCGTGTTGCTGTCCCGGCCGACCCAACAGTTCAAACAGTCCCCACCACGGACATTTTCTGGAGGAAGATATGGACGGACAAGACAATAGCGCAGGCGGTTGCCCGTTTTCCGGAGCCAACGCCAGCAAGGGGCGTCGCTCCAACCGCGACTGGTGGCCGAACCAGCTGAACCTGGCGATTCTGCATCAGCATCAGGCCCGCCAGAACCCGCTGGGCGAAGAGTTCAGCTATGCCGAGGCCTTCAAGAGCCTTGATCTCGACGCGGTGAAAGAAGACTTGATTGCGCTGATGACCGACAGTCAGGACTGGTGGCCGGCGGATTACGGTCATTACGGCGGCTTGATGATCCGCATGGCCTGGCACTCGGCGGGTACTTACCGAACCGCAGACGGTCGCGGTGGTGGCTCCACTGGCACACAGCGTTTCGCACCGCTGAACTCCTGGCCGGACAATGGCAACCTCGACAAGGCCCGCATGCTGCTGTGGCCGATCAAGAAGAAATACGGCAACGCCCTGTCCTGGGCCGACCTGATGATCCTCGCGGGCAATTGCGCTATCGAATCCATGGGGCTGAAGCCCTTTGGTTTTGGCGGCGGTCGCGCCGACGTCTGGGAACCCGAGGAAGACATCTACTGGGGGGCTGAGGACGAATGGCTCGCCACCTCCGACCACGAGCTGGCCCGCTACCAGGGTGACCGCGAGTTGGAAGATCCGCTGGCCGCCGTGCAGATGGGGCTGATCTACGTGAACCCCGAAGGCCCGGACGGCAACCCGGACCCGATCGCCTCCGGTCGCGACATTCGTGAGACGTTTGCGCGGATGGCGATGAACGACGAGGAAACCGTGGCGCTGACCGCCGGGGGTCATACCTTTGGCAAGGCGCATGGCAACGGGCCGGTCGAGGCCGTCGGGCCAGAGCCCGAAGGCGCGCCCATCGAGGCGATGGGGCAGGGGTGGCTGTCGTCGTACAAATCCGGCAAGGGCGTCGACACCATCACCTCCGGCATCGAAGGCGCGTGGACGTCCAACCCGATCCAATGGGACATGGGCTATTTCGACGTGCTCTTCGGCTACGATTGGGAGCTGACCAAATCCCCTGCCGGTGCATGGATCTGGCATGCCAAGGACCTGAAGGACGAAGACCATGCGCCCGAGGTGGATGGCTCCGGCAAGAAGGTTCCGATCATGATGACCACCGCCGACATGGCG
This sequence comes from Tritonibacter scottomollicae, assembly GCF_003003215.1. Lineage (GTDB taxonomy): Bacteria > Pseudomonadota > Alphaproteobacteria > Rhodobacterales > Rhodobacteraceae > Epibacterium > Epibacterium scottomollicae. The sequence continues at coordinate 125,278 of NZ_PVUF01000009.1, read as the reverse complement.
ATGAAGATGGACCCGATCTATGGCCCGATCTCCAAGCGGTTCCACGAGAATCCGGAAGAGTTCGCCGACGCCTTCAAACGCGCATGGTTCAAGCTGACCCACCGCGACATGGGGCCGAAGGCCTGCTACCTCGGCGCGGATGTGCCGGACGAAGATCTGATCTGGCAGGATCCGGTGCCGGCGGTCGATCATGCGCTGATCGGTGAGGCCGAAGTGGCGTCCCTGAAGGCGGACATCCTCGCCTCCGGCCTGTCGGTGCAGGATCTGGTCTATGTGGCCTGGGCCTCTGCCTCCACCTTCCGTGGTTCCGACAAGCGGGGTGGCGCCAATGGCGCGCGCATCCGTCTGGCACCGATGAAGGCCTGGGAGGCCAATGAGCCTGCCAAGCTGGAAAAGGTCCTGGGCGTGTTGGAAGGCATCCAGAGCAGCTTCAACGCTGTGGCGTCTGGCGGCATGAAGGTCTCGCTGGCCGATCTGATCGTTCTGGCGGGCACCGCCGCAGTGGAGAAATCTGCCAAGGACGCAGGGTTCGACGTGACTGTTCCCTTCACCCCGGGCCGCACCGACGCGTCTCAGGAGCAGACCGAGATCGAGAGCTTTGACGTGATGGAGCCGCAGATCGACGGCTTCCGCAACTACGCTACGACCAAGTTCACCGTCTCCACAGAGGAGATGCTGATCGACAAGGCGCAGCTGCTGACGCTCTCCGCACCGGAAATGACGGTGCTGATCGGCGGTCTGCGGGCAATCGGAGCCACCTATGGCGACAGTGCCCATGGCGTGCTCACCACCCGCAAGGGCCAGCTGACGAATGACTTCTTCGTCAATGTGCTGGATCTGGGCACCAAATGGACCGCCACAGACGACTCGGGCGAGATCTTCGAGGGCAGCGACCGAGCAACCGGCGAGGTCAAATGGACCGGCACCCGTGCCGATCTGATCTTCGGCTCCAACTCGCAGCTGCGTGCCCTGTCCGAGGTTTATGCCCAGGACGACAATGCCGGCAAGTTCGTCAATGACTTCGTGGCGGCCTGGGTCAAGGTCATGGAGCTGGACCGCTTCGACCTCAGCTGAGCCGCTGAGGCCTAAAATATCGAGGAAGGCGTCGCGTCCTGCGGCGCCTTTTTCAGTCTGGGTCGACGGCCTCAAACAGTGCGGCGGTGCCGAGTCCTCCGGCTGCGGCGATCGCGGCCAAGGCCGGCCCGTCCCCGATACGCAGGGCGTGGAACAGCTTCACCGCGAGGATCGCGCCGGAGGCACCAACAGGGTGTCCCTGCGCCAGCGCACCGCCAGCGGGATTGACTATATCAGGCTCTAACTGGGCGTTTGTGACGCAAGCCAGCGCCTGAACGGCAAAGGCCTCCATGATCTCTGCCCGCTGCAGATCATTGGGCTGCAGGCCCTGACGGCGCAGCACCTCGCGAATGGCGGGAACGGGCGCGAGGCCGGGCTGATCGGGCGTGGCGCCAAGTGTCACGCCTTGCGCCAGTGTCATGCCGCCTTTCTGCAAGTGCGTCGCTACACGATCGCTGACGACCACCACAAAGGCGGCGGCATCCGCAGCCACGGCCATGTTTGCGGCGGTGATGCTGCCGGTGACCGTCTTCGCCCGCTGGCAATGCCGATCCGTCAGATCGCGGGTAAATGCATCCTCAGTGACGCCTTCAATGGGCACAATTTCGGCCTGTCTTTTGTCCGCATGCCCACGGGCGCGGGCATGACTGCGCTGCGCCCAGGCGTCCTGAGTGTCCTGCGTTAAATCGAGCGTCCGGGCCAATGTGTCCGCCGCTTTGGCCATGTCGGGATCACGCTCGGCCCAGGGCGTGAACCGCGCCTGATCGTAAGGAACAGGAGGGCGACCATCGGCAAAGGTACGGGACCGCAATGGTCGGCGGGAGTAGCTCTCCGCTCCGCCCGCGATCACCACCTCGCGCATCCCGGCATCGATCAGCGCATGTGCCAGCAGGATGGCATCCAGCCCGCCCGCGCATTGACGGTCGATGCTGAGGCCTGCCACCCGTTCCGGCAGGCCAGCGGCCAGTGCCGCGATCCGCGCCGGGTTGCCACCGCCACCGAGCGCGTTGGACAGGATCAGTTCGCCGACATCACTGGCGTCAAGCGCGGCATCCGCAAGACAGGCCTCGATCACCGGTCTTGCCAGATTATGTGGCTCTAACAAGGCGAATTTGCCGCCGTGTGGAACGACAGCAGTGCGGCGGGCCGCGATGATCCTCGGCATCAAACTTCGTCCCACAGGCGCGCGAGCGCGCGCAAATCGGGCTTGCCGGCGGGCAGCATGGGGAGGGTGGCAAGTTGGCGGATCTCCTTAGGCGCGGCGTGATCGCCAATCTCCTGTCGGCAAAGGTGTCGCAGTTTATTGGCCTCGGCAGTGCCCTGGATGACAGCAACAATCCGGTGACCGCGCAGGGCGTCCGGCAAGGCCAGCGCCACCGCAAGCTCCACCCCTTCGACCCGCATCAGCACGCCTTCGATTTCTTCGGGGAATACGTTCTTGTCCGCCACCGTCACCATGCGGTTGCGCCGCCCCTTGGGGTAGAGGTTCCCGGCAGCGTCGATCCAGCCCATCTCGCCAATGGTGAGCCAATCGCCGTCCCAGCGGGTCTCGGCACTGTGTCCTTCGGCGTAGCCATCAAACAGGAACGGGCTGCGCATCCAGATCTCGCCCACGCCTGCCGCATCCATCTCCGTCAGGCGCAGCTCAACCCCCGGATAGGCCGTGCCAACGGACCCCGCGGGGGCGTCGGGTCCGGCCAGCGTGATATAACTGGTCTCTGTAGCGCCAAAGATCTCTTGCACCTCGGCCTGCGGAAACAAAACGCCAAGCGCCGCACGCGTCGTCTGATCTAGTTTGCCACCGGAGGAGAAGATCAGCCGGATACCGGGAAGCACCCGCCCCTCACCCGCCCGCAGCAACAGCCGAAGCTGCGCTGGCGTGGCGTAAAGCACCGAGGCGTCAAGGCGCTCAAGCCCAGCAATCTGCCCCCTCGGAGCCATGTTCCCCAGCATCGCCAGGTCGGCGCCGATATGACAGGCCGCGACGGCTGCAAACAGCGTCAGCGAATGCGACAGCGTGCCGAGGCTGGCGTATACATCCGCCGAGGACAGACCGAACATCTCCTGATCCATCTCGAAGCTGCGGATCCAGCTGTCGGGCGTACGCCGGATTGTCTTGGCATAGCCTGTAGAGCCGGAACTTTGACAATAGAGCCACTGTTTCGGCTCTAACACAGGGGAAATCGGCTCCTCCGAGGGGCGTGCAAGAAGGGAATGGCCCTCACGCAGGGTCTCCAGCAGCGCCGTCAGGCCGGCCACATCCGGGGTCAGGACATGGGTCTCGGGCGAGAGGTGAAATCTGTCGTGAGGCTTGCGCATATCCATGTCCGCCTGATCCGGGTCGGCGCGCAGAATAGCCGAGCTGGCTTTCGGGGAACAGGGCTCAGGTGAACTTGCGAAACAGGCGGGTACGGTCGAAGGCCGCCTCAAGCTCATCGGTGCGCGCCTTCACCGTTTCCCAGTGATCTTCCTGGATTTTGGCGATCATGCTTTCGACCAGCAGCAGCAGTGCGAGGCCTGAATCCCAGGCCGACGGCACCGCGATACGCGCGGCAAAGGTGTATGTCGCCTCCTTCTGGATCGGTGAGCGCCACTGATCGGTGAACAGCACCACCTTGACCCCACGCTCATGCGCCATTTCGGCCAGAAGCAGGGTGGCGTTCTCGTAGCGACGGATATCGAACAGGATCAGCGTATCGCCGGGCAGAAGGTCGAGCACCGAATGGGTCCAAGAGGCCCGCGGCGGGATCATGAAGACATCTCTTCGGATCATCTGCAGATGCAGGTAGAAGGACTGCGCCAAGGTGCCACTGAGCCGTCCACCGGCAATATGGACCCGGTGATCCGTGTCCGCCAAGAGGGCGCAGAGCGTGTCGAACTCCTCCAGGTTCACATTCTCCAGCGTGGCGCGAATGTTGTCGTAAACCCCCACCGCGTAGCGGTTCAGCATATGTGATTCAGGCAGGGCAGGTGCCTGCTCGGCACGCTTTTCCACTGGGTTGGAGATGATCTCCCGCAGTTCTTCTCGTAGGGCATGCTGGAACTCGGGATAGCCGGAAAAACCCAGCTTTTGCACCATTCTAGCGACTGTAGGAGTGGAGACTTCGGCCAGCTCTGCCAGCTCTGTGATGCTGCCGAGGCCCGGAATGGGATAGTTGTCCAAGATCGCTGCCGCCAGTTGCCGTTCCGCCCGTGTCAATTCAGGTTCGCGGGCTTTCAGTTTCTCGGCGATCGTCGGCATCCACGGCTCTCCTGCTCAGGTTTTTCGCATTTTATTACAGAACGGATGATGATGAAAGAATTTTTACAGAAACCATATTGACAGAACGGTGCCGGCTGAAGAGCATGCTACATATGAATACGGATTCCTCTGCCTTTGACTTCGGTCCCTCCTTCTCAACGACCTCATCAGCTGCTGGGGCTGAGGTGATTGTGGTGTGTGAACACGCCGCCAACTGGATCCCTCCGGGTTTGGCGGATCTTGGCCTCGAAGTCTCTGCACGCAATAGTCACATTGCCTGGGATCCAGGTGCGCTGGGCGTGGCCCGCAAACTGGCAGAACTGTTGCAGGGCCCGCTTGTCGAGGGGCGCATCTCGCGTCTGGTTTATGACCTCAACCGACCGCCGGAGTCACCGACCGCAATTCCCGCAGCGTCAGAGATTTTTGACGTGCCGGGCAATCAAAATCTGTCGGATGCCGCACGTGCGCAGCGTGTGCAGGCGGTGTACGAACCGTTCTGCGCCGCGCTTGCCGATGAAATTAACCGGGGCAAGGACGCGTTGCGCCTGATGGTCACGGTGCATAGCTTCACGCCGATCTACAAAGGCGAGAGCCGGGCGGTGGAGTTGGGTCTGCTGCATGGGCGCGATGATCGCTTTGCCGAGGCGATGATGGTCAGGCAGCCCGAAACCTTGCCGTGGAATGTTCGGTTGAATGAACCGTACAGCGCCGCGGACGGGGTTGCACATACGCTGGATTTGCATGGCTGCGACAACGGGCTGCTGAACGTCATGCTGGAAATACGAAACGATCTGATTGCCACGGCGGAGCAGCAAGCGGATTGGGCTGAACAGCTCGCGCCCTGGATCCGCTCCACCCTGAAGGAGGCGTTTGCATGATCGGCGCCATGCTTGGATATGTGCGCGTGGTTGATGCGGTAAATTATCGGATCGGCCGCGTGATGATGTGGGGGTTGTTTGCGATGATGGGGATCCTGTTGTGGTCCTCGATCTCCAAGACCTTCTTTCTGCCCTCGCTCTGGACCCTGGAAATGGCACAATTTGCCATGGTCACCTATTACATTCTCGGCGGCGCTTACTCGATCCAGTTGGGCTCGAACGTGCGCATGGATCTGTTCTATCACAATTGGTCGACACGACGGAAAGCGTGGTTCGATGCCTTCACCGTCCTGGCGCTGATCACCTATCTGGCCATTCTGTTCTACGGCGGACTTGGATCCACGGCGTATTCATTGGGCTATTGGGGCGACAATCCCTTTGCCTTCTTCTGGGGCTTGATCACCGGCGCCGAAGAAATTGGCCATATGGAGCGTGCGTCCACCGCGTGGCGCCCTTTCATCTGGCCAATCAAATCCATCATGGTCTTCGGCTTCTTCTTGATGCTGCTGCAAGCCATCTCGGAACTCTTCAAAGATATCGCCCGCCTCAAGGGCCATGACATCCCAAGCGAGCGCGCCTCATGAGCCAGGAATATATCGCCATCTTCATGTTTGCATCGATGATGCTGATGCTCTTTACTGGGCAGCGCGTCTTTGGTGCCATTGGCGCGGTGGGTGCCGTAGCGGCGCTGCTGCTGTGGGGCGTGGGCGGCTATGATATCCCCTTCTCAGCTGCGATGAAGCTGATGAAATGGTACCCGCTGCTGACCCTGCCGATGTTCATTTTCATGGGCTACGTGCTGAGCGAGAGCCGCCTGGCCGATGACCTCTACAAGATGTTCCATGTCTGGATGGGGCCGATCAATGGCGGGCTTGCAATTGGTACCATCGGCCTGATGGTGCTGGTTTCGGCCATGAACGGCCTGTCGGTGGCGGGCATGGCCATCGGTGCCACGATCGCGCTGCCGGAACTTCTGCGGCGCGGCTATGACAAAACCATGGTGACCGGCGTCATTCAGGCGGGGTCCTCCTTAGGCATTCTGGTGCCGCCCTCGGTGGTTCTGGTGCTCTATGCGATGATTGCGCGTCAGCCGGTCGGGCAGCTCTGGCTTGCCGGGGTCGTGCCGGGGCTGATGATGGCGGGCCTGTTTATCCTCTACATCTGGCTGCGCTGCAAAGCGAACCCGGAGCTGGGCCCGGCCATGGAAGATGCGCATGAGGTCCCGCGGGCCGAGAAGCTGCGTCTGCTCTGGGCCGGGGCGCTGCCGTTGATGATCTTTGCCGCGATGATGGTGCCGTTCGTCAACGGCTGGACCTCGCTGGTGGAAAGCTCAGCCATTGGCGCGCTCACCGCATTGGCGGCATCGGTCGCAAAGCGCCGCATGACCTGGAAGATCTTCGAATCCTGCACGAAGAGCACGCTGGCGATTTCCTGCATGTTCATGTGGATCATTCTCGCGGCCCTTGGCTTTGGCGCGGTGTTTGACGGTCTCGGCGCGGTCAAGGCGATCGACAGCCTGTTCACCGAGCAGCTGGGTCTCAACCCCTGGATGATCCTGATCCTGATGCAGCTCAGCTTCATCATCATGGGCACCTTCCTTGATGATACCGCCATGCTGGTGATCGTGGCGCCGCTCTATGTGCCGCTGGTGGCCGCACTTGGCTTTGATCTGGTCTGGTATGGTGTGCTCTACACGATCACCACGCAAATCGCCTATATGACGCCGCCGTTTGGCTACAACCTGTTCCTGATGCGCGCGATGGCCCCGCCGGAAATCTCGCTGACGGATATCTATCGTTCGATCGTGCCGTTTGTTGGGATCATGGTTCTGGCGCTGGCGATCATCATGGCGTTCCCGCAAATTGCGCTGTGGCTGCCGGAGACCGTCTATGGGAAATGACGGGCCTCTCCTGACGCCTCTGGGTGAGGATATCTGGATTGTGGATGGTCCGACCATCGACTTCTACCGGATCCCTTTCCCGACCCGGATGACGGTCATCCGGCTGGCGAACGGCGACCTCTTCCTGCATTCGCCCATCGCCTACACAGAGGCATTGGCGGAAGAACTGAAGAGGCTGGGCACCATCCGTCACCTCGTGTCGCCCAACTGGATTCACTACGCCTACATCGCGGATTGGCAGCGCCACTGTGCTGATACCATCGCATGGGCGTCACCCGGCGTGCGGGAGCGGGCACAGAGCCGCAAGGTCGAGATCACCTTTGATCGAGATTTGGAGGACGGCCCTGCGACAGACTGGTCGGGTGAGATTGATCAACTTATCGTTCGGGGGAGCAAGGTGCACACAGAGGTCGTGTTCTTTCACAAAAAGAGCCACACGCTGGTGCTCACCGACCTGATCGAGAACATGCATGGCAAGGATCTGCCCCTGTGGATCCGACCCTTTGCCTGGGTGGCGGGTATCCTCGCCCCCAATGGAAAAATGCCGTTGGACATCTGGATGTCCTTCTCCGGCAATCGGGACAAGTTGCGCGATGCGCTGACCCGGATGCTGGATTGGCAGCCCAATATCGTCGTGCTCGCGCATGGCGACATCCTTCGCGAGAATGCACCGCAACGGCTCCGGGAAGGATTCAGACGGCTGAGGCCCTGCGGGCACAGCCATTGAACTTAGTCCGACAGAGGAGACTGAAAGACATGACAACACGTCGTAATTTTCTAAAGACCACAGCGCTGGGCGCCGCGGCGGCTCCGCTGGCCACCCCGGCCATCGCGCAGAACAAGATCACCTGGCGGATGCAGACCTATGCCGGTCCTGCGCTGGCAGCTCATGTGATCGATCCGGCGATCAAGATGTTCAACAAGATCGCAGGCGACCGCATGCAGATCGAGCTGTTCTACGCCGATCAGCTGGTGCCCACCGGCGAGCTGTTCCGCGCAATGCAAAAAGGCACGATCGATGCGGTGCAGTCCGATGATGACTCCATGGCGTCACCGACCGAAGTCACCGTCTTTGGTGGCTATTTCCCCTTCGCGTCCCGCTATTCGCTCGACGTGCCGGTGTTGTTCAACCAGTACGGCCTGAACGAGATCTGGGACGAGGAATACTCCAAGGTCGGCGTGAAGCACATCTCTGCCGGGGCCTGGGATCCCTGCCATTTTGCCACCAAAGACCCGATCAACTCACTTGAGGATCTGAAGGGCAAGCGCGTCTTCACCTTCCCGACTGCGGGCCGTTTCCTGAGCCAGTTTGGCGTGGTGCCGGTGACCCTGCCATGGGAGGACATCGAAGTCGCGATGCAGACCGGCGAGCTGGATGGCGTCGCATGGTCCGGCATTACCGAAGACTACACCGTCGGGTGGGCCGATGTGACCAACCACTTCCTGACCAACAATATCTCGGGTGCTTGGGCCGGGTCGTTCTTTGCCAATATGGATCGCTGGAATGAGCTTCCGGAAGATCTGCAGGCGCTGTTCCGCGTCTGCACGGATCAGTCGCACTACTATCGTCAGTGGTGGTATTGGGGTGGTGAAGCGTCCTTGCGGGTCAACGGTGACAAGCTGAAACTGACGTCGATCCCCGATGCCGAATGGCAACAGGTCGAAGACGCTGCCGTGAAGTTCTGGGACGAGATCGCAGCCGAGTCCGAGACCAAGGCACGCGTTGTCGAGATCTTCAAGAAGTACAACGCCGACATGGCCAAGGCCGGTCGTCCGTATCGCTACGGCTGATCTCCGTAAGAAAACCAACATATGTCGGGGGCAGGGCTTTGTCCTGCCCCCTGTCAGAATAACAGGGAACGCCAGATGACTTTCGAGGATCTCAAGGAACAGATCGCCGCCGGACAGGTCGACACCGTGCTGGTCTGCATTGTGGACATGCAGGGCCGCCTGATGGGCAAACGCTTCCACGCCGAGGCCTTTCTTGAGATGGCCGAAGGTGAAACCCACTGCTGCAACTATCTGCTGGCCACCGACCTCGCCATGGCAACGCCCGATGGGTATGCCTCCACCAGCTGGGAGCGGGGATACGGCGACTACATCATGAAGCCGGACCTCTCGACGCTGCGCCCGGTGCCGTGGCTCGATGGGACCGCCATGGTGCTCTGTGATGTGATCGACCACCACACCCACGCGCCGGTGGCGCATTCCCCGCGGGAAATGCTGAAGGCACAGATCGCGCGTTGTGCGGAACTGGGACTGTCGCCGGTCATGGCGACCGAGCTGGAGTTTTTCCTCTTCAAAGGCACCCATGACGAAGTCGCTGCCGGTGGGTTCCAGCAACTTGAGCCAATCTCCACCTACAATGAAGATTACAGCATCATGCAGACCTCGAAGGAGGAACCTGTGATGCGCCCGATCCGCAACCATTTGCGCGCCATGGGTATTCCGATCGAAGGATCGAAGGGCGAGGCAGAAGCCGGTCAGGAAGAGCTGAACGTCAAATATGACGAGGCTTTGGCGACCGCCGACCACCACACGCTGGCCAAGCACGGCATCAAGGAAATCGCGCACCAGCAGGGTTATGCCGCGACCTTCCTGCCCAAATGGCACCATGATCGAGTCGGGTCTGCCGCGCATGTGCATCAGTCGCTGTGGAAAGAGGGCGCCAACGCCTTCTTTGATGAGAGCGCGCCGCTCGGCAAGTCGAAGCTGATGGACCACTATATGGCGGGGCTGTTGAAATACGCGGCTGACTTCACCTATTTCATGGCGCCCTACATCAACAGCTACAAGCGTTTCGCCAAGGGCACCTTTGCACCGACACAGCTGGTCTGGTCGGTTGATAACCGGACTGCCGCCTTCCGCCTGTGCGGTGAAGGAAGCAAGGCGGTGCGGGTGGAATGCCGAGTGCCGGGATCTGATATGAACCCCTATCTGGCACAAGCTGCTATGCTGGCGGCGGGCCTCAAAGGGATCGAGGAGAAGCTCGAGTTGCAGGACGCCTTCGCTGGCGACGCCTATGCGGGTAAGCCGCAGCAGCACATACCGAACACCTTGTTGGCCGCACGTGAGGCGCTTTTGGCGTCTGATATGCTGCGTGAGGCCTTTGGCGAAGAGGTGATCACTCATTATGCCCGCGCGGCTGAATGGGAGATTGAAGAGTTCAACCGCGTGGTGACCGACTACGAAGTTGCGCGCGGGTTTGAGAAAGCCTGATATCGCGCGGACAGGCGGGGGCCAGCCCCCGCACACCCGAGGTATTTGGAAAAAGCTGAACATAATCGGGGCCGTATCCTGCGCCCCCGGAGGAGTTGGCCAATGGGCAAGACACTGAACTGTATTTCGCCGATCGACGGATCGGTCTACGCCAGCCGCGAGACGCTGGATCTGGACGCCGCCCGCGCCGAGGTGGTCGCTGTGCGGACGGCACAGAAGGCCTGGGCGGCGCGCCCGCTTCAGGAGCGGATTGACCTTGTGATGGCGGGTGTGGCTGCCATTGGCGAGATGAACGACGAGATCGTGCCGGAGCTTGCCCATATGATGGGCCGTCCCGTTCGCTTTGGCGGCGAGTTTGGCGGGTTTAACGAACGCGCATCACATTTGGCGCAGATCGCGGCTGAGTCGCTGGCGGATATCGAGGTCGGCGAAGACGCGACGTTCAAACGCTACATCAAGCGCATTCCCCACGGCGTGGTCTTTGTCGTGGCGCCTTGGAACTACCCATATATGACCGCTATCAACACGGTCGCTCCGGCGCTCATTGCGGGCAATAGTGTGGTGCTGAAACATGCAACCCAGACTTTGCTGGTCGGGGAACGGATGGCAAAGGCCTTCCATGCAGCGGGCGTGCCCGAAGCTGTGTTCAAGAATGTGTTCCTCGATCATGATACCACATCGGCGCTGATTGCCGAAAAGGCGTTTGATTTTGTGAACTTCACCGGATCCGTCGGCGGTGGTCAGGCAATGGAACGCGCCGCAGCGGGCACTTTCACCGGCGTGGGCACCGAACTAGGCGGCAAGGATCCCGGCTATGTCATGGAGGACGCCGATGTGGATGCGGCGGTCGACACGTTGATCGACGGGGCCATGTTCAACTCCGGCCAGTGCTGCTGCGGCATCGAACGCATCTATGTCCATGAAAGCCTTTACGACAGCTTCCTTGAAAAGGCCCTGGCGGTGGTCAATGGCTACAAGCTCGGCAACCCGCTTGAGGCGGAGACGACCATCGGCCCGATGGCCAATGTGCGCTTTGCTCAAGAGGTGCGCGATCAGATCGCCGAGGCGGTCGAACAGGGCGCCGTGGCCCATATCGCCACCATGGAGGCAGACGATGGCGGCGCCTATCTGACGCCGCAGATCCTGACCAATGTCACCCATGAGATGCGGGTGATGCGCGATGAGAGCTTCGGCCCGGTCGTTGGCATCATGAAGGTCTCTTCCGACGAAGAAGCCATCAAGCTGATGAACGACAGCGAATTTGGTCTCACCGCCTCGATCTGGACCAAGGATCTGGAGCGCGCGCAAGCCGTGGGCGATCAGATCGAAACCGGCACCGTGTTCATGAACCGCGCCGACTACCTCGATCCGGGGCTGTGTTGGACCGGTTGCAAGAACACCGGTCGCGGCGGTGGCCTGTCGATGATCGGCTATCACAACCTGACCCGACCCAAGTCCTACCACCTGAAAAAAGTCACGGGCTAACCCCCTTCATCTTTTTGAAAATACCTCGGGGGAGCTTGCCGTATGGCAAGCGGGGGCAGCGCCCCCACCCCGGCTCACCACAGGAACATGCTGATGTCTCTCACTGGAAACTGGTCATACCCGACCGCAATCAAATTCGGCGCCGGTCGGATCAAGGAACTGGCCGATGCCTGCGCGCAGGCCGGGATCAAGAAGCCACTGCTCGTCACCGACAAGGGGCTTGCGGATCTACCCGTGACAAAATCCACCCTCGACATCATGGAGGCCGCCGGCCTTGGTCGCGGGATGTTTTCAGAGGTGGACCCCAACCCGAACGAGAAGAACCTCGATGCCGGTGTCGCGGCCTACAAGGCAGGTGGCCACGACGGCGTGATTGCCTTTGGCGGCGGCTCCGGTCTTGATCTGGGCAAGATGGTTGCCTTCATGGCGGGCCAGACCCGCCCGGTCTGGGATTTCGAGGATATCGGCGACTGGTGGACCCGCGCCGATGCAGACGCTATCGCGCCTATCATCGCGGTGCCGACCACTGCGGGCACTGGCTCTGAAGTGGGCCGTGCCTCTGTGATCACCGACAGTGTTACCCATCAGAAAAAGATCATCTTCCACCCCAAGGTCCTGCCCACCGTGGTGATTTGCGATCCCGAACTGACCGTCGGCATGCCCAAGTTCATTACCGCGGGCACCGGCCTCGATGCCTTTGCTCACTGTGTCGAGGCATTCTCCTCGCCGCACTACCATCCGATGTCTCAGGGCATGGCGCTTGAAGGCATGCGCCTGGTCAAGGACTACCTGCCGCGCGCTTACGCCGATGGCACCGACATTGAGGCGCGCGCGCATATGATGTCTGCGGCGGCCATGGGCGCGACAGCCTTTCAGAAAGGCCTCGGTGCAATCCACGCCATGAGCCACCCGATTGGTGCGCATTTCAATACTCACCATGGAACCACCAATGCAGTCTGCATGCCTGCTGTGCTGGAGTTCAACGCCTCCGAGATATCGGAGCGGTTTGACATCGCGGCAGCCTACCTCGGGATTGAGGGGGGCTTTGAAGGCTTCAGAGCCTTTGTGCAGGAGTTCAATGACAGTCTCGGCATCCCGCGTGGCCTTTCCGAACTGGGCGTGACCGAGGACTCGATTCCGGAGCTGGTCAAAGGCGCGATCATTGATCCGAGCTGCGGCGGAAACCCGATCAAACTGACCGAAGAAAACCTGACGCAGCTGTTCAAAGCTGCGCTCTGACAGGGTCGCCCCCCGAAATGAGAGAGGCCGCGCCCCCTGGGCGTGGCCTTTTTTGTATCGAGACGCGCTTGCCTGACGTCGGGACACCATTGTCAGGAGCTGAAAGTAGTTCCTATACAAACTAAATTGCTTTGCATGCGAAGGAGATTGGTTTGACAAGGTTTCGTGTCTTTCATCACTTGCAAAAGGCCCATAGCGCGTTGTTCCGTGCTGCAGACAATCGCGGCCGGCAGGAACTGGATCTGAGCACTAGCCAGATGGCGGTGCTGATTATCCTGCTGAACGACGGTGCCCTTCCATCAACCGCACTTGCCGCCCAGCTTTCCATGGCCAACTCCGGCATCACAGGTCTGGTAGACCGGCTGAGCACGCGAGGGTTGGTATCCCGCAAACCGGCGACAACCGATGGACGCAGCATTCTCGTCCACCTGACCGAGAAGGGCGAAGCGCTGGCGATGCGCGCACGTCAGGACACGCGTCACTATAATGCAACCTTGCTGGCTCCGTTCAGCGACGAGGAATGCGAGGTGATCCGGCGCTTTCTGACCCATCTGGAAGACAACGCCGACAAGATCATCACAGGAGGCCCAGCGTCCCGTGGCTGAAACTTTGATCGAAGACATTGGCTTTGCGGCGGCAGATGGTTGGCCTCTGGCGGGCACGCTGTACCACAGTCAAGCCGAAGCGACACACGCGGTGATGATGTCGGCGGGCACAGGGTTTCCCCGCAGGTTCTACCGTCATTTTGCACAGTATCTTGCGGGGCGGGGTGCAATGGTATTGACCTACGACTATCGCGGTATCGGTGGATCCTTCAACGCTGGGCATGGCTTTGCCAATATCGAGTACTCCGACTGGGGCCGGTATGACATGTCCGCCGCAGTTGATGTTCTGGCGCGCGTTGCCGGTGATCTCCCGCTCACGCATGTAGCGCATAGTGTGGGGGGGCATTTTCTGGGTTTGATGCCGAACCAATCCCGGCTGCTACGGCATGCGTTTCTCAGTATTGGAACCGGTTACTGGGGCGGCCATCACTGGCGGAATATACCTAAGGAACTCTACTTCTGGTGGGGACTGGGAAGCTACTCTTTGTGGCGGCACAAGGCTGTGATGCCGATCGGAGGCTGGCAGGGCGAGGCGCTGCCTCCGCGTCTGTTCCGCACATGGAGACGCTGGAGCCACCGGCGGGGCTATTTCCAGCCTGATCTAGAGGGCGCCCTGCATCCTCAAGCCTATGCAGAGGTCAACGCGCCGATCCGGTCGTGGATCTTCTCGGATGATCCCATAGCCACGCGCGCGAGTGGACGGGACCTGCTCGCGGTTTATCCGAGTGCGGATACGGAACTGGTCGTGCGCAGTCCACGAGAGTACGGCGTGAACCGCATCGGGCACGAAGGCGCCTTTCGCCCGGGGCGTGAGGCTCTTTGGGACGAGGTATCTGGCTGGTTGGAACGCGGTCTTTAAAACGTCAGCTGAGCTCGCCGCGCTCGCGCGCCAGGCGGATTTGTTTCTGCCGCTCACGGAAGCGCGCTTTGTCCGCGTCGCTGGTGGTGTCGCGGCATTGGTGACAGGAGACCCCGGCCTCGAACTCCGGGCGCGCCTTGTCGGCAGGCAAGATCGGACGTCGGCAGCCGTGGCATAGCTCGTGGGGGCCTTCCGCCAGCCCGTGCCCGACAGACACGCGATTGTCGAAGACAAAACACTCGCCCTGCCAGGTGCTGTTGTCCTCGGGCATTTCCTCAAGGTAACGCAGGATGCCGCCCTTCAGGTGATAGACGTCCTCGACCCCCTGCGAGAGCAGGTAGTTGGTCGACTTCTCGCAGCGAATGCCGCCTGTGCAGAACATGGCAACGCGCTTGTTGTGAAAGCGGTCCTTGTTCTCTTCCCACCATTTCGGAAATTCGCGAAAACTCTCGGTTTTCGGGTCCAGAGCGCCTTCGAAGGTGCCGATGGCGACCTCGTAGTCATTCCGGGTGTCGATCACCACCACATCGTCAGAGCGGATCAGGTCGTTCCATTCACCCGGTTCTACATAGTGGCCGACCGTGGCGCGCGGATCGACGTCGGGCTGGCCCATGGTGACGATCTCTTTCTTCAGCCGCACCTTCATCTTGCCAAAGGGAGCTTGCTCTGCTGTCGCTTCCTTCCACTCCAGCCCGCCACACCCGGGCAGGGACTTGATGTGCGCAAGAACTGTGTCGATCCCGCGCCGCGGCCCCGCGATCGTTCCGTTGATCCCTTCCTTGGCCAGCAGAAGCGAGCCCTTGACGTCTTGCGCAAGACACAGGTCGAGCAGCGCCGGCTTTAGCGCGGCTGGATCGTCAAAGCGGGTGAACTGGTAGAGTGCGGCAATGGTGTACATAGAAGGGGCGGATAGAGCGAAGTGCGCAATTTTGCAAGATGAGAAAATGTCAACCATGAGCGCGCAAATAAGTAGCTGAAATATATCATTTGCTGGCGTTCGAGTCACAGGCGACCTCAGGGTGAAACACCTTGTGGTTGATTGCGCTTGCAGGCTGTTTGGCGCAGTCTTCTGATCAGACAGAGCCAACGATATGAACGATATTGGAGACGATGATGACCGAAGCGCTGATCGTAATCGATGTGCAGAATGATTTCTGCCCCGGCGGAGCGCTGGCCGTGCCGGATGGAGATCAGGTGGTCGCACCCATCAATGCCATGATGCAGCAGTTCGATACGGTGGTTCTGACTCAGGACTGGCATCCATCGGGGCATTCTTCCTTTGCCAGCTCGCATCCCGGACACGGGCCGTTCGATACGACGGAGATGCCCTATGGCCAACAGGTGTTATGGCCGGATCACTGTGTGCAGGACAGCTCGGGCGCGGCGTTTCACTCCGATTTGCGAACCGATGGCGACCTGATCATTCGCAAGGGGTTTCGTCCCGATGTTGATAGCTACTCTGCGTTTTTTGAGAACGATCAGATCACTCCGACCGGGCTCGAAGGATATTTGCGCAGCCGCGGGATCACGGATCTGACGATGGTCGGTTTGGCCACGGATTTCTGTGTCGCCTTTTCCGCGCTGGATGCCCGTCGTCTCAATTTCTCCGTCAGGGTTGTGCTCGACGCCTGCCGGGCGATCGACCTTGACGGATCTCTGAGCACCCAAATGGAGAATATGCGTCAGCGGGGCGTGAAATTTGCCTGAGCAAGTCGGTCATTTGTTAATCTCAGTGCTGTAAGAAGATGTCTGAGCCTGCCGACAGAGAGCAGGCGCAACCGAGTACACGTGACATGGAGCAGACCAAACCTGCATCAGACGGCCCACTGTCGTTACACAATGCTCAGTTCAGCCCCAAGGGGCTATTGTCGCGCTATGCAGTCATTCGCAGCAGGCTTTTCTATGGCCGCCTTTCGGTAGCCGTTGGAGCGACTCTTGTTCTGTCGCTGATTTTCAGCACCTTCTGGCCCTTGCTTGTTTTTGCAATCTACCTGACCGCTGATCTGGCAGAGACCGCATATCTGCGCAACTTGCCCAAGCGTCTGAATGCAGGGCTGCCGCTCGCTCGGGCACATCTGGTAATCTCGGTCTATTCAGGGGTGCATGCGCTGTGTATCTGCGCCTTCGCAATCATCCCTTATTTTCGAGTGCATGTGGAGCGCAGCTCTCATGATGTGCTGGTTGAGCCCTTCTTTGCCTTGTGCATCGTACTTGGCGCCTCGCTAAGCGCTTCTCTTGATTTTCGCTATTCGCCGTGGTCGGCCACGGTGCGCTTGATCTTCCTGCTCTTGCCGCCGCTTGGGATTGCAGCGCATATCTTGCAGGTACATGAAGCCGATAGCAAAAGCTTGCAGGTCATGGGCGCCGGCTTCCTGGCCTTCGCCCTGACACAAATCTGGTTTCTGGTGCTGGTTCAGAAAAGGCATCGAAATGCGCGACGCACTCTGCGGTCGCAGGCACTGCAGCGACAGGCGCTCGAAGATGCCTATATGCGCCTGTTCGATCAGAAGCAGGAGGCGCGGCGCCTGGCAATGATCGCCGAACACGCCAATGATGGCGTCATGCTGATCGGGTGCGATGGGATCGTACGCTGGGTCAACGACGGTTTCTCGCGCATGACCGGCTACTCCTTTGATGAGCTGGTGGGGTGCAATCCGGGAGCGATCCTAAACAGTGATGCGACTGACAAGGACACATTGCGGTTCATTGAGGATGGCCGCAAGGAGGCCCGTCCGTTTCGGGCAGAGCTGATCAATCGGCGCAAGGATGGCAAGAACATCTGGATCGAAACAAATCAGGTCCCTGTTTTCGATGATGCGGGTCGCGTGGAGACCTACATCGCGGTGGAGCGGGACGTGACCGCGACCAAGGAGCACGAACGCGAATTGAAAGAAGCCCGCAGGGCAGCCGAAGAGGGCGCGCGTATCAAGGAAGAGTTCCTCGCAACCATGAGCCACGAATTCCGCACGCCGATGAACGGGGTGATCGGCATGGCGCAGATGCTGCAGGCCACCGAACTGAGCGAGGACCAGAAACTCTACACCGAGACGATCCTCAGTTCCTCCCGCGCTCTGTTGTCGCTGATCAACGATGTGCTGGACCTGTCGCGTATGAACGCAGCCGGGGTGTCCCTGTTCAATGTGGAATTCGATCTACACGCCTGCGTGCGCGACACTGCGCTTCTGCTCCGTGGTCAGGCGGATGAGAAACAGCTGTCGCTCTCGATCAATATCGATCCCGATGTGCCCGCCTGGGTGTGTGGGGATGATCGCCGTTTGCGCCAGATCCTCGTCAACTTGGTGGGCAATGCCGTAAAATTCACCACCACTGGCAATGTCAAAATCCGGGTCAGCGCCGAGATGCGCGATGAGGCGCTTGCGACTGTCATTGCGGTGCAGGACACGGGGATTGGGATACCGGCAGACAAGCTGGATCATATCTTTGAGCGGTTTTCGCAGGCGGATAATGCGATTTCACGGAAATACGGCGGCACCGGGCTTGGGCTGTCGATCTCTCGGGGGCTGGCGCAGGCCATGGGCGGTGACATCAGCGTGACATCCACACCTGGCAAGGGCTCTTGTTTCAAGCTGACACTCGATCTGGAGCTGGCCTCCAACCCGACTGTACCGGTGGCAGTGTCCGAAACGGTGAGCCATCTTCCGGACCTGTCAGGGCTGGACGGGCTGCGGTTGCTGGTCGCCGAGGACAACCGGGTCAATCGTCTTTTGATCAGCAAATTCCTGGCTGATGCGCCACTCAATCTGCGTTTCGCCCGCAATGGCGCGGAGGCAGAGGAGCTGACGGTCGGTTTCAAACCACAGATCATCCTGATGGATATGTCGATGCCGGAGGTGAATGGGCTTGAAGCAACCCGCGCCATTCGCAAACTCGACATCGTGCAGCCGTTTATCGCCGCGTTGACCGCCAATGCGGACGACACCAGTCGCGAAGCCTGTTTTGAGGCCGGCATGGACACATTCCTGTGCAAACCGCTGTCGCGCCACGAGTTGCTGAACCTGTTGCTGGAATTCGCCGAAACCGCCCGAGAGACCGAAGGCGGTTGAACTGCTTGCTGAACTGGCGCAGCCTGTCCTATCAATCGGTGAACAACCGGAAGAGGTCGGCCCTTGGATATTGCAACGCGCGTCTACAATCACAAGTGGAAGATCGATCCGATCGTCCGGTCCCTGATTGATACGGATTTCTACAAGCTGCTGATGTGCCAGTCGGTGTTCCGCAATAAGCCGGACACACAGGTCACCTTTTCGCTGATCAATCGCTCCACCTCGGTGCCTCTGGCAAAGCTGATCGATGAGGGGGAGCTGCGCGAACAGCTGGATCATATCCGCTCGCTGTCACTGAGCCGGGGGGAAAGCACCTGGCTGCGCGGCAATACGTTCTACGGCAAGCGGCAGATGTTCCGCCCAGACTTCATGGAGTGGTTCGAGGGGCTGCGCCTGCCGCCCTACCACCTGGAGCGCAAGGGCGACCAATACGAGCTGACGTTTGAGGGCTCCTGGCCTGAGGTGATGCTGTGGGAAATACCGGCATTGGCGGTGCTGATGGAGCTGCGCTCGCGCGCGGTGCTGGATCAGATGGACCGGTTCGAACTCCAGATCCTCTATGCCCGCGCCATGACCCGTGTCTGGGAGAAGATCGAGACGCTGCGCGGCATCGACGGGCTTGGTATTGCGGATTTCGGCACCCGTCGGCGGCATGGGTTCCTCTGGCAGGACTGGTGCGTGCAGGCGATGATGGAGGGGCTGGGGTCATCCTTCACCGGCACCTCGAACTGTTTCATTGCCATGCGGCGCGAGGTGGAAGCGATCGGCACCAATGCCCATGAGCTGCCGATGGTCTATTCGGCGCTGGCCGAGGATGACGCCGCCCTGGCGCGTGCGCCCTATGATGTGATGTCCGACTGGCACGAAGAGCACGACGGCAACCTGCGCATCATCCTGCCGGATACCTATGGCACCCAAGGGTTCCTCGACAATGCGCCGGATTGGCTTGCGGGCTGGACCGGCATTCGCGTCGACAGCGGCGATCCTGCGGCGGCGGCCGAGATCGCCATCCGCTGGTGGCAAGAGCGCGGCGAGGACCCGCGTGAAAAGCGGGTAATCTTCTCCGACGGGCTCGACGTGGACAAGATCGCCGAGCTGCACCGGCAGTTCTCAGGCCGGGTGAAGGCGTCGTTCGGCTGGGGCACACTGCTGACCAATGACTTCCGCGGGTTGGTACCCGATGACGGGCTGGCGCCATTCTCGCTGGTCTGCAAGGCGGTCTCGGCCAACGGACGTCCCACGGTAAAGCTGTCGGATAACCCGGAGAAAGCGATGGGACCGGCGGAGGAGATTGCGCGCTACAAGCGGGTCTTTGGTGTTGGGGCACAGGAGAGCATGGACGTGATTGTCTGATCGCCGGTGGTGACAGGGGGCGCTGCCCCCTCGGGCCAGTGGCCCTCACCCCCGAGGTATTTCTGAAAAGATGAAATGATCAGCCGTGGTGGGCGGCCACGGTTTTCAATTGTGAGAAGCCATAGAGCGCCTCGAAGCCCTTCTCGCGGCCATGGCCGGATTTGCCGATGCCGCCAAATGGCAGTTCCACGCCGCCGCCCGCGCCATAGGTGTTGAGGAAGACTTGTCCCGCTTTCAGCCGCTTGGCCAGCCGGAGTTGCCGGGCCCCGTCGCGGGTCCAGAGGGCGGCAACAAGGCCGTAGTCGGTGCTGTTGGCGATCCTGACCGCCTCGGCCTCGGTCTCGAACGGGATCAGCACCTGCACCGGGCCGAAGATCTCCTGCTGCGCCAGCGGATGATCGGCGGGCACATCGGCAAACAGGGTGGGGCGGACATAGGCGCCTGCTTCTGGCGCGTTGTCGCTGATCCGGCCCTGACCCGCGATTTCGAGATCCGCACCTTTGCCCAGGAAGCCTTCGACGATCTCCTTCTGGCGGGTTGAGATCAGCGGACCAAGCCGCAAGTCCTCTGCCGCCGGGCCGACGGTAAGGTCGGCATAGGCCGCAGCCATGCGCGCCTTGACCGCCTCGTAGACCGGGCGTTCGACCAGGATGCGCGAGGCGGCAGAGCAGGTCTGGCCGCCGTTCTGGATGCCGGCGTTGACGAGAAAGGGCAGGGCCGCGTCGAGGTCTGCGTCGGCAAAGACGATCTGCGGGGATTTGCCGCCCAGTTCCAGCGTCACCGGCACCACGTTTTTCGCCGCTGCGGCCTGCACCAGCGCGCCTGTGGCAACCGAGCCGGTGAAGGAAATGTGCTGAACCCCCGCATGGCCCGAAAGTGCCGCCCCGGCCTCCGCCCCCAGCCCCGGCACCACGTTCAACGCCCCTGCGGGCAGGCCCGCCTCCGCTGCCAGATGGGCAAATGCCAGCGCGGTGAGGCAGGCCTCTTCTGCGGGTTTCAGCACGCAGGAATTGCCCATCGCCAGCGCCGCGCCAACAGAGCGTCCGATGATCTGCATCGGGTAGTTCCAAGGCACGATATGGCCGGTGACGCCAAAGGGTTCGCGCAGAGTGAAGACGGTGTAACCGTTCATATAGGGGATGGTGTCGCCGGTGATCTTGTCCGCCGCTCCACCGTAAAATTCGCAGTAGCGCGCCAGCGCCACCGCATCGGCGCGCGCCTGGCTGAGCGGCTTGCCGACGTCCAACACCTCCAGCGCTGCAAGCCTGTCCACGTTCTGGGATATCACCTGGCCGAGGCGGGTCAGGATACGGCCACGCTCGGTGGCGCTCATCTCGCCCCATGCACCCTCTTGCGCGGCCTGCGCTGCGGCAACGGCGGCGTCGATATCGGCAGACTGACCGCGTGCTATCTGGCAGATTTCGCTACCATCTGAGGGGTTCGTCAACGGCAGGGTGGCGCCATCCTGTGCGGGGCGCCACTGTCCGGCGATGCAGCACAGGTGCGGGTCGAACCAGAGGGGAGGGGTGTCAGCCATGATGCGGTCCTTGGATTTCAAAGGTGAAGCTCTTGACCTGATGGTCGGTGAAGGGCGCGCCCTCCTGCAGGGCCCTGACATTGGGCAGCAGGCTGAGGCGGGTGCCCCAGAACGCCGCTGCCGCCGGTGAATGTCGGGAGATGCCCATACGCCAGAAGCCGGGAAATTCATTGAGGATAAGCGCTGCCGCCTGCATGCCCAGCCCCCGGCGACGGTGTTGCGGCAGGATCATGAATTCGGACAATTCGCGCCGGTCATCGGGCAGGTTCAGCACGATGGCAAAGCCGACCCGACGGGCCGCGTCGTGGATCCAGAAGGTGGTGACATCCCTGCGATTGAGCAGCTGGCCTGCGCGCTCGGTCGGGTCGATGCGGGCCTGCGGGGCCACCTCGGCAAAATAGGGCGCCAGCAGGCTGGCAAGCCGTCCCCGCTCTCGCGGCAGGATCAGCGAGAGCGTGACGCTCATGCCGGGGTCTCGAGCGGTTCGGTCGGCGTGATATCCGGTAGCACGGGGGCGGCGGCCAGCAGTGTCTGGGTGTAGGCGTGTTTGGGCGCGGTAAAGACATCTTCCACCGGGCCTTGTTCGACGATTTCGCCCTTTTGCATGACCAGCACCCGGTCGCAGACCTCGCGCACCACGCTCAGGTCGTGGCTAATAAAGAGATAGGTCAGCCCATAGGCGTCGCAGAGGTCGGCAATCAGATCGAGGATGCGTGCACGGACCGAGACATCCAGCGCCGAGACTGCCTCATCAAAGAGGATCAGTTCAGGCCGAGTGATGAGCGCCCGGGCGATGGCGATACGCTGGCGTTGCCCGCCGGAGAACTGATGTGGGTATTTCTGCGCGTCGGCAGCGGACAGGCCCACGTCCTCCAGCACCTGCGCCACGAGATCCTGCCGGGCGCGGCCCATGGGGGCATCCGGCGACAGGTGAAAGGGTTCGGTCACCAGCCGTTCGACCCGGTGGCGGGGATTGAAGCTGCCGTAGGGGTCCTGGAACACCACCTGCATCGCCTGCCGTTCAGCGGGGCTGCGCTGTTGCGACAGCGGCTGACCATTCAGCAGCAGCTCACCGCCCTGCAGCTCTTCGAGGCCCAGAAGGGCCCGGGTCAGGGTGGATTTGCCGCAGCCCGACTCGCCCACCAGCCCCAGACGTTCGCCCTTGTGGAGCGTGAAGCTGACGTTGTTCACCGCGCGGAACCGCCCCGGTTTGCCAAGCCAGCCTTTGCGCGGGGTGGTATAATCCCGCACGGCTTCGCGTACCTCCAGCAAGGGGGCGGGAGCCGCTGGTGCGGCGGGCAGGGTGACCGCATGGCGCGACGCCTCGAACAGCATCCGCGTGTAGGGATGGCGCTGGTGGGTCAGGACGCTCATGGTCGGGCCACGCTCCACCACCTCGCCCTTGCGCATCACCACGATGCGGTCGGCAAGCCCTGCCACGACCGCGAGGTCATGGGTGATGATCATCAGCCCCATGCCATATTCGCGCACCAGATCGCGCAGCAGGTCGAGGATCTGCGCCTGCGTGGTGACATCAAGTGCGGTGGTCGGTTCATCCGCAATCAGCAGTTTCGGACGCAGCGCGATGGCCATGGCGATCACCGCCCGCTGGCGTTGCCCGCCTGACAGTTCATGCGGGTAGCGGTCCAGCGGAAACCGCTCCGGTGGCAGCCCGACGCGGGTGAGGACGCGGGCGGCCTCTGCCTGCGCATCGGCGGTGGAGGTTTCGGTGTGGATCAGGATGGTTTCCATCACCTGCGCGCCGATGGTCATCACCGGGTTCAGCGCCGTCATCGGTTCCTGAAACACCATGCCGATGTCACGCCCCCGACGCTGGCACATCTCGTCTTCACTGAGGGCGCAGAGGTCTTCGTCCTCCAGATAGACCGCGCCGCGGGTGGCCGCGGCCTGCGGCAGCAGGCGCATCACCGCAAGCGCGGTCATCGACTTGCCGGAGCCACTTTCGCCGGTGACCGCAAGGATCTCGCCGGCGGCGATCGACAGGGTCACATCGCGCAGGATCGGCAGCGCCCCGATCGACAGCGTGAGGCCGGAGATGTCCAGTAGGCTCACGCGCGGCCCTCCATCAGGCGCGGATCAAACCGGTCGCGCAGCCCGTCGCCAAGGAGGTTCAGCCCCACTACGGTGAGGATGATCGCCAGCCCCGGCACGATGGCCAGATGCGGCGCCAGGCTGACGAGGGTCTGCGCCTCGGCCAGCATGCGGCCCCAACTGGGGGTCGGGGGTTGGGCGCCAAGACCCACGTAGGACAGTCCGGCTTCGGCCAGAATGCCCAGCGAGAACTGGATGGTGCCCTGCACAATCAGCAGATTGGCGATATTGGGCAGGATATGCTCGGCCGAGATGCGGGCGCGGGATTTGCCCGCCACACGCGCGGTCAGAATGAATTCCCGCGCCCAGAGGCTGAGGCTGCCGCCCCGAGCGACGCGGGCAAAGACCGGGATGTTGAAGATGCCGATGGCGATGATGGCATTGGTGGCGCTGGGGCCAAAGACGGCGGTGATCAGGATCGCGATCACCAGCGAGGGGAAGGCAAAGACCAGATCATTGCCGCGCATGATGACCTCATCCAGCCACGATCCGCGGGTTGCGGCGGCAGCAAGGCCCAGGGGAACGCCCAGCCCGACGCCGATGCCGACGGCCAGCAGTGCCACCGCCAGTGAGGTGCGCGCACCGACCATCACCATCGACAGGATATCGCGGCCAAAATGATCGGTGCCCAGCCAGTGCGTGGCGTTTGGCGTCTGGAGCTTGTCGGGGATGTTCATCACCGCATGATCAAACGGTGTCCACACAAAGGAGGCTATGGCCAGAAGCAGCATGATCCCCGAGAGAAGACCGCCAAGAAACAGGCTTCGGTTCATGACGCCCTCGCGTGCAAGATATGAGGACTGCGCTCGACCCTGGGTGGGTGCGAAGCGCCCTCCCGTGGGGAGGCTCGGGCGCGGTCCGGCAAGGCCGGACACTTAACTTCAGAGTTGATGCCTGTCATGCCGCCCTCCGAAGCCGCGGATCAACCACCGCATAGGTCAGATCGACGAGGAAATTCACCAGGATCACCGCAAAGACCAGCAGCATCACCACGCTTTCCACCACGATCAGATCGCGCGCCGAGATCGCCTGGAACACCAGTCGACCCAGACCGGGGAGATAGAACACCTGCTCGATGATAATCGCACCCGCCAACAGAAAGGAAAACTGCAGCCCGATGATGGTCAGCACCGGGATCAGCGCATTGCGTACCCCGTGACGGCGGATCGCTTGCCGCTGGCTCAGCCCCTTGGCGCGAGCGGAGCGCATGAAGTCCTCGCCTAGCACTTCCAGCAGCGCTGAACGCATGACACGGGCGAGGATCGCCGCCTGCGGCAGGGCCAGCGCCACCGCCGGCAGGGTTAGCGCGTGCAGCCCGGCCCAGAGCCCCTTGTCCCAGCCGACAAATCCTCCGGCGGAGAACCAGCGCAGATTGATGGCAAACACCAGCACCAGCAGCATCGCGAACCAGAAGTTCGGCACCGCCACGCCCAGCTGCGTCGCGCCCATCACGGCCATGTCGCCCGCCTTGCCCCGGCGCGCGGCGGCATAGATCCCGGCGGGCAGGGCGATCAGCGTCGATAGCGTCAGCGCATAAAGTGCCAGCGGCAGGGACACCCAGAGGCGCTCGCCCACCATCTCTGCCACCGGGGTGCGGTAGGTGTAGGAGGTGCCGAAATCTCCGGTCAGCATGCCGCCGACCCAGGTCAGGTAGCGGCTGACCTTGCCTTGATCGAGGCCCAGTTCGCTGCGCAGGGCGGCCACCGTATCCTCCTGCGCGCCCGTGCCGAGCATGAAGGAGGCGGGATCACCCGGTGCCACCTCGATCACGGCAAAGATTACCATCGAGGCGACGGCAAGGCTCAGGATCAGCGACATCAGTCGTTTGAGGAGATAGTGCAGCATTGACGGCACGTTAGGCGCGCGCAGGTCATGCGTCCAGAGGCATGATTACAAAACTGCTTTGCGTGTCGCGGCGCTTGCCAATTCGGCGCGGTTCGCTAGCTATTGTGAGATGCTGCCACGCCCTCTTTTCATCGGTCATGAAATTTATCGCGGGTCGTCCTATGGCCGCTCGCATCCGCTGCGGGTGCCGCGTGTGTCGACCGTGATGGACTTGTCGCGAGCGATGGGTTGGCTGCCGCAAGAGGCATTCGTGACATCGCCTCGGGCCAAGCCAGCCGCGTTGCACGCCTTTCACACGCCTGAGTATGTGGCGGCCCTTCAAGCGGCAGAGGCCGCGCAGGAGGCCAGCGCCGATGTGAGAGCGCGCCACCACATTGGCACCGTGTCGAACCCGGTCTTCCCGGAGGTCTTTCGCCGCCCGGCTACGGCGGCGGGCGGGTCGATCCTGGCCGGAGAATTGCTGGCCCGGGGTGGGGTGGTCTACAATCCGGCGGGCGGCACTCATCACGGCATGCCGGATCGGGCCAACGGGTTTTGCTATCTGAACGATCCGGTGCTCGCGATGTTGTCGCTGCGCCATCATGGTGCTCCGCGGATCGCCTATGTGGATATTGACGCGCATCACTGCGACGGGGTCGAGGCCGCCTTTGCAGGCGATCCCGACGTGCTGATGATCTCGGTGCATGAGGAGAACCTCTGGCCGAAGACCGGGCTGCTGCAGGACGACGCCGGCGGCTCGGCGCTGAACCTGCCAGTGCCGCGGGGGCTGAACGACAGCGAGATGGCATATATCCGTGATGCGCTGGTCGTGCCTGCGGTGGCGGATTTCGCGCCGGATGCGGTGGTCTTGCAATGCGGGGCAGATGCGGTGACCGAGGATCCGCTGGCGCATCTCGACCTGTCAAACACTGCCCATTGGGCAGTGGTGGCGGCGCTGAATGGCTTGGCACCGCGTTACTTGGTTCTCGGCGGTGGCGGGTATAACCCGTGGTCGGTGGGGCGGTTATGGACCGGGGTCTGGGCCACATTGCTGGGGGCAGAGATCCCTGACCATCTGCCGCCAGAGGCTGAGGCACTCCTGCGCGCGCTGGAGTTCAAGGGCCACCGCCTTGGTCGCAACCCGCCGGAGCATTGGTTCAGCACATTGCGCGATGCGCCACGCAACGGGCCAATACGACAGGACATCACGGATCGCGTCGCGCACTTGAGGCAACGATGGCAAGCCGCCGGTCAAAGGGTGCGGCGCGCCTAGTGGCAGACCGCTATGTCTTGGTTGAGGACGCCGGGCCAGGTGACCCGACGCCCCTAAAGACGGCGCGAAAACTGCAGCGGTCCGGCCTTATTCCGCCCAGCTCAGCGCGCCGATCTCGATCGCTGCGGTGGGTGCGTTGGCCCAGACTCCCTGTAAACCAGCCTTGGCGATACCAAGCTTTGCAAGCTGGAACAGATAGCCGTTGACGTAGTCGTCAGCGATGATTGTCTGCGCCTCCTGCAGCATTTCTGTCCGCTTGTCTGGATCCGTTGTGGCGTTCAAACGGTTCATCACACCCTGCAGGTCCGGATTGTCATACTGAAAGTAATAGTCCGGGCGTGTGTAAATGCCGATGTCCATCGGCTCCGTGTGGCTGACGATGGTGAGGCCGAACGTCTTGCCCTTGAACACCGTTTCCAGCCACTGCGCCCATTCGACATTGATGATCTCGGCCTTGATACCGACCTGAGCCAGCTGAGCCGCCACGATCTCGCCTCCACGGCGGGCATAGGCGGGGGGCGGCAGGTGCAGCGTGGTTTCAAACCCGTCGGACAGCCCGGCCTCGGCGAGCAATGCGCGGGCCTTTTCCGGATCAAAGTCAGACTGAGCGGTCAGGTCCACATAGGCCGGATTATGGGGGGCGAAATGGGTTCCGATCGGGGTGCCGTAGCCGAACATGGCACCGTCGATGATCGCGTTGCGGTCAATCGCATGGGCCAGGGCCTCGCGGACCTTGGGATTGTCGAATGGTGCCTGCGCATTGTTGGTGGAGAGGATCGTTTCCCCTTCGGTGGAGCCGATGATGACCTGAAACCGGGGATCCGCCTCAAACTGCACCATGTTCTCTGGCGCCGGAAAATTGTCAAACGCGTCGATATCTTCGGCCATCATGGCAGCAAACGCGGCGGTCGGATCTGAAATGAACTTGATCGTCGCGCTGGTCAGCTCGGGGATTTCACCCCAGTAATTGGGATTGCGCACCAGTTCCACACGGTCGCCCTGAACCCACTCGTTGAAGCGATAAGGGCCGGTGCCCACAGGTGCGGTTTTCAGGGTCTCGACGCTCTCCTGTGCGACGATGACCGCATCCCCCCAGGCGAGGTTGAACAGAAGGCTACCGTTTGGTTCCGACAAGGTGACCACAACGGTTTGCGGCTCTGTCGCCTTGACGTCTGAGATGGTGGAGAAGAGTGATTTCTGCGCGTTGGTGCTGTCTTCGGCACGGGCGCGGTCCAGCGAGAATTTCACGTCCTCCGCCGTCATGGCGGTGCCATCGTGGAAGGTCACGCCGTCCTGCAGCGTGAACGTATAGGTCATCCCGTCCTCGGAGATATCCCATGACTTGGCCAGCAGCGGGACAACGGCCCCATCCGGGGTAAAGCGTGTCAAACCCTCGAAGATATTGAGATACACCACGGTGTCGATCGCCTGCGCTGCGCCGCCGGTCGGGTCCAGATGTGGGGGCTCCAGCTGCGTGGCATATGTCACTGTATCCTTGGCCCACGCCGCTCCGGCCATCAGGCCAAGCGCGGAGACCGCGGCCACAAAGGGCTTCTTCAATTTCATCGTCACAGGTCCTCCTCTGTCGACGGGCGCTGGGCGTCCGCCGGATCATTGCGCCCACGTTGCTGGGGCGATTGAACAGAGCGTCGGTCTTTTTCGCGACGTAATCAAGCTTTGCTGCGCTGCCGCACGGCTGGTATGCAGCTGTGTCAGTTGATATAGAATTTCCACTGTGCCGAAATGGTCACCTGCCGGCAGGCGGCGACCAGTCCCGCAGCGCAGGCCCAGACAGGGAGCCGAGACATGAGCGCCACCGCCCGAAAAACTGCCCTCAATGCGGCGGATATCCGCGCCATGAAGGGGCAGACCCCCATCGTGAGCCTTACCGCCTATACCACTCCGATGGCGCGACTGATGGATGAACATTGCGATTTTGTTCTGGTCGGCGACAGTGTCGGCATGGTGCTGCACGGTCTGCCGTCGACGTTGGGCGTGACGATGGACATGATGGTGATGCATGGGGCCGCCGTCGCCCGGGGACTGAGCCACGCCATGATGGTGATCGACATGCCGTTTGGCTCCTACGAGGAAAGCCCGGCGCAGGCCTTTCGCAATGCGGCCCGTCTGATGGCGGAAACCGGCGCCGCTGCGGTCAAGCTCGAAGGCGGCGTGGAGATGGCCGAAACCATCCGCGTCCTTGTCAAACGGGGCATCCCGGTGATGGCGCATATCGGGCTGACGCCGCAATCTATCAACACGCTGGGCGGCTACAGGGTGCAGGGCCGCGATGAGGCGGCCAAGCCGCTGATCGCCGATGCCCGCGCGGTGGCCGATGCCGGTGCCTTTGCCGTGGTGCTGGAAAAAGTGCCTGCCACCCTGGCCGATCAGGTCACTGAAATTGTGGACATTCCCACCATTGGCATTGGCGCCTCGGTGGGGTGCGATGGCCAGGTGCTGGTTGTGGATGACATGCTGGGCTTCTTCACCGCCTTCAAACCGAAGTTCGTGAAACGCTATGCCGATCTTGGGACCCAGGCCGAGGCCGCGATTGCAGAATATGCCACCGAGGTACGGGCGCGACGCTTTCCGGCACCCGAACATACCTTTGCCGATCAGGCCCCGGCCAAGAAGACCTGAAGGACCATGCCAAACATGACGACTCCGATTTTGCGCCGCCTTGAAGACCTGCGCGCGCTGCGCCGCGACTGGACCCAGAAGGGTGAGACACTCGCCCTCGTGCCCACCATGGGCGCATTGCACGCCGGTCACTTGTCATTGGTGGAGGCTGCGAAGGCGGCGTGTGACCACGTTGTCGTGACCATTTTCGTGAACCCGAAGCAGTTCAACAGCCCCGAAGATCTGGCGAACTATCCGCGCACTGAGCACGACGATGCCGAGAAGCTCGCCCCCTATGGTGCTGACGCGATCTATGTGCCCGATCCGGATCAGATTTATCCAGAGGGCTATGCGACGACGATCAGCCTCACTGGCGTGACCGACGTGATGGAGGGCCCCAATCGTCCGGGGCATTTTGAGGGCGTCGCGACCGTGGTGGCCAAGCTGTTCTTGCAGTCCGGCGCCGACAGGGCATTCTTTGGCGAAAAGGACTATCAGCAGTTGATGGTTGTCAAACGCATGGCGCGGGATCTGGATATTCCTATTGAGGTGATCGGGTGCCCCACTGTCCGTGAAGCCTCCGGTCTTGCCATGTCTTCGCGCAATATGCGGCTGTCGCCTGCGGCGGTGGCGGTAGCAGGTCAATTGAACCCCATGATGGAGGCCGCCGCCGAACGTTTGCGCGCCGGAGAGGTCTACGCCGCGCAAGAGGCCGGGATGCGCCGCCAGCTGGCAGATTTGGGGTTTTCTGAGGTGGAATACATCGACCTGCGCTGTGCCGAGACACTCCGCACGATGGAGCGCCTTGATCGCCCGGCGCGGATGTTCGTGGCGGCGTGGCTCGATGGGGTGCGCCTGATCGACAACATCGCTGTGTGAGCGCAATTCAGACTCTTGATCTACTAATTGATTAGTAGGGGCTGGTCGCGCTAACAATTTATGCCTAATCTCCGCCCCAAGAGATACTTTGGAGGGGACCTCATGACATTCATTCTTGCGATCGACCAGGGAACCACCTCGACGCGCGCGATCCTGTTCGATGCTGATATGCAGGTGGCCGCCGTGGCGCAGGAGGAGTTTCCCCAGCACTACCCGCAGGCGGGCTGGGTTGAGCATGACCCGGAGGACCTCTGGGCCACCACGCTCTCCACCTGCCGCAAGGTGCTTGAGCAAAAGGGTGTTTCCGCCTCCGACATTGCCGGGATCGGCATCACCAACCAGCGCGAAACCACGGTGGTCTGGGACAAGGCGACCGGGAAGGCGGTCCATAATGCGATCGTCTGGCAGGATCGGCGCACGGCAGAAACATGCGAAGCGCTCCGCGACGAGGGGCATGAGGATCTGGTGCGGGAAACCACCGGTCTGTTGCTGGATCCCTACTTCTCGGGCACCAAAGTAAAGTGGATCCTCGATACGGTCGAAGGGACCCGCGCCCGCGCCGAGGCGGGGGAACTGCTGTTCGGAACCGTCGACAGCTTCCTGATCTGGCGTCTGACCGGGGGGGGCTCGCACGCCACTGACGCCACCAACGCGGCCCGCACGCTGATGTATGACATCAAGGACGGCCAGTGGAGCGCGGAGATTTGCAAGATACTCGACGTTCCGATGGCCCTCCTGCCCGAGGTCAAAGACAGTGCTGCGGACTTCGGACACACCTCTGCAGAGCATCTGGGTGGCGCTATCCCGATCCTTGGGGTGGCTGGGGACCAACAGGCCGCCACCGTGGGCCAGACCTGTTTCAAACCGGGGATGATGAAATCCACCTATGGCACCGGGTGCTTTGCGCTGCTGAACACTGGCGACACACCGGTGCTGTCGAAGAACCGCATGCTGACCACCATCGCCTATCAGTTGGACGGCAAGCCGACATATGCGCTGGAAGGGTCGATATTCATCGCAGGTGCAGCGGTGCAATGGCTGCGCGATGGGCTGGGCATTATCGGCAAGGCGAGTGAGTCGGGCGTGCTGGCGGATAAGTCGGACCCGACGCAGGACGTGATCCTGGTGCCTGCCTTCACCGGTCTAGGCGCCCCCTATTGGGAACCCGAATGTCGTGGCGGCATGTTTGGGCTAACCCGCAATTCTGGTCCGGCAGAATTTGCTCGCGCGGCCCTGCAAAGCGTGGCCTATCAGACCCGTGACCTCTGGGAGGCGATGCGGGCCGACTGGCAGGGCGAGGCCAATGTCACCCTGCGCGTCGACGGCGGCATGAGCGCCAGCGACTGGGCGATGCAGAGCCTGTCGGACATTCTCGGCGCGGCTGTTGATCGTCCTGTGATGCAGGAAACCACGGCGCTGGGCGCTGCTTGGCTCGCCGGAATGAAGGCGGGTGTTTACCCGGATCAGGAAGGCTTTGCCGCAACCTGGGCGCTGGATCGCGAGTTCAAGCCGATGCTGGACACAGGCCGCCGCGAAGAGGCCTATGCCCGTTGGAAACGTGCCGTTCAGGCAGTGATCGGGGTCTAACCGAAACGAGTCTGATGATGGCAGGGCCCCGGCGCGTTCGGGGCCCTGCTGTCAGGCCAGTCGCGCACCGTCGGCAATGGTGCGCGGTCGCGCGTTGAGAGCCTCGATGGAAAAGCCGGAGATGGCTTTGTATTTCGCGGCATGCGCGGCCAGATCGGCCCGTGGGATAACGCTGTCGATGTTTTCAAACGCGCCGCCACACAGGGCCTCGACCTGCTGCAATACCGCATCCGGGCCGTTGCCAGAGCGATTCGCCATGCCAATCTTGGTGGCCGCCGGGCGCATCTCGGCCTCATAGGCGTGTAGCGCTTTCGGGGTCAGCCCCTGTGTCAGGACATGTGCCCCCATCACGCGAGCATCCAGAATCGCCTGGCTCGCTCCGTTTGATCCCACCGGATAGGTCGGATGCGCGGCGTCTCCCATCAGGGTGCGGCGGCCGAAGGTCCAGCGCGGCAGCGGATCGCGATCCACCATCGGGTATTCATAAACCGTCTCGGCGCCGCGGATCAGGGCGGGCACGTCGATCCAGTCGAACCGCCAGTCTGTAAACTCCGCCACGAAGCGTTCCACGTCTACGGCCCGGTTCCAGTCCTCGCGCTGGAAATCCTGATTGGGGTCAAAGCGCTTTTCCGCAATCCAGTTGAGCGTGGCGAGGCCGTCTGTATCGGGGGTGGAGATCGGGTAGGATACAAACCGCAGATCATCATGGCCGATCATCACCATCGCGCCCTCGCCCCGAAACAGCGGCGCGCGGGTGGTGGCACGCCACAGGATGCGCCCATCCCAAATCGGAGCGCCTTCACCGGGGTATTCAGCGGCACGCAGGGCGGAGTGGATGCCGTCAGCGGCCACCACCAAGGCGCCCGAGGCCTGGCGCCCGTCGGCAAGCTGCAATTTCGCCTCCGTGCCCGTATCTGCCCAGCCCACGGCGCGGGCGTTGGTCTCGATCACATCCGGTCCAGCCCGGTCAAGCAACGTCCGGTACAGCAGCATCTGCAGTTCGCCACGGTGCACGGAAAACTGCGGCCAAGCATAGCCCGCGTCCATCCCGCGCGGCTCTTCCCAGATCGTGTTTCCGAGCTTGGAGAAGAAACCAAGGCTCTGCGTGCGCACGCCTATGGTATCCAGCTCGGCTTCCAGTCCCAGATCGAAGAGTTCGCGCACCGCATTGGGCTGGAGGTTGATGCCAACCCCCATGGGCTTCAGCTCCCGCGTGGCCTCGAAGACCTTAAACGGCACCCCGATCTGGTGAAGCGTCAACCCGAGGGTGAGCCCGGCGATACCGCCGCCTGCAATCAAAACTGTCATCTGTTCCGGTTCCTCCCGCGCGGCATAAGACCACGCGTTCAAAACAAAACGCAAGCCGCAGACAGGCCTCAGATGCGTGAAGAGACAATCAGGTCCGGGCCGAAGATCACGTCGGCATACTCCGCAAGATAGATCTTCAACCATGGCGTGAAACGCTCTGGGTGGCGGCTGACCTCGGCCAGAAGATCATGATAATCGACCCAGCGGGTCTCCATCACCTCTGCCGGGTTTGGCGCGAGGCCAAGCGGCGCCAGCATATGGGCCAGATAGACATCGACCACCTCATGCTCGATCAAACCATCGCCCACGTCGGCACGATACTCCAGCGTGTGGCGGTATTCCGGGTGCAAGCCGGAGAGGCCGAGTTCCTCTTCCAGCCTGCGCACCGCGCAATGATCCGAGGCTTCGCGCCACATCGGATGGGTGCAGCAGGTGTTCGCCCAGAGGCCGGGCGTATGGTATTTGCCCATCGCCCGTCGCTGCATCAGGATCTCACGGCCCTGGACCACAAAGACGGAAACGGCCTTGTGCCGCAGGCCCTCCTGATGGGCGCGCAACTTGTCCACCGGGGTCAACGTATCATCGACCCAGGCGGGGATCAGATCGGGGCGGCGCTCTGGCATGGTGCTCCTGCGGATGAGCGGCCGGATGGGGCCGCGTGTGGAAAGCCGGTCATGTAGGGCAAGCCGTGACATATCTCAAGTGCGCGGGCGATGACGCAAGACGCCGCGGCCCGGAAGGCCGCGGCGTGTGTCGCAAGATTTCGCCAAGACAGACCTTAGTCGGTCGCGGTGGCCGCGTCGTCCGCTACGGCCTCGGCTGGGCCAAACTGAGCGAGATAGGCGTAGACATCCTCGCCGCCTTTCTTCAGGCGAAAGGACATCTTGGATTTGGCGCCACTATCGTCAAGCTCTTCCTTGAGGAAGCCACGCGGGTCCTGGACGTAGGCCAGGAATTTGGCCTCATCCCAGACCAGTCCGGCTTCACCTGCAGCTACGAGATCATCTCCGTAGCGGAAATCCTCGACGGTGCCAGCCTGACGGCCAGCGATGCCCCAGAGGTTGGGGCCGGTTCTGCCGCCTCTGACGATGGTTTCATCCGTGTCAGAGACGATCTGGTGACAGGATTTGCACTTGTTGAAGGCTTTCTCGCCCTTCTCGGCGTCGCCTTCGGCAAGGGCTGGCATCGCGAGACAGACAAGCGCGGCGGTGGTTAGAATTCGTTTCATAAACTGGCTCCTATGAGTTCTAGTCGCTGGCGGCAGGTTCGGGGTGTTTCCGGTGTGAAGTCAACGCGACATAAGAGACATGTGGTCGCGCTGATCAGAAATCACTTTCAAATCATGCCAAAAGACTTGCCGATCAGGCCTGCCAGCACGGCAGGATATCTCCATCGGCCGGACGCGCTTCGTAGACCGCACGGGCAATCGCACGGGCCAGGCACAGCGAGGCGGCGTGACACAGGCCCAGCATGTCCTGTGCCGGATCCTCCAGAGGGCGGGACCCGGTTGCAGCTGCAAACACCAGATCGCCGTCATGTGGCCCATGTGAGGGTAGGATGGCGCGGGCCATGCCGTCGTGCGCGGTGGTTGCCATGCGCTGGGCCTCGGCCTTGGTCAGTGCGGCGTCTGTCGCGACGATGGCAATGGTGGTGTTTGAGCCGTTTGAGGACACTGGTGCACCGGCCAGCGCAGCCATGGCTTCCATCTTGCGGCTGTGCAAACTGCGCCCGAGCCCCGCTGCCGGGTCGGGGCCAAGGCCGCCAAACTCCGCGTCGATCTCAAACGGTGCGGCCCAGAAATGCCGTTCGCCCGGTGTGGTGACCGATCCGATCGGGTTTGCGACCACCAGCGCGCCGACGGTGTGTCCGCTGTCGAGCACCAGCGAGGATGAGCCAAGCCCGCCCTTTTGCATCCCGGTGAGCGCGCCAGTCCCGGCACCACTGGTGCCGAGCGCAAAATCCGCACGTGCGTTTTGCAGCGCAGCGCGGCCCAGAGCGGGGTAGGGGTTTTGGTCCCAATCCTTCTCTCCGCCATTCAGCAGGTCGAAGATAATGGCACCGGGGACGATCGGAACCAGCGCGGGACCAAGGCGAAAGCCGCGCCCCATGGCCCGCAGCCCGTCCACAACACCGGAACAGGCATCGAGCCCATATGCAGAGCCGCCAGACAGAACCAGAGCGTCCACCGCCTGCACCGTTTTGTCGGGGGCGAGCAGATCGGTCTCTCGGGTGCCCGGCGCCCCCCCCATAATATGCACGGCAGCGGTAAAGGGCTGATCTGCGGTCAGCACTGTGGTTCCGGACTTCAACGCCGTGTCGGATGCATTGCCGACCTTGAGGCCGGCGACATCGGTGATCAGGTTGCGGGGGCCGGGTTTCATTTTCTCTGATCCTTGCGGGAGGGAGGGGTGCAAAGCGGAGCGCCCGTGCCGGGCGCGCAGTGTCAGCGCTGACGCGCCGTTTGGTGGGGGAGGCCTGCGTCAGATACACCTGCCGCCGTCCACCTCCATGCAGACGCCGGTGACCATGCTGGCCTCGTCCGAACAGAGGTAGAGCGCCGCGTTGCCCATGTCCTGTGGCGTGGAGAAGCGACCCAGCGGAATGGTGGAGAGGAATTTTGCCCGCACCTCCGGCGTGTCCTCTCCCATGAAGGACTTCAACAGAGGCGTTTCGCCCGCCACCGGATTGATTGCATTCACGCGCACGCCGGAGGGGGCCAGTTCGACCGCCATGGTGCGGGTCGCCGTGATCATCCAGCCCTTGGAGGCATTATACCAATTGAGGTTGGGACGCGGTGACACGCCCGCGGTGGAGGCAACATTGAGGATTGCACCGCTGCCCTGCGCTTTCATATGCGGCACCAGCGCCTGCGCGGTCAGGTAGACGGATTTCATGTTCACGTTGACCACCCGGTCGAACTCTTCCTCGGAGACCTCCTCCAGGGGCGTCGGAAGATGGGTGACACCGGCGTTGTTCACCAGGATATCGACTTGGCCAAAGGCCTGTCGCGCGGCCTCGCTCATGGCGTTGACCGAGGCGCGGTCGCCAACGTCGACGCGCTGTGCGATGGCTTTGTCGCCGCAGCGGTGGGCCAGATCAGCGGCAGCATCTCCGTTGATATCTGCGATCATCACCCGCGCACCTTCGCGCAGGAATGCCTCTACGATGCCCTGTCCAAACCCGGAAGCGCCGCCGGTTACGATGGCGGTTTTGTCCTTGAGACGCATGAATAATCCTCCCTCAAATCGCTTGTTTCGGGCAGGATGGCGCGCAGTGATCAGAAGGGCAATCGTGTAATTCAGTCGCCGTCGACACGCCCGCGCATGTTCTTGACTTCGGCGCGGGTTTTCTTGGCCTTGAGACGCCGTTCCACGCTGCCGCGGGTCGGCTTGGTGGCGATGCGCCGCTTGGGCTTGACCAATGCGCGGCGGATCAGCTCGGCCAGACGCTCGCGTATGATCTCTCGGTTGCGGGCTTGTGAGCGGGTCTCGTCACACTGCATCACCAGTGCGCCGTCGTTGGTCCAACGGCGTCCGGCAATACGACGCAGACGTGTCTTGACCGGTCCCGGCAGATGCGGCGAACGCTCTGCCTCGAAGCGGAGCTCCACGGCAGAGGACACCTTGTTCACGTTCTGCCCGCCGGGGCCGGAGGCACGCATGAAGCTTTCGGTCAGCTCCCAGTCCTGCAGGGTTATGTCATCACTGATACGCAGCATGGTGCGGACCATAGAACGTTGATGCCAAAGGGCAAATGAAAAACCAACGAGAGCATGTGCGAAGGTGGAACATACAGGGGGAATATAAAAAGGGCCGCCCCGAGGGGAGCGGCCCTTCCGAAAGTTTGAGAGCAAAGGCAGGTTAGGGTGCAATACCCCGCCGGTCGGCCACTGCCAAAGAGGGCTGCCTCAGAGGCGGGCCGCTCCGGTTGTTGCTACGCCTTGCTCCAACACCTTTTCTGACACTGGATCACCTCCTATTCTCTCTGTTTCCGTTGATTTCAGACTGGCACGGAATTCGAGGATCTCCAAATGAAATTCTCGCGAAATCAGGCGTTCGCGGGCCGCGCGCTTGTGAGGCGCGCAACAATCAGGCGGAACGGAACCAGCGCGAGCAGAGCCAGAGACAGTTTCACCAGCCAGTCAGCGACCGCCAGCGAGACCCAGAGCGGGCTGATCGGGCCGACGCCCAGCAGCGGCAACATCTCACCGGCCCAGGATACGTCGTTTGCGGGTTCGATAAAGCTCAGCGCGCCGGAGAAGGCCACGGTGAAGAAGATCGCCGTGTCGAGCGACGATCCGATCAGCGTCGAGGCCAGCGGTGCACGCCACCATTTGCCGCCACGCAGGCGGGCAAAGATCGCGACATCCGACAGCTGCGCCAGCAGGAAGGCAAGGCCGGAGGCAAGCGCAATACGCAGGGTCACCAGCGGGCCAAATTCGCCCATGATCTGCGTGCCGATGAGGGAGCAGATGACACCGACGACAAAGCCGGCCAAGACCACTTTGCGGGCAGGGCCGACGCCATAGACGCGGTTGGTGACATCGGTGACAAGGAAGGCCACCGGATAGGTGAACGCGCCCCAGGTCAGCCAGTTGCCGAACAGGAATTGTACGAGAATGTTTGAGGCCACCACGACGGCAGCCATGGCAAGAATGCCAGGTAGATAAGTGCGGGTCATGTTTTCATACCGTTTTTTAGACAAGGTCGCGGAGACTTGTGCACCCCGTCCGGTCAGGACACCGGGCGCGAAGGATCGCCTCAGTTATTCGGGTCAGGCTGGAATGGCAAGTGATTCCCCGATTCGTGATCGCTCAGAGCGGGTCGGGCAGCCGGTACTCGACAATCTCGGTGCGCTGGACCCAGAAGAAATTATCGTCCGAGATCATGGTGGCCCGAAGCGCCCCGCTGTCGTCTCGCCAGATGCTGAGGCCCTCGAGGTTGTCATGCTCTGCCAGCGGCGTATTGAGCAGCACATCTCCACCCGAAAGGCCTGTACTGGTTACGGTGAACCGGCGCAGGCGGCTGCGAAATCCGATGGTGACAAACTTTCGCTCAAGCACATAGAGCGTCCCGTCCGGCCCGAAATCTGCGCCAACAGGCAGAAACCCGTCCTGCTCCGGATAGGCGCCAAGGCCGTGCCAGCCGGTGTCGCGGGACCAGGTCCAGACGCGGGCAACCTGTGGCTGACGCGAGGATGCTTCGGAGATCATCAACAGTTGCCCAGCGGCGTCGCGGGCGAGACTCTCGAACGAGGCATTGAAGCGGAAGCTGGAGAATGCCTCTGGTGAGGGCAGTGCGCGAGGGCCTTCTGGGGTATACTCCAGAACCCGATGTGGGCTTTCGAAGGAGACGTAGAAATGCCCGTCGCCAGCCAACGCCAGCCCTTCGCTGTCCTCGGCACCTTTTTGGATCGGAGTGCCGTCTGCATCCAGCAGCCGCGACTCCCGCAGCATACGAACCGAGGTGATCTTGCCTGCTTTCCGGACCAGCGTGCCTTCGACGATATGGGAACGATCAGTGATCGCAACAAACCGCGTACCGTCGCTGTTCAATTCAAGCCCGGACAGGCCACCAAACCAATCAGCCTCTTCAGACCAGCGGAAGCTGGCAATGTGCCGGGCACTGTTGCTGTCGGTTTGCGTCGCCTTCCAGACCGCAGAGGCCGCCCAGGCTGCCGCGCAGAGCGTGACGACCAGGGCGGCAGAGAGCGTGATCAGTCGGAGGAGAGAACGGCGGCGCATTGCTGGGGGAGATCCGAAAGGGTGTAGTCCCTGCGCGGTTTAGGCTTTGGCGCGTTCGGGTCAACCGGTTTTGGCGGCGGCGGGTTGATGATGTTGGACACCCATTCACGGGCATCATCACAGCCATCGCCGCGTGGTGGCGGATCCTGCTCGACGCAGCCTCGGGCGCCGCGCGGGCAATTCAGCCTGACGTGGAAATGGTAGTGGTGCCCCCACCAGGGGCGGATCTTGCGCAGCCAGCTGCGATCACCGGTGGCTGTATCGCACATCTTCACCTTTGCGCCCGGAAAGACAAATATGCGTGCAACACGCGGATCGGAGGCGGCAGCCTTCAGAATAGCCTGATGCTGCGGGCTCCAGTTGTCGTTGACATAAGCACCGCTCGCCCGCCGCAGAGAGATCGAGGAGATGTTCTCACGCGCATCGCGGCTCAGGTCGAGACGGTTCGGCGGCAGCATCCAGATGTCGGCATCCAGCCCGATCTGGTGACTGCGGTGGCCCGACAGCATCGGCCCGCCACGCGGCTGGCTGATGTCGCCCACATAAAGGCCCTGCCAACCGGGCTGACGTGCGGCCACGCGGCTCAGGTCCTGAATGAAGTCAATCGTTTCGGGATGGCCCCAGTTGCGGTTGCGGCTCAGGCGCATCGCTTGCCAGGTGGGTCCGGTTTCCGGCAGCTGCGCCGCGCCTGCAACACAGCCCTTGGCGTAGGAGCCGAGAGGCGCCGGGCGCTGGGCTGAGCTATTGCGCTTGGCACCAAACAGCTGTTTCGCGGGCACTGTGGAATTCACGGCCTTGTTGGCAAATGCCGTTGCGGATGCGCGCGGACTGTCCTGTGCCGGGGCACAGGCGGCCAGAAACAGCGCCGCAAGGGTGACGTGTCGAATAAACCTCAAACCTGATCTCCTTCACCATCCACCCGCATCAATAAGAGCAGACCAAGGGCAAAGAGCGCAATCACCGGTGTAATTCCGAGGCGCGCACTGCCTGTCATTGTTGTCATTAGGCCGATCAGTGCGGGTGCAAGAAAGGCCGTCGCTCGTCCAGAAAGTCCATATAAACCAAAGGCTTCGGTGGCGGTTTCTGGGGTTGTATGACGCACCATAAGGGTGCGGCTGGTGGCTTGCAATATTCCGCCGAAGCCGCCGATCAGCACGCCGCAGGCAAAGAACACCTGATCCGGAAGCGCTGTCCCGTCTGCCAGCGGGATGCCAAAAAGATGCGTGCGGGACATGTTGACGACGATCAGGCAAACCAGGCTCAGCACCAGTATGGCGCTGATGATGACGGGTTTCGGCCCGAATTGCTTGTCCGCCAGCCCGCCGCCCCAGCTGAACAGCGCGGCGGAAACGGCGGCAATAATGCCGAAGATGCCGATCTGGGTGATTGACCAATCGAGCACCAGCCCCGCATAGACGCCGCCAAAGCCATAAAGCCCGTTCAGCGCGTCACGATAAAGCATGGAAGACACCAGATAGCTGGTCAGGCTGCGGCGCTGCCCCAACCCTTTGACGGAAGCGACCACCATGGACACTGCGCGTGTCAGACTGGCCGTGCCCAGACGCGGTCCACGCGGGTCGCGCACCCAAGCGAAATAGGGGATCATGAACACCGCAAACCAGAGCGCCACAAAGGGGCCGACGGCCCGGGTGCCCTCTCTGGCGCTGGCGTCCAGCCCGAGCGCGGGATCAAGGCCGATCAGCGTCTTGCCGCTGTCCTGCTCGACAAACAACAGCAGCATGATGAACAGGGCCACCACCCCGCCGAGATAGCCAAAGGCAAAGCCGGAACCGGACAGCTGCCCGACTTCCTCCTTGGAGCCCAGCGAGGGCAGCTGCGCGTTGACGAAAATCAGCGCAAACTCCGCGCCGATGAAGCCGATGCCGAAACTTATCAGCATCCACCACAGGTTGCTGCCTGCGGGGTCCATGAACCACAGACCGGCTGAGCCGACCACATAGGCGACGGAAAAGCCGATGATCCAAGGCATCTTGCGCCCGGCAATGTCTGCCAGTGCCCCGAGGAACGGCGCCGAAAGCCCGATGATCAGCCCGGTGATGGTCAGGCAGAGCGACCAGCTCGATTGCGCCTGCGCCCGCGCCGCTTCGCCATCCAGCCCGGTGGCGAGGAAATACTCCGTCGCGGTGGCGGCAAAGAAGGGGCCAAAGATAAAGGTCACCAGCAGGGTGTGATAGGGCTGGCTGGCCCAGTCAAAGAACCACCACCCCCAGATGCGTTTGCGCAGGGGAATGCCCTGCGCCACTGAAACCTCTGCCATCACTGTCCCCGATGTGCCTGTTCGGGCAAGGTATGGCAGGGGTCAGGAGGCGCTGGCAAGCCTCACGTGGTCCGGGTCGGCCTCGGCGTCGCTCATCGGCGGCCAGGGGCGCTTGTCTTCTGCCGCGCACCAGGCCAGCACCCAGTCGGGCAGGGGCGGGCTGTCGATATCCAACCCCCAGGCCTTGATCACCCGCGCGGGGGCCACGATACCGTTCTTGTCCGTCACCACCGTGCGCAACAGCGCATGGTTGGCGCAGTCACCGTTGGCCTTCCACATGCCCTGTTCCACATAAATAAACCGGTCGTCCCAGCCGATTGCCCGGCTTTTCATCTCAAAACGTTCAAAGGCCTTGATGCGGCGGCGATACCTGATCGACGTACCGGCCACAGCCACTGCCCAGCCTTCGCGCTTCAGCACCCCGGCCAGCCCGCTGCGCAAGGTCAGCATGGTGCGCCCGAGATCATAGAGCGTCAGCGTGCGGCCGTTGTTCAGCTCCATCCAGATGTCGATGTCCCAGGGCCAGCAATGGTGGCGCGACACATGGGTGTCGAGCGGCGCAAGGCGCGGTTGGCGGCTGGCAAGAACAGCGTCTTTCAGCAGGCGGACAATCGGGTACATCTGAACACTCCGGTTTACTTGTTCCCTAGATGCCACCCGTTCACTTCACGTCAACCAGGGACCTTGCGGAAGGGTTGCGAAATCGGCATGTCCCGCCTACCTGTGATGCAGAGCGAAAGAGGAAATTTCAAAGATGCAGTCGCTGTTTCAAATTCTGATGCTGGTTCTGGACATTGTCTGGTTCTTCATCATTGCCCACGTGATCATGAGCTGGCTGATCAATTTCCAGGTTCTGAACCT
Organism: Tritonibacter scottomollicae; assembly: GCF_003003215.1. Lineage (GTDB taxonomy): Bacteria > Pseudomonadota > Alphaproteobacteria > Rhodobacterales > Rhodobacteraceae > Epibacterium > Epibacterium scottomollicae. The sequence continues at coordinate 83,340 of NZ_PVUF01000009.1, read as the reverse complement.
GAACCAGCAGTTCGTTGCGCAGATCTGGTATGGTCTCAACCGTATTCTTGAGCCGATCTATGCGCCGGTGCGCCGTGTTCTGCCTAACATGCAGGGTATTGATCTGGCGCCGTTGGTGGTTCTGGTCGCGGTCTACGCTCTGCGCATCATTCTCGTGAACAACGCGAGCGTTTTCTACTAATCCGATCTGGTGCAGGGCGATGTAAGGCGCGTCAATTGAACGCCATCCCGCCCTGCACCTCTTGCCCCCCGATTCCACCTGTGGGATTGTGCCGCGCATAGCATGAGCAGACCAACCCACAGGCCCCTCACATGAGCGACGCAATCCCCCTGTTGCGCGATATCTTTGGATTCGACGGCTTTCGCCCCGGTCAGGAAGAGATCGTCGATGCCGTGACCGCGGGCGAAAACGTACTGGCGATCATGCCCACCGGGGGCGGCAAATCCCTGTGTTTCCAGCTGCCTGCGCTGCGGCGCGATGGGATCACCGTAGTGATCTCGCCGCTAATCGCCCTGATGCGCGATCAGGTCCGCGCTTTGCAGGAGGCCGGCGTCTGCGCGGGCGCGCTCACCTCCGGCAACACGGAAGAAGAGACCGAGGCGGTCTGGAATGCCATCGAGGCGGGCGAGCTGAAGCTGCTTTATATGGCCCCCGAACGTCTGGCGGCGGGCAGCGCCATGGGCATGCTGCGCCGCATCGGCGTGTCGCTGATCGCGGTGGACGAGGCCCATTGCGTCAGCCAGTGGGGCCATGATTTCCGCCCTGACTATCTGCGCATCGGAGAGCTGCGTCGGGCGCTGGATGTGCCGCTGGCGGCCTTTACCGCAACGGCGGATCAGGAAACCCAAGCTGAAATCGTCCAGAAGCTGTTCGATGGCGAGGCGCCGCGCGCCTTTTTGCGCGGCTTTGATCGACCCAACATTCACCTCGCCTTTGCCGCCAAAGACAGCCCGCGCAAACAGATCCTTGAGTTTGCCGATGCACGGCGCGGCCAGTCCGGCATCGTCTATTGTGGCACCCGTGCCAAGACCGAGGACATCGCCCGCGCGCTGGAGGCCTCGGGCCATGTGGCCTGCCACTATCACGGCGGCATGGAGGCCGAGGACCGGCGCATCGTCGAGACACGGTTTGCGCGCGAGGATGGTCTGATCGTGGTGGCCACGGTGGCCTTTGGCATGGGTATCGACAAGCCTGATATCCGCTGGGTGGCCCATGCGGATCTGCCCAAAAGCATCGAGGCCTATTATCAGGAGATCGGCCGTGCCGGTCGCGATGGCGCCCCGGCGGAAACAATGACGCTGTTCGGCCCCGAGGACATTCGCCTGCGCCGCACCCAGATCGACGAAGGGCTCGCCCCGCCTGAACGCCGCGGCGCTGACCATGCGCGGCTCAATGCGCTGCTGGGTCTGGCCGAGGCGATGATCTGCCGCCGCCAGACCCTGCTGGGCTATTTCGGCGAAGAGGCGCAGCCCTGCGGTAATTGCGATCTCTGCGACACGCCGGTGGCGACCTTTGATGGCACCACCTCGGTGAGGAAGGCGCTGTCGGCGATCCTGCGCACCGATGAAACCTATGGCGCGGGACATCTGATCGACATCCTGATCGGCAACGCCAATGACCGGGTGCGGCAGAAGCGCCATGACGACCTGTCGGTCTTCGGCTGCGGCAAGGATCACTCGAAACCGGAATGGCAGGCGATCTTTCGTCAGATGATGGGCCGCGACCTGGTACGGCCCGACCCGGAACGCCACGGCGCGCTGCGGATGACCGAACCGGCGCTGCCGATCCTGCGCGGAGAGGCGGAGATCACCCTGCGCAAGGACACCGTGAAATCCGCCACCCGCCGTCCGGCAGTGAAGGCGCTGGTCTCGGATGAAGACGCGCCGCTGCTCTCTGCCCTGAAGGCCAAACGCCGCGCCCTGGCCGAGGCGCAAAAAGTCCCGGCCTATGTGATCTTCCCCGACCGCACCCTGATCGAGATGGCCGAGAAACGCCCGCAGACCCTGGACGAGATGGCACGGATCAGCGGTGTCGGCGCCAAGAAGCTGGAGCGCTACGGCGATGCCTTCCTCACCGTGATCACCGGCGAGGCAGAGGCGCTGCACCCGGCGCGGCGTAAGCTGGCCGGGCGCGAACAGGGCTCGATCTACGACACGCTGCTGGAAGTGCAGGCGCGATTGCAACGGGGCGAGTGCGGCACCCAGAAGCCACTGACCTGTTCGGCCTCGCAGCTGGCGAAAGTGGCGCAGATGCGCAGTGATGATGAAACGGGTCTTGAACGTTTGCTGGGGGAGCGCCGCGCGGAACGTTTCGCCATGGCGTTTCTGGACGTCTTGCGCGGCGCGGGCTAAGTCGGTGTCCAGAACCAACGGAGGCAGTGAATGCTTGTAGTGACATCCCCCGCCAAGAAACTCGACTGGTCCGACCGCGATGTGGACATGACCTATCCGGCGCTGCAGGGCGACGCCATCGCGCTGGCCGAAGAGGCACGCAAGCTGTCGGTGGGCGATCTGATGAAGCTGATGCATATCAGCGAGGATCTGGCCAAGCTGAACCACGACCGCTTTCGCACGTTTGAAGATGACCCCAAATTCGAGAACCTGCGCCCCGCCGCGCTGGCCTTTGCCGGCGATACTTATCAGGGGTTTGATGCGGCCTCGCTCGACGCGGAGGAGATGGCCTGGGCGCAGGATCATTTCCGCATTCTTTCAGGCCTTTATGGGCTACTGCGGCCGCTAGACGGAATGCAGCCCTACCGGCTGGAGATGGGCTCGCGGCTGAAGACGGCCAAGGGCAAGAACCTCTACGAGTACTGGGGCAGCAAAATTGCAGAAGCGCTGAATGCGCAAGCCGGGGCCGTGGGGGGCGATCTGCTGGTGAACTGTGCCAGCCAGGAGTATTTTGGCGCCGTGGATCTGCAGGCGCTGAAGCTGCGCGTCGTGACCCCGGTGTTTATGGAAGATAAGCCGGGCGGGCCCAAGGTTGTGAGTTTCTATGCCAAGAAGGCCCGTGGCGCGATGGCTCGCTTCATCATCCAGCATCGGTTGACCGACGCCGAAGCGATCCGTGGTTTCGACAGCGGTGGCTATGCGTATCAGCCCGAATTGTCGGAGACCGATAAGCCGGTGTTTCTGCGCAAGGGCTGACCCCTAGCCGGTGGCGCGCAGCCGGCCCGCCTCGTCGGTCAGCGGCGCCACATCATCAGGCTTGTTGTCCATGATACGCTCGTGGATCAGGGCCTTGCGGAGCGGTTTGGTCAAATAATCGTCGAGGCCAGCCGCCAGAATACCCTCGGAGTCACCGTCCATGGCATGGGCGGTGAGCGCCACGATCTTGATCCGACGCCCTGACTCATGCTCCAGTCCCCGAATCGTGCGGGTGGCTTCCTTGCCGTCCATTTTGGGCATCGAGATGTCCATGAAGATCATGTCGGGCTTGAAGTTCTGGTAGAGTTCCACCGCTTCCTGCCCATTGCCGGCAAACTGCAGATCGATGTTCAGGTCTTTCACCATCTTGCGGAACACAAGTTGGTTGGTGCGGTTGTCTTCTGCCGCCAGAATTCGCATTGGCCGTTGATCTGATTGACCTGCCTGCTTTGGCGTCTCTTGGGGGGGAGACCCGGTCGATGGCGGGGGTGTCGTGTCCGTTGGGGCAGGGGATGTTTCAACGTCCATTGTCGATGTGTTGAGACCCGCCAGCGCCGTAAAGAGTGCGCCGCGTGGTAGCGGTTTTTGCAAGACACCAGAAAAGATCTCGCGGATCGCGGGGTCGCGACTGTCGGCGGGGTCGGATGACAGCAACAGCACCGGCATATTCCGCTGCGCGTGCCGCAGGCTGCGTGCCAGCTTCAGCCCATCCATGCCGGGCAGGTTGCGATCGGTGATCACCAGATCAACCTCGTCGGAGACCTTCTCCAGCGCCTCGGCGCCGTTGTTCACCGCAAGCACCTTGAGCCCAAGGCGTTGCAGCTGGCGGTTGAGGATCTCGCGATTGACCTCCATGTCGTCCACGATCATCACGCAGTTCAGGTTCTCCGGCAGCTCCGGCGCATTGATCTGGCTGCCGTTTGATACCACGAGCGGCAGGCGGAACCCAAAGCATGACCCTTGGCCAAGCTCACTCTCGACCCATATTTCGCCATCCATCATCTTGATCAGCCGTTCGGTGATCGCAAGGCCAAGACCGGTGCCCTCGAACTGGCGATTGGCTTCATCCTCGACCTGATTGAACTCGCCAAAGATGTGCTGGATTTTTTCCTCGGGTATGCCGATGCCGGTGTCCTCGATCGCGATATGCAGCATCACGGTGTTGTCTTCGGGATGGGGCACCCCGGTGACCCGTGTGGTCACATGGCCGGTGTTGGTGAATTTCACCGCATTCCCGATGAGGTTGGTCAGGATCTGACGAATGCGACCCGGGTCGCCGATGAAGCTGGTCGGCATGAACAGATCGTAATCCACCAGCAATGTCAGACCCTTGTCGCGGGCGTTGGCCTGAAGCAGCATGACCACCTCATGCATGCAGGCCTCCAGATCGAAGGGTTCGGGATGCAGGACCAGCTTTTCCGCCTCGATCTTGGAATAGTCGAGCACGTCATTGATGATCACCAAGAGCGCGTCGCCGGAATTCTTGATGGTGTTTGCGTATAGGCGCTGTTCTTCGCTGAGGCTGGTATCGTTCAGCAGCTCGGCCATGCCCACGACACCGTTCATCGGCGTGCGGATCTCATGGCTCATGTTGGCGAGGAAAGCGGATTTGGCGCGGTTGGCGGCCTCGGCGCGTTCGCGGGCCGTGCGCAGCTCTTCCTCGTAATGCACGGTCGCGGTGATATCGAGTGCAAGGCTGACGATATCGCCATCATGGCCGCGTTGGTCGATCAGCTTCAGGTAGCGGTCATTCCACAGGCGGATCACCGTGGGTTCCGGCGCGGGCGACATCCAGCGTTCGGTCATCGTGGCGCGCCAGGCATCCGCCGAGAGTTCCTCGGTGTCGATCAGCCCCTCATCCGTCAGGATCTGCAGAATGCGCACGTAGGATACGCCGGGCGAGACCTCCTCGACCCCTTCAAAGATGTTGAGGTAGGCGGTGTTGGCGCCGATCAGCTTGCTGTTGTTGTCGAAAAACGCAAACCCGTCCTGAAAGGCCTGAATGGAATGCCACAGGCGTCGTTCGGCCTGTTCAACCTTCTCATTGGCGGTGTTGAGATCACTTTTGACCTTTTCGTTTTCGTTACGAAAGGTCGCGATCTCTGCCTGCGTTGCACCGATGCGTTTGGTCAAGGCCAGCGCATGCCGACCGAGCTTGCGGTTGGCGTCCGTCAATTCCGCTTGTTTCAGCTCCAGTAGTCGCTCTGCCGCCAGACGGGCTCTGCGTTCCTGGGCCAATTTATCAGCAAGCGACATATGCGCCAACTCCAACACTACTCATTTCCAAACCTGCGGCCTCAATCTCGCAGCCAATCCTTAATTTGCCTTTAGCGCTAGTGGTATGGCGAGCATGCTTGCCATGAGGTTAACCGCATGCGAGCCTCTGCGCGTTGACAGGGAGAATGCCATGCGGCGCCTTTTGATTTTATTCACTTTTCTTTTTTCTCATATTTCGGTGCCCGCAGTGCAGGCCCAGGCTGATGATTCTGGTCCTTTGCCGGCACAACGGTTTGTCTCGCAGCCTGACACCGATCATTTTGGTGCCGACCTGCAGGCGCTCTTCGATACATCTCTGAAGTCCTGCCAGCGGGCCTGCGCTACGCAATCGGCCTGTGTCGGCTTCGTCTACAATCTGAAATCCGATGCCTGTTTCCCGAAATCAGCGCTGCGCGATCCCTCCTCCTTTGTCGGCGCCCTGACGGTCCGCAAACTGTCGGTGGATGAAGGCCTCGCTGCACGTGCCGCGGAGCGCGCGTCCCGGCTGTCCTTGCCCGGTGGCGTGGATATCGCGTCTGCGCGTGATCTCGCCGTCGAGATCGGCACGCGGTACCAGCTGAGCGGACGTGATCTCGACACGCTGGTCGAAGGGGCGCAACAGTTCTTTGTCGGCAATAATGCCGAAATGGCTGTCCGCTGGATGGGCGAAGCCGTGGCCCTCAGCGACGCTGCCGATCTCTGGGTCGAATACGCCCGCTACATGCGCGCAATGCCGACAGATGGCGGCAGTGAAACCCGCCGCAATCATGCCGAGGCCGTTGCGGCCGCGCTGAATGGATATCTGCGTGCTGACTCGCCGCCAATGCAGGCCACCGCCCTGACTGAGACTGCACTCGCACTGGAGAAACTGGGACGTGGCCGCGATATGATTTCCGTGCTGCGTCTGGCGGAGACCATCGAACCTCGTAAGCAAATTGCTGACATTCTGAGCCCGGCCGTGGCAAAATACGGCTTCCGCGTCAGCGATACCCGGGTCGAGGCCGACAGTGCCGACCCGCGCATGTGCGTCGTCTTCTCCGAGGAGTTGGTCAAAACCGGCGTAACCTATGGCGATTACGTGAAATCCGAGGCCGAGGGTCTGGCGGTTGAAGCCGCGGGGCAGGAGCTATGCCTCACCGGTCTCAGCCATGGTCAGCACCTGCGGGTCACCCTGCGCCGGGGCCTTCCGGCGGCCAATGGCGAGACACTGATCAAGGACGTCGACCTCAGCCAATACATCCGCGACCGCAGCCCCTCGGTGCGCTTCCCCGGTCGCGCCTATGTGCTGGCGCGCAGCGATGTGATTGCGCTGCCGGTGGAGACGGTCAATGTCGACAAGCTCGATCTAAAACTCTCCCGCATTAGCGATCGCAACCTGTTGCGCAGCATGCAGGAGGATCTGTTCGCACGCCCGCTGAACCAGTGGCAGAGCGACAGTTTTGACGCCACGCTCGCCGAGGAACTCTGGACCGGCACCGCCGAGGTGGAACAGGATCTCAACCGCGACATGACCACACGGTTGCCGCTGGACGATGTGCTGGCCGACCAACCTGTGGGCATCTACGCGCTCAGCGCGGCGGTGCCGGGCGCCGATCCATATGACAGCCCGGCGGCGATGCAGTGGTTTGTGCTCACGGATCTTGGCCTCAGCTCCATGTCTGGGGCCGATGGTTTGCATGTGCAGGTTCAGGGCCTGTCGGATGCCAAGGCCCGCACAGGCGTCGAGGTCGAGCTGATCTCGGAGGCCAACGCGGTGATTGCCCGAGCCACTAGCGATGCCACCGGCTATGCGCATTTTGCACCAGGCTTGACGCGGGGCACCGGCAGCGCCGCGCCCGCGATGCTGCTGGCCCGTGCGGGTGAGGAGGACTTTGCCTTCCTGTCGCTGCGTGATGCCGCTTTTGATCTGTCGGATCGTGGTGTCGAGGGCCGTCCCGCGCCCGGTCCGGTTGATGTCTTCCTGACCACGGATCGTGGTGCTTATCGTGCCGGTGAAACCATCAACGTCACCGCCCTGTCGCGCGATCCCCGCGCGCAGGCCATCGAAGGCCTGCCGCTGATCGCGGTGCTGAAACGCCCTGACGGTGTGGAATATTCGCGCCATATCTCTGACGGTGGCAATGCGGGTGGCCATGTGTTTGCCTTGCCCGTGGGCGACAGCGCCCCGCGCGGCTCCTGGGCGGTGGAGCTCTACACCGATCCAAAGGCCGATCCGCTGGCGCGGCAAACCGTATTGGTCGAGGATTTCCTACCCGAGCGGATCGATTTCGAGCAGGACATCCGCGACGTCGCCAGCCTGCGCCCCGGCGGCCAGCTGGTTGTCGACATCAACGCGCGCTTCCTGTTTGGCGCTCCCGGCGCTGGCCTGAGTGTCGAGGGCGACGTTTCTCTCGCCCCGGTGCGGCAGCTTGCGGATTGGCCCGGCTATCGCTTTGGTCGCTATGATGCGCAGACCACCCGCCAGACCAGGTATTTTGGTGGCGATGAAACGGACCCAAAAGGGCAGTCCGTGGCCATCGGTGACCTGCCCGAGGTCGAAGCCGCCGGCCTGCCGCTTGAGGCACGCTTGCGCACGCGGCTTTCCGATGGCTCCGCCCGCCCGGTTGAGCGTGAACTGACCGTGCCGGTACAGCCTGCGACCCCCGTGATCGGGATCAAGACGCAGTTTGCCGATGACGTGGTGGCCGAGGGCACCGAGGCCGGCTTCGAGTTGATCTCGCTCGCACCGGATCTCACCCCCGCGCCGATGCAGGTGCAATGGGTGCTGAACCGGGTCGAGACGCGCTATCAATGGTATCAGCTCTATGGCGACTGGCAGTGGGAGCCGATCACCCGCCGCACCCGCGTGGCCTCGGGCGAGGCGATGCTGGGCGGCGATCCGGTGGCGGTCACCGCGCCGGTAGACTGGGGCCGCTACGAGCTGGTGGTGGAACGTCTGGATGGCGACTACGTGACCGCTGCGCAGGATTTCTACGCCGGCTGGTATGTGCCCGCCTCCGATGCGCAGACCCCGGATCGTCTGGAACTGTCGCTGGATGGCGAAAGCTATACCCCCGGCGACACCGCTCGCCTGCGTATCGTACCGCAAGCGGCGGGCACCGCGCTGATCTCCGTCATGGGCAGCGAGCTGATCCACCGTCAGGCGGTTGAGGTGACGGCGGGCGAGAACGTGATCCCGCTTGAGGTCACATCCGAGTGGGGCAGCGGTGCCTATGTGACCGCCTCTGTCGTGCAGCCCGTCGCCAGTCGGCAGGGCCGCACCCCGACCCGGGCACTGGGCATCGCCCACGCTGCGGTGACCCAGCCGGGGCAGGAGTTGGATGTCACGATCAAGACCCCCGAAGTAACCCGCCCCCGCCAGACGGTCGAGGCGACCGTGACTGTCGCCGGGGCCGAGGCGGGCGAGGAGGTCTGGCTGACGCTGGCCGCCGTTGATGTCGGCATTCTCAACCTCACCGGCTTTCAGAGCCCGGATCCCGTGGGCTATTTCCACGGTCAGCGGCGTCTGGGGGTGGAGCTGCGCGACATCTATGGCCGTCTCATCGACCCCGGCAACGGCGCGTTGGGACGTGTGCGCTCCGGCGGCGATGCCGGGCTTGGGGCGCAATTCCAGTCCCCCCCGCCGACGCAGGATCTGATGTCGGTCTTCCACGGTGCGGTGCAGGTTGGGAACGATGGCAGCGTGACCCTGCCCATTGATCTGCCGGACTTCAACGGCACCGTGCGGCTGATGGCCGTCGCCTGGACTGACCGCTCGGTCGGGCAGGCGGAGGCCGACATGATCGTGCGCGATCCCGTGGTGTTGACCGCCTCGCTGCCGCGCTTCCTCGCGCCCGGCGATCAGAGCCGCATCCGGCTGGATATCACCCACGCCGACGGACCTGCGGGCGAGATCGGACTGGGAGCTGAGGTGATCGGGGCCGGGCTGCAACTGGGGGCGCTGCCGCCCTCGGTGACGCTCACCGAACAGGGCCGGGTGCTGCTGGAACTTCCGGTCACGGCAGAGGCCGTGGGCGATCCCGAGCTGCGCCTGAGCCTGACCACCCCCGGCGGCGAGGTGCTGGACCAGACCCTGCGCCTGCCGGTGCGGGCCAATGATCCGGAGGTCTCGGAGACCCGGCGCTTCTCGTTGGCGGGCGGTGACAGCTTCCTGTTCAACGCGGATGTGTTCGAAGGGTTGCGCCCCGGCTCCGCCCGCGCGGTGATGTCGGCCGGTCCGCTGGCCAAGTTCGACGTGCCGGGGCTGTTGTCGCAACTGGACGGCTACCCCTATGGCTGCACCGAGCAGGTGACGTCGAAGGCGCTGCCGCTCCTCTATCTGTCGTCGGTCGCCGAGGCCGCCGGTCTGGGCGATGGCCCCAAGGTGGACGCGCGCATCAACGGCGCCATCCGCAAGGTACTGACCCGGCAGGCCGCCAATGGCGCCTTTGGCCTCTGGCGCGCCGAAAGCGGCGATTTGTGGCTGGATGCCTATGCGTCCGACTTCCTCAGCCGGGCCCGGACCAAAGGCTACATCGTGCCGGATCAGGCCTTTGCCCGCGCCATGGACAATCTGCGCAATCGGTTGAACTACGCGCCCGATTTTGACAGCGGCGGTGAGCAAGTGGCCTATGCGCTGCTGGTGCTGGCGCGGGAGGGCGCTGCGGCGATGGGGGATCTGCGGTATTATGCGGATGTGAAGGCCGAGGCCTTCTCAACCCCGATGGGCGCGGCGCAACTGGGGGCCGCACTGGCGGCCTATGGCGATCAGCGCCGGGCGGACAAGATGTTTGCCCGCGCCGCGCAGATGATCGCAGGCCAAGGCGCGGAAAAGCCAGTGTGGCGTGTCGATTACGGCACCCAGCTGCGTGATTCGGCTGCGGTCTTGGCGCTCGCGGTGGAGGCCGGCAGCACGGCGGTTAATCGCGACTACCTCACGGCGCGGGTTTCGGGCGGTGACGGGTATCGCTCCACCCAGGAAGCCGCGTGGAGCCTGATGGCGGCGCAGGCGCTCGTCGACAATCCCGAAGACTCCGGCCTGCGGGTCAATGGCCAGCCCGTTAGCGGCGCTTTTGTCGAGGTGATGGAGGGTGACAGTCCGGCAGATCTGTCGGTCACGGCGGCCTCCGGGCGGAGCACCGACATCACCCTGACCCGCATCGGCGTGCCTATCGTGCCGCCTGCGGCGCGTGGCTACGGCTTTGCACTGACGCGGGAGTATTACACGTTGGAAGGGGAGCCGTTGGATCTGACCTCGGTCGAGGTCGGCACCCGGCTGGTGACGGTGCTGCGGGTGCTGCCGCAAGAGGAGATCGGTGCCCGGCTGATGGTCAATGATCCGCTGCCGGCAGGCCTGGAGATCGACAATCCCAACCTGCTGCGCTCCGGCGATCTGCGCGATCTGGACTGGCTGAGCCTCTGGGAGGCAGATCACGTTGAGTTCCGGTCGGATCGCTTTCTGGCGGCGGTGACCTCGCGGGGGGACGATCCGATCACGCTGGCCTATATGGTGCGCGCGGTCAGCCCCGGTGAGTTCCACCATCCGGCGGCCTCGGTTGAGGACATGTATCGCCCGGCCTATCGCGCCAATACGGCGGCGGGACGGCTGCAGGTCGAATGACACCGACAGATCGCCCCGGCTGGCGGCGCATGTTGCGGCGACGGCGGGGGCGCCCGGCCCCTGCCGGGGCCGGGCGCGGCCTGACCGTTCGGTCAGGCGGGGGCGGTGCCCGCCCCTTGGTCCAGACGATGGCGCGGCTCCGGACGCCGCTGTTGGTGATGCTGGTTGCAGGTCTTCTGGGTGGCAAAGGGCTGGAGGCTTGGGTCGCGGCCACCGAGCTGCCGCGCAGGCTTGCGGAAACCTCGGTCGAGCTGCGGGACCGCACCGGACGCCTGTTGCGGGCCTATCCGGTGGAGGATGGCATCTGGCGCATGGCGGTGCGGGCCGAGGATGTTGACCCGACCTATCTGCAGATGCTGCGCGCCTACGAAGACAAGCGGTTCGACACGCATATGGGGGTTGACCCGCTGGCGATGCTGCGCGCGGCCGGGCAGGCCCTGTGGCACGGGCGCACAGTATCCGGCGGCTCCACGCTGACCATGCAGGTGGCGCGGCTGCTGGAGGATGGTTCCACCGGTCGATGGAGCGGCAAGCTGCGCCAGATCCGGGTGGCGCTGGCGCTGGAGCGGCAGCTGTCCAAACCGGAGATCCTGACGCTCTATCTGACCCATGCGCCCTTTGGCGGCAATCTCGAAGGGGTGCGGGCGGCGAGCTTTGCCTGGTTCGGCAAGGAGCCGCACCGCCTGACCGCCGCCGAGGCGGCGCTGCTGGTGGCGCTGCCGCAATCGCCGGAAACGCGACGCCCCGACCGTTCGGTAAGTGCAGCACGCTCCGCACGGGCGCGGGTGTTGCAACGCAGCTATGAAGCCGGGGTACTGTCGGCACAGGTCGCGCGTCAGGCGGCGCAGGCACGGGTGCCGGACAGCCGCCGCCCGTTCCCGTTGCTGGCGCCGCATCTGGGCGACCAGCTGCGGACGGCCTCGCCAGCGCAGGCGCGGTTCGACGTGACGCTGGACGCCGATCTGCAGGCGCGGCTACAGGCGGTGCTGCACCGGCGGGTGACGGCGGCGGGGCCGCGGCTCAGTGCGGCGATGATCGTGGCGGATCACCACACGGGCGAGATCCTCGCCCGCATCGGTGCGCCGGACTATACCAATTCCGCGCGGCGCGGCTTTGTCGATATGGTGACGGCTGAGCGCTCGCCCGGCTCGACCCTGAAACCGCTGGTCTACGGCCTCGCCTTTGACGAGGGGCTGGTGCATCCCGATACGCTGATCCGCGACGCGCCGGTGTCCTTTGGCGGCTACGCGCCGCAGAATTTTGACGGCAGCTTTCGCGGCGACATTCGCGTGCGGGATGCGCTGCAGATGTCACTTAACACGCCGGTGGTGACCCTGACCGACGCTCTTGGTCCCTCGCGGTTGATGGCGGCAATGCGTCAGGCCGGCATGCGCCCCGTGCTGCCGGGCGGCAAACCCGGGCTGGCGGTGAGCCTTGGTGGCGTTGGTGTCAGCCTGCAGGATCTGGTGCAGATGTATGCGGTTCTGGCAGCGGGGGGCGCGGGACCACGGCTGACGGTTCAGGCAGGCGACGGCAGCGACCCGACCCCGCGGGTGATTTCCCCCGTGGCAGCCTGGTATCTTGGCAATATCCTGCGCGATGTGCCGGTGCCGCGCGGTGCCCGGGCTGGCGTGCTGCCCTATAAGACCGGCACCTCCTACGGGCATCGGGATGCCTGGGCCGTGGGCTGGGACGGCCAGCATGTGATCGGGGTCTGGCTGGGACGGGCGGATGGCACCCCGGTTCCCGGCGTCTTTGGCGCGGAACTGGCGGCGCCGGTGCTGTTCGAGGCCTTTGCTGCGCTGAAGCCCGACCTGACGCCGTTGTCACCGCCGCCGCCCAATGCGCTGGTGCTGTCCTCGGCCGAGCTGCCGCAGCCGTTGCAGCGGTTCCGGGACCGGGATGAGGTGTTTTCCGACACTGGCATCGGGGCGCCGGAGGTGGTCTTTCCGCCCATCCGCGCCCGGCTGGCGCTGGTGGAAGGCCGTCTGGCGCTGAAGCTGCGCGGCGGGCGGCTGCCCTTCACGGTGCTGGCCAACGGACTGCCGGTGGCCCGGGGTCTGCGGTCCCGTGATCTCGACCTGCCGAGCCCCGGGCCGGGCCACGCCACGCTTGTGGTGATCGACGCGGACGGGCAATCTGCCCGGGTGACCGTCGAGATCGAGGAGACGGGCTGACGCGAGCGAAAGAGGAGGCGAGCGGAATGCAGCAGGTAGGACACTGGATTTGGGCGCTGATCGCGGCGGGGGTGATCGGGGCGGGCAGCGCTGCCGCCGATTGCGCCAGCGACGAGGAGGTGGCGCGGTTTGTGGCAGATTACATGGATCATCGTCCAACCGAAGCACTGGGGCAGGGCGGCACGATGGTGGATGCACTTTGCACCCAAGCCCGTCTGAGCGATGCCTTGGCTGCGCATCTGGGTCCGGTGATCGGCTACAAGGCAGGGCTGACCAGCACCCCGGCGCAGGAGCGGTTTGGCGCCAGTGCGCCGGTGCGCGGCGTGCTTTATCGTGACATGATGCTTGAGAGTGGCGCGACGCTCGACGTGCCCTGGGGCGCGGTGCCGATGGTGGAGGCGGATCTGGTGCTGGAGATCGGCGATTCCGCCGTCAATTCCGCCACCACGCGCGAGGAAGTGATGCAGAACATTTCCAGCATCCGCCCCTTCATCGAACTGCCGGATCTTGCGGTGGACCAAAGCCAGCCGATGACGCCTGAAACGATCACCGCAATGGGGGTGGGCGCGCGACACGGGGTTCTGGGCGCAGCGATCCCGGTGGCGGACGCCGCGGCAATGACCAAGGCGCTGGCCGAGATGCAGGTGCAGCTGCGCGATGGCGCGGGCGAAGTCGTGCTCTCCGCGCCTGGAACCTCCGTTCTGGGGCATCCGGCGGAGACGATCCTCTGGCTGCACGCGGTTGGCGTGACCTTCAAGGCGGGAGATTTGGTCTCGGTGGGCTCTTTCGGACCGTTGGTGCCACCGGGCAGCCTCAAGGGCGGTGCGACGGTGAGCTACGAGGGCCTGCCGGGAAGCCCGGAGGTGTCGGTGCTGTTTGGGCCGTCGTCTTGAGGGACATTGTCCAAGCCCACCTGCCCGCGGTGGTTTGCAAGAACATCTGAGGAGTGAAGGGTTTCGCATCGGGCTTTGCCCGATGCGACCCGCGCCGCGCCAAAGGCGCGGCGCTTGGCCCACTGCGTGAAAAATGCCTCAGGCCACAAGCGCTGGCGTAGGTTGCTGCTGCTCCAACGCCGCGCGACTCAGGGCTCAGGTCCGTAAGCGACCCATGAGTTATGTCAGCTGCGCCCTTCGCGCAGCCAGGCGCCGATCAGCAGTGACGCGGCCAGCAGCACCAACAGCCACGCGGGCAACAGCGGCGACTGGGTCACGGCGGTGGTCTCATAGGCGCCACGCGGCACCAGACCAACCCAGCCACGCCCCGCAGCAGGCCGCCCCTCCCGGATGTTGCGCAACGATGGCAGCCCATCCTCCAGCGCCACAGCACCGCCGCGCAGGCTGCGCACCAAGGGCGACATCACAGCGGCGGTGGCGATGGTCTGTTCGAACTCCCGGGGCGCGGCAGGGCCGAGACCGATCACCGCACGCTCATCGCCCTCCGCCAGATGGTAGAGGCCGATCTGATCACTTTCATAGCGCCCCTCCCAGAGACCGGGACGTGCCTCGCGCAAGCGAACCTGCGAGGTGCTGCCGTCCGGGGCGGTCACCGTCACCGGGCCGACGGTTTCCCCAAGCGTGCGCCGCTGGATTCGCATGCGCTGGCCGGTGGCCTCGGCGGTGAGCACCTCTTCTTCCAGCTCCGGCTCCTTCATCATCCAATGGGCGAGACGGCGCAGCAGTTCCAGCTGCGGACCGCCGCCCTCATATCCGCGACTCCACAGCCAGGCGTGGTCCGAGGCCAGTAGCGCGACACGGCCCTCCTCCACCCGGTCCAGCGTCAGCAGGGGGCGCTCGCCGATGCCGCGCATCAGGGTGGTGCCGCCGGTAGTTTCCAGCTCCACCTGCCGCATCCAGCGCCCCCAGTCCTCGGCGCCGGTCAGCTCTGCGGTGACCGGATGCTGCAGGCCGGTCTCGCTGATGGTGGGGCGATAGGGCTCTTCCAGTACGCGGGCCGAGGGGCTGGCAGGCAGAACCTCCGCGAGAGGTGTGCGAAAAATACTGTCGGCGCTGGCGAAATCCGGCCCCGCCGCCACCAGCACCGCTCCACCGCGGCGCACGTAGTTGGCCACATTCTCGAGATAGGCTGAGGGCAGGATGCCGCGCCGCTTGTAGCGGTCAAAGATGATGAGATCGAAATCCTCGATCTTCTCCAGGAACAGTTCGCGGGTTGGGAAGGCGATCAGCGACAGCTCGTCCACCGGCACACCATCCTGTTTTTCCGGCGGGCGCAGGATGGTGAAATGCACCAGATCGACGGCGCTGTCGGATTTCAGCAGGTTGCGCCAGGTGCGCCCGCCCGGATGCGGCGCGCCGGAAACCAGCAGTACCCGCAGCCGGTCCCGCACGCCGTTGATCTGCAACAACGCGGCGTTGTTGCGGGCGGTCAGCTCGCCCTCGGCCTCGGGGACGCGGAACTCCACCACGTTGCGGCCGCCATGGGGCAGGGTCAGCGGCAGGTCGAAATCGACCCCCACCGGCAGGCGGAAAGTCTGCGCCTCGCCACCATCGATGGAGATCTGCAACTCCGTCAGCCGCGCATCATCGGGCACAGCGCCCTGATCCTCGACCCGGAGTGACAGGGTGATCGGTTCGCCGATGATGCCGAAGGAGGGCGCGTTCTTGACGATCAGGCGGCGGTCCCAGTCGTCCGAGCGGCCCGTCATCAACAGATGCAGCGGTGCGGGCAGGTCAGGCGCGCGGGCCATGTCGTGCACTTGCCCGTCGGACAGCGCGATCAGCCCGGCCACCCGGGCGCGCGGCTCATCGGCCAGGGCTCGGGTTAGCGCGTCCATCAGCTGGGTGCCGCCATCGTCTGGGCTGTCCTCCACGGTGATCCAGCGCACCTCGGTGTTGGCGCGCCCGGCCAGTGCGGCTTCCAGTTCGGCGCGCGCAACCGTCATCTGGTCGGGGCGGTCGGACAGGTGCTGGCTGGCGGTGCGGTCCTCAGCGACGATGACGATATCACTGAGCGGGCTGCGGTCCTCGACCTGCATCACCGGGCCAGCCAGCGCGACCAGCAGCACAAGTGCTGCGCCCGCGCGCAGCGCCCAGCCTGAAAGCCGCCGCCAGATTGCCAGCCCCAGCGCCAGCGTGCTCAGCCCGGCCAGACCGGCTAGCACCAGCCAGGGCACCAGCGGGTCGAA
Organism: Tritonibacter scottomollicae; assembly: GCF_003003215.1. Lineage (GTDB taxonomy): Bacteria > Pseudomonadota > Alphaproteobacteria > Rhodobacterales > Rhodobacteraceae > Epibacterium > Epibacterium scottomollicae. The sequence goes on along the minus strand of NZ_PVUF01000009.1, from coordinate 67,019 downwards.
GAGGATGGATTGCGTCATTGCGGATGGGCTCCTTGCGGCGCGAATTGGAGGGTGGCCATGGCGCTATTGCCCTAATCGATCAAGCAGTGCCGGCACATGCACCTGGTCGGATTTGTAGTTGCCGGTCAGCACATGCATCAGCAGGTTGACGCCAAAGCGCCGTGCCAGTTCCCGCTGCCGTTCGCCGGCAAAGCCGCGTCCGACCGGGTAAAGGGGGGCGTTGTCTTGATCCACCGCCCAGGCCGCGGCCCAGTCGTTGCCGCCGATGACCACCGGTGTCACCCCGTCGTTGAGGTTGCGAAACGGCAGCCCCTCGACCTGTTCGGCATCCTCGGGCGCGGCCTCGACCCAGATCTGACCACGCGGATGACGACCAGGAAAATCCTGTAGCAGATAGAAGGCCCGGGTCAGCACGTGGTCGGCGGGCAATGGCTCCAGTGGCGGGATGTCCAGCGGCAGCGCCAGTTGCTGTAGTCGCCGCGCAGCGTTGCTGGTGGCTCCGGCCTGCGCCAGATCCGCATCGCGGGTGTCAAAGAGGATCATGCCGCCGGTGCGCAGATAGGCGTTGAGCTTGGCATAGGCATCGGAGGAGGGCAGCGGCTGGCCTTCCGTCACCGGCCAGTAGAGGAAGGGAAAGAACGCCAGCTCATCCGTCTCCAGATCAACGCCGTAAGGCGGTGCAGGCTCGATCGACGTGCGGAGGGTCAGAACGTTGCTCAGCCCCTGTAGCCCCTCGGAGGTAATGCGGTCGGTCTTGGCATCGCCGGTCAGAACATGTGCCAAAGTCAGCTCAGCGGTAAGGTCGGTCGGGGTGGTGACCGATTGGGCCAGCATCTCCTGCGGCACCCCAAGCATGAGACCACTCATCAGGAAGATTGCCGCCGTACGGGCGGGTGACCAGAGGCCGGACACCAGCAACGCTGCGGCAATATCCAGGGCCAGCATCACCAGCGCCGCACCTAACAGCAGACCGCCAAGCGGCCGTTCATCTGCCCCCTCATAAGTCATCACCGGCACCGACGCGGGCCAGGATGTGGGCAGCACATCATCGCCCTCCCGCAGGACGTTGCGGGCATAGGCACGGCTGCCGCTGGTATAAAGCCCCGGTTGCAGCTCGGGACCAGAGGGCGCCTCGACCAGATCCGGCCCGGCGACCCCGGCCAGCGTGTCGGCGTCCGTCAGGCGGCCAAAGCCATCAAGAACCTCGGCGGCCTGCCAGGTGGTGCCCTCCAGATCATCGGCCACCGGAGGTTTGGCGGCGGAGGAGACTGCGAGCCGTTCCAGCATCTCGACGAACAGGCCCGACAGCGGCAGGGTGCTCCATTCCGCATTGGCCGTGACATGGAACAGGATGACCTGCCCCTGACCCAGCGGCTTGCGGGTGACCAGTGGCGTGCCGTCACTCAGCTCGGCCACCACACGGCTGGCCAGTTCGGGGTCCGGCTGCGCCATCACCTGCGAGCTGATCGTGACCTCCTGCGGGATCTCCAGCCCGTAAAAGGGCGAGCCCTCGCCAAAGGGGGCCAGCGCCTTGGGTTCGCCCCAGCTCATGGCGCCGCCGATGCTACGTCCGCCGATGCGCAGGCGCACCGGCATCAGCGGCTCCTCGGTGTCGCGGGCGGTGTCGCTGGCGGCCAGACGTGGCCCGGCAAAGCGCAGCAGCAGCCCGCCCTGATCCACCCAGTCGATCAGTGCTTTTTCCTGTGCCGGGGCCAGTCGGGCCACATCGGCCAGCACCACCACATCCGGGTTGGCGGGCAGCAGGTCCGACAGCGCCCCTTCCAGCAGCTCCGCCGTCGGCTCCAGCGCCTGACGCAGATAATGCAGAGGGGACAGCAGTGCGAGACCCTCGTCGCTGCTCTGGGCCGAGATCAGCGCAACCTCGCGTCGCCGCAGCCGATCATCGGTCAGCGAAACTGCCCCGGCAGAGCGGGTGTTGAGGATTTCAAAGCGGCTGATGCGGGCGCGCAGCTCCATCGGCAGTGCCAGCTGCGCCTCGGTATGATGCGCTGCCGCGTCGAACTCCAACGTAGCCGAGGCCAGTGCGCGTTCGGTGCCGCTGGGGTCGGGGCCAAGCGCCTGCACCGTGGCCTCTTGCGCCAGACCGGCCGTGCTGCGCGCGGCGTGGAGCACGATCAGGCCATCTTCATATGTGGCAGGCAGCAGGCCGATCACCGGCGCGCCGCTTTCGTAGACATCAATTTCGCCACGTTCGGCCAGCGCGGTGACCAGATCGCTGCGGCCCTGCATTTCCACCCCATCGCTGAGCCAGAGCGTGTCGAAACCGCCATCGGTCTCGGAAATCACGTCGAGGGCCGTGGCCACCTGAGCAGGGGCGGCGACCCATGGCGCGGGTGTCATCCCTGCCAGCTGCCGGGTCCATTGCGCGGCAGCGAGGAATTGCAACGGTTCCGGTGCGGTGAGACGCAGCATGGCGACGGGGCGCCCCGCCCGCCCGGCTTCGGAGAGCTCCGCTTCGATCTGAGCGCGGTTCTGCTCCCAATTTGGCGCTCCGCCCCAGCCCGAGTCCATCACGATCAGCAGGGGGCCGGAGCCGCCGTGTTCCTGTACCGGGTTCAGGACCGGACCAGAGAGGCCAATGATCGCCGCCGCAACCGCCAGCATGCGCAGGAGCAACAGCCACCACGGTGTGCGATCCGACAGGCTTTCGTCATCCTTCAACCCCAGAAGCAGCGTCACCGCAGGGAACGGCTGCCGCTTTGGCGCGGGCGGGATGGCGCGCAGCAGCAGCCACAGGATTGGCAGCACCAACAGCCCCAGCAGCAACCAGGGACTGGCAAAACCTATGCCGGCGATCATGGTCATTGGCGTCGCTCCAATGCGTGATAAAGCCAGAGCAGGCCAGATTGCGCGCTGTCCCCGGTATGATGCAGCCCCAGTGTCCAGCCCGCAGCGCGGCACAGGCGCTCCAGCGCGTCCCGCCGCTCGGCCAGGCGCTCCAGATAGCGGTCGCGCAGGGCGGAGGCTTTCAGTGTTTCATGGGTGACGCCATTGCCCGGACCTTCAAAGCGGGTGCGCCCGGCAAAGGGGAACAGTTCTTCGCTGGGGTCCAGGACCTGCAACAGCACCCCGCGCAGCCCGCGATCCGCAGCTTTGGTGAGCGCGATCTCCAACTCCTCAAACGGGCCGAGGAAATCGGACACAAACAGCGCCCTAGCATGCGGGATCAGCGCCCTGTGCTCTGGCGGGGCGTAGGGGGTATCGTCATCATCGGTGAAATGCTGTGCCATGCGCAGGACTTGCATATTGCCACGGCGGGGCGGTAGCTGCCCGCCGGTCAGGCCGACACGCTCGCCCCCACGGATCATCAGCACCGCTGCAGCCAATGACAGCAGGCGCGCCCGGTCGATCTTGCGCGGCAAGTTTGTGTCAGAGGCAAAGCGCATGGATTGCCCCTGATCGACCCAGAGGTGAACGGTCTGGGCGATTTGCCATTCCCGTTCGCGGACAAATTGCTGATCGCCTCGGGCTGATCGGCGGTGGTCGATCATGCGGCGACTGTCGCCCTGCTGCACCGGGCGATACTGCCAGAAGTCATCACCGACGCCCGAGCGCCTGCGTCCGTGCTCCCCCAACAAAACCGCGCCCGCCAGCTGCTGCGCCTGCACCAGCAGGGGCGGCAGGACACTGGCGGCCTCTTCGGCGCGGGTGCGGAGCTGTCCAGCGGGGATATCCGCGATGCCGTTGCGAGAGGACGCGGGCTGGCTCACGCTGCGGCCTCGGTCCGGACCAATGCGGCGGCGGTCTCGTCGATCAGATCCGCCAGGTTGTCACCGCGTGCCCGTGCGGCAAAGTTCAGTTGCATCCGGTGGCTCAGCACCGGGCGGGCCATCTCGATCACATCCTCGGCGTTGGGCGCCAGCCGCCCTTGCAGCAGCGCCCGCGCCCGGACCGCCATCATCAGCGCCTGCGCGGCGCGTGGTCCCGGCCCCCAGGCCACGGTCTGTGCCACCCGGGCGGTCACGTCAGGTTCGTCAGGACGGAAGGCGCGCACGAGATCGAGGATCACTTCGACCACCGATTCACCGACGGGCATCCGACGCAGAAGCGTCTGCGCGGCGATCAGTTCGGCAGCGGTAAAGACCTGATGCGCCTCTTCTTCCTCGACGCCGGTGGTGGCCAGCAGGATATCACGCTCGGTGTCGCGGTCAGGGTAGGGGACGTCGATCTGCAGCAGGAAACGGTCCAGCTGTGCTTCGGGCAGCGGATAGGTGCCCTCCTGTTCGATCGGGTTCTGGGTGGCCAGCACGTGGAACGGCGCCTCCAGTGCCCGATCCGCACCAGCAACGGTGACGGTCTTTTCCTGCATCGCCTGCAAAAGCGCCGATTGCGTTCGGGGCGAGGCGCGGTTGATCTCATCCGCCATCAGCAGCTGGCAGAAGATCGGCCCCTGCACAAACCGGAACGCCCGGGTGCCGTCGGCGGCGGTGTCCAGCACCTCCGAGCCGAGGATATCGGCGGGCATCAGGTCGGGCGTGAATTGCACCCGGTTGCCATTGAGGCCCATAACCGTCGATAGCGCCTCGACCAGGCGGGTCTTGCCGAGGCCGGGCAGGCCGATCAGCAGCCCGTGACCACCGCAGAGCAGCGTCGCCAGCGTCAGGTCCACCACCCGTTCCTGGCCGATGAACCGGCGGGTGATGGAGGTCCGTGCCTCCTGCAGCTTGGTTTCCAGCGCCTCGATGTCGGACAAAAGATCCTGTGCTTCGCTCATGACTTCCCTTCCCGTGGGCTTATATGGTTTGAGTGTATCGCGCGCAGATGGAATGGCAAAACGAATGAGTGGACAAAAAGTTGTGACCCCCAATGCAGATGCCCTTGAAGCAAGCGCAAAGGCGGCTGGCAAGGGCGGATTGCCGCCGGTGCATCTGTGGAACCCGCCGTTCTGCGGTGATCTGGATATGCGGATCGCGCGCGACGGCAGCTGGTACTACCTCGGCTCCCCGATAAACCGGTTTGAGCTGGTGAAGCTCTTCTCCTCGATTCTGAAGCTGGAGGACGGGAAATACTATCTCGTCACGCCGGTGGAAAAGGTCGGCATCACGGTGGATGATGCGCCTTTTGTGGCGGTGGATTTCGATGCCTCGGGACAGGGGGAGGCGCAGGATCTGACCTTCACCACCCATGTGGGGGATCGCGCGACAGCGGGACCCGAAAATCCGATCCGGGTCGAACGTGACCCGCAGACCGACGAGCCATCCCCCTATGTGCACATCCGAAACGGGCTGGAGGCACTGATCGACCGCAAGAGTTTCTACCGGCTGGTGGAGCGTGGCGTTGCGCGCGATGGCTGGTTCGGTCTCTGGTCCGGTGGCGAGTTCTTTCGCATCATGCCTGCGGACGAGCTGGATCTCGCCTGAAAGGGCGTCGCACGATCCTGACGCTTGCACCTGGGTGGGCTGCAGGCTCAGACTTTGGCCCGAGGCGGTGGCGAAGGGAAGACGGGGGTGTGCGATGTGGATCATTAAAATTGCACAAATCGAGGGCATTTCCATCCGTGCTGCGCAAAGGCATATCTTCGCACCGAGAGAGCAGATGCAGTTCAAAGTTAAGTTAAATCGATCTACGCCAGCCGCAGGTCTGTGGTATAGTCAGACGTAGGGGCTGCATGCGCAGCAGGAGGTGAGAATGCCAAGGTTCGCGGCCAATCTATCCATGCTCTTTGCGGAGCTGCCCTATCTGGACCGGTTTGCCGCGGCATCCGCTGCCGGGTTCAAGGCGGTGGAAGTGCTGTTTCCATATGAGTTTGCAGCGAAAGAAACTCAGCGAGCGCTCCTGGCCAATGGTCTGGAGCTGCTGTTGATCAATGCACCGCCGCCGAATTATGCGGGCGGTGACCCGGGCTATGCTGCGGTGCCAAAGCTGGCGGACCGCTTCCAGCGCGACATCCGTCGGGTGATGCGCTATGCGGATATGCTGAAAGCGCAACGTGTCCATGTGATGGCAGGGCCCGCCAAGGGGGATGCCGCACGGGCGACCTATGTGCAGAACCTGCAGATGGCTGCGGATTCTGCCCCCCATCAGCAGTTCACGATCGAACCGCTGAACAGCGGTGATTTCCCCGGCTATTTTCTGGATGACTATAACCTCGCGGTCGAGATCCTTGATGAGGTGGACCGGGACAACGTCACCCTGCAGTTCGACGCCTATCATGCTCAGCTGATACATGGCGACGCGTTGAAGGTCTGGGAGGTCTTCGGCCACCGCGCCACCCATGTGCAGTTTGCGGCAGCGCCATCGCGTTGCGAGCCGGGGCGCGGCGCGCTGGATTTCGATCAGTTCTTCGCGGCGGTGGATGACAGCGGCTATACCGGGTGGGTCAGTGCGGAATACACCCCAAGTACGCTGCGCACCGAGGACAGCCTGCGCTGGATGCGGACTTTGCAGGCGGCCTGATTACACCTGTTGTCACGCGGCTGGGCGCGATGCGTGATCTGTTACGCAATCCGGGCAGGGGGGCTCCCGCCCGCCATTCAATCATCACAGATGATCTCTGGCCGTTGGGCCCGGCGCCGCTGACGCGGCGCGGAGCCAGGCCGCCAGCTCAGCTTATTGCAGGCAAAGGAACAGGTCGAGATTGCGACCACGGGCGCGATCCTTCCGGGTGGATGCATGTTCCGCCCGCTTGCCCTGTCCCTGACGACAGACACGCTCCGCTTCGTCAGAGGCCACATTCAAAGCCCAGCGGCGCTTGAACGTCTCGCTGGTGGCGATGGTGACGCTGTCGCCGTTATAGGCCGTGACTTCCGGGTTGATATGATGGGCGCAGGCAGACAGCGCCGCGAGCGCTGCAGTCAATATGATCGGTTTCAAAGGTCTTCATCCAATTGGCTTTGGTCAATGACCGGCGGCCACGTCGGGCGCCCGCCGGAAAGGGCTGTGCCGATGAGGGGCATGAGGCGCTTTAATGCGCCTCTGCCCAGTTCTGGCCGCGACCGGCGTCCACCACCAGTTTCACGTCCATATGCACCGCCGGATCGGCAGCGCCTTCCATGATCTTGCGGGCGACCGAAATGGTCTCATCCACGTGACCTTCTGGAACCTCGAATATCAATTCATCGTGCACCTGCAACAACATGCGGGCCGGCAGGTGGGTGATCGCGTCCGGCATCCGAACCATGGCGCGGCGGATCACATCCGCCGCCGTGCCCTGGATTGGCGCGTTGATCGCTGCGCGTTTGGCAAAGCTCGCCCGCGGTCCCTTGGCGGCGATCTCCGGCGTGTGGATCTTGCGCCCAAACAGCGTCTGCACATAGCCGTGCTCCTTGGCGAAATTCACCGTGTCGTCCATATAATGACGAATGCCGGGGAAGCGTTCGAAGTAGCGGTCGATAAAGCCCTGCGCCTCGCCGCGCGGGATGCGCAGGTTGCGCGCCAGGCCAAAGCCCGAAATTCCGTAAATCACCCCGAAGTTGACCGCCTTCGCCTTGCGGCGGATTTCCGAGGTCATCTCGTCCAGCGGCACGTCGAAGATCTCCGAGGCGGTCATGGCGTGAATGTCATGACCGTCGGCAAAGGCTTGTTTCAGCGCGTCGATTTCCGCCACATGGGCGAGGATGCGCAGCTCGATCTGGGAATAGTCGAGCGACAACAGCACGTTGCCTTCATCCGCGACAAAGGCCTCGCGGATGCGCCGACCCTCTTCGCTGCGCACCGGGATGTTCTGCAGGTTCGGGTCGGAGGAGGCCATGCGCCCGGTGTTGGCGCCGGTCTGCAGGTAGGAGGTATGCACCCGGCCGGTCTCTGGGTGGATATGTTCCTGCAGCGCGTCGGTATAGGTGGATTTCAGCTTGGACAGCTGCCGCCAATCCAGCACGCGAGCGGGCAGCTCATGCTCGGTCGCCAGATCCTCAAGAATATCGGCGCCGGTGGAATACTTGCCGTTCTTGCCGCGCTTACCACCCGGTAGGGACATCTTGTCAAACAGGATCTCCCCCAGCTGCGCTGGTGAGCCGACGTTGAAGCTCTCGCCCGACAGCTCGTGGATTTCCGATTCCAACGCCGCCATCTTCTGCGAAAAAGCGTTCGACATCCGGCTCAGCGTGTCGCGGTCCACCTTGATGCCGTGACGCTCCATCTGCGCCAGCACCGGCACCAGTGGACGTTCCAGCGTCTCGTAGACCGTGGTCACCTGTTGCTGATGCAGCTGTGGCTTGAACTGCTGCCACAGGCGCAGGGTGATATCGGCATCCTCGGCCGCATAGGGCGTGGCCTCGTCGATCGGCACCCGGTCGAAGGTGATCGCGGATTTGCCCGTGCCCAGCAGAGATTTGATCGGGATCGGCTGGTGGTCGAGATAGCGTTCCGACAGCGTGTCCATGCCATGCCCGTGCAGGCCGCCGTGCAGCGCATAGGACAACAGCATGGTGTCGTCGATCGGCGCAACTGTGATGCCGTTGCGCACGAAGATCTTGGCGTCATACTTCATGTTCTGGCCGATCTTGAGGATCGCTTCATCCTCCAGCACCGGCTTCAGCATCTCCAGCGCCTGCTCCAGCGGCATCTGCCCCTCGGCCAGATCGTCAGAGCCAAACAGATCGTCGGAATTGCCCGCCTTATGGGTCAGCGGCACATAGCAGGCCTGCCCGGGGGTGACACAGAGGCAAATCCCCACCAGATCGGCGATCATCTCGTCAAGGCCGGTGGTTTCGGTATCCACCGCGACATAGCCATGCTCGCGAATGCGGTCGATCCACTGTTGCAACGTTTCGGCATCGCGCACGGTGGTATATTCGGCGACGTCAAAACCGGGGGCTTCGGGCAGATCCGCCTGCGCGGCCGGGGCGGCGGTTTCGGGGATCGTCGGTGCCTCCTGACCCAACTGATCGGCCAGCCGTTTGGTCAGGGTGCGGAACTCCATCTCCGACAGGAAGCCCAGCAGCACCTCCGGGTCGGGGTCGCGCACTTCCAGCTCGTCGAGGGTGAAGTCCAGCGCCATCTCGCAATCGAGCTGCACCAGCGTTTTCGACATCTCGATCTGTTCGCGTTTCTCGATCAGGGTCTGGCGGCGCTTGGGCTGCTTGATCTCCTCGGCACGGTCCAGCAGCTCCTCAAGAGAGCCGAATTCGTTGATCAGCAGCGCGGCGGTCTTGATGCCGATGCCGGGGGCGCCGGGCACGTTGTCGACCGAGTCGCCCGCCAATGCCTGCACGTCCACCACCCGGTCGGGGCCGACGCCGAATTTCTCGCGCACGCCGTCGCTGTCGATGCGCTTGTTCTTCATCGCATCCAGCATCTCGACGCCGTCGCCCACCAGCTGCATCAGATCCTTGTCCGAGGAAATGATGGTCACCCGTCCACCGGCGTCGCGCGCCTGACAGGCCAGCGTGGCGATGATGTCGTCGGCCTCGAAGCCTTCGGTCTCTTTGCAGGCGATGTTGAAGGCGCGGGTGGCCTCGCGCGTGAGCGGGAACTGAGGCACCAGGTCCTCGGGCGCGGGCGGGCGGTTGGCCTTGTATTGGTCGTAAAAATCGTTGCGAAAGCTCTTGCCGGAATGGTCGAAGATCACCGCCACATGGGTCGGCGCGTCCGGGCCGGTGTTGCCCTCCACATAGCGCTGCAGCATGTTGCAAAAGCCCGCAACCGCGCCGATCGGCAGCCCGTCGGATTTGCGCGTCAGCGGCGGCAGCGCGTGGTAGGCGCGAAAGATGAAGGCGGAGCCATCGATCAGGTGAAGATGGCAGCCTTTGCCGAATTGCGTTCCGCTCATGACCGTCGCGCTCCTTCTCGGGAAATCGTTCGTGTTCTGTTTCTGGGTTATCAATGATCCGGGGGCCAAGGGCAATTGGAGTTTGGGATTGGAGGGCTGATCGGCAGGTTGCAGAGGACAGTGCCTGACCTTGGGGAGGCGTCACCGTCCGGCCGATAGGTCGGGCGGCCCCCGACCCTCCCCCCGGGAGGGGGCTTCACCCCCACCCAGGCTCGGGGGCTGTCCTCAGTGCTTCAAAACATCCCCATCACCAGCCCCGCGCCGATGGCCTGCCCCAGTTCCCGGCACAGCTGCAAGTCAGCCTCGGGGATCACCTTGTCGGCCAGAATGTCCTCGGGAGTCTGCGCATGGGTGCAGACAATCAACGGGTCCTGCACCGCCTTCAGTCGCCAGCCCTGCGCGATCCGTGCCAATTGCCGGGCGGCATTCTCGCCATCCGATCCGGCGCAGATCATTTGCGCATAGGCGCGCCCGTTGAGGTGCCCCAGAACGGGATAATAACAGCGGTCGAAGAATTCCTTCATCGCGCCGGATAGCGCGGCGAGGTTCTCGGGGCCGCAGAACAGATAGCCGTCTGCGGCCAGAAGATGCTCCGGTGTGGTCTCATCGGCGGTCAGCAGATGGGTGGTGATCTCTTCCGCAGCGCCCGCGCGGGCGGCTTCGGCCATCTGGTGACTGCCGCCGGTGCGGGAGTGATAGACAATCAACAGCTCTGCCATGCATCAAAGCCTAACGGCTCATGTCCAGGCGCGAAAGCCGGATCAGGCGATCTTGCCTTCGAAATCCTTGTGGATGAACCTGCAGTCGCAATAGGGGCATTCCACAAATCCAGTGTCCTCGGGGATCTGCAGATAGACTCGTGGATGTCCCAATGCGCCTTCGCTGCCGTCGCAGGCCACTCGCATGCTGTCCACGATTTTGGTTTCCGGCGCTTCAATGGTCATCGCTGGCGGTCCTCTGGCTAATGGGTTAGGAGCTTTATGAGCCATGAAAATACCGGGGGCAAGGGTCGCGATGACTGATGAGGCAATCCGAATTGAAGCTTTGCGCAAAACCTACAAAGGCCAGAAGGGCCAGCCTGAAAAGCACGCGCTGAAGGGCATCGACCTCACGGTGCCACGCGGATCGGTTTTTGGTCTCTTGGGGCCGAATGGTGCGGGCAAGTCGACGCTGATCAACATCCTCGCCGGGCTGGTGCTGAAGACCTCCGGCAAGGTGACGATCTGGGGCTTCGATCAGGATCAGAACCCCCGTCAGAGCCGGGCCTCGATCGGGGTGATGCCGCAGGAGCTGAACCTCGATCCCTTCTTCACCCCGCGCGGCGCGCTGGAGGTGCAGGCGGGGCTTTATGGCGTGCCAAAGGCAGAGCGCGACAGCGACGGAATCCTGAAACTGATCGGGCTGGAGGACAAGGCCGAGGCCTATGCGCGGACCCTCTCGGGCGGCATGCGGCGCAGGCTGTTGTTGGGTAAGGCGCTGGTGCATCGCCCCAATATTCTGGTGCTGGATGAGCCCACCGCCGGTGTGGATATCGAGCTGCGTCAGATGCTGTGGGAGAATGTCCGTCAGCTCAACGCGCAGGGCATGACCATCATCCTCACCACCCACTACCTCGAGGAAGCTCAGGAGATGTGCGACGAGATCGCCATCATCAACCAGGGCGAAGTGGTGGCGCGGGATTCGACCGCAAACCTGCTGGGACGTCTGGATGCGCGCGCCATGGTGGTGCAGCCCGCAACCCCGGTGACGGAGCTGCCGCAGGGCCCGGGCATTGAGGCCGAATTGCGCGGCGACGGTGCCCTTGTGCTGCGCTATCACAGCAATGAGACCTCTGCCGAGGCGGTGCTGGAGGCGGTGCGTGCCGCGGGGATTTCCATCCGTGATGTAAAGACCGAAGAGGCCGACCTCGAAGATGTCTTCCTCGCGCTGACGAAGTCCCGCTGATGCTGATCCGTCCGTTTGAGCCCCGCGATGCCGCCGACTGGGCGCGGATCTTTCATGCCGCCGTGCATCAGGTCGGCGCGCGCGACTACACCCCCGAACAATGTGCGGCTTGGAGCCCGGAACCGGCCCCGCTCGACCGCGTGCTGGAACGCGGGCAGGACGGCCGTCGGATTTGGGTTGCGGCGGATGCGCGCGACGTGGCGCAGGGCTTTATCGAGCTGGAGGCCGACGGCCACATCGACTGTTTTTACCTCGCGCCAGAGGTGGCCGGAACCGGTATTGGCGCGGACCTCTATGCCTGCCTTGAGGCAGAAGCCCGCGCCCTTGGTCTTGCGTCGCTTTATGTGGAGGCCAGCGAGGCGGCGCGGCGCTTCTTCCTGCGGCAGGGGTTTGCCGAGGCAGGGCGCTGTGATTTTGAGCGTCGCGGCGTGATGATGCACAACTACGCGATGACCAAGACGCTCTAGTGTCCCGACGTCGGGCGGCTCAGCGCTCGATCCTGGCCTGATAGCAGTTGTTGCGGGCGGAGCGTATGTGGATGTAGCGCACATGCGGGTCGGCGAGGATCTCCTCGGCCTGCGCCATCATCCGGTCCTTTTCCACCACCACGCCAGTGCCATAGACGATGCGGTCGTCGTCCGAGTAGCCCTTGATCAGATAGTCGGGCGAGCGGGTGAAGACCTCGGGCATTGCCGCACCCTCGTGCCGGATGCAGGCGTCGGCACAGAGAAAGATCGGCCCGGTTTCCGCATAGGGCTGCGCTGCGGGAAAGGGGCGGTGGGCGAGGATCAGCATCTCGGCACCTTCCGGGATGTAGCGCAGGCAATGGCGGCAGGGGTTGCCGCCGCCGTCGGAGATGGCGCGCTCTGGCAGTTGGCCGTGCGCATCTGGCTGGCCGGATTGATAGGCGCGGACGGTGTTGGTCGACATTGCGATGATATGGGGCATGGGCTGTGGTCCTGTTTTGTTTGGCTGCCCTTTGGATAGTTCTCTCGCTGCCCGTCCAGCGACCCGGATCTTGCGCCTTCGCCGCAGTGGCAAACGTCCCATGCCGGGGGAGGCTCCCGCCCGTGTCACCTGCATTGGACATGCCGGCGCCCCCGTTGGGCCCGGCAGCGCGCTGCGAATCGCGCGCCGCTTGCAATGTGCAAATACCGCAGGGCCCGGTGTCACAAAACTGCCGAGATCGCACTCGCCGGTTTCCCAACCGCGTCACAGGCTGTAGAACCCGGATCAAACCACTGTCGCTGACCGGAGACGAAACATGCCCGCACCCAAACCTGTCGTTCTTTGCATTCTGGATGGCTGGGGCAGCGCTGCGCCGGGACCGGCCAACGCGCCCTATCTGGCAGAGACCCCGACGCTGGATGCGATCATGGCGGACGGCCCGGCTGCCCGCCTCATCACCCATGGTCCCGACGTCGGACTACCCTCCGGCCAGATGGGCAATTCCGAGGTCGGTCACACCAATATCGGCGCGGGCCGGGTGGTGGCGATGGATTTGGGCCAGATCGACCTGGCGATCGAGGATGGGTCGTTCTTTGACAATGACGCGCTGCAGGCCTTCATTGCCAAGTTGAAAGACACCGGTGGGGCGGCGCATCTGATGGGGTTGGTTTCCGATGGCGGCGTGCATGGCCATGTCACCCATATCCTCGCGGCTGTGAAGGCGATCCGCGATGCGGGTGTGCCGGTCTGGCTGCATGCCATGACCGATGGGCGTGATGTGGCACCCAAATCGGCGCTGGGCTATCTGGAGCAGCTTGAGGCCGGACTGGCGGAGGGCGCACGGATCGCTAGCGTCACCGGGCGCTATTTCGCAATGGACCGCGACAATCGCTGGGAGCGGGTGAGCCAGGCCTATGAGGCGATGGTCCACGGCAGGTGCCAGTTCACCGCGCAGACCGCAAAAGCGGCGGTCGAGGATGCTTACGCGCGTGAGGAGCTGGACGAGTTCATCAAGGCCACGGTGGTTGCAGATTTTGACGGCATGCAGGATGGCGACGGGGTCTTTTGCCTCAACTTCCGCGCCGACCGCGCCCGCGAGATCCTGCGCGCCATCGGAGAGCCCGATTTCACCGACTTCGACACCGGGCCGCGCCCCGACCTTGCCGGGCTCTTGGGCATGGTGGAGTATTCCGCCGATCACAACGGCTACATGACTACGGCATATCCCAAAAAGGCCATCGTCAACACGCTGGGCGAATGGGTGGCCAAGCAGGGCAAGACCCAGTTCCGCCTCGCCGAGACCGAGAAATATCCGCATGTGACCTTCTTCCTCAACGGCGGCAAGGAAACACCCGAGGTGGGCGAGGACCGTGCGATGCCCAAATCGCCCAAGGTGGCGACCTACGATCTGCAGCCGGAAATGTCCGCCCCCGAGGTGACCGAGAAATTCGTCGCGGCGATCGAGGCGGGCTATGACCTTATCGTCACCAACTACGCCAACCCGGACATGGTCGGTCACACCGGTGATCTGGACGCGGCGATCAAGGCCTGCGAGGCGGTGGACAAGGGGCTTGGCGCGGTGGTCACGGCGCTGAAGGCCGCCGGTGGTGCGATGATCGTCACCGCCGACCACGGCAATTGCGAGCTGATGGTGGACCCGGACACTGGCGGCGCCCATACGGCGCATACAACCAACCTCGTTCCTGTTGCTTTGGTAAATGGTCCAGAGGGTGTTGCCTTGCGCGATGGCCGGCTCGCGGACCTGGCGCCGACCCTGCTGGCGCTGATGGGGCTGGAACAGCCCGAGGAAATGACCGGGGAAAGCCTACTCGCATGATGCGCAATCTCGCGATGACCTTTGCGCTGGGCCTGTGTCTGCTGGCTGGCGTGTCTGCCTCTGCGGCGACCCAGAGCCCCGGCGAGGCTGCCAGCACGGCTGCGGCAGCGCTGGAAGCGGCGGGCGAACGCATGGATGCCGCACAAACCGCAAATGACCGGGTCAAGGCACTGACCGAAACCGTGCGGGCCTATGAGGACGGGCTGCAAGCCATGCGCGAAGGCCTGCGCCGGGTGGCCCGGCGTGAAACACAGCTGACCACGCAGCTGCGGGCCCGTGATGAGGAGGTGGCCGAGCTGCTGGGCGTCATCACCACCATCGAGACCTCGACGCCGCCGGTTCTGATGCTGCATCCCTCCGGGCCGCTAGGTGCGGCGCGTTCGGCGATGATGCTGGCAGAGGTTACACCGGGGCTGCAGGCGCGTGCCGATGCGTTGCGCAATGATCTGCAGGAAGTGCGTGACCTGCGCCTGTTGCAGCAGAACGCGGCACAGAAGCTCGAAGACGGGCTGCAGGGCGTCCAGGCGGCCCGGGCTGCGCTCTCGACCGCGATCGCTGACCGTCAGGACTTGCCGCAACGGTTCACCGAGGATCCGGTGCAGACCGCAATCCTGATTTCCTCGACCGAGACGCTGACCGGCTTTGCTGATGGGCTTGCACTGATTGCCGAGGCCAATGGGGTCCAAACGTCGGGTTCTGATATTTCCGACCGCCGCGGCGATCTTGCGCTGCCGGTCGAGGGGTTGTTGCTGCGTGGATATGGCGACAAGGACGCCGCCGGCGTCGCGCGGGCCGGCATTCTGGTGGCCAGCCGCCCCCGGTCGCTGGTCGTCAGCCCGACGGCCGCGACGATCCGCTACCTCGGTCCGTTGCTTGATCTCGGCAATGTGGTGATTCTGGAGCCGCAGCCGGACACGTTGTTCATCCTGTCCGGCCTTGCAGAGGTCTTTGGCGCTGCCGGTCAGGTGATCCCCGAGGGCACGCCGGTCGGTTTGATGGGCGGTGACGCGGCCGCGACAAGCGCGATTTTGTCACTTAGCGGTGAAGGGGGTGGAACTGGCCGGACAGAAACGCTCTATATAGAGGTTAGAATGGAAAACAGTCCCGTGGACCCTGAGACATGGTTCCGGACCGGGCAAGGTGGATAGGCAAGAGATGAAGAAATTTGCGATGGCGGCTCTGGGCGGGACGCTCGCGGGCATTGTGGCAACGACCTATGTGGCAGCACCGCTGCTGGCGCAGGAAAGCAACGAGGCATCCGTCTATGAACAGCTGGACCTGTTTGGCGACATCTTCGAACGCATCCGCGCGCAATATGTCGAGGAAGTAGACGAGACAGAGCTGATCGAGGCGGCCATTGGTGGCATGTTGCAATCGCTTGATCCGCATTCCAGCTATCTCTCGCCCGATGACGCTGACAAGATGCGGGTGCAGACCCGGGGCGAATTTGGTGGTCTCGGCATCGAGGTCACGCAAGCCGACGGCTTTGTGAAGGTCGTCTCGCCAATGGACGGCACGCCCGCCTATGAGGCTGGAATCGAGGCCGGTGATTTCATCACCCATGTCGATGGTGAGAGCCTGCTGGGCCTCGGCCTCGACGAAGCGGTGGAGCTGATGCGCGGCCCGGTGGGGTCCGAGATCATCATCACCGTGGTGCGCGAGGGCGAGGACGAGCCGTTCGATGTCTCCATCATCCGCGACACCATCAAGCTCACTGCTGTGCGTGGACGTACGGAAGGTTCGTCGGTTGTCGTGCGGGTTACCACCTTCAACGAGCAGACCACCCCCAACCTGGAGGCCAATCTCGAAGAACAAATCGAGGAACTGGGCGGGATGGACAACGTCAACGGCATCGTGCTCGACCTGCGCAACAACCCCGGCGGGTTGCTGACCCAGGCGATCAGCGTGGCCGACAGCTTCCTCGAAAGCGGCGAGATCGTCTCCACCCGTGGCCGTCAGGCGGCGGATGGTGAGCGGTTCAACGCCACTCCGGGCGACCTGATCGACGGCAAGCCGATCGTGGTGCTGATCAACGGCGGCTCTGCCTCGGCCTCCGAAATCGTCGCCGGTGCGCTGCAGGATCACCGCCGCGCCATCGTGGTGGGCACCAAATCCTTCGGCAAGGGCTCGGTCCAGACCGTGATGCCTTTGCGCGGCGATGGCGCCATGCGTTTGACCACGGCGCGCTATTACACGCCGTCCGGTCGGTCCATTCAGGCGCTGGGCGTCAGCCCCGACATCGTTGTTGCGCAACCGCGCAATCGCCCCGAGGCAGAAGAGGAAGAGCCCGCCAGCAGCGCCTTTGGCCCCCGGTCCGAGGCCGACTTGCGCGGACGCCTGAACAACGACAGCCTTTCCGAAGACGAGGTGCGTCAGATCGAGGCGGATCGCGAGAAAGCGGAGAAAGCAGCCGAGCTGCGCGAGGAAGACTATCAGATGGCCTATGCCATCGACATCCTCAAAGGGCTGTCGGCACTGGGGCCGAAACAGTAACATCTTCTGCTCGCAGGATATTCATCAAAGGCCGCCCTCACCGGGCGGCCTTTTTCATTGCTCAAAACGATGTTTTGATCGTTGATCCACAGAGCACAGGCGATTTCGGGGTGTTTTCCATATAGACGCCCGAATTTCGGCGGCATGGACCGCGCGTGCGCGCTAAGGTTTGGGCATGATGATGTTTGATCTGCCTGATTCCGAAACCCTCTATGCTGCGCTGCTGGCCCGCGATGCGGCCTATGACGGGCGTGCCTATGTGGGCGTTTCTTCTACCGGGATCTTTTGTCGCCTGACCTGTCCGGCGCGAAAACCCAAGTTTGAGAATTGCCAGTTCTTTGCCACGCCAGGTGCCTGTATCGAGGCCGGGTTCCGGGCCTGCAAACGCTGTCATCCTCTTAGTGCGGCTGCAGGGAATGACCCGATGGTGCGCCGCCTGCTGGATGCATTGGAGGCCCGACCCAGCTACCGCTGGCGTGAGGAGGATCTCTTGGCGCTGGGGGTGGATGCGTCCACCGCGCGCCGCGCCTTCAAGCGACAGTTCGGCATGACATTTCTGGAAATGGCCCGTCAGCGCCGGTTGCGCGAGGGCTTCACCGCGCTCAGCGCCGGTGAGCCGGTGATCGCGGCGCAGATGGATGCGGGCTTTGACAGTCCCAGCGCCTTTCGTGCCGCCTTTGCCCGGCTTGTCGGTGTGGCCCCCGGAGCTTTTCGCAAGGATGCACAATTATTGGCGGATTGGATCGACACGCCCCTCGGTGCGATGGTGGCCGTCGCCTGTCGGCACAAGCTGCACCTTCTGGAGTTCGCTGATCGCAAGGCGCTGCCGCGAGAAGTGGCCAAACTGCAGAAACGCCAGCCCGGAGGTCTGGGCTTTGGTCGCCCTGAGGTGATCGATCAGGCTGCGGCAGAGCTGACAGAGTATTACGCGGGCCGGGCGGCACGGTTTGACACCCCGTTGGCCTATCATGGCACCGCCTTTGAGGCTGAGGTCTGGCGTGCCCTGCGTGACATTCCGGCTGGAGAAACCCGCAGCTACGGTCAGTTGGCCAAAGATCTGGGGCGCCCCGGTTCCAGCCGCGCCGTGGCCCGGGCCAATGGTGCAAACCAGATCGCCGTGATGATTCCCTGCCACAGGGTGCTGGGGGCAGATGGCACGCTTACCGGCTATGGCGGAGGTCTGTGGCGTAAACAACGCCTGATCGAGATCGAGCGGGATTTGAGTGCCACTTCGGCGTAAGGAAGACCTGATAGGGCTTCTGGTGAGGTGTTTCCGACCGGATCGGTCGGACTCGCGCGCGCCGGGCCTATGGCCCGGCGCGCGCCCCACGGCGGACGTGCAAGCGGGCGCAATACCTCTTGTGCCACAGATTTCCCCAGTGGTGCCGTGTCACTCCCATACCGGAGGGCGTATCAGATGGTATCCCGGCAATGCCGTCGAAAGGCGCGCTTCAGCATGTCCAGTTCGGCGCGCAGCAACTCCACCTCGGCGCGCAGATCATCGGCCAGGGGGTCACCGGCGACCAGGGCGAAATCACCAAGTTTCACATCCGCTTCCGTGTCATAGATCAGGAAGCTTTGAACCCCATCGCCCACCGCCTCGCTTGGGATCGGGACGGACAGGCGCCAGCTTCCGGGGGCGTCCCCTTCGGTCAGCGTCACGTCTTCGACTTCCCGGTCCAGAAACCGAACCGAAATCTGCGGTCGGGCGCCGGAGGTAGGCGCATTGTCGATCTGTCCTTCCCAGAGGCCGGAACGGAAGCGGATTTTGCGAAGGGTCAGGGCGCTCATGAGGGGTCTCCTGGCACTGGGATCAGAGGTTGGCCCGGCGGAACCGGGCAAAAGTCACGTCGCGCAGCACCACCTGGTTCATGTCGGGCGCTTCAAAGATCAGATCCACCCAGGCTTTCTCGATCCGCTTTTCGTTCAACCGCGAATAGGCCAGATCATATTCCACCGAGACCGCCGTCTCGCCATGCGGAAGCTCCCGCACCAGCTGTTCGGTATTGGGACCGTGCTTGATGTTCAGGCGGGCAAAAATCTCGACAGGCTGTTCGCTCTCGACAATGCAGTCCAAGCGCACCAGATGCTGGCGGGTCAGGCCGATGGTCGCCTCCGCGGGCAGATCGATGACCAATGACAGAAACGAGCCATCGAATTTGAACACATCCATCCGCAGGCCAAACGGGGCCAGATCTTCTTCGCGGGTGTTGCGCAGCTGGCGCAGGGTCAGTTCTGAAATGGTGCAATCATGGAACAGCTTCACCTCGTGGCCGAGCGGCGTCTTGCTGGGCGCCGAGGACACGCCCGGAAGCGGCAACGGGCCGCGCCAAAGCTCCGGGCGCCAGGACCAGTCGGTACCGTGCGGACGGGCGAAATAGGACGATCCGATCCGCGGCAACGCAAGCTGGCCATCGGCGATATGGATCAGCTGGTCGAGGCGGGCGCGCAGCTTTCGGGCCTCATTGCGTTGTTGCCGCAGGCGGGCAAGACCCGCATCCGGGGCTTTGCGCACGGCGGCTTGCCAGCGGCGAAATGTGCTGGCGTTCAGCACCTGTTCAAGAAATCTGCCCATTCTTCCCCCGCAGATCGCGCTGTCGCGTGCTTTACCAGAGCGTGCTGCTCTGGATTTCGTCTACATATTAACGGATTAGCACAAGGGGACAACACGGCGACACCGAGTTTCTCTCTCCTGTGGCGCTGTGATGTCACGCGCCCGGAGTGCGCGGCGTGAACCTGCGCGCGGCCAGCGCCGTCGCGGGCACGGCAGAGTGCGCTCCTGCCGCGGCTCGCTCTGCAGCATCGTTGGAGGCGGGCGGAGCCGAGGTCTCCGCCAGATGTGTGGCGTTGCGGGTCGCGCGAACAAACTCGCGGATCAGGCGGGCGCCGGATTCACCCAGATAGCCGCTGCCGTCCGGCGCATAGAGCGCAATCGAAACGAGATGCCCATGCACCACAAACGCTCCGCGCCAATGGGTGCCGCTGGCCCCCTCTGCGGAATGCCCGGTCAGGTGCAGCTTCACCAGCGGAACACCTCCGTCGTTGCGGGTTTCAAGAACCCTCGCGCTAGAGCGGGACGTAGCAAACGCCGACCGTAGCGCATCGGCAGAGGGAGGCGGTGTGTTTGCGGCCACCGCGCCCACGGTGGCGGTCAGCATTGCACCATCGCCCGTCCTGAAACGCCCAAACGTGCCAAGCCGCTCGCAGCGGGCGAGCAGTGCAAAACCGCCGCTGCCGGTGTGCTGTTCCATTTGGGCGTCAAAACAGAAACCGGACGGGGCGGCGAGGATCAGTTGCCCATCGCCAAAAACCGCCGTCAGCGCACGCCCGCGCCCATTGCCGGAATGAGGAATATCCTGACCCGGAGGGGCAAAGGCCAGACGGTTGCCTTCCATGCATCCCGCCAACACGAGCGGCAGCACGAGCAAGAGCAGACATCGGCGCAGATCCACTCGCCCGCCTGCACGATCTAACAGGCCGGCAAAGACCTCTGTCCGGCGCCGACCGAGGGCGCAATGAATGGCTGTGGTCCGTGCCCGTAATCCGGTCAATGTCTGCCCCTGCACCCAGATTCTGCGTGACCCCGGCACCGGGGCACACCCTTATTTTCATACCCAGTTTGTTTAAACGGAGCCTTGAATCGGAACAAGTGCTAACGGAGAGTGAACACGCGTGACTTGAATTGCGGCAACAACACGCTTACCTGACGCGCCTTCGCGGGATGCGGTGACGTATCAGGCGCTCTTTGACAGATTTTCGGGGCGCGTTTGTCTGCGACAGACGGTATCGCTTTTGTTTTCAACCCGCCATGGGCTTCACGGCGGTCCGACGGACAGAAAGGACACGGCGTGGAGCCGAGCCTGTTTTCCTTCATCTGGCGCCATTCGAAACGCCAGCAGCTTGGTCTTCTGCTTCTGACCCTGCTCACGTTTCCGTTCCTGTATATCACGCTGGAACTGCCCAAACGTATTGTCAACGACGCTATCGGTTCGCCCAGCGAATGGGTGGATCTCTGGGGCTGGCGGCTGACGTCCGAGGACTACCTTCTGGTGCTCTGCTTTGCCTTTCTCGGGGCAGTGCTGGCCAGCGGCATGATGAAGATGCGGCTCAACACGCTGAAGGGGATCCTCTCCGAACGCCTGCTGCGGCGGCTGCGCTATCAGATGATTGCCCGCATGATGCGGTTTCCATCGGGGCATTTTCATACCACCAGCCAGGGCGAGATGGTGTCGATGATCACCTCCGAGTCCGAGCCGATGGGCGGATTGATGGGGGATGCGGTGGCGCAGCCGGTGTTCCAGGCCGGGCAGATGCTGACCATCGTGACGTTTCTCTTTGTCCAGAGCGTTTGGTTCGGCCTGGCTTCGGTGGCGCTGATCCCACTGCAGGCCTGGCTGATTCCAATGCTGCAACGCCAGATCAACCTTCTCAACAAGGACCGTATCGCCGAGGTGCGCGCGCTATCGGCCGAGATCGGCGAGACGGCGGCAGGGCTCAGCGATCTGCGCAGCAATGGCGGCTGGCGCTACCGGCTGGCGCAGGTCTCCAACCGTCTGGGCCGCCTGTTCGAGATCCGCCGCCGCATCTACATGAAGAAGTTCTTCATGAAGTTCCTCAACAACCTGATCGGCCACCTGACGCCGTTCTTTTTCTATTCGGTCGGCGGCGTTCTGGCGATCCGGGGCGAGATCACCGTGGGCGCGCTGGTGGCGGCATTGGCGGCTTACAAGGATCTGTCGGCGCCTTGGAAGGAGCTGCTGACCTATTACAATCAGGTGCAGGACATGTCGCTGCGCTGGCAGATCATGGCGGAGAAATTCGCCCCTCCCGGCATGATTGATGAAAAGCTGCTTGAAGGTGAGCCCCGGGAAGTGCCGCACCTGCGCGGAGAGATCGAGCTGCGCGACGTCACCGTAAAGGACGCCGAGGGCAAGCCGATCCTCGACGGCCTCAGCCTGACCATTCCGGCGGGCGCGCAGGTCGCAATCCAAAGCAGCTCGACCGCCGAACGTCAGGCGCTGGCGCAGGTGTTGACCCGTGAGGTGCTGCCAAGCCGTGGCGAGGTTATCGTGGCAGGCCGTCCGCTGGCAGAGCTGCATCAGGGGGTGATCGCCAGCCGTATCGGCTATGCGTTCAACGCGCCCTACCTGTTTGACGGCTCGCTTGGCGACAACGTGTTGATGCCGCTGCGCAGCCGTCCACGCGCAACCGGCCCCGAACTGCAATTGCTGCAGCGGGCGGAATCCCTGCGCGCGGGCAACAACCCGGATCCCCTGAACGCCGATTGGGTGAACCCGGATCTGGCCGGGTTGGGGTCCGAGGATGGCCTGCGCGACTGGTGGTTCCAGCTGGTCGAGGCCATGGGCATTGACGGGCAGCTCTTCCATCGCACCCTGCACGCCCGGCTGCAGGACCGCCACCGCGCGCTCGAAGCGCAGATCACCGAGCTGCGCCCCCGGATCGAGGCGCGCCTGCAGGAAAAAGGCCTGCGCGATGTGGTCTATCGCTTCCTGCCTGATCACTACAATCCGGCGCTGTCGCTGGCGGAGAACATGATGTTCGCCTTTCCGGTGCAGCCGGTTCCGGCCAAACTGTTCACAAACCCGGATGGCCCCTTTCAGCGCGTGTTGCGCGCCGAGGGGCTGGAGGCGCAGACCCGCGACATCAGTCTGGCGCTTCTCGACACCTTGCAGCGCACCTTCGGTCGCGGCGACACCTCGCATCCGCTGTTCCGTCGCCTCGGCCTTGACGAGGATCTTTATGCCCGCATTACCAAGGCCGCGGAGCGCCATCTGGCGGCGCAGGAGCTCAACCGCGAGGATCGCGCGCTGTTGTGTACCCTGCCATTCCTGCTCACCGAAGAGCAGATCGGCCCCGGCCTGCCGCGCGCGTACAAGACCCACATCCTGCGCATACGCGAGAACCGCAGCGATCTGCTGTTGAGTGAATGCAGCGGCGTCTATCGGCGCCTGCGGTCGGAAGAATACGCCCGCAAGCTGACGGTGCTGGAAAACGCTCTGTTTGGCCGTATCTCGGCGCATGCGGGGGCGCGGGCGCAGGCGGTCGAGGATGCCGTGGCGGATGTAATGGCCGACCACGACCTGAAAGCACGGCTGGCATTGATGATCTACGACCTGCCGACCGGCCTCGGCGGAGCGCTGCTGGAGCCTGTGTTCCGTGAACGTGCCGCCTTTACCCGCGCCGCGATCAAACGCCCGGACATCCTGATTTTGGACCATGTGCTGGCCAGCCACGACTCTGACAGCCGACTGAAAACCCGGACCCGACTGCAGGCGCTGCTGCCCAAGACCACCATGATCCACTTTGAGGATCATTTTGAAAACCCATCGCGCTATGATCTCTATCTGGAGCTGAAGGACGGGCGCGTCGACGGGCAGGAGGGGGCGGCAACGCCGGTCTGGACCGACACGGACGACACTGGCGGTGATTTCGACCGCAAACTTGCGGTCATCAGCGAGATTGATCTGTTTGCGCGGCTTGACGCGCGGCATCGCCGGCTGCTGGCCTTCTCCGCATCCTGGGTGAATGTCCCAACCGGGGCCGCAGTCTTTCGCGCGGGCGAAGAGGGCGATGCGGTCTATCTCTGCCTGTCCGGTCAGGCATCGCTGCGTTTTCCCGAGGATGGAAGCCATCTGGACATGATCGGTCCGGGGCGGTTGATCGGCGACCTGGCGGTGATCACCGGTGACCCCAGGCAACTGGATCTTTTGGCCGCAGAAGATTGTGTTTTCCTGCGCATCGGGTCACAGGAATATCGTACCGTGATCGAAAGCGACATTTCGGTGGCCCTGCAATTGTTGAAGACCGTGTCGGGCCACTTGTCCAGCGCGGCAGAGGCCCTGCAGGAGGCGCGCTCAGGTCGCATGCCCGCGGCCCCCTCCGCACTGGCGACCTCGGCGGATGACGGGACAGCCACAGCCCCGGTGGCACCAGATCATTGATGCTGATGATCGCCTGCGCCAATACATGATGACCAAAGAAGGCCCGCCGATATGAGCTACCACCCGCATGAGACCCTGCTGCAGGAGGCGCGCGCCAAATCGGAACTCTGGCGCTTTGCCCTCGGTGTGGTGTTGGTAATCGTCGTCTGGTTTGCCCTCAGCCTGTTGTCGGACGTGTTCCTGCTGCCCGTTTTGCTTGCGGCGACCGACCAAGCCGATTTCATCACTGGCACCAACCCGGCCGGAATGGCGATGCTGCTCGGCAGTTTCATCTACGCGATTGTCGCTGTCGGGCTGGTGGTGCAGGGGCTGCATCACCGCAGCCTCGGGTCGGTGATCGGTCCGAAGCACCGCGCCATCTGGCAGGGAACGCGCGTGTTGCGCATCCTCGCGGTGCTTGTGGCCGTGCTGGTCATCCTGCCCCCCTACAGTATGGGCGCGCCGTTGGGTCGAAATCTCGACCTTGCGCGCTGGCTGATGTGGCTTCCGCTCTCGCTCGCACTGGTGCTGATTCAGGTCAGCGCAGAGGAAATCCTGTTTCGCGGATATCTTCAGCAAGGTCTCGCGGCCCGGTTCAAAAGCCCACTGGTGTGGATGGTCTTGCCTTCGGCACTGTTCGGCATGGGACACTACATGCCGGCCGAGGCGGGAGAAAATGCCTGGCTGATCGTGGCGGGCTCGACCCTTTATGGTGTGTTGATGGCGGATCTGACGGCGCGGTCCGGCAGCCTTGGCCCCGCGATCGCAGTGCATTTCGTCAACAATGTCTGGTCGCTTCTGGTAATTGCCTCTCCGTCCAGTCTTCACGGGCTGGCGCTCTACCTGCATCCCTTTGCCATGGACGACATTGCCGCCCTGCGCCCCTGGCTGCTGGTGGATCTGCTGGTGATCCTCGTGTCATGGCTTGCGGCACGGGTTGCGATCAGGGCCTGATTGCAATTGACTGAAAGTCACCTTATCTGGGGACGCAACGCCAATCAGGCAGAGGCCATTTGATGAACTGGATCACCAACTACGTCCGTCCCAGGATCAACTCGATCTTTTCGCGCCGCGAAGTGCCCGAGAACCTGTGGAAGAAATGCGACGACTGCGGCACCATGCTGTTTCACCGCGAGTTGAGCGACAATCAGAACGTCTGCACCAACTGCGGGCACCACATGCACATCACGCCGCGGGATCGCTTTGACGCGCTGTTTGATGGCGGCATCTTCGCAGAGGTCAAGGTGCCGGAGCCCGTGGTGGATCCGCTGAAGTTCCGCGATCAGAAACGCTATCCGGATCGGCTGCGCACCGCACAGCGGACCACTGGCGAAAAGGAAGCGATGCTGGTCGCCACCGGCGAGATTGGCCGCACCCCGATCGTGGCCGCGGCGCAGGATTTCTCCTTCATGGCGGGCTCCATGGGCATGTATGTCGGCAACGCCATCATCGCCGCCGCCGAAGAGGCTGTGAAGCTGCACCGCCCGCTGGTTCTGTTCTCCGCCGCCGGTGGCGCCCGCATGCAGGAGGGCATCCTTTCCCTGATGCAGATGCCGCGCACCACCGTTGCGATCGAGATGCTGAAAGAGGCGGGCCTGCCCTATATCGTCGTGCTGACCCATCCGACCACCGGTGGCGTCACCGCGTCCTACGCGATGCTGGGCGATGTGCATATTTCCGAACCCAACGCGCTGATCTGCTTTGCCGGTCCCCGCGTGATTGAACAGACCATCCGTGAAAAGCTGCCTGACGGGTTCCAGCGCGCGGAATACCTGCTGGATCACGGCATGCTGGACCGCGTGACACCGCGCACCGCGATGCGCGGCGAGCTGGTCACCATCATCCGGATGTTGATGGGCCTGCCGCCGCAAGTGCACGGGGACCTGCCCGCGCCGGATCCGGAGCCGGAACAGATTTCGGTCGAAAAAGACGAAAAAGCGCCCGCAGAGGACGCATCGGGCGAAGACAAATAAGCCTGCGTCCCTTCATTGTAAGTCTTGCCTGACCGAAGGTCGGGCAGCGCCCGTCCCGCCCTCAACCCGGACGGGCGCTTCGCTTCCACCCCGACGGGACGGGCGCTGCTCTCATCGCATGTGGCACCGCCTCGCTCCGTGATCAGACCGGATCACGCCAGATGACTGACCAGACCTCCGACGCCATCCTCGCCCGCATGATGGCGCTTCACCCGAAGATCATCGACCTGACGCTGGATCGGGTCTGGCGCCTGCTGGCGGCCCTGGACAACCCGCAGGACAAGCTGCCGCCGGTGGTCCATATCGCCGGCACCAATGGCAAGGGCTCCACCCAGGCGATGATCCGCGCCGGGCTTGAGGGCTGGGGCAAATCCGTGCACGCCTATACCTCGCCTCATTTGGCACGCTTTCACGAACGCATTCGTTTGGCGGGCGATCTGATCTCCGAGGATCACCTGACGCAGGTGCTGGACGAGTGCTACAGCGCCAATGGCGACGAGACGATCACCTATTTCGAGATCACCACCGTGGCGGGGCTGCTGGCGTTTTCGCGGAGCTCTGCGGATTACACCCTGCTGGAGGTTGGCCTTGGCGGGCGGCTCGACGCCACCAATGTCATCACGCCCGAAGTCTCGGTGATTACGCCGATTTCCATCGACCATGAACAATTCCTTGGCAACACGCTGGCCAAGATCGCAGGCGAGAAGGCGGGCATCATCAAGCGCGGCGTGCCGGTGGTGGTCGGCCCGCAACCCGACGAGGCGATGGAGGTCATCGAAGACACCGCCCTGCGCCTGGGCGCACCGGTGATTGCCTATGGTCAGCACTGGCATGTCCATGAGGAACGTGGCCGTCTGGTCTATCAGGACGAACGCGGTCTGCTGGATCTGCCACTTCCCGCATTGATGGGCGCGCATCAAGTGCAAAACGCCGGGGCAGCGCTGGCAGTGCTGCGTCACCTCGGCGCGGATGAGGCCGCCTGCGAGGCTGCGATGACCGGCGCCGAATGGCCCGCCCGCATGCAACGCCTCAAAACCGGCCCGCTGGTCGAGGCCGCAGGCGCGGCAGAGCTATGGCTCGATGGCGGTCACAACGCCGCCGCCGGGATTGCGCTCGCCGATGTGCTGGCCAAGCTGCCCAAACGTCCGACGCATCTGATCTGCGGCATGCTCAACACCAAAGATGTGACCGGCTATATGCGCCCCCTTGCAGCCCAGGCCGACAGTCTGACCGCAGTGTCGATCCCCGGCGAAGCGGCGACGCTCAGCGCGGTAGACACGGCGGCTGCGGCGGCCTCCGTGGGGCTTGCGGCACAGGAGGCCGAGAGCGTTGCGGCGGCGCTGGACGCGATCCTGGCCCGCGATCCCGATTGCCGAGTGCTGATCTGCGGCTCGCTCTATCTCGCGGGCAATATCCTGCGCGAAAACGGCTAATACCCACCGCGCCTTCATCTTTTCGGAAATACCTCGGGGGAGGCCCAAAGGGCCGGGGGCAGCGCCCCCAGCTCCGGCTTCAATCCCCGCGCCCCCAGTCCTTGTCCTGCATTTCCCGCAGGCGCGAGGCGGTGCGTTCGAATTCAAAGGCGCCGTCGCCCTCCATATAGAGGAACTCCGGCTCTGCAGCCGCCGAGCAAATGAGCCGCACGCGCGCCTCGTAGAGGGCGTCGATCAGGGTCACGAACCGCTTGGCCTCGTTGAAGTTATTACGCCCGAGGCTGGGGATGTTCTCCAGCACCAGAACCTTTACCGCATCGGCCACCGCCAGGTAGTCGCCCGGGCCCAGCATGGTGCCGCAGAGGTCGTAGAATGTCGCCCGCGCCACCCCGTTGCGATAGGCGGGCAGGGTGACCTCGCGGCCCTTCACAGTCAGCACCAACGGCTCCGCCGCGCCGCCGGTCAGATCGCGCCAGATCTCTTCCATCTCGGCGCGGGTGTCGGCGTTCAGCGGCGTGAAATAGACCCGAGAGCCGGTCAGACGATCCTGCCGATAGTCCTTCGGGCTGACCATTTCATGCACCTGCATCTTCTCTTTGATGAGGTCGATGAAGGGCAGGAACAGCTGCCGGTTCAGCCCGTTCTTATAAAGATCATCCGGCACCCGGTTGGAGGTGGTCACCACCACCACGCCAGCCTCGAACAGCGCCTCGAATAGGCGGCCGACGATCATCGCATCGGTGATATCGGTGATCTGCATCTCGTCAAACGCCAACAAGCGCACCGAGGCCACCACGTCTGCCACCACCGGCGCCAGCGCATCCTCGGTGCCGGCCTCACGGGCGAGGTGCATCTTGGCGTGGATTTCCTGCATGAAGGCATGAAAATGCACCCGGCGGCTGGGAATATCGTCGAGGCTCTCGACAAAGAGATCCATCAGCATCGACTTGCCACGCCCGACGCCGCCCCAGAGATAGAGCCCCTTGACCTCCGGTCGCACTGCCTTGCGGAACAGGCCGCGCTTGACCGGCTCGGCGCGCAGGCCTTCGGCGATGCGGTCAAACTCCGGCAGGACCGCCTCTTGCGCTGGGTCCGGCTGGATCTGCCCGGCATCGACGCGGGCCTGATAGAGGTCAGTCATATGTGTCATGGTCCAGCCATAGCGGGATGATTTTGCAAAGGAAAGCGGCACGGGCACGGCGAGCGCGCCTGAGTGTTCAATTTTTCTGATGTATGCACACAAAACTCCTGAATTGACGGCCGCTGCCGGATCGCCACACTGTCGCGCAACAAGAACCGGAGACCGCCATGGACCGCCCCGCCCCCCTGTTCACGCCCGTCCTTTTGGTGGGCTGCCTGATCATCATGGTCAGCTTTGCCGTGCGCGCCTCCTTTGGGGTGTTCCAGATCCCGATTGCCGAGGATTTCGGCTGGTTGCGCAGTGAATTCTCCCTCGCCATTGCCATCCAGAACCTCGCCTGGGGCATCGGTCAGCCGATCTTTGGCGCCATCGCCGAGAAGATCGGCGACCGCAAGGCGATCATCATCGGCGCGGTGATCTATGCCGCCGGTCTGGTGCTCAGCTCCGGCGCCACCACCCCGTTTGAAATGCAGAGCTACGAATGGCTGGTGGGCTTTGGCGTTGCGGGCACCGGCTTTGGCGTGGTGCTTGCGGTGGTGGGCCGTGCCAGCTCGGACGAGAACCG
Source organism: Tritonibacter scottomollicae (assembly GCF_003003215.1). GTDB lineage: Bacteria > Pseudomonadota > Alphaproteobacteria > Rhodobacterales > Rhodobacteraceae > Epibacterium > Epibacterium scottomollicae. The sequence continues at coordinate 38,014 of NZ_PVUF01000009.1, read as the reverse complement.
CTCCATGTCGCTGGCGATCGTCACCGCGGCAGGCTCGGCGGGGCAGATCTTTGGCGCGCCGACGGCGGAATATCTGCTGGGGCTGATGTCCTGGCAATCGGTGTTCCTGGTCTTTGCCGGCGTGGTGCTGGCGCTGATCCTGTCGCTGCCGCTGATGCGAGCGCCGGTTTCCGCCGGCAAGGCGGAACTGGAAGAGAGCATGGGCGCGATCCTCAAGAAAGCCTTTCGCGATCCGTCCTACACGCTGATCTTCCTCGGGTTTTTCAGCTGCGGCTATCAGCTGGCCTTTGTCACCGCGCATTTCCCGGCCTTTGTGACAGAGATGTGCGGCCCGATCATGCCGGGTGGTATGCTGCATGGGCTGGGGATCACCACCACCTCGGCGCTGGGGGCGGTGTCGATCTCGCTCATCGGTCTGGCCAATGTGGGCGGCACGCTGCTGGCAGGCTGGGCAGGCAAGCATTATTCCAAGAAGTACCTGCTGGCGGGGATCTATACCGCGCGCACCATTGTGGCGGGGGCCTTCATCCTGCTGCCGATCACGCCGTTGTCGGTGATTATCTTCTCGGTTGCGATGGGGTCATTGTGGCTGGCGACGGTGCCACTGACCTCTGGCCTCGTGGCGCATATCTATGGGCTGCGCTACATGGGCACGCTCTATGGTATCGTCTTCCTCAGCCACCAGATCGGCGGCTTCCTCGGCGTGTGGTTGGGCGGTCGGATGTATGACATCTACGGCGATTACACCATGGTGTGGTGGATCGGTGTGGGCGTCGGCGCCTTCAGCGCCATCGTGCATCTGCCGGTGCGCGAACGCCCCTTGCCGGTGGCCCCGGCGGTCTGAGCGTCAGCCGGGGCAAGCGGATGGCGCAGCCCGTGCAGCTTAGTGCAGACCGTGACGAATGTTGTCGGAGATGACCCGCGCCACCTCCTGCGGGTGGGTGTAGACCACGCCATGTCCGGCGCCTTCAACCACGTCCTGCTTGGCGGAACGGTTGATCTCCGCCAGCCGCCCGATCACATGGCCGGGGATGATCCGATCCGCGCCGCCCCAGATTGCCAGGACCGGCAGGCCCTGAAGATGAAACAGCCGGTGCTCGGGGCCAAAATCATCACGCAGGATGCCGCGCATGGCCGCCAGGTTGGAGGGAAAAAAGCCCCGCCGCCGGGTCTGCGCCACCTGCGCACGGATCACGTCGGGCGGGGTATCGCTGTCTGTCAGGTGACTGCGAAGGTAGCGCCGCGCCGCCATCGGATAGGTCCAGCGCAGGAACAGGTCGCGCAGGCCGGGGCGGTGCTCCATGAAGCTCGCGACCGGAGACGTCGGTGAATGCAGCCCGACCGAGGCGATCAGGATCAGCTGGCGCACCCGTGGCAGGTTCTCGGCGGCAAAGGAGGTGGCGATGCATCCTCCGGCGGAATAACCAATAAGCGTGAAGTCCTCCACCACGCCCTCATGCGCCAGAAGATCCTGCAGTTGCTGGTGAAAGAAGGCGCGGTCCTGCGCTCCCGACACATGGTCCGACAGCCCGCGCCCGTAGAGATCATAGAGCAGCACCCGGTATCCGGTTTTTGCCAGTTCCTCGGCCAGTGGCACCAGCCCTTCTGAGGGGGTGGTGATGCCATGCACGCAGACCGCAACCGGACCGCGTTCTGGTCCGATCCAGTAGAAATGGGTCATCCCCTCGCTCAGCTCAGCAAAGCTGCCACGGGCAAAGCGGCGCATCGACTCCGTCATTGGGCTGCGCAGGGTTTCCTGTACCGAGGGCAGGAACAACAGGCTCAGGAGCAGAAGGCCAATGACCGGCAGCCAGATCATTCACTTTGGGTCCAGAGATCCAGAATATGACGGCTGACCATCAGGTCGAGATGCGCACCGCCGCCGTTCTTGAACAGGGTGATCGCCTGCGGATCATAGGCCGGGAATTGCGCGATGTTGTAGAAATCCGCCAGCACATCGGATCGCTGCAACGTTCCGGCGGCCAGGGGGATTTTGAACTCGCCGATATGGTCCAGCGTGGTGTCAAAACTGTCGCAATAGATCTGGGACTTTGCCAGCGCCGCATCGTCGGCCTCGCGCATGTCGGGTCGATAGGCGCCAATCATGTTGAGGTGTTGGCCGGGCCGCAGCCACTCGCCGCGGATCACCGGTTCGGTTGACATGGTACAGGTCAGGATAATGTCGGCGGCCGACACAGCCTGCGGCAGATCGGTGGCGACCGCGGTGCCGGGGTGGTCCGCCGCCAGCGCCTCGGCCTTGGCGGTGGTGCGGTTCCACACGCGGATCTGCGCATCGGGCCAGACGGCCGAGAAGGCTTCGATCAGGGTGCCCGCAACCGTGCCGGCGCCGACAATCAAGATTTCTTTCGCGTCCGGATTGGCCAGACGACGCGCGCCCAGCAGGCTGTCTCCGGCGGTTTTCCACTTGGTGACCAGATGGAAATCCACCAGCGCTTCCAGCAGGCCGTTGGTGTCGTTGAACAGGCTCACGCCGCCGTTCACCACCGGCAGATTGCGGTCCGGGTTGCCGGGGAAGATCATCGCGGTCTTGACGGCGATGCCCAGCCCGTCGATCCAGGCAGACCGCGACAGCAGCGTATCGTCGCCCCGGTAGAGAAACGTGTCGTCGACCTTTGCCTTGGGATGGCTGTGCCCCTCGGCAAGCGCATCACTCAGCGTGACCCAGTCCAGCAAGGCCTCTCCTTGGTCGAATTCAATGTTGGTCAGGCTCATTGCGCTTCCTCTTCAGTCAGTAGCCCCTCTGCAACCAACCGCGCGGCCCAGGTTTCGGGCTGGTCGAACAGATGGGTTTTCCAGCCGCGCACGGCGGCGGCGGTGATATTTTCGGGTCGGTCGTCGGTGAACAGCAGCTCATCGGGGCGGCGCCCGGTGCCCTGTTCCAGCTGCGCATAGATCTCCGCATCCGGCTTGATGCAGCGCAGATGGGCGGAGACAAAGGCCTGATCGAATTCGCGCAGGAACGGATAATGCGTTTGCGCGATCACGAAGGTCTCCGCACCGAAATTGGTCAACGCATAGACCGGCACGCCCTTGGCCTTCAGCGCCCGCAGCAAGCGCACCGAATGGGGGATTTCCGGGCTGGCCATCTTGATCCAGCTGTCGTGCCAGTGGCGGATTTCCTCGGCCCAGTCGGGATGTTTGTCGGCAAGGCCATAGATCGTCTCGCGGAACGGGTGGCCACGGTCGACGTCGAGGTTGGCGCCATGCAGATCGACCTCCTTGAACAGGGCGGTGCGGCGCGGCTCGCCAATGAGGCGGTCGTAAAAACGCTCCGGCTCCCATTCGAGTAGAACGTGACCGATATCAAAGACGACGGCGGTGATGGACATAAGGGCAGGCCTTTCTAGCCGGAGGAACGGGGCCGCGGACGTGGCGGCGGGCCGGGGGTGCGGGTTTCACGCCAGAGAGAAACAAGACCGGCGCCGATAATCAAGGCCGAGCCGAGCCAGACGGACTGATCCGGCCATTCTGCAAACACCAGAACCCCCCAGACCACAGCCAGCGGCATGGCGATATATTCAAAAGGTGCCACCAGCCCGGCCTCGCACATGCGATAGGCTTGACCAACCAGATAGCCGCCGATTGCGCCTGACACCCCGGCGACGGCAAAAATGCCCCACTCAAAGCCGTCGGGCCAGGCCCAGGGTTTGAGTACCACATCCGTAAGCGGAGCGCCGGTGGCCCAATTGCCATGGCCGAAGATCAGGCCGGCGAGGGCGCTGATGATCAGAAACCCGAGGGTGGGATAGAAGGACAGCGTTGCCGCCTTGTCAGATCCACCGGCGCGTCGGGTCAGGATATGCAGCGTCGCATAACCACAGGAGCCGAAGAAGGGCAGCAGCGCATAGGGCTGAAACGCGTCCATGCCGGGTTTGACGATCACCAGGATGCCACTGAACCCCACAATGACGGCGCCCCAACGCCAGGGTCCGACGCGTTCCTTCAGAAACAGGACGGAGAGGATGGTGACGATCAGTGGTGTCGCAAAGGCAATGGCCACCGCTTCGGCCAGGGGCAAGACCGCAAGACCGGAGAAAAAGGAGATATTGGCAAAGGCCACAGCGGCGACCCGCATCAGGTGCAACCGCGTGTTGCGTGTCCGCAGGATGCGATAGCCGCCCTCCAGCGGGATGATGATCGCCAGCAGCAGGGCCAGCGCCACAACAGAACGGAAGAACACCACCTGGTAGAGCGGATAACCGTCGGAGAGAAACTTGAAGGTCACATCAATCACGGAGAAGGCGACGGCGGCGCCAATCGCGGCGAGGATGCCGAGAACATTCGAATTGATCAGTGCTGTACGCATCGGTGTGTGCCTCCCCGGCGGTTGTCGCGCATGGTCAAGCACAGGGCAACGAGAATGCGGCACGGGTACAATTTCGCAAGATGTACCAATCGGTCAGAGTGGAGTGCGTGGCAAAGGGGGAGGGCTCCCGCCCGTCCGCCCTGCGCCAGAGGCACAGGCCTGTCGGTTGGGGGTGGCACCGCGCGCCCGTGGGGCGCGCGGTGCGGCCTTCCGCCCCGGACCGGGGCGGAAGGCCCGGCCCAACGCAACCAGGGGGGCTTGCCGCAGGGCAAGGCACCCGTTGGGGCGGGAGGGCCCCCGTCTCGCCTGCACCCGGTGTTGCATGCGGGCCGTGCGCACTGGTTGCGAAATCCTGAGGCATGTCTTTTAGGTTGTAGTGGATCGCGATCATCTGCCGGGCGTAAAATACTCGGCAACACACCAGGAACCGGCTCCCCCGCGTTGGGGGGCAGTGCAGAGATAACGTTGAGCACGCGGGGGGATACCCCCGGTCACCTCCGCCCCTGTGGCGGCGCCGCCATCCTTATCGGACAGTAGACCTTAGATGATCCGTTGATTGTCATTGGGGATCAGGATCCCGGATCAAAGCGGGGATGAGAGATCCAACCGGGGCGCTTTGGCGTGATCCCGGCGTTTGGCGTGGCGATCTGGGCTTATGTCAGACCAAAAACTTCATACTCGCGCGGAATGTGCTGGGTCGCACGCCACCAGTCCGATGCCCGGGAGCGGGTCTGGTGAAGGTCAAACGCCGCCGGACCCGTGAAACATTCCTCGACGCTCCAGATCAGCGGATCGTCTGTCTGTCGCACCTCGAATGAGACGCAGCCGGGCTCGTTCCGCGTCAGGCGGATATGTTCGGGCAGCTTGGCTTTGATCAGCGCGACATCCGCAGGGGTTGCGCAGATCATCCGCCCGCTCAGGCGCACCACATCGTCTGAACTGCTTTCTGTCATGTCAGTCATTGCCCTTCATCCTTTCGCCGCGCGGATTTCCCGTTCCAGCGAGTCCAGGAACCGTGAGCGGTCCGCCTTGGAAAACCCCTTGCCGCCGCCTGCCATGCCAAGCGGGTTGGCGGCGCGCAGATCCGCCATCAGGTCGCGCATTGCCAGCTGCTGGCCGATATTGGCCTCAGTGAACCGCTCACCGTTGTGGCGCAGCACCCGGGCGCCGGCCTCGATGCATTTTGCGGCCAGGGGGATGTCGCCGGTCACCACGATATCGCCCGGCCCGCAACGCTCGGCGATCCACATGTCGGCCACATCGGCGCCCGCATCGACGATGACATTCTCCACCAGCGGGTTCTGCGAGGGACGCAAGCCGCCGTTGGAGACCACGAACATCCGCAGTTTGTGGCGGCTGGCCACGCGCTCCGCCTCGGCCTTCACCGGGCAGGCATCCGCATCGATATAGAGCGCGCTCACTTTGTGGCCTTGTCCTTGCCAGTCTCGTCATCTTGGCCAGTCTCGCCATCCGCCTTATCGGCTTTGGCCTCTGCCGTCTTGGCCGGGGCTTTCTTGGGCTTGGCGGGCTTCTTGTCCTTGTAGGCCTCCGGGATCGGCATCCGGTTGAAGGCATCCAGCCCGGCGATCTTGTAGGCCTCGGCCAGGGTCGGGTAGTTGAAGGTGTTCTGAACGAAGTAATCCACCGTGCCCTTGAGGTTCAGCACCGCCTGCGCGATGTGGATCAGCTCGGTGGCGCCCTCGCCGACGATCTGCACCCCCAGCACCCGGCGGGTCTTGAGCGAGAACAGCATCTTCAGCATGCCGTGCTCCAGCCCCATGATATGCCCGCGTGAGGTCTCGCGGAACCGCGCGATGCCGACCTCGTAAGGGACCCCACGCTCGTTCAGCTCCTCTTCGGACATGCCGCAGGTGGACATTTCCGGCACCGAGTAGATGCCATAGGGGAACCAGGGGCTTTCGGGCACCGTGGGCACTTCCATCGCGTGACAGGCGGCGACGCGGCCCTGCTGCAGCGAGGTGGAGGCCAGCGACGGGTGGCCGATCACATCGCCGGTGGCGTAGATATGGGACACTTTGGTCTGATAGGTCTTGCGCTCCACCTCGAGACGGCCGCGATGATCGGTCTCCAGCCCCACGGCCTTGAGGTTCAGCCGATCCGTGTTGCCCATGCGCCCGGCGGCAAACAGCAGCATCTCGCCACGTATATGGCGGCCATTGTCCAGCGTCACCTCGATATGGCTGCCCTCGTCGTCGATGCTCTCGATGGGAGAGCCGAGCCGCAGATCGACGCCGTTTTCGCGAATCTGATGGGTGAATTCCTGGATCAGGGTACGGTCGATGAAATCGAGGAAGGTGTCGCGCGGCTCGATCAAGGTGACCCGCACATCCAGGGCCGAGAACATGGTGGCATATTCCACCCCGATCACCCCGGCGCCCACCACGATCAGCGAGCGCGGGATTTCCCCCATCTCGAGGAACTCGTCCCCGTCTACCACGGTGGTGCCGTTGAAGGGCACGGTGTCGGGGCGATAGGTGCGGGTGCCGGTGGCGATCAGGAATTTCTCGCCGGTGACGCGGGTGGTGTCGCCTGCCTCGACCTCAACCTCGACCTCGTTGGGACCGGTGAAATGCGCCATGCCGGCCAGCATATCCACATGGTTGCGGTTGAACTGGTGTTCCAGCACATCGACCTCGTGGTCGAGCGTCATGTGCAGGCGCGCCTTCAGGTCATCGGCCTTGATCTGGTCCTTCACCCGGTATGCGCGGCCATAGAAACTGCGCTCGCGCCAGCCGGTGAGGTTCAGCACGGTTTCGCGCAGTGTCTTTGATGGCACCGTGCCGGTGTGGACCGACACCCCGCCCAAGCGATCCTTGCGGTCGATCACCAGCACGCGGCGCTTGAGCTTGGCGGCCTGAATGGCGGCGGTCCGGCCGGAGGGGCCGGAACCGATGACGATCAGATCATAGTCGAACTTGGAACGGGTCGCGGTCATGGTGTTACTCCCGGTAGAGGGCGTCGGCGTGGAAGGAGACATGCTCCTCCATGAAGGTGGAGACGAAGAAATAGCTGTGATCATAGCCCTTCTGCATCCGCAGGCTGGCCTCTTGGCGGCGCGCGGCGATGGCGCTGGCCAGCGCTTCGGTCTTCAGCAGATCGCCGAACTGGTCCGCCGTGCCTGTGTCGATCAGCACCGGACCATCAAAGCCCACGTCGCGCATCAAGAGCGCGGCGTCATGCTTGGCCCAGAGGCTCTCGTCCGCGCCGAGATAGGCGCCCAGCTGCTTGCGGCCCCAATCGGAGGCGGTGGGGTTGCAGATCGGCGCAAAGGCCGAGACCGAGCGGAACCGCCCCGGCAGGTTCATCGCCAGCGTCAGCGCGCCGTGGCCGCCCATGGAGTGGCCAGTGATGCCTTGCCGGGCCATGTCGAGGTTGAAGTTCTCCGCCAGCAGCGCCGGCAGCTCCTCGGCCACGTAGTCCCACATCTGGAAATGCGGCGCCCACGGGTCCTGAGTGGCGTTGACATAAAAGCCCGCGCCCTGACCCAGATCATAAGCCTCGTCATTGGCAACCCCCTCGCCGCGCGGGCTGGTGTCGGGAAAGACCATGGCGATGCCCTGCTCGGCGCACCAGGCCTGCGCGCCGGCCTTGGTCATGGCGTTCTCATGGGTGCAGGTGAGGCCGGAGAGATACCACAGGAGCGGCACCGGACCGTCGGTCGCCTCTTCCGGCAGGAACAGGCCAAAGGTCATGTCGCAGTTGGTGGCGGAACTGGCGTGGCGGTAGACACCCTGAATGCCGCCAAAGGCCCGGTTCTCGGCCAGGGTTTCCATCGAAGTTGCCATCGAAGACCTCCATAAATCGGTGTTGGCTCATCGCTAACCGGATGGGGCGTATTAATCCAGTGCTGGGGCGTCGTCTTGACCCCTTTTTGCGCCGGAAGGTTTCAATTGGCTGAAGATCGCATTTTTCAAATGGTTGGGTTGGTGTTTAGGGCAGCACCTGAGCTTGGGGAGGCGTGAAGCGCCTTCCCGGGGGAAGGTCAGGCGCTGTCTGGCCATACGGCCGAACTCATAACAGCGTATTGGCCCAGGCGATCACCAGCGGCACCGACACGATCGACACCACAGTGGAGATCAGGATCGCTGCCGAGGCGCGTTGCGGTGCGACGCCGTAGTGCTGCGCCAGCATGTAGACATTGCCCGCCACCGGCAGCGCGGCGGCAGAAATCGCCACCGCTGCAGAAAACGGCGCAACCGGCATCAGCCACAACACGCCCGCCGCCACGCCCAAGGGATGCAACACCAGCTTGGCAAACGAGAGCCAGCCTGCGACCTCCACCCGTTCGGCGGATTTCGAAGCCAGCGACGCGCCAATGGCAAACAACGCGCCGGGGGTGGCGGCACCGCCCAGGATCGCAAGGAAATCATTCATCGGCGTCGGGATCGGCACCTGTCCGGCAGACCATGCAAGCCCCGCCACAATGGCCAGGATCATCGGGTTCTTCAGCAGTCCCACGCCGACCAGTCGCAGCGTTGCAAGGCTCAGACCCGCACCGCGATGGATATTGATCAGCACCACGATCAGCGAGGAAAACACCACCAGATCCACCGTGAGCACAAGCATCATCGGTCCTACGGAAGCCTCACCAAAGAGGATCACCATCATCGGAATGCCAAGAAAGCCGACATTGCCGATCGCCGCGCATTGGGCCTCTACTGCGGCGGTCGATATATCCTGTCGCCGCAGCATCGCCACAACGGTCGCCACCGCATAAACCCCAAGCGTGCCTGCAAGGTAGCCGAGGATCAGGTTGGGATCGAAAATTTCCGCCACCGACAGGTTCGCGGCAAAGCGGAAAATCATCGCCGACAGTGGAAAGAAGAACACGAACTTGGTCAGGAACGCGGTGGCTTCTTCGGTGAAAAAGCGCGTGCGCCCGGCCCAGTAGCCCAGGCCGATGATTGCAAAGAACGGAAGTGTGCGAAAGAAAATCTCGGCCATTTCCAGAATTGGTAACCTGAACTGACCAGAAGAAAAAGGCTTTTTGCCTGCGCTCTGCACGCATGAACACGGCACTGTCGCTTTCCTGCTGTCAGCTTGTGCGTTAATGCTGGTCCATTGCACGGATCGGGGCTTGGGACGGCCTCGGAGGTGTGCAACTGGACTGGAGTGTATGTGTCACGCAGCACGTATGAGTGGGCAAGGGACGGCCCCGGCTGCGTGCAAGGAGGATGGACAAGGTGATGAACCAAAGCGCAACCGCCGTGCGCAGGGGCCGGAAATTCGATCAGGTGCTGGAGGGGGCCCGCAAGGTCTTCATGGCAGATGGGTTCGAAGGCGCAAGTGTCGATGACATTGCCCGCGCGGCAGAGGTCTCCAAGGCGACGCTCTACAGTTATTTCCCCGACAAGAGGCTGTTGTTCATGGAGGTGGCGCGCAGCGAATGCGCCCGTCATGCAACGCGGCAACTGGACATTCCCGAAGGCTCTGGGCCGCGTCAGGTGTTGACGCAGCTGGCACGCCATATCCTGTCGGTCATCCTGTCCGAGGTGGGTCAGAAGATCTATCGCATCTGCGTGGCAGAGACCGAGCGGTTTCCCGATCTGGGCCGAGAATTCTTCGCCAGCGGCCCGCAGGTGGAGCGTGACAAGCTCAAGGACTACCTGCGGGCGGCGGTGGCGCGCGGCGAGTTGGAGATCGAGGATTTCGACATGGCCGCCGAGCAATGGATGGCGCTGTTGCGCGCGGATCTGTTCCCGCGTCTGATCTTCAATCTGCGCGACGGTGTTGAGGAGGCCGAGATCAACCGGGTTGCCGACGCGACCGTCGATATGTTCCTCGCGCGCTATGGCGCCTCGTCGTCCGGTTAAAGCCTGGTTGAGACCGCAGGTCGCAATCCCGGCGTCATCTGGCTTCGGGGCCGAGGGGGCGATCCGTTGATGCCCGTGAGCCGTGGTGCGGCGGTCGATCAATGCGCTCTCGCTGCAAAGACTTCGGTGCGGGGCGAAGCCTTTGCCGTGGGCAACGCCCGGCATCGACGCTAAGATCGGCGCATGGCGACACCGCGTTTTGATATCATCGGACAGGCGATTGCGGATGCAAGCCGCACCCGGATGCTCTGCGAGCTGATGGAGGGGCGCGCCTTCACCAACAAGGAACTGGCCAGCGCCGCAGGGGTCACGCCGCAGACGGCCTCTGCCCATCTGCGCCTGTTGCAGGATGCCGGTCTGGTGGTGGCGGAAAAGCGCGGGCGTTGTGTTTTTCATCGCCTGTCGGGACCAGAGGTGGCGCACACGCTGGAGCAATTGGCAGCGATTGCCCCCATGGACAGCCTGTACCGCGCACAGCGCCGCAAGGCCGGCGGGCTCGCGGAGGTGCGCAGCTGCTATGATCACCTCGCCGGGCCGCTGGCCGTGGCACTTGCGGATGCGCTGATCGCGCGCGGTCATCTGCGCGAAGAGGCAGGCGGCTTTCATCCGGTTGCAGGCGCCGTCTGGGCAGGGCTTGGTGTGACGGTGCCGGAGCATGTCGGGCGCACGCCCTTTGCCCGGCCCTGCATGGATTGGACCGAGCGGCGTTTGCACATAGCAGGCCCGATGGGGCGGCAGATCCTCACCCATGCGCTGGAGGCTGGCTGGCTTCGCCGCCCTGTGCGCGGCCGTGGGCTGGAGGTGACGGCACCGGGGCACCGTGCCCTCCATGAGATGCTTGGTCTGGGGGGCGTGCTGGCGCGTGGGACCACATCGAAAAGCTGTGAAGAGGCTTGATTTACGGCGCAAATGCCCCGACGTTAAAGAGATGAACGATCACAGCACCGGGTCCTTCCCGACACCGCCGCCGTCTGAACAGATCGCCTTTCACCGGCGCGAGCTCTCCGTGATCATGTCGCTCTATGGCCGCATGGTGGCGGCCGGGGAATGGCGCGATTACGGCCTGTCACACCTGCGCGAAATGGCTGTGTTTTCAGTGTTTCGCCGCACGGCTGAAAACCCTCTTTATCGGATCGAGAAACGTCCCAAGCTGCGCAACCGGCAGGGGCAATATTCCGTGGTAGGGATGGACGGCCAGATTCTGAAGCGCGGCAATGACCTCAAGACCGTGCTGCGGGTGTTGGAGCGCAAACTGATCCGCGCCGTGGAGTAACAGCCCGTGAGGCGCATCGCGCAACGGTTTTATGGGGGATGGCCGGGGCCGCGCGGGGGCCTGAGGCCCCCGCGCGGCCCCGGCCCGGATCGGATCGCTGCGCGATCCGACCGCTCTTGATCGCACAGCCTTCGCGCCCTGCAACCTGGATGCTTGGTCAGCCCAGGCGTTTATGCGCTGTCACTGGCCCGTCGCCCTGATCAACGATGCGGGTGATCGCCGCGTGGAGCGGTTCCAGAGTCACCGCCATGGCATGCGCATTTGCGTGCAGCAGTGTCAGCGGGTCGCGCACCCAGCCCACATGCCCTTTCCAGAATAAGAGGTCCCCCCGCTCATACGGGCTGCCGTCGGGCAAAGCGCTGCCCAGAGAGGCCTCCTGCGGGCCGCTGTCGCCGGGGCATTCAAGACCGCAGGCATGGCACGAAAGCTGCACCAGTCCGGAGCAATCAATGCCAAAGCGGCTATTGCCCCCCCACAGATAAGGCGTGCCCAAAAGCGCTTCGGCCACCGTCACCGGATCGGGGGCGCGGGTCGCCAGTGGGGACAGATGCACCAGCGGCACGAACCCCTGATCTGTCTGAGCAAAGCGGTCGTGCGTGCCACGTACCGCAACCTGGCTGCCAAGGCTGAGCGCGGTCAGCTCCGGTGATTTGAAGTCCGCCTGCGCATAGGCATGGGTGGCGGGCGCGCTGACCCAATGGGTCATGGGAAGCGGCTCCGCCAGATGCGTCTCGGCGACCCAGCCGGTGTAGCCGTCCTTTTCTGCGCGCAAGTGGCACCAGCCGTCCTGGCGCGACAGGATCTCGGCGTGATCGCCCATCAGCAATTGCCGCTCGCGCGCGCCATTTGGTGCTTTGCACAGATCGCTGACCGGGCGGGCGATGCGGGTACGGGTCATGACAGCGCCAGCATGTCCGGCAGCGCCTGGAATAGCGCGCGGGTGCCCTGACCGACGCCACCTTTGGGACGGGCGGGCAGGCTGGATGGGCACCAGCCGAACACGTCGAAATGCATGTAGCGCGCCTCGCCGGCGAAGCGACGCAGGAACAATGCGGCGGTGATCGCCCCGGCCAATCCCCCGGATGGTGCGTTGTCCAGATCGGCAATGCCGGGCTCGATCATCGCCTCGTAGGGGGCGTGAAACGGCAGCCGCCAGACCGGGTCCGCCGCGTCCTGCGCGTTGCTCGCCAGTGTCACCGCATCGCCCTCGCGGTCCGTGAAAAACGGGGCAATGTCGGCGCCGACAGCCACCCGTGCAGCCCCGGTCAGGGTCGCCATGGAAATCAGCAGATCGGGGGTGTCTTCCTGGGCCAGCGCCAGCGCATCGGCCAGCACCAGACGGCCCTCGGCATCGGTGTTGTTGATCTCAACCGTCAGCCCCTTGCGCGACGTCAGAATGTCACCGGGGCGGAAGGCAGGGCCGGAGACGGCGTTTTCCACCGCCGGGATCAGCACCCGCAATTGCAGCCTGAGACCCGTCGCCATGATCATATGCGCCAGACCCAGCACATTTGCCGATCCGCCCATGTCCTTTTTCATCAAGGCCATGCTGGCGCCGGGTTTGAGGTTCAGGCCACCGGTATCAAAACACACGCCCTTGCCCACCAGAGTCAGCGTCGGGCCCTCGCTGCCCCAGCGCATGTCGATCAGACGCGGGGCGCGATCAGAGGCACGGCCCACCGTGTGAATGAGCGGGAAGTCCTGCGCCAGCAGATCCTCGCCGACCACGGTCGTGACGGTCGCGCCATGCACCTCTGCCAACGATTCGACCGCCTGTTGCAACTGTTCCGGACCCATGTCCTCGGCTGGAGTATTGATGAGCGTGCGGGTGAACGTCTCTCCCGCGGCCATCACCTCGACCCGCGCGGCATCGACGCCCTCGGGCGCCATCAACCGGGCCTTGGCGCCCGTATTTTTTGCATAGCGATCAAAGGCGTATTGCGCCATCAGCCAGCCAAAGCACTCGACCTCGGGGGACAAGTCGGCGGGCAGGTCCGAGGCCAACGCATAGGTGCCTTCGGGCAGTTTGGCGGCAGCCGCGGCGAGCAGGAAGCGCTGGCGTTGGCGACTTTTGGGCGATCCTGCGCCAACCAGAGCACCACTTGCGGTGCCATCCGTGCCGGGCAGCACCACCACCTGACCCCATGCGCCGCTAAAGCCCATGGTGCGGGCCCAGCCTGCGGTTGCAGCGTCTTGCTGGGACAGCCAAGCCTCCAGGGTGCGCTCTGTTACGATGTGCAGGGGAAGCCCCGCGTCGGAAGCGGGGGCAAAGGTCGGAACGGCCAGGTTGGGCACGGCAAAATGGGGCTGCATGGACAGGTCCTCTTGGTATGGCTTGGGTCTAATGCCTCTTGCCACCAGAGTATCTGTCGCAGCCGCCGCCGCAAGCCCAACCGGGCCGAACTCAAAACCAACATGGACGCGCCGCGTCTGCGGCGAATCCCTCAGACCGTCAGGTCGTGCTGTTCCCAGACCGCGGTCAGGGAGCTTTCGCCGACGCGGATCAGGCGGAACAGCGTCGCTGCCACCGCCGGAGAATCATCCGCGTCAATTGCGCTGGTAACATCGCATGCAATGCCGGCCATGGCCGTCATTCCGATCTGCTCCGAGATCGCGATCAGTGATCTTGCGCTCTTGCGCAGATTTTCGAAGTCGTCTTGACGCCAAAGTCGTTCGCAATGCGTCAGACGCACCGCGAGCTCCTCGATGGCGCGGCACACGACATCTTCGGCACTTGTTTCACCCAGCTGAGAGTAGAGCTCTGTCAGCTTTTGCGGGTCCAAGTGGACGTTTTCCCTAAGATTGACTGTGAGTATATTAGCCACCACTATTCACCCCGTATTCGGTATGCCCCCACGGCATGGCACCAATTTGCGCCGCACTGGTTGTCAAAAGGTTTCCATCCGAAACGTATATCTCTCGAATTTGCCGTGAATTGCGGTTATCACAACCGACAGTCGACAACCCGAGGTATATGACATGGACTATGCAAAGCCCCTGCCGAGCTATCTGGTATCCCGTTATCACGGCTGGAAAGCAACGGTCTATGAAGAGAACCAGGGCTGGTATCGCCGCCTTGCCAAAGAGGGACAGCGCCCGCGGGCCATGGTGATTTCCTGCTGTGACAGCCGGGTGCATGTGACCTCGATCTTTGGCGCCGATCAGGGCGAGTTCTTCATCCACCGCAATATCGCCAATCTGGTGCCCCCCTATGCGCCTGACGGCGATCACCACGGCACCTCTGCCACGGTCGAATATGCCGTGACGGTACTCAAGGTGGCGCATCTGATCGTGCTGGGGCATTCGCAATGTGGCGGTGTTCAGGGATGCATCGACATGTGCAAGGGCCACGCGCCGGCGCTGGAGGAAAAGACCAGCTTTGTCGGGCGCTGGATGGATATCCTGAAGCCGCGATTCTCCGAGGTCGAGCACATCGAGGATGCGCATGAACAGGCCCGCCAGTTCGAGCGCCAGGCTGTTGTTGCCTCGCTGGAAAACCTGATGACCTTCCCGTTCATCGAGAGCGCGGTAACGTCCGGAGAGCTCAGCCTGCATGGGCTCTGGACCGATATCGGCGAGGGCGGGCTGGAGTGCTACGACCCCAAGTCGAGCAAGTTCACCAAGGTCTGAAGACATCGGAACGAGCAGCTGGTTCGGGGCGGTTCAGGCCCCGGATTTCAGCTGCTCCGCCGCCCTGGCGTAGCCGCCGGATGCGCCATCCACGAAATGCATGTGATCGTCTTGCATCGGTGATGGAACAATGCAGGTCACCAGAGCCTCGTCCTGCGTATGCAGCCCATAGTGGGCAACGCCATTGGCCCGAGCCTCGGTCAGCAATCCCTCGATCACCGCCTGAGTCTGTGCGGTGCAGTCGACGGTCATTTTCAGCCCGTCATCAAATTTGCGAAAATCGGCGTTTGCGGCGATCACGGAACGATATCGGACCGGGTCAAAATTGCCCGTGGGGCGTCCGCGCAGGAATAGAATCCCCGCAAATACAGAGTTCGCAAGCAGCGCGCATTTTCGAAGAATTGCAGGTAAGTTTCCGCGTGACAGGCGGGCCTCCATCGCAAGGCCGCGCGGCGGAAACCGCATGTTCGGCCCGGCGACCGGCAGCGGGTGGCCGCCGCGATCACTCTTGCGGACCTCTGACAGAATCTCGCGCACCAGTTGGTCAAAGGCGGCGCGATCCGCGTCGGGTTGTGGCACCACCAGCAGGGACAGGATTTGCCCGTTGACCGAGGCGACGTTGTCCCAGCGACAGGACAGCCCGTCCAGATTGGGGGATTGCACCGGGTGGGCGGGCGGAATGTCGAAACGTCCGGCCTTCATCTGCCCTTCGACCCAGGCCACACCGCCGCCGTCGAACATCGCATAGTCCAGATGCTCGGAGGCGGCAAAGCGGGCGACGCGCACGTCAAAGCCCTCGGTCCGCACCTCCGCCACAGGCACCAGGGCGGCGCGCAGGGTGATGTCGAATTCCTGCTGCACCCAGGACCGCAGCTTTGCCAGCTCCCGCCGCGCGGTCTCGGCCAGATTGGGCGGCACTGCAAAGGAGGTGCCGTCGCCGCCAAACACAAACGGAAACGGCGCGTGGTCAAAGGCGTTCATCAGCGCGGCGATGGCGGAGGCACCGACCATGTTCACCGTCTTGTAGCGCCCCTGCGCCAGCAGCCCGGTCGAATCCACGATGTCGCAGCAGCCGACAAGCCAATCCTCGGGCAGCGGCGTGAACCGGGTGCCGCGGGTCAGCTCCGCAAAGCTCTTCATCTTGGTGAGGCTGGCGTAGAACGGATCTGCGCGTATCATTCACTGTCTCTGCATTGGGCGGCCATGCGCCGCGAATTGGGCGCTGATGGCGTAAACCTGTAGTGATTTTCATGCGGAACAAGCCACCCTCGCGCAAGCGTGACAGGCCGAAACATCGCCTTCAACAGAGGCGCAGGGGCAGAAAAGCCGCAGTCTTATGGAACAAAACCCTGTGAAACGGTGTTTCACGCTGAATCGCGCCTTTCAATGCAGCCGCAGAAACTATATCACACCGCAGCCGGTCATGAGGCCGGACCAAATTTGGAGAAACTATCATGGGTTATCGCGTCGTTGTCGCCGGCGCCACGGGCAACGTGGGCCGTGAAATGCTGAATATTCTGGCCGAACGCCAGTTTCCAGTGGATGAGATTGCCGTTCTGGCATCGCGCCGTTCGTTGGGGACGGAGGTCACTTTCGGCGACAAGACACTGAAGACCCAGGACCTCGACACGTTCGATTTCACCGGCTGGGACATGGCGCTGTTTGCCATCGGGTCTGACGCCACCAAGCAATACGCGCCCAAGGCCGCAAAGGCGGGTTGCGTGGTGATCGATAACTCGTCGCTCTATCGCTACGACCGCGATGTGCCGCTGATCGTGCCGGAGGTGAACCCCGAGGCCGTGCATGGCTATGACAAGAAGAACATCATCGCCAACCCCAACTGCTCCACCGCGCAGATGGTTGTGGCGCTGAAGCCCTTGCATGACCGTGCCAAGATCAAACGCGTTGTGGTGTCGACCTACCAGTCGGTTTCCGGCTCCGGCAAGGATGCCATTGACGAGCTGTGGGATCAGACCAAGGCGCATTACAATCCGACCGACGATTACCAGCGCAAGGTCTACCCGAAGGACATCGCCTTCAACGTGATCCCGCATATCGACGTGTTCCTTGATGATGGCTCCACCAAGGAAGAGTGGAAGATGGTCGCCGAGACCAAGAAGATCATCGACCCCAGCATCAAGCTGACCGCGACCTGCGTGCGGGTGCCGGTGTTTGTCGGCCACTCCGAGGCGATCAACATCGAGTTCGAAGACTTCCTTGATGAAGACGAGGCCCGCGACATCCTGCGGGAGGCTCCGGGCATCATGGTGATCGACAAGCGTGAGGACGGCGGCTACGTGACGCCGAAAGAATGCGTCGGCGATTTTGCCACCTTCATCAGCCGCATCCGTCAGGACTCGACGCTGGACAACGGTCTGAACATCTGGTGCGTCTCCGACAACCTGCGCAAGGGCGCTGCCCTGAACGCGGTGCAGATCGCCGAGCTGTTGGGCCGTGAGGTTCTGAAGAAGGGCTGATCGTCGTCCAATAAGGACACGGAGCTGACGCCCGGATGGGACATACCATCAGGCAATCGGCCAATATCGGATCATGAGGGGCGTCCCGGCGGGGCGCCCCTTGCTTTTGCGCAGGCATCGGGCGAGCGTGGGCGCAATGATTTGATCTGCAGGTGATTTCCATGCGCGTTCTTCTGTCCTCCGCCCTCCTTGGGGTCGCGGCCCTGATGTCCACCACCGCCCTTGCCGATACGTTCTCGGCCACAAGCCGCGTCAGCGCGGTCACCGTCTACCCCAGCGAGGCGCTGATCACGCGCACCGCGGAGGTGGAGCTGCCGGCGGGCCGCCACCGTATCCTGATTGGCGGCATGCCCTTCATTGACGAGATCGAAGGCCTGCAGGTGATCCACCCCGGAGTGCGCCGTGTTGGCCTTTACATGCGCGAGGGCTATCCGGTGTTGCAGGATGCCTCGACACCCGAGCGCGAGGCCGCCAAGGCCCGCGTCGTGGAGGTGGAGGATCAGATCGACGCCCTGCACCGCGCGTCGGCAGAGGCGCGACTGGCCGCGGACGGGGCAGAGGCCTCGATCGCATTCCTGACCCAGCTGGGGCGGGGCGAGGGCACGGCCCTTCCCGATCCCGATCAGCTGCGCGCCCTTATCACCACCATTGGCGAGGAAACCGCGCAGGCGCGCGAGACCATTCTGCGTGCCGAAGCAACGGAACGCAGCTTTGAGCGGGACCTGACAGCGCTTGAGGCGGAGCTGCTGCGGGCCCAGGCCGAGCTTGAGGCGCTGTCGCAGCAGGACGAGAAGCAGATGTTCCTGGCGCTGGATGTGCTGGCCTCCGAGGGGGTGACGGTCCCGCTGCGCCTGAGCTACCCGGCGGATGCGGTGTCTTGGCAGCCTGCGTACGAGTTCAACCTCAAGACCGGCGACGCCCCGCAAGTTGCATTGCGTCGTGACATCATGATCCAGCAGGCCACGGGTGAGGACTGGGTGGATGTGGCGTTGCGCGTCTCGACCTCGACACCGGATCAGCGGATCAATCCAAACGAGCTGTGGCCCGCCCGGCGGTGGATCGAGGACGATTACGAGGCAAAGCAGCAGTTTTCCTCCGATAGCCGGGTCATGAGTGATTCCCTCGAGGCCTCGGTTGCAGCGCCTGTCATGATGGAAGAAGCAGGTGGCGGCTTTGGCACCGTGACCAGCGAGGCGGGCGTCTCCTACAGCTTTGAAACGCCGGTGACCCTGCGCTCCGGGGCGGAGCTTGCCTATCTCAACCTGCCGGATGTGACGATGATGGCGGAGGTGACCGCGCGCGCGGTGCCGCGTCGCGACCAGACCGCCTTTCGCATGGCCAGCGTGACCAACACCAGCGGGGAGGAGCTGCTGGGCAGTTCCAACAGCCGGTTCTTTGTCGATGGTGAGTTGATCGGCTCCGGGCATTTCGGCGGGCTGACCTCGGAGGCCGAGGCGGATCTGGGCTTTGGCCCCATTGATGGTCTGCGCATCAAACGCGACCTGCTGGATCAGAGCGAAGGCGGGCGCGGCGTGATCTCGCGCAGCAACCAGCGCGACCTTACAGCGGAGATCGAGGTGGAGAACCTGACCGGCGACACCTGGCCCCTGAGAGTGTTGGATCAGGTGCCCTACAGCGAGCAGGAGGATCTGGAAATCAACTGGTCCGCCAGCCCTGCGCCGAGCGAGGAGAACGTTGAGAAGCAGCGCGGCATCCTTGCGTGGGATCTGGAAATGCAGCCGGGCGAGACCCGTATTATCACCCTCAACACCCGCCTTTCATGGCCCGAGGGAAAAGTTCTGCGATAGGCCAAGTGCATCGGGGAACGGCTCAAAAGTACACTAAACTGTACTTTTGGGCCGCCTGAGTAACCTAAGAGCGCCCCATTTTTGCCTTCGATCAGGGTATTCTGATCTCAGAGTGGATTGGAGGGTGAACCATGAGTTTTCATGACCAGAATGACGAAGTCGAAAAGCTGACGTATGGGCAAACCGCTTGGGGCTGTGCCAGCACCCGAGAGCGCCTGGACTCCGAGTCAATGATGTTGCTGCGGGCCAACCTGAGCGAGCCGATGACCACGGCCGACAGCTGGCCGACCCTGCGGGAGATGCTGCGCGGCAAGGGATTTGACATGAAGCCCCGTGCCGGCCGTCTGCGTCTGGTGGACCTGCAAAGCCGCGTCGAGATCTGCACTTTTGGCCTGCTGGGCCATCCCCGCGTCGAGCTGGAAAAACGCTTTGGCGGCTTGCCACAGATGCACTGAGCTCGTCGCATGCACTCAGACCGCCGTTCCCGTGGGCAACAGTCAGGGCGGTGCGGTTGCGTTGGCAGTGACCTTACCTCAGCCGGTTCCGTCGTCTGACCATCGGGATGCCAGCGCCCGTGCGCTCTGGGCCAGCAAGACCACGTCGATCCCGACCGCGAGGAACTGCGCGCCCATGTCGGCATAGGCCTGTGTCGCCTCTTCGGTGACACCAAGAATGCCGGGCGCTTTGCCCGCCGCCTTGATCCTTGTGATCGCATCAGCGATCACCGCGCGCACCTCCGGATGGGCGGAATTGCCCTGATGGCCGATGTCGGTGGACAGATCTGCCGGACCGATAAAGATCCCGTCGACCCCCTCGACCGCGAGGATGGCATCAAGGTTCTCAATGCCGATGCGGTTTTCCACCTGCAACAACAGGCAGATCTGCGCGTCTGCGGTCTGAATATACTCCGGCGTGCCGCCAAAGCGGGTGGCGCGCGCTCCGGCCGCGCCGACGCCGCGTGTGCCTTCGGGCGGGTATCGGCAGGCGCGCACCAGCTCGGCGGCCTGATCTGCGGTTTCCACCATTGGCACCAGAACCGTCTGAGCGCCCGCGTCCAGCACTTGTTTGATGATCCAGGTCTCGCCGATCGGCACCCGCACCACCGCTTCGGCGCTGGATGTCGCAAGTGCGACCAGCTGGTCACGGATCGAGCGGATGTCGTTGGGCGCGTGTTCACCGTCGATCACCAACCAGTCAAAGCCCGCCGTGCCCATCAATTCGGTGGTGATGGCCTCGCCGAAGCTGCACCAGCAGCCGATCTGACGCTGGCCCTCGGTGAGGGCCTGTTTGAAGTGATTTTTCGGCGCGGTCATGTCTAACCTCTTTTACTCAAATGAAATCTCGACCGTGCCGAAATCGGCAAAATCGGCATGTATCTGGGTTCCGGGCGGGCATTCCACGGGCCGGATGAAGGAGCCTGACAGGACGATATCGCCCGCCTCGATCTGTTGTCCATAGTCCGCCATGCGTCGCGCCAGCCACAGGACCGAGGTGACGGGATCGTCCAGCACGCCCGCGCCCAGGCCGGTTTCCTCCACCACGCCATCGCGTTTCAGGATCGCACCGACGCGGCGCAGATCAAAGGCGTCGACCGCGTGTTTGGCTCCGCCCATCACGATGCCCGCATTGGCGGCGTTGTCGCTGATGGTGTCAGTGATGATCCGCGCCTGCCCCGTGGCGGGATCGGTGCGCAGGATGCGGGTGTCGAGAATTTCCAACGAGGGGGCCACATAGTCAGTGGCCTTCAGGATGTCGTCGCGGGTGCAATCGCGGCCCGCAAGCGGGGATTTCATCACAAAGGCGATCTCGGCCTCGACACGGGGTTGGATAAACCGCCCCTCTGGCACGGTGCTGGCATTTTCAAACACCATATCATCGAGGAGCACGCCCGAGTCCGGCGTGGTGATATTCAGCGCCTGCTGCATGGCGCGGCTGGTGAGGCCGATCTTCCAGCCGATTTTGCGGCGACCCTGCGCGAGTTTCTGCGCCACCAGTGCGGCCTGCACCGCATAGGCGTCGTCCAGCGTCATGCCCGGATAGGCGAGCGAAAGGAGGTCGCATTGCTGGCCGGTCTCCTCGGTCTGAAAAAGCTGCGCGGCGGCCTCGGCGTGTTGATCCGGGGTCATGCCTCATCCTCTACCGTGTTGCGCAGAATGCCGATGCCTTCGCCCTCGACCTCGATCACGTCGCCGGGTTTCAGGAACCGTGGCGGGTCAAACCGCGCGCCTGCGCCGGTGGGGGTGCCGGTGACGATGATGTCGCCGGGCACCAGCGTGGTGAAGGTGGAGATATAGGCGATCTGACGGCGGATCGGGAACAGCATTCGGGAGGTGCGGTCGTCCTGGCGCAGCTCGCCATTGACCTTGGTGGTGAGGCGTATGTCATCGAGCTGTGCTGGAGCCGTGAAGGGCACCAGCCAGGGACCGATCGCGCCGGAAGAGTCCCAGTTCTTGCCCTGCGTCACGTTGAATTTGGCATGGCGTACCCAGTCGCGGATTGTGCCTTCATTACAGAGGGATATCGCGGCGATATGGTCATAGGCGTCTGCTTCGGCAATTCGGCGGCCGCCCTTGCCGATGACAATGGCGATCTCGCCTTCGTAATCCAGCTGCGGGCTTTCGGGCGGGCGGATCAGCGGGCGACCTGAGCCGGTGAAGCTGCGCGCAAAACGCGGAAACAGCGACATGTTCGGCGGGGCCTCTTGTCCGTCTTTATACTCCGCATTGCGGTCGGGAAAGTTGACGCCGACGCAGATGATCTTTTCCGGGCGGGGCACCGGGATCTGATAGGTGATCTGGTCGAGTATATGGGTCACGGCCCGCCCCTGCGCGGCTTGGGCGAGGGTGTGGAGGGCGTCGGCCTCGATCACCTCGCGCAGGCTCGGCCAGTCGGGGAAATCTGGTGAGAGGGCGATTGCGCCCGCGTCGGTGATCACGCCGTAGAAGGTTTCGTCCGCGGCGGTGTAGGTGGCAAAGCGCATCATGTCAGTCCTCGTGCAATCTCGGCGATCACATCATGGGCCAGCATGATGTCTGCTTCGGTGGTTTCAAACGCGCCCGCCTGAAACCGGATCACCAATGCGCCGTCGACGCGGGTCTGGGTGAGGTAGATGCGGCCATCGTCATTGATCTTGTTGACCAGCTCAAGGTTCAGCGCATCGATGTCTGTGGCGCCCTCGGGCGTGTAGCGGAAGGTCCAGAGCGACCACATCGGCGGGGTGATGATCTCAAAATCCGCCTCTGATGCGAGTGCGTCGTGAAGTTGGCGCGACCATGCAACGTGATTGCGGATGCGTTGTCGCAATCCTTCAATGCCGTAGGTGCGGATCAGGAACCAGATCTTCAGCGCGCGGAAGCGGCGACCAAGTGGCACCGACCATTCGGAATAGTTGATGATGCCATCGTGGCCGTGGGTCTTGAGGTATTCCGGGCTGATGGCGAGGGTGCGCACCAGATCGTCCGCATCGCGCAGGAAATGCGCCGAGCAATCAAACTGCGCGCCGAGCCATTTGTGCGGGTTGAAGACGATGCTGTCGGCGTTCTCAACGCCGGGCCAGTAGTCACGAAACTCCGGGCAGATCATCGCGGAACCGGCCCAGGCCGCGTCCACATGGGTGTAGAGGTCGTGGGCTTGGGCGACCCTGATGCAATCGGCCACGGGGTCAGTGGCGCCGGTGCCGGTGCCGCCCACGCAGAGGATGACACCCGCCGGATGCAGGCCAGCGGCCTTGTCGGCCTCAATGGCGGCCTCAAGGGCGGCGGGGTCCATGCCGCGCCAGTCGCCTTTGATTGGCACGCGCACGAGGTTGGCCTGACCGATGCCCGCAACCCAGATGGCGCGATCCACAGACGTATGCACCTCCGCCGAGCAATAGATCCGCAAGGTCGGCTGGCCGGACAGCCCTTGTTGGTTGCCCTGCCAGTTCAAGGCCCGTTCGCGCATGGTGAGCACGGCGGCAAGGGTGGCGGAGGAGGCGCTGTCCTGAATGACGCCGCGAAATTCCCCGGGCAGGCCAAGGGATTGGCGCAGCCAGTCCATCATCCGGGTTTCCATCTCGGTCGCCGCCGGAGAGGTCTGCCAGAGCATGCATTGCGGTGCGATGGCGGAGGTCAGGAATTCTGCCAGTACCGAGGGCGCGGCGGCATTGGAGGCGAAATAGGCAAAGAAGCGCGGGTGCTGCCAATGGGTGATACCGGGCATCACCTTTTCCTCAAAATCGGCAAAGATCGCCTCCATCCCCTCGCCTTGTTCTGGCGGGGTTTCTGGTAGGGCGTTCAGCATATCGCCGGGTTTGGTCTGCGCGCGCACCGGGCGCTCGCCCACGGTGAGGTGATAATCCTGCGCCCAGTCGGCGACCTTGCGGCCCCAGCCTGCGAAATCGGTCCAGTTCATTATATGCTCCCTTGTTCGGGCTTTGGCCCGGGCAGCGCCTTTCCGGGGGCCGGTCAGGCGCTGCCCTCTGGTGTGTTACGGCGCGATGATCGGTTGTGCCTTGAGATCACTGTCGCGGATCTCGGCACCGTCAAACAGCGATCCTTCTTCGAACCAGCTGCGCGGCGCGGGTGCGCCCCAGAGGGTTTGACGCTGAGGATCGGTGAGGGACCATTTGATCGGTTCCAGGTCTGCGTCGCAGGTCTGATAGTCCGAGCAGTAGATCTCAATCCGGTGGCCATCAGGATCGCGCACATAGAGGAAGAAGGCGTTGGAAATGCCGTGGCGGCCGGGGCCACGTTCGATATTGGCGACGTAGCCGGTGGTGGCCATCAGGTCGAGAAGGTCGATGATGTTGAGCGGGGTTGGCACCCAGAAGGCGGTGTGATGCAGGCGCGGCCCGGTTCCATTGGTGAAGGCCACATCATGCACGCCGCCCTTGCGGTGCATCCATGCGGCCCAGACGCGGCCGGACTCGTCATCCTCGGTATATTCGGTGACGCGAAATCCCATCTCGCCATAAAAGGCGATCGCCTCGTCCACATTGGCGGAGAACATGTTGAAGTGGTCGATGCGCAGCGGTTTGACGCCGTTGTAGAGCCTGTATTTCTGGTGGATCGGCGGCAGGCGGTCCATCTTGACGTAGAATTCCAGCGGCACACCCCATGGATCGCGGGTGCGGAAGCACTTCCCCATGAAGGGGCGCTCGATCCACTCCACGGGCAGGCCTTTGCCCTCGAAGAAGGCGGCGGCTTTGTCGAGTTCAGGGGTGTCGTAGAGTTTGAAGCCGAGGCAGGAGACGCCGGCGCTGTCGGATTGACGCAGGATGATGCAGTGATGGCCGCGTTCCTCCATCGCGCGCAGGTAGATGCGGTTGTCGTCCTCTGCCGTGACTTGCAGGCCGAGGATGTCGACATAGAAAGCGCGGGAGGCGGCAAGATCGGTGACGCCGTATTCAACATGGCTGAGGCGGGTGATGTTGAAGGGCGGGTAGAGGGTCGGTGCGGGAATGGGCATGTCGGGTCTCCTCCGAATGGACAGGCCGAATGTTAGGGCGACATGCGAGGGGCTCTGCCCCTCGCGCTCCCCGAGGTATTTGGGAAAAGATGAAGGGTTCAGGCGCCGAGGCGGGGGATCTTGTGGTGCCCGATCGCAAAGCCGATGTGCTTTTGTTCCATGTAGAACTCAAAGCTCCAGTCGCCGCCGTCGCGCCCGATGCCGGATGCTTTGACGCCACCAAAAGGCGTGGGCAGGTGGCGGACGTTTTCCGAGTTCACCCAGATCATCCCAGCCTCAAGCTGGTTGGTGAAGCGCATGGCGCGGGTCACATCGTTGGTCCAGACATAGGCGGTGAGGCCATATTGGGTGTCATTGGCGATGTTCAGCGCCTCGTCTTCGTCGGTGAAGCGGATGGCGGTGAGGACCGGGCCGAAGATTTCCTCCTGCGCGATGGTCATGTCGTTTGTGGCCCCGGTGAAGAGGGTGGGGCGGACGAACCAGCCTGTGTCGCCGTGGCGCGCGCCGCCAGCAGCGATGGTGGCGCCGTCCTTGCGAGCGATGTCGAAATAGGAGGTTACCTTGTCGAAGTGGACCTTGTGGATCAGCGGGCCGATCTCGGTTTTTGGGTCCAGCGGGTGGCCGACCTGAATATTGTTGACGCGCTCGATCAGCTTGGCCTCAAACGCCTCGGCGATGTCCTGGTGGATCAGCAGGCGGGAGGAGGAGGTGCAGCGCTCGCCATTCAGGGAGTAGATCATGAAGATCGCCGCATCCAAGGCGCGGTCCAGGTCGGCATCGTCAAAGACCACAACCGGGTTCTTGCCGCCGAGCTCAAAATGCACCCGCTTCAGGGTTGGCGCGCCCTGGGCCATGATCATCGAGCCGGTCTTGCTCTCGCCGACAAAGGCGATGGCCTTGATGTCCGGGTGTTCGGTGAGGGCGCGGCCTGCCTCTTCGCCGAAGCCATTCACGAGGTTCCACACGCCCGGCGGTAGGCCGGCGTCATGGGCGATCTCGGCAAGGATGCGGGCAGTAAGGGGCGAGAATTCCGCCGGTTTATGCACCACGGTGCAGCCTGCGGCCAGCGCGGGCGCGATCTTCCACGTCGAGAGCATGAAGGGGGTGTTCCACGGCGTGATGACGCCGATCGGGCCGAGCGGCACCCGGGTGGTGACATTCATCAGCGTCGGCGAGGGCAGCATCTGGCCGTCCCGGGCGCTGGGCGCACGATCCGCAAAGAAGCGGAAGTTATCCGCACCGCGCAGGGCGGCCTTGGACATGAAGCGCAGGGCTTGACCGGTGTCCCAGCATTCACAGAGCGCGATCTCCTCGGCGCGAGCAACGATGCCGTCGGCAATGCGATGCAGGATCGCCTTGCGCTCTGTGGCGGGCATGTCGCGCCAGGCGGGAAAGGCCGCCTTGGCGGCCTGTGCGGCGGCGTCGATGTCAGTGGCATCGCCACGGGCCACGGTGCAGATGACACTTTCGTCCACCGGGGAGGTGGTCTCGAAGGTCTGGCCGGAGGCGGCGGGGCGGGCCTCGCCATTGATCAGGTTGGTGATGCCGCTTGCGCGGTGTTTGTCCAGCAGGGCGTCGAGTGTGGCGAGATTGGCGGCGAGATCGCTCATGCGGGGTCTCCTGTGCTCAGATGATCGCGGATGGTGCCGCATTTGGGCGAAAGCGCGGGGTCGATGTCGCGCATCTCCAGCGAGAGCGCGATGGGGTGGGTGTCCATCGCCGGGGCGAGATAGGCGCGGGCGGCGTTGAAGATCGTCTCAGTAGCGGCCTTGCGGGTGGGCAGGTCGCGCCCGCCGCGCAAGCGGACCGAGATGTCGAGATACATGAAGTCGGGGTTGCCATCGGCCATGCTAACGTGGTCCGCTGCAAAGGCACGGACCCGGACGCCTGCCAGCGGCAGGACGCCGGTGTCGATGGCTGCACGGCGCAACAGGTCGCAGAGCTGTGCTATGTCGATGATCTGCGCCAGCCGGGGTGCGTAGTCCAAGGTGATATGGGGCATTCGGGTCCTCCTCCCAAACTGCTTAACATGTTATCTTTATGTGCCCTTGCTGTCAACGACAGGCTGCGGAAATTACTTAACTTCGCGAAATGATTGCCAAGATTGCCGTTCAGGGCGATACAGGAGGGCATGACACATGCATTGCCCTCCACGGACCGCTCTCTTCCCATTGCCTTGCTGCGCGCGCGCGAGCGGGTGATGGGGCCGATTCGTCATTTGCTGAGCGACGTTGATCTGACCGAACAACAATGGCGGGTGCTGCGCGTGGTGCAGGAAAGCGGGCCGATCGATCCGACGCAGATTGCTGATCGTGCCTGTTTGCTACTGCCGAGCCTGACCCGGATCCTGCAGAAGCTGGAGGAGAAGGGCCTGATCAACCGGGTCCGCGACGAGGCCGACCGTCGCCGTCAGGTGATTACCCTGACCGCGGCAGGGGACACGGTGATCGAGGAGAACATCGATGCCAGCCTCGAATTGATCGAACGCACGCGCGAGAAAATGGGGCCGGACCGCTATGAGGCGCTGCTGGACCTGCTGAACGACCTTTACGAGCTGGACGACTGAGCCGCGTCAGGCGGGGCGACGCAGCAGGATTTGCACATCCGCCACATTGGTGCCGGTGCCGCCGATGCTCACCAGCGCGTCTGCAGCCTGCAGCGCGGCGTAGCTGTCGTTATTGTTCAACAATGCCTCTGGGTCCGCGCCTGCCTGCGCAATCTCTGCCCAGGTTTGCGAGGTGACCAGACCGCCCGCCGCATCCGTGGGGCCATCGCGGCCATCGGTGCCGCCGGAGAGGAACACCCAATCCCCGTCCAGCCCATCTGCCGCCTGTGCGATGCGCAGGGCGAGCTCCTGATTGCGCCCGCCACGGCCGGTGCCGGTCAGGCGCACGGTGGTCTCGCCGCCGAACAACAGCGCGACGGGGCGGTCCATGGGGGCGGAGTGTGCAGCCGCTAGCACCCGGGTCGCGGCCTCTGTCACGTCGCCGGTGAGGTCGTCGATCAGCTCTGGCACCTGCCAGCCGAGGGCCTCGGCCCGGTCGCGCATCGCCTCCAGGCTGAAGCGGTTGGAGCCGATCAGGATGTTTTGCGCCTCAGGCGTTTCGTGGGCGGCACCGGCCTCTGTCAGATGGGGTTGCGCGGCGATGGGTAGGGTGTGCCACAGTCCTTGGTCCTGCAGCAGTGCGCGGGCGTCCTGTGCGGTGCCGAGCGGGGCGACGGTGGGGCCGGAGGCGATGGCGCGCAAGTCGTCGCCGATCACATCCGACAGGATCAACGCGGTGACCCGCGCGGGGGCGGCAGCACGACAGAGGCCTCCGCCCTTGAGCTGCGACAGGTTCTGACGGATCAGGTTCATGCGATTGATGTCCAGCCCGGAGGCCAGCAACATCTCGTTGACGGCGGCCTTGTCCGTGAGGGTCAGCCCCGGTGCTGGTGCCACCATCAGGGCGGAGCCACCGCCGGAGATCAGCATCAGCACCTGATCCTGTGGGCTGAGGTCCTTCAGTAGATCGAGCACTCGCGCCCCGGCGGCGGCGCTGGTCTGGTCCGGGACGGGATGTGCGCCGGTGATGACCTCGGCCCCGGCGAGATCCGCTTGGTTTTCCGGGTTGGTGATGGCCAGCGCGGTGGCGGGGGCCTCGGGCAGGGTGGCCAGTGCGGCGCGCATCATCGGCACCGCGGCCTTGCCCACGGCGATGACGGTGCGGCGGCCCTCGCCCTCAAGCGGTGCAAGGGGCTGCGTGGCGAGGTGTGCACGCACAGCGGCGGCGGGATCAGCGCGGTCAATGGCACAGCGGAACAGCTCCAGCGCGGTGTCGTGCAGGCTTTGGGTCATTGGCGGGCGGTCCTGTGCGTGAGGGCGGTTGTGGGCATAGTGTCCCCCGGTTGAGGTGGGGGTCAATGGGGCGGGCTTTCAAATCGAGCCTTATAATCCTTCATGCTTTTGGGATCATCAAAATGATTGGACTGAGGGCGCTCACACGGTTTGATGGGGGCAGAGATTTTGAGAAGGCGATGTGATGACAAAACCGACCTATTACGCCCCCCACGGAGGGCTGCCGCCGCAGACCCAGCTCCTGACGGACCGGGCCATGTTCACCGAAGCCTATGCGGTGATCCCCAAGGGCACCAACAGCGATATCGTGACCAGCTTCCTGCCGTTCTGGGCGAAGTCGCGGTTTTGGGTGATCGCGCGGCCGCTGTCGGGCTTTGCCGAGACGTTTTCGCATTACATCGCCGAGGTGCAGCCCGGTGGTGGCTCCGCCCGGCCCGAGACCGAGGCAGGCGTCGAGGCGGTGCTGTTTGTGGTCGAGGGGCAGATGTTGCTGACCATCGACGGGCAGGCGCATGAAATGGGTGAGGGCGGCTATGCCTTCCTGCCGCCATCCGCCACGTGGACATTGACCAACAGCAGCGATGCGCCAGTGCGATTCCACTGGATCCGCAAGGCCTATCAGGCGGTCGAGGGCATCGAGGCGCCGGAGGCCTTTGTCACCAACGAACAGGAGGTGACGCCCACCGCGATGGCGGGAACCGATGGCAAATGGGCCACCTCGCGTTTTGTCGATCCGAAAGACCTGCGCCACGACATGCATGTGACGATCGTGACGTTTGAACCCGGCGCGGTGATCCCCTTTGCCGAGACCCATGTGATGGAACACGGGCTCTATGTGCTGGAGGGCAAGGCGGTCTATCGACTCAACCAGGACTGGGTCGAAGTCGAGGCCGGTGACTACATGTGGCTGCGCGCCTTCTGCCCGCAGGCCTGCTACGCCGGTGGTCCGGGGCTGTTCCGCTATCTGCTCTACAAGGATGTGAACCGGCATATGCCGCTGGCACCGCTGCGTTGAGGACAGCGCCCGAGCCTGGGTGGGGGTAAAGCCCCCTCCCGGGGAAGGTCGGGGGCTGTCCGGCCTGTCGGCCAGACTGTTGCTAAAATGAAAAAGGGCCGCGCGATGCGGCCCTTTTGCTGTCATATGGGTGCCCGTCAGCCAGCGTCGCGCGATTGACCAAGCGAGCCTTTGGAGTGGCCCGACATGCCGCCGGAGACCTCCTCGGTCGATTCGTTCGCCAGCTCTTCCGGCAGGATCAGGTTCAGCACGATGGAGATCACGGCGGCGGGCAGCAGGCCGCTGGTCAACAGGATGCGCGGCGTGTCCGCGACATGTTGCAAGGCGCCGGGTTCCAGCTGCAGCCCGAGGCCGATGGAGAGCGAGATGGCAAAGATCACCATGTTGCGCCGGTTCCACTCCACGTCCGACAGGATCGAGATGCCCGCTGCGACCACCATGCCGAACATCACGATGACACCGCCGCCGAGCACTTCGATCGGAACGGTGCGGATCAGCGCGCCGACCTTCGGGATCAATCCGCAGACAATCAGGAAGACCGCCCCGCAGGTCACCACGTGGCGGCTCATGACGCCGGTCATGGCAATCAGGCCGACGTTCTGGCTGAAGGAGGTGTTGGGCATGGCGCCAAAGGCCCCGGCCAGCGCCGAGCCGAACCCGTCGGCGTAGATCGCGCCTTCGATTTCGGTGTCGGTGGCTTCGCGACCCGCGCCGCCCTTGGTGATGCCGGAGACATCGCCCACGGTTTCCACCGCCGAGACAAAGGCCATCAGGCAGAAGCCCAAGATGGCGGCGAAGGAGAACTCGAACCCGTATTTGAACGGCTGCGGCAGCGCAAATGCGGCGGCGTTGCCCCAGGAGCCGGCGATGGCGTCAAAGCTGAGCATGCCGACCATCAGCGCGTAGACATAGCCGACGATGAGGCCCAGCAGCACCGCGGAGACCGACAGCATGCCGCGGGTGAAGAACTTCAGCCCCAGCGTCACCAAAATCACCACCAGTGCGGCTGACCAGTTGAGCAGCGAGCCGTATTCCGGTGTGCCGATGGCGGGAACGCCACCTGCGGCGTATTGAATGCCGACCTTGACCAGCGCGAGGCCGATCATGGTGACCACGAGGCCGGTGACCAGCGGCGGCAGCGCAAAGCGGATCTTGCCGATGATGAGGCCGAGAGCGGCGTGGAACAGCCCGCCGATCAGCACCCCGCCGAAGAGCGCGGCAAGCGCGTCGACGCCCTTGCCCGCAACCAGCGGGATCATGATCGGGAGGAATGCGAAGGATGTGCCCTGAACGATCGGCAGCCGTGCGCCCACCGGGCCGAGGGTGAGCGTCTGCATCAGGGTGGCGATGCCAGCAAACAGCATCGACATCTGGATCAGGTAGAGCAGTTCCGGGAAATCGGGCGAGTTGGAACCAAACCCGAACCCGGCGGCGCCTGCGACGATGATCGCTGGCGTCACATTGGAGACGAACATCGCCAGCACGTGCTGGATGCCCAGCGGAATGGCCTTGGCCAGCGGGGGCATGTAGTCGGGATCGCGGAGCTGCTCCGGCGTCCCGATGGAGGTATCAGACATTTTCTGTTCCCTGTTGGTTGGCGGATCTCCCGGCCTCGTTTGGCGGGTCGGGATGATCCAGATGAAAGAGGGAGGTCAGCCTTCTGTTTGTGCGGCGACCTTGGTGACAATCCAGGGATCGTCGAACCAGTGTTCTTCGAGGTTTGCGCCCTCACCGATGCGGTCGATGACGATATACTGACCGGGCGCCTCAAACGGAGCGAGTACCCCGTGCCAGACGCCCCGGTGCAGGTTGATCGACTGGCCGGGCTGGCTGAGGAAGGCGCGCGGCGTGCCGGGGGTGCCGTCTTCATCCGGAGCCACGACCACCAGAATTGGCACGCCGGTGACCGGCACAAAGGCCTGACTGCCCTCGGGGTGACGTTCGACCATGTCTACCTTGTGGGGCAGGGTGCGGGCCTCAGCATCAAACAGGCTGATCCCGGCCCGCCCGTCGGCAAAGTCGAGCTGTGCGAGGTCGTGGTGACGGCCGCATTTGCCCTGGTTGATGAGCTTGTCGGGCTGCGCCTTTGGTTCCAGCACCTCGCCAAAGGGGGCGAAGTCTGCGGCGGTCAGCGGTTGGGCGATCAACTCACGGGTCATGGCAGCAGATCCATCAGACGGAATTGCGCGATGCGTTCGACCTGACGGCAGGCCTCGGCAAACTCGGTCGCACGGTCATTGTCGATGCGGCGCTGGAAGGCGGCCAGAATCGAGGCCTTGTCGTGGTCGCGCACCGCAATGATGAAGGGGAAGCCGTGTTTGGCCACATAGGTGTCATTCATCGCGGTGAAGGTCTCGCGTTCCGCATCCGTCAGCATGTCGAGCCCGGCGCTGGCCTGTTCCGAGGTGCTCTCGGCGGTCAGGCGCCCGGCGCTGGCGAGTTTGCCGGCCAGATCCGGGTGCGCGGTGAGCACGCCGAGGCGCTCCTCGTCGGAGGCAGTGCGGAACATGCGGCAGAGCGCATTGTGGACCCCGGCGGCGCAGTCATGCGCGGGGCCGAGTTCCAAGTCAAAGGCGCGGTCTGCAATCCAGGGCGAATGCTCGAAGATCGACCCAAAGGTGGCGACAAAGCTTTCGCGATCCATCCGGCTTGGACGGGTGCGGCGCTGATGCGGGTGGTTTTCCGCCCAATGTTCGGCGATCTCCACACGACGCGGGCACCAGACGCCCTCATGGGTCTGGATATACTCGATAAAGCGTTTGAGTGCGGCGATCTTGCCCGGGCGACCCACCAGACGGCAGTGCAGACCGATGGTCATCACCTTGGGCGCGCCGGCCTCGCCTTCGGCATAAAGCGCATCGAAGGCGTCGGTCAGATAGGAGCCGAAATCCTCGCCCGTGACCCAACCGGGCGCGGTGGCAAAGCGCATGTCGTTGGCTTCGAGCGTATAGGGAATGATCAGCTGGTCGTGATCGCCAACTTCCAGCCAATAGGGCAGGTCGTCATCATAAGTGTCGGAGATATAGTCAAAGCCGCCCTCTTCGGCGACCAGACGCACGGTGTTGGCGCTGCACCGGCCAGTGTACCAGCCGCGCGGGCGTTCCCCGACCACCTCGGTATGCAGGCGGATCGCCTCTTTGATCGAGGCGCGCTCTTCATCCTCGGGCATGTCCTTGTGCTCGACCCATTTGAGGCCGTGGGAGGCGATTTCCCAGTCCGCGTCCTTCATCGCCTGCAGCTGTTCGGGGCTGCGGGCGAGGGCGGTGGCGACGCCATAGATGGTCAGCGGGATGTCGGCGCCGGTGAACAGGCGGTGCAGGCGCCAGAACCCGGCCCGCGCGCCGTATTCATAGATCGATTCCATGTTCCAGTGGCGCTGGCCTTGCCATTGCGCCGCGCCGGGGATGTCGGAGAGGAAGGCCTCGGAGGCGGCATCGCCGTGCAGGGTGCAGTTCTCGCCGCCTTCTTCGTAGTTCAACACGAACTGGACGGCGATTTTTGCATCATTGGGCCAAGCGGGATGCGGGGCATGCGCCCCATATCCACGCATGTCTCGGGGATAGCGTGTCACGATTGGGATCTCCGCGTCTTTTAGGTTATTTACATGTTATACATATGAAATGGCCGCGGGGCTTTACCGCATTTTTTGAAAGTGCTGTTTGACGCTTCTGCGTGCATCTGCGGCAAAGCTCTCGCAGTATGGCGATAAAATCAGCGAGACGTGATTGGGCGTGGGCCTGTCGCACGGTTCCGTTGAACATTGTACCGCCAAAAAGGAGACGTCACAGATGACCGGATATCTGACAACACATGTTCTGGACACCGCGCGCGGCTGCCCGGCCGAGGGCATCAAGATCGCGCTTTATAAGGTGAGCGGTGATTCTAACGAAAAGATTGCCGAGACGGTGACCAATGCGGATGGTCGCACCGACAGCCCGATCCTGCCGGCAGAGACATTTGAGACCGGAACCTATGAGTTGGTCTTCTTTTGCGGTGACTATCTGCGCGCGTCGGGTCAGGCGGGGGATGCGCCGATGTTCCTCGACCAAGTGCCGATCCGGTTTGGCATGAGCGAGGCGGACAGCCATTATCATGTGCCGCTGCTGTTGTCGCCCTATGGCTATTCCACCTATCGCGGCAGCTGACGGCAGCCTCCGGCGGAGGTATTTTGGGAAAAGATGAAGGGCGGGGCCATGGGGCGCCGTCCTTTTGCCGTTTCAGGCGGCCTTTTCGGGCAGAGACGCCAGAATGTGGTCGATCATGAAATCGAGGAACAGCCGCACCTTCGGGTCCTGATGGCGACGGTGCATGTAGAGGCAGGCCATCTGGATCGTCGCGGGGGGCTCTTCTGTCAGCACGGGCACCAGCGTTCCCTCAGCGAGGTGTTCGAAAACCTCGAACAGGGGCTTCAGGATGATGCCATGACCGTCGAGCGCCCATTGGGTCAGCACATCTCCGTGGTCCGATTCAAACGGGCCGGTGACGGCCACCCGCCGGATGCCATCAGGGCCGTGCAGGGGCCACTGGAATTCCGGCGCGCCGGGATAGCGCAGGTTCAGGCAGTCATGTGCGTCGGTTTTCAGCTCGGCGCTGGATTGGGGCAGGCCACGGGTCTCGATATAGGCGGGGGCGGCGCAGAGCACGCGCGGGCAGTCGGTGATCTTGCGGATCTTGAGGTTTGAATCCTCCGGCAGGCCGAGGAAGAAGGCCGCGTCCAGCCCTTCGGCGGCCAGATCGAGTTTGCGGTCCGACAGGCGCAGGCGGATGTTGATCAGCGGGTAGGCGGCGTTGAACTGCGGCACCGCCGGGGCGATCAGCCGCTGGCCCAGACCAAGGGGAGCCGCCACATAGAGCGTGCCGCGCGGCGTCTGGGTCACGTTGGAGATATCGGCCTCGGCCTCTTCCACCGCTTCGAGGATCTTGACCGCGCCGTGATAGAACAGCTGGCCCTGTTCGGTCGGGTTCAACAGGCGCGTGGTGCGTTGAAACAGGCGCACCTTAAGGTGTTCTTCCAGCTGTGAAATCCGCGACGAGGCCACGGCGGCGGAAATGCGCATGTCCCGCGCGGCGGCGGACATGTTTCCGAGCTCGTAGACGCGGACGAAAGTGCGGATATTGTTCAGATAGGCCATGTTGGGTATTTCATTGTTAGCTTATGTTTGAAGCAGCTTGGAATTTTTTCCTGATACACGAAAATGACGCCCTCGCCTAGGGTCAGGACAAACGCGCAAGGAGTGAGCTATGCAAGAGCTTGTCATCATGTGGGACTGGCTGGGCTTTGCGGTCCGCTGGCTACATGTCATCACCGCGATCGCCTGGATCGGATCGTCCTTCTACTTTATCGCCCTCGACCTGGGGCTGCGGAAGGTGCCGCATCTGCCGGTGGGGGCGCATGGTGAAGAGTGGCAGGTCCACGGCGGCGGTTTCTATCACATCCAGAAATATCTGGTGGCGCCGGAGAACATGCCGGACCATCTGATCTGGTTCAAATGGGAGAGCTATGCCACCTGGCTGTCTGGCGCCGGTCTGTTGATGATCGTCTACTGGGCCGGGGGGGAGCTGTACCTGATCGACCAGGGCAAGGCGGATCTGGCCCTGTGGCAGGGGATCCTGATCTCGGCGGCCTCGCTCAGCATCGGCTGGCTGATCTATGACTTCCTGTGCAAATCGCCTCTGGGCGAAAAGCCGACCGTCCTGATGGTGTTGCTGTTCGTGCTGCTGGTGGCGATGGGCTGGGGGTACAACCAGATCTTTACCGGCCGCGCGGTGATGCTGCATCTGGGCGCCTTCACCGCCACGATCATGACCGCCAACGTGTTCTTCATTATCATGCCGAACCAGCGTGTCGTGGTGGCGGACCTGCAGGCGGGCCGTCCGGCGGATCCAAAGTACGGCAAGATTGCCAAGCTGCGGTCGACCCACAACAACTACCTGACGCTGCCGGTCATCTTCCTGATGCTGTCCAACCACTACCCGCTGGCCTTTGCCACCGAGTACAACTGGATCATCGCGGCGCTGGTGTTCCTGATGGGGGTGACGATCCGGCACTATTTCAACACGCTGCATGCGGGCACCGGCAATCCGACCTGGACCTGGCCGGTCACCATCCTGCTGTTCATTGCCGTCATGGCGCTGAGCCAGGCACCGCTGATGCAGGACACCTACGAGGAATCCGAGGCGCGTGAATTGACACAGACCGAGCTGGCTTACGCCGGCTCGGAGCATTTCGATGACATCATGAGCGTGGTGCCGGGACGGTGTGCGATGTGCCATGCACGCGAGCCCTATTATGAGGGCATCCGCCGGGCGCCGAAGAACGTGCTCTTGGAAACCGAGGCGGATGTGGCGAAATACGCCCGCCAGATCTATCTGCAGGCCGGGGCCACCCATGCCATGCCGCCCGCCAATGTCACCTATATGGAAGATGACGAGCGCGCGCTGATCCGCAAGTGGTTTGCCGATGGCGCGGCAAAGCTGCCCTTCTATATGGCCGGCAACTGAGCACCGTCTTGCCGGTCGGGGCACACCCGCCCGTCGCAACAGCATTAAAATGCAGCCGCGCCCGCCGGGCCGCGCACCGCTGACGCGGTGCAGGGGGCGCCTGGGCTGACCTGTTTTTCTGATACCGAACTAAGGGGATCTATGATGTCCGCTTCCGCGACCCTTCTGCGTGGCCGCACGCTGAGTTTTCATGCCGAGCCCACCGGGCCCGAAGACACCGCTGCCTACTCTTATATAGAGGATGGCGCGATCCTGATGCAGGACGGGCGCATCACCGCACAGGGCCCCTATGCCGAGATCGCGCCGCAGGCCGCAGGCGCCGAGGTGGTCGACCACCGCCCGCATCTGCTGATGCCCGGTTTCATCGACCTGCATCTGCATTTCCCGCAGGTGCAGGTGGTGGCCTCCTGGGGTGAGCAGCTCCTGGACTGGCTCAACACCTATACTTTCCCGGCGGAGGTGCAGTTTGCCGACGCAGGCCACGCAGAACGGATGGCGCGCGGCTTTTATGACCTGATCCTCGGCCATGGCACCACAACGGCGGTGGCGTTCTGCTCGGTGCATCCGACGTCGGCCGAGGCCTATTTCGCCGAAGCGGCCCGCCGCAACATGCGGATGATCGGCGGCAAGGTGATGATGGACCGCAACGCACCCGAAGGTCTGACCGATACCGCGCAGCAGGGCTATGACGAGACCAAGGCGCTGATTGAGCGTTGGCACGGGAAGGGGCGCGCGTCTTATGCGATCTCTCCACGGTTCGCGATCACCTCCACGCCCGCGCAGCTGGAGGCGGCGGGCGCCCTGGTGCGCGAACACCCCGAGGCCTATGTGCAGACGCACCTGTCGGAGAACCGCGACGAGATCGACTTCACCCTCAGCCTCTATCCGGACGCGCCGGACTACCTCGGTATCTATGAGCGCTACGGGTGTGTGGGGGAGAAGACCCTGCTGGGCCATGCGATCCACCTAGAACCGCGCGAGATCGAGCTGCTGGCGGATGTTGGGGGCAAGCCGGTGTTCTGCCCGACCTCGAACCTGTTCCTCGGCAGCGGGTTGTTCGATGACGCAGGCCTGCGCGGCAAAGGTATTCGCAACGGCATCGCCACTGATATCGGCGCTGGCACCAGCTACTCGATGCTGCAGACCCTCAATGAGGGCTACAAGGTCCTGCAGCTACAGAACCAGAAGCTGCATCCGTTGAGCGCCTTCCACTGGATCACGCGCGGCAATGCCGAGGTGCTGGGGCAGGTCGATCAGATCGGCACACTGGATGTGGGCACCGAAGCGGACATCGTGGTGATGGACGTGTCGGCCACTCCGGCAATGGCCTTGCGGGCAGAGGCGGCTTCATCCCTGAGTGAGGAGCTGTTCATCCTACAGATGCTTGGCGATGACCGGGCGGTGGCAGAGGTCTATGTGGCGGGCAAGGCGAGCAAGCCGAAGACCTGAGACCAGATCACCAGATCGGTCGTTCAGAAGGCGCGGAGGGTTTCCTCTGCGCTTTTTTGTTTTTGCGGCTGGGTTTCGCGCTGGGTGCGACTCGCTTTGTTGGTTTGGCCTGCGAGCAGCGACGCGATTCCGCGGTTGAGTCTGTGGGTAAGTGGGGGTGGCTTGTGGATAAGGGGTTTTGGCGGGGAGTTGGGGATGTGTTTGGCGGGTGGAGCGGGGCGAAAGCGGTGGGGTGGAAGTGTTTTTTGAAGGCTTAACGCTTTGATATTAAACATAGTTCACAGAAGTTTCGCATTTTTTGTGCGGTTTTGGTATTTTTGGGTTGCGGCTCATTGGGTCTAACCTTAGAACCCCCTCTACCGGCGGCGCTGAGGCGCTACGGTGGCAGACTGGACGGGGCGGCGGCGACGCAGG
>NZ_PVUF01000008.1 GCF_003003215.1 Tritonibacter scottomollicae | reverse complement strand
TAGGCCTGGAAGTCACCGAAGTATTTGGTGATTGCTGCGGTCAGCGTGGTTTTACCGTGGTCAACGTGGCCGATGGTGCCGATGTTGACGTGCGGTTTGTTACGCTCAAACTTTTCCTTTGCCATTCCTTAGGCGCCCTTTTGAATATTGGGGGGTCCGACGGGACCCGGTTTCCTCTGCGCGCGCGGCTTATTTGGTTTGCGCGCAAAAATCAAGCGGTTCGTTCTTGACAAACGCGCTATTCGCTGGCCGTGGACGGGCTGTTCCAGCTTTGCACGGGCTTTTTCACCGGTGCGGGAGCAACTTCGCCCTCCGCTGCAAACCAGCGGTCTTCCGCGTGATTCTCCGACATCCAGATCTCGATCTCCTTCACCGCGTTGCGCGCCAGACCCAGCATCTGCTCGTCGCGGGTGCGGGTATGGCCTGAGCCGAGCAGGAAGCTTTCGCCCGAGGTGGTCTCGAACACCGTGAAGGTCTCTGGCTCAGCGTTCAGCTTCTTGTTGGCGGCGTCATCCCAGACCGTGACCTTGATGGCGAGCACGGATTTCGGGCTCAGCACCAGGGGCACACCACCGGGGGCCACAAAATAGCCCTCGACGCTCAATCCGAAGTGATAAAGCTGATCGCCCTCGTAACGCGAGAACCGCGCCGCCATTTCATTGGTCAGAACATCCACCCATTCATCCGGCTCCACCTTGCGGGACCCGGGCACCATCTGCACCTTTGGCGCCACGACGATATTATGGCCCAGCTTG
This sequence comes from Tritonibacter scottomollicae, assembly GCF_003003215.1. Classification (GTDB taxonomy): domain Bacteria; phylum Pseudomonadota; class Alphaproteobacteria; order Rhodobacterales; family Rhodobacteraceae; genus Epibacterium; species Epibacterium scottomollicae. Next base: position 178,925 of record NZ_PVUF01000008.1, on the reverse strand, counting down.
AAACGACCAAGATCGCGCAGCTCGTCATCTGGGGTCGGTGGCGTACAGGCAGCAACCAGAACGGTCAGGGCCAGAAGGGCAAGGGTGCGGATCATGAATTCTCTCTAGCTCGCGGTCGGGTCAGGGTTGCCAAGTGATAGACCGGGTTTTTGCTCCCGGTAAACCCGCAAGACGGCGAACCCCCGCGCGGTTGCGCGGGGGCCACATGTTTTCAGGCATTCTGGCAAATTATTGCCGTCATTTGAATTTGTAGTCCTTGGGGAACCCATAGGGCGGGCGCTTGCCAACACCGGCACGTTTGCCCAGCCACTGGCTCAGGTCGGTCTCATGCCGCGTCTTGCCGCCCCCCATTTCCCACTGCAGCCCGTCGTCCCAGTTGAAGGTGGTGACATCCGCCAGTCCGCCATCAAGCTCGAGCGAGCCCTGTCGGCCGCGGGCCATATTGTACTTCTGCAGGCGCACACCTTTGCCACGGGTCAACTCCGGCAGTTCCTCAACCGAGAACACCAGGAATTTGCCATTTTCCGACACCACTGCCACGTGGTCACCGGAGACCGGAATGCAGATCTTGGCGCGGTCGTCATCCTTGACGTTCAGCACCTGCTTACCGCCACGGGTCTGGGCCACGATCTCCTTCTCAGCACAGATAAACCCGTTGCCCGCATCCGAGGCCACCAACAGGCGACCATCGGGATTGTGGATGAACAGATCGACGATCTCCACCTCGTTGGGCAGGTCCACCATCAACCGCAACGGCTCTCCCATGCCGCGCCCGCCGGGCAGGTTGGCTGCCGAAAGCGTGTAAAAACGCCCGTTGGAGCCGAACGCCAGCAGCCGGTCCGTGGTTTCCGCATGGAAGATGAAACGCGCACCGTCGCCGTCCTTGAACTTCAGCTCGCGGGTCAGGTCGATATGGCCTGTCATCGCCCGAATCCAGCCCATCTGGCTGCAGACCACCGTGATCGGCTCACGGTCGATCATCGCTTCCAGCGGCACGTCCTCGACGTCTCCCGCTTCGGCAAAGCGGGTGCGGCGAGCGCCACCTGCGTAGCTCTTGCCGAACTGCTTCTTGGTGTCGCGCAGCTGCTCGGTGATCTTTTTCCACTGCAGATCTTCGCTGTCCAACAGCTCCGCCAGACCGGCCCGCTCCTCGCGCAGCGCGTCGCGCTCGCGCGTCAGTTCGATTTCCTCCAGCTTGCGCAAGCTGCGCAGGCGCATATTGAGGATCGCTTCGGCCTGAACCTCAGACAGCTCTCCATCACCAGGCGGCGGGGTCAGATACTCCGCTTCGGTAAAGGCCCGGGGCTGCTCACGCCCCCAATCTTCGCGCATCAGCGCCGCCTTGGGGTCGTCGTCGTAACGGATGATATCGATCACCCGGTCGAGATTGAGGAAGGCGATGATGAAGCCGTCGAGCACCTCCAGCCGGTGGTCAATCTTGGCCATCCGGTGCCGCGTGCGGCGTTGCAGCACGTCGCGGCGGTGGTCGAGGAAGGCGCGCAGCACCTCCTTCATCGAGCAGACCTTCGGCGTCACCCCGTCGATCAGCACGTTCATGTTGAGCGAGAACCGCACCTCCAGATCGGAGCTGCGATACATCAGCCCCATCAGAACCTCCGGATCCACATTCTTGGATTTCGGTTCCAGAACGATGCGGATGTCCTCGGCGCTTTCATCGCGCACATCGGCGAGGATCGGCACCTTCTTGGTCTGGATCAGCTCGGCGATCTTCTCGATCAGCTTGGACTTCTGAACCTGATAGGGAATTTCCGTGACCACGATCTGCCACTGGCCACGGCCAAGGTCCTCGATCTCGTGGGTTGCCCGCAGACGGAAGGAACCACGCCCGGTCCGATAGGCCTGGGCAATGTTTTCCGGCGGCTCCACGATCGTACCCCCGGTGGGGAAATCCGGTCCCGGCACATATTGCAGCAGCGTGTCATCGCCCGCATTCGGCGACTTGATCAGATGCACGCAGGCGTCGACCAACTCGGCAATGTTGTGCGGTGGGATATTCGTCGCCATGCCGACAGCAATACCGCTGGAGCCATTGGCGAGGATATTGGGGAAGGTCGCGGGCAGAACGCTCGGCTCTTGCAGGCGGCCATCATAGTTGTCGCGAAAATCAACCGCGTCTTCGCCCAGGCCTTCCAGCATCGCCTCGGCGATAAAGGTCATCCGCGCTTCGGTGTAGCGCGAGGCGGCCGGGTTGTCGCCGTCGATATTGCCAAAGTTACCCTGGCCATCGACCAGCGGGTAGCGCACGGCAAAATCCTGCGCCAGTCGCGCCATCGCATCATAGATCGCCGCATCACCGTGAGGGTGGAAGTCCCCCATGGTGTCGCCGGAGATCTTGGCGGATTTCAAAAACCCGCCGGAGGAGGACAAGCGCAGGCGGCTCATCGCATAGAGGATGCGGCGGTGCACAGGCTTCAGGCCATCCCGCGCGTCGGGCAGCGCACGATGCATGATCGTGCTCAATGCATAGGTCAGGTAACGCTCACCAATAGCGCGACGCAGCGGTTCGCGCATCTCAGCGTGGTCAGGCGGGTCGGCGGGCGTGGGATCGTCAACGATGTCGGTCATGAAAACCTGATACTGCCCACCTCGTCGAGCGGCAAGCAGGCATCTTTGGTTTTCATCAGATGAAAGCAGGAGCGTGGCCGCACAGCCCTGTGAAAATTGAGTTTTCGCGTCGCAATCTGCCCGTTGGGGGAGGAAACACGCAGCTCTCCCCCTCGTTTTATGTTAAGATTGTGGAGTATTGATCGCACCTGGGGCGATTCTCGTTGCCATTTCTGGTCTGGAACATCTTTGTGCCTGCCGCGTTTCACGCGGGAGCGGGAGCGGGAACGTCCGATTGTTTAATGCGATCTGTTGTAGGGAGTATGCGCCATGTCGCGGTTTTTGATGGTTTCATTTGCGGGCCTGGCCCTGGCCTTCTACGAACTCAGCGGCGGCGCGGATTTCACACCTCCTGCGCATCCGACGACTGACACGCAAATCCAGCAGGCCACCGACAGCAGCACGCGCAACCGCATCATCAGCCGCCCGGCAGAAACGCAGTTGGCGACGCCGGTTCTCACCCCCTATTCCGCGCCGGAGCGATCCGCGGTCAGGACCGCCTCGAACGATCAGGCTGCTCCCGCACCGGAGAGAGCCGCGCGCAGTGCCGCCAGCGTGATCAACGTGACGCTGCGTGAGCCATCCTCCGTCGTGGACGTACCGCAACCCATCTCGCTCAACCTGCCTGCAACCGGCCTGCGCATCGGGTCCATCGAAGGTGGGCTAAGCACCATCACCACAGCCGCAACCGCCCCGACCCCGATTGCAACGGTCGCCGCACCGGAACCCATCGGTGACATGCGCAGAATACGCGCCTCCCGCGCCAATGTCCGTCTCGGTCCCGGCACCCGCTTTCCGGTGCTGGTCCAGCTGCTTGCCGGCGACAAAGTACGTGTCCTCAATGAGGACCCGTCCGGCTGGTCGCTGCTCGAAAACCCAAAGACGGGTCAGGTCGGCTGGATTGCTGCTTCCCTGCTGAGCGCGAAAGCGTCATAACTCGGCCCCGGACACATTCCGGGGACCTTTTATGACCAAGACACTTTTGATCACCGGCTGCTCTTCCGGCATCGGCCATGCTGCGGCTCATGACATGCGCGCCCGTGGCTGGCTTGTCTTTGCCTCCTGTCGCACCAAAAGCGATTGTGACCGCTTGCGCGCCGAAGGGTTCGACAGTCCTCGCATCGATTATACCGACCCCAAAACCATCCGCAGTGGGCTCGCAGAGGTGCTCGACGCCACCGGCGGCACCTTGGACGCGCTGTTCAACAATGGCGCGCATGGGCTGCCGGGTGCAGTCGAAGATCTACCAACCGACGGGTTGCGAGAGATTTTTGAAACCAATGTGTTTGGCTGGCACGAGCTGACACGGCAGGTGATTCCGGTGATGCGGGCGCAAGGCCACGGCCGGATCGTGCAGAACTCTTCGGTGTTGGGATTGGTGACCTACCCTTGGCGCGGCGCCTACGCGGCCACGAAATTCGCCATCGAAGGTCTGACCGACACGCTGCGGCTGGAGTTGTCCGGCACCGGCATTCACGTGATGCTGATCGAGCCCGGCCCGGTCACCTCAAAAATCCGGGAAAATTCGATCCCGCACTTTGAAAAACACATCGACTGGAAGACCTCTCCGATCCGCGACCGCTACGAGCAATCTTTATTGAAACGCCTATACGAATCGCGCGGCCCGGATAGCTTTGAGCTGCCACCTTTGGCAGTCTCGAAGAAACTCGCCCACGCACTGGAGGCCGCTCGGCCCCGCCCGCGTTACTATGTCACCACCCCGACCTATATCGCTGGCACGCTGCGGCGAATACTCTCAACACGGGCGATTGACCGCATTCTTCTGCGCTATAGATAGTCCCACCAGGGCCCGATGGGCCGCAGCACACGCCGCACACGGCGTGCTTCAGGACAATAAAGGACCAGACAGACCATGGGCTCTTCACTCTACATCTTGGGCATCCTGGCAATGGCGGCTGTGGTCGTCGTGTTGGCGATCGGCATCGGCGGCTTCGGCGCTGGCGGCGAATTCAATCGCAAGAATGGCAACAAGATGATGCAGCTGCGGATCTTCTTTCAATTTCTGGCTGTGGTTCTGCTGCTGGCCTTTGTCTTCTTTACCAGCGGAGGAAACTGAGCATGGTGGTTCTGAGCAAGATCTACACCCGCACCGGGGACAAGGGCGACACTGCGCTTGGCAATGGCAGCCGTGTTGCAAAGCACTCCGCCCGCGTCACCGCCTATGGCACATCGGACGAGTTGAACGCTCAAGTCGGTGTCGCGCGGCTGACAGCCGAGGCCGAACTCGACGCCAGTCTGGCGCGCATCCAGAACGACCTCTTCGACCTGGGCGCAGACCTGTGCCGGCCTGACATGCATTTGGACGCGGAGGCAGAGTATCCGCCCCTTCGCCTGGCGCAGGCTCAAGTGGATCGGCTCGAAGCCGAGATCGACGAGATGAACACATTGCTCACGCCCTTGCGCAGCTTTGTGTTGCCGGGTGGCAGCGCATTGTCCGCGCATCTGCATGTGTGCCGCACGGTCGCCCGCCGGGCCGAGCGTCTGACAACCGAACTGGCAACGCTGGAGGATGTGAATGAGGCGGTATTGATCTATCTGAACCGGCTTTCAGACTGGTTTTTCGTCGCCTCCCGCATTGCCAATGAAAACGGTGAAAAAGATGTGCTCTGGGTTCCGGGCGCCAACCGCTGAGCCGACACAGTGCGTCAGCGTAGAACCGATTCGACACTGCTACCGCAAACATCCCCGTGCCAGTTGGCGCGGGGGTCTTTTTTTGCGCCTCATGCGCGGATTTTATTCCGAAAATTCCGCAACGAAATTCGCAACTCTTTCTGCAAACGCGACGTCCGCGACCCACAACGTGACGATTTTACCCTGTTGTCGTGGCCCTCTAGTCGATATCAACACTCCGAGAGCACTCATGGGGCCCGTGTGAGCGGATCCCGATTGTTAAGGAGAAACGCACTATGAAGGTACTCGTGCCTGTCAAACGCGTGATTGATTATAACGTGAAAGTCCGCGTCAAAGCGGACGGAAGCGGTGTCGATCTCGCCAACGTCAAGATGTCGATGAACCCCTTCGACGAGATTGCCGTCGAAGAGGCGATCCGCCTCAAGGAAGCCGGCAAGGCGGATGAGGTCATCGCAGTCTCCATCGGCGTCAAGCAGTCTCAGGAAACCCTGCGCACTGCCCTGGCCATGGGTGCCGACCGCGCCATCCTGGTGGTTGCTGCCGACGATGTGCATCAGGACATCGAGCCGCTCGCGGTTGCCAAGATCCTCGCCAAGGTTGTCGAAGAAGAACAGCCCGGGCTGGTTCTTGCGGGCAAGCAGGCGATCGACAACGACATGAACGCCACCGGCCAGATGCTCTCCGCGCTTCTGGGCTGGAGCCAGGCGACCTTCGCCTCTGAGGTGGACATCGACGGCGACAACGCCAAGGTCACCCGTGAGGTGGACGGCGGTCTGCAGACCATCTCCGTCAAGATGCCGACCATCGTGACCGTCGATCTGCGTCTCAACGAGCCGCGGTATGCGTCCTTGCCGAACATCATGAAGGCAAAGAAAAAGCCGCTCGACGAGAAAACCGCTACTGACTACGGCGTCGATGTCACCCCGCGCCTGACCGTGGTGGAGACCAAGGAACCCGAGGCCCGCTCCGCTGGCATCATCGTGGGCTCCGTCGACGAGCTGGTTGCGAAACTCAAAGAAGCGGGAGCTGTGTAATGGCTGTTCTTCTCCTTGCCGAAGTTACCAATGGTGAGCTGGCATATGACGCCACTGCCAAGGCCGTATCTGCTGCCAAGTCCTTGGGCGATGTGACCGTTCTGGCCGCTGGCGCCTCTGCTGCCGCAGCCGGTGACGCCGCCGCCAAGATCGACGGTGTTGCCAAGGTGCTGGTCGCCGAAGACGAAAGCCTCGGCCATCGCCTGGCAGAACCAACCGCAGCGCTGATCGCGGGCCTCGCCTCCGACTTCAGCCACATCGTTGCGCCCGCGACCACCGACGCCAAGAACATCCTGCCCCGCGTGGCGGCTCTGCTCGACGTGATGGTGATCTCTGACGTGACCGCGGTGGTGGACGCCGACACCTTCGAGCGCCCGATCTATGCTGGCAACGCGATCCAGGTGGTGAAGTCTTCCGATGCGAAGAAAGTGATCTCCTTCCGGACTTCCACTTTTGACGCCGCAGCCGAAGGCGGCTCTGCCTCCGTGGACAGCGTCTCCGCCGCCGACAACCCGGGCCTGTCGTCCTGGGTCGAGGACAAGGTCGCCGAGAGCGACCGCCCGGAACTGACCTCCGCAGGTGTGGTTGTGTCCGGTGGACGCGGCGTTGGCTCCGAGGAAGACTTCAAGATCATCGAAGCACTGGCCGACAAGCTGGGCGCCGCTGTTGGCGCATCCCGCGCGGCGGTCGATTCGGGCTTTGCACCGAACGACTGGCAGGTGGGTCAGACCGGCAAAGTGGTTGCACCGGAGCTCTATATCGCTGTGGGGATCTCCGGCGCGATCCAGCACCTCGCGGGCATGAAGGACTCCAAAGTGATCGTTGCGATCAACAAGGACGAAGAAGCGCCGATCTTCCAGGTTGCCGACTTTGGTCTGGTCGCAGACCTTTTCGCTGCAGTCCCAGAACTGACCGAGAAGCTCGGCTAACCGGTCCTGAAAGGTCCCAAACACCCGAAGAGCCCGTGCACTGCGCGGGCTCTTTTACTTTCCGACCCCGACTGAAACCCCGATGCGCGCTCCGACAGATGCGGCAGATAAAGACCGCATTTGCGGGGTCATGCCGCGGCCAACAAACTCAACAGATGTGATGCCACCGCATCCGAAATGCGATCATGCTCTTTCGGCCCCAGCATCAGCCGTGCCGCCGGCAGATCCATCGGGCCAAAAATCATACCCGGAACATCCTGCGCCTGCGCGGCAGTTGCGACCTCCAACTCGATCACACCATCAACGCTGGGCCGCAGCACGTCCACCATGGAGCGCTCCACGAGGCTCGGCGACGGCCCCAGGGTCTCGGCGGTTCCCATGTCGTAGCGCAGCCACAGCAACACCACACGCCCCTGCAGCCCCTCGATCAACCGCCCCATGCGCATGAGCCAGGTTTCCTGCAGCTCCGCACAGACCCGCTCGAAGCGCTCCGAGGACACGGCCTTCAGCGATGTCAGCATGTGTTTGTTGAAATGGTAGTCGGTAAAGTCGATTTCGGGAAACAAATGCACCAACGCATCATAGGGGCGCAGAAAACGGTCATTCCGGCGCGGATGCACCTTGTAGAAACTGTTTGTAAGGTTCTGTGCCCCCATCACCTGCAGGATCGTCAACTGCCCCCCGGCAGCGACCTCCATCAGGCTGTCATCATACACGAAGGCATCGACACCAGCATTTATCGACCCCAGGTTGACACAGGCCAGTCCCACCTGCCCTTCTACACCCTGCGGAAACGGTCGTTCCACAAACCGGCCAAACACCTCAGTCCCACCTAGGAAACTGAGATAGGGATCGCGCAAATCCCGCGCGGGCCCCCTGACATGCAGCCGTGACTCTCCGTAGCTGCATATTTCGCTCACAAGCGCGTCGGCGCTTTTGAGTTCATAGCTCATTTCGTCCACCACTTTTTCACCCAAGAGCCATATTGGCGTCAGAATCTTTCCAAACTGCTAAATGGTGATTTTGCCGAAAACCCGATGTATCTTGCCGGATCGGCCTTGTTTCTGCAGTTGCGAAACCGGTAGTATCCCGCCGCAGGCACAAGGAAAGGCCAACCATCATGGATGTGAAAACAGTCGGGATTATCGGGGCAGGTCAGATGGGAAATGGCATCGCCCATGTCATGGCATTGTCCGGATTTCATGTTGTTCTCAATGACATAAGCCAACAAGCGCTCGACAGCGGCCTGTCTCTGATCCAGAAGAACCTTGCCCGTCAGGCCGGGCGCGGCAAGATCTCGGACGAGGAAGTGGCCGCCTCAATGGAGCGGATTTCAACCACGCTGGTGCTGGCCGACATTGGCAAGACCGATCTGGTCATCGAGGCCGCAACCGAACGTGAGACCGTAAAGCAGGCAATTTTCGAAGACCTGCTGCCGCATCTCCTGCCGCATACGATTCTCACCTCCAATACGTCGTCGATTTCCATCACCCGCCTGGCCAGTCGCACCGACCGACCGGAGCGCTTCATGGGGTTCCACTTCATGAACCCGGTGCCGGTGATGCAGCTGGTCGAACTCATTCGCGGCATCGCCACCGATGAAGACACGTTCAAGACCTGCCAGGCCGTGGTGGAAAAGCTCGGCAAGACCGCCGCCAGCGCCGAGGACTTCCCGGCGTTCATCGTCAACCGCATCCTGATGCCGATGATCAACGAGGCGGTCTACACGCTCTACGAGGGGGTTGGCTCGGTACGTTCGATCGACGAATCGATGAAGCTGGGCGCCAACCATCCGATGGGACCGCTGGAGCTGGCGGACTTCATCGGCCTCGACACCTGCCTTGCGATCATGAACGTGCTGCACGATGGGCTGGCGGATACGAAATACCGTCCCTGCCCGCTGCTCACCAAATACGTCGAGGCTGGCTGGCTTGGTCGTAAGACCCAGCGTGGCTTTTACGACTACCGCGGTGAGACCCCGGTCCCCACGCGCTAAGCGATCCAAGTCGCGTCGTCATCGCCTGCCGTCAGGACGCAGGCGATGATGCAGGCGCAAAGCTGTTGTCTTGGCGACCGGAAAACAGGCCGCCAGGACATAAGACCTCTCAGCCCTTCTTTCCAAGATTGAGCGTGTGTTCGCGCAGCCAGGCCATGAAGCCGCGTGGATCGCTGTGCAGCCGCTCCATCTGCTCTTCCGTCAGCGCCTCGCCCACCACAGGGGCCTGAGGTTTATTGCATGATCGAACGATTTCATGCAGCAGCAACCCCTGCCGCAAGGTCGGTGAGATCCTGCAGGCAATCTGATAGGCGCGGGAATTCCGGCCCGGGAAGAACATCGGCACGACCTTGGCGCCGGAACGGCGAATGAGCTGCGCGGTGAAGACGTTCCACTCCTGCTCGACCGGAGGGCCAAACCAGCTTTCGGACGACATCACAACGCCGGACGGGAACAGCGCGACCACACCGCCTTCTTTCAGATGCGCCATTGCCTTGGCGCGCATCTCAACCATCTTGCGCTGCGCATCCGGGTCGTGCGGGAACGGAACCGGGATCATGAAAGACGTGGCCGCCTCGTCCAGTCCGGTCAGCACCGAGCGGGTCAGGATACGGTAATCGAGCCGCCGCCGCCCGATCAGATCGGCAAAGATCATGCCGTCGACCATACCGTGCGGATGGTTTGCCACCACAACCACCGGGCCGTCTTCGGGAATATTGTTGATCTGCTCGTCTGGAGTCTGCAGCTCGATGCCCATGACGTCGAGAGCGCCGCGCCAGAACTTGTTGCCGCGATAGTCGGCATTGCGCTTCTCGAACTTCGAGACCATGCGCAAAATGGTAAGCTTGCCCGTCAACCACTCCAGGGTACGGATCGCCAGCGAGGTCCAGCGGTCGTCAAAGGAATTGGCGTAAGTCAGAGTGCGACGATCATAGACCTCGCCCGTGGAAACGCCCTGCGCGTCCTTCGACGTGAGGCCGGAATCATTATTATGTGCGGTGTCAGCCACTTTCACCTGTCCCGTCTTTTTGGACCGTTCCGACAGACTAGTAGCCTTCGCCAAATTTGTCAGCCACCAAGGCCGCAACGGCAGAGGCCAACGCGTCTGCGTCAGGTCCCGAGGTTTCGACGTCAATAGTCGTTCCCTTCGACGCTGCCAACATCAAAAGCCCCATGATGCTGTCACCTGAGGCCGACATACCATCCTTGATGACTTCTGCGGAGGCATCAAAGCCCTCAACCACTTCCACCAACTTGGCGGACGCACGGGCATGAAGGCCCTTCTCATTTATAATTTCTAGTGTCTTTCGAGCCATTTATTCTGCCGCGCCCCCTTCAGGGTTCACATTTTGGGAATTGATATATTTGCGCCCTGCTTCCATCGCATGGCGAACTGCATCTGCCACCGGCAGATGGCGGGACTTCGCCAGCTTGATCAACATGGGAAGATTGGCACCATAGAGAATCCGACGGTTGGCGGGCGCACAGGCGCGCAGGCTGAGGTTGGAGGGGCTGCCGCCAAAAAGATCTGTAACCACGACCACACCGTCGCCAATGTCGACGGCATTCGCGGCAGAACAGATCTCATCCTGCTTGGCATCACGGTCGTCATCAGGGCCGATGGCGATGGCCATCAGCGCAGGCTGACGCCCGACGACATGTTCAACGGCAGCCAAGTATTCCTTGGCCAACCCTCCATGTGCAACAATCACGATCCCGATCAAGCGGCTCTCTCACTTCAATGGCTGGCCAGGCAGCTCGCGGTGCCTAATTGACACCTGCTGGCCTGCGCGTGCAAGGGCCTTTGCCAAGGTTTCGGCCAAAGTTACCGAACGGTGTTGCCCACCTGTGCAACCAAACCCGATGGAGAAATGGGATTTCCCTTCCTCGCGGTAGGCCGGGAGCAATGAAAGTGTCAGATCCAGGACCCGATCAAAGAACCCCTGAAACTTGGCATCCGCCATCACGTAGTCTTGGACTTCGACGTCGCGCCCGTCATGGGACCGCAGCGCTGGTTCCCAATAGGGGTTCGCCAGAAACCGACAATCGAACACCATATCGACGCTGCGCGGTATGCCGCGCTTGTATGAAAAACTATGCAGTGCCACAGCGAGCGCGCGGCCACCCTTAGGCGCAAACACCCGCTCTACCTCGGCCCGCAGCTGATGCACGTTCAGCTCGGAGGTATCAATGATGACATCCGAACGGTCACGGATCGCGCGCATCAGATCCAGCTCGCGACTGACCCCCAATTCCGGGCTCTCTGCCGGCGACAGCGGATGCCGCCTGCGGGTCTCGGAGAACCGGCGCAGCAAGACTTCGGGTCGCGCGTCCAGATAGACCACAGTGGTTTCGATCCCGCGCCGGCTCTTCAGCAGATCAATCACATCGATCAGCGCTTCGGTCGAAAAATCACGGTTTCGCGGATCCAGCCCCAACACCAGAGGACGATCCGCACCGCCCGCATCCACAAGCCCCGGAACCAGCCGCAATGGCAGGTTGTCGATCGCCTCAAAATCAAGATCCTCCAGCACGTTGAGTGCGGTGGTCCGCCCGGCCCCGGACGGACCAGTCACCAACACGAGGGGCGGCGGCCGCGAGGCAACAGCACCGTTGGCATCACAAAGGGGTTCGATTTCCGTCGGGGTCAATGGCTCCGCCTTTCAGATACTGGATCAGCGCGGCCGCGAAATGGTCGCCTTCCGCGCGCTTCAGACTGGGCAGTGATACGCCCAGAACCTGCTGTCGTACGTGGCGCGGAAGCCGGTCAGTTTCAAGCTGGCTCATGTCCACAATGACGTGAAGTTGTACCTCAGCCACCACATCAGCACGCAAGATGCCCACGCCGCGTGCCTCGATCAGACCGCAGATCGGCGCTGGCGCCTTTGCCAGCAACCTGGTGCCCGCTCGACGGATCTCTGTGCGATCATCGGCCACCAGCACCGCCCCGCGTGCCATCAACTCAAGCGCCAGAGCAGATTTACCGCTCCCCGACTGTCCGGAAATGAGAACGCCGCGCCCCTCGAGCGCGACGCAACTGGCGTGCAATACAGTGCCGGCAGAAGCTCCGGTGACCACGGTCAGACCGGCAGGCCGACCACGAAACGCGCGCCAAGTGGCTCGGAGGTCAGATCCGCTTCGGTCGGGCGAATGTTCTCAGCCCAGATCACGCCGCCATGCGCCTCGACGATCTGCTTGGAAATCGCCAGACCAAGGCCCGAGTTGTTGCCGAAATGCTCGTCCGGACGCTGCGAGTAGAACCGTTTGAAGATCTTCGACAGCGCCTGTTCCGGAATACCGGGGCCCGTGTCCTCGACCACCACAAGCACCCGATTTTCGCGCCGACGCGCCCAGACCCGGATCGCATCGCCCTCCTCGCAGAAAGAGATCGCGTTGGAAATCAGGTTGACGAACACCTGTGCCAAACGCGCCTCAAGACCCCGGATCTCGATCGGCTCGTTCGGCAGTTCGGTGATGTAGTCGATGCCCTTGCCGCGCGCATCCTCGCCCAGATACTGGTTCAGATTGCCGAGCATGTGGAGCAGGTCGAAATCCTCTTCGTCCTCCTTCACCAGTTCCGCATCGAGCCGCGACGCGTTGGAGATATCACTCACCAACCGGTCGAGGCGGCGCACATCATGTTCAATCACTTCCATCAGCTTCTCCCGCTGGTCCTCCCGGTGAACCATGCGCAGCGTGCCGACCGCAGACTGCAGGCTGGCCAGAGGGTTCTTGATCTCATGTGCCACATCAGCTGCAAATTGTTCGTTACTATCGATACGATTATATAGCGCTTTCACCATGCCACGCAGCGCGCGGCTCAACCGACCGATCTCATCCGGGCGCGCAGAGAGGTCCGGGATGCGAATTCGACCCGGTTTTACCTTGTCATCGTCGCGATCCTTACCCAGTTCCGCCGCCTCTGCCAGATCGGCGAGCGGGTTGGCGATTGTCGAGGCCAGCACGAGACTGAGGCCGACAGACACCATCAGCGCCACAATGAACATCTGTAACACGCGCTCGCGTTCGATTCGCACCAACCGGTCGATTTCACCGGTTGCCGATGTCATCACCAGAACACCGGCGGTCTGCCCGGCCTGCATGATCGGCGTGGCTGCGGCGTAAACCGTCCCGCCCGCTGTATCCGGCACCGCAGCGACCTGAGTGCCATCCCGCAAGGCCCGCTCCGTCAAATTTGTCAGCTGGCCTTCGGAAATTGCGACTGCCCCGGTCTGTTCCGGTGCACGACTTCCTCCGACCGCCGTCCAGAGTGCCGTGAGCGTATCGGAGATCAGCGTCGAACCGCCTTCGTTTTCGTTCAGCAGGTTCAGGGTGTCAGCCCGCGCAACACCTTTCTGCCGATCCACCAGCGCCTGTGCCGTGTCAAACACGAAGACTTCGACCCCGGCCCGCAGCGACAGGGTCTCCAGCGTGGGCTCCACATCGGAATCGGTGATCGCAACCGGCGCGCCTGCAGTCTCTGTCGGCAGCTGCGCTTCTACAACGTCGGCTGCCAGCATCGCCTCGGAGACCAGCGTGCCCAGCCGCTGATACACCAGGCTCTGACGCGCGGAATTCAGGTATAGGATGCCTGACACCATGATGATCAGAGCGATCAGGTTGAAGGTGATAATCTTGCGCGTCAGGGGCGAGCTGCGCAGGGACAAAAATCCCCGACGCGCCCGCTTCGCCTGCATCTCGCGCCCAACGGTCTGTTCTGGTGCAACCCAATCGTCACCGAGAACAAGGTCATTGTCCCGACGTTCATCCCGATCCATCTGCCGGTACGAATCCGTCATGCCACTGTCGCGCATGCGCGTATGTCTCCACCCAAGCTCCCGAAGATCGGAAACTTACTCTTCATTGTAGCGATAGCCGATCCCGTAGAGGGTCTCGATCGCCGCAAAATCAGGATCCGCGCTCCGCATCTTCTTGCGCAGGCGTTTGATATGGCTGTCGATGGTCCGGTCATCCACATAGACCTGATCATCGTAGGCCACATCCATCAACTGATCGCGGCTTTTGACAAATCCGGGGCGTTGCGCCAGGGCTTGCAACAACAGGAACTCGGTCACGGTCAGGGACACGTCCTGCCCTTTCCAGCTGACCGCGTGGCGCAGCGGGTCCATGCGCAGCTCGCCGCGTTCCATCACCTTGGTTTCAGGCGCTGTGCCGACCTCATCGGTGGCCACGGCTTCCTGACGGCGCAGCAGCGCACGGATGCGTTCCACCAACAAGCGCTGTGAAAAGGGTTTTTTGACATAATCGTCCGCGCCCATGCGCAGGCCAAGCACCTCGTCGATCTCATCATCCTTGGAGGTGAGGAAGATCACCGGCATCTGGCTTTTCTGGCGCAGGCGCTGCAGCAAATCCATGCCGTCCATCCGGGGCATCTTGATGTCCAGAACCGCCATGTCCGGCAGGCGTTTGTTAAAGGCGTCGAGTGCAGCCTGTCCGTCGTGGTAGGTTTCGACCTCGAACCCTTCGGCCTCCAGCGTCATAGACACCGAGGTCAGAATGTTCCTGTCGTCATCGACCAAAGCAATCTTTGACATCGGAATTAGCCCTATCTGCTCATTATTCGTTTATTTTACGTCCTTTGTCGCTTGGAAGACGCCGCGAATCAATCCCTGATTAACGAATCAGGCAAAATCTTGGCATCCATTGACGCAAAAATGTCTTAGCATTGGTTAAAGACCGCCAAGTGAAACTGCGATGGCGCCTATGCGAAACATTGGTGGCGCTAAAGGTTTGCGTGGTTGCGCTAACTGCGCCAAAGCGTCCTGTTCTTTCCGCAAAACCTCATGTTAAGACCCGTTCAGGAGGTGCTATTATTGCGCCTCGGTGCCAATCGGCGCAGCGAAAGTTCCATGCGGCCACAGCCCTACGCAACAGGCCGACACCCAGGAGAGACAAGCGATGACATCTGGACGGGTAAACCCGCAATTCCGCCTCGAGGATCAAGGGATCGAGGGTCTGGGCAATGTCTATTACAACCTCATGGAGCCTGCGCTGGTCGAAGCGGCCCTGGGCCGCGGCGAAGGCACGCTGGGCAAGGGCGGCGCCTTCCTGGTGACCACCGGCAAGTTCACCGGCCGCTCCCCAAAGGATAAGCATGTGGTCAAGAGCGACAGCGTCGCCGACACCATCTGGTGGGAGAACAACGCAGAAATGACCCCCGAGGGGTTCGACGCGCTCTACCTCGACATGCTGGAGCACATGAAAGGCCGCGAGTATTTCGTGCAGGATCTCGTGGGCGGCGCCGACCCGGTGCATGCGATCAACGTCCGCATGGTGACCGAGCTGGCCTGGCACAGCCTCTTCATCCGCCACCTGCTGCGGCGTCCCGACCTTGAGGATCTGGATGATTTCGTGTCCGATTTCACCATCATCAACTGCCCCAGCTTCCAGGCCGACCCGGCCAAGCACAATTGCCGCTCCGAAACCGTGATCGCGCTCAACTTCGACCGCAAGCTGATCCTGATCGGCGGCACCGAATATGCCGGCGAGAACAAGAAATCCGTCTTCACCCTGCTGAACTACCTCCTGCCGGAAAAGGGCATCATGCCGATGCACTGCTCCGCCAACCACGCCAAGGGCAACCCTGTCGACACTGCGGTGTTCTTCGGCCTCTCCGGCACTGGCAAGACCACGCTCTCCGCCGACCCGGACCGGGTGCTGATCGGCGACGATGAGCACGGCTGGGCCTCCAACGGCACCTTCAATTTCGAGGGCGGCTGCTACGCCAAGACCATCAACCTCAACCCCGAGGCCGAGCCCGAGATCTACGCCACCACCGAGAAATTCGGCACCGTGATCGAGAACATGACCTTCGATCCGCAGACCTTCGACCTCAACTTCGAGGACGACAGCCTGACCGCCAACATGCGGTGTGCCTACCCGCTGCACTACATCTCCAACGCCTCGGCCTCGGCGCGCGGCGGTCACCCCAAGAACATCATCATGCTGACCTGTGATGCCTTCGGCGTGCTGCCTCCGATCGCCCGTCTGACCCCGGCGCAGGCGATGTATCACTTCCTCTCCGGCTTTACCTCCAAGGTGGCGGGCACCGAGCGTGGCGTGACCGAACCTGAGCCCACGTTCTCCACCTGCTTTGGTGCGCCCTTCATGCCGCGCCGCCCGGAAGTTTACGGCAACCTCCTGCGCGAGAAGATCGCCCAACATGGTGCCAGCTGCTGGCTGGTGAACACCGGCTGGACCGGCGGCGCCTACGGCACCGGCTCGCGGATGCCGATCAAGGCGACCCGCGCGCTCCTGACCGCTGCCCTCGACGGATCGCTGGCCAATGCGGACTTCCGCAAGGATCCGAACTTCGGCTTCGACGTGCCGGTCGCGGCCCCCGGCGTTGCCGAAGTGCTGCTGGATCCACGCCGCACCTGGGACGACACATCCGCCTATGACGTCCAGGCCGAGAAGCTGGTGCAAATGTTCTCTGACAACTTCGAGCAATACCTGCCCTATATCGACGATGACGTGAAAGCCGCGGCGATCTGCTGATCCCGGCCCTCGGTCAGACATAAAGTGAAACACAAAAACCCCCGCCATCGTGCGGGGGTTTTCTGTTGCAGGCGTTCAGTGCGACCGATCTCTACTCGTCAGCCTGAGGTCAGTTCTGCTGCCGGATGACGGTTGCCACCATGCCACCAATGACCCTGCTGCCCTTGATCGACGGGTGCATCCGGTCCGCGGCATGAAAGCTGAGGTCGCCATGCGGCACCAACCCGGCAGCCGGCAGAAAGGTCACCCCGTCGTCCCGCGCCGCCAGTTGGGTCAGCCGGGCATCCAGAATGTCGCCCTCGTCCCGGCACGACTCGATCGGTGAGGAGCGTCCGGGACTGCGCAGATACCCCAGCACGATAACCTTCGCACCCGCCGCACGAATGCGGGCCACCAACTCTGGCAGGGCGCCCTGCGCGCCATCGTCCGAGATCAGCTTGTCCAGCTTGCGGTCGCAGACCGCACAGCCGCACCCCAAGAGCAGGTCGTTGCCACCGCCGTTCAGGATCACCCAATCCCAGGGACCGGCGCGGTATTGCTTGGGGATCGACAGCCCCGCCGCGCCACTGATGGGCAGCCTGTAAATCATCCGCGCGCCCGTCACCGAACGGTCGATGACCGGCTCCTGTAACTCGGATGCGACCACATCGGGGATCGACTGGCCGCTGAGGCCGTTCCACGCCATCATCGAATCGCCCATGGCGAGGATCCGGGCGTCTCGCCCCACGAGGCTGTCGCCGCAGGCAGTAAGGAAGAGCAGGCCAAGGAGCAGGAAAGGAATACGGATCATAGTCACCTGCATAGCATGAGCCCCGCCAATTGGCAGATG
Organism: Tritonibacter scottomollicae; assembly: GCF_003003215.1. GTDB lineage: Bacteria > Pseudomonadota > Alphaproteobacteria > Rhodobacterales > Rhodobacteraceae > Epibacterium > Epibacterium scottomollicae. The sequence goes on along the minus strand of NZ_PVUF01000008.1, from coordinate 161,342 downwards.
ATAAAGTCGCAAAGGGCAGCGCCTGCCCCTGGGTGGGGGCGAAGCGCCCTCCCGGGGGGAGGGTCGGGCGCTGTCCGGCCTGCAGGCCGAACGCATGGTCTCTCAAATGGGCGTTACGCCAGCAGCCGCCGCGCGATAACCTGCGCCTGGATCTCCGCCGCACCTTCAAAGATGTTCAGAATGCGCGCATCACACAGCACCCGCGAAATCTTGTATTCCAGCGCAAACCCGTTGCCGCCGTGGATCTGCAAGCCATTGTCCGCTGCAGCCCAAGCCACCCGCGCGCCCAGCAGTTTTGCCATCCCGGCCTCCAGATCGCAGCGGTGGCCATTGTCCTTTTCCCATGCGGAGAAATAGGTCAGCTGCCGCGCCACCATTACCTCGACCGCCATCATCGCCAGCTTCGATGACACCCTCGGGAAATTGATCAGCGCCTTGCCGAATTGCTTGCGGTCCTGCGCGTATTGCATGGAGATATCGAGCGCCGATTGCGCCACCCCGATGGCCCGCGCCGCGGTCTGGATGCGAGCGCTCTCAAACGTCTCCATCAACTGCTTGAAGCCCTTGCCCTCCTCGCCACCCAGAAGGTTTTCGCCCTTCACGTGAAAGCTATCGAAGGCCAGTTCGTATTCCTTCATGCCGCGATAACCCAAGACCTCGATCTCGCCGCCGGTCATGCCGTCGGTCGGGAACGGGTTCTCATCCGTGCCCGGCACCTTCTCCGCCAGGAACATCGACAGGCCGCGATGGTCCGTGGTCTCCGGGTTGGTGCGCGCCAGAAGCGTCATCACATGGGTGCGCGCCGCATGGGTGATCCAGGTCTTGTTGCCGGTAACTGTGTAGTCGCCGTTGTCCCCCTTGACCGCCCGCGTCCGCAGCGCGCCAAGGTCGGAGCCGGTGTTGGGCTCGGTGAACACCGCCGTCGGCAGGATCTCCGCGCTGGCGATCCTCGGCAGCCAGTTGGCTTTTTGGTCGTCGGTGCCCCCCGCCAGGATCAGCTCGGCGGCAATCTCGGAGCGGGTGCCAAGGCTGCCGACGCCGATATAGCCGCGCGACAACTCCTCGGAGACCACGCACATGGACGCCTTCGACAGGCCAAAGCCGCCAAACTCCTCCGGGATGGTCAGGCCAAAGACCCCCATCTCCGCCAGCTCCTCGATCACCTCGATCGGGATCAACTCGTCCTTGAGGTGCCAGTCATGGGCAAAGGGCTCGACCTTTTCCTGCGCGTAGCGGCGGAATTGGTCGCGGATCATCTCCAGTTCCTCGTCGAGACCGGAGGTGCCGAACATGGTGCTGCCGGACTGCTGCTCCATCAGCTCGACCAGCCGCACCCGCGCGGCCTGGGTGTTGCCGGACTGCGTCAACGCCATCACCGCCGGGGCCATCAGCGCACGTTGATCGTCCTGGCCGAGGCCAAGGTCCTGCAGGCGCAGCACCTCGCCCTGGTTCATCTGGATGCCGCCGTAGATCTGCCAGAGGTATTCGCCAAAGGCGATCTGGTGGATCAGCTGCTCCATCTCGCCCAGCTTACCCGCGCCCGAGAGCGCCTCGGCCCAGCGGTGCATCTGGCGCAGCGCATAGACATAGGTGGCCAGCCAGGCCAGCCCATGCGCGGCATATTGGTTCTGCTCGACCAAAGCGCCCGAGACCCGATCCCCGTCGCTGACCGTCGCACGCACCCGGGCTGTAGCGATCTCCAGCAGCTCATCCAGTGGCGTCAGAGCGTCTCGTGTCAGCCCCAGCAAATCCGGCAGCAATGGCGCGCTTGGGTTCATGTCCTGTCCGTCCATTTGTCCGTCATGGGGCATCGGTCACATCCTCTTCAGGTCTGGCTCGGTGATAGGCTACTTTGCAGGCGCAGCGCAACAATAAATCCGAAATGATCCACCATTCATTCATTAATTACCCTTTCGTTTTTGCAGTGCAGCGCCCTCCGGATGTGCTATGCGCAAGTTTATGATGGATCTTTTTCCCTTTCTCGCGCCGGCCGGATTCGTGCTGGCCTTTGCCGTGGCGCTAGTCGCAGGCACCATCAAGGGCATTGTCGGCTTTGCCATGCCGATGATCATGGTCTCGGGACTGAGCTCGATCATGGCACCGGATCTGGCATTGGCCGGGCTGATCCTGCCGACGCTGGTGACCAACGGGTTTCAGGCAATGCGGCAGGGCCCTCGCGCGGCCTGGCAGTCGATGAAGCGCTTTCGCGCTTTCCTGCTGGTGGGAGGCGTCTTCCTCATGTTGAGCGCGCAGCTGGTGCGGGTCTTGCCGGCGCAGGTGATGCTCCTGATCATCGGCGGGCCGATCACACTCTTTGCCGTGACCCAGCTGATGGGCAAGCATCTGGTGTTGCACGCCCCCTCGCGCCGGATGGAAGTCGGCATCGGTGCCTTTGCAGGCTTCATCGGCGGCTTTTCCGGCATCTGGGGGCCGCCCACGGTGGCCTATCTGACCGCACTTGGGACTGAAAAACGCGAACAGATGCGCATCCAGGGGGTGATCTACGGGCTGGGCGCGGTGGTGCTGTTTTTTGCACATGTCGGCTCCGGTGTGATGCGCAGTGAAACGCTGCCATTCTCGGTCCTGATGATCCTGCCGGCACTGTTTGGCATGTGGCTGGGTGGACGATTGCAGGACAAGATCGACCAGAAGACCTTTCGCCGGGCGACCCTGTTTGTGCTGCTGATCGCGGGGCTGAACCTCATGCGCCGCGCGCTGGTGGGCTGAGCCGATGTCACTGGATCTCAGCACTCGCCTTTCAGCCAGTCAGATCGCCGGTGGCACAATTGTCGTGTCGCTGCTGGTCCTGGCGCTAAAGCTCGGCGCCTGGGCACTGACCGACTCCGTCGCCCTGTTCTCCGACGCGATGGAAAGCCTGGTGAACGTTTCGGCCGCAGTGTTGGCGTGGTTCGCCATCCGCTACGCCGAACGCCCGGCGGACGACGGCCATCCGTTCGGACATCACAAGGCCGAATACTTCTCTGCGGTGATCGAAGGCATTATGATCATTCTCGCCGCCGCACTGATCGTCCATCAGGCGATCTCTGCGTTGACCTCGGGCGCCATGGCAAACCTGACGCCCGTCGCCCTGGTCGTCAATGCGGCTGCTCTCGCGATCAACCTCCTCTGGGCGCAGATCTTGCTGCGCTCAGGTCTACGCCTGAAATCACCCGCCTTCGAGGCCGGCGGACGCCACCTGATGAGCGACGTCTGGACTTCGGCCGGGGTGATGGGCGGGCTGATACTGGTGCTGGTCACCGGCTGGACGGTTCTGGATCCGATCCTGGCGCTGCTTGTTGCGGTGAACATCCTGCGCGAGGGGCTGCATGTGGTCTCCGACTCCGTGGACGGTCTGATGGACAAGGCCGCATCTGACGAGGAACAGGACAAGATCCGTGCTGTAATCCTCGGCTCTGGCGGCGGCGCACTGCAGATCCACGACATCAAGACCCGCCGCGCGGGTAAGGCGATTTTTGTGGAGTTCCACATGGTCGTCGACGGCGCAATGACGGTGGCGCAGAGCCATGACATCTGTGACCGGCTGGAACACGAGATCGAGGCCACCTTGCCCGGTGTGCATGTCACCATCCATGTGGAGCCCGACCACAAGCTGGAAGACAGCGGGCTGGAACCGACGCCCCCTGCCCCCCGCTGACAGCCTACCCCTGCAGGAGGGTTTGCGCTGCGCTCCGCGCATCGCGCGGGGGCGGGGGCCGCGCCTTCGGCGCGGCCCCCGCCCGGCCCAACTGCCATGTGGCAGCCGACCGAAAGGTCGGGTGAGCATGGCGGGCGGGAGCACCACCTTGCGACGACACCATACGGACAGGTTGCAATTCCGGAGCCGAGAGGCTTTTTAGGCCAAAGCCCACCAACTGGCACAGGAGAGAGCACCCGATGGACTGGACCCAGCTGCTGAACCCGGGACGCCTGTGCCGCCCCGACTACGCCGACAAACCGGATCGCCCGGCCTATCTGCAGGACTACGACCGCATCCTGTTCTCGGAACCGTTCCGCCGCCTCGCGCAGAAGACGCAAGTTCACCCGCTCTATGACCACGATCATGTGCACCATCGAATGATCCACTCGATGGAGACCTCCTCGGTAGGCCGGTCGCTGGGAATCCAGGTCGGGCAAGCGCTGGTCAAGGACGGGCGCCTGCAGGAGGGGCTGCAGCATGTGATCGCAGGCACCGTGCAGGCCGGTTGTCTGGTGCATGATATCGGAAACCCGCCGTTTGGTCACTCCGGCGAGGCGAGCATCGGCGCATGGTTTGCCCAGAAGTTTGCCGCCGACGCGGGCAAGCGCAGCGGCATCGCCGGAGGGATCCCCCCGGAACGTCGTGCCGAGTTTACCGCCTTTGAAGGCAACGCACAGGGCTTTCGCATCGTGTCCCGGCTGGAGATGGCGCGGCGCGAGGGCGGCATGCGCCTGTCCTATGCCACCCTTGGTGCATTTGCCAAATACCCCTGCACCGCCGCCTCAGCAGCAGACGCAGGGCACTCTTACGTTGGCCTGAAGAAATTCGGTACCTTCGCAAGCGACGAAGACCTCTTTGCCGAAGCCGCCACCGCCCTTGGCCTGCCCGAGGAGCGCACGGCCGCAGGACATCGCTGGTGGCGCCGCCATCCGTTGGCCTTCCTCGTCGAGGCGGCGGATGACATCTGCTACCGCATTCTGGACCTCGAGGATGCCGCTACCGTGGGCGACCTCGACAGCGCCGTTGTGTCGGAGATTCTCGAAGAGATCACCGGCAAGCCCAACCGCGCACCCGATCCCGGCATGACGCTCAGCGACCGCACAGGGATGCTGCGTGCCATGGCCATCGGCGCTGCCATCGACAGTGCGGTGACGGCGTTCCTCGACCACTACGATGACATCATGGCGGGCACGTTCAATGACGGGCTGATGGAAGTTTCCTCAAAGGCCTCCGCCTTCAAACGTCTCAAGGAGATCTCCAACGCCCGCATCTTCACCGCCCAGCGCAAAACCGAGTTGGAGGTGGTGGGACGCAAGGTGCTGTTCACCATCCTTGACGAGTTCCATGACCTGTTCATCGCCTTGAAGGACTGCAACTGGGACGCGGAGCAGCTGCTGCAGGAGCATGGCTACTGGACACAACTGGTACGCGCCGTGGATCTGGATCTGCGCGGTATCGAGGACGACTATACCGCGGCCCATGCGCTGACCGATTTTGTCTCCGGCATGACAGACCGCTACGCCCTGCGGGTGCGGGACATGATCACCGGGCAGGTGCCCAGCTAGGAGCACCGTTACGGGCGCTGTCCACGCGCATCACAGGACAGCGCCCAGGCGATAAGACAGCCCTTCTGACCCAATGTTTCGCGCGCGAAACAATAGGGCAGTATGCGCGACTTATCATTTTGTTTTCGTTAAACATTCCAAACACATTCCGAACATTGCGCCCGGTGCAACGGCAACAACTGCACGGCAAAAAGCCCCCTCCGTTCGGAGAGGGCTTTCCACAGATCTTCGGCCTATGACTTAGCCGAAAGCGGCGCCGTCTTCGCGCCAGACGGTGACCACGGCAGAGCGTGGCTTGCCGTTGCCATCGGGCCATGCGCCACCCGGATGCTGCACGCCGACGAAGGCGACTGTCTTGTCCAGCGACCAGCACAGGCCGGTGACCTCGGCGCCGTTCGGCACGGTCATGAAGCGGGCGATCTCACCCGATTCCGGGTCGCCGACCAGCATCTGGTTGTTGCCCTGACCGGCAAATTCACCCTCATTGCTGTCGTCGCCATCGGTCTGGATCCACAGCATCCCGTCGGAGGAGAAGGCCATGCCGTCGGGCGAGTTGAACATGTTGCCCGGGTTGACGTTCTCAGACCCGGCATAGGCGTTGTTGTAGACCGTCGGGTTGCCCGCCATCACGTAGAGATCCCAGGTGAAGGCATCACCGGCGTGATTGTCGTCCGCCGGGGTCCAGCGCACGATTTGACCATAGTTGTTGGTCTCACGCGGGTTCGGCGCGTTGACCGAGGTGTCGTCGCCACCAGCATTGGGTTTCACGCCACGGTTCTTGTTGTTGGTCAGCGCGCAGTAGCCTTCCGCCTTCAGCGGGTTGCAGGCCACCCACTCGGGGCGGTCCATGGTGGTGCCACCCACGGCAGAGGCCGCCATACGGGTGAAGCAGAGGATCTCTGCCGCGTCCATGCCGGTGGTCTCGGGCGTCAGGGCGAGCCATACGCCGGTCATGTCGTCGTTGAACTTCGCCACATAAAGCATGCCGTCGTCCAGCAGATCATCGGTGGCCTCCCCTTCGGCCCAGGTGTTGGCGGAGACGTATTTATAGAGGTACTCACCGCGCTCATCATCGCCCATATAGACCACGATATGGCCATCGGCGGCGTGCACCATCTCGGCGTTTTCATGCTTGAACCGGCCCAGGGCTGTGCGCTTCACCGGGGTAGAGGTCGCATCCGCCGGGTTGATCTCGGTGATGAAGCCGTGGCGATGCGGCTCGTTCGGCTCTTTCGACAGATCATAACGCTCATCGAATTTCTCATAGGCGTAGCGGCCCGCGCCGCCGATGCCGTAGCGGATGTAGCCCTCCCCCTCGGGCATCTCGCCGGTGGCACCGAAATAGCCGTTGAAGTTCTCTTCGCAGGTCAGATAGGTGCCCCAGAGCGTCTTGCCGGAGCCGCAGTTGTTCATGGTGCCCTTGACGGTGCGCCCTTCTGGATCGGCCTTGGTCTTGACCAGATCGTGACCGGCCAGCGGACCTGCGAGGGTCATCTCGGTCTCATGGGTGATGCGGCGGTTCAACGGGCTGTCTTTCACCACGGCGTAGCCACTTTTGCCCTTGGCGATTTCCATCACGGTGACGCCCTGCAGGTTTTTCAGCAGGGTCACCTCGTCGGCAGTCTGCGGCACCCCATCAGAGGCGGCGGGCAGGTTGATCTTCGGGTTCACATACTCAGAGTTCACCGCGATGACCTCGCGGCCCTCGATCTCGAACAGCTCCATGCCGTCGGTGTTCTCGCCAAAGACCTTGTCGGACATCTCGACCGAAACGCCGTCCTCAGCGGAATAGGCGCCCTCGGCTTCGGACCAGAGCGCATCGCCCCAGCGCACCAGAACCTGGCTCTTGTAGCCGGCGGGCACATGCACGGCGTGGTCGGTGGCAATGCCGATGGGGTCAAACGCGAATGTGGCGCCACCGGCGGCGCGCGATGCGGTGGTGGAGGACATCAGCCCGGTGCCGAAAACCGCCGCGCCGGAGCCAAACGCCAGCGCACCGCCAAGGAACCCGCGACGCGACACCGCGCGTTCGACCACGGCGTCGAACTGGTTTTCATCGGGACGGGGATCGCGATACTCGTCAAAGTCGTCCCAAGAAAGATCGATGAGGGTCTTATCAACCATTTTAGTGCGCTCCTCGCTGTCAAATTGGCTGGGATACGACCCCTTCTGCACGGGCCGAACCGCAAGGGCGTTCTTCCCCTCAAGATGTATCATGCGTGTGACGTCGGTGGCCGGGTCTTCGCAGTGTCGCAAGAGGCGGCGGTTTTCTGCGCGTGCCGCCTAGAGCCGCCGCGCCAAAACATCGAGAAACCGCCCTCGCGCCTCGGGCACGGGCCGGTTGCCCAGTGCCGGGGCCAGTTTTGATTCGAAGAAAAATCCAGTGGTTCTGAGGCCGGTGAGGACTTCGATATCCTCTGCCGCGCCCTGCCCCAGCATCACCGGCGGCAATTGCAGCAACCGGTCCGCCCACTCTCCGGCCCCGTCCTGAGTCACCGCACGGCCGGTTTTCGGCGATACATAACTCAGCCCCTCGGTTGCACCCGTCACGGCACAGGCCGACAGGTCGAGCCCGTAGCCCAGCTCCTCCAGCAGCGCCATTTCCCAGCGCAGATAGGCCAGCGGCCAGAGGTCGTCATTGTCCAGCAGGTCCAGCAGCGCCTCGCTGCGACGGTACAGCCCCGGATGGGGTTCCCGGTCCGGCAGGGCAAAGGCCAGCAGAGCGCAGACCGCGTTGAGCCCGGCGAGCGCCAGCCGACCGGAGAGCGCCGCCGCTGCCCGGCTGCGCAGCGGTTCTGCCTTGAAGGTGCCAAGGTGATCCTCCAGCCGCGCAGACCAAGCCAGATCCAGCTGTGCGCCCGGTTGCAGCATCGGCGCCATGCGACGGCTGGCGCCCCCGCGCACGAGGCCGGCATGGCGGCCGTGGTGTTCCGTGAAGACCTCGATCAGGGCGGAGGATTCGCCGTGGCGACGTACCGTCAGCAGAATGCCCTGATCGCGCCAGTCCATTGCTTACTCCAGACCGGGTTCATCAAGCAGGTGGCGACCCGCGCGGTCCTCCACCTCGATCACCCAGAGGTCGCTGTCGAACTGGCGCTGCCTGGCGATAGCGGCTTCGGCTTCGGCATCCTCGCCTGCAGTGAGTTCGACCCATTTGCGGTCTCCGGTCATCAGGTCAAACGATCGCTGATAGACCCGGGCCTGCCCGTCGAGCGTGTTGAGCTTGACCAGCACCGCACCGGCGGTGTCGTCGCCATGGGCCGTGACAAAGGCCGGAATGTCCTGAAACCGCAGGCGGGCCAGATAGGCGTCGACCCAGAAACGGGCGGTGAGGCGGGTCATGAGCGCTCCTGCTGCAGTGGCGGCCTGCGTGGACGCCTCCGACCGTATTTAGGGAAAGATGGCGGCGCGGCGCAAGGGGCGCGGAGGCTCCGCCGGAGGCAACGGGAGAAGCCTCCGGCGGGGATATTTTCGAGAAGATGAAAGGCTTTTCGCGCCTGCGCCGGGCTGCGGGATTGCAGCCCGGCAGTCAGGTTGCGTCAGGGCGGGGTCAGTTGCCGTCCTTGAACTCCAGGCCCATTTCCGAATAGCGCTCGGATTCCTCGAGCCAGTTGGGCCGCACCTTGATCTGCAGAAACAGGTGGATCTTGCGGTCGAGGAATTCCTCCAGCTCGGCGCGGGCGGCCTGCCCCACCGCCTTGATGGTCTCGCCGCGCTTGCCGAGCACGATGCCCTTGTGACCGTCGCGCACCACATAGACGATCTGGTCGATGCGGGCGGAGCCATCCTTGCGCTCTTCCCATTTCTCGGTCTCGACGGTGAGCTGATAAGGCAGTTCCTGATGCAGCCGCAGGGTCAGTTTCTCGCGGGTCATCTCGGCAGCGATCATGCGCAGCGGCAGGTCGGCAATCTGATCCTCGGGGTAGAGCCAGGGTCCTTCGGGGACTTCCTGGGCCAACCATTTGCGCAGATCCTCGGTGCCATAGCCCTTTTCCGCGGAGATCATGAAGGTCTCGGCAAAGGCAAAGCGGTCGTTGAGATCCTTGGTCAGACCCAGCAGCACGTCCGACTGCACCCGGTCGATCTTGTTGATCGCCAGCGCCACGCGGCGGCCCTCTCCCACTTCGGCGAGGTTCTCCAGGATGCGCTCGACGCCTTCGGTAACGCCGCGATGGGCCTCGATGAGCAGCACGATCACATCGGCATCCGCAGCCCCGCCCCAGGCGGCGGCGACCATGGCGCGGTCAAGGCGGCGGCGCGGCTGGAACAGGCCCGGCGTGTCGACAAACACCAGCTGGCTGTCGCCTTCCATGGCCACGCCCCGGATGCGGGCGCGGGTGGTCTGCACCTTGTGGGTGACGATGGAGACCTTGGCCCCCACCATGCGGTTGAGAAGCGTGGACTTGCCCGCATTGGGCTCGCCGATCAGGGCGATGAAGCCCGCGCGTGTACTCATGACTTTTGCTCCAGCTTGGTCAGCAGCGCCTTGGCTGCCGCCTGTTCCGCCAGCCGTTTCGATCCGGCGGTGGCCTGTTCCTCGGTGCCGTCCTGCAGACGGGCGGCAATGGTAAAGACGGGTTCGTGATCGGGCCCGCTGCGCGCAACCAGCACATAGGCGGGGGGCGGCTGTCGGCGGGCCTGGACATATTCCTGCAGCGAGGTCTTGGGGTCGCGGGCGTCTTCGTCCACGGTGCCGACGCGCTTGCCCCAGAGCCTCAGGATCACCGCTTGTGCTGCCTCAAAGCCCGCGTCCTTGTAGACGGCGGCGATCACCGCCTCCATCGCATCGCCCAGCAGCGCCTGTTTGCGCCGCCCGCCCGAGAGCATCTCGGAACGGCCCAGTTTCAGCACCGCACCGATGTCGATCTCGCGGGCCACATCGGCGCAGGCTTCCTTGCGCACCAAGGCGTTGAAACGGGGCGCCAGCTGGCCTTCGGTTGCCTGCCGGTCATGATCCAGCAATGCCGTGGCCATCACCAGACCCAGCACCCGGTCGCCCAGAAACTCCAGCCGTTGATTGTCCTGCCGGTTCGGCGATGAGACAGACGGATGGGTCAGTGCCCGGATCAGCAGTTCGGGGTCGGCGAAATCATGGCCGAGCCGCTCCTGAAAGGCATGGATATCCTTGGATAGCTTCACGTGTGGTCCTCAAACTCTGGGGGCAGCGGCTGCCCCGACGGGATCGTTCCTTATCCCAGCGCCGCAGAATAGGAAAGCGCCCCCGGCGGGCTGTTTCCCTGCTTTTGATGACAAACAGGCCCCGCGATGTCCGACAGTCGCATATGCGGGTCCCGTTTGACTAGCATGACGCGCGGCCAGGACAAAGCGACATCGCCGAGGCGCCGCTGGGACGGCCCCGAACGGCACGAGGCCGCGGAGATACACCGCGGCCTCGTCGAAGTGGTCAGATCTCAGTGTGCTCAGTTGACGGCCTTGAAGAACCGGTCACTGCGCCACGTCCAGAAAAACAGCATCGACCGCCCGGCGGAGGAGAACATGATACGGTCCGCACGACCGATCAGGTTTTCAAAGGGCACATAGCCGACGCCGCCCACGGCCTGTGGCACGCGGCTGTCGGTGGAGTTGTCACGGTTGTCACCCATGAAGAAGAAATGCCCCTCGGGCACATGGTAGACTTTGGTGTGGTCGCTGGACTGATTGCCGATATTGATGATCGCGTGGGAAGTGCCGCCCGGCAGCGTTTCGATCTGGCGGGACTTCTTGCAGACGCCGCCCTGCCCCACCGGATCGTTCTCGCAGCGCGGGAAATTGCCCTGCGGGCCCTGACGCTCCATCGCTTCCTCAAAGTCGCCATCGTCCATCAGCCCGACAGCGGCGCCGTTAATGTGCAGCACGCCGTCCTTCATCTGCAGCTTGTCACCGGGAAGGCCGACGAGGCGCTTGATGTAGTCGGTGCGGTTCACCGGATGGCGGAAGACCACCACATCACCGCGCTCCGGCTCGCCGCCAAGGATACGGCTGTTGTCACCATCAAGGAAGCCACAGATATCCTGCGCGTCGATATTGAGGCCGACCGCCCCGAGACGGATCGAGGGGCAGGAGGCGTAGGAATAGCCATAGGCCATCTTGTTCACGAACAGAAAATCGCCAACCAGCAGCGTTTCCTTCATCGAGCCGGAGGGAATCCAGAAGGGTTGAAAGAACAGGGTGCGGAAGACACCGGCAATCAACAGCGCGTAGACAATTGTCTTGATCGTCTCGAGGATTGAATTCCCGGCAGTGGTTTTCGACGCCATCAGGCTCTCCGGTCTTTTGTGGGCGGGTCGGGGCGTACATGCGGGCAGGCCCGGCGCAAGTCAAGCGATGCCGTCGGGACGGGCCAGATGTGGCTCAGCTGTGGGCACTCTGCCGCAGGTATTGCGGCTTGCCTGCGCGTTGGCCCGCCGCGCGCCTTCGCGGTCAACGGGGATGAAACCGAGGCGGAGGTGCGAGCGGGCGCTCACTCCGAGGCCGCGACCACCAGACGGGCCTCAATCAGGACAAAGGCCTGTGCCCAGGGGTGATCATCAGTCAGCGTGACGTGGATGATCGCCTCATGTCCCGCCGGGGTCAGCGCAGCCAGACGATCTGCCGCCCAGCCGGTCACATGCATCACCGGCTGCCCGGTCGAGAGGTTGGAAACCGCCATGTCTTTCCAGGCGATCCCCATGCGCAGGCCGGTGCCCAAGGCCTTTGAGCAGGCTTCCTTGGCAGCCCAGCGTTTGGCGTAGGTGCCCGCAACATCGCGCCGTCGTTCGGATTTTGCCTGTTCTACATCGGTAAAGACCCGATTGCGGAACCGATCCCCGAAACGGTCCAGCGTGCGCTGAATGCGGTCGATGTTTGCCAGATCGGTGCCGATTCCCAAGATCATCCTCGCCACCAACCGGGCCTCAGCCCCGGCCCTCCTGGCGGTCACGGGTCCGCAGCACGGATTTGGCACCGCTGGCCAGAAAGAACCGAACCAACAAGAACGACATAACCGCCTGGAACAGAAGCGCCCCGGCCACGAACAGGGCACCATAGGGTTGCGACACCATGTACTGCAGCTCGGGAAGCGCCAGACTGAAGGCGACAGCAGAGAGCAGGATCAGCCCCAGAATGACAACCGAGGCGCGGCGGGCAAAACCCCACATCTCAGATGTGTCAGGCATACGGTTCTCGGCTTTGGCAAAAGCCTGCCCCTCGACCATCGAGGCCCCCATGGCCGGGATCAACGCCATACCGGCATTGGTGATGTCGAAATCGGCAAGGATCTGCACCAGAGCGCTGACGATGATAATCGCAACGATGATCGCAAGATAAACCAGGGTGAAGCGGCGCAGCTTCATGCGACATCTCCGCGACGGGCCGCATCCATCAGGCGGCGCATTTCCTGCACGGCCGGGGTGAGGCCGCGAAACACCGCCTCGCCGATTAGGAAATGGCCGATGTTCAGCTCAACCACCTCGGGGAAGGCGGCGACGGGCGCGACCGTTTCATAGGTCAGACCATGGCCCGCGTGCACCTCGAGCCCCAGCGAATGAGCAAAGGTGGCCATGTCGCGCAGCCGCTCCAGCTCCGCGTCGCGGGCGGCGAAATCCCCCTCGGCGTGGTGGTCGCAATAGGCCCCGGTGTGCAGCTCGATCACCTCGGCACCGATGCGATGGGCAGCCTCGATCTGGGCCGGGTCGGCGGCGATGAAGATCGACACCCGGCAGCCCGCATCGCGCAGGGGGGCGATGAAATGGGCCAGCTTGTTTTCTTCACGGGCGACTTCCAGCCCCCCTTCGGTGGTGCGTTCCTCGCGCTTTTCCGGCACGATGCAAACCGCGTGGGGTTTGTGACGCAGGGCGATCTTCTGCATCTCATCCGTCGCGGCCATCTCGAAATTGAGCGGTACGGTCAGGGCGGCCATCAACCCGTCGATATCGCCGTCGGTGATGTGGCGGCGGTCTTCGCGCAGATGGGCGGTGATGCCGTCGGCGCCTGCTTCCTCGGCCAGTTTCGCGGCACGGATCGGGTCCGGATAGGCCCCACCACGCGCGTTGCGGACGGTGGCCACGTGATCGATATTCACGCCAAGGCGCAAGTCATTCTGGGACATGAGACGGTCTCTTTGTCATTGGAGGTCTTTTGCCCGAGAGCCTAGCTGGCAGGTTCGCAGAGGCAAGGACCAACGCCCCGAGTGATACAATTCTTCGCACGGCGTCGGACTCCCCCTCACCCTGATCGGTGGTCTCGTGTGGCCAACGAGACAGGCCCTATCGCCACCCTGGACAGGTTTATTCAGGTCGCCCGACCTTGGGGTTGCGGCCAGGCGGAGGGGTCCCGCTTGGCGCATGGGGGCTGTTCACGGCCTCCAGCTCGGCACGCTTCTTGATCGCGTCGAACTTGGCCTTGATCTTGCGGCGACGACGCAACTGATAGGTCCGGATCACCGGAACGGACAGGATGTAGCCCACGGTCGCGACAATGACCCCGGGCAGCAGCCCGCCAATCATATAGGGATAAAACACCTCATCATAGAAGATCACCAGCCCGGTCCAATCCGTCGGCGTGCCGGTCGCATAGGCGTAGACGTTGTACCAAAGGTCCCATCCAGCGGCGAGAAACTTGTCCGTCAGCGTCGCGTCCACCTCGGCCACCGGCTGGCTGCCCAGCAACCAATGCCCGGTCTGCAGAGAGATCACGCCGATCGGCACATAGGTCAGCGGATTGCCGAAAAAGGTCGCCGACAGTGCCGCAAGAAGATTGCCATTCATCACCCGCGCGATGAGGGCAGCCACGAAAAAATGCACACCATAAAAGGGCGTAAAGGTGGTAAAGAGCCCGGCCCAGATGCCGCGCGCGATACGCTCCGGGTTGTCCGGAAGACGGCGCACCCGGTGTTTGACATAAAGAAACGCCCTGCCCCAGCCTCCGCGAGGCCAGAGAAACTCCGCAACCGCCCTGAGCGGCGGGCGTCTGTCTCGGCGCCTGAATACCAAAGGATCATCCCTATTCTTCGTACGGAAGAGGCTAGATCGTACGGTGTTGCGCTCCAGGCCGCTCCCGGTAGCGCGCGACCGCGGCGACGTGGCTCTCTGCTTCCAGCGTCAGTATCAACGAATGCAGCTGCTCCACATCACGCAATTCCACATTGATCATCAAGCGGTAAAAGTCTGGTTTCCGATCCTTGAATTCAAGGTTGGAAATATTCGCCTTCTTCTCGCCAATCAACGTGCAGATCCGCCCCAAAACGCCGGCGTCATTGCCGATCGTCAGTTCCAGGGTCACACTGTAGACTGCCGGATGGGTGCCGGAGTGCCAGTGCACGTCGACCCAGCGGTCCATCTGGTCCTCGAACTCGCCCAAGCGGTCGCAATCTGCGGTGTGCACAACCACACCGTGACCCCGCGAGGTGATGCCGATGATACGTTCGCCGGGCAATGGTTCGCAACAGGCGGCGCGCTCGAACTTCTGCCCCGGCTCCAGGCCGATCACTGCGCGGCGTGGCGATACTTCGTCGCCGTCCTTGGCGGTCAGCTCCGGATAAACGGCCTGAACAACATCATGGGCGGTGATCACCGCGGCCCCGAGCCGGGCCAGCAGCTCGGTCACATCGCTGACACGCAAGGCGCGGGCGGCGGTTTCCAGCGCTTTGTCGGTGGCTTTCTTGTTCACATGCTCAAAGGCGGAGCGTGCAAGTTCGTGGCCCAGTTTCACAAAACGTTCGCGGTCTGCCTCGCGCAGGGCGCGGCGAATGGCGGTGCGCGCTTTGCCGGTGGTGGCGATCTCCAGCCAGCTCACCTGCGGGGTCTGACCCTCGGCGGTGATCACCTCGACCGACTGACCATTGCGCAGCCGGGTCCAGAGCGGCACCCGGATGCCGTCCACCTTGCCGCCAACACAGGCATGGCCGATGCGGGTGTGGATGGCATAGGCAAAATCGATCGGCGTGGCGCCCTTGGGCAGCTTGATCACATCGCCCTTGGGCGTGAAGCAGAACACCTGGTCCGAATACATCTCCAGCTTGACCGCTTCGAGGAATTCGTCGTGGTCATCCTCGCCGTCAAACTGCTCGGTCAGCGAGGCGATCCATTTGGCCGGATCCACGGCAAAGGGGTTCTCGGTGCGCACACCATCGCGATAGGACCAATGCGCCGCGACGCCCGACTCGGCGACGTCATGCATCTGGCGGGTGCGGATCTGCACCTCCACCCGTTTGCCGTCACGCCCCGACACGGTGGTGTGGATCGAGCGGTAGCCGTTGGATTTCGGCTGGCTGATATAATCCTTGAACCGCCCCGGCACCGCACGCCAGCGCTGGTGGATGGTGCCCAGCGTGCGATAGCAGTCTTCTTCGGTGCGGGTGATGACGCGAAAGCCGTAGATGTCGGACAGGCGCGAGAACCCCTGATCCTTTTCCTGCATCTTGCGCCAGATCGAATAGGGTTTCTTGGCGCGGCCAAAAACCTCGGCCTCGATGCCGGCCTTTTCCAACTCGCCGCGCATGTCGCCGGTGATGCGGTGAATCACGTCGCCGGTTTCGCGCTGCAAGGTGACAAAGCGGCGGATGATCGACTGGCGCCCCTCCGGGTTCAGCACCTTGAAGGCCAGATCTTCCAGCTCCTCGCGCATCCACTGCATCCCCATGCGCCCGGCCAGCGGCGCGTAGATGTCCATGGTTTCGCGCGCCTTCTGGGCCTGTTTCTCGGGCCGCATGGCGCGGATAGTGCGCATATTGTGCAGACGGTCGGCCAGCTTGACCAGAATCACCCGCAGGTCCTTCGACATCGCCATGAACAGCTTGCGGAAGTTTTCCGCCTGCTTGGTCTCGCGAGAGGACAGCTGCAGGTTGGTCAGCTTGGTGACCCCATCGACCAGCATCGCCACCTCCTCGCCGAAACGCGCGGCGACCACTTCGTAAGAGGCCTTGGTGTCTTCGATGGTGTCGTGCAGGAGGGCAGTGATTATCGTCGCATCATCCAGCCGCTGTTCCGTGAGGATGGCGGCGACGGCAACGGGGTGGGTGAAATAGGCCTCACCCGAATGACGAAACTGGCCGCCGTGCATCTCCTCGCCAAAGGCGTAGGCATCACGCAGCCGTGCTTCATTTGTCTTGGGGTTGTAGTCGCGGACCAGGGAAATCAGGTCATCAGCAGATGTCATTGCCGGTCCGCAACCTCTCTTTTCATGCAGCCTGGATCAGCCTTGACCCTGGGCCTCCATCAGGGCGCGCAGGAGCTTCTCTTCGCTCATGTCGTCTTCCTGAGGCTTGTCGGCTTCGCCACCCATCAGCAGCGCCATGGAATCTTCTTCCGGCTCGTCGACCTCGATCTGAGACTGGTTGCTCTCGATCAGGCGTTCGCGCAGGGCGTCGGCGCTCTGGGTTTCATCGGCGATCTCACGCAGGGACACGACCGGGTTCTTGTCGTTGTCGCGGTCAACGGTGAGTTCGGAGCCAGCAGAGATCTCGCGCGCACGATGTGCGGCCAGCATCACCAGCTCAAATCGGTTGGGAACTTTGTCAACGCAGTCTTCAACCGTCACGCGGGCCATGGGCGACTCTCCAATATAGTTCTGGGTCCAGAGAGAGTGCTTCTAGGATGAATCACGGGACTTGACAAGTCGAGACATATCACAATCGCAGGAAAACCCCTGCAACCGCTTTACAGAGCCGCAACCTCGGCCCGGTCCGTGGCCGGACATGTGGCCAGCATCTGCCCGACGCTCAGCCCGAGAGCCGGGTGAACCCAGTCGCGCGCCACATCCGCCAGCGGCACCAATACAAAGGCACGGTCCTGGATGCGCGGATGCGGTAGAATCAACTGATCCGGACTGTCCTTGCGCTGTCGCTCGGCTGGCAGGGTTTGCCAATACTCAAAGGTTTCCCGATCAGGACGCACCTGCTGATCGACCGCCAGCAGATCGAGATCAAGCGTCCTCATGCCCCAACGCTCCGTGCGGGTGCGTCGAAAGTGAGCCTCGATACGGTGCAGCGCAGCCAGCGCATCACTGGCAGAAAGATCGCCAGTCAGGACCACAGCCGCGTTCACATAGTCCGGCCCGGCCCCTGCCGGAAAGCAAGGCGTGGCAAAAAACCGTGAAATCGCCGAGAGCTCAAACCCTTCTTTACGAAACTCGGTCAAGCATGTTTGCATGGTCGCGAGGGGGGTCGTCCCCTCGTTTTCCAGATTGCTTCCGAGCGCAACGAGAAAGGTTGACCGATTTTCGGTCATGCTTGACCCCAATTCCCAAAGACCTGACACTTGCGGGGAGTGCCAAATAAACTAGATTAAGTCCACCCGCGGATCCGGACATTTATTAAACTCACTCACGGAATTCGGTCCCCGCGACACCAGAAGGACACATTTAATGTTTTACAAGGACGAACGGCTTGCGCTGTTCATAGATGGCTCGAATTTATATGCCTCCGCCAAGGCATTGGGATTTGACATCGACTACAAGCTTCTGCGCCAGGAATTTATGCGGCGCGGCAAACTTGTACGGGCTTTCTATTACACAGCGCTGCTGGAAAACGACGAATACTCGCCCATCAGGCCATTGGTGGACTGGCTGCACTATAATGGCTTCAGCATGGTGACCAAGCCTGCCAAGGAGTACACGGACAGCATGGGTCGCCGGAAGGTGAAAGGGAACATGGATATCGAACTTGCTGTCGATGCCATGGAGCTTGCACCGCGCGTGGATCATATCGTGCTATTTTCGGGAGACGGTGACTTCCGCCCTCTGATCGCCAGCCTGCAACGTCAGGGCGTCCGCGTGTCGGTTGTCTCGACGATCCGCAGCCAGCCTCCGATGATCTCCGACGAACTGCGCCGTCAGGCCGACAACTTCATCGAACTCGAAGAACTGCGCGACGTCATCGGGCGGCCACCGCGCGACGTCCCGAGCGAACCGCGCACGCCGCCTGCCGAGACCGACTGACGCCAAAACACTCAGGCAACCACTCACGATAGGACCACCCGGTGTGACATAGGCGCCGGGTGGTTTCTTTTGCGCACCACTGTTCGCCCAGCACTGGACCTCGGGCGGTACAGGCCTTACCTCTGGGGCACATCCTGACCACCCTCGATCTCTGGGACCGCGCACCGATGACCACGAAACCAGCTCTCACCCTCTATCTCGCGGCGCCCCGCGGGTTCTGTGCCGGCGTCGACCGCGCGATCAAGATCGTGGAGATGGCGTTGGAAAAATGGGGCGCACCGGTCTATGTGCGCCACGAAATCGTACACAACAAATTTGTCGTCGATGGGCTGCGCGAAAAAGGCGCGGTGTTTGTCGAGGAGCTGGAGGAATGCCCTGATGACCGGCCGGTGATCTTTTCCGCCCATGGGGTGCCGAAATCGGTGCCCGCCGCTGCCCAGGCCCGCGAGATGGTCTTTGTCGATGCCACCTGCCCGCTGGTCTCAAAGGTGCATATCGAAGCGCAGCGCCATGCCGAGGCCGGATTGCAGATGATCATGATCGGCCACAAGGGCCATCCGGAGACCGTCGGTACCATGGGGCAACTGCCTGAGGGCGAGGTGCTGCTGGTCGAAACCGTGGCGGATGTGGCCGATGTGACGGTGCGCGACCCGGAGCGGCTGGCTTTTGTCACCCAGACCACCCTGTCGGTGGATGACACCAAGGATATCGTTGCGGCCCTACAGGCGCGGTTCCCGGCCATCATCGGCCCGCACAAGGAAGACATCTGCTACGCCACCACCAACCGGCAGGAGGCGGTCAAGGCGGTGGCCCCGAAATCCGACGCCCTCCTGGTGGTCGGCGCGCCCAATTCCTCCAATTCGCGCCGTCTGGTCGAGGTGGGCGCCAAGAACGGCTGCAGCTACGCGCAGTTGGTGCAGCGGGCCGAGAACATCGACTGGCGCGCCCTCGACGGCATCCGCTCGGTGGCGATCACCGCCGGGGCCTCGGCGCCGGAACTCCTGGTGAACGAGGTCATCGACGCCTTCCGTGCCCGCTATGATGTCACCGTGGAACTGGTGGAGACGGCGGTGGAAAAGGTCGAATTCAAGGTACCGCGCGTGCTGCGCAGCGCCTGAAGACGACCCGCGTGCCGCCGGGTGCCGTCACCCCTACCCCGCCTTGCACGCAGCAGCGGCTTGCGCTCTGCGGCGGCGTGACTACCTTGGAGAGGTATTCCATCCTGCATGTTCAGGCCTGTCACAAGGAACCGATCCATTGATTTCCCTGCAGTTTCTTCTCACCGCCTTTGTTGTCGTCCTCGCGCCGGGCACAGGTGTCATATACACGCTGGCGCTTGGCCTCGGACGCGGACGGCGCGCGGCGATCTGGGCCGCATTTGGCTGCACCGTCGGCATACTGCCGCATCTCGCCGCCGCGACGCTGGGGTTGGCGGCAGTGCTGCACTCCTCGGCGCTGCTGTTTCAGGGCGTGAAGATCGCCGGTGTGGTCTACCTGCTTTACTTGGCGTGGCAGATGCTGAAGTCCGATGGCGCGCTGTCGGTTTCAGCCGCAAAGCCTGATCCGCAGCCCGGCCTGACCATCGCCAAGCGCGGGGCGCTGATCAATATCCTGAACCCGAAGCTATCGATCTTCTTCCTCGCACTGATGCCGCCGTTCCTGTCCGGATCTGCCGCCAGTGCAACGCAGGAAATGGTGCTGCTGGGCGCGGTGTTCATGGCGCTGACCTTTGCGGTTTTTGTCCTATACGGGCTGTTTGCGGCGCAGGCGCGCCAGTTGATCCTCGGCTCTGAACGGGTGGTCACATGGCTCAACCGCAGCTTCGCGGCGATCTTTGCTGCGCTTGCCCTGCGGCTGGCGATGGAGCGCGCCTGATGTTGCGTGGCATTCCGACCGCCCCGCTGCTCCTCGGCCTTGCCGGGGTGATCCCCTTTGTCTGGGGCGCGCTGACGGTGCTGGTGCCGGCCCTGCAGAGCTGGGGGATCGACGCGCTGGGATCGCGGTTTGTCGGCCCCTATGTGCAGTTGTTCTACGGTTCGGTGATCCTCAGCTTCATGTCCGGGGTGCTCTGGGGCTATGCCACCCGCGCCTCCGGGCGACTGCAATCGGCAGCCTGCTACGCCCTGTCAGTGATCCCGGCGCTCTGGGCGTTTTTCATGACCGGCGGCGGGCCGGTCAGCGCTGGCATGAACCTGATCTGGGGCTTTCTCGGCCTGTTGCTGCTGGACATGATGTTCAGCCTCTGGCGGCTGACACCCAGCTGGTGGATGCGCCTGCGGGTGCTGTTGACCGGCATCGTTGTCCTCTCGTTGTCTGTCGGGGTGTTCTTGTGAGCGATGAAGAAACCATGGCAGTCTATGCCCAAGCGGCGGAAGACTACGGCAAGGGCTTTGCCCGCGCGAAGGACACGTTTCACGAGCCCGACTATGCGGCGTTTGTGGCAGGCCTGCCCGAGGGCGGCACGGTGCTGGATCTGGGCTGCGGGCCCGGCCATTGGGCGGCGCGGTTTCGCGACGACGGCTACCGGGTTACCGCCGTAGACGCCTCACCCGAGATGGCGGCCTATGCAAAGGAGACCTTTGGCATCGAGGTCCGCGTCGCGGAATTCGAAGATATCGAAATCGACGCGATGTTTGACGGCATCTGGGCCTTCTTCAGCCTGCTGCACGCGCCACGCAACGATTTCCCCGGCCATCTGCTGCGCCTGCACCGCGCGCTGGTGCCCGGGGGGCAGCTGAGCCTTGGCATGAAACTCGGCGAAGGCGAAGGCCGCGACACGCTGGGCCGGTTCTATTCCTACTACAGCGAGGAGGAGCTGACCGGCCTTCTGGGCACTGCGGGCTACACCGTACTGAGCACGCGACGCGGAAATGGCAAAGGATTGGCTGGCGCTGCGGAGACCTTTGTCGTAGTGACCGCGCATGCCTGATTTATATGCCTATACCGACGGAGCCTGCTCCGGAAATCCCGGCCCCGGCGGCTGGGGCGCCCTGTTGCGTGCCATGGATGGTGCGACCATCGTCAAGGAACGCGAATTGCAGGGCGGCGAGAAAGACACCACCAACAACCGGATGGAGCTGCTGGCCGCGATCCATGCGCTGGAAAGCCTGGCGCGGCCGTCGAAGATCACCGTGGTCACCGACTCCGCCTATGTGAAGAACGGTGTCACCGGCTGGATCTTCGGCTGGAAAAGGAACGGCTGGAAGACTGCTGCCAAGAAGCCGGTGAAGAACGTTGAGCTGTGGCAGCGCCTGGACGCAGCACAGGCCCGCCATGACGTGACCTGGGAATGGGTCAAGGGCCACGCGGGCCACCCCGAGAACGAACGCGCCGACGAGCTGGCACGCGCTGGCATGGCACCGTTCAAGAAAGGCGGCTGAAACGCTCTTCGCCTTTGTCACGCGCGGTAGGGAGGCTGCGGCATGACCATCCTGACATTGCTGGATTACGCCGCGGCCATCGTTTTTGCCGCATCCGGCGCCATGGTGGCAAGCCGGGCGCAGCTGGACATCGTCGGCTTTGCCTTCATCGCCTGCCTGACGGCGGTGGGCGGCGGCACCGTGCGTGACGTGCTGCTGGACCGTAACCCGGTGTTCTGGATGGGCGATCCGATGCCGATCCTGCTGGCCACCGGGGTGGCGGTGCTGGTGTTCTTCACCGCGCATCTGGTGGAAAGCCGCCTGCGCTGGGTGGTCTGGCTCGACACATTTGCGCTGGCGATCGCGGTGCCTGCAGGCGCCGGGGCGGCGATGGAACTGGGGCACGGGCCGGTGATCGTGGTGTTGATGGGCATGGCGACCGGCAGCCTTGGCGGTTTGATGCGCGATGTGGTCTGCAACGAAGTGCCCTTGGTGCTGACGCAGGGTGAGCTCTATATTTCCTGCGCCATGGCCGGAGCGATCACCGCGGTGGTTATGGTCTGGTTTGGCCTGCCGGCGGGACCGGCCCTGCTGGGCTGCGCCGGGGTCACTTGGGTGACCCGTGCCGGCTCCCTGGCCTTTGGCTGGCATCTGCCCGTCTACCGTCCGCGCCCGCCGCGGCGCTGACAATAACCTAAGGGATCTCTCCCGCCCGAGCTTTGCGCCCCTGTGGGACGCGCGCAATGTTGGGCCGAGCGCGGTGGCGCGCCCAAAGGGCGCGCCACCGCGCGGGTCGCTTCGGGCTCTGCCCGAAGCGAAACACCTGCCACACTTGGGCCTTGCCCCGCTTACTACTTATTCTGGATCTTCTGCCACAGCAGGATCAGCACCACCGCGCCGAGGATTGCGCCGACCAAGCCGGCCAGCATGCCCATCACCGCAAGAAGCGCGCGCAGCACCAGACCCCCGATCAACGCCCCGGCAACGCCGATGGCGATAGTGGTGAGGAGATCCGCTTCGATCCGCATGATCCGCGTGGCGATCAACCCCGCCGCCGCACCGATGATGATCAGGAACACAACCGACATTCTTGTCTCTCTTTCTGCCCCGTCAAAAGGCCTAGCGCCGCCAGTGGAACGGCACGATGATGAGCGCGCCGATCGAGGACAGGATGGCGTTCCAGCCCGGCGCGTTGAAACCGATACCGAACATCAGTCGCAGGAAGAAGAACAGGAAGGCCCCGCCGACGCAGATGATGATCGATTGCACCACCCCGTTGTGAGTAAAGCCGCTGCGTTCGGACAGGTAGCCGACAATACCCGCGATCACCACGGTGCCAAACAGCGCCAACATCATGTCGTCGCCTCCGGCACGGACAGCTCAGAACCGGTCGCAATCGGAAACCCGCGTAAGAAGGTCTCGCAGTCCTGCGCGCCCTTGCCGGCCCGTTGCAGGCGCAGGAGTTCCACTGCGCCACTGCCACAGGCGATAGTCAATGTCTGGTCCAGAACGGTGCCCGGCGCGCCGGATCCCGCGGCCAGACGCGAGGCGAGCACCTTTACCCGCTGGCCGTCGATGTCGCACCATGCGCCGGGAAACGGCGAGAGACCGCGGATCTTGCGGTCGACCTCTTCCGCCGGGGCGCGCCAGTCGATCTGCGCCTCGGCCTTGTCGATCTTGCTCGCGTAGGTGACGCCCTCCGCGGGCTGTGGCTCCGGCGTCAGATCCGGCAAGGCCATGAGAGCCTCCACGATCAGCCCAGCGCCGATTTCGGACAGGCGATCATGGAGTTCGGAAGTGACTTCCTCGGCCCCGATCAGGGTCTCCTCGCGCATCAGGACAGGGCCGGTATCCAAGCCAGCCTCCATCTGCATGATGCAGATACCTGTTTCTGCATCGCCCGCCATGATCGCGCGGTGAATAGGTGCCGCGCCGCGCCACCGCGGCAGCAGGCTGGCGTGAATGTTGAGGCAACCCCGTTCAGGCGCGTCGAGGATGGCCTGCGGCAGGATCAGCCCATAGGCGACCACAACGGCGACGTCCGCCTTGAGCGCTGCAAAGGCCGCCTGTTCTTCGGCGTTTTTGAGCGAGACTGGGTGGCGCACATCAAGCCCCAGTTCTGAGGCCCTTGCATGCACCGGAGTGGGGCGGTCCTTCTTGCCGCGCCCGGCGGGACGGGGTGGCTGGCAATAGACCGCGGCGATCTCGTGACCTGCGGCCACCAGCGCATCCAGCACCGGGACCGAAAACTCCGGTGTTCCCATGAAGATAACCCGCATCGCGCTGCCCTTCCTGCCGTGCATTGGTGTTGAGCACAGGCTTAACGCAGGACACGGCACAGGGCCAGAGCGGACGCGCATATGCGCGACAGCATGCGCCTGCCCCTGACGGGTCAGGCTAGGGCCTCCGGCGGAGATATTTACAA
Organism: Tritonibacter scottomollicae; assembly: GCF_003003215.1. Classification (GTDB taxonomy): domain Bacteria; phylum Pseudomonadota; class Alphaproteobacteria; order Rhodobacterales; family Rhodobacteraceae; genus Epibacterium; species Epibacterium scottomollicae. The sequence goes on along the minus strand of NZ_PVUF01000008.1, from coordinate 137,384 downwards.
AAAGCTGAAAGCCAACAGGTCAGCGCGCCAGTTTGCGCGCCTTCTTGATCAGCATGTCGCGCTTCATCCGGGAGAGATGGTCAAAGTACATCTTGCCGTTCAGATGGTCGATCTGATGCTGCACGGATGTGGCCTCGATCCCGACAAAATCGCGCCGGTCCACCACGCCGTCCTCGTTGAGGAAACGCACGGTGACCGCGCGTGGGCGCTGTATTTTGGCCGCCACGCCAGGAAGGTTGGGGCTGGCTTCCTCATGTTCGCGCAGCTCGATCGAGGAATGCAGGATTTCCGGATTGGCCAGCCGTACCACGCGGCCCCGCTGCGTGGAGCCGTCGACCACCGCCAGCCGCAGCATCACGCCGATCTGTGGGGCAGCCAGACCCACACCCGGCATCGCCTCCATCGTGTCGATCATGTCGTCCCAGATCGCGCGGATCTCTTCGGTGATCTCCGGCACCGCGTCGGCGGCGGTGCGCAGGCGTTTGTCGGGCCAAGGCAGGCAGGTGCGGATGGTCATGAGCGCGTGTCCTCATCAGGCTGGTACTGAGCGTCTGCCGCCGCGCGGGCCTGAGGCGACAGGTGATCGAAGGTCACACGCCCATCGAGATGGTCGTATTCATGCTGGATGCAGCGAGCGGCGAACCCGTCAAATTCCTGTTCGCAAGGCTGGCGTTCAGCATCCAGCCAACGCACATGCACACGGGTCGGGCGCGATACTTCAGTGGAGACACCAGGTATCGACAAACAGCCCTCTTCGCCCACAGCCGTCTCTTCCGCGCGCCAAAGGATCTGCGGGTTGATCATCACGACAGGGTTCCGCGCCCCGTCCTTCCAATCCACATCCATCACGAAGAGGCGCTTGAGCACGCCAACCTGAGGCGCCGCAAGGCCCCGGCCCGGCGCGTCATACATCGTCTCCAGCATGTCGGCGATCAGAGTGGTCACATCCTCGTCCGCATCCACCGGCCTGCAGATCGTCGAAAGACGCCGGTCGGGCCACAGAACGATCGGCAGCAGGCTCATGTATTGCCACGCGCGATTTCGCGCTTCAGCTTCTGCATCTTGCGGGTGATCATCTGGCGTTTCAGCGGCTTGAGATAGTCGATGAACAGCTTGCCCTCGAGATGGTCAATCTCATGCTGCACGCAAGTGGCCCAGAGCCCGTCGAAGGTCTCGCTCTGCAGGTTGCCGTCACGGTCGAGCCATTCCACATCCACCACCTTGGGGCGGGTCACCTCGGCATATTGCTCGGGGATCGACAGGCAGCCTTCCTCGTAGACGTTCTCCTCGTCCGAGGCGGCGATGACGCGCGGGTTGAACATGACGAGGGGGCGCGCGGCGCCGTCCTCTTCCTTTACGCAATCAAGCACGATCAGGCGATCCAGAATGCCGATCTGCGGCGCCGCCAGGCCGATGCCGGGCGCTGCATACATGGTTTCCAGCATGTCGTCGGCCAGCGCGCGCAAATCATCGGACAGGTCCGGCACTTCTGCGGCGGTCTTCTTCAGACGCGGGTCGGGGTGTATCAGGATCGAACGTTTCATGGCCAATGCCTTTAGGCCAATCGCTGCAAACCCGCAATGTCTCTTCGCGGTGGCCGTGATCGGCAAGCGACCGCGCTGTGTTTGTACCAGCACATTGGCGGGGCTTTGCACCGCAGGCGCAATCCCCTAGCGTCTGCCCCGAACACGACGGAGACAGAATTTCATGGATTTCGACAAGATCATTGATCGCCGCGGCACGAATTGCGTCAAATGGGACATGATGGAGCCACTCTACGGAGTATCCCCCGAAGAAGGGCTGGCGATGTGGGTCGCTGACACGGATTTCGCCGTACCGGAGGTGGTCTCGGCAAAGATGCGCGAGATGGCCGATCACGGCATCTATGGCTACGAGAATCGCGAGTCCGAATACAAGGGCGCGATCCAGTGGTGGATGGAGAACCGCCACGGCTGGCGCGTCGATGCGGATGCGATCTTCACCACCACGGGCCTGGTCAACGGCGTCGGCATGTGCCTGGACACCTTTACCGATCCGGGCGACGGCATCGTGTTGTTGACCCCGGTCTACCACGCCTTTGCAAAGGTGATCCGCCTGGCGGGGCGCGAGGTGGTGGAATGCCAGATGGTGCAGGAGGACGGCGCCTACAGCATGGATTTTGCCGCCTATGACGCGCAGATGACCGGCAAGGAGAAAATGGTCATCCTCTGCTCGCCGCATAATCCCGGTGGCCGGGTCTGGAGCCAGGACGAACTGCAGGGGGTCGCCGATTTCTGCAAGCGCCACGACCTGATGCTGATCTCTGACGAGATCCACCATGATCTGGTGTTCAGCGGGCACAAGCACCTGCCGATGCCGGTTGCCGTACCGGAGGTTGTCGACCGGCTGATCATGCTGACAGCGCCGTCGAAAACCTTCAACATAGCCGGGCTGCACACCGGTCAGGTGATCATCCCGGACGAGGCGCTGCGCGAGCGTTTCCGCCGTCGCATGCTGGCGATCTATCTGCAGGGCAACACGGCCGGCGAAACCGCCACCATCGCCGCCTATTCTTCCGAAGGGGCGGCCTATGTGGACGCGCTGGTGCCCTATATCGAGGGCAACAAGGCGCTGTTTGACGAGGCTGTGAATGCCATTCCGGGGCTGAAATCCATGGCACTGCAGTCCACCTACCTGGCGTGGGTCGACTTTAGCGACACCGGCATGGAGCGGGCGGAGTTCACCCGCCGTGTGGAGCAGGATGCCAAGATCGTGGCGAACCATGGCACCACTTTTGGCACCGGCGGCGAGACCTTCCTGCGGTTCAACCTCGGCACCCAGCGGGCGCGGGTGGAAGAGGCCTGTGCGCGCTTGGCCAGGGCGTTCTCTGACCTGCAGTGACGCATTTCGTGCGGGCCTTGGCCCGGGTCGAGGAGACGCAGGGCACGCTGCTCGTGTGCCGCGCCTGATTCTATGAGCAGCGGCTGGGGCCCGCACCGCCGCCATCTCCAGTGGCGGCGGTGGAACATCAGATGGTCGGAACATCCGGTAGGGCGGCTGCGGTGATAGGATGTGCCGGGGGCAAGGTCGTGTTGCGGATGCAGAGGACGCGTGGCTCTGCCTCCCAAGGCGCCGCGTTTGCGGAGGGCGACGGCAATACGCCGGAGGGGCGCTTCAGGTTCGACCGGCGCAATTCAGGCAGCGCCTCCCCCTCTTGCGCAGCCACCATAACTTGCAGGCAAGGGATCAGGCGCACACCGCCACCGCGAGACGCGATCCGCACGGCGAGATGTTCATCCACGGGAAGCCGAAGGCTCTACTGGAATTGGTGAGCATGCGCGGCAAACAGCGGCGCCGGCGGCAATGCACAGCTGCGGCACGTATCGGATCTAGTCGCTGTTGGCACCACGGTAGATATCCAACCCTGACCGATTGCCTGGATTGGCTCGTTGGCTTTTTTCGGAGGTATCGGGGATATTTCGCTTCGGGCAAAGCCCGAAGCGACCCGCGCCGCGCGCGCCCGTTCCGGGCGCGCGCGGCGCTTGGCCCAACCGTCAGGGTCATATCCTGAATAGGATATGGCGCTTATGGGCGGGAGCTTCACCGTCTGCAAATCTCGCAACGTCATGCAGCGTAGGCTGGTGCGCACACGCCAATGCGCACAGGCCCGGAAACACTCCTCCAAGGGCGCTGGCTCAGCCCTCGCCCAGATGATCATGTCCCAACAAACCGACTGGCGCATCCGGCGCGCGATAGAAATCGAGCGGTGCGCTGTCTGCCGCGGCGGTCGCGCGCTTGAACTCATAGCGCATTTCGCCTGCTTCGGCCTCGGAGGCCACGATCAGGCATTGCGACAGATGACGTGTGCCATCGTAGAGATCCACAAGGCCGCGCAACTGCGGCACCACCTCCGCCTCGACCGAGAACCCGTCAGTCCACTGGCGAAGCACCGGATAGATCTCCTCGCCCGCATGCACGCGCAGGCGATTCTTTTTCTTCATGCCCTGCAGGCGCGCCTTGTCCAGCGCGTCCTGAACGGACTGGGGAACGTAGGTGGTCATGGCCTTTACCTCCGGCATTAGAGGACCGACCCTTAGTTTGGCTTGGAATTAGCTAAAATCAAGTGAAGGCGGCGCGCCCCTCCGCTGCAATTTCGAAGTGTGATCGGTTGGCCGCGCGCCTTGCCACGTTCCAATGCCTCGCTGCCTGAACAGGCTCTCTGCATGAGGCCTGTGCGCGGATGCAGAGGCGCTGCGCAGTCGCACAGGTGGTCGCGCCACTTCTCTGGCCCTATCCTCAGTCGCAACCGAAAAAAGGAAGGGCCTACCATGGGACTGCTGGTTGACGGCAAATGGCAAGACGTCTGGTATGATACAAAATCGCATGGGGGCGCTTTCAAACGTTCCGAATCCCAGTTCCGCAACTGGCTGACCGCCGATGGCGGCCCCGGCCCCGATGGTCAGACAGGGTTCAAGGCAGAAAGCGGTCGCTATCACCTCTATGTGTCCTACGCCTGCCCTTGGGCGCATCGCACCCTGATCTTTCGCAAACTGAAAGGGCTGGAGGACCACATCAGCATTTCAGTCGTGCATCCGGACATGCTGGACAAGGGCTGGGAGTTCAAGACAGGCATGGAGGGCGCCACCGGCGATGATCTGTTCGGCTTCGACTATATGCACCAGGTCTATACGAAGGCAGACCCCGCCTACTCTGGCCGCGTCACGGTGCCGGTGCTCTGGGACAAGCAGAACAACACAATCGTGTCGAACGAGAGCGCAGAGATCATCCGCATGCTCAACTCCGCCTTCGACGAGATCACGGGCAATACGCTTGACCTCTGGCCCGAGGCGCTGCGCGAGCCGATCGAGGCGGTGAACGCCCGAGTTTATGACACGGTGAACAATGGTGTGTACAAATCCGGTTTTGCCACCTCGCAGGAGGCCTATGACGCCGCCGTTGTGCCGCTGTTCGACAGTCTCGACTGGCTGGAGGATATCCTGAGCCAGCATCGCTACCTGATGGGCGACCAGCTGACGGAGGCCGACTGGCGTCTGTTCACGACACTGGTGCGGTTTGACCCGGTCTACCATCTGCATTTCAAATGCAACCGGCGTCGGATCATCGACTACCCCAACCTTTGGGCCTACACCCGTGAACTGTATCAGATGCCGGGCGTGGCAGAGACGGTGGTGATGCCGCATATCGTGCGCCACTATCACTACAGCCATGACACCATCAATCCGAACCGCATCCTGCCGATCAACCCGATACTGGACTGGGATGCACCGCACGGGCGCGGCTAGGCGCGCAACCGGACCGGAGAGGCCCAGGGCGCGGCGGGGTTCCGCCGCGCTTGCTTTATGGGAAGGGCGGGGGCATATCGTCCAAAGACCCTATGCACAAAGGCCGATCCGCCATGGCAGATAGCATCTCAAGCGCCCCCCAAGGCGCACCGGCCACCGCCCTGACGACCGCCCTGCCCCCGGCGCGCGATCATGGCGGCAACCTCGCGGCAGCCATCGCGCGCTTTGGCGGCGCGCGTGAGGACTGGATCGACCTGTCGACCGGAATAAACCCGGCCCCCTACCCGCTGCCGCCCATGCTGGCAGAGGACTGGACCGCCCTGCCCGACAGCGACGCGCAACAGGCACTGATCGAGGCGGCCCGCAGTTTCTGGCAGGTGCCGGAGGGCGCGGATATCCTGGCCGCCCCCGGTGCGTCGGCCCTTATCGCCCGCCTCCCTGTGCTGCGCCCTGCCCGCACCGTGCAGATCACCACCCCGACCTATAACGAACACGCGGCCGCCTTTGACCAATGTGGCTGGCAGGTCCTCGACGCGGGTCCGGCAGAGGCGCAGGTTGTGGTGCATCCCAACAATCCCGATGGACGCCTCTGGCTGGCGGAGGAGTTGACAGCGCCCTTCTGCGTGATCGATGAGAGCTTCTGCGATATCTGCCCCGACCAGAGCCTGATCGCGCGCGCCGCCACACCCGGCACGGTGATCCTGAAAAGCTTTGGCAAGTTCTGGGGGCTGGCCGGGCTGCGGCTGGGGTTTGCCATAGGCGATCCAGAACTGATCGCGGGGCTGCGCGCCGCCATGGGGCCATGGGCGGTCTCCGGCCCGGCGCTGCGGACCGGGACAGTGGCATTGAACAACCCAGACTGGGCGGCCACCACGCGGCTGGAACTGGCCGATGCCGCCTCGCGCCTTGACCAGCTGATGCAACAGGCCGGGGCGCAGACCGTCGGCGGCACTGATCTGTTCCGGCTCTATGACGTGGAGGACGCGGCTGCCTGGCAGGAGCGCCTTGGCCGCGCCCATATCTGGAGCCGCACTTTCCCCTATTCCACCCGCTTCCTGCGCCTCGGTCTGCCGCCCGCCGACCGCTGGGGCCAACTGGAGACCGCGCTGACATGAGCACCGCCGCGCTGCTGATCCCCGCCCTGATCCTCGATGCCGCCTTGGGAGAACCGAAATGGCTCTGGTCACGGCTGCCGCATCCGGCGGTGCTGATGGGACGGCTGGTGCAGGCGCTGGACGACGGATTGAATGAGGGCGACGGCAAACGTGGCAGGGGCGTGGTGGCGGTTGCCGTGCTGGTGCTGACCGGGCTGGTCCTCGGCTGGACGCTGTCCTGGCTCGGCAGCGTGGTCAGTGTGCTGATCGCCGCCATCCTGATCGCGCAACGCTCGCTGATCGACCACGTCAGCGCCGTGGCCACCGGGTTGCGTCAAGGCCTGCCCGAGGGGCGCGCAGCGGTGGCGATGATCGTCAGCCGCGACACCGACAGCATGACCGGCCCGCAGGTGGCGCGCTCCGCAATCGAGAGCGGGGCGGAGAATTTCTCTGACGGGGTGATCGCGCCGGTGTTCTGGTTCCTTGTCGCCGGACTGCCGGGGCTGCTGATCTACAAGCTGATAAACACCGCCGACAGCATGATCGGCTATCGCACCGAAGCCTACGAGGAATTCGGCTGGGCCGCGGCGCGGTTTGATGATGTGCTGAACATCATCCCCGCCCGGTTGAGTGCGCTCCTGCTGGCCGTGGTCACCCGGCGCACCGGCGACTGGGGCGAAATCAGCACTGATGCGCGCAAACACCGCTCCCCCAACGCGGGCTGGCCAGAGGCCGCCATGGCGCGCGCGCTTGGCGTGGCGCTGGCGGGTCCGCGCTCCTACGATGGCGAGATGCGCGACTTTGCTTGGGTGAATGACAGCGGCTCAAAGAGCGCCGATGCCCATGCCATCACGCGTTGCTGTCAAATTCTGTGGAAATCATGGGGTCTGACACTGGTTCTGGTGGTTGCATTGGGTCTGCTCTTCTAGATATCGTTAGCGCGAACCCATCCGACCAAAGGACATATGGCCATGCGCGTGCTGCCCAGCCCCAAAGCGGTCCTGCACCGCACCGCCCTGATCGCCCTGTTAGCCACCCCGACCCTGGCCTCTGCGCAATGTGGCGGAGGTTTCCAGAACTTCGTACGTGGGCTGAAGGACGAGGCCGTTTCCGCGGGCTATTCGATCAAAACCGTGAACGGCTTCTTCAGCGGTGTCGCTAAAGACTCCAAAGTGCTGCGCGCCGACCGCTCGCAAGGCGTGTTCCAGAAACCCTTCATCGAGTTTTCGCGACGGCTCATCTCGCAGAGCCGATTGGATCGGGGCAGCCGCAAGGGCGAGGAATTCGACAAGATTTTTGAGCGGATCGAGACCACCTATGGCATCAACCGCGGCGTGCTACTGGCCTTCTGGGCGTTTGAGACCGACTACGGCGCGGTCCAGGGTGATTTCAACACCCGCAACGCGCTGGTGACGCTGGCCCATGACTGCCGCCGCCCGGAGTTGTTCCGGCCGCAGATCTTCTCAGCGCTGGAGCTCTATCGCAAGGGGGATTTCGACCCGGCCCGCACCACCGGCGCCTGGGCCGGCGAGATCGGCATGGTGCAGATGTTGCCCGGCGATATCCTCGAACACGGGGTGGATGCGGATGGCGATGGCCATGTGACGCTGAAAACCTCTGCCGCCGATGCGCTGATGTCAGCGGCGCGGATGCTGTCGCACCTCGGCTGGCGTGCAAACGAGCCCTGGCTGCAGGAAGTTACCATTCCGGCGGGCATGGATGTCTCTGCCTCCGGCCCGGCCTACAAGAAATCCGTGGCAGAGTGGGAGGCCATGGGGGTCACGCCACGGACCTTTGACTTCGCAATGAAGGACGTCGAGGCCTCGTTGATCCTGCCGCAGGGACACAAGGGGCCTGCCTTCCTCGCCTACCCCAATTTCGACATTTATTTCGAATGGAACCAGAGCTTTACCTATGTGCTGACCGCCGCCTACTTCGCCACCCGGCTTCAGGGCGCAGAGGTCTACAACGCGGGCAACCCCGACACCGGGTTGAGCGACGGGCAGATGAAGGAACTGCAGCGGCGGCTGCAAGACCGAGGGCACGATGTCGGCAGCGTCGATGGTATCCTTGGTGCAAATACACGCCTGGCCGTCCAGCAAGAGCAGATGCGCCTCGGCCTGCCTGCCGATGCCTGGCCAACGCCGGATCTGCTCAACGCGCTCTGAGGTCGCTCAGGGCCGCATCGGGAAGCGCGCGCCCTCTTCGGTAATCAGCAGGGTGCGATTGCCATCACGCACATATAGGTCGCAGCGTTTGTTGCCATTGGTGAAGGTCACGCAGACGCTGCCGTCCTCGGCGACCCTGTAGCTGCCCCAGGCGGTGCCGCCGCCATTTTGTGCCGAGTAGGTATAGGCGTATGCGCCATTGGCCCAGAACCGGCTTTCGCCGTCATCGTAGTAGCGGAACACCTGCCCCGGCAGCGCCGCAAGGTCGTCGGCGTCAAAGGGCTGATCTCCGGGGCGCAACGCCCATTCGGCAGCAGAGAGCGGCGTGGCAAGGCAAAGCAGCAAAGGGATGAGATAGCGCATAGCGCTACCCTAGCGGCGCTTTTGATGACAGCGCAGTCACGACTGCGTGTCAGCGCCGCTCACAGTCAGGCGACCAGAGCTTCGGCCTTTTTCAGATCGACGGAGACCAGCTGGCTAACGCCCTTCTCCTGCATGGTGACGCCGAACAAACGATCCATCCGCGCCATGGTCACCGCGTGGTGGGTGATGATCAGGAACCGCGTGTCGGTCTGCCGGCACATCTCGTCCAGCAGGTCGCAGAAGCGGGTGACATTGGCGTCATCCAGCGGCGCGTCGACCTCGTCCAGAACGCAAATCGGCGCCGGATTGGACAGGAATACCGCAAAGATCAGCGCCATCGCCGTCAGCGTCTGCTCACCGCCGGACAGCAGCGACAGGGTCGACAGCTTCTTGCCCGGCGGTTGGCACATGATCTCCAGCCCCGCATCCAGCGGATCGTCGCTTTCAACCATCAGCAGGTTGGCCTCGCCGCCGCCAAAGAGGTGCGTGAACAGCATCGCAAAGGAGCTGTTGACCTGCTCGAAGGCGGTCAGTAGCCGTTCGCGCCCCTCGCGGTTGAGGCTGGCGATGCCCGCGCGCAGGGTCTTTACCGCCTCTTCGAGATCCAGCTTTTCCGCTACCAGCGTGTCATGCTCTTCCTGCACTTCGCGGGCGTCTTCCTCGGCGCGCAGGTTGACCGCCCCCAGCGCGTCACGCTGGCGTTTGTGGCGGGCGACCTCGACCTCCAGCTCCTCGGCGTTGGGCATATCCTCAGGCGCGACCTCAAGCTGCTGCAGCAGGTCGCCGGGCTCCATCTGCATCACCTCGTCGATGCGCTCGGCGGCGGCCTCGACAGTCTCACGGGCGGCCTCGGTGCGGGCCTCGGAGCGGGCGCGCGCCTCGCGGGCCTCGGAGGCCAGCCGTTCGCATTCACGTTCGTTGTGCACCGCCTCGCGCAGCACGCCTTCGGCGGCAACCAGCGCGTCGGTGGCCTCGGCCTTGCGGGTCTCGGCCTCGGTGATCTGTTCGTTCAGCTCCTCGCGGGTCTCGGCAATCTCGCCGGGCACCGCCATCGCGTCCTCCAGCTCTTCCTGACTGGCCTCGCGGCGCTCTTCCAGTTCAGCGATCCGCTTGCCGGCCGACTCCAGACGATGGCGCCAGCCAGAGATTTCCTTGGTCACGGTCTGGGCCCGTTTGGTGCGGGCCTCGCCCTCGCGGCGCAGCTCGTCCAGCGCGGAGCGATGGGTCAGCATGGTGATCCGCGCGGCCTCGACCCCGTGCTTGATCTCCTCGACCTTGGCGCGGGCCTCACCCAGATCCCCCAGCGCGCTTTGCCCGGTTTCCGCCTCTTTCAGCTGCAGGGAGGCAGTGAGCGCATCCTCGTCATGGCGCGCAACGGCGATGCCGAAGTTTTCCAGCTTGCCTTCAGCGAGGTTGCGCTCCGCCTCGGCGCGGCTCAGGGCACGGGCGGCATCGGCGACACGCTGGTCGGCGGCGCGGCGAGCCTGACGGGCGGCCTGATCGGCGCGGGTGACTTCTTCCAGCTTGCGCACCAGCGCCTCATGCGCCGCCTGCGCGCCCTCGGTCCGGGCGGTGGCATGGGCCAGATCCTGTTTCAGCGCTTCCAGCCGGTTCATCTGTTCCAGCCGCATGGCGGCGGCAGAGGGCGCATCCTCGGCCCAGGCGCGGAACCCGTCCCAGCGCCACAGGTCGCCCTCCAATGTCACCAGCCGCTGCCCCGGTTGCAGCTGCGGTTGCAGGCGCAGGGCCTCGTCCGGATCCACCACGCCGATCTGCGCGATCCGGCGCCAGAGCGCATCGGGGCCGTCGACATATTTGCCCAGCGGTTCAACCCCGTCGGGCAGCGGGCCATCACGGTCATAGGACGGCAGGGTGAGCCAGCCGGTGGGCCCGTCGCCATCCGCAAGCGGCGCGCGCAGATCATCGGAGAGCGCCGCGCCCAAGGCCTTCTCGTAGCCCGGGGTCACCCGCAGGTCATCCATCACCTGCCCACCCTCGGCGGTGTCCCGTTCGACCAGCTTGGCCAGCGCCGTCACCTCGGCCCGCAGCGCGCCAAGCTCGCCCTCGGCCTCGGAGCGTTTGGCGCGTGCCTCGGTCTCATGCGCCTGGGTTTCGGTGCGCAGCTCATCCGCCTCGGCCAGGGCCTCCTCGGCCATCTCGGCCGCCTCGCGGGCCTCTTCCTCGGCCTCGACTGCGGCCTCATAGGTTTCTTCCGACGTCCCCAGCGCCTCGCGGGCCTCCGCCATGGCAGCGCGGGACTTGGCGCCCTCGCCCTCGGCCCGATCCAGCGCCCGGCGGCAATCCTCGACCAGACGTTGGGCAGACTGGTGACGGGCAGAGAGACGGGCGACATCCTCAGTCACCTGCGACAGGTGTTCCTCGCCGGTGTGCAGGATCGACGCCGATTCCTCTGCCACCTCCGCCGCTTCGGACATCCGGTCGTCCTGGCCTTCGCCGGCCTTGGCCAGCTCGCGCTTTTCCCATTCAAGCCGTTCAATGGTCTCGCCCGCGTCCTTGTTCAGGCCGGACTCGCGCTCAATGTCATTGCCCAGCTGCTGGATGCGGCTGTTCAGACGTTCGATGTTCTGACGCGCCTGCGCCTCCTGATCCGAGAGCGCATCGCGCTGCACCACCAGCCGCTGCAACACGGCCGCAGCGATCGCGTCTTCCTCGCGCAGGGGCGGCAGGCCTTCTTCGGCCTCGGCCCGTTTCTCGCTCGCCACGCGGGCCAGTGCCTCTGCCTTGGCGGCCTGGGTCACGCGGGTGCGAAGTTCCTCCTCGGCGGCAAGGCGGGCGTCATCCGCTTCGCGCCAGCGCCGGTAGAGCAGCATGCCCTCGGCCAGCCGCAGCTTCTCGCCAATCTCGCGGTAGCGCTGCGCCTGTTTCGCCTGCCGCCCCAGCTGCCCCAACTGGCTGGCGAGCTGTTCGATCACGTCATCGACGCGCAACAGGTTCTGTTCGGTGTTCTTCAGCTTCAGCTCCGCCTCGTGGCGCCGCTGATAGAGGCCGGAGATCCCCGCCGCCTCTTCCAGCACCCGACGGCGGGCCTTGGGCTTAGCGTTGATCAGTTCGGAGATCTGCCCCTGCCGCACCAGCGCCGGTGAATGCGCGCCGGTCGAGGCATCGGCAAAGAGCATCTGCACGTCCTTGGCGCGCACGTCACGGGTGTTGGCCTTGTAGGCGGAGCCCACGTCGCGGGTGATCCGGCGCACGATGTCAAGCTGATCGGCCTCGTTGAACCCCGACGGCGCCAGCCGCTCGGAGTTGTCGATCTGCAGGCTCACCTCGGCAAAGTTGCGGGCCGAGCGGCTGGCGGTGCCGGCGAAGATCACATCTTCCATGCCGCCGCCGCGCATCGCCTTGGCGCGGGTCTCGCCCATCACCCAGCGCAGCGCCTCCAGCAGGTTCGACTTGCCACAGCCGTTTGGCCCCACAACGCCGGTCAGACCATCGGCGATGATCAGGTCGGTGGGGTCAACAAAACTCTTGAAGCCAGTCAGCCTGAGTTTGGAAAAGCGCAAGATCGCCCTTTCTGGTGATTCCGTTGCCGGAAATCACATCAGTCTTGCGGGCCAAGTGTCAACGGCGCATGACGCAAAATCGGCACTTTTCGCCCTGCACCCCCACCATATCTTGTGGATAACCGCCGTTTACAGCGCGGAGTTGAGCACCCGCCCCAGACGCGCCATGCCCTCAGCAATCATGGTTTCATTGCTGTTGGAGAAGCTCAGCCGCAGCGTGTTGGCGCCGGAGCCGTCGGCATAGAAGGCCTGACCGGGGACAAAGGCCAGCTGCTCCTGCGCCAAAGCGCGCTCCAGAAGCGTGGCGCTGCTGATCCCCTCAGGCAGGGTCAGCCAGATGAACATCCCGCCCTCAGGCCGAGCCCAGGTGACACCTTCAGGCATATGCGCCTCCAGCGCGGCGAGCATGGCATCGCGGCGGCGCATGTAGACCGCGCGCAGGGACGCAACGTGGTCGTCGAAAAGCCGCGCGGCCACCTGATGGGTGGCGATCTGGTTGATGGTGGCGGAATGCAGGTCGGCGGCCTGCTTCATCAGCACCAGCTGCTGGATCACCGGCGTCGCCGCCACCACCCAGCCGACGCGCAGCCCCGGCGACAGGGTCTTGGAGAAGGTACCGCAGTAGATCGTGCGGCAGGCGTCGAGATCGCCACCCTTCTGCTCCTGCTCCAGCGCCAGCATCGGCGGCACCGCCTCACCATCATAGCGCAGGGCCTGATAGGCGCCGTCCTCGATCACGGCGGCGCCCAGTGCCTCCGCCATCTGCAAGGCTGCCACCCGCTCCGCTCGGGTCATGGTGACGCCGGTGGGATTGGCAAAATCGGGGCTCATATAGGCGAACTTGACCCGCCCCCCGGCGACCTCTGCTGCGGCGGCATAGGCTTCGGGCGGCTGGTTATCTCCCGGGCGCAGGCAGTCATAGCGCGGCTCATAGGCGTTGAACGCCGCCAGCGCGCCAAGGTATGTCGGCCAGCCCACCAGCGCCGTGTCGCCGGGGTTGAGGAACAGCTTTCCCAGATAGTCCAGAGCCTGCTGCGAGCCGGAGGTGATCAGCACGTTCTCTGGCGCGCAGGTCACTCCCATCTCTGCCATATGCGCCGCGATCCACTGGCGCAGCGGCAGGTAACCTTCGGAGATCGAGTATTGCAGCGCCTGCGCCTGATGCTCGGGAGTGAGGGCGGACTGGAAGGCCTCGGCAAAGGCCTCAGCGGGAAAAAGTGCCGGATCGGGGATGCCACCGGCAAAGGACAACATCCCCGGCTGATCCAGCAACTTCAACAGCTCGCGAATTTCCGAAGCCTTCATGCGGCCAACACGTTTCGCAAATTGCGCTGGGAGGGTCATTTGAATCACTTTCATTCTCGATCATGTCCGCAATCGATAGAAAGACGAAAACCAAGTCAATAGTCCTGACCTATTATTTCACCCATCGTGATCTTGCAGCTCGGGGCGGTTGGTGGTCATATGATTTGACCAATCGACATTTCCGAGGCCACTCATGCCGTTCCAGAAAGTTCAGCCGGAAAAGCTCTCTGCCGCCGTGGTGCGCCAGATCGAAAAGCTGATCCTGCGGGGTATCCTGCGACCGGGAGAGCGGCTCCCGCCCGAACGAGAGCTGGCCGAACGGCTGGGTGTCTCGCGTCCCTCGTTGCGCGACGCGCTGGCAGAGCTGCAGGACCGGGGTTTGCTGGCCAGCCGGGCCGGGTCCGGGGTGTTCGTGGCCGATGTTCTGGGCTCGGCCTTCTCGCCGGCGCTCATCCAGCTCTTTGCCAGCGACGACGAAGCGGTGTTCGACTATCTCTCCTTCCGGCGCGATCTGGAGGGCATGGCCGCCGAACGGGCCGCCAAATTCGGCTCTGATGCCGACCTTGCCGTGATTCAGGAAATTTTCGACAGGATGGAACAGGCCGGGGATCCCAGCATCTCGGAGGCGGCGGCAGAGCTGGACGCGCAGTTCCATTCGGCGATTCTGGAGGCCAGCCACAACGTGGTCCTCTTGCACATGATGCGGTCGATGTTCGACATGCTGCGCAAGGGGGTGTTCTACAACCGGCGCATCATGTTTGGCGCACACACCACCTACGAGGCGCTGCTGGAGCAACACCGCGCCATCAACACCGCGTTGCAGTCGCGCAATGCTGCTGACGCAAGGGCGGCGGTGGAGGCACATCTGGACTATGTGAAACAAGCTCTGGACGAACAGATCCGGGCTGAGCGCAACGCCGAAATCGCAGCCCAGCGGCTGGAGCATGAACGCAACCGCTGATGCGGCACGTCACATGGCGGTGCTGTTGATGAAATCTCGGGTTCTTTGATTGAGTGCGGCAGTAAAGATCATCTCCGCACTGTCGATTTCAACCAGTCGCCCCTCTTCGAGATAGGCCACCCGATCCGCAACATGCGCGGTCTCGGTGAGGGATGCGGTGACCAGAACCACGGTGTGATCCTGCTTCAGATCCACGATCAGACGGTTCAGCAGAGCCAGCTCCATCCGGTCGATCGAACCAGTGGGCCGGTCCAGCAGCAATACCTTCGGTCGGATGGCGAGGCTGCGGGCAATGCACAGCAACCGCTGGCGTTGAATGGGCAATTTGGTGGCGGGCATCTTGTGCAGCAGATCCTTGACGTCGTCCCACAACAGGCAGCGGCGCAGCACGGTTTCCACCACTTCGGCGACCTGCGAAGGCGTGCTGGCGATCCGGTTCAGACGCACGCCATAGGCGATGTTGTCCCAGATCGACATTGGGAAGGGGTTGGCCTGCTGCGAAATGAACGCCAGCTGCCGACGCAGCGTCGGCAGATCGCAAGCGTTATGATAGATATCAGCACCATCCAGCAGGATGTGACCAGTGATCCCAAGGCCGCGATGCTCATCCAGCAGACGACACATGGCGCGCAACAGGGCTGTCTTTCCGGCGCCCGCCCGACCAATCAGACCCAAGACCTCGCCCTGGTGGAGATCAAAACTAAGATCCCGCAACAAAAGCTGACCGTTGATTGAGGCTGAAAATCCCTGCAGCGACATCAGCGCCGGTCCGGAATCACCTGCAGGACCCTCTCCCGCGGTCTGACGCACATCGTGCTGAGGCTTTGGAAGCGAGTCGAACATTTGTGCCCTGGATGCAGCATGACTTGAAAAACCATGTGGCACGGCGGGACGTCAGAGTCATGTCGCAAAGCCGTCGATCATAAAAACTTCACAAAACCCGTAAATTCGCGAATGCAAAAAGCCCCGGCGTTTCCACCGGGGCTCTTATCGGATCTAACACAAAACCTGCTTAGTGCAGCTTTGCGTTCACGTCCTGAATGGCTGCGTCGATCAGCTTGTTGGCTTCCGCCGCCGTCAT
This sequence comes from Tritonibacter scottomollicae, assembly GCF_003003215.1. Taxonomy (GTDB): domain Bacteria; phylum Pseudomonadota; class Alphaproteobacteria; order Rhodobacterales; family Rhodobacteraceae; genus Epibacterium; species Epibacterium scottomollicae. The sequence continues at coordinate 121,609 of NZ_PVUF01000008.1, read as the reverse complement.
CTGCTTTGCGATCACCTGATCGGCAACCTCGACAGCAATGGTGATGGCGCGATCACGCACTTCCTTCACCGCGGAGGCCTGGGCAGACACGATCTGCTCTTCGGCAGCGGCCATGCGGTTCGCGATGGAAGCGGCAAGATCCGCTTTCGCCTGCTCGGCCGCTGCTGCGGCTTCGTCACGGGCGTTGGACACGATGCGGTCAGCCTGAGCCTGAACATCCTGCTGCTTGCGTTCATAGGACGCCAGAAGGGTCTGGGCCTCTTCACGCAGGGCGCGGGCTTCTTCCAGTTCCGACTTGATGCTGTCCGCACGTCCGTCGAGCTGCTTGCCAATCAAGGACGGCACATTGGCAGCGAGCAGAATGCCAATGAACAGCAGGAAGGCGAGTACGACAACAAAATCGGTGTTGCCGAGGTTCCAGCCACCACCCGCCGCAAACGCGGGGGACGCGGACGCGAGGGTCAGAGCGAGTGCGAGAGTTGCGCGCATGATCTTAGACCTCCGTCCGTTTGGCGACTGCAGCCGCGATTGTGTCGGTATCGTCCTTGCCACCCAGTGCTGCAACCAGCGCAGAGGCGGTGTCGGACGCAACGATCTTGACGTTATCCAACGCAGTTGCGCGGATCTCGGCAATGGCCTTCTCGGATTCTTCTGCCTTGGCAGCAATTTCCGCGTCGGCCTTGGCGATCGCCTCGTCGACTCCGACCTGAATTTCCGCACGAGTTTCAGCGACGATGCGCTGTGCCTCGGAGCGGGCGTCAGCCAGAGCCTTGTTATAAGCGTTTTCGGCCTCAACTGCCTTGGCTTTGAGATCTTCAGCCGCGGCGAGGTCGTTGGTTATGGTGCCCTGACGTTCGTTCAGGATGCCTGCAATGCGAGGCAGCGCGACGCGCGACAGGATCAGATAGATCACGACAAGCGTGACCAGAAGCCAGAAGATCTGGTTTCCGTAGGTCGAGAAGTCCAGCTGCGGCATGCCGGAAGACCCGTGCGCCGCGTCGGCAGCTCCATGACCTGCGTCATGCGTAGTAGTTGCCATGTCGTCCTCCTATGGAACTTGCCGTTACACCGGGCGGGGCGCGGTTGGCACTCCGCCCGGCCGTAAGGAAAAAGTGTTCCGGAGTCTTAGACGGCGAACATCAGCAGCAGAGCAACCAGGAACGAGAAGATGCCCAGAGCTTCTGCAAATGCGATGCCGATGAAGAGAGTAGCAGTCTGCGAAGCAGCTGCGGAGGGGTTGCGCAGTGCGCCTGCCAGGAAGTTGGCTGCAACGTTGCCAACACCCAGAGCTGCAATGCCAGTACCCATGCCAGCCAGGCCAGCGCCGATGTATGCGAGATCGCCTTCCATGATAGTATCTCCTTACGATTGGAAGTTGCGGTAGTAGTTCAGACCAGCACGCGGCCCCTTAGTGGGACGGGTGCAGCGCGTCTTTCAGATAGACACAGGTCAGAATGGTGAACACGTAGGCCTGGATGAAGGCCACGAGAACCTCGAGTGCGTAGAACGCGGTGATGGCAAAGATCGGCAGGAAGGAGGCCGCGCCCAACGCGCCGGCAAATCCTGCGAACACCTTCAGAACCGCGTGTCCCGCCATCACGTTGCCTGCAAGACGAATGCAGAGGCTGACGGGGCGCACGAAGTAGGAAATCACTTCGATCAGGGCGAGGACCGGACGCAGCGCCAGCGGAGCGGAGCTGACCCAGAACAGGCCGAGAAACTTGACACCATGCAGCACGAAGCCGGTGATGGTGATCGCTACGAAGACCACGACCGCCAGCAGGCCGGTGACGGCGAAATGCGACGTTGTGGTAAAGGACATCGGGATCAGGCCAAGGAAGTTGGCGGTCACGATGAACATGAACAATGTGATGATGTAGGGGAAGAACTTCACCGCGTCCTTGCCGGCGACATCTTCGACCATCTTGTAGATGAAGCCGTAAGCCAGTTCAGCAACCGATTGAGCGCGCGACGGCACGATGCCACGGTTGGCAGAGCCGAACACCAGCAGTGCGAAGACTGCAACCACGGCGAAGAACATCCACAGGGTCACGTTGGTCGGCGTGTACCACGCGATGTGGTCGCCGCCAAACAGCGGCGTCACGGTGAACTGATCCATCGGGTGGATGGCCAGGCCCGCGGTTTCAGGTGCAAACAACACACCCGATACGAGCACCAGAGCCAAAGCTACGTAAAAGAACAGTTTGCCCATCGTTCCGCTTCTCCTGTCGCCGGACTGGCGCCCGACATTCATACGTCTTTATCAGCGTCGGCGTGTTTCTCCGCCTCGGCCATTTGCTTGTCCTGGATCTCGCGTGCGCTGCGGAGCATTACCTTCACCCCGGCGGCCAGACCCAACATTATAAACAGCACCATGAAGAGGGGCATGGTTCCAAACAGAACGTCCAACCCGTATCCGATGCCGAGGCCGATCACGAGACCGGCCACCAATTCCGTCACCATCCGCCAGGCCTGATTGGCCATGGAATAGTGTTCATCCGCACGGGGCTCTGGCTCTTCATGCGCCTGTTTGGCAGCGGCCAGTTTTGCCTCCAGCTGCGCCATGCGCTGCTTTTGGTCATCGTCAATCAACAGACGGTTCCTCACGCGAAATCTGATGTGTTGCTAAGCGGTCCCCCGCTCAGAGTCAATTGCACAATGCGCGTCACATTCTCCATATATTTCTATTAATAATCAATCTCTTATACAAATCCCGCCCAGACCCGCATCGCCTCAGAGACAGTCGTTTGGCGTCAAATGGCGCAGAACGCCATATTCAACCAAACGGTTGATCTTGAGATCAGGCGGGCACCGGACGGCGCCGGAACAATCGCCCGTCGATCAGAAGCAGCCCGAAGAGGATCGCCGCCAGCCCCATCAGATGGCTGAGCGCCAGCGGCTCTCCCAACACCAGGACCCCCAGCGTCAACGCGGAGGTCGGAGCGATCAACGTCGGCAGCGTGATGTTGGTTGGCCCCACGCGCGGCAGCACCCAGTACATCGCGATAAAGGCCGCAGAGGTAAGCGCAAATCCGATGATGGCCAGCGCGCCCCATGCCTGAGCGCTGAGGGCACCTGGCAGGCCTTCGCTCCAGATCGCAAGCGGCAGAATGAAGACTGTCGCCCCGGACAGGGCCCAGGCAACCAGCACCACTGCTTCCATGTCGCGAAACTGGCGGGCGACATTGACAGAAAAGGCATAGCACAGCGGTGCACCCAGCGTCACCAGAACCGCCCAGATGGCCGATGGCTCACCGCTTTGCAGGATGGGGAGCGACAGGATCACGATCCCGGCAAGCCCCGCCCCAACGCCGAGGCTCTTGCGCCAGCTGGCGCGCTCGCCGCCCGGCCAGAAATGGGTCACAACGACCGCCAGCGCCGGCGTGCTCGCATTGACAATACCGGCAACGCCGCTGGCGATATGCTGCTGTCCGATGGCATAGAATGAGAACGGGATCGCATAGCTCAGTGCGCCAAACCCCGCGAGCGCCAGCGCCCGCGACATCGGGATGCGCCAGCGACGACCACGCGCCAGAAGGAAGATCCAGCACCCCAGCGCCCCGAGGCCAACCCGCCCGGTCGAGATCCACAGCGGATCCAATTCACGCAGAAGCACGGCGTTGAACATGAAGGACATGCCCCAGCCGATGCCGAGAATGACAATAATCGCCCAATCGCGCAGCGCCATGGTGGTCTCCCTGTGTTTCTGTGCGAGAGTTCTGCGCGCACGCTTCGGGATTGTCGACCCGCATCCTGCACTTTAGGAGGTATCTGCATGAGCGACACCCTTGATACAGTCTTTGCGGCCCTCGCAGATCCGACCCGGCGGGCGATCCTGTCGATGCTACTGGAAGACGACATGGCCGTCACCGATGTGGCGGAACCGTTCGAGATGTCGCTGGCAGCGATTTCCAAGCATCTCACCATCCTCACCCGCGCCGGTCTGATCGCGCAGGAGAAACGCGGGCGGGTGAAATGGTGCAAGCTGCAGCCCGACGCCCTGCGCAACGCCTCCGTATGGATGCAGGGGTTTGGTCAGTTCGAGCCGGTGAACCTTGATGCCTTTGAACGGTTTCTGGAGACCGAGCTGGCACCGCCGCAGTCCGACGAGGCCTGACCCCCTGCAGGACCTGCGAGCAGCTACGGCGCGCAATGACGCCTAGTGTCGTCCCTCATCCTTGAGCAACAGCCAGAGCGCCACCATGGTCAGCGCGATGCCCACGAGGATGAACCCCGAGGGCCAGCCCTTGCCCAGCGCCATTTCCCACAGGATCACCCATGTGGGCACCAAATATGTATAGGCCATGACCTTGGCCGAGGGCAGCCGCAGAGTGGAGAACTGCAGTAGCACAAACGTCAGCGCCGAGGCGCAGAACGACAGGTAGAAGAGACCGATCCAGACGATGGGTTTCAGCCCAGCCCAATCCGTGGCCCGCAGGTCGCGCCAGCCAAAGATGATCAGCACCAATGCGCCCGCCACCAGCATGCCAAAAGTGAAGACCAGCGCCGGTTCGCACCGGTTCAGCTTGCGTACCAGCGGCGTGTATAGCGCGTGCGCCATACAGCCCCAGAAATAGACCATCTCTCCCTGGCCGATCTCAAATGCCATGAGGGCGGACAGATCCGCGCGAAAGATCACCCAGAGCGCCCCTGCCCCACCAATGGTCAATGCCAGGGCCATCCGTGGCGTGGTGACCTGCCGCAGCAACAGCCAGCCAAAGACGCCGCTCATCGCGGGTGTGAGGGTGAAAACCGCCGCCGCGCTGACCGGTGCTGCGGTCTTCAGCCCGTAGAACATCAGCACGAAGTAGATCGCGAACACCCCACCCAGCAGCAAATAGCGCCAGGGCGCCGCAAAATGCGCACGTCGCAACCCCGGCCCCAACGCTGCAGCCGCACCGATCAGCGCGCCTGCCAGTACAAACCGAACTGCGTTGATTGCTGCCGGAGTGATTTCATTCGCCACCATTGACCCCAGCGAGAAGGACCCCGCCACCAGCGCCGAGAAGGCAAGCATCGCTAGATGGCCCTTGTGCCCGTCGCTCAACGCGGGGCGTTCGGGCAGCGAGTTGCTGTTCATGCTCATTACTGCGGCCAGCCCTTGGCGTGTTCCTTCAAGAAGCGCACGAAGCTCTGCACCTTGTTGGTGCGGTGCAGATCCACATGGGTCACCAGCCAGATCTTGCCCGACCAGTCATCGCGCGGATCCATCATCATCACCAGGTCGGGGCTGTTCGCCGCTTCCCACAGCGAGATGAACCCGATGCCCGCCCCGGCGCGGATCGCCTTATGCCCCGCCACAGCGTCGGAGCAGCGGAACACGATGTTCTCGGCCGGAATGGTGGCGCGCAGCCAGCGTTCAAACGGCGCGCGGGTGTTTTCATTGTCACTGGCGACAAAGCGGTGGTTCACCATGTCATCCTGCCCCTGCAACATGCCGTGGCGCTCCACGTAGTCGCGTGAGGCATAGAGCGCGAGGCGCTGACCGACAAAGGGCTGCACCACATTGTCTGGCTGCTCCGGCGCGGCACCAGCGCGCAAGGCCACATGGGCCTCGCCATACTCCAGACGGAACAAGCGGTCGCCGGTCAGGTAGCGGATCACCAGATCCGGATGCATTTGTTGGAATTCCGTCAGCGCCGGGGCCAGCATCGGCGCCATCGACGACAGGGAGGTCACCACCAATTCCCCCGAAACCTCGTCACCCTGCCCTTTCAGGCGTCCGACCAACTGGCTGAACTGGTCATCGGTGGTCTGCGCCACCCGCAACAGATCCAACCCCGCTTCGGTCGGCGTGTAACCACGCGCATGGCGCTGAAACAGTTTCACCCCCAGCCGCGTCTCGATCGCATCGATATGACGGATCACCGTCGCATGATGCACCCCCAGAACCTCGGCCGCGCCACTCACGGTTCCCAGCCGCGCAACCTGATAGGCGGTGCGCACTTCATCCCAATTTTCCAACCTGCTCCCCAGTTCAGAAACATGCCTCTGACAGCCTGCGCAAATACGCACAGATCATGTTGAATATCTCAAATTGTGTTCGCATTTGTAAATACCCATTCTCCGGTTCAGTAGATTGACATCGCCCCCCACGAGGACTCAAAGACAATGACCCAGACCGTTCTTCATATCGACAGCTCCGCCCGCCTTTCCGGCTCCGTTTCCCGCGACCTGACAGCTCAGGTCGTCGAGCGTCTCGGCGCAAAAGAGGTGATCCGTCGCGACCTGGCCACGCCGCTGCCCCTGCTGGATGAGGCCTGGATCGGTGCAAACTTCACACCCGCAGACCAGCGATCCGACGATCAGAAGGCGACGCTGGCGCTGTCTGACGCGTTGGTCGCCGAACTGGAGCGCGTTGACACCGTGGTGATTGGCGCGCCGGTCTACAATTTCACCGTGCCCACCACGCTAAAGGCCTGGATTGATCTGGTCGCACGTGTGGGCAAGACCTTCCAATACACCGAGGCCGGCCCCGAAGGACTGCTAAAAGGCAAGCGCGCCATCGTCGTGATCGCTTCCGGTGGCACTGAGGCAGGGTCGGACATCGACTACGCGAGCCGCTACCTGCAGCACATGTTGGGGTTCATCGGCATCACCGACATCGAACTCGTGGCGGCCGACCAGCAGGCGCTGGACGCAGAAGGCTCCGTTCAAAAGGCAAAGGACGCCATCGCTCAACTGGCGGCCTGACGTTTGACCTGATCGGTGTCCAGAGACCGCTCCGTTCCATTCGGGACGGGCGGGGGCTCTCCCGCCCGGTCATCGGTCAGCCACAGGCTGCCCAAGACCCGTTGGGCCCGGCAGGCCGCGCCGAAGGCGCGGCCTGCCCCCGGCGATCCGCAAGGCGGAGCGCAATCCCTCGACCTGGTTTCAGCTGTATCGCGCGCCACAAGGCTGGGGTGCCACACCGTCAGACCGGGTCCCGATACCCTTTAGATCCAGTCTAGATCCAGTCGGGAGTGACGTTGATCTTTTTGAGAAAGGTCATCATGTCCGCGCGCGGCATCGCCACGGTGCGATCATTGACCAGCGGATGCATATAGATCACCTCCGCATCCCGTGCCTGTGCATCCATGAAGAAGCGTACCCCCTGCTCCGCACCATTGATCATCGCCAGCGGGCTGACCGCGCCGGGACGGATGCCGAGAAACTGCATCAGCCGATCGGCCGAGCCAAAAGACAACCCGCCCACACCAAGCTCAGCGCCAAGCACCTTGAGGTCGATCTCGCGGTCCTGCTGCAACGATATCAGATAGTTCCGTTTCTTGCGATCACGCAGATAGAGGTTCTTCAGGCGCAGCGCATGCTCCCCCGGCACCATGAGGTCATCCTCAACCGCCTTCGACTCCTCGACGGTGCGCAGCGGCACATGCTCATGCAGGACATAGGAGATCCCCCAGCTGTCCAGTTGCGCCAGCAACATGTCGGAGGAGAGCGGCAAGCTGTCCTGATAAAGGGATGACGCGTCCATGATATAGCCCCACTTGAACCGGAATTGAATCGGGCGCAGTCTGCAGATCGAACCTGCGCCTTTCAACGCAGTTTTGCGCATCCGTCTCGGGCAACTGCGCCATTAATCGACGCACCGCACCGCACTTGCGTCAAATCCGCAACGTCCGGTCGCTTCTCGCCTACGGCATCCTTGCCTGCATCCGCCACTCTTGTCTGCTTTGCCTTGACTCTCCTGCGCCCCAGCGGTAGGCCCTGCCTCAACCCCGGGAGCACTGTGTCTTCCGGTCCTCGGCGCGTGTCGGGGATCGCCCTCCACCAGCGCGTTGCGCCCGTGGGGGCAAATCTGTTTTGGTTTGCTCGCATCGTGCTGACACGGCGCGGGCAAACTGTTTGAATTGGCCCCGCACCGCAGCCGAAGGTGGGGACGATTGTGTAAAGGTCCACCGCTCCTTACATCAGGGGCACATCTCGTAACCGGCAATGGAGGCCGAAGGCATGTTTGAAAATCTATCCGAACGCCTGTCTGGCGTCTTTGACCGGCTGACCAAACAGGGTGCGCTGTCCGAAGACGACGTCAAGACCGCCCTGCGCGAAGTGCGCGTGGCGCTGCTGGAGGCGGATGTCTCGCTGCCCGTGGCCCGCGACTTCGTCAAGAAGGTACAGGACCAGGCCACCGGTCAGGCAGTCACCAAATCCGTCACCCCCGGCCAGCAGGTGGTCAAGATCGTGCATGACGCGCTGGTCGACACCCTGCGCGGCGAAGACGATCCCGGCGCCTTGAAGATCGACAGCCCTCCTGCGCCGATCCTGATGGTCGGTCTGCAAGGCTCCGGCAAAACCACAACCACCGGTAAACTCGCCAAGCGCCTGAAAGAAAAAGAGGGCAAGAAAGTCCTCCTTGCTTCGCTCGACGTCTATCGCCCGGCGGCGATGGATCAGCTGGCGGTGCTCGGCACCCAGATCGGCGTCGACACCCTGCCGATCGTCAAAGGCCAGACCCCTGTAGACATCGCGCGCCGTGCCAAACAGCAGGCCGCGCTGGGTGGTTACGACGTCTATATGCTCGATACCGCAGGCCGTCTGCAGATCGACGAAGTCCTGATGAAAGAGGTCGAGGACGTCCGCGATGTGGTCAGCCCGCGCGAGACCCTGCTGGTGGTCGATGGCCTGACCGGTCAGGTCGCGGTCGAGGTTGCCGAGGAGTTCGACAGCAAGATCGGCATCTCCGGCGTGGTGCTGACCCGGATGGATGGCGACGGTCGCGGCGGTGCGGCGCTCTCGATGCGCGCAGTGACCGGCAAGCCGATCCGCTTCGTCGGCCTTGGCGAGAAGATGGACGCCATCGAGACCTTCGAGCCGGACCGGATCGCGGGCCGTATCCTCGGCATGGGCGACATCGTCGCGCTGGTCGAGAAGGCGCAGGACACCATCGAGGCCGAACAGGCCGAGCGCATGATGAAGCGCATGATGAAAGGTCAGTTCAACATGAACGACCTGCGCATGCAGCTGGAACAGATGCAGCAGATGGGCGGCATGCAGGGCATGATGCAGATGATGCCCGGCATGAACAAGATGGCCAAACAGGTCGAGGATTCGGGCTTTGACGACAAGGCTATCACGCGCCAGATCGCCATGATCCAGTCGATGACCAAGAAAGAGCGCGCCAACCCCGCGCTGCTGCAGGCCAGCCGCAAGAAACGCATCGCGGCGGGCTCCGGCATGGCGGTTTCCGATCTCAACAAGCTTCTGAAAATGCACCGCCAGATGGGCGACATGATGAAGAAGATGGGCAAGATGGGCAAAGGCAAGATGCTGAAAGAGGCCATGAAGGGCATGCTCGGCAAGGGCGGCGGCATGCCGGATATGCAAGGCGGTATGCCCGGTGGCATGGACCCCAGCCAGATGGACCCCAAGGCACTGGAAGCAGCGGCCAAGGCGATGGGTGGCAAGGGCGGATTGCCCGGCGGTCTTGGCGGGCTCGGCGGCGGCATGGGCCTGCCCGGCGGCCTGTCCGGTTTTGGCAAGAAGAAGTAGGCAAGACAGATGACCGCCGCCCCCATCATAGAAACCGACCGCCTGATCCTGCGCCCGCATGAGGCTGGGGATCTGGATAAATTCTGGAGCTTTTTCCAGAGTGACCGGTCGAAGTATATGGACGCGCCGGACAGCCGCTCGCAGCTCTGGACAGGACTGATGGCCGAGGTCGGCTCCTGGGAGGTCTACGGCTGGGGTGGCCTTGCGATCGAAACCAAGGACGGCGAGCTGGCCGGTCAGATCTGCATCAGCCAACCACCGCATTTCCCGGAACTGGAACTGGGCTGGATCGCATTCGAAGGGTTCGAGGGCGCGGGCTTTGCCTTTGAGGCCGCCTCCGCCATGCGGGATTTCGCGTTTGAGATCCTCGAGGTGCCGACGCTGGTCAGCTACATCGACCAGAAGAACCGCCGGTCCATCGCGCTGGCGGACCGCATGGGCGCGGTGCTGGACCCCGATGCGCAGAGCTATGATCCGGCGGATCTGGTCTATCGCCACACGCCGGACAGCTCCGGCCCCGGACTGGAGGCCTACGCATGAACGCTGCATCCATTCCGGTGATCGAAACCAAACGCCTGGTCCTGCGCGGCCCGGAGGCGGAGGACTACCCGAACTTCAAGGCGACCTTCACGTCGTATCGCGCACGTTTCATGGGCGGGCCGCTCAACACCTACGAGGCCTGGATGCTCTATGCCGCCGAGATCGGTCACTGGCAGATCCGCGGCTTTGGCATGTGGATGATCCACGACAAGGACACGGACGAGACCTATGGCATGGCCGGAGGCTGGCAACCCGCGGGTTGGCCCGAACCCGAGATCGCCTGGATCATCTGGCCGGAAAAGGCTGGCAAGGGCTATGCGCTGGAAGCGACCCATGCAGCGCGCCAGTATCTCTATACCCAAGGCGGCTGGGATGGCGCGGTCAGCTATATCGACCCCAAGAACCTCGATTCGATCCGCCTTGCGGAGCGGCTCGGAGCCCAAAAGGATCACGACGCGCAGACCATCGACGGCAATGATGCAGTCTACCGTCACCCCTCGCCCGCGGCGCTGTGCGACAGCCAGCTGACGCATGGTATCGAGATGGAAATCGGCCATTACGCCGACCCGCTGTTCACACCAAAAGGATGGGCCATTGACTGACACAACGACCGATCCCGTTGCCCGTGCAGCCGCCCTCCTGAAAGGGCACCGCGAGAGCATCGACCGCCTTGACGCGATCCTTGTCTACACCCTGGGAGAGCGGTTCAAGCACACCCAGGCGGTGGGCCAGCTCAAGGCGACACACGACCTTCCCCCGTCCGATCCCACGCGTGAAGCCACGCAGATCGCTCGGCTCGAAGAATTGGCGAAAGAGGCCGATCTGGACCCCGAATTTGCCAAGGCGTTCTTGAACTTCATCATCGATGAGGTCATCCGCCACCACAAGAAGCACAAGGAATAAGCGGGGGTCGACCTGATCTCAGGACACCTCGTTCAACGCCATCAAAGGAGAATGACACCATGGCTATGAAAATTCGTCTCGCCCGCGGCGGTTCTAAAAAGCGCCCCTTCTATCGCATCGTGGCCTCCGACAGCCGCATGCCGCGCGACGGCCGCTTCATCGAGAAGCTGGGCACCTACAACCCGCTGCTGCCGAAAGACAGCGAAGAGCGCGTGAAAATGGACATCGAAAAAATCCAGGCATGGCTCGACAAGGGCGCACAGCCCACCGACCGTGTGGCCCGCATGCTGGAAGCTGCCGGCGTTCGCGACAAAGCAACCCGCAACAACCCCAACAAGGGCACCCCGGGCAAGAAAGCCCAGGATCGCGCTGAAGAGAAAGCCGCCAAAGCTGCTGAAGCGGCCGAAGCTCCCGCAGACGCGGAATAATCACATGACGGGTTCGGCGCAGGATGCGATGGGATGTTTCCCGCAGGCGTTCCGCGCCGAGCTCGATCTGTTGATGAAGCTGCGCCGCGACGTGCGGCGCTTTCGCACCGATCCGGTGGATGAGGCAGTGCTGACGCGCTGCCTCTCTGCCGTTTCACTAGCGCCCTCTGTCGGCCTCAGTGAACCCTGGCGCATTATCCGCGTCGAGAGCGAGGCCGCCCGCGCGGCAGCTCTGAAGAATTTCGAAGCTGCCAATGCAGAGGCCTTGGCGGACTATAGCGATGATCGTGCCGCCAGCTATGCGCGCCTGAAGCTTTCGGGCATGCGCGAGGCGCCGGTGCAGATCGCCTTTTACTGTGATGACGAAACCGACAAGGGCCACGGGCTTGGTGCCCGCACCATGCCGGAAATGCGCCGCTACTCTGTGGTGACCGCGATCACCCTGTTCTGGCTTGCCCTGCGCGCCGAAGGGCTGGGTCTGGGCTGGGTGTCGGTGCTCGACCCAGAACAGATGACCCGCGACCTGAATGTGCCTGCAGGATGGCGCCTGATCGGCTATTTCTGCATCGGCCATCCGGAACATCTGTCGGACACGCCGGAACTGGAGCAGGAAGGCTGGGAACAGCGCTTTGCCGCGCTGCCGGTCGAGACGCGGTAGCCATCCATGGGGCTGATCCGCATGCTGATCTTCACCCTTGTCGCCTTTGGCGCCGGGGTCCTTTATGAACGCAGCGGCGCCCGCGAGCGCTGCGCCGCCACGGGCGGCGACTGGACACGAACTGAAACGGGGACCGGCATGATCTGCCGGATGTGACATGACAGACGCAAATGACGATCTGATCTGTGTGGGCGCGCTTTCCGGCTCCTTCGGGGTGCGCGGCGAAGTGCGGCTGAAGAGCTTTTGCGCCGACCCCGCAGAAATCGAGGACTACTCCCCCCTGCTCAGCGCGGATGGCAAGACAAGCTATGCGCTGGCCATCGCCCGCACGGTAAAGAACGGTTTTGCCGTGCGCATCGTGGGCGTCGACAGCAAGGAAGAGGCAGACGCACTCAAAGGCGTGCAACTTTTTGCGCCGCGCGGCCGCCTGCCCTCTCTGCCCGATGATGAATTCTACCACGCCGACCTCATGGGTCTGGAGGTCTATGACACCGGTGGAACACTGTTGGGGCGTGTGAAATCCGTTCAGAACCACGGCGCGGCCGACCTGCTGGAAATTCAGGCGCCGGGGCAATCGGCAACGGTGCTGCTGCCCTTTACCATGGCAGCGGTGCCCACGGTCGACCTCGACAAGGGACGCATTATCGCCGACCCGCCAGAGGGTCTGTTCTGAGGTCAGTCACACTGTTCGCGCAGCAGCTGAAACATCATCACCAGTCGCGACAGCCGATGCTGTTGTGACGAGGTGCGCTGCTCCCGCGCGTCTGGCATCTGAACCCAGTCATTCAAGAGCTGTAGCCCAAGGAAGACGGTCAGTACCGGATCATCTTCCCAAGGGTGCTCATATCCGGTCGCCAGCGCCTGCCAGTCCGCCCGCGCCAGTCCGGCATGCCCCGCGCCCTCTTCTGCTACGCCAAAGGAATACGCCAGACGAGTCATGTAGCGTGCAATGTCCAACGCAACCGGCCCCGCGCCGCGCGGCGTCGGGTCGACGGCAAACAGCGCCTCTGCCCCGAATATGAAGTTGCGTGAATGGGCATCTCCGTGGCGCAGCGCCTGTTGCCTGGGCGCCCCCTCGCCCCCCCGCACGGCCTTGTGCATGAAGGCGCAAAGCCCGAGAAACCTCTTGGGATAGGCCACGGGGCGAACACCCTCGCGCACGTCACGGGCAAACTTTCGCACCCGGTGCAACACATCACCTCCCTCAAACGCGGTCACTCCGACGCTGCTGGCCCGATGCAGCTGACCAAGCCAGGCTGCGCAGCTCTCGATCACCTCCGCACGCTGATCCAGCCCGATTTCGGCCGCCTCCAACCGCGCATGCGCAGTGAGGCCGGGCACATGCGCCAGCACGACCAGCCGGTCCTCAGGCCGTGCCAGGATCACAGGAACCATACGAAACGCCCCGTCATCACCCAGCGCCCGGCCCAGCGTGCCGTAGCTTTCGAGCAAGCTGTCGAAACGGCGCGCGGACAGGCCCGGCTCCTGCTTCACCACCAGCTTCGCGTCATCGTCATGCTCCAGCAGAAGCACCTGACGATCCTCGCGCTCCGTCTTGACCGATTTGATCTGCCGCCACTGCACACGCGCGGGCGCCAGACCCAGATCGCGCGCCAGCGCATCGAGGCTCAGGCCCTGCAACAGGACGGGCGAGGTTTGGGGCATTCGGCCTCCGACGTCTGGGTTTCAGGCCATAGTAGGCGTAAAAACACTATTGCAAACCCTTCTGATCGGCGGCATGCACGCCTGCATGACCCAAACGCCGTCCAAATCCCACGGGCGCCTCTCTATTGGCGCCACCCTGAAGCCGCGTGAGCTGATGAGCGACACGCCGGACCTGGCAGGTGTGTGGAAAGCAAAGATCCTGACATTGTTCCCCGAGGCCTTTCCGGGCGTATTGGGAGAGAGCCTGACCGGCAAGGCCCTGCAACAGGGCCTATGGCAGCTGGAGACTGTGGATCTGCGCCCCTTCGGTATCGGCAAGCACAAGAACGTCGATGATACGCCAGCAGGCGGCGGCGCCGGAATGGTCTTGCGTGCTGACGTTCTGGGAGAGGCCATAGACCATGCCATGGCCGGCACCACTGCCCCCAAGGGTGGCAACTGGCCGCTGATCTACCTCTCGCCACGCGGGCGTCGCATGGATCAGAAGATGATGCAGACCTTCGCCCGCTGCGATGGCCTGACGCTGCTGTGTGGTCGCTTCGAAGGTGTGGATGAACGGGTGCTGGAACACTACGGCATCATGGAGGTCTCGCTGGGGGACTTCGTGATGACCGGAGGCGAATTGGCCGCGCAGGCGCTGATTGATGCGACCGTGCGGTTGATCCCGGGCGTTCTGGGCAATCACGCCTCAACGGAGGAGGAGAGCTTCTCTTCCGGCCTGCTGGAGCATCCGCAATACACCCGCCCGGCCGAATGGAGAGGACATCAGATCCCGGAGGTTCTGATGTCGGGCCACCATGGCAAGATCGCCGACTGGCGCCAGGAGATGAGCGAGACGATCACCCAAGAGCGCCGCCCCGACCTCTGGGCGGCACATCAAGCGCGCGCGTCTGACGACTGAGGAAACGCTCAGCAGTCGAGATTGATCTGCCAGCGCCTGAAGTTCTCCATACCTTCTTGTGTTCCACGCAGATTGGTTCCCGGCGTGTAACCATCCAGGAGGTCGAGAAACCCGCCCTGGAACAGCGCCTGACACCCGGTTTGCGCGGTCGAGATCCGCTCCAGATCCGACGCCGTATAGGAAAACCCGCCCGCAGCAGGTGCAATAAGGGCAATCTCGCGCGTGGTATCCGCACTAAAAGCATAAGCCTTGCCGCTGTCTGTTACCGTCTGGCGCTGCGACCAGAGCGCATCATTCTGCGCGCGCTTTGCTGCCATCTCGCTTGAATTCGGCCCTGTGACATCGCAACCGGCCGCAACCAGTGTCGCGAAAATCAATGCAGAACAATATCTTATATTCATCAAACCGCCTCCAGAAGGGTGCTCTTATAGTGGCGTCCCCCCGCCCCGCCGTCAATCGAAGTTCGGCACCCTCACCGTGCCGTCTGGCGGCTGTTTGCCCAGTGTAAATACTGCCCGTTCCATGCTGGGCGACGGGTTGGATCAGCACCACTCGGACCGTTGCCGGTTTTCCCACGACATGCTTTAGTCGATCAGTAAGTGTACGGAACAACAAGGAGACACTGCTGATGGCTGGAAAATTCGAACTCTACACCGACAATGCCGGGGAGTACCGGTTCCGTCTCAAGGCCGGCAATGGCGAGAACATTCTGGCCAGCGAGGGCTACAAACAAAAGTCCAGTGCAGAGAACGGTATTGAGTCCGTCAAAAAGAACGCCGGAGACGACGCGCGCTATGAGCGGAAAGAGACCGCGGCGGGGAAACATATGTTCAACCTCAAGGCCACGAATGGTCAGGTGATCGGCACCTCGCAAAGCTACGCCAGCGCGTCTGGACGCGACAATGGCATCGCTTCGGTGCAATCCAATGCACCGGACGCCAGGGTCGAAGACCTGAGCTGATACTGCCAGACGCCGCATCGCCCATCCGCGCGCGGCGTCGCCCTACCCTATCGGGCTATCTGTGCTTTGAACCGCCCCGTTGCTGCGCCCGGACCGCCACGCGGAGCAACTGTTGAAAACGGTCACAGTCCAGATGGTTTGGCGCCGGGCATTCCGCCACATGCAGCATCATCTGCGCCAGCGCCTCCATCTGGCGGGCTTGTCGTCGCATCGCGTCGGCACGGGCCTGCAAATCGTCACGTGGCAGATCCGGTTTTCCGCCGGAGCCGAACATTGCCGCGATCTCGTCCAGCGTGAAGCCACCCTGTTTGCCCAGCGCAACAAGCGAGAGCTGTTGCAGGACCTCATGCCCATACTGTCGCCGCAACCCGTGACGTGACAGCGACTGGATCAGACCCTTCTCCTCGTAATAACGCAGCGCCGACGGTTTCACCCCGCTGCGCTCAGAGACTTCGCCGATATCGAGCAGCTTCATGCTTGACCTCAAGTTGACTTGAATTCGCATCCTGTGCCTCGAATCGAATATTGGCAAGGGAAACAACATGTCATCGTCCTCTTCATTTTCGCCCTTCAAGGACCAGCGAGCGGTGGCGCTCCTGCTCGCGGCAACCCTGACCACCATGGCGAACGCCGCCATCAGCCCCGCCCTGCCGGGACTGGAGGCCCGTTTTGCCGATCACCCGCAGGCCGCATTGCTGACCCGGTTTCTGGTGCCTGCACCATCCGTGGCGGTAGTGCTGATCGCGGGCTGGTCCGGCGTGCTCGCCGACCGTGTCGGCAAGCGCATTCTGTTGCTGGGCGGCGTGATCCTGTTTGCGATCGCCGGGAGCCTGGGCACGGTGCTCGACAGTCTGGAAGCCATTCTGGCCAGTCGTCTTGCACTCGGCGTCGCCGTGGCGCTGATCATGACCGCACAAACCGCACTGATCGGAGACTATTTCCAGGATGAGGCCCGCAGTCGCCTCCTTGGCCTGCAGATTTCGGCGCGCAACATCGGTGGGCTGGTGTCCATCACCCTGGCCGGTTTTCTGGCACTCCTGTCGCCGATGCATGTCTTTGCCATTCACGGGCTGGCGCTCCTGATCCTGCCCCTCCTGTGGACCGCCATCCGAGAGCCTAAGCCCGCAGAAACGCCAACCGCTATACCCGGGGCAACTGTCGACACAGCCCCCGCGCCAGACGGCCTTGGCCTGGGTCTGTGGTCCATGGCAGCGCTGCAAATGCTGACCGTCATTTGCTTCTTCACGATGCCCACCCAAGTGCCATTTTTTGTTGCCAGCCACGGCGTCACAAATACGGCAGTCATAGGAGGCGTCATGGGCGCGCTCACCCTCGCAGGCGCGCTGGCGGCGACACGCTATGCCACGCTCAAGCCGAGGTACGGGCACACCGGCCTGTTCACCATCGGCTTTGGATTGATGGGCAGCGGCATGCTCACACTTGCGCTGGCCCCGAACCTCGGCGTGATCTTCGTTGGCGCGACGCTGGTGGGTCTGGGCTTTGCCACGGTCTCTCCCAACTTCAACGAGATCGCTCTGAAATCCGCCCCCGCCAACCGGCGCGGACGCGCAGCAGGGGTCATGACCACATCCGTCTTTCTCGGTCAGATCGTGTCGCCCTTGCTGACCCTGCCTCTGGTACAGGCGACGGGCTATCGCGGCACCTTCATCACATTGGCAACCGTACTGCTGATCTGTGCCGCTGTGGCCTTGGTTCGGCACAGTCTGCGTAAGCCGATAGCAAACCGGATCTAAAGGCCCGACGGCCGCGTATCAGGCTTGCAAACAGGGGAGATCTGGCCTAAGAACCGCGCGTCCGGGGCTCGGTTTGAGTCGTCCGGACCCGCTTTGTATTGCCTGTGCCAGTCTTCTTCGGCGGTATCGCAAATCAGCAGCGGCGACGACAAGCAACGAGACCGTATCTCTGGCGGGCGTATGGGGCACTCCCTGCGGACCCGGTGAAGACCAGCAGCTCTGGGGATCATACGAACTTCGTGGATATAACCACGAGCAGCAAAGGAGACGATCATGGATCTGATCGCACAACTCGAAGCGGAGCAAGTTGCTGCGCTGGGGAAAACCATCCCCGACTTCAAGGCCGGTGACACCATCCGCGTCGGCTATAAGGTGACTGAAGGCACGCGCACCCGTGTGCAGGCCTACGAAGGCGTTTGCATCAGCCGCAAGAACGGCGACGGCATTGCCGGGTCTTTCACCGTTCGTAAGATTTCCTTCGGCGAAGGTGTGGAACGTGTATTCCCGCTGTTCTCCACCAACATCGAGTACATCGAAGTCGTGCGCCGCGGTCGCGTGCGTCGCGCCAAGCTGTACTATCTGCGTTCGCGTCGCGGCAAATCTGCCCGTATCGCTGAAGACGCAAACTACAAAGCGAAAGCGTAAGGAGCGGTATCATGAAAAAAGACACCCATCCCGAATACCACACGATCAACGTCAAGTTGACCGACGGTACCGTCATCCAGATGCGCTCCACTTGGGGCAACGAAGGCGACCAACTGGCGCTGGACATCGACCCCTCCGTGCACCCCGCATGGACCGGCGGCACGTCCCGCCTGATGGACACCGGTGGCCGCGTATCCAAGTTCAAAAAGAAATACGAAGGTCTCGGCTTCTGAGCCATTCCCTCCACGGACTTATCCACATGGATATTCCAGAAAACGCCGTCCTTCGGGGCGGCGTTTTACGTTAGAGACCGTTCGCATTGTCTGCATTTTCCACGAAGCGTCAGATTGCGACAATAGGCTCTAAATAGGGTGTTTTGGCCGCTTTCCATTGATTCTCTTGGACTCTATAGTCACCTCAAAGACAAAAGGTGCCGCGCAAAAGCGGCGCAGCTTTGAAGGGATCCGGTAGATGGCGCATATCATTGTCGTCGGAAACGAAAAGGGCGGCGCGGGGAAATCCACCGTCTCCATGCATGTGGCGACCACGCTTGGCCGCATGGGGTACAAGGTGGCGGGCCTGGACCTCGACCTGCGACAGAGGTCGTTGGGTCGGTACCTCGAAAACCGCCTCGCGTTTATCGCGGCCACCGATCTCAATCTGCCAATGGTGGCGCTGCACGAGCTGCCAGAGATCAACCCCGACACGGTGCAACCGGGCGAGAACATCTACGACCTGCGGCTCTCGGAGGCGATCTCCGAGCTGGAGCCCGAGTATGACTTCATCCTGATCGACTGCCCCGGCTCCCACACCCGTTTGAGCCAGGTGGCCCATTCCCTCGCCGACACCCTGATCACCCCCCTGAACGACAGTTTTGTGGACTTCGATCTGCTCGCCCACACGGATGAGCATGGCGAGAAGATCAAAGGCCCCTCGGTCTATTCCGAGATGGTCTGGAATGCCCGACAGCTGCGCGCTCAGGCCGGGCTGCCGCCGATCGACTGGATCGTGATCCGCAACCGTGTCGGCACCCAGCGCATGGTCAACAAGGAAAAGATGGAACGCGCGATCAAGATGCTGTCCAAGCGGATCGGCTTTCGTGTTGCACCGGGCTTCTCCGAGCGGGTGATCTTCCGCGAGTTGTTCCCGCGCGGCCTGACCCTGCTGGATCTGAAGGATGTGGGCGTTAAGCAGCTCAACATTTCAAACATCGCCGCACGGCAGGAGCTGCGCGACATGATGAAGGCGCTGGAGCTGCCAGACGTCGACATCGACATCTAACAGCACGGGGCGGGGAGACCCGCCACGCTCTCAGCGCGACGACCCCTCCAGACCAATGAATGCACCGGGCAAACCGCTCGGTGCAGGCGGCCCCAGCTAAGCTTTGCGCCCCTCCGGGGGTTCGATGTCGGTCGCGATGACGGCACCTGCATCCGGGTCGTAGAGAGTGAACAGCTCGATCGGGGTTGCCACCCCGCGCAACATGTAACGTCCCACCGACACCAGACAGTCTCCCTCGACTCCGGCGGCTTTGCGCACGTCCTCGGACAAGATGATCGACCGCTCCACCGTGCGATGCATGTCGGCAATCCGCGCAGTCAGGTTCACCGCTGGCCCAATCACCGTGAAATCCAGACGATTGGGCGCGCCGATATTGCCGTAGAGGATCTCGCCCGCATGCAGCGCCATGGTATACCCCGCCAACGGCAGGCCTTGCGCGGCGCGCACGGCATTGACCCGCTCCATCCGCGGCCCCAGCTCTCGTATGGCCCGCATCGCTGCCTGCGCATCCTCGCCCAGCGAGCCCACATTGAACATCGCCATAACGCCATCGCCCATGAACTTGAGAATATTGCCGCCATGGGCCTGGATGACCTGCACCACATGTCCGAAATAATCGTTCAGGAGGTCGACCAGATCCTCGCCCGGCAAACGTTCGGACAGTTCGGTAAACCCACGCAGATCAAATAGATAGATGACCGCATCGATCCGCTCGGAAGAGCCGCGTGCGATCTCTCCCGAAAGCACCCGAGCCCCGGCGTCGCGCCCCAGATAGACCTGCAGGAGCGACCGGCCCATCTCTCGGTTGCTGGCGGCAGACAAAACCAGCGCGAGCGTTTCAAACACCTCTCGGATCAGCGCGTGATAGGCCTTCGCTGCCGCGGGCTCTCCGTCAAAGCTCCATGAACCGACGACCCCTTCGGCCTTTTGGCTGGTGGCATCATAGTCCGCATGGGTGACTTCACCGACGGGCTGCCAATGGGCGAAGTAGCTCGTCGCCCCCATGGCGCGCAACCGCTCAAAGATGGGAAAACGCGCCGCATCCGGCCCGGTCAGATCGGCATATATTTCGTCTTCCCCCCCTTCGATCAACGCGAAGAACGGGCTCTGCAACCATTCGACAGGTGCCTCGGTGTGGTCGGTGCGGGCGAAATACTCGGCGTTCATTCCATCCGCGCGGGTCCAGGTAAACCCGATGCCGCCGAATTCCGGGTGCAATGCGCGCTGCGCCAACTGCATCCGAAGCAAAGGTACCCCGTGGTTGACCAATTGCTCGCAAAAACTCCGCAGCATCTCTTCGCGACTGCGGGCCTTCAGCCCCTGCCGTGTGAGCCAGGTCTTCAGTTCTTCAATCGCCGCACGAATTTCCGCGCCCTCCTCATGCCTGACCGCACGCCCTCAATCTGGATCGACCGAGGTCTCCATGCTGGCCAACTGTCGCAACATACGGCGCAATAGCGCAACGTCACCAGCGGAAAACTCCTGCGTGAGGCGCCGGTCATAGATCTTGGCCTGTTCGCGCAGATCCTCGTAGACGCTGCGTCCGGCAGGTGTCAGCTCCAGATGCTCCGAGCGACGGTCGGCTTCATCGCGATTGCGAATGACCCAGCGCCGCGCCGAAAGCTTCGCCACGGCGCGGCTGATCTTCGTTTTGTGGATCTTGGCGCGGGTGCTGATGTCGCGCGCCGTCATGCGATGATACATCCCAAGGTGAAACAGCACCCGCCATTCCGTCCGGAGCATCCCGTAGCGCCCCTTGTAGAGCGTCTGAAACGCCAGAGAGGAGTCCTCCGCCGCCCGGTTCAGCAGATAGGGCAGGAAATCCTGCACTACAAAATCATCATTTTCGTCCACTCGTGCACTCCGCATCCCTTGTTAGTTACAAAACCAACTATTACCGAGAAGGAAATGCAAGAGGAGGTTGGCCGCAATGACCCGTCACGCACTGCCGGACCAGATGATTCAGGCCCCGTCGAACCAGGGCACCACAGAGGGCTACATGCCCGGATTTGGCAATGATTTTGAAACAGAGGCCCTGCCCGGCGCGCTGCCGCAAGGGATGAACAGCCCGCAGAAATGCGAATATGGTCTCTATGGCGAGCAGCTCTCCGGCACCGCCTTTACCGCCGAGCGCCCGGAGCGCACCTGGTGCTATCGCATTCGTCCCAGCGTCAAGCATTCGCACCGCTACAGCAAGATCGACCTGCCCTACTGGAAGAGCGCGCCGCATATTCCCGAGGATGTGATCTCGCTTGGTCAATACCGCTGGGATCCGGTGCCGCATACGGACGAGGGGCTGACCTGGCTCACCGGCATGCGCAGCATGACCACGGCGGGGGATGTGAACACCCAGGTCGGCATGGCCACCCATGTCTATTTGGTCACCGAATCGATGCAGGACGCCTATTTCTTCTCCGCCGATTCCGAGCTGCTGGTGGTGCCACAAGAGGGCCGGCTGCGCTTTGCCACCGAACTGGGTATCATCGATGTGGAGCCCAAGGAGATCGCCATCATCCCGCGCGGTCTGGTCTATCGGGTCGAGGTGCTGGAGGGGCCGGCGCGCGGGTTCGTCTGCGAAAACTACGGCCAAAAGTTCGACCTGCCGGGCCGTGGCCCGATCGGCGCCAACTGCATGGCCAACCCGCGCGACTTCAAGGCGCCGGTGGCTGCCTATGAGGACCGTGAGGTGCCCTCGACCCTGACTGTGAAATGGTGTGGCCAGTTCCATGAGACCAAGATCAACCAGAGCCCGCTGGATGTGGTGGCCTGGCACGGCAATTACGCGCCTTACAAATACGATCTGCGCACCTACTGCCCGGTCGGCGCCATCCTGTTCGACCATCCGGACCCCTCGATCTTTACCGTGCTGACCGCGCCGTCGGGCCAGCCGGGCACCGCGAATATCGACTTTGTGCTGTTCCGCGAACGCTGGATGGTGGCCGAGAACACCTTCCGCCCGCCGTGGTATCACAAGAACATCATGTCGGAGCTGATGGGCAATATCTACGGCCAGTATGATGCCAAACCACAGGGGTTTGTGCCCGGTGGCGTGAGCCTCCACAACATGATGCTGCCGCATGGGCCGGACAAAGATGCGTTTGAAGGCGCGTCGAATTCCAACCTCGGACCGGAGAAGCTGGAGAACACCATGTCCTTCATGTTCGAGACCCGCTTCCCGCAGCATCTGACGGAGTTTGCCGCCAAGGAAGCACCGTTGCAGGATGAATACATCGACTGCTGGACCTCGCTGGAGAAGAAATTCGACGGCACCCCGGGCAAGAAGTGACGGGGCGCTGCCCCCTCTGCGGCCCTGACGGGCCGCATTCACCCCCGAGATATTTGTGAAAAGATGAAGCAGGGCCGACAGAGCCCTCACCGCCACAAGGAATGCGCATGCCTTTGAAAAAATCCTGGGTCACCTCGGCCAATTCCGCCGATCACCCCTTCCCGCTCAACAACTTGCCTTACGGCGTGTTTTCCACCGCAGGCACCGATCCGCGCTGCGGCGTGGCCATCGGCGACATGATCCTTGATTTGCAAGCAGCCGAGGCCGCAGGGCTGGTGGATCTGGGTGACGAACCGATGTTCGAGATGCCGTTCTGGAACGAGATCATGGAAGAAGGCCCGGCACTCTGGACCGCCCTGCGCAATCGCCTGATCGCTTTGCTGCAGGATGGTGCCGAAGAGCAGAAGAAGGTGGAGCCCTGCCTTGTTCCCATGGCTGATGCAGAGCTGCACATGCCGGTGATCGTGTCGGAATACACCGATTTCTATGCTGGCCGTCACCACGCCACCAATGTGGGCACCATGTTCCGCGGCGCCGAGAATGCGTTGCCGCCGAACTGGCTGCATATCCCGATCGGTTATAACGGCCGTGCCTCGTCGGTCATGGTCTCCGGCACCGATGTGCGCCGCCCCTGGGGGCAACTGAAGGGGCCGAATGATGCAGCCCCTCGCTGGGCACCCTGCGCGCGCTTCGACATCGAACTGGAGATGGGCGCGCTTGTCGGCACCCCCTCCGAGGGTCCGATCACGGTACAGGAAGCCGATGACAACATCTTTGGCTATGTGCTGCTGAACGATTGGTCGGCCCGCGACATCCAGGCTTGGGAATACCAGCCGCTGGGCCCGTTCCAAGCCAAGGCGACCGCCACCTCCATTAGCCCTTGGATCGTCACCAAGGCGGCGCTCGAACCGTTCCGCTGCGACACGCCCTCCCGCGAGGTAGAGCTTCTGGACCATCTGAAAGACTGCGGCCCGATGCTGTATGACATCGAACTGGAGGTCACCCTGCGGCCCGAAGGCGGCGAGGGCGCCACCATCGCGCGCACCAACTACAAGGAAATGTACTATTCCGCCGCGCAGCAACTGGCGCATCACACCACCTCCGGCTGCCCGATGACCCCGGGCGACCTCCTCGGCTCCGGAACCATTTCAGGCCCTGAAAAGGACCAACGCGGCTCGCTCCTGGAGCTCAGCTGGGGCGGCAAGGAGCCGTTAACCCTGCCCACAGGCGAGAGCCGCAGCTTCATCGAGGATGGCGATACGCTGACCCTGAAGGGCGCGGCGAAGGGCGATGGCTATACCATCGGTTTCGGCGACTGCACCGGCACTGTATTGCCCGCGCTCAGCGATCCTTACGCACGCTAGGATCTTCATCTTTTCTCAAATACCTCCGCCGGAGGCACCCCAACCTGACCTTCGGCGGAACAGACAAAAAGGACACAACCCTATGGCCAAAGCCTTCGCATCCCAGGGCGACATGAGCGAAAAGAACATCTCCTTCACCGAGGTGGGCGAAGGCCTTTATGCCTTCACCGCCGAAGGAGATCCAAATTCCGGCGTCATCATTGGCGACGACAGCGTCATGATCGTCGAGGCGCAGGCGACCCCGCGCCTTGCCAACAAGGTCATCGACTGCGTGCGCTCGGTCACAGACAAGCCGATCTCTCATGTGGTGCTGACCCACTATCACGCAGTGCGCGTACTGGGGGCCTCGGCCTTTGGCGCCGAGAACATCATCATGTCCGACACCGCCCGCGCCATGGTGGTGGAACGCGGACAGGAAGACTGGGACAGCGAATTCCAGCGCTTCCCGCGCCTGTTTGAGGGCCATGAGAGCATTCCAGGCCTCACTTGGCCCACCACCACTTTCTCCGACAGCATGACCGTCTACCTCGGCAATCGCCGCGTCGACATCAAGCATCTGGGTCGCGCCCATACCGCCGGTGATGCGGTGATCCATGTGCCGGATCAAAACGTCATGTTCACCGGCGACATCGTCGAATACCACTCTGCCTGCTATTGCGGTGACGGGCATTTTGGCGATTGGGGCAACACGCTCGACAACATCAAATCCTATGATGTGGACGCCATCGCCCCCGGTCGCGGCGACGCTCTCGTGGGCAAGGAGATGGTCAACGCTGCCATCGAGAACACCCGCGACTTTGTCGACAGCACCTATCGCCCGGCGGCAAAGGTCGCAGCCCGTGGCGGGTCGCTGAAAGAGGCCTGGGACGCGGTGCGTGAGGCCTGTGATCCGAAGTTCAAGGACTACGCGATTTACGAACATTGCCTGCCCTTCAACGTCGCCCGCGCCTATGACGAGGCCCGCGGCATCGACACACCCCGCATCTGGACCGCACAGCGCGATCTGGAGATGTGGGAAGCCCTGCAGGCCTGAATTCGGCTCTAAACCACCCTTTAGAGCCTATCTTATATGCAACGACGGTTGTCCGTCCTTGCCACCGACCCCGTAACGCGGGGTCGGACCAGAAGCTGTTTGCCGGAGGGAGGAAACCGGATGAACAAGATTTTTGAGGTGCCGCTGTACCCCTATGCACGCCATGCGGATCAGGATGCGACCCCGCCCGCACGCCACAGGGTCGTCGTGGTCGGCGCAGGGCCGGTCGGCCTCGCCGCTGCCATCGACCTTGCGCAGTCTGGCGTGCCGGTTCTGGTCCTGGATGACAACGACAAGGTCAGCTCCGGCTCCCGCGCCATCTGCTTTGCCAAACGCACATTGGAGATCGCGGATCGGCTTGGCGTCGGGCACGCCATGGCCGACAAGGGCGTCGAATGGAACATGGGCAAAGTCTTCTTCGGGGATCGCAAGGTCTATGACTTCAACCTGCTGCCCGAGGACGGTCACCAGTTCCCCGCCTTCGTGAACCTGCAGCAATACTATATCGAGGACTACCTCGTGGACCGTGTGCGCAGCCTGCAGGCCGCAGGCGCGCCCATCGAAATCCGCGGCAAGAACCGGGTCGCGGGTGTGACGGATCACGGCAGCCACGCCACGCTCACCGTCGACACCCCGGATGGTGCCTACACGCTTGAGGCCGAATGGCTGATCGCCTGCGACGGCGCCGGCTCTCCGATCCGCGCACAAATGGGGCTGGATTTTGTGGGCCGGGTGTTTGAGGACAATTTCCTGATCGCCGATGTCACAATGGAGGCTGATTTTCCGACCGAACGCTGGTTCTGGTTCGACCCGCCCTTCAACAAGGGGCAATCGGCACTTCTGCACAAACAGCCCGACGGGGTCTGGCGCATTGACCTGCAGCTCGGCTGGGATATCGACAAGGCGGAGGAGAAGAAGCCCGAGAATGTCATCCCCCGGCTCAAAGCAATGCTGGGCGACGACGTGCAGTTCGAGTTGGAGTGGGTCTCCATCTACACGTTCCAATGCCGCCGCATGGAAAGGTTCCGTCACGGTCGGGTGATCTTTGCCGGCGACAGCGCCCATCAGGTCTCACCCTTTGGGGCACGCGGGGCAAACTCCGGCCTGCAGGACACCGACAATCTGATGTGGAAATTGAAACTGGTGCTGGAGGGCTTGGCGGACGACAGCCTGCTGGACAGTTACGACACGGAACGGATTGCGGCGGCAGAGGAAAACATCCTGAACTCCTCGCGCTCAACCGATTTCATCACGCCGAAATCGGAGATGTCGCGTATCTTCCGCGACGCGGTGCTGGACCTGTCGGAGCACCACGGGTTTGCCCGCCCGCTGGTGAATTCCGGACGCCTGTCGCTGCCCTCGATCTACGATGGCTCTCCGCTCAACTCCGACGATCATCTGCCCGGCGGCCCGGCCCGCACACGCCCCGGTGCGCCCTGCCCGGATGCCCCGATCGAGGACGGCTTCCTGCTGCCGCAGCTTGGCAACACCTTCACCCTGCTGGCGATCAACGCAGAGGCACCGGAGACGCTGGAGGAGGCGGGCGTGACGATCTCCAGACTCTCGATCTCAACCGATGATGCAACCACCACCGCGCTGCGCGACCGCTATCTGGGCACGGGCGCCTCTGCCATCTACCTGATCCGGCCCGATCAACACGTGGCAACCCGCATGCCTGCGTTTGACGATGCCAAGATCCGCGCCGCCTTGCGCCGCACCATCGGCAAGGAGTAACCCGATGCCCGAGACACTGACGCTGACCGCAAACCTTGCGACCCCGGATGACACTTACGCAATGCTGCTGTCTGCGCATGAGGGGCTGAGCAAGGCCCAAAGCGACGCCCTCAATGCGCGCCTGATCCTGATCCTGGCCAACCACATAGGGGAGGCGGAGATCCTGAAACAGGCTCTAACACAGGCCAAAGCGGGTCTGATCGATGGCTGACACCGTGCTCTGGGACTATTGGCGCTCCTCGGCCAGCTACCGGTTGCGCATCGCGCTCAACCTCGCAGGCATCTCCTATGAGAGCCGCTCCGTCGACCTGGTGGCCGGAGATCATCGCACGGCAAATCATCTGGCGCGCAACCCGCAGGGGCTGGTGCCGGTGCTTGATATCGACGGGCAGCGGTTCACCCAGTCGCTGGCCTGCCTCACCTATCTGGACGCCACGCGGGGCCTTGGGTTGAGGCCGCAGGATCCCGTCGCCCGCGCCCATGTGGAGGCCTTGGCGCAGAGCATTGCGATGGATCTGCATCCGGTCTGCAACCTCTCGGTCGCCCGCTTCGGCGTCTCGCAAAGTGGCGGCGCCCTCGACATGGCGGGCTGGATGCATCACTTCATCGGCCCCGGGCTCCAGGCCTTTGCGGCGCTGCTGGAGCGCTGGGAGGATGCGCCGTTCTGCACCGGAGCGTCACCAAGCCTTGCCGATATCTGCCTGATGCCGCAGCTCTACAATGCGCGCCGCTGGGAGGTGGATCTCGCGCCCTTCCCGCGCCTGTTGCGCATTGAGCAGAGCTGCGCCGCGCATCCGGCCTTTGACGCCGCGCACCCAGACCGGCACAGGCCGGGCTGACGTTTAACTGCACATCGCGCTTGAGGGGTTTCGCTTCGGGCTTTGCCCGAAGCGATCGGCGCCGCGCGCGCCCCTGCGGGGCGCGCGCGGCGCCGGGCCCAACTGTTTCGACAAGCCGACAGGCGCTGAGAAACAGGCGGGAGCCCCCCCCAATTGTCCTGTTCGAAGCCTTTAAGTAGGTATTCTCGAAGAGCAGGCCCAATCGCCCCTAGCCGCGCGCTTTGACCTTTGGCGCAGGTTTTTGCTGAAGATCATCGTCACGCTCGGTCCAGCTGACGCGAAAATCGACCTTGCATTGGCCGTCGTTGCGCTCGGCCCGGATGCGCAGGGTCAGCAACCCTTCGGGGTTCAGCACGATTTCACCCTCGTCATCGCTCAGGCTCAGCTCGCCCTTGGCCAGCCCTTTGCCGATGGCATCCACCAACCCCTTGATCGTCTTGCGATCCTGCAGGGAGTCGTGACGAAATCGCGCGTCGTCGCCTGTCTTGTCGTCCTTGGCCATCACTGCCCGTCCTGATCTCAGCTGCGTGAGTGCGGCTCTAACGCGGAAGGAATTGCCGCTCCGGCGCAAAATGCTTGGCGCGCGGGTAATCTGTGCTCAACCCGATGACATCCCCGCTGGGAAAGATCAAGGTGGCCCCCGCCCCGATGCCGGAGAGCCCTTCCAACCGACGCGACGCCCGGTCCAGCGTCACATCCCCTTCAAGGTGCAGCAGCCCCTGTTTGGCCAGTATCCGCTGGCCGCTTTGATTGTTCACATGCCCCTGCACCACCATATGGATGCCAAGCCCATGCAGCACGGCGACGCCCTGCTGTGTCAGCGCCGCATCAGAGGCGCGATATTTTGTCCGCACCAGATTGGCCAGTGGTCCGAAATAGAAAGCAAAGGGGTGCGCGCCCTGCTCCGCCCTGTAGCGGGCGTTGATGCCAGCAGCGCCTGCCTCGGACAGCAACTCGCACATGCTGTCGTCGATCCCGGCGTGCACAAACAGCAGCGAGCCCAGCTGGCAGACCACATCCATCGACTCGTAGAACCAGGCGTAGTCGCCCCCGGACGTGAAAAACACCTCGCGGCATTTGAGCGCTGCGGCCAGCACCATCCGCGAGGTCAGCCCCGCCCGGGCAAGCTCCGCATCAAATTGTGCGGCCTTCTTTGCCAGCTTCTCGACTTCGGACGCAACGGCGGCTCCATTCAAATGACGCGCGGCGGCAACCGAGAACCGTTCGGCCCAGTCGCGGCCGGGGTGCAGGCGCGCGCGGCAGCTGGCCTCATCCGGCAGGTCGGCCAGATCCGCATCGCACACGTAGCGGTCATGAACCTCGCGCAGCAGCGGGATGATCTTGCGCCCCATGCGCACCAGAAGATGTTCGGTCAGCGCCGTGGGTGTCTCGTGCAGGGCGGCGACAGCCAGCCGCAGGCGCAGGTCGTGGTTGCCCGCCAGGATGCGCAGATCCGGCCCCTTGGCCATCAGCGTGCCCAGCGCATCCAGCATGTCCAGATCGCTCGGCCCCTTGTCGAGACAATCACCGCCGATCAGGATGGTGGCACTCTGGCCAAATTCGGTCAGACTGAACCCGCCCGGCTCCGCCCGTCCGCGCCGGATCAGACCGGCGGCCACAAGGGAGCGCAAGAACCCCTCGGCATCGGCATGGGTGTCGGAGAGAAACACCACCGGCTTGGCAGGCCAGCGCCAGCCACCATGGGCCTCAGCGCGTTCCAGACAGGCCTGCAGGTGATTGGCGCTTTCGGGACGGGCACAGCCGGAATGCGCCGCGGTCACGCACCAGCGTTCCAGCTCCTGCGGCAGGTCGGACAATTCGCCAACGGGGTCATGAATGGGCGGCAAAAGCGGGGAACGGGCGGTGTGGCAGCTCTGCAAGGCGTCTGTCCCTAGTCCAGATGGGTCTCCTGTCTCTGCCGCTGCTTCCAGGCACCGCCAAAGTGCGACCATCTACCATCCCCCATGTAACAGAGCAGTAACGGCTGCGCGTGATGCATCGAGAGTTGCGGAATATCGCCCAAGGTCAGCAGACCGAGGTGATGTGCTGCATGGCGAAAGGACGCCCCGTGCCCAACACAGAGCGTCAGGCTCTCCGCCGCGGCGGCCTCGGCCACATCGGTCAGATGGCTGGCCACACGCGCGCCCGCCTCCAACAGCGACTCCGCGTCCTGAAATGGCAAACGGTAGTGGCTGTCGGACTTCCATCCCTCCGGGGGGGTATCATAGCGGGGGTCCTGCTGCAGCAGGGTCTCGATCTCTGTAGTCGTCAGATTCGCCAGCGCACCGACGCTGCGCTCAGCTAAACGGGGCGTCTCGGCGATGTCTGACACGGCGTGCCCCGCCTGGCGCAAGACGCCAGCAATCCCCTCCGCTGTCTGCCACGCGCGGAGCTGATGCGAGGCATGGATCACCGGCGAAAGGGTCCAGTTCTCCCGTATCAGAGCCGCGTTCAGCGCTTCGCCGCAGGCCTTCGCCTGCGCCACCCCGTCTTCAGTCAGGGGAAAGGGCTGCAACGCGGAGGGCGCGCCGGGTTTCTGGTGATAGGCCCCGTGGCGGATCAATGCGATGTAGCGTGCGCCGTCAGTCATCAAACAGCTCGCGCCCAAGATAGGCGATGGCATCGAAATCCAGCCGTCCTGTCACCTCCTGCACCCGCACATTGCGCAATGCAGCAAGATAGCCCTCCGGATCGGGGGCCGCCGTGTCACGCAGGAAGCTGCCATCGGGGAACTGGTAGAACGGGCCCGCACTCTTCATGATCGCGGCCAGCAAATCCGGGCGCGCCGCTAGATCGACCTCCTCGATCATGGTCACCTGTTCCTCGTCGCGCTGCCAGTTCAACACCCAGAAATCCGTCAGCGGCGCAGCATATGTGATACGCCCCGCGCCATATATGTCGGAAATGAACAGGTCGTATTTTTCCTCCAGCTGCCAAAGGTCATCCGCTGGCATGGCCCGAAGCTCCGCTTTGCGCTGCGCGCTGAGCATGTCGTGCAGACGATCATTGCCAAGAATGGTGCCCGGGTTGATGCGCGGATGTTTCGGAATGCCGAGCCCCTGCGCCCCCAGGCCGTCCGCCTGCACCAACAACCGGTCATTGGTCATGAACGACATGCCGGGGATATCCATCATGCGCAGGATCGAGGTGGATTTACCGCCGCCCGACAATCCGGCAATGGCCAATGTGCGCCCGCCCTTGCTGACGGCGGCGGCGTGGCAAATCTGCCAGCCGGCACGCTGACGGTTGTTCAGCACCTGCGTGTTGACGAAATTCACCACTTGATTGGCATTTTCCGTCACCGGGCCAAAGGCCACCAGAAGGTCAATGGACTGCAGGAAGGTCACGCCGGTGCGGCGCTTGTGGATCAGCCGCCCGTCTGTCAGTTCGTGGATCGCATCCTTGCGCCCGGTCTTGCCCGGCTCGCGCGCCCAATCCTGCCAGGCCGGGGCGCGATCAAGGGTCTGCCCTTCGACCACATGCACGGTGATGTCCGGGTTGGCGACCACATCCGTGGCTTCCTTGAAGTAGTCGGCCAACACGTCGCGCAGCGGGCCTTCGCAGAGAATGCAGACCGAGACCGGCCCGACGCGCAACCCCAGCGGCTCTGCGGCCTGCGCGCCGCTGAGCTCCAGTTGCGCCGCGATATCGGAGACCGTTGTCAGGCTCATGCAGATACTCCCGCCACCACGTGATCAGCCACCCGCGCAGCCGCATCAATGCCGCAGCCTTCCTTGACGCCGCGATAGCCGCCAAAAGCGGAGACTTCGAAGACGATCGGGCCGCTGTCGGTCAGGGCCACATCCACGGTGGTGAAGGTCAGGCCAAAGGGCGCCTGCGCCCGACGACCAAGGTCGATCAACGCGGCGTCAGGCTCAAACGCCTCGTATTTGCCGCCCGACAGGATGGTGGTGTTCCAGCTGGTCTCGTCCTGTTTCACCCGCGCATAGGTGCAGACATAGTCGCCGCCCAGAAAAACCATGCCAAGATCCTGGCCCGACAGCTCTCGCTTGGCCTGAACATACATCACCGGGTTGTCCGCCTTGAAGGCGGCGATCCGCCCTGCCGCATCCGCATCGCTGGCGGAAATCACGCACATGCCGCGCGCCTTGGTGGAGAACAGCGGCTTGAACACCGCACTGCCATAGGCCAGAACCGCCTGCAGCGCAGCCGTTTCATCTTCGGTGATGGTGGTCGGCGGCATCGGGATCGCGGCATTGGCCAGCGTCACCGTGCAGGCCAACCGGTCCATCAGCCGCAGGATCGCCTCAGGACGGCTGTAGATTTTCACGCCCTTGGCCTCGGCCACGCGCAGCATCTCCAGCCGATCCAGCGCGTGGTAGCTGTAGACCTCCGAGATCTTCTTGATCACCAGCCCGTCAAGCTGGCACAGGTCCTGCCCGCAATAGACCAGCGCGCCGGTGCCGAGATCCAGCGAGACTTCGGCCATGTCGATCACCAGGCGAAACCCGGTCCGCGCCTCCAGGGCGTCGGCGATGGCCTCCGTCGACCATTTTCCCGGGATGCCAATCACCCCGATTTTCAGTTCAGTCACCAAACAGCTCCTTGATCGGCAATTTCAGTCGGGCTTCGCGCCCCTCGGGCACGGCGAGGGCCAAGTCCAGCAGATAACGTGCACGCAGGAACATGCGCCGGGCGTGCTCCTTGTCGAATACAAACCGGGTGGACGAGGCAAAGCTGCGCGCCAGCCCCAGTGCCAACCGGTATTCAAACGTGGTGTCCTTGCGCGCCCGGGCGAATCTGGCCGCCATCCGATGCAGCCCCAGCGCAGTGTCGCCGATGCGGGCCCGCACCGGGCCGTCCTGCACCTGCAGACGGTAGTTCGACACCATGAAGACAGAGACATCCTGCACATAGTCCATGTAGCGCGAGCGATGCAGATCAATAAACCGGATCTTTCGCTCTGCGGGATCATAGATCACATTATCGAGGTTGAAATCCCCGTGGATATAGACCGAGAAAGGTGCCGCGACCTGTGTTTCGCGCTTCTCCGCCGCCTTCAGCAATTCCGCAAAGGCGGGCTGTTTCACCCCCTGAATGCGGGCCGCGCCGGTGTCAAACTCCGGGTGGACACGGTAGACGTCCTTCATCCGGGCCGAGAGCTGCTTCATCGCCTGCATCTCTGCCGGATCATCGGACTGGGTCCGGGTCCAGATATCGGTGAGTGTCTTGTGCAGCGCGCTCTGCGCCGCCGCCAAAGTTGCGTCGCCTTCGTTCAACAGCGCATGTTCAAACGTGTAGCCCGACAGATGCTCGATCAACAGCGCCGCCGACTGGCCGCGTTTTTCATAGGACAGGATGCGCGGCGCAAGACCGGGATAGATCGCGTGCCAGCTTTTGACCCCGGCGCGCTCTTCCTTGACCTTGCTTTTTTCGCCGTCCTTGAAGACCGCGTCGATCAGATCGCCCGCCTTGTCGCGGGTGCTGACCGACGAGATGGCGCTGCCGGACCGGGTTTCGGCCAGCGGCTTCAGCGTCAGGTCGTCATCAGCCACCCTGCTGCCGGACAACACACTGCGCAGGGTGAAATAGCGTTCGAACTGCACATTCTGCCCGATCGAGATCGACAGCAGCGCCTCCGAGATGCCCTGCAGGCTTTCGCCCATGCGGCGCACCTCGTTAAGCACCAAGAGCGCATTGGCCAGATCCTCGGTATGGCGGGTGTCGCGCATGTCGCGGGTATAAGTGCGAAACATCCGGTCGTAGAAGTCATCAACCTCGGCCTTGTTCTGACCAATCGCAATAGCGCTCTTGCTGTCATTGGCCTCCAGCGCCGGCAGCACCTCGTGCAACGCACAGGCCACCTGCCTCAGCACCTTGCGGTAGGCCTCGGGACGCAGGAGCTTCACGCGCTGCACATCCTCGGCATGCAACAGCGCCATACGGGACAGGCGCGACAGCTGGTCAAGGTTGCGGGCAATGGTGTCGACATTCTGCAGCAGCAAGCGCCTGGACTGCGAAGACTTGCCACGGGTCGTGGCGCTGCGACAGGCGGCTTGCACCCGCGACCACAGGTTATGGGCATAGCCCGCCCGCAGGACCACCTTCTGCGCGCCATCGGCCGAAGGCTCCTTGAAGTAAGCCAGCAGGTTGGACATCTGACCGTCCAGCTCCGCCAGCAGAAACGCCAGGTTTTCCTGTGCTGCCTCAGGCAGTTTCATCTTGCACGACCCCTTGGTACGTCTCTGCGGTCTTGTCCGTTAGCAGCGCACCATAGGGCGGGTCAAACAGCGCGGCTTCGACAACTGGGTCGGCCCACCGCACCGCGATCTGCTTTGAATCCGGATGCTGACCCATCTGGGGGACATATGTGTCATCCACATGACAGACGAACAGATGTTCCACCTGATGGCGCAGCCCCTCGGGGCGTTTCCTGTAGGTTTCCAGCACTTGCAGCAGCGGCCCCACCCGCACCTCGGCGCCGACTTCTTCCAGCGCCTCGCGCCGGGTCGCCTCGGCGAGGGTCTCGCCAGGCTCCATCCGACCACCCGGCAGGCCGAGGTAGATGCGCCCGTCGGCGGCCTGTTTCACCTGCACCAGAACGCGCCCCTCACGCCAGATCACTGCCCTTGCGGCGATGCGGATGACCTCTAGGAACTCTGGTTGGCGAGTGGGCATGGCAAGCCTGTGGTGTTTTGGCAAAAGGAATGGCATGGTCGCCGCGAGCTGCACGAACGGGTGACCATGTCCGATATCTCGATTCTACGCCACGCCTCGGTTCCCGACAACCTGCGCATCGCGCGCTCTCTTGCCGCCCCCAACCTCGGGCCGCGTCTGCTGTTCTTTTCCGGCGGCAGTGCGCTCAACGAAATTTCCCGCAAGCTTAAGCTCTACACGCATAATTCGGCGCATCTGATCACGCCGTTCGACAGTGGTGGCTCCTCTCAGGTGCTGCGCGAGGCCTTTGGCATGCCCGCCGTCGGCGATCTGCGCAGTCGGCTGATGGCGCTGGCGGATGAAACGGAACTGGGCCAGCCCGACATCTACCGGTTGTTTTCGCACCGGTTGCCCAAGGACGTCAGCGACAAGGAGTTGGCCCGCGAGGTGGCCAGCCTGTTCGATTGCGCGCACCCGCTGCTGAAGGCGCTGTCGAAACCGATGCGACAGCTGATCGTCGGCTATCTGCGCCATTTTGAGGACGCCGCGCCCAAAGGACTGGATTACCGCAATGCCAGCATCGGCAACCTGATCCTGGCGGGGGGCTACCTCGACAATGACCGGGTGTTGGAGCCGGTGCTGTTCCTGATGTCGAAGATGGTCGATGTGCGCGGCATCGTGCGCCCGATTGCCGATGTGAACCTGCAGATCGGCGCCGAGCTTGAGGACGGACGGCGCGTCATCGGTCAGCGCCAGATGACCGGTAAGGAAAGCGCGCCACTGGGCACCCGGATCACCCGCCTGTTTCTCTCCGATGGGTCTAGCGAACTGCCTGCCGAAACGGCGCGCCTGCCGAAGCGGAACCAGAAGCTGATCGCCGCCAGTGACCTGATCTGCTACCCGCCCGGCAGTCTCTATTCCAGCGTGATCTCAAACCTGCTGCCGGCTGGTGTCGGTCGCGCCATTGCAGCGCGCAATGTGCCCAAGGTTTACATCCCCAGCCTCGGCGATGACCCGGAATGTCACGGCATGCGCCTGACGGACCAGATCTCCGCGCTGCTGGCTGCCATGCGCCGGGACGTCGGGGACGATATCCCCACCGCAGCCTTGCTCAGCCATGTCATCTGCGATGCAAAGACCCCTGCCAAAGAATGCGACCGCGTCGTCGCAGATCACGATGTCGCATGCCACAGACTGCCACTGTCGCGCGGGGACCGCCCCGACCGCTATGACCCGGAAGCGGTTTGCAGCCTGCTGATCTCACTCGCGTGAACCCGCCCCTCCTCCGCGCTGTCGACAAATCGTCCTAAACTGAACCGAAGCTCCGCAATTTCGACACAGGACCACCGCGCGGTCTGACGCGCCGCCGGATATCTCCCTCCACAACAGAGTGATGCTTCAGGAGGTTCAGATTGATGGCATACCCAATGGCAACGTCCACCGGCGCAAAGACCAAGGCCCCTTCGCGTGCAGGCTCGGCCGGCAAATTCGCAAGCGTATGCGTCGCGGTCACGGCGCTGATCGTGGCGACCTCGCCTGTGCATGCGTCAGACAGACCGATGTCTCACGCCATCACCTCAGCCCCGGCGCAGCCTTTGCTACAACGATTGCGTGACCTCAGTACCCCAAACGGCAATGCCATGCGCGCGACGCAGGCTGCAGGCTTGCCTGTCTCTCATCCGATACAGGCTTCCGCATCGACGGCGGGGTGATGGGGCGGTCGCATCTGCCTCACATGCCGCCTCACGTGTCACCCCCCCCGGACGGCGGCCCTTGGGCAGACGAGCCCTGACCTGGCGCGCGACGTTGCGCGCGCAACCCTATTCTCGTGGGATCACACAGTCAGAGCCAACACAGCAGAGCCAACGCAGCAGGGCCAACGCAGCAGGGCCATCCGCCGGATGCCCCGCGGATGGCCCTGTATCGCTTTCGTTGCCCGCAGGGCTGCATTGACTGAGCCTCTGCGAAGGGCGCTTAGTTGCCGAAGATATCCCGCAGCACGCCATTCAACGTGCGTTCGATCTCACGTCCCAGACCGCCGCCATTGTTGCGACGCTGTTGCTGGGGCTGCGGCTCGGGCACGGCGATAGGCTCCGGCGCTTTCATCGGAAGCGGCTGCGGTTCAAGCCCCTCATGCACGCGGACCATGGTCTCGCGCCAGATATCCGCCGGAAGACCCCCACCGGTCACGCCGGTCAGGGGCGTATTGTCATCATAGCCCATCCAGACCCCGGCCACGTAATCCGCCGTGAAACCGACAAACCAGGCATCCTTTGCCGCTGAGGTGGTGCCGGATTTACCAGCCGCCTGCCAGCCCGGTATCTGCGCCCGGCGCCCGGTGCCTTCTGCGATGACCTTCTCCATCATCCAGATCAACTCCTGCGCGGCGGCGGGGCGTATCACCCGTTCGCCCATGCCGCCAGAGGCGCCCATCAGCGGTTCGGAATCGCCCACCAACGTCAGCGCATCCACGCCGTAGGGTGTCACGGAAGAGCCGCCGTTCAGGATCCCCGCGTAGGCGCCAGTCATCTCCAGCAGCGTGCTCTCGGACGCACCAAGCGCCAGAGACGGGCCATCGGCCAGGTCGCTCTCGATGCCGAACTCGCCCGCCACATGACGTACATTGTCCCGGCCCACGGCTTCGGACACTTTTACAGCCGGGACGTTCAGGGAATCTCGCAACGCCCGAGTCAAAGTGATCTCGCCATAATGCTTGCGGGTGTAGTTCTGCGGGCACCACGGACCGGAGCCGGGGATATCAAGGCAATACTCCGCATCCAGCACCCGGTCATAGGGCGAATATCCAAGCTCCAAAGCCGCCGCATAGACAAACGGCTTGAAGGCGGACCCGGTCTGCCGCTTGGCCTGCGTGGCCCGGTTGAACACGCCCGATGCCCGCACCTTGCGCCCGCCGACCATGGCGCGCACGGCGCCATCGGCGCTCATTACCACCACGGCGGCCTGCGCCTTGGACCCTTCGCGGACCTTGTTCTCAAACACATAGTTCACGGCATCTTCCGCCGCCTGCTGCAGACGCTGGTCGAGCGTGGTGCGGATCACCACATCCTCGGTGGTCTGATCGCCAAGGAAGCCTGGCACCGTGTCCATGATCCAATCGGCGAAATAGCCCCCGGCCCGTGCCGCGGCGGCCTCACTCAATTCCGCCGGATTGGCCGCGGCCCGCTGACGTTCCTGTTCGGTCAGATATCCCTGTTCTTCCATCAACCGCAGGACCGTCGCGGCGCGATTGCGCGAGCGTTCGATATTGCTGGTGGGCGCCAGCGTCGAAGGGGCCGTCAGAAGTCCTGCCAGCATCGCCGCTTCGGGCGGGTTGACCTGATTGGCCGACTTGCCAAAGAACCGCTGCGCTGCGGCTTCGGCACCATAGGCACCGCCACCCATATAGGCACGGTTCATATAGATGGAGAGGATCTCGTTCTTGGAGTATTTCGCCTCCATCGCCATCGAGAAGATCGCTTCCTTGGCCTTGCGCCACAGCGACGACTGACGGCAGTCGGACTCATAGGCCGCTTCGCTCTCCCACATGGTCGGATCAAATTGCACGCCCAGACACATCAGCTTGGCGGTCTGCTGGGTAATGGTAGAGCCCCCGTGCCCCGACAGCGGCCCACGTCCCTCGCTCAGATTGATGCGCACCGCGCCGGCGATACCGCGCGGCGAGACGCCGAAGTGGCGATAGAAGCGTTTGTCCTCGGTGGCGACAATGGCGTTCTTCAAATGCGGCGACACCGTATCCGCGGTCACCACACCGCCAAACTGATCCCCGCGCCAGGCAAAGGTCTTGCCCGCGCGATCCAGCAATGTGACTGAGCCCTGGTTCCGACCATCCAGCAGCGCCTGATACTCCGGCAGCTTGGAATAATGATAGGCCACCGCCCCGGCAAGAAAGAGCCCGACCAGAACCCCCATGCGCCAGCTCACGGCCCAGACGGCCCGGAGCACGATTTGGAACGGCATTAACAACCACCCCAACACGCCGCGCTTGCGCGGGGCACGTGCCTTGCGACGCCCAAACAGGCTCCAGCCCGTCTTGGCGCGTGTCGCGGGTTTGCGACGCGGCGCCTTGGCCGGTTTGCGTTTGGGTCCGCCCGCTTGACGCTTCTCCGCGACCAGCGGACCACGTCCTCGCCCAGATGTACCGCGCCCGGAATTGCGCCCGGAATTGCGCCCCTGCGTCATGCTGAAAATCCTGTTCTGACTGCTCGTATTTTGGGTCTCGTGGGGCTTACGCCCAGCCTCTTTGGCACAGAATAGCGGCTCCGTCTCAGAATGTAGAGAGGCGGTTTTTCGCCAAATGCCATCCAAATTACGCCCAATAAACGAGCAAAGCCCCTTTTTTAAGCGAAATTATTCAGCCGACGCCCGGAAAGCAGGCGCATCAGCCCCCCTAAAACGTTCCCCCGACTCGAGCGGGGCGATCTTCTGCAACTGCAAACAGCGGGCGCAGGGCCCGGGAAAGGGTGTCGAGATGAAATTGATCATTGCTGCCATCAAAC
This sequence comes from Tritonibacter scottomollicae, assembly GCF_003003215.1. Taxonomy (GTDB): domain Bacteria; phylum Pseudomonadota; class Alphaproteobacteria; order Rhodobacterales; family Rhodobacteraceae; genus Epibacterium; species Epibacterium scottomollicae. The sequence goes on along the minus strand of NZ_PVUF01000008.1, from coordinate 82,993 downwards.
CCTTCAAACTGGAGGAGGTCCGCGAGGCGCTGACCACCCTCGGTGTCTCAGGTTTGATGGTAACCGAAATCAAGGGCTTTGGCGCGCAGGCGGGTCACACGGAGATCTACCGCGGCGCTGAGTACGAAGTGAACTTCGTACCGAAAGTTAAGCTGGAAATCGTGGTGCCGTCTGATCTGGCAGATCAGGTGGTTGAGACCATCACCCAGACCGCCCGCACCGGCAAGATCGGCGATGGCAAGATTTTCGTGCTGGACGTGGCCCAGGCCGTGCGCGTGCGCACCGGCGAAACCAATCAGGAAGCGCTCTAACGCGCCCTTCGCAAAGGAAAGCCAAAGACAATGAAGAAACTGACAGTGACACTTGCCGCCACCACGGCGCTGGCGGCCCTGCCGGGTCTGGCCTTCGCCCAGGAGACAGCGGCCGAGACACCGGACATCACCCCCTACATATTTACGACACTCCTGTTCCTGATCGGCGGGTTCCTGGTGTTCTGGATGGCCGCCGGCTTTGCCATGCTCGAAGCAGGCCTGGTGCGCTCCAAGAACGTGACCATGCAGCTGACCAAGAACGTGGCCTTGTTCTCTATCGCCGCGATCATGTACTGGCTGATCGGCTTCAATCTGATGTACCCGGGCGACGGCTGGCTAATTTCCGGCGTCATGGGCCCGCTGTTCGCGGTCACCTCGCTGGAGCCGGTTGGCCTCGGCGCGGATGCGGCAGCGCTCGACTATGCGTCCGCAGGCTCGGATTTCTTCTTCCAGCTGATGTTCTGCGCCACCACCGCATCCATCGTGTCGGGCACATTGGCGGAGCGCATCAAGCTCTGGCCCTTCCTGATCTTTGTCGCGATCCTGACCGGCGTGATCTATCCGATCGAGGCGTCCTGGCAGTGGGGCGGCGGCTTCCTGTCCGAGATGGGATTCTCTGACTTTGCCGGCTCCACCCTGGTGCACGCCGCCGGTGGCTTTGCGGCCCTTGCCGGGGCGCTGATCCTCGGCCCGCGTATTGGCAAGTACAAAGAGGGCCGCGTCATCCCGATGCCCGGCTCCAACCTGGCACTGGCGACCCTGGGTACATTCATCCTGTGGCTCGGTTGGTTCGGCTTCAACGGTGGCTCGCAGCTGGCGGCAGGCACCGTGGGCGACGTGACCGATGTGTCTCGCATCTTTGCCAACACCAACATGGCCGCTGCCGCCGGTGCCGTCACAGCGCTGATCCTGACCCAGCTTCTGTTCAAGAAGCCCGACCTCACCATGGTGCTGAACGGCGCGCTGGCCGGTCTGGTGTCGATCACCGCAGGCCCGCTTGACCCGACCCTGTTCGGCGCGCTCTGGATTGGTGCTGTCGGCGGCGTGATCGTGGTCTTCACCGTGCCGATGCTCGACAAGATGAAGATCGACGACGTGGTCGGCGCAATCCCGGTGCACCTGCTGGCGGGTCTCTGGGGCACCTTTGCGGTTCCCTTCTACACGGCAGATACGTCCTTTGTGACCCAGATCATCGGCTTTGCCATCATCGGCGCCTTCACCTTCATCGTGTCCGGCATCGTCTGGCTGATCCTGAAGGCCACCATGGGCATCCGCGTCACCGAAGAGGATGAGATCAACGGCCTCGACATGGCGGAACTCGGCATGGAAGCCTACCCGGAGTTCAAGGCCGGCTAACCCACGCCCCCTGCTCTTCTAGAATACTGAAACGCGGCTCTTTCGGGGGCCGCGTTTTGCATCTGAACGGGGTGAGGCTCCCGCCCCCTGCGCAGGCCCTGTCTGACGACAGCCCCTGTCAGGCGTTGGGCCGCGCACCGCTCACGCGGTGCACCCCAGGTGCAGCCGCGGGTCAAGGGCGGCCCCGCCGCCGCGCGGCACGCGCGGTTTACCCTTGAGGCGCGGATGGGCCGCCCCACACTCGATAAGGCGCGTTCAGGGCAGACCTGCCCCTGAACCGCTTCTCAGCAGATCCTTTTCTTTCCTTTGCGCCGCGCAGCGGCGCCCGGCCCAACGGGCGCGCCTGCATTTTCAATGCAGGCGGGGCGGGCGGGAGGTCCCCCGTCGCAAAAAGAAAACGCGCCCCAATCGGGACGCGCTCTCCATACACAGTCGTGAGGATCAGGGTCAGACGCCTGCGTCGATGATCGCCTTAGCCAGCACCGGAACCGATTGCGCGTTCAAACCAGCGATGTTCAACCGGCTGTCGCCCACCATGTAAATGCCCGCATCCACGCGCATCTTTTCCACCAGCTCGGGCGTGGTACCCAACAGCGAGAACATGCCACGGTGCTCGGCGATAAAGCCAAACCGGTCGGATCCGGACAGGCGCTGCAGCTCATCCGCCAATTGCTGACGCAGGGCCAGCATGCCCAGACGGGTTTCCTCCAGCTCCTGTTTCCAGTCCGCGCGCAGCTCTGGATCATTCAGGATCGTGGTCACCACACGAGCGCCGTGATCGGGCGGGAAGGAGTAGTTCTGGCGGTTCAGATAGGCCAGTGTCTTCTGGTTCAGACCTTCCGCGTCCCCCTGCTGGCTGATCGCCATCAACAGGCCCGTGCGTTCGCGATAGATGCCGAAGTTCTTCGAACAGCTCGCCGCAATCAGGCACTCCGGCACAGAGGACGCCACCAGACGCACGCCCGCGGCGTCTTCTTCCAGACCATCGCCAAAGCCCTGATAGGCGATGTCGACCATCGGGATCAGGCCCCGTTCGTTGAGCAATTCGACCACAGCCTGCCACTGCGTGCTGTTCAGATTGGCGCCCGTCGGGTTGTGGCAGCAACCGTGCAGCAGCACCACATCGCCTTCCTTGGCGCCCTTCAGGTCTTCCAACATGCCATCGAAGTTCACCGCGCCAGTGCTGGCATCAAAATAGCGGTAAACCACGGCCTCGATGCCAACGTATTTCAGGATCGACACGTGGTTCGGCCAGGTCGGATCAGACACGAAGACTCGCGCACCGGGGTTGGCCATCTTGATCAGCTCAAACGCCTGACGCACGGCGCCGGTCCCGCCTGGGGTGGCAGCGGCAGCAATCTTGTCGCGCTCCACTGCGTTGCCAAGGATCAGATCGATCATCGCATCTGCATAGGCAGGATCCCCGGCCAGACCCGTGTAGGCCTTGGTGGCCTGCTCGTCGATGATCCGTTGTTCGGCGACTTTGACCGCACGCATCACCGGGGTCACGCCCTCGGCGTTCTTGTAGACCCCCACACCCAGATCGACCTTCTGTTCCCGCGGGTCATCACGGTACATCTGCATCAGCGCCAGAATTTTGTCGGCAGGCTGGGGTTTCAGGTTCTCGAACATGTCTTAGTTGTCTCCGGTTGCAACGGGAAGGGTCGGAAAGGCGCCCCATTCGGACCAGGATCCGTCATAGAGCGCGTGGTCGTGCTTGCCCATGCGCTCCATGGCGAGGCTCAGCACGGCAGCCGTGACCCCCGATCCGCAAGAGGTGATGGCAGGTTTGCCAAGGTCGACACCGGCGCCCTCAAAGATCGCGCGCAGCGCGTCCGGGGCTTTCATGGTGCCATTGTCGTTCAAAAGCGTGGTGAAGGGCACGTTCTTCGAGCCGGGAATATGACCCGCTCGCATGCCCGGACGAGGCTCCGGTGCGTCGCCGCGGAACCGGTCGGCTGCGCGGGCGTCGATGATCTCGTGATCGCCCAGCTTGGCGGCAGAGGACACCTGTGTGACGTCACGCACCAGCTGGTTCTGCACCCGCACCGTCATGTGGCGGTCGCGGATCACCGGCGGCAGGTCTTCCAACGGACGCTCTTCGGCCTTCCATTTCGGCAGACCGCCATCCAGCACCGCAACATTCAGCTGCCCCATAAGGCGGAACAGCCACCAGACGCGCGCCGCCGAAAACAGGCCCGCGCCGTCATAAATCACCACCTGATGCCCATCGCCGACACCCAAGGCGCGCAGGCGCGACATGAATTTCTCCACGGGCGGAGCCATATGCGGCAGGTCCGACCGATGGTCGGAAATGTCATCTATGTCGAAGAAGCGTGCGCCAGGAATATGTCCGGCCTCATACTCGGCCTTGGCATCACGTTCCATCTGCGGCAGGTACCAGGATGCATCCAGAATCCGAAGATCGGGATCCTTCAGATGCGCGGCCAGCCAGTCGGTGGAAACCAGGGTTTTTGGATCGTCCATTCTCAACGCCTCCCGGGACTTGCGTTGGCGAAATGCCTACTACCCGCGCCCCGGTCGTGCAAGGCTGCTGACGCCGCTTTCATGCCCGCCCGCCGCAAATCCACCAATGTCATGCGCTATCAGCGTACAGGCGTCTCTATTGCACCACACGCAGGCTTGGCGTTCCGCGCAAACGATGCCGCGCGCCGGAGGGGAACCGATCGGCAAAGGACAGCCCGGCGCGGATCAGCTCCGGGTCCATCTGCCCTCGCGTCAGCGCATCAACCGCATCACGTGCCTTGCCGGTCTCATCGCGGCGCATATGATGGAGCATCGCAATGAACTGCGCCTCATCCGCAGTCAGCAAATCCCGCGTGTCGAGGTCCAGCGGATCGTTAAAGGCAAAATCCCCCTGCCGCAGCGCCAGCACCTCGCGCACCACCGGCCAGAGCGCATGCGCCACCGCTAGTCCATGTGTCTCGCCCCAGTTTTCCGCCGCGATGACAAAGCCGCGATGCCACGCCTGGCTGCCGGGTGCATTGGCTGCGGTCACGAAGTGGCGCATCACCGACACCAGCCGCACCTCAAAGCTGTCAAAACCAAATGTTACCAAAGGCGCTTGCGCCAGCTCGGGGGTGATCGAAACCTGCAGTGTCATAGCTGTGCCCTCTGTCTACCTGCCCCGCCCGCAATGCGTGTCCCGCACGAGCAGCGTGTTCACATCAAAACCGGGCAGATCCGTCGCTGCATGGCGCCGGGGAGGCTGGGTGCCTTTTCCTACTTATTCAGTCAGGAATTGACAAGAGCCAAAAAAAACGCCGCAGGCCCGGAGGCTCTGCGGCGCTTCACATCAGGTTTTGACTGGCCCGGCCCCACTTGGGGCGAGGCCTGACGCGTGCGGTCTTTAGTAGCGCGGATCGTCGCTATCGTCGTCCTCGTCATCCTCATCCCCACCGGAGGGCAGGTTGAAGAAGCTGTCCGCATCCGGGATCGGCTCTTCCTTCTTCTCCTCGGACGAGCCGAGGGTAAAGGTCTCCAGACCTTCGATCGCGGTGGGCATCTTCGGCTCTGCGTCCATCTCCAGCGACTGCTCGGTAGACACCAGCTTGCGACGTTCGTCGTCGCTCATCACGCCACCTTCGGCCGCGCGTTTCTGGGCGGCCTTCTGCACAGCAGCATCCAGCTCGGACTGCTTGCACAGGCCCAGCGCGACCGGATCGATCGGCTCCATGTTGGAGATGTTCCAGTGCGTGCGCTCACGAATCGACTGGATCGTCGGCTTGGTGGTGCCCACCAGCTTTGCAATCTGCGCATCGGCCAGTTCCGGGTGGAACTTCACCAGCCACAGGATCGAGTTCGGGCGGTCTTGGCGCTTGGACAGCGGCGTATAGCGCGGTCCGCGGCGCTTTTCCTCGCCTGCGGCGGCGGCATTGAACTTCAGCTTCAGCTTGTGCAGCGGATTGTTCTCGGCGGTCGCGATCTCGTCCTGCGTCAGCTGGCTGTTGGCAACCGGGTCAAACCCCTTCACACCAGAGGCCACATCGCCATCCGCGATGCCCTGAATTTCCAGCTCATGCATGCCAACAAAATCGGCGATCTGCTTGAAGCTGATCGTGGTATTGTCCACCAGCCACACGGCGGTCGCCTTGGCCATCAACGGTTTTGCCATGTGCTCTACTCCTTTAAACACGTCTGTCCCCAAACTGGACATCTCGCGGATAAACCTCTCCCGTCGCCTTAAATCGGCTTCCCCGGATCTTCGGGGCGGGTTTCCGTTGTCGGGGAACTTCAGGTCTATATAGTCGCCTTGAAACCATAAGGAAAGAGGCGAATGCGCGGGCATTTCTTCACTATTTTGGCAGCTTTTGCCCTGTTGACCACGCCTGCGCAGGCCGATGGCGAGCGAGCGGGCGTGTTCGACTACTATGTCATGGCACTCAGCTGGTCGCCCAACTGGTGCGCAACCGAGGGCGATGCAAAAGGCTCCGAGCAATGCGATTCACGGCATGACTACGGCTGGACCCTGCACGGGCTCTGGCCCCAGTTTCACCAGGGCTGGCCGAGCTACTGCCGCACCACCGAAACGCCGCCGACCCGTCGCCAGACCAGCGAGATGGGCGATATCATGGGCACCTCCGGCCTCGCCTGGCATCAGTGGAAAAAGCACGGCACCTGTTCCGGCCTGTCGGCCCGCAGTTACTACGACCTCTCGCGCACCGCCTATCAAAGCATCACCCGGCCAGAGATTTTTCGCCGTCTGGACAAGCCGGTGAAACTCCCGGCCTCCGTTGTGGAAGAGGCTTTCCTGAAAGCCAACCCGCAGCTCTCTCGCGACAGCCTGACCATCACCTGCCGTGACGGTTTCATTCAGGAGGCGCGTGTCTGCCTGTCCCGCGACCTGACCCCGGTGCCCTGTGGTCGCGATACCATCCGCGATTGCGCGCTCAAGGATGCGGTCTTCGAGCCGGTGCGCTAGGCCTCCCGCTCACCTGCGCTCCCGCAACTGTGACAGACAAACACGTCCGGGCGTGTTACGCTGATCGCACGACATGCCGCGCGCGCCCAATCGTGGGGCCCCCCACCGGGACCGACCGAGACCCGATGCGCCATGTCCGCAAGCTCTTGGCCACCAGTCCCGGCTTTGACCCTGCTGTTCCGCGCGGCACGCCCCGGCGAGCCACAGGAGGAGCCAAGCCATGTCAGAAGTCGCCCCAAAGACCATCGGAAACCCGGCAAGCTGGGTGTTTCAGTCGCTGCGATCCGCCAGCCACGGCACAGCCGATGCCATTGACGAGATACGCAGCGAGGACAGCGCAACACCCCAGGTCCGCGCACTTGACCTCAGCGACATTTCCGCAGCCCTGCGCGATGGCTGGCAGGATTTCAAGGCGGCGCGCTCGGATGCGATGTTCCTTGTCTTTATCTACCCGCTGATTGGCATCGCCATGATCATGAGCGGCTTTCACCTTGCGGTGCTGCCACTACTGCTGCCCATGGTGATGGGCTTTGCGATCGTCGGCCCTGCCGCCGCCATCGGCCTTTATGAAATGTCCCGCCGCCGCGAAGCGGGCGAGAGCGCGAGCTGGATGTCGGCCTTTGCCGTCCTGCGCTCTCCCGCCTTTGCATCCATCCTGATGCTGGCCTTCTACCTCGCCGCGCTCTTCGTCATCTGGATCATGGTGGCACAGGCCATCTTTGCCGCCACGCTGGGCCCCGACGCCCCATCATCCCTCAGTAGCTTTGCGACCGACGTGTTCACCACCGGGCCGGGCTGGACGATGATGATCATCGGCACCACAACCGGCGCGATCCTGGCCTATGCAGCGCTTGCGATCAGCATCGTGTCTTTTCCGCTGCTGCTGGATCGTCACGTTGGCCTGCCGGTTGCCGTGGCCACCTCTCTGGAAGTGATGCGCAAGAACCGCTTTGTCTGCCTGTGCTGGGGGCTGCTGGTCGGGGCGGCGCTGCTCATCGGCTCTGTGCCGCTGTTCGCCGGGCTGATCTTTGTGGTGCCCTTGCTCGGCCACGCCACTTGGCATTTCTATCGCCGAGCGGTGACATAAGCCCGCAAGACAGCCCCGACGCCAGAATGCGGCGCTGGGACTGCCCCCGGACGGGTGGTCAGCTCTCGCCGCCCACTTCCAGCACGATCTTCCCGATATGGGTGGAGCCTTCCATCCGCGCATGCGCCGCCGCCGCCTCCGCCAGCGGGAAGGTCGAATCCATCACGGGCCGCAGCTTGCCCGCCTCGATCAGCGGCCAGACCGCCTCCGCCAGATCCCGCGCAATCCGCGCCTTGGCCAGATCGCTCTGCGGTCGCAGGGTAGAGCCCGTCACCGTCAGTCGGCGCGCCATGATCTGGGCAAAGTTCAGCTCCGCCTTCGGACCTTGTAGGAAGGCGATGTGTACCAATCGCCCATCATCCGCCAATGCCCTGATGTTGCGGGGAATATAGTCTCCACCCACCATGTCCAGAATCAGATTGGCACCGCCATCCGCCTTCAGGATTTCAACGAAATCCTCGTCGCGATAATTGATCGCCACCTCCGCGCCGAGCCCCACGCAGGCGGCGCATTTGTCGTCCGAGCCTGCGGTTGCATAGACCCGCGCCCCGAGCGCCGAGGCCAGCTGGATCGCGGTGGTGCCAATCCCGGAGGAGCCGCCATGCACCAGGAACCGCTCTCCCGCCGTCAGCCCGCCGCGTGTCACCACATTGGACCAGACGGTGAAGCAGGTCTCCGGCAGGCAGGCGGCCTCTTTCAGGCCGAGCCCTTGGGGGATCGGCAGGCAGTGGGCGGCAGGCGTGGCGACATAGTCGGCGTAGCCACCACCGGGCAGCAGGGCACAGACGAGGTCGCCTGGGCTCCAGCCGGTAACGCCCGCGCCGATGGCGACGATCTCGCCAGAGGCTTCCAGCCCCGGCAGATCACTTGCCCCCTTGGGCGGCGCATAGGCCCCCGCGCGCTGCAGCGCATCGGGGCGGTTGACGCCGGCATAGGCCACCCGGATCACCACCTCGCCATGCCGGGCCTCGGGCACCGGGCGCTCCACCGGCTTCAGGACATCCGGCGCGCCATGTTCGGAAATCTCGACGGCGCGCATGGTCTCGGGAAGGGCTGTGGGCATCGGGTCTATCCTTTCGTCGCAGTTGTCACGACAGCTAACACCCGGGCGTCCATTGGCCAAGCAGCACCACATCCGCAACGCCCCGCGAATGCGACGTCCGCCGGGCTGCTCAACGGTCGGCGCGGGGCGACCAGCGACCGGGTAGATCCTCACGGCTTTGAGGGGCGCGAATGTGGCTCATCAGCCAGTTCGGCCCCGCCATCAGCGGTTTCAGCAGCGGGTTCTTGTTGACGCTGGCCTTCAGGGTCTCAATCTGCATCACATTGTCGATGCGTCGGTCGAGAAACTCCCAGGTTGCCTGATGCTCCGGGCTGTCATCGCCAAGCCAGAACAGCACGGTGGAGGAATAGACCCCCGACAGGGTTGCCCGCTTGGTATACCAGTTCACATCCTCGGAGGTATCGCCCAGTGCGGTCCAGATCGCATCCGCCGTGCCCCATATCAGCCGGGTGCCCTCGGCAGCATGCTGCGGCATGGCAAACAGCGTCGCGCCGCGGCGCACCGCCTCCTTGTCGCCAACCACCTCCAGCCGGTAGCGCACTGCGGCGGCCACCTTGTCGCGAAAGCGAAAACTGCCAAGGTCCGCCTCCGCAAGCCGCTGCAGCATCTGCGCGTCGCCGCGCTTGTGATAGGCCACCGCAAGATCCAGCGCCCGGCGCGGGAACAGCGCCTCCGCCAGCGTCCGGTCGACGCCCGAATCAGCCAGAGCTGCCTCCCAAGTCGCCGCGCTCCAGCCGTCAAACACCACATGCATCAAGGCTGCATCCAGCAGGCTATCCTGTAATTCGGCCCCCTGATCCGTAGATTCCCTTGGGTTTTCCGCCATGTCGCCCATGCTCCTCTGTCTTGTTGGCTCCAGTACTAGACAATTTAGTTCCGCCTTGCTATACGCCAGCTCCTGCAAATCCTTGCAACTCAACTTAGAAAGGTGGTGAAAACCACATGCAGGTTAGTGTTCGCGACAACAACGTCGACCAGGCGCTCCGTGCCCTGAAGAAGAAGCTGCAGCGCGAAGGCGTCTTCCGCGAAATGAAGCTCAAGCAACATTTCGAGAAGCCCTCCGAGAAAAAAGCGCGCGAGAAAGCTGAAGCTATCCGCCGTGCCCGCAAGCTGGCACGCAAGAAAGCACAGCGCGAAGGTCTCCTCTAAGACCCCTCGCCCGTCTCCAGTCGCTTCTGGATACTGTTCAAGAATAAAACCCCCGTGGCTTCCGCTCCGGGGGTTTCATTTTGTCCGGAGCTGTCATGTCTGCCAGAACATGATGTTTGCCGCTGGCCGCCTTGCGAGGGGCCCTGCCCCTCGCGCTCCCCGAGGTATTTGGAAAAAGATGAAGGCGACTGCGGTCGCTCCGGTCAGTAGATCTTCGGCACGTAAAGCTCGTCCGGCAGCACCCGGCGTTCATAGCTTGGGTTATATTCCCGGTCCGGCAGGGTGACCTTCTCGCTCGGCACGTCGTGATAGGGGATCCGTGTCAGCAAATGCTCGATACAGTTCAGGCGTTCGCGCTTTTTGTCGTTGCCCTCGACGATATACCAGGGTGCTTCATCGATATTGGTGCGGAAGAACATGTCTTCCTTGGCCTTGGTATATTGCTCCCAGCGGATGCGGCTTTCGAGATCCATCGGCGACAGTTTCCACTGTTTCATCGGATCGTGGATGCGCATGAGGAATCGCAATTGCTGCTCTTCGTCGGTGATCGAGAACCAGTATTTCAGCAGGATGACGCCGGAACGGACCAGCATGCGTTCAAATTCCGGAACGTCCTGAAAGAACTGTTCGACCTGATCGTCATCGGCAAAGCCCATCACCCGCTCGACACCCGCACGGTTGTACCAAGAGCGATCAAACAACACGATCTCGCCCGCCGCCGGCAGATGCGGCACGTAGCGCTGGAAATACCACTGGCTCTGCTCGCGGCGGCTTGGTGCAGGCAGCGCCACGACCCGGGCCACCCGCGGGTTCAGCCGCTGGGTGATGCGTTTGATGACACCGCCCTTGCCGGCACTGTCGCGGCCCTCGAACAGGATGCAGACCTTGGCACCGGTGTGCTGCACCCAGTCCTGAACCTTGATCAACTCTGCCTGCAACCGCAGCAGGTTGCGGAAATAGACCTTGCGGTCAAGCATCTCCGGATGTTGGGCGCGGTAGATCTTGCGCAGCTCCATGGACAGCATGGGCTCGGCAAATTCGATTTCGAAATCCTCGTCCAGCGTGTCCTGCAGCTCGGCTTCCAGCCATTCGAAGGATGTATTTTCCTGATCGCTGCTCACACTGTATCTCCTTATTCATGCAACAGGGTTATGTCACCGCATAATGGTGGCATGTAATCCTTTGGTGTCAGATGGCGTCGTGATGGTCGAAAAACGCCGATCAGGGCCGAGGAATTTCTCTCCTCCCTGACAATTCGACGCCAAAACCAGCGTCGGACAGAAAATAGGCGGGCTCAGCCGCAGTCTCTTAGCCAAAAATTGTAGCCAACCACCGCTCCACCGGCAAGGTCAGGTGACCGGCAGTGCGGTGGTCTTGAACACGGTGCGCAGGGCGAAGCTCGACTGCATCTGAGCAACACCCGGCAGGCGGGTCAGGTGCTGGCGATGGATGCGGGCAAAGTCATCGGTATTCTCTGCCACCACCTTCAAGATGTAGTCCGCAGTTCCGGCCATCAGGTGGCATTCCAGCACATCCGGGATGCGCGCGACCGCCTTTTCAAACGCGTCCAGCACCTCATCGGCCTGGGTCTGCAGGGTGATCTCCACAAAAACCGTTGTCGGCACGCCCAGCTTGCGCGCATCCAGCAACGCCACGTAGTTGCGAATATAGCCGTCACTTTCCAGTCGCTGAACACGCCGATGGCAGGCAGAGGCCGAGAGGTTCACGGTCTCGCTCAGCTCTGCGTTGGACATCCTGCCCTGCTTCTGCAGGACTGCCATGATTCGACGATCCAATTGATCTAGCGCCAAATGACCTACCTTTTCTTGCGTAAGCGTCACTCATATTCGAAGATACTTCGAATGTCACCTTTTCAAAGCGCTCAAAAAAGCAGCACCTTTGAACCGTACACTGCGACACTTTGCCCCAAAGGGAACGGAGGAGACCCCATGAAAATCGGATGCCCCACGGAGATCAAACCCCAGGAATTTCGCGTCGGCATGACGCCCGATGCCGCGCGGGAAGCCTGCGCCCACGGCCATCAGGTGTTGATCCAGAAGGGAGCAGGCCTTGGCGCCGGTTTCCCCGACGATGATTACATCGCTGCCGGTGCCGTCATCATCGACACCGCCGAGGAGATCTTCGCCAGCGCCGACATGATCGTGAAGGTAAAGGAGCCGCAGTCCGGTGAACGCAAGATGCTGCGCGAGGGGCAGCTTCTGTTCACCTATCTGCATCTCGCGCCCGACCCGGATCAGACCCATGACCTGCTGGCGTCGGGATGCACAGCAATTGCCTATGAAACCGTGACCGATGATCGCGGCGGCCTGCCGCTGCTGTCGCCGATGTCCGAAGTTGCGGGCCGTCTGGCCCCGCAGGTCGGTGCCTGGACGCTGCAAAAGGCCAATGGAGGCCGCGGGGTGCTGATGGGCGGCGTGCCCGGCGTCGCCCCGGCCAAAGTCGTCGTTGTGGGCGGTGGCGTCGTTGGCACCCATGCCGCTAAGATTGCCGCCGGAATGGGTGCGGATGTGACCGTTCTCGATCGCTCCCTGCCCCGGCTCAAGTATCTTGATGACGTTTTTGGCGGCACGTTCAAGAACCGCTACTCCACTGCCGGCGCCACGGCAGAGCTGATCCAGGAAGCCGACATGGTGATCGGGGCGGTGCTGATCCCCGGCGCGGCCGCGCCCAAGCTGATTTCCCGCGCAGATCTTGCCGCGATGAAACCGGGCGCGGCGCTGGTGGATGTGGCCATCGACCAGGGCGGCTGTTTCGAGACCTCCCGCGCGACCACCCATGCCGACCCGATCTACGAGGTTGACGGCATCATGCACTATTGCGTGGCGAATATGCCGGGTGCCGTGGCGCGCACGTCGACGCAGGCGCTTGGCAATGCGACGCTGCCATTCCTGCTCGCCTTGGCGGACAAGGGGTGGAAACAGGCCTGCGCGGATGATCCGCACCTGCTCAACGGGCTCAATGTGCATGCGGGCAAGTTGACCTACTACGCCGTTGGCAAGGCACTTGGCCTCGATGTGTTGTCGCCGACACTTGCCCTTCGCGACGCCGCCTAAGGTCCGATCTTTCAGCGCGGCCCTCGACATGGGGGCCGCGTTTTGCGCCCTACACCGCTGTTTGGCGGTCACGTTCGATAAATTCCCCTATGTTTTCGTTAAAAACCTCTCGATTCCGCGCGGCAGACTGACGCACTAAGGAGAGGCAAAACGGGCAGAGCCTCTGCCCACCAAGACGAACACTCCCCGTGCCTTGCCGGAGCATTCCCCGGCCTGCACGGCGATCTACGAGAAACGTGGGGACTGACATGGAAAATGTAATCGAACAGGCTGGCGCATATTGGCCACTGGTCGTCAGCGGCACAAAGGCGCTGATCGTTCTGGTGCTCGGCTGGATCGCCGCAGGCCTGATTTCAAGCGCGGTGCGCACCCGCATCAACAAGACACCGCAGATCGACGAAACACTGGGCAACTTTGTTGCAAGCCTGGTGCGCTGGGTCCTGCTGGCAATCGTTCTGGTCGCCGTACTTGGCATCTTTGGCATTGAGGCCACGAGCCTCGTCGCAATGCTCGGCGCTGCGACGCTCGCCATTGGCCTGGCGTTGCAGGGCACCCTCAGCGACATCGCTGCCGGTTTCATGCTGATCCTGTTCCGCCCCTACAAGCTCGGCCAGTTTGTCGACATCGGTGGCACCTCCGGCACGGTCAAGGACCTGAACCTCTTCGTCACCGAACTAGTGACCCCGGACAATGTGCAGATCATTGTTCCCAACGGTCAGGCCTGGGGCACCATCATCACCAACTACTCGGCGCATGATACCCGGCGGCTCGATATCACCTATGGCATCGACTATGGCGACGACATCGAAAAGGCCAAGGCGATCATCCTGCGGCTGGCCGAGGCCGATGGCCGCGTGCTGTCGACCCCCGAACCCTGGGTGCGTGTGACCAACCTCGGCGACAGTTCGGTCGATATTTCGACCCGCCTGTGGTGCACTGCCGGTGACTACTGGGAGCTGAAATGGGCGATGATCCAAGGCGTAAAAGAAGCGTTCGACGCCGAAGGCATCTCCATCCCCTATCCGCATAGCGTGGAAATCCAGAAAGAAGGCTGAGCCCACCGGGTCTCAGCGTCCAAACACGGTCCCCTGCCTGCCGGCGGGGGACACATCGGAATAAGACAATGGCCTGTCGCGTTTCGCCTCGGCCGTGCCCTGCGGCTTGCTGCTCAACAACGGAGCGGTGCCGAATTTCAGCGTCTGGCCATCATGCGCCTGGAAGGCCCAGCGGGCCACCATGAAATGCAGACTGCGCTGCTCTTGCCCCTGCTCGTCCTGCTCCCGTTGCGCACGCCATGATCCCTCACATTGCACCGGCAGCTGGATCGAATTGATATCGCGCATTTTCACCCCCAGGAGCGCATCCTTGTGCTGGGCCTGCGCGTACATATAGCGCAGCTGTGTATAGAGCGCCTGGAAGTGGGGCCGACGACGACCGGCAAAGACGACCGTCACCTCCGTACCGTCCGCGTTGAACCCGCGCGCGGAGCAATCCCCACGTGAGGTGGTCCCAAACACCGGCACAAGCGCCAACTGCACCTGAATCACACCGCCCTTGAAAAGGCCGCTGTCCTCATATTCCGGGGCAACTGCACCGCGCGCGCGGCGATCTATTCTAGGGATATCTGGCGGCATTGGCATACGTTAATGTTCAGGGAAAAGACATCACACTCAAGGTGCGATCCAAGCATCAACTATCCGTTTGATTCATTAAGAAAGCGTGGCTGTAGACCTCGGCGCCCCCGCTTTCTGCGCCGGTATAGATGTGCGGGAAACTGTCGAAACCGTCCCCCGCCATCCCTTCGTTCAGCGCTTTATATCGCGATACATGATCCGGGTCGGCATGTCGTTATAGAGGCCAAGCGCCTCTTCTGGACGATACCCCAACCGCAACGCCACCTTCTGTGACACGTGATGTTCAGGATCAAAGATACAACATGTGCGGTGCCACGTCGGATGCTCATCCGCCCAGGCATGTATGCGGGCAACCGCCTCGGTGGCGACACCGCGTCCATGCACCTCAGGTGACAACACCCAGCCGGCCTCGGGAACGCCATCGAGGCTGGGCTTTAACGCACGTTTGTAGTCGGCAAACCCGACATCGCCGGCATATGCGCCAGTGTCGCGCAGGATCACCGCCCAATAGCCAAAGCCGAGCATCTGCCAATGACCGATATATTTCATCAGGCGTGCCCAGCTGGCCTCCTCGGTCGATGGGGTGCCCGTGATGTAGCGCACCACTTCCGGTTCCGCCCACATGCGCGCGAGGTCGTCGAAATCCTGCACCTCATGCGGGCGCAGGATCAGACGGTCGCTCTCCAGCACAACCGGCGTCATGCAGGCAGCTTGCCCGTCAGCACATAGGTCAGGATCTCCACCACCTGACGCGGCTCTTCAGCCACCGCCAGTGCCGCCGCGTGCACCTCTTTCAGCGCGTGCTGGTGCTCTGGCGGGTTCAGCACGATGATCGACTTGCCCAGCGCAGCGGCATAGCCCGCATCAAAGGCCGCGTTCCACTGTTTGTATTTCTCACCAAAACGCACCACCACCACATCGGCGTCCTCGATGCCCTTGCGGGTGCGGATGGCGTTCAGCTTTGCGCCCTTGTGGTCGTGCCAGAACTTGTTGTCCTCGGCCCCGAGGATCGTCACGCCGCAATCGTCAGAGGCATCGTGATCGGTCACCGGACTATCAAAGCGCAGATTGAGATCACGCGCGCCTTCGATGATCTGCTCGCGCCAGTCTGTGTGGATCTCGCCGGAAAGATAAACGGATAGGGTCATGCTTGGTCCTCCTGCCTTGCCCCCTGCGGGAGCCATGGGTTCGGGCCAAGACCTAGCCGCTTGCGCAACCGGGGCCAACCCCGTCAGCGCTTGCGCGCCACAACAAAACGATTGGGCAGATCAACCGGATAGCTGCCTGTTTCGATGATCTCAAAGCCCGCGGCCTCAATCCGGGCCTGCCAATCGGCCACCGACATGAAATGCACCACGTCCGGTGCTTTGCCCACAAGACGCATCAATGGGATCATACCGCGGATCAGCAAGCGCTTCAGGGAGCTGCGGATATCCTGCATGCAGACCGTCTTGGAAATGAACAACCCACCGGGACGCAGACGCATTGCAGTCGCATGCAGGTTGGCGTCCAGGTCTCCCAGCAGGTGAAACAGATTGAACGCCAGCACCACGTCAAACGGCCCCTCCGGCGCCGTCATCGGCTCTGCCTGCACCAGCTCTAGATTGGTGACCCCGGCCTCCTGCGCCCGCCCGGCGCCGAAGTCGAGCATCTTCTGCGACAGATCGGTTGCCACCAACCGACTCAGATGTGGCGCCAATTTCACTGCCGTGTTGCCGGTGCCACAGCCCAGCTCCAGCGCCTCCTGATCCGGCTGCAGATAGCTGGCCGTGCGCTCCAGCGTGATCTGATAGGCTGCCTCATCCTTGATCGGGCTGGCGGCATATTTGGCGGCGATCTTGTCCCAGAACTGGGCCTCATTGGTCATGGCATCTCTCCTGCGGCTGCCGCCAAAATACACATGCGGGAATGCCATAAGAATTGCGGAAATACGCAAGGCTTATATACATATTTGCATGGACAGCCCGCCCTCACCCGATTGGAATCACATCCGCGCCTTCCTCGCCACCGCCGAAGAGGGGTCTCTTTCCGCCGCCGCCCGCAGTCTCGGCCTCACCCAACCCACCCTGTCACGGCAGGTCGCGGCGCTGGAGACAGAGCTGGGCGTGATGCTGTTCGAACGGGTGGGCCGGGCGCTGGTGCTTACCCAGGCGGGACAGCAGTTGCTGGATCAGGGCCGCCAGATGGGCAAGGCTGCCACCGCGTTGACCCTGTCTGCCAGCGGTCAGGCCAACGCCATCGAGGGCACGGTGCGGATCACCGCCAGCGACATTCTGTCCGCCCATGTGCTGCCGCCGGTGCTGCACCACCTGCGCCGGATTGCGCCCAACCTGAAGGTCGACATGGTGGCCACCAATGACATCCGCGACCTGATGAAACGCGAGGCCGATATCGCCATTCGCCATGTCCGCCCCGACCAGCCCGACCTGATCGCCCGGCTGGTGCATGAGGGTAACGCGCATTTCTATGCCGCCAGCAGTTATCTCGACCGGCGCGGCCGACCGCAGGCACCGGCGGACCTGCCCGGTCATGACTTTGTCGGATTTGGCGACAACGCCGAGATGATCGCCTATGCACAAGGCCTGAACCTGGAGATCACCCCCGAACAGTTCCACATCGGCTCCCGCAATGGTCTGGTCGCCTGGGAGCTGGTCCGCAGTGGCTTTGGCATCGCCCCGATGTACACAAAGGTCGCCGAACAGACTGCAGGCATCGAGCGGGTCCTGCCCTGGGTCGATATACTGCGGTTTCCGTTCTGGCTCACCACCCACCGCGAAGTGCATACCAGCCGCAAGATCCGTCTGGTGTTCGATCACCTGGCCGAAGCGTTGAGCAATCAAAGCTGACGGGCTTTCTCTTGCCCCAAAATGGCGCAGCGCGCGCGAAGGGCTGGCCCCGCGCACCCGCAAAACGAACGACGAAAACGAAAAACGCGCCCCATAACAGGGCGCGTTGCTTCAATATATTTAGACGTGCAAGCGCGCGATCAACCGCGCAGGGTGCCGCCGGTGGCCTTGGTCACCTTGGTGACGATCTTCTCGCTCACCGCCTCGATGTCCTTTTCGGTCAGGGTCTTATCCGTGGGCTGCAGCCGCACCGCGATAGCCAGCGATTTCTTGCCCTCGCCCAACGCGCCGCCGATGAACTCGTCAAAGACCCGCACATCGTTGATCAGCACCTTGTCGGCACCGGCAGCGGCATTGACCAGCGTCAGTGCCTCCACATCCGCATCCACCACAAAGGCAAAGTCCCGCTCCACCGCCTGCAGATCGCTGATCGCCAGCGCGCTGCGGCTGGCGCTGGATTTGCGCGGCAGCGGAATCTCGTCCGGATAGATGGTGAAGGCCACGGCAGTGCCCTTGATGCCCAGTTCGGCCAGTACCTTGGGGTGCAGTTCGCCAAAGACGCCCAGCGTTTTCTTC
This sequence comes from Tritonibacter scottomollicae, assembly GCF_003003215.1. Lineage (GTDB taxonomy): Bacteria > Pseudomonadota > Alphaproteobacteria > Rhodobacterales > Rhodobacteraceae > Epibacterium > Epibacterium scottomollicae. Next base: position 64,955 of record NZ_PVUF01000008.1, on the reverse strand, counting down.
GGCCCCAGACAGATGCGACCATGACGGCCCGGATGCCACCAGGCCTCGCCCTTGCGCAGGACCTGCACCTTGGCCGGTGCGCCGATCGCGGCCAGCACCACCTCGGCATCGGCCTTGGCATCATAGACGTCCCAGTTGCGCGACGCGCCATGCACGTCCTTCGGCCCGTTGCGGTTCACCAGCAGGCCCGCGATCTGGATACGCTCCTCGCCCGGCTCGCCACCGGTGAAGGCAGGTCCGACCTCGAACAGCGATACATCGGCAAACCCGCGCGCCTGATTGCGCGCTGCCGCCTGCAACAGACCGGGCAGCAGGTCCGGGCGCAGATGCGACATCTCCGAGGAGATCGGGTTGGCCAGCATGGTGGCGTCGGTGCCGCCGCCAAACAGACCCGCTGCGGCCTTGTCGATGAAGGTATAGCTCACCACCTCGTTGTAGCCGAGCGAGGCCGCCGTGCGGCGCGCCATCTGCAGGCGGCGCTGCTGCGGCGTCATCACCGGCGCCGGGATGCCTGCGGTCAGACGCGGCAGCGGCTTGCCCTCCAGCTTGGTCAGCGAAGCAATGCGGGCGACTTCTTCGACCAGATCCGCCTCGCCCTGCACATCGGGGCGCCAGCTCGGCACATGTGCCATATTGCCCTCAAGGCGAAAACCAAGCCGGGTCAGGGTCTGGCGCTGCTCGCTTTCGGGAATATCCATGCCCACCAGCGACTGCACGCGTTCGGCGTTCAGCCGGTAGCTGCGGGAATGATCCGGCACATCGCCTGCAGCGACCACATTCGACGGCTCGCCACCGCAGAGATCGAGGATCATCTGCGTTGCGCGCTCCAGCCCCTCGTAGGTGTACTCCGGGTCGACGCCACGCTCGAAGCGGTAGCGCGCATCGGAATTGACCTTCAGCGCACGGCCAGTGGTGGCGATCTGAACGTGATCCCAGAACGCGCTTTCAAGGAAGACATCCACGGTCTCCTCGGTGCAGCCGGTTTCTTCGCCGCCCATGATGCCCGCAATGCTCTCGGCACCATTGTCATCAGAGATGACCATCTGGCCCGGCTGCATCGTGTAGGTTTTCTCGTCCAGTGCCAGCAGCTCCTCGCCGCCCTCGGCCCGATGGATGCGCAGGTTGCCGGTGACCTTTGCCGCATCAAAAACGTGCAGGGGCCGGTTCTGGTCGAAGGTGAAGAAGTTGGTGATATCCACCAGCGCCGAGATCGGACGCAGGCCGATGGCATTCAGCCGATCCTGCAGCCATTTCGGCGAGGGGCCGTTCTGAACGCCACGGATCATGCGGCCCGTGAACAGCGGGCAACCATCCAGGGTATCGTCATCAATGGAGACCTTGATCGGGCTGTCGTACTGCCCCTCAACAGGCATGTAATCGCGGGTCTTCAGCGTGCCCAGACCGCGCGCCGCAAGGTCACGGGCAATGCCGAACACACCCAGCGCGTCGGGGCGGTTCGGGGTGATCGCGATCTCGATCATCGGGTCGACCTTGGCGGCGTCATTCTCCGCCAGCCAGTCCACCAGCCGCTCGCCAACCTCACCCGAGGGCAGTTCGACGATGCCGTCGTGATCTTCGCCCAGCATCAGCTCTTTCCACGATGCCATCATGCCATGGCTCTCAACACCGCGGATTTTGCCCACGGAGAGGGTGAAATCCAGCCCCGGCACATAATCGCCCGGCTTGCACAGCACCACGGTGATGCCTTCGCGCGCGTTGGGCGCGCCGCAGACGATCTGCTTTTCGCCTTCGTCGGTCATCACCCGGCAGACGCGCAGACGGTCCGCATCCGGATGCTGCTCGGCGCCCACCACCTTGGCCAGGGTAAAGGCCTTGAGGGCGTCGGCGGGGTTCACGACCTCCTCGACCTCCAGCCCGAGGTCGGTCAGGGTCTCGGTGATCTCCTCAACGCTTGCGTCGGTGTCGAGGTGGTCCTTGAGCCAGGAGAGAGTGAATTTCATCGGTCAGCGCCCTTTGGCAAAGTCATCAGGTTTGCCCATGGCAATGACAAAGATTGCCCCCGGGTTCAAGCCTTGGCGCACCGGAGCGGGACCATGACCGGCAACTGCGGCGCGATTGCCGCCGCGCGCAAGCGGCTAGCCCGCCGACAGGCGGCTCCTGCCCACCATCGCGACAGCCCTCAGGGGTAGGACGGGGCACGCCCCATCAGCTCGTCCAGCTGCCGACCGATCCAGCCATGCGGCACAAAATGCCCGCCCGGATGCAGGTCCAGCGTCACCGCCCCCTTGGCGCAGTCCCAACTGGTACGCGTAAAGGTGAGGAAGCTGCGCACCTGCCAATGGCCCTGCCCCAGCCCGGCAGCACAGCCCAGCCGCGCCCGCCAAAGCGCCACCGGATAGGTGGTGTCACCGCCCGGCCCCATTGGGAAATCCATCACCGTATCGGACAGCCCATGCACATGGCGCACCACCGGCGGCGCTTCGGCGCAGGTCTCGCGCTGGTCGATACTGCCTGCGACCGCAAGCAGCGCCGCAAGGTCATTGCCGCTCTCGCAGGCATAGCGCCAAGCCATCGCCGCCCCATAGGAATACCCAGAGACATAGATCTGCTGCGCATCCACCGGATAGCGCGCCAGGACATCCGCCAGTACCTGATCGCCAAAGCCCACATCTTCGCTGCCCGCGCGCCAGAAATCCCAGGTTTTGCGCCGCCCGTTCGGGGTGACCAGCAACACGCTCCGCCGCCGGGTGGAGGCACCGATCCGGTCGCTATTTTGCGCATGCACCCCGGTGCGCGCCCAGCCGTGAAAATGCATCAGCACCACCAGCGGCGTCTCGCCATCCCAACCGTCGGGCTCCATGACGTGATAAGAGCGCTCACCCAGCGTGCAGGGCACATCAAGACGACAGCGCTCGGCAGCAATCCCGGCGTGCAGCGGCAGCGCAAGAAACAGCAGGGCGAGAGCACAGAGAACAAGACGCAGCATAATCCGGAGCCTAGCCATCGCAGCGCGCCTGTCATCTCACATGTTTGTGGGAGGCTTATCGCTCATAGCGCTCCGCGAGCTCCTCATCCTCGCCCATGGCCGCGAGCTTGATCTCCCGGATCAGGCGGATGCTGGGCTTGGCAGCAAAGAGGATCGAGCCGATGAGGAACAGCCAGGTGCCTGCCGTCATCAGCCGCTCGGAGAAAAAGAAGATGGAGCCGATCACAAAGCTGAAGGCGGCGCCGAAATCCGCCAGCGTATAGGCGATCTCGAACCGGGCATAGCGGCGGCGTTTGGCAAGGCCGCCATGTTGGTGGTCGCGGTCAAAGAGCATGTGTGTTCTCCGGCTTTTGGGGTCCGGTGCGGAAGCTAGCGACGCAGGAGATGATTGCAAGCGATCTGATATTGGTCGACGGCAACAATAGCCCCTCGCGAATGCGCCAAGCCACCCGATCAGCCCAAATAGAAAACCCGCCTGCAAAAGGCGGGTTGTTCAGAAATGCAATGTAAGCCGAACTCAGCCTTTAGCGGCTCAGGCCCCCGTGCAGCGTCGGCACGTCAAGGCAGCTGAAGCCGTAGTGGCGCAACCAGCGCAGGTCGCTGTCGAAGAAGGCGCGCAGGTCGGGGATGCCGTATTTCAGCATCGCCAGACGGTCGATGCCGATGCCAAAGGCAAAGCCCTGATATTTGTCGGGGTCGATGCCACCGGCGGCAATCACCTTCGGGTGCACCATGCCGGAGCCGAGGATCTCCATCCAGTCGTCGCCCTCGCCGATCTTCAGCTGGCCATTGTCCCAGCTGCAGCGAATGTCGACTTCGGCCGACGGCTCGGTGAAGGGGAAATGCGAGGCGCGGAAGCGCAGATCGACGCTCTCCACCTCGAAGAAGCTTTTGACGAACTCCTCCAGCACCCACTTGAGGTTGGCCATCGAGATGTTCTCATCCAGCGCAAGCCCCTCAACCTGATGGAACATCGGCGTGTGGGTCTGGTCGTAGTCGGCGCGATAGACGCCGCCCGGACAGATGATGCGCAGCGGCGCGCCCATCTTCTCCATCGAACGGATCTGCACCGGGCTGGTGTGGGTGCGCAGCACATGCGGCGGGCGATCATCGCCCTCGGCGCGGTGCATGTAGAAGGTGTCCATCTCGGCACGGGCGGGGTGGTGGCCGGGGATGTTCAGCGCGTCGAAGTTGTACCAGTCGGTGTCCACCCGCGGCCCTTCGGCAACAGAAAAGCCCATTTCGGCAAAGATCGCGGTCAGCTCTTCGGAGGCCTGCGAGATCGGGTGGATCGAGCCCGGGCCGCGCGGGCGCGTCGGCAGCGTCACATCGAGCCATTCGGAGCGCAGACGCTCATCCAGCGCCGCATCGCCCAAGGCGGCCTTCTTGGCGGCCAGCGCCGAGTTGATCTCGTCTTTCAGCGCGTTCAGCGCCGGGCCCGCCACCTGGCGTTCCTCCGGCGTCATCTTGCCCAGCTCGCGCATCTTCAGGGCCACTTCGCCCTTCTTGCCGACAGCCGCAAGGCGCACGGCCTCCAGCGCGTTTTCATCTGCGGCTTCGGCGATCTGGCCGAGGTATTTTTCTTTAAGATCGTCCATGACGGCCCCTCACGTCTCGCTTTGATGTCCTGCTACCATACGAGGCGTCGAAAGCAAGCACCTGCGCCGCCCGTAGCCTCCACAAGGCCCCTGCCCTGTCCTCCCGGTCACAGGGACGCGCCTGTATCGACCGGTAGATCGCTGTGGCCTGATGTCACCCTGCGTCAACAAGAGCAATCCATGCCTCTTGCAAGCCAGCCCTCGAAGGCCCACTTTAAGGCGACTCCTTATCCTAGGCCCAACCTGATGCGTGACCGGATCACCCGAAAGCTGACGACGATTCTCGCTGCGGATGCAGAACAGTTCAGCACGGCCATGACAGCGGATGAGGTTGGCACCTTTACCGAGCTGCAGGCCGCAAGGGATGTGTTCTTCAAACTGATCGAGCGTCATGGCGGCCGGGTGGCCAATACCGCCGGCGACGGGCTGATCGCGGATTTCCCCTCGGTGGTCGAGGCGGTGCAATGCGCCATCGAGGTGCAGCAGGAACTGGCCGCCAAGGACAGCGCCCTGTCGTTCCGTATCGGCGTCAACCTCGGTGATGTGATCTGCGACGGTGACGACCTGATTGGCGAAGGCGTCAACCTCGCCGCCCGCCTGCAAACCATGGCAGAGCCCGGCGGCGTTTTGATCACACAGCAGGTCTACGACCACGTCAAAAACAAACTCACCATCGGCTTTGAGTATCTCGGCGACCGCCGTCCGCGCAATCTGACCGAAGACATTCCCGTCTATCGCATCTCGCTCGGCGCGCCACGCCACAGCCGCACCGCGCAGGTCTGGCAGGAACCGGATCCCTTTTCCGGTGCGCCCAAACGTGATTTCGCAGAGCCCGACAGCCCAGACCAAAGCTCAGCGCAGGCCGCCCCCCTGCGCGGCCTCGACAAACTGTGCGGACGGCGCCTGCCGCTGGATGGCACAAGCCGTGGCCTGGGCATGGTGGCCGCGGGGCTGTTTGTGCTCGACCTGATCACCGGTCGCGGCATCTGGGCACATTGGCCAATGCTGGCCCTGTTTGCGGTAATTGCCCTGCGCGAGGGGCACAGGATTGTGGGCCGGTCAGAGTTTCTGGGCGTGCCTCTGAAAATGTGGACCATCGCTGCATTTCTGTTCTGTGTGAACCTGTTCAGCTGGCAAGGGGCGCTCTGGTCCCTCTGGCCGATTGGCGGCCTCGCCCTGATCGGCCTGTTCAAGCGCCGTGGCGCCTCCCAACCCGAATAGGCCTGCGGAGACAAGCCACGAACGGCTCACCGCTGCTCCCCCGATCACATCCGCACCGCGCATAGAAAAACCCGCCGGATCGCTCCGGCGGGTCTAAATCAGCTCAGCTCAACCTGAAATCAGGCGGCCAGCGCGTCCTGTGCCTGACGCACGATTGCACCGAATGCTTCGGGCTCGTGCACGGCGAGGTCTGCGAGAACCTTCCGGTCCACTTCGATACCGGCCAGGGTCAGGCCGTTGATGAAGCGGGAGTAGGTCAGTGCCTCGTCGTGGCTGCGCACAGCCGCGTTGATCCGCTGGATCCACAGTGCGCGGAAATTGCGCTTGCGGTTCTTACGGTCGCGGGTTGCGTATTGATTTGCCTTGTCGACGGCCTGACGGGCGACCTTGAAGGTATTCTTGCGGCGGCCATAATAACCTTTGGCTGCCTTGATAACCTTCTTGTGACGGGCGTGAGTGACGGTACCACCTTTAACGCGGGACATATCTCAGAACTCCTCTTAGCGGTCGTAGGGCATGTAGCCCTTGACGGTCTTTGCGTCCGGTGCGGACAGAGTGGAGGTTCCACGCGCGTCGCGAATGAACTTGTTGCTGCGCTTGATCATGCCGTGCTGCTTGCCGGCCTGCGCGGCCAGGACCTTGCCGGTCGCGGTCACTTTGAAGCGCTTCTTGGCGCTCGACTTTGTCTTCATCTTGGGCATTTCCGTCTCCTTTTAAGTAGGTTCGCTACACACGCGACTCGGCATGCCACTTTGGCCGGTCGCGCGAACAGGGGTGCCTGTTACGGCAGCTCGCCCGAAAGGGCAAGCAGATTCGGTCAGAGAAGTTGGCCGATGACCCGGAAAAACACATCCGGCACATCCGTAAGCCTATATCCATCGGGGTGGGTCAATGCCGCCCAGGCGACACACCCGCCCCCTGAAAGCAACAACGCCACAGCCATCACAGGGCTGCGGCGATGCGCATATGCGGAAACGGCCGCGGGCACTCCAAGCCAGGCAAGAACCAGCCCAATCACCAGAACTGCATCCGCATCCATATCTACCAGCACCCTTCACTACACGAAGGGTAGCCTATTATTCCGGGTCGGTGTTGTAAATCAGGCGTTCATCACAGGGCGCGATCCGCAGGATGTTGGTGGTGCCCGGCACGTTGAAAGGCACACCGGCGGTCACAACCACCTGATCGGTTTCACCCGCGAACCCGCCCGACCGCGCCGCCCGCGCGGCGGACACCACAGCCCCCTTGAACCGGTCGACCTTGGCGGTGATGACGCAGTTACACCCCCAGCTGAGGCAAAGACGGCGGGCGGTGTTGGCCAGCGGCGTCAACGCAAGAATCGGCACATAGGGCCGCTCCCGCGCAGTCAGCAGTGCAGTGGTCCCGGACTGGGTGAAACAGCAGATCGCCTTGATCTCGGTTTTTTCCGCGATCTCGCGAGCCGCAGCCACGATGCCATCCGCGATGGTGTCGCCCTTCGATGTGCGAGAGGCAGCAATGATCTCGCGATAGGTCGGATCCTGCTCCACCTCGGTGGCCACCTTGTCCATCGTCTGCACCGCCTCGATCGGATACTGACCGGCCGCGGATTCCGCACTCAGCATGATGGCATCCGTGCCTTCATAGATCGCGGTGGCCACGTCAGAGACCTCGGCGCGGGTCGGCATCGGGCTCTCGATCATGCTTTCCAGCATCTGTGTTGCCACGATCACCGGCTTTGCGGCGGCACGGCTCTTGCGCACCAGGCGCTTCTGGATCGGCGGCACATGCGACACCGGCAGTTCGACACCCAGATCGCCACGGGCAACCATGATCCCGTCAGACGCGTCCAGAATCTCGACAAAATTGTCGACCGCAGCCGGTTTTTCGATCTTCGACAGAATCGCCGCGCGGCCATCTGCCAGGGTGCGGGCCTCGAAGACATCCTTTGCGCGTTGCACGAAGGACAACGCCAGCCAGTCAACGCCCAGCGAACAGACAAATTCCAGATCCGCCCGATCCTTCTCCGACAAGGCAGCCAGCGGCAGGATCACATCCGGCACGTTCACGCCCTTGCGGTTGGAGATCGTGCCACCCGTAGTGACCACGCAGTTGGCGAAATCCTCACCGCAGTCTTCGACCTTGAGGCGAATTTTGCCGTCGTTCACCAGCAACGAAGCCCCGGCTTGCAGCGCCTGGAAAATTTCCGGATGTGGCAGGCACACGCGGTTGATATCCCCCTCGGCCGGATCCAGGTCGAGACGGAATTTCGCCCCTTCTTCCAGTTCTTCCGAGCCGCTGGCAAACACGCCAACGCGCAGTTTCGGCCCCTGCAGGTCGGCCAAAATCGCGATGGTCGAGTCCAGATCGGCCTCCACCTGGCGGATAATCTTGTGTTTGGAGGCGATTTCTTCGTGGCTGCCGTGAGACATATTGAGGCGGAATACATCCGCGCCCGCTTCATGCAGCGCACGAATGGTCTCGTAGGTCTCGGACGCAGGGCCGAGTGTGGCCACGATCTTGACGTTGCGCGTGCGTTTCATGGGATCTCTATCCTCCGGCTGTCCGTGTTCAAAACGGCGGTGTCTCATATCAGTTCGCGCGGCAGGGCCACTGGCGGACAGACCAGCGCAGTGGCTCATGTTATCGCAAACATATTTATTGGTCTTATGGCTCAGATCACGCTGTGCCGCAACTGTTCTCCAGCTTCGCCACCAAATGATGACAGGGCGGTTAAGGACCTGTGACAGGCACACCTTATTTCACCCTGCATCACTCCGGCAACAGGGCTTCGGGCCAGATCCGCGCCCCATGCCACCCCATGACAGCAAAAAAGCCCCCACCATTCGGCGAGGGCTTCGGGATCTTTTTCCGGAGGTCGCTGCCTAGGCTGCCAGCCCCTTGGATCCGATATCGAGGAATTTCTGGCGGCGATCCGAGATCAGCGCCTTGGCATCCATGTCTTTCATCTCAGCCAGCATCTCGGTGATGGCTGCCCCGACGGCGCGATAGCTGGCCTCGGGATCGCGGTGCGCGCCGCCCAGCGGCTCCGGGATCACGCGGTCAACCACTTCGAGCGTCTTCAGGTGCTGCGCGGTCAGGCGCAGCGCTTCCGCGGCCTCGCGCATTTTCTCCGCATCCTTCCACAGGATCGAGGCACAGCCCTCCGGCGAGATCACGGAATAGACCGAATGCTCCAGCATCGCGACGCGGTTGGCAGTGGCAAAGGCCACGGCGCCACCAGAGCCACCCTCACCGATGATCACCGAAATCACCGGCACGCCAATCTTGAGGCTCATCTGTGTCGAGCGTGCAATCGCCTCGGACTGGCCGCGCTCTTCCGCGCCCTTGCCCGGATAGGCCCCGGTGGTGTCCACCAAAGTGATCACCGGCAGGCCAAAGCGGCCAGCCATCTCCATCAGCCGCACCGCCTTGCGATAGCCTTCGGGGCGCGCCATGCCAAAGTTATGGGTGATGCGCGATTTGGTGTCAGAGCCCTTCTCGTGCCCAATCACCACAACCGGCTGGTCGTTAAAGCGCGCAAGCCCGCCCATGACCGCAAGGTCATCGGCAAAATTCCGGTCGCCGGCCAGCGGCGTGTACTCGGTGAAGAGCTTTTCCACATAGTCCTTGCAATGCGGGCGCTCCGGGTGACGTGCCACCTGGCATTTGCGCCATGCGGTCAGATCCGAGTAGAGATCCGTCAGCAGCTGCGCGGCTTTCTTGTCCAGCGCGGCGGCTTCGTCATCCACATCCATTTCTTCGTTGGTGCGCGCCATCGCACGCAGCTCTTCCGCCTTGCCTTCGATTTCGGCCAGGGGTTTTTCGAATTCCAGATACTGGGTCATACTGTCTCTACTGTCACGGTTTATCCGTTATATGGACTTACCCTGCGTCCGATGCAACTCTCCGTGTCACATCCAGCGCTTTGCGCGACGGAGGAGGCAGACCACCGCCGCCCGCCTGGCTGCTGAAATGCATGCCGCTGCGGCCGCAGGGGCAAACTCAGCAAGATTTGTCACGCGGCTCTCTGGCATCACGGTGATGGCACCACAGAGAAGGACAGGCGCATGGCCACAGACTACGAGGATCGCATCCGGCGGGTGCTGGACTACATCCACAACAATCCGGCGGGCGACCTCAGCCTTGATCAGCTGGCCGATGTGGCGGCCATGTCTCGGTTTCACTGGCACCGGGTGTTTCGCGCCCTCACCGGCGAGACCTGCGGCCAATCGGTGCGCCGCATCCGGCTGCACCGCGCCGCCGTGGCGCTGGTGACGTCGCAGACCTCCATCGAGGACATCGCTGCCACCGTGGGCTATCCCAACCGCTATTCCTTCTCGCGGGCCTTCACCGCAGCCTACGGCCAGGCGCCGGGGGCCTTTCGCACGGCCGGGCTGCACCTGCCCCCTGCCGCGCTTCGCGATCCAAAGGAGCTTTTTATGTATGATGTTACCCTGCGCAGCGAACCTGCGCGCCACCTCGTCACGATCCCCCATCGCGGGCCCTACCCCGAAATTGGCCGGGCATTCGAACAGTTCTCGGCCCTGGCCACCGCCCGCAATCTCTGGCCCGATCTTGGCCCCGTCATCGGCGTCTATCTCGACATGCCCGGCGCGGTGCCGGATGCCGAACTGCGCAGCTACGCCGGGGCTGAGTATCGCGCCGACACCACCCCCGAGGGTCTGGAGCCGTTTGACTTACCCGGTGGCAAGTCTGCCATCCTCACCTTCAAGGGGCCATATGTCGGGCTTTCAGCGGCCTATGACAGCCTGTTTGGCGGCTGGCTTCCGCAATCCGGCGAAACCCCGGCGGATGAACCCTGCTATGAGATTTATCTGAACGATCCGCGCAGCACCGCCCCCGAAGACCTCCTCACCGAAATCGTGCTGCCGCTGAAATAGAGCGCCAGCCGTTTTCGGCCCCGCCGAAAAAGGGCGCGCAAAGGCCCCTGGATGGGGGTTTTGCGCGCCACAACCCGATGTACGTTTCTGGGTCCGCAGGGGATCAATGCGGCCAGATCACCGGATAGAGCGAGCCCACCAGCAGCACGGCCATGGTCCAGTTGAAGGCCATCAACCGTCGCGGGCTGGTCAGAAACCGCGCCATTTGCTGGCCCAGCACCGTCCAGGACCCCACCGAAGGCAAGTTGATCGCTCCAAAGATCACACCAACAAGCAGGATCGCCCAGAGCGTATGATCCGGCGTGTAGGCGCTGATCGCCGTCAGGGCCATCGCCCAGGCCTTTGGATTGACCCACTGGAAGGCCGCCGCCTGCAGGAAGGTCATGGGGGTGCCCACATCACCGTCCGCCCCGGTCTTGGCCGCCCCTGCGTTGGCGATCTTCCACGCCAGATAGAGCAGATAGATAACGGAGCCGACCTTCAGCACCGTGTAGCTCACCGGATAGGCGTCAAAGACCTGCACCAGCCCTGCCCCCACCAACAGCACCATGAACACGAACCCCAGCGCCACCCCCAGCATATGCGGGATGGTGCGGCGAAAGCCGAAATTGGCACCGGACGCCATCAGCATCAGATTGTTCGGCCCCGGTGTGATCGAGGAGACAAAGGCGAAGAGCGCAAGTGCGGCAACAAGGTCATAGGTCATCATGCGCAATACCTTGCCGCGAGACCGTGCAAATGAAATTGCAAACTTGCACCGTTATCGCGTATTTACACAACAAATGGCGAAATCAGACCGAATAAACCAGCACATATTGCGTGAACTCACCAGCGACGGACGCCTCTCGAACCTGGAGCTGGCGGAGCGTGTGGGCCTGTCGCCCTCCGCCTGCCTGCGCCGCGTGCAGGAGCTGGAACGCGATGGGGTCATCACGGGCTACCGCGCAGTGCTTGACCCGCAGGCCATGGGCGTGGGGTTTGTCACCTATATTGGTGTGGGCCTGGGCGAGCACACCAAGGAGGCACAGGAGGCCTTTGAACGCGCAATGCGCAATGCGCCGGAGGTGGTGGAGTGCCACAATATCACCGGCACAATCGAGTATCTGCTGCGCGTCGAATGCGCCGACCTCAAGAGCTACAAACAGTTCCACACCGAAATCCTCGGCACCTCGCCCTTTGTGACCGCGATCACGACCTACGTTGTGATGGGATCGCCCAAGGATCAGCGCGCCTGATCCGGGCGCAACGAGCACCATGCGCGTTGCATACCCGGCGCACGCCGCCTCAGCGAAATGTTCTTGATCTCTCGCTAGGATCTCAGGTGATCGCGATCATCGACCGGGCCTGACATCCCGGTCACCTAGGAACCGGCTCTCCCTGACGGGAGGCGTGCAGAGACAACGTTTAGCGCGCGGGTGGATACACCCGTCCATCTCCGATCTGGCGGCGCCGCCCCTTATCGTCCTGACATATCAGATCCCCAGCCAATCCGAGGATCTCACACACAGCATCACTGACACGGCGCCCCTTCACTGGGACCGCCGGTTGTTCTGCTGCCGACAAGGCCGGTCTGGAGGGCTTGCGCCGCGCTGCGCGCGACGCCGCAGGGCCGGGGCCGCGCCTTCGGCGCGGCCCCGGCTTGGCCCAACGCTTTTGGGTCAGGTTTGCCCTGATCCGCAAAGGGGCGGGAGCGCTCCCCTCCCACCCATCTCGAAACCTCACAGTGCGCGCATTGTCTGGGCTGCAATAAACGCTTGAGCTCAACCCCACTTGAGGCCGCAAGATCCCCGCAACGCCCTCATGCAGGAGAACGATCGACATGGACTTCACACAAGCGGGTATCATTCTGTTCACCCCCCACTATGAGGCCTGCATCGTTTTCTACGGTGAAGTCTTGGGGCTGACATTGCTCCACAGCATAGACCGTCCGGGAGAGACCCTGAGCACCTTTGACCTGGAGGGATCCTACCTGATGATCGAACCGGAAGAGGCCGCAGGTCCGCGTGAGAGCGGGCTGCCGCTCAAACTACGCTTTAACGTGGCTGACGTGGTCGCCCGCTGTGAAGAGCTGCGGCGGCGTGGTGTGAAGGTCACGCTGCACCACTACAGCTGGGGCACCACTGCAGAGTTCCACGACCCGGCAGGCACCCGTTGCGCGCTGCGGTCAGATGCGGGGTTTGGACTGTGAGATGTGGACAATCACGCCCGGTGCGGGAAGAGCGCGCGAGGAAGAAAGGCTCTGCCTCGCGCGCCGGGACGTTGTCCGCTCGACGTGGTAGCGACAGCGCAGTCGCCGCGCTTCAGCCGCTTTTGGCGATAAGTTCGGACTGCGCCACGATGACTTCGGCCTGTTTGATCGAGGCGATGTCGACCAAACGACCCTTGTAGACGGTTGCGCCCGCACCGCTGGCTTTGGCCTCTTCCATGGCGGCGAGGATGTCGCGCGCCTCGGCGACGGCCTCTTCTGACGGGGTGAAAACCTGATTGGCCAGGGCGATCTGTTTGGGGTGGATCGCCCATTTGCCGACCATGCCCAGCGTCGCGGAGCGTTTGGCCTGCGCGATATAGCCCTCGTCATCGGAGAAATCGCCAAAGGGGCCATCCACCGGCAACACACCATGGGTGCGACAGGCGGCGACAATGGCGGCTTGCGCCCAGTGCCACGGATCGGACCAATGTTTGGTGCCTTCGCGGAGCATATAATAGTTTTCCTGCGTGCCACCGATGCCAGTGGTCTGCATCCCCATGGAGGCGGCAAAATCCGCCGCGCCAAGGCTCATGGCCTGCAGGCGCGGGCTGCTGGCGGCGATGGCCTCGACATGGGCGATACCTGCGGCAGATTCGATAATGACCTCAAAGCTGATCGGCTTTTGACGGCCCTTGGCACGCTCGATCGCCGTCACCAGCGCGTCCACCGCATAGACATCCTCGGCGCAGCCCACCTTGGGGATCATGATCTGATCAAGCCGCGCGCCCGCCTGCTCCAGCAGGTCCACGACGTCGCGGTACCAATAGGGCGTATCCAGCCCGTTGATGCGCACGCTCAGGGTCTTGCGGCCCCAGTCGATCGTATTGATCGCCTCGATCACATTGGCGCGGGCCTGATCCTTGTCCGAGGGGGCCACGGAATCCTCGAGATCGAGGTTGATCACATCCGCCGCAGAGGCGGCCATTTTGGCAAAGAGTTTCGTGTTGGAGCCGGGACCGAACAGCTGGCAGCGGTTGGGGCGGGCCGGGGGCGTGGGCTGAAGGCGAAAGCTCATCTCTGGTCTCTCCGGGTTCATAAATTCCAAAATGGGTTCATGTTTTGGTATTTCGTTACTCACGCAATGGCAAGTCTTATTTGCAGTTGCAGCATCTCAATGATGCCGCACTTGCATAGTCTTTCTTCGCGATCCGCGTCATCTCACGCGTATTCTGGCGTAGGGTGGGAGTATCTTCGAAGAATAGACCTATTGCTCGAAGAATTCGCCTCGAAGGCCTGCTGCACTGGCAAATTAGACAGGAAGTTGCAGCGCGATTGCCGCAAGCTACCTTGAACTCTGACGAATTCCAAAAAAGGACGCTGGATATGATCGAGACCCCTTATCTCCTGTTCCTCGGCGATGCGCCCGACATGCTGGCCGCCAAAGTTGCCATTGGCATCCGCGACTGGCGCCCTGACCATGCGGTTGGCCAGATCAGCCTGCCCGGCTGCGGTGCAAACCTCGGCCTCACCGAGATGACCCTTGAAGAAGCCAAAGCCGCTGGTGCCAAAACGCTGGTGATCGGTGTTGCCAACCGGGGCGGCAAGATCAGTCAGGAATGGAAAAAAGTGTTGGTGCAGGCGCTGGAAGAGGGCTTTGACCTTGCCTCCGGGCTGCACAACCTCTTGCGCGACGAGCCGGATCTGGCCGCCGTGGCCGAAGCGACGGGGCGCACCCTGCATGATGTGCGGGTGCCTTCAGTGCAGTATCCGATCGCCGATGGCGTCAAGCGTCGCGGCAAGCGGTGCCTCGCTGTGGGTACCGATTGTTCCGTGGGCAAGATGTACACCGCACTGGCAATGGACGCAGAGATGCAGGCGCGCGGTATCAAATCCACCTTCCGCGCCACCGGACAGACCGGCATTCTGATCACCGGTGACGGTGTGCCTTTGGATGCGGTGATCGCTGACTTTATGGCGGGTTCCATCGAGTATCTCACCCCCGACAATGATGACGACCACTGGGATCTCATCGAGGGTCAGGGATCGTTGTTCCACGTGTCCTATTCCGGTGTGACCATGGCGCTGGTGCATGGCGGCCAGCCCGACGCGTTGATCCTGTGTCACGAGCCGACCCGCACTCATATGCGCGGTCTGCCCGATTATGATGTGCCCTCGCTGGAGGAACTGCGCGATGTGGCCCTGCCGCTGGCGCAACGGGCCAACAAGGACTGCAAGATTGTCGGCATTTCCGTGAACACCCAGCATCTGGGTGAGGAGGAAGCGGTGGCGTATCTGAAGGAAGTTGAGGGCCGCATGGGCCTGCCTGCGGTGGATCCCTATCGCCACGGTGCCGGTCGTCTGGTGGACGCGCTGGCTGCGGTCTGATTGAACATCTTTGCCGGGGGCGTCTGCGGATCTCGCAGGAGCCTCCGGCGGAGGTATTTTTGAAAAGATGAAGAAGGGGTGGCGGCGCTGCCCGAAGGGAGAGCCATGAAAATCACTGTCACCCCCGATGTGTTCAAACTGGCGCAGGTGTTCACCATCTCGCGCGGATCGCGCACCGAGGCCAAGGTGCTGACGGTTCGGGTTGAGGATGGAGATCATGTGGGCTGGGGCGAATGTGTGCCCTATGCGCGCTATGACGAGACGCTGGAGTCGGTAACGGCAGAGATCGAAGCGCTGCCTGAAGCGTTTACGCGCGCGGAGTTGCAGAGGCTGCTGCCTGCAGGGGCCGCGCGCAATGCGGTGGATTGTGCCCTGTGGGATCTGGAGGCCAAAAAGGCCGGAAAGCCGGTCTGGGAATTGGCTGGGCTGGATCAGCCGGGGCCAGAGATCACTGCCTATACGCTGTCGCTGGCCTCTCCTGAAGAGATGCAGAAACAGGCCGCAGAGAATGCCCATCGTCCGCTGTTGAAGATCAAGCTTGGCACGCCAGAGGATATGCCCCGCCTTGAAGCGGTGCGCGCGGGCGCGCCCGAGGCGCGGATCATCATTGACGCCAATGAGGGCTGGTCGGCCGAGGTTTACGCCGAGCTTGCACCGCACCTGCTGCGCCTTGGGGTGGAGCTGGTGGAACAACCCCTGCCCGCAGGTGAAGATGAGGCCCTGATCGGGATGGAACGTCCGGTGCCGGTCTGCGCCGATGAGAGCGCGCATGACTGCGCCAGCCTGCCGAAACTCAAGGGCAAATATGATGTTGTGAACATCAAACTGGACAAGACCGGCGGCCTGACAGAAGCCTTGAAATTGCGCGATGCGGCGCTGGCCGAGGGCTATCAGGTGATGGTCGGCTGCATGGTGGGATCGTCGCTTGCGATGGCGCCCGCGACGCTGGTGGCGCAGGGTGCGTTGGTGACGGATCTTGACGGGCCGCTGCTTCTGGCCGAAGACCGCCCCGAACCGCTGACTTTTGACGCCGACGGGGTGCACCCCCCTCGGCCTGCGCTCTGGGGCTAAGGAGACGACCATGACCCGTACCGTATATGTAAACGGCGACTACCTGCCGGAAACCGAGGCCAAGGTCTCTATCTTTGATCGCGGCTTTCTGATGGCGGATGCGGTCTATGAGGTGACCTCGGTGCTGGGCGGCAAGCTCATTGATTTTGAGGGCCACGCGGTGCGCCTGAAGCGGTCGCTGGATGAGCTGGAGATGGCCGAGCCCTGCACCAAGGACGAGCTGCTGGAGATCCACCGCAAGCTGGTGGAGCTGAATGGTATCGACGAGGGGCTGGTCTATTTGCAGGTCACGCGCGGCTCGGACGGGGACCGGGATTTTGTGTTCCCCTCCGCCGACACCAAGCCGACCATCGTGTTGTTTACGCAAAACAAACCCGGTCTGGCCGATAGCCCGGCGGCCAAGAAGGGCGCCAAGATCATCTCGATCGAGGACATCCGCTGGGGCCGTCGCGACATCAAGACCGTGCAGCTGTTGTACCCCTCCATGGGCAAAATGATGGCGAAGAAAGCCGGCGCAGATGATGCCTGGATGATCGAGGATGGCCATGTGACCGAGGGCACCTCGAACAACGCCTATTTCGTCAAGGATGGCGTGATCGTCACGCGCCCGCTGTCCAATGACATCCTGCACGGCATCACCCGCAAGGCGGTGCTGCGCATGGCCGAAGAGGCGCAGTTGAAGGTCGAAGAACGCCTATTCACCATCGACGAGGCAAAAGAAGCCGACGAGGCGTTTACCACCTCGGCCTCTGCCTTTGTGATGCCGGTCGTGGAGATCGACGGTGTCGCGCTGGGGGACGGCACGCCAGGCCCGATCGCCAAGCGCCTGCGCGAGATTTACATTGAAGAAAGCGTCAAGGTGGCGGTCTGAACACCGCGAGACGTGACGCAATTATTCAAAAGGCCGCTCCCTTGGGGGCGGCCTTTTTTTGCTGTCACTGATCCTACATTCCCAAAGCTGACGCCGCGCAAGATAGCTGTTTGAGGGAAGCCTTTTGGCGCGCTGCCCCTTGGCCGCGCCGGGCGCAGCAGGGGGCGGGCTATGCTGTGCCTCCCAGTCCAGAACAACGGTGGCCTGCGTCCCTGCCCGCGCCAGCGCAGGAACACGGGCCCGCTCAGCCCTTATCGGTGCCGACGTTTTCTGCAAAAGCCTGCTTGAACGCATCCTGCGTCTGCGCGCAGGCATCGGTCTGATAGTTGGCTTTCCACTCCGCCATGGTCATGCCGTAGAAGATCTCGCGCGCATCCTCCTTACCCATCTCGATGCCCCTCTCGTTTGCCGCTTCCTGATACCAGCGGCTGAGGCAATTGCGGCAGAACCCCGCAAGGTTCATCATGTCGATATTCTGCGCATCGGTCCGATCTTCCATCAGATGCTTGCGCAGGCGACGGAAGGCAGCGGCTTCCAGTTCCAATTGCGTCTGGGCGTCGATATCCGGCTGGGTCATGTCTCGCTCCTGTAGGTGTGTTACGTCAGAGGTAGCAACGACAACGACCTGCGGCAAGGCGGGACGCTCGCCCGCCCGAGACCGCTACGGGGCAGAATCGGACGGCTTAGTGCCGTGACCCGCAGCGCGATCACAAGCTGCGAACGACGGCGATTCTGGCCGCGAGCACCGCACGACAAGTAGCGCGCAGCAAACACCAAAGCGACAAGTGACGACGCTCAAGGCAGAGGAGCAAGTCATTGATTTGATTTGGGGGATTTCCATGGTGCTGCTGGAGAGAATCGAACTCTCGACCTCTCCCTTACCAAGGGAGTGCTCTACCTCTGAGCTACAGCAGCGCCGTGAGGGGGCTTCTATGCATATTCGCTGAGGGATGCAAGTCCATCTGGACGGTTTTTTTTGACTAAGTTAGACAGGCTATATGGCAGAGAAAAACAAACCTTCCGGCAACCGGTCCGAGGCCTCTCGCGAGGACCGCCTGAAAGCGGCCCTGAAGGCAAACATGGCCCGGCGAAAGGCGCAAGCCAAGGCCCGGACCACACAAAAAGACGACGCTTCGCGCGACGCTAAAGGATAGAGCAGATGGATTCGATTTTGGTTACAGGCAACGGCCCGCTGCACGGAGAGATTCCGATCGCCGGGGCGAAAAACGCCTGCCTGACACTGATGCCCGCGACCTTGTTGAGCGAAGAACCGCTGACGCTGACCAACGCGCCGCGGCTCAGCGACATCCGCACCATGACCGCGCTGCTGCAATCGCTGGGGGCCGAGGTCTCGGCACTGCAGGACGGTCAGGTTCTTGCGATGTCGAGCCATGGGCTCGACAATCACACCGCCCATTATGACATCGTGCGCAAGATGCGCGCCTCGATCCTCGTGCTGGGGCCGATGCTGGCACGCGACGGCCACGCCGTGGTGTCGCTGCCCGGCGGCTGCGCGATCGGCGCGCGCCCGGTGGACCTGCACCTGAAGGCGCTCGAAGCGCTGGGGGCGGAGATGGAGCTGCGCGACGGCTACGTGCACGCCAAGGCCCCTGGCGGGCGCCTGACCGGCGGCACCTTCGAGTTCCCCATCGTTTCCGTTGGTGCAACCGAAAACGCCCTTCTGGCGGCGACATTGGCCAAGGGCACCACGGTGCTGAAAAACGCCGCCCGCGAGCCGGAAATCATCGATCTCGCCGACTGCCTGCGGGCGATGGGCGCGCAGATCGACGGCGACGGCACCGAGACGATCACCATCCAGGGCGTCGACCGGCTGCACGGCGCGACGCACCCGGTGGTCACCGACCGGATCGAGCTGGGCACCTATATGCTGGCGCCTGCGATCTGCGGCGGCGAGGTCGAGCTGCTCGGCGGACGCCGCAACCTGCTGGAGGCCTTCTGCCAGACGCTGGAAGCCGCCGGTGTTGAGGTCAGTGAAACAGACAAGGGTTTGAAGGTGGTGCATAAATCCGGCCGCGTGAAGGCGGTGGATGTGGTCACCGAGCCCTTCCCGGGCTTCCCCACCGACCTGCAGGCACAGATGATGGCGCTGATGTGCACCGCCGAGGGCGTGGCGACGCTGGAAGAGAAGATATTCGAGAACCGCTTCATGCATGCCCCCGAGCTGATGCGCATGGGGGCGCAGATCGACGTGCAAGGCGGCACGGCCAAGGTGACCGGCGTCGAACGCCTGAAGGGCGCGCCGGTGATGGCCACCGACCTGCGGGCCTCGGTTTCGCTGATCCTCGCCGGGCTTGCGGCCGAAGGTGAAACCCGCGTCAGCCGGGTCTACCACCTTGATCGCGGGTATGAACATGTGGTGCGCAAACTCTCCGCCGTTGGGGCGAAGGTTGAACGCATCAAGGAAAACTGATGTCGGATGCAAGCTTTGAAGATGGCCGCGAACGCCCGCTGAACCTCGGTGCCTATGAGGCGGCGGACTTGGAGGTGATCTCCTCGCTGGTGCAGGACGCGGTGTTCCCGGTGACCGAGATGAGCTGGCGCGCTTCGGCGCGCCGCTTTGCCATCCTGATGAACCGCTTTCGCTGGGAAGACCGCCCCGCCGCCGAACGGCGTGGCCGCGCCTATGAGCGGGTGCAATCGGTGATGGTGGTGGACAATGTGCTTGGCATCGCTTCGCAGGGGATCGACCGGAGCGACAAGAACGTGATCCTGTCGCTGCTGTCAGTCACTTTCGAGCCGGGCGAGGATGGCGCTGGCCATCTGCTGCTGACGCTCGCTGGCGATGGCGCAATCCGGCTTTCGGTCGAGGCGCTGGACGTCACGCTGAAGGACGTCACCCGCCCCTATCGCGCCCCCTCGGGCCATGTGCCGCAGCACGGTGATTGACAGAGTGGCTTGAGGCCTGACGGGCTGCGGTTTAAGCAGGGCCAAACCTTGAAGGAGGCCGCAATGCCTGTGTTCCTTGATACAACGGACAGCACATTCGAACAGTCCTTTGCCGCATTGCTCGGTGCGAAACGCGAGGACAGCCCGGATGTGGATGCAATCGTCGCCGGGATCATCGCCGATGTGCGCGACCGTGGCGATGCCGCGCTGCTGGAACTGACGGCGAAATTCGACCGGCTGCCCCTGACCGAGGCCTCGGCCCTGCGCATCAGCGCCGAGGAGGTCGATGCGGCCATCGCTGGTGTCAGTGATGAAGACCGCGCGGCGCTGGAACTCGCGGCCGAGCGCATCCGCGCCTATCACGCCGAACAGATGCCCGAGAACAAGACCTGGACCGATGCCAGCGGTGCCACGCTGGGCTGGCGCTGGTCGGCGGTCTCTGCGGCGGGGCTATATGTGCCCGGTGGTCTTGCCAGCTACCCGTCCTCGGTGCTGATGAACGCGGTGCCGGCCAAGGTTGCGGGGGTCGAGCGCCTCGCGGTGACTGTGCCGACCCCGGACGGGCAGATCAATCCGCTGGTGCTGCTGGCCTGCCGCATTTCCGGCGTTGACGAGATCTACCGCCTCGGCGGCGCGCAGGCGATCGCCGCGCTGGCCTATGGCACCGAAACCGTCGCGCCGGTGGATAAGATCACCGGCCCCGGCAACGCCTTTGTCGCAGCGGCCAAGCGGCGGGTGTTCGGCAAGGTCGGCATCGACATGATCGCGGGTCCGTCGGAAATCCTGGTGATCGCCGACAAGGACAACAACCCCGACTGGATCGCCCTCGACCTGCTGAGCCAGGCGGAGCATGACGAAAGCGCCCAATCGATCCTGGTCACCGATGATGCGGAGTTTGGCAAGGCGGTGGCCGCAGCGGTCGACGCGCGGCTGGAAACGCTGGAGCGGCGCGCCATTGCGGGCATCAGCTGGCGCGACTTTGGCGCAGTCATCGTGGTGCGGGATCTGGACGAGGCCGCGGCCCTGTCGAACCGGATCGCCCCGGAGCACCTGGAACTCTGCGTCGCCGACCCGGTGGCGTTGAGCGAACAAACCATCCACGCAGGCGCCATCTTCATGGGGCAATATACTCCCGAGGCGATCGGCGATTATGTCGGCGGCCCCAACCACGTTCTGCCCACGGCGCGCTCGGCCCGATTCTCCTCCGGCCTGTCGGTGATGGATTTCATCAAGCGCACCACCCTCAGCCAGATGACACCGGAGGCCCTGCGCGCCATCGGCCCCGCCGCTGCCACCCTGGCAAAAAGCGAGAGCCTCGAGGCGCACGGCCTGTCGGTTCTGGCGCGTCTGGATGCGCTGAATACCTGATACAAAACAGCTAAAGCTCAGCTTAGCGGGCTGCCCTCCGCGAAGCTGAGCTTCTTGCTGACCCGGACGCCGAAGCTTCGGGCACAGGTTCATTAAAGTCCACACAGGGTTAACAGAGGATTGACGCAGGTCTGCACCAGTCTGATTTTGCGCCCCTGCCACCCCATTTAACGACACCATAACGCTACACTGCCGCAGTGATTGCGCAGGGTCAGGTGCAGCGGCTGATTGTGTGCGCGCAAAGGATCAGCTACGTCTTTGAGAGAGACAGAACTGGGACCAGAGCGATGAGCCGGATCAGCCATATTGAACTTGACGACCGCAACCTGCCACCTCCGACACCGGAGATCGAGCAGGAGCGCAAGGTGGCCGTGTTCGACCTGATCGAGGATAACAGCTTTGAGTTGCCGCAAACCGGCGCTCCGGATGGGCCCTACCGCCTGTCTCTGTCGATCCGCGAAAAACGTCTGGTGTTCGACATCCAGACCGAGGCCGGCGACAAGGCGGCCGAGTTTCACCTGTCGCTGTCGCCCTTCCGACAGGTGGTCAAGGACTACTACCAGATCTGCGAAAGCTACTTCAACGCGGTAAAAACCCTGCCCCCGAGCCAGATCGAGACCATCGACATGGCCCGCCGCGGCATCCACAACGAAGGCAGCCGCGTCCTGCAGGAACGGCTGGAGGGCAAGGCCGGGGTGGACACCGACACCGCCCGCCGGCTCTTCACGCTGATCTGCGTCCTGCATTTCGGAGGCTGATGCGTGACGGAGCTGCCGCAGTCCATCTTGTTCTGCTGTGACCACAATGCGGTGCGATCCCCGATGGCCGAAGGGATCATGAAGAAACTTTATGGCACCGGCACCTATGTGCAGTCGGCGGGCGTGAAGAACGATCTGGAGATCGACGGTTTCTGCATCAGCGTCTGCAAGGAGATCGACGTGGAGCTGTCGCGCCACCGCTCCCGCTCCTTCGACGAGATGGTGCAATGGGGCGACGACATCTCCTCCTATGATCTGGTGATCGCGCTGTCGCCCGCCAGCCAGCGCCGGGCGCTGGAACTGACCCGATTTTATCACCTCGATGTCGATTATTGGCCGATTATGGACCCAACTGGGCTCGGCGAGTCGCGGCAGGCCAAGTTAGAAAGCTACAGGCAAACCCGAGACCAGATCCTCGAGCGACTGATAGCACGCTGGGGACACCCAACGGAGACTTGAATGACCGACACCATCGCCCGCTACTTCGCCGCGTTTAACGCAGACGACACCGATGGCATGCTCGCCTGCCTCGCCGATGATGTGGCGCATCACGTGAACGAGGGCGGCATCCGGATCGGCAAAGAAAAATTCGCCGAGTTCTGCGCCCATATGAGCCGCTGCTACAAGGAAGAGCTGACCAATATGGTGATCTTCGCGACAGCTGACGAAGGGCGCGCGGCGGCGGAATACACCGTGAACGGCACCTATCTGGCCAAGGACGACGGCCTGCCGGAGGCGCATCAGCAGCGCTACAAGCTGCCTGCCGGGTCGTTCTTCGAGCTGCGCGACGGGCTGATTACCCGGGTCACCACCTATTACAGCCTCTCTGACTGGATCAAACAGGTCTCGGCCTGATGCCCCTGCGGATCACTGCCCTGACCGGCGCGGCACTGGCGGCGGCGCTGGAGGATGTTGCGCGTCTGCGGATCGAGGTGTTTCGCGCCTGGCCCTACCTCTATGACGGTGATTTGGCGTATGAGCGGGACTACCTGCAAAGCTACCGCGACAGCAAAGGCGCGATCGTCGTTGGGGCCTATGACGGTGATCGACTGGTAGGCGCGGCCACCGGCACGCCGCTTGCGGATCACGCGGAGGATTTCGCCGATGCCTTTGCGGGCAGCGGGCTGGATCTGGCAGAGGTGTTCTACTGCGCAGAATCAGTTCTGCTGCCCGCCTATCGCGGTCAGGGTGCGGGGCACGGGTTCTTTGACACCCGCGAGGCGCACGCCCGCGCATTGGGGTTCGCAAAATCGGCATTCTGCGCAGTGCAGCGACCACAGGATCATCCGCTGCGCCCCGATGGCTATGCCCCGCTGGACCCGTTCTGGCGCAAACGTGGCTATACCCCCCTGCCCGGCGTGGTGGCGCAATTTGCCTGGAAAGACGTGGATCAGCCCGCCGAAACGCGCAAACCGCTGCAATTCTGGTGCCGAGACCTCCTCCACCCCTAGTGCCTGCGCATGGCAGCTGAGACTTTTCCACCACGCCGCAATCGGTTAGCCCTATGGGCAGACCTGCATCGGAGACCGCCATGAAGATTGCAACCGCCGCCTACCCCCTCGACTGGCTCGACAGCTGGTCCCAGTACGAGGACAAACTGTCGCGCTGGGTGTCAGAGGCCGCCGGGACCGGTGCCGACCTGCTTGTCTTTCCCGAATATGGCGCGATGGAGCTGGCGACCCTGGACGGCGCCGACGTGGCTGGCGACCTCGAAAGCTCGATCCAATCGGTGTCCGACAAGATGGAGGCCGCCGCCACCCTGCACCAGAAGCTCGCAGCCGAACACAAGGTGCATATCCTCGGCGCATCGGCTCCGGTCCATGCCGGGTTTGCGCGCCCGGTGAACCGGGCCGAGTTCTACACGCCCACCGGCCAGCGCGACCATCAGGACAAGCAGATCATGACCATGTTCGAGCGCGACCCCTGGGATATCGCGCCGGGTGGCCCACTCAAGCTGTTTGACACGGCGCTCGGCAAGATCGGCGTGCTGATCTGCTATGACAGTGAGTATCCATTGCTGGGTCGCGCGCTGGCGGAGGCGGATGTGATCCTCGTCCCCTCCTGCACCGAAGCGCTGGCCGGATACTGGCGCGTGCGCATCGGTGCCATGTCCCGCGCGCTGGAACAACAATGCGTCACCGCCATGTCCTCGGTGGTCGGCAACGCCAGCTGGTCCGAGGCCGTCGATGAGGGCTGTGGCATGGGTGGCATCTTCGGCCCGCCCGACACGGGCTTTCCCGGCACCGGCGTGATCGCCGAGGGCAGGTTGAACCAGCCCGGCTGGACCTATGCCGATGTGGACTGCGCGTCGATCGCCCATGTCCGCCGCGAGGGGGTCGTACGCAACCGCAGCCACTGGAACGAGCAGGAATCACGCGCCCAACATGTCGTTAAGCAGGACTTGCGATAAAAGCGCCCTTGAAAATCGGGAGAAATACGCTCATTTAAGCGCACGTCCCGGCTTCGTTCGGGAAATTACAACTATGGAGACAACATGGCCAAGGAAGATACGCTCGAATTTCCCGGTGTCGTGAAGGAACTCCTGCCAAACGCGACGTTTCGGGTCGAGCTGGAAAACGGCCATGAAATCATAGCACATACGGCAGGCAAGATGCGCAAGAACCGCATCCGTGTCCTCGCAGGCGACAAGGTTCAGGTGGAAATGACACCCTATGACCTGACCAAGGGACGAATCAACTACCGCTTCAAGTAAGCGCGATTCGCTCAAGACGGTAAGAGCCCGGCCCGGTGCCGGGCTTTTGTTTTGCCCCTACTTGTCTTTTGATGGGGTTTTCCGGCGCCATCAATGGGCATAGAACCAAGCGGCGCAACAGCAGGAGTTCAGGCATGGGTTTCATTCTTGGATCAGGCAGCCCCCGTCGGCTGGAGCTGCTGGCGCAGCTCGGCGTCACGCCCGATGACGTGCGCCCACCGGATATCGACGAAACCCCGCTGAAGGCGGAGCTGCCGCGCGACTACTGCACCCGCGTCACCCGCGAAAAGGTTCAGGCAGTCCCCGCGGCGCCGGATGATCTGGTGCTCTGCGCTGACACGACAGTCGCACTTGGCCGCCGCATCATGGGCAAACCCCGCGACGCCGGCGAGGCCGCCGAATTTCTGCTCGCCCTCTCCGGCCGCCGGCATCGGGTCATCACCGCCGTGGCGTTGCGCCGAGGCGACCAGCTGTGGCAGCGTGATGTGGTCAGCCAAGTGAAGATGAAACGCCTCTCGGACGAGGAGCTGAACGGCTATCTCGCAACCGGCGACTGGGACGGCAAGGCCGGGGGCTATGCCATCCAGGGCCCCGCCGGAGCGCTCATCCCGTGGATCAGCGGCTCCTTCACGGCCATCGTCGGCCTGCCGCTGGCAGAAACCGCAACCCTGCTGCAGACTGCAGGATACCCTCTCTACAAGGACAGCACGCCATGAAGGGCACGCAGATCATTCTCGACCACATCGACGGCCACGAGGCCGCTGCACGGATGGTCGACGGCACGCTTGAGGATTTCCTGATTGCAGGCGACGCGCCGGTCCCGGGCACCATCTACCGCGCCCGTGCAGACCGCCCGGTCAAGGGACAGGGCGGCATGTTCCTGACCACCCCGGACGGCCCTGCCTTCCTGCGTCAGGTCAAGGGGCTGGCTCCCGGTCAGCTGCTGCTGGTCCAGGTCACCGGCCATGCCGAGCCCGGCAAGGCGCTGCCGGTCACCCAGAAGCTGTTGTTCAAGAGCCGCTATGCCATTGTCACCCCGGATGCGCCGGGGCTGAACATCTC
Organism: Tritonibacter scottomollicae; assembly: GCF_003003215.1. Classification (GTDB taxonomy): domain Bacteria; phylum Pseudomonadota; class Alphaproteobacteria; order Rhodobacterales; family Rhodobacteraceae; genus Epibacterium; species Epibacterium scottomollicae. The sequence goes on along the minus strand of NZ_PVUF01000008.1, from coordinate 38,983 downwards.
CCGGTCGATCCGCGACGAAGACGAACGCGACCGCCTGCTGGAGATCGCGCATGAGGAAATGGGCGAGTCAGACTACGGCTTGATCCTGCGCTCCGCCTGCGCCGGTGCCGACCCGGAGGAGATCGGCGAGGACATCGCCAGCATGGTCACCGCCGCCCGTCAGGTGCTGGAAGACACCGGCGCCGAACCAGAGACGCTGCACGAGGGGGACAGCCCGCATCTGCAGGCCTGGCGCGAATGGGCCGAGCCTGCGCAGATCGAACAGGAGCCCGGCGGATTTGAGCGCGGCGGCGTGCTGGAGGCGCTGGACGGGCTGCGGACCGGGCGCATTCCCCTTGGTGGCGGTGGCTTTCTCTACGTGGAGCCCACACGCGCCCTGGTGGCGGTGGATGTGAACACCGGCAGTGACACCTCGCTCGCCGCCGGGGTCAAGGCCAACATGGCCTGCGCGCGCACCCTGCCCCGCGCCTTGCGCTGTCTGGGACTGGGCGGCCAGGTGGTGATCGACGCCGCCCCGATGCCCAAGAAGGACCGCCGCGCCTTTGAAAGCGCCCTGCGCGCCGCCTTCAAGGTGGATCCGGAGGAGACAACATTGGCGGGCTGGACCACGCTTGGTCACTTTGAGCTGCAACGTAAACGCGGCCGCCTTCCGCTAATGGAGATCCTGAAATGAGCTGCCCTCTCTGCGGCGAGACCACCGACCAAGCGTATCGCCCTTTCTGCTCCAAACGCTGCGCCGATCTGGACCTGTCCAAATGGCTGAGCGGCGGCTATTCGGTGCCCAGCGAGGATCAGGAAGACCTTGAAAACGCACTGGAAGACCTGGGAAATCAAGGTCAGACGGAACATTAGCGATTTTCTTTGAAAAAGCCTCTGGACACCATCGCGCCCAGAGCATAGAAGGCCTGCACCCAAGGCGATAAGCCTTCCCGTGCCCGGGTAGCTCAGGGGTAGAGCAGTGGATTGAAAATCCTCGTGTCGGTGGTTCGATTCCGCCCCCGGGCACCACAATCACTTCCAGTTGTGGTTTGTAATTTCTTCTAATAGCCTGAATTTCGTCGATAATGCCGGACCCTTTGTCCGAGTTTGTCCGGAGCGATCCAGCCCAATCTACCCTCAATGGGGGTATGGGTCGGGGTACCGCCGAGGTCGTGAAATGAGGGTACCCCCAGATGCCTGTTCTGAGCGATGCCAAAGTCCGCGCGCTGAAGCCGAAAGAGAAGCCTTACAAGCAGGCCGACTTTGATGGCTTGTTCCTTCTGGTCAATCCCGGCGGCTCCAAACTGTGGCGGTTCAAATACCGTTGGATGGGTAAAGAGAAACTGCTCTCTTTCGGAAAATACCCTGCTCTGAGCGTCAAGCAGGCTCGGGACCAACGGGACGATGCACGCAAGCTACTTGCCGAGGGTAAGGACCCGTCATTCGAACGTAAGCGTGCGCAGACCGCCCAAGAAGCCGAGCATCGGGAAACCTTCAGTAGGCTCGCCGACGCCCTGCTGGAGAAAAAGCGGCAGGAGGGTAAATCAGCCTCCACCCTAGCTAAGACGGAGTGGCTCCATGGTCTTCTCTGTGCCGACTTGGGCGCTTATCCCATCAGTCAGATCAGCGCCCGTGATGTCCTGGTACCGCTAAGGAAGATGGAAGCGAAGGGGCGCAACGAATCTGCGCTTCGTATGCGATCCGCTGCCGGTCAGATCTTTCGCTATGCCATCGCACAAGGATTGATCGAGAATGATCCGACCTTCGGGTTGAGAGATGCCCTGACCCGCGCCCCGGTCAAACATCGCTCTGCCCTCATCGATCCGGAAAAGGTCGGCGGGTTGATGCGTGCAATTGCAGGCTTTGACGGGCAACCGACCACCCGCCTCGCGCTTCAACTCTTGGCCATGACAGCGCTGCGCCCCGGTGAGTTGCGCATGGCCGAATGGTCGGAAATCGATCTGAACAAGGCGATCTGGACGGTGCCGGCACATCGCGCGAAAATGCGCCGCCCTCATATGGTCCCCTTGTCGCCTGAGGCGCTGGGCAAGTTGCGCGAGTTACAAGAATTGACTGGGTGGGGCCAGTTGCTGTTCCCCTCTATCAGGTCCTCGAAACGCTGCATGAGTGAGAATACCTTAAACGCCGCCCTACGCCGAATGGGCTATAGCGGCGAAGACATGACCGCCCATGGCTTTCGCGCGACCTTTTCCTCGCTGGCAAATGAATCTGGTCTTTGGAATGCAGATGCAATCGAACGTGCACTTGCCCATGTCGAAGGAAATGAGATTCGCAAAGCCTACGCACGCGGCACGCATTGGGACGAGAGGGTCCGAATTGCGGCGTGGTGGACAGGATATTTGCAACAGCTTGCCGACAGCGCAGGACTACACCTGACGCCTTAAGACTCTAGATATTCTGTTTATGTCCAAAGGGCACTAAAGAGGCTTGCCGAGCATAAACAGCTCATTTAGTATCCACCTATCATAACGACGCAAGATGTGTCGTTTCCTGCTCCGCAAGGAGCGCCCCGCTTGGCGGGAGGAAACGTGCATCCTGCTCGCGCATCTCCTCCTGTCACCAATGACGACACAGAGGATATGGTTATGAACACCCCAGACCGAATACTGAGATGCAAAGACGTGATGTCTCTGACGGGCCTGTCGCGCAGCACCCTATACGCCATGATGAGCGAGGGGACGTTTCCCGCTTCGATTAAGCTGAGCAAGCGCGCCGTCGGCTGGCGCGCAAGTGTTGTGCAAACGTGGCTGGAAGACAAAACACGCCAGCCCCACAACCCGCATCAGAGAGGTGAATGATGTCACGTGACGACAAACCTCACCTGGATGAAGCACCGTATTTTTTTGATCGATTGGGCGTCAATGACGCTACGCCCGCAGAGTCGGCCTCTACAGAGGTCAAACAACAATCTCCGAAACGGACAAAGAAGAAGCAAGCCACCCGCCGCTTGCCCTCCGACGGAAATGTCGGCGTGGCCTTTCTGACGGATCAAGATGTCGCTCTCCGCTTCCGAGTGACTCGGCAAACGATATGGCGGTGGGTAGGATCCGGACACTTCCCGACACCCGTCAAGTTATCTCCCGGCACCTCACGCTGGCGCCTGGACGAGATCGTGGCCTTTGAGCACAAGCTCCCTCGGCATTCCCCCCAAAAGCCTTCGAAAGACGAGGGAGGGAAGCACTAATGAGTCGGCGATATAAGATCCGTGCAAAAGGTCATCGCGTTTATGACGTCAGCGAGGTCATGGAACTCTATGACATCTGCCGCAATACTGTTTCGAACTGGGTGGGCACAGGCCTCACACCGTCACATGGAACAGGGCCTCAACTCTTCCGAGGGTGTGAACTCAACAGGTTTCACATCGCTCGGCGCGCTCAGGGGCGCAAAAACTTGCGGGTGGGGCAATTCCTCTGCATGTCATGCAAAGTTGCCGTGTTTCCTCATATGCCCAGCCTCAACCTCAGGCAAACCAAGAAGACGAGCTGGATGGCTTTAGGTGCCTGCTCAGAGTGCGGTGCGGCGGTGATGAAGCTACTGGATGCGACGAAGCATGACCGATTGCAGGAAGCGATCCGTACCAACGCTAACCTGACTGAAATAGACGAAGGTCAAGCGGAAGAGCAGGTTTGTGTTGGGACAAATACACCCCTTCGACTCCCTGAAAACCCATCTATGAACGATAGAATAATCCACGACTGGCAACTATATGCGGGCCGCTATGACAGCAAAACTGTGGATGCTCACTTGGCGTCGATCCGCGATTTCGAGGACTTCTTTGAGGGCCAGTGCTTCTCACTGACCAAGGACAAGGACGTCGGGAAATACCGTAAATGGCTGCTAGAGAAAGGCGAGTTACCACGGGAGGCAGGAGGTTTCAGCGCATCCACAATTCGTCATCGCGCATCGCACCTGGCAGCGTTCTTCAAGTGGCTCGGCAAGCAGGACGGATATCGAAGGCTCAGCGCCAATCTGTTCGAATACTTCGCCCTGCCACGCCAGAAGATGGCAAGGGTTCTGGCACGACCGGATAAGATCTATCCGTCGATAGACGAGGCCCTGACGATGATCCAATCTATGCCAACGATCACACGCACCCAGCGTCGAGACCGGGCGATAGTTGCAGGCGCATTCGTCACGGGCCTGCGGGCGGCTGCCCTGTCTACAATGCGGCTGAAGCACATTGATTGCGTCGCAAAAACGGCTGTGCAAGATGCACGCGATATGCGCGCAAAAAACGGAAAAAGCTTCGTTATCCGATGGTTTCCGGTTCCTGACGCGTTTCATGATATTGTGGAAAGCTGGAAAGAGGAGCTAGCCAACGATGGGTTTGAAAGCGATGATGCGCTCTTTCCTGACGCCAAATATCTCTACAGGCCCAAGGTCGGCACTGATCCTGTTCCGACCTTGCAAACAAACGGCGTGGTGAACCGGGCATTTCGGATAGCAAGCACTGGGTTGGGAAAATCCTTCTCTCCCCATTCCGCGCGTCATTGCCTCAAAGCGCTGGGCGACAAACTCTGCACCCGTGCCGAGGAACGCAAAGCATGGTCTTTGAACCTCGGACATGAGAGCGTCGTCGTCACGGATACCCACTACGGAAAAATGACTGATGGGACCCGGCTGCAAGTTCTAGGCTCACTCAAGGAGGAAGATCAGACCTCAGATGATGAGAAGGAACTCCTGCTCAAATATTTCTTCCATGCTCTGGTTCCTGGGTCTCCCGAACATAGGGCTGCACGGATTTTGGTGAGAAAGCGAGAAGCAGCATTGGATGATGACGTGCTAGAGTGACTGACTTTCCGCTGGGTGCATGCGGCAGAGCAGCGCAGTGTTGGTGCGATACTGGTGAGGCGCTTCATTTGAAGCGCCCCCGCCCTTCTCTCGAAAATACCATCCATGCGGGATTTTACCCCCAAGGTCACGGCGAGAGCCCACATTCAGGTAATGAACGGCGCTCACGGAGGCGGCATATCGCGTATGCCCGAAGGACCTCATTCCAGGTTGGCGTGACGATTAGGAGCAGGCGCGGGAAAGAGCCGCTTCTTGCTACAGCGGCATCGGTCTTTTTGCGCGAAACGCCTTAACTGGAGTCGACCCGTTGCCGAAGTCCTGACCATAGCAGTCCATCAGGTGATATCCTTATCGAAGGTTGTCCCTGATCAACGTTCACATCCAAATCTCCGCATACCTTTCAAGCTAATCATACATGCATGAAAAGGAGATAAGGACATGCTTACCAGACGCGCCGCGCTTATTGGGGCCGCAGGGATTGCAGCGATACCCGTACTTCACAAAACTGCTCAAGCAGAGGAGATCATGGACACATCCATGGTCCCACCAGCTGATCTGTCTAAGCTCAAGCGGGTGAAACGTAAATTAGTGCGCCCTCCGATGGTTCACGAGCACGAGCAGGTGGCTTCGACAGAGCCGCAAATTATCGAATTCGAGATGCAGATCGTTGAAAAGGAGATCGAAGTCGATAGCGGTGCCTACCTACAGGCCATGACCTTCAACGGGTCAGTACCAGGACCTCTGATGGTCGTACATGAAGGTGATTATGTCGAACTTACGCTCTACAATTCTCCTGAAAATCTCATGCAGCATAACATTGACTTCCACTCAGCAACCGGTGCCCTTGGCGGTGGTTCTCTGACGCTGGTCAATCCCGGTGAGAAGACAACATTGCGGTTCAAGGCAACACGTCCGGGCACCTTTGTCTATCACTGTGCGCCGGGTGGCCCCATGATCCCATGGCACGTCGTCAGTGGGATGTCGGGCGCGATCATGGTGCTGCCCCGCGATGGTCTGAAGGATCACAATGGCACCCCCGTCAGCTATGATCGCGTGTTCTACATCGGCGAGAATGATTTCTACATCCCGAAGGATGAAAACGGAGAATACAAACGCTTTGAAGATGTCGGCGAGAGCTATCCCGACACGCTGGATGTCATGAATGGCCTGATCCCGAGCCACGTGGTGTTCAACGGTAAAGTCGGCGCGTTGACTGGTGACAATGCATTGCACGCATCACAAGGCGAGAAGGTTCTGTTCGTACACTCGCAAGCCAATCGCGACTCTCGCCCGCATTTGATCGGCGGGCATGGGGATCTGGTCTGGGAAACCGGGAAATTCAACAACCCACCGGAGCGCGACCTTGAAACTTGGTTCATCCGCGGCGGGTCTGCGGGGGCAGCGCTTTACGAGTTTTTGCAGCCGGGCGTCTACGCCTATGTGAACCACAACCTGATCGAGGCGGTAAACCTAGGCGCAACCGCGCATGTCGTGGTGGACGGCGATTGGAACAACGATCTGATGGAGCAGGTCGAAGCGCCAACAGCCTATGACGCAGCCTATGAAGGCAAGACCGCACTCCCATAACCCACAGGTTTTATAGAAGCACAAGGTCGGCCGGCCCCACCGGCCGTCTTTGCAGCGCTTGGGAGATCACCGATGAAACCATCATTCAAGAGTGTTGTTGCCACGAGCCTTGTGGCTTTGATCGCATTGGGCATCGCGGTTTTGACCCGTGCCCCCTCCCCCAGCCTGTCACCAGAGGTGGACCTCATTGAGGTTCCCAGCGGGCGCATCAGCTACCGCCCGTTTGGCAATTTTGTCGAGAATGGAAAATCGCGCTCACCACGTCCTTACGTGATTGAGGTCGCGGGATTTTCCATCATGAAATACCAAGTCAGTCGCCGAGAATATGCTGCATGTGTCTCCGCTGGGGCTTGCCCCCCGGTGCCAGCAATGGGCGGGGATTATCCGCAAACCCATGTAAACTGGGAAGACGCCAACGCCTACGCAACTTGGTACTCCCGCAAAACCGGCGAAAACTGGCGCCTTCCCAGCGACATGGAATGGCAGCTGGCCGCAGGCGAGCGTTATGGGGATGCGGCCCCTGACACCCGGGAGATGGACCCCGGACAACGCATGCTGGCCCAATACGCGGCAGGAACTTTGCTGCGTAGAACCGCCAGTCCTGCGTTGCGCCCGGCGGGCGGATTTGGCCTCAACTCACGTGGTATTGCAGATATATCAGGCAATGTCTGGGAATGGACCGATGGCTGTATGCAAAGTGGCTCACTGCACCCGGACGGCACCGTTCGAGAGAGCGAACCCTATTGCTGGGTTCGCATTGCAGGCGGCATCCATCGCGCGGCAATCGTCGATTTTGTCCGCGACGCCAGCGTCGGCGGCTGTGCCGTAGGATTGCCACCGGATCATTTGGGGTTTCGTCTGGTTCGGGAACACGCTGAGGCTCCCGAACCCTGGTGGTGGCCTTTGTGGCAAAGGATGCGCCCCGGTCACGACGCCTGACTGTAACGACCGTTCATCGGTGCATAGGCATCAAAACAGCTGGCGATGATCCGCGTCAGCGCCCGGCCCTCTGGCAGTATCTCAAACCCATCGTACCGCACCTGTACCATGCCGTCGAAGCGATCAATCACAAGGGCGGTTTCTGGTCGCAACGCTTCCGCAAGAGCGCCGAATTCTCTGGACAGCTCCGCGAAATCGAGCTGGAAATCACACATGATCATCTCGATGGCGCGGGCGCGCAAAAGGTCTGTATGGCTCATCATGTGGCCTCGTGCTCCAGCTAGTTCTCCGGCCTCAATACGCTGAACATAGGCAGGGGTGGCGGATGCATTCTGGATATAGCCGGTGGGCAGTCGCGACACCGAAGACGCGCCCAACCCAATCAGGGTGGAGCAGCTATCATCCACATATCCTTGAAAATTTCGCCGCAGCCGCCCTGTCTCCATGGCACGGGCCAGCCCGTCATCAGGTTTGGAGAAATGATCAATCCCGATGCTGCGATAGCCTGCATCCCTGAACCGCGTTGCAGCGTATTCAGCGAGATGAAAACGCTCCACCTCTTTGGGCAAGGATTTCTCATCAATCAACCGCTGTCGTTTGGACATCCATGGCACATGCGCATACCCAAAGAGCGCAATCCGATCCGGCGCCAGATCCAGCACCTTTGAAACCGTATCATCCAGTCGGGTGATATCCTGATGTGGCAGACCATAGACTAGATCGGCGTTCAGGGACTGAATGCCTGCCGCGCGCAGATCCTCCACGCAGTGCCGGGTGACATCAAACGGCTGAAGGCGGCCTATGGCGTTTTGCACCTTGGAGTCAAAATCCTGGATCCCGAGCGAGGCCCGATTCATCCCCTCCGCAGCAAATGCTGCGATCTTGTGGCGATCCACCATGGTCGGATCGATTTCCACCGAAAACTCCCAATCCCCGGTTGGCGGGATCACCGCCTTTACGGCTTGTGCCAGCCGATGGATCAGCTCTGGTGGCAGGATGGTTGGCGTCCCGCCGCCCCAATGCATCCGCCCCATGCGCAGACCCGCAGGCAGGATGCGCTTCAGCAGCGCCAGCTCCTGCTCCAGCGTCGCGATATAGCTTTCAACCGGGCTGAGCGTCTTGGTCCCCTGCGTGCGGCAGGCGCAAAACCAGCACAACCGCTCGCAAAAAGGGATATGCAGGTAGACAGATACCGGATCTCCGGGATCAAGCGCACTTAGGGCTTCGGTCTGCTCCATGCTGCCGATCTCGGGCGCAAACACAGGCGCGGTTGGATATGAGGTGTAGCGGGGCACCCGTGCCTCAAAAAGGCCATGGGCTCGAAGGCGATCAATCTGTTTCATGGGGCGACCCTGCGCCAGACCCCAGGACGGGACTTTGTTTGGGATCAATATTCGCGCTCAAATCTCAAAATTCGCAATGCGTGTGTCTGGCCGCTGATCTGGCGTGCCATCATTGGGTTGGCTGATCACGGCATCAAGACTCCGCTCTTGAACTGCGCCGTCCAATTCAGTGTTCTTGAAAGGGTGACGCAGATCATCGGGAAGAGACATGGGCGACACGGACCGAGAGCACAAAGAGACTGCACACTATTCATCACCTCCCTGCGCATCGAGCGAACTGGAGGTGGATCATCTATGGCACCCTGCAGGGCCACCGACACAAGCGCAGGACGTACCCAGTTGGCGGCGGGCAGAACGCCAGCGCCTCCGAGGTCTTCGCATGGCGATCTCTGCAACTGAGCGACACATGTTGGCAGTTCAACTGGCGCAGCACCTGCAACAGCTGCTCGCTCGACATATGGAAGGCACGCGCACGCCGGTGGTATCAGCCTATTGGCCAATCAAGGGGGAGCTGGATTTACGCCCCCTGATGACGGAGCTATACAACGCAGGCACCGAGATCGCGTTGCAGGTGGTGGAAACGCGAGCCGCACCACTGGTATTTCGGCGCTGGACACCCGCAACGCGCATGGTACGTGGTGATTGGAATATCCCGGTGCCGCCGGCAGACGCTCCGGAACAAACGCCTGATATTCTATTGGCCCCTTGCGTGGGCTGGAGCGCGGATGGCTATCGGCTTGGGTATGGCGGCGGCTACTTTGATCGTACGCTTGCGAGTCTGAACTCAGCCCCCATTGTGATCGGGATCGGACTGCTGCAATCCCGGATCGCAACAATCCACCCTCAGCCACATGACATCAGGCTCGACATGATCATGACCGAACAGGGTGTGGCCAACACTTGAGTGATGCAGGATAGTCGGGCAAAGGCGGATTCGAAATTTTCTCCGATGTCCAAACCGTGATTTTCTGATAGGTCGCTGCTCAGTAAGATCTGACTGACGCCAGCAAGAGGCCGCTTTGAAACAGCTCGACGAAAGCCTGCTCGCGGGATTACCCCCTTTCAGTCTCCTGCAGCGCGGGGATATTCGCGAAATTCTGGATCAGGCCACACCAAAGCGGGTCGAAGCCGGCACAGAGTTCTTTCACGAAGGTCATGACGCAGAGCGGTTCTATCTGCTGCTCGACGGCTACATCCGCGTCGTCAAAGTCACGCCAACCGGCGAGCAAATCATCGCGTTGCATATTTCACCGGGACAGCTCTTTGGCATTGCCCCTGCCCTCAGCCGGGACACTTACCCTGCCACGGCCATTTCTGTGGTTGAGTCCATTGCGCTGTCATGGCCGGTCCGCCTCTGGGCAGATTTCACCACCCGGTATCAGGGGTTTGCGACCGAAAGCTACAGAACCCTCGGCGAGCGGCTCGGCGAAATGCAAAGCCGGATCACAGAGCTTGCCACTCAGGCGGTCGAACAGAGAATTGCGACAGCACTGCTGCGTCTTGTGAACCAGTCGGGGCGCAAAACGGATCAAGGAATCGAGATCGCCTTCCCCATCACACGGCTCAATATCTCCGAGATGACCGGAACCACGCTGCATACGGTTAGCCGCTTGCTGTCCGCATGGGAGCGTGACGGGATTGTTGCCTCACGACGCAAGCACATCGTGATCACAGACCCGCATCGCCTGATGCTGTTGAGCACGCCAGAGAGCTAAGCCTAAGGCGAGTTGAATGTCACGAACCGGAACCACATCGCGTTTCCGGTTGCTGTTTCAGCTGTTGCACCCTCTTTGGGTCTTGCAGAACATCACGGAACGCCTGTTCCTCCAGCCCATATTCATCACACGCATCAATCACGGTGTGAAACGGGGCAATCGGACAGCCCGGACACAGCATTCTGTAGGCGAGAAACACCGCCACCATCTCCGGCCAATTCGCGAATAAATCAGCAAGCGGCAGATCAGGGTCTTCCGGGTCATGTTTCGCCATCGGTCAGTTCCTCCCATTCATACATTCTGCATTCACGAACAGATCCGAACTTTGCGCTTGCGCAACATCTGACACACGTCGGCCTTTATGGGTGGGGTATCCGCAACTGTACTCAGGACCGCGACATGTCAGAAATACTTACCAAATCGCGGGCCAGGAACGTGTTTTACGGAGGCTCCTTGTTCTTCGTTGTCGTGTTCGTGGCCATGACCGTGCATAGCCACCGCTATATCGTCGAAACCTCCACCGCCGGAATGCCGCTGACCGACGAGGTGCGCCTCGGCAAACACGTCTGGGAACGTGCCTCCTGCATCAACTGCCACACCCTGCATGGCGAGGGTGCGTATTTCGCACCTGAGGTGGGCAATGTGATGACGCGCTGGGGCGTCCTTGATGACCCCGAAAGCGCATTTGAGATCCTCAATGGATGGATGCAGGCCCAGCCCTCGGGCATCGAGGGACGCCGTCAGATGCCGTTCTTCGACCTCACGGAAGAAGAAACCCGCGCCCTCGCAGAGTTCCTGAGATGGGCCGACCAGACCGACACCCAGAACTGGCCACCCAACGACGCAGGCTGAGGGAGAGGCGCGCAGCACGCGATCAGTTCATCACGTTCTGATCAGCGCAGGCGCAAGGAGAAAATCATGAAATATCAATCACAAAAAGTGGCCTACGCCTATTTCCTCGTGGCGATGGCCTTGTTTGCGATCCAGGTACTGGGCGGACTGCTCGCTGGCTGGATCTACATATCCCCCAATACGCTGAGCGAGCTTCTGCCGTTCAACATCATACGCATGCTGCATACAAACGCGCTGATTGTCTGGCTGTTACTCGGCTTCTTTGGCGCCGCTTATTATCTGGTGCCCGAAGAAAGCGAACGAGAGCTGTTTTCGACCAAACTGGCCTATATACAGCTTGCGATCCTGGTAGTCGGCACTCTCGGTGCCGTGGTGTCCTATCTCGTGGGCATCCATGGCGGGCGCGAGTTCCTCGAACAGCCGCTTTGGGTGAAATTCGGCATCCTCGTTGCGGCGGTGATCTTTCTTGTGAACATCTCGCTCACCGTCTTGGCCGGGCGCAAAACCGCGATCACCAATATCCTGCTGATGGGGCTATGGCTCCTGTGCCTGCTGTGGGTCTTCGCCTTCATCAACCCCGACAACCTCTCGCTTGATAAAATGTACTGGTGGTTCGTCGTGCACCTCTGGGTCGAGGCCACATGGGAACTGGTGATGGCGGCAATCCTTGGCTACCTGATGCTGAAGATGACCGGCGTCGACCGTGAGGTCGTTGAAAAATGGCTCTATGTCATTGTCGCAACTGCATTGTTCTCGGGCATTCTGGGCACCGGTCACCATTTCTTCTGGATCGGGACACCGGGATACTGGCAGTGGATTGGGTCGATCTTCTCAGTCTTCGAAGTGATCCCCTTCTTCGCGATGATGAGCTTCGCCTTTGTCATGGTCTGGAAAGGTCGCAAGAACCACCCCAACAAAGCAGCCCTCCTATGGTCGCTTGGGGCCTCGACCGTCGCGTTCTTCGGCGCAGGCGTCTGGGGCTTTCTGCACACGCTGCATGGGGTCAACTTCTACACCCATGGCACCCAGATTACCGCAGCCCACGGTCACCTCGCCTTCTATGGGGCCTATGTTGCGATGAACCTTGCAATGTTCACCTATGCGATGCCGCAACTCCGGGGCCGCGCGCCCTATAATCAGGTGCTCAACATGGCGTCCTTTTGGCTGATGACCGGGGGCATGTGTTTCATGACTTTCGTGCTGACGTTTGCGGGCACAATCCAGACCCACATGCAGCGCATTGTCGGCGACTATTACATGGAAGTGCAGGACCAGCTTGGCCTCTTCTACATGATGCGGTTCGGCGCAGGTGTTGCGGTGGTCCTTGGGGCACTCCTGTTCATCTACAGCCAATTGGTCGTGCGGCGTGAACTCATCGCGCCCGGCCCAGTCACAACTCCGGGAGAGTGATCATGAACGCAATCAACACCCCGAAAGTCCCGTTCTATCAGGCGGCACATGACGAGGTTTCGGTCTTTGAAATGGCACAGGCGAACCAATTGCCCATGTTGCTGAAAGGCCCGACCGGCTGCGGCAAGACCCGCTTTGTGGAACATATGGCAGCCCGGCTCGGGCTGCCCCTCTACACCGTTGCCTGTCACGATGACCTCTCAGCAGCCGATCTGATCGGACGGTATCTGCTCAAAGGTGGCGAAACAGTCTGGGTCGACGGGCCGCTGACCCGCGCGGTGCGCGAAGGGGGGATTTGTTATCTCGATGAGGTGGTCGAGGCCCGCAAGGACGTGGCCGTGGTACTACATCCGCTGACCGATGACCGCCGCCGGTTGGTGATCGACCGCACGGGCGAGGAACTGGTGGCCCCCAAATCCTTCATGCTGGTCGCCAGCTTCAACCCCGGCTACCAGAACATCCTGAAAAAGCTCAAACCTTCGACGCGGCAACGTTTTCTGTCCGTTGGCTTTGATTTCCCGGAGGCCGACATTGAAACCGCAGTGGTGACCGAGGAAAGCGGCCTGGATCATGATCGCGCAGCGGCTCTGGTACGACTGGCGGGGCATATCCGAAACCTCTCGGGTATGGATCTCGAAGAAGGGGTCTCGACCCGGCTGCTGATCTACGCCGCCACGCTGATTGCAAATGGCATGAGCGTGGATCTTGCGCTGGAGGTGGCGATCATCGCCCCCCTCAGTGACGAGGCAGACGTCTGTCAGGCGCTGCGCGACCTCACTGCATCTGTCTACGGGTGACATCATGATGCACGCGCTTGACCTTCTTGAACCCGAAGAGACCGTGGGCAACCTGTGGCACAACATGGCCACACGCATCGGGGCTGAGCGCCCCGATGCGGAGGCGGCGGTGCACTATGGCGATGTCCGTGGCAGCGTCGCCATCCTGTTTCGCGCTTTGGGTGGCAACAGCGGCGTTGAGATCCTCGAAGCGCCGGCAGCCGCCTTGGAACACCGCACAGATCGCCTGCGCCGCATCGGCACCCCGCGTGAGATCGGCTATGTCGCCAGCTTTGATGGTGAGCGGCTGCGCCTGCCACCAGTGATGGACGCTTTCCCGACCCAGACCCTCAACCGACAGGCCTATCTGTGGCTCGCTGCCATGGCCTCACATATTGACCTACCGACTGCGCCTGCTGATCCCTATCAGGCGGATCAGGGAGAAATTGCCGCAAACGCAAAGGCGGCAGATCACGCCTTTTCCACCTGTCCGGGCTTGCGCAACGCGTATGCTGCGCTCTGCAGCCATATCGCAGCAACGCGGCAACGCACCGGCCTGCCGCGCTTTGAGGCCCGCATCGAGCGGATGATCCTTGACCAGCTTGGATCGCCCTGTGTTGTTGCGGACCGATGCGATTGCACTGCACCACGAGGATACCGCAGTTTTCAGCCGCTTCCGATCTGGCTACGCCTTCCAGCAGCACGCAAGGGCCGACCGCCTGTCCCCGATACCGAGAAGGCGGACACGCCCAGTGTGGCTATGGCCACCCGCAAGACCGGTCTTCGCGAAGAACGCGAACAGGCCGACCGCAAAGACAGCTTCATCGTTCATCGGTTTGAGTCCATCCTGTCCTGGGCCGAAAGTCTGAACATCAACCGGATGGTGGATGACGACGACACCGAGAACGCACAAAAAGCGGCGGAGGATCAGGACAACATCACCCTGTCCCAGCAGATGAAGCGCGCAGCCTCGCGCTTGCGGATCTCTCTCGACCTGTCGCCGCAAGATGCGGAACACGAACGCCTGGCGGATCGTTACACCTACCCTGAGTGGAACCATCGCCTTGGTCGCCATATGCCGGACCATGCTCGCGTACTGGAGGTCGACGCCGACCCGGCCACGGATTTCTGCCCCGATCCGCGTCTGGTGGCGCGGGTGCAGCGCCAGTTTGCGCCGCTCATGCCGAAACGCGTGATGCTGACGCGGCAGCTGGACGGTGATGAGCTGGATCTGGATGCAGCGGTACAATCGCAGGTCGATCTGCGGATGGGGCAACAAGGCAGCGACCGTGTCTGGCAGGCTAACCGCCCGATGGCACGGGATCTCAGCGTCGCTGTCCTCATTGATTGTTCCCGCTCAACCGAAGCCACCGTGGGCGCACGCCCTGTTATAGAGACCGCCCGCGAGGCGCTGGCCGCGCTGGCTGCTGGGATTGCAACCGCCGGCGACCGCCTTGGCATTTGGGGGTTTTCCTCACTGCGCCGAGACCGGGTCTTTCTGACCCGTGCCAAACGCTTTGACGAACAGATGGATGCGGATATCACCGCCCGTATCGGCAGCTTCACGCCCGGCCACTACACGCGGCTTGGCGCTGCAATCCGACATGCTTCCGCCCAACTGGCCCAAGAGGGCAGCGCCCGCCGCCTGCTCCTAGTATTGACCGATGGCAAGCCCAACGATCTTGATCACTACGAAGGCGTGCATGGCATCGAAGACAGCCGCATGGCAGTGCGCGAGGCCCGCGCGCTCGGGCATGCAGTGCATGCGGTGGTGATCGACGCCGACGGGCAGGACTGGTTTGCGCGCATCTTTGGCCGCGCCGGTTTCACTTTGCTGCCGGACCCGGACAGATTGCCCCGCGCCCTGCCCGAGATCTATCAATCCCTTACGATGGAGCACTGAAATGAAACGTCTTTATTGCACGCTAGCTTCCCTTCTGATCCCGCTTTCCGCGCATGCCGCCCCCTTCGAGCGCCCCATTCCACAACCGCAAACCGACGTCGCGGAGTTCTGGTTCTTCATCGCATCCCTGCTGTTGCTCGCAGCATTGGTCTCCGTACATGTGCTGGTGAGCCGGAGATGATCCCGCGCGTGTCCTGCAAACTAGTGGCCTGCCTCTACCCCTTGGCGGCAGGGGCCGCTGCCATCAACGTCTTTTTTGCCTCGCTGATCGGCAGTTGGCTCGGATGGGACGTGCTCACCCCGCATATGAGCGTGGTGATCGGAGGAGTGCTCGGCCTACCCGCAGCATGGATGTTTGCCCGCCATATCCATGGACTAATCACCCAGGCCGAGAAAACATGACCGGCTGGCAGGAATTCGCACTGGCGCTGGGGGCCTTCTTGCTCAGCCACCTTCTGCCGCGTGTTGGGGGCCTGAGGGGGACCCTGATAAGGCTCCTAGGAAGGCGCGCCTATTTTGCCCTCTACGGGCTGGCGTCGCTGATCCTGTTGGGCTGGGTGATTTCAGCCGCAGGCCGCGCGCCCTATATCGAGCTTTGGCCCCAGGCACCATGGACGCGCTGGATTCCATTCGTGGCAACACCAATTGCGTTCGTGCTGGCCGCCTGCGGGATCGGGGCCGGACTGCCCGGTAGCCTTGGTGCCAGTCGCAGGCGAGAGTATGATCCCGCCCACCCCGGCTTTGCCGCAATCACCCGCCACCCTGTGCTGCTGGCGCTCACACTTTGGGCTCTGGCACATTTGCTGCCCAATGGCGATCTGCCGCATGTCATCCTTTTTGGTCTTTTTGCACTGTTTTCGCTGCTGGCGATGCCAGCATTTGACCGACGGGCACTCAGAACCATTGGCCCTGGCGCTTTTGCCGGTGCGCCGATCCTGTCGCTTCGGCCAGTGTTTGATCACGCATGGTGGCAGGAAAATACCCGCGCCGTTATGTTGCGCGGCGCGGTTGGCGTGTTGCTCTGGTGCGTCGTCTTGCACCTGCATGCATCTGCTATCGGCGCATGGCCATTTCCCGGATAATCCCTGCGCAGCACATGTGTCCCACCCCACGCAGACATCAGGCACATGAAACGATACAGGCGGATAATCCCGCCTGCATCTGCATTCTACCGGCCCAAGCTTCAGATCAACGACTGCGCAGCGGTGTCGGCCGTTTGCGATCCTGGCGTTGCATCGCGAGCCACGGCACAAGCTTCCAGCAGAGCAGCGCAAAGGAAAGCGTCCAGAACAACGCCGCCAGATCAAGCCCCGTGACTCCACCCGGGAACTCGACATGAGGGAATAACCGCCCCAACAGTGCTGGTATCAATCCTATGAAGGCGAGGTTCAGTACCGGTCCCGACACCAGCGCACGTCCGGTATGCCCCATTGTCGCCCGCATCATCACGGCAACTGTCATGCCACCAATCGCGCCGATGCCCCAGATGTGCAGGCCAGCGCTGGCGTCAAGAGATCCAATCGCCGCCGCTGCATTTGCCAGCATCCCGACCGGCGCAAACAGGAACGCGATATGCAACATCGCCAGTACCGGATTGCGCAGCGTCGACAATCCACGCCAACGCGCCAGACGTACAGTTTGCAGCAGGGCCGCCAGACACATGAGCACCGCAGCACTCAGGGTCTGTGGCCAGATGACCCAAACCACCAGCGCCGGAAGAGTGGCCAGGAGGCTCAGCTGGTCAAACTTTCCGAAGGGCGTAGGAAGATGGCGATCCCCCTTCTGGTTCAACCAGTTGCGGGTAAAGCTTGGAATGATGCGCCCGCCGATCAGCAACACGAGGAAGATCACCAGCCCCAAGCCCAGTCGCCGGCTGACGACCGCTTGCCCCACCAGCGCACTCTCGACAAAGAAGAACAGATTACTCAATCCAAGAAGCGAAACCGGCACCAGAACCATTAGGTTGCGCCAGTTCTTTCCAGAGATGATTTCACGCGCCACGAGTACCGCCAACACGAGCAGGAACGCGCTATCGATACTGACGACTATGCCCCACGGCAGGGGCACCGCACCAAAGACAGCAATGCGCCCCGCCAACCATAGCATCAGCATCGCACACAATGGCCGGCCACGGGTCGGCATGCCACCTGTCCAGTTGGGCACCGCGGTAAACAGAAAACCTGCAATCACGGCACTGCCATAGCCAAAGATCATCTCATGACTGTGCCAATCAACGGGCATCAGAACACTTTGCAGCGTCAGCCCCCCCGTCCAGATCAGCATCCATAGCGGTATGATCACAACGGCGAACAGGCACGCAGCCATGAAAAAGGGGCGAAACCCATAGGACAGGAAGGCGGGGCCGGAATAAGATTGAGGGTGGGACATGTCTTGTTTCCTGCAACGGGGCAAAAAAGGCGACACCGGGAAAGTGCCGCCCTTGTTTTTGGTTATCCGGAATTTTCGTTCACTGAACTCGCGCAAACAAATCTTCAAAGCGGCCTTTGGATTTGCCTCTTTGCTTGACGCCCTGAGCCGCCTCCAAGTTCACGGCGTCCCCGACCTGAATAAGCGCAACCATACCCATGCCGTAGTGCGGGGTGCATTTGATACCATAGAGCCCCTCGGCATCCACCGTCAGCTCATAGTCGACATTGAACTTGCTCTTAAAGCTCTCGCTCCCTTCAGGCAGCATCCCCTTGATGCTTTCCACATTGTGTCCCTTGTCAGTGGCAATGAAATGAATGACGTCACCGGGCATAGCTTTGACGTAGGCGGGTTCAAAAACCATCGCGCCGGCCTCACCTTTGTTGAGCATCTTCACCTCAAAGGTTTCTGCTTGGGCGATGGCCGCAGTACAGGCGAAGACAATGGCGTAGCTGATTTTCTTGAACATCTGAGTTCCTTTCATGCGTTCTGTAGTTTTCTTTTCTGAACGCTTTATCGACCATCTGAGGAACGTATTTGTTGTTCTTCGACAAACTTCGAAGCAAAGAAGCGGTATGCCAAGAGCGATGTAGCGGTTGAGGACAGCCATCCAGATTTGTATCTCCGTGGCCTGCTGATCGAAGTCCCGTGCCATCAGCGATTAGCCCATCAGCTTCATGCAGTGCATCTTGGTCTCGATACGGCTCCGGCGGTGATATCCATATAGTTGTCGCTAAAGTGGCCACCGCAGCTATCGTGACCCTCGCACCGCGGTAGTGCCCCACCGCTTGGTTTCGTGCGGTCGACCCGGCACTTGCCGACTTCTAAGAAGAGCCGACTCTGGCTGAACGATTGAACCGCACCGGGTTTGCCGGAGGCTGATTGCAGTTAGTTACGCGGCGCGTTCCTCAGTTTCCATAGCCGCATTGAAATTGGCCCCGCTTCTGCCGGTGGAATGTTCCCGATAGGCTCAAGCAGAGGGTGGTTGTTAAACCAGTCCACCCATTCGAGTGTTTCGTTTTCCACTGTCTCGAAGTTGCGCCAAGGGCCGCGGCGGTAAATGACCTGCGCCTTGAACAAGCCGTTGATCGTCTTGGCCACACTGATCAAAAAATCCAGAACCGACCAATTCAACGCATCAAGGGCAAGGCTCGCACCAAGCGCAGCCGGAAATTGTTTTGCTTGGGTTCTATCCGCATCGTAAACGCACTGCGTGCCCGCGCAACGCTCATCGAAACAACGGCGAAGGCTAACTTAAACGTGGAGCCCCGCCGGTTACTGCGGAGCCTGCCAACTTAAGAGCGTTTCAGCTTGGCTCAGCACCAAACTGATTGCTGCTGGGGCCAAATCGGGCGGGTAGCCATATTTCTTCAATATGCGCCGAACCAGAACTCGCAACTTCGCCCGTGCGCTCTCTTTGCGTTGCCAATCGACGGTCACGTTTTTCTGGAGTTGTTCGACAAGCACATGCGCAATCTGTCGCAACTCGTCATTGCCAAGCACCTCTAGCGCGCTCTGATTTTGAGCCAATGCGTCGTAGAATGCCAATTCCTCTTCATTCAGCCCAAGATCATCGCCACGGTCTGCTGAGGCCTTCATGTCCTTGGCCATGTCGATCAGTTCTTGGATCATCTCAAGACTTGTAATCGCGTTGGCATGATACCGGGCAACGGCAGCCTGCAAGCGCTCCGAGAACGCCTTGGCCTCGACAACATTGCGCTGCTGTCGTGCTTTGATCTCACCCGACAACAGTTTCTTGAGCGCCTCTAGTGCGAGGTTTTTGTGCTCCATATTCTGTATCTCGGCTAAGAACTCTTCAGACAACACCGAAATTTCTGGTGTCTTGATACCCGCCGCAGCCAGAACATCGATGATGCTGGCATCGGCGATAGCATCTGATATGAGTTGACCGATGGCAAACTCTTTCTCTCGCTTGCTCATTGCGGTCTTTGGGGATGATTTGGAAAGTGCGGCACGCACGGCTTGAAAGAAACCCACTTCTTCTTTCACCCGTTGTGCGTAGTCGCTGGCAGACGCTAGGGCAAAGGCCTTGGAAAGATTGGCCACCAGATCAGCGTAGTAGTTGAGCTCGACCTTCTTTTCCTTATCATCGGTTGCCTTGTCTGAGCACGCCTTTTGCTTTTCCAAAGCCCACTCGATAGCCCCTGCAAGTGCCTGCAGGCGCTCTTGAGGTTCACCTTCAATCCCGGCCTGATAGTTAAAGCCACAGAAGAAATCTTGGCACCGCTCGACAAGCTCCTGAAGCGTCGCAACTGCCTCTTCCTCGTCAATACCGGTCTGGTCACGGTCCGTTGCAGTGTAGTTTTGCAGCGCTTTCTTCAGGTTTTGGCCGATGCCGATATAATCAACCACCAGGCCGCCTGGTTTGTCTTTGAATACACGGTTCACACGAGCAATCGCCTGCATCAGACCGTGGCCGCGCATCGGCTTGTCGATGTACATCGTGTGCATGCTCGGAGCATCAAAGCCCGTCAGCCACATATCGCGCACGATAACCAGCCTGAGCGGGTCGTCAGGATCACGCGCCCGTTTTGCCAGCAGATCACGCCGAGCCTTGCTTCCAATGTGCGGTTGCCAATCCAACGGATCAGAAGCCGACCCGGTCATCACGATTTTGACCGCACCTTCCTTGTCGTCGTCTGAATGCCAACCTGGACGAAGAGCTGTAATCCTGTCGTACAGATCCACACAGATAGCGCGGCTCATACAAACGATCATGCCTTTTCCGGCCATCCCCTCAACGCGATCTTCGAAGTGTTTCACAATGTCCTGTGCAACCTTCTCAAGCCTCGGAGGGGCCCCCACAAGGCGCTCGACACTACTCCAGTTTGACTTGGCCTTTTCCTGCTCCAAAAGCGTTTCATCATCAAAGAGTGCATCAACGGCGGCGTCGATTTCGGGCAGTTTGTCTTGCTCCAATTCTACACGTGCGAGGCGGCTTTCGTAAAAGATTGGAACTGTCGCTTTATCCTCCACCGCACGACTGATGTCGTAAATATCGACATACTCACCGAAGACAGCGGGCGTATTAACATCAGTGGCTTCAATGGGTGTTCCTGTGAAACCCGCGAAGGAGGCGTTGGGCAAGGCTTGGCGGAGATAATGCGCGTATCCATACCGTCGCGCACCCGTCGCCGTGTTCAGCTTGGCGTCAAATCCATACTGACTGCGGTGCGCTTCATCCGCGATAACGATGATGTTTCGCCGCTCTGATAGTTTCGGGAAGTCTTCCTCCCCTGCCATGGGCGAGAACTTCTGCAACGTTGAAAAGATCACGCCGCCAGATTGTCGGTCCAACTTCTGCCGTAGGTCTTCACGGTCCTCAATCTGCTCAGGAGTTTGACGGATCAAATCGCGACACAGTGAGAACGTGCCATAGAGCTGATCGTCCAAATCGTTGCGGTCAGTGACGACCAGAATAGTTGGATTCTGCAGCTCGGGGGCGCGCACCAGAAGCCCAGCAAAGAACGCCATCAAGAAACTCTTGCCGGAGCCTTGGGTGTGCCAAATCACACCGACCTTTCGGTCACCATCCATGCTAACCGCGTCAATGGCGCTTGCCAGTGCTTTGCGCGCGCCGTGAAACTGGTGATAACCGCCAATGATCTTAAAAACGCCGTCGCCTTTGTCACCGAACACTGTGAAGTCGCGCACCAACTGCAAGAGCCGTTCAGGCTGCAGCCCCCCCCGCAGCAGCGTGTCCATTTCTTTCGGGCCTTCCGGCGTGAAATCGTCCTGCGCGCCGGTCACCGTGCGCCATGGCATAAAACGGTCTTCGCCAGCACTCAGCGATCCAATGCGCGCGAGAAGCCCGTCTGAGGTAATCAGCGCAGCGTTGGCGCGAAAGAGCGAGGGGATCTGTGACTTGTAGGTCTGGAGCTGATGATACGCGTCCGTAATCGACGCATTTTCACTGGCGGCGTTCTTCAGCTCGATGACCACCAGCGGCAAACCATTTACAAAGGCCACCACATCAGGTCGCCGGTTATAGCCGCCCTCAACCACGGTAAACTGGTTCGTCACCATGAAGTCGTTGTTCGCAGAGTTGGCCAAGTCGATCAGCCGCACCTTGTCGCCTTTGATAGAACCATCGGGGCGGCGGTATTCAACGTCGATGCCATCGACCAAGAGCCTGTGAATGCGGCGGTTTTCCTCGATCAGAGAGGGGGTCTCCGAGATCTGCACTTGCCGTAGGGCATTTTGCAGGGCCTCATCCGGGATATCGGGATTGAGCCGCCGCGCGGCGTCCTCCAGTAGCCCACCCAGAACCACATCCCCATTGGACACCCGCCGCTTATTCGGTCCATCCGGCGCTATCGAGATCGAGTCTTCATAGCGCCAGCCGAGGTCTTGCAAGATGCTAAGGGCGACTTGTTCGACGAGGTCTTCCGTAAAGCTCATGATGCCACCTGCGAACTGTTCAGAACCGCTCGTCTGATCGCATCACCAGAGAATAAACAGCTATCTACTCCCCTTGCACCCGAAAAATCTGCCTTTTCCACATCAAGGGCGTCACGGAAATCTACGTTTTCCAGCCAAGCATCTTTGAATGAAACATCTTTTAATTCAACATTGTAGAAGGCCCCATAGTGAGACTGGACGTAAACGGGCTCTCCATATTCATCTTCGTCGACGACCTCGCTGGTCTCGGCTGGATGTTCTTCGGTATATGCTAGCTTTGCTTGCTCAAACGATGCCCCCAGCAGGTCGCACTCCGAAAAATTGCAGTCCGTATAAAATGCTTGGGGCCTCTGGTGTCTCCGCGTGCCAAGAAAGCCCATACCATCGCCTTGGGAAAATACCACATCGCGCATGGAGCAATCCGAAAAATCAACCTTTTCGAAATCCGATATCGTCCGAACTCCAATCGACGCGGACCAATGCCCTCCAGAAAGTTGTGATCCATCCAGCTTGTTTATGTCGTGTTCTTTCAATTTGACTGCGGACATCGTCACACCTGCCAAATTGACTACCCAAACCCCTGCATGCTGAAGTCGCCTTATTGCGCCCAAAATCCGAAACTTAGCCTCGTCACTCTTCCAATACTTGAAGTCCGAGATCGACTCATGTTGCCTTGCGACGATCTGGGCCGCTTGGCTTTTCTCGTTGATGTAAAAAATTACGACACCGAGCACCAAGATTTCGGCCAGCAAGCCCCACAGTTCTGTCGTTACGCCATCCCAATCAAAACCCGCCCCGAAGATCAAAAGGAACAGAAACAACGCCAAAAGGGCTATCGAAGCCGCTTGGACCGTCTTGGGAAGCGCATTGAACTCGATGTGCAGGCGTCCAGCTTGTTTGACCAACACGGGTTTGTGTCCGCGTTTCCTCCAAAGCTTCGAAACAGAGTACGGCTCCGGCTTTCCTCGTTTGCGAGCCAGGGAATTTAGACAAAGCTTTGAATACTCTACGCCAAAGGCATAGGTCAATTGCCACTCGACCTTCAACCGCTGCGCTAAACTCTTGAGCGTTTTCAAACGATCATCCTCGCGCCTTTCAGGCGGATTTCGCCTGACATGAATTTGGGCAGGAGGAGGTCGCGCATTTCGGCGAGGGTTTGGTTTTCTTGTTGGTTTGCGTCCGACTTTTCCGTCAGAGTTCCGACAAATTCGGCGTAGGCGTGGATCAAGTCATCACCGCCAAACGCGAACTCTTGACGGTAGGCGTTGTCGCGGTTCAAGCCCGGCACTGCCGCGTCCGTATTCATGGTTTCAAGGCCCAGCGTTTCGATGAGCCTGTGGCAATATACCATCGGGTAATCCGAGGTCACATAGAAAACCGTGTCGATTGCATAGAAGTCCGCGCGCGTCCAGTAGAGGCTTCCGACGGTGCCCTTCCGACCAACGATTATCGAAGGGCCTTTAGCTAGTGCGGCGTCATGGGTTCCCGAGATGCCGCCTGACCCAAAGACGTTGAATGGCCCCGGATTGCGGGCCTTTTTGGTGAGCGATTTTCCGTAGTTCAAAGTAAGCGCTGAGCGTAGGTCGCGCATTTCCCACCCCTCAGGCAGGCCGTCGTCTCCGAGTTTGGCGGGGAAGAGGGGAACGAGGGTGGCGGCTTTTTCGGGGGGGAAGGCGTGGCCCATGATGGCGCACGCGTCGGTTGCGCCTTCCATCTGGCGGCGGGTGGGGCCGAAGGTGACGAACCAATCCCGAAACAACGCCCGCGCCATCTCTTCCAGCGTCTCACTCATCCGACGGTTAAGCTCGATTTTGTCGTCGAGTATGCGCAACACTTTAAGAGCGGCATTTTCAACGTCATCGCCGGGCTTTGGAATTGGGATTTCGGCCAAGTCTTTGAGGTTGAACGTCGCTTGAACAGTAGTGTTAGCTCTTTGACGGATGAAACGCTGGTTCTCCTTGAGCTGGATCGCGTAAGCAGCCCAATGCGCCTTCGCGATGTCATCGAATGGGACAAGTCCGACTGCTCGCGCCAAGTTCCACCCTTCGATCTCTGGTGGCGCAATGGCAACTTGGCCGATTGAACCAACAAGTGAGATGAGCAAGTCTCCCGGCTTCGGCCGGGAACGCTGATATGAGGCTTCTACTTCAGGGGCAACTTGGAGCTTTTCCGATAGGTTAAGTGAATGTCCGCTGAAATTGTTCACCCTGATGATTGGAACACCGTCTAAGGTTGCTTTGCCGGGCTGGACGATCCCATAGGTGATCTTGCGGGATTGGTCGCAGAACTCGCCTAGCGTGGTGCTGTCGTCAGTCATCGGTTAAAAACCCGAACGTTGTAGCAATTTGGGCGTCTAAGTCGGCTTTGCGTTTGAAGTGCACCTTCAGATCAGAAGTTAGCGATGCGAAGTGTTCTTCAAATGACCGACTCTCACCTTCATCCTCAGCCGCTCCGACATACCGCCCCGGCGTCAGCACGTGGTCGAACTTGCGGATGGTCTCCAGTCCTTCGGATTTGCAGAAGCCCGGCTCGTCCGCGTAGGCCTCCCAGCCTTTCCCTTCCAGCGTCTCAGGCCGCGCCCGCCAGCGCCGGTAGGTGCCTGCGATACTCTCGATGTCCTCGTCCGAGAATTCACGCCGCACCCGGTCCACCATATGGCCCATGTTGCGGGCGTCGATGAACAGCACCTCTCCGCGCCGATCTCGTAGCCCGTTTGCGCTCTTGTCGCGGCTCAAAATCCACAGGCAGACGGGAATTTGCGTGGAATAGAAAAGCTGCCCCGGCAAGGCGACCATACAATCGACACGGTCTTCCTCGATCAGGCGCTTTCTGATCTCGCCCTCGCCGCTGGTTTGCGAGGACATGGAGCCATTGGCCAGCACCACCCCCGCATGGCCGCGCGGCGCGAGGTGATGGATGATGTGCTGTATCCAGCCGAAGTTGGCGTTGCCCTTGGGCGGGATGCCGTATTGCCAACGGTCATCCTCCAACAGCCGCTCACCGCCCCAGTCCGAGATGTTGAACGGCGGGTTGGCGAGGATGTAGTCGGCCTTCAGCCCCGGATGCGCGTCCTTGTGAAAGCTGCCCGCACTGTCCCAGGCGATGTCGGCGTCGATGCCATGCACGGCGAGGTTCATCTTGGCCAGTCGCCATGTGGTGTGGTTGATCTCTTGCCCATAGACCGAGAGGTTCAGCGGGTTGCCGCCGTGGTCTGCGATGAACTTCTCGGACTGGATGAACATACCGCCCGACCCGCAACAAGGATCATAAACGCGGCCTTGGTAGGGCTCCAACATTTCAACGAGGGTGCGAACGACCGAGCGTGGCGTAAAGAACTCACCGCCGCGCTTGCCCTCGGCGCTCGCAAAGCCGGAAATGAAGTACTCATAGACCCGGCCCAAGAGGTCACGTGCCCGGTCGGCGCTGTCGTGCATTTGGACGTTGGAAAAGAGGTCCACCAGCTCGCCCAGCATGGTTTTGTCGAGCGTGGGGCGGGCGTAGTTCTTTGGCAGAACACCTTTGAGGGTTTCGTTGGTGGGCTCGGCCTCAATGGCCTCCATCGCGTCGTCGATGATCTTGCCGATGTTTTCAGAGCGAGCGTTTTTCTGGATGTGGGACCAGCGGGCGGTCTCGGGTACCCAAAAGACGTTCTCGGCGAGGTATTCTTCGGGGTCCTCGGGATCGGCAAACTCATCTTGGGCGAGCTGATCGTGCATCGCCTGGAATGCTTCCGAGATATATTTGAGGAAGATCAGACCCAGCGCGACGTGTTTGTATTCGGACGGTTCAAGGCCCCCACGCATTTTGTCGGCTGCTTTGAAAAGGTCGGCGGCGAAGTCGAGATCAGCGGAACGGGAGTTTTGCGCCATGCGAATAGGTTCTTTCAAATAAATGCTTGGTGAAAAAGGTAGCAGAGGTTTTTGCCAGTTCACAATGCCCGCTGCCGCTTTTTGGCGTCATTTGTGGACACCTATAGACTGATCTGGATTGGGCTTGGGAAGTATCCGTATCGCCCGTCTCATGTATTCGCGCCTCTCCCGGCGCCGCTCGCGCTGGGCTGAGTTTAAGGCCATTTCTTGCATTCAAGAACTTAAGCCCGGTGCGCTTCTACGCAAACTGAAACGGCTTCAAATATGATGTAGCGACCACAAAAGAGAAATATGACGCGGATCATGCGGCATGAAAGGCAGCTGCCCGACGTCGGACGCCAGCAACAATAGCTTCCGCCAATGGCTGTGGAAACCCATCCGGCAGGTCAGCTAGTGTCTTGTTCAATGAAGGTTCAGACTCTGCCACGATGTCTGACAATACTTCTTCTGCTAGCGCCACACCAAATCCTGCCGCCTTTGCAGCCCGCAGGAAGTGGCGCGGCACAACCTCGTTGATCCGGTAGTGACCGTCGGCCGCCATCGCAAGGCGCATCCGGTTCTGACGTATTTGACCGTCATCCACAGCTTTTTGTGCGCTCAGCACGTCATAAAGCGGGGTCATACGGAAACCACCAGGGCGCAATGCAATGCTGAAGTTTTTGGCGTGGCCGTCGGTCGCTCCCAACAGCCAAAACAGGACCTGCGCGCGGAAGAAGGCGCGTTGATCTGCCTCGGGGTCATCACTGCCCGCCAGCAACCTGATGCCTTCGGTTATCCCCGGCCCGCCATCCATTTGATATTTTTGGCTGGGTGGGACTGTGAGCGCTTGGCAAAAGTCTTCCTGCGGGAGGCGGATCAAGCGGCCATCTTTGGTCCAGCGCCGATCAAACCGCGTCACGATAAGGGTCCGCACGTCTTCAAAATCTGCTATCTCGACCTCAGCCACATCCATGCCCATGGCGCGGCAAAAGCTCATGCAGAAAAATTCGTTCTCGACGCTGTCGGACAAGTCGACTCCTGCAGGCAGGACGCCAAGCTGCGTCTTGAGGATATGTGTCGTGGGGGTGAGACCCGATGGACGGATCCACGCGCCTTTGTGGCGCAGCAGCGCTGTTTTCTCCTGCGCCCCTGCGATGGAAATGCGGAAGTCGTCTTCCTCATCCAAGCCAAGCGGAGCACTCGCAAGGTTGCGCAGCATATCGGCAATATGCGCCTCAGACACGGGCTCGCCCTCGAGGGAGCCAACCTCGGGGACCTCACCCGAGACGAACTGCAGCGCCCCCACGCAATCGCGCCCGATCTTCTCCAGCATGTGCCATGCGTCCGTACCGCCAGCACGCACCCGAGCGGCAACGCGTTCACGGATCGCCTGATTGTCCGGCAGCAGGTTTTCCAGGTAGGCAATGACAGGGCCGCCTTGGTGCGCGTCTTCGCGCAAAGGCAGAGACAGCGAGATGGGCATGGCATATTCCCACGCCAGCCAGTCCTGATCATAGGTGAAGCTGATTGCGCCTGATCCCGCGAGGCGCAAAGCGCCCACAAGCCTTCGATTCAGAAGCACCTGCATCGTGCCGCTACGCCCGCGTTTGGCCATCAGAAGATATCCTCGATCTCAAGCGAGCCACCGCGCTCCACCAATCGGAACTCAAGCCCAAGTGCCGCCATGACAGCGAGCACCGTGGCGAGCTTGGTTCCCGCGTCGCCATTCTCGAGCGACGAGATCGTCGCGACGCGCAAATTCGTGCGCGCGCTGATATCGCTTTGGGTCCAGCCGCGCGCTTTGCGCGTCCGACGGAGCGCCTCTCCTATCTGTTCGGCCGTTCGTGCTGTAAAATCCATGATGCGGCTCCCTTTACGGCGTAGCGTAAATGAAAACAAGTTACGCTACAACGCAAATAACGGCATTTTACGCCATGGCGTAATTTGTAAGTTACGCTTACACCGTTTGCAACGCAGCGCGCGCCTGCTCATGCGTCACGAGCTTTGACGAGATCAAATCGAATAGCTCCGAGTCGGCCGTGAACCTAGCTCTCTGCTCACCCCTTATCAGGTTCATTAACGCTTGCTACAGCGCAAGATGCAGCACGCCTAAACCGCGAAAAGTGTCATAGATTTCTATCGCGCCAAAGGCTGCTGGTGCAGTCGAAGGCAAACAAACCTAAGAAGCTATCTATCGGTAATTCTTGGCTTCGAAAACTTAAAGCCGAGGCGCTTCGAGCGACGCGACAGATTGCAACGCATTATGCGTGATGGTAGATTAGCTCCAACGAACAAATCGGGCGCGCGGACGCCGAAAGTGCCACCAAAAGGCATCGAACCGAGGGCAAAACTCCGATGTGGGGTAGCTTCTGGGGTACGTGAGAAAATCACATTTAGATTACCAAAACATATCAAGCTGTTACCGCTTCTTTGCGGAGCCGCCCCCGGCACCATTCAAAACCCTGATTTTGCAGGTCAATCATCTTCAAGCCCTTCATGGTTTGACGGTTTTGGCGAATGGTTTGACAACTTGTGATCGCCGTTCGTTTTCTTGTTCCAGCGTTTCCATCGTGATCCGGTTGCGATCTGCGAGGTTTGCTGAGCGGGAATAGTGGCGAGCCATCGACGGGGTTTTCTGTCCCAGCAGATCGGCAATCTGGCGTTCTTCCAGCCCTGCTTCGCGCAACGTGGTCGCCACTGTGTGCCGCAGCCCCTTGAGGGTCAGGCCGGGTTCCACAACGCCTTTGGCTTCCAGCTTTTTCTTGAAGCGGTGCCAAACGGTCGAAAAGCCATTGTAGGTCCACGGCGTGCCGGTGGACGTTGCCAGAATCGTTACAGCATCATGGGCGGGCGCTGCGTCCAGAGCCGCCTGCAAGGTCGGGCCGATTGGAATTGCGACTTCATGTTCAGTCTTTCCGCGAACGCCCCAAATCGTATTGCCTTCGATTTGGTTTCGGGTCAGCTTGAGAGCGTCTGAGGGGTCAAGGCCGGTGTTCATGATAAGTGCAACCGCCACACGGACATGAGGCGCCGCACGGTCAAGCACAACAGCCCGCTCGGCGACTGACCAAGGGCGGTTTGCATAGGGGCGATCTTTCGGACGCGGCTTCGGAATGACGCCCGAAGCAAAGTCCCGTTCAATCAACCCTTTCGGAACCGCATAGCGGAAAACTGGGCTCATAAACGTGCGGACCATGTTGGCGCGACGCCATCCAATTTTGCCCGCTGCTTTGTCGTGGATGCCAGCAACAAGGGGTGTTGTGATTGCGGAAACCGGCGTGTCGCGGATCGGGTGCAGAAAATCAGCACATTTGCGATAATCCCGTTTCGTGGCGTCAGCGAGGTTGCCGAAATGCTCGGTGCGAAAGTAGGCGCTGACCAACCCGCCAAGCGTTCCCGGCTTCGGAGCTTGAGCCTTCATCGCTTCGGATAGGGCCGTAATGCGGGCGCATTCCGCAAAAAACTCAGCAGAACCAAGCGGAGCCTTTTCCAGATCTACTTTGTGGCCAGTCTTGCGATGATAGCGGCGTTGTTGCGCAAAACCCTGGGGATTCATCTCGTGAATGCAGCATGCTAGCTGTGCAGCATTAGCAGACCTCCGAAGACGACATACAAGACGACCAACTGGAAGAGCTACAATCAGGCGCTGAGGCAGCGCGGTACGCTGACCGTCTGGTTCGACCCCTCTATGCAGTGGCAGGCGCTGCCGTCCGGGCGGCGCGGACGCCAGCAGTCCTATAGCGACGCCGCGATCCAGGCCTGCCTGACCCTCAAGGTCCTCCTCGGGCTGCCACTCCGCCCGGCGACAGGGTTCGTTGCGAGCCTGCTGGAACTGTCCGGCCTTGGCTGGTCCGTGCCTGACTTCAGCACCCTGTCGCGTCGCCAAAAGGCCTTGGACGTCAGCATCCCGTATCGGGGCTCCAAGGGCGCGCTTCACCTGCTCGTCGACAGCACCGGCATCAAGGTGGAAGGTGAAGGCGAGTGGCACACGCGCAAGCATCCCTCTCACACATGCAAGCATATGTTGCCGGGCAATGGGTGGCTCGCGACGCAGGGTTTGGCGCAAGATCCACCTCGGGATCGACGAGGAAACATTGGAGATCCGGGCGGTCGAGGTCACCTCCAGCAACATCGGCGACGCGCCGATGCTGCCGGACCTGCTTGCCCAGCCCGCGGCGCGGCGGCGGTCATTCCGCCGAGGCGGACTGCGAGGCCTTGGAAGCCGGACACGGCCGGAGCCCGGGCGCGAAACGAGATCCTGCGAGCGTCAAAGCACTTGGGTCGGGCGCTGTGGCGAAACTGGAGCGGATATCACCGCAGCAGCAGGGTGGAGACGAAAATGAACTGCGTGAAGCTGCTCGGCCAGAGGTTAGTGTCACGGGACTTCGACCGCCAGGTCGCCGAAGTTCAGATCCGTGCGGCGGTCATGAACCGCTTCACCGCCCTCGGCATCCCTGTCACCTTGGCCCTAGGATAAGTGTGTCCGGGGAAAGGGGAACTCTGGCTGTTAGCTGATTTGTGCAACAGCGCCCGTCGGGCTGCGAAGGCTTGGTACAAGATGAATAGAAACCTAGGAAAATTGAAAATCCTCGTGCCGGTGATCCGATTCCGCCCCAGTTCTCTGTGCCGATTTGCGCTCTTACCACAGCAACGCCCTCCGCCTGTGAAGCGGAGGGCGCTTGTACTGCGAATTGAGGCAATGGCGACTTAGAACGCTAGGGAATACTCCACGCTCAAGCCGTAGCTTTCAAAGTCCGATGCACCTACCCCATCGACAAATGCAGTGGCTGTGAGGGTGCCGTGGCGAGCACTCTCATAGCGTAGGCCCGCATCAACCTTGCCGCGCCAGCCGGCGTAGCCCGGCAAAACCGTCTCAGCCACCGCGGTACCGCCGGTAGAGGACCAAATCCCTGAGATCCCGCCCTGTAGCATCAGCACGCCGTTGACGACCGGAAGCGAGCGGCTCGCGTCAAGGCCGAGGGCAATCTGCCTCAGTGTGATGCTCTGGGCGCCGATCAGATTGCCGAGGCTGTCGGTATAGGCGTCCTGATCGTCCTTGAGGTACGCGGCGTTCAGATAGGGGCTTAGCACCGCTTCTTTATAGGCGTAGTCACCGGTCACCCTGACTTGCGCCAACAGGCGTGAGGTATCGAAATCATCTTCATAGGTGCCAAAGGGTGATACGGTGTTTGAAGACTGACCATAGAGCAGGCGACCCTCGAAATAGAGCGGATCATCGGGCAGTTTTGCCACCACATAGGGACCGACCAACCAGCCCGTGCCCTCAATTCTGGCGTCGCCATCGTCCTGCGACAGGTGGTCGAATTGCAGCATGGCACCCAAGAGGACAGATTCTTGCAGGTGTATGTGGCCGCCCAGGGCGCCAAATGCCGATCGGCTTTCGGCGGTGCCATCCTCGGACCAGGCGCCCTTCAAACGGAACCAGCTGTTTCTGTTGCCCTTAGACGCAAAATTGAAATGGCCCATCCCGCGAGTAACGGACACATCAAACGTGCCATCCGCGCCAGTCAGTAAACGGGTCAGGTTGGGTTGGTTGGCGATCAGTTGGTTGGCCCGGCTAAACAGGAAGCTTGCGATCGTCTTTTGCGTCTGCTCCACGGTTGTATCTGCAACAACCAGCGTGTTGGAGGCAGTGGTGAGATTGCCCGCCGCATCCGCCGCCGCCCCGGCGGCAACCGAGAGGCTGACGTCGCCTGTCCCTGCGGAGGCGATGGTGGCGGTGTAGACCGCGCCGCTACCGCTCAGGCCGGTGACTGAGGCATTTCCGGCAGTGATATCGCTGGCGGCGAAGCCGGTCACGCTTTCGGTAAATGTGATGGTGACGTCAAAGCGCGCTCGATGCGCCAATCTCTCCGGGGCACCGCTGATCACGACATCGGGCGAGGTTGCATCGACGACCACCACACTTGCACCAGAGGTATTGCCATTGGCGTCGGTCGCGGTAACGGTCACATCGCCGCTGGTTTGGGGCGCGGCCGACACGACGGAGAAGGTGCCAACGGTTGCGGCATTGCTCATAGCTTGCAGGCGTGCTCGGTTGCTGGTCCTGTTTGAGGACCCGCCCGAGGCCACAGTCCTAGACGTACTGCCATCGGGGAAGGTCACCGTGACCGTCGCTCCGGGCTCTGTGGTGCCGGTGACCGTAAGGGTGCGGTCCTCGTTGACCTCGACATTGGCCACTGTCGGAACGGGCGGCGGAGTGGCGTCCGTGACGGTGACGGTAAAGCTGACTTGCGTGGCGGCATTGCCCGCGGCGTCCTGCGCATCCATGGTGACGGTGGTCTCGCCCACAGGGAAGTCATAGGCGCCGGTCAGGGTGGTGCCGCCGACCTTATAGGTGATTGTCAGACTGCTATCGACGTTGTCACTGACAGAGCCAAGGCCGGTCACATCGATGGAGGCCGTGTCAGCACCCTCGTCGGTTTGGGCGGTTTGCGCATTGGGCGCGGTCAGCACCGGCGTATCCGCGTCTGTGACGGTGACGGTAAAGCTGACTTGCGTGGCGGCATTGCCCGCGGCGTCCTGCGCATCCATGGTGACGGTGGTCTCACCCACGGGGAAGTCATAGGCGCCGTTCAGAGAGGTGCCGCCGACCTTATAGGTGATTGAGAGGCTGCTATCGACGTTGTCACTGACAGAGCCAAGGCCGGTCACATCGATGGAGGCCGTGTCAGCACCCTCGTCGGTTTGGGCGGTTTGCGCATTGGGCGCGGTCAGCACCGGCGTATCCGCGTCTGTGACGGTGACGGTAAAGCTGACTTGCGTGGCGGCATTGCCCGCGGCGTCCTGCGCATCCATGGTGACGGTGGTCTCGCCCACGGGGAAGTCATAGGCGCCGGTCAGCGTGGTGTCGCCGACCTTATAGGTGATTGTCAGGCTGCTATCGACGTTATCACTGACAGAGCCAAGGCCGGTCACATCGATGGAGGCCGTGTCGGCGCCCTCGTCGGTTTGGGCGGTTTGCGCATTCGGCGCGGTCAGCACCGGCGTATCCGCGTCGCTGACGGTGACGGTAAAGCTGACTTGCGTGGCAGCATTGCCCGCGGCGTCTTGCGCTTCCATGGTGACAGTGGTCTCGCCCACAGGGAAGTCATAGGCACCGGTCAGAGTGGTGCCGCCGACCTTGTAGGTGATTGAGAGGCTGCTATCGACGTTGTCACTGACAGAGCCAAGGCCGGTCACATCGATGGAGGCGGTTGCTGCTTCACTATCGGTGCCGGAGGTCTGCGCACTGGGGGCGGTCAGAGCTGGGGCCTCATCATCACTGACGGTGACGGTAAAGCTGACTTGCGTGGCGGCATTGCCCGCGGCGTCCTGCGCATCCATGGTGACGGTGGTCTCGCCCACGGGGAAGTCATAGGCGCCGGTCAGCGTGGTGCCGCCGACCTTGTAGGTGATTGAGAGGCTGCTATCGACGTTGTCACTGACAGAGCCGAGGCTGGTCACATCGATGGAGGCGGTCGCTGCTTCACTATCGGTGCCGGAGGTCTGCGCACTGGGGGCGGTCAACACCGGGGCTTCCGTATCCGGGGCACTTCCGTTTGACGAGAACTCATGGTTCCCGGCACTCAGATAGGAAGTCGGTGTCGCTAGTGTGAAGGAAAACCCCATATAGGTATCCGTCGCAAACGTACCTTCCGCACCGTTTTGCGCGAGGTTGGAAATGTTGCCCTCGGGCGTGTCAAGGCAGGCTGCAAGGGAAGTGGTGTTAATACCAAGATGCCAATCTGTTTGGTTGTCCCCTAGAAAATACGATGAGCCCGCTACATTTTCGCCCGAATAATCAAATTTAACTATTGAATAGCTCGCAGACACAACCATTCGCGCATTGCAACTTGGCCCTATCTGTACAGTCTCGTCCACGTAATCCGCATCAGTATACCCGTGGCTGATCGTTGGGGCCATCAGCGACACGGCTGATAGTCCAGCAACCAAAGCGGTTCTTGCCCGCCAAAGAATATCTTGTTTCATAATTCATCCTTCGCCCGAAACTGTGCGTTCTACGTTCAATGGATCTGAGCTTTAACTGCGCAACAGTTGCCAAAGCGTGAATGTGATGCGTGGCCGGTAGGGAAGTGCCGCTCGATTTGCAAAGCCTTTTCCGCATTATGTTTTTCCGCGCGCAGGGCGGGCGTTGCCCACGAAGGCTCCGGCAGCGCAAGCCGTTGCGACGTGAGAGGGGCTGGCGCGCGTTGCCGCCCGTGCTCGCAATTTTAATAATCGGCCATATCAGAGCATTAATCAGCTGCAGCGTGTAATTTGATCTGGTGCCTGCTTTGATGCATCAGAGCTGGGTCATGACGCATGGCGCCTCCCCCGGCCTGTCTCAGTCCGTCATGGCGATCTACGTTTGCTTCTGGAGTTGTTTGCAATGCGAGTACGTCAGGCAGATCGACCTCGGGGGGCTGTCGGTTTGCGAGCAATCAATCGATGTGAGCCAGGTTCAGGATATGCGTTTTAGTTGGCACACCCGCTTCCAGCGCCCGTTCCACTGCGCTCAGGATGTCTTCCTCATTGTGCTGAAAGACCAATGACAGGACATGGACCATCTCTCGGTCTCTGCCCTTTTTTTGCGCGGGCCGTGTGATCCTACAGCTGGCAGAAGGCATTCGGCAGATCACCCGGAAAACGAACATGCTGCAGTAGTTCAA
The DNA here is from genome assembly GCF_003003215.1 of Tritonibacter scottomollicae. Taxonomy (GTDB): domain Bacteria; phylum Pseudomonadota; class Alphaproteobacteria; order Rhodobacterales; family Rhodobacteraceae; genus Epibacterium; species Epibacterium scottomollicae. The sequence continues at coordinate 4,298 of NZ_PVUF01000008.1, read as the reverse complement.
TCACTTCCCCAGCCGGACCTTCAAAGATCGCGTTTTCTACGCTCACCTCAGGCTGGCCAAGTCTCAGAGTTTCAGGGCCATACAGATGCGTCGCGCCCGCGTCTAGGATCTGCGCGCATGCGTTCGTCAAGTCAGTGACCGTCAGGCAGATATGCGCGAGTGCGCCGGTCGCGATAGCTTGGGCAGCTTTTGCACCTAGGCCCTGCATCGGGATACCTGCCTCTAGATCGAAAATCTCGATCCAGCTTCTAGTATCAGCGGCTTGCATCATGACAGCACGCTCAATCCCATAATCGGGCAATGCCCACTCATGCACTTGCCGGAAACCTAACGCTTTGTAGAACGTGATCGAACGCTGCAAATCTGGGGTGCGCAGGGCAAAATGGTGAAACCCGACAAATAGTTGCTCAGTCATACTCTCGTCTCCATATTACGAGAGATCGGTATTCAGCCCTGAGGCCCCATGAACAAGCCTGACAATTTTGACAGAAGGTCTCATACGCCCACCACGACACAAGAGCGAAATCGCGCGAACCTGCATCAATGGTGTGATCTTGCGGTTGGTATGCAAGCCATTCGAGGACAGTGGAAAGCATCTATCCTTATGGCGCTTTCGGAAACTGAGAGTGATATACCAGCTCTGCAAGGTCGTCTCGCCGTGGCGGACCGAAGGGTGTGTGTCCGAGCGTTGCGCGAACTTGAGAAAGATCGTCTTGTCGAACGCTCGGCTGGCGGCACCCGGTACTCCCTGTCACCTGACGGAAGCCAGCTAATTGAAATCCTGGGGGATATTGCTCGATGGCAGAGAGCTCGCAGCAAAACTGGTGCCTGAGTTAACCCGCATTGAGAGCTCCGAGCCGACTTACGGCGATGCGGCAGCAGAGTTGCGGAGCGCCGGCATCTGGTCCCGGTCCTCAGATGCCGGCAGCCAGCCCAATGTATGTACCGGCTGCTATTCGCAAATGATTTCTGGCATGTTCTCGGAAGTCGCAGATATGTATCCGGCCTGTTGGTCGACACGCGGGTCGTGGCCTTGTTGGGGTTACGCACGCGCCGTGATCTCATTAGCGGACAGGTCGACTATGACCATTCGGGCTGTCAGATTCTGGGGGCGTATTATTTCCGTTCCATGCTTTCGATCTATCGCGAACTCCTTTGGATTGCCTTGGGACGCTAAATGCCGATGGCAACCTCATCTCTCGACGCATCAAACACCGTTTTGTGTCTCAGAATGCTCCAGGCCATCCGCGCCAACTTGTTTGCGAGGGCGACGGCGGCCTTGTTGCGATGCATGCGTTCGCAAGCTCGTGCCAGCCAAGCACCGAAGCTGAAGTCCGGCCAACGATGCGGTCGCATCATGATGATCTTCGCCGCTTGAACGAACAGCATCCTCAGATACCTGCTGCCGCGCTTCGATATGCGTCCAAGGACCATTCGTCCTCCGGTGCTGTATTGCCTGGGGACCAAACCCACCCACGCCGCAAAGTCGCGCCCGCGATCAAACGCTTCTCCTTCACCGATCGCTGCAACCATCGCCGTCGAGATCATCGGGCCGATGCCCGGCACCGACATGACGTTGACGCAGTTCTCTTCGGTTCGACTAATTTCTTCGATCTCTGCCGACACCTTGTCGATGCGGTCGTCCATCCACACCCAATCGCCGTAAAGGCCGATCAAAATCGAGCGCATTCGCGGCGATATCTCGCCTTTACGCTCTTCGAGGATCGCCTCGAACGAGTTCCTCAAAGCGCGCAGACCTTTGCGAACAGTGATGCCCTGTTCAATCAAGAAGGCGCGGATCTGATTGATGGTCGCTGTCCGGCGAGACACAAGCCGCGACCGGACGCGATGTAGAGCTTGTAGATCAAGCTGATCCTTGCTCTTCTCGGAAACGGTTTGCGGGTTGGGCCGAAGCGCCGCCTCGGCAATAGCTTCTGCATCGTTGTAGTCATTCTTCTGACCCTTGGTGAAAGGTTTCACATAGATCGCAGGAATAATCCGAGGTTCGAACCCCATCTGCCGTAATGTGCGGCTGACAAAATGGGCGCTCAAACACGCCTCCATGCCGACAATACAGCGCGGCAGCTTCTCGAATGTTGCTACCAACGCCAATCGCTTGATCTGTTTGCGCAGGACACGCTGCCCATCGTGGTCAAAGCCAACAAGGTGGAACGTATCTTTGCCGATATCGATTCCAATCGACATCAACTCGTCAAAATCTGTCTTCGCCATGCTACTTCTCCTATCTGCAGGTGAAATAGGCTCAGCCTAACCTGCTGGGTGAAGCAGCCGGTACATCCCATTAGCGGAAACTCAAAGAACGCCAAGTTCATCGCTGATGCACGCTCATAGTGGGCTAGCTCAGTGCTGTATATGCGGCTACTTTCGGTCAAATTATTCTGAATAGCTTTCATGTTGCAAAAATGCAGCTCCGAAAAACTGTCAGAAAATTTTTGATGCCACAGTTTTGACATAGCCTACGCTGTTTGGCTTTTCTGACACCAGTCTGAGAAGACGTGGTGTAAAATTAGCCGCACCACATAGATGCTGACCCTTGGGATGATCCTGCGGAGAGATCCGTGTCGGCGCAGACAACAGGCTGTTTGGTTTGTGCTTCCGCTATTGGCGGATCCATATGCTTTGCAGGGTTGTCAGTTTGGACGGAATTAAGATTCATACTCGGTTTTGGGATCAAGGCATCTTCGCAGGTGGAGCCTTGGGTCGCCTTCAGGCTTGCGGCCCTGTTCTCAAGCCGATCTCTAATGCTCTCCTCAGAACCATTGCGCGCGACCGCTCTGGTCAAGGACCACCAAACGCTGTGTGCGAATGCAGCGTGCCGGATCGGTCATGGGAGAGAGCCAACGCACAAAATGAAACACGATCAGCAGGCAAGCGGCACTGGGGCTTTTATTGCTCAACTCAAACAACACGCCACTCTTGCATGATTTCAGGTGAGGACAATAAGTGAATTTATCAATGTCGATTTTTCAATCGTTCTGGCGCGTTAGTCAGTTGGCAGCATTGTGGGTCGTGCTCATTTTTAGCGCGTCTGCTCAGGCACAGTACATAGACAGCGAGACAGCTTCACCGAGTAATTTTTCCGGATCTGGTGAGACGATTACCTTTACGGTGGCAATAAATACCAACAACTCCTCGGTCTCGGCAGTGAATGTATCCAATAGTGTCGGGCCGATGCTTAGCTGCTCTCCCACAAGTGCTGGTCTCAATTCGACCATTACCTGCACCGGCACTTATACCACAACAGCGGGTGACACATCGGTGACGGCGGCGGGTACCATTACGCTCACGACGGGAAGCTCGATCACGTTGTATTACAACGTGTCCGCCGCCGATCCGAGCCCCAACACACCGTATTTCTCAAGTGGTAGCGCACCGACCACGGCAGCTGAAGGCAGCTCTGTCCCGCTTGCGTTGGTGACACCGTCTGGGGTGACGCCCTCATTGGCCAGCAATACATCCAGCGTGTGTACGGCGTCTGGGTTAACACTGAATATGGTGGGTGTCGGAACCTGCAATGCTGTTGCGACCGGGCCAGCGTCTTCTCCGTTCTACACCGAAGGTACACTAAATATCTCAATAAGCGTCACCGACACAGAGCCGCCGGTAATCACAACACCCGGTGCTCAATCCGCGTCCACGGATACTGGAGCAAATACCGCGACGCTGGATGTCACGTCGCTGGGGTCGGTCACGGACAATAGCGGCACCACGCCAGCCATTACCTATGCCATTGGCGGCACGCCCCTTGCCGGGGCCTATGCCTTTCCGATGGGGGTGACCACGGTGACGATGGATGCCTCTGACGGGGCGGGCAATGCGGCGGTGCAGCAGAGCTTTACGGTCACCGTGACGGATGGCGAAGTGCCGGTGATCACAGCCCCCGGTGCTCAATCCGCGTCCACCGATGCTGGCGCAAACACCGCGACGCTGGATGTCACGTCGCTGGGGTCGGTCACGGACAACAGCGGCACCACGCCAACCATTACCTATGCCATCGGTGGCACGCCTCTTGCCGGGGCTCATGCCTTTCCGATGGGGATGACCACGGTGACGATGGATGCCTCTGACGGAGCGGGCAATGCGGCGGTGCAGCAGAGCTTTACGGTTACCGTGACGGATGGCGAAGTGCCGGTGATCACAGCCCCCGGTGCTCAATCCGCGTCCACCGATGCTGGCACAAATACCGCGATGCTAGATGTCACGTCGCTGGGGTCGGTCACGGACAACAGCGGCACCACGCCAACCATTACCTATGCCATCGGTGGCACGCCTCTTGC
>NZ_PVUF01000007.1 GCF_003003215.1 Tritonibacter scottomollicae | reverse complement strand
GGCAATCGCCTCCTCGCGCGCAACCCCGGCGCCATTGTCGAGCCCCGCCGACAGCGCCGAGACCAGCAGGCGCACGCCGCCCTTGCCCTGGATCAGATCATCCAGCAGCACGTCAAAGGCCTTGCCGTTGTTATCTTCTTCAAAGCGCATCAGCGCGCCGGTGGTGAAGCGCAGTTTATGGGTCGTTCTGCCCTGCTTCAGAGTTGCTGCAGCAATCATTCCTTAGCTCCCTTTGGTCCAGCTGATGAGCCCGGTGGGGCGCAGTTTGAGATCCGTCATCAGATCTCCCTCATGATCGACCGAGGGCACCGAGGGGTTCACGAAGGCCTTGTAGGCAAAGACATCCCCCGTGGTGGCCTGACCCTCCATCATCGGCAGCTTCACCCGGAAGAACACCGGCTTGCCGGAGGCCTTGTAGCCGGCGGCCAACTCGTAAAGCGCGGCGGAATAAAAACAGCTGAGCGTCAGCTCGCTGGTATCCGTGAGGCCCACGCCCCATTCGCGCGACCGACCGGGGCTGTCGAGCGAGGTCCGATCCCGGTATTCCGGGTTTTCCTCGGGGATGCCCACTGTCTTGCACCCCTTGATGACGACAAACGTCGCCTCTTCTCCATCCGGGGACCATTCAATGTCCGCCAGATCGCCTGCGATGACATTCTCTGCCATGGCTCGTCCTTTCATAGTGTTTGGGAGGTGCCGGTTTCCCGGCCAGATCAGGCGCGGTAGCGCACCTGCACATCCAGCATTTGCAGCCGGATCACATCACCGCCGGTCTCCTGTGTGGAATCCCGCCGGGAGAGTTCTTTGATGCGGATCACTGATCCGCCGCGATAATCGGTGAGTGTGGTGGAGACCTCGCGACCGAGGCTCAGCAGCGCGCCATAAGTCTTGGCCGCAACATTCACCTGCACCCGCGCGGTCTCAAGATCCGCGCGCCCCTTGAGCGAGTAGCGCGTCACCGTGGAGATCCGCTGCAGGGTGATCCGGGGAAAGCCCACATCCCCGTCAAACGCCCCCCAGACCACCGGCGCCCCGAGGGTCTTCAACAGATCCTTCAGCTCCCGTTCCATACTCATCTGCCGGCCCGCGCCGCCTTGCGCCGGGCGCGCTCCACCGCCCGCTCGATCTCGCCCCAGACCTCGCGTTTGAGCGTGGCGAGCATCAGCGCCTGATTGGCATCCCAGGCCGGGCGCAGAAACGGACGCGCCGCCATCCGCCCCGTGCTGCGCCCGGTGGAGGATTGCACCCGGATCCCGGTGCCAAACTCATAGAGATGCGCATGGGGTTCACCGTCGCCTGCCGCATCAACCGGGCCGACATAGAGCACCACCTTGCTGCGCCCCCGGTCCTGGCGCGCCTCGCGTTTCTGGCGGGCGGTCAGTTTGCTGGTCACCGCAACCGTAAAGGGCGAGGCCGCGTCTGCCATCTGCGCCACCGGCTTGAGGCTCTTCTTCATCGCCCGCCGCATCACCCCCTTGGCGGTGCCACGCGGCAGGGCGGCCAGCGCGCGCTCGATGTCGCCCGCGCCCTCGATCTTCATCTTGACGCTCATCAGGCGACCTCCGGGATCTTCCAGGCGGTGATCTCGATCTCTCCTTTAAAACCGCGCTCTTTCAGGCCGGTGATTTGCCAATCCGCGCCGTCAAAGCGCAGCCGATGCGCGCCGGTGATCTGCACCATGGGCCCCGACCACAGCACCCGGAACCGCGCGTCGCTGCGCTGTTCCACCGCAGCCGCCCGGAGCCGCTCGCCATCGCTCACCGGCTCATAGGCCGCCCAGCGATAAAACAACGTGTTCCAGCCCGTGACCTCCGCTTCGCCTGCATCATTCTCCGCGCGCTGCGCCTCCAGAAAGACAATGCGGCGATCCCGTTCCGCGATGCCCATCACCGCCACCAACTTTTGAAGGGCGCGATCAGCCGCGCGATCGACAGCGGCACCTCCGCCGGCGTGCCCTCGAACACCACCGGCTCGCGCGCCTGATAGAGATGGGCCGCAAACAGCAGAATGGCATGGCAGATCGGCTTTGGCACATCAGCAGCTGCGCCAAAGCCGGTCTGGTAGCGCACCCTGAGCGGCAGTGCGCAGCGACCCGGGCGAGGCCAGCTGCGCGCACGGACATAGAACCGCCCGCCCAGCTCAAACAGCTCCGGCGATGCCACCGCGTCCCAGCTCCCCGCCGGGGTGAAGACCTCGACCTGCTCCACCGCAGTCACCGGCCCGAGGATCAGCTCAACAGAGCCACCCGCACCGGGCACATGGTGATAGCTCTGCTGCCATTGCTGGCGGACCAGCGCGAGGCCCAGCTCGCCATCATCGCCATCAAACTGCGCCACCGCCACATCCAGGCACTGTTGCAGGTGGCCATCCTCTTCGCCCTCTTCCAGCCGCAGATGCGCGCGCAGTTGGGCGAGCTCCACCGGCGGCTCCGCCGGTGGGACAAGACGATCCATTGCCATGGATCAGGCCGCTTTCATCTGCAGGACCTTGATGGCCTTGGTCTGCGCCGGCGCGCCGTCAATGCGATGCACGCCCATGATGCCGAGGTTGGGGAAGAACTTCTCGCGCGCCACGCCCAGCAGCGGATTGCCCACCTTGCGCACGTAATATTCCGAGAAGTCACCGTAAGCGATGGGCTTGGTGCCGGCGCCGATCTGCGCCATCGCCTGGTTGAACGACACGGGCCGGCCATTGAGCGTGGCCGGCACGCCCTTGGTGACATCGCCATCGGACCAGAGATAGCGCCCATTGCCGTCCTTCAGCTTGCGCAGCGCCTTCACGGACTGGTCATGCATCTGGTAGCGCACCTTGGGACCGCCGCGATAGGCCGGGTCGACGGAGTGCTCCAGATCAAAGATCTCATCAAAGGTGATGGCATCCGTGGCAGTGGCAACATGGCCCACCGGCGCGCCGGTGACAAACCCCAGCGGTTGGTTGTTGCCGCTGCCGGTGGTCAGCCAGGCATTGCCCTTGCGCCCGATCCGCTCCCCGATCAGCTTGCCCAGAAGCGGCTCGAAGCCAAAGGCGGAATCCTGTGCCAGCTCAAAGGACCATTTGATCCAGGGCGTCACCAGCGCATAGGCCAGCAATGTGGTCTTGCCCAACTCGATGTCGCCGCTGTCATCATCAACACCCTCATCGCCCTCGGCATGGGGTTTGGCCTCCTCTGCGGTGTCATCCACCGTCGGCAGGTCAAAGGGCGCGCCATTGGCCAGGTTGATCTCGGTGGCAATCTGACCATCCATCATCGGGCCATGGGCTGCGGCGGCCACATTGATAAAGCCCGCAAGCGTGGTGGGCACCAGGAAGCCGCCCTGCGCCCCGGTTCCCGAGGTCTGCGTGCGCACCTCCCGCGCGCCACCCCGCAGGGCCGCCCGTGCCTCGCGATCCATCTCCGACAGATCCGCACCATTGGCCAGATACTGGCGGAACGCCTCGCGATATTCGTCGCTCACATCCCCCTCGGGCTGGTGGCGGCTTTCGTCCTGGCCGGGGCGGTTCTGTTCCCGCTGGGCGCGCTCTTCCTGTTCGCGGCGGTCTTCAGCCTCCCGCTGGGCGGTTGCGGCGCGCTCCTCGCGATCCGCGTCCCGCACCAGCCCGTCATACTGATCCATCAGCGTGTCGAACTTGTCATTCGCCGCGCGGGCCTCTTCCGCCGGCGTCTTGTCGGTGATCCCGTCGCGCAGGCTGGTGGCCTCGGTCAGGACGGTTTGCGCCTGTTCGCGCAGTTCTTTGATCTTGCTCATAATACCCTCATTGGATGTGATCTTTTTGCGCTTGCCCAAGGCGCGGAACAGGGCAATGACCGGCGCCCCTCAGCGCAGGCCAGACAGACGCCCGCGCATCTGCATGCGGCGGCGACACAGCTGCGCGCCCCCGCCGAGCGCTGCCGCCTTCGAGCGCAGGCCGATCTCGGTGCCCTGGTAGGCGGGGTCGGTCACAATCGAGACATCGAAGAGCCGCACCGAGCCAATCGAGCGCAGCGGGTGATCGCCGCTCTCGTCCCAGGTCTCTTTCTCCGCAATGAAGGCAAAGCTCATCTTGGAGAGATCGCCGCGCCGCATCTTCGGCAGGATCCGCTGCACGTCCGGGTCCTGCGGATCCAGTTCTGTTTCCACCCGCAGGCCCCGCTGATCCTGCGACAGCATCAACGTGCCCGAACTGGTGCGCGCCAGAGGCAGGCCCTCGTGGTCGATCAGGAAGGTGACATCGTCGCGCCGGTCCAGCGCCGCGCTGAAGGCGCCGGCCTCCACCACCTCTTCCCAGCCCCAGCGATCCAGCGGGCCGATGGCGGTGCGTTCGCCAAACACCGCCGCATAGCCGGTCACGGCCAGCGCCTGCCCGTTGTCTTCGCGCAGCTCTATTGGCGCGACGGCGCAGTAACGCACCTCGCGTGTGGGGTCGCTCATTGCAGCCTCCGTCAGTTTGTGTGGGTGGTCTCGTCGCCGTCGCCCGTCTCAGGCGCGACATCGTCATCAGGGTCGGGCGCCGCCGCTGCGCCCTTGGCAAAGGCCTTGCCGGCCAGCTCAATCGGCACGGTTGCGCCCTGCACCAGAAGCACATCGCCCCCGGACAGAGGCGCGCGGTTTTCCAGCGCGCGGCCCTCGTTTGGTGTCATCAAGCCGTTCTGGATCGCCTTCACAATCGCCTCGACCCGGGTCTTGAAGTCGCCCCGCATGATGCCGTCGAGGTTCAGTTTGACATAGCGTTTGGAGCCGCGCCCGAAGATCTTCAGCGTCAGCTCCTGCTCGAACTTCTTCACCCAGCGCCGCAGCGTGTGTTTGACCAGGTGAAGATCCTGATGCTCGATATTGTTATAATTGCCCTTGCTCAGCTCCTGCAGGAACACCGGCGGCAGCTGGTAGATCCGTGCCACCTGCCCCACCGCAAACACCTGCACCGAGGTCAGCTGCATCTTGTCCGGATCATCGCCAAGCCGCTTCAGCTCATGCCCTGCCGGCAGCGGCAGCACCGGCTTGCTCTCATCCGCCGCCCGCCGCGTCACCTTCATCAGATCCGCCGCCGCCCGCATCATCTCCTTGGCCGCCTGGAACGGGCCGGTGAGAATATAGGGCGGCACGCCGTTCTTGCCGAAGACCGTCAGCGCATAGCGATTGGCATTGAGCCCCTGCCGGATGGCGCTGGCGCAGGTCATCACCGGATTGTGGCAGCCCACATGGTCCGGTTTGAGCAGAAAGGCGATGTCGATCACATCCCGGCCCGGATAGGTCTTCACCCGCCCCGAGGGCTCGCGGTAGTCATAGAACAGACGCCCGCGATCCTTGCGCACGGTAGTGCGGTGATACTCCATCGGAAACAGGTTGATCACCCGGCCCTGGCCATTGCGCTCGATGTAAGTATAGGCGCGGCCCGGGCCAAAGACCTCGGCAAAGAAGGTCTCTCGCCAGCTAAAGGAGGTGGTGCTGTCATTCACCGCCGCACTCAGCACATCCGCCACCCCGCCCGAGATCTTCTTGTCGCCACCCTCGTCGCCCGTGGCCTCAAAGACCTCGATGGGCAGGCCAGCCATGGCTGCCGACAGGAAGTTGATCGCCGCCCAGATGCCCGGCAGCGACAGCGCTTCGCGCATGGTCACGCCCTCGCCCACCGCGCCGGTCAGCATCTCGGCGATCATCCCCTCGCCGCTGTCCACCACCTCGGCGCGCTGTTCCGGCTGGTCTGCGCTCTCAGCCGCCGCGCGACCGCGCCATCCCATCAATCCCACAGCACATCCTCCAGAGAATAATCCTCATCGCCCCAGGGCGACTGTTCCGTCCCGCCGCGCTCCCGGCACAGCGCAATCCCCGCCGACATCGCCAGCGAGACCATGCCGTCGATGCGGCCATGGGCCTTTTCCTTGTCAAACATCCGATGGCCGGTGCGGTTCTCCGCGTAGGTGACAGAGGCCGCCATACTGTCCAGCATCGGGTTCTGCGCCACCATCTGGCGCCCGTCGTAGATGGCGTTTTCCAGCTTGTTGATGGAATCCGGCATCCACAGGTAGATCTCGACCTCCTGCCCCGGGTTGGTCGGATCCGGCACCTTGTCCAGCACCCGTTTCTGGAAGCCCTGCGGATGCACCTCTGTCGGCAGCACCAGCCCCTTTTCCGTCAGACTGTCCTTCAGCCGTTCCAGCCCATATTGGTCACAGGCAATCACCTCCGGCTGATAGCGCGAGGTCAGATCCGCCAGCGCATCGGCCAGCCAGGGGTATTTGAGCCGATCCCCCGGCACCGCCTCGATGAAGCCCTGCTGCACCCAGAGATCATAGGGCGCCTGATCCCTCGCCGACCGTTCCATCAGCGTGCCCTCCGGCGTCCAGAACCAGGTCTTGGAGACCAAGCGCTCGGCGTCCTTGGTGGCATCCAGCACCCATGTGAGTGTCAGCGCCGAGAAGTCGCGCACCTGGCTCAAATCCAGACCGCCAAAACAGGGATAGCCCTGCGCGGTCAGCTCTTCGGGATCCACCTCACCATGACAGGCCACCCAGGCCTCGCGCCGGATCGCTGCCGTCACCGATTGCGTCCACTGGCAAAAGTGCAGCCGCGCAATCCCGTTGCGCTTGCCCGGCATCATCTTGGCCTGGCTCACCACCTTGGTGAGGTATTCCTCATCAATGGTGACACCCAGAAGCGGGTTCACCTTCACCCAGCAGCTGGGATCATTCTCCCAGTCATCGCCCTCATCCAGTGAGCAGATGAAGGCAAATGTGCTGTCATCGTCGACCGCGCCGGTGACGACATTGACACCATGCTGATGCTCTTCCCAGCAGATCGATTTCTTGTCGGTGCCGGAGTTGGTCGCCATGCACAGGAGCGGCTGTTTGCGGAACTTGAAGCCCCGCTCCAGCATGTCGATCACATCCCGGTTTGGGTGCTCATGCACCTCATCGGTGAGCGCACAATGCGGACGCGGGCCGGATTGCGCTTTCTCTGCCGAGAGCGGTTTGAACTTGCGCTTGTCGCCACCGCGCCCGCGATAGGTCATCTGCCAGACGGGGTTCTCCCCCTGCTGCTGCACCGTCCGCTTCAGCACCGGCGACTGATCCACCATCGCCACCGCATCCTGGAACAGGATCCCCGCTTGGTCTTTCTTGGCCGCCGCCGCATAGATCTCGGCGCGCGGCTCATTGTCGGCCACCATCATGTACAGGCCGATGCCGCCCAGCATGGGCGACTTGCCGTTGCCCTTGCCTTCCTCATCGTAAAACCGCGTGAACCGCCTGAGCCACGCCCCGTGTCGGGCGCTGTACTGTTTCCAGCCAAAGAGCGAGCCAATCCGGAACGCCTGGCTGGGGTGCAGCTCAAAGGGCCGGCCCTCGAACTGCCCGCCATTGAGCCGCAGCACCTCCGGAAAGAAGCGGATCGCCCGCAGCGCCGCTGCCAGATCCCATTTGAGCCCGCGCTTTGGCCCCTCGATCAGGTCGCGCAGATGGCGATCCGCCGCCGCCCGCACATAGGGACCGGCCACAACCTCACCCGCCTGCACCGCTTGCGCCCAGGCTGTCACCGGGTCCTCGCTGTCCGAGGTCCGTGCATGTTCCGCGCTCACGTCAGGTAGCTCTCGGGTCCATTGGGATCCGGAAAGCTGAAGCCCATCTGGCCCGCCCCCGACAGCCCGCGCTCCGCCGCCGGCGTCATGCCGAAGTCATTGGCCAGCCCGCGGATCTGGCGGAAGGTCTCGTTGAGCTGCGCCACCTCGGGCCGCGCCTTGATCTGCACCCCGTTGCGCGTCTCGCTCTCATAGGTCTCGCCCAGCTCCTCCAGCTCCAGTGTCAGCCGCTCATGACGCACCACCGCCGCACAGAGCTGGCGGAACATGAACACATTGCTGGGCTTCAAGCGATCCACGGTTGGATGGCACAAGGGCAGAGCCAGCCGGTCAAAGGTCCAGCGCAGCTCGCCGGTCAGCCCCTCGGGCCGGATCTCCTCCAAGCGCATCCGCGCCCGCTCTTCCAGATTGTGAAGCGGCGCGCCCTCTTCCGCGAGAGCCACAACCTTTTCCTCTGTCGGTCTGCGCCCTCGCATATCCCGGTCAACTCCTTGTTCATGTGGCTTTTTCTATTCAATTTCCACTTTGCGCAGAAAAAGGCTCCCCCTCCGGTTGCCACCGCATCCGGAATTCCTTGGGGCCCTCCCCCCGGGGCATTCTCTCCGCTGCGTCAGCGGTTCGCCGGGTGCTGTGGATCCACCGGCCATCCATCCGCACCGCGCTCCTCCGAGTACCCGCGCGCCTCCAGCCGTTGTTTGTTCTGATCATGATCATCCGGGCACAGCGTCTGCAGATTGCCCGGATCCAGAAACAGCGCCTGATCACCTCGATGCGGGATCACATGATCCACCACCAGGCGGCAGCGCTTTGGGTTACCCTGTCGAGATCCGGACGCCGTCAGGGAACCATCGTTCAGGATCCCCCGACGCAGACACGCCCGGCACAGAGGCTCACGCGCCAGATGCTGAGGTCGCAGGCGACGCCGCCAAGCCGACAGGTTGTACAAATGGTGGTACTCGCTCCGCGCTGTCATCGCATACCCCCGGAACGCAAAAGCGCCCGCCGGTTTCCCGTGGGCGCATTTAGTGATGATGCATATTTACTGCCACGCCGGTGAGGTTGGCGTCAAGGGGGCTTGTGGGGGAGTCTGGAATGCGCAGTTAGCGACATTTGCAAAGTCGCGCCTATCCAAGCCTAACATTCTGTCGCGCGCCTTGCAGAACGAGGTTAATATCGTTTCTTAAGGCATTCTGTAACTGTGAATTTGGGGAACAACGGCTCAGCCCTGCAACGATTCATTAGCTCCCAGTACATTGATCGTGCGAGATCCTGTTCAATCCCATTCGGCACTTCAAATTTGTATCCTCCCTCTGCGTCGGTGCGACTAAACGAGCGGCAAAACTCTGGTTTCAGATAAGCGTACAGCTCCAGGCGGATATTGTTTAGAAATTCAGCAATGGTACTCGCGTGGTACGCCAAAATATTATTATGAAACCAATCTGAAAACTCTGGCAGAAGCTCATAGCCTTTTGCAACCTCTACATTTTTTTCATGGTCCCTAAGTATTCGAACAATCTTCGCGACGTTCGGTTCCAGCCGGGCAAAACTGTGCTTTGCGATGTCCCCGCAGATTCTAATCCACTCTCGCCTCTCCACTTCAAGGTCGACCTCGATACTAGCTGAAGGAAACCAGACATTCTCAACAGCACTCCTGGCCTCCAACCAAGAGGAAAATGCTTCGATGACTTCTTTGAGTCCAGATGGGTTTGAACCTAGTTGCGGTGTCTTACAGACTGTTTTCAAATAGAAAAGGAACGTGAAGTCACTTGTTCCTGAGTTCTCAGGAGGCTTAGACAGCCCAAATGGCAAGTCTCTTTTGCCTCTTGCTGAGAGCGGTGATAAAAAATCTCCAAGTAAAATGTTAAACAAACGTAACGTGAAGTCAGACTGGTGTAGCAAATTTGTGTCTGTTCGCCCCCCTTCTGGCAGATGGAACATCGCATGGTTGACCATCTCATCAATCATGCCCCACGCAGCATTTAAAACAATAACTTCTTGTTCTATGGACGAATAACCCAAGTCGGTAGCTCCACTTCAGCTTTGGATGCTCACCACAGCAGGAGGTAGAAAGCGAGCTTCGCAAATTATACCTCTTAACTTGCAGTGAGGCAGGGTGATTGGTTTTCGGAGTACATGCATGCAACAGAATGTACTGTGCCCACGGGGTGTAGAATTATTGCTAGACGTAAAAAATGTATTCAGGAATTCTGTATTCCGCGATGACTTGGAGGCGCTCGTCATTATGCATAAGCGCACCGAAGCCTTCCGAGATAAATGTAGGGCAGGCATTGCCCCAAGGCGTCGGAATAAACACATTTGGAGTTAAAGGGTTTCGGCTTAGGCTAAACATGTCGAGCCTATCATCTGGCAGAGACCGCTCGGCCAGCGCTTCCTGAAATACGTTCATTTGACGTGCGCAAATCACTGCATCGATGTTCTCATAAATCACTGGCGCCCCACCTGATGTGTGGAAAGAATTGGAGGTTAGAAGACCTGAGAATTCTGATAATAGACTACCAATGGGTTCGTAGATGAAGTCATCCCACACGATAATTAGAATATTTGCCCCCGTATCTCGCGAAAACCCCGCAAATTTTTTGTCTGCGCTCACGAGGAAATCCTTCACAGGATTGTCCCTGGGCAACAGCACATCAGAATTATTCAGTTGGACGGATGTGGTGAACTCTTGAGTGATACGAACCGGGAGTTGGACGCTAGCTCTCGCCCTAAGGCGTTGATGGGACAAGAGGCTTGGTGCCTTAACTTCAAAATTGTAGGCGTCACCGCCATCGACAACTCTAACCTCAGGTCGAAGTCCATTTTCACCTCGTGGCTCAAAGAAAAATTGGGCTGAACTACTCCAAGTCATTCCCAAAATTTTGTCTATCGCAAAAACTTCTGCAAACAATTGGAGCATCTGCTCATAGCGGCGCTCATTGCGCTCTGGTCCGCCGAGGTAGCCCAGTTCTTTAATGTAACGAAGTCCCAAACCCGGCACTTTACGCTCAGCCCTCGCGCATAGGTTCGCAAATTTCCAAAGGTTAATGTCCACATGCGGCGAGCTGTACAAATACCCGAGCCAGTGCCATCCGCTTTGTAAAACCAAATCTCTCGCGGCTAAGTAGAAAGTCACCGTGTCCGGGCATTTAGCACTGCAGTGAGGTACTGGCGTAGACAGAGTGAAACGTCTTGCGTCTGAGTAAAATAGTTGAAGGTCTGGGTGCATAGAATTTGAGTCTCTTGTGGTTGTTCAATTTCAACCACCACAACCGCGTGAGATCAAGAGAATCTCATAGAGCACGGAGTGCCTCCTTTCTTGGGCGTCACGGGGGCTAGTGATAGATTTCAATCTGAAGGGCAGGAAAGGGCTGGTTTCAGCCATCACCACCCCATCCGCCCCAGCGCCTCCGCTAAAGCCTGTCGCAACGCACCAGACGTCTGCCCTCGAACACTCCACCCATGCGCCCGTAGCACCGCACTGATCGGCTTATCCTCTAGGCACACCATATCGACCAGCCGCCGATCCGTGATGTTCTCGCGCGATCCCCGCTTAGACGGGCGGATCTTTCGCACAACCATGGCAGTGCCGGTACCGATGCGCCTGCGGATCCGCTCGATCTCTTCGCGATCCCGCAGCACCGCATCAATAAAACTGCCACTGCCGCCACCGCCGCTGCGGAGCGCCTCAACAGACGAACACCGGACACCGGCGCAGGCATGGCGCTCGACCAGATCCCGGTAGTAGCGCCCAGCCGCCACCTGCTCGCGGGTGAAGGGCGCGGGCTTACCGTTGCTGGCAGCCTTGGCCGCCATCACGTCGAACACATCCGCGCGCTGCATGGCCGACCGGCCACGATAGCCCGAGGGTCGCGCGACCCAGTCGTCTTCGCCATCAGGAAACAGGCTCACCGGCTGGAACACACGGATCGCTCCCCGGGCCGGACCTTCTGGGATGGCATCACCGCAGATCTCGGGCACATAACCCTGTGCCTTCACTGCCTCTATGCGATCTGCCTCCGCCTTCAGGCGCAGCTGGCGCGCCGCCATGAACTTTGCCACCGGGGTCAGATCCGCCACGCCATCAGATGCGACGATCACAACATGCTCGCTCATGCTGCTGCACCCCGCTGCGCCTGGTCTGCGATCTCCCGACATTTCTGCAGCGCTTCAGATCGGTGGGCGCGAAAGCTCTCATCCTCCATCGACAAATGATCCCCACGCCCCAGGCGCATCTCGATATCCGCCATCCGGCGCACAGCCCCATCCGCTTCATTGCGGATCTGGGTGACGGTGTAACGCCCAGGCCATTCCCGCGCCCCACGCAGATAGCGCAGCAGCTCAGGCGCCCAGCCCCCAGCCAGCGCCTCTTGTCCCAGCGCATGCACGAAGACCTTGATCATCAGCGGCGACGGTCCGCTCTCCGGCGGCTGGATCGCCCGCGCCTTGTTCAGGATCTTCAGCCCAATCGGAAACCGATCCTTGTCCCGACCGCCTGGGTGCGCCTCCACCCAGTCCCGCAACACCGCGAGGCTCGCCGGCGACATATACGCCAGCTTCTGGCGGAGCTCAGCCAGCATCACCGCAAACTGAGCCTTGGTAAGGGTCGAGGGCCGCGCCAGCCCCAGCGCCTCCAGCGGCATGATCAGCATGTCCTGAACCCGTTTCTCTCCGGCGGCCTGTTGTTTCTCATCCATCTCTGCACCTCATTTCTCAGCAAATCCGAGTTATCCACAGCCACCAAACCCGAACGGTCCCGCGACTGTCCTTCTGTTTTGTTATGTCTCTGTCTCTGTCCCTGTCGTGCAGGACAGTCTGAGACTGTCCGAGACTGTCTTGAACTGTCCGCCGGACAGTCTTGGACACTGTCGGACAGTTATCGGACGGAGCCGGAGCGCGCCTGGCCGAGGTCGAACATATGCGTCGACCAGGACCGCATGGCGCGCTCGATCCAGCTGGCGTTGCGGTACTCGCAGCCTTCCTGGACCAGCCATTCGTCCATCCAGCGAATGGCCGCGTCGTTCTTCGCCAACTCGGCGTGATAGCCGGCCACCGTCATGCGCAAGCGCTGCAACCGCTTGGCCGCATTGGCCGCTTCATGCTTGGCGCGATTGTCTTCCTTGCGCGACAGCGCCTCGGTCAGTGACCTGAGCACCATCGGATGCATGAGCCGCACCTCGCCGCCCTCGCAGATGCAGGGCGTCCATTTGTGCAACGGGCCGTAGTCCAGTTTGCACAGCGACCGGAAGTGCCCCGGATCGACCAGCAGCAGCTTGGCCAGCGTCTCCAGGTCCTGCGGCACCGTGCCCACCGGCGTCTGGTCATAAGCGATATTGATCAGGTCGAAGTAGAGTGCCCGGCACTCTGGCGTGCCCTTCAGCCGCATGTCCGAGTTCAGCCAGCGTCGCCGTTCCCACGCCATGAAATAGTGGCTATCGAGCCGATCCTCGATCCCCAACGGATATTCCGGCAGCTCATCGGTGGAGACCGGCTGCAATCCAACCGCGCCCAGCATCACGCTGCCTCCCCGAACAGAGACGACAGCTCATCATCGATTGCATCGATCAGCTGCGGGCCGTTGTCGACTGCATGGCTGCGCGCCATCTTGCGATAGCGTCCAGACCAACCGCGATAGCGGCAGATCTGGGAACAGGTCTGCGTTGATGCGCCGGTGAACGTGGCCATATCCGCCAAGGTGCATTCCCCAGCCCTGTCCTCGATCAACCACCAGATCTGATAGGCAATCCGCTCTATACGCGGTGAGGTGATCTGCCCCATCATGCCGCCCTCGCCAATTGATCCTGGAAGAATGCCGCCGCGCCGGGATCGGTCAGGATCATCAGCAAGGCGGTATGGCTGGCTGGCGCGGTCACGGCGCCCCACCAGTTCAGCGCGGTCTGGAACGACACATCGCAGAACAGCGCCACCTCGCGCGGGCTGTGAAACCGCGCGTGGAAATAGGCCGACCAAAGGTCAGGCGCGCTGATCTTTAGCACGTATGGATCCAACTGATTTGACCAAGACGCTTGGTCAGCTGACGTGCCAGGCTGGTCGCATGGCACATCATTGTTCACGATCAGGGTTAGACGCGGGCGGCTCATGCGGCGATCCCCCCCTCTCGACTTTGAGGCGGGTTATCCGACATGTGCTTTCGGATCTTGTCCACGGTGTGAAGCGTCGGACTCGATTTGCCATCTTTCCAAGACGCCCACTGCCCCCAGTTTGCGCCGATGGCTTGCCTCAGCACATGTTGCGGGGTGCGACCAACGGCGTCTGCATAGGCGGAGAGTTCTGCGAGAAAATGTTCCATAAACCCTAATTGGGGTTTATTTACCCCAACAGTCAAGGGTGTATTTACGCCATGCTTATTTCGGATCAGTGGGGTAAATTACCCCACATGCAACAATCATTTAGAGACGCATTCCTTGCGGCAATCGAGACCTCCGGCAAGTCTATGCGCAAAGTTGCGAGTGACGCTGGCGTTTCATATGAGCAGCTCAAGAACCTGGCACAGGGTAAGAGCAAATCAACCAACGTAGATGACGCAGTGAAAATTGCTGCGTCATTTGGCACCACGCTAGAAGGCTTTTTGGAGGGGCAGCTGACTTACTCTGAAGCGCCAAGCATCGCTATTGCAGGTAAAGTTGGAGCCGGTGCACGAGTTCCCGTTTTTGACGCCTATGAAAAAGGCGCAGGTCCGCAAGTCCTTTGCCCACAAGGGCTATCCCCTCATGGCGTAGTTGCTGTTGAAATCGAAGGCGATAGTATGGAGCCGGTCTATTCGGCTGGAGACCTGCTTTTCTACACGCGCAACGGTCACAATGCAGTTGTTTCGGATGATATCGGCCACAGATGCGTTTGCGAAGACGAGGATGGAATGGGTTGGGTTAAGCAGATCAAACCGGGTGATGAGCCGGGTAGCTTTCACTTGATCTCTCTCAATCCAGGCGCTCAGAACATGTGGAATGTGCGATTGAAGTGGGCTGCAAGGGTGCGTCTGCACTGGCCAGCAGAGTTGGCTCAGAGAATCTAACTTTGCACCTCATGCACACTCCGGGGTAATTATACCCCTTTTGAGTTGACGGGGTAATTATACCCCGCTATCAATCTTCCATCAACCGATGGAGGATTGAATGCAAGACAGACTTGAAACCGTGCTGCGTGACGCTCAGCAAATCGCTGGCTCCCCCGAGGATCATCTCGACACCCCGCACCTATTCACTACGGCATGGGCCACGCTGAAAGCCGCACGCGGCCAAGGCTTTGACCCGGCGCGCCTGCGGGCTGCACACCTGGTCGAGCGCCCTGCGCCAACGCCCGAACCAACCGAACAAGTCTTGGAGCGCGTCGGCCACAAGGTGCGCCGCGTCATGGCGGACCGCCAGATCAGCCCGCACGGCCCCCATGCGGCGTAAGGCGAGGCGCACCCGCAATGACAAACCCTATCTCTCAAGGTTCCGCGCCCATAGCGGACAAACTCCAAGGGCGCCGCCCTTGCCCGAATAACGAACACCCGCGCCGCGCTGGAGGATTGCGCGCCAATGGGGTTCGCGAGGTTTCGCACCCGTCTTGCGGTGCGGATCAGGCGCGGGCGGCTCAATCCTCCAAATTGCCCACCGCCCGCGCACAATAACGTCCCCGATCACACGGCCTGAAACTGGCCCGTGACGAACTGGCCGGAGCTTCGGCTTCGGCCCTTTTTCTTCAGCATGAGGGCAATCACCTCGCCCAAGCCTGTGGAGCACCCGATGCCACGCCCGAATTCTGAATCCAGCTTCCCGTCCGGGGCGCGCGCAAATTCCACCACTCACGCATCCACCAAAGAGCGCGCGCCCATGCCGTCAGTGACCTCCGATTTGACCGGAGCAAAGCTCAGAAACTCGCCCGCGCAACTGGCCGGCATCCTCTGCAATGATCCGCAGTTCCAGAAGTTTGCCGCCATCCGAAGCGGCCTTCCAGATCAGCAGTTCAACGCCAGCGCTGCCGCCGAGTACCTGCGCACGGTCTGCAATATCATCACGCGCCGCGATCTCGACTTGCGCGGCGAGGCATTCAATAAATTCAATGCGCTGCGGACTGACTTTGATGCGTGGCGTGGACGGATCGCGGCACCGCGGGAAGGCTATCACAATGGCTAAAGCACTGGTCGCCTGCGAAACCAGCGGCATCATGCGCCGCGCCCTGGCAGCGTTGGGCCATGATGTCTGGTCCTGTGACATTTCCCCCGCCGAAGACCGATCCAACCGCCACATCATCTGCGACGTGCGGGATGGCATACTGCACGAGGGCTGGGATCTGCTCGCGGTGATGCATCCCCCCTGCACCCGTCTGTGCCGCTCTGGTCGACGCTGGATGTCCGGACCGGGAAAGTGGACCCATCCGAAGACACTCCCCAGGGGGCGCTCCTGGGCTGAACTGAAGGCTGAGTTCGAGCTTGGCGTGGACATCTTCACGGCCTGCTGGCTCGCGCCCATTCCCTGCCGCGCCATTGAGAACCCGACAATGAACGACCTCGCCCGCGATCGCATGCCTGCTGATCTGCCCGCGCCCGATATCGTCCAGCCCTTCCAGTTCGGCGATCCCGCCTACAAGGCAACCGGTTGGTATCTCGATGGTCTTTCCCCGCTGCGGGAGACGAACCGCCTGCCCGAGCCGGAACGACTGTCCGCCGAATGGAAGCGCTGGAACCGTGTGCATCGCATGCCACCCAGTCAGGAGCGCGCACGCCTCCGCAGCCGATCATTTGAAGGCATGATGAACGCCGCCGCCCGCCAGTGGGGCGATGAAGCGGACAGGAGCCGTACCCGCGCCAATCACCCTGTCTGCCCGACAGCTAAAATCAAGCGCGAAACGTTGGAGAAACAGTCGTGACTGTACCGCTACTTAACTCCAAAGAAGCCGCCGAAGCCCTTGGTGTTTGTGAAAAAACATTGCGGGAGTGTCGATTACTCGGGCTACGATACGTGCAGGTCACGCGTGGGGCGATCAGATATCGGCGCGACGACCTTGAATCCTACATTGAGGAAAGGACTATGGAGGCATGCCGTTCAGACCGAAGAACAGCAAATACTACCACTACGACTTCCAGATCAGGGGTCGTAGATTTTATGGATCGTGCGGAACGGAAGACTTCGAAGAAGCCAAAGCGGTTGAATCGCAGGCCAGAGTAGAGGCGAAGACCGCACCGCAAACAATTGGAAAATTTACGCTTTCTGAAGCTCTGGGCACGTACTGGACCGACATTTGCGAAAAGCAATCCAGTGCGAGAACCGCCGAGAGCCAGGCTAAGAAGATCCTTGAGATCATTCCAGGATCAACGCGCATTGATCGCCTGACCAATCAGGACATCATGCGCTTTGTCCGTACCCGTCGTGCAGAGGTCAGCAATGCCACGGTAAACCGGCACCTCCAATTCCTTGCGCGCGCGTTGCGCCACATGGAGAACTTCTACGGTGCCAATCCTGCAGACCTGCAGTTCAAGGCGGCTACAACAAAGGAGCCAAAAGAGCGGGTCAGAGAGCTCACTTATGGGGAGCAGGATCGTCTCTTTAAATACCTGAGAAGCGACCTCCGACCTCTTGTGAAATTTGCACTTATGACCGGAGCCAGGCAAGCTACGATGCTCGGTTTGTGCTGGAGCGACATCAAGCATGAGAAGAGCCGGATCGATTTCCGCCTAAAGAGCGGTGGGGAGCTCAAGTTCCCAATGAACGGTGAGATCCGCGCTCTGCTTTCTGCGCTACCTAAATCAATGCAGGTCGAGCACAGACGATTTGTGTTTACCTACCTCACCGACGACGAGAGAAATCCGGAGCGTCGACGGATCAGGCAGAATAGTCATCTGTTCGAGGATTTCAGGGCCGCCCTGCAAAAGGCAGAGATCGAGGACTTCCGCTTCCATGATCTGCGTCACACCTTCGCGACGCGGATGCTTCGCGCCACCGGCAACCTGAAGCTGGTAAGCAGGCTATTGGGTCACACCAGTATTGAAACGACTATGCGATACGCTCATGTCCTCGACACTGATTTGGCTGACGCGATGAACGATTTCAGCATGTTTCAAATCGCCGAGTCCCGAAGTTTCTCCCGAAGCTCTCAATGACGTTGAATGTTATCAGAGTCTTAGTGCGTACAACCTACGGCTTCCCAAGCTGAACGCGCGGGTTCGATTCCCGCTACCCGCTCCAATTTCCTGTATATTCCTCCTTACTTTTCAGCCGCTTGTGCGTCTCTTTTGCAGTAACTGCCGGCGTGGCATAGCTTCAGGATAAATCTATTGCACCTGCAGCAGCATGGGCTTACCTCCTGCCCTATGGATTTACGATTTCTCACCCCGCTTCGCCCAGAAGAACAACTTGCCCAAGGCCTGCCCGAAGCAGCCCCAATGGCGATGGCCGACAGAGTACGGTTCTCCGAGATCGACATCCTCCAGCATGTGAACAACAAGGCCTACCTCGACTGGTTCGAAGCCCTGCGCGTTCACTACTACAACACCCATTTCCGTCATCACTTTCGCGGTGAGGCCGAGCCACGGCATGTGGTGCGCAATGCCGATATTCACTACGTAAAGGAAATGGTGCTGGGTGAGACTTACCTGACCACCGCACGCGTCCTGTCGTTTCGACGTACCTCATACACGATGGAACAACAGATCTGGTCTGGAGATCTACGTGCGCGGATGGTCGGTGTCATGGTGTTTCGCACCGCAGATGGCAGCGCAGGCCATCCGATCCCGGACAGCCTGCGACAGCAGTTCGTTGAACTGGATGGTGCGACAGAGGAAAGCTAACTTCTGTCCCCGCTCACATGGACCTTACATGGCCCAATGCACCTGACACTCCGACAGCACCGACTGGATCGGGGCCTCTTCCGGCGGCAATGTCAGGGCGCGATCCAACGCCTCACGCTTTTCTTCGCCGAAAATCACCAGATGCTTGGCCATTGCGCTATCCAGGACATGGGCGGTCAGTGAAATACGCGCTTCAGGCTGGCTATCGGGGCGCATGACGGCCACTTCGGGGGCGTCCGGTGACAACGCCTCGCGCAAGCCGCTCACGCCTGGGAAAAGCGAAGCAGTGTGCATGTCTGTCCCCATGCCCAGCAAGGCCACAGCGAGGCTGCACTGGTCACGGACCTTCTCTGACAGCGGCCCAACAGCTGCATCAGCGTCGACCCCCTCCATATAGAACGGAAGAAAGCTCGCGTCTGCCGCACGGTTGGTCAACAAACGGTTGCGGATCAAGCGCGCATTGGAGCGCTCACTGTCTTCGGGGACCCACCGCTCGTCCGACGCCATGACACAAACGTTTTTCCAATCCAGCTCCGCCGCGCAGAGATCGTCAAAAATCGGTCCAGGTGTCGTGCCACCCGCGACGGCGATCGCTGCCCGACCATTGCGAAGAAGGTGGTTCTTTAAATCGCCCGCGATCCGGTTCGCGACGGAAATAGACAGCATTTCTCTGTCCGGGTATTCGTTGAAATTCATGACCTTGCTCCTCAAACTTGAGGCTCCGCCCATAAGCGGAGCCTGTCGTTGAGCGAACTCTGTCACAGGTTGGCCAGCGGGCCAAGACCGCAGGATGGATCGCTTCAGGTCCGACAGCTGTTAGTTGAGGTGAAATTCGCCAACAACATGTCGCCACTCGCCGCTGGACATCATTTTCCGATGCGAGAACCGCACATGGCGCAACGGGCCCTCGATCTCTTCCTTCCAGAAATCTATGAAAGACAGCAGTCGCGGGTGATCCGGTGCAAGATCGTAGTCCTGCCAAACAAAGGTGTTCAGCACATGGACAAAATCCGGCATGTGGTAGGTGAACTCGGCCGTGGTCAGGCCATATCCCTTGAGCATCAATTCGGTTTCAGATGGGTCCATTTGGGGCCTCCATTGACTGATCGATAAGACCACCCTAATAGGGGCAGGTAAATTTTCATATAAATCAGATTGTTAGCAGATATACGCAGTGGCTGCCAGCATATCCCAAGTAGCTTGCTTGCACGTCATATGCGCAGTCTGATAAGGTGTCTCCACAACATATAGATCCAAATGAGAAGCGGGCAGCCAACGTGAGCGATACGCCGGAAACTCCTGAAAATCCTGATGAAAACCTGCCGGTGCGCCCGTCGTATGACGGACCGACCGTTTCCATCGAATCCGAGATGCGCACGTCGTACCTCGATTATGCGATGTCGGTTATTGTCAGCCGTGCCATCCCGGACTTGCGGGATGGACTGAAGCCGGTTCACCGCCGGATCCTCTATGCCATGCATGAGACCGGCAACACGCATGAGAAGTCTTATCGCAAATCCGCGCGACCGGTTGGCGATGTGATGGGTAAGTACCACCCTCACGGCGACAGCGCGATCTATGACGCATTGGTGCGGATGGCGCAGGACTTTTCCATGTCGCTGCCACTGCTGGATGGTCAGGGCAACTTCGGCTCCATGGACGGCGACAACCCGGCGGCCATGCGGTATACCGAAGTCCGGATGGATAAGCCCGCGGCCTTCATGCTGGCGGATATCGAAAAAGAAACGGTCGACTTCCAGGACAACTACGACGGCAAGGACAAGGAACCGACGGTGCTACCGGCACGGTTCCCGAACATGCTGGTCAATGGCGCCGGTGGTATTGCGGTCGGCATGGCCACCAACATTCCGCCGCACAATCTTGGCGAAGTCATCAACGCGACACTGGCGCTGATTGAAGATCCTGACCTTACGTCTGAACAGCTGATCGACTATGTGCCTGGGCCGGATTTTCCGACCGGGGCCGTGATGCTGGGCCGCTCGGGCGCGCGCAAGGCCTATCTCGAAGGGCGCGGCAGCGTGGTCATTCGCGCGAAAACCCGCGTCGAAGAGATCAGGAAAGATCGCTACGCCATTGTTGTAGATGAGATTCCCTATCAGGTGAACAAGGCCTCGATGATCGAGAAGATCGCCGAGCAAGTCCGCGAGAAACGCATCGAAGGTGTTTCCCACGTTCAGGATGAATCTGACCGTAACGGTGTGCGAGTGGTGGTCGAGCTGAAGCGCGACGCCACTGCCGAAGTGGTGCTGAACCAGCTTTTCCGGTTCACCCCGATGCAGACCTCCTTTGGCTGCAACATGCTGGCCCTGAACGGCGGGCGCCCGGAACAGCTGACGCTGCGCAAATTCCTCACTTCTTTCATCGACTTCCGCGAGGATGTTGTTGCACGGCGCACTGCCTTCAACCTGCGCAAGGCGCGCGAGCGGAGCCACGTGCTCTGCGGTCTGGCCGTTGCCGTTTCCAATGTTGACGAGGTGGTCGCGACCATCCGCTCTTCTGCAGATGCCGCGGAAGCACGGCACAAGTTGATGACCCGCCGTTGGCCGGCTATGGAGATCGCTCCCTACATCCGTTTGATCGATGATCCGACCCACACGATGAACGAGGACGGCACCTATAACCTGTCCGAAGTTCAGGCCCGAGCAATTCTGGAACTCCGCCTTCAGCGCCTGACCCAACTCGGGGTCAAGGAAGTGACGGATGAACTTGAAGAGCTGGCCGGAAAGATCAAGGAATACCTGGAAATCCTCTCTTCTCGCGAACGCATCATGGGCATCATTGCCGATGAGCTGACCGAAGTCAGAGAGAACTTCGCCGTCCCCCGTCGCACCGAGATTGTCGACTGGTCCGGCGATATGGAAGACGAGGACCTGATCGAGCGTGAGGACATGGTGGTGACCGTGACCTCTGGTGGCTACATCAAACGCACGCCGCTGGCCGATTTCCGCGCGCAGAAACGTGGTGGCAAGGGGTTGTCGGGCATGCAGACCAAGGAAGAGGACGTGGTCACCACACTCTTCGTTGCAAATACCCATACGCAGCTTCTGTTCTTCACCACCGATGGCATGGTCTACAAGCTAAAGACCTGGCGCCTGCCGCAAGGCGGACGGACCTCCAAGGGTAAAGCGATCATCAACATCCTGCCCATTCCTCAGGGCGTGTCGATCGCCGCGATCATGCCTGTTGATCGTGCCGAGGAAGACTGGAACGATCTGCAAATCATGTTCGCGACATCTGCGGGAACTGTGCGCCGTAACCGCCTGTCAGATTTCACGAATGTCATGCGCAACGGCAAGATCGCGATGAAGTTTGAGGACGACAACGCGGGCACCAAGCTGATCAATGCACGCATCTGTTCCGAAGATGACGATATCATGCTGGTGACCAACACCGGCCGTGCCATCCGCTTCCCGACAACAGAGGTGCGCGTGTTCAACTCCCGCAATTCTGTGGGTGTGCGCGGCATCAGGCTGGGCGACGGGGACGAGGTTGTCTCCATGTCGGTGATCCGTCATTCCAAATACACGCCAGAGCAGCGCACCGCCTATCTGAAGATGCGCCGCGCCATGGCTGGTCTGACGGATGAAGATGCCTCCGACGAGGATGCGGTCGAAGATCCGAACTTCTCGACCGAGCTGTTTGCGGAGATGTCTGCAGCCGAGAACCTGATCCTCACGATCACTGCAGGAGGCGCCGGTAAGTTGTCCTCCAGCCACGATTATCCAGTCCGCGGACGCGGCGGCATGGGCGTGACCGCGATGGACAAGGCGATGCGCGGCGGCGCGCTGCTGGCGTCCTTCCCGGTTGAGCTCGACGACCAGATCATGCTGGCCACCTCCAAGGGGCAATCGATCCGGGTGCCGGTGGATGGGATCTCGTTCCGCTCCCGCTCTGCTGGCGGCGTCAGGATCTTCAACACCGGCAAAGGCGAAGAAGTCGTCTCCGTGGCCTGGATTGCGGACAACGGCGACGAAGAAGAAGCCGTGGAAGAATAACATCTTACCGGAATAAGTTCTAAAGAACGCCGCTCCAACATGGGGCGGCGTTTTCCGTTTACGCTTCGCTCATGTTTTGGGCGCAAACTTGACCGTGATTTCCGCAATTTGAGTCGGGAGAAGCGGCGCATGAATCTCTACCATTGTCAGATCGACCTTCAACATGAAGCCAAGGCACTGGCGTTTGCCAGCGCTGTGGAACAGTGGATGGAGTACCTAAAGGGGCGAAATGCGATCACCGGTTGGCGCCTATTGCGTCGCAAGCTGAACCTGGCCAATGACACCTGCAAGGATTTCCTGCTGGAGATCGAGTTCGAGAACATGACGCAGCTCGACCAGGCGTTTCGTATTCTGGGGGAGCACGACGAAGAAGTTGCGCGCCTCTATGCCAATGTCAGCGTCCTGATCGCTCAGTCTCACTTTGGTCTCTATCGGCCGTTTCCGGACCCCGAACGCGCAGAGCGTATGGCATTGATCTGAGAACCCCGAGCCAATACTCGGGGTTCAACCCCAATCCATATGTAGCTGGAATTTAAAGGTTATAGATCTCTGAGAACTTCGCCTCGAGATAGGCCATAAGGGGTTCATGGGTCGGCGCCGCGCCAGCCGCATGGATGATCGTATCCTGCGGCTCACGCAGCCCGCCGAACTGCTGGAGGTTTTCACGCAACCAGTCTGTCGCCGCAACAGTATCGCCCTGTGCGAGTTGTGCGTCCAGATCAGTCACATCCTGACGTAGGGCTTCATGCAGGCAGCCTGCATAAACATTGCCCAACGAATAAGTCGGGAAATAGCCAAACAGGCCAACGGACCAGTGCACATCCTGCAGGCATCCGTTCGAGGGCTTGTCGACCGGATAGCCAAAGTCGGCAAGGAAGCGATCATTCCAGGCCGCTTCCAGATCCTGAACCTCCAGATCGCCCGACATCAAGGCCCGCTCCAGATCGAACCGCAGCATGATATGCAGGTTATACTGCAACTCGTCCGCCTCGGTTCGAATATAGCCGTTTTGCACACGGTTCACCGCCGCATAGAACGCCTCTGCCGAGGAAATACCAATATCACCAAAGGCTTCGCGCATTTCCTTGAACAACCATCCGGTAAAGGCACGGCTGCGGCCCAGCTGGTTTTCGTAAATCCGGCTCTGGCTTTCATGCACCCCCATGGACACACCGCGGCCTAGCGCGGTCAGCAGATGCTCGCGGCCAATGTTCTGCTCATAGGCCCCGTGCCCGACCTCATGAATGGTGGAGTAGATGCAGTTGAACGGGTCCTGCGGATTGGTGCGCGTGGTGATCCGCACGTCCAGACCGCTGCCGGAACTGAACGGATGCACGGCCTTGTCCACGCGACCATGGCTCATGTCGTAACCAAAAGCCTTGGCGATCTTGCGAGCCAGCTTCATCTGCGTGTCTTCATCAAAGCTGCCGGACACACCATCAGGCGTCGGCTTCTCCAGAACCCGGGCGCGAAGATCAACCAGGCCGGGGCGCATAGCATCAAAGATTTTCGCGATATCTTGTGAGGTTGTGCCCTGTTCGTAATCCGCAACCATGGCGTCGTATAGGTTGCCACCAGCGGCCAGCGCCTGACCTTCCTGGCGCTTCAGGGCCACGACCTCCTCCAGTACGGGTAGAAACGCGGCCACATCCTCGTCCGCGCGGGCCTGGGCCCATTTGCCCTGCGCTTCGGAAGTCACGCGGGCGATCCTGCTGGCCAAATCTCCGGGCACCTTTACCGCACGCTCGAAGGCGCGACGGATTTCACGCAGCTGCGCGGCTCCGGTCTCATCAGGTGACTTGGCAGTCTCCAGCCATTCCGCAACCCGCGGATCTGAACGACGTGCATGCAACACAGCCTCGATCGCCGCCATTTCCTCACCGCGTTGCGGTGCAGCACCGCGCGGCATCATGGTTTCCTGATCCCAGCCAAGCCTGCCTGCAATCTGGCCAAGTGCTTGAGTTTCGCGTTCAAATGCAATCAGTTCGTCAAAAGAACTCATGTGATCAATGCCCTTTTATTGAAGTTGAAATCGGATACGCAGCCAAGAAACGGGCACGCAGGATCAGCACCCAGACCAGCACGGCCACAATCTGATGCACAATGGCGATCTCCACTGGCGCCGCGGTCAGCACTGTCACGATACCGATCACGACCTGCAAGCTCAGCACCGCAAAGACAGCATTAAAGGCAAAGCGCGTCGCAGCATGGGCACTGCGGCGCCCCCGCATCCATACAACCACAGCAAAGGCGAACAGAAGATAGCCGGTCACCCGGTGAACAAACTGTACCAACCCCGGGTTTTCAAAGAAGTTCTTCCACAAAGGTTCGATCATGAACGGATTGGGCGGCAGGATCTGCCCCCCCATCAGAGGCCAATCGGTGTAGGAGCGTCCAGCGTCAATTCCGGCCACCAGCGCACCGATCAAGATCTGCAGAAAGGCAAAGTGCAGCAACCCTGTGCCCATGCCAAACAGCTTGGCCTCTTTCAGGCGCCGTGCCTGCATCAAATCGCGTTCCTCACGTCCCAGCATGAACATGAACCACGCAAGGTATCCCAAAATGACAAACGCCAGACCCAGGTGCGTTGCAAGCCGATAGGATGCGACGGCAGTCATGCCTTCGCCCTGGGTTACGCCCGAGGCGACCATCCACCAGCCGATTGCCCCCTGAACGCCTCCAAGGAGACCGGGCAACAACAATCGCCCTGTCCAGCCGGTTGGAATGCTGCGCGTGACCAGGAAGCCAAGAAAACCGACCGCCCAGACGAGGCCGATAAAACGACCGAGCTGACGGTGGCCCCATTCCCACCAGTAGATCTGTTTGAAATCAGACAGGTCCATCCATTTGTTCATCAGGTGATACTGGTCGATCTGCTGATATTTCTCGAACTCGGATTGCCAGTCTGCCTCGGTCATCGGTGGCAGCGCGCCGGTCACGGGGCGCCATTCGGTGATGGACAGGCCAGAGTCCGTCAGGCGTGTCAGCCCGCCCACGGCGATCATCGCGACCACCAAGGCAAAGAGCACCGCGAGCCAGACCCGGATCGCACCCCGCGCACCGCGGCGCCCGCGATCCAGTCCGCCCGGCGTCGGTGTCGGCTGCTGTTTCCGGTCAGAGGAAACGTCTTCAAAAATCGTGCGATTGCTCATCTTGGCCTCACATCTTCATCTGGCAGGACGCTAGGGTCTGAGGGTGGAAAGGTCCAGTCGGAGTTAGTCCGGACCGTGGTTCTTCCAACGGACCATCTGTCGCATCACGCCGTGTAGCATCTGCACATCGGCGCGTGTCAGGCGCATGCGGCTCCAGAGGTTGCGAAAGACGGTCTTCATCCCCGGCGCTTTTTCCGGTGGGAAGAAATAGCCGGCCTCGGTCAGGCGATCCTCATAGTGCTTAACCAGCGCTTCGACCTCCTGCCCCGTTGCCCAGTCCGATTTGCCGATCTCAAACGTCTCATCCGGTACGCTGTCCTGCTGGCGGCGCCACTCATAGGCGGAGAGCAACACGCATTGCGCCAGGTTCAAAGACGCAAACTCCGGGTTCACTGGCACGGTGATGATGGCGTTTGCCTTGGCGATGTCGTCGTTTTCCAGCCCGGCCCGTTCCGGCCCGAAAAGCACCGCAACTTTCTCTCCCTGCGCAAGGAGTTCGGAGGCTTTCTTCATCGCACCTTCGGGACTGAAGACCGGCTTTGTCAGCTCACGCGGGCGCGCCGTGGTGGCAAAGACATAGGTGCAGTCGGCAAGCGCCTCGGGCAGGTCCTGCGCCAGCTGAGCCTCGTCCAGCAGCCGCCCGGCACCGGAGGCCATGGCCACCGCCTTTGGGTTCGGCCAGCCGTCGCGGGGGGCCACGATGCGCATCCGGTCCAATCCGAAGTTCCACATGGCCCGCGCGGCCCCGCCGATGTTCTCGCCCATTTGCGGGCGCACAAGCACGAAGTGAGGTTGAGGGCGGTCTGTGGGCATCTGCGAACTCCGGGAAAATCGGCTCTGCCATACTGGCTGCGCCGTGCTGGGGCAAGCCTTCGCCCCCTAAAAACAACGGCTCAGGCCCCCGTGATCCTTGCGTTGCGCGCTATTTCCGGTAAATACCCGCCAATCATGCCAACAGGAGCCTGACAATGGACAGCGCAGAGCAGACACCGGAGCAGCCGCAGATTTACCTGGTTACGCCGCCCAGTTTCGAGTTGGGTCAATTTCCCGGCCAGCTCGCCCGTGTGCTGGACGAGATCGAAGTCGCCTGCGTGCGTCTCGACCTGGTCAGCCGCGACGAGGACACGCTGAGCCGCGCCGCAGATGCGCTGCGCGAAGTGACCCATGCCCGCGATATTGCGCTGGTGATATCCGATCACCAAATTCTTGCAGAGCGTCTCGGTCTCGATGGTGTGCATCTAACGGATTCCTCGAAATCCGTGCGCAGCGCGCGCAAGGCCCTCGGCACAGAAGCCATTGTCGGCTGTTTCTGCGGCGCCTCTCAGCATGAGGGCATCACCGCTGGCGAAGCGGGCGCTGACTATGTCTGTTTTGGCCCCGTCGGCACGTCCGGGCTTGGTGATGGTGCCATTGCCGAGACTGGCCTGTTTCAGTGGTGGTCAGAGATGATCGAAGTGCCGGTGGTTGCCGAGGGTGGGCTCAGCGCCGATGTAGTGCGCGAGATATCTCCCTTCACGGATTTTTTCGCGGTTGGCGAAGAGATCTGGCGCGAGGACGATCCAGTTGCCGCCATGAAGGCGCTGCAAGCTGCTATGAAATAAGCAAAAACCGGGCTTGGTCATGGTTGGCCACGCCCGCCCCTTTACCGCAGAGTAGAAGGGCGCTCTAAAAACCAGCATCCGGTCAGCGCGCAAGGAAACCACCGCGTGCGATGCGATGCCGATGCCACCAAGACCCATCGCACACACGCCGCAGGACGCGCACAGATGCCCGTGACGCAAGGTCACAGTTATCTCTTAGATTCCGCGGGTTTCGCTCCCTTAGCTGACGAAACAGAGCCGCTTCGGCGGACCTGCCGCGCCGCGCCGTCATTTGCTGTGCCGGAATAGGCTTGCGAGAGGCCGCGAAAGGCGGCAAGAGATCGTCATGACTGATTTCACTGATTGTTCCAAACCTGACATCCTTTGCGTCGGCTCGGTCCTTTGGGACATCATCGGCCGCAGCACTATGGAAATGCAACGTGGCTCTGACATGCCGGGGCGCATTACGCGTCTTCCGGGCGGTGTCGCCATGAATATCGCGATGACCCTGGCGCGTTTCGGCATGAGACCCGCCGTGTTGAGCGCCATCGGGCGCGATCCCGAAGGTGATGAGCTGATTACGGCCTGTGGGCATCTCGGCCTCATCACCGACTACCTCTACCGGTCTGAGGATTTGCCGACGGATCGCTACATGGCGGTCGAAGGTGCCAACGGCTTGATCGCCGCCATCGCCGATGCGCATTCGCTCGAGGCAGCTGGCGACAAAATTCTGCGCCCCCTCATCGATGGCCCCCTCGGCACGGAAGCAGCACCGTTTATCGGTCCCATCGCGCTAGATGGGAACCTGAAACTGGCGCTGCTCGACGATATTGCGACCCATCCCGCATTCGCCGGTGCGGATCTGCGTGTTGCACCAGCCTCGCCGGGCAAGGCTGAGCGTCTGCGCCCGTTCCTGACCCATGGGTGCGGCACGCTCTATGTGAATTTGGAGGAGGCCGGACTGCTGTGCCAGACCACCTTTACCGACAGTAAGACAGCCGCCGATGTGTTGCTCTCTCGCGGGGCCGCCCGCGTGTTGGTGACCGACGGCGGACAATCCGCCACAGAAGCCGACGCCAGTGGCGCCCGCACCCAGGTCCCGCCACGGGTCACCGTGGCGCGTGTGACCGGTGCCGGCGACACCTTCATGGCCGCTCATATCGCCGCAGAGTCCCGGGGCGAGGATCGTGACACCGCTCTCTCATCCGCTCTGCGCGCAGCCGCAACCTACGTATCAGGAGAACCTCCCCTGTGATCAATATCACCTATTCCGCCGAAGTCGAAACAGCCCGCGCCGAAGGTAAGCCCATTGTGGCGCTGGAAAGCACCATTATCACGCACGGCATGCCCTATCCGCAGAATGTCGAAGTCGCCGCACAGGTCGAGGACGACATCCGCGCCGCCGGTGCAGTCCCAGCTACGACCGCTGTCATCGACGGCACTCTGCATGTCGGCCTGGAGGCTGATACGCTGCAGTCACTCGGGCTGGCCGAGGGTGTCGCAAAGCTCTCTCGGGCTGATTTCGCAGCATGTCTTGCCACCGGCGGCACCGGCGCAACCACCGTTGCCGCAACGATGATCGCCGCACGCATTGCCGGCATTTCCGTATTTGCCACCGGCGGTATCGGCGGTGTTCACAAGGGTGCCGAAACCAGCTTTGACATTTCAGCGGATCTGCTTGAACTGGCGCAGTCACCCGTCACCGTTGTGGCAGCAGGCCCCAAGGCCATTCTCGATGTTCCCAAAACGCTTGAAGTGCTTGAAACCCAAGGTGTTCCCGTCATCACCTATGGCCAAGACAGCTTTCCAGCCTTTTGGTCCGCGACCTCTGACCTGACAGCGCCACTGCGCATGGACAGTGCTGCAGATATTGCCCGGGCGCATGTGCTGCGCGGCGCCATGGACATTCCCGGCGGCCAACTGGTGGCAAACCCTATCCCGACAGACGCGCAAATCCCGGCGGAAGTCTTGGCGCCTATCATTGCGCAAGCGCAAAGCGAAGCGGATGCTCAGGGTGTCGTGGGCAAGGACGTGACTCCTTTCCTGCTGCAGCGGATTTTTGAACTGACCGATGGCCGCTCGCTGGAGGCCAATATCGCGCTGGTTCGCAACAATGCACGGCTGGCCGCAGAGATTGCCAAAGAATTGGTCAAGCTCTGAGACAATCGAAACCGGCCGCGTGCGAATCCATTGTAGCGGGGGGCAACAGTCCCTAACTTGCATGCAAGCCAATTAGATAGCAGACAATGAACACGCCATTCGACGACCCCCCGCCTCCGCCGCGCCGCCCCGGGCTGTTTGCCCGGTTGCAGTCCTCGTTTCTGACTGGTCTTGTTGTCATCGCCCCCATCGGGCTGACGATTTGGCTGTTGTGGTCAGTGATGGGATGGGTCGACGGGGTCGTCCTGCCGTTGGTGCCAAGCACCTTCCAACCGGAGCAATACGTCGGCATCAACCTGCGTGGCGTCGGCATGATCATTTTTCTGCTGTTCACCATCGTGGTCGGCTGGGTTGCCAAGGGCATCATCGGCCGATCCATGCTTGGATATGGCGAGCGCCTCGTGGCGCGCATGCCGGTGGTTCGTTCCATCTACTCCGGGATCAAGCAGATCTCGGAGACCGTTTTTGCCCAGACAGAACGCAGCTTTGAAAAGGCCTGCATGATCCAGTATCCGCGTCGCGGCATCTGGGCGATCGGGTTCATTTCAACCACCGCCAAGGGCGAGATCCTGAAACACGCCGAGACAAGCGGTCGCCTGGTCAGCGTGTTTGTCCCCACCACGCCAAACCCGACATCCGGGTTCCTGCTATATTTCCCGGAGGAAGATGTCATCGAGCTGGACATGTCTGTCGAGGACGCAGCGAAACTGGTGATTTCGGCTGGACTGGTATATCCCAACGGCAAAGATCCTATAGAGGCGTTGGAGGAGGAAACCTCCGCGTAACGGCCCCCTCTTAGCCAAACATCGCAGCGAGGTCCGCGCTCTGGCGGTTCCCCAGATCTTGGCGATGAGCATCCAGAAACCCTTCCGCCGCGTCTCTGCCTGCCTGTTTCAGCATATGCAGGACCTGCGGGATCGGTATCAGCTTCGTGGTCACCGAAAGCCGCGTCATCAGATCATCGTCCGAGATCATGTGCACGAGCACCCGCTTCATGCGGCCACTGTCCATCGTGCCCTCCGATATCAGCCGCTGCACGAAGGAAATGGCGCGCAATTCCCGCAAGAGCGAGGAATTGAAACTGATCTCATTCACCCGGTTCTGAATATCATGCGCGGTTTTGGGAACCTCTTCGCGCACAAGCGGATTGATGTTTACGACGATCAGATCGTCCGGAAGATCCTTGCGAAACAGTGGGAACAACGCCGGGTTGCCGGTATAGCCACCATCCCAATAGGCTTCAGAGGCGCCAGTTTCCGGGTTCGGAATCTCTATGGCCTGAAACAGATTTGGCAAACACGCCGAGGCCAGAATGGCATCTGTCGACACATCCCCGCCCGAAAACACCCGCACCTTGCCGGTTTGCACACAGGTCGCGCAAATGTAGAGATCGGGTCCGGCATCCGCACAGACCTCGCCAAAATCAAATTGCTCCACCACGGGGCGGAGCGGGTTTTGGTAAAACGGACCATATGAATAAGGAGAGATGGCCTGACTTATCGCCTCCATCGGCGAAAACGGCGCCATGACCTTCAACACGTTGAGCAGCGGGTTGGCGTCAAAACCGGCGATCCAGTTTGCCATGCGCATGTCTCCGACGGCCCCCATGCGCGCCCAAAGCCGGTCCAGCGAAACTTTCGCCCCGTCCCGCCCATCTCGTGCCATTCCCGCCTTAAAGGCAGCACCGTTCAGAGCGCCAGCCGAGGTCCCGGTGATCGCCGCGATTTCGATTTCCTCGTCTTCGAGCAAGCGATCAAGGACGCCCCACGTGAACGCACCATGCGCGCCGCCGCCCTGCAGGGCCAGGTTGATGCGTTTTACCATTTTGAAATCCAATACTTACGGAGTTTAAGTAGCCGGAGCAGGCCCCGGCTACGTGATCAAGAATTGCAGCTCAGAGCGCGGTCCAGCCCCCATCCACACTGATCGTGGTGCCGGTGATCTGCTTGGCAGCGTCGGAACACAGAAAGTTCACGGTGCCACCCAGCTGTTCAACTGTCGCAAATTCACGCGACGGCTGACGCTCCAGCATCACCTTCTTGATCACCTCGTCGCGGTCCATGTTGTATTTTTCCATGGTATCCGGGATCTGCGCCTCTACGAGCGGCGTCAGAACATAGCCCGGGCAAACCGCGTTACAGGTGATCGGCTCTTCGGCCGTTTCCAGTCCAACCGCCTTTGTCATACCAACGATGCCGTGTTTGGCGGCGACATAGGCCGTTTTATATGGCGATGCGGTCAGGCCATGCGCGGAGGCGATATTGACCACCCTGCCCCAACCGGCCTCGCGCATCTTGGGCAAGGCCGCAGCGGTGGTATGAAAGGCGGATGTCAGGTTGATGGCAATGATCGCATCCCATTTTTTGGTCGGGAATTCATCGATCGGTGCCACATGCTGGATGCCAGCATTGTTCACCAGGATGTCACACCGCCCGGCCTGCTCGATCAGCGCACGGCACTCTTCCGCCTTTGACATATCGGCCTTGATGTAGCGTACCTCGACACCAAACTCCTCGGCCATTTCCGCTGCCAGCGCGTGATCCTCGCTCGTGTCGCTAAAGGAGTTCAGCACGACATTGGCGCCGGCGCGCGCCAGCTCCCGCGCGACGCCCAGTCCGATCCCTGAATTGGATCCGGTTACAATCGCGGTTTTACCTGTGACGGACATGTTCGTTCCCCTGAGATCGTGGATGGTTTCCGCCAGCAGCTTTGCATGCTGCAGTCGCGAAATAAATCTCCAATCGAGGGGAAATATCTCGTCCCTCAACCGTCTGCAGACCTGAGGCGATCAGGCTGCTCCCGTATCAAGCCACTACGGGCCGAGACAAAAAAAACGCCGGCGCGAAGCCGGCGTTAAGTTATTGAGGCAGGTTTCATACAGGCAAGAAACCTATCGAGCAGTGACACTGTTATAAGCAATTTCCGGCCTTGGTCCAAGCTAAAAGTTTGAACTCCCTGTAGCGGCGGGATAGCGTTCAGCCATATGAAAATAAGGGCAGCGCAGGATTGTTCTCAAAATGAGACCATTATTTTTCTCACGTCTACGATCCGCAGCAGGTGGAATCGCACTTCTTACAAGCGCAAGTCTCGCGACGGCAGAATCAGCCCATGGCATAGCTATGTATGGCGCACCAGCGCTTCCTCAGGGTTTTGAGGCGCTTCCGTATGTTAATCCAGAAGCCCCCAAAGGCGGGACTGTCGTGTTTGGCAATCTTGGCGGGTTCGACTCGCTGAATCCGTTCATTCAGAAAGGCAATCCGCCCTGGCAAATGCGGTTTTGGGCTTACGAAAGCCTGATGGGTCGGTCTTATGATGAGCCCTTCACGCTTTATGGGCTGTTGGCCGAATCGATTGAAACTGCAGAGGATCGATCCTGGGTCGAATTTACCCTGCGCGAGGAGGCTGAATTCTCCGACGGCAGCCCGGTCACGGTCGAGGATGTGATCTGGTCCTATGAGACGCTCGGCACCGAGGGCAACCTGCGCTATCGGGGGTTCTGGGCCAAGGTCGACAAGATCGAGCAAACCGGCCCACGCAGCCTGCGCCTGACCTTCAACGTCGAGGATCGAGAACTTGCGCTGATTGCGGGCCTGCGTCCGATATTGAAAAAAGCGCAATGGGACGGCAAATCCTTTGCTGATGCCTCCCCCAGCGAGGTCCCGATCGGGTCTTCGCCCTATGTGGTCAGCACTTTCGAGCTTGGCCGCTCGGTGACGTTTGATCGCAACCCCGACTATTGGGGCAAGGATCTGCCGCTGCGCCAGGGCACCAATAACTTCGACACGATGCAGTTGGAGTTCTTCGGCGATCAGACGGTTCTCTTCGAGGCCTTCAAAGCCGGGGACCTCTCGGCCGTGCGCGAATTCAATGCCGCAAAGTGGGACACGGACTATAACTTCACGCGGGTGCAGGACGGCGCGGTGATCAAGACCGAGATCCCGAACCAGAAGCCTTCCGGGATGACCGGGCTGGTCATGAATATGCGCCGTGCGCCATTCGACGACTGGCGGGTTCGCCAAGCGCTGATCGAGGCGTTCAATTATGAATCCATCAACGACACGCTGACCGGCGGCCGCCTGCCCCGTATCACGTCCTATTTCTCCAACTCCTATCTCTCCATGCAACCGGGCCCTGCCACCGGCCGGGTCTCCGAACTGCTGGCGCCCTTCGCCGATGACCTGCCGCCCGGCACGATGGACGGCTATCAACTGCCAGTCAGCGATGGCACCGCAAGCAACCGCAAGAACCTGCGGCGCGCGCGCAAACTGCTACAGGATGCTGGCTGGACCGTCGACAATGGCGTTCTGCAGAATGAGAGTGGCGAGCAGCTGGAGCTGAAGGTTCTGCTGCAACACGGCAACCTCGGTGAAGCAGAGATGCAAAAGGCCGTCGATATCTACGCCGCCGCGCTGGAACGCCTTGGCATCAAACTGACCACGGATCTGGTAGACGGTGCGCAATATGTCGAACGGCAGAGCAATTACGAGTTCGATCTGACCTTCTTTCGCCGCGCCCTGTCCCTCAGCCCTGGCAATGAACAGATGCTCTACTGGGGCAGCGAAGGCGCTGATCTGCCCGGGTCTCGCAACCTGATGGGGATGAACAGTCCCGCGGCTGAGGCCATGATCCAGCATATGCTGACCACCGATTCTGCTGAGGAGTTCATCTCGGCAACACGGGCACTGGATCGCATCCTGACCGCAGGTCGCTACGTCATCCCGATCTGGCAATACACCAAGAGCCGCATCGCGCATAACGCCGATCTACGCTTTCCTCTGCGGATGCCGATCTATGGTGACGGCTACTACTACATGCCCGAAGTCTGGTGGCACGCTGAAGAATAAGATCCATGGAACCGGCCGCTCAGGCCGGTTTTTTGCATCTCAGCAGTCACTTAACTGCGTATGCCCGCAGTGTGGCGCATCATGCGAAGGCAACATGCCGTGCTGCATGCCGCCCTCGCATGTGGTTGCGTCCGGCAGCTCATCGCCGAAAATCACAAAAGCTTTAAGTTTCGCTGACAGATTTGTATTTTCTTGCTACATTGACGCCTAGGATTTCGGATTGTGTCCCTAGATGCGAGTGTTCCGATGACAAACTGGACTGACTTCGACTTGACGCGGAGCCTGCCGCGTTTGCAGCAGCGATTTCCCGACCTTGTCGTCGACAGTCGGCTAAGCGCGGTCACGCAGGCGGACGAGCTGATTGAAGTTCTCGCTTCCGCACAAGGTATATCGATGACAGAAGCCCGCGAAGAGAT
The DNA here is from genome assembly GCF_003003215.1 of Tritonibacter scottomollicae. GTDB lineage: Bacteria > Pseudomonadota > Alphaproteobacteria > Rhodobacterales > Rhodobacteraceae > Epibacterium > Epibacterium scottomollicae. The sequence continues at coordinate 162,739 of NZ_PVUF01000007.1, read as the reverse complement.
GCGGGATTTTCTTTATCTGGAAAGCCTCAGGGCGGAGCTGACAGCTTGATAGCAGGCGTTTCGGTCTCCCGAACATCGCCCATCAGACCAGGGATGTCACCCACAGGATCGTTGCGTCATCAGAGCTGGTCGAAACCACGTTATGCCCCATGGCGCCGTCATAATAGGCGCTGTCACCACGCCGCATCTCGATGGGTTCGTAAAACTCGGTAAACAGCTTTACGACGCCGGTCAGCACATACATGAACTCTTCCCCGTCATGGCGCACCCAGCCGTCAAATTCGTCAAGCGCCCGTGCCCGCACCCGCGCGCGATACGGCAGCATATTCTTGCGTGTCAGCCCATCCGCCAGAAGTTCATGTTCGTAGGTCGCCGTTGCATGGGCAGATCCCTCGCCGAATTTGGTCACGATCATACGCCCGTTGACCTGATCGCGTTGCGGCGGAGTGAACAGCTGCGGCACCGAAATCTGCAGTCCCACCGCGAGTTTCTTCAACGCCTCGTAGGTTGGCGACATCTGACCGTTTTCGATCTTGGACAACGTAGACCGCGCAAGCCCGGCCTGACTGGCCGCATGCTCCAATGTCCAGTCGCGCTGTTTGCGCAGCTCCCTGACCCGCGCCCCCAGATCAAGAGGTTCAGGGTCGCTCTGGTCGCCATTGGCATGAGCAATCGAGATCAGTTTCTTCGGGTCGCGTTCTACCATGCACGTCCTATAGAACCGCCTTGGGACCCTTGCAACGCTGACTTGCTCAAATGTCGCTCGCAGGATAGGCATTTCATACTGAATACGCGCGGTTTCGGGATGTCACCACACGAGATTGAAAGAGCCATTGCATTTCAGGATCGACGATCACCATTCGTAGCCTCTGACGTCGAGATCAAGCCGGGGGTGCGCATTCTTACCGGCCTCCTCATAGGTCGCAATGATGTGACCGAAACTGATCTTCGGGCTTTTGCAGATCAGGCGCTCGCAGAGTACAAGAGCCCGAACACCTGTAAACGACTGGCAGAGGTCCCACAAATCTCGACCGGAAACGCCTCTGCCGCGCCCTGCCCGACCTGTTCAAGGACCAGACCATGACCCAGCCGCTCCCGCATGTGAAACTCGACATCCTTTCCGATCCGATCTGTCCTTGGTGCTATATTGGCAAGACGTTGCTGGATCAGGCACTGGCCGCGCAGCCGGATCATCCGTTTGTGGTAGAGTGGCATCCGTTTCAGCTGAACCCGGACATGCCCGCCGGCGGGATGGACCGACGTGAATACCTCGAAGCGAAATTCGGGGGGAAAGACAACGCGGTAAAGGTCTATGCTCAGATCGCAGATCATGCGGCGGAGGCCGGTGTCGAGATCAACTTTGAGGCCATGCAACGCACGCCAAACACCGTAGATGCGCATCGGTTGATCCATTGGGCAGGTCTCGAGTCAAAACAATCTCCCGTGGTTGACGCCCTGTTTCAGGCATATTTTGTCGAGGGGCTGGATATCGGAGATCACGCCGTGCTCTGTGATGTGGCCGAGCGTGCAGGAATGGAACGCGCCGTGGTCGCGAAACTGTTGAGTGGCGACAGCGACATCGAGGATATCCAGTCGCGTGATGCACATTCGCGCGAAGTGGGCGTCAATTCCGTCCCGACCTTCATCATCGCCAATCAGCATGTGGTCCCGGGGGCACAACAACCAGAGCTATGGACCCAAGTCATAGCGGATATTCGCTCACAACTCAGCGCGAACACCGACACGGCTGAAACCGACAATGAAAGCGGTACAATCCACTGATTTAGAAAGGTAATTCACGCATCCAACCGTTTTTAGGTTGCGGATTTGAGACTGGAGCGCACATAACCATGTGCGCTCATTTAACAGTTGAACCACTTTTCTGGCCCAAAAATCCATGTTAGCGCCATTTGGCCGGTGTCCGAACCCGGGGCGATGCTCGTCCCCCGTTCATGTCACCGGGAGAGGTTTACACATGATAAGAACACGCAAATCCCCACTATCGCAGGGTGAATTTATCGCCATGATTGCGATGATGTTTGCGACGATCGCATTCTCGATCGATGCAATGCTGCCCGCCCTGCCGGACATCGGCGCCACGCTGAGCCCGGATGACACCAATCGCGCGCAGTTGATCGTCACCTCCTTTGTATTGGGCATGGGCTGTGGCACATTTTTCACCGGCCCCTTGTCGGACGCTTTTGGCCGCAAGCCGGTCATTTTTGTCGGCTCCAGCCTGTATTGCCTCGGTGCGCTTGCGGCCTATTTCAGCCAATCGCTTGAAACCATCCTGATCTCTCGCGTGCTGATGGGGCTGGGTGCAGCTGCACCACGAGTTGTTGCCATCGCCATCGTACGCGATCTCTATGTCGGTCGGGATATGGCGCGGATCATGTCGCTTGTGATGATGATCTTCACGCTGGTCCCCGCCTTCGCGCCGCTGTTGGGCACTGGCATTATTGCGATCTCTGACTGGCGCGGTATTTTTGCGGCCTTCGCCATCTTCTCCGTGATTACCGTGGTGTGGATGGGCTTTCGCTTGGTTGAGCCCTTGAAGAAAGAAGACCGCCGCCCCTTGCGGCTGCCACAAATGCTGGCAGCCCTGCGTGAAATGGTGAACCACCCGACGGTCCGTCTGTCGATCTTGGCACAGACTTTCTGCATGGCGATGCTCTTCACCATCATTGTCATGGTGCAGCCGGCCTATGACGAGGTCTTTGACCGCGCTGAGAGTTTCCCGGTCTGGTTCATGATCGTGGCGCTGATGGCTGGAACGGCCAGTTTCCTCAACGCCTCACTGGTGGGTCGTGTCGGCATGCGTCGCATGGTCACCTGGGCGCTTGGAGTGCAGATCATCGGCAGCAGTGCCATGTTCGTGACGACCCAATTTACCATCGCGGATCCGATGAGCTTTTACATCTTTGTCGCCTGGCAGACGAGCGTGTTCTTCATGGTGGGCCTGACTTTGGGCAACCTGAACGCGATCGCCATGGAACCGATGGGCCATATCGCCGGCATGGCGGCGTCGGTGATGGGCGCAATCTCAACCGTTGCGGCCGCCTTCATCGCGGCTCCGGTTGGTCTGCTGTTCGACGGAACCATTGTGCCGATGGTGGGGGGCGTGCTGACAGCTGCGGTCCTTGCCTTTGTCACCATGCTCCGGATGGGCCGGGTCGAGGCAATGACCGCCGCCGCCTGAGACGACACCGCATAACATCACAAGTCAAAGCCCTCTCAGGTTACCTTGAGAGGGCTTTTCTTTTAGCTGTTCTTGGCTTTCTTTTTCGCGGCCACGACCTTTTCAGCAAGATCGCGCGCAATGGCAAAGGCGCCTTTGATCTTGTCGCTGTCCTTGCGCCAATCGCGTCGGACAACAATCTTGTTGTCCTTCACCTTCGCAAGCCCATCCTGTGCCTGGATGAATTCAACCAGACCTTGGGGCGAGACAAACTTGTCGTTGTGGAACTGGATCGTTGCGCCTTTGGGGCCACCGTCCAGTTTGGAAATCCCGGCTTTCTTGCACATCGCCTTGATGCGAACAACAAGCATCAAGGTATTGACCTCTTTGGGCAATTTACCAAACCGGTCAATCAGCTCCGCGGCAAACCCCTCCAATTCGACCTTGCTGGTCAGCGAGGAGAGACGGCGATACAGCCCCAGACGCACATCAAGATCGGGCACATAGGCCTCTGGGATCAACACAGGCACACCAAGGTTGATCTGCGGCGCCCATTGCTCATCGCCCTCGACAAGCCCTTCAACCTCGCCGGATTTGATCTTGGCAATCGCCTCCTCCAGCATCGACTGGTAGAGCTCATACCCCACATCCCGCATCTGACCGGACTGTTCTTCGCCCAAGAGATTGCCCGCGCCCCGGATATCCAGATCCTGCGACGCAAGAGTAAATCCTGCGCCGAGTGTATCCAATGAGCCAAGCACGCGCAGCCGTTTCTCGGCGGTATCCGTCAGGCGCTGACGTGGTTTCGTGGTGAGATACGCATAGGCTCGCGTCTTGGACCGTCCGACCCGGCCCCTTATCTGATAGAGCTGTGCCAGACCGAACATATCCGCGCGGTGCACCACCATGGTATTCGCGGTCGGAATGTCGAGACCCGACTCGACGATCGTCGTGGCCAGCAGGACATCGTATTTACCGTCGTAGAAGGCATTCATCCGGTCATCCAGCTCACCGGCCGCCATCTGTCCATTGGCGACGACATAGGTCAGCTCGGGCAGCTGTTCCTGCAGGAAGGCCTCGATCTCCGGCAGATCTGAAATACGCGGCACCACGTAAAAGCTTTGCCCGCCCCGGTAATGTTCACGCAGCAACGCCTCGCGGACGGTCACGGCGTCGAACTCGGTCACATAGGTGCGGATTGACAGGCGGTCCACCGGCGGCGTTCCAATGATCGAAAGATCACGGACACCTGTGAGGCTCAACTGCAGGGTGCGCGGAATGGGGGTCGCGGTCAGAGTGAGAACATGAATGTCGGTGCGCAACTGCTTGAGCCGTTCTTTGTGCGCGACACCAAAGTGCTGTTCTTCATCAATGATCAGCAGGCCGAGATTCTGAAAGCGAATGCTCTTGGCCAGAAGCGCATGGGTGCCCACCACAATGTCCACCGTGCCCTTCGTCAGCCCCTCGCGGGTCTGGTTGGCTTCCTTTGCTGAAACAAAGCGCGACAACTGCCTGACTTCCAAGGGAAAACCACGGAACCTCTCTTTGAATCCTGCTGCGTGCTGGCGCGCCAGCAGCGTGGTCGGTGCGACAATGGCCACCTGCAGCCCCGACATCGCCGCGACAAAGGCCGCGCGCATCGCAACTTCGGTCTTGCCAAAGCCCACATCGCCACAGATCAAGCGATCCATCGGCTGCCCCGAATGCAGATCCCCCATCACGTCCTCGATGGCGCGCAACTGGTCGTCGGTTTCCTGATAGGGGAAGCGCGCAGAGAACTCCTCCCACGCGTGCGGTGGTGGGTCCATCGCAGGCGCCTTGCGCAACGCACGCTCTGCGGCGATGCGGATCAGCCGATCCGCCATCTCTCGGATACGTTCCTTCAGGCGTGCCTTTTTCGCCTGCCAGGCACCGCCGCCCAGCTTGTCGAGAAGACCATCGTCATGGCCATATTTGGACAGCAGTTCGATATTTTCGACCGGCAGATAGAGCTTTGATTGCTCCGCATATTCCAGCAGCAAGCATTCATGAGCCGCCCCGGCCGCAGTCACGACCTCCAGCCCGATGTAGCGCCCGATCCCGTGGTCCACATGCACCACCAGATCCCCCGGCGACAGAGATTGCGCTTCGGTCAGGAAGTTCTCGGCCTTGCGGCGTTTCTTCGGCTTGCGGATCAGCCGGTCGCCCAGCACGTCCTGTTCCGAAATAACCGTCATATCCGGCGCCTCGAACCCATGCTCCAGCGCCCAGACCGCCAGATGCAGCCCCGACTTGCCAATGCGCGTGCCGTCCAGAACCGGGATGGTTTCCGCAAGACCTTCGTCTTCGATCAACCCGCTCAGTCGCTCCCGCGCGCCTTCGGAGTAGGACGCGACAACGACTGGCCCCTGGGCAAGCTTCGCCTGAATATGACTGGCCAATGCGCCAAACAGGTTGATACTTTCCTGCTGGCGTTCAGGGGCGAAATTGCGCCCAATACGCCCCCCGGCATCAACCACGCCAGGGCCGGAGGCCTGTGGCAGGGGATGAAACTGAACAGCGCGGTGCTGCGCGATCTGGTTTTCCCATGCGTCATCGTCGAGATACAGAAGCTGCGGTGGCGTTGGTTTGTAAACCGAGTCCATCCGCCCCTTGGCATTCATGGCGATCTTGCGGGTCTCATATTGATCCGCGATGCTGTCCCAGCGGGCGACGCGCGCCGGTGTCAGCTGATCATCCAGCGTGACAATGGCCCCCGGCATATAGTCAAACAAGGTCTCCAGCCGCTCGTGAAAAAACGGCAGCCAGTGCTCGATCCCCTGATGCTTGCGCCCGGCGCTAACCGCCTCATAGAGCGGATCATCATTGCCCGCCGCGCCGAACTCGATCCGGTAATTCTGCCGGAACCGGGTGACGGCGGCCTCGTCGAGGATCACCTCTGACACCGGTGCCAGCTCGACCATATCCAGCTTTTCCGTCGTGCGCTGGGTTGCCGGGTCAAATCGGCGCGCACCATCCAGAACATCACCAAATAAATCCAGGCGCACCGGGCCGCTGTCGCCCGGCGGGAAGATATCAATGATGCCGCCACGAATGGCATAATCGCCAGGCTCCATCACCGTCGGACTTTGGGTAAACCCCATACGAACCAGAAACTTACGGAGCGCAGCTTCATCGATCCGACTGTCGACGCGGGCCTTGAACGCCGCCTCTCTCAGAACCTCACGCGCGGGAATTCTCTGCGTTGCCGCGTTCAGGGTCGTCAGCAGGATGAACTGTCGGGGCATGCCATGAACCAGCGCCGCCAAGGTGGCCATCCGCGCGGCGGAGATATCCGCATTGGGCGACACCCGGTCATATGGCAGGCAATCCCATCCGGGGAACACAACAACCGGCACATCGGGCGCGAAGAAGCGCAGCGCCGACCTCATGGCCTCCATCCGCTTGTCATCGCGCGCAATATGCAGAACCGGCGCCGCGCTGCGCTCCATCTCGCGCAGCACCAAACGGGCATCGAAGCCCTCGGGGGCGCCGCCCATGACGACAGATTGTTGGGTCATGAGGTTTCCCTTTTTCACGTTCTACCTCCGCTCAACCGAGCACTCCGATGGTCAGATTCTGATACATGCCCCAGATCCCGGTGACAAAAATCGACAAGACCCCCACCAGCTGAATAGAGATCCGGGTGCGCGTCAGGCGCCGGCGCAATGCCTCATCGTCATGAGGCGCTTTCAGGATCCGGGCAGCGCGCAGATTGATGAGCGCAACAATGTTCATCGGCAAAAGCATCAACACCACGGCCTGAGCAAACTCGACACCATAAATGAAGCCCAGCATCAACAACGAGGTGGTCACGAAGAATGCGAAGGCCGTCATCAGAAATCCTGAAACATCAGATATATACAAAAGACGGTTCACCTGGATACGCACCGCATCCTGCAGGTCTTGCGCGGTTTGCCCCCCAAGGCGCGCGGCGCGCCCGACCATGTCATAGGGCACCCCAAGCACCCAATGGCTGGCAGAAGACCACAAAACCGCAAGCGCGATCCAATACCACAGGTTGGAGAAGGACCGGAGGTCGATCAACTCGACGATGAGACTAAACAGATCCAAGGTTGGTCCATTTCCTGATGTAGTGTCATACAGATGCGCACAGACGCGGCACCCACCCTGTATCCATTGCCCGGCCTGCGGACACAAGTGCTGCTGCGGCAGAAATGCGCAGCTACAGCACTTGTGAAACACCGTTGTTCCATGTCACCCATAGGCACCGGATTTTTACAAGAGACCGAGATGCCTCCCATCATTGCCTCCTTTCCCACCGCCCGTCCCCGTCGTCTTCGCGCGTCCGCAGCGCTACGCAACCTCACGCGGGAGCACGAGCTGTCGGTCAATGATCTGATCTGGCCCGTCTTTGTGCGCGACGGCGAAGGCATAGAGGAGCCCGTGCCCTCCATGCCCGGCGTAGTGCGGCGCTCCGTCGACAAAGTTGTGGAGGCCGCAGTTGAGGCGCATGCCTTGGGCATCCCGGCGATCTGCCTGTTTCCCTACACCGACGCCGCACTGAAGACCGAGGACTGCGCTGAAGCCTGGAACCCGGACAACCTGTGCAACCGGGCCATTCGTGGCATCAAGGCCGCGGTTCCGGACCTCGCCGTAATGACCGATGTGGCACTGGACCCTTACAACATCAACGGCCACGATGGCTTTGTTATAGATGGTGAAATCCGCAATGATGAAACGGTGGAGGCACTCGTGAAGATGACTGTCGCGCAGGCTGAGGCCGGCGCCGACATCATCGGCCCATCCGATATGATGGATGGCCGTATTGGCGCAATGCGGAGCGCATTGGAAACCAATGGATTTCAGAATGTTACGATCCTGTCTTACTCCGCAAAATATGCCTCTGGTTTCTATGGTCCGTTCCGCGATGCGGTGGGTGCATCCGGTGCGCTGACCGGCGACAAGAAAACCTACCAGATGGATCCCGGCAATGTGGACGAGGCGATGCGCATGATCGCGCGGGACCTGCAGGAGGGCGCCGATATGGTCATGGTCAAGCCCGGATTGCCCTATCTGGACATCTGCAACCGAGTGAAGAGAGACTTCGCCGTGCCGACATTTGCCTATCAGGTGTCTGGCGAATACGCGATGATCCAGGCCGCAGCGCTCAATGGCTGGATTGATGGCGAAAAAGTCATGCTTGAAAGCCTGATGGCGTTCCGCCGTGCGGGCTGTGACGGGGTCCTGACCTATTTTGCACCGCAAGTGGCCCGGTTGCTGAACGGCTGATCGACCAAGCGTGTTCACGAGAGCGGGAACCTGCCCAAAGTCATATGCTTCGAGATGACAGGCGGGCAAAATGCGCTTATAATCTCGCGCAACAAGATGCAGAAAGCATCGCAACAACTTGCAGGTACAATGAAAATGAGCAGAGATACCACCAAGCTATCCCGCCGCGCCTTTACCACGGCAGGTCTTACCTCTCTCGGCGTGACCGCGGCCTGTGGCAACGGAATTGGCAATACCAACAACGTGAAGATTGACGCGCGCGTCAACACCACCTTGAACCAGATGTACAACCGCTACCCCGGTACCCGTGATCTGGCGGAGAAATCGGCAGGGATGCTGGTCATTCCGCTCGTGACCGAAGCGGGGTTCATCTTTGGCGGTGCCTACGGTCGCGGGGCTTTGCGCATCAATGGTGCCACGGTTGACTACTACGCCGCGATCAAGGGCAACGCGGGGCTGCAAATTGGCGCGCAGCAATATGCGCATGTCCTGTTCTTCATGACCGACGCGGCGCTTGCCCGTTTCCGTCGCTCCTCCGGCTGGACCGCCGGCGCGGACTTGGAATATGTCGTCAAGGATGAAGGCAACGCCCTGACCGCAGACACCAATACACTGACCGCGCCTGTTATCGCTGCGGTCTTCGGTCAGGCCGGGTTGCGCATCGGCGCGACTTTGGAAGGGTCCAAATACACGCGCATCATCCCCTGACCCGCGATTTTCCTTTTACATCACAACGATAAAAGCCTCCCCGCATGTGGGAGGCTTTTCATTTTTCAGGCCTTATTGGGCAGTTACCCCATCGCGCGAAGGCGTTTAATCAGTGCCGAAGTATCCCAGCGCCCGCCGCCAAGTTTCTGCACATCCTTGTAAAACTGATCCACGAGCGCCGTGACTGGGAGGCTGGCCTCGATGTCGTCCGCCGTATCGAGACAGATGCCCAGATCCTTGCGCATCCAATCAACGGCAAATCCATGATCGAAGTGGTCATCCAGCATTGTCTCGTAGCGATTGGCCATCTGCCAGCTTCCAGCAGCGCCTTGGCTGATCACCTCCACGACGGCGCGCCCATCCAGACCGGCCTTCTCCGCAAAATGCAGCGCCTCGCTCAGCCCTTGGACAAGTCCTGCGATGGCGATCTGATTACACATCTTGGTCATTTGGCCCGCACCGCTTTCGCCAATGCGGCGGCAGATACGTGAATACGCATCCATGATCGGGGCTGCGGCCTCAAAATGGCTGGCGTCACCACCGCACATGATGGACAGGACGCCGTTTTCCGCGCCGGCCTGGCCGCCGGAGATTGGCGCATCGACAAACCCGATATTTACAGCCTGCGCGGCGGCATAAAGCTCCTCCGTCACCTGAGCAGACACCGTGGTGTGGTCCACAAAGATACTACCGGCTGTCATTCCGGCAAATGCACCATCATCGCCCAGACAAACAGACCTCAGATCATCGTCATTTCCGACGCAAGACATCACGAAATCCGCACCCTCGGCAGCCTCGCGCGGCGTCAGCGCAAAAGCGCCGCCATTGGCGGAGGCCCAAGCCTCAGCCTTTGCAGTCGTGCGGTTATAAACCGTAACGCTATAGCCCGCCTTTTGCAGGTGTGCGGCCATAGGATACCCCATGACCCCCAGCCCCAGGAACGCAACTTTTGTCATGTCCTTTCCCCTCGTTCTGTCTTCGCCTATGTTGGCGCCAACCGTAGCAGCAGCAATCCAAAGCGCAATGCGGCATGGCAACAAACATCGAGATACCAAGGGAATAGACAACGAATGGCACGCCTCTTCCGCTGGCTCCTACGCCTGACTGCCGGTACAATTCTGCTCGGCGTCGCAGCCGCACTGCTGGTCTATTTTCTCGCGGCTCAATCGTTGCCCGACTACAATAAGGAAATCGCCCTGCCCGGCCCCACGGCTCCGGTGGAAATTGTGCGCGACAATGCCAATGTTCCGCATATTTTTGGGAGCTTCGGCGCTTCGGACGAGGATGTGTTCTTTGGTCTTGGCTATGCGCATGCCCAGGACCGATTGTGGCAAATGGCTGTCATGCGCCGCACCGCGCAGGGACGCCTGTCAGAGGTATTTGGCGCACGTACAGTCAAAACCGACAGCTTTCTGCGTCGGCTCGATCTCTACGGAACGGCGCGCCGCTCCGTTTCGGCTCAAAGCCCCGAGGCCCTGAGCGCGCTCAAGGCCTACGCCGCAGGCGTCAATGCGCGCTTGCAGGAGATCAACGAAGACGCGCTTGGCCGTGGGGCGCCAGAAATGTTTCTGTTCAACATGCCGATCGCGCCGTGGCAACCCGCAGACAGCATCGCAATGATGAAGTTGATGGCGCTGCAATTGTCGTCTCAGCTGCAAGAGGAAATCCTGCGGGCCCAAACCTCTATCGCCCTCGACGATCCCGCTCGGCTCTCTGATATCCTTCCCGATGTTCCGGGAGCGGGCACTGCGACTTTGCCGGAATACACCAGCCTCTTTCCCGAGCTGAACGGCCTCACGTTGCAGGAACCGCGGGTCGCGGCCCTGATGCCCGTCGCCCCACGCGGGTTGGGCGGTGCTTCCAACGCCTGGGCCGCGGCGCCCAGCCGGTCCGCGTCTGGCGGAACGCTTCTGGCCAATGACCCTCACCTCAACCTGACCGCTCCGGGCGCTTGGTATCTGGCCCGTCTGGAACTGGGAACCGGCGGGGTCATCGGTGGCACCATCCCTGGGATCCCCGCAGTTCTGACTGGGCGGACGCAACAAATGGGCTGGGGGCTGACTTCTTCCTACCTCGATGATCAGGACTTGTTCATTGAGAAGATCAATCCCGACAACGCACAGGAGTACCTGTCCCCCAACGGCTACAAGGATTTTGTCACCCGTCCATCGATCGTGCAGATCAAGGGAAGCGCGCCGCTGACGTTGACCCTGCGCTGGACGGAAAACGGCCCTGTGCTCCCCGGCTCTCTGTTCGACCTCGCATCGATCACCCCACCCGGTCATGTTGTCAGCCTTGGCTGGACAGCATTGTCGGAAACCGACACCTCGCTCACCGCCGCGCTGGAGCTGATGAGGGCCAATAGCATCGAGCAAGCGATTGCTGCGGGTGAACAATTTATTGCTCCGTCGCAGAACCTGACGCTCGTGGACAGCGATGGCATCGCGCTCAAGACCATTGGCGCCATGCCGGAGCGTGATTTGCGCAACCAAAGTCAGGGTCGGTTGCCAAACCAGGGCTGGCGCCGGGAAAACAGGTGGCAAGGGCGGCTGCCCTATGCCGCGAACCCGGAGTTCATTGATCCCCGCGGTGGCATTCTCGGAAACACCAACAATAAGTTGGTCGAACGGCCATTCCCCAATCACGTCTCGTATAATTGGGGTGACACTCAGCGGATCAATCGCTGGCGTCGCCTGATGCAGGCCCGTGAAGTCCACACCCGTGACAGCTTTATCGAGGCGCAGCTCGATGCCGTCTCATATAGCGCACAAACTCTCCTGCCCCTGATCGGTGCGGATCTGTGGTACGCCGAAGAAGCCGCGCCGGAGGGCACGCGCGAACGTCAGCGACACATCGCCTTGTCGCTGCTGGCAGAGTGGAATGGCGAGATGAATGAGCATTTGCCAGAACCGCTCATCTACGCCAGCTGGGTCCGAGCGTTGCAAAAACGACTGATCGAAGACGATCTCGGGCCGCTTGCTGATGCGTTTTCCCGTGTAGACCCCTTGTTCTTGGAACGTGTGTTCCGCGATGTCGATGGTGCCAGTGCCTGGTGCAACGTGCAACAAAGCGCACCAACAGAGACATGCACGGATATGGCCCGTCGGGCTCTCGATGATGCACTGGTCTATATCAGCGAGAAATACGGCAGTCGGCTGGAAACCCTGCGATGGGGCGATGCACATCAAGCAACACAAGATCATGAGATCTTGGGCGACGTGCCCCTGTTGCGTCATTTCGTGAATATTCGCCAGTCCACCAGCGGTGGCGACAACACGCTACAGCGCGGCCTGACCTCCGGGCAGGAACCAGCGCCGTTCAATAATGTACACGCAGCAGGCTATCGCGGGGTCTATGATTTTGCGGACCCTGACAGCTCTGTTTTCATCATCGCCACGGGCCAATCCGGACATTTCCTGTCGCGCTACTATGACGACATGGCTCAGTTCTGGCGCCGTGGCGAATATATACCGATGTCATTGGATGAAAATCTGGCACGCGCGGCCGCCGTGGGCATCACCCGCATCCTGCCAAGGCAGTAGAGCGAATAAACACGCAGCGCTTTCAAAGCGCTGCGTATTGCGCCTTCTGTTTGTCGGTCCAGCGCACGGTGATTTCGAAACCGGCTTCAGTCTGGTCTTCGGACAACACAACATCCTGCTTGAAGAGCCAAGCGCGCTGCCTACCTTGAGAAAACGCAAGACTAAGAGTCTCTGTATGTCGCGCGCCCTGCAATTTGATCGCAATGTCATCCAGCAAGGCGGGCAGACCTTCGCCTGTGATCGCGGAAATCGCGTAAAGCTCTTCGCTGCGCTCGGCACGCTTCCGGCATGCATCGGCCTCTTCTTCGGAGAGCCGGTCAATCTTGTTCCAGACCTCAATCATCGGCCGATCTTCATCGACACCCAGAGAGTTGAGGATCTGCCGAACATCTTCGGCCTGATTTTCGGTCTCATCGTGGCTGATGTCACGCACGTGCAGAATCACGTCTGCAGCAAGTACTTCTTCAAGCGTTGCCCGGAATGAAGCGACCAATTCGGTTGGAAGATCAGAGATGAACCCGACGGTGTCCGACAGGATCACTTCCGGTCCATCTGGGAGTTCCACCCGTCGCATCGTGGGGTCAAGCGTGGCAAAGAGCATGTCTTTCGCCATCACATCAGCGCCCGTCAAGCGATTGAAAACTGTGGATTTACCGGCGTTGGTATAGCCCACAAGAGCCACAATCGGATAAGGGACCTTTGCCCGTGCCGCGCGATGCAATGTCCGGGTTTTCACCACCTTGTCGAGCTGGCGGCGCAAGCGGACCAGTTGCTCGTCAATCGCGCGCCGGTCGGCCTCGATCTGCGTTTCGCCGGGACCGCCGACAAAACCAAGTCCACCACGCTGACGTTCCAGATGGGTCCAAGCTCTCACCAATCGCGTACGCTGATAGTTCAGCGCTGCCATTTCCACCTGCAGCACGCCCTCACGGGTACGCGCGCGATCCGAGAAAATCTCCAGGATCAGCCCGGTCCGGTCCAAAATCTTGACCTTCCAGGCCTTTTCCAGATTGCGCTGCTGCACGGGGCTGACCGGGCCGTCGACCAGCACCAATTCCACGTCTGAGGCCAGAAATATCGCCTTCAGCTCTTCGATTTTGCCGGAGCCAAACAGCATGCCAGCATGCGCCTTGGGAAGGCCTACGACGGTCGACCCGACCACATCAAGGTCGGGCAAGGCGGCCGCAAGCGCGACACCTTCTTCCAGCGCCGGAACCGCGTCACGGCGTGTTCTGTCGGATTTGATATCCGGATGCAGAACCCAGGCGCGGGTCCGCTTCCTGTCGTGCTCCATCAATTAGAGTCTTCACCCTCGTAGAGACTGATCGGCTGAGCCGGCATGATGGTGGAGATCGCATGTTTGTACACGAGCTGCGACTGGCCATCACGGCGCAGCAAAACACAGAAGTTATCGAACCAAGTGATCACGCCCTGCAGTTTAACGCCATTGATCAGAAAGATTGTGACCGGAACTTTTGTTTTGCGAACGTGGTTCAGGAATGCGTCCTGAAGATTCTGTCTGTCCGAAGCCATTTGTTTATTATCTCGCCTTTTTTCTTGTTACGCGCTGCGGCCCAACGCGTCCCTTGTGCAGAGTATGGACGCAGATTTCGAGGGTTTCCACCCGAAAAACGTCACTTTTCTACGTGGGTTAAGTGGTTTCTGTCAGTTGCGCCACAGATTTGGCGACAAAAGCGCGATAATGGCAAGTGTTTCCAGACGCCCCAGAACCATGGCAAAACACAAGATCAGTTTTACGGGCGCCTCCATCAGACCCAATTCGATCGGGAATTGCCCGGCCGCTTCGATCAAAGGACCGGTTGTCGACAGCCCTGCCACAGCAAGAATCATCGCTTGTTCAAAGGGAACCCCAAATGCGGAGAGCGCCACGCAGATGAGTGCCAGCGAAAGCGCGAACAGCATGAAAAAGATCCAGGCCACAAAGGCCCCATTGCTTTGCAGGCGACGGTTCCCGCGCCCTTCGCCACTGACAGAGGAAGGCAGGACAAGACGCTCCATCTCTCGCAACCCATTGAGATAAAGCGCATAAACCCTCAACAGCTTCACCCCGCCCGCCGTGGTCGCAACGCCGCCGCCCATGACTGCAAGTCCCAGAAGGATCATCCCGGGCGTCTCCAGCCCCGACCATTCCTGCGCACTGAACCAATAGGCGCTTTCAAACCCCGTGGTGGTCAAAAAAGACGTGACCGTGAAAAGAGCGCCCCAGAAGGACGCCAGCCCCATCATGAGATCATCGGAGGTATTGACCTCTAGTGACGCGATCCAATGGCGCAGAAACAGCAAAGTGGGCACGCCGATGATAATCAGCATACCGGTGCGAAATTCGGGGTCCTTGTCGAGACGCCCATGCCCAACGGCAACGGTATCGCTGGAAAATGTCAGGCGCGACAGGGCAAACAGCAAGAAGAGGAGCATCACCATCTCGCCAGCCACGCCAGCCTGCGCCGCGCCGATGCCGCCCACCGGCGACACGCCAGAGGTTGCCATGATCGACATCGCATGGCTGACGGCAACCAGGCCAGTCTCGCCGCACAATACCAGCAGAACCGCCAGCGCCAGCGTCAGACCGACATACACCGGCGCCAGCGCCTTGGTCACAAGGATCAGCTTGCGCCGCGGATCAGGGCGCTGGTTTTCACGCAAAATTGCGTCACTGCGCCCGGGTTCGGCCCGGGTGGTCACCTCAAAGCCGCCCAGCGACAGCGGTGCAAGCACCGCCGATGCAGCGATCCACATGAACATCCCGCCCATCCAAGCCACCAGCGCCCGCCACAGATGAACTGATTGCGGAACCCGTCCTGGTTGGTCATAGACATCGGCCCCTGTGGTTGTCAGAGAGCTGACCATGTCAAAGTAGGCATTAAGGTAGCTTGTGTTCTGCAAAGCATCCTGCAGAGGAATCGCCAAGTATAGCGGCAAAAACACAAAGGTTGCCAGCAGCGTCATCAGCTGCCCGGGCATCCCGTAGCGTGGAACACGGTTGGCAACCGATAGCGCGATGAAGGTCACGAACGTCAGACCAACAATCCCGGAATAAAAGAAACTCTGAGAGGTCTGATGGTCGTCGACCAACACCGCATGGATTGCTGGGATCCACATGGCGATCGCAAAGATGCCCCAGATCAGCAGCAGCAATGGCAGACGCAGGATGCCACGGACCTGAGAGCGAGGACGGCGCGGCATCCTAGAAGTAATCGATCGAGACCTGCATCAGGCGCTCGACCTCCCGCACATCTGCAGCCATAGCAAAGAGCGCGATGGTATCGCCCGCCTCGATCCTCAGACCACCGCTTGGACGCACGACCTCGCCATTCTTGGACACCGCTCCAACCAAAACCCCCTCGGGGAAATCGATGTCGCGAATGGCCTGCCCGGCCATGGGCGAGGTGGACAGTACCTCGGTTTCGATCACTTCGGCCTCGGCATCGCCAATGGAATAGACTTGCCGGATGCGCCCATAGCGGATGTGACGCAGGATCGAACTGACGGTCGTGGCGCGCGGGTTGATATGGGCGTCAATGCCGAGATGCGGCAGCAGCGGCAGCAAGGTCGGGTCATTGATCAGCGCAATGGCAAAGGGGCAGCCCTCGGTTTTCGCCCGCACTGCGGCCAGCATATTGGTCTTATCATCATCGGTCACCGCCAACATCGCGTCGGCCTTGTCGATGCCAGCCTCGATCATCAAGCCGCGATCCAGGCCATCACCGTTCAACACGATGGTCCGCTCCAGCTCTTCTGCAGCCTTTTCGGCGTGTTTACGGCTTTTCTCAATCACCTTGACGCGAGTGCGGCCGGGGCGTTCTTCCAAAGCCTTGGCGACCTCCAACCCGACATTGCCGCCGCCGACGATTACAACGCGCTCCTGACGTTTCTCCGTTTTACCAAAGACTTCCATCGTGCGGCTAACGTCATCAGAATGGCAAAACACATAGGCTGCGTCGCCCACGAACAGTTGATCGCCCGGCTCCGGCGCAAACAGGGTGCCCTCACGCCGCACGCCCACAACGATTGCACGCAACGTCGAGAACAGCTCGGTCAGCTGCCGCAGCGGCGTGTTCACCACCGGGCAGTCTTCGTCGACATGAATACCCAGCAGCTGAGCACGCCCGTCCATGAAGACTTCGGTATCAAAGGCCGCAGGTGCGCGCAGACGCTGCATTGCAGCAGCAGCCACCTCGCGCTCGGGGCTGATGACGACATCAATGGGCAAATGATTGCGTCGGTAGAGATCAGAGTAGATGGCGTTCAGATAGCTCTTGGCGCGCAACCGCGCGATCTTGCGCTGTATCGAAAACACCGAATGGGCCACCTGACAGGTGACCATATTCACCTCGTCCGAATGGGTGGCGGCGATGATCATGTCCGCGTCACGTGCCCCCGCGCGATCAAGCACATCCGGGTATGAGGCAAATCCCGCAATCCCTTGAACATCAAGCGTATCTGTCGCGCGGCGCACCAAATCCGGATTGTTGTCCACAACGGTGACATCGTTGTGCTCACCCGACAGGTGACGCGCGATCTGCCAACCGACCTGCCCGGCACCACAGATAATAACCTTCATCGATACGCTCTCCGGGCACTGAAATGCATTGTTTGCATGACAGATGGCTCTGTGATGGTCAATTCAATTGTCCCGGCCGCAGCGGGCCGGGTTCAGCTCTGTTCAGACGGTGATTTCAGGCGTCTCGCCTTCTTCATTCTCGACCCGCGCGATGCGTGTGCCAGCCTTGTTGGAGGTGACAACGCCCAGCGATTTCAGCTTTCGGTGCAACGCCGAACGCTCCATCCCCACAAAAGAGGCCGTCCGGCTGATGTTGCCGCCAAATCGGTTGATCTGGGTCAGAAGGTATTCACGTTCGAAGGCTTCTCGCGCCTCGCGCAGAGGCAGCGTCGCCAATGCTCCCGACAGCACAACGCGGCCTTCGGTCTCCACCTTCTCTTCCTCGCTCGGCAGGTCCTTGGCCTGAATCGAATCCGAAGTTTCTCCAAGGATCAGAACCCGTTCGACCAAATTCTTCAGCTGACGAACATTGCCGGGCCAGGTCATGGTCTGCATCAGGGCAACCGCATCTTCGCTGACCTCGCGCAAGGGCAAGCCCTGCGTCTGATTGAAACCTTCGATGAAGTAGTCGGCCAACAGCGGAATATCTTCGCGGCGATCCGACAGCGCGGGGACGCTGATCGGCACGACGTTCAGCCTATGGTACAGCTCTTGCCGGAAGGTCCCCTCCGCAATCTCTTTTTCGAGATCCCGATTGGTCGCAGAAATGACGCGCAGGTCGACCTTCACCTTATCGGCGCCACCAACCCGGATGAATTGCTGGTCCACCAGAACCCGCAGGATTTTGGATTGCGTGCCAAGCGGCATATCCGCGACCTCATCAAAGAACACGACGCCGCCGTCCGCCTGCTCCAACAGGCCCGGTTCAATTCCGCGCTCACTGCTTTCACGACCAAACAGCACGTCCTCCATCCGTTCCGGCTCGATGCTGGCGCAATTCACCGTGATGAAGGGAGCGCTGGAACGGTTTGAATTTGTGTGGATATATCGCGCCGCGACCTCCTTGCCGCTGCCCGCGGGGCCAGACAACATGACGCGCCCGTTGGACTTTGTCACCCGATCAAGCTGACCGATCAACGCACGAAACGCGGGTGACGTCCCCACCATATCCGTTGCGCCGCCGTCCTTGCGACGCAGATCGGTGTTTTCGCGCCGCAACCGAGAGGTCTCCATCGCGCGCCGTATCACCACCATAAGCTGGTCGATGTTGAAGGGCTTTTCGATGAAATCATAGGCCCCCTGCTTGATCGCCGCGACCGCGATCTCGATGTTGCCATGACCGGAAATGATCACGACCGGAACCTCCGGAAAATCACGCTTCACGGTTTTGAGGATGTCGATTCCATCCATCTGGCTGTCCTTGAGCCAGATATCGAGGATCAGCAGCGACGGTGGCGTGTCCTCTAATGCGGCCATGCACTCATCAGAATTGGCTGCTTTGCGGGTTGCGTAGCCTTCATCCTCGAGGATGTCCGAAACCAGTTCCCGGATGTCACGTTCATCGTCAACAATCAGTATATCACTCATGTCAGCCCTGCTACTACGGTTTGTTTCTGGACAACAGTGTCCGGCGAGAGGGCCGGAAGGCGGATCACCGCCATGGCGCCCCGATGGCTCATCCCGTCAAAGAGCGGTGCGTCTTCCAACGCCAATGTGCCACCATGTTCTTCGATAATTTTCTTCACGATCGGCAGACCAAGTCCGGTGCCTTCGTCACGCGTCGTGACATAGGGCTCGAACAGCCGAGCTCGATCCGCAGGCAAGCCGATGCCATTGTCCGCAATGGTGATGAGATGCCCTGCGCTCCCCGTC
The DNA here is from genome assembly GCF_003003215.1 of Tritonibacter scottomollicae. Classification (GTDB taxonomy): domain Bacteria; phylum Pseudomonadota; class Alphaproteobacteria; order Rhodobacterales; family Rhodobacteraceae; genus Epibacterium; species Epibacterium scottomollicae. Next base: position 143,646 of record NZ_PVUF01000007.1, on the reverse strand, counting down.
TTCACCGTCACGCGGATTTCCGGAGCGTATCCATCAGTCGCGCCTTTTTTCTTCAGACTTTCCGTCGCTTCGCCGGCGTTCTTGATCAGGTTGGTCAAGGCCTGACCAATCATTGTCGCATCCACATCCACTTGCATGGCCTGATCCGGCAAATCCGAGCGGATTTTCAAGTTCGGCTGCCCCGCCTGCTGCAGCAAGACCGCCTCCTGAACCAGCTTACCGAGGTCTTCCTCATGGCGATCAGGCTCGGGCATGCGGGCAAACTTGGAAAATTCATCAACGATGCGGCGTAGGTCGTTGGTTTGACGAACAATGACATCCGTCATCGACTGCAGTTGATCGCTGTGTTCTTCGCCCAGCTTTGGCGCGAACTTCCGCTTGATACGCTCCGCGCTCAGCTGGATCGGAGTCAGCGGGTTCTTGATTTCATGTGCGATGCGGCGCGCCACATCGCCCCAAGCGGCCATGCGTTGCGCGCTGACCAAATCAGTCACATCATCAAATGCGACCACATACCCCTCAAGGTTGTCATCCTCCGCATGACGGCGCGCCATCCGGACAAGCAGGTTTTCCAGACGTCCCTGGCGGGTTACCTTGATCTCGCCCTGCGCAATCCCCGCACCGTTGCCGACAAGGTTTTCAAACAATGGCCCAAACTCGGGTATCGCAACCGAGAGCGCCAGAGATTTCTGGTCTTCCTTCCAGTCCAGCAGACGCTTTGCTGAGGTGTTCACGAAGGTGACGCAGCCTTTTGAATCGAGCCCGACAACACCGGATGTGACGGAGGACAGCACCGAATCAAACAAGCGGCGGCGCCGTTCGATTTGCCGGGTATTCTGCAGCAACGCCTCGCGCTGTGCCTGAAGTTGTTGCGTCATCTGGTTGAAATAGCGACTCAACTGCGCAATCTCGTCATCGCCCTGTTCCTCGGCAACCTGAACCCCCAGATCGCCTTCACCCACGCGTTGCGCCGCTACCGTAAGCCGCCCGACGGGACGTGACAGACGTTCGGCAAACCACATGCCCAGCCACATTGCAGCCAAGATCAGGATCACAGCAAAACCCAAGTACAACAACCCGAACTCGAACAGCACGCGCCCTCTTTCACTCTCGAGCTGTTGGTAAAGATGCGCAGTCTGCTGTGTCTCATCCAGCAGGTTCAACAGCTCTCCATCGACCTCACGGCTGACATAGAGGTAACGATCCACAAAGGCGTTCAAACGGACAAGAGCGCGGAACTCGTTGTTGTCCCAATCCTGGATGATGTGCAGACCTTCAGTTTCGACGGCGGCGATGTCCGTATCCGTGGGCATCTCAAAATCAAATTCATATGATCGTTCACCGCGTGTCTGGATCGTACCGGTGCTGTTGATCACATAGGCCTCTTGCAGGCCCCGCTGAATCTGCAGCTGCCCTTGCGAAAGAAATTGCCGTAACTGCCCGTCGCTCATGAAAAAATCATTTGACCGACTGCGGTCCAAAAACCGCGCCAAAGCAATCGCATCCTGTTCAAGATCCTGGCGCTGCTGGCGTTCATAGGCCTCGGCGGCCTTTACGGAGTTTGCGATCACATCCCGGACACGTTCCGAAAACCAGCCCTCGAGCCCCACGTTCACCGTCAAGACTGCAAAGACCGCGACTGTCACCGTCGGCACAAGCGCCAAAAATGCAAAAGCCCCGATCAACCGCAAGTGAAGGCGCGAGCCCGCCGACTTCACCCGGCGCGCCGCAATAAGGCGCCCAATCTGGCTCAGAACAAGCGCAGTGATCGAAAGCACATAAACGAGGTCGGCTAACAGAATCAGGCGCAAGGCGGGCGAACTGGCGCTTTGGCCCAATGGACCAATCACAAGAAAGGTGAGCAACGCCATCGCCGGCCCAAGAAACACCAACCCAAGCGTGATGATGTTGCGCGCCCTGCGCGACTTTCGCCAGCGATCCAAGGCTGCAAGCCACAGATACGCCGAGCGGATATGTGACATCTGTGCCACCGCCTGCCCCCAAGTTGATGTTGAGCGTTTGCCGCTCACCACTTGATTTCGCGATCCCCCATTTGCCGTCTGGCGATAGGGCAACGCTTCTGTGGCGATATTACATCAGTTTGCGGCGGCGTGTCACCTCAATATCGAGGTCCGTGATCTTCTTGCGCAGCGTGTTCCGGTTAATCCCAAGCAAATCCGCGCATTTTGCCTGATTTCCACCGGTCGCAGACAGCGCGATTTCGATCAGCGGCGTCTCTATCTCTCGAAGCAAACGGGCATATAGTCCAGGCGGCGGCAGCATATCCCCGTGAAGGTCGAAGTACCTCTGCAGATGTCTGGCCACGGCATCAGAGAGCTTTTCATTGCTGGCGCCACCTCCCATGACCGGTTCCACACCAGTGGTCTGCGGCCCCAGCGCTGCGCCGACCTCAGATTTCCCAATCATTTCACTGCGTGCCGTAAGCGCAAGCCGTTTCACAGTATTTTCAAGTTGGCGGACATTCCCAGGCCAAGCATAGTGGCGAAGAATATCTCGGGCGTCATCACTGATGGCCCGCCGGGACGCACCTTCGCTTTCCGCACGCAGAAGGAAATGTTCGCACAATAGCGCGATATCCTCGACCCGCTCCCGCAAGGCCGGCACTGGCAGCTCCGTGCCGCAGATCCGGTAGTAAAGATCCTGACGCAGCGCCCCGCCTTCCAGCTGATCAGCAAGATCCTGCTGACTCGTCGTGGCAATAAACCTCGGGGCGTGGTCTCCGGGGGCGTCCATCATCCGCACAAGGCGCGCCTGCGCCTCATCCGCAAGATCAGCCAACTCGTCGATGAGCAGCGTGCCCCCCTTGACTTGCCCCAACAGGCGCGACGGCCCTTCCAGCTCAATCAGGTCAGAGGCTTCTGCGACCACAAAGGGCAAAGTGCGACGGTCAGAGAAATCGTGAATAGCTCGTGCAATTAGTGACTTACCTGTGCCGCTTTCACCGGTGATCAGCAGCGGCATATCCGTATTCATCACCCGCGCGATAAGCCGATACAGGCTTTGCATGACCTCAGTCCGCCCCACCAGAGGCAACTCGTCCGGCCGCTCCTCGGGTAGGTTCACTTCACTGGTGTTCTGGGCCGTGCGCTTCTCCGACAATGCCTTTGCCGTCCGCTTCATCAGCTCCGGCAGATCGAAGGGTTTGGGCAGATAATCATAGGCCTCAGCTTCCGCCGCCTTGATCGCCGTCATGATCGTGTTCTGCGCCGAAATCACAATCACCGGCAGCCCAGGCCGGTCCTGCGCAATCTTTGGCAGCATCTCCAGGCCATTTCCGTCCGGCATCATCACGTCAGAGATCACCACGTCTCCCTTGCCCTCAGCCACCCAGCGCATCAGCGTCGTCAGCGAAGAGGTCGCATGCACCTTGCAGCCCGCGCGCGTGAGCGCCTGAGTGAGAACAGTGCGGATCGTGCGGTCGTCATCTGCAACAAGAACGGTGCCGTCCATGTCATTGTGCTCCTTGCGTTAATTCGGCTCCCGAGGAACCCGAGAGAGTGATAGTCGAACGGTCGTTTGACCCGGTTCAGAACGAACGGAAATCCAGCCGTTGTGGTCAGCGATAATCTTGCTGACGAGGGCGAGCCCCAGACCGGTTCCGTTCTCTTTGCCGGAGACGAAGGGCTCGAAGATATCGTCGCGGATGTTGTCCGGAAGACCTGGCCCATCATCGGTGATCTCGATCTGCAAGGGCAGCAACTTGCCCTGTCCGTCACTGCGGCGCAGACGGAAGGAATGCTCGTAGAAGGTGCGCACGGTGATCGTTCCGCCCTTGGTGCCAGCGGCTTCTGACGCGTTCTTCAACAAATTGAGCACCACTTGCAGCAACTGATCCGGGTCTCCCCAGGCCAGCGGAAGCGACGGGTCGTATTTTTCGACAATCTTCATATGTGCGCCAAACCCCAGCAGCGCCGACCGGCGGGCCCGATCCAGCACGTCATGCAGGTTCACCGGTCGAAAATCGGGTTCTGACAGGTTTCCGAATTGCTCAACCTGCTCCAACAACTTCACGATGCGGCGGCTTTCGCTGACAATAAGATCTGTTAATTCAAGGTCTTCCGGCGACAGGTTCATACTCACGAGCTGTGCTGCACCCGTGATACCGGCAAGAGGGTTCTTGATTTCATGCGCCAGCATCTCTGCCATGCCAATGGCCGATTGCGCTGCAGATTTAGCGGAGTGGTTCTGCGTCAAACGCCCTGCCAGCTCTCGGGGCGACAGCATCAGCAGCATGTAGCCCTCATGTCCCTGCAACGGGGCAATCTGAACCGCGCATTGTAGCGGAGAACGTTCGCGCGCGCCGACATCGACGTCATTCACAAACAGCGGCGTGCCCTGCGCCCGCGCCTTTTCAAACGCCTCCTCGATTGACGAGTCTATGGTGATCTTTTGCCAAACATTCTTTCCAATCAGCGACTTGCGCGACGCATTTATGAACCCTTCGGCGGAAGAGTTCACATCGGCGATCAGGTTGCACTCATCGACCAGAAAGGCCGGAACCGGCAGTGACGCCCAGATGGCGCAGTCAGAGGAATGCGGACCAGCGGAGCTCATGCCGCACTCTCCTGTTCTTGTCTCTGCAATGCGTCTGGCAGCAGGCGCAGGACATCTGCAGCGGTCCGTGCCGTCAGCACCTCCCGACGCAACGGAGCAGGCGTGCCGACTTCATCCATGTACCAGCCCAGATGCTTGCGCGCGACGCGCAGACCAAGATCACCGCCGTAAAACTCCAGCATTGCCTCGTAGTGCCCTGAAACCATGTCGATAAGCACTGATCCCGACGGGATATCAGGCGCTCCCGAATCCCAGAGGTCATGTGCGACCTGTGCCAACAACCAGGGCTTGCCCTGAACACCGCGTCCAATCATCACGCCATCCGCGCCAGAGGCGTCCAGCGCAGCGCGGGCATCAGAGGCACCGAGAATATCGCCATTTGCCAACAGCGGCACGGTGACCGCCTTGCGCACATCTGCGATGGCAGCCCAGTTTGCGCGCCCCTTATAGAACTGGCATCGGGTGCGGCCATGAATGGTGACCATCTGCACGCCCGCCTCTTGCGCGCGGCGCGCGACATCTGCGGCGTTCAGGCAGTCATCATCCCAGCCCAAGCGGGTTTTCAACGTCACCGGCACGTCGACCGCCTCGACCACGGCTTCGATCAGGCTGAGCGCATGGTCCGGCGTTTTCAACAACGCAGACCCGGAATAGCCATTGGTCACCTTCTTGGCCGGGCAGCCCATATTGATGTCGATCATCCGTGCGCCCCGGTCCGCCACCTGACGCGCGGCCTCTGCCATCCAATAGGCTTCGCGTCCGGCAATCTGTACCGCGGTGTTCTCGACGTCCGCGCTCAGCTCAGCGCGCTCCCGTACCCCTGGCTTGGCCTGTACCATTTCCTGGCTTGCGACCATCTCGCTCACCACCAGCCCCGCACCGAAGGACCGGACGAGGTCGCGAAACGGGCGATCCGTGATGCCGGCCATCGGGGCCAGCGCAACAGGAGGGTCGAGATCTGTGGGTCCGACTGAGAAGGACAACTGCTTAATCCTTGTGCATATGAGAGTTTCTTAGCTTGAAACTGAGCTATGCTCCATTCCAAGACGCCATTCCAGCCCACCTTCCGATAGGTAATGCCTATTTTTTAAGCAATTCAGCCCGGAGCGTTGCCAGTTTATCCGCCGCACCGTAAACACGCCCACAGATTGCCCGAATACAAGGATGCGGTCCCCATCATGACCACCGCCGTTTTGATTGTTGCAGCCGGAACCGGCACCCGCGCAGGTGGCGGCGTTGCAAAGCAATGGCGCCCGCTTGCCGGCAAGCGGGTGATCGATTGGACCATCGCGGCCTTTCAAGAGGCGAGTGTCGACCTCATCATGGTGGTGCGCGATCCAGACAACCTCGACGCCGCGCAAGCCCTCGCTGAGCATAAGGATATTTTGCTCGCTGAGGGCGGCGCTGACCGGTCAACATCTGTGCGCAATGGGCTGACGGCACTCGATAAAATGGACGTCGACAAAGTGCTGATCCACGATGCCGCGCGCCCCTGCGTGCCCGCGCGTCTCATCACGCAGGTGCTGTGCGCATTGGACACTGCGCCCGCCGCCGCACCGGGGCTGGCAGTCACCGATGCGCTTTGGACCGGAACAGCGGATGAAGTGACCGGCACTCAGGATCGCAGCAACCTCTACGCCGCGCAGACCCCGCAAGCGTTTCATTTTGACGCGATCCTGTCGGCGCATCTTGCGCTGGACGGACCAGCGGCAGACGATGTGGAGGTTGCGCGCAAGGCCGGTCTCTCGGTGCGCATCACCCAAGGCGACATCAACAACATCAAGATCACCCGGCCCGAGGATTTTGCCCGCGCCGAGAACATTCTGAGGAGCAGCATGGACAGCATTCCGGATATCAGGCTGGGCAATGGCTACGATGTGCATCGGTTTGGCCCTGGCGACCAGGTAACGCTTTGTGGGATCGAGGTGCCACATGATCGCAGCTTGCAAGGGCATTCCGATGCGGATGTGGGCATGCATGCGGTGACGGATGCGCTCTACGGGGCGATGGCAGAAGGCGATATCGGTCGCCATTTTCCGCCCAGCGACCCGCAGTGGAAAGGCGCCGCGTCCGAGATCTTTTTGCGTCATGCGGTGGATCTTGCACTCTCCAAGGGCTTCAGGATCAGCAATGTGGACTGCACGCTGGTCTGCGAATTCCCGAAAATCGGCCCCCATGCCGAGGCAATGCGCAGCCGCATGGCTGAAATTATGAATATGGATCGAGACCGGGTCTCGGTGAAAGCCACCACATCCGAACGGCTGGGCTTTACCGGACGTGGCGAGGGGATTGCGGCGCTTGCCACCGCAACGCTGGTGCGCGCATGACACTTGCACAACTCCTCGGAACCTGTTGTGGAGTCGGGCATATCCGCCCTGCCCCCGGCACCTGGGGCTCGCTTGTCGCCCTGCCTTTGACCTACGCGCTGCACATGGTTGGCGGCTTTCCGTTGCTGGCTGTCGTGACCGTCTTGGCGATCATCATCGGCCTTTGGGCTGCGACCGAGATGACACGTGGTCAGGAAGATCTGGACCCGTCGGAATTCGTATTGGACGAGCTTGCCGGGCAGATGCTGGCGCTATGGGCAATCTCGCTGCCTGCGTGGCTACATGGCCTTGATATCACAGATCTCTGGCCCGGCTGGGTCGCGGGCTTCCTGCTGTTTCGCCTCTTTGACATCTGGAAACCGGGCCCGGTTGGTTGGGCCGACCGCAAGAAAGGCCCCTTTGGCGTGATGATGGACGATGTGATCGCCGGGGGTATGGCCGGTATCGGCATCGCACTACTGGCTGGGTTCTCTCATGGGGTTCTGGGGTTATGAGCCTTGATATCAGTGCCTTGCTGGATCTAGCTAAATCTCAGCGCGCCACCATCGCCACAGCCGAAAGCTGCACTGGCGGCATGATTGCCGCCGCACTCACGGATATTCCCGGCTCATCTTCGGTGGTGGATCGGGGCTTTGTCACCTACTCCAACGCCGCAAAGATGCAGATGCTTGGCGTAAGTGCTGAAACACTCAAGGATTTCGGCGCTGTGAGCGAGGAAACCGCGCGTGAGATGGCGGATGGCGCCCTCCGCGCCGCGGGCACCACGCTTGCGGTCTCGGTCACGGGCATCGCAGGTCCAGGTGGATCGGAACATAAACCAGAGGGACGCGTCTGCTTCGGCCTTGCGCAGAACGGCGAGCAGACGCAAACGGAACTGGTCGATCTTGGTGCGCTGGGTCGAGACAAGGTGCGCCTTGCCAGCCGTGATCATGCGCTTGCGCTGCTGCAGCGCGCGTTGGAGCGCCGCGACGCCTGAATGCGCCCCAAAGCCCTTATTAGAGCCTGATATCGTCAGCCATAAAGCTCGGCCGCGCGACGCTCAAACGCCCGCACAATCCGCTGCATGGCCTCGTTGAACACGACGCCGATGATCCCCTGCAGCACGGCGTTCTTGAATTCAAAATCGACGAAGAAAGCCACATCACAACCGCCATCGTCGCGATCTGCAAAAGCCCAGTTGGACTTCATGTAGCGAAACGGTCCATCCAGATATTCCGTGTCGATCTTGTGCTCATCGGGATGCAGCACAACCCGACTGCCAAAGCGTTCACGGAACACCTTGAAGGAAATCACCAGATCCGCTTCCATAACCTCTGAGGCACCCTGTGGTGTCCGACTGCGAATACGCGCAGCAGCGCACCACGGCAGGAATTTCGGGTACGATCCCACGTCCGCCACCAGATCGTACATCTGCTGGGCGCTATAGGGCATCGGGCGGGTTTCCGAATGTGTTGGCATCGCAAGTCAATTCGTCTTCTGTACAGGTGGCGCGTGGTGTCCTATGAACGCGTGCGAAATTCAAGGGGGCAAGCATGTCAGAGCGACCATATGTCATTGATGTAATGATTTCGGCCAAGGCCATCGCTGCACGAATCGAAGAACTTTGTGGCGATATCACCGCAGAATTTGGCGACACCGACAAGTTGGTGGTCGTGGGGCTCTTGCGCGGCAGCTTTGTATTCATCGCCGATCTGGTGCGAGAGCTGGACCTGCCGATCGAGGTGGATTTCCTGGAGGCCTCATCCTACGGAGACGGCATGGAAAGCAGCCGAGAGGTTCGTATCCTCAAGGACTTGCGCGGCGCAATTGAAGGGCGCGACGTGCTGGTTGTCGAAGATATCGTCGACACCGGACACACGCTGAATCACGTGATTTCGCTGTTGAACAGCCGCAAGCCCGCCCGGCTCAAATCCATCGCTCTGCTGGACAAACCCTCCCGCCGCGAAGTGGATTTCCGCTCGGACTGGATCGGCTTCGAGATCCCGGATGAATTTGTCGTGGGCTATGGCATCGATTTTGCTCAACGCAATCGCAACCTGCCGCACATTGGTAAGGTGCGCTTCACCTGATACAGCGCCCACTCCTGAACCGGCACAAGCGCAAGCCTGCCGGTTTGCCATGTGAGCACGGCAGGAACTGGCGCATGCGATTTGGCAATTCGCGGCATCTGCGCCATGTCTAGGCGACATCGCAGATCAAAGGAGCGCGTCATGATGATGCCCAAACTGACCGCCGGCCTCATGGCCGCTGCCGTTGCCCTCGCCCCCATGTCGGCGCTGGCAGGCCCACCAAAATGGGCCCCCGGCCACAAGAATAGCGCCGCACATTTTGCCCCCGGCCAGATCAAGAAACGGCACGCTCATGACAGGCATCTCTCCGGTGACTGGACAAATGTTGACGATTATCAGCGCTGGGGTCTGGAACCACCATCTGCAGGACATCGATATGTGCGCAAGAACGGTGAGATTCTCGAAGTCGTGAAAGATACGCTCGCCATCGTCGGCGCGGTTGCCGTTGTGGACGCTCTGCTCGACTGAGGCTCAGCCGAGCAGAGTGTGGATCGCGCGTAGAAAAATGCCGGTCCCGGTGGGGATCAGCGCATCCGGAAAGTCATAGTCCGGATTGTGTAGCTGCGGCTGGTCCTCCCCCGCGCCGAGCCAGAACATCGCACTTTGGGCCGACTTTCCGAATTGCCCGAAATCCTCAGAGAAGGCCTGCGGCGTGTCGGTCAGCGTGATCGGAACGCTTTCAGCGTTGCAGGCCGTCTCCAACAGGGCTACAGCATCGGATGCGTTTGTGCAGGCCTCAAACACATCATGGTAGGTCATGTGGTAGGTCAGACCCTGTGCCTCAGCACAGACGGCAACGTGATGAGAAACCGCATCGACCAGCGCATCCATCCGCGTGTCAGTGACTGTGCGAAGTGTCACCCATAATTCTGCAAAACCAGGCGAAACGCCAAAGGTCTTCTCTCCCAATTCTGCGTGCGTAACAGTGGTTAGCGCGTAGTTTTCATCCAATCCGCCGCCGGATCCCAGCGCCGAGAGTTGCCCCATCAACGCCGCCAATGCGGTGGCTGGGGACAGGCCATCTTGCGGTGCGGCAGCGTGGGAGGTCCGCCCGGTCAGACGAATACGCGCCCCGCGCGAGGCACAATTGGCCGCCGATGTTGGCAGCGACACATGCCCAAGCGCCAGTCCCGGCAGGTTATGCAGCGACAGCACAATATCGGGTGAAATTTCAGCGAACTCCGGGACCGCGCGATAGGCGATCGCCCCCTCGCCCGTTTCCTCTGCGGGCTGGAATATCAGCACCACACGTCCCGTCTCCGGGCGTTGCCGTGAAAGCGCAGCCGCGACACCCAGAACCATGACCATGTGACCATCATGTCCGCAAAGATGTCCCTTGCCCGGGGCTTGCGAGGCATAACTCAGGTTGGTTTCCTCAGGGATGGGCAAAGCATCCAACTCGCACCGGATGCCGATGGTCTGTCCCGGCGCGCGGCCGTCAAATACCGCAGCAAGTCCCGTGCCGCCCAGTCCAGTCAGGATTTGGTCCGCACCAAGATCGCGCAGCTCGTCTTCGATCCGTTGCGCGGTGGCATGCTCTGCGCCCGAGATTTCGGGCGCAGCGTGCAAGTCATGTCGGAGCGCAATCAGCCGCTCCAGATCCTGCGGCCTCATGCGATGCCGAGCTTGGCATTCCGTGCCGCACGTAGCTGCGCAAAATCATCCCCCGCATGGTAGGACGACCGTGTCAGAGGCGTTGCAGAAACCATCAGGAAGCCCTTGCCGTAGGCGGATTTTTCATAGCTCTTGAACTCGTCCGGCGTGACAAAACGATCCACGGCGTGGTGCTTTGGTGTGGGCTGCAGATATTGTCCGATGGTCAGAAAATCCACATCCGCCGAGCGCATGTCGTCCATCACCTGCTTGACCGCCATTTCGTCTTCGCCAAGTCCAACCATGATGCCGGATTTGGTAAAGATGCTGGGATCAATCTCCTTCACGCGCTGCAACAGCCGCAGCGAATGGAAATAGCGCGCGCCCGCTCGCACCTCGGGATATAGCCCCGGCACGGTTTCAAGGTTGTGGTTGAACACGTCCGGCTTTGCTTCAACAACGGTCTCCAGGGCACTGGGATCACACCGCAAGAAATCAGGTGTCAGGATTTCAATTGTGGTGCTGGGCGAGCGGTGGCGTACCGCACGAATGGTCTGGGCAAAATGCGCGGCACCGCCATCGTCCACGTCATCGCGGTCCACCGAGGTGATGACCACATGGTTCAGCCCCAGCTTGGCCACCGCATGAGCAACCCGCCCGGGTTCGAAGGCGTCCAGCTCTTCTGGTGGCTTGCCGGTTGCAATATTGCAGAAGGAACAGGCCCGCGTGCAAACCTCGCCCATGATCATCATGGTGGCGTGGCCCTGGCTCCAGCATTCCCCCACATTCGGGCAACCGGCTTCTTCGCAGACGGTGACGAGATTGTTCTCGCGCATGATCTTGTGAGTCTCAGCATACCCCTTGCCGCCCGGCGCCTTGACGCGGATCCAGCTTGGCTTCTTTGGCTGAGCATTGTCGGGACGGTGCGCCTTTTCCGGGTGGCGCTGCTCCGGGATCTTCAGATCTCGCACAGGATCTTCCTTGTGACTACGAAAGTTATTGCAGCGTAACATAGCAGCGCTGGCAGACCACGACCAGTGCTGCATACCTGGGATGTGCTGCCAGCAAGGTGTTCGGTTGACCAAACGGCCTATGATCGGCGCATCCAGCGCTTTCGTGACGGTTGAGTTGCGGATTTTTCATAACGCGACCTCTTCACCTTTGGCAAGTTTTTCACAGGCACCAGAGGGCAAAGGCGAATTCGCTTTCGCGCCATATCTCGCGAATAGGAAAGCGCGCCGCGCCTGCACACCGGTTTGAATAGACCCAAGCCCATCGTGATCTGCGTCGGCTAATTTGTCTTTTCATGCGTAGATTGTGTGACGCATTAACCAATCATCTGATTTTGCGGCGGCAACGAGATGTAGTGCTGGTGCAACTGCTCCAACGCAATCCGCAGCACGATCTTTCCTGAGCGAGCGCACCATCCCAGGTCGCGTTCGGCCGCCTCAAGCCCCTCAAGGTTACAGCAGCACCGCAACGCGATGTCGCTCAGGCCGGGCCCCAGAGCATAGAGAGCAGAACTGGCGCGTTTGAATGCCTCGCGCGCGGGACCGTCGAAATCCTGTGGCTTGCGATCACAGAATGTCTCGCCGAACGCCGCATGTTCGCGGGCAATATGCTGCCCGATTTGCGCCAGTTCAAAATCCTCTCGCAACCGCTCGCCGGCCCTGACCATTTCCGGAGAAAGGAAGGGCTTGCCACCGCGGTCAGACAGACGGGACAGGGTTTGAAGCGGCGTTTCCTGAAGCCCGTAGCGCGCCCGGCGCGCCGCCGCCTGACCGCGCGCCGGGAAGGTTGCCACAATACCAGAGACGCCGGATTGTGTGGTCGTCTCCTGACGCATGCGCCGGTGGCTCTCTGTTCGCGCCATCAACATGGCCAATGCGCTGCGCCCATCCTTGGTCAGGCGATAGCGATGGACGCGGCCCGACGCGAAGCAGCTGATCCAATCCTGAAGCGCCAGCACCTCGGCGATGCCGCGATCTACAACCGTCTTGTGAACCTCTGCGCCTGCGTCCCGCAGAACAATCGCCTTTGGCATGTCGCGCCCTACCGCCAACACCGCCCCTTTTTGCGCCAAAAGAGTCAAACATCGCGCCGCATCCTCCTGACAGAAATACTCTTTTTGACATGCGCCCTTTCGCGGTGCAGCAGCATTATAGAACGTGTCAGACAACCCCTGAATGGCGCCGTCAATCAGGGGGTCTTCTCGCATGTGTTCAAGGCGGCGGATCTGGCGCATAACGGTTGACGGGTGACACTCCCCCGCGCGCGCCAGTTCGCGGATCGAAACTTGCGCCATTGTATGTTCAAGATATCGAAAAACCTCAGAAGACACCCAATCCGGCAGATTCAAACTGGTCATGTCATGCATAACTGACCCCCAATTATGTCCAGGCCCCTGATCACCCAAAGGTACAGCCGACCAAAATCTGGCTGCATCACGCCCCCAACCCTGAACGATTGATTTTTGACAGATCCAAATCCTGCCACAGATTATCAAAGCTATTGGAAATGGACCGTTCGCTCACCCCGGGCTTTCCGCAACACCCGCTAGAGTTGAGTATTATTCCCCTCGTTGTTCACAGGTTCATAGGGGAATGCCATGCAGGATCTTGCCACACGTCTTTCCAGCCTCGTCCGCCCACGGCTGCTGGCGCGCGCCGCGCGGATCGGAGCGGATGAGTATTCGCGCGCCCGGGACCTCAAACGCCTGCTCGGGGCTTCTGCCCCACATCAGCAGGGTGCCATCCTCATGCGTTTGCTGGACATCGAGTCGGCGCAGGAGGTTGCCCGACGTGCCCGCAACCCGGGCTACTCGATCGTCCGGCATGTCGACATTCTGATCGCGCTTGCAGCCGAAAGCCGCCTGTACCTGGCATCCCGTGCCACCACGCAAAAAGCCGTGCCGCAATAAAAAACGGCGCCTCAAAGGGCGCCGTTCTTGATGATCTGCACTGAAGGCCCTGAATTACATGAAGGAATCCGGCATCGAGGCTTTCTTCTCGGCCACATAGGCAACAAGCGCCTCACGGATCGCCGGGTCGAGTTCGGGCTGCTTGTAGGTCGCCAACAGATGCTCCACGCGGGAGGTTGCCAGCTTGTAAGTGTCGCGCGCGCCTTCTTCTTCCCATTGTTCAAAGGGTTTGTAATCCAGAACATCGGATTTCCAGAACGCCGTCTTGAAGTTGGCCTGCGTGTGCTCACAGCCAAGGTAGTGGCCGCCGGGACCGACCTCGCGGATGGCATCCATCCCCTGACCGTTTTCATCCATATAGATGCCTTTGGCCAGGCCATGCAGCGCGCCCAGCTGGTCCGCATCCATCACGAATTTCTCGAAGTCCGCGACCAGGCCACCCTCGAGCCAACCGCAGGAGTGCAGCATGAAGTTCACCCCAGCCAGCAGACCCATGTTCAGCGAGTTTGCAGTCTCATAGGCGGCTTGCGCATCCGGCAGTTTGGAGCCGCAGAAGGAGCCAGCAGAGCGGAACGGCAGCTTCAAGCGCCGGGCCAGCTGACCCGCGCCATAGGTGATCATGGAGGCTTCGGGCGTGCCAAAGGTCGGCGCACCGGAGTTCATGTCGATCGAGGACACAAACGCGCCAAAGATCACGGGAGCGCCGGGTCGGATCAGCTGGCTGTAGGCCACACCGGCCAGAACTTCGGCCAGAACCTGCGTCAGGGTGCCCGCGATGGTCACCGGCGCCATGGCACCACCGACGATGAAGGGCGAGATGATGCAGGCCTGATTGTTCTGCGCATAGACCTCCAGCGCGCCCATCATCACCTCGTCGAATGTCATCGGCGAGTTGATGTTGATCAGCGAGGTGGTGACGGTGTTGTTCTGCACGAACTCCTTGCCGAACAGGATGCCGCACATATCGACGGTGTCCTGCGCCCGGCTTGGCTCGGTCACAGATCCCATGAAAGGTTTATCCGACAGCTCCATATGCGCCATCAGCATGTCGAGGTGACGTTTGTTCACCGGCACATCGGTTGGCTCGCAGACGGTCCCGCCGGAGTGGTGCAGCCATTTCGACATGTAGCCCAGCTTCACGAACTTCTGGAAATCCTCCAGCGTCGCGTAACGGCGCCCCCCATTGGCATCGCGCACGAAGGGCGGGCCGTAGATCGGGGCCAGCACCAGGTTATTGCCACCGATCACCACGGATTTATTCGGATCCCGCGCATGCTGAGTGAACTCGCTGGGGGCCGTCTCACAGAGTTTCCGGGCCAGGCCACGCGGAATGCGGACCCGCTCGCCCTGCACATCGGCGCCAGCCTCACGCCAGCGCTCCAACGCGACGGGGTTGTCAACGAAATTGACGCCGACCTCCTCGAGGATGGTCTCGGCGTTGGCTTCGATGATTTCAAGCGCCTCGTCGTTCAGCACCTCGTAGTTCGGAATATTCCGTTCGATGTACTTTGCTGTCTCGATCTTGACGCTCGTCCGTTCCGCGCGACGGGCGGCGCCTCCGCCACCTCGGCTGCGGCGACGTGGTGCTGCATCTGTCATCGTTATACCTCACGACAGTATGAATTCTGTTCAGTCTGAATATCGGAGACACGCCGGGCGTCGCCGAAGGATAACGGCTATTCTCGCATAAATGCGACATCCGGGACTGGATTTTGCGGCCTGATTGGCTTTTTTACGAATTCCCCTGCCCCCGGTCGCGCAGCGCAATCCTTAAAGGGGCCGAAAACCGCCAGCGGAGGCCATCTGGCCTCTTGCCAGACGCCACGCCACCCCCTAAGAGCCAAGCATGACCGAGACAGCCCATGACCGCCTTCTAATCATAGACTTCGGCAGCCAGGTGACGCAGCTTATCGCGCGCCGTCTGCGCGAGTTGAACGTCTATTGCGAAATCCACCCCTACCAGAAAGTCACCATGGACTTTGTGCGTGAGTTCGCGCCGAAGGCCGTGATCTTCTCCGGTGGCCCAGACAGCGTGACGCGCGAAGGATCCCCTCGCGCGCCACAGGAGATCTTTGATTACGGCGTGCCGATCCTCGGCATCTGCTATGGTCAGCAGGTAATGATGCACCAGCTCGGCGGCACCGTTCTGTCGGGCCACGGCACCGCGGAATTTGGCCGGGCCTATGTGACACCGACCGAAGAGCGTATTGAGATGTTGGGGGGCTGGTTCCTCGATCAGACCGAACAGGTTTGGATGAGCCACGGCGACCATGTCTCTGAAATCGCACCCGGTTTCAAGGTATATGGCACTTCGCCCCATGCGCCCTTCGCGATCACTGCGGATCTGGAGCGCAACTTCTATGCGGTGCAGTTCCACCCCGAGGTACACCACACCCCGAACGGCAAGACGCTGTATGAAAACTTCGTACGTCTGGCCGGGTTTGCCGGCGACTGGACCATGGGTGCCTACCGCGAGCAGATGGTCGAGAAGATCCGCGACGAGGTGGGCGATAAAAACGTGATCTGCGCCCTCTCCGGCGGTGTCGACAGCTCTGTCGCGGCAGCCCTGATCCACGAGGCGATCGGCGATCAGCTGACCTGCGTGTTTGTAGACCATGGTCTGTTGCGCAAGAACGAGGCCGAGGAAGTGGTCGGCATGTTCCGCGATCACATGAACCTGCAGGTGATCCATGCGGATGAAACCGAGCTGTTCCTCGGCGAACTCGACGGCCAGTCCGACCCGGAAACCAAGCGCAAGATCATCGGCAAGCTGTTCATCGACGTGTTCCAGAAATACGCCGATCAGATCGATGGCGCCGAGTTCCTCGCACAGGGCACGCTTTATCCCGATGTGATCGAGAGCGTTTCCTTCTCTGGCGGCCCATCTGTGACGATCAAGTCGCACCATAATGTTGGCGGCCTGCCCGAGAAAATGGGTCTGAAGCTGGTGGAGCCGCTGCGCGAGCTGTTCAAGGACGAGGTCCGCGCCCTGGGTCGCGAACTTGGCCTGCCCGACAGCTTTATCGGCCGTCACCCCTTCCCCGGACCGGGTCTGGCGATCCGTTGCCCCGGCGAGATTACCCGCGACAAGCTGGAGATCCTGCGCGAGGCGGATGCGATCTACATCGACCAGATCCGCAAGCACGGTCTCTATGATGAAATCTGGCAAGCCTTTGTGGCGATCCTGCCCGTGCGCACGGTTGGCGTGATGGGCGATGGTCGCACCTATGACTACGCCTGTGCGCTGCGCGCGGTGACCTCGGTGGATGGGATGACGGCGGATTACTATCCGTTCAGCCATGAATTCCTCGGAGAGACCGCAACGCGGATCATCAATGAGGTCAAGGGCATCAACAGGTGCACCTACGACATAACGTCAAAGCCGCCAGGCACCATCGAGTGGGAATAACCCCCTTCGAACAAACAAAAACCCCGGCCCCGCAAGGTGCCGGGGTTTTTTGCTGCCATTTTGTATTTCTTTGCCTGAATTTTGCGCCGGAAACTCAGCGTTAACTCGGCTTTTCTATGTTGGCTTTGACCCGCAGCTCTCTGCATTCGCGTTAAAAAAACCGAAAGGCCTTACAAGACCACATGCGCGCCGCAGAGCTTCGCGGCACAGGCCTTTAGGGCAAAAGCCATGCCGGGAACAGCAATCTCGCCCGTCGCCGCAGGCTGTCACACCCAAACCGACGCCATCGCCGCACGCGATCCACTCAAATCCGCAACTTGACAGACACAAGGAGCGCCACGATGCCCCAAATCTATTTTTCTCTCACCGCAGGCAGATCCGGATCGGGCTGGCTGGCCAAGTTCCTAAGCGCCAATCTGGATGTCAACGCGATCCACGAACCCATCGCGATTGAGGATTTTGGCACCCGCATGCCAGAGGTTCGCCAATTGCGCAGCTTCAACACCTATGGGTCCAACGAAGAAATACAGGCCTTCTGGCAGCACAAGCTCGACGCGCTCCCTAAGGATATCAACTATGCGGAAACCAATCATACGCTGGGAAAATGCGGCCTGATCGAAGCCTTGGCGCACCATCCGCGCAATAACGATGCGACCGTGATTGTACTGCGCCGCAATCTGGCCCGCCAATGCGCCAGCTACGTCAATCGCCAAGACTTCATTCTCATAAGCACACTGTGGCAATGGTTTCTGGCGCCGGACTACCCCAATCGCATCGTCAATGCAGAGCCGTTTCTAAAAATGGGCCAGTTGGGCGCCGCGATCTGGTATGCGCTGGAGATGGAGTGTCGGCAAACCTACTACGAGCGCTGCTATGGGGACCGCATCCGCTTTGTGAATGCCCAGCTTGAGGAAGTGACACAACCCGCAGGCGCCAAGCAGCTGCTTACGGATCTGGGTGTAGACCGCACACCGATCCTGCCCCCAAAAACGAATGCAAACTCTGTCGCGTCCTCGGATGAACTGGTGGAAAAGATCGACACCGTGATCCGTACCTCTCAGTTCGACCCCGAAAGCCTGGTGAGCCAGTATATCGCGCTGCGTGGTTCTCTCGACATGGCAGAACGGCGTGCTGCGGCCTGATCGGGCTTGACCCCGACAGCTTTTACCCCCCATCTGCTTCACGCAGCAATCAGGGGGCATCATGCGGGACAGTATCGCCGAACCAAATACGGCACGCGACGCCATCTTGTTGCGCGCCGCCCTCTGGATGGGCGGTGCCATCCTGTCCTTTTCGGCCATGGCCATCGCGGGCCGTGAGGCAAGCCTGTCTCTGGATACCTTCGAGATCATGATGTACCGCAGTTTTGTCGGGGTTCTGGTGGTATCCGCCATGATCACGGTGCTGCGACGCTGGCCGCAGGTCAGTACCACAATGCTAAAGCAGCATGGCCTGCGGAATATGGCACATTTCACTGGCCAGAACCTTTGGTTCTACGCGGTCTCCGTGATTCCACTTGCGCAGGTCTTTGCGCTTGAATTCACCTCGCCGATCTGGGTGATCCTGCTTGCACCGCTCTTGCTGGGCGAAAAGCTCACGCGGATGCGCGGGCTCGCCGTCTGCCTCGGGTTCATCGGCATCCTGATCGTAGCCCGCCCGAGCCCCTCGACCTTTAATATCGGTCTGGCCTGCGCCGCTGGGTCTGCGGTGTTCTTCGCCCTGACAAATATCGCGACAAAACGGCTGACCCGCACTGAGAGCATCTGGTCGATCATGTTCTGGCTCACCGTCATGCAATTGGTTCTTGGCGTGATCTTTGCAGGCTGGGACATGGATATCACCCTGCCCGATGCGCAGAGCCTGCCCTTTTTGCTGATCATCGGCTGTGCGGGCCTGAGCGCGCATTTTTGCATCACCAATGCGCTGTCTCTTGCGCCTGCCGCTCTGGTTGTGCCGATCGACTTCGCCCGCCTGCCCTTCATCGCGCTGCTGGGCTGGCTGATTTATGGCGAGTCGGTCGAGATCTGGCTGTTTGTGGGTGCGTCACTTATTCTCGCCGGAAATTTCATCAATATTGTATCCTCCCGGCAACAGTAGCTTGGACGCCATGGGGCACTGACGCAAACTGCCGCTCCGTCAACATTGCCTGAACTGACACAAACCCCTTAGGGTGAATGAGGACCGCTGAGCGAAATATAATTTCGCCATGCGCTTGAGGGAGGATACTAATGAAACATTACATCGCGGCATCCGTTGCAACGACGCTGTTGGCATCAACGGCGATGGCAAGTGGTCTTGACCGCACCGGCCAGCCCATCGGCGTCATCTTCGAGGAAGGCAACTACGCAGAGTTTTCCTTTGCCACGACGTCTGCGGATGTCTCCGGCAACGACCGCACCTCACTGAACCCGCTGGGTTCGGCGACCGGTGACGTTGGCGAAAGCTTCAACATGTTCGGCGGCGCCTACAAGACTGACATCACAGATGAGCTGTCTCTGGCAATCATCTACGATCAACCTTGGGGTGTGGACGTCAACTACCCCGTCGGTGGATCAGCCCTTCTGGGTGGCACCATGGCGCGGGCAGATTCCAACGCGATCACCGCACTGCTGCGCTACAAGTTGAATGATCGCTTCAGCGTTCATGGCGGTCTGCGCTATCAAGAGATTGACGGCGAGATCAATCTTGCCGGTGCAGCCTACGGCGCGCTCCCGGGCGGAACCTACAACGTGAAGGTCAACCGCGATGGCGCGTTCGGCTGGGTCGCAGGTGTCGCTTATGAGATCCCGGAAATCGCCCTGCGCGCCGCATTGACCTACAACTCCGAGATCACCCATGATTTCGAAACCAACGAAAGCTACAGCCCGAC
The DNA here is from genome assembly GCF_003003215.1 of Tritonibacter scottomollicae. Lineage (GTDB taxonomy): Bacteria > Pseudomonadota > Alphaproteobacteria > Rhodobacterales > Rhodobacteraceae > Epibacterium > Epibacterium scottomollicae. Next base: position 123,884 of record NZ_PVUF01000007.1, on the reverse strand, counting down.
AGTCGCAACCTCGACAGAGACCAAGACTCCACAGTCGGTGAACCTCGATTTCCAGACCGGCGTCGCCAAGGACACCGTCGCATTTGCGAACGTCCGCTGGGCAGAGCACAGCGTCACCGACCTGATGCCGACGGTTCTGGGGCGTGATCTGATCGATCTGGACGACTCCTTCACCTATACCGTCGGTGTGGGCCGCCGCTTCAATGACAATTGGTCCGCATCGCTTGCCTATATCTACGAGGATGCGGATGGCGACAATCTGGTGTCGCCGCTGGCCCCGACGCAAGGCATGGAAGCGATCCGTCTCGGCGTGCAGTATAAGACCGAAAAGATGAAAATCGCAGCCGGTCTGCGCTACACCAAACTCGGTGACGCGATTGCATCACCTGGTGGAAATCCGGTGACCAACTTCAATGACAACGAAGCTCTGAGCCTCGGTGTGAAGGTCGGCTTCTACTTCTGATCGGTTAGGATTGGACTGTAAAACCAAGCCCCGCCCAATGTGGCGGGGCTTTTGCATGTGAAGTGTCGTGTCCATCGGACGCCACGCATAGCTCCATCACACCAAGCGCAATTGACCTCTCGCTCAGGCCTGTCTAGCAAGGCTCCACAGACCGCGAAAAAGGCAGCAGTTTCATGCTTTACTCCTCAGCACAGGCTTGGCGCGATGCGCCATCCAAACGGGTTCTCTTCTTTGGCATGTCCGGCCTCGGGAAGACCTATGTCAGCAATGTGCTGCGCGGGTCCGGCCAATGGTTTCACTATTCCGCCGACTATCGCATCGGCACCCGCTACATGGGTGAATACATAGCCGACAATGCCAAGGCCGAGGCGATGAAGGTGCCTTTCCTGCGGGATCTTCTGCTGACGGATTCCATCGATATCTCCTCCAACATCACATTCGAGAACCTGAGCGCGGTCACCGCCTATCTCGGTGTTCCGGGCGATCCGACAAAGGGCGGGCTGCCCATTGCCGAGTATCACACCCGCCAGGACCAATTCCGCCGGGCTGAGATTGATGCGCTGCTGGACACGGGCTACTTCATCAACCGATCCGAACGGATCTATGGGTATCCGCATTTCATCTGCGATTCCGGTGGCTCGATCTGCGAATGGGTCGATGCCAATGATCCGGACGATCCGTTGCTCAAGAACCTGAGCGAGCACACGCTCCTAGTCTGGATCAAGGGCACCGACGCCCATACGCAAGAACTGATCCGCCGCTTTGACCGAGCTCCAAAACCGATGGCCTATCAACCCGCGTTCCTGACCCGCGTTTGGGAGGAATATCTGAGCGAAAACAATCTCTCCGACGTTGATGTTGATCCACATGCCTTCCTGCGCTGGACCTATGCGCAGGCACTCGCCCATCGCCAGCCGCGCTACGAAGCCATGGCGGAGAACTGGGGCGTGACCGTCACTGCCGATCAGATTTCTCAAGTGGAATCAAATTCCGATTTCGAGGAGTTGATTTCATCTGCTCTTGAGGCTCGAACGTAACAGACTTACCTAAACACTCCACATTGCCGCCTCTTCGGCACATTCTCCAAAGGACCTGACATGCCTATCAAGATCCCCGCTGACCTGCCCGCCTACTCCGTCCTTTCGGACGAGGGCGTCATGGTCATGTCGCCGGATCACGCGGCCCGTCAGGACATCCGCCCGATCAAGATCGGGCTCCTGAACCTGATGCCGAAGAAAATCCAGACGGAAAACCAGTTTGCCCGTCTGATCGCCGCAACGCCGCTGCAGATCGAGCTGTCGCTGATCCGCATGACAGAGCATCAGACCAAGAACACCGCCGCCGCGCATATGGAGGAATTCTATCGCCCCTTTCAGGAGGTGAAGGATCAAAAGTTCGACGGGCTGATCATCACCGGCGCTCCGATCGAGCATCTGCCTTTTGAGGATGTCACCTACTGGCAAGAACTCTGCGAGGTCTTTGACTGGACGCAAACCAATGTGCATTCCACGTTTGGGGTGTGCTGGGGCGGCATGGCGATGATCAACTATTTCCACGGCGTGCAAAAACACATGCTGGAGAAGAAGGCCTTTGGCTGCTTCCGGCACCAGAACCTGCAACCGACCTCGCCTTATCTGCGCGGGTTTTCGGATGACTTCGTGATCCCGGTGTCGCGCTGGACCGAAATGAGCCAGGCGGAAATCGACGCAGCGCCGCGGCTGACGACGCTTCTTGGCAGCGACGATGTCGGCCCCTGCCTGATCGAGGATAAGGACCACCGCGCCCTCTACATCTTCAACCATTTTGAATACGACAGTGACACGCTGAAGCAGGAATATGATCGCGACGTGGAAAGCGGAACCGCGATCAATGTTCCGTTAAACTACTATCCCGATGACGACCCAAGCCGCAAACCGCTGAACCGTTGGCGCAGCCATGCGCAACTGCTCTATAGCAACTGGGTGTCGGAGCTTTACCAGACCACGCCTTTCGACGTGGAACGCATCGGTCTGGAAACAACCGACCTGCGGGCCTGATCGGTGCGCATGGCTCCTCTCGCTCTTCTACTGCTGGCGCTTGGCCTCGGGGCCGGTTGCGCGATGCTGTCCTCCCGCGTCACAACGCGGGAGGAAAACGCCATGGCGGCGCATCCGCCGCAAGGGCAGTTTCTCGACGTTGATGGACATAAGGTCCATGTGGTTGAACGCGGCCAAGCTCGCGGCAGCGCGCCGGATCTTGTGCTGATCCATGGGTCCAATGGCAGCACCCGCGACATGACGTTTCGCCTGTCCCCGGCGCTTGAGGATGCCTACCACATCCTGATCTTCGACCGCCCCGGTCTGGGGTACTCCGATCCGGTGTCAGCACGCGGCACAAGCATCCAGACACAGGCGCGCGTCTTGAAGGAGGCAAGTGCCCAGCTTGGGGTGACCCGGCCGCTGGTGCTTGGTCAGAGCTACGGCGGCGCAGTCGCGCTGGCCTGGGCGACACAATTCCCCGACGAAACGGCTGCGGTGATCAATGTTTCCGGTGTCTCTCACCCGTGGGACTCAGACCTTTCGCCGTTCTACAAAGTGACCTCGTCGCGACTTGGCAGCGCATTGGTCGTGCCGCTGCTGGCGGCCTTTGTGCCAAAGAGCTATGTGCGCAATTCGCTGGCAGAGGTCTTTGCCCCACAAGAGGTCCCCGAAGGCTTTGCCGAGCACTTCGGGCTGGAAATGAGCCTGCGCCGCTCCTCCTTGCGGGCCAATGCCAAGCAACGCGCCAATCTGCTATCCGAGATCGAAACCATGGCGCCGCTCTACCCCGATCTGGCGATGCCGATCGAGATCGTGCATGGCACGGCTGATACAACTGTGGGGATTTCTATTCACGCAGAACGGCTTGTGGCAGATACCTCAACCGCGCGCCTCACCCCTCTGGATGGGGTTGGACACATGCCGCACCAGACCCATACGCAATCCGTTGTTGACGCGGTGCACCGCGCGGCGACGCGGGCAAACTTGCGTTAAGCGCGTTAACATTGAAGAGTATCGCTTCAGACACTGTGGGCGAGAAAGGACGGATGCGACATGACTTTGCCGTTTGACGGGGCGATCAGCCAGTACTTCGAAAACGACGCACCCAAGGACATCCGCAAGGCCATCAAGACCGGCCATAAGGATGACATCCTGAACCCGACATACCCCTACGATGAAGAGATCGCCAAGCAGGACTACAAAGATACTTACGAAGCCCTGCAAATCGAGCTGGTGAAGCTGCAAGCCTGGGTCAAATCCTCAGGCCAACGCATTGCCATCGTATTCGAAGGTCGTGACGCCGCCGGCAAGGGCGGCACGATCAAACGCTTCCGCGAGAACCTCAACCCGCGGGGGGCCCGTGTCGTGGCGCTGTCCAAACCGACAGAAACCGAAGCGACGCAATGGTACTTCCAGCGCTACATCACCCAGCTGCCCGCAGGCGGCGAGATCGTCTTTTTCGACCGCAGCTGGTACAATCGCGGCGTTGTCGAGAAAGTGTTCGATTTCTGCAGCGATGCGGAGCGGGAGCATTTCTTCACTCAAGTCACAGAATTTGAGAAAATGCTGGTGGATGAAGGCATTCACCTCATCAAGCTCTGGCTGAATGTCGGGCGCGCCGAACAGCTGCGCCGTTTTCTGGCCCGCGAACACGACCCGCTGAAACAATGGAAACTCAGCTGGATCGACGTCGAAGGGCTGAAGCGCTGGGACGCCTACTCCAAGGCAATTCGCGAAACTCTGTACCGCAGCCAGAGTGCTCATGCGCCTTGGACCATCGTGCGCTCGGACGACAAGAAACGTGCCCGGCTGGAAGCCATACGCCACGTTCTGCTGGCGATTGACTATGACAACAAGGATCTTGAGGCCCTCGGCGACCCCGACACCCAGATTTGTGGCGGCCCGGACATTTGGGATGCCTAAACGCGGCTATCATCACGGCAATTTACGTCAGGCGCTGGTCGAGGCTGCCCTGCGCCTGATCGAAATCAAGGGGCCGACCGGTTTTACACTGTCCGAGGCGGCCAAGCAGGCGGGCGTCACACCCGCAGCCGTCTATCGCCACTTTGAGGGGCGCGAGGATCTGATCGCCGAGGCCGCGCGGCAGGGCTTTCTGATGTTCGCCGACCTGATGCAACACGCCTATGACAAGTATCAGCCTTCCGCCCTCGCCGCGTTTGAGGCGACAGGGCGCGCCTACCTGGCTTTTGCGCGCAAACATCCCGGCCATTACATCGCGATGTTTGAAAGCGGTATTTCTGCAAATCGCACCCCGGAATTGGCCGATGCCGCCAACCGCGCGCGCGGGGTTCTGGAACGCGCTGCGGCAGAGCTGAGCCAACATATTCCGGCGGAAAAACGCCCGCCCGCGTCTATGTTCTCAGCCCATATCATGGCGATGAGCCACGGCGTGGTTGAACTGTTCGCACGAAACGCGCCCGGCACCGCCTCCCCCTATGCACCCGAAGACCTGCTGGAAACAGGAATTGGTGTGTACCTGAGGGGACTCGGTCTGATCGATCCTGACGACTGAAACCAACTTCCCCAGGAGGCCTGAGAGGCGGTGCCCTGCAGCACATCACCGCGCGATAGACACATCACGTGAGCACGGGCTTTGGAAAAGTCACGGCCCTCACGAGGTTCGTTGTCTTGCGCTTCACTCCTGCAAACCGCAAGCGACACCAACACTCGCGCGTCAAGATAATGACGCGACTTTTCGACAGAGCGCTGTCCGCTATGCCTTCAGAGCGACAACTTCCATGCAGACCCGGTAGCGTTGACTGATCCCGTATCTGACCGCATCGAAACCACATTCTTTCAGTAAAGAGAAAAGCCGCGTTCTGCTAAAGTTATGGTAGTGCTCAAGCTCCCCCAAAAATGGGTTTGCATTATTGTTGGTCAGCAATTTCCAGATGATATTCTCCGTGTTTGGCATTGAAATTAAGAGGCAGCCTCCCTCTTCCATGTTAGAATGAAGGGAACTCAGCACCTCTTTCGGGTACGGAATGTGCTCAAGCACGTCCATCATGCTTACAACTGACAGTTTATTCTTGAACTCAATATCCTGAACCAAGTCACAATAGGCTTCGAAACCCAAGCTTTTCATCGCGCTTACATTGTCTTCCCTCAGATCAACACCGATTGGATGGAAGCCGTATTCTTCTGCGGTAAACAGCAGAGATCCATTCCCAAAGCCGACATCGAGCCAAGCCCCAGCAGACTTGTATGGAAGCACTTTTTCGATCATCATCGATGATACGCTTCTCTGCTCCTCGAGCTTATGTCCAACTTTTTGATGATCATTCGTGTTTCTGAAAACAACCGACAATGCCTCGTCTGTGAAATAGCCATCAACAAATTGATGTTTGCATGTCTCACAATCCATCCATTGCATCACCGGCGGGACAACTGGATCATAGAGCGGGTGCTTGCTGCAATTACCTGTCGCCGACTTGACAATATGCTTTGATTCACAAAGTGGGCATTTTTCGTAGGGTATTCTTACCTGCACAATTCCTCCAGTTTTCCGTCAGTGCTATCACGCCGCTCAATTTCAGCGTTTTTGACAATCAACGACCAGAACTCAAGTACCATCCATGCTGGCAGCACTCATTCGACGTTGCTGCGCAAAGCAAACAACAAGACAAATTTCGCCTAATTGCGTTGAAAACAGGTTAAGTCTTCGCGTGTTTCGCTGCGGAAGGCCGACAGAATGTCCGTGCTGCTCAATAAATGAGGGAACGTACGCGGCGAACTCGAGCGCTAGCCTGGATTAGCGCGACAGCCCCAACGCAATGCGAATTGGAGTTTTCCCATGAAAAAAGGGCTGCGAATGACGCAACCCTTTGTTTTGTATCGTAGGTTCGACGGGTCGAACTTAGCGCTTGGAGAACTGGAACGAACGACGCGCTTTGCGGCGACCGAACTTCTTACGCTCAACAACACGGCTGTCGCGGGTCAGGAAGCCTGCGGCTTTCAGTGCGCCACGCAGCGCGGGATCATAAAGCTGCAGTGCTTTGGAGATCCCGTGCTTGACCGCGCCGGCCTGACCGGAGAGGCCACCGCCCTTGACGGTTGCATAGACGTCGAACTGGTCTTCAACACCGGCCACGGTGAACGGTTGACGCAGGATCATCTGCAGAACCGGACGGGCGAAGTATTTGTTCAGCTCGAGACCATTGACCTGAACCTTGCCGGAACCCGGCTTGATCCAGACGCGGGCAACAGCGTCTTTACGCTTGCCGGTGGCATAGGCACGGCCCAGTTCGTCACGAACGGGTTCGCGCGGTGCCAGTTCTTCGGCTGCGGTTTCGACGCCTGCGACGGCGCCAAGCTCTTCGAGAGTTGTGATCTGATCAGCCATCGTCATTAGCTCCGGGTGTTTTTCTTGTTCATGGATTTGACATCCAGAACTTCGGGGCTCTGGGCTTCATGCGGGTGCTCGGCACTTGCATAGATGCGCAGGTTGGTCATCTGCTGGCGGGACAGGCGGTTGCCCGGCAGCATACGCTTGACGGCCTGGAAGACCACGCGCTCGGGGTGTGCACCCTCGAGGATCTGCTGTTTGGTGCGGGATTTGATGCCGCCCGGGTGGCCAGTGTGCCAGTAGAAGTGCTCGTCGCGCTTCTTGCCGGTCATCTGGATCTTGTCAGCGTTGATGACGATCACGTTGTCACCCATGTCCATGTGGGGGGTGAACGACGGTTTATGCTTGCCGCGAAGGCGAGTGGCAATGATCGATGCGAGACGGCCCAGCACCACGCCTTCGGCGTCGATGATGATCCACTTCTTCTCGATATCTGCCGGGGTAGCAGAGAAGGTTTTCATGTCAGGTCAGTCCTGTTTGTCGTGACAATGGGGCCGCGGACGACTCCATCTGAATTCGATAGACGGGGTTTACGGTGGCGTCACAAAACAGTCAACACAGGCAAACGACATTAAAGTGTTTAAAAACAAAGCACTATAAATTAGGTACTATAATACCCCACTAAAAAACGACCTAGACGCTGATTTGCTCCGGTGGATTGTCCAGCAGCATGCGCAACCGCAGCATCGCGTCCTCGAACCGGGCCAGTGTGACATGCCCATTGATGGCAATGCGTACCGCGTTTGGCGCCCGGCCATCGCGCAGCGCGAACTCATCCGCCGAGCGCAATTGCACCCCCTGCGCCTCTGCCGCGCGGGTAAAGGCCCCTGCCCGCCAGCCGGACGGCAACCGCAACCACAGGAACGGCACCTGCGCGTCCCAGGTCAGCTCAAATGCGCCAAGTGCATTGACCGCCACCCGCACATAATCCGCCATTTCCTCGCGGACGGTCTGAACAAGCTTCTTGCTGCGCGGATCTGCCAGTAGGATGCGTGTCACCTCTGCGAGCGGCTGCGCCAGACCGAAGTACCCGTATTCGGCCACCCGACGCAGGTCCGCCGATTTTCCGACCGGTGCAATGGCGAAACCAACCCGCAACGCGGGCGTCAGTGATTTCGAAATAGATGTGACGTGCCAACTGAGATCCGGCGCCAGCGCCCGATAGGTCGGCGCCCGTGCCTCTCCCATCCGGTAGCAATCGTCCTCGATCACTTGCACCTCATGCCGGCGCAGCACCGACAGGATTTCCTTCCTACGTTCGAGCGGGGTAAATGTGCCGGTCGGATTGTGCACTTCCGGACTGGTACAAAGCACCGATGCGCCGGATTTCTTGATCGCGGCTTCCAGAGCCTCCGGCACGACGCCATGTTCGTCGATTGCCACCCCCACAACCTTTGCGCGCAGAATTTCCGCCGCGCGGCGAAACCCCGCATAAGACAGATCTTCGACCAGGATCGTTGGATTGCTGTCCTTCAGGATCGCCTGCAGCACCGTCATGACCGCGTTCTGCCCGCCATGGGTCAGCACGATGTCACGCTCCCCCAAGGGGCCAAGCGGTGTGTCGGACAACCAGTCCACCACCGCCTGTCGCACCGGTTGATAGGCGTCACGTGTCGGATAATTCAGCAGCGCCAGACGGTCACAATCAGCGGCCTTGCGCAACGCCTCGCGGATCAGCTTGACCTGACCGACATCCACCAGCCTGGGGCTGAACAGGCTCACGTGATTGGGGTTTGCTCCCTCCAGCAGGTGCAATTGACGCGACCAGACATCGTCCATGACCACGGTTTCGCGCTCAGCGACAAAGGTGCCCCGGCCCACTTCGGCCTGCAATAGCCCTTCATCTGTGAGAATTGTATAGGCCCGCGCCACGGTCCCGGGCGTGATATTCAACTGATAGGCCAATTCCCGTACTGGGGGAAGTTTTGCCCCCACCTGCAATGTACCACTTTCGATTGCCAACCGTATCGTATCGGCCACGCGTTTGTACTTTGGACCCGGCCGCTCTGCCAGCGATCCAGTCAAAGTGGAGGGCCAAATTGTACCCATAACAATCTCCGATTAGACAATCCGCGCCGCTCTTTGTACGCCTTACATGCCAGTACATTCAAATTGCATCAATACAAAATGTGAGACTGACCATGACAAATGTGACAGAACACCCGACACACCTTTCCTATCTGACCAATCGTGCGGCGCTGCCGATGATTGCAGAAGTGGCCATTGGTTTTGCGGTTCTGGCCACAAAATGGTCGGTCCGCAGCCGCAGCCGTCGTCAGTTGAGCCGACTTACTCAGCAGCAACTGCGTGACATCGGCCTGCAACGCGAGGACGCCATGCGCGAAGGAACTCTTCCGTTCTGGAGACCCTGATCCCCGGGGCACAGAACCAACTGGCAGGCCGGAGCTTCGTCTCCGGCCTTTTTTTGTGAGCGATACCGGTCGGCGTTCATAAATTTTTACCTTGATCGAATCTCTCCGCCCTCCTATCTGCGCCTGACTTTCGGTACCGATCCCAACCCTGAACTCTTATTCGGGGGGGCGCTAAGGACCGTCTGGATTGTCATCTACTGGAACGAAGGGGCGTGTCATGACCGACGCCAACCTCTTCCAACTGGGGATCGGTCTGGAGACAGGCGCCCATGAGGAAGATACCGCCAGCGGTGTACACACCGCTATTGTGAACTCTTTGGTCGACGCCGACCGCGAGGATCACTTCATTCGCCGCGACGGCAAGGTTTTTGCTGGCACGCATCTGATCATCGAAGTGATGAAAGGCACCGGTCTGGACTGTCAGACCCGGATCGAGGACGCCTTTCGCAAGATGGTCGATGTCTGCGGCGCAACCCTGCTGCATATCCATACGCATAAGTTCTCGCCGCAGGGCGTGTCCGGCGTGGCCGTGCTCGCCGAGAGCCATATCTCCGTGCACACATGGCCCGAAATTGGCTACGGCGCGTTCGACGTCTTTATGTGCGGCGATGCCGAGCCATGGAAAGCCGTCGACGTGCTGAAATCTGCCTTCGAGACCAACATGGTCGAGGTGCGCGAACTGCTGCGCGGCGAGGAAATCGTCGCCAAGGAGGTCGCCGCATGACGGATGAGGTCTGGAACACCGAACGGCTACACGATCATTTTGCCCAGTCCCTGCGGGTGAGCGAGATGTATTATGACAGCAAGACCGAGCATCAGCGGCTCAAGGTTTTTCAGAACGGCACCTTCGGGCGCATTCTGACACTGGACGACGTTGTTCAGACCACCGAGGGCGACAATTTCATCTATCATGAAATGCTGACCCATGTGCCGATCCTGGCGCATGGGGCCGCCAAACGCGTGCTGATCATCGGCGGCGGCGATGGCGGGATTGCGCGCGAGGTGTTGAAACACGCCTCGGTCGAGCATGTCACCATGGTGGAAATCGATGCAGGTGTTGTCGACTTTTCAAAGGAATACCTGCCGATGCTGAGCCAGGGCGCCTTTGACGATGCCCGGCTCGATCTGGTGATCAATGATGGCGCGGTCTTCATGAAGGAGACCGAGTACAAGTTCGACGTCATCATCGTCGATTCCACGGATCCGATCGGCCCCGGCGAAGTGTTGTTCACCGACACCTTCTATGGCCACGCCGCGCGCGCCCTGACCGAGGACGGCATCATCGTGACCCAGAATGGCGTGCCCTTCATGCAGGGCGACGAGCTGACCAATACCATGCGGGCCTTTCAGGCACTGTTTGCCGATGCGACCTGCTATCTTGCCACCATCCCGACTTATGTGGGCGGGCCGATGGCGCTGGGTTGGGGCAGTCACTCAACCAAGGCTCGGGCGGTTGATCTGGCCACGCTGGAGAGCCGGTTTACTGCGGCGGACCTCGTGCCGGACTACTACACGCCAGAGGTGCACAAGGCCGCCTTTGCCCTACCCGGATATGTGAAAAAGCTCATTCCTTAGAACGACCTGAGCCATGACATTAAAGCGCCCTCGGAGAGATCCGCGGGCGCTTTATCGTTTTGGCGGTATCGAATAGGTCATGGTGGAACGCGCCACAGGTTCGGCCTTGCCTTCGGAAAACAGCAGCACATCCCCCACCGCCAGGGTGCGCCCCAGCTTCAAAAGCCGCGCCTGGCCCAGCAGATCGCGACCGCCCTCCGGCTTGCGCATGAAATCGAACGAGGCATTGGTCGTCACCGCCAGCGCCTCGCCGCCCAAATGCGCCAGCACCAGCGCATAAACCGCGACATCCGCCAGCGCGAACATCGACGGGCCCGACACCGTGCCCCCGGGACGCAGATGCCGCTCCTGCACATTCAGCCGCATGGTGATCTCACCCGGGCGCAGTGCATCAACGCTGAACTCGCCGTTGATCTGCGGAAACACCTCCTCCAGATAGGTCATCAGTTGCGGTGTCTCAAAAACCAGCTGCATCCGCGCGTCTCCCCTCTGTCTTCTCGTCACTGTGCACGCAGCGGGCCTCCTCACAAGCGGATTTTCTTAGAACGCCGCGGCACTCAGAGCGTCGGGCTGGCCGTCAGGGGGGGGCGCAAAGAACGCTTTTTCCTAAAATTTTCGGAAAATTCAGCCTTTGTTTACGAACTGCGGTTTATTGTTTCCGTGTTGAGGCTTCTAATGAAGGCAAGAAAGTGGCAAGAGTTGGGCAAGCCAACGCGCTTGCCGCAATTTGGGCCGCTGCTTCGGACCGTCCCTCCTACCGGATCTCTCACCCGGATATGACGTCCACGAAGCTGCGGCCCTAATTATTTCTGCCTCCGCGCCTCGAACACCAACAGCTGATATTGCGCCCGCAGGTAAGCTGCCCTATTTGCCATCCCATGACACAAGAGCTTCACATCGTCGGCGGCGGAATGGCCGGATCCGAGGCTGCCTGGCAGGCGGCGCACATGGGCATCAACGTGGTGATCCACGAGATGCGTCCCAAGGTCGAAACCTTTGCCCATCAGACAGGCAATCTGGGCGAGATGGTCTGTTCCAACTCCTTCCGCTCGGACGATGACGAACAGAACGCCGTCGGGCTGTTGCATTGGGAAATGCGCGCGGCCAATGGCCTGATCATGGCCACGGCAGAGGAACACCGCCTGCCCGCTGGTGGCGCGCTGGCCGTGGACCGCGATCCCTTTGCCGAAACCGTGACAGCAAAGCTCAAAGCCCTGCCCAATGTGCGCGTCTCTTACGACGAAATCACCGAGCTGCCCGCCGAAGGGCACTGGATCTTTGCCACCGGCCCGCTAACCTCACCCACCCTCGGAGAGGCCATCCAGCAAGAGACCGGTGCCGAGCGTCTGGCTTTCTTTGATGCCATTGCGCCGATCATCTACGCTGAGAGCATCGACATGTCGAAGGCCTGGATGCAATCGCGCTATGACAAGGGCGAGACCGAGGAAGAGCGCACCGCCTACCTCAACTGCCCGATGGACAAGGACCAATACGAAGCCTTCATCGACGCGCTGCTGGCCGCCGACAAGACCGAGTTCCATGAAGGCGAGACCGCCGGGTACTTTGACGGCTGCCTGCCGATCGAGGTGATGGCCGAACGCGGTCGCGAGACCCTGCGCCATGGCCCGATGAAGCCCGTGGGCCTGACCAATCCGCATCAGCCGGAGATCAAGGCACATGCGGTTGTACAGCTGCGTCGCGACAATGCACTGGGGACTCTGTTCAATATCGTCGGCTTCCAGACCAAGATGAAATACGGCGCGCAAGCGGATGTTTTCCGGATGATTCCCGGCTTGGAGAATGCCAGTTTTGCGCGTCTTGGCGGCATCCACCGCAATACATTCCTGAACTCCCCGACGTTGCTCGATCACGAGATGCGCCTGAAGTCCAAACCGAATATCCGCTTTGCCGGTCAGGTGACCGGGGTCGAGGGCTATGTGGAAAGCGCCGCTATGGGGCTGCTCGCCGGGCGTCTCGCTGCAGCGGAAATCCTCGGCCAGGAAGTGCCGCAGGTGCCGCAGGACAGCGCCATGGGCGCGCTGATCCACCACATCACAGGTGGCGCCGAGGCCAAGACCTTTCAGCCGATGAATGTGAACTTCGGCCTGTTTCGCCCCGTGGACGGATTGAAAGGCGGGCGTCGCGGCCGCAAGGATCGCTACAAGGCCTATACCGACCGCGCCAAAGCCGCGTGGCAGGACTGGCTCAACACCTTTTGATAGACGACCTCATGGTCCCGGCATTGCACCGGGTTCGCTGCGCGACCACGCGCTTGCGGACCCGAGCGACATAGGCGCAATGAACGAATGGCTTGATTGACGCACGGCGCAGTTGCTATTCAAGGAATACGGCCCGCGCCTGACGGGGCTAAACTTGAACGCCTACGTCTATGTGATTGAGAAATCGTGACATTCACAACCCGCTTTGCCCCATCTCCAACCGGGCCACTCCATCTGGGACATGCCTATTCCGCCCTCTTGGCGGCTGACTTGGCGGCGCGGCACGACGGGCGTTTCCTGCTTCGGATCGAGGATATCGACCAGTCCCGCGCGCGCATCGTTTGGGAACAGAAGATCTATGAAGATCTGTCCTGGCTCGGTCTCAGCTGGTCGCACGCCGTGATGCGGCAGTCTGATAGATTGCCGCGGTATCGCGCGGCGCTGGCGCAGCTCTCCGCGCTTGGTGTCACCTATCCTTGCCGCTGCAACCGTGCCGATATCGAGGCCGCCGCCGGTGCGCCACAGGAAGGCGTGCCGCAATTTGGTCCCGACGGGCGGATCTACCCGGGCCGCTGCCGTGATCGCAGCATGTCGGAATCCACTCCGGACGACGTGATCCGCCTCGATATGAAGGCCGCGTTGAAGCACCTGCCAAAACTTGGATTTACCGAAACATCAGAAGAGCTTGGGGGGCAAATCTCACTTGACCCAGAGCATCTGGTCACTGCCGTCGGCGACATCATTCTGGTGCGCCGCCACATGGGCAGTTCCTATCACTTGTCAGTGGTGGTGGATGATGCCGACCAGGAAATCACAGATGTTGTGCGCGGCGCCGATCTGTTTGAAAGCACCCAGATCCATGTGGTTCTGCAGGCGCTGCTGAACCTGCCTGTGCCGCGCTATCACCATCATCGCCTGATCCGCGACGACGCGGGCAAACGCCTGGCAAAACGCGACGATGCCCGCGCTATTGCCAAGTATCGCGAGGATGGCGCCAGCCCGCAGGACATTCGCGCTCGCCTTGGGCTGACACCAAAACCCTAGCCTTCTCAGGCCATTGGCGTCATGATCTCAACCTCATCCCCATCCCGTACGGCGGTGTAAAAACAGCTGCGGCGGTTGGTGTGGCACGCCGGTCCGGTTTGGCGGACAAGCGCCAGCAATGCATCACGATCACAGTCCACCCGCAGCTCCACCAGTTCCTGCACATGGCCGGAGCTCTCGCCCTTGATCCAGAATGATTGGCGCGACCGCGACCAATAGGTGACACGGCCGGTCTCAAGCGTTTTTTCCACGCTCTCCGCATTCATCCAGGCCATCATCAGAATCTCGCCGCTCTCGACATCCTGTGCGATGCACGGCAGCAGGCCGGCCTCATTAAATGTCAGTGTTTCGGGCGAAAATTTCACCGGATCTTGCATGTCAAAAACCTTTTGCATCTCAGGGGCGCGACCCTATGTATGGGGAACACGGCCTTAGGGAAACCCAGGAACTGCACATGTCCGGCGAAACCGACCTGATCAAGCTTTATTCAACCAAGATCCTCGCCCTGGCGGCAGAGATCCCGCATCAGGGGCGGCTGGATGATCCCGATGCCACGGTCAAACGCCGCTCTCCGCTGTGTGGCTCAACCGTGACGGTGGATGTGGCGCTCGACGATGGCAAGATTGCGCGCTTTGCCCAGGACGTCAAAGCCTGCGCGCTGGGACAGGCTGCTGCGTCCGTGGTTGGTCAGGCCATCATCGGCCGCAGCCGGGATGAGGTCGAAACCGCCCGCGATCAGCTGAAAGCCATGCTCACCGAGACCGGCCCTGCCCCCGAGGCACCCTTTGAGGGGTTGGAGGTGCTGATCCCGGCGCGGGAGTTCAAGAACCGCCATGCTTCGATCATGCTGGCGCTCGAGGCTACGTTGGAAGCGATGCAAACAGCGCAGAAGGCCAACTGCGCCTGATTTCAGCCCGCGGTTTTTGCTCCCTCCGGAGCAGAAACTGCAATTGCGCCATCCTGATCATCTGTCCGAGACAAAAAAAACCGCCGCACATCCGGGCAGATGGCGGCGGCAAGTCATAGCGCTTTCATGCGGGACCCGGGACACACCAAGCACCGGAGTTCACACTCTAGTGCGGACCGAACAGGCAGTCGGCCTTTGCAAGACTTGAGGCTGGTGCGCCCGGCATGAAAGCACAGGCAAAAACAGAGAAATAGCTACAAAAACAAGAAAGGCGTGGTTCAGATCAGACCAGGCAGGTGAAGCCCGACAACCAACATCACAACCAGCGACGCGGCCCCCAGAGCATCCTGCAACAGGGTAGACTGGGAATTGCGCAATGCGGATTTGAACTGTGTGACCATCTGGAAACCTCCTCGACCTCTGTCTGCGTTCACGACGCCTTTGTTGCTCCTTTGTTCCCATTTCACGCGAGTCGTGTAAAGAACTTTTTGAGAACATTTGCGAACAAAGTGGAACACACAAGAGAACAAGCCGCTGATGGCAGGAATTAACCCACGGAAATCAGGCGGATAGCTTCATCCTGCCGCAACAGCCACAGCAGGGTCCGCGCCGCACGCCCGCGGTCGCTGGTCAGATCAGGATCGGAGGTCATCAGGGCACGGGCATCGCTCTGGGCGACCGCCATCAGATCCGCTTGCCGCTCCAGATCCGCAATGCGGAACCTCGGCAGACCAGATTGAGCAGTGCCGATGACATCCCCCGCCCCGCGCATCTGCAAATCGGTTTCGGCGATGACAAATCCGTCCTCGCTCTGGCGCAGGACCTCCAACCGTTTGCGCCCGCCCTCGGTGAGCGGCGGCTGATACATCAAAAGACATGTGGACTCGGCGGTGCCACGGCCCACGCGGCCGCGCAGCTGGTGCAACTGCGCCAGACCAAAGATCTCGGCCCGCTCGATCACCATGATGGAGGCATTGGGCACGTTGACCCCGACCTCAATTACAGTGGTTGCGACCAGAACCCGCGTGCGGCCCTCCTGAAAGGCCGCCATGGCAGCATCCTTTTCTGCCGGGGGCATCTGCCCATGCACCAGCCCCACCACATCCTCGCCCAGCACAGCGCGCAGGTGTTTGAACCGCTCATCCGCTGCGGTCAGATCCATCACCTCGGATTCCTCGACCAAGGGGCAGACCCAGTAACACTGCCGCCCCTCGGCAATGGCGCGGCGTAGGTGATCGACCACCTCGGACATGCGTTCGGTGCTCAGGATCGCGGTCTTGATCGGTTTGCGCCCCGGCGGTTTCTCGTCGAGGATGGAAACTTCCATATCGCCGTATTGGGTCAACGCCAGCGAGCGCGGGATCGGCGTTGCGGTCATCACCAGCACATCAGCGCGCTTGCCCTTCTCCGCCAGCTCCATCCGTTGCCGCACGCCAAAGCGGTGTTGTTCGTCAACGACCACCAGCCTCAGATCGGCAAAACCGACATCCTGCTGGAACACCGCATGGGTTCCCACCAGGATCTGAATGTCGCCCCGTTGCAAGGCCTCGACCTTGGCGCGGCGGTCCTTGCCCTTGTCCCGTCCCGTGAGGATTTCCAGCACTACGCCTGCGTCATTGGCAAGCGGTTGCAACCCCTCAAGATGTTGACGCGCAAGGATTTCCGTCGGCGCCATCATCACGCCTTGCCCGCCGGCCTCGACCGCAACCAGAAGCGCCATGAAGGCCACCAGTGTCTTGCCCGCGCCCACATCGCCCTGCAGCAACCGGTTCATGCGCCGGGCGGAGGCCATATCCGCCGTGATTTCCTCGATGGCGCGCCCCTGTGCGCCCGTGGGCCTGTAGGGTAGCGCCGAGAGCACCTTGCTTTGCAGTCTCCCGGTGGGGACGGAGCTACGCCCCGGCTGCTCCCGCTCCACGGAGCGGGCGATCGCCAGCGTCAATTGATGCGCAAACAGCTCGTCATAGGCCAGGCGCGCCCGGGCGGGGGCAACCGGTTCAAGGTCCTCCGCGCCACCCGGTGTATGCGCCGCGGCAACCGCTGCATGCCAGTGCTCCCAGCCCTGTTTCGCCTTGTAGCCACCATCCATCCATTCCGGCAGCTCCGGCATGCGCGACATCGCACTCTGAACCGCCTTGAACATGGTCTTCTGGGTGATCCCATGAGTCAGCGGATAGACCGGTTCGAAATCCGGAATCTCCCCCGCCTCCTCCACGGGCAGCATGTGGTCCGGGTGGACCAGCTGCGCCATGCCGTCGAACAGTTCCAGCTTGCCAGAGACCACGCGGCGCGACCCTTCCGGCAGTTGCGCCGTCAGATACCGGCTTCGGCCATGGAAAAACACCAGCTGAAACTCGGTGTCCTGATCCGTCACGTCGATCCGATAGGCGCCCCCCTTGTTGCGCGCGGGGCGGTGACGACCAACTGTCACCTCGACCGTGGCCGTTGTTGGCAGCTCGAGCCCCCGGATGCTTTCACGCCGCCGTCGATCCACCACGCTATAGGGCAAAGTGTACAGCAGATCCCGCGGTGCGGAGATCCGCAGTTGTGCAAAATGCTCAGCCGTTTTGGGACCGACACCTTGCAATGTCTCCAATTCCGCAAAAAGGGGGAACAGCTGTTCCGGACGACCGCTCATGTTCTGCTCACGCCTACCCGATCAGTTCCAGCCATTCGTCCTCGTCCAGCGTCTGGATGCCGAGGTCCTTGGCTTTGGCCGCCTTGGAACCCGCCCCCGGTCCCGCCACGAGGATATCGGTTTTCTTGGATACCGAACCGGAGACCTTCGCCCCCAACGCTTCGGCCCGCGCCTTGGCCTCGGCCCGGGTCATCTTTTCCAGAGAGCCGGTGAATACCACGGTCTTGCCCGCCACCGGGCTGTCTTCCGCCGGGGCATCGGGTTCGATGATATCGAGATGCGCCACCAGACGATCAAAGGCCGCGCGCTCCTCCGAGTTGGCAAAGGCATCAGACAGCGACAGCGCGACCGTGGGGCCAAGCCCGTCGACGCTGATGAGATCATCCCAGGCCGCTTGCGAATCCGGCGCAACCGCGCAGGCCGCGATGGCCGCATTGCGGGCATCTGTGATCTTGGCGCGGCGCTCTGCCGCCTGGGCCTCCTGCCGCTCCACCAGCTCCGCCTCATCCGCCGCACGATGGGCCAAGGCCGCTGGGCGCGCCAAATCAGCGGCCTCCGCCAGCGCCTGCCAGGTGCGGAAATGCAGCGCGACATCCTTGGCGGCAACCTCGCCGACGTGGCGGATACCAAGGCCAAAGATCAGCCGCGCAAATTCAATCCGGCGTTTGTCATTGATCGCCGCAAACAGAGCAGTGGCCGATTTCTCGCCCCAGCCTTCCCGGTTCTTCAGTTGCTGCAGGCCATTGCCATAATTCTCTTGCAGCTCAAAGATGTTTGCGGGTTCTTTCACCCACTCATCTGTATGAAATTGCTCAACCTGCTTGGCGCCCAGCCCCTCGATGTCGAAGGCTGCACGAGAGACGAAGTGCTTGAGTTTTTCCACGGCTTGCGCCGGGCAGATCACACCGCCACTGCATCTACGGACCGCATCACCTTCCTCGCGCACCGCAGGACTGCCGCAGCGCGGGCATGTGGTCGGGAACACATACGGCTCCGTTCCCTCTGGCCTGCGAGTCAAATCCACATCGGCCACTTTCGGAATCACATCACCGGCACGATAGATCTGCACCCAATCGCCGATACGGATGTCCTTGCCCTCGCGTATCTGCGCGCCCTTGGAGTCCAGACCAATGATGTAGTCTTCATTGTGCAGCGTCGCATTGGAGACCACGACCCCGCCCACCGTGACCGGCTGCAACCGCGCCACGGGGCTAAGGGCACCAGTACGCCCAACCTGAATGTCGATCCCCTCCAGCCGGGTCCAGGCGAGCTCTGCCGGAAACTTGTGCGCGATGGCCCAGCGGGGTGTGGTGGAGCGGAAGCCCAGACGCTCCTGCAGGGCCAGATCATCGACCTTGTAGACGACACCATCGATGTCATAGCCAAGATCGGCACGTTGTTCCTCGATGGAATGATAGTGCTCCAGCAGCTCCGCAATACTGTCGCAGCGGCGGGTCAGCGGGTTGGTCTGGAACCCAAGCGCCTCGAACCGTGCGATGGCCTCACTTTGCGTTGTCGCAAGAGGCTCGGACAGCTCACCCCAGCTATAGGCAAAGAACCGCAAGGGCCGCGCGCGGGTGATTTCCGGATCCAGCTGCCGCAATGACCCGGCAGCGGCATTGCGCGGATTGGCAAAGATCTTGCCGCCAGTTTCAGTGTGCCGGGCGTTCAAAGCCTCAAAATCCGCGTGGCTCATGTAGACCTCGCCGCGCACCTCCATCACCTCTGGCGCGCCGGAGATCTGATGCGGAATATCGGCGATGGTGCGCGCGTTCTCGGTCACGTTTTCACCCACCGCACCGTCGCCGCGCGTGGCTGCCTGCACCAGCTGCCCCTGCTCGTAGCGCAGGGAGAGGGACAGGCCATCAATCTTGGGCTCCGCCGTAAATGCCAGAGGGGCCTCCGCGCTCAGCCCGAGGTAGCGGCGCAGACCAGTGGCAAAATCCTCAACATCCTGATCTTCAAAGGCATTCCCCAAAGACATCATCCGCACCGAATGGGTGATCTTACCAAAACCCGAGGCCGCCGGCGCGCCAACCGCATCAACGCGCGTGCCCTCGGCCGCTAACTCTGGAAACGCGTCGGCCAATGCCAGATAGCGGCGTTTCAGTTGATCGTACTCGGCATCCGACAACGTCGGTGCGTCCTTTTGGTGATACGCGACATCCGCAGCCTCGATCTGCGTTTGCAGCGCCTCGAATTCCACACGCGCGTCGGCCGCATCCATCGACCGGGGATCCTGATCTGTCATACTGGCAACGCCCCTCGGATATTTGTCTTGCCTTGGTGATAGTCGCCGATACCCGAGAGGTCCAGTGCCCGAAGTCACACGAAAAAACTCCGCCGGGATGCTCAGCCCGGCGGAGTTCTAGAAACTGTTGTGCGTTAAGTGCCGTGCCGTGCTCAGGCGCCGATCGCGATCCTCGGACCACCGGTGGACAGATCCTCTTGCGGATCGCGCAGCACATAGCCGCGCCCCCAGACGGTTTCGATATAATTTTCGCCGTCTGTCGCCGTGCTGAGCTTCTTGCGCAGTTTGCAGATGAACACGTCGATGATCTTCAGTTCTGGCTCATCCATACCGCCATAGAGATGGTTCAGGAACATCTCCTTGGTGAGGGTCGTGCCTTTGCGAAGCGACAAAAGCTCCAGCATCTGGTATTCCTTACCAGTGAGATGGACAGATTTGCCTTCCACGTCCACGGTCTTGGCATCAAGGTTAACGGAGATCTTCCCGGTCTTGATAATGGACTGGGAATGCCCTTTCGAGCGGCGGATAATCGCGTGGATCCGCGCAACCAGTTCCTCGCGATGGAACGGTTTGGTCAGATAATCATCCGCACCAAAGCCAAAACCCTTGATCTTGTTTTCCGTGTCATCCGCGCCGGAGAGGATCAGGATCGGGGTCTCAATGCGCGACAAGCGCAGCTGACGCAGAACCTCATGACCGTTCATGTCCGGCAGGCCCAGATCCAGCAGGATCAGGTCATAGTCGTATAGCTTTGCCAGATCGATGCCCTCTTCGCCGAGGTCAGTCGTGTAAACATTTAGGTTTGCATGAGTCAGCATCAGCTCGATGCTTTTCGCTGTCGTGGGATCATCCTCGACCAGAAGAATGCGCATATTGGGTCTCCGCCTGTACTCTGTTGTCCTCAGGTTGCGTTAACCTTGCTGGGAAAAGGTTAATGTCCCGTTACCATGATGGTTAATTTCCGCAAAACCTTAAAGTTAACACGGCGGTTTGCGACTCAGGGGTCACGATACTCCTTCAGTCGGGTGGTTTTCAGGGCCTCTTCCCCGTGGTCTGCAACCGCAGCAACCCAGCTTCGGAATTCATCCTCGCTTAGATTGTAAAGACGTAGTGCTTCGGTCTGGGGAATCAATCCGTACAAAACCCCGCGTACGACCGCAGCCTTGCGCGATGCCACCCAGCGTTTTGTGGTTTGAGGCGGCAAGTCCGCCCGTGTCATGACGGTGCCGTCCGGTAATGTGACCGCACGGGGGCCATCAACTTTCTTTAAAAACATCGCTATGCCCTTACTAGGATGCGTATTCTGCTTATATGTGCAAAATGGCGGGCAGCTCTTAACGATGAGTGAAATGCGCCCCTTGAGAATACGTAGCATTTTCATATATTCTTCGATGCTTTCCCGATCCGCACCCGAACCCCTTAAGGAGCACATCATGGCACTGGACAACGAGACCCCAGTGAACTCGCTAGGTTTTGCAAAATCGCCCGCGGACACCCGCGTCGTTGTCGCCATGTCAGGCGGTGTCGACAGCTCCGTGGTGGCGGCCTACCTGTCCGAACAGGGCTATGATGTGGTCGGTGTGACGCTGCAGCTTTATGATCACGGGGCAGCGCTGGCCAAGAAAGGCGCCTGCTGCGCGGGAATCGATATTCACGACGCCCGCCGCGTGGCGGAGGAACGTGGCTTTCCGCATTACGTGCTCGATTATGAGAACATTTTTAAGGATGCAGTGATCGACGAGTTCGCCGACAGCTATCTGGCCGGCGCGACGCCGGTGCCCTGCATCCGCTGCAATGAGCGCGTGAAGTTCAAGGATCTGTTGGAAACCGCCAAGGATCTGGAGGCCGACTGCATGGCCACCGGTCACTATATCCAGCGCAAGACGGGCGCCAACGGGCCGGAGCTGCACTCCGCCGCGGATGCCAACCGGGATCAGAGCTATTTCCTGTTCTCCACCACGCCGGAGCAGCTGGATTTCCTGCGCTTTCCGCTGGGACACCTGCCCTCCAAGGACGCCACCCGCGAGATGGCGGCGCAATACGGTCTGTCGGTGGCCGACAAGCCGGACAGCCAGGACATCTGCTTTGTGCCCAACGGCGACTATGCCTCGGTGATCGAGAAATTGCGCCCCGGCGCGGCGGAGCCCGGGCAAATCGTGCATGCAGATGGTCGTGTACTGGGCGAGCACAATGGCGTCATCCACTACACTATCGGCCAGCGCCGCGGCCTTGGCATCGGCGGCTTGAGCGAGCCGCTTTATGTGGTGAAGCTGGATGTGGACCAAAAGCAGGTCATCGTTGGCCCCAAGGAGATGCTGGCGACCCGCCGCGTGCCCGTACGTGAGATCAACTGGCTGGGCGATGAGCCCTTCACAAGTCGCGACGAATGGCATCTGAGCGTCAAGGTCAGGTCGACCCGCCCACCGCGCGATGCGATCATCCGACCGATCTCGGAGACCGAGGCGGAGGTGGAACTCTTCGCCGCCGAGGAAGGCATTTCGCCCGGTCAGGCCTGCGTGTTCTATGATCCCAATGGCAGCCGCATCTTCGGCGGCGGCTGGATCTGGCGCGGCGCCTGAAGCCCCTGTTCACGCCCGCGATCCACGTCGCGGGCGGATCAATCTTGCGGGAATTCACCTGATAGGGGCGCGTGACGCGGCTTAGCCCGGCAGCCGGGCCAGCACAGCACGGGCGGCCCGCACACCGGGCGCATCGCCGCCTTCACCGACCCTCTCCATCGTGAGGCGCATGGCGTCGAACTGCGCCTCAGGCGCCGCAAGCACGGCGTCCAGCTGGGTGGCGATCTTCTCTGCTGTGCAGTCGGGCCCGAGGCATTCCGGTACCACGCGGGTGTCACTGACCAGATTGACGAGCGTCACAGTGTCGATCAGCGCCATGCGCTTCATGATCTGCCAGGTCAGCCAGTTGAAACGGTAGGCGATAACCATCGGCGTGCGGGCCGCCGCCAGTTCCAGCGAAACCGTGCCCGAGGCCGCTAGCGCCAACCCTGCAGTGGCAAAGGCGGCGCGTTTGTGGGCGGCAAACTCCTCTGTGGTATATGCTGCAGGGTCCAGCACGAGGCAGCCAGCAGGCCAATCGGCAAGTTTTTCACGCACCAAGGGCGCCACATGCGCCGCCGCAGGCACCACGATCCTATGGTCCGGGTGGGAGGCGTGAAACTGCTGCAAGGCAGTGCCAAATACATCCGCCAACCGCCCCACCTCGGAGCGGCGCGATCCCGGCAGGGCCAGCAGCACCGGCGCATCGCCAAGATCATGCGCGGCGCGAAAATCCGCGATCTCCGCTTCAGTCGCCTTTGGCTCCGCCACCACCGGATGGCCGACAAAATCGCACTCCATCCCCGCGGCTTCCATAAAGGGTGGCTCGAACGGCAGCAGCGCGAGCACATGGTCGATGACCTTCGCCATCTTCGCCGCGCGCCCCGGACGCCAGGCCCAGACGGAAGGCGCAACGTAGTGCACGGTACGGATGTCGCTTGCGTCTTTCACCAGCTTTGCAACGCGCAGGGAAAAATCCGGGCTGTCGATGGTGATCATCACATCCGGCCGCAGTGCGACCACCGCATCGGCGGTCTCCTGAATGCGACGTTTGAGGTCGAAATACTTCGGCAGCACCTCGGCAATGCCCATGACGGAGAGTTCTTCCATCGGGAACTGCGAGCGGAGCCCCTCGGCCTGCATCTGGCTGCCGCCGACGCCTTCAAATGTCACCCCCGGCGCCAGTTCCTTAAGCCCGCGCATGAGCGCCGCGCCCAACCTGTCGCCAGAGGGTTCCCCGGCGAGGATGAACACCCGCAGGCTCATGTGATCAGACCTGCCGCAGCCAGAGGAACATGCCCCGGCGGTCACAGGCGGCAATCACCTCCTCGCGGTCGAGGACGATGACGCCTTCCGCCTCCAGAACGATACCGTTGAGGCCAGCCATGGCGGCGCCCTCCACCGTCGCCGGGCCAATGGTCGGCAGATCTGCACGGCGGTCCTGCCCGGCCTTCGGGGCCTTGTAGAACAAACCACCCTGCCCGTCCGGTCGCGTCGCGAGGCTGGCCAGCATCCAGTCGGTGCCAAACAGCGTCTCGATGGCGATGGCCTGACCGGCGCGCACCGCGCAGGCCTGTCCGATATCAGCGGCGCTGAGGCCAAAGGCAATCACCGAGGCACGCTCGGCGTCGGCCTTGTCGATCTCGCCGGGCTTGACCTGCGTGGGGACGCCTTCGTCCATCAGCAGGTCCGGTGCGATCTCATGCGCGCCCTTCACGGCAAAACCGCTCTCTTCGAGGATGGCGATCACCGCCCGCAGCGCGCCATCGTCACCGGCGGCAATCGCCGCCTGCAGCACTGGTACCAGCGGCAGGGTTGCCGCATCAATCGCCGACGGGTCGATCTGGGGCCGCGTCACCGCGCCCGCAAGGCAGATCTCCGTGACGTTTTCCGCCTTCAACTGTTCCAGAAAACTGCCCAGCTGTTCGAGGCGAAAGGTAATCTCCGCCTCCACCGTGTCAGGTTCCGATCCCGCCATGGCGCAAATCAGAGGGCGCTCCGGCAGACGTGCAATCAGTTCCGCGGGCAATGCCCCGCGACCGGCAATCAGTGCAATCATGGTTGGTGCCTCTCTCAGCCGCCGGGGGTCAGGAAATGACGGTCGCTCTCACCGGTGATGAAGGCGACGATTTCCTGCACATATTCGCTGTCGTTCTCTTCGCCCAGGCGGCGTGCACGCTCGGAGAAGGTGCCCTCGCCCTGCGCCAGCATCTGGAACGCGGCGCGCAGCGCGGTGATATCCGCCCGGTTGACGCCCCGGCGTTTCAGCCCCACAAGGTTCAGCCCGTCCAGCTCGCCGCGCGAGGCCTGAACAAGCCCGTAGGGAATGACATCATTGGTCACCATGGTGACCGCGCCGATGATGGCGCCGCGTCCGATCCGCACAAATTGATGGATGCCGGACAGACCGCCGATGATCACGTCGTCTTCAAGCACGCAATGGCCCGCCACCGCAGCGGAGTTCACCACGATCACCCGGTCGCCGACCTGCGCGTCATGGGCGATGTGACAGCCCGCCATGAACAGCCCGTCATCCCCGATCCGGGTCACACCGCCGCCGCCGTCGGTGCCGGCATTCACGGTCACATGCTCGCGGAAGCGGTTGCGTTTGCCGATCACGGTGCGGCATTTCTCGCCCTTGAACTTCAGATCCTGCGGGATCTCCCCCAACACCGAGAAGGAGAACACCACGGTGTCCTCGCCGATTTCGGTGTCGCCGGTGATCACCACATGGGACTTCAGAACCACGCGGTCGCCCAGTACCACCTCAGCGCCGACGATGCAGAAGGGGCCGATTTCGCAGCCTTCGCCGACAGTGGCACCATCCTCGATAATGGCGCTGGGGTGGATAGTGGTCATCAGCCGTCCTTTCCGTCGCGGTCAACCATGGCTGTGAACTCGGCTTCGGCAGCCAGCTCACCCTCAACGGTCGCGCGACCCGAGAATTTGAAGATCTTGCCGCCGGGCTTGCCGCGCAGGGTTTCCACGTGCATTTCCAGCACATCACCGGGTACAACCTTGCGGCGGAATTTGCATTTGTCGATGTTCATGAAATAGATCAGCATATCGCTGCCGATCTGATCCATCCCCACGCCCAGCATCACACCGGAGGTCTGTGCCATCGCCTCGACAATGGTGACACCTGGCATGATCGGCGTTCCCGGGAAGTGGCCCTGGAAATGCGGTTCGTTCATCGTGACGTTTTTGATGCCGCGCGCTGACTGATACCCGTCGATATCGACGACCTTGTCCACCAGCAGGAACGGATAGCGATGCGGCAGGATCTGTTGGATCAGGCCGATGTCGGCGCTCTTGAGGTCGGGATTTGCGTCAGCACTCATGGGTCAGCTTCCATTGGTTTTTTCAGATATTTGTCCTAGCAAGCCTGCCCGAACGGGGCAAGCTTAGGGCGGGTTGGTCCCGGTGGCCTCCGCGTCGTCCCCTTCGCCAAGGATAGCGTCGACACGCGCGATCGCCAGGTCTGTCACGTCGATGGCCTCCGCGCTGAGCAGCACACTGGATTGCTCCAGAATGGCCGCTGCGCCGGTTTCCGTCATGATTTGTTCCAGAATGGGGATAGAGGTTTCGCGGAACTCTCGTCGCGCCTCTTCGCGCGACGTCGTGATCTCCAGAAACTTGGCCTCCTGGGTTCGGCGGGTCTCCTGCACCTTCTCATCAAAGGCTTTGGCCAACGCACGAAAGGCATCAGGGTCGGTGGTGGACCGGCGTTCTGTCAGGTCCAGTTCTTCGGCGCGCAGCTCGGCTTCGATCCGGCGGTTTTCGGCCATCAGCACCGCACTTTGACCTTCCATCTCCCGCGCGATGCGCTGGCCATACGCACTTTCGGAGAACAACCGATCAGAGTGGATGGTCAACAACAGACTGCTTGGAATGCCGAGGTTCTGTTCCGGAGAAAAGCCACCAAGTCCAATGCCGGGCGTCAAACTCTGCGCCGATGCCCCGACGGAAAAGGACAGCCCGGCCATAAGCCCGGCTGCCCAGAACATTCGAACTACGAGGGTCCGTCGCAAGGTGTCAGAACCGTGCCTGAATGGTCAGGTCGAAATTCCGCTCTTTGTCGAACTCTTCCTTGGACAGCGCCTTGGAGAAGTTGAACCGGAGTGGCCCCAGACCAGTTGTCCACAATACCGAGAACCCGACCACATGACGGAACGATCCACCGCGCCCAACGACATTGCTACCGGCTGCGGCGTTCGAGTCATCAAGCCCCCAGAGGTTGCCAACGTCATAGAATAGACCACCACGGATCCCCAGCTCTTCAGGCAGACCCAAGGGGAACTCGGCATCGAAGCGTGCAACAGCGTAGAGGTTCCCCCCAAGCGCATCGTCATAGCTTCCAGACATATCCCGAGGGCCAACCCCGCCCGGCTCAAAGCCACGCAGCGTGTCCGATGACAGCAGGAAACGGTCGATGGTCCGGCTCTTGTTGTCGCCAAGCCAACCGAGATATCCGGTCTCAACGGTGGCACGCAGGGTGATTTCTTCGTTGAACACCAATTTCTGCGCGACAATCTTGCTGGTCGCACGGATATACTCGTTATCCCCGCCGAGGCCGGCATAGTCGAGGCCACTTTCGATCAGGAATCCCGCTGTCGGGTTCAAACCGGTGCGGCGGCTATCATAGGTAAACGTCGCACCGATAGAGCTGGTGGTGCGTTTGCCTTCTGCGATGTCAGCTTGCAGCACCGGACCCGCCCGATCATTGCCGTTGCTATCGAGGCCACGCGATTCCATCTCGTCGAGGTCAAGCGCATAGCGCAGCTGCAGCGACGTCGTATCACTGGCATCAAAGGTAATCGAGGGACGGAAAATCACAGAGGATGTGTCGTATTCCGAGTAGCTGGATTCCGTTTCGCTCAGACCCAGATCAATAGCGAATTGCAGATCCCGGCCCAAAAGCTTCGGCTCTACGAACCGCAACTTATACTCTTCGGTATCCTGAGCTGTGGAAATATTGAATGACAGCTGCTGACCTCGACCGAGGAAGTTCTTCTCGGATATCCCAATCGCGACCCCGATACCATCATCCACCGAGTAGGACCCGCCCAGCGTGAACGACCCAGTAGGCTGCTCTTCAACGTCGACATCCACGATGACATCATTCGGTGTGCTGCCCTGCCGCACGTCCACTTCGGATTGAGCAAAGAACCCAAGCGCACGGATACGCTCCGCACTGTTGCGGATCTCACGTTGATTGAGAGGATCGCCCTCGACGATTTTGAACTGACGACGGATCACCCGGTCAAGCGTGGTTGTATTGCCCTCAATGTCGATGCGTTCGACAAAGATCCGTGGGCCTCGCACCATCGCAAACTCCACATCCAGCGTCAGGTCGCGGTCATTGCGGGTGACGCGCGGCTCGACCCGCAGGAAGTCGATCCCTTGGCGCACGGCCAATTGTTCGAGCGTTTCGATGGCATTCTCGATCACCAGAGGCGAGTATGTTACCCCACGCTTCAGGCGCAGCTTGCTGCGATAGACATCCGGATCGGCATTGGCAAACTCGCTGGTCACGGTGATGTCGCCGAACTCGAACTTTTGCCCTTCGGTCACGTCCACAACAAGGAAGGCCGCATCGCGTTCCTTCGTCACCTCAGCGTTGACGCTGTTGACCTGGAAATCGACATAACCACGCGACCGGTAGAAATCGGTCAGCACCTGACGGTCAAACTGGATCCGGTCTTCGATCAGCGTGTCACGGTTGATGAGAGCGCGCAGGAAGGTCGCCTGCTTGGTCTCCAGAACTCGACGCAAACGCCGGTCAGAGAAGGCGCGGTTGCCCACGAAGGAGACGCGCTCCACCTCGACGGTATCGCCTTCGGAAATCTCGAACACCAGGTCGACGCGGTTGTCGTTCCGGCGGATGATGCGCGGTGTCACTCTGGAGGCCAAACGCCCCTGAGCGCGGTACAGGTCAGCGATCGCTCCGGCGTCCCGCTCGGCCTGATCGGCGCTGAACACACGACGCGGCGAGGATTCAATCACCTCGGACAGCGCATCGTCTTTCAGGCGCTTGTTGCCTTCGAAATTGATCCGGCTGATGGTCGGATATTCCACCACCTTGATGACCAGAGTGTTGCCGCGGGGGACAAGCTCCACCGCCTCGAACAGACCACTGTCAAACACGCCTCGATAGGCATCATTCAAGGCACCGGCGCTGACCGTTTCGCCGCGACCAAGGCCCGTATAGGCAACGATGGTCGAGCTTTGTATTCGCTGGTTGCCTTCGACACGAACATTCGTGAACCGATAGTCCTGAGCCTGCAGGGACATTGGCGCCAAGCCAATCCCGAAGGCAAGTACCGCGGAAAGTGCGGTGGACCCGAGAAAACCTTTATTAGAAACGGACATTTCACTCTCCCGGCGCGCATCACGGGCAGATGCCGCGTTTTTCCCCCAGATCATCAGTTTAAACCCAATTATTATAGCAGCTTGAAAAGTGCGTACCGGGTTTACACGCGGTTGTCAAAAACAAGAAAAGCAGCGGGGCGACGACCGCTGCTTTTCTCACACAAGGAGGCCATGTAAGCCCCGGAAAATATGTCGCGTTTCCTACCGTCTCAAAAAACAGAGGCGATCCACGTTCCAACCGCCATCGCAGCGGAGATGGCCCCGATGAACAAGACCCGGTCTGCATTGAGGCGGGCCAACAGGCCAAGCCCGGCACAGGACTGCTGTAGCGTTTGCATGATTGTTCCCCATCGCTCAATCCTCCGACCCGCGGGCCGGAATCACTCACGATCCAATGCTAGTTCGGATTTGTGGCAAGATCGGGGCAGCAAAGGGGCAGATGCGCCATCCACATGCCCCCCTGCCTGATCATTTGCGCGCTCAGCAGAACAGCAGATCGTTGCTGACGGAGAACAACATCAACCCAAGGATCATCGTCAGACCGATCATCATCAGAACCTGCATGGCCCGGTCATTGGGCGGGCGGCCCGTGATGGCCTCATAGGCGAAGAACACCAGATGTCCGCCGTCTAGCACCGGAACCGGAAACAGGTTCAAGAGACCAATCCCCGTAGACAGTGCCGCGATGAGCCAGATGAAGTTCACCGCGCCCTGGCTCGCCAACGTGCCCGACATCTCGGCGATGGCAACCGGGCCGGAGAGGTTGCAGGTGCTGATCTGACCAGTGATCATATGCTTCAACCCGGACAGAGATTGCTCGATCATGCGCCAGACCTGAGCCGCCCCCTGCCCGACCGCCAACCAAGGCGACACGGATTCGCGGGCCGGTTCAAACGCCAGCCCACCGGCAATGCCGATCCGCCAATTGGTCTGAAAACCACCGTCTGCGGTTGGCTCGTCCGTGCGGCGCGGGCTGAGGATCAGCTCCCGCGTCTCACCTGCGTTCCAGACCGTGAGAGACAGCGGCGCGCCTTCACCCTCCTCGACCCGTTCCTTCAGTTGCGAGAACGCGAAGATTTCCCCGTCATCCACGGCGACAATAACGTCGCCTTCGCGCAGACCTGCATCAGATGCGGCGCTGCGTGGGGCCACACCGGTCACGATGCTCGGCATCAGATAAGGGCCGCGCGCCACCATCTCGTTGCCATCGCGCGCCACGCGATAATCCAGTATCTTTTCAACAGGCACGCTGCCCTCAAACGCGCGCCATGCCACACCGTCCGAAAAATCCGGCGTCTCGATGCCAGCGACCGCCAGGATTTCGTCTCCGGGCTCAAGCGTATAGCCCTCTGCCGGAAGATCCTTGATCGACCCCACGGCAAGCGGTTCCTGCATCTGACCTCGGCTGAGGTTCACGCCGGTAAAGATGACAATCGCCAGAATGAAGTTAAAGATCGGCCCTGCCGCCACTGTCGCAGCCCGCGCCCAGAGCGGGGCACCATGCATGGTCTTGCGCAGCAATTCCGGATCGGTCTCGGCTGCGGAAATCGCTCCCGCATCCTTACCCGAGGCGGCATCCGCATCCCCGAGGAACTTCACAAACCCGCCAAGTGGGAACGCGGCCAACTGCCAGCGGGTGCCACGTTTATCGACACGGCTGGCCAGCACCGGACCAAAGCCAAGTGAGAACACCTCCGGATGGATGCCGCACCAACGCCCGACGATGTAATGGCCATATTCGTGCACGGCCACAATGATCGAAAGCACCACGACGAAACTGCCGACCGTGTAGAGGAACCCGCCCAGTTGCGAGACCAGAGATACTGCGTCCAAAACTCTATCCTGTTCGTTGCGTCACAACCTGATCCACCGCATCACGCGACAAACCATCAACTCGGGTGACGTTTTCAAGTGTCATTGAGGCGTCAATAAGACCCGCCTCGGCCTCCAGCGACGCCAATACCTGCTCAGTTATGTCGGCCATGTCCAGAAAGCCAATGTGACCCGCGATAAAGTGATCAAGCGCGCGTTCTTTGGCGCCATTGAAGGCCGCACCGCACAGACCACCGCGCCGCATCACCTCCTGCGCCAGACGCAGCGCCGGATACCGCGCCAGATCCGGCGCGCGAAACTCCAGCTTGCCGATGGAGGCCAGATCCAGCCGGGCCACGGGCAGTGACCGGCGCTCAGGCCAATGCAGCGCATACCCGATGGCATGCCGCATGTCGGGGGCACCAAGATGGCTCATCAAGGCGCCATCTCGGAAACCGACCAGCGCATGCACCAGTGATTGCGGATGCACCAGCACCTCGATCTGCTCAGGCGCTACGCCAAAGAACTCTCTCGTTTCAATGACTTCCAGCGCCTTGTTGAACATGGATGCACTGTCCACGGTGATCCGTTGCCCCATGTCCCAATTGGGGTGGGACGACGCCTGCGCCAGTGTCGCGGTCCTCAGATCTGCAAGCGGCCAGTCTCGGAATGCGCCACCGGAAGCGGTGATGATGATCCGCTCGACCTCGTCGATCCGCTCGCCGACAAGCGCCTGAAACACTGCGGAATGCTCGCTGTCGACGGGAAGGATACGGGCACCGTGCGCTTCTGCGGTTTTCATCAACAGCCGTCCGGCACACACCAGTGATTCCTTGTTGGCGAGCGCCAGCGTGCTGCCCTGTTCCAGCGCCCGTAGCCCCGGTGCAAGCCCGGCCGCCCCGACGATCGCCGACATGATCCAGTCGGCGGGACGGCTTGCGGCCTCCACCAGCGAATCTGCGCCGGCCGCCGCTTCGACATCACTGCCCGCAAGCGCCGCGCGCAGCTCTGGCAACCGGTGGTCGTGCGCGGTAATGGCAACCTCGGCGCGTAGCTCAATAGCATCGCGCGCAAGCTGCGCAATATTGTGCCCGCCGCTCAGTGCCACGATGTCATAGGCCTCGGGATCACGTCGGATCAGATCAATGGTGTTCTGCCCGATGGAGCCGGTTGCCCCGAAAATAGATATTTTTCGCATCAGAAACTCGTTTTTCATCCGTCCAACGCGCTGGACGCGATCAGGGGGTCACCCCCAGGTGATGGCGATCAGGAAACACAGGGCGCCCGCGCCCAGCATACCGTCAAAGCGATCAAAGACGCCGCCATGTCCTGGAATGAGCTGACTGGAGTCCTTGACATTCAAACGTCGCTTCAGCGCGCTTTCGGCGATATCGCCGGCCTGGCTCGCCATGGCAACACCGGCGGAGATCCAGATGAGGTTTGCAGGCAGTCCCGCCAGAAGCGCAAACAGCAGCCCGACCACCGCAGCAGCGGCCCAGCCCCCCGCTGTACCGGACCATGTTTTCTTAGGGCTGACGGCAGGCCAGAACTTGCGCCCGCCAAAATGCTTGCCAACGAAGTATCCCGCCACATCCGTCGCAACCACCACGCAGATGAGCCAGAAGGTCCAGCTGACACCGTAAGCCTCTCGTAGCCAGATCAGGCCAAACCCGCCAAACAGCACCCACCCCGCCATTGCCAGAAAGGACCGACGCTGGCGTTCGAGTATCCAGGCGCCAAACACCAGCGGAAAGGCCAGAACAAGAGGCGTCACCACAAGCGGCAGAAAGGAGGATACGAACACCGTCAGCGCGGCAACCGCCCCGCAACCGATGGCGGAGAGCGACAGGTCAGCGTCGTACATCCGCAGCATTTCCCAGAACACTGCCCCAACAGCGACAGAGACGAAGACCGCAAAGGCCACGCCACCAAAATGAATGGATGCGCCCCCCAAGCCAAGCAACACTATGGCAGAGAGCGTGCGTGCGCCGAGATCGGACCAGCGCCCCGCTTTGGGACCTGGCGAAGAGCCCTGAGCGCTCATGTCTTGACCGCGCCGAACCGACGGTCCCGACGGCCATAACTGCTGCACAACCGCCCCAGTTCCTCGGCAGTGAAATCGGGCCAGAGCGTATCGATGAACTCATACTCGGCATAGGCAGACTGCCACAGCAGGAAATTCGAGATCCGCGCCTCGCCCGAGGTCCGGATCACCAAATCGGGGTCCGGCAGCACATGGGTGTCAAGGTACCGCGGCAGGGTTTCCTGATCCACGCTTTCGGGATCCAGCTTGCCGCTCGCCACATCCTGCGCCAGCCGTTTGGTGGCGCGGGCGACCTCGTCGCGTCCACCGTAGTTCAGGGCGATGGTCAGGTGCGTGCCATCGTTGCCCGCGGTCTCTCGTTCCAGCGCATCCATCAGCTGGATCAGCTTGGCATCGAGTTTGACCCGGTCACCAATAAACCGCACCCTGACATTTTTGGCGGCCAGCGCTTTCATCTCCTTGGAGATATAGCGGCGAAACAGGCTCATGAGGCCCGCGACCTCCACCTGTGTGCGTTTCCAGTTCTCGGTCGAGAAGGCAAATATCGTCAGGTACTTGACGCCAAGGCCCGGGCAGCACTCGACAACCTCGCGCACCCGTCGGGCGCCTGCGTGGTGGCCGAACAACCGTGGCCGCCCGCGCATCTGCGCCCAACGGCCATTGCCATCCATGATGATCGCCACATGCCTCGGGCCGCCACCGGAGCCCGGTGACGCTGTGTCTGTTCCGGCCTTGGCCGGGGCTCCGCGGTTCGTCCCGAGTGACATAATGGCTGATCAGACCTGCATGATTTCGGCTTGTTTGGTTTCCAACGCGTCGTCGATGACCTTGATCATCTTGTCGGTCAGTTCCTGCACCTCGGCCTCCCAGAACTTCTGGTCATCCTCGGACATGCCATCGGCTTTGGCTTTCTTGATCTGATCCATGCCGTCGCGGCGCACGTTGCGGATCGACACACGGGCGTGTTCGGTATACTGGCCCGCCACCTTGGTCAGTTCACGGCGACGTTCCTCGTTCAGCTCCGGAATCGGCAGCATGATGATGGTGCCATTGAGCTGCGGATTAATGCCAAGCCCGCTTTCGCGGATCGCTTTTTCCACCTTGTTGACCAGGCCTTTGTCCCAGACGTTGATGGTGACCATGCGAGGTTCCGGCACGTTCACGGTGCCCACCTGGTTGATCGGTGTCATCGAGCCATAGGCATCCACCATCACCGGTTCCAGCATGGAACCAGAGGCGCGCCCGGTCCGCAAAGATGCAAATTCGGTTTTCAGGTTGGCCAGGGCACCGTCCATGCGGCGCTTCAGATCGTCGGTGTCGAGTTCGAAGTTTTCAGACATGCTGCTCTCCCCTTGCTTGAGGCGGTCTTGAGGACGGCTATTACGCCATCATATGTGTATTGTATAGCGATCTCAGTGGGTAAATACCCGCGAAACCGGCAGTTGAACGCAATTTTGCAGGCAGAACGCGCATCGCAACACCGACCCGCGCCCTGCCCCAAAGCCCCTCACGCGGTTCAGCCGTGAACCTTGGTATAGGTGCCTTCTCCGGCCAAAACGCCGCGAAACCCGCCCGGTTCATCAAGGCTAAAGACGATCAGCGGCAGGCTGTTGTCCCGCGCCAGCGCGATGGCCGAGGCATCCATGACCTTGAGCCGTTTGGCGAGCACATCATCATAGCTGATGCTGTCGTAGCGTTTGGCTTCCGGGTTGGTCTTGGGGTCCATGTCATAGACACCATCAACACCGTTCTTGCCCATGAAGATGGCTTCGCAGTTCATCTCGTTGGCACGCAGAGTCGCGGCGGTGTCGGTGGTGAAATAGGGATTGCCCGTGCCTGCGGCAAAGATGCAGACCCGCTTTTTCTCCAGGTGGCGCACGGCACGGCGGCGAATGTAGGGTTCTGCAACCTCATCCATCCGAATGGCCGAGATGACACGGGTGAAGACACCTTCATCCTCCAGCGCCGACTGCATCCCCAGCGCGTTCATCACGGTGGCCAGCATTCCCATGTAGTCTGCAGTGGTACGCTCCATCCCCTGCGCCGACCCGGACAGGCCGCGGAAGATGTTGCCGCCGCCGATGACCATGCAGATCTCGACGCCGAGATCATGCACGGATTTCACTTCCTGGGCGATTCTGCGCACGGTTGGCGGATGCAGGCCGAAGCCCTGCGTCCCCATGAGGGCCTCGCCGGAAATCTTCAACATCACACGGTTATAGCCTGCGGCCGTCGAGACGTCCGGTTGATCTGAGCTCTGGGGCATGTTGCGCTCCGCAATATGTCGGGGTTAAATCTCGCGGCAAAATGAAGCAAAAGCGGCCAAGGATCAATCCGAACGGCCGGATTATTGCCGATCCGGCCTCTGGCGGCCCTGCCCCGAACCAACTACGCAGCGGAAGACATTGATGGACCTAGATAAAATCTCCAGCGAATTACCTGTGCTGATTGCCGGTCCCACCGCATCGGGCAAATCCGCACTGGCGCTTGAGATCGCCGAACGGGATGGCGGGGTGATCATCAATGCGGATGCCAGTCAGATCTACGACTGTTGGCGCGTGGTGACCGCACGCCCGTCGCCGGCGGACGAATCCCGGGCACCGCACATGCTATATGGCCATCTGGCCTATGATGCCCCCTACTCTGCCGGACATTGGCTCCGTGAGGTGGCCCCGCTCTTAACGGGCCCCAAGCGCCCCATTATCGTCGGGGGGACCGGTCTTTACTTTCTCGCGCTGACCGAAGGACTGGCGGAGATCCCCGCCACCCCACCGCAGATCCGCACCGAAGGGGATCGCCTAAGCCTTGAGGACCTGAGCAAGGACCTGGACCCGAGGACCGCTGACCGCATCGACATGCAAAACCGCGCCCGTGTGCAGCGGGCTTGGGAAGTG
The DNA here is from genome assembly GCF_003003215.1 of Tritonibacter scottomollicae. Lineage (GTDB taxonomy): Bacteria > Pseudomonadota > Alphaproteobacteria > Rhodobacterales > Rhodobacteraceae > Epibacterium > Epibacterium scottomollicae. The sequence continues at coordinate 88,351 of NZ_PVUF01000007.1, read as the reverse complement.
TTGCGGGCCACGGGCCGTCCTCTCGCCGACTGGCAGGATGATACGCCGCCGCCCCTGCTGCCGCGTACCGCCTGCACCGGACTGGTGATGGAGACAGACAAGGAGTGGCTCGAAGCGCGCATCCGTCGCCGTTTCGCCCAGATGCTCGATCAGGGGGCGCTGGATGAAGCGCGCGCGATGCTGGACCGCTACGATCCGGCGCTTCCCTCCTGCAAGGCGATCGGCGTGCCGGAGCTGATGGCCTATCTCTCTGGCACGCTCAGCCTGTCGGAGGCCGAGGAGCAAGCCTCGATCGCCACCCGGCAATACGCCAAACGGCAGCGCAGTTGGTTTCGGTCACGCATGTCGAAATGGGCAAAAGTCAGCCCTGAATCGTAAAAACGGGTCTAAAATCCCACAAAACGGAGGGCCACCGCCGGAATGCCGGTAAACCTTGCAATAAAATTGATCGAATCATCGGCGCGAGTCACTGTCGTCTGATCAACTACGCAAAAAGTACAGTCAGCTCCGCCATGCCTTTTGACCCAAACGCTTCTGGTCCACTGGACGTCAGCCCTCTGCTACGGCTTCTGTCCGGCGGCGCATGGCAGATCGAACTGGCGCATGAGCGCGACTGTCACCTGCTGGTGTGGGTCACACGCGGTCAGGGGCGTGCATTGCTGGATGGACACTGTCGCGGTTTCGGATCGCACACGGTGCTTTGTATACCCGCTCGCACCTTGTTCTCTCTTGAAATTGGTCGTCAGAGCTTTGGTCAGGTGTTGCGCATCGACGAGACCATGCCCTGCGGGTTGCCCGAAACGCCAATGCAGATCCGCATAAATGACATGCAAGAGCAAGCGCGCCTTACTGCGTTTTTCGACGCAATGCTGCGCGAACAGCAGCTTGATGACGATCATGCCGCACGCGCGATTTGCAGCTACGCAGATCTTGTCGGCATCCAGCTACAGCGGCTCTGGGCGAAGGCGCCCGAAAACAACAGGGCGCATGCTGCACGTCGTCTGTGCCGAGCGTTCTGCGCCAGGCTGGCTCAGGATGCCGAAGGGGCCTTCAACATGGCCGGACACGCGGCCGAGCTTGACGTGACGCCAACGCATCTGACCCGCGTCTGCCGACAGGAAACCGGCAAGACCGCTGCGGCGCTGTTGACGGAACGCCAATTGCACGCCGCACGTAGTTTGCTGATCCGGACCACATTGCCAATGCGCGACATTGCACAGAGTTTGGGCTTTGGGAGCGCTGCATATTTCACGCGCTTCATCACTCAGCACACCGGCGAAACGCCTAGCACCCTGCGCAAGCTTGCGCGGAAGGACCCCGGCCCTCAGGCCATGCGTCACTGAAATCTCGCCGCTTAACCCGCGCGCTGTACAGTCCTGTCGATTTCACAAAAACGACGTAGAAAATGTCGCATTTTTGCTCTTGAGTGCCGATACTGTGCATTGACCTCATGGCTCAACTGATGCCGTATAGAGGGGTTGGAGAAACATTGTGACAATTCAAACACCTCAGCACGACACAGCATTGCCGGCGCATGGGGGCCACACTCGCGCGGACGCCCGCCCAACACATGTCTAGAACAGGGAGACATCGATGACCACCACCACACTCAAGAGCTCGACCACCCATTGGGCGGCAGAGATGCACGCGCAGGAACTTAAGTCTGGCAAGCTGTCCCGGCGTGAATTCCTGACCCGTGCCACCGCTCTGGGCGTCTCGGCTGTAGCCGCTTATGGGATGATCGGCCTGACCGCCCCCGCGCGCGCTGCGGGCGACATGCAGGAAGGCGGCACCATCCGGGTGCAGATGAACGTCCGCGGCCTGAAGGATCCGCGCACCTATGACTGGTCCGAAATCGGCAACGAGAGCCGCGGCACGCTGGAATATCTGGTTGAGTACAACAACGACGGCTCTTTCACCCCGATGCTGCTGGAAAGCTGGGAAGTCAACGACAGCGCCGATGAATACACCCTGAATGTCCGCAAGGGCGTGAAGTGGAACAACGGCGATGACTTCACCGCCGAGGACGTCGCGCGCAACATCGCCGGATGGTGCGATAAGGGCATGGAAGGCAACTCCATGGCCGGTCGTTTCGGCACCCTGATCGACCCCGACACCAACCAAGCGATCGAGGGCGCGATCGAGGTGGTCGACAGCCACACCGTGAAGCTGAAGCTGCCAAACTCCGACATCTCGATCATTCCGGGCATGGCGGACTACCCGGCGGCGATCACCCATGCCAGCTTTAGCGCGGATGATGCACAGAACGCGGTCGGCACCGGCCCCTATCTGATCTCCGAACTCGAGGTCGGCGTAAAATGCACCCTGACCCGCAACGAGGACCATACCTGGTGGGGCGAAGAGGTCTTTGGTCGTCCCGCATTGGACAGCATCGAATACATCGACTTCGGCACCGACCCGTCCTCTTGGCTCTCCGCGCTGGAAGCGGAAGAAGTGGACATGCTCTACGAATCCGTTGGTGAATTCATCGACGTGATGGACTCGCTGGGTTTTGTGAAGTCCGAAGTTGTAACCATGTCCACCATCGTGATCCGTCCCAACCAGCTGGCCGAGATCGATGGCAAGAAGCCCTATGCCGATCAGCGCGTGCGCAAGGCCTTGCAGATGGCGATCGACAATGATGTCTGCCTGGAACTGGGCTATGGCAACCGCGGTGTTGTCGCCGAACACCACCATGTCGGCCCGGCGCACCCGGAATATGCTGAACTGCCCAAGCAGGAAGTCGATGTCGAAGGCGCCCGCGCCCTGATGGAAGAAGCCGGCATGATGGATTTCGAGCACGAGATCATCTCCATCGACGACGACTGGCGCAAGAATACCACCGACGCCGTGGCCGCGCAGCTGCGCGACGCGGGTTTCAAGGTGAAGCGCACTGTTCTGCCCGGCTCCACCTTCTGGAACGACTGGACCAAGTATCCGTTCAGCTCCACCAACTGGAACCACCGTCCGCTTGGCGTGCAGATCTGGGCTCTGGCCTACCGCTCCGGCGAGGCCTGGAACGAGTTCGGCTGGGCCAACGAAGAGTTCGACGCGCTTCTGGCCGATGCGTTGGCGATTGCCGATGTCGACAAGCGTCGCGAAGTCGTCGCCAAGGCTGAAAAGTTGATCCAGGACGAAGGCGTGACCATTCAGCCTTACTGGAAATCGCTGTTCCGCCACATGCGCGAAGGCGTCACCGGTGCGGACATGCACATCTCCTACGAGCATCACCACTACAAATGGGGCTGGGCGGCCTGATCTCTGATCGGCCACATCCTCTTGGCTTGCCCCCGACCTCTGTGCCGGGGGCGGCCAGCTATCAACGATAAGACCAAACAATAAGACGGCCCCCCCGATCCGGAAGACCCAGTTCCGGCACGCATCAGGGCCAGCTGACCGCCAGTCTGCAGGGGATCAAATGGGACTATTCATATTACGTCGTTCAGGCGTGATGATCATTACGGCGTTGTGCCTGACGTTCATCGTGTTCTTTCTGACAAATCTCTATCCAAACCTTGAAAAGCTCGCCAAGACCGAAGGCAACTTCCGCATGTCGGACGAGGCCGTCGCAAGCTGGCTGGAGAAAAATGGCTATGCGCAACCTGTTGTCGTGAAGTACGGCCAATGGCTTGGCGTCATGCCCGGATGGACCCGCACAGCTGACGGTGAGGTCACCGGACGATGTATTGATGGCACCGCAACACCGGACGAGGCCGCCACCGCACCACGCTATTGTGGCATCATCCAGGGTGACTGGGGATATTCCACCCGCTTCAAGACAGGTGTCGGTGACATCATCGAAACCAGGCTTGGCAACACCGGGTACCTGATGATGTGGGTGCTGATCCTGATGGTCCCCTCGGCGCTGATCATTGGCGTTCTTGCGGGCATGCGCGAAGGCTCTGCCACTGACCGGTCGCTGTCGACGCTCTCGATCATGACCACCGCAACGCCGGAATATGTCTCCGGGGTGATTTTCATCGCGGTCTTTGCCTCCTCCACCGTGGGGCTGAAATGGTTCAAGGGCACCGCAACGGCGGCGATGGAGAATCCCACGTTCGAGAACTTCTTCCTGCCGGTGCTGACAATCGCGCTCTACGGCATGGGCTACATCGCGCGGATGACCCGGGCCTCGATGACCGAGGTGATGACAGCCCAATACATCCGCACCGCGCGACTGAAGGGCGTGAGCTTTCCCAACATCGTTCTGAAACACGCCCTGCGCAATGCGCTGATCGCCCCCTTCACCGTCATCATGCTGCAATTTCCCTGGCTGCTGAACGGCGTGGTGATTGTGGAAAGCCTGTTTAACTACAAGGGCTTTGGCTGGGCATTGGTCGAGGCCGCAAGCAACAATGACATCGAGCTGCTGCTCGCCGTCTCTGTTGTTTCCGTCGTGGTGGTTCTGCTGACGCAGCTGATTTCCGATATCGGCTATGTGTTCCTGAACCCACGCATTCGTATCTCATAAGGCAGGAGGCATTTCATGGATCCCTTGACCTGGACTGGCGCTCTTGCCTTCCTTAACCCGATCTACCAGATCACGCTCGTGCTGCTGGTCGCAGCGCTGGCAATCTGGATCATCACATCCGTCATCAGTGCCGGCACCCGGCAGGTGGCCAACGCTGATGGCTCCTTCACCCTCGCGGGCAATCCGCAAGCAATGGCGAACCTCGGCGTCAAACTTACCTTTCTGGTGGTCGCCATCCTGTCCCTTGCCTATTTGCTGCTTGGACTGATCCTGGGCACAAACGCAGGTATCGTCGGTGCCATGTCGCGGCAGATGCTGCCCACATGGACTGCGCTGGTGGTGCTTTTCGCCCTTTCGATCACATTCAAGCGGCGGCTTGGCCTTTATGGCAAACTCTTCGACAGCCCAATCGGGATGATCGGCTTTGGATTGGTGATGTTCTGGGTATTCACCGGCATCTTTGGCGCCATGGACCTGATCGCCACCCATGATCCGCTGGGACAGGCCTCGGGTATGAAGAACAAGGTGCCCGGCACGCCCCTGCGCGGAGCCGAGGAAGGCGAATATGCCTGGTACCTGCTCGGCGGCGACAACCTGGCACGCGACGTGTTCTCTCGCATGGTCAAGGGCGCCTGGGAGGTGCTGAAATACGCCCCGCTCGCCACGCTTTTTGCCTTCATGGTAGGGATCACACTCGGTCTGCCGGCGGGCTATTACGGCGGTCGCCTCGACACGCTGCTGTCCTTTCTCGCCAACCTCATCCTCGCATTCCCGGTGATCCTGCTGTTCTACCTGCTGGTGACACCCGAAATCGTGGCAACGGGGTTGCCGCAGTTCATGGCCGTGGTGCTCTTTGCCTTCCCGATGGTGTTCTGCGGCGTGCTGATCCACTCGCGGTTCCGCACTCAGCCCGGCAAGGATTACATGTGGCTGGCGATCGTACTGGTACCGATCTTCCTGCTGTATATGTCGTTGATCAATGAAAATGGCAGCAAGATCGACTTCTGGCCGCTCGACTTCTTTGACATTCCCGGCGGTGTGCTGGTGGTGTTTGTCTCGGTGGTCTTCGTGAACTCGCCCACCGTGTTCCGGATTGTCCGGGGGCTCGCCATGGACATCAAGACCCGCGACTATGTGGCGGCCGCGCAGACCCGCGGCGAGCGCGCCTGGTACATCATGTTGTGGGAGATCCTGCCCAACGTGCGCGGCCCGCTGATCGTCGATTTCTGCCTGCGCATCGGCTACACCACGATCCTGTTGGGTACGCTCGGCTTTTTCGGCCTCGGCCTGCCGCCAGAAAGCCCTGACTGGGGGTCGACCATCAATGATGGGCGCAAGCTGTTGTCGATCTACCTGCATCCGGCCCTGCCGCCCGCTGTGGCGCTGATGAGCCTGGTGCTGGGGCTGAACCTGCTGGCCGATGGCCTGCGCGAAGAAAGCCTCAAGGACTGAGACAATCATAGCCGGGGGCGCTGCCCCCGGACCCCGAGATATATTGGGCAAAAAGAAGCACGTGAGACTTCGACCGGCCCACCAGGGAGACCAAGATGAGCAAACTTGCAGAGTATGACGGTCCGATCCTCGAGATTGACAAGCTGTCGATCTCCTTCTTCACCCGCCTGCGTGAAATTCCCGCTGTGATGGATTTCTCTGTCGCCGTGCAACCCGGAGAGGCGGTGGGTCTGGTCGGCGAATCCGGCTGTGGCAAATCCACCGTGGCGCTGGGCGTGATGCAGGATCTGGGCAAGAACGGACGCGTGGTTGGTGGGTCGATCAAGTTCAAGGGTCGTGATCTGTCGGAGATGAGTACGGAAGAGCTGCGCGACGTGCGGGGCAATGAGATCGCGATGATCTACCAGGAGCCAATGGCCTCCCTGAACCCGGCGATGAAGATCGGCAAACAGCTGATGGAAGTGCCGATGATCCACGAAGGCCTGAGCGAGAAAGACGCCCATGCCCGGGCGCTTGAGGTCGTGACAGATGTGAAATTGCCTGACCCCAAGCGGATGCTGAACTCCTATCCGCATCAGCTCTCGGGTGGTCAGCAGCAACGCATCGTCATCGCCATGGCCTTGATGTCGAAGCCGTCGTTGCTGATCCTCGACGAGCCCACCACAGCGCTTGACGTGACCGTGGAGGCCGCCGTGGTCGAACTGGTCAAGGATCTGGGCAAGAAATACGGCACATCGATGCTGTTCATCTCGCATAACCTCGGCCTGGTACTGGAGACTTGCGACCGGATTTGCGTGATGTATTCCGGCGAGGCGGTGGAGCGTGGCTCGATCGAGGATGTGTTCGATGACATGCGTCACCCCTACACGCAGGCGCTGTTCCGCTCGATCCCGCTGCCCGGTGCCGACAAGAACGCGCGCCCACTGGTGGCGATTCCTGGCAATTTCCCCCTGCCCCATGAACGCCCCACAGGCTGCAACTTCGGTCCACGCTGCGATTACTTCGAGGCCGGGCGCTGTGATGCAGGTGACATTCTGATGGAGCCGGTACCGGACAACGAACGCCACCACACCCGCTGTCTGAAGTTTCAGGAAATCGACTGGAACGCCCCCATCGACGTGGGTGAACAAAAGGCCAAGACCGAGCCGGGCCGGGTCGTTCTGAAGATGGACAACCTCAAGAAATACTACGAGGTGGCCGCCAACGCGCTGTTTGGTGGTGGTGCCAAGAAGGTGGTCAAGGCCAATGAAACGCTGAGCTTTGAGGCCCGCGAATCCGAGACCCTTGCCATCGTCGGCGAGTCAGGCTGTGGCAAATCCACCTTCGCCAAGGTGCTGATGGGGCTGGAGACGGCCACCGAAGGCGAGATCCTGTTGGACAATCACAACATCGAACAGATCCCGATCCAGAACCGTGATGCCAGCACCATTGCCGACGTGCAGATGGTATTCCAGAACCCCTTTGACACGCTGAACCCGTCGATGAGCGTGGGCCGTCAGATCATTCGGGCGCTGGAGATATTTGGCATCGGCGACAGCGATGGCGCGCGCAAACAGCGCATGCTTGAACTGCTGGATCTGGTAAAACTGCCCCGCGCCTTTGCAGATCGCATGCCGCGGCAGCTGTCTGGCGGTCAGAAACAGCGGGTGGGCATCGCCCGCGCCTTTGCCGGTGGCGCACGCATCGTGGTGGCGGATGAGCCCGTCTCGGCGCTCGATGTGTCCGTGCAGGCGGCGGTGACCGATCTGCTGATGGAAATCCAGCGCAATGAGAAGACCACTCTCTTGTTCATTTCCCATGATCTGTCGATCGTGCGCTACCTGTCGGACCGGGTGATGGTGATGTACCTCGGCCATGTGGTCGAGCTGGGCGATACCGATCAGGTATTCTCGCCCCCCTATCATCCCTATACCGAAGCCTTGTTGTCGGCGGTTCCGATTGCCGACACCTCGATCAAGAAAACGCATATCGTGCTGGAGGGGGACATTCCTTCGGCGATGGACCCGCCGTCAGGCTGTCCGTTCCAGACCCGTTGTCGCTGGAAGTCTCAGGTTCCAAACGGGCTCTGTGACAAGGAGGTGCCGCCGATCCGCACGCTGGCGGGCGGGCATCAGATCAAATGTCACCTCAGCGACGATATCCTCGAGAGCATGGAGCCCGTCATCAAGATTGCAGCCGAATAATGTCTCGAACGCCGCGGCGACGCGGCGCAGGCAACTGAGCTTCGAAACAAAAGGCCTCACCCATCTCGGGTGAGGCCTTTCCATATGGCCGATCCGCATCGGATCATGCGCGGGGATTCTTCCGCCACGCATGGTCCTGAGCCGTTCAGCGCAGGGTTGCGTCAAAGCTTTCCCAAGCTTCAACCCAACGTTCACCGCCGAGCGCGTCGAGCACAGGCTGAAGGTGCTCCTCATAGGCGTGCCATTGACCTTGCGTATCCGGCGACAGTTCTTCCTGACCAAGCTTTTTGCCAATGGTATCAAGGTCACAGAGCGCGACAGGCGACAGGCACGCTTCTTGGAAATCAAGACCTGCATGTTCCAGCAGCGTGCTGATCTGCGCTTTGGGGTCCTCGACCAGCGCGGCGTAGGACTGCATGCGCATCGCATCACCAAGCGTTGCCGCATAGTTGGTGGCAGACGCATAAACCGTGCGCATCACATTGGCGATCCACTCCGGACGCGAGGCCAGCGCGTTGCCGTTCAGCACGTTCGAGGCGATATTGGCCAGTGCCGTATCCATCGGATGACGCGACATGAAGATGAACTTTGCCTCCGGGAACAGGAACTGTGCCAGCGCAAACTCAAGACAGCCCAGCGGATGTGCATCCACGATCGTCTTGCCACCGGCAACCTGACCACCCAGAGCACGCTCCAGGTAATACTGGCGGAAGATGTCGATTTCTTCTGCGCTCAGCTGGTCCATCCAGTCCCAGTAGTTGCACGGGCGGTTCGTCTTCGCCAGATGCATGCGAATGGCACCATGGGTGCGCGACATCGCAGAGTTCTCGCCAACGCTGAACACGCCCGGATGCTTTGCCAGGATACGCTCTACCAGACCGGTTCCGGCCATCGGCATACCGCCAACAAAGACGAATTTCGGCAGCATCGAGCCATCCTCAGAGGGCGGGCGCGGCTCGAACATTTGCTCCTGTTCGGCGACCATTTCGTCAAAGATCGCCGGTGCAAACGGGCCTGCCACTTCCTGACGGGCCGACTGGAACAGCGTGAACGCAACGTCCGCCTCGCCAGAGGCATGCGCGATCTGGGCCAGCGCGTTATGGATCAGGGCACGGTGTTTGCTGTCCAGATCGTCGCGTTCGGACAGCGCCAGAATTCTCTGTGCATAAAGGCTGTCGACAGAGAAGGTCTCAATCCCATTGAGGGCCGTCAGAGCGGGCACCGAATTGGGGGTGCGTTTCAGGACCTCCTCAAAGGCCTGCGTCGCGCCCGACAGGTCTCCCTTGCTTTGGAGCATGAGGCCCAGCTTGCCCCAGGCCGCCGCATCCTCGGGGTAGCTTTCGACCACATGGCGCATGACCTTGATCGCATTGTCATAGTCGCGCATCTCGAAAAAGCAGTCTGCGGTACGTTCCAGCAGGCCAAGATCCAGCTCACCAGATTGTACAAAGGGCAGCATCACGCTGAGAGAGCGCGCAAATTTGCCCGTGGCCATAAGGCCGTCGACGGTTGCGAATGCCTCGGTCAAGGCATCGGGAGTGTGGCTGTTTTCTACCAGCATGTGTTGTTCGCCCTTCTGTAACGATGGGCTGAATGTGCGTCAGAGAAGTGAATCAGCGGTAAAGCACTTGGTTCGAATTTGTGGCTTTTTCTTGGAATTTAACGCGGCACTGCCACATAGGCTGCCGATCAGTCTTCGAGCAGTGGCTCGTAGCGTGCATCGGTCAGCGTCTCGAGGAAGGCAACAAGCGCATCTATCCGACGGTCATCCAATGCGGGCCCATGGGTCAGCTCTTCGGTCGACAGGGTTTCGGGCACCGGCGCTGCCCCCCAGCGGGCTCCGGTTTCCGGATTGGTCTGCGCGGCCTCCGCCTTGCTGTTGTACTTGTTATAGAACGCAACAACGGTCCGCAGATCCTGAAACACCCCATTGTGCATATATGGACCGGTCACTGCGACATTGCGCAGGGTCGGTGTCTTGAACTTGCCGCGCTGGGCCGGATCGTCGACCAGCGGATTGTCCAGCAATCCATTGTCTACCCACTCCGCGTCTACGCCGTTTTCCTCACGGCCCGGCAGGTTCGCCGGCACGCCGATATTGTGATACTTGAAGTCCGTAAACGGCTCGGCCGGGTCGATGGCGCTACGGCGCAGCTGGTGGCATTGATTGCAATTGGTGAATTGCTGCGAAAAGAACAACAGCCGCCCCAGCTCTTCGGTCTGGGTCAGCTCGACCTCGCCGCGCAGATAGCGGTCATACTTGCTGTCAAAGGGCTGGAACGCTTCGCTGCTCTCAAACGCGGCGAGCGCTTTCGTCAGGGCCTCAAATCCCGCATCGACATCGGTGGCGATATCCACGTTATAAAGGGCGCGAAAGGCGGTCACATAGTCCTCATGCTCGGCCAGCCGGGCAATGGCATCCGCTTCACGCGCCAGCCCCAGCTCGATCGGGTTCAGAATTGGCCCCCCGGCCTGCGCCGCGAGATCCGACGCGCGCCCGTCCCAGAACTGGCCACCGACCCATTCGCCGTCAGCGTTCTGATGAAAGGCAGGCGACAGGATCGCATAGGCCGCCGTGGGGGCGTGGCGCGCACCGAGCGACAGGCCATCATCGCCCCGCGAAAACGCCCCCTCCGCGTCACGACGCGGGTCAGCAAAACCCGCATTGGGCTCGTGGCAGCTGGCACAGGACTGGGTGCGGTTCAGCGACAAGTCGGTTTCGAAGAACAAGGCCTCGCCAAGCGCTTCTGGCGTGGCATAGGGCTGCGCCGCCACCGGGGCGGTGGCAAGAAGCAGACAGGCCGCAGGACGGACGACAAAGCGCGAAACCATCATTCATATTCTCCGGGTTCTTCCCCCACCGCCTAGCGCAGTCACCACGCAATTTCCAGATGCAGAAAGGACGCAGCCCTGTTCTGGACCACGCCCTTTCCTCTCTCCCACAGTCCCACCCGCGGGTATTCTGTTTGCAGCAGATCGCTGATCGTCAGACCAGGAAAACCACCAGCAAGGTCAACAGGTTGATTGAGCCAAATTGCAGGATCTCAGGCCGTGTTCTGGCCCGCCATGCGCCCCAGAACGCCACCGTCAGTGTTCCGGCAAACCCAGCCTGTGCCAATGCGGCGATCACGGCGCCAATCGTGCCGGTGCCCGGCCCCCACGGCGCAGTCTCCAGGGCGATCCCCTTCAGCAACACGCCGATCAGGGCGCCACAGGCCACACCCCAAAGCGTCGGCCCGATCTCGCGCCGCATCCCGCGGCCGTGGTAGTCTAGGATCTGATCCACCAGCTCAGGACGGGGCTGTGCGCCGGGTTCCCAGCCCATGCGCGCCACCTGTCCTTCAAACGTCTTCCCACTCACTTTTACGTCCCTCCGTGTTGAGAGAGAAATTCACGTCTGATTAAGGCAGATTAATGACCCGTTAACGAAGGTGGCGGGGCAAATGGTTAACGGCGGCTGGAAGTCGCCGCTGGCAGTGGCCGAACCGGCGGAAACCGGCTCAACTGCCGAGAATCTTGCGCACGTAGTTCTGGGTTTCCTTGTAGGGCGGCACCCCGCCATGCCGTTTCACCGCGTCGGGACCGGCATTATAGGCCGCAAGTGCCAGTCGCCAGGACCCGAACTTGCGATATTGCTGCGCAAGATAGCGCGCACCGCCGCGCAAATTCTCCGCCGGAATCAGCGGATCGACCCCAAGCAGCCGCGCGGTCTGCGGCATCAGCTGCGCAAGCCCCAGAGCGCCCTTGTGAGATTCGGCCCCCGGATTCCAGTTGCTCTCCTGCTGTACCAGACGCAGGAACAAATCTTCCGGAACACCGTGATCACGGGCAGCGCTGCGGGCCACTTCTAGGTATTCGCCACGGTAACTGCCGCTGTAGATTGGCAGCACATCATCCTTCAGGCTGTCGGGCTTCAACCGCTCCGAACCACGGTACTGGCTGGCGCCACGGGTATCGAGGAAGTTGGTCTGCGCCGCAAACATCTTGCGCTTGGTCTTGCTCTTGAACAGATCAGCGGCCACCGCTTGCGTGGCGAAGACGGACAGGATCAGGGCAGCAGTCGAAATGCGTCGCATGGGATGTTTCGAGAACTCGTCAATTTTTGCTGTGAGCAATATAGCCAACTTTTGGCCAAATGGAAGATATCCACATCTTACTGCCCTGTCAGGCGCAATTTGCAGGCGCTCCGGGCGCTCCAGACGCGCTCCTGCCCTTTCATCGCGCGAATAGGGTCGTTACTCTTGCCGGCAGGCAACGGACGGGATTCGACATCCCGTTCAGGCGACCCGTCGCAATCGCTCTTGAACAGATAAGAAACAAAGGACAGGACCCTCATGGCTGGATCCCTGAACAAAGTAATGCTCATCGGCAATCTTGGCCGCGATCCGGAAGTGCGCAGCTTCCAGAATGGCGGCAAGGTGTGCAACCTCCGCATCGCGACCTCGGAGACCTGGAAAGACCGCAACACCGGCGAGCGCCGCGAAAAGACCGAATGGCACTCTGTTGCCATCTTCAGCGAAGGCCTCGTGCGCGTGTGTGAGCAATATCTGCGCAAGGGCTCCAAAGTCTTCGTGGAAGGCCAGCTGCAAACCCGCAAGTGGCAGGACCAGAACGGCCAGGACCGCTATTCGACCGAGATTGTTCTGCAGGGCATCGGCGGCACGCTGACCATGCTCGACGGTCGCGGTGAAGGCGGCGGCGGTGGAGGTGGCGGCAGCTTTGGCGGCGGTGGCGGCGGCCAGGGCGGCGGCGACTACGGTGGCGGCGGTGGCGGCTATGGTGGTGGCGGCAACCAGGGCGGCGGCTTTGGCGGCGGTCAGGGCGGCCCCTCGCAAAACATCGACGACGACGAAATCCCGTTCTGAGGTCAGCCCTCAGCGCGCAAAGCAAAAACACCCGGAGCGAACCGCTCCGGGTGTTTTTATGTCATCATTCGGTTGCATGACCGGCGCGCCTCAGCCGCCTTCGCCACAAGAGAGGCTTTGGCCGTCCCCGCTGCGCTTTATGCGCGCTGACGCAATGCATCCTGCAGCACCGCGAGAACTTTGTCCTCGGGCACATCGGACGTCACAAAGGCATCGCCAATGCCGCGGGCAAGGATGAACCGCAGCTGACCATCAACGACCTTCTTGTCCTGCCCCATCAGCTCAACCAGCTCTTCGGCAGAGGGCAGTTCGCCGGGGATATCCGCCAGATCGGTCTTCATGCCCATCGCCTTGAGATGCGCGCGCACCCGGCTGGGGTCTTCCTGGCTGCACAGTCCCAGACGGGCGGACAGCTCAAACGCCAGCGCGCATCCGATCGCCACACCCTCGCCATGCATCAGCCGATCACTGTAGCCGGTCGCCGCCTCCAGCGCGTGGCAGAACGTGTGACCGAGGTTCAACAGCGCGCGGTCCCCCTGCTCGGTCTCATCACGCACCACGATATCAGCCTTCATATGCACTGAACGCGCCACAGCCTCGACCCGCAGCGCCATGTCACCTTCAGCCATGGCGGGCGCATTGGCCTCCAACCAGTCAAAAAACTCCGCATCGCCCAGCAGGCCGTATTTCACCACCTCGCCATAACCGGCGAGGAAATCGCGCTTGGTCAGCGTGCCGAGGATCGCGGTATCGGCCAGCACCATCGCCGGCTGATGGAACGCGCCGATCAGGTTCTTGCCCTGCGGCGCGTTGATGCCGGTCTTACCCCCCACCGAACTGTCCACCTGTGCCAGCAGGGAGGTCGGGATCTGCACAAAACGCACGCCCCGGCGCAACACCGCGGCCGCAAAGCCCGCCAGATCGCCGATCACGCCACCGCCAAAGGCGATCACGATGTCACCGCGTTCGACCTTCTTCTCAAGCAGCCACTCCACCGCACGGGAGAATTGCGGCCAGCCTTTGGTGGCCTCGCCCGGCGGCAAAGCCAGCGCCTCCATCTCGATGCCTTCGGCAGCCAACCCGGCGCGCAGAGCCTCAAGATGCAGTGCCGCGACGGTCTCATCGGTCAGCACAGCAACCTTTGGACGTGTCAGCAGGGGCGCCAAACGCTTGCCAACCTCGGCCACCAGATCGGGGCCGATCACCACGTCATAGGCGCGGGTGTCCAAAGGTACGTGAACGATCTTTTCCATCAGTCAAACTCCAGCACATCGGGGCGCGCCTTCAAGGCCTCCAGCACCCGGCTCACCATATTGTCGATCGAGACCTGCCCATCCGAACTCACCGTCAGATCCGCCTGTGCATAGACCGGCACGCGCGCATGATAGAGGTCGGAGAGCGTCTGATACGGGTCCGCCGAGCGCAGCAAGGGCCGCGTGTCGCGCCCCTTCACCCGTTTCCACAGCACATCCAGATCCGCCTGCAAACAGATCGAGACACCGGATTCGGACATGACCCGCCGATTTCGCTCCGCCAGAAAGGCACCGCCGCCGGTGGACAACACGCCGCATTCTTCCTGCAAAAGCCGGGAGATGACCTGATATTCCTTCTCGCGGAAGAACGGTTCACCATCGCGGGCAAAGATTTCCGGGATCGACATATTGGCGGCAAATTCGATTTCGTGATCACTGTCGAGGAAGGGCACGTCAAGCCGTGCAGCCAGCGCCCGCCCGACCGCGGTCTTTCCGGCTCCCATCATCCCGACCAGCACGATGGTCTTCTTCAACTTTCCCGGCGCGCAACTTTCTGCCGTCGCATCGGTGATTTGGTCTTTTTCGCTCATTCTTCAGTGAATGACGTGATATTGGCAAAAAGGCCATATATAAAACTCTCAAAACAGACAAAGAAGCAGGCACCGGGACACCCATGGCACGTTTGGTAAAATACTTGGCTTTCCTCCTCATTTTGGCGGCAATCGGGCTGGTGGCATACGCCTATGTAGGCCCTTGGTTTGGTGCGGATTTTTCGGCTCCGTCAGAAGAAGTGCGCAAACCCGTGGTGCTCAATGCCGACTAAAACTGCCGCATTGGTCCTTGGCGGTCTTCTGCTGACGACATCTCCGGTTTTGGCACGCGATCCGCTGACCGCAATTGACTGGCTGAAAGCTGCTCCTCCGGTGGCCAATATTCCGCCGACGCTCTTGCAGGAACCCCCGGTCGCGCAAAGCGCGCATGGCCCCGACATCACCGTCACCCCGCTGGAGCGGTTGCTGCCGCCCATTGGGCTGGTGCCGGAATCGCGCACCGGACTTCCGGCAACCCTGTGGCAAGGCAGCCCACCGGAACAGCTGGCGACGCTGATCCGGGAGGTTCCGGTCTCCGACCTGCCCGCGATGCAATCGCTGCTGATGACACTGCTTCTGACCGAAGCGCGCCCGCCCTTTCGTGACGACGACCAGATCCTGCTTGCACGCCTCGACCGGCTGCGTGAGATCGGCGCCACGGACCCGGCTCAGGCGCTGGTGCAAGAGGCCGGTCCGACCGAGAATGCGCAAAGGTTCGACCGTTGGTTCGATGTAACGCTGCTGAACGGCGATGAGGAGCGCAGCTGCGCCGCGCTCACGGCGGATCCCTATCTGATGCAGGACTATGCAGCGCGCATCTTCTGCGCCGCCCGTCGCGGAGACTGGCCCACTGCTGCGCTGATGCTGGAAACGGCCCATGCGCTGGCCTTGCTCGGCAAGACACAGATTGCCTTGCTGGACCGTTTCCTCAATCCGGACCTCTATGAGGGCATGCCGCCGCTGCCGTCCCCTTCCGCCCCGACGCCGCTCGAATTTCGCATGTTCGAGGCGATCGGAGAGCCGATGCCAACACGGTCCCTGCCCCGCGCCTTTGCCAGCGCGGATCTGCGCGACATCGCCGGATGGAAGGCCCAGCTTGAGGCCGCAGAACGCCTGACCCGTAGCCGGGCGATGAACCCGAACCAGTTGCTGGGACTGTTCACCGCGCGTCGTCCGGCCGCCTCTGGCGGTATCTGGGACCGGGTCGCCGCGGTGCAGCGGTTTGACACCGCCCTGTCCACCGGCAGCGCCGACGCGGTGCGAAAGACGCTGCCGGCCTTCTGGGCCGCCGCTCAGGCTGCAGGGCTGGAAATGGCGATGGCCGATCTCTTTGCGCCGCGATTGGCGGACATCAAACTGGACGGCAAGGCCGCCATGATCGCCTGGCGCCTGCGCCTGCTTTCTGCGGATTATGAAACAGCCGCAGCCACGCCCCCGAATGACAGCAGGCACAGCCGCTTCCTTGCCTCTCTGGCCGAAGGGCAGCCGGCGGCGGAACTCGCCAACACGTCGCAGGAACAGGCCATCGCCACCGGCTTTGCCTCTGACAGCACGCTGCCCGCGGCACAGAAACTGCTGCTCGACCAGGGTCGTCTTGGCGAGGCCATCCTTGTGACGATGAAAAGCTTCTCGCATGGGGCCGACGGCAATCTGGAGGCTGCGACCCAGTCTCTGGCCGCGTTCCGCCATATGGGGCTTGAGGACACGGCACGCCGTGCCGCGCTCCAACTCCTGCTTCTACCGCGCGGGTGACAACAGATGCGCGCACCAGATGATGACGTCCAATGGATTTCCACTTTCTTGGATGCTCAGGCCGCCGAGTTGGGCGCGGCGCGCAATACGCTGCTCGCCTACGGGCGCGATCTGCGCAATCTGGCGCAATGGATGGCCGGGCAAGGTCTGAATTTCAGCCGAATGCAGCAAGGCGACGTGGAGACCTACCTGATCTCCTGCGACGCCGAAGGGCTGAGCCGCGCCACCCGCGCCCGGCGCCTCTCTGCGGTCAAGCAGATCTATCGGTTTGCCTTTGAAGAAGGCTGGCGCGAGGACAATCCCGCGTTGCAAATCAAAGGCCCGGGCCGCGCCAAATCCCTGCCCAAGACCCTTGAGATCGCGGAGGTCGACCTGCTTTTACAAGCGGCCCGTGTGACCGGGCGCACAGAGGCCGACCGGTTGCGCAACACCTGCCTGATGGAGCTGCTCTACGCCACCGGCATGCGGGTGAGTGAACTGGTCTCGCTGCCGGTGTCGGCCGCACGTGGTGATCCCAACATGCTGCTGATTCTGGGCAAGGGCGGCAAGGAGCGCATGGTGCCCCTGTCACCACCGGCGCGCACGGCCCTGGCTGTCTGGCTCAGCACCCGCGACGGGATCGAGGACAAACGCGAAACCGAAGGCCACAAACCCTCTCGTTTCCTGTTCCCCTCCCGGAGTAAGGACGGGCATCTGACGCGGCATCGCTTCTACCTTCTGATCAAGGAATTGGCAGTGGCCGGTGGCGTCTCGCCCGAAAAAGTGACCCCGCACACGCTGCGCCATGCCTTTGCGACACACCTGCTGGCCAATGGTGCGGATTTGCGTGCGATTCAGGCACTTCTGGGCCATGCGGATATTGCAACAACCGAGATCTACACCCATGTTCTCGATGCCCGACTGGCAGAACTGGTGCACCAACACCATCCGCTCGCACAGAAAGCGTCGGACACGGACTGACAGGTGCCGAGGCCCCAAACCGGCGCTTCCGGCGCAGGCAAATGCCGGTTTCGACCCCAGACTGCTTGATCCAACGTCGCTCGCACAGCATAACCATCAAAAATGAAGGACCCTCAGGACCCCAATGGACAGCGCAACTTCCGTACTCGACAGCTCATTCTGGATCACCTCCGGCGGCATTGTGCTGCTGCTGATCTTGTCCGGTTTTTTCTCCGGTTCCGAAACTGCACTCACCGCCGCCTCACGCGGCAAGCTGCGCAGTCAGGCTGACAAGGGCGCGCGCGGAGCACAACGCGCGCTGCAGATCACCGAGGACAGCGAGCGACTGATCGGGTCTGTCCTGCTGGGCAACAACCTTGTCAACATCCTGGCGGCCTCTCTGGCGACCGCCCTGTTCACCAAGATCTTCGGTGAGAGTGGCGTCGCGTTGGCAACCATCGTGATGACAATGCTCGTTCTGGTCTTTGCCGAGGTGCTGCCAAAGACCTACGCCATCACAAACTCCGAAAAGGCCGCCGCAGCCGTGGCGCCGGTCATTGGTACCTTGGTGACGATCCTGGCACCGATCGTCGGTGCGGTGCGGCTGCTTGTGCGCGGTGTGCTGCGCGTCTTCGGGGTGCAGATCGACCCGGACAGCCACATCATGGCGGTGCGCGAAGAAATCGTCGGTGCGCTGCAGATCGGCCACTCCGAAGGTGTGGTGGAAAAGGAAGACCGCGATCGTATCCTTGGCGCGCTGGATCTCTCCGACCGCTTGGTTGAGGAAATCATGCTACATCGCTCTAAAATCGAAATGATCGATGCCGAAGCCGACCCCGAGGCCATTCTGGAACAATGCCTGACCTCCTCACACACCCGTCTGCCGCTGTTTCGCACCAATCAGGAGAACATCATCGGCGTGGTCCATGCGAAGGATCTGCTACGCAAGATGTATGCCAAGATCGGCGGTCCGGATGGCGACGCCTCCGCACTGCGTGACTTCAACATCACCGAAGTCAGCAAGCCGCCATATTTCGTGCCAGAGACCACCACGCTTGACGATCAGATGCGCCAGTTCCTGCGCATGCGCACTCATTTCGCGCTGGTGGTGGATGAATATGGCTCCCTGCAAGGGCTGATCACCCTCGAAGACATTCTCGAGGAGATCGTCGGCGAGATCACCGATGAATTCGACCCTGCCGAACAGAGCTTTGCCCGCAAGACGGGGGATGGCAATTTCATCGTCGAAGGCGCCACCACTATCCGGGACCTCAATCGGGCCATGGAATGGAACCTGCCCGACGAAGAGGCCAACACCGTTGCAGGCCTTGTGATCCACGAGGCGCAGATGATCCCGACAGTGGGACAGGTGTTTTCCTTTCATGGCTTCCGTTTCGAAGTCACCGCGCGTGAAGGCAACCGCGTCACGGGTCTGAAAATTCGCCCCCTGAACAGCTGATATCTGTCTGTCATCCAAAACCCCGCGAAAGAGGGGTTTCGCTTCGGGCTTTGCCCGAAGCGACCAGCGCGGCGCGCGCCGCGCTCCGCCCAACCGGAGGGCCAATCCCGTTGGGGCTGGACAAGCGGGCGGGAGATCACCCGGTTTGCATCCCACCTCCGACATCCCCTGTCGCATTTTGACTGGACTACTGGGCACAAGTGTCCAGAATGATGCAAATCGCGAACCTGACAGGGAGACAGACTTCATGAAAACCACCACCCGTGTGGCCGTCATCGGCGGCGGCGTCGTCGGCTGCTCCGTCCTCTACCACCTGACCAAGCTCGGCTGGTCCGACGTGATGCTGATTGAGCGCTCCGAGTTGACCTCCGGTTCCACCTGGCATGCAGCCGGGGGCTTTCACACCCTGAACGGCGACACCAACATGGCCGCCCTTCAGGGCTATACCATCAAGCTCTACAAGGAGCTGGAGGAGATCACCGGCATGTCCTGCGGGCTGCACCATGTCGGCGGCGTCACCCTTGCGGACAACAAGGAACGCTTCGACATGCTGAAGGCGGAGCGCGCCAAGCATCGCTTCATGGGACTTGAGACAGAGATCGTAAGCCCAGAAGAAATAAAGAAAATCGCCCCTGTCACCAATATCGACGGCATCATAGGCGGGCTCTACGATCCGCTGGATGGCCACCTCGACCCCTCTGGCACCACCCACGCCTACGCCAAGGCCGCACGCATGGGCGGTGCCA
Organism: Tritonibacter scottomollicae; assembly: GCF_003003215.1. Taxonomy (GTDB): domain Bacteria; phylum Pseudomonadota; class Alphaproteobacteria; order Rhodobacterales; family Rhodobacteraceae; genus Epibacterium; species Epibacterium scottomollicae. Next base: position 68,641 of record NZ_PVUF01000007.1, on the reverse strand, counting down.
CCATCGAGACCCATTGCAAGGTGATCGAGACCAACCAGCGCCCCGACGGAAGCTGGGATGTGGTCACCGACAAGGGCACCGTTCACGCCGAGCATATCGTCAACGCAGGCGGTCTCTGGGCCCGCGAAGTGGGCGCGATGGCCGGGATCTACTTTCCGCTGCACCCGATGGAGCACCAATACATCGTCACCGACGAGGTGCCGATGATTGCCGAGATTATCGACGGCGGCGGCGAGCATCCGCATGTAATGGACCCGGCGGGCGAAAGCTACTTGCGACAGGAAGGTCGCGGCCTCTGCATCGGGTTTTACGAACAACCCTGCCGGCCATGGGCGGTCGATGGCACGCCCTGGGATTTTGGTCACGAACTTCTGCCAGACGACTTTGACAAGATCGAAGAGAGCATTGAATTTGCTTACAAACGTTTCCCGGCCCTGGCCGAGGCCGGTGTCAAATCAGTAATCCACGGCCCCTTCACCTTTGCCCCCGATGGCAACCCGCTGGTGGGCCCAGTGCCCGGCGTGCGCAACTACTGGTCCGCCTGCGCCGTGATGGCGGGCTTCTCTCAAGGCGGTGGCGTCGGGCTGATGCTGGCGCAGTGGATGGTCGAGGGCGAATGCGAACGCGACACAGCCGCCATGGATGTCGCCCGCTATGGCAACTGGATCACCCCCGGCTACACTCGCCCGAAGGTGATCGAGAACTATCAGAAACGCTTCTCCATCGCCTATCCGAACGAGGAGCTTCCGGCCGCACGGCCTTTCCGAACGACGCCGATGTACGACATCTTTGATGGCTTAGGCGCCGTCTGGGGCCACTACTACGGCATGGAGATCCCGAACTACTTTGCCGCCGAAGGAGAAGAGCGATACGAGATCCCCTCCTTCCGGCGCTCCAACGCCTTCGAGGCCACCGCACGCGAAGTGAAGACCGTCCGCGAAGCCGTTGGCATCAATGAGATTCACAACTTTGGCAAATACCGTGTCAAAGGCGCCGGTGCCCGCGCCTGGCTGGATCGCATCATGGCGGGCCGGGTGCCAAAACAGGGTCGGCTCAGCCTGACGCCGATGCTCTCGCCCAAGGGACGCCTGATCGGGGATTTCACCATTTCGTGCCTCGGCGAGGAGGACTTCCAGCTCACCGCCTCCTATGGCGCGCAGGCCTATCACATGCGCTGGTTCCTGCAGAACCTGGACGAGGGCGTGACGGTCGACAATGTCTCGGATCAGGTCAACGGCTTCCAGATCGCTGGCCCCCGCGCCAGGGACGTGCTCGCCGCCGTCACCCGCGATGCCGTAGACCTGAAGTTCCTCGATGTGCGCCGCATGACCATTGGCAAGGTGGATTGCGTCGTGCAACGGGTCAGCTACACGGGCGATCTTGGCTATGAAATCTATTGCGACCTGCCGAGCCAGCGATCCCTGTGGGACACGCTCTGGGGCGAGGGCCAAACCCACGGCATGAAACCCTTCGGCATGCGCGCCATGATGTCGCTGCGGCTGGACAAGTTCTTCGGCTCCTGGTTATCGGAATTCTCTCCCGACTACACGGCGGCGGAAACCGGGTTGGACCGCTTTATATCCTTCAAGAAACCAGTTGATTTCATTGGGCGATCCGCTGCAGAGGTTGAGCAGGACGCAGGTACAGCGCGCAAGCTGTGCGCCTTTGAGGTCGAGGCCGATGACGCCGATGTTGTGGCCTATGAGCCGATCTGGCTCGACGGCGCAGTGGTGGGGTTTTGCACCTCGGGTGGCTACAGCCACCATGCGCAGAAATCCATCGCGCTGGGGTTTGTCCCCGTTGAGCGCGCCACCGACGGGCTGCAGGTCGAGATTGAGATCCTCGGCCAGAAACACGCCGCACGGCTGATTACCGAGCCGCTGTTTGACGCCGATGGCGCCCGTATGCGCGGCTGAAACCTTAAAACAGGTCAACAGGACTGACCTGTCTCGCCCCCTGTTGCCGGACCACCGCACGCGCTCCCCCGGGGCGCGTGCAACTTTATGGTAACTCTCCCTGCCCCAATGTTTCGCGTGCGAAACAATAGGTCATAAAGGCTGACCAACCCCCTTGGCATCCCGCTTCATCTTTTCCAAAATACCTCCGCCGGAGGCTCCGACCGGCGCCGCTCAACACAAGGTGCGCGATACATGCCTCACGCTCTCACCATTCTCCTCCTCGCTGCCGGGGCCTCCTCCCGGATGCGGGGTGGTGACAAGCTGCTGGAAACGGTCGCCGGCCAGCCGCTCCTGTCTCATCTGCTGCAGCAAGCGCAGGCGACTGGTTTTGACGTCCGGGTGACGGTTCCCGCCCTAACCCATCCGCGCGCCGCGCTGATTGACCCGGCTCAGTGCATTCCGGTGCCTGACGCGGCCGAGGGCATGGGCGCCTCCATTCGCACCGCGATCAGGGCGCTACCCGCAATGATCGACGGAGTGATGATCCTGCCTGCTGACATGCCAGAGCTGACGACGGCGGACCTCCGGCAGCTTGCACGCCACTTCAGCGGGCCAGACGGACCGATCCTGCGTGCAACGGGTCAGGATAACTCAGGCGCCCCCCGCCCAGGTCACCCGGTGCTGTTCCCGCGTCGTTGCTTCTCCGCATTACAAACCCTGAAGGGCGACGAAGGGGCGCGCCACGTGCTGCTAGGTGAAACCGTGACGGAGATCGCGCTGCCCGGGCAACATGCGCTCATTGATCTGGATACGCCGGACGCCTGGTCTGCCTGGCGCGCTGGCAGGACACAGACATAACCAGAGGGCATGCCGTAACTCAGTGCAACAGCATCTTGGCTTCGCGCTTCCTCAGGGTCCGACGGGCGGAGGGATAGGCCTCTTGACCTTCAGCATGTCGCAGGTCGGGAAAGAGCTCGAATATCTCGTTGCGCTGCGCATTGTCCAATCCGCGCAGCGACTGGTCACCGGGCTGAAAACTCTCGGTCCATGCGCCATCCGACAGCACAACTTCATGCTGCGTGAACATGAAATGAATATAGGTCACCGCGGTGGTCTCAACCGCATCAATACCGATCAGGCCCGTCAGGTGCTTTGCGGCGACCAGAACCTCGCGGTCCTCGAAATAAAGCGCGGTCTTGTCGTTGGCCACCAATACCCGGTGGTTTGGACTGACCATCATGTCGCGCTCGGGCAGACCGTTGCCAAGCGCACCTTGTCGGATCAGGATCGGCTGCAGATAGGAAGCCCGCGCCAGCCCCTCTCGCCCCATCGCGTTGTGGCCAATCCAGCGGATCTGCTGGATGCCGTTGTCGCGGGTGATAACTCGGTCGCCGACTTGCAAATTCTCGACCAATCGCTCTCCACGCGGTGTTGCAATCAACGTGCCAGGGGTAAAGCAGGGCGAGATCCGCGCCTGTCCTCGGTCCCTATCGCGCCAGTTCATCCCGTTGCATGGCGCGGTCTCTGGATCTCGGGTATCTGAATCTCTGGCCATGCCGCGCTCTCCTTCGATCTCGCCGAACACTCGACGATCTATCCCTCGCGACACTGAGATCACCTCCGAGCCGCATCATGGTGGAAGTCAGGGATAACGAGGCCGCCCCCGCACACATAGTCTAAAAGACAGTTAAAATTGCGCATAGACCTCGCACCCAGAGGCCAACCGCCCGAGGGCGCCCCGCGGAGCAATCTATTGTTTCGACATTTGCGCACGCGCACCGGTGATGGTTGCCCGACAGATCACGTAAATTTGGCTCAAATTCACATCAAACTATCCAAATGCCCGTTTTGACATTGTCGATTGTTTCCACAGGCGAAACCCCGCGACGTCATGGCGGTTTTACGCTGAGATCGCAGTGCCCATTTGTCTCATAAGCGCATTGTTGGCTCGGAGCGGACAAACAAGCGGTGCATCTTGCGTTTGTTTCGCTCTGTCAGCGAACCAGATACCGAATCATCACGGTATTTTGCACGGTATTGCGAGTCACACGTGGTGATGGCGGGGCTACAAAGCCGAAACGCGCAACAATAGTCGCCTCTTAGCGCGTCACTTGCCCGTCCACTCCTGCATCTCGGATTTGGCGATAAACGCCCCGATGCCCGCCTCGGCATCCCACGCCATCACTTCCCCGACATAGGCTTCGTCCAGCGACATCTGCGCCTGCGCATAGAATACCGCCTTGCCGATCTTGACCGCTGCGGGGATGTATCGGCAGTCCTGCGGGCCAAGAGGCGCTGCCATCAGCCGAGACCAAAGGCCTGTATCACCTCATTGCGCATGCGCGCGCCCGTGGAGACCGTCAGCCGTCCCTCAGAGATCGCCGGAGCGTAGTCACGCCCGTCGACCAGCTGCGCATGGCCGCCGGCCTCCAGCACCGCCAGAACACCGGCGGCGTGATCCCAGCAATTCAGACTCTCATTCTGCACAAAATCCGCGTTGCCCTGCGCCATCATGCGGTATTCATGGCAGGAGCAGAACAGCGAGTTGACCCGCCGCGCGCGGATCATGCCTTGGGCCAGACGGGGTTGCTCGGCCTGCGGGAACACGTAATGCGGCAAGAACCCGGTCGCCTCGGCAAAGGGGCGCTCTGGTGCGACCTGCAATCGCTCTGGCGTGCGGTCTGGCGCTGCGAACCACGCGCCGCCGCCAAGGCTCGCCTGCACCCAGTCATCCATCACCGGATCATAAAGCAGCCCGAACACGGTCTGCCCCCGCACCACCACCGACAGGATGACACCAAAGACCGCCAGGCCATTGGCAAAATTCCAGGTGCCATCAATGGGATCGAGGATCACCGCAACTTCGGCGTCTGGCAGCCGTGCCAGCACCGACGCATCCTTGCTGACGGCCTCCTCGCCGATGACCACGGCGCCGGGCAGGATCTGAGCCACGGCGCGGGTCATATGCGCTTCGGCAGCCACATCGGCGACTGTAACCAGATCGATGGCGGAGGATTTCGCGGTGATCGCCCCGGCTGAAAGGTTACGAAAGCGAGGCATGATCTCTGCCCGCGCCGCCGCCCGCACCATGGTGATGAGGGCCTCTTCGATATCCTGATCCAGCCGCATGTGCATCCGCTCCCTGTCCGCGTCTCCCGACGGTCTTAGCCGGTTGCGGAGGGAACTTCACGCGAAAGTCGCCATTGGTTTCATGACGTTTTGACGACAGAGCAACAACATGGCCGCGCCGCCCAGAAAATCGCGCAGGCGAGAGGCTTCGCTTATCGCCTGCGCGATTTCAGACCTGCTTGATGCGCCGTTGGATGATATCCTAGACCGCGTGGAAGCTGGAAATTCCGCTGGATTCGATCACCGACAAGTGGTTTGTGCCTCGGGCCTTTGACGCGACGAACACAGAAGCACGAGACATTCTATTGATCTCGACCGAAACGGGGTGCCGTCAGTCCGAAAATCACGCCCTCCCTGCCAGTGCCATTGTGCTCGATCATCCAGTCCCGCACCTGCAACTGGCTTCTGAGGAAGGGGAAACCCGCAGAGAGATCAAGAACAGCGCATCCGTGTGCGTGGTTCCTCTGGTTGGTGTCACACTTGCAGCTGCCAAGCGCCATGCGGATGAATTTCCGCGACATCGAGGCAAAAACAACTATTCAGGCACCATGACCACTTACCTGCGAAGCAATGACCTGCTGTCCTCTGTTCAGCACATGATCGGTGGTGTGCGCCACACCTGGGAAAGTCGGATATTGGATGTGACTAAGCGAATGGACGTCGGCAGAGAAATGATGGGGCATAGCGTCAAGGTGATCCGCGGCTCTCCGGATTATGGCGACGCGATGGACTTGGCTCAGAGGCAGGAGCTTGCTTTAAGTTTCATGATGCCAGTGCCCGATCACTGGGCGTAAGCCATATGTGTGGGGGCATGCATTCCCATCACCGCAAGAAGCGCGTCACAACCGACCGCCATGGCGCCAAGGACCGCTTCGAGCCCAGAACTACGGCTGCTGCGGCTCGATCAAACGACAGCTTTCAAGAAATTGCCTACTTGCCGTTTCAGCTTTGACTGAACCGGAACCACGTAAGCGTGAAGCTGCACCAAGGCAATGACTTCAGATATAGATACCAGAGAAGATAACCGCCAACCCGGCACCGACGAGCACCGCTGTCTTGAAAATCTTACGTGCACTAATCAGACCGTAGGATACGAGGGCCAACCCGAAAGCGAGCCGCAGCATTGCTATGATCGCGAGAACAGGATTTTGAGCCAGTCGGATTATATCAGGGTTAGCGATCATACCCAGAGGTATGAGATAGAGCCCGACGCCAAGAGCCATGGCAGTCAGGGCGACTTTCAACCAATTCTCCCCGATCATGCCAGCAGCGATAAATACCGCACCGCAGACGGGTGGCGTTATCGTCGATAGCAAAGCGAACCAGAAGACGAATAGATGTGCCTGCAAGGGTTCCAGCCCCAGTTGGATCAGTGCTGGACCCGCAACAGAAACGCAAATGACGTAGGCTGCGGTCGTTGGCACCTCCATCCCAAGCAGAAGGCATGCGAGCGCTGTCAGAAGCAGTGACGGCCAAAGCAGGCCACCCGATCCTTCGAGGATAAGGGAGGTGATCTTGACGCCAAGGCCCGTGATCGCAAGCACACCGATGATGATCGAAGCGCACAGAATTATGGCTGCAATCATTGATACTTGTCTGGCGGCACTCATCACCGCGCTCTGAAACCTCTCGGCAATCTGAGCGGGGCGAAAATCGAAGTCTGCATTGAAGAAGAGCAGCGACGCCCCGGCCACGATTGCAAGTGCTGCAGCATATTGCGGCGTGAATCCAGCCCCGAACATGGCCCAAAGCAGGACCGAGAACGGCACAAGGAAAAACAGCGAGGTGATGACGACGTCGCGCCCCGTTGGTTGGTCTGCCTCGTCCACCCCCTTGAGGTCGAAGCGCGTGGCGTAGGCGTTTATACCCACCCAGACGGCGAAAAAGTAAAGCACCGCGGGTAGGACTGCCGCCGCCATGATCGACGTATAGGGCACACCCGTCAGTTCGACCATCACAAAGGCACCCGCGCCCATCAGAGGCGGCATAACTTGTCCACCAGAGGAGGCAACTGCCTCGACCGCGGCGGCAAGGCGCTTGGGGTAGCCGAGTTTGGTCATCGCAGGCAGGGTGATCGCCCCAGTAGAGGCGACATTGGCCGAAGCCGAACCCGAGATCGACCCGAAGAGGGCCGAGGAGATCACGGAGACCTTCGCCCCTCCTCCCTTCAGACGCCCGGCTGCCGCGCCGGCCACGTTCATGAAACCTTGGCCTGCCTCGCCCGCATTAAGAACCGCGCCAAAGATCACGAAGATTGCCACAACGCCAACCGAGACACCGGTGAGCGACCCAAAGATGCCCCCCTCTGCAATCGTCATTGTGCCAAGGAAGCTTGCGATCGGTGTGCCAGAATGGCCGAACTGACCCGGGATGTGTTGACCGAAAAGACCGTAGAGCAACGCTGCTGCGGCAACCAGCGGCAACGGCCAGCCGATCGCACGGCGGGCCGCTTCCAGTGTTACCACCAGCAGCGTGACTGCGATTGCGATTTGCGTATTGCTTTCGAGAAAACCGTATTGATCTCCCAGCCGATCATGGTTGATCGCGATCCATATCGCTGCGGCCATGCCCATAGCGGCCAGCACCGTGCCGCTGATTGTGGCCCAACGACCCTTATTTCCCAGCATAAACACGAAGGGCAGGATGAATGCCATATGCAGCGGGCGGCTGACCAGGTTGGGCACGAGACCCGAGAAGATCAGTGCAAGATGATAGGTCACCAGAGCAGCCGCCAGGACCAGCCAAAGGGCCGCACCAATCCGGCCATTGGAAATATTAGGCATCAACGGTCTCTTAGATTAAAGGAACACAGGTCGGGCGCGATGCCCGACCTGCAAAAGACGCCCGCGCATTACATATGCGCGTCGCTTAGGTCGATACCTGCTTCCTGGTAATAGCGCACGGCACCGGGATGGATCTTGCTGGTGATGTTGCTCAGCATGGCTGGATTCACACCGTTCCACCAACGCGATGTTTCGCCGAGCTTTGCCTTGTTCTCCCAGTAGGTCTTGGTCAGCGCGTAAGCGGTGTCGTCGTCCATCTTCGTCGTCGTGAAGGCCACAACGGGGAGCGACGTCGTATTGATATCAGCCTCTTGACCCGCGTAGGTACCGGCAGGGATAGTCAGCTTGGTGCGCTTGGTCTCGGCGATTTGCGCGTCGGTCATGGACAGCACCGTAACTGAGCTGGAGGCGGCTGCCTCGATCACATTGGGTGCAGGATAGGACCCTGCGGTTACAAAGCCGTCGATCTGGCCGTTCTTCAGCGCGGAAACCGCGTTGGAAAGCTCGACGTCCGCGATCTCGACACTATCGGCCACGCCGAAGAGCCCGAGATATTTCTCCCCCTCTCTGGCTCCGAAGGAGCCTTTGCCAAGCAGGATCGTCTGACCGTCCAGATCAGCAATGTCGGTCACACCGCTCCCGGCAGACATAACGAAATGCATGGTCAGCGACGGGATCGGGAAAAGTGCGCGAATGTCTTCGAAGGCGGGATCGCCCTTGCCCTCGAACATCGCCTTGCCACCTTGGGCAAGGCCGACGAGCGCGGGCGGGGTGGTAAAGACATAGTCACCGCCGCGTGCGCGCACCTCCATCACGTTCTGGACAGAACCCTGGCTTTCCTCAATGGTTACAGAGATGTCGCCAGCAGCCTTCATGGCTTCGGCCAGTTCGACGCCCATCTGGTAATAGGACGAGCCGGTTTTCGCCGACTTGTAGGTCACGCGGGTCTCGGCCGACGCGGTAGTGATGGCGGCAGATGTAAGAACGATTGCCGCAACCGCTGTTTTCAGTATCGTTTTCATCTGATTTCCTCCCAAAAATATTTCGCTGATCAATTAAGCCCAAATTCTTCACACACACAACCTGCCTGACAACTGCGCCAACGAGCATGTTGAAACGCTGATTTCCTAAAACCGGGCATTGGCGACACCGCGGCGACCAGCAGCAAAGTCCTTCACCGCCAACCTTTTACCTTTCGAAAATGCTGCGCCTTGGACGAATTGCCGGTTTGGCGAAGCTGCACTGCAGCGCCGGTCACCTAGGCGAGTGACTGCGAAGGGCCTGAACCGCAGAAAGCTCCTCAGCAAGACTGAGTTATCTTGCCGAGACTTGATCCCGGCCACCTCACTGGCCTGCATTGTTAGCTTCTGCTTCGTGATCAAAGGTCCGAGAAGCGCAGCAAGCTGCTGCTGCAAAGTTGCGAACCGTGTTCGCCCTTCGAAACCTGAGCGTCCCGTTGATGCCTTTCATCGCTGGCACCCAGCGCTGCGGTGCGGCCCGTCATTGCTACCATATATATTGCATGAAGCATTTCTGACCGTTGAGCGGCGGCAGCGCGGATGAACGCGCTCCGAAACTGCATCTACTTCAGACGATGCACAGCTGTTCCGGATCCGGATTCAAATCGACCCGAGGTAATATCCGATGGCCTCAGCCAATTCCGTCTCCTCATAGCCAAAATGGGAGCGTATGACCTCCTCAAGTTTTCGGTACGTGGTGGCGGCATGAACGAAGTTCGCCTCTTTCGGATCTTCCATTAGCGCGTCCGCAGCGCGACCGAGGCGGATGATCAACTCGTGGACCACCTCATGCTCTGACAGCAGCTTGGCGACGACCTCTCGAAACATCCCTCCACCAGCCGCCTCGATCCGAGGGAACATATCGGAACCTTCAATGTCGTGGTGGAACTTGAGCACCTGGCACTCGCGTCCGCAAAGGTTTCCGAAGGCCCGTAAATTCTCCGCCATGTCGAGTGAAAGTACGATCTGCCTCAGATTCTCGGGCGGAGCGTCTCCCGCTTCAATACGCGCCAACACCGCTCCAATTTGGGCCATCTCCATCAGATAGTGACGGTGGATGGCCGCCAGCTGTCGACCTTGGCGGCGGTGCATGTCTGTCGCTGCCGGAACCTTCGGCGCTTTGGGCCGCGCGGACTCGTCAATTGTGAGGTCATCCAGCGAATGTGTTGAGAGGTCATTCATGCTTGGTATGAAAGCCTCTGCTTTCCCCAAGTCAAGAGCATCGACCTTGCGAATTAGGCAACTGCCTTCCCGATGCAAGATACATCGGCCCATTGCTGCCGTCTAAGTATCACTTGCCGGATAACCGCTTTTCGGCGGGCGCACAGTGTCTATGCTAAACCCCGCAGAGGATCAGTCGATGCAATTGGCGGCCATCACTTGTTCTACTTAATCGCCTTTGGGAAAGGGGCTGGGCGACCAGGCTACTATTTAGGCATGACAACGAGAAACTTGCTTTGTGTTTCTTTTGAAGCCGTTTGAACAAACATGCGACCGCTGGTCCCGTCCTCTATGAGCGAATGAGGCAGTGACTGCTGCTGACTGAGGTTCTCAACCGCCTTTGCAAAACCATTTGCGATAGTGTCGGCGAGCCCAGCCGCTTCTCGGCGTTTGGCCACTGCGTTCGTCCAATCGTTTTCGCCAGCGGCAACCAAGCGCGATATCGCATCTGGGTTCAGCTGATCCAGACACCTGAGATTATCATCCATGTAGCGGGCCGCGTATTCCTCCGCGTGTTCCATATCCTCTGATACGAAAAGCGCCCGCAATTCGGCGTCGTCGCAAAGCCACTTTGCCGAGCTAAGGGTCCAGATCAGATCTAACCGCTCCATTGAAAGGCACCCCAAACGCCGCCCGGGTTTTCGCGGCGATCCTGAGCAATGCGCCTACCGCGTGTTCGATCTCCGTTGGCATGGATATCGTTCGCAACGCGCTTTTGGGTTTTGGCGGAGGTCGCAGGCAGACTATTGAAACATAACGGAAAACGGTACCGAACCGGAACGGACGAGGTTCGCTCGAACTGAGTCTGGGGGCCATTTTGAACCCAGCTTCGGCCAAGCGGCGCGTCTATGAGGTTCGGTCGGTTTCCGCCCCCCCCTACGACAACACGCAAAAATCCGTGCCCATCAGGGTGGTGTCACTGGTTAGCAATGGGGGTAATGGCGGAGGGGATGGGCCTCATATCCAACCTTCTCCAGTCTGCGACGATTCTCTGAACAGATCATCCCATTCGTAAAACACCGGGTTTCATCGTTCCGGGTGTGCGCTTCAACAGGCGAGTCACCTGGCTTTGCAGAAATCGATCCATCGAACTTGGAGTATCGTCACCGAAAAGTATTCCGATATCACCGGTTTCCGCAAACCCCGCTTTGAGCGCGGTGGGCAGGCCGCAAAGCTATAACTATTGGTTTCACCCATCGCTGCTCAGTCCCCTGAGGATTTCAGGCCGTTGGCACGGTTCCGCCGTCAATCACGTATTCCGTGCCGGTGATGGTGCCCGCGCGGTCCGAAGCGATGAAGGCGATCAGGTTCGCGATCTCCTCCGGCTTCGACGGCCGCCCGATCGGCACGCCGCCGAGCGAGTCCATGATCATCTGCTTGCCTCGCTCGACATCCACCTCGTGCTCCGCCGCAAGCCGCTTCGCCAGCTCCACGGAGGACTCGGTCTCGATCCAACCCGGCGACACCCGCGCCACACGCACGCCCGTAGGCGAGACCTGCTTCGAGAGGCTCTTGCTGTAGATCGAGAGCGCGGCCTTCGCTGCGGCATAGGCCGTGGTCGCCTCGGGCAATGGCAACTGGCTCTGGATCGACGTGACGTGAATCACTACGCCCGAGCCCTGTGCCTCCATGCCGGGCAGTAGCGCGCGGTCGAGCCGCACTGCCGGCATCAGGTTCAGGTCGATCTCCCTCTGCCATTCCGCGTCATCCAACGCACGGTAACCGCCCGCAGGGGCGAAGGAGCCGCCCAGCATGTGCACCACCACGTCCACGCCACCGAGCCTGTCGCGCACCGCTTCGGCCACTGTAGCGCATCCGTCGGGACGGGTGAGATCGGCTGCGACGAACTGCGCCTCCGGCATCTCCGGCGGCCGTGTCCGCGCCGTCGTCAGCACCCGCGCGCCCAAGTCCTCGAAGAGCCGCACCGTGGCGGCTCCGGCACCGCGTGTGCCGGAGGTGATGAGCGCGCGCTTGCCTTCAAGCGTCACGAAGGCGTTCATGGCACGATCTCCAGTTCGGCGATCATCCCGTCCTCCAGGGCGAAGAAATAGCGCAGGTCCACGGGACTCCCGGGGAAGTTGCCGACGAGGTGGCTGGTGACGACGGACCGCCCGCCCTCTTCCGCCAGCGCGAAGGGTTCGACCGTGTAGGTGTACTTGGTCGAGGCATTCGCCATCCACTGCCGGATCGCGTCGCGCCCGGTATAGGTATTGCCCTCGTCGACAACCACGGCGTCCGGCGTGAAGCACTCAGAGATCGCCTGGGCATTGCCCTTCTTGTCGGCCTTGAAATAGGCGTCGATGACTTCGGGAAGATCGATACTCATGGTCTTTCTCCTGTTCTTCTCAATTCCGTTGCTGATGGAGCCAAATCTAGGGCATTGACGTTATGCCGATAACCTGGACAAAATGAGATGCGGAATTTCGGATTTCAGGATAATGGCCATCTACAAACTGACCGATTTCGATGCCGTTCTGGCGATCAGCCGTAGGGGCTCCTTCAGGGCCGCCGCACTCGATATGGGTATGTCGACGAGTGCGTTGAGCAACGCCATCGCCAATCTGGAAGAGCAGCTCGGCGTACGCCTTTTCAACCGCACCACACGCAGCGTATCGCTGACCGGCGCCGGTCGGAGGTTCGTTGACCAGGTCAGCCCCGCGCTCCGTGACATTCATCAGGCGCTCGATGCGGTGCGCGCGCAGCAAGAAACGCCCTCGGGCACGCTGCGCATCAACACCTTCGCCACCGCAGGGCGCGAGATCCTGGCGCCGCTGGTCCTCGAGTTCCTCCGCCGGTTTCCCGAAGTTCGCGTGGACGTCGTCACCGAGGGCAACCTCGTGGATATTGTCGCCGACGGCTTCGATTTCGGGGTCCGCAGCCAACCGCTCGTGCCAAGCGACATGATCGCGATTCCGATCGGCCCCGCGCGCCGCTACGCAGTGGTCGGAAGCCCGGTCTATTTCGCCAGCCGCGAGCCGCCTCGCGTTCCCGCCGACCTGCTGTCCCATGCCTGCATCCGCACGCGGCTCCCCAACGGCGGCATGTTCCGCTGGCAGTTCGAATCCGAAGGCGAGCCGGTGCAGGTGGATGTCGATGGCCCGATCACGCTCGACGAGGCCAGCCTCGCGCGCATCGCGGTGCTCGACTCGGTCGGGATCGGCTATTTCATGGAATCCGATGTTCAGGCCGATATCGCCGCGGGGCGACTGGTGCGGGTGCTGGACGAGTGGACGCCGCCTCTGTCCCCGCTCTGCCTCTACTACCCAAGCCGCCGAAACCCGCCAGCGGCGTTCAAGGTCTTCGTGGACCTCGCCCGCGAGCTGGCCCGCTCGGTCCGCGGGCGTTGAGCATATGGGTCATGAAAAAGGCACCGGGAGCGGACCAGCCCACGGTGCCCTTGCAAAGAGATCCGCGAAGGCGGCTCAGGCAACACTCAGCCGCACCTGCGCACCCTCACGCGTCAGGTACGAATAGGGGCATGTGGCATGGGCCTCTTCCACCAGTTTCGAGGCGATCTTCCCATCGAGGCCGGGCAGGCTCGCGGCCAGCGCAATGTCCAGGGCAAAGCCTGCCCCGTCATCCCGGGGGCCGATGCCCACGGTGACGGTCACGCTCGTGTCCTCGGGCAGCTTATGCTTCTGACGTCCGGCAATGAAGCGCAGCGCGCTGAGGAAGCAGGCCGCATAGCCGCTGGCGAAGAGTTGCTCGGGGTTGGTGCCCTCGCCACCCGGGCCGCCCAGGGCCTTGGGCGTCGACAGCGACAAGGTCAGGGGCCCGTCCTCGATGGTTGCGGTGCCGTCGCGGCCGCTTCCGCTTGCCTTGGCGTAGGTCTTGTACAGGATGTTCATGATGTGCTCCTCGGTGTGATTGCTCGTCCGTGACGCAGGCTGAATGCTGTCACGAGCGATCTGGTTGATGGCAGTTCTTGGGCGGAGTCTCAGCTGGCAGGCCCCACGGCTTCCCGCGCCGCTGAAGAAGTGGTCGACAATCCGTGCTCCCTGCCAATCAGGTCGCCCGCGCGCTCACCGATGACGACGCACGGCGCCATGGCGTTGCCGACCGTAATGCGCGGCATAATGGAGGCGTCCGCGATACGCAGGTTGTCAATCCCGTAGACCTTGAGCTGATGATCGACGACCGACATGCTGTCTCGCCCCATCTTTGCGGTGCAAGACTGGTGCCAGTAGGTCACCGCCGAGTTGCGGATGAACTCGGCCATGGCCTTGCGGTCACGAGACCCGGGGGCCGACTCCGCTTTGACCAATTGATCGAAGGCAGCGTGATTGCCGATCTCCCGGCAGAGCTCGACCGCAGTGAAGGCTGCTGCCAGATCCTCGGGTTCGCTCAAGGAATTGGGTTCTATCAGGATGGCATCATCGACACGCGGACCGGAGAGCCTGAGGCGTCCGCGGCTCTTGGGCTGCGCGAGCCCGGCAAACATCGTCCAACCGTGCTCGGGCGTTTCGATCCCGGCTTCCTCCGGCGCGGGCACAGGGAACTCGAGCTGGCATTGCAGGATGTCGGGCTGTCGCAGTCTCGAGTCGCTGTGCCAATAAAGCTTTGCCTCGCAACCGCCACCGCCTACGGCTTCCGGCTTGTGATAGGCCCAGGTGCACCCGAAGGCGAGGTGATCCTGATGGTTGCGCCCTACACCCTCAAGGTTTTCGATGACCTTGATGCCGTGCGGCTTCAGCTCGGTCTCGGCGCCGATCCCGGATTGCATCAGAATTTTGGGCGTCTGGACCGCACCGAGGGAAAGAACGGTTTCGCATCGTGCCCGGAATTCGCGAGCCTTTCCGTCCATCACGACCTCAACGCCGACCGCTGTCTTGCCGGCCAGCAATATGCGCGAAACAAGCGCTCCGGTCAGAACCGTCAGATTGGGCTGATGCATCACGTGGTAAGTGTATGACCGGAAGACGGATTCACGCTTGCCGTCGCGGATACGCAGGTCGGCAATGGCTGCTCCACCGGGACGCTCCATCATCTCTCCGTTCGGGGAGTCGAAAATCGGAATGCCCATCTGTCGCGCCGTTTCGATCATGGCATGAGCCGCCGGCTGGGGCGAGGTTGGCTGCGCCACGTACACCGGGCCACCAGTGCCACGTCTTTGTGCGTCGGGATTACCCTGCCAATCCTCGATGCGGCGGTAATAACCCAGAATAGACTCGTAGCCCCACTCTTTGTCGTCGGTCTCCGCAGCGAAGTGATCCCAGTCCTCCTTGTGTCCACGAGCCCAAACCATGACGTTGATGCTGGAGCCGCCGCCGAGCCCCTTGCCCATGCTGAGTGGAAGGCGACGGCCACCTAGTGTTTCGGCCGGCTCACCGAGAAAGCCCCAGTCGCGCTCGCTCCCCAGGTTCAGGGGCCACTGCGCCGGGTCACGGACGGAGTCGGCGACGTCGTCCCCACCGGCTTCGAGGAGAAGGACACTCACGTTCGTATCCGCTGCCAACCTGGCCGCCAGCACAGAACCACTGGAGCCGGCGCCGCACACAATGAAATCGTAATCAGTGCGAAGCGCGCGGCGCAACGATGCCTGGTTTTCTTCGACAGCAAGATCATGCCGCGAGTTCGCGTTTTCATAATCCATTTTGGAAACTCTCTTCAGATGTTTGAGGGTATCGGTCTCTGAGCGCACGTCATCCATTGCGCACAGAGCCGCGGTTGGAACTCGGCGTGGCGTCTGATGGACGGACAGACCATGGCCTGTCCGCCTCTGAGGTATCGTCGTTAGTCAGATCGCCTCGCACACGTCACAGTCGAGTTCACTCGGCCTCCACCACAGCTTCGCGTGCGGCCTCGTCTATGGTGTCCGCCACGACCGTCGGCTGGGTCATGAAGACGGCGTGGCTGGCCGAGACTTCGGTGACCTTCGCCCCGATGCGGTCGGCCATGTGGTGCAGCATCTCCTGCGCGAAGGCCTTGTCCTCGGTGGCGATCACCGCCCAGCTCGGCTTGGTCCGCCAAGCGGCGTTTTCCAGCATGGTCCCGAAGACCTCCATGTTGATCGGCACCTGGGCGTCGCGCATGAAGGCGGCGTCCGCGTCGCTCACGTCATGGGCGAAGCCGGCCTGGAAGCTGTCGGGCGCGACGTAGCCGTAGCCGTCCTCACCGATGTCGAGCACGAACTCGGGCGGCGAGGTGAAGCCGTCGTACTGCTGCGCGGTGGTCTCTCCCGCGTCCGGCGAGAGCGCGGAGACATAGACCAGCCCGGCCACATTGGGGTGGAGGCCGGCCTCGGTGATGACCGTGCCGCCCCACGAGTGGCCGACGAGGATCGCCGGGCCGTCCTGGCGGTTCAGCGCGCGGTTGGTGGCGGCCACGTCATCGGCCAGCGAGGTGAGCGGGTTCTGCACCATGGTCACGCTGTAGCCGCGGGCGGTGAGGTCGTCGTAGACCCCGCGCCAGCCGGAGGCATCGGCGAAGGCCCCGTGCACCAGCACGACGTTGCGGATGGCCTGGTCGTCGGGGATGCGGGTCTGGGCGGAGGCATCGGTGGTGCCGATGGTGCCCACGGCGGCTGCCGCGGCGGCGGCAGCGATAAGGTTCTGGAACTTGGTTATTGGATCGGTCCTTTCGGTATGAAGGTTGGGTTGGGCTGTGTCAGGTCGTCTCGGGTCATGTCGGGCCGCGCCGGGGGGCGGGCGCGGCCCGTCGCGGCGTCAGCTGCGGGCGAAGGCCAGCAGATCGGCGTTGATCAGATCGGGGTGCGTGGCGAAGAAGCCGTGCGACAGGCCCGGGTATGTCTTCAGCGTGCCGTTCTGCAGCAGCTTGATGGCCTTGTGCGCCGAGTTGTCGATCGGCACGACCTGGTCATCCTCGCCGTGCAGCACCAGCACCGGCTGGGTGATGGCCTTCAGATCCTCGGTGAAGTCGGTCTCCGAAAAGGCCTTGATGCCGTCGTGTTGGGCCTTGGCCCCGCCGGTCATGCCCTGGCGCCACCAGTTGTTGATCAGCCCCTGGCTGACCTCCGCGCCCTCGCGGTTGAAGCCGTAGAAGGGGCCGCTGGGCACGTCGAGGAAGAACTGGGCGCGGTTGGCGGCCAGGGCGGCGCGGAAGCCGTCGAAGACCTCCAGCGGCACGCCGTCGGGATTGGTCTCGGAGGCCACCATGATCGGCGGCACCGCGCCCAGCAGCGCGGCCTTGGCGACCCGGCCCGGCTCGGCATTGGCAACGTAGCGCGCCACCTCGCCGCCGCCGGTGGAGTGGCCGATGTGGATGGCATCGCGCAGGTCCAGCGCCTTTGCCAGATCGGCCACGTCGGCGGCGTAGTGGTCCATGTCGTGCCCGTCCGAGACCTGCTCGGAGCGGCCGTGGCCGCGGCGGTCATGGGCGATGACGCGGTAGCCTTCGGCGAGGAAGAACAGCATCTGGTTGTCCCAGTCGTCGCCGGAGAGCGGCCAGCCGTGGTGGAAGACGACGGGCTGGGCGTCTTTCGGGCCCCAGTCCTTGTAGAAGATTTCGGTGCCGTCGCGGGTGGTGATCGTAGCCATTGTGAACAGTCCTTCTGATTGAGCCAGGATGGAGGTCGGCAAGGTGAGGAGCGCGGCCGCGGCCGTTGCGCCCTTGAGAATTTCCCGCCATGTGAGATCGGGTGTCATTGCCAGTCCTTTCGGTTTCGATGTGGACAGAGATAGACAAGGCGCGGCATCAACGGGCGTGGCGAATCTGACAACCTTCGGGGCAAAACTGACAATGAGGGCAGTCGCTGTTTCCCGGCAGGGGTCGCCCCGCCCGATGGGAGCCGGCCCGGCGGAGGGGGCTCCGCCGGGGGCCTTGTCAGGTGCGGGTGCCGATCTCGCCGTTGGAGCTCTTGGTCCGCGACGGGATCTGCTCGCTGGGCACGAAGGTGAGCATCCACCGGCTCGGGCGCGGCCAGCTCGCCCTTGCCCTCAAAGGAGGCGTCGAGCAGGAGGCGGAGGGAGCGATTGGTTTCCATCGGCAGGAAGGAGATCATGCAGACCTCCTCGAGCGAGGCGGCCTCGGCCACTTCGATCAGCTCCTCCTTCAGATCCTCGCGGGTGTAGCTGATGATGTAGTTGTAATCCTGCTCCAGCGTGAGCAGCTTAGGCTTGCGCATGCTCTCGGGCACGTCGCTGTCCTTGAAGTTCCACAGGAACTTGGCCGGGCCGCCGACAATGGGGCCGCCGAAGACCAATTGCTTGTCGATGAGCGCGTCGAGGATGCGATAGGCCTGAGCGGTCTGCTCGGCGCTGATGAAGACTTGGTAGTATTGCATGGGTTTCACTCCGGTTACGTTGTGACTCGAAGCTACGGCCCCGGGGCCATTCCGATAAGCGGGACAAAATGAGATGCGGAATTGCAGATCTCAGGATAATCTGGGGCTACGAGTGGGACCGAAGGCATGACGACACGATCAAAGCCGAACGGCGCCCCCGTGGCCGAGATCGGGCTGCTGATCTACCCCGACTGCCAGCTCTCGGCGATCTACGGGATGACCGATCTCTTCCGCATCGCCGGTGAATGGGCCGACCGGCGCGCCATTCGCGTCTCGCACTGGCAGGCGTCCGATGAGGCGGTGACCTGCACATGGGACAGCCACCCCGACTTGCCGCACAGACTGAGCCACGCCATCGCCCCGCCGAGCCTGGTGATGCCCGAACGCATGCAGCCGTTCCCCGTGGCCGCCGCCTGGTTGCGCGGGCAGCACGCCGAGGGCACCGTGCTGGGCTCAGTCTGCGCGGGCGCCTTCGTGCTGGCGGAAACCGGGCTGATGAACGGGCGGCGCGCCACCACCCACTGGGCCTTCGCCGAGCAGTTCGCCCGCCGGTTTCCCGATATCGACGTTGCGGACGACCGGATGGTGCTGGATGACGGCGACATCGTGACGGCGGGCGGCATACTCGCCTGGACCGACCTCGGCCTTACCCTCGTCGAGCGCTTTCTCGGCCCCGCCACTATGCTGGCCACCGCGCGCTTCCTGCTGATCGACCCGCCCCGCTCCAGCCAACGGCCCTTCGCGGCCTTCATCCCGCGCTTCGACCATGGCGACGAGGCCATCCGCCGGGCGCAGCACCACTTCCACGCGCACTTCACAGAGGCTCTGCAGCAGGCCGACCTGCACGCCGTCGCCGGGCTGACCGAACGCACCTTCCTGCGCCGGTTCACCGCCGCGACCGGGCACCGGCCCAACGCCTACATCCAGCAGGTGCGCATCGCCAAGGCGCGCGAGAGCCTCGAGCGCACGCTAGACCCGGTAGATCGCATCGCCTGGGATGTCGGCTACTCCGATCCTGCGGCCTTCCGGAAGATCTTCCAAAAGCTCGTCGGCACAGCGCCCGCCACCTACCGGAAGCGGTTCGGCATCGCCGCCGCAGATGGTTAAGGCGTTCGCGTTGTTGAAAGCCGGGAACGGCTCGTAACAAAAGGCCGCAAGGTCTATTCAACTAACTCTGTGGCAGAGCGCGGCGGAGAGCGGCTTACCCCATACCTGACCTTGGCGGCGAATGCGGCGAATGGCGGCTGTCCGCCCGTCCTGCAGAATTTTGACGTGTGCCGCACCGCAGCAACTGGCATACGGCGCGAGACCTACGGACCGGCGAACGTTCGATTTCTGTTCCATCTCGCCGAGAGCGACCGGGATCGAAGTGTTCAGGTCGCGCCGCAGAAAAATACATTATTACAAGGGCTGGCAGACAATTCACCAAATCGGCGCAGTCATGAGGTCTGGAGAATATCGGCCAGAGAGCACGGATTTAGGGTCAACAGACGCTGCGGCGGTGTTCAGCCTGTCCCACAAACCCCTTTGAAAACACGAGAAAATCCGGCCGCAGCCAGATCGGGAGAACGCTTTCGCGGGGGCAAGTGGCGGAGAGACAGGGATTCGAACCCTGGAGACGGTCTCCCGCCTACACACTTTCCAGGCGTGCGCCTTCGACCACTCGGCCACCTCTCCGTGGAGGCGACTTTTGATGCATTACGGAGGGGATTGCAATAGGCTTTCTGACAAAAAGTTCAGTTTTTTTGCCCTCACCCAGTTTTCTTCTAACCATCTGTGAACATGCAGTGAATCAAGCGCTTGCCGACGCCCTTGGAGAGGACAAGAGCCGCCAATGGCGCCCGCCCCTGCGCCAAATACGAAACGCCGCCACAGGAGGCTCCTGCAGCGGCGTTCTGGGTGGTTTAGACCGAAAGAGGCAGGTCTGCCTCAGCGGTCGGCATCGCCTTCTGCACCATCCTCGACCGAAACATCCGCGAGATCCGGCTTTATCGGGGTGTTCTCGCGTGAGGGCAGACTTGGCGACGCCCCGGTTGGCTCTGCGGGCGCGGTGTCTGACGGGCCTGCCTCGCCCTTCAGGGCCTCGGGGTTGCGAATCCAGATATCACGCTGTGCGAACGGAATTTCGATGCCCTCTTCGACGAAACGCTTGGCGATCTCGTAGTTCATGTCCGATTTCACCGACAACACCCAATTCACATCCCGCAGGATAGCGCGGATCTCGAAATCGAGGCTGTCGGCACCAAAGCCCTGGAACACCACAGCAGGCGCCGGGTTCATCAGCACCATCGGATGGGACTTGGCGACCTCCATCAGAATTTGCTCGATTCTGCGCGGGTCGGTGCCATAGGCCACGCCAACCGGCACGATCACCCGGCCCACGGTATTGCCGCGAGTGTAATTGGTGACGGTGCCGGAAATAAGGTCGGAGTTCGGCACGATCACATCGGTGCGGTCGAAGGTCTCAATCCGGGTCGAGCGCACAGAGATGTCGCGCACGTAGCCCATCAGCCCGCCAACCTCGATCCAATCCCCTTTGGAGACCGGACGCTCGATCAACAGAATAATCCCGGAGACGAAGTTCGACACGATGGTCTGCAGGCCAAAGCCGATCCCGACCGACAGCGCACCAGCGACGATCGCCAGCGACGACAGATCAAGACCAGCCGTAGACACCGCAATCAATGCTGCGAGGAAAATGCCGATATAGCCAACGCCAGAGACGATCGCATTCTGCCCGCCGGGGTCGATCTTGGTCTTGGGCAGCAACGAGGACCGCAAGCTGCCTTGCAACAGACGCGTCAGGACATAGCCACAGGCAAAGATCACCACGAAGGTCAGGAAGATCGTCGGTGAGATCTTGGTATCACCGATGTCGAAGCCTTCGAGGAAGCGCGACCAGAGCTCTGTCAGATCCGATGTGCGCGCGCCCCAGATCAGGGCAAAGAACGGCAGCGACAGGAGCGCCAGAACAAAGCCGGTCATCACCGAAAAAAGCGAGTCCTCTGCCCCCTGGCTGTTGCGTGTCAGCCAGTCATAGATGTCGGACAGAAACCGCTGCAACACCATGAGCGTCGTGACCAGCGCGAGTGTCAGGATAACAGGATAGATGATGGCAATCGCTGCATTGATATAGCCAATCGCCCCCAGCACAGGCGCGATGAGTGCGAGACAAAACACCAGACGGCGCAGCAGCGACATCGCACGGCTTGCGCCCACGGCGATGGCGCCCTCGTCATCTTCCTCGCCGATTTCAGTGTCCTCATCGCGACGCTGACGAACACGGATACGATTCATCCGCACCAGCAACAGCGAGGCCAGCAGGATCAAAGGCCAGCTCAGGACAGCATAGGTGCCATCATCGAAATTCTCGATCGTGTCCAGGCGGCCCAGTATCAGCTGCATAACCAGCACAAGCGCCAGCGAGACCAGCAGCACCCTGACCTGTCGTTGAGCGCGCGGTTCGAATGGGATCAGCTCGTTGGTGAGCTGATAGACATAGAGCCGCTCGCCGAGCCAATGGGAGGCAAACAGAATGAGCGACCATAACGGCGCATCGTCCAACAACAACGTCCCGCGCACGCCCAGAACGCCTGAAATATCTATCGCCCGCACCAGGAGCACCGTACCCAAATAAGGCAGCAGGACCTGCAACAGCGATACGATGAAGCGCCACACACCGGTGCCCCGCCAGCCCAACTCTCGCAGATATGCACCCGCTTTCTTGGCCCAGTGGCGCCCCCGGCCCAGCAGCAACACGGAACCTGCGAGCAGCAGCAGCAACACCGGCAGGCGCGACCGGATGGTTTCACGGGTGGTGGCCTGAGCCATCAGGTCCGCCGTTTCATTCCAGAATGCGCCCAGAACCTTGGTCGCGTCCAAAACCGCGGCGGGCCAGTTTTCTGGATTGAGTGGCATCGGCACCCGCTCCAGAAGCGTGCGTGTCGCGCGCTCCCGGATCAGCTTGTCAATCTCGGTAATAAGTCCCTGAGCACGGCTGTAGCCGAGATCCGCAAGCACCTGCGGCGCTGTCACTGTCGCGAGCTGACTTTGCAGTTCCTCACGCAGCTTCGCAATGTTCTCCGGCTCGCTCTTGCCCTCCTCCGGGACTGGACCCAGCGCTTCGATCTGGGCACGCAGGGTCTTGAGGCGGTCCCCATTCTGGTTGCCTGCATCCAAGAACTGCTGACGATACCCCGTCAGTTCGACCCGCAGCGCCTCCAGCGCGCCATTGGAGGCGCGCTTGGCGTCAAGAACGCGTTCGGCCCGGTCAGCAGTGCGCTGCCAGGATTCGTAATACTCACCCAGGGCGCCGGAGGCCGCATCCTGAGCAAGATCGCGGGCCTCCGTAAGGCCCGCGCTACTCTCTGCAGTCTGGGTCGCAGAAACGGTCTGCGACAGTGCCGCCAGCGGCAGCAGCAGGCAGGTCAGCAACAGCAGACCGACCTGGATGAGTTTCTTCAAGTCGGTCATTGAGATCAGCTGTCCTCGAACACGCCGGGTATGGAGGCCGGGCTATGTGTCATCCAGTCCGGAACCGGCAGGCCCTTTTCCTTCAGGAAATCCGGGTTGAACAGTTTCGACTGGTAGCGCGTGCCGTAATCGCAAAGCACCGTAACGATGGTATGGCCCGGCCCCATGTCCTTGGCCAGACGCACGGCCCCGGCGATGTTGATGCCCGAAGATCCGCCCAGTACCAGTCCTTCTTCGTGCAGCAGGTCGAAAACGTAAGGCAGCGCCTCTGCGTCGGGGATCTGATAGTTGAAGTCGGGCTTGAGACCTTCCAGATTCTTGGTGATCCGCCCCTGCCCGATCCCTTCGGTGATGGAGGATCCTTCGGACGCCAGCTCTCCGGTGGTGTAGAAGGAATAAAGCGCGGCGCCGTTTGGATCCGCAAGACCGATCTTCACCCCCTTGGGTTGCAGCGCCTCGGCGATACCGGCCAAGGTGCCACCAGAGCCAACAGCGCAGATGAAGCCATCGACCTTACCGCCCGTCTGTTCCCAGATCTCCGGCCCGGTGGTTTCCACATGGGCCTGACGGTTGGCCACATTGTCGAACTGATTGGCCCAGATCGCGCCATTCGGTTCGGTTTTGGCAAGCTCGGCCGCAAGACGCTCCGAATAGCGAACATAGTTGTTCGGATTCTTATAGGGCGCGGCAGGCACCTGGACCAGTTGCGCCCCGGCAAGACGCAGCATGTCCTTCTTTTCTTCGGACTGGGTTTCCGGGATCACGATCACCGTCTTGAAGCCCATGGAGGCCCCAACCAGCGCCAGACCGATGCCGGTGTTGCCTGCGGTGCCTTCGACAATTGTGCCTCCAGGCTTCAAATCGCCCCGGGCAATCGCATCCTTGATGATATAGAGCGCCGCGCGGTCCTTGACAGATTGGCCGGGGTTCAAGAACTCCGCCTTGCCAAGAATTTCGCAGCCGGTCTCTTCGCTGACTTTGTTCAGACGGATCAGAGGGGTATGGCCGACCGCATCGGCCAGATCGCGTGCAATGCGCATGGAGGTCCCTTTCGCTCGTTCCCTTTTGATGTAGCCGGGGCCAAGCACGATCACAAGGGCGCGCAAGGCTCAGCGCAGGTCTGGCACGTGGTGTCAGCCGAATTCAGCGCGAAGACGGTCCCTGTGACGCGCCAGCCAGAGCGCCGCTGTCACCAAAGGCCTGTCCTGAAAGGTACGGTCGTCCACCCGCGTCATCGATTCTTGGAACGAGATGACTTTACTGCATATGTCGCCCGACCGAAGCACCGCTGGCCGCCGAACAGCTCCGGCAACATAGACATTTATCGCGCAGGATGCCCCTGCTCGAAAGCGATTATTTCCAGCGTTTATTGGCCGTTTCAGTCGCGAGGCCAACAACCACACCACCAACCACAAATGTCACCACAACGCTTGGGACCGCCATGATGAAAAAATACTCCAGCGCGATCGTAAAAATCGCAGCCAACGCCTCGAACGGACCGTCGTAGATATGCCGATTGGCAAGACGGAACATCTCTACGGCGCCTTGCAGGACCAGCGCCAGAAGCACCAGAACCGCGGTGCCCGTCAGACCGTTGTTGATGCCGGGCACCAGACCACGCCCCGCCCGTGGGCCGATAACGCGCCAGCCGACAACAAGCGCCAAGCCCATGTTTACATGCGTGAAATAACCAAAATCAGTATCATCGGGCATCAGCGGCATGATTTGCCCCGACAGGACAAAAGCCAGGGCGGCAAGGGCAAATGCCGCCACCAGGCGGGCTGCAGTGGGCATCGTGTATTTGTTCCTGCGAAGCTGCTTGATCGAGGCCCACGGTAGGCCCAGGGTCTTCACAAATCCAGTGGCAACACGGGTTTTCTCTGGACGGGTGGCCTCAATCCCTCATCTAGGAGACATCGTCCGGACGACGGTCATCCTGTGTCTCGGCTGTCCTTATAGGCCTCCAACGCGCGCTCTCGCCCACGCTTGAGGTCGATCACCGGCTCGGGGCGCTTCATGTCGGGGTCCAGCTCCCAACTGCGCGGGATCGCGTCGTAAAAATCAAGCGCCGTGCGCGGGCAATCAGACTGCCCCTCCGCAATCCAGTTGCGCACATAGCGCCCCTTGGGGTCGAACTTCTCCAACTGACCATCGGGATTAAAAATGCGAAAGAACGGGGCCGCATCGGGGCCAGAGCCCGCAACCCATTGCCACCCCATCGCATTTGAGGCTGGATCCCAGTCAACCAGACAGTCCTCGAACCATTGCATGCCATGCTTCCAGTGGATCATCAGATGCTTGGTCAGGAAACTCGCCACGATCATCCGGGCGCGATTGTGCATCTTGCCGGTGACATAGAGTTCACGCATCGCCGCATCGACGAAATCATATCCGGTCCGCCCCTGCTGCCAGCGCAACAAGGCCTCGCCCGGATCCTCCTGCCAGGGAAACCCGTCCCATTCCTCGCGCCAGTTGCGGGTCAGGATCTGCGGAGAGTGATACATCAGATGATAGGCAAACTCGCGCCAGACCACCTCCTTGAGGAAGTGCTCCGCACTCTGTTTGCCATTCGCCATGGCGCGCGCGCCCAAGTGCCACATGCGGTGGGGGCTGATCTCGCCCCAGGCCAGATTCTCCGAGAGTTCTGAGGTGGCCGCCCGCGCCGGGAAATCCCGGTCCGTCTTGTAGCTCGCCACGCGGTCGTCGAGGAAATCGTCCAGCTGTTCAAGCGCCGCGTCTTCGCCCACCCGGCAATAGGGCGCGACGACATCCGCTCCGCGGCGCATGGCGGCGCCCATGGAGTAGTCGGCCAGCCGGTCGGTTTTGGGCCACTCCTCGGGTTTGGCCAGGCGTGCGGGCGCGTCGATCAGATCATCAACGCCGCGGTCGCGCACCGATTTCCAGAACGGCGTGTAGACCTTGTACATGCCGCCCTCTTTGGTCGCCACGGTCCAAGGCTCGAACATCAGACGGCCGCCAGTGGATTTCACCGTGATATCAGCGGCTTTGAGCTGCTCCTTGATCTCTGAATCGCGTTTGATCGCCTCCGGATCATAAAGCCGGGACCAGACGACCTGACCGGCGCCGCTTTCTGCGATCACGTCGCGCAACACATCAAGCGCCTTGCCCCGGCGCAGGGTCAGGCGACTGCCGCGCCCTTCCAGCGCCTTGGCGAACCGCTCCAGCCCAAGGCCAAGGCGGAACTTGGGCGCTGCTCCCAACCCTTCGTCCTGCGGGTCGTGGATGTAGAGCGGGATGATCGGCGCACCCGTCGCCAATGCGGCGCTCAGGGCCGGGTTGTCGCGCAGGCGCAGGTCGCGCCGGATCCACCAGATCACCGGTCGGGTGTCAGCCATGGTCAGTCATATCCCTTGATCGTCCGAACGTTACAGGACGCGATCTAGGGCCTCGATCAGCCCTGTCACCTCCGACTCGCTGGTATAATGGGTGAAACTCAGCCGCAGCACGCCCTGCGCGGGGTCGACCCCCATCGCAGACAGGGCACGCACGGCGTAGAAATCGCTCGCACCGGCCATGATGCCATGTTCGGACAACTGCCGTGCCACCGGTTCAGCGCTGCGCCCCAGGGCCAATGTGACAGTCGGAGCGCGATCTTGCGCAACCGAGGGGCCAAGCAGGCGCAGGTCATTGCGACCCTTCACCGCGTCGAGCAACGGCTGAAGCAACGCAATCTCACGCTCGCGCATCAGGTCATGCACGAAGGTTCCCACTGCCGCGCCCCGAAGGTCGGATGCACCATGGTGATCTGCCAATGCCTCGAAGTAGTCCGCCATGCCGGCGCAGGCGGCGACCTGCGCATGATCCGGACCTGCAGGCGTGAAACGTTTGTAAGGAACATCGCCGTTAAAATAGTGCCCCTGGTTGGGCAGGATCTCGGCCAGTGCTGGATTGATGACCATAATACCCTGATGCGGCCCATAGGTCTTATAGGCGGAAAACAGGTAGATATCCGGACCAAGCTCACCCAAATTCGGCAAACCATGCGGCGCGTAGGACACGCCATCGACGCAGACAAAGGCGCCGGCGGCATGGGCCAATGCGGTGATTTCGGTCACCGGGTTGATCTCGCCCACCACGTTGGAGCAATGCGGGAAACAGACCAGCCGCACGCTTTCATCCAACAGCGGCTCTAGCGCGTTCGGATCAAGGTGGCCGGTGGCCGGGTCGATCTGCCACTCCACGACCTCGATCCCCGCCTCCGCCAATCGACGCCAGGGGCCGGAATTTGCTTCGTGATCCTGATTCGTGACGATGATCTTCTCGCCCGGTTGCAGGAACTGCCGAAAGGCCTGCGCCAGAACATAGGTGTTCTGGGTCGTCGAGGGGCCAAAGCTCACATCCTGTGCACGCACGCCAAGCAGCGCGCCAAGCCGATTGCGCGCCTCATCCATCTCTGCCCCTGCCGCCTCGGATGCGGCGTAGGGGGCGTAGGGCTGAACCTTGTGCTGCGTATAAAAGCGCATCAATCGGTCGATGACCTGACGACAGGTGTAGGACCCGCCTGCGTTCTCGAAAAACGCCTGCCCCTGCAGCGAGGGTTCCGCGAAGGCCGGAAACTGATTTCGGACAAAGTCGATATCCATGGCGTCTCTCGTCTCTATTCCAGAATGTTCGCGACAGAGAGTGCAAGTTCACGCCATAAGATCAAGCCTAGAAACGAAGAATTGCGACGCTTTAACCCGACGCAACGCGCGCCCCGGCCCGTGGGCCGAGGTGAGATCCGTGTCCCTGTGGGCGGGTCAGCCGTTCACATCGACAACCACGCGGCCCTTGACCTGACCGGCGAGGATATCCGCGCCCAGTTTTGGCAGATCGGACAATGTTGCCGGCTGCACCATGGCCTCCAGCTTGTCCATAGGCAGGTCGGTTGCAATGCGTTGCCAGGCGCGCTGACGGTTCTCGAACGGCTGCATCACGGAATCGATGCCCAGAAGGTTCACACCACGCAGCAGGAAGGGGATCACCGTGGCGGGCAGCGCCGCCCCCCCGGCAAGGCCGACGGCGGCGACCGAGGCGCCGTATTTCATCTGCCCGAGCACCCGCGCCAGCATGTCACCACCAACCGCATCGACGCAGCCTGCCCAGTTTTCGCTCTCAAGCGGGCGTTTGACGGTCTCGTTGAGCTCATTGCGCGGTACGATCTGGGTGGCGCCGAGGCTCTTGAGGTAGTCGCCCGTCTCCGGACGGCCCGTCACGGCGGCAACCTCATAGCCCAGATGGCCAAGGATCGCGGTAGCAACCGAGCCGACGCCACCGGCAGCCCCGGTCACCAGCACCGGGCCCTGCCCCGGCGTCAGCCCGTGATCTTCCAGCGCCATCACGGCGAGCATGGCGGTGAAACCAGCAGTGCCCACGGCCATGGCCTGACGCGCATCCAGCCCGTCGGGCAGCGGCACCAACCAGTCAGCCTTCACGCGCGCCTTTTGCGCATAGCCGCCCCAATGGGCCTCGCCCACGCGCCAGCCGGTCAGCACCACCTTGTCGCCCGACTTGTAGCGATCATCCGAAGATGCCTTCACGGTGCCAGCAAAATCGATCCCCGGCACATGGGGATAATTGCGCACCAAGCCGCCGCCCTTGGCGCTGAGGCAGAGGCCGTCCTTGTAGTTCACGGTGGAATAGTCGACCGCAACAGTGACCTCACCGTCGGGCAACTGATCCTCGTTCAGCTCTTCAATGGCCGCAGAGGCCTTGCCGCTGTCTGCGTCTTTCGTCATCACCAGTGCTTTGAACATGTTGATCTCTCCCGTTAATTCCAGAATGTCTCGTGGACGGTCGCATCGCGCATGCCGTCCGGTGTCTCGACCTCGACGCGAGAGCCCGCGTCCCAATGGGTCATCTTCACCATGCCGATCGCGACATTGGTGGCGTGATCCGGCGACCAGGTGGCCGAGGACACCCGTCCCACCCGGCGACCATTGGCATAGAGCGGCCAGAACCGGTCACAGGGCGGCACCGCCTCGCCGCTGATGGCGATGGGACGGATCTGCTGCACCGGGCCTTCCTTGGCGACCCGCAACAGGGCGTCACGGCCGATACAGCCGATCGCCGTATGGGTGTTGCAGAAGCGGCCCAGCCCGCATTCATGCGGCGTGTTGTCGTCGGTCATGTCGTTGCCATAGCTCAACAGACCGCTCTCGATCCGCTCGATCAGGTTGGGGCAGCCCGCCCGCACCTCCAGATCGGCGCCCGCCTCGAACAGGCGGGACCAAAGCGGCATCCCGATATCGCCGCCCTCCACGTAGATCTCGAACCCGCCCTGCTTGGAATAGCCCGAGCGCGCCACCACCATGTCGCGGCCCTCGAACTGGTAGACACCAAAGCGAAAGAAACGGATTGCGCGCACGGTCTCGCCAAAGACCCGGGCCATCAGATCCTCGGCCTTGGGTCCCTGTATCGCCAGCGGCGAAACATCCGGTTCATCCACTAGCACATCCAACCGCCAGCCATTGGCGATGCCCTTGACCCAATAGAGAAGATCACTGTCGGCAATGGAAATCCACCAGCGGTCCTCGGCCAGCTTGACGGCGACCGGGTCATTCAACATGCCGCCGGTCTCATCCACGATGGGCACATAATAACACTGACCGGGCATCATGCCGCGCAGATCGCGCGGGGTGAGCATCTGCATCAGGCGTCCCGCATCGGGGCCACGCAGCTCCACCTGACGTTCGCAGGATACGTCCCAGACCTGCACATGCCGTTTGAGGTGGTGATAATCCGCCTCGACGCTGTCGAACACCGTCGGCAGCAGCATGTGATTGTAGACCGTGTAGCCTTTCACACCTGCCGCCTCGACCCCGTCGGAAAACGGGGTGCGGCGCAGGCGTCGGGACAGGGAGATATTGGGTTGAATAACGGCCATGGCGATCCCTTTCATGGCACGAGTGTGGGGATGAGCGGCGCGCCAGTCTGGCCGCCGCCCGGTGTCACCTTAACGTGGACCTTTCCAGTCGATCTGGCAGATCTCCGCAGAGCGGCCGTCAAAGTCCCAGACCCGACCAAAGGCACGTACCCGGCCCTTGGTGGCGGTGGCGACGGTGATGTCGGGGCCCATCCAGTATTCGGTATTGGTGACCACGATGTCCTGCTCGCTGTCGGCGCCGCCCACCGGCACCACCTCGCCGTGGATCTGCTTGCCCACGATCAGCCGGCGGGTCTTGCCCTCGGTCTCAAACGTCACGGGGGCGCGTTCGGCGCCCAGGAATTCGCTCACCAGCACCTTGAACAAGCCGGTGGTGCCCCGCGCCTTGCCGGAGAAAATATCGATCAACCCGTCATAGGCGTCCTCGCTGGCGCGGTCGTCGATATAGGCCGCCGCCTTCCAGTTGCCGCGCGCCATCAGGCCGGGGATCTCCAGGATCAGCCCGACGTTGAGACCCGACAGATCCGTGTCACCAAAATGCCCCTCGTCGATGCGCACCCCGGCCCAGGCCTGGCAATAGCCCTCGGTGGGGGCATGTTTGCCCAGCGACACCACGCAGGGGCAAAAGACGGTGCAGTTGCAGTTCAAAATCAACTCGCCCTTGATCGCCCAGGGTGGGATCTCTTGCCCTGTCTTCTTCGGCGCGGCTGCGCCCTGTTCTGCGGTCATCACCTGATCGCTCGCCATGATGTGTCTCCTCCCTCTAAAATGTTGTCACGATGACCCAAGTGCCGGACAGCAGCAGCAACGCCCCCATTGGGCGGGTCAGCCAGCGTCCGATCTCGGGCAGTTTTTCCAGAACCATGAACAGGGTTGCCAGCCCCATGAAGGCGAGGTTCATCACCCCGCCGACAAACGCCAGCAGCATCAGCGCCCAGCAGCAGCCCAGACACACCGCGCCAAGCCGCAGCCCGTTGCGCAGGGGGCCCTCCTCCCAATGCTGCATGAAAAACACCAGCGGGCGGCGGCATTTGGACAGGCAGGCCTCCTTCAGCTGCGTGAACTGATAGGCGCCTGCGACCAGCAACAGGCCACCGGACAGGATCCCAGAGCGGCTGTCGCCAAAGACGCTGACCAGATCCGCCCGCAGCAGCAGCATCTGCATTCCCGCCGCCAGCAGCGAAAAGCCGACCCACACAGCAAGATAGCCAAAGACCAGATCGCCAAAACGCGTGCCCTCTGCCGTTTGGCCGAGGTCGTCATAGGTGGCAAAGGCCGGCAGCGCCGTGGGGGCCATCATCGCGGCCGACATGAGCACCCACATCAGCACCATCTTTGCCGCGCCTGCCGCATCCGGCGTCATGGTGCAGAGCTGCAGCCAGAACTCCGCGCCGTAGATCGCGCCCGCCGCACGCAGATCGCTGGGCACCGACATGGCGAAAAGCGCACCCCAAGCCAGCAGTATGCCGCCGAACAACATCAGCCAATGCAGGCCGGTCATCTGGCGAATGCTTTGTGTCAGGCGCGCTTTCAGCATGGCGTTTTCACGGGCCTCCCCCTATCGATGCGAGTCGAATTACCTTGTGAATCAAATGTCAGACTTTTAAATGTCTGACAAATGATTTTTCCACCGACCCCATCTGACGTGAGGGCACAACGCGATGAAGATCGACCCCAACAGCACCGCGGATCTTTCTGCGCAGATCGCCGGCGCCATCCGGGATGCGATCATCTCCGGCGATCTAATCGTGGATGAACGCCTGCCTTCGGAGGCGGAGCTAGCGGAACAGTTCCAGGTCTCCCGCGCCACGGTGCGCGAAGGGTTGAAACGGCTGGCGGCGCAGTCCCTGATCCGCACCCAGCGCGGCGCCACCGGTGGGGCCTTTGTCAACCGCCTCAGTTTCGAGGACGCCTACAGCCAGCAGATCACCACCTCGACGCTGCTGCTGAGTATGAACGCGGTCAGTTTTGATACCGCCTGCGAGGCCCGTTACGCGCTGGAACGCGCCTGCGCGCCGCTGTCTGCTGCGCGTCGCAGTGCCGACCAGCTGGCCACCATGCGCGCCGAGATTTTTCGCCAAGGCCAGCCGGGCCTGACCGATGAGGCCTTCTGCGCCTCCGACGTCGCCTTTCACCGGGCTCTGGTGGACGGCGCCCATAACCCGGTGCTGTCCTATCAGCTGGCCGGGTCGGTGGAGGCAATGCAGCCTTTGATGAACATGATCACCTTCACCGCACGTGACCGCGCCACCATTCTGGCACTGCACGCCCGCATCGCCGATGCCATCGAGGCTGGTGCGGGCGAAGACGCCGTAACAGGGCTTACAGCACTTGAGGAAGAAACCCGAAAACTGGCCGCCGATGTGTTTGCACGACGCGCCACAAAGCGCTGAACCTCTTTATCTTTCGCACAGCACGCCGGACAGAGACCGCACAATCGCGCGTCATTTCCCCCTTTAACTCCGTCCCCACCTCGCCTATATTCATTCTGTTCCTTCGGGAACTATGGACATAAACGCGCTCGTAATAAACGGATCGGACCCGGGGGCGGTACCCGGCGGCTCCACCAACCTACCACTGGCTGCATCCTTCGTTTGGGGATAGCGATCAGGACTGTGGGGCCGAAATAGGATCGACGGACGTCTAAAGGGGTTAGCTTTGTCTCGGCTGTCTGCCACCGTTACCGGCGAAAACAGTACAATTGCAAACGACAATCGTGCTCCGGTTGCTCTGGCTGCGTAAGCAGTTCGAGTCGAACCGAACTTAAGTCCTTGTGCCTAGCAGCGTAAGGCGGGGTTCGCAGGTACCTGGCAACAGAAACCTGCACTTTATACCCTCTGACATTGAGAATACGAAATCTGATTTTACGTTGGATAGCTTCAAATCTCGACAATTTGGTCGGGAATTTTATGTCCTATGATCGAGATTTCACGCTATACTTACGGAATATCGACAGTTCGCTCTCGACTTTTCCGGGCGCAGACCTGTAGGAGGCGCCTTCCGCAATTGTCAGTTTATGAAATGCACCGAAAATGAAAAACAGCGCGCTGCTGCACCACTGGTTCGAAGAGGTCTGGAACAAGGATAACCTCGCCGTCATCGACGAGCTTCTTGACCCAGATGTCGTGTTCAACGGATCTTTGGATTCCGTTGTTTCGCCTGGCGTGGACTACAAGGAAGTGGTGACGGCGATGAAGGCGCTGCTGGATCAGGCACATGTCACCATCACTCACAGTATGGACGAAGGTGATCTCGCGATGGTGCGGGTCAGGGTCAATGGCGTAGGCCACAGTCATGCTCAGAAACTTGACTTTACGGGGCATGTGACCGTCCGGGTGCGCAACGGCCGTTTTGTCGAATTCTACACTGATTTCGACTACTTGCGGATGTTCGAACAGCTGGGCCAGCTGCCCACGGACTCCCTGCCCGTCTGCATGACCGGCGAGCGCCTGACCTGGGTCGAATGAGGCCGCTCCGGTGATCCGGACCTCGTCTGCGTTTTGATACCTGCGTGCGAGAACATCCTTGTCGCATTGATACTTTTTGTTGTGCGTCCGCTGCCATATCGCTGGTGAGCGTGCTCCGCTCTGCTACAAGGGCGAGACTCGAAATGACCTGAGCGGTGTCATGACGCAAACTTCTCCTCCCTCGCATCTCGCGCCTTCATGGGGCGTTCTGTTTCAGTGTTTTGGTCTGATCGGCCTCCTGAGCTTCGGGGGACCAGCGGCGCAGATCGCGCTGATGCACCGGGAACTGGTCGACAGACACCGTTGGCTGAGTGAAGAGCAATTCCTCCGCGGCCTGTCCTTTTGCATGTTGCTGCCAGGCCCCGAAGCCATGCAGCTTGCCACATATGCGGGCTGGCGATTGCGCGGTATCCGCGGCGGCCTGCTGGCGGGCAGCCTGTTTGTGCTGCCCGGGGCGTTCGTCATTGCAGCACTGGTCTGGCTCTACGTGACCTTCGGCACGCTGCCGACGGTTCAGGCGGCGTTTCTCGGGATCAAGGCGGCGGTGGTCGTCATCGTGATGCAGGCTCTCTGGCGAATTTCCCGCAAGGCGCTCCACTCCACAGGCGCCTGGCTGCTGGCGCTGGGCGGGTTCCTTGCAATCTTTGCATTCAACTTGCCGTTTCCACTGGTTGTGTTCGGCGCCGCGCTGATCGGCTTGACGCGGGTTCCAGAAGCCGAGGACAGCGTGTCGCCCGCACGCGCCGTTCCGGCACATCACTGGCGCACCATCGTCATCTGGACCGCGCTGTGGCTGCTGCCGCTATTGGGGCTGAGCCTGATCGGCGCCGAGTTCCTGGCCACGATCGGCTGGTTCTTTGCGAAACTGGCCGTGGTGACCTTTGGCGGGGCCTATGCGGTTCTGGCCTATATGACACAGACCGTGGTCAGCACCCATGGCTGGATCAGCACCGGCCAGATGATCGACGCGCTGGGGCTGGCAGAGACCACACCCGGACCGCTGGTGCTGGTGACACAATTTGTCGCCATGCTCGCGGGCGTCCAGACAGGCGGCGCGGTTCTGGGCCTGGCCGCCGGTATTGTGGCGCTCTGGGCGACATTTGCGCCGTGTTTCCTGTGGATTTTTGCCACTGCTCCTTACGTGGAGCGTTTGACCCACCAGCCGCGCCTGCGCGGAGCGTTGCAGGCGATCACCGCAGCTGTTGCGGGGATGATGCTCAACCTCTCGGTATGGTTCCTGCTGCATCTGCTGTTCAGTCGTCAGACAGAGCTCCAGTTTGGTCCGCTTTCGCTGGCCGTTCCAGCTGTCGACAGCATAGAGGTGCGGGCCCTGGCCCTGACGGTATTGGCGCCCTTGGTTGCCTTCGCCCTGCGGGGACGCATCTTGTGGTTGCTCGCGGCAATGGCATGTCTCGGGCTGATTGCCGATGGCTTCACGCTTGGCTAAAGACTGCCAGCTTGGCTTGCAATGCCCTCAAAATAGGTCCAAAACTGGAGAGGAACGGGTGTGATGCCGGGGCGGCGCTGCCGTGGCCATACCTGCCAATAACAAAAGGTGAGACGATGTCCCGTCAGATCGACTATGGAAACCTGATGCATCGTGCCATGCGTGGCCTGATCCGCAATGTCCTGGACGATGTTGCTGCGAATGGCTTGCCGGGGGCTCATCACTTCTTCATCACGTTCGACACATCACATCCGGACGCGGAACTTGCCGACTGGCTGTCTGACCGCTACCCGGGTGAAATGACCGTGGTTGTGCAACACTGGTTCGACAATCTCGACGTGACCGACGAAGGGTTTGCGATCACGCTGAACTTTGGTGACGCGCCGGAGCCACTGTATATTCCCTATGACGCGATCAAGACATTTGTCGATCCGTCTGTCGAATTTGGTTTGCGGTTCGAAAGCACCAGCGAGGACGACGACGAGGATCTGCCCCCGTTGGAGATCGCAGGCGAACTGCCTGATGAGCAGGAGGAAAGTGACGACACATCCGACGCCAAGAAGGATGCGGATGTGGTGTCCCTCGACAGCTTTCGCAAGTAAGCACGATAAACAGTTAAAAAAAGCGGCGCTGCGGATCTTTCCACGGCGCCGTTTTCTATATGTGCAGCACTGTGCGTTTCACCCACGCGGTATCCGCTCAGTCGCGGGTGAGAAAGCTCGATACTTTGCGCGACGGCATCCCGTTCCGGTGGAGTGAGAAGTCCAGCTCCAATCCGCCGTCGGCCAGGGTCCGGTCATACTGCTGCATGAGATAATCCCCGTTTTCAGCAACATAGAGCGAGAACACCGTCAGCGTCTTGTCGATCACTCGCGCCCAGACGAAGGGCTCGCCCTTCATCGCATTCATCTGGACGGTATGACCAAAGACGTTGGTCTTCATGGCTGCGGCAAAGACTCCATTCCGCTCGGTGGGCTGGAATTCGATCTTGTAGGTCTTGGTCTTCTCTTCGCCACTCGCCCGCTGGATCGCGGTGCTCCACTGCACTTCGAAGCCCTTTCTGGTTTCACGAATGGCCACACTCATGTCCCGTTGTTCAACCGAGCCATCGAGCTGCTCGACCTGTGCGGTGCCGGAGTATTCTCCGACGAAGCGGCGCAATGTATCGCTGGCAAACGCGGGCTGAATCGCAAGCAGAAGGGCGCTCAGCCCGACGAGGCACCATAGGGTCACACGTCTGATGTCAGGCATGGTCCGGGTTTGGCTGATCACAGTCCTGCGCATATCTGGGGTTCGAGCTCCTGTTGAGGGGGCGGTCTGGCGACTCTCTTTCAGTGTAATCTATGCATCTAACCCAAACTGGCAATGGCACTTGCGGATTTGGGGCAGTATACCATCGCCCGAGGCCCGTAGCGATCCACGCTGATCGCGCAAGACATTTGCGTCCGACGGCAAGCACGGGTAAACGGCATACATCAGTATACCACCTATCGATCCAGGTGGCCGAACCAGCGACGGAGACAGACACAATGTCGAACACCCGCACCGAAACCGACAGCTTTGGCCCGCTTGAGGTCCCTTCCGATAAATATTGGGGGGCACAGACTCAGCGTTCGATCATGAATTTCCCGATTGGGTGGGAAAAACAGCCCGTCGCCATCGTGCGCGCACTGGGCGTGATCAAGCAGGCCTGCGCCATGGCCAACAAGGCCTCCGGCAAGCTCGACGCCAAGATCGGCGATGCGGTCATTCAGGCCGCCGGTGAGGTGATCGAAGGCAAGTTCGATGACAACTTCCCGCTGGTGGTCTGGCAGACCGGTTCCGGCACCCAGTCCAACATGAACTCCAACGAGGTGATCGCAAACCGCGCGATCGAAATCCTCGGCGGCGTGGTCGGCTCCAAGGATCCGGTGCACCCGAACGACCACTGCAACATGGGGCAGTCCTCCAACGACACCTTCCCCACCGCAATGCATATCGCCACCGCAATGTCCGTGCGCGACGTTCTGGTGCCGGGCCTGACCAAACTGGCCGAAGGGCTGGAGGCCAAGGCGGAAGAGTTCAAGGACATCATCAAGATCGGCCGCACCCATACGCAGGACGCCACGCCGCTGACACTGGGTCAGGAATTCGGCGGCTACGCGCATCAGATCCGTCAAGGTCTGGCGCGGGTCGAAGCGGCAATGCCCGGCATCTATGAGCTGGCGCAGGGCGGCACCGCCGTCGGCACCGGCCTCAATACGGTTGAGGGCTGGGGCGAGGAAGTCGCTGCAAACATGGCCGAAATCACCGGCCTGCCCTTCGTGACCGCGCCGAACAAGTTCGAGGCGCTGGCCGCCCATGACGCCATGGTGTTCCTCTCCGGCGCGCTCGCGACCATCGCTGGCAGCTGCTACAAGATCGCCAACGACATCCGGTTCCTGGGCTCCGGCCCGCGCTCTGGTCTGGGCGAGTTGGTGCTGCCCGAAAACGAGCCCGGCTCCTCGATCATGCCGGGCAAGGTGAATCCGACCCAAGCCGAGGCGCTGACGCAGGTGGCCGCACACGTCATGGGCAATGACGCCGCGATCAAATTTGCAGGCTCTCAGGGTCACTTTGAACTCAACGTCTACAACCCGATGATGTCCT
This sequence comes from Tritonibacter scottomollicae, assembly GCF_003003215.1. Lineage (GTDB taxonomy): Bacteria > Pseudomonadota > Alphaproteobacteria > Rhodobacterales > Rhodobacteraceae > Epibacterium > Epibacterium scottomollicae. The sequence continues at coordinate 31,448 of NZ_PVUF01000007.1, read as the reverse complement.
ATAACCTGTTGCAATCCATCCAGCTTTTGGGTGACGCCGCGGACAGCTTCACCGAGCGGATGCTGAACGGCATCAAGGCCAACGAGCCGCGCATCGAAAAACTGATGACGGAGAGCCTGATGCTGGTGACCGCACTGGCGCCGACCATCGGTTACGACAACGCCACCAAGGTGGCGAAGACCGCGCATAAGAACGGCACCACGCTGAAGGAAGAGGCAATCGCACTTGGCTTTGTGGACGAAGAAACCTTTGAGAAGGTCGTTCGCCCTGAGCAGATGATCGGCCCGAAAGCGAAGTGATGGGAAAACCGGTCAATCTGAACCGGTTTCGGAAACAAAAAGCGCGGGCCGAGAAAAAGGCCCGCGCGGATCAGAACGTTGTCAAATATGGTCGAACCAAGACCGAAAAGGCCCGCGACAAGGCCGATGAGGCACGCGACAAAACCCTCATTGACCAGCACAAACTGGACCATGGAGACGAGTGACACGCCATGAAGCGTCGCCAACGCAGAGAAAACCCGCCCCGATGATTGGCGAGCGCCCGCAAAAACGCTCTCTGACCCTGCGCGGGCATCGGACCTCGGTGTCGCTGGAAGATGCGTTCTGGGCGGAGTTTAGACGTCTCGCTGCCAATCAGGACCGTGCGATCAATGAACTGGCAGCCGAGATCGACGAAGAGCGTGGTACCGATTGCGGACTGGCCTCGGCGATCCGGCTCTATGTGTTGCAGGCGCTGAAGGCCGAAGCCGCGCGCTGAGCCACATCAGCGCTCCGTCAATCGCAGCCAGATCCCGTTTTTCGACCTTACTGTCAGATGCGCCACCGGCTGCGGATCGTGGCCTTCGAGCCGCTCGACCCGATAGCGGCGCAGCAGGTGGGCGAGGATCAACACGCCCTCAACCATGGCAAACCCGGCCCCGGTACAGACCCGCGCCCCGGCAGAGAACGGCATATAGGCGCTGCGGGCACAGGTCTTGCCAGCCTCTGTCTGCCAGCGCGCGGGGTCAAAGTCGTCCGGACGGTCCCACAACCGCTCATGGCGATGCAGATGCCAGGGGCTAAGCACCATCTGTGCGCCCTTGGGGATGTCACGATCACGAAAGCGCTCGGGACATGTGGCTTCGCGCACCATCATCGGAACCGGCGGATAAAGCCGCAGTGTTTCGCGGAACACGTCGCGGGTGATCCGCAGACGCGCGATGGCGGCGAACTCCTCGGTGCCATGTTCTGTTGCCTCCGCCGCGACCTTCTCCTGCCAGTCGGGATAAAGCGCCATCAGATAGAGCGCCCAGCCAAGCGCCGAGGCGCTGGTCTCATGCCCCGCAAGAAAGAAGATCGCCACCTGATCGACCATCTCCTCGGTATCGAACCCTGCGCCTGTCTTCGGATCAACTGTGGTCATGATCTTGGTGGCTAGATCCTGCGGTGCGGTGCCGGCGGCGATCTCCGACATGCGGGCCTCGGTCAGGCTGGCGATAAGGCGGCGGATATGGGCCGCATTGGCGCGAGTGCCCTTGGGATAGGGGCGCGGAATCCAGCGCGGCAGCGGCACAAAGGCCGCAAGGTTCAGGATCGGCTGCGCCTGCTGATAGGCGCGAAAGCGGGCAAAGACCTCCGTCGCGACCTGATGTTCGATGGGTATCGAGAACAGGGTGCGGAAAATCACATCCGCCGCAATATGAGAGATCTCGGCCTCGATCTCCAGCGGGGTGCCATCTGCCTTTGGCGCCAGCCGCGCCACCCCGGCTTCGGCTGCGGCCAGCATGGCAGGAAATGTCTCCTTCAGCCGCCCCCCTTCAAAGGCGGGGTCAATGATGCGGCGCTGGCGTTTCCAGGGCTCGCCATTGGTCAGAAAGACGGAATTGCCCAGAAGAGGCCGCAGCCCCTCGCCCACCCGGTTTGATTTGGGGAACGCATCCGGGCGCTCTTTGAGGATGACATCCAGAAGATCCGGCTGGTTCACCAGATAGGAGCGGAAAAACGGCGTGCGGAACTCTGCCATCCAGGCCCGATAGAGCCGCTGCGGCTGGGCCGAGAGGATATCGGCGCGAAACAGCTTCAGATAGCGCCAGAGCGAGACCTTGTCAGGCCGGGCCGGGGGTTTGGGCGGGCGCAGATTCATCGCGGATCCATCGAGCGGAAGCGGTTTACCGGACGCGCCAGCCGGGAGCGGGAATGCGCCCTGTTCTGCAGCCTGTCGCCGAGGGTCTGCGGCCCGGCGGTGATGCGGAAATAGTCATAGTCCTTCGGGTGGTCAAAGGCGCAGAGATACTGGAAATGCAGCCGGAAATAACGCCGCTTCAACGCCTGCCAGCGCGCGGCGCTGAGGGTCTGGGTGAAGGCAGCGGAAAACACGATGGGCCAGCGCTGATCCTTTGGCGCAACGCCGGTGACCCCAACCGGATCACAGAGCGCAAAGGCACAGCCGTCACCCGGCGCGGTGACGTCATACCACGGGATCTGCCCCTGCACCGACATCTCTCTCAGGTCGCGGCGCAGGCGGGTGGCGCGCGGCAGGAAGGACACCATCGGCACCACCTGCCCGAGGCTGAGAAAGCTGAGGCTGGGGCGCTCTGCGGGCAGGCCCTCGTGCAGCAGATCCGCCAGCACCGACACGCCGATATGGGCGCCGGAGGAATGACCGACCACCAGCACCTCATCGACATTGTTGTCCTCCAGAGCGGCGCGAATGGCCGCCCGAAACACCTGCATACGCGCCTCCAGCTCCGGTGGGTTCTGCCCGCGCAGGACGGCCGAATAGGCGTAGTCATGCATCAGGTAGTAGACAAACAGCTTGTTGTCTCGGGCCTTGAACCCGCGCAGAAGCGCCACCGCCGCCCCTGCCCCGGCCAGCATCTGCGCGATCCAGATCAGCGGCGCAGGCAGCGGCAGATGCCCCGACAACGCGCCGACAGCCCAGGCCACAATCCATCCCAAAAGCGCTGCCAGCAAAGCCTGCACCAAGAGGATCACCACCGGATAGAGCGCCGCAATCACCGGCCCCTTGCGCAGCCGCATCAGCCGCCACAGCGCGCCGGAGGCGATGTAGGTCCAAGCGGTGCGCATAAGCTGCAGATAGGTCGCGGCAATGGAGCTGTTCATGCTGTGCTTGACGATATCGGACCAGACCAGCACCTCCACATCAGTCTCCACCTGCGCGCCTTCGATCTCCGCCGAGACATGCCAGCCGTAAGCGCCCTTGGTGGTCTTCGGAGTGAGGGTCAGCGCGTAGCCCGACAGCTGCGCCTGCTCCGCCCCCTCGCTGCGATAGAGTTCGCGGTAGCGGCGGGGGTGGAACGGGTCGTAGCCCGGAATATAGAACACCCGGCGGCTGCGCACCGTTGATGTCGTGGCGTTGCTGCTCATGCCCGATATGTGGCCCCGATCAATGTTGATCAGAGCCTAGCGCAGCTTTGCGGCAAGCGTAAGAGTGTGATTTCCAGCGGTTAGCCGAGGGTCGCCAGCGCCGGGAAGGTTTCCAGCAGCCAGAAGGAGAAGCTGGTGAACAGGCCAGTGACCAGCATGATGCCGACGATCAGCAACAGTCCACCCATGACCTTCTCGATCAGCCCCATGTGCCGCTTGATCCGGTTCATCAGCGCCATGGAGCGGGTCAGGAAGATCGCCGCTAGCAGGAAAGGCACACCAAGCCCCAGCGCATAGACGCCAAGTAGGATGGTGCCCCGGCTGACAGAGGCCTCTGAGGCGGCTAGCGACAGGATTGCGCCCAGCTGAGGTCCAATGCAAGGCGTCCAGCCGAAGGCAAAGGCAAGCCCAAGCACATAGGCACCAAGGACGGAACCACCCGCATCTCCGGTCTCCATCCGCGCCTCGCGGTCCAGCAGCGGAATGCGGAACACCGACAGGAAATGCAGACCAAAGACAATCACCACGAGGCCGGAAGCCTTGGCAAACAGCTCCTGATTCTGCAGCACAAAGGCTCCAAAGGCCGAGGCGGTGAAGCCCAGCAGCAGGAACACCGTCGACAGCCCCATCACAAAGAACATCGCCGCCAGGATCGCCTTGCGCCGGGCGGCGGCAGTGCCCTGGATCTCACCAATGGTCACCCCGCTCATATAGGCCAGATAGGGCGGCACGATCGGCAGCACACACGGGCTCAGAAAGCTGATGATGCCCCCGACAAGGGCAACGAACATGGCGGGCAGAAGGCTCGCGTCGATGATCTCGATTCCAAACATATCGCCTACTTAGTCGAAGCCTCTGACGCCGTCACCTGCACGGGATGTCACATCCTTGTGGACAGGCTGTAACACGCGGCTTATTTCGGACCACATGACAGATTTTGACGCCACGCTGGACGCCATCGGCCTCCTCTGCCCCCTCCCCGTCCTCAAGGCCCGCAAGCGGCTGGAACTTCTGCCCGACGGCGGTGTGCTGCGCGTATTGGCCGATGATCCGGCAGCCATCATAGACGTGCCGCATTTCTGTGCCGAGGCCGGACATGGCTTTATCGGGATGGAAGAAGATGGCGCGCATCAGGTCTATCTGATCCGCAAGGGCGCGCGCTAATCTCAGAAATGTGAACTGAAAGCAAAAAAGGCGGCCCTGCTTGGAGCCGCCTTTTTCAATGTCGTTGTGTCAGCCTCAGCTGCCGACAGACCACCAGCCACGACGCTTGGGCTTTTGCGACTGTGCAGGTTCTGGCTGCGCCGCGACCGGCTCCGGCTTTGTCTCGGCTACGGTCGGTGCAGCAGCAACCGGCGCGTCCTCGGCTTGCGGTGCCGCAGGGGCGGGCTGCGCCTCTGACGTGACCTCGGGTGCCGTTGCCTGCTCCGCCGGTGCCTCTTGCGTCGGTACTTCCGAAGCGGTTGGCTCGGGCGCTTTTTGCGGCTCTGGCGCGGGTGTTGGCTCAGGTGCTGTCGCGGGCGCTGCCGCAACGGGTGCATCCTGTGCGTCGACCTCGGCTGCAACTTCAGGCGTGGCAGCAACGCTCGGCGTCACCTCGGTTGCGACGGCGGGTGCCTCTGCGCGATCAGCTTCAGCGGTCGCAGGGGCATCAGCAGCTACGGGTTGATCCGCCTCGGCCTCCACTTTCTTGCGCGTGCGGCTGCGTGTCCGGGTGCGGGTCCGCTTTTTCTTCGGCTCCGCATCGGCCTCGGGCTCACCATCGGCAGCAGGATCAGCAGTCGTGTTGGCCTCGTCCTGCGTGTTGGCCTCTTTCGCCGGCTCAGACGTGTCACCGTTCGCAGAGCCGTTCTCACCGCTCTCATGACCGTTCTCACCATTGCCGGATTTTTTCCGACGACGACGCCGACGTTTCCGCTTGGGTTTGGCTTCGCCTTCGCTCTCTTCGGACCGAGCCTCGGATTCGACCTCAGCCTCTACCGGCGCAGGCGCAACCTCGACCTCTTCCTCCGGCTCTTCAATCGCGTCGATCTGATCCATGATGGACGCATCAACTGACACGACGGGGCTGGACACCACCGGAATGGCGCGCGAGGCGGTCTTGAACTTCTCAAGCGTGAAATCAGGGCTGACCAGCGTCACGTCCCCTTCGATCCGAACCGACAGACCGTAGCGGGCCTCGATCTGGGCGATATGCTCGCGCTTCTGGTTCATCAGGTAGTTGGCGATGTCCACAGGGCATTTCACCAGCACTTCACGGGACCGACGGCGGGTGCCTTCTTCCTCGATCTGACGCAGGATCGACAGCGCCATGGAGTCGTCGGAGCGGATAAGACCGGTGCCATGGCAATGCGGGCAAGGCGCAGTCGTTGCCTCGATCATGCCGGGACGCAGACGCTGGCGCGACATTTCCATCAGACCAAAGCCCGAGATACGACCCACCTGAATACGGGCGCGGTCGGTCTTCAGCTTGTCTTTCATACGCTTTTCGACGGCGGCGTTGTTCTTGCGCTCGTCCATGTCGATGAAGTCGATGACGATCAGACCGGCAAGGTCGCGCAGACGCAGCTGACGTGCCACCTCTTCGGCGGCCTCAAGGTTGGTCTTGAGCGCGGTATCCTCGATCGAAGCCTCTTTTGTGGCCCGGCCCGAGTTCACGTCGATCGCCACCAGCGCCTCGGTCACACCGATCACGATGTAGCCGCCGGATTTCAGCTGCACGGTCGGGTTGAACATGCCGCCAAGGTAGGTTTCGACCTGATAGCGCGCAAACAGCGGCATCTGATCTTGGTAGTTTTTCACATTCTTGGCGTGGGACGGCATGATCATTTTCATGAAGTCCTTGGCGATACGGTAGCCGCGTTCGCCTTCCACCAGAACCTCATCGATCTCGCGGTTATAGAGATCGCGGATCGAGCGTTTGATCAGGTCGCCTTCTTCATAGATCTTGGCCGGCGCGATGGATTTCAACGTCAGCTCGCGGATCTGCTCCCACATGCGCTGCAGGTATTCATAGTCCCGCTTGATCTCCGCCTTGGTGCGCTTGGCACCAGCGGTGCGCACGATCAGGCCCGCGCCCTTGGGCACGTCCAGCTCGGCAGCGATCTCTTTCAGCTTCTTGCGGTCGACGGCGTTGGTGATCTTGCGAGAGATGCCACCGCCCCGCGCGGTATTGGGCATCAGGACGCAGTAGCGACCGGCCAGCGACAAATATGTGGTGAGCGCCGCGCCTTTGTTGCCGCGCTCTTCCTTGACGACCTGCACCAGCAGAACCTGACGGACCTTGATGACTTCCTGGATCTTGTAGCGCTTGGGACGCGGCTTGCGCGGCGGGCGGATGTCTTCGTGATCATCATCATCGGCAACCGACTCGATGCTGTCATCCTTGTCAGCGGCATTCGCAGACTTGGATGTGTCTTCGGATTTGTCGTCCGCAGCGTCGTCGCCTTCGACATCATCTGCATCCTCGGCGGATGCAACATCCGACGCCAGATCACCGTCGTCGGAGGCATCCGTCGCGGCTGTGTCTTGCTGAGGCTCTTCGACCGGGGTCTCTGCCACGGTTTCCATCGGCGATGTCGCCTCTGGTACATCCGTCAGATCAACCTGCTCATCAGTGAGGTCGATGGTCTCCATTCCGGAGATTTCACCGTTGGACGCCGCGGGTTCGCGGGTTTCCACCACATCTGTCGTCTTCGATCGTTCCGCGCGGGTCTTGCTGCGCGAACGGGAGCGTTTCTTCGGCTTCGGTTCGTCGTCCTCTTCGTCGCGGGCGCGCAGAGCCTCGGCGTAAGCGCGTTCCTCTTCCATCAGAGCTTCACGATCCGCAACGGGGATCTGATAATAGTCCGGGTGGATTTCCGAAAAGGCAAGGAACCCATGGCGATTGCCGCCATAGTCCACAAAAGCCGCCTGCAGCGATGGTTCGACGCGGGTTACTTTTGCGAGGTAGATATTGCCAGCAAGCTGGCGTTTGTTTTCAGATTCAAAGTCGAACTCCTCAACTTTGTTTCCATCCACCACCACGACGCGGGTTTCTTCCGCGTGGGTGGCGTCGATCAGCATTTTCTTCGCCATTAGTCCTTAGATTGCACCATGCCAGCACAGGCCGCCACCGGTCGGGATGCACGGGTCCAGAGACGATTGCCCCTGCCCTTGCATCAGGTCCGGGTGGACGCACATGTTGTGGGTGGTGTCTTGTCAGGGCGATTTTCGACTGCGTCGCGGACCATGTGGTGCACAAAGGGGATTTCCGGCATAAGAGCGGAAAACCTGCTTTTGTACTCAATAGTCTCGCGCGCGTCATCGCGGTTCTTCTCCGACAGGTGGGGCTATCCCGATCCCTGCCCGTTATTTCCTCTTCGACCTGGCCGGTTTCGGCCTCATCAAAGCAGGCACTCTTCTGCCTCGCAAAGTGCGAGACGAACTGGTCTGTCAGTCTGCCCCGGCGTTGGCCGGTCGGACAGGAGGACAAAAAATTTCATGTATGAACGCCAACAGATGCAGCGTTCGTTCATTTAGCATAAGGCCTGTGGATAGGTAATGACAATGGTCATTCTGCGCCGGACCGCTGCAAACACGATTTTACGATCTAGCTGCAAATTTCCAAGGCAAGGTTAACGGATGTCGCTGAATGACGTGCAACACTCATGACATCTATTATTTTACGTCAAACTGATGGCGCAGACGCCCGGCACCGCTGCTGGAAATGCCCCTGCGCATGCGTCACCGCGTCTTGCAACGTGCTGGCGAATGCCTGACCCAATTGCGGAAAGGGACGACCGGGTGGTCGCAGATCAGGGATCTGCACCGCAAAGCACCCTGCAGTGGCAGCGGCGGTCAGCCCGTGGTCGCTGTCTTCGAAGGCGGCGCAAAGCTTGGGGTCGAAGCCGAACCGGGCCGCAGCCTCCAGATAGGGTGCGGGATCGGGCTTGGTCGCACTCACCTCATCACCGCCGAGTACAAAACTGAAATGCGCCAGCAACCCCGCCCGCTTCAGATGGTGCCGTGCCCGGGCGCCGTCGGTGGAGGTCACAACTGCCATCTGCACGCCCTGCCCGCTCAACCCGGCCAGAGTATCCGCAACGGTTGGCTTGATCGGCACACCATCCGCCAGCCTCCGCTCGCAACTGCGCTCCCAGTGAGCAGAAATCGCGTCGAGGTCGGCTTCCGGCCCGCAGAACTCCGCCATGAGATGCTGGCTACGCCGGGCCGTCAGCCCGACGAGCGTGGTGAAAAAGGCCCGCATCTCTGCCGCGTCCCGCTGCACCAGCGGCGCGCAGTCAAGAAACCCCTCCATGGTCAGCCGCTCCGTATCCAGAAGCAGACCATCCATGTCAAAAAGATATGCGGCAGGCATGCGAGTCGTCCTCTTGTCAGCCCAGATAGTCGGAGCGCTGCAGGCCGTATTTGGCCATCTTCTCGTTCAGTGTCCGACGGGGCAGGCACAGCTCATCCATCACCGACGCGATGGAGCCCTTGTGACGGCGCATGGTATTGTCGATGAGCATGCGTTCGAACGCCTCGACATATTCCTTGAGCGGCTTGCCCTCCGTGGTCATCACCGGCTGCATATCCTCGTGGTCACTCATCAACAGCGACGCGATGGTGCCGGAGCCGCGACGCGATTGCAGCACCGCACGTTCCGCCACATTGATCAGCTGACGCACGTTGCCCGGCCAGGGCGCCTGCAGAAGCTGTGCAGCTTCCTGAGCGGTCACCTGTGGCGCGTCACACCCATATTCTTCGGAGAACTGTTCACTGAGACGGGTGAAAAGCGTCAGGATATCCTCGCCACGCTGGCGCAGCGGCGGCACTGTGATCCGCAGCGCGGCCAACCGGTAAAACAGATCGGCGCGCAGCACATCTTCTGACGTCTTGCCAGCTTCTTGCAGATTGGAAATCGCAATGATGCGGGTCTCGCCAGGAATGCCCTGTTCGTTGATGAAGCTCAGGAGCTTTGCCTGCAGCGGCTCGCTTAACGCCTCCACATCCTCAAGTACCAGCGTACCGCCGCGCGCTTCTTCAACCGCGGGCAGCATGCTGTCGTCAGGTTGCATCGGGCCGAACAGCCGCTTGGCCAACGCCTCTTCCTCAAGCGCCGCACAGGACACGAGAACAAATTTCTTGCCCGCCCGACTGCCGACAGCGTGCAGCGCGTGGGCCACAAGCGTCTTGCCTGTGCCGGTTTCGCCGTCGATCAAAACGTGGCCGTCCGCCTGGCCGAGATCAAGGATATCCTCGCGCAGTCGGTCCATCACAGGGCTGGTGCCGATCAGCTTCTTCATGATCTGGCCGCCATCGGACAGTTCACGGCGCAGCGCGCGGGTGTCCAGCGTCAGGCGACGCGCACCTGTGGCGCGCTTGGCCAGTTCCGACATGCGGTCTGGGTTGAACGGTTTTTCCAGAAAGTCGAAAGCGCCGACACGCATCGCCTCGACCGCCATCGGCACATCCCCGTGGCCAGTGATCATGATCACCGGCAAGGAGCTGTCGGAGCCCATCAGCTTTTTCAGGAATTGCATCCCGTCCATGCCCGGCATCTTGATGTCGGAAATCACGATCCCCGGATAATCCGGCCCGAGGGTCTTCAGCGCATCCTCCGCGCTGGCAAAAGTCTCGGTGTCATAACCGGACAATGCCAGCCATTGGCTGATCGACTGACGCATGTCCTGCTCGTCATCCACAATCGCAATTTTCATGGCCTGTGCCATAAGTTGCCCTCCACGTCGTGCCGCCTACTCAGCGGCCTCGATGCCGTCCACAAGGATCGGCAGTTGCATTTCAAACACCGCACCGCCCGCCTCTGCGTTGCGGGCCGTGAGGCGACCGCCTAGGTCGTTCACGATCCCCGAGGAGATAGCAAGCCCCAGACCAACCCCGTCACCGGGCTGCTTAGTGGTATAGAACGGCTCAAACAGACTGTCGAAATTCTGAATGCCATCGCCATTGTCCCGAACCGTGAGCGTCGCGGTCTCTCCGGCGGCGAGCAGAATCTCCACCTCCGGTTCCTCAACGGATTTGGTGGCATCCAGCGCATTGCGCAAGAGGTTCACCATAACCTGTTCCAATCTCATACGGTCTGCCATGACATAGACCGGTTCGTCCGGAAGTATACGGGTGATCTTTACATGGCGCTGACGCAGTTGCGGCTCCATCATCGACAGGCTGGAGGCCAGCGCATCGCCCATGTTTACTGGGCTGAAGGCGTCACCACCCTTGCGGGCGTAGGATTTCAACTGCCGTGTGATCGCGCCCATGCGCTCGATCAGGTCATCAATGCGGCCGAAGGAGGACAGCGCCTCTTCCGGGCGGTTGCGTTGCAGCAGCAACCGTGCCCCCGCGAGATAGGTCTTCATCGCGGCCAGAGGCTGGTTCAACTCGTGGCTGACGGCGGCGGACATCTCGCCCAAGGCGGCCAGTTTCGAGCTCTGCGCGAGGCTCTGTTCGGCCACCGCGAGGGTCTCTTGCACGCGTTCCCGTTCGGCGATTTCCCGCTGCAGGCGGGTGTTCAACACGCGAAGCTCCGCCGACTCGCGCTGGAACAATGCCATCCTCAGCGCCGTCTTGCGGCTCAGCGCATAGAAGGCCAGCGCCAGAAGGATCGCGAAGCCCATGATTTCGAGCGCAATCACCGCATTCACCTGCTCGCGGATCGAATCATAGGTGGTGTAGGACATCATCCGCCAGCCCTGAAACGGCACGCGGGTCTCCAGCCGCATCACCGCCTCGCCCTGCAGGTAGACATCGGTCGGCAGCGCGGTCCAATCCGCAGTGGCGCGAATGGCGCGCTGAATGGCGCCCTCGGGGGTCTGTTCCTTCAGCGCCTCGGCCTCGGACAGCCCGCGCCAGCGCGCCTCTGTCGCGAGCACCACGGTGCCAGTGCTGTCAGCCACCATGACGGCGTCGGAAATCCCGGCCCAGGCGCGTTCAAACTTCTGCAGATCCACCTCGACCATGATGACGCCGAGTGTCCCGCTGCTGTCCACCAGCCGCCGGGAGTAGGTGAACTGATATCCTCGCACCTCGCGGGGGATGACCGAAAACACAGTGGAATTGGACCGGATGGCCTCCACGAAATAGGGTGCGTTGCGGTAGGTTTCTCCCAGCCGAATACGGTCCGTCGCCGCCACCGTGCGCCCGTCGCGGTCCATCAACGTGATCGAGGCGGCGCCGATTTCGTCAACGAAAGATATCAGACGTTGGGTGGAGAGAGAGAAATCCTGGCTCTGTAGCGCAGAGATCAGCGCCTGATCCCGTGACAGCAGCTGCGGAACGATGGCGTGCCGGCGCAACTCACTCACAAGATTGCCTGAATAGAGCGCGAGACGCAGCTCAGCTCGGTTTCGGGTGGTTTCGGTAAAGCTGTGGGTCAGCGTCGTGTTGGTGAACCAGACAGTTGCCCCGGCAACAGCCATGAACACCACCAGCGCGATGCGGACTCGCCACGAAATCGTCCGGGAGCGCAAAGTGCGGGACTTGCTGTGGCGCGCGCGGGGCGCGGACGGCTTGGCGCCGGAGGTCTCCTCAGGGGCTGTCATGCTGCAACAGTAGGTTTACCGCCCCTGAGGCTCAAGTCAGGCGTCCGTCAGCAGGCCGGACAATGCGCGGAACATTGCCGTGCCATCAGTGCCGCCATGGCCTTCATCCGCTGCCCGTTCCGGGTGCGGCATCATGCCAAGAACGCGACGGTTTTCCGACAGGATGCCCGCGATATCGTCAATCGAACCATTGGGGTTGTCGACATAGGTAAAGGCAATGCGATCCTGATCTTTCAGCGCCTGAACGGTGGCGTCATCGGCGTAGTAGTTGCCGTCGTGATGGGCAATCGGCACTCCGATCACGTCCCCGGCGTTGTAGCCCTGAGTGAAGGCACTGTCAGAGGTTGCGACGGCCAGATCGACGGTTTTGCAAATGTACTTCAGACCTGCGTTGCGCAGCAGCGCCCCCGGCAGCACGCCGGTTTCGGTCAGAATCTGAAAGCCGTTGCACACACCCAGCGCATAGCCGCCCCGCTCGGCGTGGTCGACCACGGCCTTGCAGATCGGCGATTGTGCCGCAATGGCGCCGCAGCGCAGGTAGTCACCATAGGAGAACCCACCGGGAACGCCGACGATGTCGACACCCTCGGGCAGCTGGCTGTCCTTGTGCCAGACCATGGAGACGTCAAAACCGGCCTGTTCAAAGGCCACGGCCAGATCACGATCACAGTTGGATCCGGGGAAGACGACGACTGCGGCCTTCATCACTGGATCTCGACGCTGTAGGATTCAATCACGGTGTTGGCGAGCAGCTTTTCGCACATCTCGGTCACATCCGCCTCGGTGGCGCCCTCGGCCAGCTCCAGGTCGATCACCTTGCCCTGACGCACGCCTTCGACCTTATCAAAGCCAAGCGCGCCAAGCGCGTGAAGCACGGCCTCTCCTTGCGGATCGAGAACTCCGTTCTTCAGCATCACATGCACCCGTGCCTTCATCGCGTCTTTCCTCAAGTTCCTGCGGGCGGGAGCACAAGCGCCCTGCCCTGTTGCGCTATTGAAAAACCCGCAAGACCGACTGAGCAGACCTTGCGGGCGAAATCTCTTAGTTCACCAGCTGAGGCTTGCCCGGCGCTGGTGGGTTGTTCGGCATCACGCCCAGACGGCGGGCCACCTCGGTATAGGCATCGGTCAGGCTGCCCAGATCGCGGCGGAACACGTCCTTGTCGAGCTTCTGACCCGTCTTGATGTCCCACAGGCGGCAGCTGTCAGGGCTGATCTCGTCGGCGATCACAAGACGCTGGAAATCTCCGTCGTAAACGCGGCCGATTTCGATCTTGAAGTCTACCAGTCTGATGCCCACGGCCAGCATCACGCCGGACATGAAATCATTGACCCGCAGTGCCAGGCTCAGGATGTCGTCCATGTCCTGCTGGCTGGCCCAGCCAAAGGCGGCGATATGCTCCTCGGTGACCAGCGGGTCGCCAAGGTCGTCGTCCTTGTAGCAATATTCCACGATCGGACGGGGCAATTGCGTGCCCTCGTCGATGCCCAGGCGCTTGCTCAGGCTGCCGGCGGCATAGTTGCGCACGATGATTTCCAGCGGGATGATCTCGCAGGAGCGCACCAGCTGCTCGCGCATGTTCAGCCGTTTCAGGAAATGCGTCGGCACACCGATCTGCCCCAGACCCAGCATGAAGAATTCGCTCAGGATGTTGTTCAGGACACCCTTGCCCTCGATCACGTCGTGCTTTTCGGCATTGAAGGCCGTGGCGTCGTCCTTGAAGTATTGGACGATCGTACCCGGTTCGGGCCCTTCATAAAGAGTCTTTGCCTTGCCTTCGTAAATCTTCTTGCGCCGCGCCATGGAGAGCCTTTCGGTATGGACCACCGGGAATCTGCCCCGATCCGTAGCGTTCTCTTAGTGCAAGGGGGCACGTCCCGCAAGCGCGCCGCCAGTCGTGATCGGATTACCTGCCTAGACGTCTCCTCCCCGAGCAGGACGCGAGCGTCAAATATACGCAATTCAGCAGGGCTGGCCAAATTTGCAGCCATTCTCTCCCTTTGCGTTGACGCTTTCTTCAAGAACGCAGGCTAGGCTGACTTCAACCAGATACGGATGTCTGCGGATATCCGGCCTCCCGTGGTGGGACTCGGGGCTGCGGTTCCAGTGCACAGAATGGCACGCCGCACTCCTTGCCTAGATGTGAAAGCGATCCCGACCACTGATGTGGTAGACTGGCATACGGGGCCAGACACCGTTCAGCATCGGCCCCGGCATCGCTCACTGTGGGAAGGACCGAAAATGACAACCTTTGACGACCGAGAGAAGGCGTTCGAGTACAAATTTGCGCATGATGCCGAACTGAAGTTCAAGGCTGAGGCGCGCCGCAACAAGTTGCTTGGCCTCTGGGCTGCGGGTTTGTTGGGGCACCGGGATGAAGCGGCAGAAGCCTATGCCCAAACCGTCATCATCGCCGATCTGGAAGAACCTGGAGAGGAAGATGTTCTGGAAAAGCTGACCCGCGACCTTGAGGGCAAGGTTGATCGTGGCGCGATCCGGGAGAAGATGACGGCGCTCATGCTGCAGGTGGCGGAAGAAGTCTCCCCTACGGTTCCCTGACCCCGACGGACCCGCCCCAGAACACGGCACAGGGCATGTCCGTCTGACCCTGACCCGACAGATATCACGGTGGTACGCGACCGGCGATGTCTGCTCATCTGGCGGACGCTTGACATGACTTCACGCACCACGCGCAAACAGACCGTTGCAAACCTCCTGCGCGTGATTGCGCCGCTTGGCATCATGGTGGCCTGCCTGATAACGCTGGCGGGCCACGCGGATCTACCGGGCCTGCCGGAACTGATAACGCTGGTGCGGCAGGTTCCGCTGCCCAATTGGATTGGCGCGTTCGGAGCGACTGCGCTCAGCTTCTGGGCACTTGGACGGTATGATGCTGTCGCCCACCGGCATCTGCGCACCAACTTTGACGCTCCGGTGGCACGGCGCGCCGGCATGGCCTCGATCGCGTTTTCTCAGGCTGTCGGGTTTGGCTTGCTGTCGGGGTCCTTTGCCCGCTGGCGCTTGCTTTCGCCCTTGTCCCCGTTGCAGTCAGCTCAGCTGACTGCCTTTGTCGGGATCACCTTCATGACCGCATTGTCGGTGATCTGCGGACTTTCGCTGCTGTTGATCGCGCCATCCCTGGCGCTGCGCGGGCTGGGTCTTGGCATACTGATACTTGCGACCCTTGCCTGCGCATTGTGCTTCCTGCATCCGGAATGGCGGCTACGTGGACTAAGACTGCGCCCGCCGTCCCTACAAGCAATCCTCGCCCTTATGCTCTGGACGCTAATGGATGTCGGCTTTGCCGGGATCGCGCTTTGGTTCTTGCTGCCCTCGGGGCATGGGATCGAACTGGCCGCGCTGCTGCCTGCCTATTTTCTGGCGCTGGGGCTGGCAATAATCTCGTCCTCCCCCGGTGGCGCCGGCCCGCTGGAGCTGGCCATGCTGGCGCTGCTGCCGGGCGCGGAGCCTGCGGCGCTGGTTGCTGGATTGCTGGCCTTCCGCCTGGTCTATTATGCCATACCTGCGGCGCTCGCGGGGGCGCTGTTGCTTTGGCCTTCGCTGATGCGGCAAGGCCTGGCGGCTGAGCCAGAAGACGAGGAAGACTTGCTTGGCTCAGACGTCCGTCCTGCCGCCAGCCAGCCCTTTGACCGCCCGCAGGCGGAAACCGGGGTGATCTTGCAGAACGGCGGTCACGTCATGGCCTTTGGCCTCAATCAGGTGGCCATGCTGGACACGCCGCAGATCTCGGCCGTGTTGTTTGACCCAATAAGCGGGCGCAGGCCTGAAATCCCCGATGCGCTCAACCGCCATGCCCGCGCGCGCAATGCAGCCGCCTGCCTCTATAAATGCAGCGCGCGACTGGCAATCGCCGCCCGCCAACAAGGGTGGAAGGTGCTGCGCATTGCACAGGATGCCATTCTTGACCCATCAGAGTTCTCTGACAAAGGATCTTCCTTTCGCCAACTGAGACGCAAGCTCCGCAACGCTGAAAAGGCAGGCCTGCGGGTCGAACCTGCATGGAGCACCCTGCCCCTGCACGATATGGCCGAGGTCGATCACGCCTGGACCCGGCAACATGGCTGCGCACGTGGTACCACCATGGGGCAGTTCGAACCCGGGTATGTGGCGATTCAGATGACGTTTCTGGCGTGGCAGGAGGAACGTCTGATCGGGTTCATCACCTTTCACCGCGCGGCGGACGAGTGGTGTCTCGATTTGATGCGCCAGCTGCCGGGAGCGCCGGATGGCACCTGTCATGCGCTGCTGCGCGCCGCCATTGAGACGGCCCGAGATGCCGGTGTCACGCGTTTGTCGCTTGCCGCCGTGCCCGATCACAGGTTTGCAGACCGTTTCGACCGGGGCCTGCGGCAGTTCAAATCCTGCTTTGCCCCCAGCTGGCAACCCCGCTACATTGCGGCACCAACCTGGCCGCAATTGGCTCTCGCGCTGGCGGAGATGATCCGACTCGTCCATCGCCCGGCGCGCCCGGAGATCGAGATGCCGCAGCCGGACATGATCATGCGCGCACCTCATGTAGAACTTGACGAAAATGCAGTTGCGGGAAAACGCTCTGCGTGACAGATGAACCCATCCTGCAGAGGGCATGTGGCCCCTCGGCACTGACCTGGTAAGTGGATACCAAGATGAGCAATAGTTTCCTCGACCTCATGGAGAGCCGTGATGTGCTGCTGGCCGACGGGGCAACCGGCACCAACCTGTTCAACATGGGCCTGCAGTCCGGCGACGCGCCAGAGCTGTGGAACACCGATGAGCCGGAAAAGATCAAAGCGCTCTACAAGGGCTCTGTTGATGCGGGCAGCGATTTGTTCCTCACCAACAGTTTCGGCGGCACGGCCGCGCGTCTGAAACTGCATGATGCCCAAGGCCGGGTGCGTGAACTGAACCGCGTGGCCGCCGAGCTGGGCCGTGAGGTCGCCGACACCGCTGAGCGCAAAATCGCCGTTGCCGGGTCTGTGGGCCCCACTGGCGAGATCATGCAGCCCGTGGGCGAGATGAGCCATGCGCTGGCGGTAGAGATGTTCCACGAACAGGCCGACGCGCTGAAAGAAGGCGGCGTTGATGTGCTCTGGCTGGAGACGATCTCCGCGCCGGAGGAATTTGCCGCCGCCGCAGAGGCCTTCAAACTGGCCGACATGCCCTGGTGTGGCACCATGAGCTTTGACACCGCCGGGCGCACCATGATGGGGGTGACCTCCGCCGATCTGGCCAAGCTGGTCGAAGGCTACGAACAGCCGCCGCTGGCCTTTGGCGCCAACTGCGGCACCGGCGCGTCGGACATCCTGCGTACCGTTCTGGGCTTTGCCGCGCAGGGCACGGAGCGTCCGATCATCTCGAAGGGGAACGCGGGCATTCCGAAATACGTCGACGGCCACATCCACTATGACGGCACGCCAGAACTGATGGGCGAATACGCCGTGCTGGCGCGGGATTCTGGCGCCAAGATCATCGGCGGCTGCTGCGGCACCATGCCGGACCACCTGCGCAAGATGCGCGAGGCGCTCGACACGCGGCCCCGCGGCGAACAACGTCCCACGTTGGAGCGGATCGTCGAGGTGCTGGGCCCCTTCACCTCTGCCAATGATGGCACCGAAGAGGGCGCAAACGATGGCAGCGAGCGACGCAACCGCCGTGGTCGTCGGCGCAGCTGATCCAGCCGAATTTCGAACTCCCGAAAGGGTCGGACGCAAGTCCGGCCCTTATTTCTTGCCTGCCTGACCCACCAAACCGGACCTAGCCAAACAGGCTGAGCTGGTCGCCCGCCTGTGCCGGTTTGGCAAAGAGATCACTCCGCAGCGGCTCCGCCTTTTCAGCCAGCCCAAGCCGGGCACAGGCCAGTTTGAACCGGCGCGCAATCACCTCGGCATATTCGCCCTCGCCCCGCATGCGCTGCCCCCAACGCGGATCATAGTCACGGCCGCCATGCATCTCGCGCAGGCGGGCCATTACCTTCTCCGCCCGACCGGGCTCATGTTCCTGAAGCCAGTCCTGCCACAGCCCCGACACCTCGCGCGGAAGGCGCAGCATGATCCAGCTGGCCGCATCCGCCCCGGCCTCTACCCCGGCAGCGAGCAACGCCTCCAACTCGTGATCCGTCAGCCCCGGCACCAGGGGTGACGTCATGATCCGCACCGGAATGCCGGCATCACTCAACCGTTTGATCGTCGCCAAACGGCGCGCGGGCACCGGCACCCGCGGCTCCATCCGGCGCGACAGATCTGCATCCAGCGTGGTGACAGAGACGCCAACCCGGACCAGCCCACGGGCGGCCATGTCGGACAGGATGTCGATATCACGCTCGATCAAGGTGCCCTTGGTGACAATGGCCACCGGGTGGTTGAACTCCCGCAGCACCTCCAGACAGGCGCGCATGATGCCGTGATCCCGCTCACAAGGTTGATAGGGATCGGTGTTGGTGCCGATCGCCAGGGTCGCGACCTTGTAGCTGCGGGCAGACAGTTCCTTGCGCAGCACCTCCGGCGCGTTCGGCCGCGCCACAAGCCGAGTTTCGAAATCAAGCCCGGGTGAGAGCCCGAGATAGGCATGGCTGGGTCGCGCGAAACAATAGATGCAGCCGTGTTCGCACCCCCGGTAGGGATTGATCGAGCGGTCGAATGGCAGATCCGGCGAGCGGTTGTAGGAGATCAGGCTGCGGGCCATCTCGCAGCGAATCTCTGTCGCAACGGAGGTCACAGCCTCCTCCTGATGCCAGCCGTCGTCGACCTCTTCGCGCCCCAGATCGAAGCGTCCTGCCGCATTGCTAAGCGCAGCGCGCGATTTGCGACGTTTGAGATTTTGGGAACCATTGTCGTGCATAATGTTGATATGGCACACGAACCAGAACAAATAAAGAACAAACAAGGATAAGCGAACAAAATCATGCAAAACCGCCCCTAGAATCGCATCGCTTTCATCGGTTTGGTCGGTTCGAAACGCACCAGTGTCGCAATCGAAACAGTGCAGATCGTCGCATCTGTCACAAAACAATAAAGAACGGCCAAACCGGGCGCGCCCGTCAGCTAAGGAATACAGATATGTCGGAAGAAGAAGACATCATCCTCTCAGAACTCGATGACGAGGAACTGGTCCAACAGATGTATGACGACCTCTATGACGGTCTCAAGGAAGAGATCGAAGAGTCGGTAAATATCCTTCTGTCGCGCGGCTGGGCGCCCTACAAGATCCTCACCGAAGCACTCGTGGGCGGCATGACCATCGTGGGCGCCGACTTCCGCGATGGTATCCTGTTTGTGCCCGAAGTGCTGCTGGCCGCCAACGCCATGAAGGGCGGCATGTTCATCCTGAAACCGCTGCTGGCAGAGACCGGCGCGCCGCGCATGGGTTCCATGGTGATCGGCACGGTGAAAGGTGACATTCACGACATCGGCAAGAACCTCGTTTCCATGATGATGGAAGGCGCCGGGTTCGAGGTGGTCGACATCGGCATCAACAACCCGGTGGAAAACTACCTTGAGGCGCTTGAAGAACACCAGCCAGACATCCTCGGCATGTCCGCCCTGCTGACCACCACCATGCCCTATATGAAAGTCGTCATCGACACGATGATCGAACAGGGCAAGCGCGATGATTACATTGTGCTGGTCGGTGGCGCGCCGCTGAACGAGGAGTTCGGCAAGGCCATTGGCGCCGACGCCTATTGCCGCGATGCGGCCGTAGCCGTGGAAACCGCCAAGGAATACGTGGCGCGCAAGCACAACGCCATGACCGCCTGATATGTCTGCCGCGTCCCAGCGACGCGGCCGGGCGGCCCGGCTCACGCAACGGGCCGCCCTTCCCTTGCCCCGTGGCAAGACCCTGGATGCGCATAGCCTGTCGGAAGACGGCCTGGCCGCACCAGAACGCAAGACTGGACGCATCCTGCTGATCGCCTGTGGCGCGCTCGCGCGTGAGATCCTGGATATCAAGGCGCTCAACGGTCTCGATCACATGGATCTGACCTGCCTGCCGGCCAAGCTGCACCTCTACCCCGATCAGATCGTCACCCATGTGGAGGCCGCGGTAGAAACCCATCGTGCGGTCTATGACCAGATCTACGTGGTCTATGCCGATTGCGGCACCGGCGGCCTGCTGGAACAGAAATGCGCCGAACTGGGCGTGGAGATGGTCCCCGGCCCGCATTGCTATGCGTTCTTCGAAGGCAATGCGCAGTTTGCAGAGCGTACAGAAGCAGGCGAGATCACTGCCTTCTACCTGACCGATTTCCTGGTGAAACAGTTCGACGCCTTTATCTGGCGCCCGATGGGCCTCGACAAGAACCCCGAGCTGCGTGACATGATCTTTGGCAACTACACGACGCTGGTCTATCAGTCACAGGTCACCGACCCGCAGCTTGTGGAGAAAGCCCGCGTCTGCGCCGACCGCATGGGGCTGGCGTTTCAGCATCGCCACACCGGATACGGCGATCTGCAGAGCACGCTCACCAGCTGGGCGGCACAGCGATCTACTTCTGACTAGACTACTGTAGTAGGCATCACAGACGCCTTGCCCAAGACGCCGCAATGGCAACCAGGGTCATCGGACCTGCGCGGCGGCGGTTTCGCGAATACGCTCGATCATCGCGCGCAGCCCATTGGACCGCTGCGCGGAAAGATGATCGTTCAGGCCAAGGCGCTCCATCTCGGCGCGCGCATCAACCGCAAGAACCTCAGCCATGGTGAGACCGTTGTAGAGCTTGCGCAGCAGCGCGATCAGCCCCTTCACGATCATCGCATCGCTATCACCATCGAAGTAGAACTTTCCATCGCTGATCTGCGGATGCAGCCAGACCTGACTGGCACAGCCGTCCACCTTGGTTGCGGGCACTTTCAGCGCATCCTCCAGCGGTGGCATCGCCTTGCCCTGCTCGATTACATGACGATAGCGGTCTTCCCAATCCTCAAAAAACTCGAAGTCATCGACGATTTCCTCAAAGGCGGCGCTGGCCATGGCAATCCTCATCTCGCTGTGCAGGGGCAACAGATCGGACCTAGGCCAGCATCGAAGGGTTTTCAACCGCTTTTCAACGCCGCTTCAATCGGGTAGTCACATTTGCAAGTAACTCTCACTGCGGCAGGTATTCATGCGTATTACTCTCGGCGCCCTCTTGATTAGCACATTGGCCCTGTCGTCCTGCGGCGGCTGGCGTGACTCCCGCGTCAACCCGACAAACTGGTTCGGCAACTCTCGCGAGGCCCCGGTTGAGACCGACGAAAACCTCAACCCCCTGATTCCACAGGAAGAGGAAAGAGTGAACCTGCTCGGGCGCGGCGATGATGAAGAGGTCGACAACAGCCTGCCGATCGCGGTGATCAAGGACATGCGGATCGAGCGCACCTCGGTTGGTGCAATCCTCACGGTAGAAGGTGAAGCCGCCCGCAATGGCGCCTATGACGCGCAGCTGGTCCCTAGCATCACACAGGAACCGGGGCGGCTGGAATATACCTTCCGGGTGAACTACCCCAAGAACGCCACCTATCGTGGCACGCCAGCAACCCGCACCATTCGCGCCGCTGTCAGCCTGTCGAACCAGGATCTTGCAGGCGTGCGTGTGCTGCGGGTGATCGGTAAGGAAAACGCCCGCGAAACCCGGCGCTGACAAAGCTGAGCCCTGAACAATTCGATACAAAAAACGCGCCTCACTGGGCGCGTTTTTTTGTGATTTAAAGTGATATGAGCGTCAGATATTGACGACTTTGACCATCTGCCCCTTGGCAGCCAAGGCGATTTCACCGTTGCAAAGACGAAGCGCATCTGCACCAAACACTTCATGCCGCCATCCCTGAAGCGCCGGAACGTCCCGCTCTCCCGCGGCGATCGCATCAAGGTCCGACGAGGGGGCAATCAGCTTTGCCGCGACACCGGACGCCTCGGTCTTGGCCTTCAGCAGAACCCGCAGCAAGTCTGCCAATGCTCCGTTGATCTGCATCTTCTCGCGCGACCGATCCGGTTGCGGCATCTCGTCCTGCGGGCAGTTCACGCCGCGCGCCACGGCCTTCAGAATGCCCTCGGCGATCGCTCCTTTGCGCGCCTCACGCAACAACAGACGAGAGCCGCTCAGGTCAGACCCTGAACTGGGCTTCGTCGAGGCCAGCTCGACCAGCGCATCATCCTTGTAGACCCGGTTGCGCGGCACGTTGTTGCTCTGCGCATATTCTTCGCGGAAGGCTGCCAATTCGCGCACCACAGCCAGGAACCGACCGGAGTTGGTGCGGGTCTTGACCCGGCGCCACGCCTCTCTGGGCTGTACGTTATAGGTGGCCGGATCGGTCAGCACCTGCAGCTCTTCGGCAACCCAATGGCTGCGCCCCGTCTTGTCCAGCTCCTTGCGCAGGTGCTCGTAGATCTGGCGCAAATGGGTAACATCCGCGAGCGCATAGGTCTTTTGCGCATCGCTGAGCGGACGGCGCGACCAATCGGTAAAGCGCGAGGTCTTGTCCAGACCCTGCTTGCAGATCTTGCGCACCAGAGTTTCATAGCCCACCTGCTCGCCAAAGCCGCAGACCATGGCCGCGACCTGAGTGTCGAACAGAGGCTTTGGGAACACCTGCGCATCGACCCAGAAGATTTCCAGATCCTGACGCGCCGCGTGAAACACCTTGACCACATTCTCATTGCGGAACAGGTCGTAGAGCGGCTCCAGCGACAATTCTGCAGATAGCGGATCCACCAGAACGGCATCTGTTTCACCATCACCCGCAAAGGCGATCTGCAGCAGACAGAGTTTAGAATAATAGGTCCGTTCGCGCAGGAACTCGGTATCCACCGTCACGTAGGGATGCTTCGCGGCCTCTTCACAAAAGGCTCGCAGTTCGTCGGTGGTTGTAAGAGTTTTCATCAATAGCGTCTTTTTTAGGGTTTCTACCGCTCGGGCACCCCGTTGATACGACGACGACGCACCGGTTGCAAACACCTGTCTGCGACAAGACACCGTGCCGTGTCAGCTCAGCCGCAACATCGCGTGTTCCCCGCGCAAATAGCGCGCCAGAACTGCGGGATAGAGACGGTGTTCCTGGACCAGAACACGGGCCGCCAGATCCTCCGGCGTATCGCCAGGCAGCACCGGAACTTCCGCCTGCCCCAACAGGGGACCATCGTCTAGGCGCGGCGTGACCTCATGCACGGTACAGCCGTGACGGTCATCGCCAGCTTCCAACGCACGGGCGTGGGTATGAAGCCCTTTGTATTTTGGCAGCAGAGAGGGATGGATATTGAGCATCCGCCCCTCGAACTGGCTGACAAAGCCGGCGGTCAGAACACGCATGAATCCAGCCAGGCAAACCACATCGGCGCCCGCGTTCAGGATCGGCTTGACCAGCTCCGCCTCGAATGCGGCCCGATCCTTGCCAAAGGGGCGATGGTCAACCACAGCTGTGGCCACGCCCCGCTCTGCCGCCTTGGTCAGACCACCGGCATCCGCATTGTTCGATAGCACCAGACAGGGCCGGCCGGGGTGGTCGGGATCATTCAGCATGCTGTCGACGAGGGTCACCATGTTGGAGCCCCCGCCGGAAATCAGAATGGCGACGGTCTTCTTGTCGCTCACAGCAGCCCGCCTGTATAGCGCACGCCCTCTTCCGCGGTCACGGTGCCCAGACGGGAAACGCGCTCGCCCTCTCCCGCCAGCAGCTCAGTCAGCGCTTCAGCTCGGTCCGCCTTGACCACGAGGATCATGCCGATGCCGCAGTTGAAGGTCTTCAGCATCTCGGATTCTTCGATGCCGCCCGTTTCCGCAAGCCACTTGAAGACATCGGGAAGCTCCCACGCACCGAGATCGATATCGGCACCAAGCCCCTCAGGCAGGACGCGCGGCAAGTTCTCGGTCAGGCCACCGCCGGTGATATGCGCCAAGGCATTCACGCCACCAGCACGCACCGCGGCGAGCGATTGTTTGACATACAGCCGCGTCGGGGCCAGCAGCGCCTCGCCCAGCTTGCCCTCGCCAAACGGGCTGTCCGCGTCCCAGCCAAGGCCGGAGTATTTCACGATCTGGCGCACCAGCGAGTACCCGTTGGAATGCACCCCGTCGGAGCCAAGACCAAGCAGCACATCGCCTGCTTCGACACCAACTGGCAGCGCGCTGCCGCGCTCCATCGCGCCAACGGCAAAGCCTGCCAGATCGAAATCACCCTTGGGGTACATGCCCGGCATCTCGGCGGTCTCGCCGCCGATCAACGCACAGCCCGACCGCACGCAGCCCTCGGCGATGCCTTCGATGATTCGCGCCGCAACATCTGTTTCCAGCTTGCCGGTGGCAAAATAGTCGAGGAAGAACAGCGGCTCCGCGCCCTGACACACCAGATCATTGACGCACATGGCAACAAGGTCGATGCCGACGCCGTCCACATGGCCGGTGTCGATGGCGATGCGCAGCTTGGTGCCCACCCCGTCGGTGGCGCCCACGAGGATCGGATCCTCGTATCCGGCGGCCTTGAGATCGAACAGCGCGCCAAATCCACCCAGGCCGCTCATCACTCCGGGACGGTTGGTCCGTTTTGCAGCCGGTTTGATCCGGTCCACAAGTTCGTTGCCCGCATCAATGTCCACCCCTGCATCCGCATAGGTCAACCCGTTCTTGCCGCTGGTCATCGCTTGGCTCCTTCGCAATGGTTGACGAGCATTTAGCCTATAGGACGGGTGAAGGAAACTAGGGAATGCACCCCTCCCCCTGCACAAATCTGCACAATGGGAGGGGTATTTGATCGATCACTGCAAACTACAGCGATCAGGACGTCGGATCAGAGCCCGAACTGCCACGGTGCCTGATGGAAGGCATAGGCCGCACCATCCCGCACCACCCGCCCCAAACCGGGGAAATCCAGATGCATGCCAGTCACCAGAAGCTGGTCGGCCGCAGCCCGATCAAACATCGCCTTGCGGGTCTGGGCCGCCAGCGGCTGATCGGTGTCAAAGGGAATGGTCCAGTCCGGATTGGCGAACTGCAATGCGGTGCTGTGAACCACATCGCCCCAGATCAGCAATTGTTCATCACCCGCGTCCAGCATGAAGCCGCTGTGCCCCGGCGTGTGCCCCGGCAACGGCATGGCGGTAAAGCCGGGCGCAACCTCGACCTCGCCCGTGAACGGCTTTTTCCGGTCCGCATAGGGTGCCACCGCATCGCGTGCCATCTGGAAGAATCCACGGCTGCCCTCGTCGACCGATGCCATGATCGCATCATCGTACCAAAAGTCCCATTCGGTCTCGGCGACCACCAGCTCCGCATTAGGAAAGGCAGCACTGCCGTCCGCTGCGAGCAGACCTCCGGCATGGTCAGGATGCATATGGGTCAGCAGGATCGTCGAGATATCGCCGGCACCAACTCCGGTCGCCGCCAGCGCCGCCATCAGACCACCGAGATCCGGCCCCATCAGCTGTGCTGTGCCTGTATCGACCAGCGTATATTTGCCGCCGCGCTCGACCAGATAGCCGTTCACCGGGATCTCCAGCCCTTGAGCGCCTTCGCGATAAAAGCTGCCTTCCAGAGTCTCTTGCGCACGCGCCGCATCATATCCGGTGAACATCGTGGCCGGCACCGGAAGATGACCGTCAAGCAACGCCGTGATCGTGGCATCCCCCAAGCGGAATTGATGCAAGACAGGCGCCGGTCCGGCTGGGGCGGCCTGCGCCATTGTGGAAAGCGTCGGCAGCGCCAGCGATGCGGTGCCAACACCAAGGGTTTTCAACAACGTTCGGCGAGAAAAAGTCATAAGTGGCTCCGATATCCTGATTGGCGCTGATTGCGCATGATTGGGAAATAGGCGTTTTTGCTGGTGCCCCACAGCCAGCATCATCTAATAGGGGTTATTAGCATCTCTGATAGGGAAATTCATGGATCGTTTGTCGCTTCTGGAAACGCTGATTGTGGCCCTCGACGAAGGCAGCCTGAACCGGGCCGCGCAACGTCGTGACATGACGCAATCGGCCATCAGCCAGCAGATCAAGCAGCTGGAAAGCCTGATCGGTCATCAGCTGCTGCACCGCACCGCACAAGGGGTGCGGGCGACGCGATCCGGCGAGCTTATCTATGCTCACGCCCAAGGGCTGCTGAGCGGATTTGACCGGATGACTGCTGAGCTCGATCAGCTGAACGACAGTTTTTCCGGTGACTTCCGGGTGAGTGTGAACAGTTTCCTCGGGCGCCATTTGATCGGTCCGATGCTGCTCGACCTGGATCGGGATCATGACGACCTGAACATCATTGTCCGCGTTGAGGACCGGCTGGTGGACGTGGTGCGAGAGAATTACGACCTTGCCATCCGCACCGGACGGCTTGGAGAGACAGATGGCGTTGGCCGTCGCATTGCCACAATGGAAACCGTCCTGCTGGCGACACCCGCCTATCTGGACAGCATGGGCAGGCCCGAGCACCCGGAAGATCTGAAGCGTCTCAAATTCATCCAGCACCATGAAGAACAGACCAAAGGGTTCTTTCCGCTGACCCGCGACGGCACCGAAGTCCTTGCGCCGGTTCGCGTCGGCTTTACCGCCGATGACCCGGATCTGATCCAGCATGCCGTTACGAACGGGGCGGGCTATTCCAGGGTGCCGCTGTTCTTTGTTCAGGACATGCTGGCCGAGGGAGTGTTTGAGCAAGTTCTGCCCGGTTGGTCGGCGCCGCAAAAGGACATTTTTGCCGTCTACCCGTCGCGCCATGGTGTCGACAGGCGTCGGGATCTGGTGATCGACGGGATTGTTGCGCGCCTCGACGACATCCACCGCAAGCGCCCTGCCCCGCACCTCCATGCCGTCACCGGATAGCGCCGCATAAGACACAAGCGCGCGACCTGCCCCCTGGACCCAAGGACGGCGCGGACAGAGTGCCGGCGGGCCTGAGTGCAGAAGCGCAAATGCGGCAAATTTCTTGCACGGGACGGATTGCGAGGCCTGTGGAACGACTCTATAAACCAGCCTGTGGGAGATTAGCTCAGCGGTTAGAGCAGAGCGCTCATAACGCTTTGGTCCAGAGTTCGAATCTCTGATCTCCCACCACCGCCCCTTCCAGTGTCATCCGGCATTCAGGCGTTGCGCCCTGCGACACAACCGGCCCCTGTCTGACGTGGCGCGATCAAAGCGCGATCACGATGTCCGCCTGCAGTCCGCCCAGCTCTTCGCTGGTGCCCAGACGCAGCGTTCCACCATGAGCGCGCGCGATATCCGCCACGATTGCCAGACCGAGCCCGACACCTGTGCCACGATCCTGATTGCGAGAAGGATCGAGCCGGGTAAAGGGGCGAATTGCGTCACCGCGCAGCTCGGCAGGGATACCGGGACCATCGTCCTCCACCCGGATGCGCAGGGATTTCTGCAGAACAGCCACCGAGATCCGCGCCCGCGTGCCGTAGCGCACCGCGTTAGAGATCAGGTTGTCCACCGCCCGCCGCACAGCAGCCGCGCGCAGGGGGATCATACGATTTCCCACAGCCTCGACCAGATGCACGGTCTTTCCCTGCCGGGTCCAGCTTTGCACCGCTTCCTCAACCAGCGCGCAGGGATCGGTTTCTTCCATTGCACTGGTCGTCACCCCGCGTGAGAAGTCGAGGAAGGCGTCCACCATATCCTCCATCTCCTTCACGTCCTGCAGCATTGGCTCTGCCTCCTCCTCATCCAGCATGGCAAGACTGAGCTTCAGCCGGGTCAGAGGGGTCCGCAGATCATGGCTGACCCCTGACAGCATGAGCGTCCGCTGCTCGATTTGCCGATCAATCCGCGCCCGCATGTCGATGAAAGCCGCGCCTGCGGCCCGCACCTCGGTGGCGCCGCGCGGTTGATAGGGGATCATACGGCCCACACCAAAGGCCTGCGCCGCATCGGCCAGCCGCTTGATCGGGCGCAGCTGGTTACGCATATATGCCATTGCGATAATCACCAGCATGAACCCAAAGACCGCCATGGTGACGATCAACTGGTGCGGCGCGGCGGCCGTCACGCGGCGCCGGCTGAATTCAAGCTCCACCATTCCAAGGTCGCTCTCCATGACCATGCGGACCGGCCGCGACCGCGGCAGCTGGATCGACTGGAACCGGGGCAAGCCGATAGTGAAGGCCTCCCGCACTACCCGGCCCGAGAAATCCTCGAATGGGATTTCATCACCCGGCACTGCCTCCGTCGGGTCCAGAAAACGCAGCCCGACATTCAGCGGCGCCAGCACTGGCGTCAGGCGCGTCAACGCCTCTTCCTGCGTCGCTGAGAGCTGGATCTGATCCTCTATCAGCAGGAACTCCCGCACCATGGTCTGCGACATCTGCTTTGTAATGTCCTCAAGATCGCGCCGGATAAAGGCGAAGGACACCACAAGCTGCAACACCACCACTGGCATCAGCAGGATCAGTGCAGCACGGCCATAAATCCCCGTAGGGAGCTTGGGCAGATAGTGTTTGAGACGAAAGAGCTTCATAACTAAGCCTAGAGCGGAGCAGATAAGACAGAACAGCGCCCCTCAAGGAGGAACGTCATGAGCAGATCGCAAGCCAAAGATGGGTTCAACCCAAAACCCGGTTTACCAGAAACAATCGCTCCGGGTGTTACCCGCATTCTTGCCCCCAATCCCTCGCCGATGACGTTCCGAGGCACCAATACCTACCTGATTGGCGAAGACGATCTGGCCGTGATCGACCCGGGCCCCGCCTCAGAGGCGCATCTCTCGGCGATCCTCTCCGCCTGCGGGCCGCGACGGCGCATTTCGCATATCCTAGTGACGCACAGCCATCTGGATCACTCCCCTCTCGCGGCACAGCTGCGTGCCAAGACCGGAGCGCCTGTTTTCGCCTTCGGCACCGCGGATGCGGGACGCAGTGCGATCATGCAGGATCTGGCCGCGCGCGGGTTGGCAGGCGGCGGTGAAGGGATAGATCAGACTTTTGACTGCGACCACCGCCTTGCTGACGGCGCGATGCTGACAGGGCCGGACTGGCAATTGGAGGCGATCCACACCCCGGGTCACATCGGCAATCACCTGTGTTTTGCGCTTGGTGACATCTTGTTCTCGGGCGACCATGTCATGGGCTGGGCCAGCTCTCTGGTGTCGCCACCGGACGGAGATCTGACGGATTTCATGTTGTCCTGCTACAAGCTACAACAGCGCGAGTGGTCGCAATTCCTGCCGGGGCACGGAGCGCCAATTCTCGATCCACATGACCGCCTCGTCTGGCTCATCACCCATCGCCGGCAACGCGAGACCGCCATCCTTGACCGGTTGCGCGAGGCCCCCTGCACGGCTGCCGACCTCACCCTTGCGATCTACACTGACACGCCGGCTGCTTTGCTTCCTGCTGCCGAACGCAATGTGCTTTCTCATCTGGTGGATCTTACACAGCGCGGCGCGGTCCACCCGATCAACGACCTGTCGGAAACAGCAACCTTCGCCATCAAAAGTTGATTTTTTTATCTTGGGGTCGTTTTCGCTCTGGACGCCCGAAAACGACCCCGTTATACGAGCGCCACACTCCGGCGTAGCTCAGCGGTAGAGCAGTTGACTGTTAATCAATTGGTCGTAGGTTCGATCCCTACCGCCGGAGCCAATTCACCACCTAAGCCCCTGATAATCAAGGAATAGGCTAAATTTGGCAAATACAGTGTCACACAGCACTGTAGCACAAGTTCCTGAAATGCGGGTCGCTCGTCTCCAAGCCTGGAGGCCGCATCTTGGCAACCACCCCTTACCTCCTGCAACGCGGCTCCACCTGGAGCTGGCGTCGGCGCGTGCCTGAGTTTTCCACAAAAACCCGACATTGGCAGCTGTCTCTGCGCACCACGGACCGGTCGATCGCGTGTATCATCGCACGCAGATTGAACTACGAGTGCGACCGGATGCTGGATGCAATCACCGATAAAAAGCTGCCCCCCGCCCAGGCCAAGGCCTGGCTGACCTCGGTTGTGCGCAGCGAGCTTGACCGCATCGAGCGCCAGCGCATGATCAGCCGGATGGACCCGGTGGGCTCATCCGAAGAAGACCAGCGTCTCGATTGGGCGACGGCGCGCGCCTGGTCTCACCTGGCGAGCAAGGGACTGCATCCGGAGCTCTCCGCTCACGACCGACGCACCGTACTCAACGAAGGTTCGAGTGAGACAGACATCGCGTCGCTGGAGACGATGCTTGGCATCCTGTCGCGCGACGTGCTGTCCGAGGCGGGCGTCAACAAGATGCGTCGCGCCGCGCGGGACAGCATTCAGACGGCTACAGGCGAGACCTTAAATCCTGCGGCCGAAACGGTTCTCTATCTACGGCAACTGCTCCTGGCCGGAAAGGCCGCGGCTTGGTCCGCATTTGACAGTCGAGAAGATCCGAGCCTTGAACAAGCGCGCGCCCTTGCGCGGGAAATCCTCGACGGCGCGGCTGCCGAGAACACCGAATCCCGAGAGCCCCTTCACATCTCCGGGGAAACCACACTGATCGAAGCACCTGTCCCGCCTCAAGTCCCTACCCAAAGGCCCGCGTTCAGTTTCGATCCGGACATTGTCGCACTCGTTGAGCGCATCAACGCCGAGAAGGACCGCGAGCATATCAAGGAAGACACCAGAAAGCAGCTTTCATCGCAGGCGCACCTGTTCATCAAGGCTACGGGCGTCACCGACGTTCGGGGTATCACGCAGGGCCATCTCAAGTTCTACAAGTCGGTACTGCAACGCCTTCCGACGAGCTACGGGAAAAGCCCGAAGGACGCGGAGAGAACCATCGATGAGCTTCTGGCACGCGCCGAGGATCTTCCCGAAAAGAAGGTCGGGCTCTCGCCGCGCACGATCAACGGCCACCTTGACCGGTTCAAGCTCATCTTCCAGTTCGCCAAAAGCGAAAGCATCCCGATTTCGGACTCGATCGAGCTCGGTTTGCTCCGCGTCCGGGAGGACAAGCGCAACCGCGACAAGCGCGAAGCCTTCACCCTGCCGGAACTCCAGCGGGTCTTCCGTCACCCGATCTGGACGGGGTGCAGGTCAACGTCGCGGCGCCATGAGCGCGGCAACATCGTAAAGGCGGATGGGCTCTACTGGGGGCCTATCCTGGCTGGTTACAGCGGCGCCCGGCGGGAGGAAGTTCTCGGCCTGGAACCCAGTGATGTCGTGTCCGTCGACGGCATTCCCTGCTACCACATCCGCGACAACATGCACCGAGGGGTCAAGACCTTCAGCTCGGAGCGCCTGGTTCCCATTCACGCGCATCTGATAGAACTGGGCTTTATAAGGCATGTCGACGACATGCGCATGCGCGGTGCCACGGCCCTCTTCCCCGAATTGATCGCGACAAATGATAGCCAGTCCTTCGGTGACAAGATCTATTACAACTGGGCGAAGGCGCTGGTGCTGCAGCTGGACGGCAACCCGAGGGAGCTCTGTGGAGTGCCCCCACTGAAGTGGTCCACCTTTTGGGATAGGAATATCCCGTTTTCAGGAGGACGACGAGATGTCAGGCAAACGAGAGAAGCCCGAGGACATCGTGCTGAAGCTGCGACAGGTTGAGGTGCTGCAAGGACAAGGGAGCTCGGTTCAGGAAGCCGTTCGGCAAATCGGTGTGACGGTTCAGACTTACTACCGG
>NZ_PVUF01000006.1 GCF_003003215.1 Tritonibacter scottomollicae | reverse complement strand
AACAAACAAAACAAACACCGCGGGATGGAGCAGCCAGGTAGCTCGTCAGGCTCATAACCTGAAGGTCGTAGGTTCAAATCCTACTCCCGCAACCATCGTTTCCGACAAAGCCCTCGCAAAACGCGGGGGCTTCGTTGCATCCAGACCTCCCATACGCAAAATACCTGCAAGTTCCCCAATAAGTTCAAGGGTATGGCCATTGCGTGCTGCCGTGTCCGGCACCATCCGAACCTCTGAAATCAGATCCCGAAGGGCTTCTGCCGCTTCGCGTTTGACCTCCGGCGCGTTCAGAGAGCGGGCCAGATCTTCGATCAGTTCTCGGTACTGCACAGACAGGCTGGGATGCAGCCGCAGGGCAGGGGGCTCGGGGCTCTCCGCCAACACAGACTGCAGCCGCGACTGTTCCGCTTCCAGCTCGCTCATCTTCTCCTTCATCGAGGCGCGATACATACCATCTTCGATGGCCTTGAGGATGCCGGCGATCTTGGTCTCGATCTTGGTGAGCGCGGCCGCTGCCTTCTGCCGGTCCTGTGCCGCCTCGGCCGCAGATGCATTGAAGGCTTTGCGGTACGCATCCGTAAAATGCTCGAGCAGATCTGGGGACAGAAGCCGGTGCTTTAGCCCGGAAAGGACACGGTCTTCGACCACTTCGCGCTCAATAGTCGCGCGATTACTGCAGATCGCGCCTCCCTTGTTGCGGGCGGCGGCGCAGCCATAGCGGGTTTTGTTGATCAAAGTGTAGCTGGCGCCGCAGCAGGTGCAGCGAAGGAGGCCGGACAGCAGATAGGTCGGGCGGCGCGCTCGTTCCGGTCGTGGGCGGTCTATTGCACGAAACGAAGCCCTGCGTGCATCAAAGTATCGGGGCCGAGCAATCTGGAGACGGTGGAGCGGATATCACCGCCGGAGCCGTGAAAAGTCAAAGATGAACTGCATCAGGTTGCTCGGCCAATCACTCATGGCCCGTGACTTCGACCGCCAGGTCGCGGAGTTGCAGGTTCGTATCGCCGTGCTGAACGGGTACACCGCGCTCGGCATTCCGGTCACAGTGGCTGTAGGGTAAATCCGTTCGGGAAAGGGGAACTGTGCTCAGTCCTCGATTCGTGCAGCGGCGCTGTCCCAACGAAGGAGCGCACCAATTTCCTGAGGGTTCGCATCGCTTCGCTCAAATACCTGTTTTCAGTCGTCGAAGCAGTCCCGCAGAGCCGGACCAAGAGCAGGATAGCCGCAATAATCTATGGTTAAAAACAACGCTACGGTCAGGTTGGCGATTGTCGGAAAATGTATGCTACCATAGGCTGTAATATATGGCTTTCATCACCGTTGGGATGTGCCGCAAGATCGGTTCAGGCAGTCCGTGTTTGAGCCGTTTTGTGCGTTGATCGTGAAGTGGAAATTCTGAGCAATTTCGATTTATTTGCGTGCTGAAACGCATGGGAGGATTGAATGCATTTGGATTTTTGGAAATTTCGCTCGGGTGCATTGTTTTACACATTTTTTGTATCTTTGATCCTCGTGCATCATTCTGCAGAGGCTGCCACCAGCTATTGCGAAGATACTGCGACGCATTGCGCGTCCGTGGCTGACTGCGATAATACCGGCGGCGGTGTCGATTTCAGTGGTCAAACTATTCAGAATGTGAATTTCGGCAATAAAGGGACGGGCTATCTGCTCGGTGCGGACTTCAGCGATACGACGCTGATCGGCGTGAACTTTGGCAATCAGGATCTCTCTCGCGCCACGTTCAAGGGAGCCGTGTTCAAGGCGAATAGTGACGGTTTACGCACGGACTTGAGCAACACATCCCTCAAAGGCACGTGTTTTGCCGGCGCGGATCTATCGGGCGCAGATCTCCAGTTCGCGAATTTTGAGGGCACCGATTTCACCTGCGCGGACGCCACAAATGCGAAGTTCGGTCCCATGGTCAGCGCGGCTCGTGATCAGTCCGCGCGTATCACGTTTACCTATGCAAAACTGGGTATTGCAGAGGATACGAACAGCTTTCTATTCCCTCTCAACAATATGACACCAAACCCAAGTTTTTGGAAAAACACCGCTTTTGAATGCACAAAGCTCATTGGTCTTGCGCCATCGAACTTTGAGCCCGCGGGCCACGATATGTCCGAAGCGGTGCTCAGGGGGATGGTGTTTGATGGTTTCAGTTTCTATGACACAAAAAGCAAGACAGCCTCCACCCTGGACGGCGCAGACCTGACCGGAAGCAGTCTGCGCAACGCAGACCTGAGCCTCGTCAAGATGGACGGCGTCACCATGGTCGGGACGGACGCGAGCGGAGCGAACTTCACCGAAGCCTCGTTCTATGCCAGGACCTCATCAAATTTAAAACTGGCCAAGTTTAATAATGCAAATTTGGACAATACGGTATTCGATCATAGTACCCTGCAAACCGCGCAGTTTCACAATGCCATCGGCGCAAATACATCATTCAAAAATGCGAATTTTCAACCAGATGCCAACAACAAGGGCGCTTCGATCATCGGCTCAAGCTTTATCAAGGCCGACTTTGAAAGCGCAGCCCTGAATAACGTTAGCTTTTCCAACAATACCAATTTAAGTGGCGCAAGCTTTCGCAACACCACAATGAGCGGGACTAGTTTTGCCTTTGCGGACCTGACCTCTGCGGTGTTCGACGGGGCCAGCTTGCAGGACGTGAACTTTACCAATGCAGCCTTGAATACCGCTTCATTTGCGTCAACCAACCTAACGGCTACCAAAACCGGTGATGGAGTTGATTTCCTGTGTTCTCAGCTTGGCGGCGCCACTTTCAGCAGTTCGGTTTTATCGAAAGCCAATTTTCAGGCGGCAGTCGTGCCCCCGGACAGCCAGTGCTGTCCGCAGGCGGATGAGACCTATTTTTGCGGATATGACAGGGACGGTATCCCCTACGGCCACACTGTGCTGCCGACTGTACCGGCCTCCGCCTCGGTCACCTGTCCGAACGGCGATACGCTCTCCTGTACCGGTTCAGACTGGATTGTGCCGAACTGGACTTCGAACCTGTGTAACCCCAATGGCCGTTCGGAGGTTCTGTGGAGCAAGCCAACTTGCGGTGAGCAGCCGAAGGTCGTGACGATCCCGGATGCGAACCTCAAGAAATGCTTGCAAGACGTGATCTACAATGGCGCCAATCGGCCCATCACAGTTTCGGCGGCCAAAGCGCTGCAAAACCTCAGCTGTGGCGAACGAGAGATCAGCGATCTGGCAGGTCTTGACAAGCAGAACTTCCCAAACCTCGTGACGCTTGATTTGACCGGAAATCGCTTGGCAGGAGCCGGAGATTTCACAGATTTTTCGGATCAGCTTGAAGAAGTCAAGCTGGGCTATAATGGCTACACGAGCCTCACGTTTTCAAATTCGCAAACGGAACTGAATTACCTGGCCGCGTCCAACAATCAGCTGACGGCGATCACGGTCTCGCCCAACAGTTACCTCACTTATCTGGATCTGTCCCACAACCAGTTGGGTGGTGCGGTAGACTTTTTCACCTCCCGAGAAAACAATCTCTCTTTCCTTGATCTGTCCTACAACAGCATCACCAGCATCGGACAGACGGATCTTCTGACCGATGCGAATACGATTTATTTGCAGTCAAACCGTCTGACGACAATTGGATCCGTCTCGTCCCTTTGGAATGACGGAAGTGGAAGTCTTTTTTATCTGAAGTTGAATGAGAATGCCTGTTTTCAATGCGGCACCCTGGGGGTGAAGAAAAGTGTTTCCGATCAATTCGGATGCTCTTGCGACCCGAGTACTTGTGGCAATTGCGATTAACGTAATTCTCTAATCTGAAAAGGGAAAATCATATGCACCTTCTTTGTTTCGGGCGCAGTCATGCGATGAACGGTCTGATGTTCAGTGTCGCCATGGCCTCGTTAGGATCGGCGGCTTGGGCGCAGACTGACTACTCCGGCCAGACACTTACGGATAGGAACTTTCTGGGTCAGGATCTCAGCGGCGCCGATTTCACCGGCGCGACCCTGGAAGGCGTGGTTTTTGACCAAGCCAACCTGACGGGAGCAACGTTTGACAATAGCACAATCAGCGCGAGTGACCTAGGCGCGACCAGCTTTGACTTGGCTGATTTGACGAATGCCAATTTCACCGACGCCAATCTAACCACCGTCGTGTCGTTTCAGTATGCGGTTGTGACTGGCACGAATTTCAGCGGGATTGACAAATCGATGGCGGATTTTGGCCCGACTCTTGATTACGATGCGTCTGCGTCCGGCCCGATCTTCAACAACGTACGAATGGATTGCGAGTTCCCCTGGCTGTTTCAATACCTCAACCTGCAGAACGCAGACCTGCCGGATTGCGAGAACCTAGGGGCAGAGGTTGATCCGACCGAGCTGGAGGGACTTTCGCCTCTGGCGCCTGAGGCGACCAACACGCCGGTAGGCGACCAAGCCCGCGGAGCAGATAATTCCGCCTTTTCCTCACCGCTTGTGCGAGCGCGTCTTGCAGAGGGTCGGATTGGCTCCGCTTCGACTGCCGACAGCTCGATCTATGTCTCGCCGCAGGGCACGGACAGTGCGACATGCGGCTCAACCTACGCCAACGCCTGTGAGACCGTGAGTGAGGGGATCACCCGATGTGCGGCATCGGGGGGAAGCTGTGATGTGTTGATTGATTATGGCAAATACACGCCCAGCTCATCTCTCGTATTGGCCAATAACGTCAGTCTCGTCGGCGGGTATGTTCAGGGGCAGCCGTCGTCGTCTTATCAGTCGACCATTCTCGCACCAACAGGTGGCGCTCCGGCCATTTCGGGAGGCTCGGGAGTGACCTCGGCTCTTGCCAATCTCATTGTGATCGGCACGCCATCAACCAACGCAGACGATGCGTCAGTGGCGATGCAGTTCACTAGCATGACGGGCCTCACCATGACCAATGTGAACGTGCAGGCCGGCACAGGGACCGACGCGGCGCACCAGTCAGATGCCGCGAAGGGGACGGATGGTGCGGACGGATCCGGCGTAACCCCTGGTGCCAATAAATGTACGGCATCCGATGCGAAGGGCGGGGCTGGCGCGCCGGGCTATGCGCTCAAGACCAG
The DNA here is from genome assembly GCF_003003215.1 of Tritonibacter scottomollicae. Lineage (GTDB taxonomy): Bacteria > Pseudomonadota > Alphaproteobacteria > Rhodobacterales > Rhodobacteraceae > Epibacterium > Epibacterium scottomollicae. The sequence goes on along the minus strand of NZ_PVUF01000006.1, from coordinate 222,993 downwards.
TTGCAGCGGCAACTGGGCGTCGGGCTGTAGTTACCACTGTTCGCAAGACGGCAGCGGCAACTGGGGCGTCGACGGCTCCTACGGTCAAGCGGGGGGCGGTGCAGCCCAGGGTAATCAGACGAAAGCCTGCTATTTTGGCGGCTCGCATGGAACGGCTCCCGCCGGTGGCGATGGTGTTGCAGGTGCGAGCGCTGCGCAGCAGGCCGCCGCCTCGAGCAATCGGATCGGATCCTTTGATGCTACGACAGGTGCATGGTCACCTTCAACCAGTGCCACAGGAGAGCGCGGTCTTGACGGCGGCGGTGGCGGTGGGGGCGAAGCCTCAAGTCCCAACATTTCCGAGCATTGCAAGTTTCTCAGTTCCTGCGGCGTTGGCAGCGGACGCGGTGGCATAGGCGGCGGCGGCGGCTCAGGTGGATGCGGTGCCGGGGGCGGCGCAGGTGGCCTGATGGGAGGCGGAACATTTGCCATCGTGCTGATCAACACGGACCTGACTGTGCCCTCTGCGAACACTCAGGCGGTGACACCCAGCCTGAAGGTGACCGGCGCACAGGGCGGTAGTGGCGGCAATGGCGGCGCAGGTGCCGCGGGCGGCAAAGGCGGCGAAGGCGGCAAGGGGGCGAGTGATGCGGCCAATGGTGGCCCGGGTGGCTCGGGTGGCGCTGGTGGCGCGTCAGCTGGCGGCGCCGGTGGGAATGGCGGCCCCTCGGTCGGCATCGTGCTGGTGGGGACGTCCAAATATACCCAGGCGCCGACTTCGATCTACCCTGGTGCTTCTGGTGCTGCCGGCACAGGCGGCGGGGGCTCTGGCTCCACCCCAGATGGCAAGCCTGGCCAAAGCGGGCTGGCCCAAGCCACCTACCAGGCGAATTGAACCCCTTCGGCCCGGAGCTCTCCTGAGTTCCGGGCCGATACTCATTGGTTGAAGAAACCTATTTTGGCGGAGACGGAACATGGCCACCACCGAGCATCAACACCACGTCATCCACGCAGACCTGTCCCACGCTCATGCAGGCGAGGACCATTGGCTGCACGCCGCGGGCCGCAGTTACGAGCTTGTGCCGCATGATGATGCGAGCCGGGCCGAGGCCCGCAAAGCCGCTCCGCATCTGCTCAGCGTGGACGATCACAAGTTGACTCACTTCACATCCGAGCCCGTGATGCTGCCGCGGAATCAGGTCGTGCGCGTCCATATCAAACACTCACTGAACACATTTGACGTGGCCGACGACGCCAGCCATGGGTCCACGCATTCCGGTATTGTGCAACCGCCCGCTGGCGGTGATCCAGAGGCGCCGGTTCACCACCATATCAATTGGACATCTACCGCCGCTGCTCTGATCTTTCATCACCCCGATCTCATCACCCATGACCCGGATGTGGCTGCCATCGTCATGGCCTTCATGACGGATCAGCAGAACTCGAAACGGATTGTGGGCATGGTCAGCGACCTTGCCACGGCGATGTCCCACGCTGGCCCGCCAACGCCGGAAGGGGTAACGCCCGAGGGCTGGGCCGTGCTCAAGCCGATGAAGGTGACGACCTCCAACGGAACGTCCACGCATTATCAGCAGGTTCCGACACAAACGATCATAGATGCGGCCGGCGACGTCATGACCGCCATGATGATCGCGACAAAAAATGACCCCAAACTCAAGGGTAAGAAGTGGCAGCAGCAGACCGGCGACAGTGTGCAAAGCGGCTCTGGCGGGGCTGGCGCCAATCTGAGTGACACGTCGCAGCCGGCGGCGCAGGAACTGATGACCTTGCGGGCGGGCGGCTCTGGCGACAACTGGAGCGCAGCGCTGACCATCAGCGGGGAACAGCACGGGCTGCAAACCAGTCTCTCGATCAAGGATGCGAGCACGCGCACCATCAACGTGAAGATGGATAACACCTTCATCCGCTACTTGGGCGCTTACATCGCGTTTTATGATGCTGATGACAATCTGATCGACATCAGCGACTGGGACTTTGATTGTGGCATCCCGGGCATCAGCGCCTTTGAAAACAAAAACTACCGCTGTCTCGGTTTGATCTCAGCGGTCAATAATTTCATGGCGATCCCGATCACCGCCGACCCCGGCCAGCTGAACTATGGTGACGGGGTGGATATCACCTTTCCTTCGGCCAAGGCCACCTCGGCCAAGATCTTTGGTGTGGGCCTCGGCACGGGCGACATCCCCTATGGTAACGCGATCGTGCCAGGCGGGGTCATGACCGGTTTTGTGAACCTTGCAATCCCGGCATTTCTGATGGGATTTGCCGTGGCCGCGCAGAGCTATAAGCCACTTTACAAAATCATGGAGGATAAAAAGGTCATCGCAGCCGCAGTTGCCGCGGGCGCGGGTTTTTTTGGTGTGCAATTCGGCACCTCAGCGGCGCATCACAAAATGAATTGGACGGCGCTTACGTCGCTCTGTTCGATTCTCTTCAATCAGGGGCTGACCAAGGCGCTCGCCTGGTGTGAGGCGACCATCGTCGAGGGTGAAATCGAGGACGAAATCCCCTTCTCAGGGTGGCTCGTTGTGGCGCTCAATATCGCGACAGGTGTTGCACAGCTGGCCGAAACGATCGTCGAGGTGGCCACCTCGCCCTGGTTCATCACCAATACGGTTACGGAACAGATCACCTCAACCATCACGGTCCATCCCGACCCACGCCATCAGGCCTGGCCGCAAGGGCAGGCGGGCACCAAGAGCCGCTGTGAAGCGAAGATGATATTTAAAAACCAAGGTCGCCCAACGGTTTCCCAGGTCTTCGACATTCCCGCAAATTTCACTGATGCCCAGATACAGTTTGCCTTTGACGGCAACACGTTGGGCGGTGAGGTCAAAATCGAGGCGGATTTCTACATCGACAGCTGGTTGGCTGGCAAAGCCCAATCGGGCTGGTTGAAGAACGAAGAAGACATAACCGCAGACATGACGCTCTATCTTGTGCAGTTGCCGATCCCAATCACTGCAAGCTCAACCTTCAAACACAGCGCCATTCTGACTTATGAGAATGAAGCATATAGCTGGAATGACACCGCGACCGCGCCTGTCTCCACCCTGGCCGATCTGTCGACGTCTTCGAACGCAAACGAGATTTCCGAATGTGTCGCCTTGGCGTTATCGCAGCGCTACGCTGTTCTTGGTCAGTCCTTCAAGGCAGCGGGCACTGGCCTCGCACCCGCAACAGGCGGGGGCTTTGACACGCAGCTTTTTGCTTTCCAAAGCCAAAATATACCCGGCCGCCCTATGTCTGATGTGAAATGGATGACGGCAGGATTCACCTATCAATCTGAGCTGATCTACGATCCGTTTCCGCCAAAATTCCTGATGAAGGACGGTCAGTGGGTGCTGGAGAATGACCGGCCGGTGCCTGACCCTGAGGATGTCGATCTGGGCTGCTATTACGTGGACCCACGACTGCAGGACGTGTCGCTGGACGAGGGGGGCGGCTTTCATCTGCGCAAGGTTGATGTGTCTGGCACCAGCGATTTTGCCCCCGGCACGCTGCCGGATCCAAACCTGCTGTCACATGGCCGCTTTCCGTTTTTCCCGGATCATACGGCCATGCATCCCTCTGGCCATCTTATTGCCGTCAACCAACAGGCCGCCAAGGTGATGATCTTGAATATTGAGCAAGCGGGCAAGTCCGATGCGGATATGCCCGTGGCCAACACCAATGCAGGCAAGGCCCTGATCGCTGATCGCGAGGGGTTCCTGTTCCGTCCGGTGGCGTTGGGCTGTTCATACGACGGCACGCTATTGATCCTTGACCAGGTGTTTAGTCAGGAGACTTCAGAAAGCCGCGTGCAGGCCTTTGATCTGTTGGGGCGCCCGGTTCCGTGCTTCCTGGATGACAAGGGGGAGGCCACATCCATTCTGCCAATTCCAAATGATGGAGAGGTGTATCTGGACATGTGCGTCGTCGGCAACAAGTCTATGACCTACATTTTCATCCTCTACTACACCGGCAACGGTAAATCGCCTACGGACTACAATGTGGCGATTTATGGGTTTGGAGAGAAGGCGAAAAGCTCCGAGATGACACCCATAGTGACAACCAACAAGGTTCCCGCCGCGCGCATCGCGGTCGATATGTGGCACACGCTCTATACCCTGAATTATCAGATGGTGGCCGATACGGCAGGCAAGGCCTCAGGGCCAATCACGTCGCATGCCGGACCTGCTGGCCGTACCGTGTTGTCTATCAGTGAATGGCTCCTGCCGGTTCCGGGCCAGACCTGACCAATTGAAGGGCGGCGCCGGTTCACCAAGGGACCGAGGCGCCGCTCTGTCGCGTTGGCTTTCGCTCCTGGCGCCGTGCCGTATCAGACTGAAAATCTGGGCGCTATGCCGATGGTGCGGTTTCCGACCCGGCACCTGCGCAGCACGCCATCTGAATTAGGCGGAACGACTAGCTTCCGCGCCGACAAATGCCCGCGGCCAGCGAATGTCTGGCAGGCCTTCAAAGCGTGGCTTTGAAAAGATCCAACCCTGCATCAAGTCAACGCCAAGGTCATATAGGCACGAGAGTTCGCCCTCAGTTTCGATGCCTTCGGCAATAACAATGATCCCAAGTTGCTCCAGCATCGACACGACTTGCCGCACGATAACCTTTTTGACGCTTGAGCTGTCGATGTCTCTTGTGAGTTCCGCATCGAGTTTCACAACATCTGGCTGAAAGCGGGACAGCAAATCCAGTCCGGCATATCCGGCTCCGAAATCGTCAATCGCAGTCAGAAAGCCGAGGCGGCGGTACGTGTTGAGAATGTTCAGAAGATGAGGCACGGAGATCCGCTCGACCTCGGTGAACTCAAACATGATCTGCGCAAGTGGAAAGCCTGTCTTCTTTGCCGTTTCCAAAGTCAGGCGAATGCAGGCCTTTGGGTCGTAAACCGCGTTGGGCAAGAAGTTGATCGACAGGAGCGCTCCGGTTTCATCGAGATCTAGGCGACTGGCATGTTCAATCGCGGTTTTTCGACATTTCTGATCAAAGGCATACAGGTTGTCATCGTTCACCTGCTCGAACACCTGCCCGGCGCTGGAACCATCTTGTCCCCGTACAAGCGCCTCATAGGCAAATACCTTTCCCGACCGGACCGAAACAATCGGCTGGAACGCCATCGAAATCGGGATCTCAAAGCTGTTGCCGTTGCGACAAGCCTTACATTTTTCTAGATCAGCCAAGGGTCTCTCACTCCGCTCATTCCCATCACCACTAGCTGAAAACTGTGAAAAAACTCTTGTTGCGCTTGAGCAGCGGCAACAGACCGAGGTGGTTGGGTTTGCTTGAACAGGGTCCGGGCGTCTTCTCAGAGGCTCTCCGCTGAACGAAGCCAATGAGCGGCGCGTTTTGCCCGCGTGTCAGGCGGGCGCATATCTGCGGGTAGTCTACCTTGCGATGGGCAGGCGGCATGAATGCCGGGTGGCCGATGGACAGTTGCATTGGTGAGATGTATTCAGCGGATCAAATCTACCTGAAAGCCCGCCATGCCCAGAGGACGGTTTGATCGATAGCAATCGGTTTCGAGCCCCTGGTACAGCCTCGCCATCAGACAATCTGGACAGAGCGTGGAGAGACCGCGGTGGGGTTGCTGCAAAATTTCGAAGGTAAGACCGAAGGGATTGAGGTCACGGTTCCGGCCCGTTGGCGATGTTGTGCACGGATGCTGGGGATACACTGGGAGGCCAGAAGTGATGTGGGGGCCCATGGGTCGTATTGGTCGGATGTGCCCCGATTGATGATCTTTCTCGATGACATGTCCTGCGTGCGCATCAGTGAGGGTCACGACACTGCAGCGCGGAGTGGCCAGTCGCTGTCGACGGCGCTGTTCGTTCCGGCAGGGCAGTCACTGAGCAGCTATTTCAGCAAGGCGCATGAATTCCGCCATCTGGACCTGCATTTCGAAGCGGCCTGGTTGCGTCAATTGTTGACGCCCTCGCTGGGGGAGCATGTGGTTGATGACATGTTCAGCCGCACAATCAGCACCGAAGGCTCTCCTCAGGTCGAGGCCCTTGCGCATCTGTTGATGTCGGAGATTTCCGATCCGGCGCATGATGAATTCTACTTTGAAAGCCTGTCTTGCGCGATGGTGATTGCTGCGCTTTCTCCGGCGCTGTCCAAGGCAAAACCCAGTGCCGGGCGATTGACTGCGCACCAGATGAGAAAGCTGCGACAGGGATTTGATCAGCGCGGTGGGCAGCGCATGTCGATCTCTGAGATGGCGCAATTGGTCGGCCTGTCGGAAAGCTGGTTCTCGCATGTCTTCAAGAGCACCACTGGACTGACACCTGTCAGGTGGCAGAAGAACCGGAGGGTGAGCAACGCACAACGGTTGCTGAGAGATACGGATTTGAGCGTGGCAGATGTGGCGGCACGGCTCGGGTTTTCGGACCAGTCCCATTTCACCAAGGTGTTTCGGGATGTCTCCGGACATACGCCGGCAAGCTGGCGGCGGCTGTTGAATGATCGCGAAGGTGTGTAGCCCGGCCCTATGACAGGGCCGAGCTTAAAGGATATCAACGCTTACCAAGTACGGGTCAGGGTGGCGCTGATGGTACGTGCGGGTGAATACCAGTTAGCGCCGATGCCACCTGAAACGTGTTTCTTGTCAAACAGGTTGGTGACGTTGAGGCGAAGGTTGGTATTCTCTCGGATGTCGTAGGAGAACGAGGCATCGACCACTGTGAAGGAGTCTCCCTCGCGTGTGTTGGCATTGTCGTACCACATCGTGCCAGTGTAGCGCGCACCAAGCCCGAACACCATGTCGCCCCGATTGCCAGCGCCCTCCAGCGTGTAGTTCACCCAGAGCGAGCCGACATTGCTGGGAACAAACTGCAGTGCATTGCCTTCATTGCCGCCGTCACCGTCATCGACGATTTCGGAGTCAAGGTGCGAGTAGCCTGCAATGATCGAGAAGTTCCGGTAGAGGTCAACCTTCGCTTCGAGATCGAGACCGCGCACGCTGGATTCGCCGATGGTCTCATCCATCATGGTGGTCGGGTTCGTGACCGTCATGTTGTGTTTGGTCAGATCGTAAATCGAGGCGGACAGCAAGGCACGCCCTCCGGCCGGACGGTATTTGACGCCTGCCTCCAGCTGACGACCACGTTCCGGTTCAACAGTAAGGCCCGCCGGGACCACGGATTCAGAATAGCTGCCGTAGACGGACAGGTCCGGCGTGACCTTGTATAGGAGACCCGCCCGCAGGGTTGTCTCGCCGTAGTCGCCGCTGGACGTGGCGCCGGTCTGCAGGTTGGTCTGCGTGGTTTCACCTTCGTCGTAGCGCAGGCCGAAGTTTGCGATCCATTGCTCGTTGAAGGTCAGCTCTTCCTGCAGATATACGCTTTTGGTGGTCTGATCTGTACGGCGCACCTGGTAGGGCGCGATGCTGTCGAGGTCATAGCCGCCGCCTGTATAGGCGAAATTGGTGTGGTCGATCGGGTCGACGGCGGACCACCAGGCGGTATTGTAGTCGCTACTGTCGGAATACTCGATACCGACCAGCGTGCGGCTTTCGATGGCGCCGAAGCTGGCGTCATACTGAAGATTTGCATTTATGACAAAGTCATTGCCGGATGAATCGTTGGCGAACAGGAAACGATCCACCACATTGGCGCCGGGCGCGATGTTCCTGCGGTCATCAAGATAGACATAGCCGTAGTCGGAGGCGCTGTCGGTGTAGCGCGCGGACACTCCCAGCTGTAGCCCGTTGTCGAACTCATGATTGAACATGAGGGAGGCCGTGGTGCGATCAACGCCACGATAGTTGAAATCAGGCTCGCCAAAATAGCGGCTGGCGTCATAGTCCGTGTCCATTGGATGGCCACCACCGCCCGGGACGCCATCCCGGTGCAGCCGATCCACCGCAAAGACGAGGCTGGTCATCGCAGTTGGACGCCAGGCAATGCTTGCGCCCAGGTAGGTCTCGTCATCACGCGAAAAATCCCATTCGGCATCTGCGTCGCGCACCAGGCCAACCAGACGATAGGAGAGGGTCCCGTCTGCATTCAGATCGTCGCCGAAGTCAAACCCGACTTCTTTGCTGTTGAATGAGCCGAACGACAAATAGGCCTCGCCGTGGCGACCCTGTTTTGGCGTCTTGGTGACAAAGTTCACCGACCCACCGGGATCTGACACGCCAAAGGTGGTGGAGTTACCGCCCTTCACGACCTCGACCCGTTCAAACGCATAGGGCTCTTCGCGCAGCCCACCGAACGATGCGCCGACCCGCAGCCCGTCCCGATAGGTGTAGGCATCAAAACCACGGATTCTAAAGTAGTCGAAACGACTGTCTGCGCCGTAGTAGTCGGTCACCACGCTTGCAGTATAGTTCAGCACCTGCTCGATGGTCTGGGCGCCGCGCTGTTGGATTTCGCGTGCGGTTACGACCGAGACTGTGGCGGAGGTGTCCATCACATCCGTCGCAAGCCCGGAGCCGGAGGTCACTTCGCTTGCCACCAGCGTTTGCGTGTCGTCCTGAGCTTGAACCGTGATCGGTTCCAGCACGATCAACTCGTCATCGGCTTGCGCGATGGCAAGGCTCGGAACGGCGATCAGGGCCGTGCAACCTGCCATCAAGGCGCGCAGGCGTCGGCCTTTGATGTTTGGCGTTTCAAGGGTCATCCTAGAGGTCCCATTTGGTTATTGTTTTTCTGTTTCTGAGGCTTCGTCTGATGGTCCAAGAGCCAGGACCACCGGGCGAGGGGAACAGAGCACACGGGGGGACTGGCGGCGCTCACCCGAGGGAAAGTGGTTGCGTGGCTGTGGCCGGGCGTATGTTCGCGCCGCTGCCTATCCGCCGGGAGGGTGGCGCGTATTGTAAAAATCGACTTTTTTGGTCAGTTTCTCTGGTTGTTTCCGCCTTGGTGGCGGTTTGGCCCTGATTTTCCTGCCTGCTTCGGTTGACCGGTGAGGGGCATCGTGAAACTCGAAATGGGAATGGAGATCATTGGCGTCGAGGAGGTTCATGATGTCTCAGCTGTTCCGTCGTTGTATGAAACAGGGGCGTTCCGGCGTCCTGCTGGCCTTTGCAGCGCTCGCGGCTATTGGCGCCGTCCCGGCCATGGCACAGGAGGACGCCAGCGTCGCTGCGCAGACCTTCCCGGTCGTTGTGGAACACGCGCTGGGCACCACGGTCGTGACGCAGAAACCCACCCGTATCGCGGCGATCGGCTGGAGCAATCACGAAGTGCCGTTGGCGCTTGGTGTGGTGCCCGTGGGCTTTGCCAAGGTCAACTTCGGGGATGACGACGACAATGGTGTCTTCCCATGGGTCGAAGACAGGCTTGCCGAACTGGATGCGGACATGCCGCCGCTGTTCGACGAGGGCGATGGCATTGACTTCGAAGCGGTCGCCGCCACCGAGCCCGATCTGATCCTCGCCGCCTATTCCGGCATCAGCCAGTCCGATTACGATACGCTGAGCAAGATCGCTCCGGTGGTCGCCTATAGCGTCGGGCCCTGGGCCACCAGCTGGCGTGAGGTGATCCGCCTCAACTCCACCGCCATGGGAATGGCGCAGGAAGGGGAGGCACTTGTCGCCGAAATCGAGGACAAGATCGCAGCGATCACCGCCAAATACCCGGAAATCGCCGGAAAACGCGCGATGTTCATCACGCATCTGCGGGCACGTGATCTGAGCGTCATTCGATTCTATTCGGCCAATGATCTGCGGGTGCAGTTCTTCGAAGACCTCGGCATGATTTCCCCCCAAAGCGTGCGCGATGCCACTGAGGCGGGACGGTACTCGGGCGAGATCAGCGTGGAGCGGATCGACAGTTTTACCGACGTCGACATTGCCGTGACCTACGGCGGGCAGGACCTCTTGGAGAGCCTGAGGAACAATCCCCTGACCGCGCGCATGCCGGTGATCGAGAATGATGCGCTGGTGCTGATGGCCAATGACCCGATGGGAACCGGAGCCAACCCGACGCCGCTGGCCATCGACTGGGTTCTCGAGACCTATGTTTCCCGCCTCGCTGAGGCTGCGCGGAACGCCGAATGACATCGACCGCCCAAGAAGCGACCACTGGCTGCACGGGGCGAAACGTACCCGCACCGCCCTCGTCTCGCCGCTACCTCGGCGCGATGGGGGCGGTCCCTCTGCTGCTGGCGCTGCTGTGCGTTTCGGCATTTCTGTCATTGGGCTACGGCGCCCGAGACGTGAGCTGGGGCGATGTCCTGGGTGGTCTGAGTGGGCGGAATGAGACGTTGGGGCAGGCCGTTGTTCAGATGCGTTTGCCGCGAACGCTCCTTGCGGCGCTGGCCGGGGCGGCGCTGGGCGTTTCCGGAGCGGTCATGCAGGGGCTTACCCGGAACCCACTTGCCGATCCGGGCATTCTTGGCGTCAACGCAGGCGCTGCGATGGCTGTTGTGATTGCGGTCGCGTGGTTCGACATGCAGTCGCTGACTGGCTTCCTCTGGGTGGCAAGCGCAGGCGCCGCAATTGCCGCGATCTTTGTCTATGCTGTTGGCAGCCTTGGTCGCGGGGGCGCAACCCCGTTGAAGCTCGCATTGGCGGGTGCCGCCACATCGGTCGCGCTCGCATCTCTGACACTCGCGATCATCCTGCCGCGCGGGGATATTGCCGGGGGAATTCAGCTTTGGCAGATCGGCGGTGTGGGCGGTGCCACCTTCGAGGCAACCCGCCCGATGTTGCCCTTCTTTGGCGTGGGCCTGCTCCTGTCGCTTCTCAGCGCGCGCGGGCTCAATATGCTTGCGCTTGGGGATGAGGCGGCAGCGGTGCTTGGAACACGGGTAGCCCGGCTGCGTTTCATGGCGGCGCTGGGGGCAGTTCTTCTCTGTGCCGCAGCCACGGCGATCTGCGGGCCGATCGGGTTTGTCGGTCTTGTGGTCCCGCATGCCTGCCGATTGATTGCGGGCGTCGATCACCGTCTCCTGTTGCCGCTCAACGCTCTGGGTGGCGCAGTCCTGCTCACACTGGCGGATGTGCTGGGCCGTTTCCTGGCCCGTCCGGGAGAGCTGGAAGCTGGCGTTGTCACCGCCTTTATCGGCGCGCCGGTCTTCATTGCGATCGTGCGCCGCAAGAGAATACGTGAGCTATGAAAACCCTCGCAGCGCCTGCGCCATTGATCCAGAGCATCCGCCTGCAGCGCGACCGCCGTCGCCGAGAGCTGCGGCGCCTTTGCGTGTTGCTGGGCGCGGTTTTGATGGCATTGGCGTGTGTTACGCTGGCCATCGGGCAATCCGTGACTGCGCCGCTTGATGTGATCCGGGTGCTATGGGGGCATGAGGTGCCCGGAGTCGGTTTCACGGTGCGTGAACTGCGCCTGCCACGGGCGGTTCTCGGGGCGGTTGGCGGCCTCAGCTTCGGCCTTGCCGGGGCGGCGTTCCAGGTCTTGTTGCGAAATCCGCTTGCCAGTCCTGATATCATCGGAATTTCCGCCGGAGCGGGGGCCGCAGCGGTCTTTGCCATCGTCTTTTTCGGAGTATCCGGCGGGCTGGTCTCTGTGTTTGCCGTGCTGGCCGCGCTTGTGGTCGCCATGGTGATCTACCTGCTGGCGTGGCGCGATGGCGTGGCAGGCGGGCGGCTTATCCTGATCGGGATCGGCGTCGCGGCGATGCTGCAGAGTGTCACCGCCTACACGCTGTCCAAAGCCCCGGCCTGGAGCCTGGAAGAAGCCCTGCGCTGGCTGACCGGCACCTTGAATGGCGCGACACTGATGCAGGCGGTGCCGGTGATCGTGACACTGGGGATTTGCGGCGGCATACTTCTGCTGCAGGGGCGGGCGCTCGGTGCGCTCCAAATGGGGGATGAGGCCGCAGCGGCCATTGGGGTCTCAGTGGCGCGCACCCGCTTGCTTGTCGTTCTGTCGGCGGTAGGGGTGATCGCGGTCGCCACCGCCGTCTGTGGCCCGATCGCCTTTGTTGCGTTCCTGTCTCGCCCGATTGCCTCGCGGATGACACGCGCCAGTGGTCCGCTCTTGATGACGTCTGCGCTGACGGGTGCCGTGCTTGTGCTCGCTGCCGATTATGCCGGGCAGTTTCTCTTGCCGTCGCGTTACCCGGTCGGGATTGTCACCGGCGCATTGGGGGCACCCTATCTGCTCTATCTTCTCATTCGCATGCACCGCAAAGGAGCGCTGTCTTGAACCAGCATCTGAGACGGAAATCCCTGATCGCGACCGGACTGGAGACCCGATACGGAGACCGCGCCGTACTTGAGGGGCTGGATTTTAACGTGCCGGAGGGGCAGATCACGGCAATTGTCGGTGCAAACGCCTGTGGCAAATCCACCTTGTTGCGTAGCCTGTCGCGTCTGCTGCGACCTTCCAAAGGCGAGGTGCTGCTTGACGGGGCATCGATCCACCGCATGCCGCCAAAGGAATTGGCACGTGCTATGGGTCTGTTGCCACAAAGCCCGGTTGCGCCGGATGGTATCTCGGTGCTGGACCTAGTTGGCCGTGGGCGCCACCCGCATCAGGGGGTATGGGCAAGGTGGTCGGCGGAGGATGACGCTGCCGTCGCCACGGCGCTGGAGGCCATGGGCATCGCCGACCTTGCGGATCGCGATGTTGACGAACTGTCTGGAGGGCAGCGCCAGCGGGTCTGGATCGCGATGGCACTTGCGCAGGAAACCAGCATCCTGCTGCTGGACGAGCCGACAACGTTTCTCGATATCAATCACCAGATCGAGGTTCTTGACCTTCTCGTGGATCTCAATCGCACGCGCGGCACGACCATCGTCATGGTGTTGCACGACCTGAACCTTGCTGCGCGCTATTGCGATTGGCTCGCGGCGATGGTGGCCGGTCGGCTTGAAGCAATGGGGCACCCGTCTGATGTGCTGACGCCGCAAATGGTTGGCCGGGTGTTCGGGCTGACGTGTCAGGTCGTTTCGGACCCGGTCTCAGGTGCGCCGATGATGCTTCCGATCGGGCGTCATTGCGTCCTCCGGGATCAGTGAACGCCCGCGCGGTCTAGGGTTGCATTGGCATGGCGTTGCGCCCCCGTTGCGCGTGATGCCGATCAACCTCTTGCGTTTCCTGCTCAATAGATTTCAATCTTTCAAAGATTCGCATGTCTTCAGGGCAGGCGCCGGAATGATTGTGGGTTAACGATCCGGGAAGTTTTAGCTGCGACAATGTAGCCAGTCATCTTGTTGAGGATCCTGTTATGACACGGAGGCATAAGCGGTGCGCCATTGGGGCCGAGTAGCCGGTTTGGCTGTGGTGAATCGAACCTATCTGCCAACATTGATCGCTTTGCTTGTGGTCATTGTCGCGCTGATTTTCGCAGAGCAACAGAACCGGACGATCCACCAACAGAGCCTGCGCGCGGACGTGCAGAGCGAGGCCGGTTTGATCCGATCTCGCCTTGAAGGGCATCTGAATGCCGACCTCCAGCTGATCAAGGGACTGGTGGCCGTTCTGGCGCTTGATCGGACCATGTCACAGGAGCGTTTCAGCGAGATCGCCTCCATCGCTGTCGGCGACATGCCAGAAATCCTGAACATCGCGGTTGCGCCAGATCTCGTGGTGACGATGGTCTATCCTTATGAACGCAACAAGGCCGCCCTCGGCTTGGACTACAATCAAAACGATGCCCAAAGAGAAGCCGCACTGCGTGCGCGCGACATTGACAATGTGGTACTGGCAGGCCCTGTCGAGCTGGTTCAGGGGGGGCGCGGGTTCATCGGTCGTTTTCCGATCTTTGTCGATGAAGGCGAGGAACGGCGCTTCTGGGGCATCGTTTCAACGGTTGTGGATGCGCAGATTGTCTATGCAGAGGCCGGGTTGACCGACGCAAGCGCGACACTCGATATCGCCTTGGCTGGACGTGATGGCATGGGAGAGCAAGGCGACGTCTTTTACGGAGATGAGGCGATTTTTGAGCGTGATGCCGTTCTGATGGATATCGCCCTGCCGACGGGAACCTGGCAAATGGCAGCGACCCCGCGCGGTGGCTGGTCCAGTGAGCCGCATACTCTGTGGCCTATGCGCTTGATCCTGCTCACGGCTGGCGTGCTGATCATCGTTCCCACCTATATGGCCTGCCGGTTGTCCGCTATCCGGCGCAGCGCGATCAAGAAACTGCGCACGCGCGAACAGGAGTTGCAGCACAAGCAGGTGGAGCTGGAGCAACTGTCGACCGTGGCTCAGAATGCCTCCGACAGCATCATTCTTTCCGGAGCTGACGGCTGTATCTTTTGGGTCAATGCCGCCTTTACCCGAATGACCGGCTACAGCATCGAAGAGGCAAAGGGGCAGCGGCCGGGCGATCTTTTGAACGGGGCGGAGACCGACCTGACCACGGTTCGGGAGATCGCCGAACATATCGCGCGCGGTGAGCGTCTGCACCGGCAAATCCTGAACTATACCAAGTCGGGCGAGAAAATCTGGGTCGATACAAACCTTGTGCCGGTGCAGGATGAAACTGGCGAACTGCGCATGGTGATCGGGATCGAACGCGATGTGACCGCATCCAAACGCAATGCGGCAGAGCTTGCCGATGCAAAGCTGGCCGCCGAAAAGGCAGACCGCGCCAAGTCCGAGTTCCTTGCGAACATGAGCCATGAAATCCGCACGCCCATGAACGGTATCATCGGGATGGCTGATCTCCTGTCGGAGTCCGATTTGCCGGAAGAAGAAGAGCAATACGTGCAGATCATTCGCACGTCGTCCAAGGCGCTTCTGAAGATTATCAATGATATCCTTGATTTGTCTCGTCTCGAGTCGGGAAAGCTGTCGCTGACAGATGTGGATTTCAACCTTGAAACATGTGTCGAAAGCGCCGTCGACTTGTTGCGGCCTGTCGCGCAGGACAAGGGGCTTTTGCTGAACGTCGACTATGCGCCCGACCTGCCGGACCGGGTGCGCACGGACGATGGTCGGTTGCGGCAAATCCTCGTGAACCTTGTCGGGAACGCCGTCAAATTCACCTCTTCCGGGCGGATCGATGTCCGCGTGATGCGTGCCAAGGGCAACCCCTATGCGTTGACCATTGATGTCGACGATACCGGGATTGGGCTGTCGCAACTTCAGTTGCGCAATATTTTTGAGCGGTTCTCACAAGCGGATGCAGCGACGACGCGTGCGTTTGGTGGTACCGGACTCGGTCTTACGATTTCCCGCCATCTGGCCAGTCAGATGGGGGGCGACATCACTGTGTGCTCTCGGCCGGGCGAGGGCAGCTGCTTTTCACTTCATGTCCAGTGCAAACCGCCGGTGGGCGAGCTGGAGGCACCCGCGGCCAGGTTGGAACCCGATCTAGACCGCATTCGCGGCAGCAAGGTTCTCCTGGCGGAGGACAATCGCACAAATCGTCTGTTGATCCGCAAATATCTCTCTGACCTGTCGGTTGAATTGATCGAGGCACAGAACGGACTGGAGGCGGTTGAGCTCTGCGCGAGTTGTCAGCCGGATGTGGTGCTGATGGATATGTCCATGCCCGTGATGGATGGGCTCACGGCCACGCGTTTGATCCGCAACGAGCAGAGCTTTCAACCACCCATAGTGGCGCTGACCGCCAATGCCTTTGCCAGCGACAGGGAGGCCTGCGCGGCAGCTGGCATGAACTCCTTCCTGTCCAAGCCGATCAACAAGCAGCATCTGCTGCGCTGCATGGCTTCGGTGATGGCAGGGCGCGATACCGTGTCTCACGTTGCGTCGGCTTGATTGCGGTGCGCGGTCTTGGGGCTTCGAAAAACCAAAGACCCGCTGTGGTGAAGCGCGGGCCTTTGGCATCGGTGTCAGGGCGCTCAGATCATGCTCTTGCGGTTTGTGGCAGGACAAATACGCCCACATCTGGCGGCACGATCCCGGTGCGCAGGGGGCAGCCGTAAACATCCGACAGTCGCGCGTCGGTGAGGACCTCGGCAGCCGGGCCAGCACCTGCAGTGTGTCCTGCGGCCATCACATGCACATGGTCGGCATACATTGCGGTCAGGTTGAGGTCGTGCATCACTGCAATCACCCCGCCTCCGCCCTGCGCAAACTCCCGCGCCAGATCCATCACCGTCAGCTGATGTGCGATATCCAGACTGGAGACCGGTTCGTCGAGAAACAGCCAGCACGGATGACCATCACGCCGGGGCTGGCCAACTTGCGCCAGGACGCGGGCAAGCTGAACGCGTTGCTGCTCGCCGCCAGAAAGCTCCTGATAGAGGCGCCCGGCGTAACCGTCGAGGTCCACACGGGCGAGCGCTTCAAACGGGCGATCAGGGTGGTTGGCGTCGATCCCGGCGGCAAGGCCGAGGCGCACAACCTCCAGAACGGTAAAGGGAAAGGCCAGCGTCGTTGCTTGTGGCAGGACCCCGCGTAGGCTTGACAGTTCCCACGGTTTATAGCCCTGCAAACTGCGCCCGTTCAGGGTGAGTTTGCCGTCACAGGGCAACTCTCCCACCATGGCTTTCAGCAGGGTGGACTTGCCGGATCCGTTTGGGCCGACGATGGCAGAGACCTCTCCGGGGCGTGCGGTGAAGCACACGTCGTCGAGGATCTGCTTCTTGCCGATGGTCAGGCTGATGTGATCTGCGTGCATGGTCATTGATCCACCAGCCCCCGACGCTTCAGCAGGATCCACAAGAACACCGGCGCCCCTAGGACGGCCGTGACAATGCCGATGGGCAGTTCCGCCGGCGCGATGATTGTGCGGCTGATCAGGTCTGCACCCAACAGAAGTGCTCCGCCCAGCAATGCCGCATTCGGGAGCAATGTGCCGTGATCCGGACCTGTCGCCAGGCGCAGCACATGCGGCACCACGATGCCGACAAAGCCAATGCCTCCGGTTGCAGCAACCGCGACCCCCGTGGCCGCCGCCACCGAGAAGATCGCAGCATTCTTCATGCGCTGAACTGGTATCCCCATATGCGCTGCCGCCGCTTCTCCCAGTGCGAGGCAGTTCAAACCATGCGCCAGCCAGGTTGAGCCCGCGATGGCCAGCAGGATCACGGGACCGGCGATCATGGATTTTTCCCATGTCGCGCCCGCCAGCGACCCCATTGACCAGAACGTCAGGTCACGCAGTTGCTGATCGTCCGCCATGTAGACAAGGATACCCGAAACTGCGCCAGCCAGTGCCCCAAGGGCAATCCCAGCCAGTAACATGGTCGCAACCGAAGTGCGCCCGCCCCTCGTGGACACTCTGTACAGGACCAGAGTGCTGCCCCAGCCACCGACAAAGGCTGCGACGGGCGTGACATAGCTGCCAAAAAGGCTTTGCAGCCCAACGGGCAACAGTCCGCCCAGAACGATGGAGATGATCGCCCCCAGTCCCGCTCCGGCCCCGACGCCCACCAGTCCGGGGTCCGCCAGAGGGTTGCGAAACAATCCCTGCATCACCGCGCCCGAAACCGCCAGCGCCGCGCCCACCAAGACGCAAAGGATGATCCGAGGCAGGCGAATGTCCCAGAGGACCACGCGCTCCAGCGTCGTCAGCTCCTCGCCCGAGAGAAATTTGCCAAGCGCCCCCCACAGCGAGATGTCTGAAGCCCCCAGCGCGAGGTTGACCACAACGGCTATGGCGAGCAGGCCAACCAGAAGGACGCTAAGCCGTCGCGCCAGGATGCGGCGGTCAAGGGGGCGCGCCTGGTCTGTGAGGTTGTGAGGGCTGGGTTCACTTAACGCGACCATGGATCACAACCCTTCATAAAGTGCGCGGGCGAGATCCATCGCGGCGTCGGCTGTGCGTGGGCCGAACCCTAGCAGATAGAGGCCATTCATCCGCACAACGGATTTGGTCTTGGCCGCCGGGGTGGTGACAATGGCAGGCAAGGCCAGCAATTCGGCATCGGGCGCACCATGATCGCCGCCCCGATCCATCATCAGAATAACCTCTGGTGCTGCCCGGGATATGGCCTCATCGGTCATCAGCTTGTAGCCCTCGAAATCGCTCAGCGCATTGATGCCACCGGCCATGCGGATGATGCCATCAGCGGCTGTATGCGTGCCCGAGGCCATGATGCGCCCGCCGCGGGTGGAAAGGATGAACAACACGCGTTTGCGCTCCGATTCCGGCAGCGATGCGGTCTTTGCGGCAACCGCGTCCAGCCCGGTTCTCAGGTCCTCGGCAAGTTCGGCGGCTTCCTCTTCCAGCTCGAGCGCGGTGCCAACGGCTGCGACCTTTGCGAGGATGCCCGCGCCATCAAACCCATCGGGCACTTCGACAAACGGAATTTCTGCACGGGTCAACACCTCCAGCGTTTCCACCGGGCCAGCGCCAGCTTCTGAGATGATAAGGTCCGGGTCCACCGACAGCACCCCTTCGGGCGACAAGGCGCGGATGTAGCCGACGTCCGGCAGGTCATTGGCGGCCTCTGGGTAGGTGGAGGTGGTGTCCCGGGCAATCAGCCGGTCACCGGCGCCCAACGCGTAGATGATCTCAGTGACGGAGCCGCCGATGGACAACACCCGATCCGCAGCCTGTGCGGCAAGGGAAGAGCAGAGCAGGGCGGACAGGCTGGCGGCGAGGAGCGTACGACGCATCAGACCAGCTCCTCTTGCTGAGTGCGGGGCAGGGCGGACAGGATTTCCTGCCACGCCTGGCGGCTGTCGAGTTCTTCGGTGCGGCGGCCAAAGATCTGCAGGATGATGCCCCCCTCGGCATCAAAGGCCTCCAGCGACAGAGCGGGGCCGCGCTGGGTCGGTTTGTTGACCGCATAGACCTCGGCAATATGGTCCAGCCGCAGATGCAGGTTGAAGCGCGGATCCATCACGTTTTGCCACGGGCCCATCGCCTTCAGCGTTTCGATTGCACCGCCGTGGATCTGGATGCAGCCGAGGTTGCCGACAAACAGCATCACCTCGGTGCTGCTGCCCGCCAGTGCCTGCAGGGCTGCGTCCACGGCGCCGGTGTCGAGGCGATCAACATAGGGCGCGCCGACGTGGCGATATGCGCCCAGACGGTTCATCTTCAGCTTCGAGGTCAGGCGCAGGAACTGATGGGTGTCGGTCATCTTGGACCATTCGCTGCGCAGCAGGTCCAGCTTGTCATGGTTGACCTTCGGGGTCTCGGCCGGCTTGCGGGGCGCGACCTCCAGCGTGTCGGAGCTGTCGCCATTGGCCAGTTCGGCGATCACTTCTGCCCAGGCCGCGTGGTTTGAGGTGTCACGCAGGTGGATCTTGTGCACCGCATCACCCGCCGCATCAAAGACCTGGATCGAGCGTTTTACGCCCGCGTCGGTCTCGGTCTCCACCGCAAAGGCGCTGACCCAATGGGATGGGAATAGCCGCAGGTCGATTTCCGGTTGCAGGATCATCGCCGCATGCGGGCCGCTTTTGTAATTGCCATAGGTGCCAACGCGCTCATGCACGCAGGAGGCGTTCCGCGTCAGCGCCATCACTTCGCCCAGCCGTTCGATGCGTGGCATCAGCGCATCAGGATGTGCCGTCAGTCGTGTCGATCCTTGGCCAGTATAGGCCGCAACAAGCTGCGCCTCTGCCAAGCCGTAGGTGTCGCAGAAATCCCGTGCGCGCAGAGAGGCTTTCTCGGCGCGCAGAGTGCGAATGTCTTCTGCCGAAGTGGGTCTGTCCTGATCCATCAGGGTCCTCGATTCTTGTGTCTGGGGATACTGCTGGCGTGCGCCCATGGGATGGGGCGATCAGGCTGACATCCGGTGCGAGAGAGTCATATGCGCATCGGGATATTTCTTGACAGAAATAGTAAATTAAATTAGGCGCCGCAAGTGCGAAGGCTTGATGACAGAGAATAATCGGGCCACTCAACGCGCCAGACACCAAGCCAGCCCCAAGGCGAGCATGCGGTATCGACTTGCATCAGACCTATGGGGACGACATGAAAATCAACAAAATGCGCCGGGCACTGTTGTGCTCTGCATCAGGCATGGCGCTGGCCGTGACTGCAACCGTCAGTGCGGCACAGGATCTGGATGACGGTGACGGGTTCCTCGGCCTGCTCGTGCTTGGCAACAACAAGCGCGATGTTCAAACCGATACCGCGACGCCGGAAACCGTTATCAACGCCGAGGAGATTCAGGACCGTCAGGCAGGAAGTGTTGCCGAACTTATCGATTCCGTTCCCGGCGTGACGCTGGTGAACGCTGGCACGCCCACCGGCGCGGGGATCAATATTCGTGGCTATGGTGCCGATGGCACCTACGGGTCGAATCAGAAGGTTCAGATCCAGCTTGATGGCGCGACGATGGGGTCCGAAGAGCTCTATCGCATCGGCACCCAGCTCTATACCGACCCGGCCCTGTTTCGCGAGGTTTCGGTGATCCGCGGCACCGTGGGGTCCTACGAGTATGGCTCGGGCGTGATCGGTGGGGTGGTGAACCTGCAGACCATTGACGCCGCTGATCTGACCGAGGGCGAGATCGGCCTCTCCGGTCGGCAAACGTTTGAGTATTACGGCAACGCCAACACCAGCGTCAGCTCTACTATTCTTGGCTGGCAGCCGACCGAGAACCTGGAATTCCTGCTGAACTACACCTACCGCGAGCAGGGCAACTATACCGATGGCGATGGCAACGAGGTGGCCAACACCGGCTACGAGCTGCCATCCTATCTGGTGAAGGGGCGGTACAGCTTTGGCGACAACGCCAACCAGTCGCTGACGTTCTCGCATTCGCAGACGACCTCGGATGAGAAGGACGTGCCCTATGACGCCTTCGCCAGCATCCCGTTTGGCAATGTGGACCGCTATACCGAGACCACAACAACCAGCCTGCAATATGCCTACAACCCGCTGGGCAACGATCTGGTCGACCTGACCGCGACCCTGTCCTACGCTGATCAGTATATCGAACAGGATGAGGTCGGCAGCACCGGCTCTGGCCTGCTCAACGCCGACCATCGGTATGAGACCACCAAGCTGACGGTGAAAAATACCTCGCTTTTCAATGCCTTTGGTGCGGAGCACAATCTGCGGGCAGGCGGGGAGATCATCCACAAGGAACGTCTCGATGCCTCCTCCGCGCCGGGCGGTACTGACAAGCGGTTCGCCCTGTTTGCGATCGACGAGATCGACTTTGGCAATGGGTTCAGCCTGACCCCGGCGATGCGCTACGAGACACAGGACATCAGGTCCAGCTCGGACGGCAGCTACGTCACCGCAGGCGAAAGCTTCGACAACAGCGAGTTGATGGGCGGGATCTCCGCGCGCTACGCCTTTGACAGTGGTTTTGCCGTGTTTGGCTCGGTGGCTTATACCGCCGGCCTGCCGATCCTCGATGATTTCGACTATGCCACCTACGCAACATACATGACCCAGAGCGAGAAGGCCGTGACCTATGAACTGGGCGCCTCCTACGACAAGGTCGGGGTGTTCAGCGGTGACGACACGCTGCGGGCGAAGGTGAACCTCTGGCAGACCCGGCTATGGGACTACACGTCGGGCACCGACTACGCGAGTGTTGACCGTGTAAACACCGAGGGTGTGGAGATCGAGGCGTCCTACAGCCATGGCTCCGGCGCCTACGTGGACATGAATGCGAATATGTCCAGTGGCGAGTGGTCCTATGTGGACGGCACCACCGCCGACTATACCCGCATGCCCGCCAACAGCCTTGGCCTCACCGTCGGTAAGAAGTTCAATGACACGCTGGATCTGTCGTGGGAAGCCGTGCTGACCAAGGACATCCGCAGCACGCCCGGCTATGCGGTCCACAATCTGCGCGCCACCTACGCCATCGACACCGGGTTCCTGAAAGAGGCGGAGCTGCGTCTGGGTGTCGAGAACATCTTTGACAAGCAGTACACGCCGCATCTGGCGACCCGTGCCGCGTCTGGCCGTAATATCAAACTCTCGCTGGCTGCAGCCTTCTAAAGGAGAAGATGTCATGACTAATCCGAGCCAGGTCCATGCCTTTGCTCTTGCGGCAGCTGTCCTTTCCTCCCTCGGGGGGGCAGCTGCAGCCGGGGCGGAGGATACCCCGCCACAGTCGGGTGTTCAGATCGAACTGAACGCGCTTCAGGATCAAGGCAGCGCGTGTCGCTTGTCCTTTCTCGCGCAGAACACCCACGCCACGGATATCGAGGAGGCGGTCTACGAGACCGTCCTCTTCGACCAGTCCGGAGGGGTGATGACCTTCACGCTGTTTGATTTTCGCGACCTGCCAGCGGGGCGTCCGCGGGTCCGGCAGTTCGATCTGCCCGATATGGCCTGCGCCGATGTGGGCCGGGTTCTGATCAATGGTGCCAGCAGCTGCATCGCGGATGGCGGCAATGCGCTCTGCGAAACGGGGCTAGACCTCAAAAGCCGCACCGACGTGGAGCTTCTGGGATGATGCAGCTGTCTGATGTCTGGTCTGGTCTGCTGGGGTCGCTCGCGGAGGTGGTCGCGATCGGTGGGCCCGTGGTTGTCCTGCTGCTGGCCCTGTCCGTGGTGAGTGCGGCGACGGTGCTTTATAAATTCTGGCAGTTCCGCCGCGCAGGTGTGGGGCGGCATCGTCGCGTCAAACTGGCTCTCGCGGCCTATGAGCGTGGCGACTGCAAAACTGCGGAGGCACTCTTGTCAGACTCGCAAAGCTACCTTGTCGCGCCGGTGAAACGGGCGTTGCGTGGAACTACGGCTGATGATGCCTCTGCAGTGTCTGATCGCTGCGATGCAGAGGCCGAAGCACTGTTCCTGCGGCTTGAGACCGGACTGGGCTTTCTCGATATGGTCGCACAGCTCGCGCCCCTCATTGGCCTGTTTGGCACGGTGCTGGGCATGATCGAGGCGTTTCAGGGGCTGCAATCTGCGGGCACCTCGGTGGATCCCACTGTGCTTGCAGGTGGCATCTGGGTCGCACTGCTGACCACTGCGGCGGGGCTTGCGGTTGCGATGCCGGTGGCGGCTGTCCACGGCTGGCTCAGCGGCGCGGTTGAACGGGACCGCGTCTTTGCCAACACGGCGCTGCGGCAGGCCTTCGCCCCGGATGCAGACTGCGGGGCACAGCACACCCCGCGCGAGGCGGCCTGATGGCACTGCGACTGAGCAAACGGCATGCGCGGCGGTTGTCGATGACCTCGCTGATCGACGTGATTTTTCTGTTGCTGCTGTTCTTTATGCTGTCGTCGACATTTTCCCGGTTCGGCACCGTTGACCTGATGGCAGCGGAGGCCGGGCAGGGCACATCGGGCGAGACACGCTCGCTGTTTCTCAGACTTACGCCAGACCAGATTTCCCTCAACGGTGAGGTGGTGGCGGTTGACGCGATAGAGGCGCGGTTAGTTTCTCTCAGGTCAGACCGTGACGCCGAAGAAACCCAAGTACTGGTCAGTCTGGCTGGCACGGTGACCTCTCAGCGGTTGGTCGATGTACTGGCGGTTCTGCGTCAGCAGCCGAAACTGGCCGTGACGGTGCTGGGGTAGGGCCATGCTGTCACGCCGTCGCGCAAACAAAAGCCATCGTGAACCGACCATTGCCCTGATCAATGTGGTGTTCCTGATGCTTGTGTTCTTCATGGTTGCGGGCTCGCTTGCGCCATCGATGGATCCGGCCGTGCGTCTGGTCGAAGCCTCCGATCTGGAGGCCAGCCCACCGCCGGATGCGCTGGTAATACGCGCCGATGGCAGTCTGAGTTTTCGGGGTGCGGAACTGACCTCGCCCGAGGCCTATGTGCGCATCGTGTGGGAAGAGCAGGAGAACTTTGTGGCGCGGCTTGTTCCCGATCGTGCCCTGCCTGCCGCGCAGCTGTTGCGTGTCGCCAAGGAGCTGCGCGCGCTGGGCGCCTCCCGGATTTCGCTGTTGTCGGAACGGAATATGCCATGATCCCTCGGTCACCACTCATTGCCAGCCTTTCGGTCTGTGTGGCGCTCGCGGCGCATGCGGCGTTCCTTGTGGATATGGGGGCGGCCTCTGTCGAGATTGAGGGCGGTGGCAGCGTCGCGCCAGCGGCATTGGGCAGCAGTTTCGCCGACCTTGCGCAGGGCCGCGCCTCGCCGGTGGAGGCAGAGACGTTGCCTGACACCCAGCAGGTCACAGAGCCGGTTCAGCCGACGCAAACCACATTGCAACCGACAGCCGCGCCGACGTCGCCTGCACAGGACGTGACCGCAGTGACGCCTGTTTCCGAAGCGTCAGTGCAAGCGGTCGCACCCGTCGAACAGCCCGCACTCTCGGCTCCTGCACCTACGTCAGTTTCCCCCACCGATGCGGTTTCTGTGGTGGCGTCCGTGCCGGTGACGAAGGTTGCTGCGGTTCCGCAGTCAGACCTTGCGCCCGACAGTGGTCCGCGCCCCCCCGAGCGCCCGACGCCGCCCCCGGTGGAGGCGACCAAACAACCTGAAAAGCCTGCTGTGAAACCGGCGACGGCAGCGTCTCGCGGGAACAGTGCCACCAACGCAAGGGCGGGAACCGAAAGCGGGGCGGAAGATCAGCGTGCTGCCCGGGCAAGCAGTGCGCGCGCGGGCAAGTCGACTGATGCTGGCAATGCGGCTGCATCCAATTATCCGGGCCAAGTCATGCGCAAGATCTCGCGTCAGCGGAAACCACGAACCTCGGCGCGCGGGGTGGCGCATATAGCATTCTCCATCGGGGCCGGAGGGCAGTTGACCACGGTGCGGGTGGCAAAGAGTTCCGGATCTGCAGAGCTGGATCAGCTGGCGTTGCAGCAAATACGACGGGCGGGCCCGTTTCCGCCGCCCCCCGCAGGCGCGCGGACCCGGTTCACCATTGCCATAAAAGGGCGCTAGGGTCTGCGGCTTGCCTGCGATGCATCAAGCTGGCCTGATCCCATGTGAGAACGCGCGCGATGGAAGTGCCCGGCAGGCCAGGAGCGCGGCGGATGTCATGAAGCGCCCGGATTTGATGCAAGCGGCACTGCGTCGGCTCTATCATCTCCTGTGTTCGGTGAGCGGATGATTTGTATTTGAAATGATGTGTGGTTCCCGACAATCTGATCCGCAACAGGACATAGGGTAGAGACATGGGAACTCAGCATATCGTGGTGGTCGGCGCGGGTATCGTGGGCGCGGCCAGCGCCATCTGGTTGCGTCGGGCGGGGCTTGAGGTGACGCTGGTGGACAAAGGCGCGCCGGGCATGGGGGCCTCATATGGCAATGCCTGTATCCTCGCGCGCAGCGCCATTGTGCCGGTCACGACGCCAGGTCTGATCCCCAAAGGGCCACGTTACCTGTTCGATCCGAACTTTCCGCTTTTCATGCGCTGGTCCTATTTGCCGAGGTTGCTGCCTTGGCTGGCCAAATATCTGAAAAACGCCAATGACGCAGACACCCGGCGGATTTCGAGAGGGCTGGCCACCGTCGTGGGGGACAGTGTCGAGCAACACAAGGCGCTGACCGACGGCATGCCCGCTGCGAAATGGATACAGGACAGCGAGTATAATTTTGTCTATCGCGACCGGGCCGCGTTTGAGGCGGATGCCTATACATGGGCCTTGCGCCGCGAGGCCGGGTTTGTCCCAGAGATCATCGAAGGCGACGCCGTGCGGGAGCGCGAGCCGATCCTGTCGCCGGACATGCGCCTTCTGGCCGTGAATAAGGATCACGGCTTCATCCTCAATCCGGGCAGCTATGTGCAGGATCTGGTGACACAGTTTGAGGGGATGGGCGGGCGCTTTCTGCAGGCCGAGGTCAAAGATTTTGAACTCATGGGCGGCCAGATCACTGCTGTCGCGACCGATCAGGGACGCCTCGTTTGCGATAAGGCGGTTCTCTCCGCCGGGGTCTGGTCTGGCGCCTTGATGAAGAAACTGGGGCTTGAGGTGCCGCTGGAGGCGGAGCGCGGCTATCACATCATCTTCAAGAACCCGAGCCAGCGTCCCAACAATCCGATGATGCTGACCGAAGGCAAATTTGTCGCCACGCCCATGGACCAGGGCCTGCGCTGTGCCGGCATTGTCGAATTTGGCGGCTTGAGCGATGTGAAATCCAGAAAACCGCTCGAGATGCTGCGGCGCACGGTGGCGCGGACCTTTCCCGACCTCGATTATACGACCGAGGAAGAGTGGTTGGGCTTCCGGCCTGCGCCCACGGACAGTCTGCCGCTGATTGGCGAAGTGCGCGGCAGCGGCGTCTACACCGCCTTCGGGCATCACCACATCGGGTTGACAGGTGGCCCAAAGACAGGCCGACTGGTGGCCGACATGATTGCGGGCAATTGGCCCAATGCCGATGTGAGCGCCTTTGATCCGATGCGCTTTGCCAAGACATAACGATAAAAAACTATTCAACACGGGAGAACCGAACCTATGAACAAGACACTTTTGAGGACCACCGTTGCCGGTTTTGCGGTCGCCATCGCCGCTGGCGCCGCGCAGGCCGAGACATGGGATATGCCGATGGCCTATGCGTCCTCGAACTTCCATTCGGAGATGGGCGTGGTCTTTGCCGAGAAGGTGCGTGAGTACACCGATGGTGAGATCGACATCACCGTGCATCCCGGCGGGTCCCTCTTCAAAGGCGGCGAGATCAAGCGTGCGGTACAGACCGGGCAGGCCCCAATTGGCGAACGTTTCATGTCTGCGCACGCCAATGAGGTGCCTTTGCTGGGCTGGGACAACCTACCGTTCCTTGCCACATCCTATGCGGACAATGAAAAACTCTGGGCCATCGCCAAGGACAAGGTCAACGCGCAGCTTGCCGATCAAAATCTGGTCACGCTCTATACCTGCCCATGGCCGGGGCAGGGGTTCTATTTCAACAAGGAAGTGAACTCTTCCGAGGACACCCAGGGCGTGAAATTCCGCTCCTACAATACCGCAACGGCCACCTTTGCGGAGGAGCTGGGAATGATCCCGGTACAGGTCGAGGCCGCCGAACTGTCCCAAGCCCTTGCGACCGGCGTGGCGGAAGCGTTCATTTCATCCGGTGCCACCGGCTATGATCGCAAGGTCTGGGAACAGCTCAGCCACTACTACAAGGTGAACGCATGGCTGCCGCGCAACTACGTGATGGTGAACAAACAGGTCTGGGACGGTCTTGACGCCGAGGTGCAAACCTCGGTCGAAAAAGCCGCCGCAGAGACCGGCGCCGCCTGTGCTGCCAAGTCCGAAGAGCTGGCCAATTGGTATTTTGAACAGCTTGAGGCCAATGGCATGAATGTGGTTGAGGCCGGACCGGAGTTTCTGGCTGAACTGGAAATGATCGGTGCAAAAATGACCGAGGACTGGCTCGCCACTGCGGGTGAGGATGGTCAGGCGATCCTCGACGGTTTCAAGGCAAACTGATCCGCGACGGAGCCGGGAGGCCTTCAGGGTAACCGGCTCCGCCTTCTCTCGATCAGTCTATTCATCCAAAGGACAAGACATGCGTGACTGGCAACCTGTTCTGGGCTTGCCCCTGTGGGTATGGCTCTTCGTTGTGCCAACAGCTCTGATGCTGCTGTGCATTTTGAGACCGGCCGCGATGCGCCGGGTGCTGCAACCGCTCTGGGGCGCGCTGGATCGGATCTATAACGGCGCGGGCGCAATCGCGGCGCTGTTCATGGTGGCGATCCTGCTGTTGATCGTCGGGCAGATGGGGGCGCGCTGGGCGTCACTGACCTTTCCCGGTTCGACCGAATATGCGGGCTATGCGATGGCCGCGACATCGTTCTTTGCACTGGCCTACACACTGACCCACGGGGGGCACATCCGGGTGTCGATCTTTCTGAACCTTGGTGGGCGGCACCATTTCTGGCTCGATGCGGGGGCGATGTTGATTTCGGCTCTGACGGCCACCTATTTTGCCCGCTACGCCATCAAGACAAATGTCCTGTCGGAGATGCTGAATGATCGCACACAGGGACAGGATTTCGCGCCTGAGTGGCTGCTGACAGCGGTGTCCATGTTTGGAACCTGGCCCTGGAACTGGGCCGCGCTCTGGGCCGAGAGCGGTTCGGGCTGGGTCTATACGCCGGTCTGGCTGCCGCAACTGCCGATGTCGATCGGAACTGTTCTGCTGGCCGTCGCGCTGTGGGACTACCTCGCCCGGATGCTTGTGACCGGTGCGCCGCAGATCAAGGGGGAGGTCCTCGAATGATCGAAATCTACACCACGGTCATTTTCCTCTTTGTCCTGTTCGCGCTTCTGGGCGGGTCCGTGTGGATTGGCCTTGCGCTGATGGGCGTCGCTTGGGTGGGGATGGAGCTTTTCACCTCCCGTCCGGCAGGGGATGCCATGATCACCACCATCTGGAGTGGCGCCTCCAGTTGGACGCTCACCGCCTTGCCGCTCTTTATCTGGATGGGAGAGATCCTCTATCGGACCCGATTATCCGAGGACATGTTTCGTGGCCTCGCACCCTGGATGCGGTTCCTGCCGGGCGGGCTTTTGCACACCAATATCGCGGGCTGCACGATCTTTGCCGCTGTCTCTGGCTCCTCGGCGGCAACGCTCAATATGGTGGGCAAGATGTCGATCCCGGAGCTGCGGGCGCGCGGCTACCCCGAGTATATGATCATCGGCACCTTGGCCGGTGCCGCCACACTGGGCCTGATGATCCCGCCCTCGCTGACGCTGATCGTCTATGGTGTCAGCATCAACGAAAGCATCACCAAGCTATTCATGGCGGGCGTCTTTCCCGGCCTCGTTCTGGCCGGACTGTTCATGCTCTATATCATTGGGTGGCATTTCTTTAGCCCCGGTCAGCGCCCCAAGCCGGAGCCGCGCCTGTCACTGGGGGAGATGATCGCCGAGAGCCGCTTTCTGCTGCCGCTCTTTGGTCTGGTCTTTGTGGTCATCGGGTCGATGTACACGGGATTTGCCACCGCGACCGAAGCCGCCGCAGTGGGCGTTCTTGGCGCCTTGGGTCTGTCGCTGATGCAGGGTAGCCTCAATTGGGCAACGTTTGTCGAAAGCCTGATGGGAGCCACGCGCACCTCCGCGATGATTGCCTTCATCCTGATGGGGGCGGCCTTCCTGTCGCTGTCGATGGGGTTCACAGGTCTGCCGCGCGCGCTGGCCGGGCTGATTGATAGCTACAACCTGTCGCCCATTGCCCTGATTGCGGTGCTCACGGTGTTCTACCTGATCCTCGGCATGTTCATGGACGGTCTGTCCTCCGTGGTCCTGACCATGGCCATTGTGGAACCGATGATCCGGCAAGCGGGAATTGACGTGATCTGGTTCGGTATCTTCCTCGTCGTAGTGATTGAGACCGCGCAGGTGACGCCGCCCATCGGCTTCAACCTCTTTGTGCTGCAAGGCATGACCCGGCACGAAATCTCCTACATTGCCAAGACCGCAGTGCCGATGGTGGCGCTGATGCTTCTGATGGTGGTGATCCTTGTGGTCTGGCCAGAACTGGCCACATGGTTGCCGGAGAATATTCGGCGGCAGTAGGACGCATTAACGGCAAAGGCCGCCCCGGAGTGGGCGGCCTTTCAGGTTTTCCGATGGCTTAGCGCAGGCGGATTGCAATGTTCTTTGTCTGCACGTAGTTCCACAACGCTTCGCGCCCTTTTTCGCGGCCATATCCGGATTTTCCGACACCGCCAAATGGCGTCTCCACCCCTCCGGCATACCATTCATTGACGAACACCTGACCCGCGCGGATCTGACGGGCGGCGCGGGTGGCGCGGTCCAGATCGCGGGTAAATACGCCGCCGACCAGCCCATAATCCGTAGAGTTGGCGATCGCGATGGCCTCCGCGTCGTCCTTGAAGGTCAGGATGGACAGAACCGGGCCAAAAACCTCGTTGCGCGCGATGTCCATGTCCGGGGTCACGTCGGCGACCACCGTTGGCTGCAAAAAGGCACCGGGATGGTTTGGCGCCCGCCCCCCTGTCACCAGGCGCGCGCCCTGTTCCTCTGCTCGTGCCACCATGGCGACGGCGCGGTTGCGCTGCGCCTCGGAGACCATGGCCCCCATGTTGGGCCCGAACTCTGTGCGCTCCACTCCGGGTCCAACCGACAGGCCGGTTGCAATGGTTTCGGCGCGCGCGATCAGTTCCTCGGCGCGGCTCTCGTGCACGATCACCCGGCTCATGGCCGAACACACCTGTCCTGCGTTAAAGTAGATCCCCCAGCGAATATCGTTCTCAAACGCTTCCAGATCGGCGTCGTCGTGCACGATGGCCGCGGACTTTCCACCCAGCTCAAGGACGCAGGGCACCACGTTTTGCGCTGCCGCCTTGGCAATGGCGACCCCGGTGGGAACGGAGCCGGTAAAGACGATCTGGTTCACATCCGGGTGGCCTGCCAGCGCGGCACCTGCCTCATGCCCATAGCCGCAGATCACGTTCACCGTGCCCGCCGGAAACCCCGCGGCCGTTGCGGCATGGGCGAACCAGGCGTTGGTCAGTGGCGTCAGCTCCGGGCTCTTGATCACGCAGGCATTGCCGGTCGCCAGCGCCGCCGAGAGCGAGCGGGCCGTCATCTCCACCGGATAGTTCCACGGGATGATTTGGGCCGACACCCCCATTGGTTCATAGTCGGTGAAGTCGTAGTAGCCAGCGCCGAGCGGGATTGACCGGCCTTCGACCGTACTGGCCTGGTTGCCGTAGTATTCGAAGTAGAGGGCAGCGCCTTCCACCTCGACCACCGCCTCCCACAGCGGTTTGCCCTGTTCCAGGACCAGGGTAAGCGCAATCTCGTCCTTGTGTTCCAGCAGGTAGCGGCCCATGGCCTGCACCATCCGGCCCCGCTCGATCGGGCGCATACGGCTGAGGGTGCCGGAGAGATGCACGGCCCGCGCGGCCTGCACGGCGCGATCCACATCAGCAGCGTCTGCCATGGCGTGTTCGGCAATTTTCTCGCCACTGGCCGGGTCCAAAACGTCAATACGCCCCGCACCGCCATCCACCCAGTCCCCGGCGATGTGGTTTTTCCAGTAGGCAGGCAGCTCGGTCATCGTTCTATCCTTTGAGTGGCGGCACTCTGCGCCGCGAGTTTTAGGGCCGGAGCATTCATGCGCTGCGTATCGGCGCAGCCGAGTGGAGCAGAGGTGGCACGCTGTTCCAAACGGGAAAACGGCGTGTAGGCCCTCCGAGGCGACATGGTGGCGTTGGTGGCAGTGAAATCAGTGTGGTGAATTTGAACTAAATTGCTCCAAAAGAAAGGCGCCAATTCTCGTTATTCTTCCGTGAGGGCAGCGGGGTACATGCGTAAAGCGCCTTCGATTTCATCGAAAATTAAGGGCGTGCAGAGCAGTCTTCTGGCTGAATGATACTGGAGATGATGTTTGGCCCTCGTTGTCACTCAGCAATGCAAAATGCGCCAGCGGACCTGTTTCGATGGGCATGATACCGCTCTGCCAGCCGCGATCTGCTTTGCCAATCTCTCCTTGTGTCTGCCCGATCTTCTCCTGTCCATGCGATCGCGCGCTATTCTCAGCGCCAAGCGTGGCTTTCCAGCGCGCAGAGTGAGCCAATGACCGATACTTCCACTATCAAACCCGCCCGCCGCCGTCGCTTCGGTCTGCTGCGCAGTATTCGCGCCAAGATGGGAATGATCCTGCTGCTGATGGGCATCTCTTTCGGGCTGTTTGCATACATGATGTATTCGGTCTTGAACAAGATCGATCAGGACATGACCAATCTCAATACCGAGAAGCTTCCGGACTTGGTGCTTGCCGGTGAGATCTCGCTTGCGGCCGGGCTTGCCAAAGACGGCATGATCTCTTTGATGATTGCAGATGATACCGCAGGCATCGATGCGGCGGTGGCCAAGGTCGCAACCTCAACTGAGCTGCTGCTGGCGTTGATATCTGACTTGGATGAGACCATGCAGCCTGAGTTCGAAGCGGGCGCGTCGGAGGTGTCGGACGCCCTGAATGATCTGGCCTCTGCACGGCGAATGGCATTGGAAAGCGATGCGCAGATCGATGTCGGAGTTGAAGACTTGCATCGGATCAGCAGTGAACTGCGTGGGTTGATGATGGAGCTGACACAGTCAGCCTCGGTCGAGCTGAACAAGGGGGCGGTGGCCACCTACAGCGCCATCGACGACTCCCTGAAAACCCTTGTTGAAGTGGACTTTCAGAACCTGAAAATGTTGCTGGAGGCCCGAGCGGAACTGAACCTGCTGGCCGGCACGGCTGTGGCATTTGGTGGAACGAAGGATCCGACGACACTGGCGGAGTTGCAGAAGCTGGCCGACAGTTCAGATGCCCGTTTGCTGGAGCTTGCCGATCTTATCGAGGCGAACGCGCCCGAGTTGCTTGATGTTTCCCTGCTTCGGAATGCGTCCTTCACACTTCAGTCAGTGATCGCACAGAGCCTGTTTCCATCGGAAACTCTGCGTCAGGCGGCTATGAAGGCGCGTGCGGATACGGAGCGCTTTATCGTGATGGGGATCGACGCGCAGGTCGACAAACTCTCCATCGCAGCTGACCGGGCGAGCAAGGAAAACGGGGATGCGCTGCGCCGCCTCATGAAAAACGAAGTCGGCTTCCTCAATACGCTGATGGATATCAGTGCCGGGGTCAACGCGTTCCAAGTGGCCGCCCTTGATGTGATCACTTCGAATGACGAGGCGCTTGTCAACGACGCCGCGTTCGATATGTCGAGTGCGAGCATGAACCTGTCCTTTTATGAGGACTTTGAAGACGCTCGCGTGGGCGATTTGCTGAAGAAACTCGGTGCCCTCAACGCGCCGGAGACGGGCCTTGCAGCGCTTCGGATCAATGTTCTCAATGCCCGGGCTGCCGCAGACGTGGCCACCCGCGAAACCGAGGTAACAGTCGTCGGAATTGCAGAGCGCGCAGCGAACTTTGCTGCGGGGTCGCTGACGGGCATTGGCGGCATGGCGCGCGACATCTCTGCTGAAATCGCAACGGCCAACCGCAATCTGATTGTTTCTCTCGGCTGGATTGCTGGAGTATTTCTGACCGCGTTGCTGTTGATGCAGATGCTGGTCATGCGTCCATTGAACCGCGTCAGCGCGAGCACCGAACGGCTTGCAAATGGCGATCGTAGCCCGGTTGTCGGCTTTGAACGGGCCAGCACCGAGATTTTCCGCATTGCGCGGTCTTTGTCCGTATTCCGTGACGGTATCGTCGAGAAAGAAGAAATGGAACGGCTTGCCGAGGAAGAGCGCAGCCAGCGCATGGCCGCTCAGGAAAAGGCGGTGTCGGCCCTGGGGAATGGGTTGTCCCGCTTGTCCGAAGGGGATCTGACCGCGCGGATAGACTATGAATTGTCCGAAGGCTATGAGCAGTTGCGTGCAGACTTCAACCGCACCTTGGATACGTTGAACGAAACGGTCGGGCAGGTGGTGGAGACCTCGTCTTCGATCCGCAACGGTGCGTCCGAGATCAGCCAGGCCTCGCAAGATCTGTCCCATCGCACTGAAAGCCAGGCCGCCACTCTGGAACAGACCGCGGCTGCCCTTGATGAGATGACCGCAAGCGTAAAATCCGCAGCGGAAGGCGCACGCGATGTGGAGAGCACCACGAATGAGACGCGCAGTGAAGCCGAGGCGAGTGGTGATATCGTGAAGAACGCCGTGTCCGCCATGACCGAGATCGAGCAAAGCTCCAGCAAGATCTCCCAGATCATCTCTGTGATCGATGACATTGCGTTCCAGACCAATTTGCTGGCTTTGAACGCAGGCGTCGAGGCCGCCCGGGCCGGTGAGGCCGGTCGCGGCTTTGCGGTGGTGGCCTCTGAAGTGCGGGGGCTCGCACAACGATCATCCGATGCGGCGCTAGAGATCAAGGGCCTTATCAGTGATAGCTCAAAACAGGTGGAACGCGGTGTCGATCTGGTTGGCAAGGCTGGTGGTGCCTTGGAGAGCATCCTTCAACGCGTCTCCCATATCTCACAGTTGATTTCTGGCATCGCCACTGGCGCACAGGAGCAATCCACCGGTTTGGTGGAAATCAATACCGGCATGAACCAGCTCGATCAGGTGACCCAGCAGAACGCCGCAATGGTAGAACAGGCGACCGCCGCTGGTCAGTTGCTGAATTCTGATGCCCAGACCTTGGGCGAGTTGGTCGCGCGTTTCCAGACCGCACAAGCGACACACCTCTCTGTGGAAGCGCCGCAAGACGAGCCCGTTGAAATCGCCCCTGAGCCAACCAGTTGGGGAGATGGCGATGGAGCGGAATGGGAGACCGCAGAGCCCATTGCGGCGCCGGAAACCGATTGGACGGACTTCAATTGGGACGAGAACGGTGAGCAGGCCACCGGCACGTCCTGAAAAAACACAGCAACTGAAACGTACAAACCCCGGCTGGTCTCCTGACCAGCCGGTTTTTTCATGGGGTCATGGAGTAAGGGGCATGGAGTAAATTCCACATTGAAAGACATAATTCCGCATATTGAAATTTGTGGAGGGATCATCTAGGCCTTTCAGGCAAATGCGCCCTGCGTCTTGGAAAGAGGAACCGCCCGTGTCGAACCCTGTGTCCCTGGAAACCACTGATGCTATTGCAGTCATCGCCATCGCCAACCCGCCGGTGAACGCGCTAAGCCATGCGGTCCGCGCCGGATTGGATGCGGCCTTTGCCGAAATTGCGGACCGCAAGGACCTAGAGGCAGTGGTCCTCTATGGCACCGACCGGACCTTTATCGCCGGCGCGGATATCCGCGAATTTGGCAAGCCTCCGCAGGAACCCTTTTTGCCCGACCTCATCAACCGGATCGAAGCCTGCGATTTGCCCGTCGTTGCGGCTTTGCACGGCACGGCGTTGGGGGGCGGACTTGAGGTCGCCATTGGCGCGCACTACCGCGTTGCGGTGCCGTCCGCGCGCTTTGGGCTGCCTGAAGTGACGCTTGGTATTTTGCCCGGAGCGGGGGGTACGCAGCGTCTGCCGCGTTTGGCTGGGGTGGAGGTCGCACTCGACTTGATCACCTCCGGTCGTCAGATCGGTACAGAAGAAGCGCTCACCGCAGGTGTTATCGACAAGATCGCCGAAACGCATGATCCGCGCACTGCCGGTCTTGCCTATGCCCGAGAGTTGATATCGGAAGGCGCAGGCCCGCGCCGTACCAGCGAGAGCAGCGTCGCCATCGGGGACGTCGATGTCTTTGATGAGACGCGTCGGAAGATGGCCAAAAAAGCGCGAGGCCAGATCGCTCCGCAGAATTGCATCAAGGCGGTGGAGGCTGCCGTCAACTTGCCCTTCTCCGAAGGGCTGGCCCAGGAGCGCGCCCTGTTTCAGGAGTTGATGGAAAGCGATCAGAGATCGGCGCTGATCCACGCGTTCTTCTCAGAGCGGCAAGTGGCGAAAGTGCCTGATATCAAGGGGGTGCAACCTCGGGATACGGACCGGATCGGTGTGATCGGTGGCGGGACAATGGGGGCGGGGATCGCTGTATCAGCATTGCTCGCGGGCCTTGATGTAACGTTGATTGAACGCGATGCGGAGGCCGTTGCCCGGGCGGAAAAGACCGTTTCCGCAACGCTGCAAGGCTCTGTCAAACGCGGCAAGCTTGCTCAGGAGAAATATGACGCCATCATGGCCGGTACCTTCCGTGCCAGTGACGACTACGCATCCCTCGCGCAGGCCGACATCGTCATCGAGGCCGTGTTCGAGAGCATGGAGGTGAAGAAGGATGTCTTCACCAAGCTGGACGCGATCTGTAAGCCAGATGCCATTTTGGCCTCCAACACCTCCTACCTTGATGTCAACGAAATCGCAGCGATGACCTCTCGGCCTGCGGATGTCATTGGCCTGCATTTCTTCTCGCCTGCCCATGTCATGCGGCTGCTGGAGATCGTTGTGGCCGGCAAGACCGCGCCCGAGGTCACCGCGACGGGCTTTGCCCTGGCCAAGCGGCTGAAGAAGGTCGCCGTACGTGCGGGTGTGTGCGATGGCTTTATCGGCAACCGCATCCTCAGCCATTATCGCAAAGCGGGCGACGGCGCCGTGCTGGCCGGGGCAAGCCCGTTTGACGTGGATCGGGCGCTCACGGAGTTTGGTCTCGCCATGGGTCCCTATGCGGTGAGCGATCTTGCTGGGCTGGATATTGGCTGGGCCACGCGCAAGCGGCTCGCCCCAACCCGCGACCCGCGCGAAACCTACGCCGAATTTGCCGACCGCCTGTGCGAGGCAGGCGATTTTGGGCGCAAGACCGGCAAGGGGTTTTACGTCTACGAGGATGGCGCCCAGACTCCCAATGACGCGGTGTTGGATCATATCGCCACTGAACGCGAGGCCAAAGGGATCACGGCGCGCGACATCTCGGATCAGGAGATCGTCGACCGCTACATGGCCGCAATGGTCAACGAGGCTGCTCGTGTGGTCGAGGAGGGCATCGCTCTGCGTCCGCTGGATGTCGATGTGACGCTACTGAATGGCTATGGCTTTCCACGCTGGCGCGGTGGACCGATGCACTACGCCGACAGTGTTGGCCTCGACAAGATCCTCGCTGATATCGAAGGCTTCGCCGCCGAGGACTCGTTCCTCTGGCAGCCCGCACCGCTTCTGAAACGCTTGGTCGCTGAGGGTAAGACCTTTGCTGACCTCAACGCTGCCTGATCACCTCGAAGAGGAATTTTCCCATGAAACAAGCTGTTATCGTCTCCACTGCCCGGACCGGCCTCGCCAAATCCTATCGGGGTGCATTCAATGACACCCATGGCGCGCAGATGGCGGGGCATGCCATCGAACACGCGGTCGCGCGCTCGAAGGTGGACCCGGCACTGATTGAGGACGCTTTCATCGGCTGCGGCTATCCCGAGGGCTGGACCGGCGGCAATATCGCGCGTCAGGCCGTGCTGCGTGCCGGATTGCCGGTCACAGTGGCCGCCGCCACCGTGAACCGCTTCTGCTCTTCCGGCCTGCAGGCGGTGGCAATGGCCTCGCACGCGATTACCATGGAGGGCGCCTCTGCCGCCATCGCTGGCGGTGTCGAGAGCATCAGCCAGATGCCGCCCTCGCGCCCGGCGCAGCGGCGCGACGACTGGCTTGAGGCGAACAAGCCCGAGGTCTACATGACCATGATCGAAACCGCCGATATCGTGGCGCAGCGCTATGGCATCAGCCGGGACGCACAGGATGCGCTGGCGCTGGAAAGCCAGATGCGCACCGCCGCGGCCCAGAGCTCGGGCAAATTCGATGATGAGATCGTGCCGATCACCGTCACCCAGAAGATCACCGACAAGGAAACCAAGGAGGTCTCTTACAAGGAGGTCACCTTCGCCATGGATGATTGCAACCGTCCCAACACCACGCTGGAGGGTCTGTCCGGCCTGAACCCGGTGCGCGGCGAGGGCAATTTCGTGACTGCGGGCAATGCCTCGCAACTGTCGGACGGGGCCGCCGCATTGGTGGTGATGGACGCCGATCTGGCCGCACAACAGGGGCTGGAGCCATTGGGCGCGCTTAAGGGGTTCGTGACCGCAGGCTGCGAGCCGGACGAGATGGGCATCGGCCCGGTCTTTGCCGTGCCGCGTCTGCTGGAACGTCACGGACTGAAGGTCTCCGACATCGACCTGTGGGAGCTGAACGAAGCCTTCGCGAGCCAGGCGCTCTATTGTCGCGAGCGGCTGGAGATCGATCCTGCGATCTGCAACGTCAACGGGGGCTCGATCTCCATCGGCCACCCCTTCGGCATGACTGGCGCGCGGATGACCGGGCACTTGCTGCTGGAAGGCAAGCGGCGCGGTGCCAAGCTCGGCGTTGTCACCATGTGCATCGGCGGCGGTCAGGGCGCAGCTGGCCTGTTCGAGATCTTCTGATCGGAGGCCTATACGCGCCGGCGCAGTTTAGTCGGCGCGTGTTGAGGGTCGCCCCTCAGTTCGCCGGTGTCGGCAAGCAGCGAAATCGCGCCACTCAGCTGGGGCGCCTGCCAGGATGTTGCGCACCACTCTTGGTGCACGGGCCTAAGCAAATCGCGTGCTGCGGGGCGACGAATGTGCTTTTCTTGATGCGAGTTAGGGTCTTATATGACTCCCCCGGATGATCCAACAGGACGGAAAACCATGCGTGAGCTTGAGCAGGACCGGCGATACGCCAATACGCTGGCCCGTGGCCTTCGTATCCTGCGTGCCTTTCGCCCGTCCGACAACGGTCTGGGAAATCTCGAAATCTCCGAGCGCACAGGCATCCCAAGGTCAACTGTGTCACGCCTGACCTTCACACTATGTGCGTTGGGATACCTGACTCACGGGCGTCACTTCGACAAATACCGCCTCGGACCGGCGGCGCTGGCACTGGGGAATATCGCATCAGCGGCCTTTGGCTTTGTGTCGGTCGCGGCACCGATCATGCAGGCGCTTGCCAATCAGATGAACGCGCTGGTTGGCGTGTCGATCCAGGACGATGGCAATATGCTGATCGTGAAAACTTGGCGGCCCGAAGGTTCACGCACCATTTGGCTTGATGTGGGGTACCGTATGCCGGTGCTGACGTCCTCCTCCGGTGTCGCATATCTTGGTGCGCTTTCGCGCGATGAGCGGGAGAAGCTGGAAGCCTTGTTGCCGGAGGCCGACGCAGAGGCCTGTGAAGAGGTCTGGCAGCGCGAACGCCTGCAGCTGCAGCGCGAGGGCTATGTTTGTGTCGAGGAGGAGGCCCGCTATTCCCGCGCCATCAACGCCGTCGCGACGCCGTTTCGCCCCTCCGAAATCGGCGAACCGGTCTCGTTCTTCTGCGGGGCAAATGTCGATGACCTCAGCGATACGCGCATCCACGGCGAAGTTGGCGCGGAACTGGTGCGTGCGGTCAACAGGCTCAAATCTCTAACCGGACATGCCGTGTCAGCGGTCTCGTCAGAGTAGCTGGCATGTGTCAAACCATTGACATGTAAGGCGCGTAGACCTGTTCGGTAGGACTATCAAAGGACTTTGCCCCATGGCCACTTTTCGCCCCGATCCGATGCGTTTTCTGACTGGCGCCGATGCCGAAACGTCTCGCCCGAAGGCGATTTCCGACCCGGGGCAGGGTGGAAAATTCACCCCCAATGGAGAGGTGCTGCCCTTTCCCGGCAACACGGTACTCTGCCACATCGACCCGGCGAGTGATGTGCACGCGGCCCTGTGCGACATGCAGGATGAAATCCGGCAGAGCGGTTTCGGTGCTCTGTTCACCTATTTGCCCCCCGCTAGCCTGCACATGACGGTGTTTCAGGGCATCGCTCCCGATGAACGGAACTGGCCCGCAGATATTCCGGTCGAAGCGACCCGCGATGAGGTGACAGCCGCATTCCGGCAGCGGCTGGACGGGCAAGATCTGCCTTCAACCCGCCGTGTCTGTGCGCGCGGCCTCTACGGTGGACATTCACTGACGCTTGAAGGGGCCGACGAGATCGAAGAGGCCCGCCTGCGGGCAACCCGTGTTTCTCTGCGAGAGCTGACCGGATTGCGGCAGGACCATTTTGACACTTACACGTTTCATGTGACCCTTGCCTATCTGTTGCGCTGGCTTGATGTGGCAGAGGCGGCGGATCTGCTGTCATTCTCCGATGAGCTCTTTGCCCGCTATGCGGATCGGCTGGCTGTGATAGAGCTTGGCCCACTGGAGCTGTGCACATTCGAGCATATGCACCATTTTGAACCGGTGGCTTATCTGACACGCGCGGCGTCATCTTGATGAACTGTTTGCGCTAACGCTTGCCTTGCGTGATATCACAGGCAACAGTCACGCGACTCCGAGGATAGGGCCCGCAAAGCGGTCATAATCGACGTGCAGGTCTTGACCTGCGCCATGCGAGGCTGTTTGACCCTTGGTAACTGACAACCTGAGCATCGGGTCCGGCCACCCTTGTGGGCAGGCACCGGACTGGAGGGGCAAAGATGTGGAATCTCATCGCCGACGTTGGCGGAACCAACATGCGACTGGCAGCTGTGAACGTCGAGGGCGATATTCTCGAACGCGCCCGCTATGACACCAAGGGCACGCTGAACCTTGAGCAGGCCTGCGCGGATTTCGCAGCCCATCGCGGTAGTGCGCCGGGCCGGGCCGTGATTGCGGCAGCGGGTGTCGTGCGCGACGGCTCCGTGCAATTGACCAATGCAGATCAGAGCTTTTCCGAACGCGGTATCGCCGTGGCGCTTGGGATCGAACGCGCAAAAGTGCTGAATGATTTCGAGGCGGCCGCCTGGTCTCTGGCCACGGTGGCAGAGGGGGATGTG
This sequence comes from Tritonibacter scottomollicae, assembly GCF_003003215.1. GTDB lineage: Bacteria > Pseudomonadota > Alphaproteobacteria > Rhodobacterales > Rhodobacteraceae > Epibacterium > Epibacterium scottomollicae. The sequence continues at coordinate 183,131 of NZ_PVUF01000006.1, read as the reverse complement.
ACCGTCCTTCAAGGGCAGGCGGTGTTTCCGCGCGAACCCTGCCTGATTGTTGGTCCCGGGACCGGCCTCGGGGTGGGGGCGCTGGTCTGGGCCAATGGTGAACCCTGCGTGATTCCGGGCGAGGGCGGACATGTGGCGCTTGGTCCGCGCACCCCGGAGGAGGTGCCAATCTTTGAGGCGCTGCGCGAAGAATGGCCCGAGGTCGGCATGGGGCCGGGGTTGGTGGTCGAAGCCGAAGCCATTCTTTCGGGCACCGGTTTGCCATATTTCTATCGCGCGGTGGCCAAGAGCATGGATTTGACCGCCCCACTGGGGACAGGTGCTGAAATTTTCGAGGCCGCGAAAGCGAGGCTTGATACTGCCGCGATACGCGCGGTTGAGCTGTTCGTGCAGTATCTCGCGGGTGTTGCTGGCGATCTCGGCCTTGTCTTTGCGGCCAAGGGCGGCGTCTTCATCAGCGGGGGTGTGGCGGCGGCCAACCCGTGGATTTTTGATGAGGCTTTTGTTGCGGCCTTCAACGCGGGTGGGCGGCATACGTCCTGGCGACAGGAGCTGCCGCTGCACCTCTACCATCAACCCAACTTCGGCCTGATCGGGGCTCGCAACTACCTGACGGCGCGGTAGCTGCAGAGACAAGAGTAGGTACGCGTTTAAAAGGCCGCCTCCGTGGGGGCGGCCTTTCGCAAATTCTGTGACGTCACAGCAGCTCTGCAATCTCCACGGCGCGATGCTCGGTCATGGAGATCTGCGCCGCCATGCCCATCAGCACCGCAATGCGACCGTCCTCCAAGCTCACGTCGGGGTGCGTGCGCAGGCCACGCACCAAGTCTAGAAAACCCTTGTGCTGATAGAAGGTCGATCCATTGTGATCGCCGGCTTCCAGCAGCGTGGGATCGACCGGGATGTCGCGAATCTCCGGCCCCTTGGGGGCGCGTGGTGAGACTACAACCTGCGGAACCGGTGGTTCGCCCAAGTGGTCCGGCCAGAACCGGCCCGGCCCCGGCACCAACGCCTCGATCTTGCCCTTTGGACCCACGGCAGAGATTTCTTCCTGATAGCGGGCGCCTTCGGCGAACATGCACAGCTCCAGCATGGCGCGGGTTCCATTGGCAAAATCAACAATGACATAGCCGTTGTCGAGGATATCCGGCGCCTCGTCGTCATAGCGTTCAGCCAGATGATTCACATCCGCGCCCCCCGAGGCCAGCACCCGAACAGGCTCCGATTTCAGCGTCAGCCGCATCAGGTCGAAGAAGTGGCAGCATTTCTCCACAAACGTCCCACCGGTGAAGCGGTTGAAACGGTTCCAGTCGCCGATCTTGTCGAGGAAGGGAAACCGGTGCTCGCGGATGGTCAGCATCTTGATGCCGCCAGTGGCCGCCTCGGCCTCGGCCAGCAGGGTCGCCACGGGCGGCATGTAGCGATATTCCATCGCCACCCACACCGGCGCGGGGTAATTGGCGCGGAACGCCGCCAGCCGCTCCGCATGTGCGGGATCGGTGAAGAGCGGTTTTTCCACCAGCACCGGCAGCGGACGATGGGCCGCCAGGGCCTCCAGCTGTTCAACGTGGCGATAGTTGGGGCTGGCGATCAGGATGCAGTCCAGCGCCTCCACCGCCAGCAGCGCGTCCACGCTGTCGACAAACTGCGCGTCGGGTGCGAACTTGCGGCTCTCCGTGGCCATCTGGGCGTCCGGCTCAAAGATCGCCGCGACGCGTGTGTCGTCCAACAGTGCGATGTTGCGCAGGTGTTCCTGCCCCATCATGCCGCAACCGATGACGCCGTAATTGATGATTTGTGACAAGAGTGTCTCCCTCAGATCAGGCGCTGTACATAGAGCGCCTTGTTCGTGTCGAACCAGGTTCTGGAAAACTCCACCGGGGCCGCAACCTCGGCCCAGCTGAAGCGTTCGATATAGCCGGTGAGCGTTCCGGGGCGGAGCGCAAAGCTGTTCGGGGCCCAGTCGGGCACATGGCCGATGGACACGCGGTCCTCGGCGCGGGCGATGATCAGGCCCAGTTGCATCTGATACGTGCGGTAGAGCGAATCTGACATCTGCTCGGGCTTGATGATGCCGGCGTCCCCATCGAGCCAGATCTCCTCTACCGCGATCGGAATGCGGTTGAGAAATCGCAGGCGGCGTACCCGCGTGCCGTGATCTGCGGTGCCAAACACTGGCAGATCTGCCGGTTTTTCGACGGCAGCCACCTCCAGAATATCGGCAGTGGGCAGGCCGCCGCCCGTGGTCAATTCGAGCCGGAACATCGAATAAACGCTCTGCGCCTTGTGGTTGGCGTGGATGTAGTTTCCGGAACCCTGCACACGTTCCAGAAGCCCTTTTTTCTCCAGCTCGTACAATGACTTGCGCAGGGTGCGCACGGTGGTCCCATGGCTCTTTGCCATCTCCCGTTCTGGCGGCAGGCGTTGCCCGTCGACCAGACGCCCGGCGGCGATCTCGCGGATCAGGAATTCGCTGATCTGCATGTAGATCGGCAGGGCGGTTGGGGTGTCTCGGTCAAGGTCGTTCAGCGGGGTCATGCGGGGTCCCATGCGCAAGAGTGTGGACGGGTGGAAATAATTGATGCACCATTGATGTACTTTAAATCCGCTGCTACGCAAGAGGAAATTCGACTGTTCCAGGAGAGCCAAATGACCGTCGTTCCCATCACATCGCCCGATCTGGACGCTGCCGAAGTCTCGTGGTTTTCTGCCCTGTGTTCGGATGACTACCAGTTCCTTGGCGTGCCGGATGGCGACCTTCGGTCATCCTGGGCCCATTGTTCCGAGATTGTGAAAACCGCCGAAGCGCAGGGCTTCCGCAACATCCTGTGTCCCTCCTCCTATCAGGTGGGGCAGGACACGCTGTCGTTCGTCGCTGGGTGTGCTCCGATCACCTCGAAGATCAACATGCTGGCGGCGGTGCGCTGTGGTGAGATGCAGCCCATCATGCTGGCCCGCACCCTGGCGACGCTCGATCACATGCTGGAGGGCCGCCTCACGGTGAATATCATCTCTTCCGATTTTCCGGGCGAGAAGGCCGAGAGCGCGTATCGCTATCAACGCTCGCGAGAGGTGGTGGAGATCCTGAAACAGGCGTGGACCCGGGACGAGATCAACTACGAAGGTGAGGTCTATAACTTCTCCGGGCTCACCACGGATCCGGTAAGGCCGTACCAGACCGGCGGTCCGTTGCTGTATTTTGGCGGCTATAGCCCCTCGGCACTGGAGCTGTGCGGGCAGCATTGCGATGTCTACCTGATGTGGCCGGAAAAGATGGAAGAGCTTCAGGGCCGCATGCAGGCCGTCCACGCGGTGGCAGAACAATACGATCGCACGCTGGACTACGGTCTGCGCGTGCACACCATCGTGCGCGATACCGAAGCAGAAGCGCGCGAATATGCCGACTATATCGTGTCGCAACTCGACGACGGGCAAGGCACCGCCATTCGGGAGCGGGCGCTGGATGCCAAATCGCTCGGCGTGAGCCATCAGGCCAAGAACCGCGAGATCGCGGATGATGACGGCTTTATCGAGCCGCATCTTTGGACTGGCGTTGGCCGTGCCCGTTCGGGCTGCGGCGCGGCATTGGTTGGCTCCACCGACCAGGTGATGAGCAAGCTGGAGGCCTATCAGAAGATGGGCATCCGCGCCTTCATCCTGTCGGGCTACCCCCATATCGAGGAAGCCGAACACTTCGGTGCGCGCATCCTCCCCAACATGAAAACCTGCTCGCTGCCCGAGGCCTATGGCCGGGTGCCGGCGAGCCCCCCAAAAACACCGCTTGGTGTAGGAGTGCGCCGCTGATGGATCGCGTTAAGCTAGCTGACGACCTTGAACTTTCCCGCCTGATCTACGGCATGTGGCGGATCGGTGATGATGCCGATACATCCGTCAAACATGTCGAAGCCAAGATCCACGCCTGCCTGGAACAGGGGATCACCACCTTCGATCAGGCTGACATCTATGGCGATTACGGCGCCGAAGCGATCCTTGGCGCAGCGCTCAAGTCGAATCCTGCGTTGCGGGCGCAGATGGAGATCGTGACGAAATGCGATATCGTTGCGCCCATCGGCATCCACAGCGATAAGCCGGTCAAATACTATGACACGTCGCGCGCCTACATCGAGACTGCGGTAGAGCGCTCCTTGCGCGAAATGAACATCGAGCAGATCGACCTGTTGCTGATCCACCGTCCGGACCCGCTGATGGATCATCACGAAACCGGTGCGACGCTTGATGACCTGGTCAAATCGGGCAAGGTGAAAGCCGTAGGTGTGTCGAATTTCCGTCCCTGGGACTGGAACCTGCTGCAATCGGCGATGACCAGCCCCCTGGTGACCAACCAGATCGAGATTTCGCTTTCTGAGCCTGCGCCCTTCACCAATGGCGATCTGGCGTTCCACCAGATGAACGCTCAGCCAATCATGGCGTGGTCGCCGCTTGGCGGCGGCAGCCTGATGACCGGTCAGGGGGAGCTGGCCTCGCGTCTGGATGAGATCGCGACCGCGCAGGGTGTCGACCGCGCCGCCGTGGCTGTGGCCTTCCTGTTGCGTCACCCGGCGATGATCCTGCCGGTGCTGGGCACCAACAACCTGTCACGCATCCAAAACATTTCGGACGCGCTGAAGGTGGAGCTGGACCGCCAGAGCTGGTTCCGTCTCTACGAGGCCGCCTTGGGCCAGGAGGTCGCGTAACATGGGCCTGCACATGAGCAACAAGACACAACAGGCCTTTGTGCCGGACGAGAGCAACACCCGACTGCTGCGCGATGCCTTTGGCCGCTTTGCAACTGGCGTGACCATCGTGACGGCGCAGACGCCCGAAGGTGTGGTGGCGATCACCGCCAGCAGTTTTTCCTCGGTGTCACTGACCCCGCCGATGGTTCTGTGGTCGCCGGACCGCAACTCGCGGCGCTTTCCCTATTTCGAGGCCGCAGAGCACTACGCGATCCATGTCCTTGCCGCGGATCAGCAGGACCTTTGCTACAGCGTGGCAAAGGATGCGGCTGGGCTGCGTGATCTCGATCTGGCGCTGAATGCGGAGGGCGTGCCGGTGCTTGAGGGCTGTCTGGCGCGTTTCGAATGTAGCCGCCATGCGGTTTATGACGGGGGAGACCATGCCATCGTGCTGGGCGTCGTGAACCGGGCGGAGATGCGTGAGGAAGGCGAGGCGCTTGCCTTCTTCAAAGGGCAAATGGGCCGCGTCACCGGGCACTGACAGGTGCGCTGTCGGGGTGTCTGGGAGGGCGCTTCGAAGTTCGGGTTCTGGGAGGAGCAACATGAACGCATTGATGGCGGTGGTGACATCGCTGTACTGGATCAACTCAACCCTCTTGCGCATCGGGCGCTGGCTGGGATGTGCCGCTGTGGCGACCATGGTCGTGGCAATCCTGATCCAAGTCTTTTGTCGCTACGTTCTGAACAACGCGCTGCCCTGGCCTGACGAGGCGGCGCGGTTCTGCATGCTCTGGATGACCGGCTTGATGGCGCCGACGGCGTTTCGCCAGGGTGGGTTTGTCGCCATCGATACGGTCTCTGCGATGTTGCCGCAGCGGGTCGGTTCGCTCCTGTCGCTCATCCTTCTGGGGCTCAGCCTGTTGGTGATGATCGTGGCCATCCAGATCGGCTACAAGGAGGTCACCGGCATCGGTGGTCGTTTCGCCACAGCCTCTCTCTACCTGCCCACCTCCATCGCCTTTGACAGCTGGTTCCGCTTGCCGCGCAGCTGGATGATGCTCTCGCTTCTGGTGGGGCTGGCGTTGCTGATCCTCGTCAATGTGGAGCTGATCCTGCACCGCCTTGTTGCGCTTCTCGGCGGGGCGGACCGCCTGCCTGAAATTGAATTCGCCACTGCCAAAGGAGCCGAGTGATGCTGATCTGGTTCTTGCCGCTTTTCCTGCTGTTCCTGATGGTCGGCCTGCCGGTGTTTTTTGGCCTTCTGGCCGCGCCGGGCCTGATGCTGTGGCTGAACGGGCAGGAGCGCGACATCACGCTTTTGTACCGCAACCTTTATAACGGCATGGACAGTTTCCCGCTGATGGCGATCCCCTTCTTCATGCTGGCGGGCGAATTGATGAACCGGGGCGGCATCACGCTACGGCTGGTTGAATTCTCTCAGGCGCTGATGGGGCATCTGCGCGGGGGGCTTGCACATGTAAACGTGCTGTCGTCGATGCTGTTTGCCGGTCTGTCCGGCTCGGCGGTGGCGGATACCTCGGCGCTCGGCTCCATGCTGATCCCGGCGATGGAGAAACAGGGCTACAGCCGCAAGTTCGCCGCCGCGATCACCGCCGCCAGCTCTGTCATCGGGCCGATCATTCCGCCGTCGGGCATCATGATCATCTACGCCTATGTGATGGGCGAGAGCGTCGCGGCGCTGTTCCTGGCCGGGCTGGTGCCGGGCATCCTCGTCGGGGTTGGCCTGATGGTCATGGTCAAGGTCATGGCCGATAAATACGACTTCCCCGTCGCCTCGCGCCGCTATTCCTGGGGCGAGCGGGGACAGGCGAGCCTCAAGGCGTTCTTCCCGCTGCTGACCCCTGTGATCATCCTCGGTGGCATCCTTGCAGGGGTCTTCACCCCGACCGAGGCCGCCGCCGTTGCCGTCGCCTATGCGCTGGTGATCGGTCTGTTTGTGCTGCGGACGCTTAAACTGGGCGAGCTGTCAGATGTCTTCACCCGGGCCGGCATTACCTCGTCTGTAGTGCTGTTGCTGGTGGGCGCGGCGATGTCGTTCAAGACGGTGGTGTCGCTGAGCCATGCCCCGGAGCAGCTGGCTGAGTTCATCCTGACGCTGACGGAAAACCCGCTGCTGCTGCTGTTCCTGATCAACCTGTTGCTGTTTGTGGTGGGGATGTTCCTCGATGCGGGACCGGCGATCATCATTCTCGGTCCGATCCTTGGCCCGGTGTTTGCAAGCCTTGGCGTCGATTCCGTGCATTTCGCCATCATCATGTGCGTGAACCTCACCGTGGGGCTGGCGACACCGCCGATGGGGCTGGTGCTGTTTGTAGCCTCGGCCGTTTCCGGCGAGCGGGTCACCACCATTGCGCGCGCCATCCTGCCGTTTCTGGCCGTAGAGATCGCGGTGATCTTCCTGATCACCTTCGTTCCGGCCATTTCCATGACGATCCCGCGTCTGACCGGGTTTGTGAATTGACTGCATAAAAGAGAAGAGCATCAGGGAGGACACTAAATGCTCAAGAAAGCCCTCAAGACGGTCGCCGTTGCGGCCCTTATGGCAGGGAGTGCGGCGACATCCGCATTGGCCGCGGATTACACCATCCGCGCCACCGCCAATTCCAACGAGAACGACGAGGACTATGACGGTCTCGTGGTGTTCAAGAACTATGTCGAGGCGGCCTCCAACGGCGCCATCGAGGTGGAATTGTTCATCGGCACCCAGCTGTGTTCGAACGGCGCGGAATGCCTGCAGGGCGTGGCTGATGGCTCCATCGACGTCTATATCTCCACCTCCGGCGGCGCGGCGGGCCTGTTCCCTTACGTGCAGGTGCTGGATTTGCCCTATCTGATGGCCAACGACCGGGTGGCGGAGCATGTGCTGTCGGGTGATTTCACCCGCACAATCCGCGATATGGCGCTGGAGGATTCCGGCGATACCATCCGCCTGATGACCATCGGCAACACCGGCGGCTGGCGCAACTTTGCCAACACCAAGCGCCGTGTGGCAGAGCCGTCTGATATGGACGGCCTGAAGATCCGTACCGTGGTCGCGGACCTGCCGCAGGAACTGGTGAAGGCGCTGGGCGCTTCGCCGACCCCGATCCCATGGCCGGAGCTGTTCACCTCCTTTCAGACCGGCGTGGTCGAAGGCTCCAAGAACGGCATCACCGACATCATGGGCATGAAATTCCCGGATGCGGGGCTGCAGTACATCACCCTGGACGGTCACGCCTATATGGGCGCCCTGTGGTGGATGTCGAACGAGTCCTTCCTGGCGATGCCCGAAGATATGCGCCGGGTGGTTGTCGATGGCTTCTACGCGCTGCAGCAGGCCACTTTTGCCTCGCCCAAGCGCAAGTCGATCGCAGCCTACGAGGAATTCGTCGCGGGCGGCGGGGATCTGTATGTTCCGTCACCTGAGCAGAAAGCCGCCTTCAAAGAGGCTGCTTCGCCGGTCTACGACTGGTTCAAGGCCAATGTGACCAAGGGCGAGGAGGCCTTTGCCGCGCTGACCGATGCCGTCGCGGTTGCAGAAGAAGAGATCGACGCGGCCCGCGCCAAAGATCTGCAATAATCCGAAGATTGCGAAATCGCAGGGATGGGCGGGCCATTGGTCCGCCCGTTCTGGTTTTCAGATGTGCGGCGGTGCCGGGCGTGTGTCGGACGGCGGTCAGTCTCGGCTTGATCTTCCGGTCCGGAAGATCAACCTTGGGGTCATTGACGTTTCACCGACAGGAGCCCCGCGCGCCCGCATGACGGATCAGACATTGACCACACCGCAGATTTTTACCTTTCGCGGCCAACCGGTGATCCGCGACGCCGATTTGGCCGCATTGTTCGATTACACCACCGGCAACCTCAACAAACTGGTGAGCAACAACACCGATCGTTTTGGCGAGGATTTTGCCTTTCGCCTCGATGCAGAAGAATTCGCCGACTTGAAATTCCAACTTGGAATATCAAAAGGCCATGGTGGCCTGCGCACGCCGCCGCTCATGTATACAGAGCATGGCGCGGTGATGGCCGCGACGCTGATGCGCTCACCACGCGCGGCCGAAGCGTCGCGCTTCGTGATCAAGACCTTTGTCGCCGCACGCCGGGGACTGCTGGCAAAGGCCAAGGGCCAGAACCTGCCTCTGTCGCTGCCGGTGAACGACCTGCTGCCCATTGCCGGAGGCGAGCGCAGCGGGCTGGTTGCAAAACTGGATGCGGCGCTGGGCAGGGTGCTTGACGCGATCGCCGACCCGGAGCAGGAAACCACCGTGCGTGACGAGGCCCGTGCCATCGCGCTGGAGGGGCTGTCGGCGATCAAGGCGCATCTGAAGAAACAGGATATCGCCAATGAAAAGACCCTCGCCGAGGTGCAGAAACTGCTCAAGGAGGCCGAGGCCATCGACGCGGAAATCTCGGCCCGCCACATCGAGAACAACCACCGTCAGCTTGCCTATCTGGCCAAGCAGCTCCGGATTGTGATCGAGGTGCAGCGCTATCTGGAACAGGGAGACGTCGACAACCTGCTGGCGGTTCTCAAGGACCTTGGCGGCTGACAGGACGGAGCCGCCACCGGGGCTCGTACGCTTTTCAGCCCTCCGCGCGCTCCAACGTCTGCCAGACCTGCTCCAGATGCGCGCGCATCGCAAGACGCGCCGCTTCTGACTGGCCGGCGCAGATCGCGTCACAGATGGTCGTGTGCGCGTCGGAAATCCGCGAGATTTCGTCCACGCCGAGAACGTCTTGCCGCAGGCGCGTCCAATCTGCTGCCTGCCGCAGGCTGCGAATTTCCTCAAACAGCGTCAAAAAAACCGCGTTCCCGGCCATTTGCGCGATCTTGTAGTGAAACAGATCATCGGCCCGTTCATAGTTGGCGGCGTCGGCCGCAGACCGTGTGGCTTTGGTCAGCTGCGCCAGGCGTGCCTTGTCCTCTGCGCGGCCGCGCTCTGCCGCATGCGCGGCCAGTGCGGGTTCCAGATCAAGGCGAACCTCCATCAAATCGTGGGGAGAGACACGCTGGGCCAGCGCGCCGAGCCGCTCCGCGCCCTGCACGGGTGGCGGCTGCAAAAAGGTGCCCTGCCCATGGCGGCGAAAGACCAGACCGTCGCTGGCCAGATCATCCAATATCCCGCGCAATTGCGCGCGGGATACGGACAGTCGCTGTGCCAACGCACGTTCGGGCAGCAGGCGCCCGTTTTCCGCCAGCTCCCCGCTCAGGATCGCCTGACGCAGGGCCTCGGCGCCGGGGGCAGGTGGCTTCAGAGCCATCCGGCCTGCTCGGCCAGATCCGCAACCATGCGCAGCGAGGTCGCCATCAGGAACAGTCCGAACGACAGCTTCAGCGCCCGGCGCGGGATCGAATGGGCGAGTTTCACGCCCACGCGCGCAAATGTGGTGGACAGCGGGATGATGATCGCCGCCAGCAGCAGGTTCACATAGCCCAGCGACATCGGTGGCAGACCTTCGGCACCGAACCCCGTCGCCATGTAGATCAGGGCGCCCGGCAGGCCGATGATGAACCCGATTGCGGCTGATGTGCCGACCGCCTTGCGGATGTCATAGCCAAGAAAGCTGAGCGTCGGCACGCAGACGGAGCCACCGCCGATCCCCATCATCGCCGAGACCGCACCGGCGAACACGCCCAGACCAGCCCAGACGGGTGTGGAGAATGATCTCGGTTCTTGGGTTTCCTTGGGTTTGCGCAAAATCATGTCGAGGGCAACAGCCATGGCAACGGTGGCAAAGACCACGATGAGTACATTGCCGGAGACCAGCCCGCCCAAAACCCCGCCGATGACGACACCCGCCAGGATCGACGGCGCCCAGAGCTTCAGCAGCGCCATGTCGATAGCGCCTTTCTTATAGTGCCCATAGCCCGACGACAGCGCAGTAAAGACGATGGTGGCCAGTGACGTGCCAACGGCAACCTGCATGGTCAGCGCCGGATCCATGCCGGTCAGGGCCAGTACGAAATAGAGTGCGGGCACGATGACAATACCGCCCCCCACACCCAGCAGGCCGGCAAGAATGCCCCCGGCAACCCCTGCAGCAGCGGCAACGCCCGCCAGGGGCAATAGCGTTTCAATTTCCAACATGTGTCTCTCGCCCTGACTTCTGGCCTCGATGGGAGGCAACCAATTTGAGATTGGTTGTAAGCCGCGCATAAATCACCCGTCAACCCTCGCCGGTGGGGCAGGGTCGCGTCTCAGGACGCCGGAGCAAACCCGGCGTGCGTGTCCATCAGATATTGCGCGATCAGGGGTTTGGCAGCGGCTCCAAGGGCAGAGGCATGGGCGCCAATCTCACCCTCTGCCACAACGGGTCGGATCAAACCGCGTGCGTCCAGCGTTGGCAGCTCGGCGCGTACCCGATCCACGAGACGCGCGCGCAGGGACGGGGGCATGGCGCCATCTATCACCACAGCCTGAAAATCGATGACGGCACAGGTTGCAAGAGCCGCGCGCGCCAGCGCAACAGCGGTGTCTTCCAGCCATTGCGCCACATGCTCTTCCAGACGGCTCCAGTCCTGCGGTTGCGTCCACAGCACGATCGGATCGATATTGACCTCCACCAGTCTCCGTTCCAGCTCGCGGATCGACGCGGTGTCGAGCAGGCGTCCGTCGCTTCCATCGGGACGGCGCGTGGGCAGCGGGCCGAGCGCCCCTGCGTTGCCCATGCTGCCCTCATAGACAGAATTGTTCAGCACCACGCCGCCGCCGGCAAATGATGCGATGAAGAAGTAGATGCTGTCCCGCCAGGCGCGGCTGGCACCGAACATGTGCTCCGCGCGACAGGCGGCGGTCGCATCGTTGATGACAAAGCATCGCAGGGGGCTGAACCGGGCGATTTCGGTCACCGGGCACAGTTCTTTCCAGGCCTGAAGACTGGTCTTTGGTGCGCCGGCCTGTGCGTGCCAGCGCCACAGGTCAAAGGGGGTCGCGACGCCGATACCGCAGATGCGGTCGCGCTGATCTGCGGTCAGGTCGGACCCGATGTCGCGCAGGCTGGTTTCGATAAAGCCGAACACCTCGTCAGGTTGCGGGTATCGATACCGCAGGCGGCGCTCGGCGCGAATGCCTCCGCTGAAATCGATCAGCATCAAGTCGGTGCTGCGCCGCCCGATCTTGATGCCATAGGAAAACAGCCCCTCGGGGTTGATGCCCATGGGCACCGAGGGTTTCCCGACGCGTCCCTTCTGGCTCTCGCCACGCAGGATCAGCCCATCTTGCTCCAGTTTGCGCAGAATGACCGACACCGTTTGCGACGACAGGCCGGTGCGCCGTGCCATCTCGCTGCCCGGCATGGCGCCGTCCTGATGCAGGACCGACAGCATCAACCGTTCATTATGCGCGCGCACCTCGCTTTGATTTGCGCCGCTGGTATAGGGACGTGTCTCTGGCATGTGCGGTCTATGCGCTCCTCCTCCACATGAGGCAAGAGCGTGCCGCTGGATAGTTAATAAATCAAGTTGAATTATTTATTGACAGTGGCGAGGAATCGCGGCTTTCATGCGGGCAGGCGACGCACCCGCCAAGGGAGAACAGGGTGGGGCGAAGCGACATGAAATACGCGTTTCTGGGAGGAGACCATGAAGAAACTTCTGCTGACCACCATCGCTGGTGTGGGCCTGATTGCAGGTGCCGCACAGGCCGATGACAAGGTGACTGCCTGCCTGATCACCAAAACCGACACCAACCCCTTCTTCGTGAAGATGAAGGAAGGCGCCACCGCCAAGGCCGAAGAGCTTGGCATGGAGCTCAAGTCCTTTGCCGGCAAGATCGACGGCGATCATGAAACGCAAGTTGCGGCGATCGAGACCTGCATCGCGGATGGGGCCAAGGGCATCCTGCTCACCGCGTCCGACACCTCGTCCATCGTGCCCGCAGTGCAGCAGGCGCGCGACGCGGGCCTTGTGGTGATTGCGCTGGACACGCCGCTCAGCCCGATCGACGCGGCGGATGCGACCTTTGCGACTGACAACTTCCTCGCCGGTGAGTTGATCGGCCAATGGGCTGCCGCTGCACTGGGTGAGGACGCAGCCGACGCCAAAATCGGCATGCTCGATCTGGCGGTCAGCCAGCCCACCGTTGGCGTGCTGCGCGATCAGGGGTTCCTTCAGGGCTTTGGCATCGACCTTGGTGATCCCAACAAATGGGGCGATGAGGACGACGCGCGCATCATCGGCAATGACGTGACAGCCGGGAATGAAGAGGGCGGTCGCAGGGCGATGGAGAACCTGCTCGCCAAGGATCCGATGATCAATGTGGTCTATACCATCAACGAACCCGCTGCCGCCGGTGCCTATGAGGCACTGAAATCCATCGGACGTGAGAATGACGTTCTGATCGTCTCTGTCGATGGTGGCTGCCCCGGCGTGCAGAACGTCAAGGACGGCGTGATCGGCGCGACGTCGCAGCAGTACCCGTTGATGATGGCGTCCCTCGGTGTTGAGGCCATCAAGAAATGGGCCGACGAAGGCGTGAAGCCGGAACCGACACCGGGCAAGGATTTCTTTGATACTGGCGTTGCACTGGTGACCGACAAACCCGTGGATGGCGTTGACAGCATCGACACCGAAGAGGGCACCAACCTCTGCTGGGGTTGAGCTGACACGGAGGGGGCGTATTCGCCCCCTCTCTCCACACACAATACCAATGGGGTGGACATGCGTGCCCGCCCCATTGGTCTCTCGGACCACAAGAGAAAATACACCAACCCCGCTGACATCGGGTGATTTGGAGGAGCATCATGTCTACCCCGCAGAGCTATGAAGCCGCTGTCACCGGAAGCCCGGATCAGGTGGCAGAGTTCGATCAGGGCCATCAGAGTTTTATCCAGAGGCTCCAACACGCGCTGCATGTGACGCCCTCGCTGGTGCCGCTGATCGTGCTGATCCTGTCCATCGTGACCTTTGGTGCGCTGCTGGGGTCGAAATTCTTCTCTCCCTTCGCGCTGACCCTGATCCTCCAGCAGGTGGCCATCGTTGGTATCGTGGCCAGCGCGCAATCGCTGGTGATCCTGACCGCGGGCATCGACCTGTCGGTGGGCGCGATCATGGTGCTGAGTTCGGTGGTCATGGGTCAGTTCACCTTCCGCTACGGGCTGCCGCCGGCGCTCGGGGTGGCGTGCGGGCTGATGTGCGGCGCCGCCTGCGGTTTTGTGAATGGCTGGCTGGTCGCACGGATGAAGCTGCCGCCCTTCATCGTGACCCTCGGCATGTGGCAAATCGTGCTGGCGGGCAATTTCCTCTATTCCGCCAATGAAACCATCCGCAGCCAGGAAATATCCGCCGAGGCACCTTTCCTGCAGTTCTTTGGCGAGAAGTTCAAAATCGGCGGTGCGGTCTTCACCTATGGCGTGCTGTTCATGGTGCTCTTGGTGCTGATCCTCGCCTATGTGCTGCGCCACACCGCTTGGGGGCGACACGTCTATGCGGTGGGCGATGACAAGGAGGCGGCGGAGCTGTCGGGCGTCAACACCGACAAGGTGCTGATTTCAGTCTACATGCTGTCGGGCCTGATCTGCGCCTTTGCCGGCTGGGCCCTGATCGGGCGCATCGGCTCGGTCTCGCCCACTTCCGGCCAGCTCGCCAATATCGAGAGCATCACCGCGGTGGTGATCGGGGGCATTTCGCTCTTTGGAGGACGCGGCTCGGTGCTGGGCACCTTCTTTGGCGCGTTGATCGTCGGGGTCTTCACCCTCGGGTTGCGGCTGCTGGGGGCGGACGCGCAATGGACCTATCTGCTCATCGGTGTGCTCATCATCGCTGCCGTCGCAGTGGACCAGTGGATCAGAAAGGTATCGGTGTAATGGAACCCATTCTCAAAGGTCGCGGCCTGGTGAAACGCTACGGGCGCGTGACGGCCCTCGATCACTGTGATTTTGAGCTGATGCCGGGCGAGATCCTGGCGGTGATCGGTGACAACGGCGCTGGCAAATCCACCCTGATCAAGGCCCTGTCGGGGGCGGTGATTCCGGACGAGGGCACGGTGGAGCTGGACGGCAAGCCGATCAACTTCCACTCGCCCATTGACGCACGCGAAGCGGGGATCGAGACAGTTTATCAGACCCTCGCCATGTCTCCGGCGCTGTCGATCGCCGACAATATGTTCATGGGGCGCGAACTGCGCAAACCGGGCTGGCGCGGGCAGGTTCTGCGGCAGCTGGACCGGGCCCGGATGGAAACGATGGCGCGGGAAAAGCTCAACGACCTCGGGCTGATGACCATCCAGAACATCAATCAGGCGGTGGAAACCCTGTCCGGTGGCCAGCGTCAGGGCGTCGCCGTGGCCCGCGCGGCGGCCTTTGGCTCCAAGGTCATCATTCTGGATGAGCCGACGGCGGCGCTTGGCGTCAAGGAAAGCCGCCGGGTTCTGGAGCTTATTCAGGACGTGAAGTCGCGCGGCATTCCGATCATCCTGATCAGCCACAACATGCCGCATGTGTTTGAGGTCGCCGACCGCATCCATGTGCATCGACTGGGCAAGCGGCTCTGCGTGATTGACCCAAAACAGCATGAGATGTCCGATGCGGTGGCCTATATGACCGGCGCCAAGGAGCCGGAGCAGGAAATGTCGGTGGCGTGATGCTGCGACGGATGGAAGAGCTGTGTGATGCGGTGCTTGCCCGGCTGGACCTGTCGGGCGGGGGGCGTCGACTGGTTGCCCTGTCCGGTGCGCCGGGCAGCGGTAAATCGACCCTTTCGGAGCCGCTGGCGGCCATGCTGACAGAGCGCGGCGTCCGGTCTGAGGTCGTGCCGATGGACGGGTTCCACTTGGACAATCGGTTGCTGGAAGCACGCGGATTGATGCCGCGAAAGGGCGCGCCGGAGACATTCGATCTGGGCGGTTTTAAGCGGCTCTGCCATGCGCTGCGCGCGGATGATGAAGTGATCTACCCGCTGTTCGACCGCAGTCGCGATCTTGCCATCGCCGGTGCGGCGCATGTGGGGCAGGACTGCAGCATCGCTGTGATCGAAGGCAACTACCTGTTGTTTGACGAACCTGGCTGGCGCGAACTGGCGGATCTGTGGGACGTATCGATCCGACTGGATGTTCCGCTTGCGGACCTGGAGGCGCGGCTGGTGCAGCGCTGGTTGACCCATGGCCTTGATCAGGCCGCGGCAGAGGCGCGGGCGCGGGGCAATGATCTTGCCAATGCTGAGCGCATCGCGAGCGCCAGACTGCCCGCCGATCTGACATGGCGTTGAGGCGGGGCGTAGCAAAAATGACGATCAAGGAGACCGGGCATGAAACGCTCTGAGGTAAACGATATTCTGGACCGCAGTTGGTCCTTCATCAAAAGTCACGGCATGCATCTTCCGCCCTTCGCCCATTGGACGCCGGAGCAAATGCGCGCTCCGGAGGCTGCAGATATCCGCTCTCGTGGCCTTGGCTGGGATATCACGGACTACGGGCAGGGTCGGTTTGACGAGCTGGGTCTGTTCCTGTTCACCACCCGCAACGGCAGCCACGCCGATCTGAGCGCCGGACGAGGGATGCTCTATGCGGAGAAGGTCATGATCTCACGCCGCGATCAGCTGTCGCCGATGCATCGTCACGACATCAAGGCCGAGGACATCATCAACCGCGGCGGCGGCACCTTGGTGATTGAGTTGTTCGCGCCGGATGCAGAGGGCGGCATTGACCGTTCGGCCGATGTGACTGTGCCTACGGATGGGATTGCGCGGACGCTGCCTGCCGGTGGCAAGCTGATGCTGCAACCGGGCGAGAGCGTCACCCTCATGCCGGGCATCTGGCATGCGTTCTGGGCGGAGGGAAGCGATTGTCTGATCGGCGAGGTCTCGACCGTCAATGATGACCGGACCGACAATGTGTTCGAGATGAAGATCGGTCGGTTCAGTGACATTGACGAGGATGTAGCACCGTCTCATCTGCTGGTGTCGGACTACTGATCCGCGCGCCGGGTGATGGCGGTTTGCGGCCTTCATCACGGGCAATCTAGGTGCAATATCTCGGGGCTTTCCGTGCCATGCAGCGCGCAGACTGCGCAGCTATCCCGTCTGTATGCCGCCTGTGGGAGTTCCACCGGTCTGGTTTGCCGACAGGCTGTCGAGGAACCTGTCGACGTCGCGCAGGGTGTGCAGAACATGTACGGATTTCTCCGCCCGGGCCTGCGTAATCAGACGTCTGATCTGGTCGCGCGAGGACCGGCGGGTGCGCCAGATAAAACGATAGAACTCCAAGCTGAACCGCTCCGGGCAGCCTTCGGGCATGTCGGGACGGCTGCGCCCCCAGTAGAACAGCGAACGCCGGATCACCCGCCAGATCCGCCGCCCCAGCGGCACATCAAGCCAGATCACCGTATCGGCCCGCGCCAGTCGCTCGGCCCAAGTGGCAGAATGGCCGCCCTCGAAGATCCATTGAGCGCGCGCGTGGACCTCTGCGCAAAGGCGGTTTTTTTCGTCGCGCGGACGCTCGACCCAGCCCGGGGACCAGTGGATATGATCGATGTGAAAGACCGGCAGTCCGGTGCGGGCGCCGAGCTTTTGCGCCAAGGTGGATTTGCCGGAGCCCGGCTGTCCAAGGATCATCACCCGTTGCATCGCGACCTCCCGGTGTCCGCAGCTGTGCAAATTCAAGGCGACGAGGGCTACCACCACAGGTTGCGCAAAACAAGAATTGTTTCCGGACGATAGGTCAACTCTCCTGACGCAATGTTTCGCGCGCGAAACAATAGGTCAGGAGGTGTGATCTATCGTACTGATTTTTTTAAGTTTTAATGAGGTTGCGTGATGTGGGCGTCCGGCGCAACGGCAACGGCTCAGCTGGCGGGGAAGGTCTGGCTCAGGTCCCTGTGCTGCGGCGTCCAGCCGGTGGCCTCGATCAGGCGTCTGGCCGAAAGCCGTTGATCCAGCATCGGCCCTTCGGCCCAGTCCCCCTCGCGGGCGAGCACCTCGGCGCGGGAACGGCAGGTCAGCTGGCCGTCATGCCCGGATGCACGGGCGAGGGTCGCGGCGATCCGACCAATCTCGACTCCGGTCTGGGCGACGGCATTGAAGTGACCGGTGAGGCCCTGCATTTCTGCCAACAGCTGGTAGGCGAGGGCGAGATCATCGCGATGGACCAGTGGCCAGCGGATGTCGGGGTGGCCGCGGATCTCGATGGGGCGGTGGGCACGGATGTCGGCAAGCATGTCATCGAACACGCCGCCGCCTGCGTGATAGACCATGGCGGGGTGGATCACGGCTGTGGAGAGGCCGGGGCATCGCATCAGCAGATCAGCGTGGTCGAGCATCCAGGCAAAGGCGGGGATCGGGGCAAATCCGGATGCCTCGTCGACGACCCGCCCGCCGGTGTCACCATAGAGCCAGCAGCCCCCGGTATAGACCACCCGCAGCGGGCTGTTGCGGGTCGCGCCCACCTCGAGAAGCGCATCCACCACCGCGCGGTCGGCCTCTGCCATGTCGGTGTCGAAGGTGGCGGCGGCCTGGATCACCGCGTCCTGATCTCTCAGCGCATGGGCCCAGCCCCGGGGTGCGCGCATGTCGCCGCGTTGGACGGCGGCGCCCCGTCGCGCCACCGCAGAGGCGCTGTGGTCGGAGCGGCAGAGGGCGGTGGCCTGATGGCCCGCTGCCACGAGGGTGCTGAGGATTGCGCTGCCGATGGAGCCGGTGGCGCCGAGAAGGAAAATTCGCATGTGCATGGTCTCCGATAATTTTGATCGGAGACCTTTGTCGCGGCTCAACCATGGTTGAGGGCAAGTGGTTTTTCAAACAGGTGCGAGGACAGCTGCAACGTTAGGTGCAACGGCAGGCGCAAACGCAGGACCACAGGCGCATAAAAAGGGGCGCCCGAAGGCGCCTCCTGATGTCATTGCAAAGTCCTGACTACCGCAGGCGGGATCAGGCGAAGTAAACACCGGCCTCGGCCATCGGCAGCTCCGCCACCAGCTCGCTGTCTTCGGTCAGGGCGGCAATGGCATTGGCCAGAGCCGGGGCCGAGGGCGGTGTGCCCGGCTCGCCGATGCCGGTGGGGGCAACGGTCGAGGGCACGATATGGGTCTCGATCATCTTGATGTCCGAGATCCGCAGCGGCTCGTAGTCGGGGAAGTTCGACTGCTCCACCGCGCCATCCGACAGGGTGATCTGGTCGCGCATGGCGTGCCCGATGCCGTAGCCGATACCGCCCTCGATCTGGGCCGTGATGACATCCGGGTTGATGGCGATGCCGCAGTCGACCGCCGCCGTGACCTTTTCGATCACGATGCCATCGTCGATGTTGCCGGAAATCTCCACCACCTCCGCGACGTAGGAGCCGAAGGATTTATGCACCGCGATGCCCTGAGTGCGGCCCGTGGGTGCCTTGCCCCAACCGGCCTTGTCGGCGGCCAGCCTCAGCACGCCGGCCTTGCGGGTCTGGTCGGCCTCATCGCCGGTCAGATGCGCCAGGCGGAACTCCACCGGGTCGCGACCTGCGGCACGGGCGGCCATGTCCATCATGGTCTCCATCACATAGGCCGTGTGGGTGTGCCCGACCGAGCGCCACCACAGCACCGAGGTTGCCTTTTGCGTGTCGGTGAGGCCGACGGCCATGCCCGGGATCTGGTAGGGGCTGTCGCCGATGCCTTCGACGGAGGAGTGGTCGATGCCGTCGTGGACGGACATGGCTTCAAAGGCGGTGCCTTTCATGATGGATTGGCCTGCCACCTGGTGCTCCCACCCGGCAATCGTGCCATCGGCGTTCAGACCAACGCGGACCTTATGGCCAAACGCCGGGCGATAGTAGCCGCCGCGGATGTCGTCCTCGCGGGTCCACATCAGTTTCACCGGGCGGGTGCGGTCGGTCATCACAAAGGCGAGGCCTGCCTCCACCTGATAATCCGCATCCGGCGTTGCCCGGCGACCGAAAGAACCACCCGCCAGCATCGTCTTGATGTGGATCTTCTCGGGCGGCAGCTCAAAGATCTGCTGATAGGCCATATGCGGCCCGGTCGGCATCTGTGCGCCGTCATGCAGCACGATGTCACCCTCGGCGGTCTGCTCGATGGTGCAGTTCAACGGCTCCATCGGGGCATGGGCCAGAAGCGGGAAGTAGAAGGTTTTCTCCACCACCGTGTCGGCGTCATCAACGGCGGATTTCACCGCTGCACGCTCGGCCTTGTTGACGTTGTAGGTGGGCTCTGCGTCAAGAGCGGCCATGATTTCATCGCGGATCTCATCGCTGGAGCGGGTTTCGGCCGCGGCCATGTCCCATTCGACCTCCAGCGCCTCGCGCGCCTGGATCGCCGCCCAGGTGTTTTCCGCATAGACCGCGACGCCGTGTTTGGTGGGCAGGGTCTGGGCCATGATGAAGCCCTTGACGTCCTTCGCGGCGCTGTCGTCGAAGGAGACCACAAGCCCGCCACGCTGGGGTGTGCGCTTGATCATGGTGACCATCTGGTTCGGCAGCTGCACATCCATGGCGAATTGCGCCTGACCGTTGACCTTGGCCGGGCTGTCGAGGCGGCGGGTCTTGGGGTTGCCGATGGTCTTCCACTCCGACGGGTCGCGCAGGCGCGGCGCTTCGGGCGGCGTCATCTCGGATGCGGCGGCGACAAAATTGCCGAGCGGTGCGCTGTTGCCCGCACCGGTCACCTGACCGTCGATGATGTCGAGCGCAGTGGCCTCAACACCCCAGGCCTGTGCGGCGGCGGCGATCAGCATTTCGCGGGCGGTGGCGCCTGCGGTGCGATACTGCTCCCAGGAGTTGGCGATCGCGGTGGAGCCGCCAGTGCCCTGAAAGGCGCCGAAGAACAGGTTGTTGTAGACCGCCGGATCCGACGGTGCGAACTCAAAGCCGATCTGCTCCATCGTCACGCCGACTTCCTCGGCGATGATGGTGCTGAGGCCGGTGGCGGGGCCTTGACCCATCTCAAAGTGCTTGATGATGGCGATCACCTGACCACTGGCATCGATCTTCACAAAGGGGGTCAGCATGGCGTCGGCGCTCTGGCCTGCGGCCATTGCGCCCTTGGCGGTGGCGCCGACGAAGAGGACGGCACCGGCGGCGGCGGCGGATTTCAGGAACCCGCGACGGGAGGTGTTCAGGGTCATGATCTCAGGCCTCCATGATTTCGGACGCGCGCAGCACGGCGGCGCGGATGCGTTGGTAGGTGGCGCAGCGGCAAGCGTTGCCCCACATGTAGCTGTCGACGTCTTCGGCGGTGGGCTTGGGCGTTTCGCGCAGCAGGCCGACGGCGGACATGATCTGGCCGGACTGGCAATAGCCGCATTGCACCACGTCAAGCTCGGTCCAGGCCTGTTGGACAGCGGCGCCGATCTTGTCGTCCTGGATCGCTTCGATGGTGGTGATCTCGGCATTCTCGATGTCATCGACATAGGTCTGGCAGGAGCGCACCGGCTCGCCATCCAGATGCACGGTACAGGCGCCGCAGGAGGCCACGCCGCAGCCGAATTTGGTTCCGGTCATCTTGAGGTCATCGCGGATCACCCAGAGTAGGGGGGTGCCCGGTTCGGCATCGACGGTCTTGGTCTCGCCGTTGATCTTGAGGGTAAAGCTCATGGCTTGCGGTCTCCTGTTGGGGTGGCGGCCCGCATGCGTGCGGCGGGCCAGTGCCTGCAGGTCAAGGTGGGCGGATCGGGTTGGGGGCCGGTCAGCCGTCTGGTGACATGACAATAGATAGGGGGCGGTGCCAGGGGTTCAAAAACAATTGGTGCCAAACTTCATGCAGATGTGGCCAGAGGGGTTTCGCGTCAGGCGTTGCCTGACGCGACCAGCGGGGGCGCGGGCTCTGCGAGCCCGCGCCCCCGCCCGGCCCAACCGACGTGGCTGCATCTGTGATGAGGCGACGTCCGGCGGGAGAGCCCCCGGTCGTCTGGTGAAACGGGCCGATACGGGTGGCCTCAGAGAGAGGTTATCAGATCGCCGGCGGCCAGTCGGGCGCGGGCCTGCAGCGGTGTCAGCCCGGTCCAGTTGCGAAAGGCCCGGTAGAATGAATTCGGGTCGCTATAGGCCAGGAGATAGGAGATCTCCTCGACGCTGATGTCGTCTTGGCGCAGGTAGTGCAGCGCCAGCTCGGTGCGCGTCTCGTCAAGGACCGACTGGAAGGTCACGCCCTCCTGCGCGAGGTGACGGTAAAGCGTGCGTTTCGACATCACCACCTGACGGCAGACCGAATCTGCGGTGGAATGGCCCGAGGGCAGCAGTTCCAGCAGCGCCGACTTCACCCGCGCCGAGGTCGGTTGACTGGCGCGCCAGTCCAGCATCTGGCGGCGCAGCTCCTTTTCGAAGGCGGGCCAGACCTCGGTGGCCTCGGAAATCAGCCTGCGGGTGCTGTCCTCGGGTGACAGCAGAAAACTGAGGCTTTCGCCCATGGTGATCCGGCAGCCGACCTCGGCTTCCAGATCCGCCAGATCAAGGTCCAGCGCCAACACCGAGGCCGGAAGCGTGACCGTGATCGGCACCACGTGATGCGCCGTGCAGGCGCGGATCACCTCCAGGAAGAACACCAGCTCAAAGACCGACGTTGCTGCCGGGATCGGACAGTCCGGCAGCGTCGAGGTGATGATCACTCGGGTGCGCCCCTCCATCCGGGCACAGGTGATCTGCACCGGGGCGACCAGCGGCTTGAAAACGTTGAGCCTCTCCAACCCGGTCACCACGTCGGGGCTACAGGAAAACGCCAGAAGCGCTGGTTTGAACGGCGTGCGCGCGGACGTCTTGGCCAGATAAAACGCCCGCTCCAACGATCCGGCTTCGGCAAAGGTTGCCTCCCAGAGGGCAAATATCTGGTGGCCCGAGACACCACGTTCCTCATGCGCCAGCATCTCAATCGGTAGACCGGCGCGGCGCATGATTTGTTCCGGCTCCACCTGCAGCAAGGCGCAACACCCTTTCAGTGTTTTGACAAAGGGGAAACGCTCTGCTTGCGCCATGGGGACCTCATGTTCCGGGTTGGCCTGTGGGGGCAGGGAAAGGATACCAGTAGATCGGCACATTTCGTCGCAGTGCAAGGGGCGAGGCGGCGGATTCGCGGCAGTGGCACGATTTGCAGGTGGCTTGGCACGATTTATTCAAGGCTCGCGCCTGTTCACACGTGCGTGCCGTCAAGGCTGAGACGTGTTTGCCAGGGCATCAGGGGATGGCCTGGCATGATGTGACCGCATCGAACCCTTGTGTCCGAAGCGGTCATGCGCAGAGCGTGCAGCCCGCGGCGGGTCGGATCCCGGCGGGCCCACAGCTTCTACTTCGCACCAAGGAAGGCGCTGATCTTTGCGGCAATGGCTTTGTGGTTCGCCAAACGGTTTGCCTGCGGTCCGGCGCATAATGTGTCGTCACCGCCATCCTCGCGTAGAATGCCTGCCCCAGCTTTGGTGCAAACGGAAAACGCGTCCGGGGCTGTGGCATCGAGAGACACAACAGAGGCGTTTTGTCCTGCTGCTCTTGACGACAGCCCCTCGCTGCCAAATGACATCAGAAGGACCGCAGGGTTTGCCGAAGAGGCATCTGGATCAAATGCGGTCAAGTATTCGGGGGCCAGCGCCACAGCGGAGGTGATGCGGGCGTCGCTCAAGGGTTGTTCCAATGGGGTCACATCTGTTTTGGACAGATCAACACCCTGACCCGCGTACCAGTCGCAATCCGGATTTCCGGCGTCTCTCCGCGCGCAGGATTGCCTATAGTGATCGGCATTAAATGCCTGACCTGCCACCAGAAGCGCCGCCGTGCCGCCCAATGCAAATCCAACAGCAGAAATGTCGGTCTGATCAATGTGATCGCCCCAGGCAGGGCTGTTCAGCATATGGTCCAAGGCACGGGTTATGTCTTGGGGGCGCTGCCAGATTTCCCCGGTCGCGGCGGGTCCGTTTTGGGGGCGCGGCGAGTTTACTTCGACCACGATAGACCCGGTCTGTGCCAATGCCGCACTGAGCCATGCGCCTGTATCCACAGCCGAGCGCAAACCACCATGAGATACGATGATCAACGGATGTCGAGAGGTGGGAGTTGAAGCATCAACTGAGGCGGCTGTTCCGACGAAAACTGCATTGCCGCCGATCTTCGCCGAAGCCGTCTCGTCAGAGGGATACCATACTGACAGTGTAAGTGGGCGGTCGTTTAGAGTTGTGTCTTTGAGGCGCGTGTAACCGGGGGCGGCATCCGCAAGCAAAGGTGTCGTGATCGCTACAAGTGCGATGGCAAAGGACTGAATGAATTTCATTTGGATCTCCACAAAACTGAGCGGGATAGAAGCTGATTCCACTCGGGCTGGCAATGACAGGGTTGTCCGCCAAGCCGCTTTCCTTGACGCCGGTGCGGATGGCAGTTTGCGTCGTTGGTCAGCCGCCCGGCGGCAATCTCCGGGATGCAAATGGAAACGCGGGCCAAGCCTGTCAGTCCGCGTCGTTGTTGCCGTATCGGCGCGGGATAGTTTGGCAGTGAGTGATGCGGCACCTGCGCGACAAATGACGAAACGCCCGCTCTCGGTTCAGAGAGCGGGCGTTTCAGAGCTGTATGCAGGCGGCGATCCTTGGCCCGCCGTCAGCCTCGCGTCAGTCGGCTATCAGCCGCGCGGCAGCTGGCTGGCTTCACGGGCCAGCTCCTCGATCGCCTTCCAGTCGCCGGCCTCGACCAGCTTGGCGGGTGCAACCCAGCTGCCGCCAGCGCAGACCACATTCGACAGGCTCAGGTAGCTGTCGGCGTTTTGCGGGCTGACACCGCCGGTGGGGCAGAAAGAGATCTGCGGCAGCGGCGCGCCGATCGCCTTCAGCGCCGGGGCACCACCGGAGGCCTCGGCGGGGAAGAACTTCAGCATGTCATAGCCCCGCTCCAGCAGCGCCATGGCCTCAGATGCGGTGGCAGCGCCCGGCAGCATCGGCAGATCGGCGGCCAGTGCGGCATCCAGCAACAGCGGAGTGGAGCCGGGCGAGACGCCGAACTTGGCACCCGCCGCCACGGCGGCGCTCACGTCGGCAGGGGTCACCAGCGTACCGGCGCCGACCACACCGCCCTCAACCTGCGCCATCTCGCGGATCACGTCGAGTGCTGCGGGGGTGCGCAGGGTCACCTCCAGAGCGGGCAGGCCACCGGCGACCAGCGCCTCGGCGAGGGGGCGGGCGTGGGCGACGTCATGCACCACCAGGACGGGGACGATGGGGGCCAGCGCACAGATCTCGCGCGCCAGTTTGCTGGCGTCTTGCGGGGTAAGGGCCATGGGTCAGACTCCAAATACGGTTGCGCCGGTGTCGGCGGAGGTGACGGAATTGCGGAACAGGGCGAAGAGTTCGCGGCCCGTTCCGTGCTGATAGGATGACAGGTCGGCGGTGACGGCGGGGCGGTCCAGCACCCCTTCGCTCAGCACCTGCAGATCGCCGGTGAGGGCATCCACCCGCACCACATCGCCATCCTGCAGTTTGGCGATGGGGCCGCCGTCGAGCGCCTCGGGTACCACATGGATCGCCGAGGGCACCTTGCCGGAGGCGCCGGACATGCGCCCGTCGGTGACCAGCGCCACCTTCTGGCCGCGGCCCTGCATGATCGACAGGAAGGGCGTCATGGAATGCAGCTCGGGCATGCCATTGGCCTTGGGGCCTTGGAAGCGGACCACGATGACCACATCGCCGTCGTTGAGTTCGCCCGCCTTGAAGGCGGCCTTGGCCTCGTCCTGATCGTGAAAGACCCGCACCGGGGCTTCGACCACGCGGTGTTCCTCGGCGACGGCGGAGATCTTCATCACCCCGGTGCCGAGGTTGCCGCTGAGACGCGACAGCCCGCCGGTGGGCTGGAACGGATCGGAGGCCGGGCGGACGATCTTGTCATTCAGCGTCTCGGTGCTGCCCTTGCGCCATGTCAGTGCGCCCGCGTCGAGGAAGGGCTCCATCAGATAGGCGCCGAGACCTTCGCCCGCGACAGTTTTGGTATCGGGGTGCAGATAGCCCGCGTCCAGCAGCTGACCGATCATGTAGCCCAGACCACCTGCGGCGTGGAAGTGGTTCACATCCGCCAGCCCGTTGGGATAGACCCGCGCAATCAGCGGCACCACGTCGGAGATTTCGGAGAAATCCTGCCAATCGAGGATAATCCCGCCCGCGCGCGCCATGGCGATCAGGTGGATCAGCAGGTTAGTGGAACCGCCGGTGGCCATCAGCCCGACCATGCCGTTCACGAAAGCCTTCTCATCCAGGATGTCGCAGGTCGGCGTATAGGCGTTGCCAAGCGCCGAGAGCGACAGCGCGCGTTTGGCGCCTTCGCGGGTCAGCGCATCGCGCAGCTCGGTGCCGGGATTGATGAAGGAGGAGCCGGGCAGGTGCAGCCCCATGAACTCCATCAGCATCTGGTTGGTGTTGGCGGTGCCATAAAACGTACAGGTGCCGGGGCCGTGGTAAGCAGCCATTTCGGCTTTCAGCAGCTCATCCCGGCCAATCTCGCCCTTGGCGAATTTCTGGCGGATCTGGGCCTTTTCATCGTTTGAGAGGCCGGAGGTCATCGGCCCGGCGGGCAGGAACACTGCGGGCAGATGGCCAAAGGCCTGCGCGCCGATCACCAGACCCGGCACGATCTTGTCGCAGACCCCGAGGAAGACGGCGGCGTCAAAGACATTGTGGCTGAGGGCGATGCCCACCGACATGGCGATGCTGTCGCGGGAGAAGAGCGACAGCTCCATACCCGCCTCGCCCTGGGTGATCCCGTCGCACATGGCCGGAACGCCGCCCGCCACCTGCGCGGTGCCGCCCGCCTCGCGCACGGCTTCGCGGATCAGCATCGGGTAGGTTTCAAACGGCTGATGGGCCGAGAGCATGTCGTTATAGGCCGTGACGATACCTAGGTGACCGCCGCTGCCGGTGGCCAGCGTGTCCTGATCCTCGCCCGTGGCGGCATAGGCGTGGGCCTGACCAGAGCAGCTGAGGTGCGCGCGCGCGGGGCCTTTGGAGGCGGCGGCGCGCATCCGGGCCAGATAGGCCTCGCGGGTGGGGCGGCTGCGTTCAATAATCCGGTCGGTGACGGCGGCGAGTGTAGCGTGGAGCGACATTGGCGTGCCTCCTTATGGTGTCGAAACGGGATGGGTCAAAGCTGAGGTCATGCGCCGATGGGACGCCAGCGGCGGCCATCGCGATGCAGGAGCAGGAGCGCGTCTTCGGGGCCGGAGCCGCCCTGATCGTAGGGTTGCGGCGCGCGGGTGGAATTGTCCCAGGCCCCGACGATGGGATCGGCCCAGGCCCAGGCGGCCTCGACCTCGTCGCCGCGCATGAACAGGGTCTGGTTGCCCCGGATCACATCCATGATCAGCCGCTCATAAGCGTCCTGTGGGCGCCCCGCCTCGGGCAGGCTGTCGGCAAAGGTCATGTCCAGATCCGCCGAGGTCAGGCGCATGCCACCGGGGCCGGGATCCTTGATGGTGGTCTTGAGCGTGATGCCCTCGTCCGGCTGCAGGCGAATGACCAGCATATTGCCATCAATGGCGTTGTCCTCGCCAAAGATGTTGTGCGGCGGCTTGCGGAAATAGACCGCGATCTCCGACACCCGCTCGCGCAGGCATTTGCCGGTGCGCAGGTAGAAGGGCGTGCCCGCCCACCGCCAGTTGGCCACCTCGACCTTCATCGCGACAAAGCTCTCGGTGCGGCTGGCGGCATCACCCGCATGATCGCGATAGCTGTCATCGCCCGCCTTGGCGCGGTACTGGCCGCGCACGATATTGTCCATCGGCGTGGCCTCAAGGCTCTCGATGACCTTGAGCTTCTCGTTGCGCACGGCGTTGGGTTCAAAGGTCGAGGGCGGCTCCATCGCGGTCAGGCACAGAAGCTGCATCAGGTGGTTCTGCACCATGTCCCGCATGGCACCGGATTTGTCGTAGTATTCACCACGCCCCGCCACCGAGATGCTTTCGGAGACGGTGATCTGCACGTGGTCGATGTGATGCGAGTTCCACTGCGGTTCAAACAGCGAGTTGGCAAAGCGCAGCGCCATCAGGTTCTGCACCGTTTCTTTGCCCAGGTAATGATCGATCCGGTAGATCTGGCTTTCCTCGAAATGCTCGCGCAGGGCGGCATTCAGCGCCTGCGCCGAGGCGAGGTCATGTCCAAAGGGTTTTTCCACCACGATGCGGCTGTCGTCATCGGCAACACCTGTGGCCTTCAGCCGTCCGGCGATGTCACCAAACAGCGAGGGCGCCACTGAAAGGTAGAAGGCCCGCACCACGCCGTCGCGCAGCTTTGCGCCGAGGTCGGACCAGCCGCCATCGCCCTTGGCATCCACCGAGGCATAGTCCAGCAGCGCCAGGAACCGTTCCACATCCGGCTCCGCATCGGCGGGGATGTCGCCGAATTCCTTCAGCGCGTCGCCCACGAGCGTCTGGAATTCGCCCTGATCCATCTTGGAGCGTGACGCGCCGATGATGCGGCTGGCCTCGTCGAACTGGCCAATCTGGAAGCGGTGGAACAGGCTGGGCAGGATCTTGCGCCGTGCCAGGTCGCCGGTGGCGCCGAACAGGACAAAGTCGAAACTGTCTACGGGGATGACGCGGGATACCATGAATGTCGTCCTCTTGGTTGGCGGGTGGGCTCAGGTCGCGAGCTTGGCCAGTAGGCCGCGGGTGGAGGCGTCCTTGGCCGAGGCATCTTCGCCCTCGACCATGGGCAGCAGACGGGTGGCCAGCTCCTTGCCCAGTTCGACGCCCCATTGGTCAAAGGAGTTGATGCCCCAGATGGCGCCTTCGGTGAACACACGGTGTTCATATAGCGCGACGATCTGGCCAAACACGAATGGCGTGAGTTTGGGGTAGGCGAGGGTGATCGAGGGGCGGTTGCCGGGGAAGGACAGATGACCTGCCATCCGCTCCGCCTCGGCACCGGTAAAGCCGCGGCCTTCGGCGATGCTGTGGGCCTCCTCATAGGAGCGACCCAGCATCAGGGCCTCGGATTGGGCGAGGCAATTGGCTTTCAGGAGGTTGTGCTGATGGGCCAGATCCGGCTCGTGGCCGGTGGCGGCGATGAGGAACTCGGTGGGCACCACCTGGGTGCCCTGATGCAGCAGCTGATAGAACGCATGCTGGCCATTGGTGCCCGGCTCGCCCCAGACCACCGGGCCGGAGGCGCGGGGTAAGGGGGCGCCGTCGAGGTCAACGGATTTGCCGTTTGATTCCATGTCGAGCTGTTGCAGATAGGCGGGCAGGCGCGCCAATCGCTGATCATAGGGCAGCACCGCGCGCGAGCCATAGCCGCAGATGTTGTTGTGCCAGATGCCGATAAGGCCGAGCAGGGCAGGCAGGTTCTCCGCCAGCGGTGCGGCGCGGAAATGGGCGTCCATCGCCGCCGCGCCATCAAGGAATGCGCGGAAGTTCTCCGGCCCCACAGCGATCATGATCGGCAGGCCGATCGGGCCCCAGAGCGAATAGCGCCCGCCGACCCAATCGGCAAAGCCAAACACCCGGGCGTCGGGGATGCCCATGGCGGCTGTCTTGTCCATCGCGGTGGAGACGGCGGCAAGATGGCCGGAGACATCCTCGCCCAGGCTGGCCTGCAGCCAGGTGATCGCGGTCTGCGCGTTGGTCATCGTCTCGATGGTGGTGAAGGTCTTGGAGGCGATCACGATCAGCGTGGTTTCTGGGTTCAGGCCCGCCAGCACATCATGGATATGGGCGCCATCCACGTTGGAGACAAAATGGCAGGCCGGGCCGTCATGGTAGGGTGCCAGCGCCAGCGTCGCCATCACCGGACCCAGATCGGAGCCGCCGATGCCGATGTTGACCACATCTGTGAAGGCCGCGCCGGATTTGGTGCTGTAGCTGCCATCGCGCAGGGCGGTGGCAAAGCCGCCCATGCGGGTCAGCACCTCATGAATGCCGGGCACCACGTTTTCACCGTCCACCTCGATCACCGCATCGGCGGGGGCGCGCAGGGCGGTGTGCAGCACCGCGCGGCCCTCGGTGGTGTTGATCTTTGCGCCCGACATCATCGCGTCGATCTTGCCCTGCAGGTCGCAGCGATGCGCCAGCTCTAGCAACAGGTCGCGGGCAGTGCCGTCCAGGGCGGTCTTGGAATAATCCATCAACAACCCGTCCGCCTCGGCCGAGAAGCCGGTGAATCGCTGCGCGTCCTGATCGAACAGGGCGGCCAGCGGGGTGTCTTTGGTGGCGGCGCGGTGGTCGGCGAGTGTCTGCCAGATATCGCTCATCGGATCAGCTCCTCAGGGGTCTCGTTGGGGGTCCGCGCGACGCGGCACGGCGCGAGAGATCCAGTCTCGCGGCCTATATGCCAAGTTAGCGCTAACAATTCCAGTTCTAATTCTCAAATTTCATATCAATGTCGTAAAGGGTTTGGTGTTGAAGGGGATTGCTGTTGTCCTGCCCTTGTTCGACCGCTGCCCTGACGCGTGCGTCGGCCCCCTGTATGGCACGGAGCGGAAAACGGACCAAGGTGGATCAGAGATTTTTACGCCCTTGTGTGAAGCGGTTCATATTTCCGGCGTAGATCCGCTGCTAGCGTCGGATCAATGGGGCACATTCCCAGTCCCGATTGCCGGAGGGTACGGATATGATTCAACACATTAAAACAATTTCTTTGGCCGCCCTTGTTGCAGGCGTCTCTCTGACGAAGGTCTATGCCGAGGGCATTCACTGCACGTCCGGAACCTCTGCTGATTATGCCATGGTTCGCAGCGACTGACGCTCGGGGGCGCAGCGTTTTGGCAGCCGGACATCCGAATACAAAGACGATATCTCATGTGCCCGACGGTCTGATGGCCTCGGGCACACTCGTGTTTGGGCCCATTGGGAGAGGGCCGTCAGCGCAGCGCCTGTGTTCAATTGCGCTCAGTCAGAGCGGCGGGTGAGTCGAGACCGCCGATCTCGCACAGGTGCCGGATCACCTCCTGCACCCCCTCGCCATGACGCATGGCGGCAAAGACAAAGGGCAGCCCCCGGCGCATGCGGGTGGCATCGCGTTCCATCACCTCGAGGGACGCGCCAACGTGGGGCGCAAGATCGGTCTTGTTGATGATCAGCAGGTCGGAGCGCGTGATGGCGGGGCCACCCTTGCGCGGGATTTCCTCGCCAGCCGCCACGTCGATCACATAGAGCGTCAGATCCGCCAGTTCCGGTGAGAACGTGGCCGACAGATTGTCGCCGCCCGACTCGATGAGCACAATCTCGATCTCCGGGTGGCGGTTTTGCATTTCCGCCACGGCGGCAAGATTGATCGAGGCATCCTCGCGAATTGCGGTGTGGGGGCAGCCGCCGGTCTCCACCCCGATCACCCGGTCCTGCGGCAGGATCTGCTGGCGCATCAGCGCCTCCGCATCCTCCTGCGTGTAGATGTCATTGGTGATGACGCCGATGGAGTGGTGATCCTTTAGTGCGCGGGCGAGTTGCGCGGTGAGCGTGGTCTTGCCAGCGCCGACCGGGCCGCCGATGCCCACGCGCAGGGGGCCGTTTGGAGTGCTCATGAGCGAAAGATCCTCGAATATTGGGTTTCGTGGCGCATGGAGGCGATATCGGCGGCAAAGCTTGCCCCGAACAGGTCGTCGCGCGTCGCGGCAAAGGCAGATGCAGCGGTGTCCTGCAGCAAAGGCGTGAGCGCGGCGAGGCGATGTTGCGCCTCCTGCTGGCCAAGCGCCAGCAGGCGTTGGCCCGCCGCGATGAGATTGGACACAAAAGCCTGCAGATACATCTGCAACGTGGGCTCCAGCGGAATGTCGTGCAATTGCGCCGCGCGGCCCACCGCCACCGGGTAGGTGAGCGCGGGGAGGGCGTCGCCCCAGATCCCGGCGGTGGTCCGGCAGAAGGCATCCCCCTGCAGGTCGGTTTCGCGCAGGCGCTCCGCCGAGGGGCAGAAGGCGCGGGCGACTTCGTCGATCTCTGCCAGCTCTTCGCCCGTTTGCGCCCGCCAGGCGCAGGCCAGAAGAACCGCATCCGATTGCGCGCCGCCATGGCAAAGCAGATCGGCAAGCCAGTCGCTCAGCCCCGCGCCATCTTGGACGTGCCCGTCGGCCACGGCGGTTTCCAGCCCGTGGGAATAGGCAAAGGCGCCCACCGGATAGGCCGGAGAGAGCCATTGCATCAGCAGAAGCGTCGCCGTGCTGCTCATCTCAGTGCTCGTGGCTGTGGTCATGCGTGTGATCGTGCGCATGGGAATGGCCGCCATCGTGGTGGGTATGGCCGTGCTCATGCGCATGGGTGCGCCCGTGACCATAGGCGCCGCCCTCGGGGGTGAAGGGTTCCTCGACCGCGCGGCAGGTGGCGCCCAGATGATCCAGCATGGCGCGGATCACGTGGTCGCGCTGGATCAGCAGGCGGTTGTCCTCGATCTGGCAGGGGGTGTGGCGATTGCCGATATGCCAGGCAATGCGTGGCAGGTGACCATCGGTCACTTCCAGAAGCGGTTCCGGGGCTGCGACCACACGCACCTCGCCGCCATCCTCCAGCAGCAATACGCCACCGTGGTCGAGCGAGGTTGTCTGTGGAAGGTCCACCAGCAGCCGCGCTCCGCTTGCGCAGGTCAGGACCTTGCGGCGCAGAAAGCGGGCGTCATAGTCGAGCACGACGCTGTCGCACGGGCTCGGGTCATGGGCGTGGCCATGGTAGCGGCGGGCGGTCAGCCGGGGGGCGCTCATGTGCGGCCCCCCAGGCGGATATTTTCAGTACAGTCGAGCGCGCGGTGGCTCAGATATACATGATGTCGCCAAAGACGTGTTTCACCACATCGTCGCGTTTCATGCCGCGCTGTGCCAGCTCTTCGTCCGACAGCGCCATCAGCGTGCGCGCACGGTTCACGCGGTGGTTCGATTCCGCGATGTGCACCAGACCGTTGCCGATGGCGCGGAAGAAACCGGCGATCAGTGCCAGCGGATTGAAGCTGTTGTTTGCTTGTGCGTTCGTTGCGTATGCCATTGGGAATTGCTCCTGTGTTCAAGACTGTGGCTCCCGTGGCTTCAACATAGCTGCGTTGCAGCAAATAGGTTAGTAGTTCTGACGCATTCCCGTCATGCGTCAAAGGCAAGGCTGTTGAGGTTGCTGAAAAAACTCGCATTATTTCAATGCCCTGATGGTTTGATAGTCATAAATATCCTCGCCGCCGTCATACGCTACGCTGGCAAGGTAAGAGATCCCGAGGTCCGGCAGGAAATGCAGCATTTCGATCTCTTCTCCGGTATCGGTGGTGTAACGCATCTGGATGGGAACCATCGGATAGGCACAGTCGCCATAGCTTTTTTCCTCCTTCGGCATGACCGTATTGACCTGCGTTTCACTTCCAAGGTCACCGCTGAAGTTATGAGCAACGGTAAAGGTCCATTCGGTGCCGGGTGAGGTCTCGAGGTCAGGTAGCGGGAGTTGGGACGGGGCAACCGGGAAACTGTAGACGCCCCGGCTGTCGGGAGTGATGTCGCCGTTTTCCAGGTCCACCAGTTCCAGCACATACAGACCCTGCGCCAGCATTGCCCGAGTGCCGTTCCCTGGATCGCCCTCATAGGCGTAAAAGCTTTCGATCAGGCCAGGGCGTTTCTGGCGAAAGATCTCGATGTCGATCCCGTTGACATCAAAGGCGATACCTCCGGTGGTCAGATCTGCGGCAACGGGACAGATCTCTGCCCACAGCGGCAGGGGCAGCATCAGCGATGCGACAAGGGCGGGCAGACGGGACATGGGCAGGATCCTCTAGTTAAATGCGTCGTCACCTTAAAACAGGAAATATCTCTGGGCCATCGGCAGCTCTGCCGCCGGTTGGCAGGTCAGCAGTTCGCCGTCGGCGCGCACCTCGTAGGTCTCCGGATGCACTTCTATATGCGGTGTCGCGTCATTGAGCTTCAGCGCCGATTTACCAATGCCGCGCGTGCCCTTCACCGCCAGTGTCTGTTTCGCCAGCCCCAGCGATTTGCCGATACCCGCCGCCTGCGCGGCCTCGGAGACGAAGGTCACAGCGGAGTGTTCGACCGAGCGGCCATAGGCGCCCCACATGGGCCGTGAGTAGACCGGCTGCGGCGTCGGAATGGAGGCGTTGGGGTCACCCATCTGGGCGCAGACAATGCTGCCGCCCATCAGCACCATTTCCGGCTTCACGCCAAAGAACGCCGGGTTCCACAGCACCAGATCGGCGCGTTTGCCAACCTCGATCGATCCGATCTCATGGGCGATGCCATGGGCGATGGCCGGGTTGATGGTGTATTTCGCCACATAGCGACGGACGCGAAAGTTGTCGTTCTCGCCGGTTTCATCGCTCAGTCGTCCGCGTTGTTTCTTCATCTTGTCGGCGGTCTGCCAGGTGCGGATGATTACCTCGCCAACGCGCCCCATGGCCTGGCTGTCCGATGCGATGATCGAAAATGCCCCCATGTCGTGCAGGATATCCTCGGCCGCGATGGTTTCGCGCCGGATGCGGCTTTCGGCAAAGGCCACGTCCTCGGGGATCGACTTGTCCAGATGGTGACAGACCATCAGCATGTCGAGGTGTTCTTCCAGCGTGTTGACCGTGAAGGGCCGGGTCGGGTTGGTCGAGGACGGCAGCACATGTTCCTCGCCGCAGATCTTGATGATGTCTGGCGCATGGCCGCCGCCCGCGCCCTCGGTGTGAAAGGCGTGGATGGTGCGGCCTTTCATAGCCTTGACGGTGTGCTCGACAAAGCCGCTCTCGTTCAATGTATCGGTGTGGATCATCACCTGCACATCCATCGCGTCGGCAACGTTCAGGCAGCAGTCGATGGCGGCGGGGGTGGTGCCCCAATCCTCGTGCAGTTTCAGCGCGCAGGCGCCGGCGTTGACTTGTTCCTCCAGCGCCGCCGGCAGCGAGGCATTTCCCTTGCCCGCAAAGGCCAGGTTCATCGGAAAGGCATCCGCCGCCTGCATCATGCGACCAAGGTGCCAGGCACCGGGGGTACAGGTGGTAGCCAAAGTGCCATGGGCTGGCCCGGTGCCTCCGCCCAGCATGGTGGTGAGGCCCGAGTGCAGCGCGTCCTCGATCTGTTGCGGGCAGATGTAGTGGATGTGGCTGTCAAAGCCGCCCGCGGTCAGGATGCGCCCTTCGCCGGCGATCACCTCGGTGCCGGGGCCGACGATGATGTCGATACCCGGTTGCGTGTCGGGGTTGCCTGCCTTGCCGATCGCCTGGATGCGGCCATCCCGCAGGCCGACATCCGCCTTGTAGATCCCGGTCCAATCAAGGATCAGCGCATTGGTGATGACGGTATCCACAGCCCCCGCGGCGCGGGTGGCCTGAGACTGTCCCATGCCGTCACGGATCACCTTGCCCCCGCCGAATTTCACTTCCTCCCCATAGGGGCCGGTGAGGTCGCGCTCCACTTCAACGATCAGGTCGGTATCGGCCAGGCGCAGACGGTCGCCGGTTGTGGGGCCATACATGGCGGCATAATCGGCGCGGGAGATTTTGGCGGGCATGTCGGGTTTA
The DNA here is from genome assembly GCF_003003215.1 of Tritonibacter scottomollicae. Lineage (GTDB taxonomy): Bacteria > Pseudomonadota > Alphaproteobacteria > Rhodobacterales > Rhodobacteraceae > Epibacterium > Epibacterium scottomollicae. The sequence goes on along the minus strand of NZ_PVUF01000006.1, from coordinate 148,109 downwards.
TCCTGCTGTTTAATCGATATTTTTCTTGTCAATGCACGGCGGAATACTGGGTGTTCGGCGTCTCGTGCATTTGGGAAGGTTGTGATGTGTGAAGATTGGGAGGCTCCTGAGCCGCTGCGGCTCGCCCTTCATCAAGGAGCGCCTCTCCATGAAACTCTCGAAGATCATCCAAATGGTACTGTGTTGCATTATCCTTGCTGACGTCATTCCCGACGAACAAAATGTTTATGTTCAGTTTTTTCTGATTCTGCTTACAGCGGCAGGTCGTTAGGTCGTGATCTCGAAATGACCCGCCCGGACGACAGGCCGGGCCGCGCCCGACCCTCCCCCCGGGAGGGCGCGTTGGCATCGTTGAGGTAGGCGAGATCGGTGCTCCGGGGCGTGAGGGCGCAGTCCTGATAGATGGCAGCAGCGCCCACCCAGGCTCGGTCGCGGCCCTCAGCATCTCCATCACAGATCCCCCATCACCTGCTGGTTGAAGCCATAGATCCGGCGCGCACCACCAATCGGTATCAGTTGCACTTCGCGGCGCTGACCGGGTTCGAACCGCACAGCGGTTCCAGCGGCGATGTCCAGACGCAGGCCGTGGGTCGCCGCCCGGTCAAAGTCCAGCGCCGGGTTGGTTTCGGCAAAGTGATAGTGGCTGCCCACCTGCACCGGCCGGTCGCCGGTGTTGGAAACCATCACCGTGATCACCTCGGCGTCGGCGTTCAGGACCAGATCACCGGGGGCCGGGAACATCTCGCCGGGGATCATTTGCGCCCCCGCATCAGTTTGATGCAGCCCACCACGATCACCGCAACCACCGCGAGGGCGATCCAGACCTCTGCCCCATGCGGATGGATATGCGCGCCGCCATGGGCCAATGCCGGTCCGGCAGCGATCATCAGGGCGAGTGTCAGAGCGGGCAGGTGTTTCATAGGTTTGGGTCTCCAGATTATCATGTCAGCGAATGGGATTGTGGACGGTCACCAGCTTGGTGCCATCGGGAAAGGTGGCCTCGACCTGCACCTCGTGGATCATCTCGGGCACGCCCGCCATGCAGTGATCGCGGGTGATAACCTCGGCGCCCGCCTGCATCATCTCTGCCACCGAGCGGCCATCGCGGGCGCCTTCGACCACCGCGTCGGTGATCAGCGCGATCGCCTCCGGGTGGTTGAGCTTGACGCCGCGCGCCAGCCGTTTGCGGGCCACCTCGGCGGCCATGGCGACCAGCAGTTTGTCTTTCTCTCTCGGGGTCAGGTTCATCGCGTCAAAGTCTCCAGCAGCGCGGCAGACCGCCATTGGTCAGCCGGTCGAGAATGGGCAGAAGGCTCTGGCGCAGGACAAAGCTGTCGGTCGCCAGAAGCCGGAGGTGAAGAAGGTCGGCGGCCAGCAGGGAGGCGCCCCCAAGGGCGGTGCCGCCAGCGGGCAGGGCGCCGCGGATCCAGTCCAGCGCCGCCTCGGCCTCCGGTGCGGCCAGAACCAATGTGGCCATCGCGCCGCAAGGGGCCGACAGGACTCCGGCAAGACCAGGGCGGGCCATCTGGGCTGCAATGTCGCCGTGCAAGCGGATCGCGTCATGATAGACCCGCCGACCGGCCCGAAAGATCTCGATACGATCGTAAAACTGCGCTGCGGTCAGCTGCTCTCCCATGGCGGCACGGCCCAGCACGAGGGGTTCCACCAGCAACAACCGCGCATCGGCGGCCAGATCCGCGCGCAGGGACCGACGATAGCTGCTGGTCTGAAACAGGATCGTCTCCTGCGGCAGCCAATTCAATCGTGCGCCACCTGCAACTTCAAGCGTGGTGACCATCTCGCCGGTCTGATCCGGCTGCGCGCGGTAGACGCGTTCTGCTGCCTGTGTGGTCAGGGTGAGCTGACTGTCCGGACCAGCGGTCGCCGCAACGGCAAAGCGGTCGCCGCCGGTGATGCCGCCAGCGGTATTGACCATCACCGCCTCCACCGGCGGGCGGCCCTGCGGGAACAGCAGCTTCAGCGCGCCGGATTGGCGCAGCCCATCCAGTGCGTTGCACCCATCGGCGCGGCGCTTGGATGAGACCATCGCACGACCCACAGCGCGCGGCTGATCCGCCGTCGCCAATGCGGCCTGCTGCGCGCCCTGCGTACTGATATGAGCGATGTGAGTAATCGCGCGCCTCCCCCGGTGTGGCGGCCCGCGCACGCTGCGCCGAGGCCCAAACTCCGTGACTGTTTTTTCCCAGTCTGGTTGCGAAACTGCCATTTAAGTCCGCAAACTTGTGATGTGGGGGCGGGCGTGTGGCGCATTTTGCGGCGATCTGCGCAAAGCCTGCTTAAGAATTAAGCAGCCGAAGAGTCTGGCAATGCTCGCGCGGCCCTCTCCAAGCCATGCGGCGCTGCAATGACATGCATGTGTGTTCGGATGGCGTAGAAAGGGGCTGCGTTTGACACGGCCTCGGCCCTTATGTCGCGTGCGGCAAGGCTTGGCCTTTGGTGTCGGTGTCGGCTATGCAAGGCAAAACAAGTGTTTAACATGCAAAGGATGGCGCTCATGACCCCGCTTCAAGGCCTCAAGGTGGTGGAACTCGCCCGTATTCTCGCCGGCCCTTGGATCGGGCAGGCGCTGGCGGATCTGGGTGCAGATGTGGTGAAGGTGGAAAGCCCGGAGGGCGATGACACCCGCCGCTGGGGGCCGCCCTTCATCGAGCGTGATGGCGACAGCACCGCCGCCTATTATTATGCCGCGAACCGGGGCAAAAGCTGCGTGACGGCTGATTTTCGCACCCCCGAGGGGCAGGCGACGGTGCGCGCGCTGGTGCAGGATGCCGATATCCTGATCGAGAATTTCAAGGTGGGCGGGCTGGCAAAATACGGACTGGACTACGCCAGCCTACAGGAGATCAATCCGCGGCTGATCTATTGTTCGGTCACGGGGTTCGGTCAGGACGGACCTTATGCAACGCGGGCGGGCTATGATTTCTTGTTGCAGGGCATGTCGGGGCTGATGTCGGTCACCGGCGCCGCCGACGGTGAACCGCAGAAAGTGGGCGTCGCGATCACCGATGTGGTCACCGGGCTATATGGCAGCATCGGCATCCTGGCAGCGGTGGAGCAGCGCCATCGGACTGGGCGTGGGCAGCATATCGATATGTCGCTCTTGGATTGCGCCACGGCGATGCTGGCGAACCAGAACATGAACTACCTCGCGACGGGGGAGAGCCCCAGCCGCATGGGCAATGAACACCCCAATATCGCGCCCTATCAGGTGATGGCGGTGCGAGATGGCCATGTGATCCTGGCGGTGGGCAATGACGGGCAGTTCACCCGGCTCTGCGATGTGCTGAACCTCGGTTCAATGAAGGGCGATCCGCGCTTTGCGAGCAATCAGCTGCGGGTGGCCAACCGGGGCGACCTGACGCCGGTTCTGGCGGCGGCGCTGGCGCAGTGGGGCCAAGCGGATCTGCTGGCCGCGCTGGAACAGGCCACGGTGCCAGCCGGGCCGATCAACACCATTGGTCAGGCCTTTGAGGACGCGCAGATCCAGCATCGCGGCATGCAGATCGCCCCCGAAGGCGTGCCCGGCGTGCGCGGCCCATGGGTGTTCTCGGATGCGGAGCTGGCGCTTGAGCGCTCCGCGCCGGTATTGCCGCGCGACGCAGACTAGGTGCAGGTCAACTGGGCGGAAAGACGTCCGGGGTGAGGGTCAGGGGCGTGTCCGCGCCCAGCAGGCGGCGGATCTTCGGGTCCAGCCGCGGGCTGTCCTGCGCCAGCGCGCCGGTGGCGGCAAGGGCGGCGCGGGCGGTGATCTTCTCCTCCAGCCGCAGCCAGACGGTGCGGGCAGAGAACGGACGACGGCTGGCCCCGGCAGACACCCCAAGCACCAGCCCCTGCAGGTAGGAGATCTGATGCGGATGCTCCGGCATCAGGATCGTCTCCGAAATCGCGCCAAGATCGTTGCGCGGCGCTTCACACAGGCAGATGCGCCCGCCGCGCAGGGCGACCAGACCCTGATAGACACTGCGCTGCTTTATGCTGCCATCAGCAGCGCGGGCGCGTTCGAACGTGTGGCTGACCACATGGCCGTCCTGTTCCTTCAGGTGGATGAGCGAGCGCAGCACCTGACCGGGCCAGGTCGGGGTGCGGTAATACCCGTGATAGCTGCCCAGGAAACGGCGCAGGTGGCGCGCCTGATCGGCAAAGCCGCGGCCCAAATGGGTCAGCGGGGCGGGCAGGTTGGGGGCCGCGACGGGCCTGCGGGCGGCGGCAAAGCGCGCAGGGTCCGCAAACAGATCCGCCTCCGCCACCGCGAAGTGACGGGCGATGCGGCGCAGGTTGTGGGCGGAGGGCAGCCCCGCGCCCGACAGGTAGCGGTTGAACTGCTGCCGGTTGAGGCCGATCTCGCGGCAGACCTGCGCGATGGAGGGCGCCTCGGCACAGAGGAACCGGAGGTTCTGACTGAATGCAATGCTCATGACATGCCCTTTCTCGATCTGACGCGAGTATGCGTAAAGATACGTGCAATTGCGTACAAGCGCGCAGTTTCACCTTACGTTGATTTGGCGCAGGGTCGGGGCCAAAGACGCAAGAGCAGGAGGCCGGCATGTCCGACCAATATCAGATCACCGAGACCGAGCACCTCTGGATCCCGCTGCCCGATGGCCGCCGTCTGGCGGCGCGGATGTGGTTGCCGGAGGGCACGGGGCCGTTTCCCGCGATCCTTGAATACCTGCCTTACCGCAAACGCGACGGCACCGCGCCGCGTGATGCCACCACGCATCCGGTGTTCGCCGCCCAGGGCTATGCTTGCGTGCGGGTGGATATCGCAGGCTCCGGCGATAGCGACGGGCGCTTCGACGATGAGTATTCCGAACAGGAATTGTCCGATGGCGAAGCGGTGCTGGACTGGATCGCGTCGCAGGATTGGTCCAGCGGCAAGGTCGGGATGATCGGCATTTCCTGGGGCGGTTTCAACGGCTTGCAGATGGCCTGCCGGCGCCCCGAGGCACTAAAGGCGGTGGTCTCCGTGGCCTCCACCGTGGATCGTTACGCCGATGACATCCACTACATGGGCGGCTGCCTGCTGAGTGACAACACAAACTGGGCGAGCCAGATGTTCGCCTATATGACCCGCCCGCTGGACCCGGTGTTGCGCCCCGACTGGCGTAGCGAATGGCTGGGACGGATCGAGGATCTGCCGTTCATGGCGGCGGATTGGCTGCGGCATCCGACGCGGGACGGATTCTGGAAACATGGCTCCATCTGCGAGGACTGGTCAGCGATCACCGCGCCGGTGCTGGCGATTACTGGCTGGGCCGATGCCTATGTGAACGCGCCCCCGGCGATTGCGGCAAAGATGACCGGCGCACCCGCCAAGGCCTTGATGGGTCCGTGGGAGCATCGCTATGCGCATATCTCGCAGATCGAGGCCGCGGATTTCCATGGCGAGGTGCTGCGCTGGTTTGATCAGTACCTGAAGGACGAGCAGGCCGGGGCGGACAGCCTGCCGGACTATCGCGTCTTCATGCAGGAATTCACTCCGCCAAGCCCGAAGAATGTGCCCCAGAATGGCCGCTGGGTGGCGGAGGAGGTCTGGCCCTCACCGAGCGTTTCCGAGGTGGTCTGGCCGCTGGCCGAAGAGGGGTTTGCGCCGGATCCGCAGGCGGGCACGGCGCGGGTCAAGAGCCCTGCGACAGTGGGGCAGGCGGGCGGCTATTTCTGCCCTGGCATCCGCATCGACAACGAACGCCCGGGCGATCAGACGGCGGATGATGCGGCATCGACTTGCTTTGACAGCACGCCCCTGCTGGCGCCGATGGAGCTGTTGGGCCGCCCCCGTGTGCGGCTGGCCTTCAGCGTTGATCGGCCGGTGGCGCAGGTGGTGGCGCGGCTCTGCGACGTGGCGCCCTCGGGGCAATCGCAGCGGATCACCTATCGTCCCCGCAACCTGTGCCACGATGACAGTCACGAGGTCGCAACGCGACTGGAGCCGGGCAAGCGCTACGAGGTAGAGTTCGAGCTGAACGAATGCGCCCATCGTCTGCTGGCGGGGCATCAGTTGCGGCTGGCGCTGTCCACCTCCTACTGGCCCATCGTCTGGCCCGCGCCGGAGGCGGCGGAGATCACCCTGCATCTGGAGGGCTGCGCGCTGGTGCTGCCGGAACGCCGGGTGGACACAGAGATCGCCCCGCAAGCGCCAGCCCCCGCGCGGGATTATCCGACCTATCAGGCGGAGGTGCTGGAGGCCCCCTGGGGCGAGGCGGAAACGCGGGTGGAGGCCGATGGCACGCAGGTGCTGGAGAGCTTTGACAGCTATGGCGCGGCGCGCAACGCCAGCCACGGCCAGTTGGTCGGCAGCAATGTGCGCATGCGCTATGCGATCCACCCCGATGACCCGGCCACAGCACAGTTCGACTGCAATTGGGTGTTCGAATTCGCGCGCGACGACTGGGCGGTGCGGATCGAGACGGACAGCCGCATGACCTGTGACAGCGAAACATTCTACCTTTGGCGCGGGATCAAGGCCTATGAGGGCGAAGAGCTCGTGCTGACTCGCGAGTGGCAGGAGGAGATCCCGCGCGGGTGTCACTGAGGCCGGCGGCGGGATTGTGAATGAGGGGGGCGGTCAACCCGCGCCCCTCGTCTGTACCCCTTCGGAGGGTCAGGTTCGGAGCGTTAGGACTGAGGCAGCGCGCCTGGGTCGAACTGGCACATCTCGCCCGCCTTGGCGAGCGCCTGATCCAGCCCGTCAAGCGAGAAGCCACCGTAGAGCCAGGTTTCGCCCTCGGCGGCGCGCTCTACCGCAAAGCCGAAATCGCTCTGGGCTGACAGCATGGCATCGAGAACTTCGGGAATGAAACCGGGCGTCATGCTTGCGCCATAGGTGAAGCCGGGGCCGGTGTAAAAGAACATCTCGTCGCCGAACCAGACTTGTTCGTCATCGATATAGAGCGTGACAAAATCTTCCGACTCGTCCCAGGGTGGGTCGACCTCGTCCGGGGTGTAGGGCGTATAGATATAGTCGAACGTTGCGTTGAGGCCTTTGTTCTTGAAGGTGAATTCAAGATAGCCGGAGGTGTCGCGCGCCGATGATACGGTATAGACGTGGCAGGTGTTGCCCTTGTAGACAGCGGCCCAGTTGCCCGCTTCGGTAAAGAGATTTGCCGCATTGCCCAAGCCCGCAACGCAACACAGGGCCAAAGCCCCAAATGTAGTTTTCAGCATATTTGATACCCTGTTGAATGTCTGGTTTGCGCCACGCTATGGCGCAAACCATGCAAAAATCTTAATGCGAGATGTGCGGAGGTGCCAGCCCGGCCTGAAACAATCTTGCGTGTTCTTTTCTTGCGTTGTTCGCGTTTGAGTGGGCAGGACCCATTCCTCAGCTTTCAGGGGTGGCGTGGATGGCGAATTGCTCCAGCCCTGCCGACTGTGCCTCGATCACACGAAAGCTCTCGCGCACCCCGGCATCCGTCAGCTCGCGCGCGACGGTCAGCAGCGTGTTGGGCGCGTGATCCTCGCACAATTCCGCCATGTGATCGAGCTCGGCCTCGGCCACCGGTCGTGCAGTCGCCAGATCGGGAGCGCCGTAGAGGGTGACGAAATGCGCGGCGAGTTGTTCGATCAGGGCAGCAGCCTCATCGCTCTCGACCTGGGTGACGGCGACAAAGGTCACGCGCCCTCCGGTTTCCAGACCCATCCAGCCGTTGGCAAAGGCCTGGCGCTGTTTGCCGACCAGATCGCCTTCGCTCCAGTTGGAGAATTCAAAGCCGCCGGAGATGCACCACTCGCCGGTGCGGGCGGGGCTGGCAAAGACGTTCATGTCGCTTTCGTCAAAGTGGATTGCACGGGCCAGTTTCATGTCGTCTCTCTCCTGTCAGTCCCGCACCAACACGGTGGTCAGCGGGATCAGGTGGGTCGTTGTGTCATCGCGCAGCAGCATGCCGAAATCTGCGTCCACGCCAAGGAATGTGCCGTTGAGGCCGGCCTGTTGCCGATCCTCGCCGATGTCATGGGCCAATCCCTGCCATTCCGCATGCAGCGCTTTCAGGTCGCCCTCGTCCCAGCGGTTGATCCAGTGCAGGCAATGGCGGGTCCAGCTCTCCAGCAGGCGCGGGGCGGTGACCTCGGCGCAGCCTTCGGCATAAAGCGCGGTCTGATCCGGCGTCTCGCCACCGTCGCCCTGAGGCCAGAGCGGCAGCTCCAGCGCAACCACTAGCCAGTCGGGTTGCGCGGCGGGATCATCGGTGCTGGCGGCAATGCGCAGGCTGCCGCAGCGGGCCCCGTTGACACGCAATCCGCCCTCCCAGTCCAGATGCACGGCCACCTCTGGCGGGGCCAGCGCGCCAAGGGCGTTCTGGAAACCGACGCCACAGGTGGGCAGCATCGCCATCGCCTGTGCCAGCGGCACCTCCGGCGCCAGCACCAGCGCCGCGCGCAGAGTGTCGGCGCCGAGGTCATACACCACCAGCCCTGCATCCACGCCCAACTCCGCCTTCTGGCGCGCCAGGTCAAAGGGATCCTGCCCCGGACCGGCAGCCTCGCCCGTCATCAGGGGCGGAAAGGTGACCTCATCGCTCATGCGGCGCCGCGCTCCACCAGCCCTGCCGCGATGTCCTGAAACGCCTTGGCCTGCGGGCTGTCGGGCTTGGAGACCACGATCGGCGCGCCCCCGTCGGAGGCCAGACGCACGTCCAGATGCAGGGGCACTTCGGCCAGCAGCGGCACGTTCAGCTTTTCCGCCTCTGCGGCAACGCCGCCATGGCCGAAGATATGCTCCTCATGGCCGCAGTTGGAACAGATATGGGTCGACATGTTCTCGATCAGGCCGAGGATCGGCACGTTCAGCTTCTGGAACATGTCGATGCCCTTGCGCGCGTCGATCAGCGCCACGTCCTGGGGGGTGGAGACCACGATCGCGCCGTCCACCTCGGCCTTTTGCGCCAACGTCATCTGCACGTCGCCGGTGCCCGGTGGCAGGTCGACGATCAGCACGTCGAGCGCTCCCCATTGCACCTGCATCATCATCTGCTGCAGCGCGCCCATCAGCATCGGGCCACGCCAGACCACGGCCTGATCGTCATTGGTCATCAGGCCGATCGACATCATGGTGACGCCGTGGTTGCGCAGGGGCAGGATGGTTTTGCCATCGGGGCTGGCCGGGCGGCCAGAAACCCCGAGCATGCGCGGTTGCGAGGGGCCGTAGACATCCGCGTCCAACAGTCCGACGCGACGACCTGCCTGCGCCAAGGCACAGGCCAGGTTGGCGGAGACGGTGGATTTGCCGACTCCCCCCTTGCCGGAGGCCACGGCGATGATTTTTGCAACGCCGGGGATCTTCTGCGGGCCTTGGGGCTGTGCAGGTTTGCTGGCGGCCTTGAGATCCGGCGGCGGTGCCTTGGCGCTATGCGCGGTCATCAGGGCGGAGACTTTCTCCACCCCGGGCAGGTCGCTGACCAAGGCCTCGGCCTGATCGCGCAGCGGGGCGTAAGTATCTGATTTCGCGGGGTCGATTTCCATCACAAAGCGCACATTGGCATCTTCGAGTGTGAGGGCACGGACGATCCCGGCGGCAACAATGTCGCTGCCGCTTACGGGATCCTTTAGGGTCTTGAGGGCGTCGAGGACGGCGTCGCGGGTGATGGACACGCGGGGCTACTCCTTGGTTGGTCTGTTGAGGTCTTGCGGCTGCGCGGAGCAGGACGCTTGACGGAACTCTTGCGGGCTATCTAGCATGGCATATGGCTCGGGCGACAGGGATAAGCGGTCTGATCGGGGGCGCGCTGCTGGCGGTTCTGCCGGGCGGGCCGGACGGGTTTGGCGCGCAGGAGGCGCGCAACCTGCGCCTTGCCGCGCCCCAAGTCTTGGTCGACACCGGCCTGTTTGACTACATGCTGCCGCGATTTTCGCTGAAAACACAGGTGCGTGTTTCGCTGGTGCCCAGCGGTGCCCCGGCAGAGGTGGTGATCGCCCGCGACGGCGTGGCGGTTTTCGCCGACCAGAGCGGCAGCTGGCACCTGCAGGTGCTGGCACCGGATCATGCGAGCGCCGACCGTTTCGCCGACTGGCTGCTGTCGGAGGTCGGCCTGCGCACGGTGTTGAGCTTTGCGCCAGAGGGCGCGGCGCTGTTCCACGCCCCGGAGGTTGCGGCGGAAGCGGCCGAGGAGCAGGTCTTCGACGGCGATGCCGAAGCAGGGCAGGCGCTGTCGCTGCAGCACTGCGGACGGTGCCACGTGGTGTCGGAGCAGAACCGAATGAAGGCCATCGGCTCGACGCCGTCGTTCTCCGTGCTGCGCGGTTTCGCCGACTGGGAGGAGCGGTTCAGCGCGTTTTTTGTGCTGAAACCTCACGGTGCCTTCACCCAGATCGAAGACGTAACAGCGCCCTTTGATGCGGAGCGCCCGTCGCCCATCGTGCCGGTGGAGATGACTCTGGACGAACTTGACAGCATCCTCGCCTATGTGGCGCTGATGGTGCCCGCCGACCTCGGCCAGCCGCTGCAGATGAAGTGACCTCATTGCGCCGTGCCCTCAGTGATCGCGGCGTTTGCTGAGGTAATCCTCGGTGGTACGCACGCGCGGACGCTCCTTGCCGGCAAAAGGCGAATTCTGCTGATGGAACTGGGCGTTGACCCGGCAGTCATCACACATCTGGATCATCTTCGCGGCCTCGGGATTGCCAAACATCGAGTGCTTTCCGGCCAGCTTCTCGGTGATCTTCTCGACCGTGGATTTGACGCCAAACAGGCTGCCGCATTCGATGCAGGCAAAGGGTTCTTCCTCATGCAGCACCACCTGATCCAGCGCCGAGGCGGCGAGGTTGAGGCGGGGCTCGTAGGTGATTGCATCCTCCGGGCAGACATTGGCGCAGAGGCCGCATTGCAGGCAGGCGTCCTCCTGAAAGCGCAGCTGAGGCAGATCCGGATTGTCGCCAAGCGCGCCGGACGGGCAGAGCGACACGCAGGAGAGACATAGGGTGCAGGCGTCCTGATCGACCAACACAGCCCCGTAAGGCGCGCCTTCGGGCAGCGGCAGCTGAGTGTTCGCCGGTGTGAGGGCCAGCGCCGCCTGCCGGGTGATCTGACGGCGGGTGCCCATGGGACGCTGGGGTGTTTCGACAGGGGCGGGCAGGGTGCGCTCGGCATAAAGCTCATCGCAGAACGCTTCAGGCTCGCTCGCCTGCAGCATCCGGGCCGCGCCCGGAGCGATGGCATCGGCAAGCGCGATCTCCCGCATCTGCACCTCCATGTCGGTGCTGGGGCCGGGCAGGAGGGAGACGTCGAGGAAACCTGCGGCGCGGGCGGCGAGGATCTCGGCGTGACCAAAGGTGTTGAGCGCTTCGACCTCCAGCGGGATCATGGCGGCGGGCAGGCCACGTTCAAAACGGGCGGCCAGGCGGATCATCTCGGCACCATGGGCGTCGACCACCAGCAGGCGCGGTTCGGTGCCCCCGGCGTCGAGATAGGCCTTGGCGAGGGTCTGGATGCGGCGAAACAGGCTCTCGGCGGGCGGTGCATCATAGGTGATCGCGCCAGACGGGCAGAGCGAGGCGCATGCACCACAGCCCGCGCAGATCATCGGGTCGATGGACACACTGTCACCATCGGGCAGGATCGCGCCAGTGGGGCAGACATCCAGACAGCGGGTGCAGCCGGTTTGCCGGGCGCGAGAATGGGCGCAGAGCAGCGGCTCGGTTTTGACATAGAGCGGCTTTTCAAACGTGCCGACCAGCTGACTTGCGGCGAGAATGGCATCGGCGACTGCGGTGGGCGATTTGGGGTCCGCACGCAGATATCCCTCGCGTTTTTCCGGAGCCGGGAACAGGGGGTGGCCACCGCTGAGGTCGAGAATGATATCGCACTCCGACTGGCCGCCATCACGGGGGGGGCTCCAGGTCCAGGTGCGCCCGGTGACATCGAGCGATTGCAGCGCGTCGACCGTGATACGAAAGCCGCCAAGGGCGCCGCGCGCGCTGCGCAGCTGACCGCGGATTGCGTCGAAACCGCGCGACATTGGCGGCTCTTCCGTGTCGCTCAACAGCACCGTGACCCCAAGAATATCCTGCAATTTCGCCGCGGCGGGCAAAACCACATCAGCCGCGCCGAGAATAAGGCAGAGGCCTTCGCTGATCACATCCAGCGTCTTGGCCTGGGTGCCGCCCATCTGTGCTTCGGCGATCAGGGCGGACATTTTGGGTATCACCGCCCCCGGTTTTTCGGCCTCGGCGGACCAACCTGCCCGGTCCCGGAGATCGAGAAAGAGGGGGGAGGCGGCGCCGGTTTCCTCGGCAAGTTCGGCGAAAAGTCGGGTTTCCTGACCACAGCAAATAATTGTGTCAGGCTCGTGAAGAGCCGCCACCGCGGCCTCTGTTTCCCGGGTGCACAGGGCGGAATGGACCTTGGAACACGGCAGTCCGGTCGCGTCGGTCAATGCCTCCGGGTCGAGGGGCTGTGATCCGGAACAATCACACAATATCAAACGTTTGGTCATTGATTTCTCGCTCGCGGTCAGGCTGGCATTTGGCGCCGATTTTACGGTTTCGGCCCTCACCCTAGACATGTTTTCATCCGGTCGTAAACCGCTGGTCGCACGGCGGGTGATGCGCGGCTCTGCATCGATAGGCGAGGTGATTCGCGCCGTCATCACAAAAACTGAATGCCTGATAAAAAAACTAGAATTAGACAATTCGTCCACTGTTGTCCGGGGCGGGCAAAACGGGCTGCCAAATTGTCCAGCGCTGATGAAAATACGGGCAGGAGATGCACTGTGTGCTTTTGCATGCAGCATGGTTTGCGGCAGTGTTGCGGGAACCAAGCCAAGGATGGGCCGTGGACCAGAACAGCTCAAAGATCGACGTGATGCCGCTGGGCGTTGTTATTCGGCGGACCCCCGGGGTGACGCCGTGGGCGCGTTGGGCGTGGACCGTCGTGGCCGTGTTGCCGGGGGCTGCGGATGCGGACTGGGCTCTGCTGCGCGAAGAGGATGGGGCGTGTGAGTTTCACGCGGCCACCCTTACGCTGGAATTGCACCGCGCCGATGCCGAGGCTTACATGCAGGGGCTGACCGCAAATCCGCCGAGCATCTACGTGGTGCTGCGCCCGGGTCCAAATGCGCGCCCGGAGGTGACGCTGGTGACGGCCTCGCCGTTTGAAGCGCAGGACTATGCCGACACTGGCGAGGATCAGGTCGAGAAGGTGGACATGCCCGCCGGGCTGGTGGCCTGGGTGCGGGATTTCACCCTCACGCATTTCAAGGAAGAAGAATTCAAGAAACGCCGGCGGGATCGCCAGCGGGTTGATCTTGAGGAAGATGGCGTTGGCGATGCGCGCATTCCGCAACTGACGGATGTTTATCGCGCGCCGGTCAAGGCCCGCAAGGAGCGCCTGCAATGAGCGCGCGGGATTTCTGGTCCCGCCGCCGCGCTGCGGTCGAGGCGGAGGCGGCCACCGAAGCGCGCGCTGTGGCGGAAATCGAGGTCGCCGAGCGCGAGGCCGCACTGGCGGACCGTGACGAGGCGGAGCTGCTGGCCGAGCTGGACCTGCCGGACCCGGACACGCTCGGGGCGGGCGATGATTTCAAGGCCTTCCTGACTGATGCGGTTCCGGCGCGGCTGAAGACTCGGGCGCTGCGTCGCCTGTGGCTGACCAACCCGGTGCTGGCCAATGTCGACGGGCTCTTGGATTACGGTGAAGATTTCACTGACGCGGCAATGGCGGTGGAGAACATCCAGACCGCCTATCAGGTCGGCAAGGGCATGACCGCCCATGTCGAGGAACTGGCGCGTCAGGCGGAGCTGAAAGCGGCGGCTGAGGCCGGCGATGTCGGGCAGGCCGACCAAACCTCTCTCGAAGAGGATGACGGCGCGGAAGCGGACGCCGGGATGGCTGAGGCTGAGACTGAAGACCAAGATGCGCCAACGCTGCCAGAGCAGGCAGGCGATCTCACGGATCTCCAGCATGAGGCGCAGCAACAGGCCAGCACCATTGGCTCTGAGGAAGAAGTGTCGGGTGTGGCCCCTTCTCGGCGAATGCGCTTTGCGTTTGATGGGGCGGAGACAGAAACATGACGGAGGAGAGCCGGATGACAGAGGCAGCGTTGAGCGCGTCAGTAGAGCAGCCCATGGCACATGAAGAGGATCGCCTGCGCGCGGATCTCTACAACTACCTCGGGCTGATGCTGGCTTCCGCGCCGGACCAGATGCTGCTGGAGCAGACAGCTGGGCTGAGTGGCGACGATACCCCGCTGGGGCAGGCGATCACGCAGCTGTCGCGGGTGGCAAAACGCACCAAACCTGCCGGAGCGGAACGAGAGTTCAACGCGCTGTTCATCGGCCTTGGCCGGGGCGAACTGCTGCCCTACGCCAGCTACTATCTGACCGGGTTCCTCAATGAAAAACCACTGGCGGCGCTGCGCAGTGACATGAGCGTTCGCGGCTTGAGCCGTGCGCCCAACAGTTTTGAGCCCGAAGACAACATCGCGTCCTTGATGGAGATGATGGGCGCAATGATCGTGGGGCGCTTTGGCGCTCCGGCCACGCTCGACGAACAAAAGACGTTCTTCAACAAACACATCGGTCCCTGGGCGACGCATTTCTTTGCCGACCTTGAGGGGGCAAAGAACTCGGTGCTCTATGCGTCGGTCGCCTCGGTTGGGCGTGCCTTCATGGGGATCGAGGCAGAGGCGTTTCGCATGGGCGGCTGATTGGCCCCGGCGAAGTCCATTTAAGACGCGCGTGGTGGGCACGCGCAGGGTGAGGCGGCCCGATCGCCTGAAGAGTTGGACCCGACAAGACCAAAGAGGAGGAGGATCCACATGTCACGGAAAGAGGATGGCGCAAGCCGCCGCGACTTTCTGAAACTGGCTGCAACCACCACGCCCGTAGCGGCGGTGGCGCTTGCAACCACCGGAGGCGAGGTCGAGGCCGCGACCCCGGACCTGTCATCGGACAAGATGCAGGATACCGCGCATACCCGCGCCTATTACGACAGCACCCGGTTCTGATCGGTTGCCTTTCATGCCTGAGCCGACTGGTTGCGTGACGCCCGACTGAGCGAAGGTTTTTCAATGAACCCAGCGCGTTCCTGACTGTAGGGACAAGCAAGGGAGGTTTAAAATGCTTAGGAAAAAGACCAACGGGGTAGCGCGACGCCCCCAGCGGACCAGTATCCTGTCCAAGGTCGGCGAAACAGCCGTCGACCGCCGCGCGTTTCTGCGCGGCTCAGGCCTTGCCATCGGCGGGCTTGCAGCGATCAGCGCCACCGGCGGGACCGTGACGCAGGCCAATGCGGCGGCTTCGGCAACCGGTAAGGTCGAAACGATCAAATCTGTCTGCACCCACTGCTCGGTCGGCTGTACCGTGATTGCTGAGGTGCAGGATGGTGTCTGGACCGGTCAGGAACCCGGTTGGGACAGCCCCTTCAACCTTGGCTCGCATTGCGCCAAAGGTGCATCGGTACGCGAACACGCCCACGGCGAGCGTCGCCTGAAGTACCCGATGAAGAAAGAAGGCGGTGAGTGGAAGCGTATCAGCTGGGAACAGGCGATCGACGAGATCGGCGACGGCATGATGCAGATCCGCGAAGAAAGCGGCCCTGACAGCGTCTATTGGCTCGGCTCGGCCAAGCACAACAACGAACAGGCCTATCTGTTCCGCAAGTTTGCCGCCTACTGGGGCACCAACAACGTGGATCACCAGGCGCGGATCTGTCACTCCACCACCGTTGCGGGTGTTGCGAACACATGGGGCTACGGCGCCATGACCAACAGCTACAACGACATTCATAACTCCAAGGCGATCTTCATCATCGGCGGCAACCCTGCCGAGGCGCATCCGATCTCGCTCTTGCACGTGCTGAAGGCCAAAGAGCAGAACAACGCGCCGCTGATCGTGTGCGATCCGCGTTTCACCCGCACCG
Organism: Tritonibacter scottomollicae; assembly: GCF_003003215.1. Lineage (GTDB taxonomy): Bacteria > Pseudomonadota > Alphaproteobacteria > Rhodobacterales > Rhodobacteraceae > Epibacterium > Epibacterium scottomollicae. Next base: position 132,235 of record NZ_PVUF01000006.1, on the reverse strand, counting down.
CGGCCCACGCGGACGAATATGTCCGTTTCCGTCCCGGCACCGATGTGGCGCTGGTCTGGGGGATCCTGTGGCACATCTTCGAGAACGGTTGGGAGGACAAAGAGTTTATCCGCACCCGTGTCTGGGGTATGGACCAGATCCGCGACGAGGTCGCCAAATGGACGCCCGAGGAAGTCGAGCGCGTGACCGGCACCCCCGGCAGCCAGCTCAAGCGCGTGGCGCGGACCATGGCGAACAACCGTCCCGGCACCGTGATCTGGTGCATGGGCGGCACGCAGCACACCAACGGCAACAACAACACCCGTGCCTACTGCATCCTGCAGCTCGCGCTTGGGAACATGGGCACCGAAGGTGGCGGCACCAATATCTTCCGCGGCCACGACAACGTGCAGGGCGCAACCGACCTTGGCGTTCTCAGCCACACGCTGCCGGGCTACTATGGCCTGTCGGCTGGCGCATGGGGCCATTGGAGCCGTGTCTGGGGTGAGGATATCGACTGGCTCAAGGGACAGTTCGAAACCGTCAAATCCGCCGACGGCAAGGACAAGAACCTGATGAACCTGACGGGCATTCCGGTGTCCCGCTGGATCGACGGTATCCTTGAGGACAAAGAGAACATCGACCAGCCCAACAATGTGCGGGCCATGGTTCTCTGGGGCCACGCGCCGAACTCTCAAACCCGGATGACGGAGATGAAGACGGCGATGGAAAAGCTCGACATGCTTGTCGTGGTGGACCCATATCCGACCGTCTCTGCCGTGCTGCATGACCGGACTGATGGCGTCTACCTGCTGCCCGCCTGTACTCAGTTCGAGACACGCGGCTCGGTAACGGCGTCGAACCGGTCGCTGCAGTGGCGCGACAAGGTGGTCGAGCCTCTGTTCGAGAGCCTGCCGGATCATGTGATCATGGCGAAATTCGCCAACAAGTTCGGCTGGGCAGATCGTCTCTTCCGCAATATCGAGATGGAAGACGCCGAGACCCCCAATATCGAGAGCATCACCCGCGAGTTCAATCAGGGCATGTGGACGGTGGGTTACACCGGTCAGAGCCCGGAGCGCATCAAGCTCCATATGGCGAACCAGCACACGTTTGATCGCACCACGCTGCAAGCGGTCGGTGGTCCGGCGGATGGCGATTTCTACGGTCTGCCGTGGCCCTGCTGGGGCACGCCGGAGATGAACCATCCGGGCACGCCGAACCTCTATGACATGTCCAAGCCGGTGGCGGATGGCGGTCTCTGTTTCCGCGCCCGCTTTGGTGTGGAGCGCGATGGCGACAATCTGCTTGCCGAGGGTGTCTCGAACCCCGGTGCTGAAATTCAGGATGGCTACCCTGAGTTTACCATGCAGATGCTGGTCGACCTCGGTTGGGACAAGGACCTGACCCAAGAGGAAAAAACCGTCATCGCAGGTGTCGCGGGCGTGCAGCTCGATGGCATGGGCGAGGCTGGCACCAGTGGTACTGGCAATCAGGGCGCAGGCGAAGAAGTGGGCGAGCAGTCCATGTCTCCGTTCCCGTCTGATTTCAACACCAAGACCGCTTCGGTGAACTGGAAGACCGACCTTTCGGGCGGTATCCAGCGGGTCGCGATCAAACATGGCTGCGCCCCCTTCGGCAACGCCAAGGCACGTGCTGTGGTGTGGACCTTCCCGGATCCGGTGCCGCTGCACCGCGAGCCGCTCTACACCAACCGGCGTGATCTGGTGGCGGATTATCCGACCTATGAGGATCGGAAATTCTACCGTCTGCCCACCATGTATGCCTCGATCCAGAAGAACGATGTCTCCAAGGAGTATCCGATCATCCTCACCTCCGGCCGTCTGGTCGAATATGAGGGCGGCGGCGACGAGACCCGGTCAAACCCGTGGCTCGCCGAACTGCAGCAGGACATGTTCATCGAGATCAACACACGTGACGCCAACGACATCGGCGTGCGCGATGGCGCTCAGGTCTGGGTCGAAGGCCCCGAGGGCGGCAAGGTCAAGGTGATGGCAATGGTGACCGAACGGGTAGGGGCCGGCGTGGCCTTCATGCCCTTCCACTTTGGTGGTCACTTCCAGGGCGAGGATCAACGGTCCAAGTACCCGGATGGCGCCGACCCCTATGTTCTGGGCGAAAGCACCAACACGGCGCAGACCTACGGCTACGACTCGGTCACTCAGATGCAAGAGACCAAGGCCACCCTCTGCAAAATCATGCCAGCGTAAGGAGACGGATAAATGGCACGAGCTAAATTCCTGTGCGACGCCGAACGCTGCATCGAATGCAACGCCTGCGTCACCGCGTGTAAGAACGAGCACGAGGTGCCCTGGGGCATCAACCGGCGCCGTGTTGTGACCATCAATGATGGCAAGCCCGGTGAACGGTCCATCTCGGTCGCCTGCATGCATTGTTCCGATGCACCCTGCATGGCGGTCTGCCCGGTGGATTGTTTCTACCAGAACGAGGAAGGGGTGGTTCTCCACTCCAAGGACCTCTGCATTGGCTGCGGCTACTGCTTCTACGCGTGCCCCTTTGGCGCGCCGCAGTATCCGCAGGCGGGCAACTTCGGCTCCCGCGGCAAGATGGACAAATGTACCTTCTGCGCCGGTGGTCCCGAAGAAAACAACTCGCAGGCCGAGTTCCAGAAGTACGGGCGCAACCGGATCGCGGAAGGCAAATTGCCGATCTGCGCCGAGATGTGCTCCACCAAAGCGCTCCTGGCGGGTGATGGGGACGTGGTGTCCTCGGTCTACCGTGAGCGTGTGGTGGCCCGTGGCTTTGGTTCCGGCGCCTGGGGCTGGGGCACAGCCTACGAACAGAAGGGCGGCTGACGCCGGCCTTTGTTCTCAAGGCACGCCGACAACAGGAGGCGGCCCGCCATGCGGCGGGCCCCTTCCGGTGTGCCCTCTATTCAATTTTTCAAATCCGGCTTAACGGGGAGTTCCATCCATGCCGCGCCTGATTTTCGTATTCGTTCTGAAGCTGGCCTTGATGTGCGGCCTTTCGGCCCATGCACAAGACGCCGCCCCGACTGCCCCCGACCGCAGCGCGACGGGTGGGGCACAGACGCTGGAGGACATCATGGCCCGCCAGCGTGGCGAGCCGATTGATGATCGTTTCCGCAGTGAGGCCACCGGCAACCCGGACGCGGCCGCCGCGATCAACGAGCACTTGGGCACCCTTGGTGGCCAGTCCGACCCGGAGCTGTGGCGGGCCTTGCGCTACAATTCTGCCGACATTCGCGTCTCGGCGGGCGGCGAAGTGGCCACTGTTCTGGTGCAGGATGGCGGCATGAGCTGGCTGACTTTCCGCGAAGGACCGCTGCGCCAATATGGCGGTTGGCTGCTCCTCGGCACGATGGGGGCGTTGGCGCTGTTCTTCCTGCTGCGAGGGCGGGTGCGTGTCGATGGCGAACAAACCGGTCGCACCGTGACCCGTTTTGAGTTCATCGAGCGTCTGGCCCATTGGATGCTGGCGGGATCTTTCATCCTGCTCGGGGTGACCGGCCTGTTGACGCTGTTCGGACGTGTGGCGATCCAGCCCTATCTGGGCAAGGACGTGAATTCCCTGCTGCTTATCGGCTCCAAATGGATCCACAATTCGGTGTCCTGGGCCTTCATGCTGGCCCTGATCATGGTGTTCTTCATGTGGGTTGCGCATAACATCCCCAACAAGCTCGATCTGGTCTGGATCAAGCAGTTTGGCGGCATCGTCGGCAAGAAACACCCGCCGGCAAAGAAGTTCAACGCAGGCCAAAAGGTGATCTTCTGGTCGGTGATCTTGTTCGGCGCGTCGATATCAATTTCCGGCCTGTCGCTGCTGTTCCCGTATGAACTGCCGCTCTTTGCCAAGACCTTCAGCATCCTCAACGATCTCGGTCTGCCGCAATGGCTGGGGTATGGTGCTTTGCCGACCGAGCTGGCGCCGCAGGAGGAAATGCAGTTGGCGCAGCTGTGGCATGCCATCGTGGCCTTTGTGCTGATGGCGATCATCATTGCGCATATCTACATCGGCACGGTGGGCATGGAGGGGGCCTATGATGCCATGGGCACCGGCGAGGTGGACGAAGCCTGGGCGCACCAGCACCATTCGATCTGGCTTGAGGAAGTTCAGGAGAAGGAGCGGGCGAAGTCCGGGACTACGGGCGCTACTCCGGCAGAATAGGACCATGGGGCGACTGACACCTGGCCTGCGCCTTGTGACGTCGCCCCGGTTGGCAAACCGGAAGACGGAGATCATCACTGGTAGCCGCGAGGGGATGCCGCAGGGCTCTTCCCTCGGGTGATGTTCCTTCTGATGTGCGTTCAGAAATGAGGAATGCCTTGAACGCCGGGGCTATAGATGTGCTTTTAGATCACCGGCTGGAGCGCTATATTACGGCCTGTCGGCTTCAATGAAACCAATGACGCAGATCGCGGCCCACATCGACCGGGCGGATCTGCAAGACCACCTGACAACTGCGACAACACACCAAGAGGACATCTGATATGAAAGCCATGCTTGCGGGCTTTGCCCTCATCGCCGTGATCGCCGTCGGCGCGGACTTTGCGCTGGAGCGTGCAGGGTTCTCCGCGCAGGATCAAAACTCTGGCGCTGCTGTACGCCTGAACTGATTGTATCCCATGAACGTCACCGCCCTTCGCGATGAGTATTCCGCGTCGCTGTCCTCCGCGTCGATCCTGGTGATTGATGACGAACCGGGCATGCGCCATTTCATGACCAAGGTGCTGGAGCCTCATTGTAAGCGGGTGGAGCAGGCGGCTTCGGCGAAGGACGCCTCTGACATCCTCGACAAGGCGCATTTCGATCTGATTGTGCTGGACAATATCATGCCCGGAAAGACGGGGCTTGAGTGGGTCGCCGAGCAGCGCCGAGTGGGGCTTTTTGCAGATACCATCCTGGTGACGGCCTATGCGGATCTGGACACTGCCATTCAGGCGTTGCGGATCGGGATTGCGGATTTCGTGCTCAAACCTTTTCGCGCCAATCAGATCCTGAACGCGGTGGCGCGGGCGTTGGATCGCAAGTATTTGCGCCGCGAAAACTACCTGCTGAAACATGAGCTCTCGGCAGAGAACGCGGGCGCGCGCGGGCGGTTGCTGGGCAAATCCGTGGCCATCGGCAAGGTCCGTCAGATGCTGCAGCGTCTGGCACCGCTGCCGACGCCGGTACTGTTCACAGGGGCGTCCGGCACCGGCAAGGAGATTGCGGCACGCACGCTGCATTCGCTGTCTGACCGGGCCGAACAGCCCTTTGTTGCCGTCAACTGCGCCGGCCTGTCGCCGGATCGGCTGGCGGAGGAATTGTTTGGCGTGATCGATGCGCAGGACCGCCGCCGCGACGGGCTATTCCTGCACGCCGATGGCGGCACGCTGTTCCTTGATGAAGTGGCGCAGATGCCCGAACAGGTGCAGGCGGCGCTGCTGCGGGTGCTGGAGGATCAGAAGGTGCGTCCGGTGGGAGCAGAGCGGGACATTCCGCTGAATTTGCGCTTTCTGTTTGCCACCAATGCGGACCTGCAGCAGGCGGTCGAAAGCGGGCGGTTCCGCGCCGACCTCTATCACCGCATCAACGTCGTGAACATCGAGATGCCGCCCCTGCGACAGCGCATCGAGGATATCGTCGAGCTGGCGGCGCTGTTCACGGAACAATTCGCCCTCAGCCTTGGCATGCCAACCTTGGAGCTGGATGAGGAGACGTTGCTGAAATTCTCCCGCTACGACTGGCCCGGCAACGTGCGGGAGCTGCGCAACCTTGTCGAACGTTCGGTGATCCTTGGTGCCTTTCCAGAGGAATTCACAGGCACTGGGTCCGTCACCGGAGTGGAGGCAGTCGAAAACCTCGATATGGTGATGCAGCGCCATATCATGCATGTGCTCGATGCCTGTGAGGGCAATCGGGCAGAGGCGGCGCGGCGGCTTGGGGTCTCGCGCAAGACCATTGACAGGAAATGTGCCAGCTGGGGCGTTTGAGAGGCCTTAGCCGACGGCTGAGTGCAAATCCTGACAGCGGTGCGTCGGGACGCTGTGCTAGTGCGGGGCGTTGAGATCTGCGGCGGACGACGAAGGATCCGGCAACCAGATCAGGAACTCTGCGCCACGCGCTTTGCGGTTGCGCACCGTAATGCGGCCCCCGGCGCGCTGGATCAAAGTCTGGCTGATCGACAGGCCAAGCCCGGTGCCCTCTCCTTGTTTGGTGGTGAAGAACGGATCGAAAATATGATCGATCCGTTCGGATGGAATGCCGGGACCGGTGTCTGCGATGCGCAGGGCGGTGCCGTTCTGACCCTCACGGGACGTCGCCCCAACGGAAATCGCTAGGGTACCCCGTCCATCCATCGCCTGGGTGGCGTTGATGATGATGTTGATCACAACTTGCTGTAACTCACCGGGGTCGATGCAGACGCAAGATGTGTCGTCGAACTGGGTGAGGACCCGGATCTCCTGTTTCGAGATCACATGATCCACCAATACCAGACAATCGCGAACCACGGCGGCCACGTCTACATGTTCCGCAAAGGTGCCAAAGTCTGATGGCCTTGCGAATTGCAACAGCTTTCCGACGATGGCACCGATCCGCATCACCTGATTGTCGATCAGATCGAGTTCGGTCTGCACCGGGTCGGCGGCCTCGCCGAGCGTCATGCGCATCACATCCACATTGCCTTGGATAACGGCGACCGGATTGTTGATCTCATGCGCAACGCCGGCGGTGATTTCACCGATCGACGCCAGCTTTTCGCTCATCACCAACTGCCGGAACGTCTCCTCCAGTTTGGTGTTGGCGACTTTCAGCTCCCGGGTGCGTTCCTCGACGCGGGCGTTCAGCTCGTCCGCCCAGTTGCGCAGGCGCTTGTCCCGCTCCTGCACCTGATCCAGCAGAGTGTCGAGATGGCTGGCGACCTGGCCGATTTCGTCACTGCGCCCGATGGTGCCATTGCGCGCAGTCAGATCGCCGCGCTTCACCCGCGCCATGGTGCGGGTCATGCGTTCGAGCGGGGCAAAAATCCCTTTAGCCAGCCACAGGAACAACGGTGCGGTCAAGGCGATGACCAGAACAAAGGCGCCGGCAACCGTCCAGTAGGCGGCTCTCTTTGCGGTCTGGTAGGGGGCCTCCAGAAAGCCGACATAGAGCATGCCGACCCGTTTCCCAAAACTGTCGGTCAGCGGCATGTAGCCTGAGATATACCAGTCGTTCACGACAAAAGCGCGATCAAGCCAGGTCTCGCCGTCGCCTAAAACCGCGCCGCGCACGGCAGCCGAGACCCGCGTTCCAAGCGCCCGCACATCTTCGAACAGACGGACATTGGTCGAAATGCGGGTGTCGTCGAGAAACAGTGTTGCGGTGCCCTGACGGCTGACATCCGATTGCCCGTGCAGATAGACCAGCGCATTGATGGTATCGATGAAATCAAGGTTGCGGTTCAGCAGCAATCCACCAACCAACACACCGTCGGCGCCGCTGACGCGCACCGGGGCGGCGGTATGGACGACCATGCCCCGATCCTCGACGTCGTGATCGGTGGGGGCAGCTGCTTCGGTCTCGATCAGGTCTATGCTCGCCTGCGCCGCCAAGGCAGGAGACACATCCATGAGTTCTGCAGCAGAGAAGATATCTATTTCCGACGCCATGCGGCCAGCGGCGGCCTCGTGGATCACCGGCCATTTCGCCTTGGCCGCCGTCAAGGCGTCGCCTTGCAACAGATAGAGGAAATCGAGCTGCAACGCGCTCTTTTGGGTGGTGAGAAAGCGGTCAACCTGAAGCGCGCCGGAGGACAGCACCGTTGCCAGACGCGCCGAATCTGCCAATCCCTGCAAGGTGCGGGCGGAGTTGCCCTGGAGCTGGCCGAGGTATTGTTCGGCGATCCGCAGGTCACTTTCGACATTGGCGATCAGGACCTTGTCGTAATCTGCGTTCCATCGCGCCATCGCGACCACCATCAGCAGCGGCATCAGGACACTAAGGGGCAGCAACGCAAGGATCAGCAGGCGCAGGCGAACGGATTTCAGCACAAGCGATGGTCTCCTTGCGGTGCCACCGACGCAGGTGGCAATAGTCCGTCAGTGTCGCCGGATCGACGCCGGGGGGCAAGACCACAGGCGAGGCCCGAACGGACCCTACAAAGAGGCCTCACACTGGCAACGTTCGGATGATGTTATTCTGGGATCTTTTTGCCGGCCCAATCAAACTGTCCGCCGCTGTCCTTTGGGTTCAATCCGTCAAGCACCCCTTGCAGACAGTTGGCGGCATAGTCGGGGGCGAACAGTTTGTCCTCGGGCACATTGGACTGAAACGGGGCCGACAACCCTGTGTCGACGGTTCCCGGATGCAGGCAGACACAAATCGCATCCGGGTTCTTGCGCGCCACCTCGATCGCATAGTTGCGCATCAACATGCACAGCGCGGCCTTGGACGCGCGATAGGCATGCCAACCGCCAAATCCATTGTCGGAAATTGACCCGACCCGCGCGGACAATGCCGCAAAGACCGTGCGGCCCTGACGCGGCATCCGCCCCAGCAGGTGTTTGGCCACCAGCCCGGGGCCGAACGTATTGACGCGGAACACCTGTTCGAAAGCGGCCATGCTTTGCTGACGATAGGATTTTTCCGGCTTCAGCCCTGTTTCGGGGTCGCTCAGCAGGCCGGTGGCCACCAGAACCAGATCCGGTTCTCCCAGCTGTGGCGCCAGCGCCTCTAGGTCCGTCTCGCAGGTGATGTCAGCGCGGTGCGGAGTGATCTTCTCGCCGGTTGGCAATGCATCTATGCGGCGTCCGACGGCATGGATGCGGGTGACGCTGTCGCGTGCGGCGTAGGCCGCGACCAGCGCACGCCCCAGCCCTCCTGACGCGCCGAAAATGACGACTTCGCGGGGAGTGCTCTGCGTCATATGAGCCTCGTGACAAGTTTGCGTGGCAGATACGCCGCGATACGAAAGACCCAGGAAAATGGCGCGGGAAAGGCGCTTTGAAACCGGTTTGAGCGCAGCGCTTTCATGCAACAGGCCGCAGCGTCCTCGGGGCTTTGAATCATCGGCATCGTGAAGTCGTTCTTCGCGGTCAGCCGGGTCTTGATGAAGCCGGGGTTTATCACCTGAACCTTCACATCCGTATCGCGCAGATCACGATGCAGGTTTTCGCCCAGATGCATCACCGCCGCCTTGGAGGCACCATAGCCGATGGCACCGGGCAAGCCGGTGTAGCCAGCAAGCGAGCCGATCAGGGCGATATGCCCGCGCCCCCGCTGCGCCATGCGCGGGGCCACTCTGCCCAGCACACGCATGACCCCCATGAAGTTCACCTCACAGATTTCTTCGGCTGCCTCGGGCTCCCAGTCCTGAACCGTCATCGGATCATAAAGACCGGCGCAATAGAGCACCGCATCCGCGTCTTGGGCCGCCTCTGCCGCGGCCGTCACGGATCGCGCGTCGGTCACATCCATCGGCAACGGCACGGCGTCGCGCAGCTCACCGGCCAATTCCGTCAACCTGTCCGGGTTTCGGGCGGATAGGATCAGCCGCGCGCCTTCGCGGTCCAGCGCCGTGGCCAACGCACGACCGAGACCTTCGCTGGCGCCGATGATCCACCAGGTCTGTCCTTCAAAACTCATTGCTCTGCCTCCGTGTCCGGGGCCGGGCGAATGGTGGCGATCAGTTCAGCCACCTTGACGCCGAACTTGCGCATCTCGGAGCGGTTCATGATGGTACCGTTCTCCATCAGGTACATCCAGTCGGTGACGTCCAGCACATGCCCGCCGCCGTCCTCGGGCAGACGGATGCGATAGTCGAGCCGCACGCTTGCGCCGGAGTGCTGACCGCGCCCTGTGCCGATGATATCGTCCGCCTCGGCAGTGAAGGCGCCATCAGGCCCGGCGGTGAGGATCCATTTTCGCGCCTGCGTGCCGCCGCCTGCATATTGGAAGTCTTCGCTCAGCGTGCCGCTGTCGCCCTCCCACTCGCCTGTCATTTCCGCAACGAAACGCGACACCACGCGCCCGGTGGGACCGTAAATCATCCCTTCGGAGATGAAACGCCCGCTCAGATGTTTGCGGATGTCAAAGGCGGGCCCGGTGTTCGCATAGTCCGAGGGCCGCTGGGCACGAAAGCCGAATCCGGGGCGCAGCAGCAGGAGGAGCAGCACGAGGATGATAAGAGCAAGCAGGAGCTTCATGCAGAAACCTCTTTCCGGGGGAGTTGCAGCGCCAGCACGATGGCGACGCATTTGATGAGACAGGGCAGCACTGCGTAGCCCAGCGTTAGCGCGGTGAGGGCGGCGTCGGAATTCGTGGCACCGGGGCGGTAGCCGCTGATTTCCAGCAGGGGCAGCAACAGCACGGCCGCGCTGGCCAGCGCCAGTTTGGCGGCAAAGGACCAAAGGCCAAAGGCGCGACCCGCCTGCAGCCCGGCGCGGTTCAATGCGCCGGCAAAGAGCACCGGCAGGATCACCATATCGGCGCCAAGTGCTGCACCGGAGCCGAGGCAGATCAGCGCAAACCCGAAGGCCGCCTCTGTGGGCAGGGCCGCAGCGCCGATAAAGGCCACGATGGCCAGCCCCATGGCGGGCACCAGCACCCGGGCCGGGCCGAAGCGCGCAGAGGCGCGGGTCCAGAGTGGGACCGATAGCCCTGCGGCAAGGAAAAACAGGATGAGGAAGGGACCAGCCAGATCCGGCAGGCGCAACCGGTCCTCGACGAAGAACAGGAACAGGGTCGAGGTGATCGCCACCGGCAGTGCGTTGACAAAGGCCAGCCCCAGCAGGCCAAGCGCGCCGGAGCTGCGCAGCTCGGACAGGGACAGCGGGCGTTCTGCCGGTGCCGAGACACGCCAAAGGGGGCGGCTCACCACGAGGGCGATCAGGCAGACCGCTGCCAGCAATAGGCCAAAAGCGCTGTAGCCGCTGCCAGATGCGCCAAGGGCCACCAACGCGGTTGGTGCGGTTGCAGCGAGGATGATCCCGCCCAACGTGCCGGCCTCGCGATAGCCTGCAAGTCGGATCAGCCCATCGGAGCTGCCGGCGAGGGCAGCGCTCTGGCCATAGAACAGGATGGTGCCAAGGCTATATGCGGTGAAGACCAGAACCAGCGCCGCGATCAGCCAGGGGATCGTGCCTGTTTCCGGGCGGAGGGTGTAAAGCATCACGAAACCAAGCCCCATGCCAAGCGCGGCCAGCACCGCAAGGGCGGGTTTGCGCGCCGGGTAGCGATCAACCAGCCAGCCAAGCGCCGGGTCCTGAGCAAAATCCATCACGCGGATGCCCGCCAGGATCACCCCGAGGGTCGCAAGGCTCAGCCCCAGCTCACCGGTGGCATAGCGCGGCAGATGGATATAGAGCGGCAGACCGGCGGCCGCCAGCATCAGCGCATAGGTGCTGACGCGCCAGGGATGCATCATTCGCCCCGCAACTGGGCCGAAAGGCGCGCGGACCGGCTGTTGGGCGACAGCCATATCCCGAGGAACCGCTTGCGCAGATCCGGGTGGGAGACACGGCAGGTCCGCGCGCCATTGAGGCGCATTTCGACGGTATCTGGCTTGGTGGACACGGCCACGTAGTGGTCCCCGTCACCCACGGCGCGAAAGCAGGTGGCCAGTTTCTTCAACATTTGCGGTTGATCCGAGCGCGTGCCCTCGATGCGCTGCAACTCCTTGCGGGTGCCCTGCAACAGATCCTCGGCAGAGAAGCCGCGCGCGTAGTCCAGTCGCAACGACAAGGGCCGGTCCCAGTCGAATTGATCGGCCCCTTCGGTGTGCAAGGTGGCGGTATAGACCTCAAAGCCGAGAAACCGCAGGGTGGCCTGCCCCAGTGGGACGGGCGCGCCAAGGCCGGTGCCATTGGCATGGCTGATGGCGGGGGCTCCAAGGGTCAGGACCAGTGCGAGTACCGCGCGAAGATCAACTCGCATGGGCCAGCTCCACCTGTACCACATCTGTTTGACGGGTCTCGAACGAGGCGGCGCAGATCTGCAGGTAAAACTGCCAGTTGCGCAGGAAGCTCTGGTCGTAGCCAAGCCCCAGAACCTTGTCCGAAGCGGCGCTGAGCCGATCCGACCACATGCGGCAGGTGCGGGCGTAATCGAGACCAAAGCCAAAGTTGTCGGTGACCTTCAGGCCTGCCTGCTGGGCGTGATGGGCGATCATCGCATTGGACAGCAGCATGCCACCCGGGAAGGTGTACTGCCGGATGTAGTCCGACCCCTTGCGATAGATGTCGAAATAGGCGTCGGGCACCGTGATGGCCTGCACGACTGCGCGGCCGCTCTCGGTCAAACGGTCCTTCAGCATGGCGAAATACTGTGGCCAATACCGCTCGCCCACCGCTTCGATCATCTCGATCGACACGATGCCGTCGAATTTGCCTTTGGTGTCGCGATAGTCGCAGAGCTGAATTTCCGCGCGCCCGTCAAGCCGCGCATCGGCAAACCCGTGCTGGCTGGGCGAGATGGTGATACCGGTCACATGGCGGCCATGATCGGCCGCACGTTCGGCAAATCCACCCCAGCCGCAGCCGACCTCCAGGATACGTTCGGCGTCGCTGGCACGGTTGAGGATGCGGTCGTACTTGCGGTGCTGGGCATCCTCCAGATTGCGGTCGCCGGGGGCAAAGAGGGCCGAGGAATAGGTCATGCTTTCATCGAGCCAGAGCTGATAGAACTCATTGCCGACATCGTAATGCGCCTTGATGTTGCGGCTGGCGCCACTGCGGGAATTTGCGCGTAGCAAACGGTCCACGACGCGGAATTTCAACGTGGCCAGCGGGCTCGGGTAGGCAAAGGCCTCGAGGTAGTCGAGGTTCAACAGTGCCACCTGGGTCACCGCCTCGATCGATGGTGTATCCCAAAGACCGGCGACATAGGCCTCGCCCAGTCCGATGTCGCCGCGCGAGGCCAGCGCTGTGACCACTGACCAGTCGTTGATCTGCATTTCGGCTTCGGGCGCGCCTTGACCAAAATCATGCACTTCGCCTTCGGGCGTGATCAGCCGCAGGCTGCCGCGTCGTATCCTGGCACAGCTATCGAGAAAATCGCGTTTGACGCGGTTGGTGATGAACAGCATCAGCTTACCTCCTGTTCGGGCGGAAGCGGGCGTCTTCTGTAGCGCGCGCCCTTGAGTTTGAGTTTGAGCGCCTGCCAGTGGATCTGCGCGATGGTGCGCATGGCGCCCAGCGGGCGGCGCAGGGCGGCGGTGATCAGCCGGGAATTGCTCAGGGGATGACGGTCTCCGATCAGCGTGGCGATGACGCCTTCGGAGCCGTTCTCATGGGCAATCCGGATGGCGATCCGATCCTCCCCGATATCAAACGTAAACCGATATGCGCCCGCGACCTCCTGAAAAGGTGAGACATGCATGATTTTCTGTGCCGTGAGGCAGGATTTCGCCGTGATGGGGGCAAAGTCGGGCAGGGCGCAGAGATAGCTGTGCCGATCGCCAAAGGTGTTGGACACCTCCGCAATCACCGCCCGCAGCGCGGTGCCGTCCATTGCCAGCCAGAAGCTGACCGGGTTGAAGATATAACCGAGGAATGAGGGCTGGGTCAGCAGCATGACGCGCAGCCCGGAAAGTGGCAGCCCGGCCTGCGTCAGGATCTCTTCGGCCCAGACCACACCGCGCCCCTGTCCGGGCGCGCCTCCGTGGCTGCGGTCCTGCACGGAAGCCAGGTTCCAGCGGTTGCGCGAGAACAGGCGCGGCCCGTCTGCGGATTTCGGGTCCAGCAGCACATAATCGACGCTGTAGCGAAACGAATTGCGGATGCTGCCACGGCGGGCGTGGGTGGTGTATCCTGCCACATGTTCAGGCCATATGTCGGTGCTGGCGCTCATGCCAGGACCTCTTGCGCATCACGGCTCGGCAGGTGACGGGCCTCCAGCGCACGGGCCACGCGGACCGCGCTGGCAAAACCGTCCTCGTGAAAGCCATGGCGCAGATAGGCCCCGGCGAACCAGGTGTTGTGTTGGCCCTGCATCGCCTGCACCGCGTCTTGCGCCCGGACCGCAGCGCGGTCGAAGACCGGGTGGCGAAAGGTCTTTTCATCGTAGATCAGCTTTGCGTTCACCTCCTGCACGGGGTTCAGCGACACAAACAGCGGATCGTTCTCCGGCAGGTTCTGCAGCCGGTTCATCCAGTAGGTAACGCCGATGGCAGGGCGGTCGTCTTGCTGGTCGGCCTTGTAGACCCAGGAGGACCAGCAGGCGCGACGTCGCGGCATCTGTCCGGCATCTCGGTGCAGGATCATTTGGTTGTCCTGATAGCGCATGACCCCGAGGGTGGCCTGCTCCTGCGTGGTTGGACGCGCCAGAAGGCGGAGTGCGTCGTCGGAATGGCAGGCAAAGATCACTTCGTCAAAGCCCTCCGACTGGCCATCGGGGAGATGCAGGGTAACGCCGCTGTCGTGACGCTCGACCGAGCGCACGGGGCAGGCGGCGCGCAGATCGACGCCGATTTTTTCCAGATGGGCACAGAGGCGGGTGACATATTGGATGCTGCCGCCCTTGACCGTCCACCACTGGTGCTGCCCCGCAGCGGACAGCAGCGCGTGATTGCGGAAGAAGCGCACCAGAGAGCGGGCCGGAAAATCGCGGATTTCTTCCGGCGGGGTGGACCAGATGGCGCCACAGATCGGCATCAGATAGTAGCGTTGGAACCACTCACCGAGAGACAGCTCCTTGACCAGCTCGCCGATAGTGGTGCTGTCGTCGCGGGCTGCGCCTTCGGCGCGGGCATTGAAGCGCAGAATATCGCGCACCATGCCAAAGAAGGCCGGACGCCCAAGGTTGCGCCGCTGCCCAAACAGGGCCGTGAGGTCCTTCAACCCGTATTCCACCGCGCCGTTCTGAATGGTGGCGCCAAAGGACATGTCGCTGCGCACGACTGGCACATCGAGTTCGTTGAACATGCGCGTCAGATGCGGGTAGTTCACGTAGTTGAACACGATGAAGCCGGTGTCGACAGGCTGGTCACCGCGAATGCCTGCTGTGACCGTGCGCGCGTGCCCTCCAAGACGCGGAGCGGCCTCGAACAGGGTCACGTCATGACGCGGCCCAAGACACCACGCCGACGCCAGTCCGGAAATCCCCCCACCCACGATTGCAATTCGGCGACGCTGTGACGAGAGGGCATCAAAAGACATGTAAACTCCATTGGTTTTGATGATCTTACGCAAGGCGCGGCCCGGTTGGATCAAAAAAGCAGAAAAGAAAAACGTGGCAGGGTTTCTTGCCGCTTTACGAATTTTTTGCGGGGTACAGAATTTTTGATCCAGCCGGAGCGGGTCGGCGTATGAAAGTTATGTTCGATGTCAGTGAAGACGTTCTTTTGGAAGACAGGCTTGAAGCCGAAGCCGCGCCCGCTAGGGTGGGCGATGGCGCGAAGCGTGCCAGGGAGAACATATTGGTGACAGGCGAACCCTATGCCGAAACAACGGTCTGGATGCTGGCGGTGCGCGACCAGCGGGACAAGGTGGCCTTTGGTCACCTGTTCGACCACTTCGCCCCCCGTTTGAAAGGGGTGATTTGTCGATCCGGCCTGCCGCCGGCTCAGGCGGAGGACATTGTGCAGGACGTCATGCTGACGGTCTGGCGCAAGGCGCATATGTTCGACCCCGGTCGGGCGCAGGTTTCGGCCTGGATATATCAGATTGCGCGCAACCGTCAGATCGACGTGCTGCGCAAGGAACGCCGCCCGGTGCCGGAAGAGTTGAAACCGGCCGAGACGGCAGAAGACGACGCGTCACAGATTGTGGCGCTGGAAGAGGAGACGACAGCTTTGCGGGCGGCGCTGAACAGGTTGAAGCCCGCACAGCGCGAGATGGTCGAACGCGCCTATCTGGGCGAGTTGACCCATGCGGAGATCCGGGCCGAAACCGGCCTGCCGCTGGGCACCATCAAGTCGCGCATCCGGCTCGGGCTGGAAAAGCTGCGTCACGAATTGAAGGGAACGGACAGGACATGACGGGCATAACGCATCATATCCCTGACGAGCTGCTGATTGCATATGCCTCAGGCAGCTTGCCAAAGGCGTTTTCAACCGTGGTCGCCACGCATGTCTCCATGTGTGATGAGTGCCGGGCCCGCCTTGGCGCGCATGAGACGCTGGGCGGCGCGCTGCTGGATGATACTCCCGTGCAGGAGGTCTCCTCCGATATGAAGGCGCGTCTGTTTGATGCGTTGGATACCCCGGCGGCGACAGAGCGGGTCTATGAGCGCTCCGGCATCTTTCCGGCACCGGTGATGGAGGCGCTGGGCGGCTTGCCACCGAAATGGAAGCCCCTTGGCCTCGGCGTGCGGCAGATGATCCTGAACCATGACCGCAGCGGCAGCGTGCGGCTGCTGTATATCCCGGGCGGCATGGCAGTACCGGATCACGGACACAACGGTCTGGAGCTGACTTTGGTGCTGCAGGGGGCCTTTTCGGATGAGACCGGCCGGTTTGGTGTTGGCGATCTGGAGGTTGCAGACGGCGATCTGGAGCATGAGCCGGTGGCCGAGGATGGCCCGGCCTGCATCTGCCTTGCGGCTACCGATGCCGCGCTGCGGTTCCGGTCCTTTGTCCCGCGCATGCTGCAGCCGATCTTCCGGATCTGACGCAAGGGTCTTACGAGGCTCTGCCTCGTGCTCCGGGATATTTATGCAGAAGATGAAAAGGGCCGCGGCATGTGCTGCGGCCCTTTGGTGTTTGGGTCTGAGGTCTTCAGCTCTGAGCTCTGCTGGAGGTCAGAGGAATTTGCCCATCGCGCGACCAGTGTCGATCATGCGGTTGGAGAAGCCCCATTCGTTGTCGTACCAGCTGACCACGCGCACCAGACCTTCGGAAGTGACGGCGGTTTGCGGCGCAGCAAAGATCGACGACCGGCGGTCATGGTTGAAGTCGGTCGAGACCAGCGGCTCGTCCTCGTAGCCGAGGATGCCCTTGAGCGGGCCGTCGGCGGCAGCCGCCTGGATCGCGGCGTTGATGCTCTCGACGCTGGCGGCTTTTTCCGGCTGGAAGGTCAGATCGACGACGGAGACATTTGGCGTCGGCACCCGGATGGCGGAGCCTTCCAGACGGCCCTTCAGATGCGGCAGCACTTCGGAGATTGCGCGGGCAGCCCCGGTGGAGGTTGGGATCATCGACAGCGCCGCGGCGCGGGCGCGATAGAGATCCTTGTGGGCGCTGTCATGGGTCGGCTGGTCGCCGGTATAGGCGTGGATGGTGGTCATGTAGCCGGTCTTGATGCCGAATGCATCGTCCAGCACCTTGGCCACCGGGGCCAGACAATTGGTGGTGCAGGAGGCATTGGAGACGATCACATCCTTAGCGGTCAGATCCGCGTCGTTGACGCCGAAGACCACGGTGCGGTCGACCTCTTTGCCCGGTGCGGAAATCAGCACCCGCTGGGAGCCGTTTTCCAGGTGGCGGGCGGCGGCCTCGCGGGAGGTGAAGAGGCCGGTGCACTCATATGCGATGTCCACGTCGGACCAAGGCAGCTCTTCGGGGTTGCGGATCGCGGTCAGGCGGATCTCGTGGCGGCCCACTTTCATGGTGTCGCCCTCGATCACCACCTCGGCGCCGAGACGGCCATGCACGCTGTCGTATTTCAGCAGGTGGACCTGGGTTGCGGGTGCGGCGAGGTCATTGATCGCCACGACTTCGACGTCGGTGGTGTCATTCTCCAGCAGCGCACGCAGCACATTGCGGCCAATCCGGCCAAATCCATTGATCGCGATCTTAAGGGTCATTTGCCAATAACTCCGGTTCGGTTTCCGGGCACGGCACCCTGATGGTACCGCTATCACTCGCGGCCATCGTTAACGCTAACGTCGCCGTCGATCAAGCCCCGTGACGATGCCTGCCCCTCGGCATCACGGCGATTTATTACCTATTGGAGCGTAGCGCATTTCCGATCCACGTCACGATACCTGCCCGTAAAATGGTCACTTTGCGCAAAACCCGCGCCAAGTGGCGGGCCAGCGGTTTACGCAAGTGCGATGGCGCGGCTAGGCTGAGGCTCAGAGGTCATTGAGCGAAGCAATTGAAGGCAAAGCGGAAAATGATCCGCGCGCAGCCGGAGGAGGGTCGGACATGGTGCAGCGCAGCGCGTCTTTTGGGGGTCGTCTGACACGGCTCCTGCAGCAGATCTATCCGGAGCTGGACAGCGAGATCCTGGGCTCTCAGGTGGTGGAAGCCTTCTGGCCGCAGGACACGCACCGGCGCAAACGGCCGCGCACGCCGGGCAACACGCTCTGGTCCGAGCGGGATGCGCTGCTGATCGCTTATGGCAATTCGCTGGTTGATGGCAGCCACAAGCCGCTGGATTTGCTGCATGATTTCCTGCTGACCCATATGAAGGGCGTCGTGGACGGCGTGCATATTCTGCCGTTCTTTCCCTATACATCGGACGACGGGTTTGCGGTCACTGATTATCGCAAGGTCAATCCGGAGCTGGGCGACTGGGCCGATATCCGGCGCATTGGCGGGGCGTTTCACCTGATGTCGGACATGGTTCTGAACCATGTCTCCTCGCAAAGCCCATGGTTCAACGCCTACCGCCAGGGGCAGGCGCCTTTCGACGGGTTTTTCTACGAGGCCAGCCCTGAGCAAGACCTGTCGCAGGTGGTGCGGCCCCGCACGACTCCGCTGCTGCAGGAGGTGGAGACGGCAAACGGGGTGAAACACGTCTGGTGCACCTTCAGCCACGATCAGGTCGATCTGAATTTCGAGAACCCGGAGGTGCTGCTGGAAATCCTGCGCATCATCCGGCTGCATATCGACCAGGGGGTGCGGATCATCCGGCTCGACGCGGTGGCCTTCATCTGGAAACAGGCCGGCAGCCCCTCGATCCACCTGCCAGAAACCCATGCCATCGTGCAACTTTTGCGTCTGCTGGCGGATTACGCGACCGAGACGGTGGTGCTCTTGACCGAGACCAATGTGCCGCGGGCAGAGAACCTGAGTTATTTCGGCAATCGCAACGAGGCCCATGTGGTCTACAACTTCCCGCTGCCGCCGCTGATCCTGCATGCTGTGCTGGCGGGCTCGGCGCGGTTTTTGCTGAAATGGGCCCGGGCGATGCCGCCAGCGCCGCTGGGCTGTGCCTATCTGAATTTCACCGCCAGCCACGATGGGATCGGCATGAGGCCGGCCGAGGGCGTGTTGCCGCAGGCGGAGATCGATCAGATGATTGAGTGTGTCAGGGAGAGCGGCGGTCTGGTCTCCATGCGGTCGCTACCGGATGGCGGAGAGGCGCCCTACGAGGTGAATTGCACTTACTTCGATGCCATGTCGCGCACCCTGCAGGGGGCGGATGATCTGAAAGTTGGCCGCTTTATCTGCTCCCAGACCATTTCGATGAGCCTTGAGGGCATTCCAGCCTTCTACATTCATGCGCTTCTGGCGACACCAAATGACCATGACGCAGTGGCGCGGCGGGGGATGAACCGGGCGATCAACCGGCACCGCTGGGATTATCCGGCGTTGTGTGAGCGGCTTCAGGACGCGCAGACGGAGCAGTCACAGGTGCTCTCGGCATTGTCGGACCGGCTGCGCCTGCGGGCGCAGCAACCGGCGTTTCATCCCAATGCGACGCAGTTCACCCTGCAGTTGGACGACCGGGTGTTTGCCCTCTGGCGGCAATCGCTGGACCGGGCGCAATCGATCTTTGCCCTGCACAACGTCAGCGCCGATGGGGTGATCCTGCCGCCGGGGGCGCTGAACCTGATCGAAGGGGAGGACTGGCAGGATCTCCTGTCGGGCGAGGGCGTGACCTGGGATGCGGAAATCACACTTGCGCCCTATCAATGCCGCTGGATTACCAATCAGGCTTGAGAAGATTGCCCGCCTGCGATGGGGCTGCTAAGCACGGGGAAATGCCCCTCCAGACAAGGGAATTGTTGATGTTGGAGATTGCAACCACCTGCTGACGGTTTCGGTATTCCCGGAACCTGTCGCACCCGCGAAACGCGCGACGCCTCTGCGCGCGCGTGGCGGTTTTGACGTGGTTCAATCACAGGCAGACTTCAATGAACATCTCGAAACACGAACAGCGCGTGCTGCACGCGCTGGCGCAGGGCGGGCGTATTCTCTATGAGCGCGCGCCAAACGGACGGGTCACCGAGGTGACCTGCGTGACCCGCGACGGGTTGATCCTCAGCAACTGCACGCTGGAGATTTTTCGGCGGCTGAAGCGCAAACGGCTGGTCGAAAGCCGGATGTCCAGCCCTTATCAGATTTCCGAAAAGGGGCGCCGATCAGTGCGTTCACAGGCCGACAATCGATGACCAAGAGGGCGGGTGCGAGGGGGAACCCCCCGCGCTCCCCGGATTATTTTGAGTTGGAAAATATGAAAGGAGGATCGGTTTGATCATTCGAGACGAACAGGCCGAGGATGCGGATGCAATTCATGTGGTGACGGAGGCGGCGTTTGCCGGACATCCCCATAGTGACGGCAGCGAGCCGGGCATTGTTGCGGGATTGCGGGCCGCAGGCGCATTGACCCTCTCGCTCGTGGCGGAGGAGGCGGGCGCGGTCGTGGGCCATGTGGCCTTCTCGCCGGTTACCATTGATGGGCGCGATCTGGGCTGGCTGGGGTTGGGGCCGATATCAATTCTGCCGACAAGACAGGGACAGGGGATCGGCTCCGCGCTCATCCATGAGGGGATGGCGCGGCTTACGGGACGCGGCGTCCGTGGGATCGTGCTGTTGGGCGAGCCTGCATTTTACGCGCGCTTCGGCTTTGCCTGCCACAGGGGCTTGGTGTTGCCCGGTTTGCCCGCGAGCTATTTTATGGCGCTTGCCTTGCAGGGTGACGTGCCGGAGGGCGTCGTCGCCTATCACCCGGCCTTTGGCATCTAAGCGCGCTACGCCCCGGATCACCCCGGATTATACCGGGGCGTAATCCGCGTCATCGGCCAGGGCTGCTGCCTTCAGATCGCCCAGAAAGCTCGGATTGGCCGAGTGGATGCGGTTCCAGTTGGGGATGAAGGGTGTTTCATGCGGGTTCTCGAGAAAGACCTGCCCCGCCGTCATGATATTGTTGGCGAACATCTCGATCATCTTCTCCTCGCCGTGGCGGTCCATCTCCAGCCCGTTCATGATGGCGTCATGGGAATAGGCTTCCAGCAGATCCAGCGCGGAGCGATAATAGGTCGCTTTCAGGGTGCGGAAGACATTCGGCGTGAATACGGTGCCATCGGCGGCCAGCTTGCGGAAGATCGCCTTGCAGATGTCGGTGGACATGCGGTTGAGGCCGGCGCTGGCGTCCTCGGGGCTGAGGCTCTGATGCTTGTGGTCGTAATTGTCAGCGATCTCCACCTGGCAGACCGCCTTTCGCCCGAGGTTGCGCCAAGCCTCCGACAGCACGCCGATCTCCAGCCCCCAGTCCGAGGGGATGCGCAGGTCCGGGAGCAAGGGCATGCGCAGGGCCATTTCGCCGGATAGCGGATAGCGAAAGCTGCGCAGGTAGTCGATGTAATCGCGATCCCCGATGGTGCGTTTCAGGGCGATCAGCAGCGGCGAGACCAGCAAGCGGGAGACCCGGCCATTGAGCTTGCCATTGCCGACGCGGGCATAGAACCCCTTTGACAGCTGATAGGAAAACGCCGGATGCGCCACCGGGTAGACCAGCCGGGCCAGCATGTCCTTGGAATAGGTGGTGATGTCGCAATCATGGATCGCCACAACCGAGCTTTCGGCCTGGGCCAGCAGATAGCCGATGCAGGACCAGACGTTCTTGCCCTTGCCGGGTTCCGGCGGCGCGAGGCCCTGTTCCGCCAGCCGGTCCCCCAATGCCCGCATCCGCGGGCTGTCGTTCCAGATTACGCGGTGGCTCTGGGGCAGGGAGGCGAAATACTGACGCGCGTGGCGATATTCCTCCTCGGTGGCGCGATCAAGGCCGATGACGATGTGATGCAGGTAGGGGACTTTCGCCAGCTCATCGAGGATATGGCGCAGGGCTGGCCCTTCGAGTTCGGAATAGAGACAGGGCAGGATGAGTGAGATCTTGCGAGTCTGGGCAAAAGTCGAAAGCTCGTATTCTAGTTCTTCCACCGGGCGGCAACGTAGATCGTGAAATTGGGCGATATTGCCGTTTTGGTGGAAATCAGCCATGCGCGGCGGCTCCTTTTTGAGTGAAGTTCAATTCGTCGAGTATCTGCAACATCGCGTCGTTCCAACCGGTGGGCCCGGCAAGCGTGGTGCGCAGGATGTGAGGGTAATTGGCCAGACCGGGCAGATCCGGGCTGTGGTCATTGCGCACCACGACGCCGCGGTCAGCGGTGGCGATCATTTCAATGTCATTGGGGGCATCGCCAAGCGCGACGGAATAACTGGGTGCATAGGACCGGCACAGCTGCTGCATCTGGTCTGCCTTGGTCGCACCGAACGAGAGTGTCAGGAAGCGTCCGCCCCGACGCGCAGTGATGCCTTGACGCGCGAGAGCGGCAAGGAAGCCTGCGCTTTGATGGGCGTCGCCCTGCCACACTCCGGGTTCGCTAAACTGGCGGGTCTTGGCGCGGGCAGCATCGACCATGCTCAGCCCCGTCTCGGCGCTCACCTCTGACACGCTCATGTCGCCAAAGCCGCGAAAGGGCGCGCCCAAGCTGCGCAAAACCTCACGGATGGCGCGGTAGTCTGCATCCTTTGAGCCGATGTAAGCAGGCGATAGGCAGGCTGCCCCGTTCTCTACGATCATCGGTGTGTCCTCCAGGCCAAGGGCCTGATGCAACGGCAGCATTTCTGCGGCAGTTTTTGAGCTGGCGAGGATTAGAAGCCCGCCGCGTGCCTTTATGTCCGCGATGGCCGGAAGCGCGGGTGTATAGTCATAAGTGTCATGGTCCAGCAAAGTGCCGTCGAGATCGCTGAACACGAGTAACTGGATCATGGTGTGCCTCGTTGAAAGACTGTGCCATTTCTTGATCCTAGGTCGTCGGCAACCTGAGGCAAACGTCCCGACCATGTGTTTTGCGCTGAATGGGGCATATCAGGTTAGGTTGCGTGTTTTTTGTGCGAATTTTTTGCTCTCTCTGTTCGACGAAGGGACCTGAACAAGGCGACCCGCAGCAATACTCTCAAGGCCGCGGGTATCTTCGGGTGACCACGAGGGCATGGTGGCGCATATCTTCGTCTGATCCGAATTTCAGGCCTGAAAAGAGTGTTTGCGTTGCATGCTGAACAGCGCGCGGGTTTGTCCGAAGAACGGCCCCGCGCCAGCAGAGGGTATCTCTGAGGCGCAGGGCCCAGGTGTCCCCGGCGAAGAGTGCTCTTGGGGATCCGTCGGTGCAATGCGCCGTTCAGCTGGGCGTGGCAAGCACCGCCGCGCTCCTCATTGCGGTGGTCACGGCGTGATGCAGCGACAGTGCAAAGGAGCGGGCGACAAGAATGTCGTAGGACTGGTCGTGCTTTCGACACAGCAGGACAACATTCATATGCTCCAGCAGCAGGCGCTGGGCGCTGCCGTCCGGCATCTGCGCAAGGTCCGCCATCACCAGCCGCTCCAGCACCCGGCAGACGCCGGGCCCGCTCAGGTTGAAGACAACCCAGCCGTCATTCTGCTCCGTCACGGAGGCCATGTCTCCCAGCTCCGTCTTGAGCTGGCGGGCGAGGTCTTCCTGCTGTGTGTGGTCCGCCATCACGAACCACTGGTTTTGTGCAGTGCCAAAGATGTCGTGGTCGTCGCCCTGCGCCAGCTGCCCGAGTGCGATGGCGCCGCCGACGCGAGATGCGAGCCTGTCGGCGACCTGTTGCGGGTCTGCGGCGCGCGCGGCAACGGAGGCCAGGGCGCGGTCCGGGCGCTCTGTCAGCGTCCAAGGGCCGAGGCTGTCGAGGCGGGCTGTGGTGGCGCCGAACGCGGTGCGGGCGGACAGGCGTGGTGTGGGGCTGGGATCAGGCACGCAGACGCTCTCCTTCGGGATCGATGAAATGGGGGCTGACCACACGGGCGGTGAAGGACTGGCCTTGCAGTGGGTTGGCGACGGTGACGGTCTCGCCCAGCCGGTCCTGCCCACGGGAAAGAAAGCCAAGCGCGATGGATTTGCCCAGATGCGGCGAGTAGGCGGCGGATGACAGCCAGCCCTCGCTGGCGCCGGTGGGGGGGGCGGTCTTCGCATAGAGATGGCTGCCAGCGGGCAGATCGTTGCCGTCGAGCGCTTCGAACCCCACCAACCGCAGGCCGTCAGGGGCGTTCAGGCCATCGCGCCGCGACAGCACAGCGCCGATTGAGTCCTTCTTCGTGGAGACCATGCGGCCCATGCCAAGGTGATCGGCCGAGGTCTGGCCGTTGAGTTCATTGGCGGTGGCGTGGCCTTTCTCGATCCGCAACACACCAAGCGCCTCGGTGCCATAGGGGGTGACGTCGAACTCGGCGCCCTGTGCCATCAGTTCGCGCATCAGCGCGTCGCCATAGCGTGTGGGCACCGCAATCTCATAGGCCAGCTCACCGGAAAAGGAGATCCGGAACAGCCGCGCCCGCAGCCCACCGCAGATGCTGATCTCGCCGCAGCCCATAAAGGGAAAGGCGGCGTTGGAGATGTCATGCTCCGGGTCGACGAGTTTCTGCAGCAGTTTGCGGGCGTTTGGCCCTGCCACCGCGTATTGCGCCCAGGCGTCGGTGGTGGAGATCAGCTGCACGTCCATTTCGGGGCACAGGCACTGACGCACGAATTCCATGTGGCGATAGACCGGCCCGGCATTGGCGGTGGTGGTGGTGACCACGAAGTGATCCTCGGCCAGCCGCGCGGCGGTGCCATCGTCCTTGGCAATGCCATCCTCGCGCAGCATCAGACCATAGCGGCATTTGCCCACCGGCAGTTTGGAAAATCCGTTGGCGTAGATCAGGTTGAGGAACGCTGCAGCGTCCTTGCCCTGCACGTCGACCTTGCCCAGCGTGGTGACATCGCAGACGCCGACAGAGCTGCGCACGGCCAGTGTTTCGCGGTCGACGGTCTGGCGCCAATGGCTCTCGCCGGTGCGGGGGAAATACTGCGCCCGGAGCCACAGACCGGCCTCGACAAAGACCGCGCCCTGTTCCTCGGCCCAGGCATGCGAAGGCGTGCGGCGGGTGGGTTTGAAGTCCGTGCCCGCCGAACGCCCGGCCAGCGCACCCATGGCGACGGGGGTATAGGGGGGGCGGAAGATGGTGGTGCCGGTCTCGGGGATGCTCTGACCGGTCATCTCCGCCATCACCGCAAGCCCGCCGAGGTTGGAGGTCTTGCCCTGATCGGTGGCCATGCCAAGGGTGGTGTAGCGCTTGAGGTGTTCGACGGAGCGAAACCCCTCCTGATGGGCGAGCTTCACGTCCTTGACGGTGACGTCATTCTGCAGGTCGAGCCATTTGCGCCCCTTGCCTTCGGCGACATACCACAGCGGCACGAGGTCATAGGCGCCATCCTCTGCTTTGGGGCAGGGCAGCGGCCTTGCGCTGAGGCCAAGCGTGGCGAGGGCGGCCACGGCGCTGTCGATGCCGGATTGCAGCGCGGCGGCGGTGGAGAACTTTCCCGCAGCAGCACCGGCAACATGCATGCCCTGCGGCAGGCTCCCGCCCGGAACAAAGCTGGCGATATGATCGTCCCAGACCGGGCGGCCGCGCTGGTGACAGGTGAGCGAGACATCGGGGTTCCAGCCGCCGGAGACACCGAGCGCGGAGCACCTCAGATGTTCGGTGCCACCATCGGCGCGCCGCAGGGTGACGCCGGTGAGGCCCAGTTTGCCGGTGGTGTTGATGACCTGTGCGCCCGTGAAGAGAGGGTAGTCGCCAAGGGCGGGGGCGCTGGGTCGGCTGTCGACCACGCCGACAACATCCACTCCCAGCGCGACGAGATCGCGTGCCGTGCGGTGACCGTTGTCATTGTTGGTGAAGACCGCAACGCGCTGCCCCGCCGCCACCGCCCAGCGGTTGGCATAGGCGCGCAGGGCTCCCGCCATCATAACGCCGGGGCGGTCGTTGTTCTGAAAGGCGATCTGGCGCTCGGTGGCGCCCGCACAGAGGACGCTCTGACGGGCGTAGATCCGCCACAGCGTCTGGCGCGGCAGGTCCGACGCTGGCGCGGCAAAGTGATCGGCATTGCGTTCAAGCGCGCCGTAAACCCTGTGATCAAAGGCACCCAGAACGGTGGTGCGGCGCATCAGGCGCACGTTTGCGAGGCTCTGTAGCTCTGCAATGGCCTGCGCCGCCCAATCTGCGCCGGACTGACCGTCGATCTCCTCGACCTCGGCGTTGAGGCGGCCACCCAAGGTGAAATCCTCATCAGCGAGGATCACCCGCGCGCCGCTGCGCGCAGCCGTCAGGGCGGCGGCGAGGCCGGCGGGGCCGGCACCGATCACCAGGAGGTCGCAGTGCAGGAAGCCTTTGTCATAGGTATCCGGATCGGCCTGCATCGACAGCGAGCCGAGGCCGGCGGCATGGCGGATGATGGGCTCGTAGACCTTTTCCCAGAAGGCGCGCGGCCACATGAACGTCTTGTAATAGAACCCTGCGGTCAGAAAATTGGAGAACAGATCGTTCACCCCCAGCGCATCAAAAGCCAGCGAGGGCCAGCGGTTCTGGCTCTGCGCGCTGAGACCGTCATAGAGCTCCGCCACGGTGGCGCGGGTGTTGGGTTCCTGCCGCGCGCCGGTGCGCAGCTCAACAAGTGCGTTGGGTTCTTCGGAACCGGCAGAGATCACCCCGCGCGGGCGGTGATACTTGAAACTGCGGCCCATCAGGCGCACGGCATTGGCCAGCAGCGCCGAGGCCAGCGTGTCGCCGGGGTGACCCTGGTAGCTCTTGCCGTCAAAGGTGAAATCCAGCGTCCGGCTGCGGTCGATCTGACCTCCGGAAAGGCGGTTCTGCTGGGTCATGCGTCGGCTCCCTTGTCTGCGGCGGCCCGGCGGGCAAGCACCACGTCGCGGGCCAGTTCGGCGTTCAGGATCTCATGCGTTGTGGTGTCGCGGGTGACGACCAACCAAGAGCGGTCGCCCTGTTCGTGGAACCACAGTTCCTGGTGCTGACCTGCAGGGTTGTCGCGCAGATAGGCATAGGCGTGGAAGTCCTCTGCCGCCGTCGCGGCATCGGGGTCAGGCCGGTCCAGCAGGCTGGCATCGCCGAGATAGGTGAACTCCTGCGCATCGCGGGGGCCGAGGAGCGGATGGGGAATGATCATGAGGGCGGGTCCGTTGTGTCGGTGTCGCGGGAAGGGTCAGTGCAGGTTCGGCTGCGCGCCGACACCCTTTTCATCGATCATGTGACCGCTCAGGAAACGGTCGAGCCGATAGGCTTGCGCGGTCTCATGTGGCTGATCGGTTGCAAGAAGATGGGCAAAGGCATAGCCGGATGCGGGCGTCGCCTTGAACCCCCCGTAGCACCAGCCGCCGTTGAAAAAGAGCCCGTCGATATGGGTGCGGTCGATGAAGGGGGAGCCGTCCATCGACATGTCCATGATACCGCCCCACATGCGCAAGAGGCGCGCGCGGCCCAGCATCGGCATCAGCGCCATGCCGCCCTCGGCGACATCCTCGACCACGGGCAGGTTGCCGCGCTGGGCGTAGGAGTTGTAGCCGTCGATGTCGCCGCCAAAGACCAGACCGCCCTTGTCGGATTGACTGACGTAAAAATGCCCCGCGCCAAAGGTGATGACGCCGGGCAGCACTGGTTTCAGCCCTTCGGAGACAAAGGCCTGCAGCACGTGGCTCTCGATCGGCAGGCGCATGCCGGCCTTGGCCATCACGCGTGACGAATTTCCCGCCACTGCGACGCCGACCTTGCCCGCGCCGATATAGCCGCGCGAGGTTTCGACCGCCTTGATCCGGCCCTCTTCGATGCGAAATCCGGTGACCTCGCAGTTCTGGATGATGTCGACGCCATGCTGGTCGGCGGAGCGGGCATAGCCCCAGGCCACTGCATCATGACGCACAGTGCCGCCGCGCCGATGGACCAGCGCGCCCTTGATCGGGAAGCGCGCGTTGTCGAAATTGAGGAAGGGCGCTTCCTTGCGGACCTGGTCGGTGGTCAGCAGTTCGGCATCAGAGCCTTGCAGGATCATCGCATTGCCACGGCGGCGAAAGGCATCGCGCTGGGCGTCGCTGTGGATCAGGTTCATGATGCCGCGCTGGCTGACCATGGCGTTGTAGTTCAGGTCCTGCTCCAGCCCCTCCCAGAGTTTCAGCGAGAATTCGTAGAACGGCTCATTGCCCGGCAGCAGATAGTTCGAACGCACGATGGTGGTGTTGCGCCCCACGTTGCCGCCGCCGATCCAGCCCTTTTCCAGCACAGCGATACGGGCCTTGCCGTAGACTTTCGCCAGGTAGTGGGCGGTCGCAAGCCCATGGCCGCCGCCACCGATGATCACATAGTCATATGCGGGCTGCGGATCCGGGTCGCGCCAGGCTTGGGTCCAGCCCTTATGGCCGGTCAGGGCCTCCCAGGCGATGCGAAGCGCGGAATAACGCATGTCTTTCTCCAGGTCGTTTCGCGAGAGTGTAGCAGCGGCGGCAGGCTTGACTTTTCTGATATGGTCTAATTTTGTCCCATTTTGGACGGCGAGTTGTGATGCAGGCAGAAACGCAGACAGAGACACGGCGCTACGGGTTCTTTTTGGTCGAAGGATTCGCCCTGATGTCGGCAGCCTCGGCGGTAGAGCCTTTGCGCGCAGCAAACCTGCTCAGCGGCGCGGCTCTCTATGATCTGCAATTTCTGTCCCGCGATGGTGGGCCGGTGCGGGCCTCCTGCGGGGCCATTTTCGAAACCGATCTGATCGCGGTCGGACCGATGCCGGATCTGGTCTTCGTGATTGCGGGGGGCAACCCCTTTGCGTTTGAGGACCGGGCGGTGCTGGGCTGGCTCAGGCGTCTGAGCGCCGAAGGCGTGCCGCTGGGCGGGATCTCCGGCGGGGCGGCGATCTTGGCGAACGCGGGGGTGATGCAGAACCGCCGCTTCACCGTGCATTGGGAGCATTTTGACGCCCTGCGTGCGCGATCAGACAACTTCCTGATGGAGCGGCGTCTCTTTGTGATCGACCGGGACCGCTACACCTGCGCCGGTGGGGTGGCGCCACTTGACCTGATGCATGCGCTGATCCGCTCGGACCATGGGGCGCAGCTCGCAACACAGGTAAGCGATTGGTACATCCACACCGGCATTCGCGACGCGGATGCGCCGCAGCGCTCGGACGGGGCCGTGCCGGACGGGCTGCACCGCGCCGTGGCGGCGGCGCTGGCGCTGATGGAGACCCATCTGGCCGATCCCCTATCGATGGAGCAGCTGGCGCAGCTCACCGGGCTCAGCCCGCGCAGCCTGCAGCGGCAGTTTGGTGATGATATCGGCCAGCCGCTGATGCGGCACTACATGATCCGACGGCTGGAGAAGGCCGACGAGCTGCTGCGCCAGACCCGACTGCCGGTTGGCGAGGTGGCGCTGGCGACGGGGTTTGTCAGCCAGGCGCATTTTGCCAAATCCTACCGCGCGCAGTTCGGTGACAGCCCACGTGACCGCCGGGCTCAACTTGGCTTGAGGCATCTTTCCGGCTGAGCTTGGCGTGGGGCGGCAGAGCGGCTATCACCTTGAGCAACAACAAGTGAGAGGATCGCGCCATGAATGATTATGTCATTGCCCCGCCGCCACAGGCCAGCCTTCCGGTGCAGGGCAGTGCGGCCCTGTTTCCGGTGCGGCGGGTCTATTGCATTGGTCGCAACTACGCGGCGCATGCGGTGGAAATGGGCCATGACCCGGATCGCGAGCCGCCGTTCTTCTTCCAGAAAACACCGGATAGCCTCGATGCCTCCGGCCGCTTTCCCTATCCCGTGATGAGCAGCGATGTGCATCACGAGGCTGAGCTATTGGTGGCACTCGGGACGGGTGGCAGCGATATCGCCGAGGCAGATGCGCTGGCGCATGTCTGGGGCTATGGTCTGGCGCTGGACATGACCCGCCGGGACCTGCAGGGCGTGGCCAAGAAGGCCGGGCGCCCGTGGGAGATCGGCAAATCCTTCGAAGCCGCTGCGCCTGTGGGGCCCCTGTGCCCCGTGGCCGAGGTCGGCCATCCCGATGCAGGGGCGCTGACCCTGACGGTGAATGGCGAGACGCGCCAGCAGGGGGATCTTAACCAGATGATCTGGAAGGTTCCGGAGATGATCGCGCATTTGTCCCGCTATTACACGCTGGCCGCCGGTGATGTGATCCTGACCGGCACGCCGTCCGGTGTCGGCCCGGTTGCGCGCGGTGATGTGATGCAGCTGACATGCGCGCCATTTCCACCGCTTCGGGTCGATGTGGTCTGACACCTCCGAATGCGACGCTGCTGTGCGCCTGTTCGCACACAGCGGATGACGCAGGAAAGCGGTGAACAAAACCGGCATAGCAGAGTTGAAATCTCGACCAGAACGCGCAGATGCGCTCTGTCGTGGCATGTGGGGATGTTCCTATTGGAGCGATACGGATCCGGTAGATGGAACCACTGGGGATAAACGATAGATTTACGACCTGTCGAACCTCCGTGGGTTATATCAGCCTGATGAACTGCCTATGTCTGACCGAGCCTGATGGGCGCATGATTGCAGTATGAGGGGCATATGACTTCAGAATTTAGCGCGGCGCGGCTTGGGCCCATTCTCTACTATCGCGGGCTTGAGGGGGACCGGCTGAAGCTGGCTGCCATGGTTCTCTTGCCTATCGGTGAGACCCCAGACCTGCTCTACGCGGGCGATGACACATATGAGCCGAAACTGCTGCGCGAGGTTGGCCGCAATGCGATCTGGCGCTTTGATTTTCACCTGTCGCAATCAGCAGGCGGTTACCGACTGGGCGATGAGACCTATGAGGTGCAGACAGAACTGACCGGCGACATTCGGATCGCTTTTGCCTCCTGCAATGGCGAGGAAGAAGGTGATCTGGATCGCGATCAGGAAGAGCGCAACAAGATGTGGGCGCATATGTGCAACGAGCACCGTCGCGCGCCCTTTGCATTGCTGTTGCAAGGCGGAGACCAGATCTACGCCGATGAAGCCACGCAGGGGCATCCACTGAGCGAGGACTGGCCTGACAAGGTGCACCGCCCCAGCACTGCAGAAGAGCTGGAGGATCTGGCAGACCACCTGCGCCAGCGGTTCGCCGAGCGTTACGTGCAGGCCTTGTTCGGGGACGCGCCGGCGTGGATCATGGCCCGAGTGCCGACGCTGGCGATCTGGGACGACCACGATATTTGCGATGGCTGGGGCTCGCTCTATCGTCGCAAGACCCATTCGGAGGTGGGGCAATGTCTGTTCCGTGTCGCGCGCGAGATGTATTTGCTGTTCCAGCATGCGGCAGTTGAGGCGGATATTCCCGACCTCTTCCTCGACAAGACCGGCACATCTTTGTCCTGGCAGCGGGCCTTGCCCGGGGTGCAGTTCTTCGCACCGGATCTGCGGGCGGAGCGGGGACGGCGGCAGGTCATGGGCGCCTATGGCTGGTCTGCGACAGAGGCGGTGCAGCCGGGTGAGACGCACACTTTCCTGATCTCCAGCACGCCGCTCCTTGGGCCGCGGTTGTCACTGGTGGAGCGGTTCATGCTGGTGATCCCGACCATGCAGAAATACGAAGATGACTTGCGCGATCAGTGGCAGAGCCGTGCCCACCGGGCCGAATGGGCCCGGATGCTGAAACAGGTTCTGAAGTGGCGTAAAACCGCCCCGGTCACGGTGCTGTCCGGGGAAATCCATCTGGCCACACGTGCCGAAATGGGCACCGGTGAGACGCGCATAAACCAGCTGGTAGCCTCCGGCATTGCGCATCGCGCCCCGCCGCAAAGCTACGCACGCAGTCTGGGGGCGCTTGCGGGGCTGGGCGATGCGCCGGTGCCCGGGCACCCGATCCGCATCCATCCACTGCCGGGACAAAAACACCGCTATGTCGCTGAGCGGAATTATTTGGAATTGTGCCGAACAGACGGAACATGGAGCGCCATCTGGCATCTGGAGGACAGCGGCGATACCGCTCCGATGGCGCTGGAATAGACGGTCGATACCGCGAGAGTTTTGTGAACCTGTGCGGGTGCGCGCTTTGGCCGATATCGGCGCGCAGCCCCATGCGCACCAGCGGGACATCTCATCTACCCGCCAGTGCGAAAAATACAGCGCGAACAAAACCAGCGCGAACAATCATCTGCGGCGCGTCACGCTACGGGCGACCATAGCTCTGCAAGGCGGCGCGGACGCCTTGGGTCCAGATCATGCGCAACCAAACGTTGAACCGCTCAACAAATCGCGGCTCTGTCGAAACGCTACCATAAAAGCCGGTTTGTAGGAGCCAGCTGCGCGGATCGTCTCGTGCAGCGCGTGCGATATCGGCCAGTTCATCCCAACGTGGATCATTGGCTTCGATGGCGCTGCCGTCCTCGCGCGTGCCAGCGCACATACGCGCCCAGAGCGCCTCTACCAGTGCAAGGCCATCGACGGACCCGCCCGCCGACAGCGCTTCCCGTAGGATCGGCAGGATGAACCCGGTGTGACGCGAGGAGCCGTCAAAGGCGACGCGGCGGGTGGTGTCGCGGATCGCCGGGTTGGAGAAGCGTTCAGCGATCAAGGAGACATACTGCGCAGGTGCGATCCCCGGCACCGCCTTCACATAGGGGGCGATCTCCTCGGTCTGCACCTTGTGGAACAGGGCGGAGATATCGGCGTCTTGCATGCAGTCGGCAATGGTGGCGCAGGACAACAGCTCCCCGGCGTTGGCGATGACCTGATGGCCCGCATTCAGGATGCGGATTTTCATGGTCTCATACTCATGCACCGCATCGGTGAAGATTGCGCCAACCTTGTCCCAGTCGGGGCGACCGGCGCAGAAGTCATCCTCAGTCACCCATTGGCGATAGGGCTCATGGGTGACCGGCGCGCTGTCGGCGATGCCGAGACTTGCGGCGCGGGCGATCTCTGCTGGGCCGGTGGCGGGCACGATGCAATCCACCATCGAGTTGGGAAAGCTGCACTGCGCGTCGATCCAGTCCGCCAGATCGGCGTCAGTGGCCCGGGCCAGACCCAGCACGGTCTGCCGGGTGATCGTGCCATTGCCCTGCAAGTTGTCGCAGCTTTGCACAGTGATCGGCCCATGCCCGGCCGCGCGACGATGCGCAAGGGCGGCGGCGATCGCGCCAAAAGCGGTGCGAGGGCTGGCCGGGTGAAGGATGTCGTGCTGCATGTCGGGGTGATCGGCGGCAAAGCCACCGTTGATCGCATCCTGATAATATCCGCCTTCGGTCACGGTCAGGGCGACAATCCGGATCTCGGGTCGGCTCAGCGCGGCGATCAGCGCGCCATTGTCAGCCTCGATCGGCAGGTAGTCGACCATCGCACCGACAACCTCGGCGCGAGCGCTGTCTGGCGACAGTTCGATCAGCGTGGTCAGGCAATCCTGCGCCAGCAGACGGTCGCGCATGGCGGCATCATAAGGGCGCACGCCGGCGCCGACGATGGCCCAGTCCTGCGCCAGTCCCTGTTGCATCAGACGGTGCAGATACCAGGATTGATGGGCGCGGTGAAAATTGCCAAGGCCGATGTGGACAATGCCGAGGGTCAGCGCGGAGCGGTCATAGGTCGGGCGGGCGATCTCCTCAGGCAGCTGGCCAAGGGTCGCGTTCGAGAGGGGCAGCGCAGTCATCAGCTCATCCAGTTTCCGCCGTCGACATTGTAGGTCTGGGCGACCACGTAGTCGGCCTCTGCGCTGGCGAGGAAGATGGCCATGCCGGTCAGATCCGCCGCCGTGCCCATGCGCCCATAAGGCACCGCCTCGCCGACCTCGCGTTTCTTCTGGCCGGGGGCCTTGTTCTCGTATTTGGCAAAGAAGGCATCCACCCCGTCCCAATGTTCGCCGTCCACCACGCCGGGGGCGATGGCGTTGACGTTGATGCCATGGGCGATCAGGTTCAGCCCCGCCGATTGCGTCAGGCTGATGATGGCTGCCTTGGAGGCGCAGTAGACCCCGACAAGCGCCTCGCCGCGCCGTCCGGCCTGGCTGGCCATGTTGATGATCTTGCCACCGCCGCCGCGTTCGACCATGTGCTTGGCCACCGCCTGCAGGGTGAAGAGGGTGCCCGCCACATTGATCTCGAAGGCGCGATTGTAGTCCGCGCGGTTGATTTCGATGATCGGCGCGGCGGTGAAGATCGCGGCGTTGTTCACCAGGATGTCGATGCGCCCCAGCGCCTCCACCGTCTGGGTCACCGCGTTGTCGATGCTCTCCTGCCGGGTCACGTCCATCTCCACCGCGACGGCGCCGTCGCCGATTTCCGCCGCGGTCTGGCGGGCGCGCACGATGTCGATGTCGGCAATGGCCACGCGCGCGCCCTCACGCACGTAAGCCTCGGCAAAGCTGCATCCGATGCCACGCGCGGCGCCGGTGATCAGCGCTGTTTTTCCGCTCAGTCTCATGCGTCGATCCTCAGGCCCTTGGTGTCAAATCGGTGCAGCATGTCGGTGCGCGGGGTCAGATACACCCGGTCGCCATGCTTGAATCCCACTTCGCCGTCGGCGCGCACGGTGATGGTCTCCGCAAGGCCGGTTTCGTGGATGTGGAAGAAGGTATCGGAGCCCAGATGTTCGGAGACGCCGACCACACCGGACCAGGCTCCCTCGCTGCCGCTGATTGTAATATGCTCCGGGCGCACGCCGATGGTGTGACAGTCATACTTCGCGGCCTCTTCGCCCTCGATGAAGTTCATCTTGGGCGAGCCGATGAAGCCTGCGACAAACAGGTTGCGCGGCGCGCGATAGAGGTCGAGCGGGCTGCCGACCTGCTCGATATGGCCCGCACGCAGCACCACGATCTTGTCCGCCATGGTCATCGCCTCGACCTGGTCGTGGGTCACGTAAACCATTGTGGTTGCAAGCTTCTTGTGCAGTTCGGAGATCTCCATCCGCATGCCGACACGCAGGGCCGCATCAAGGTTCGACAGCGGCTCGTCAAACAGGAAGGCCGAGGGTTCGCGCACGATGGCGCGGCCGATGGCGACCCGCTGCCGCTGCCCGCCCGAGAGCTGCCCGGGTTTGCGGTCCAGATAGTCGGTAAGGTTCAGCGCCTTGGCGGCGGCGTCGATGCGGCGGTCCTGTTCCTCCTGCGGCATGTTGGCCATCCGCATCGGGAAGGCGATGTTCTTGCGCACCGACATATGCGGGTAGAGCGCGTAGGATTGGAACACCATCGCCAGCCCGCGTTTGGCCGGCGGCACCATAGTGGCATCATTGCCGTCGATGCGGATCTGGCCGGAGGAGACATCCTCCAGCCCCGCGATCAGTCGCAGGAGGGTGGATTTGCCACAGCCCGAGGGGCCGACAAAGACAGTGAATTCGCCGTCCTCGATGGTCAGGTCCAGCGGCGGGATGACCTCTGTTGCACCAAAGCTTTTGGTCACCTTGTCGAGTGTAATACGTCCCATAAGTCGTCGTCCTTATTTCACAGCGCCGAAGGTGAGGCCGCGCACAAGTTGTTTCTGGCTGAACCAGCCGAGGATCAGGATCGGCGCGATGGCCATGGTGGAGGCCGCGCTGAGTTTTGCGTAGAACAGGCCCTCGGGGCTGGAGTAGCTGGCGATGAATGCCGTCAGCGGCGCCGCCTGGGCTGCGGTCAGGTTCAGGGTCCAGAAGGCCTCGTTCCAGGCGAGGATGATGTTCAAGAGCAAGGTGGAGGCGATGCCAGGAATGGCCATCGGCGTCAGCACATAGAGGATTTCCTCTTTCAGGCTGGCCCCATCCATGCGGGCGGCCTCCAGAATTTCGCCGGGGATTTCCTTGAAATAGGTGTAGAGCATCCAGACGATGATCGGCAGGTTGATCAGCATCAGCACGATCACCAGTCCGGCGCGGCTGTCCAGCAATCCCATCCGGATGAAGATCAGGTAGATCGGATAGAGCACGCCCACGGCAGGAAGCATCTTGGTCGAGAGCATCCACAGCAGGATGTCCTTGGTCCGTTTCGAGGGCACAAAGGCCATCGACCAGGCAGCCGGGACCGCGATGATGATACCAAGAACGGTGGAGCCGCCGGCGATGATGATCGAATTCCACAGGAACCGCATGTAGTTGGAGCGTTCCTGCACCACGGCATAGTTTTCCAGCGTCCAGTCGAAGAACAGGAACAAGGGCGGGTCATTGATCGCCTGCGCCTCGGTCTTGAAAGAGGTCAGGATGGTCCAGAGGATCGGAAAGAAGATCACCAGACCAACGGCCCAGGCGGCGATGGTGTTGATCGCCTTGCGTTGCGGGGTCACGGAGCGTGCCATGTCGCAGGTCCTCCCTTACGTATCGAGGTTCTTGCCGACGATGCGCATCAGGAATGCGGCAACGATATTGGCAAGGATGATGGCGTAGACACCGCCGGCGGATCCGAGGCCGATGTTCTGGCTTTCCAGAACGCGCTGAAAGATCAGGTAGGTGAGCGTCCGAGTGCCAAAGGCGCCTTGGGTGGTCACGAAGATCTCCGCGAAAATCGACAGCAGAAAGATCGTCTGGATCAGCACCACGACGGTGATCGCCCGGCCCAGATGCGGCAGCACGATGTAACCGAAACGGGCGAGGGGGCTTGCACCATCCATTTCGGCGGCTTCCAGCTGTTCACTGTCCAGGGACTGCATCGCGGTCAGCAGGATCAATGTGGCAAACGGCAGCCATTGCCAGCTGACGATCAGGATGATCGACGGCATCGAGGCTTCGGAGAGCCAGGAGATCGGCTCGGCGCCAAAGAATTTCCACAGATGGGCAAACAGGCCGTTCACCGGGTCCATGAAGATGTTCTTCCAGACCAATGCGGACACCGTCGGCATCACGAAGAACGGCGCGATGACCAGGATGCGGACCACACCCTGACCCCACATCGGCTGGTCCAGCAACAGTGCCAGCAGCACGCCAAAGACCACAGTTATGGCCAGGACACCGCCGACGATGACAAGCGTGGCCTGTACGCTGGGCCAGAATGTGGAGGAAGATACAAAGCGGACGTAATTGTCGAACCCGACCCACCCAAGATCGCCGCCGCGCAGGGGCAGGTATTTCTTGAAGGAAAAGATCACGGTCATCGTCAGCGGTACGAGCATCCAGCCGAGGAGCAAGATGACGGCCGGGGCCATCATGATGCGCGCGGCAGAGCGGGAGTGCTGGGTTGCCATGGAGGGCCTCATCAGTGGACGGACGACGCCGTCACGAATACGATGTTGGAAAAAAGAGGCCGAAGACCGCAATGCGCGCGATCTCCGGCCCCGGGGAGGAGGGGCGTCAGTAGCCTGCGGCTTCCATTTCCTCGGATGTGAAGGCCTGCGCTTTTTCAAGCGCCTCATCCACGGTCTGTTGACCGGCGTAGACTGCCGAGAACTCCTGGCTGACCTGCGTCGCAATGCCTGCGAACTCCGGGATGGCCACGAACTGAATGCCAACATAGGGGACCGGATCGACCGTTGGATTGGTCGGATCGGCCGCCTCGATGGATTTCAAGGTCATGTCGGCGAAGGGCACGTCCTGATATTCCGGCGTCTCGTAGAGAGAGGTCCGGGCGCCCGGAGGCACATTGGCCCAGCCTTCATTGGCCGCGACCAGTTCGATGTATTCCTTGGAGGTGGCCCATTCGATGAATTGCTTGGCAGCGGCCTCGTTGTTGGTGCCGGCAGGAATGCCGAGCGCCCAGGCCCAGAGCCAGTTGGCGCGCTTCTCCACACCGTCGTGGTTCGGCGCCAGGGCGAATCCGACCTTGTCCGCTACGGTGGATTCCTCCGGGTTGGTGACGAAGGATGCTGCCACGGTCGCGTCGATCCACATGCCGCATTTGCCCTGCTGGAACAGCGACAGGTTTTCGTTGAACCCGTTGGTCGAATAGCCCGGAGGGCCTGCGTCTTCCATCAGGTCGACAAAGAAGCTCAGTGCTTCTTTCCATTCCGGCTGGTCGAATTGTGCCGTCCAGTTCTCGTCGAACCAGCGCGCGCCAAAGGAGTTCGCGGTCGTGGTGATGAACGCGCCGCCTTCACCCCAGCCAGCCTTGCCGCGCAGGCAGATGCCGTTGATCTCCTTCTCGCGGTCGGTCATCGCGACGGCCGCGTCTCGGATGAACTCCCATGTGGGGGCCTCTGGCATGTCCAGACCGGCCTGTTCCATCAGGTCGGTGCGGTACATGATCATCGAGCTTTCGCCATAGAACGGCGCGGCATACAGCGTGCCGTCATGAGACAGGCCATTGCGCATCGCGGGCAGGATGTCGTTGATGTCGTAGGCCTCGGAGAGGTCATCCAGCGGCACCAGCCAGCCGTTGTTGCCCCAGATCGGCGTCTCGTACATGCCGATGGTCATGATGTCGAACTGGCCACCCTTGGTGGTGATGTCGGTGGTCACGCGCTGGCGCAGCACGTTCTCTTCCAGTGTCACCCATTCGACCTCGATACCGGTCGCTTCGGTGAAGTGGTCCGAGTAGCCCTGCATTCGGATCATGTCGCCGTTATTCACGGTTGCGATGGTGATGGTTTCTGCAACGCCCGCGCCGGCTGTTCCCAGCGACAACGCAGTGGCCGCACAAAGTGCGCTCCTCAAAGACATCCTCGTTCCTCCCTTGGTAGATGCTGCCATCACGCTAGGGGAGTTCACTGCGCGGCGTCAATCTAAATTTTACGCGCGTAAAATTTATGAGCGATCAGGCGGAGTCGCGCATGATCAGTTTGCCTTCGGATCTCGTGCTTTTCCAAGGTGATACATCGCCGTTGATCGCAGAGAACAGGGTGTCTGTCGCGGTTTTGGAGACGGCATCATAATCGTGCGACACAGTGGTCAACGGCGGACAAGTATAACGCCCGAAGGGGTGCCCATCGATTCCGGCCACCCGAATCGAACATCCCTCAGTGCGCCCGACCTGCACCCCTTTTTCGTAACAGGCCGTCATCAGTCCGATAGCGAGGCGGTCATTGCTGCAGAGGATCGAGTTGGAATTGAACGCGCCCGACGACAGCGCCTCATGCCCGCCTAAACGCCCGATCTCCTCGAACTGCCAGCCTTCGCCCTCGACCGAGATCACCTGAGGCGTGTGGCCGAACTTTTGCATTGCGTCCAGGTAGCTTTGTCGACGTCGATGGGCATTCGGGTTGGCGGGGGTGCGCATTTCAAAGAAACTGGGCGGCTCTCCGGTCCGGCAGAGGTAGTCTGTCATCAGTTTGGTGAACTGAAAGTTGTCGGAGCCCACAAAAGCAATGCCAAATTGCTCTACATTGCTGTCAAAGAGCACGGTTGGTACATCTTCGCAAAATCGTTCAATGGCCTCCTTGTCTGAGGCCCGGCCCAAGGGAGCCAATAGCACCCCTGCAGGACGCATGGACAGAAGCGTGTCGAGTATGTCGGTTTCCAGCTCAGGCAGCCCGTGCGAACTGAACAAGGTAGGGCGGAATCCCGCGTCGATGCAGCGCTGCTCGAGGGTGCGGGCGATCTCGGCAAAAAACGGATCGGCGAGGAATGGAACCACGATGCCGATGTTCTTGGTCAGGCGCCGGTTCTGGTTCATGGCGTAGATGTTGGGACGGTAGTCATAGGTCTCCAGCGCCGCTTCGATCTTCTTGCGGGTGGAGGCGCGGACGCTGTCAGGGGCGTTGAAATACTTGGACAGGGTGGGGCGTGAGATGCCGCTCACACTGGCAAGCTCTTCCATGTTCCGGATTTTCGATTCTGACATGGAGGCCCTCCTTGCTGCCCCTCCCGGATACGGGCGGAGCGAGCGACGATCTGTTCTTCACCCATATTGCGTCCAATTCTTTGCGGGCGCAAACTTTACAGGATGTGTTTGAGAAGGGTGATCGTCTTTTCCGGTTCAAAGCGCAAGCTGCCAGTGCCCGAATGAGCGCGTGCAGTCAAAGCGGCTGCCTGGCTGATTGCCGTACGGGGAGAGTGCGCGCGTTCAGCCCTAGCCGTGTTGCACGTCTTGGGTATCAGACAGGTCTTCCCAACGCGCGGGCGCATCCGCATCAATCGGTGCGTCAATTTGGAAACGGGAGGTGACCTGCGACAGCGTATTGGCTTCGCTCTGCAGGAGTTGACTGGAGGCGGACGCCTCCTCTGCCATCGCTGTATTCTGCTGGGTAACAGCATCCAACTCGCGCATGGCCGCGTTGATGTCTTCAAGGCCCTGCGACTGATGCTGAACCCCTCCGGCAATCTCGGAAATGAGATCGCTGACTGCGGTTACCTGTTGAATGATGCTGGTGAGAGCATCGCCTGCGCGGTCTACCATAGACACGCCATTGGCCACGTGCTCTTCACTCGCTGAGGTGAGCGCCTGGAT
Source organism: Tritonibacter scottomollicae (assembly GCF_003003215.1). Classification (GTDB taxonomy): domain Bacteria; phylum Pseudomonadota; class Alphaproteobacteria; order Rhodobacterales; family Rhodobacteraceae; genus Epibacterium; species Epibacterium scottomollicae. The sequence continues at coordinate 92,054 of NZ_PVUF01000006.1, read as the reverse complement.
CTCGCCAGCCGCTTCGGAGGCGCGCCGCGCAAGGTTGCGCACCTCGGAGGCCACCACCGCAAAACCGGCGCCCGCTTCGCCGGCGCGGGCGGCCTCGACGCCAGCGTTCAGTGCCAGAAGATTGGTTTGGAACGCAATGTCATCGATCAGGTTGATGAACTTGGAGATTTCGGCAGAGGCCTGCTGGATCTGATCCATCGCGGCCACGGCTGAGCGTACCACTTCGTTGCTCTGCTCGGCTTCACGGCGGGTAACGCGCATGGTGCTGTCGACTTCCGTCGCCTTCTCCGCCGTGTCGCGCAGGCGCTGTGTGAGATCCTGCATGGCAGAGGCGGTCTTTTCCAGTGTGGACCCCTGACTTTCAGTCCGTTCGGCCATGTCATTTGCCGCGGCCCGCTGTTCTTGAGAGAACCGATCCACATGGTGGGCGGCTTCGACCACTTCGCGCAGCGACCGCCGCAGGTTCTCCAGGCTGCGATTGTAGTTCTTGCGCAGGTCTTCGTAATGGGGGGAGAAGGCAGTGTTGATCTCGCAAACGAGGTTGCCCTCTTGCAGCTCGGAGAGAGCATGGCTCATTTCATCGACCACGAGATTTGTCTGCTTTCTTGAGTCTTCCTCGCGGCTGCTGGCCTCATCTGCGGAGGTCAGCTTGTCCCGAAAGGTGTCGAGGCTGCGCGCAAGATCACCGAACTCATCCCCGCGTGTCCGGCCGGAAATGTCGATGTCATAATCCTTGTTGGCCAGTGCGTTGGTGACGTCCCTCAGGTGGTGGATCGGGCGCGTGACCCGGTTGGCAGCTGCCCAAGAGACAATGATCGATACGACAAAAGAGGCGCCGATGAGCGATAGCACCATCCATCGGATGCGATAGACCATCGCAAATGCGGTGTCGGAATCGGTTTCCATGATCAGCGACCAGTTGAACCCGGCAAGGTTGAGAGGAATGACCACGGCGGTTGCGCGCTGTCCTGCCGCGGTGACAACATCCTCGAATTGACCGGCCACCTGGTCGCGAGCGGCGGCGATGTGAGGGGCGTCCGGAAGTTCCGTCAGCATCTCGAAGGCGCCTTCCACGACGCTGGGACTGCGGGCAAGCCCATCCGGACTGACAAGAAAGATGTTCTCATGCGCAGTGTCGGCGAGATTCGCAGTCAGCGCGGACTGCACTAGTTCAGTGCCGATGCGTACGGCAATCACGCCAACTGTGTCGCCACGCTTGCTGAGGACGGGGGAGGCCAGAAACGCGGTGTTTGAGCCAGCGGGCGCATAGGGAGAGAAATCCTCGACCACAACGGCGCCGGGCTCCGCCGCGAGAGCCCCTTGAGCCACACGCGATAGTGGGGTGTCGGCGAGAACAGGACCAGTGATGGTCTCGGCGAAGTCGCCTTGCTTGTGAATTGAATACAAGACGAGCCCAGTCGGGCTGATCAAATAGATGTCCGAGTATCCATTCAATTCGGATGTTTGCACAAACGTTGGATGATACGTGACATGAGATTGACTGTAGTAGGAGCCATCGCCAGGATCGACCAGATCGGCGCGCTGTTCGGTATTGGGGTTCTCCGTCACGAAGTGTTTCTTCAGGTAGCCAATCTGATCATCGTCTTCGATCATGCCGATGACGCGCTCAAAATTGTTTATTGCGCGGAAGGTGGTGGGCTGTGCAGCCAGGTTGACCACGTCACGTTGTGCCGCGCCAATGCTGAAGCTGAGGGCCTGTGCGCCCGCCTGTGCCTTGGAGGCCTGTGCTGAGGCCACATTTTCGCGAATGCTGCGCTCTGCCATCGTGTAGATCAGAAATGACACGGTAATGACAAAGGCCACTGTGAGGACAACCATCAGCACAGGGAGTTTCAGCTTTAGTGAAACGGAAGAGGCCTTCAACAACACAGTCGTACTCCTTCGAGGGGGCTCTGATCTACGCGACCGGCCAAGCTTCGCATGGATTCCCTAAAATAAGGTTCGCGCCTGTTTGACTGGATGGCCTGCGGGGTGAACTATGGCTGTGGCGGAGGCAACACGCGCCCGTGTTGGGCGATCAAATGCGCGAGCGTGTTGAGGTCGACCGGCTTTCCCAGAAGGGCGCTGATCACGTCTTCAGAGAGGTTCGGGTCGGAGAGCTTACGCGCCAGGGCGGTGACAATCACGATGGGCAGGTCGCCATCTGCAGATTTCGCCGCCTGGGCAAGCTGACCACCGTTTTGGCCGGGCATATTATAGTCCGTGACGAGGAACGACCAAAGGCCTGGGTCTTCCTTGATCGCTTCCAGCGCTTCATCCGGGTGCAGGCAGATGCTGACCTCGGCGCCAAGGCGTTCCAGGAAGGCGGCAATGGATTCCGCAACCTGTGCGTCGTCATCTACCAACAGGATCAGCTGACCATCCAGCCGCACGGAGCCAATGTCCTCGTCACTGATCCGCGTGACTGAATAGTCGGACAGTGGAAGGAAGATTTCCACACGTGTGCCATGGCCCTCCTGGCTGAGGATACGTATGGCTCCCTCGTGGCTGCGAATGATCTCGGCGATGGCCATCATGCCGATACCGCTGCCACGTTGCCCCTTGGTCGAGCAGTGCTCGTGAAACAGACGTCCAAGCACGTCGGCGGGAATGCCCGAGCCAGAGTCCTCAACCGTGTAGCGCGCGTAGGCCTGCTCTGGGTCGATGCTGCCAATGGCGAGGGGCAGATCCATCAGGTCGATACCTGCAAACCGTTTCAGGCACTGGTGAATTTGGCCGGGACGCCCGCCAAGTGCATCCTGCGCGTTCTGCACCAGATTGAGCGCCACACGCAGAAGGTCGGATGGATAGCACAGCATCTCCATCTCCGCGTCATCCAGATCAAGTGTGAAACGGGTTTCCGCGGACAAGGCGCTGCGCAAAAGGTCCTGAGATTCACTCATGAGATTGCGCAGATCGATCATGCTTTGATTGTCGGCCGACATGCCGAGGTCGAGAAAGCGATTGATCATCTTGGCCGCGCGCGAGGAGGCGGCGTTGATCCGTTCGGAATAGAGCTGCACCTTGTCCGGTGCGGTGCGTTCGTTGAGCAGGGCCGAGTGGCCGTTGATCACCGCCAGCAGGTTGTTGAAGTCATGTGCGACACCCGCGGCCAGCCGTCCGATGCTTTCGTTTTTCTCGAAGTCATGCAGCTTCTTGTCAAAGCTTGCGCGGGCGTCTTCGTATTCGATGCGTCTGGTGATGTCGCGAACTACGACAATGCGCATCTTGTCGTCGATCCGCGTGACGCAGACCTCGAATGTGAGTTTCTTGCCATCGACATGCGCGCGCATCTCGATCTGGGCAAAGCCCAGGCTTTCGACTTTAGGACGCACCTCGACCGACAGCCGAGCCACATCCTCCGCCAGAAATGCATCGCACCATTTCCGGCCGAGAATACTGCTGGGAGGACCAGCTCCAAAAATGCGGGCAAAGGCCGGGTTGGCATATGCGATACGGGCGCTGCGTTCGACGATCGCGATGCCTTCGGTGGTGCTGTCCATCGCGGCCGCGCGTTGTTTCAGCTCCCGCTCGGCCCGTTTTATCTCTGTGACATCGGTGCCGGTGATAACATGTCCGCCCTCGCTGCTGTCAAAGCTGCGGATAAGGAAAACAGCGCCATCAGAGCAGGTCAGTTCCAGGTTCTGGGCGCAGTCTTCAACCCGTTTGACAAAGGTCGCGATGGCCTGATGCGGGCGCATCTCCGTGCCATAGAGCTCGTGCAGCAGCCGGTGCATGGCCGTGTTTGCATACAGCACCTCGCCATCAGCTCCGGTCGCGAGAATGGCGCTGCTCACGGCCTCCATTGCGGATTCGATGCGCTGCTCAAGCTGGTGCACGACTTCAAGCGTTTGCGCCTGTTCGGTGACATCAGTATGGGTCGCCAGCATGTAGCGCAGGCTGCCGAAGGTATCCCGAATGGGTGTAAGGCTGATCTCGTCCAGAAAGGGTGTCCCGTTCTTTCGCGAGTTCCAGACCCGATATCGTCCGCGTTGTCCGGCGGAGAAAGCCGCCGCCATACTCTCCAGATCCGCGCCGGGGCGAAAGCGATCCGTGATGAATTGCATACCCATTGCATCCGCGAGCGTGCGTCCCGACAGGGCCTCGAACGCGCGGTTGACATATACAACTGCGCTTCCCTGATCTGCCGGGTCCGCCAGCATGACGGGCACTTCGGCATTCTCCAGAACCGAGGCCAGAAGTGCATGGCGGTCATCCGTGCGAATGCCGCGCAGGGCGTGACTCATCATGATGGTCATGCGGTCAAGCACCTTGGCCTTATCTGTATCGAAGTAGTCGACGCTTGGGTGCCAGCAGAGCACAACCAGCATTTGCCCCCCCTCGCGCCGAAAGGGAGCCGAGATCAGGCTGCCTTTGCTGCGGGCGCTGACCAGCCCGGCAGCCGGAGCGCGGCAGATGCTTAGATTTTTGATCTGACGGTGGCGGGCGAACCAGTCGAAGATGTCCGGTGTCAGCGCAGGCTGTGTCCGCAACGGGTGTAGAACAGTGGGGCGGCTTTGCGGGACGCCGAACATTCCTTCGGCGACATCACCGATCACGGTGACCTCATGGGCGCCGATGGCGTCCTTCAATGCGTCCGATAGCGCTTCGAGTATATCTGCGCGTGTGTTGGCCTTGTTCATGGCCTCAACGCCGCACAGCATCGCGTTCGCCATTTTCAGATTGCGCCGATCCTTGCGTCGCGCCTGCTCAAGCGCGGAAATGCGCTCTTGCTGCTTACTCTGCGGAAAAGGATCAGGACGGATGCTCATGCGCTGTAACTTAGGCGCTGGATCCTTAAGGTTCGGTGCAAATAATCCAGAGAATTGCGCCAAGCTGATGCGCAGAACCTGGCAGACACGCGATGTGGCAGGGGAGACGCAGCGCCAAGATAGACAGGCAGGGCAAGCCCAGAAACACTCATCGCGACGAGGCGTTTCGCCTCATCCGACAGGCGAACCCACTCGTCAATCCGGTAAGTATCGGAATGGTGGTAGCGGAGGAGGGACTTGAACCCCCGACACGCGGATTATGATTCCGCTGCTCTAACCAACTGAGCTACTCCGCCGCTCGCTGTGTGGAGGCGATTTACGGAATGCCGCCCAGAGGGTCAAGTGCGAAATCTCTAAGAAGGGTGGTTTTGGAAAAGTTTTTTCCAACCACGCCGCATTGCCATTTGATTTCAATGGGCTGCATCAGGCGGCGGCGGTATGTCCAACGTCATGGGCAGCGGCTCGGCGGTTTCGAGTTCCGACAGGCTTGGTTGCGGGAGCTGCTCCAATAGCTCAAAGACCTTTGTTCGGCAGGATTCTCCGGTCCAGTCGGTTGGGTGAAACTGCACAGGCAGCCTCGGATGACGCAATACGATCCGCCTCCAGCGGTGTACGAGCAGCGTGCGCAGGCAGGCGCGGCGTAAGGGATCCAGCGCAGGCGGGGTGCCATGAGGGGCAAGTGCGGCATCCAGTGACGCACAGCTCTGGCGCAGTGGGGCAGGGAACAGCTCCTCCTGCAGCCAAGTGGGAACATGTTCGATCCGTGCGTTTGCGATTAAAAGATCGGACATGGGCGCAGGCGCGGGGCCGGGAGCCAAGCCCGTGTGGCGGTTGACGCGGATCACGCCGTCCGGCGCGCCCTCGCTGAGGGCGTCCAGAAGTTCCAGACCACTGGGGGGGGCCGCGATCAGCATATGCCACTCTGCCGTGGTGCAGGCGGTCGGATCATAGATGCGGGGGGTGACCTGAGCCGACTGCACGCGTCCGTGAGGGGTGAGGAAATGCACGGATCCGCGCCCGCGTCGTTTGCTGTCGGTCCAGCCATCCTTGCGCAGTCGATGCAGCGCGACGCGGATGGCTTCGGGCTTGATGCCGAGCGGTGTGATCACGCGGGTGAGGGCCGCGCTGCTGATGCCAGCGCCATCATCCTGTGCCATGTCCCCGAGGAACGACACGATGATGGACCAAACGCGTTGACCCTGAGGCTCTGCAAGTGCCTCTACCGCCGCAGTAAACCAGTCGTGTGCGTTTGTTGTCATGAGGTCAGGATAAGGGCGGGCGCAGGTAAGCGCCAGCCCTCATGCCTGCAATTGGACGCGTATAAATGATCAGAATGCGACCATGGTCAGCAGCTCGTATTCGGCCACCATCTCGTCATCTTGATTGGTCAGGGTGACATGCCAGCGCACTTCGCCGTAGTCCGCGTTGCGCGGGGTCTTGGCCTTGACGGTCAGGCGCACCTTGATGCTGTCGCCCGGTACCACGGGTTTCATGAAGCGCAGGCTGTCGAGGCCGGTGTTGGCCAGTACCGGTCCTTCTTCGGGCTGAACGAACATACCGGCGGCAAAGGACAAGAGCAGATAGCCATGCGCAACCCGTCCCGGGAAGAACGGGTTCCGTTCGGCGGCCGCGTCATCCATGTGGGCATAGAAGGTATCGCCGGTGAACTGCGCAAAATGGGCGATGTCATCGCTGGTCACGGTGCGCGGCGCGGTATTGAGCGTCTCGCCAATGGCCAGCGCACCGAAGCGGCGGGTGAAGGGATGTGCGGCATCGCTTGTTTCGGGGGCGCCGGGAATCCAGGTACCGGTGATGGCTGAGAGGATCTCCGGGCTACCCTGCACGGCGGTGCGCTGCATGTAGTGTTTCACGGCGCGCACGCCGCCCAGTTCCTCGCCACCGCCAGCGCGACCGGGACCACCGTGCACCATATGGGGCAGGGGGGAGCCGTGGCCTGTGGACTCCTTCATCGAGGTGGCGTTGTTGATATAGACCCGTCCGTGGAAGGCGGCGATGTTCAGTGTCACCTCACGCGCCACCACAGGGTCGGCAGTGATGAGAGAGGCGACGAGGGAGCCTTGGCCGCGATTGGCCAGTGCGGCTGCATGCGCAAGGTCGCGGTAGCCCATCACGGTGGAGACGGGGCCAAAGGCCTCGGTGTCGTGGACATGTTGGGCGGCGTCGGGGTCCGCGCAATGGAACAGCATCGGCGGCACAAAGGCACCCTTGTCCTTGTCGGCGCCCTCAACGGTGAAGTCGTCGGGGTCGCCAAAGACGCGGGTGGCCTCGGTGGCGATCTTGGCGGCTTGCTCCAGCACATCGCGTTTCTGCGCGGCGGAGACCAGCGCGCCCATGCGGGTGCTGTCGGCGCGCGGGTCACCAATGGTGATTTTTGCCAGCGCGGTGCTCAGCCCCTCAATAACGGCGTCAACCTGTGCGTCGGGCACAATGATGCGGCGGATGGCGGTACATTTCTGCCCCGCTTTGGTGGTCATTTCGCGCTGCACTTCCTTGAGGAACAGGTCGAATTCCGCGCTGCCGGGTGCTGCATCGGGGCCGAGTATCGACGCGTTGAGGCTGTCTTGTTCCGCCACGAACCGCACGGAGTTTTCAACGATTGCAGGTGTTTGCCGTAGTTTCAGCGCGGTTGCTGCAGAGCCAGTAAAGCTCACCACATCCTGACAGGTCAGCCGGTCCAGCATGTCGCCAATGCCGCCACTTACCAATTGTAGCGCGCCTTCCGGCAGGAGACCGCTGTCCAGCATCAGGCGCACGGCGGCCTCGGTGACGTAGCAGGTGGCGGTTGCGGGTTTTACGATGGCCGGAACACCTGCGAGCAGGGTCGGCGCGAGCTTTTCCAGCATGCCCCAGACCGGGAAGTTGAAGGCGTTGATATGTACCGCAACACCGGGCAGCGAGGTGCAGATGTGCTGGCCCATAAAGGTACCGTGGCGCGATAGTTGCTCGACCGCGCCGTCGGTGTAGACCGTGCTGTCGGGCATCTCGCGCCGCCCCTTGGAGGCGAATACAAACGTCGTTCCGATACCGCCGTCCACGTCGATCAGGTGATCCTTCTGCGTCGCGCCGGTGTCAAAGCTCAGATCATACAGGTCCTGTTTGTGGGCATCGAGATGCTGCGCCAGCGCCTTCAGCATGCGGGCGCGGTCATGGAAGGTCATGGCGCGCAGGCCGGGCCCACCGATGTCGCGGGCATAGTCGAGCATCGCTTGCACATCGAGCGTGGCATTGCCGGCGCGGGCGATCACCTCGCCGGTGATGGCAGAGGCAATCTCGCGTGCGCTGTTGTCGGGCTGGATCCATTCTCCGGCGGCAAAGCTCGCCACATCTTTCGGGCACATAGGCTGCGTCTCCCTGAAGTCTGTTGTGCAAATGCAGTGCCAGCGCCCGATTTCGGGGCGGCGCATTTTCCTGATGAGAAATATTGACCGTCCGGTCGGTTTATGCAAGTCTTTTCCCAATTGGGCTCAAGGTCGCCCGCCGTGTGCAAGGGGAGGCATCATGGAGCAGAGCATTCTGACGCAGGATCACGGGACGTGGTGCGAGATTACGCTGAACCGTCCGGATCGGTTAAATGCGTTTAACGACGAGATGCATCTGGCCCTGCGTGCCGCACTGGAAGAGGCGCGCGATTCTGGCAAGCGGGCGCTTTTGCTGACGGGCGCGGGGCGGGGATTTTGCGCGGGGCAGGATCTGTCAGCGCGCGACCCGGATGCGGCGGGTGGCCCGGTAGATCTGGGCTATACGGTGCGCACGTTTTATGCGCCGCTGGTGAATTTGATCCGCGCGTTGGAGTTTCCGGTGGTCTGCGCGGTGAACGGCGTGGCGGCAGGGGCCGGGGCAAACCTGTCGTTGGCCGCAGACATCGTGCTGGCGAGCCAGAGCGCGAAGTTCATCCAGTCCTTTGCCAAGGTCGGGCTGATCCCCGACACCGCCGGCAGCTACCACCTGCCGCGCCTGTTGGGCGAGGCCCGCGCCAAGGCGTTGGCGCTGACCGGAGAGCCCCTGAGCGCCGAGCAAGCCGCTGATTGGGGGCTGATCTGGAAATGCGTCGCCGATGATGTGCTGATGAATGAGGCGCGCGCCCTGACGGCCAAGCTCGCCGATGGGCCGACGCTGGGGCTGGGCCTGACCAAATCGCTGATCCAGACCTCGGGGGCCTATACGCTGGCCGAGCAGCTGGAGCGCGAGGCGGATGCGATGAAGACCTGTGGCGAGAGCGCGGATTACGCCGAAGGCGTGCGGGCATTTCTGGAAAAACGCCAGCCAGCGTTCCGCGGAGAATAGCGCATGACCATGACGGCAAAGACCCGCGCCGAGAAATCCGCCGCTGCCATGTGGGCCGACGATCAGGCGTCCAAATGGGCCGGTATGGGCATTGAGCGCGTCGATGAGGGCAGTGCCGCGCTGGCGCTGACCGTCGAGGCGCATCACTGCAACGGCCATGGGATCTGCCATGGCGGTGTGATTTTCATGCTCGCTGACAGCGCCTTTGCCTTTGCATGCAACAGCCGCAATCAGGCGACGGTGGCGCAGCACAACATGATCAGTTTTGTCGCGCCGGGGCGCAAAGGCGACCGGCTGCTGGCCGAGGCTCGCGAAGTCTCGCTGGCCGGGCGCAGCGGGCTCTATGACGTGAGCGTCAAAAATCAGGACGGGCAGCTGATCGCGGAAATGCGCGGCTGTTCTCGCGCAATCAAGGGGCAGCTGTTTGAGGAGACAGCTCCCCCGGTGGCTCAGGACTGAGCCGCAGAAGATCAAGGGACGTTGGAGGATACCTATGCGTGATTTGACACCCAACCGGGCCGAGCTGGACCCGATCGAGATCGCGTCCATCGACGAGATCCGCAGCCTGCAACTGCAGCGTCTGAAATGGTCGTTGCGCCATGCCTACGACAATGTGGCAATGTACAAAGCGCGGTTCGATGCGGCCGGCGTGCATCCGGACGACCTGCAGGAGCTGTCCGATCTGGCGAAGTTCCCCTTCACCACCAAGGGCGATCTGCGCGATGCCTATCCATTCGGCATGTTTGCTGTCCCGCGCGAGCAGATCCTCCGGTTGCATGCGTCCTCTGGCACCACGGGCAAGCCGACGGTGGTGGGTTACACGCAAAAGGACATCGACACCTGGGCGGACCTTCTGGCGCGGTCCTTGCGTGCGTCCGGCCTGCGGCGCGGTGATATGGTGCATAACGCCTATGGCTATGGGCTGTTTACTGGCGGCCTCGGTGCCCACTACGGGATCGAACGTCTGGGTGCCACGGTGGTGCCGATGTCGGGCGGCCAGACCGAAAAGCAAGTGACGCTGATCGAGGATTTCCGGCCCGACGGCATCATGGTGACGCCGTCCTATATGCTCAACATCCTGGAGCAATATCACCGCATGGGGATCGACCCGCGCAGCTCTTCGCTGAAGGTTGGCGTCTTTGGCGCGGAACCCTGGACCGATGCGATGCGCCGCGAGGTCGAGGCGGCGTTTGATATGCATGCGGTCGATATCTACGGCCTCTCGGAAATCATGGGGCCGGGCGTTGCCAATGAATGTGTGGAGACCAAGGACGGGCCAGTCATCTGGGAGGATCACTTCCTGCCGGAAATCATCGATCCCGAAACCGGCGCGGTGCTGCCCGATGGCGAGTTGGGCGAGCTGGTTTTTACCACGCTCACCAAGGAAGGCCTGCCGATGGTGCGCTACCGCACCCGTGACCTGACACGCCTGCTGCCGGGCACTGCGCGCTCCATGCGGCGGATGGCGAAAATCACCGGACGGTCGGATGACATGATCATCCTGCGCGGCGTCAATGTCTTCCCCAGCCAGATCGAGGAACAGATGCTGACGGTGGAGGCGCTTGCGCCCTATTACCAGATCGAGCTGGTCAGCAAGGGGCGAATGGACGCGATGCGCATCCATGTTGAGGTCTTGCCAGCGGCCACCGCGCCTGAACAGCGCGCCACCTGCACCGCGCAGCTGGCCAAGCGGATCAAGGATATCGTGGGCATCTCGGCAGAGATTCTGGTCGGCGATCCCGGCAGCGTCGAACGTTCGCAAGGCAAGGCGCGCCGCGTCGTCGACAACCGCGTGAAAGGATAAGCTCCCGTGGCCCGGACCATTGCCAAAGACCACGACCAGAAGCGCGCTCAGATACTGTCGGCCTCAGCGCGGCTGTTCGCCGAGGAGGGCTATGACCGGGCCTCGATGACCCAGATCGCAAGGGCTTGCGGGATCTCGAAGGCGAATATCTACCACTATTACGAAGGCAAGGACGCGCTGCTGTTCGACCTTCTGGACAACTACCTGAGCGGCCTGCGGGACCGGGTCTGCGGGCTGGATCTGGACGGGCTCGATCCGGTGGCGCGGTTGCGGTGTATCCTGACCGAGGTGCTGCTGGCCTATGAGGGCGCGGATCACGAGCACAAGGTACAGCTCAACGCGATGTCGGCGCTGCCGGAGGCGCAGCAGGAGCATTTGCGCGCCTATCAGCGTGAAATGGTGAAATGCATGAGCACGGCCATTCGGGACGCTGCACCCGACACGCTGGGGACTGACAAGGGCAAGCTGCGCGCAGTCACCATGTCGGTCTTTGGCATGTTGAACTGGCACTACATGTGGAACGCCGGGGCCGATACCGAGGACCGCAAGGGCTATGCCGATCTTGTGGCGCGGCTGACGCTTGAAGGGGTGGCGGGGCTGTAACCGGCCAGCGCGCCGGGCTTCGGCAGATCTTTGCTGTAGTCGCTGAGCCGATTGTCTAAAATCTTGGGAACATTCCGGCGCGCACTACGTTCATGTGTAGACGAAACACCTTGACCGGTGCAGCGACCGGGCGGCGCGACAGGGCAATCGCTTTGCGCTTTTCCCCTCCTGCCTGATCCGGTCATCAGAGAGGAGATGGGAATATGTCGAAGACTACTGGCGTCATTGCGGCGCTGTTTGCAGCAAGTGTCTTTGTGGCGGGGTGCTCCGACAATCAGGACATCAATGCCGTCACCGGCGCGCTGGCGGGTGCGGCGGTCGGCAACCAAGTCGGCTCCGGCAGCGGCAAAACCGCCGCGACGCTCATTGGCGGCGCCGTTGGTGCTCAGGTTGGCGCAAACGCACCGCGTCAGTGCACCTATCGCAACAGTGCCGGTCAGACCTACAAGGCCGCTTGCCCGTAACCTGTCTGGACCAAGACCACATGACAGCAGCCGCTCCGACTGGAGCGGCTGTTTTTTTGTCGACCTCTATGCGAACGCGTTTGAAGCGGAACAGGTGTTGCAACAAAAAAGCCCCGGCGCAGTGCCGGGGCAAATCGTTTTCGGGTCTGGTCGTCAGGGCTTACTGCCGTGATGCCAGCAGCGGTGTGATCCGGCGGACGGTGACGCGACGATTGGCCCGTTCGGCGTCCAGTACCGGCACCGCGAGGTCACTTTCGCCATAGCCCTGAATGACCATGTTCTCCGGCGGCACGTCGAAATACTCGGTCAGCGCCAGCGCCACGGTCTCCGCCCTACGATCCGACAGCGCGAGGTTGTAGGTCGCCGCCCCCACCGCATCGGTGTGGCCCTCGATCAGGAAAACTTCGGTCGGGGTCCGTTCCACCATCTGGCGCAGAGCATTGCCCAGGTCTGTCAGCTCTTCGGCCTGTTCCGGGCGGATCACCGAGGAGCCGGTCTCGAAGGTCACCTTCTCGACGTTGATTTCAGGCACCAGGCGGCGCACCGCGTCGATGCTGCGCACCTGCGCGAGGGAAAAGCGCCGGTTGATGCCTTCGGGCTGCTGTGCAGCAAGGGCTGCGGCCAGATCTTCGGGTGAAATACTGCCATCACTCGCGACGGCGTTGCGTCGAGGTGCCGCCGTAGGCAGGTCGTTTACCACCACCTTTTCGGCCTCCTGGGTGTCGTCGAACAGCACCACGGTGCGGCCATCGGGCAGGGCTTTGCTGCGGCGCAACACGCGACCGTCGGCTGCGCGGATGGTCTCGACCTCGACGCCATCCTCACGGGTCACCACGGTGCGGGTGGAGCCATCTTTGAACTGGTAGGTCTTCACGTTGGAGCCGGGCTGACGCAGCAGCGCATCGTCGTTCTTGATAATGCGATACTGGCCGTCCTGTTCGACCACGGCGCGGTCCCCGCTATTTGAAACCACCGTTTCGCCGGATTTCAGCAATTGACCAACGGCAAGGGCACCCAACCCCAGCAGGGCAGCCTTTTCCAGCTTGGAGAGACCATCGTCATCGTCCTGTTCCGCCGCCGGGGCCTGTGGCGCGACGGCGGCAGAGGCGGTCTCGTTGACCTTGGTGTCGAACTCCTCGTCAGAGCTGCGCGCGGTGTCTTCGGTGACGGTTTCCTCGATCACCTCTGCATCGGTCTCGCTGCCGTCAGAGGCAGCCGCTGCTGCCGCGGCGGTCTCGGTGTCGGATTCTGCAAGCGCGTCGGCCTGTTGCTGGCTGTCGCGTTCTGTCACTTCGGGGTTGTCTACGGGCTGGTCCTCGGCAATTTCAGCCTCAGCCTCAGCCTCAGCCTCAGCCTCAGCCTCAGCCTCAGCCTCAGCCTCAGCCTCAGCCTCAGCCTCAGCCTCAGCCTCAGCCTCAGCCTCAGCCTCAGCCTCAGCCTCAGCCTCAGCGGTGACGTCCGCGTTTTGTGTTGCAAGGTCCTCCGCTAGGGCCTCAGCGGTTTCATCTGTTGCAGCCTCTGTCTCTGCAGTCGCCTCAACCTCAGGAGCAGTATCCTCCGATTGCTCGACCTCGGCAGGTTGCTCCGCTTCAGCGGCCTCTGACGTCTCGGCGACGGCAGCATTTTCTGCTGTCTCGTCAGGATCGGCGGTCGCTTCGGATTCAGCGGCAGCGGCTTCTTCCTGAGGTTCTTCTTGCACCTCGGCTTCCGCTGGCGCCTCAGCCTCTGCTTCGGCCTGCGCGGTGTCCTCTAGAGCCTGTTCAAGACCGCCTACGTCTTCGCCATCAGGGGCGAGTGCGGAAAGAACAGACCCTGATTGCAGCTCAACGGGCAGCGCTGCATCAAAGGCGCCCTCACCATACTGCGTGCAGAATTGGGCAATGGGATCGTCCCCTTCGGCCTGCGTATCCTGCCCGGCACTTTCGCGGCAGCGCTCTACCAGCGCGGCAATCTCGGTCTCGCTCATCTGGCTGAGATCGAACGTCGCCGCGCCTTCAACCTGAGCCACACCCGGCATCGGGGCCGCCAGCGAGGCGATCACGGCCAATGCGGTGGCCGATTTGAAAAATTCCGGTTTCATCGCGCGTCCTTTCCTGTGTCAGCACGTAACTGTGGTTGTGAAACGCAGAAGTCGGACAAAAGTTGCATCCTGCAGAATGCCAGACCAACCAGGCTTTCCTGTCGCATCGCTGGCCCAGTTCTCCCGCGACCGACATGTCGCTGCCGTTCATCACTCATACGGCGAGGGGCGCAGCGAGCCCAATGTGATGGATATTGCACTGTGGTAGGAGAGGCGGTTGCAGCTAAATGGCTTGAGAAACCTACCTATCCATAGCATCATCCGAGCATGCATGACATTTCCATTTCAAGCGCGACAAATGATGATGCATCTAGTCTTGCGGCGATCCGTGTGGTGGCAATGAGACCGAGCCTCGAAGCCGTTGGACGGTTTGATCCCGACCGTGCACGCAAGCGCTTTCTCGAAACATACGACCCTCGTGATACCCAGATCGTTCGAGATGGGGAGGATCTAGTTGGTTTCTATGTCGTGCGGATACGCCCCGATCATCTTTACCTCGACCACGTTTATATCCATCCCACGCATCAGGGCCGCGGTCTGGGACGCAATATCGTTTGGTCGGTTCAGGATCAGGCACGAGAGATGGCGCTGCCTTTGCGGCTCCTGGCGCTTCGCGGTAGCCCGGCGAATGACTTCTACCTTTCGTGCGGCTTCGTGCTGGAGAAGTCCGACGACCTCGATAACTACTACACGTGGCAGCCTTAGAGGTCCGCCAGCCACGGCTCTTGAATGAAACATGCGGGCGTACGCAGCGATGGTCTGGTTCGAAACGCTCTTCCGCAGCATTCGACACATCACGCAGACGTAAGGGCCGCCTCTGGAGACGGCCCTTGGCATGTCGAAGCAGGAGCTGTTGATCTGGTCAGATCTCGACCGGGGCCACCAGCCCGACGATGTCGTAGGTCTTGCGCAGGATCGGCGCAGTGATCTCGCGGGCGCGCTCGGAGCCGCGTGCGAGGATCTTGTCGATCTCGTCCTGATTTTCCATCAACCGGGCCATTTCGGTGGTGATCGGCGACATTTTCTCAACGGCCAGATCCGCCAGCATCGGCTTGAATTCCGAGAACTGCCGGCCGCCCACGTCCGCCAGCACCTGATCCACCGACTGGCCGGACATGGCCGCGTAGATGTTGACCAGGTTGCGGGCCTCCGGGCGATCCTCTAGCCCCTCGGCCTCGGAGGGCAGCGCCTCCGGGTCGGTCTTGGCCTTGCGGATCTTCTTGGCGATGGTGTCGGCATCATCGGTCAGGTTGATGCGGCTGGCATCCGAGACATCGGATTTCGACATCTTCTTGGAACCATCGCGCAGGCTCATCACCCGGGTGGCCGCACCCTCGATCACCGGCTCGGTCAGCGGGAAGAAATCAACACCGTAGTCGTGGTTGAACTTGGTCGCGATGTCGCGCGTCAGTTCAAGGTGCTGTTTCTGATCCTCGCCCACAGGCACATGGGTGGCGTGGTAGATCAGGATGTCCGCGGCCATCAGCGACGGATAGGCGAGAAGACCCAGCGAAGCGTTCTGCTGGTTCTTGCCTGCCTTGTCCTTCCACTGGGTCATCCGCTGCATCCAGCCCATGCGGGCGACACAGTTGAAGATCCAGGCCAGTTGCGCATGCTCGGGCACCTGGCTTTGGTTGATCAGAATGGATTTTTCTGGATCAAGCCCGGCGGCAATGAACCCGGCGCAGAGCTCGCGGGTGGCTTTCTTCAGGTCAGTCGGGTCCTGCCAGACGGTGATCGCATGCAGGTCGACCATGCAGTAGATGGACTCCACATCGCGCGCTTGCCAGTCGACAAACCGCTTCAGGGCACCGAGGTAATTCCCCAGATGCAGATTGCCCGAAGGCTGGATGCCTGAAAAGACACGCGGAGTGAAGCTGGTTTCGCTCATGGTCGAAAACTCCCGTCTGGAATTATGCACCATCGTCGCTTACCCATGGCGCAGAGTATCGTCAACAGGCGTAGCCCGGCATAGAGCGGGTAGAGGCGCCGGAGAGCAGGACAACATGCAAGATCAGAACCAATCCCCGTTCAATGCATTGCCGCCGGTGGTGGTGGCGCTCGTGCTTGTGATCCTCGGGATCGAGGTGGTGTTTTCGCTTGGCGCGCGCGGTTTGATCGGCGGGCCGGAGGCGGTGGGCTGGCGTCTCAGTGCGCTTCAGGAATACAGCTTTGGAGCGGAATATTTCTGGTGGATGTGGGACAGCGGCACCTGGCCCTTTGATCTGCTAAAGCGCTTTGTGACCTACGCTTTTGTGCATGGGGCCTTTACCCAGACGATCTTTGTCTGCGTCTTCCTGCTGGCCATGGGCAAGATGGTGGGCGAGGCGATGGGGGAGATCGCCGTGGTGCTGATCTTCCTCGGCTCTGCAATCGGTGGTGCGCTGGCCTATGCGGTGTTTGTCGGTGGTCAGGTCGCGCTGATCGGCGGCTTTCCAGCGGTCTACGGGCTGATTGGTGGCTTTACCCATCTGTTGTGGCTGTCGCTCGCGACCGTGGGGGCACAGCAGTACCGGGCCTTTTCCCTGATCGCCTTCCTGATGGGTATCCAACTGCTGTTCGGGCTGATCTTTGGTGGCAGCCCGGAATGGGTGGCCGATCTGGCGGGGTTTGTCACGGGGTTCACGATGTCGTTTTTCCTGGTGCCCGGCGGGTGGGCACGGATCCTGCAGAAATTGCGTCAGCAGCGCTGAGCAGCTGTGCCGGAGTGGGAGGTTGCGCTTGCAAAGATGCAACCTCCCTGACGGGCGCAATGACTATGCCCTGCCGCGACGCAGTGCGGATTTGAAATCCGACAGGCGCAGTGCGCCGATGATCTGCCCAATCCCAAAGTAGGTCACGGCCCCGATCACGATCAGGGCAAGCAGCGCAAGGTAGCGCCAGTATCCCATCGCAAGCGCAGGGGCGAGCGCGTTGGCGGCGAGGATCAGCACCAGCCCCATCGCCACAGAGGCAAGGAAGATACGCAGGCTGCGGCGTTTGAACCGGGTGTCGAATTGGGCGGCGTCCCCCATGCTCCGTGCCCCAAGCCACAGTTGGAGAACCATGATCCAGCCGGCAACGGTCGCGGCCACAGCCGGTGACAGCCAGCCAAACAAGGGCTGCAGCCCAAGCGCCAGCGCCGCATTCACCACCATCGCCATCAGCGCGTAGCGGAATGGGCTACGGGTGTCCTCGCGCGCGAAATACAGCGGCTGCAACACCTTCTGCAGCACAAAAGCAGGCAGACCGACGCCATAGACCGCAACCGCAAGTGCAATGGCCGCAACGTCGTCCGGCCCGGTTGCGCCGCGTTCATAAAGGACGGAGACCAGCGGCAGTGGTATGGCGATAAAGGCCACCGCAGAGGGGACCGTCAGCAGCAGGGAGAATTCTCCCGCACGCGACAGGGCGTCCTGTGCGCCGCGATCATCCCCCGCGCGCAGACGGCGGGCGAGGTCGGGCAGCAGCACAATGCCGACGGCAATGCCGACCACACCAAGAGGCAGTTGATACAGGCGATCCGCAAGCGACAGCCAGGATACAGCGCTGTCGTACCCGGAGGCCACGATTTGGCCTACCACCAGGTTGACCTGGGTGACCCCCATGGCCAGCGCTGCGGGAAGGGCGACCTTCACCAGCTGTTTCATGTCCGGCGTCAGTCGGGGCAGGCCGGGGCGCAACGTGATCCCGGCGCGACCGGCTGCGATCCAGACCAGCGCCAGCTGCGCCACACCGGCCAGCGGTATGACCCAGATCAGCCAGTCCACCACGTCCTGACCCAGCACCGCACCTGCGATCATCGCGGCACAGGTGAAGATGTTCAGCAGCACAGGCGCCGCCGCTGCCGCCGCAAAGCGGCCCGTTGCATTCAGAACGCCAGAGAATAGCGCCGCCAGCGACATGCACAGGATGTAGGGAAAGACCACACGGCCAAATCCAACCGCAAGGTCAAAGCGCGCGTCGCCGACAAAACCGCCCGCAGTGGCCCAGACCAGTGCGGGCATGAACACCATGCCGAGGCCGGACAGACCCAGAACCGCAACCGCCAACAGGTTGAAGGCCTCCTGCGCAAACCCCTGCGGGTTATCTTCGGCCTCCCAGCGTTTGGCAAACATCGGCACGAAGGCAGCGTTGAAGGCGCCTTCGGCAAAGAAGCGGCGGAACATGTTGGGCAGCCGGAATGCGGCATAGAACGCATCCCCAACCGGACCCGGCCCGATATAGGCGGCGATCAGGATCTCGCGGACGAACCCCAGAATACGACTGGCCAAGGTCCAGAACCCGACCGTCATGAAGCCGGACAGCAATTTGATCGGCTTCATGTGTCGGCCCGCTTTGCACCGTCGATGATGGCCTGGCGGATTTTCTTCTCCAGCGACTGCTGCTTCGTAGCAGAGTGATATTTCAACCCGAACATGTCCTTCACGTAGAAGCTATCCACTACCTGTTCACCGTATGTCGCGATGACCGCATTTGCGATATAGACGTTGGCGCTCGCCAGGGCGCGAGCCAGATCATAAAGCAGGCCGGGACGGTCGCGGGTGTCCACCTCGATGATGGTGTAGATTTCGGAGCCGTCATTGTCGAAGGTGATATGGGTCGGCACTCGAAACGCACGCTCGCGTTTCTTGATCTTGTCGCGTGACTTCAGGGCCTCGCGCGCGATCACCTCGCCATGCAGGGTCTTTTCAATCATGCTACGCAGGCGCGGCAGGCGAGAGGCCTCGAACGGGTGGCCATCGTCGTCCTGCACCCAGAACGCGTCGGTGACAAACCCGTCCTTGGTGGTGTAACTGCGCGCATCGACCACATTGGCCCCCACCAGCGCCAGAGCGCCCGCGATACGGGCAAAGATGCCCGGATGGTCCGGCATCACGAAACAGGCGCGGGTGGCGTCGCGGTCCTCGTCAGGGTGCAGCCGCACCAGCATGGCGGATGGATCATCCAGCACGTCGATCTCGCGCAGCATCTCGGCAAAATCCACATGTGCGGTGACATGCAGCCCCTGCCAGTAGGGCGGATAGTGGCGTGCGGTTTCGCGTTTGACGGCGGATTTCCCCCAGTCGGGCAGGGCCTTGCGCAGGCGCTTTTTGGCCTCGGTACCGCGATGTTCGCGGTTGAAGGCCTCCAGCCCGTTTTCCATGGCATCCCGGGTCTGGTTGTAAAGCGCGCGCAAGAGCACCGCTTTCCAGTTGTTCCAGGTGCCCGGACCCACGCCGCGAATATCGCAGACCGTCAGCAGCAGCAGCAGATCAAGCCGCTTCACGGTTTGTACGGCCTTGGCAAAGTCGCGCACGGTGCGGGGGTCGGCGATATCGCGTTTCTGCGCCATGTCCGACATCAACAGGTGATACCGCACCAGCCATTCAACCGTCTCGGATTCGGACTTGCTGAGGCCAAGGCGGGGCGCCACCTTGCGGGCGATTTGTGCGCCGAGGATGGAGTGATCCTGTTGCCGTCCCTTGCCGATGTCATGCAGCAGCATCGCGATAATCAGGACCTTGCGGTTCACTCCCTTCTTGATGAGGGAGGAGGACAGGGGCAGCTCGTCTTCCAGCTCACCACGCTCAATGGCGGAGAAGTTGGAGATCACCTGAATGGTGTGCTCGTCCACCGTGTAGGAATGATACATGTTGAACTGCATCATCGCCACGATCGGCTCAAATTCGGGGATGAAGGCCGACAATACGCCCAGCTCGTTCATCCGTCGCAGCACGCGTTCAGGATTACCGTGCTTGAGCAGTAGGTCCAGGAAAATCCGCTGCGCATCCGGGGTGTTGCGCATCTCGTCGTCGATCAGGTCGAGATTGCCACGCACCAGCCGCATACTGTCCGGATGGAGCAGCAGGCCCGTGCGCAGGGCCTCTTCGAACATGCGCAGAAGGTTCAGCTTGTTGCTCAGGAACGTTTCTGGCTCCGAGATTTCCAGGCGGTTGTGGGTGATCTTGTAGCCGGGCTTGATACGCGGTTTGCGCCGAAAAATGCGCTCCAGAAGTGGCTCGCTCTTGAGCTGGCTGTCTTCGAGTTTGGACAAGAGAATGCGGGTCACATCGCCGACCTGCGTGGCGTGACGGAAATAGTCTTGCATGAAGACTTCAACCGCGCGACGTCCCGAGGTGTCCTGGTAGCCCATGCGTTCCGCAATCTGCACCTGCACGTCGAACGTCAGCTTTTCGGTGGCGCGGCCTGCACTCAGGTGCAGATGCGCGCGCACCGCCCAGAGGAAATTTTCGGCCTTGGCGAAGAAATCAAACTCATCCGGGCGGAACAGGCCCAGTGGCACCAGTTCGGCCACATCCTGCACCTTGTAGAGATATTTGGCGATCCAGAACAGTGATTGAAGGTCGCGCAGGCCGCCTTTGCCCTCTTTGACATTGGGCTCCACCATGTAGCGCTCGCCCTGCTTCAGGTGGCGGGCGTCGCGTTCAGCCAGCTTGGCATCGATGAATTCGGCGGCGTCCTTGGCAAATAGATCCTTGGCCAGGCGGTCTTCGAGCTCTGTTGCGAGGGGGCCATGCCCTGCCAGAAACCGATGCTCCAGCATGGCAGTGCGGATGGTGAAATCCTCAGAGCCAAGGCGGATGCAGTCTTTGATGGTGCGGCTGGAATGTCCGACCTTCAGGCGCAGATCCCACAGGATATAGAGCATGGATTCAATCACGCTCTCCGCCCATGCGGTGATCTTGTAGGGGGTCAGGAACAGCAGATCGACATCGGAGAAGGGCGCCATCTCACCGCGGCCATAGCCCCCGACCGCAAATACGGCGATCCGCTCGCCGGTGGTGGGCGTGGCAATCGGGTGCAGCACATCGTTGGCCGCCATCAGCGCCGTGGTGACAAGCCCGTCGGTCAGATAGGTGTAGGAGCGTGCCAGCTCGCGCGCGGCGAACGGCTGCAGCTCAAAAGCATCGGCAATGGCGCTGCGGCCGGCCTTGTTGGCCTCGCGCAGCAGTGCCACGACGGCGGCGCGAAACTCCGCCCCCTGAAGATCCTGAGAGAGCTCCATGACCCGAAACCGGATGGCATCAGTGTCAAAAATCATGCTGGGGTCGCAGATGAGCGACCCCAGAGGTTCGGGATGGGTTTTTGCGTGAGCGTCTGCCGGTTCAGGAACCGGCTCCTGGGAAGCTGCGGGGCGCTGGGTCAATGATGACGACTTTCTTGTCCTGAATCGTTGCAATGGCGAGGCCGCGCTCGTTGGTACCATCCGGGCGGAGACGGAAAATGCCGCCTGTGCCTTGGAACCCGGCGGGCTGTGTCAGGGCGGCGCCGGTCAGCGCGCCGGAGTTTCCAGCGCTGACCAATGCGCCGATTGCGGCGATGCCATCATAGGCCAGACCACCGATCGGATGCGGCGCGGCGCCATAGGTGGATTGGTAACGGGCACGGAAGGCCGCAGATTTCTGCGGGTCAGGCAGCGCGAACCAGCCGTTTTGAACGCCGGGCAGCTCGAGTGTCTGCGCCGGAATATCCCAGCGGGTCAGGCCCATGTATTGTACATCGGTGGTCTTTACCCCGGCTTCGGGCAGAAGCTGTGTCAGAAGCGGCAGCGCACCGGCAGTTGTGGCCGTCATCAACATCACATCCGCATTCGACTGGCGCACGTTCTGACTGATGGTCGGGATCGCATTGATCACGCCCTGCTGCGACAGATCATAGCTGACATTGCCTGCAATGGTCATGCCGCTCTGCACTGCGGCCTGTTGGATCGCGGCACGTCCGGCCTGGCCCGCAGCATTGTTGCCCGAGACCACAACCATGGTGCTTTTGCCCTGGCGTTTTGCATATTGGGTCAAGCGGCTTGCGGTATTGTCGAACGTGGCCCCCATCACAAAGACATTGCCACCGGCAATGGAGGGGTTGTTGGAGAATGCAAGCACGTTCACGCCGCGTTTGGCTGCCGCGATACCGGCAGCATTCGCGGCCTCCGCATAGACCGGGCCAAGAATGATGCGCGCGCCGTCGTTGACCGCCTGTGCGGCGACATTGGCCGTGGTCTGTGGATTGCCAGCGGTGTCATAGACCCGCAAATCCACCTTCACGCCGTTCAGATCAGCAATGGCAAGGCGGGCGGCGTTTTCCAGGCTTTGCGCAAGAACACCGTCACCGTGTTGGGCAGAGCCGCGCGGCACCAGAAGCGCCACCGGTACGGGCTTGGAGGTGTTGATGGTGGGCCCACCTCCGGAAATTGCGCCCGGATCACAGGCAGCCACGAGAGCGGTCGCGGCAACGGCGGTGGCGGTCAGGACAATCTTGCGAGCCCGATTGAAAACAGCAAACATAAAGCGCATAAACTCCCTATTCCGGGCTGCGGCGTTATGCATCGCGCACCCGTATTGGTTCGGAGCAATCATAGACGACCAGAAAAGCGGGTCCAGCGTGAATCACAAGATCGTCAGTTTGTCGCCGGGGTTATACTTCGTCGCGACCCCCATCGGCACCGCCCGAGACATCACCCTGCGTGCGCTGGATGTGTTGGCATCGGCCGACATAATCGCCGCGGAAGATACGCGATCTATGCGTAAGCTGTTGGAGATACACGGGGTTCCATTGGGCGATCGCCCCGTCGTGGCCTACCATGATCACTCCAGCGCGGGCGCGCGGGCGCGATTGCTCGCGGATCTGGCAGCGGGAAAATCGATCGCTTACGCATCGGAAGCGGGCATGCCGATGATCGCTGATCCCGGCTATGATCTCAGCCGGGAAGCCGCACTTGCGGGGCATCTTGTGACGGCTGCGCCGGGCGCCTCTGCGGCCCTTTGCGCGCTGACGCTGGCGGGGCTGCCGACGGATGCGTTCTATTTTTCCGGCTTCCTGCCCAATGCGTCTGGGGCGCGCCGCAAGCGTCTGGAAGAAGTCGCAAATATTCCCGGAACGCTAGTGTTTTACGAATCGCCCAAACGGGTTGCCGCCTCGCTTGCGGATATGGCCGAGGTTCTTGGGGACCGTGAGGCGGCCATGTGTCGTGAGCTGACCAAGAAGTTCGAGGAGGTCCGCCGCGGATCGCTGTCGGTGCTGGCTGCCGGGCTGGCCGAGGCGCCAGTCAAGGGCGAGATCGTGGTCTTGGTGGACCGCCAGCGCGCGGCTGCCAGCAGCGATGCGGATCTGGAGGCGGACTTGCGCGCGGCGCTTAAAGACAACTCCGTCAAGGATGCCGCCGCGATTGTCTCCGAGGCGCATGGCGAACCCCGGCGCAAGATCTACCAGCAGGCGCTGCAGATCGCGCGCGAGGATTGAGCCGATGGGGCAGGGCGGCAGCGAGCGCGGACGCCGGGCCCATATCGCCGGGGCTGCCGCTGAAGACGTCGCGATCCGGGCCTATCTGGACCGGGGCTACACCCTCGCCGAGACGCGCTGGCGGTGCCCTCATGGTGAGATCGACCTGATCCTGCGCAACGGCGCACAGGTGATTTTTGCCGAGGTGAAATCCAGTGCCACCCGCGACAAGGCTGCCGCGCGGATTACCGCAGGGCAAATGCAACGGGTGATGGCAAGTGCCTCGGTCTTTCTGGATGGCGAGCCACAGGGGCAGCTGACTGATGTGCGGCTCGATGTTGTGCTGGTCTGGGGCGTCGGCGAGGTGGAGATCCTCGAAAATGCCTATGGTCACGGTTGAGCCATTGAACATGGCCTTGGCCTACGCCATGTTCCGTCCAACAGAATAAGGGACAGATGCCATGAAAATCGCCTTTCAGATGGACCCGATCATGGGCGTTGATATCAACGCCGACAGCAGTTTCCGCCTCGCCGAAGAGGCGCAGGCCCGTGGGCATGAGCTGTTTTACTACAGTCCTGACCAGCTGGCCTATCAGGAAGGGCGCATTACCGCGCGCGGTCATGACATGGTGGTGCAACGTGTCGCGGGCACCCCGGCGACGCTCGGCGAACTGCGCGAGGTGGATCTGGCTGACTTCGATGTGGTCTGGCTGCGTCAGGACCCGCCGTTCGACATGCACTACATTACCGCGACCCATCTGCTGGACCGGCTGAAGGGTGATGCGCTGGTGGTGAATGACCCGTTCTGGGTGCGCAACTACCCGGAAAAACTGCTGGTTCTTGATTTTCCCGACCTGACACCACCGACGACCATCGCCCGTGATCTGGACACCATCAAGGCGTTCAAGGCCAAGCATGGCGATGTGATCCTGAAGCCGCTTTACGGCAATGGCGGCGCGGGCGTGTTCCGGCTGGACGCCAATGACCGCAACCTGTCCTCCCTGCATGAGCTGTTCACCGGCTTCAGCCGCGAGCCGCTGATCGTGCAAAAATTCCTGCCGGATGTGTCCAATGGCGACAAACGGGTGATCCTCGTCGATGGCGAGCCCGTGGGCGCGA
Organism: Tritonibacter scottomollicae; assembly: GCF_003003215.1. Lineage (GTDB taxonomy): Bacteria > Pseudomonadota > Alphaproteobacteria > Rhodobacterales > Rhodobacteraceae > Epibacterium > Epibacterium scottomollicae. The sequence continues at coordinate 67,709 of NZ_PVUF01000006.1, read as the reverse complement.
TCAACCGAGTGCCAGCGGCCGGCGAGACCCGTTCCAACATGCATGTGGGCGGGCGGCCCGAGAAGGTCGGTCTGACCGAACGCGACCTTGAGATCTGCGCCGCCATCGGGCCACTTCTCAAAGAACGCGGCCAGATCTTTGTCGGCATCGACGTGATTGGGGACTATCTGACCGAAATCAATGTGACCTCGCCCACCGGCATCCAGGAACTGGAGCGGTTTGATGACGTGAATATTGCCGAAAAGGTCTGGGAGGCGATCGAGGGGCGGCTCGGATGAGCTGGCAACTTGCCGTTCTGTTGCGTGGGTTGCGGCATGTGGGGCGCCCACGGCTGCAACATGTCAAAGAGCCGATCGAGGCGCGAATAGGGTTTGAGCGGCTGGCCCGCATCGGATGCCGACCGCCGCCGTACCTCTGTCACGTTCACGACAGCGCAGGTTTCGACCGGATTCACGTCGGGCGGCCCGCGCGTGGCAAAATCATCCTGTTTCTCCACGGTGGCGGCTATATCGCGGGCAGCCCGAACAGCTATGCGGCCATGCTGGGGCGGCTGTCTCTGCTCTCTGGGCTTGAGATCTGCGCCCCGGATTATCGCCTGGCGCCGGAGCATCAGTTTCCAGCCGCCTATGAGGATGCTTGTGCGGCCTGGGATCACCTTGTCTCGATGGGGTATGCACCTTCGGATATCGTGATCGGCGGCGATTCCGCGGGCGGCGGATTGGCCATTGCGCTTTTGTCGCATCTCTGCCGGGCGGGCACGCCACCTGCGGGCCTGTTCGCGATGTCGCCTTGGTGCGACCTGTCCCTGACGGGCGAGAGCCTGACGCGAAACGCCAATGCGGACCCGTTTCTGCCGGCAGAACGCATTCGGGAACTTGTCGGCTATGTCCTGCCCGAGGGCGAGGATGCTGAAGATCCGCGCCTTTCGCCCTTGTTTGCGGATTTTCCCGACTGCCCGCCGGTCCTGCTGCATTATGGACAGACCGAAATCCTGCTGGACGACTGTCGTCGCATGGCTGCGCGCCTGCGCGCCCATGGGGCGGATGTGACCGAGACGGTGCACCCGAGCGCGCCTCATGTCTGGCATCTGTTTGATGGCTGGATACCCGAGGCGCGTCGCTCTTTATGCGATATTTCGTATTTCGCGCGGGCCTGTCTTTGAGCGGATCTTATTGAGGCATACGGTAAGAAAGCGCCTCCGCGACGTGATCGCGCGCAATGCCTGCATCTCCATCGAGATCGGCAATGGTGCGCGCGACGCGCAGAACACGGTGGTACCCGCGTGCGCTGAGGCCAAAGCAATCCGAAGCCTGCAGCATCAACGCGCGGCCTTCGGTCTCCAGTTTGGCGACGTCCTCGAGGACACGCCCCTCTGCATCCGCATTCACCGTCGCACCGTCACATGCGGCGTATCGTTCGGCTTGCACAGCGCGCGCCCTTGCCACCCGTTCGGCAACCGAGGCCGAGCATTCGCCGGGGCGGCTGCGTTCCAGATCCGCGAATGGCACCGGTTCGACGTCAATCCGCAGATCGAAACGATCCATCATCGGTCCTGAGATCCGCCCCATGTAGTCGACGCCGCAGGCCGGAGCCCTTGGGCAGGCACGCGCCGGGTCGCTCATATAGCCGCAGCGGCAGGGATTTGCGGCGGCCACCAGCATGAAACGGCTGGGGTAGCGGATGTGAGCATTGGCGCGGGCCACCATGACATCGCCGGTTTCCAGCGGCTGGCGCAGGGTCTCCAGAACCGCGCGGGCAAACTCCGGCAGCTCGTCGAGAAACAGCACCCCGTTGTGCGCCAGGCTGATCTCGCCCGGTTGCGCCCGCCGTCCACCCCCGACAATCGCGGCCATTGAGGCGGTGTGATGCGGTGCCCGATAGGGGCGGCTGCGGCTAACGCCACCCGCTTCGATCAGCCCGCAGATCGAATGGATCATGGAGGTTTCCAGCGCCTCCTGCGGTGTCAGGGGCGGTAGGATGGACGACAGGCGCGCGGCCAGCATGGATTTCCCTGCCCCCGGCGGCCCGCTCATCAGGAGATGATGACGGCCAGCAGCGGCGATTTCCAATGCCCGCCGCGCCACCTGCTGTCCCTTCACATCACAAAGATCCTTGTCCGATGCGGTTTCGATGACCTCACCTGCGGTGGCAGGCGCAATGACGCCTTTCCCGGTGAAGTGGCGGATCACCTCGGTCAGGGAGGCAGCCCCGATGACCGGCGTCGCCTCGACCCATGCGGCCTCCGCGCTCGATCCCTTTGGGCAGAGCAGGCTGCGGTCCTGTTCTGCGGCCGCAAGGGCCGCAGGCAGGGCGCCGGTGATGGCGACCAATGTGCCGTCGAGAGACAGCTCACCAAGCGACAGTGTCTCCTCCGCAGCCTCCGGCGGCAGGATCTCCAGCGCTGTCAACAACGCCACCGCGATGGGAAGGTCAAAGTGGCTGCCTTCCTTGGGCAGGTCGGCAGGGGAGAGATTTATGGTGATGCGTTTTGAGGGCAGGGCGATCGACATCACCGCCAAGGCCGAGCGGACCCGGTCGCGCGCTTCGCTGACCGCCTTGTCGGGCAGGCCGACGATAGAGAAGGCGGGCAATCCCGGAGATACCGCGCATTGCACCTCCACCGGGCAGGCCTCAACCCCCTGAAATGAAACTGTATGTGCGCGTGAAATCATCTCTGCCCCCCGAGGTCCCTCGGTTGAGAGCCTCGAAGGACAGCATTGGGAAACGTGGTTACTGATTGGTTAAATGCGCCGTTAACCGGTCGCGAAATCGCTCATAGCTGCCAGGGCGCGCGCTCAAGATCCTGCAGGTAGGGTTCTGGATCATAGGTAACCGTCTGCGCCGCTGTTTGCCAGGCCAGTACCGCCGGGTCGCGCAACAGTTCCGTGCAATAGGCGCGGGTTTCGGCTGACACGGGCAGGTCGTAGCCGATGATCCGGGCGGCGACTGGAGTATAGAACACCTCGGCCAGACTGTAGCTCCCGAAGAGGGGGCCGGTCGTTTGACCGGAAAGGGTACGGGCGTGGGCGAACAGGGTTTCGATCCTTGCCAGATCAGCTCTGACGGCATCGGAGGGCTCAAATCCGCGCCAGATATGGCTGAGTTGCATCGGGCAGTCGCCGCGTAGCGCCGCAAACCCGGAGGTCATCTCGGCACAAAGCCACCGCGCGGTGGCACGAAGTGTGGCGTCGGCGGGCCAGAGCCCCGCATCGGGGTGCCGTTCGGCCAGGGTTTCGCCCATGGCCAGAGTCTCCCCGACGACGGTGCCATCGGGCAGTTGCAGCGTGGGCACCAGACGCGCCGGGGCAAGATCGGCAAGGTCTTGTGCCATGGTTCCTGAATAAAGCCCGACCAGCTGCACCTGATGCGGCAGAGAGAACTTTTCGAGCATGAGCCAGCCGCGCAAAGACCAGCTGGAATACATGCGATCACCGATGTGGAGTGTATATGTCATGTCACCGACTATCGGGCGATGAGGTCCATCAGTAAATCTAATGTTTGTGCTGTGAGTAATCACAAAATTTGATTTATTGCGTCAACCTGCCAAACTGTTTCCGCGTGGCTGATCTGCGTGAGCGAAAGGTTGTCAATCTTTTGCGAAAACGCTTCTGTTGCAGTGATGCCCGCAGCCCGCTGCAGCTGGCAGAGGATCTGGCCAAAGTGCCCGACAACGACGATGTCTTGCCCGGCGTGTGTCTGTGCCAGACGGTTGAAACATGTTGTGACACGCTGCAGGAGCATATTCCAGCTCTCGCCATTGGGCGCGGCGACATCTCCGGGTTGCTCCCAGAAGGCCCGAATCTGGTCGGGCGATTCTGCATCAATGTCGCTCCAGCGGCGCAGTTCCCAGTCCCCAAAATGCATTTCACGCAGGGCCTGCGCGTGGGGCAGGCGACAGCGCTGCCCCTGAATAGCATCGGCAGTTGTCACTGCGCGGTCGAGATCAGAGGAAATCACCACGGCGTCATCCGGCAGGGCCTCGGATAAACGGGCCAGGGCGGCGGTATCAGAGAGATCGGCCGGTAGATTGGACCAGCCAACCATGCTCTTGGCGTGGGTCGGGCCATGCCGCACCATGTGAAATCGGGTGATCATAGCGCCCCCTTCAACACCATGGGCAGGCCTGCCGCGACCATCACCACACAATCCGCCCGGGCTGCGAGCGCGATGTTGAGCCGCCCCTGTGCCTCGCGAAACCGGCGGGCGAGCGCGTTTTCGGGCACGATGCCAAGGCCGGTCTCGTTGGTGACCACGACAATGTCCGCCGCACAGTTGTCGAAACCGGAAAGCAGCGCCTCGGTTTGCTGTTGAAGGTCATGATCTGCCAAAAGATGATTGGTCAGCCACATCGTCGCGCAATCCATCAGTAATACATCTTTGGGTTGAGCTTCCGGCAGGACCTTTCGCGCGTCGAAGGGCTCTTCCAAAGTGGTCCAGCCGCCGCCACGCTGCGCGAGATGACGCGATACCTTCTTTTGCATTTCTTCATCAAGTATTTGTGAAGTCGCCCAGTATAAGCGATTTTTCCCAGTGTTGACGCAGGTTTGTTCAGCAAAAGCGGATTTGCCGGATGCTGCGCCGCCGAGAATAACTGTGACTCTGCCCGACAATGTGGATACCCTCAAAGTTGTAAGAATGTTGCGTGGCGCGAGGCGCACTGCAAGCGGCCGTCGAATATGGCCCGATTGGTGATCTGCACCGTTGTTGGATCTCAAACGACAGACATCAAGACTATTTTTGAACCAAAGCCGGCCCTCACACGTTGTTAACGTAGTTCTTAGAACAGGGAGTTTAACATGGCACTGGACGAGAGCACCGAAAACCCCCTTCCAAGGCGGGCAATGAGAGCCGAGCTTCTGGATGCAGAAACGGAGTTGGCTCTGGCCTACGCATGGCGGGACGAACAGGACGTGCAGGCGCTGCATCGACTGATCAACGCCTACATGCGTCTGGCGGTCTCCATGGCGTCGAAGTTCCGCCGATATGGCGCGCCGATGAATGACCTGATCCAGGAGGCCGGTCTGGGCCTTATGAAAGCGGCCGAGAAGTTCGATCCGGATCGCGGCGTGCGGTTCTCGACCTATGCTGTCTGGTGGATCAAGGCCTCCATTCAGGACTACGTGATGCGCAACTGGTCTATGGTGCGCACCGGGTCCACGTCTTCGCAGAAATCGCTGTTCTTCAATATGCGCCGCGTGCAGGCGCAGCTGGAGCGGGAGGCGCAGAGCGAAGGTGTCGAACTGGATCGCCACAAGCTGCAGCAGATGATCGCTGAGGAAATTGGCGTCCCACTGCGAGATGTGGAGATGATGGACGGTCGCCTGACCGGCGCGGATTTCTCGTTGAATGCAGTGCAGTCGGCAGATGAAGATGGGCGAGAGTGGATCGACGCGCTGGAAGACGACAGCGAGCAGGCGGCAGAGCGCGTGCAGGCCGACCACGATAATCGTCAATTGCGCGAGTGGTTGATTACCGCATTGAACGGCTTGAACCAGCGCGAGCGTTTCATCATACGCGAGCGGAAGCTGCGCGAAGATGGGCGTACGCTGGAAAGCCTGGGCAATGAGCTGGGCTTGTCGAAGGAACGGGTCCGTCAGCTGGAGGCGGCGGCTTTCCAGAAGATGAAAAAGACTCTTGAAGGTCAGTCGCGCGAGGTTCAAAACTTCCTCGCATGAGGATGTGCCATTCGTTTCGCGGAGGAATGCTGCAGGGTCGCTTGGCCATTGCCGTCGTTCTTGTTGCTATGTCTGTCCGGGCTGCGACAGCGGCGGATCTTGCGCCGGTCATCGCAGAAGCCGCGCGAGCGGATATCGTCCTGTTGGGTGAGGTGCACGACAACCCCACGCACCACGACAGGCAGGCGCTGCTGATTGCAGTCCTTGCCCCGAGCGCGGTGGTTTGGGAGATGCTGACCGCCGATCAGGCCGACCTACTCACCAAAGAGGCGTTGCAGACACCAGCTGAGCTGGGCGACCTGCTGCAATGGAGCACCTTAGGCTGGCCAGACTTTTCCATGTATCAGCCTATCTTCGAGGCCGCTACGACGGCAGGGCATTGGGGGGCGGCGGTGCCACGTGCCCAGGCGCGGGCCGCGATGACGGAAGGTGTTGCGGCGTACTTTGGCGAGGACGCCACAGTCTTTGGCTTGTCCACACCATTGTCCGATGACGTACAGGGCGCGCGAGAGGCGGAGCAGCAGGCCGCGCATTGTGGGGCCCTACCGGACAATCTGCTACCTGCGATGGTCGACATCCAGCGACTGCGCGATGCCACTTTGGCGCGCGCCGCGCTGCACGCATTTAAAGCCGTTGGCGGGCCAGTGGTCGTTGTGACCGGCAACGGCCATGTCCGGCGTGATCGCGGAGTGCCGGTTTACCTGCAGCAGGCGGCGCCGGATTTGGAGATTTTCGCACTTGGTCAGTCGGAAGCCGGGCAGGTGGACGGCGTTTTTGACATGGTTCTGGATGGGCCAGTCGTGGCGCGACCAGACCCCTGTTCTGCGTTCAAGTAGGCGCTGCGACAGGACTGGTCGCAAAAGCGTTTCCCTCAGCTGCGCAGGCGCAGTAGTGTGTCGGGCGAACGCAGCAACCGAGGGCGCATCATGTTGTCAGGTAAACATATTCTGCTGATCATCGGCGGTGGCATTGCCGCATACAAGTCGCTGGAGCTCATTCGGCGGTTGCAGGATCAGGGCGCGCGGGTGACCCCGGTTTTGACCCGTGCGGGCGAAGAATTCGTGACGCCCTTGTCGGTGTCTGCCTTGGCGGGGACCGCGGTGCATCGTGATCTGTTTGACCTGACCTCCGAAGCGGAAATGGGCCATATTCAGCTATCGCGCAGTGCGGATCTGCTGGTTGTGGCTCCGGCGACGGCGGATCTGATGGCAAAGATGGCGCAGGGGCACGCCAATGATCTGGCGTCCACCTTGCTGTTGGCGACGGACACCCCGGTGCTGCTGGCGCCTGCGATGAATGTGCGTATGTGGGAGCATCCTGCAACCCGGCGCAACATCGCGCAGTTGCGCGCCGATGGCATCCAGATGGTCGGGCCCAACGAGGGCGGTATGGCCTGCGGTGAGTTCGGTCCCGGACGACTGGCAGAGCCAGAGGAAATCGTTGCGGCGATCGCGGAACGTCTTGCGTCTGGCCCGCTGCGGGGGAAACGGATCATCGTCACCTCTGGCCCGACCCATGAGCCCATAGATCCGGTGCGGTATATCGCCAATCGGTCCTCTGGCGCGCAGGGTGCGGCGGTGGCCCGTGCTCTGAGCGCATTGGGAGCCGAGGTGGTCTTCATCACGGGCCCTGCAACGGTGCCCCCGCCGGATGGGGTAGAGGTGGTGCCGGTGCAAACCGCGCGCGAGATGCAAGCCGCCGTAGACGCTGCCTTGCCGGCCGATGCGGGGGTCTTTGCTGCGGCTGTTGCCGATTGGCGCGTGGCCTCCGCGTCTGATCGCAAGCTGAAGAAAACCAAAGATGGCCTTCCAACACTTGAGTTTGCCGAGAACCCGGACATTTTGCGAGAGGTGGCGCGCAGAACGAAGGATCGCCCCGCGCTCGTCGTTGGGTTTGCGGCTGAAACCAATGATGTAGTTGAATATGCGACTGCAAAACGGAGCCGGAAAGGCTGCGATTGGATTGTGGCGAATGACGTATCGCCGGAGACCGGAATCATGGGGGGGCGTGAGAATGCGGTGGTTCTCATATCCGAGAATGGGGCCGAACACTGGCCACGTATGCCCAAGGAACAGGTGGCTGAGCGTTTGGCCGAGGCAATCTCTCAATCCCTTTCCACCTCTGAACCGGGGCGTTGAACCGGAGATTTCCAAGAATAATCAAGTCTCTGACGTTCACATTCCCGTTATGAGAGGCAGAGCGTTAAATATTCAGTTTTTGCTTTTTACGGAAAGTCATTGGCTGGTTAACCACCTGAGATGTATAACAACTACAAGCTGAGCAGTTTTTTCGGTCAGCCGTTGATGTGTTGTTTCCATGCTGCTCGAAGTTGTGCGGCACAGCCTGTGTATGGAGATCAGTTTGGTAAAGAGTGACAAGTTGGAAATTTCGGCGATCATAGCGCTTGAACTGGATCGGAAAGCTGTCTGCCCCAGCAGGGTGCAAAGATGACAAGCGATGAACTGGATATACTGGTTCTGGAGGGCGATAACCTTCTGGGCCAGCTGATGTGCGATATGATCCGCATGTATCGTATTGGTGCGCCGCAGCTTTCATCCAGCGAGGTGGATGCATGCCAGATGATGAAAAATCACCCCTTTGATCTTTGTATTTTTGATATCAACCTGCGCGGCCAGCTCTGTGACCAGGCCGTGGCGGAGGCGAATGCTAGGGCAATCCCGGTGCTTCTGCTGGCGGATGGCGACGAGGCGGACCAATTGTCGACCCGTCCGGCGCGCGGATTGGTGGTACGCAAGCCCGCCAGCGAAGAAGACATTCGAGGCGCCGCCGCACAGCTCTTGCAGTCGGAACCAGTGCGTTGACGCTGCTGGCAGCTGCGAATACCCGTATTCTTGGCCGGGGGTAGGGTCCGCGTTGGTCTAAGCGGAAACGCATAGAAAATATTGCGCAGGCGTGGTCTTCAATCTGCGTGTGCCTTCCTTGCTTGGCGGCGGGGAAGGGCGCAACGCCGCGCTTTGGACGCATGCTGGCGCTGTACCTATTTGATGTGCCCGCCGTCCTGCGGCCCAAGTGGTCTAGGTCGTCTGGCCTGTTGTCGGTTACGAGTACCTATGCTGCGGCTGCCAGAGCATCCCGGTCATGGAGCGACGCAGCGCGTGCGCTGGCGCCCTGAAAATCGCGCCCGCGTCTGTTCAGAATTGCCGTGACGAAACAACCATCGCGATATGCGCGCCCGGCAGATCTGGCCTCGACATCTGATCGTGTGGGATATGCACAAAGCACCACGATATCCGCAGCATTATGCGGCGGATTGGTAAAGCTGCCCCCATCATAGGGTTTCCGTATCTCTCTTTGACTGCATTCAAACATGTCGCGCTCGGGCGCTGTTGAGTGCTCCAGTCGAATGGGCGGGGGAGATGGACGCCAAGACCTCTCCGGCAAGTCTTGCAGATGGCGCGCGCGCTCGCTGATGTTGGTCGCCGTCACCATTGCGTGAGGCCTCAGGGCCTGGGCTGTGGCGGCTCTACATCTGCGGTGGCAATTCATGCCGCTTCCGGGGCATAACCGGGGCGCCCCCCTGCGCATAAAATTCATCGGCAGGACAGACGACAAGAAGGATGGTCTCATGACGCAAGCGCCCTTTGCGGTAGAAGTGAAAATTCTCGACCCGCGCATTCGCGACTGGGGCATGCCCAGCTATCAGACCTCCGGATCGGCGGCGATCGATCTCTTTGCCTGCATTGATGCGCCGATGGAGATCGTGGCGCAGGACGCCGCAGTGCTGATCCCGTCGGGGCTCGCTTTCTACATGGGCGATACCGCCTGCGCGGCGCTTGTGATGCCGCGCTCTGGTCTGGGGCACAAGAAGGGGTTGGTGATGGGCAACACTGTCGGTCTGATCGATGCCGACTACACCGGGCAGGTCTTCATCAGCGCCTGGAATCGCAACCCGGTGGGGGCGGAGCCGATCCGGATCGAACCGGGCGAGCGTATCGCTCAGTTGATGTTCGTTCCGGTTCTCAGGGCGGCATTGTCTGTGGTCGAGGCATTTTCCGACGCAACCGAACGTGGCGCGGGTGGGTTTGGCTCCACAGGGACGGGAGGCGCGGCATGATCCTCGTCTTCGGGCTCGCCGGGCTGATCTGGTGGGGCGGTCGCCTGATGGGGTTTGACCGGAATCTGCGCATCCTGCTGCTGGGGCTCTTGTTTGTTGCAGTTCTGACGATCCAGCTGACCTTGCCGGACGGTGCGCCCTTGCGACAGGCCACGGGCGGGACGCCCGGCCTGTGGCTGATCCTCGCGGGTTTCGCCGCGCTGGTGGCACTTTATTCCGCGGCCCTGAAGCGGTTGCGAACGCGAGCGGACGCAGCGGACACGGTTGCGGCGACAGCGGAAACAAGCGATGGGCCATTTGGCGAGGTGGAGTTGGACCGCTACGCCCGCCACATCGTTCTGCGCGAGGTGGGTGGCCTTGGCCAGAAACGTCTGAAGGCCGCCAAGGTACTGGTGATCGGGGCGGGGGGGCTTGGTGCCCCGGCGCTGCAGTATCTGGCAGCCGCAGGTGTTGGCACCATTGGCGTGATCGATGATGACACGGTCGAGAATGCGAACCTGCAACGGCAGGTGATCCACCGCGATCAGGATATCGGTTTGCCCAAGGTGTTCTCTGCCCAAGCCGCAATGGAGGCACAGAACCCGTTCGTCACGATACGCCCCTATCATCGTCGACTGACCGAGGAACTCGCTCCTGATCTCTTTGGGGAATATGATCTGATCCTTGACGGAACCGATAACTTTGCCACCCGCTATCTGGTCAACCGCACCGCTGTGACACAGCAAAAGCCTTTGATCTCGGGGGCCTTGACCCAGTGGGAAGGGCAAATTTCGGTCTTTGATCCGGCCCATGGCGGGCCGTGCTATCAATGCATATTTCCCGAGGCACCTGCCGAGGGGCTCGCACCGAGCTGTGCCGAAGCAGGCGTGATCGGTCCGTTGCCCGGGGTGGTGGGGGCAATGATGGCCGTGGAGGCCGTGAAACAGATCACCTGCGCCGGAGAGCTCTTGCGCTCACAGATGTTGATCTACGATGGTCTCTATGGTGAAACTCGCCGGATTGCGCTCAAATCGCGCGCGAACTGTCCCGTTTGCGGACAGACCGACAATAAACCGGCCCCGACAGGAGAAAACTGATCATGACTCGCACCTTTGCCCTGGCCGCAGCGCTGACCGCTGGCTTTGCCGCCAGTGCCCTTGCCGCCGATCTGCCGGATCTTGAGGGGCGCGAAATCTTTGTCGCCTCCGAGAACACCTACCCGCCGCTGCAATTTATCGAGCCCGGTACGGGTCAGGCTGTGGGCTGGGAATACGATGCGATCACCGAGATCGCGGAACGGCTCAACCTGGTTGTGGAGTTTGAGAACACCAGTTGGGATGCGATGATCCCGGCGATCACCGCAGGTCAGTACGATATAGCCATGAATGGCATTACCATTCGGGACGACCGTAAGGAGAAGGTGGATTTCTCCGAAAGCTACCTGACCTCGCAGATGCGCATGATCGTGGCAAGCGAGGAGGATCGGTTCACGGATGCCGCCAGCTTTGCCGCCGATGACGACCTGCTCGCGGCGGCGCAGCCGGGCACCACGCCCTTCTACGTGACTGTCTACGATGTGCTTGACGGGGACGAAGCCAACCCGCGCATCAAGCTGTTCGAGACCTTTGGTGCGTCACTGCAGGCGTTGCGGGCGGGCGACGTGGATCTGGCGCTTTCCGACAGCACCGCGGCCAATGGGGTGGTTGCTGCATCTGATGGGGCTCTGAAGATCGTCGGAGATCCCTTGGGGACCGAGGACTTCGGCTTCATTTTCCCAAAGGGCAGCGATCTGGTGGAGCCGGTGAATGCCGCCCTGGCCGAGATGAAGGCCGATGGCACGCTGGATGCGCTCAACAAGAAGTGGTTCCTCGACTACAAGATGGGCCAATAGGCCAAGACACCTCCTACTTCCAATACCACCCCGGCCGCGCCTTCGGCCGGGGTTTGTCGTGACAGGACAAGATAATGAGCGAACGCCGCACGCGTGAAGACAAGGAAGATTTCCCCTGGTGGCTGGTCGCCGTGGGGCTGACAGCACTCTACCTCGGCGTCGAAGTTGCGCGCAGCGAGGTCTATGCGCAGATCCTCAATACGCTCTGGCGCGGGGTTGGTGTGACGGTCTTTGTCACCCTTGTCAGCTTTTTCTCCGCTTCCGCGCTGGGGATGGCGCTTGCACTGGGGGCTGATTCCAGGTGGCTGCTGGTGCGTCAGACCTGCCGGTTCTATGTCGAGGTGGTGCGCGGTATTCCGATCATCGTGCTGCTGCTCTACGTGGCCTTTGTGGTGGCGCCTGCCTTGGTGGATCTGCGGAACTGGCTGGGCGGTTTTCTGGGGCTGGAGGAGATCCGCACCAGGAGCTTTCCTCTGCTATGGCGCGCCATTCTGGCACTGATGATTGCCTATTCCGCTTTCATCGCGGAAGTTTTTCGCGCTGGCCTGCTGTCTGTTCCAGAGGGGCAGAAAGAGGCGGCCCAAGCGCTTGGGCTCTCCGGCTGGCAACGGTTTCGCTTCATCGTGTTTCCGCAGGCGATACGCACCATCCTGCCGCCGCTGGGTAACGACTTCGTGGCGCTGGTCAAGGATTCCTCGCTGGTCTCGGTTCTGGGCGTGCTGGATATCACCCAGCTGGGCAAGGTGACGGCCGCCAGCAATTTTCGCTATTTTGAGACCTATAACATGGTTGCGCTGGTTTATCTGGCGATGACGATATCATTGTCGCTTGGGCTACGGGCACTTGAGCGGCATCTGCGCAACAAACAGGACAAAGGCTGATCTTGCGCCAACAGAGCGATCTGGCGCCCGCCGCGCGCCCGTCAGGGCGCGCGGCCCGGCCCAACGACGGTCCTTGCATCTCCTGATGCTGGGCGCCGGGGGCGGGAGCGCTCCCGCCCCCGCAGGTGCTCTTGCCCATGGGCAAGCCCCCCTTGGCAGGGTTGGGCCGGGCGCCGGGCCTGACGGCCCGGCACGGGGACAGATTGCAGCTCCGGAGCGAAGCCGTTAGCGTCAGCGCAAAGGAGATCTCACATGACAAATCCGCTGCTCGCAGACTGGCAGACCCCCTTCGGCATCGCGCCGTTCGACCAGATATCCGATGACGATTTCGCCCCGGCGCTGGAGCAGGCGCTTGCCGCCCATGGTGCGCAGATCGACGCCATCGCACAGAACCCGGACACCCCGACATTTGCCAATGTGGTCGAGGCCCTGGAGACACCTTGCCAGCCACTGGAACAGGTCCTGTCGGTGTTCTTCTCCGTGGCTGGCGCCGACAGCAACCCGAAACGCGAGGCGTTGCAGCGGGAGTTTTCGCCAAAACTGGCGGCGCATTTCTCCGCCATCACCGCCAACAAGGCGCTTTATGCGCGGGTGAAGGCGGTCTGGGATCAGCGCGAAGACCTGGATTTGACACAGGAGCAGGCCCGGGTCCTGATGCTGACCCATCGTGGCTTCCTGCGCGGCGGCGCGGCGCTGGAGGGCGCCGAAGATACCCGCATGCAGGAGATCAAATCCCGGTTGGCGACCCTCGGCACCAATTTCACCCAGAACCTGCTGGCGGATGAGCGCGACTGGCACATGGAACTCTCGGACGCGGATCTGCAGGGACTGCCGGACTTCGTCGTCAAGAATGCGCGCGCCGCAGGAAAAGAGAAGGGCGCGGATGGTCCCGTGGTGACACTGGCGCGCTCCATCGTCACACCGTTCCTGCAGTTCTCACCCCGCCGCGACCTGCGCGAAAAGGCGTTTCGCGCATGGGCCGCACGCGGGGCAAATGGTGGTGAGCATGACAACCGCGCCATTGCCGCTGAGATCCTGTCGCTGCGCGAGGAACGCGCCAAGCTTCTGGGCTATGAAAACTTCGCGGCCTACAAGCTGGAAACCGAGATGGCCAAGACGCCGGAGGCGGTGCGAGGCCTGTTGATGGACGTCTGGGGCCCTGCCAAGGCGCAGGCCGACAAGGATGCCGAGGTGCTGACGGGAATGATGCATGAGGATGGCATCAATGGTGATCTGGCGCCCTGGGACTGGCACTACTACGCCGAAAAACGCCGCAAGATCGAACATGACCTCGATGAGGCGGAGCTGAAACCCTATCTGCAGCTCGACCGGATGATCGAGGCGGCCTTTGCCTGCGCCAACCGCCTGTTCGGGCTGAACTTCGCGCCGCTCGATGTGCCTCTCTATCACGAGGATTGTCGCGCCTGGGAGGTGACCCGGGACGGCAAGCATCTGGCGGTTTTCATCGGGGATTACTTCGCGCGCGGCTCCAAACGCTCCGGCGCCTGGTGCTCGGCGATGCGGGCGCAGGCGAAGTTCCCGGAAGCGCAGACGCCGATCGTGGTCAATGTCTGCAACTTCGCCAAGGGCGATCCGGCGCTGTTGTCCTACGATGATGCGCGCACGCTGTTTCACGAGTTTGGCCACGCGCTGCACCAGATCCTGTCAAATGTGACCTATGAAAGCGTGTCGGGCACCTCGGTGGCGCGGGACTTTGTGGAACTGCCGAGCCAGCTTTATGAGCACTGGCTGGAGGTGCCGGAGGTGCTGCAGGACTTTGCCACCCATGCCGAGACCGGTGCAGCGATGCCCAAGGCGATGCTGGACAAGGTGCTGGGCGCGGCGACCTTCAATATGGGGTTCCAGACTGTGGAATATGTCGCCTCGGCGCTGGTGGATCTGGAGTTTCACGACGGAGCAGCCCCGGCGGATCCGATGGCCAAACAGGCGGAGGTTCTGGAGCGGATCGGCATGCCCGGTGCTATCGTCATGCGCCATGCCACGCCGCAGTTTGCGCATGTGTTCTCTGGTGACGGCTATTCCTCGGGCTATTACAGCTACATGTGGTCGGAGGTGATGGACGCCGATGCCTTTGCCGCCTTTGAGGAGGCAGGTGGCGCGTTCGATCCCGAACGCGCCGAGGCGCTGGAGGCGCATATCCTGTCTAAGGGCGGCTCACAGGATGCGGCCGCGCTTTATGCCGCTTTCCGGGGCCGGTTGCCGGGCGTTGAGGCGCTGCTTAAGGGCCGCGGGCTGGCGGCAGAATAGGCGCCCCTGTCGGGGCGCGGCCTCCGGCGGGAGGTATTTATGAAAAGATGAAGAGAAGGGGCGCCGTCGTGCGCCCCTTTTTTATGGCTTAATAGCCGCGGTCGCGGTCGACCACATAGAGAAAGGCCTCGCCTGCTTCGCCCCGGCGCATGTTCTCGGCAATCACGCGGGAGGCGGTGAGGGGGCGGGTTTCCGCCGCGATATGCGGCGTCACGGTGACCCGGGGATGGGCCCAGTAGGGATGATCTTCGGGCAGCGGCTCCACCCGGAACACATCCAGCGTGGCATGGTCCACCGGGCCAGTGTCCAGCGCGGTCAGCAGGGCGGCATCGTCGATCAACGGGCCACGCCCCGGGTTGATGATCCGCGCCCCTTGCGGCAGCCAGCCAAGGCTGTTGCTGTCGAGAATGTTCGCGGTCTGCGGTGTGTCCGGCAGGAGCAGTACCACGATCTGCGCCGAAGCCAGCGCGTCCCGAAGCCCGTCGGTGCCGTGATGGCAGCTGAGGCTAGGCAGATCCTTGGCCGTGCGCGACCAACCGGATACCGGGAAGCCCAGCCGGGTCAGGGCGGTGGCGCAGGCCTGACCCAATTCACCCAGACCGAGGATGGTGACCGGGCGTTCTTCTGCCAGCGGCGGCACATAGGGCAGCCAGCGGTCCTGCAGCGCCACGGAACGGTCGATCTCTAGGTGATAGCGCAACACATGGCCGGTGACCCATTCGACCATGGATTGGGTCAGGCCCGGGTCCACCATGCGACACAGCGGCTGGGTCAGGGTCGCGTTGCCGGTGATCTTTTCCACCCCGGCCCAGAGGTTCAGCACCGCCTTGCAGCGCGTGTAAGGGCGGAAATCCTGCAGGTCGGAATTGGGCGCATAGATGATGTAGTCGACCTCTTTCGGCGCGAAATCCTGCCGCAGATCGACCTCCAGCCCAGCACCCTCGAAAGCGGCCTTGAGGGGGGAGACATAGGTGTCCCAGCGGTCCGGTCCGGCGGCGAACAGGGCGTTGATCATGTGGCAAAGACTCCGTCCATATCGGCAAAGCCCTTGACCTCGATCGGGTTGCCGGCCGGGTCGTAGAAGAACATGGTGCTCTGTTCGCCGGGCTCTCCCTTGAACCGTGTAGTGGGCGGGATCTCGAATTCGACACCTGCCTCATGCAGGCGCTCGGCCAGACGTTCCCACTGGTCCTGCGGCAGGATCACGCCAAGGTGCGGCATCGGCACGAGATGCTCTCCCACCCGGCCTGTCTTGGCGGTGGCGAAGGGCGTGCCCTTGTGCAGCGAGATCTGGTGCCCGAAGAAATTGAAGTCTGCCCAGCTGTCGGTGCTGCGCCCGGCCCGGCATCCCAGCGTTTCGGAGTAGAAGGTGCTGGCGGCGTCCAGGTCGTCGACGTGATAGGCGAGGTGAAAGATGCTCATGTGCGGGCTCCTGAGACAGAAATTAGGGTCACGTCTGCATAGCGTTTCAAGGGCGCAACGTGCTAGCTTGTTTTTGAATGTTCAGACGTAAGGAAAGCTGTGGATACGCGATTTGTCGCCAGCCTTTTGGCTATCGTGGAGGAAGGTTCCTTTGCAGCGGCGGCCCGGCGCGTCGGCGTGACCGCCTCGGCACTGTCTCAGCGGATCACGACGCTGGAGACCGATCTGGGGGTGGCGTTGTTGCGGCGGGAAGGGCGCATGGTGCGCCCCACCCACGCGTGCCGAAACCTGCTGCCCCGCTTGCGCGAAATGCTGAGAATAGAGCAGGACTTGCGGGCCGATGTGCGCGGGCAGGGGCTGGTCGGCAGCTGTCGGATCGGCGCGATTTCGACAGCTCTGGGCGACTGCGCCGCACCCTTGCTGCGGCATCTGCGAGAGCAGGCGCCTGATGTCGAGTTGCGCCTGATCCCCGGCACATCTCCGGGGTTGTTGGCGGCACTTGAGGCAGAGGACATCGATATGGCGGTGGTGGTGGAGCCGCCGGTCAACCTGCCCAAAGCCCTGCAGTTCGACCTGCTGACCGAAGAACCCATCGGCTTGCTACGCCCGCGCCATAGCGAGGTCGCGCGGTTGCCCTACCTCGTCTATTCCCGTGAGGCCTGGGGCGGAAGCCTGTGCTGGTCGGCACTGACGGATCGGGTGGAGGATCCGCAGGTCTTGGTCGAGATGGATGCGCTTGAGACAATCGCGCAGATGGTGGAGGGGGGCGTCGGGCAGGCGGTTCTGCCCGGCTGGCGGGGATTGTCCCGACATGCGCCCGGCGCCAATTTTACCCCCTGGTCAGGCGCGCGTCGCCGCATCGGATTGCTGCACCGGCAACGGGACGCGGACAGCCCACTGGTGGCGCTTGTGCGGGCGGCATTGCGTTAGCGTGGGCGGTGGACGTTGGCGCTCTGCACGATCCCGAAGGCAGCCAACAGCACCAGCATCGCGGAGCCACCATAGGACACCAGCGGCAGCGGTACGCCGACCACCGGGGCCAGCCCCATCACCATCGACATGTTGACGGCAAAGAACAAAAAGAAGTTGAGCGCAATCCCCAGCGTCACCAGCGACGAGAACCGGTCCTTGGTCGAGACCGCGGTGGCCACACAGAAGATGATGATCATCACATAGATGGTCAGGAGCATCACCCCGCCGACAAAGCCGAATTCTTCTGCCAGCGTGGTGAAAATGAAGTCGGTCTGCTTTTCCGGTAGAAAGTTCAGGCGTGACTGGGTGCCCTGCATGAAGCCACGTCCCGACCAACCGCCCGACCCGAGGGCGATCTTGGATTGCGTTATGTGATAGCCTGCGCCCAGCGGATCCTGAGAGGGATCGAGAAAGGTGTCGATGCGCCTGTATTGGTAGTCCTTGAGCAACTGCCAGTCGGTGCCGCGGCTCTGGAATACGGCCACCACGAGCCCGACCGCCGCCGCGATCACGGCGGTGAAATAGGCCCAGTGAACCCCGGCGAGGAACATCACGCCGCCCCCGGCAGCCAGCAGCAGGATCGATGTCCCGAGGTCAGGTTGCTTCAACACCAGAAAGGTAGGCGCAAGCACGATCAAAACCGGCAGCAAGACGAAGAGTGGCCGAGAGGTCCGGTGCGGCGGCAGCCAGTCGTAATAGGCCGCAAGCACCATCACCAGCGTGATCTTCATCAGCTCTGACGGTTGCAGACGCACTGGCCCGAGGTCCACCCAACGCTGCGCGCCCATGCCGACGGAGCCGAAAAACTCCACCGCAACCAAAAGCACCAGCGCAATCAGGTAGGCCAGAACCGAGATATTGCGCCAGAACCAGATCGGAACCATCGCCACCACCAGCATGACCCCGAGGCCGATCAGGAACCGTTTCGCCTGAGGTTCGGCCCAAGGCGTGAATGATCCACCCGCCACGGAATACAGCATCAGGAAACCGACGCTTGCGGCCGCAGTCAGCAGAAGAACAAGGGGCCAGTTCAGAAACAGGATCTTGCGAAACCCGGTGGGCGTCGATTTGGCGTGATACTCAAGATAGCTCATGCCTGATCGCTCTCTTTCCCGTCCGAGCGTTTAATCCGCTCGCGTTCGAGCCGCTCCTGCTGTGCCTTGATCTTGCGGCGGTCACCGGTCGGATAGGCCTCCAGCGGTGGCGTGCCGCCATAGAGCGCTTGCAGCAATACATCCCGCGCCACGGGGGCGGCTGTGGAGGATCCGCCGCCACCATGTTCGACAACGACCGCAACCGCGTACTTTGGTTTGTCATAGGGGGCAAAACACACATACAGAGCGTGGTCGCGGCGTTCCCATGGCAGGTCCCGGTTATGGATCACCCCTGTCGCGCGCTCTGCTGCGGTGATGTTGCGCACCTGACTGGTGCCGGACTTGCCCGCCATGCGCATGCCATCGGCAATGATGCGGGACCGATACCCGGTGCCGCGGCGATCATTGCTGACCGCGTACATGGCTTTGCGCACGTGATCCAGATACGAGGGGGTGAGGCCGATCATTTCGCCTGCGCCAGAAGGTTGTTCAACACCATTGATGGATTTCACCAGACGAGGTGTGACACTGCGGCCGTTGGCAATCCGTGCTGTCATGACCGCAAGCTGCATGGGCGACGCAAGCATATAGCCCTGACCGATCGAGGCATTCACCGTGTCGCCAACCAGCCAATCCTGCCCATAGGTGCGGGACTTCCATTCCCGGTTCGGAGCAAGTCCGGCGGCCACTGCGGACATCGGAATATCGTGGCGAATACCAAGGCCGAGTTTGTTGGCCATCTCCGAAATCCGGTCGATCCCGACCTTGATCGCCAGATCGTAATAGTAGACGTCACAGGAACTCTTCAGTGAATCCAGAAGGTTGACGTGCCCATGACCCGCGCGCTTCCAGCAGTGGAACCGCCGGCCGGAGACTTCCAGATGCCCGGGGCACCATGTGGTTTCTTCCGGTGTAATGACGCCGCTTTCCAGTCCCGCCAGCGCCGTCACCATCTTGAATGTGGAGCCCGGCGGGTAGGTGCCTTGCACGGTCTTGTTGGCCAGCGGGCGATAGGGGTCTTCGGTGAGGGCGCTATAGTCGGCCACAGAGATGCCGCGCACAAAGAGGTTGGGGTCAAAGCTCGGGCTGGAGCAGATGGCCTGCAGGTCGCCATTCTCCACGTCGATCACAACGGCGGCGGCGCTTTCATTGCCAAGCCGAGCTTGCACATAGCTTTGCAGGTCCGCATCGAGCGTCAGCTGCACATCCGCGCCAGCCTGCCCCTCGCGTCGATCCAGTTCGCGCATGATCCGACCGGCGGCATTGACCTCGACCCGTTTGGTCCCGGCCTTGCCGCGCAGGGTTTCCTCACGTTTGGATTCAAAACCGACCTTTCCGAATTGGAACCGGGGGGTCAGCAAGACTGGATCGGGGCTTTCCATCTTCGACAGGTCGTAGTCGGAGACGGGACCGACATAGCCAACCACATGCGCAAAATCGGCGCCCTGCGGATAGACACGGGACAGTCCGACCTCGGGCGTGATGCCCGGCAGGGCTGGGGCGTTGACCGCGACTTTTGAAATGTCATCCCAGGAAAGCTGATCGGCCAGCGTGATGGGGAGAAACGGACGCGACCGCCGCATCTCTGCGCGCGCACGTTCCAGGTCCTCTGTATCGAGCGGCAGCAAGCGGGTGAGGTTTTCAATCACGCCTTCCACATCACCGGCGTCTTCGGGCACCAACACGATGCGGTAAGACGGGGAGTTTTGCGCGATGATAATACCGTTGCGGTCATAGATCTCGCCGCGACTGGGGGCGAGCAGGCGGATGTTGATGCGGTTTTCCTCGGCCAGCAGACGGAACTGATCTGCCTGATCCACCTGCAGAAAACGCATCCGCATGGCCAGCGCACCGGTAAAGCCCAGCTGCAACCCGCCCAGCACCAAGGTGCGGCGGGTCAGGGTGCGATGGCTGTGATCCTGGTCCTTCGGGGTGCGTTTCACAGGCGAGCTCCAAGGGTTTCTGCATCGGCAGGAGAAAGACGTCGCACGCCAAACACGCTCTGGCTCAGCAGAACCACGACCGGATAGGCGGCGATGGTCATAATGACCTGCACGAGAATCAGCGCGATATGCGCCTGCTCGACCGCAAGCATGCCAAGGATCACGCGATTGAGCAAAGCAATGGCAATTATGACCACGGAGACCGCGAACCATTCTCCCAGAAACGGCGTCTCCCGGCTGGCGGGCAAGCGTGATCTGATGAACTCGCAGGCGAGCAGAACCAGCAGGGCCCATAATCCCGGAGGACGCTGAAACAACAGATCAGCGAGCAGCATTACGGCGGCGATCAACAGGGGCGGGACAAAATCTGCGCGCCGTGCAGTCCAGGCCAGCGCCACGGCCAGCAGCAGATCTGGCGGTGCCCAGCGGCGCGGTGTGGTGTCCAGCGGCAGCAGGTGAAAGAACATGATGACCAGCGCCAGCCCGACAAAGATAGCGCGCATGAGCCAGATTGCGGCTGGCGTTGTTTTAGCCATTCTCGGCCTCGTCACCGGCAGCCTCGGGGAGAACGCCGTCCAGCAATGTGTCCGGGCGGGGGAGCGGTATCATGTCGTCTGGAACCGGTGCGATCAGCGCGCCCGGATCCGAAATCGGAACGCTGCCCTGATGGCGCAGAACGCGCAGGAACTCCAACCGCTCGTAGTCTGCGGAGAGACGTACGCGCAGGCGCCCAGCCTTGTCTTGTGCCACCTGACCGATCAGCAGTCCCGGCGGAAAGACATGACCATCGCCCGAGGTCACAACACGGTCTCCGGGGCGGACCATCTCCGGGTTTTCAACAAAATTCAGTAAGGGCGCGGCGGTATTGTCGCCACTGACCAACGCGGTCTGGCCCGACGGCTGCAGCGTGGCCGGAACCGCACTTGCAGCATCCGTCAGCAGGATAACCCGCGCAGTCTTCAGGCCGGTGCCGGAGATGCGTCCCACCAGCCCAATGCCGTCCATCGCGGCCCAGCCGTCGCGAATGCCATCCCGCGCCCCGACGTTCAGCAGAACCGATTGCCGGAAAGGCGAGCCGGAGTCTGCCACGACGACACCGGTGACATAGGTCAGTTGCGGATCCAGCCGGACGTTGTTGAGATCGAGCAATCGCGCGTTTTCCTGTTCCAGCTGCAAGGCAGCTTCTTTCCAGGCCCGCATCTGGCGCAATTCGGAGCGCAGCTCCTGGTTCTGTTCCGACAGGCGCTGATAGCTTTGGAAGTCACGCACCAAGTTTACGATGCCGGTGACGGGAACCATGGCCCATTGCATATTGGGCACCACCGCATCCACCACCTGCGCGCGAAACCGCTCGACTCGTGGACTGTCGATGCGCCAGACGATGAAGACGACCGCGAGAAACAGCACCAAAATCCCGACAAGCAAACGCTTGAGCGGGCCTGCATAGTCTTCGCGCTGTGACCGATCCTTGGCCAAGGCACTCCTTCCAGACGTCAATCAAATTCAGTGGCATGCCCGCGCGGGGCGGGGGGATCAGCTTTCGTAGTCGATCGCGTGGCGCAGCAGTTTTTCGTACTCCAGCGCCTTGCCGGTACCAAGTGCGACGCAGTTCAGGCTTTCATCCGCGATCGAGACCGCAAGGCCTGTTTGCTCGCGCAGTGCCAGATCCAGATCGCCCAGAAGCGCACCGCCCCCCGTCAGCATAACGCCCCGATCGACGATATCAGCTGCCAGATCCGGCGGCGTGGTTTCCAATGCGGTCATCACTGCCTCGCAGATCTGCTGTACCGGTTCGGCCAGCGCCTCAGCCACCTGGGCCTGAGAAATCTCGATTTCCTTGGGAACGCCATTCAGCAGGTCCCGACCGCGGATCTGCATCGATTGACCCCGGCCATCGTCGGGCATGCGAGCCGTGCCGATCGAGGTCTTGATGCGTTCTGATGTCGCCTCGCCGATCAGCAGGTTCTGCTGGCGACGCAGGTAGGAAATGATCGCCTCATCCATGCGGTCGCCACCCACCCGAACGGAGCGGGCGTATACGATGTCACCGAGCGACAGAACGGCCACCTCGGTGGTACCACCGCCGATGTCGACGACCATGTTGCCGGTCGGGTCGGTGATGGGCATGCCAGCGCCGATGGCGGCGGCAATCGGTTCAGCAATCAGCCCTGCACGGCGGGCACCTGCCGCCAGAACAGAAGACCGGATAGCGCGTTTTTCCACCGGGGTCGCGCCATGCGGGACGCAGACGATGACCTTGGGCTTTGAAAACGTGGAGCGCTTGTGCACCTTGCGAATGAAATGCTTGATCATCTCTTCGGCGGTGTCGAAATCCGCGATGACACCTTCGCGCATCGGGCGGATCGCCTCGATGGAGCCGGGGGTCCGGCCCAGCATCAGCTTTGCGTCCTCACCGACGGCGAGCACTTTTTTCACGCCATCCTTGACGTGGTAGGCCACCACTGAAGGTTCCGACAGGATGACGCCACGGCCCTTCACGTAAACCAGCGTATTCGCGGTACCGAGGTCAATGGCCATGTCCGATGTAAACAGACCGCCGAGATTTCCGAAGAGCGCCATGTAAGAGGGATCCTGTGAGTACTGCATTTATCTGACCGCGACTCTCTCGCCGGGTCGCAGCTTTAGATCTTATAAGCAGGCCGAGCCCGCCGTAAAAGGGAGTATTCCGTTCACCTAGCGTCTTTTCGCTTGTGAAATCGACTGTTTTCGCTTTCGAGCACACGGAATCAAGATCAGCGTGCGTTTGCGCACATGCGCCAGAGCCAGCCGCACCGGATCATGGCCTCAGTTCAACAGCGCCTCTTACCCCGAGAAAATCTCATCCATCTGCGCCTTGTAGGCCGCCCATGTCTTGGTTGCGCGGTTGCCAGCATAGCCGTGATAATAGGATTTCCCGCTGGAGGTCGGCAAGCCTGCCCAGATTTTGGCGAGGTTGTTCATGAATGTGGTCTGCGTGATCTCGCCGGCCTTGAAATTCGAGAGACCGGCTTCCTCGATCAGCTGATGGGCAAGCTGATCCTGAAGTTCCTTGTTGAAGCGACGACCGAGAGGGACGCTTTGATGCTTGGCGAGCCGGCGCAGGGTGGCGGGGATGAACTGGTAGCGCCCGATGGCATGAGGCTGGCCGGGGGTTGCGTCGATCCAGGCGTAAATCTCGAGCAGGGTCATGTCTGTGGGAGAGGCGGGCGGTTTGATCCGGGCGCCGTGCTGGACGGCGTCGTAATCCGCTTTGCCTGCCTCGGCGCTGGCGATGACATTCATGATTGCGGCGACGTCGATGCCGACCATCGGCGGGCTTGCAAACAGACTGCCGCTGCTGCGTCCCCGAAAGAGGCTTGCGGCGCCGGGGTCCAGCGAGATGGCCCCGCGGCCTGTTTCATCATCATTCAGCCCCGCAATTGCACCGTTTGCTGGCGCCGAGGTCCGCATGAAGAAGCTGCCGTCCCCGACCAGAGAGAATCCTGCGGAATTGGCACGAACCGGGTCGGTCCAGACCGAAGAGATCAGCATCAGCGCACATAGCGCGCCGGTTTGGGGACTCGTTCTGAGGGGCATTGCAACCTGCTTCTGCGGGTGATGTCTGACCTCAGATTGGCCGATTGTAGTTGAGATTTCGTTTAGAGAGCGCTCTTTCGCCGGGCGCGGTTTGCCGCTATGGGAGGGCATGCTGTCCTACCAACATATCTACCACGCGGGAAACCTCGCCGATGTCCAGAAACACGCGCTGCTCGCGTGGATACTGGAGTACATGACGCGCAAGGACAAACCGCTGAGCTATCTGGAAACTCACGCGGGGCGGGCTCTCTATGACCTGTCGTCTGCCGAGGCCGTCAAGACGGGCGAAGCGGCCAGAGGTATCGATATCGCACGGGACTGGTTCCCAGCCGACCACCCCTATGCGCGGGTTCTGGACAGTGTGCAGGCCGCGCATGGGCCAACCAGCTATCCGGGCTCGCCGCGCATCGCGACGGAGGTGCTGCGCCCCATCGACAATGTGCATCTGGCAGAGCTGCATCCACAGGAAGCACAGGCCCTGCGCGCGTCGATGCGCGGGTCCGGTGCCAAGGTGCATGTGCAGGATGGGTTCGAAATGGCGCAGTCACTGGCCCCGCCAGAGCCTCGACGCGGAGTGCTGCTGATTGATCCCAGCTATGAGATCAAATCCGACTACAGCCGCATTCCCGGCATTATCGGCAAGCTGCATCGCAAGTGGAATGTTGGCGTGATCGTGTTGTGGTATCCGATCCTGACAGATGGCCCGCACAAGCGGATGCTGACTGCGCTGGAAGCTCAGGGCCTGCCGGGAACGCTGCTGCACGAAGTGCGCTTCCCGCCCGCGCGGGAGGGCCACCGGATGATCGGATCGGGTTTGTTTGTGGTGAATGCCCCCTTTGGTTTGCGCGAGGAAACGCAGCGCCTTGATCGCCGCTTTTCTGCGTTGCGTTGAGCCGCGCCCCCGGGCGTCCTGCAAAGCCGTGCCTTTTAGCGCCTTATCCTCGATCCAAATCGCCTGCGCAGTCGGAGTTCTTCCACACCCAGTGAACGAAAAAGGGCAACCGAAGGTGCCCTTTTCTATGCTTGGTTTTAGGTCTGCGCCAATCTCTGGCGGCGTGCTTCAGCCGATGTCCTTGTAGGAGATCTCACGCGCATCCGCGCCTTCGCCCATCTTGTTGCGGCGCACGATCAGGCGGTTGAGCGCGCCGATATAGGCCATGGCAGAGGCAACCACGGTGTCTGTGTTGGCACTGTCGCCGGTGGCGATGATGCCGTCTTCTTCCAGCCGGACGGACACGGTGGCTTGTGCGTCTGTACCTTCGGTGACCGCGTGCACCTGATAAAGCTGCAGATGCGCGTCATTGGGGTGGATCTTGCGGATCGCCTTGAAGGTCGCATCGACCGGGCCGTCGCCTTCTGCAGTTTCAGAGACATCTTTACCGTCAACTTCCATCTCGACAGTGGATTCCGCCGGGCCGCCGGTGCCGCAGACCACTTTCATCGAGACCAGCTTGAGATGGTCATCCTCATCGCCACCCGTACGCATCAGCGCGATGATGTCGTCGTCGAACACTTCTTTCTTGCGGTCGGCAAGTTCCTTGAAGCGAACGAAGATATCCTTGAGCTGGTTGTCACCGACCTCATAACCGAGGTTGCTGAGCTTGTCGCGCAGCGCTGCCCGGCCGGAGTGTTTGCCAAGGGGCAGGGAGGTCCCGGCAAGCCCGACATCCTCGGGCCGCATGATCTCGAAGGTTTCCTTGTTCTTCAGCATGCCATCCTGGTGGATGCCGCTTTCGTGGGCGAAGGCGTTCTTGCCGACGATGGCCTTGTTGAACTGCACGTTGAAGCCGGAAACCGTCGCGACCCGGCGCGAGATATGCATGATCTTGCGGGTGTCGATGCCGGTGGCAAAGGGCATGATGTCATTGCGCACCTTCATGGCCATGACGACCTCTTCCAGCGCGGTATTGCCGGCCCGTTCACCCAGACCGTTGATGGTGCACTCAATCTGGCGCGCGCCGGCCTCGACTGCGGCCAGTGAGTTCGCGGTCGCCATGCCAAGGTCGTTGTGGCAGTGGGTGGCAAAGACGATCTCGTCAGCGCCCGGCACCGTCTCGATCAGGCGACGGATCAGGTCGGCGCTTTCGCGCGGTGCTGTATAGCCGACGGTGTCGGGGATGTTGATGGTGGTGGCACCCGCCTTGATTGCGATCTCGATCACCCGGCAAAGGTAATCCCATTCGGTGCGGGTCGCATCCATTGGCGACCATTGCACGTTGTCCACCAGGTTGCGGGCATGGGTCACGGTTTCATGGATGCGTTCGGCCATCTCGTCCATGGTGAGGTCTGGAATGGCGCGGTGCAGCGGCGAGGTGCCGATAAAGGTATGGATGCGCGGCTGGGCCGCCTTGCGCACAGCCTCGGCGCAGCGGTCGATGTCCTTCAGGTTGGCGCGGGCGAGGCCGCAGATCATCGAGTTCTTCGAGCGCGCGGCGATCTCGCTCACCGCATTGAAGTCGCCTTCGGAGGCAATGGGAAACCCAGCCTCGATGACGTCGACGCCCATGTCGTCCAGAAGCTCAGCAATCTCGAGCTTTTCGTCATGGGTCATGGTTGCGCCGGGGCTCTGCTCGCCATCGCGCAGAGTCGTGTCGAAGATCAGGACGCGATCTTGGTCGGTAATGCTGGTCATGTCAGATGTCTTTCTTGCTCTGGTCCCCGGGGACGTCGTGTCTTGCGTGCGGGGTAAAGGGTCCAATCCGTGGCGCGCGTGCACATCCTCTGAGCGGGCGCGCCGGATGGCACGCTCAGAGGCGGACTAGGAGCAGTAGGCCACGCGAAAGCGCGCTGCGGGAGGCAGCGTCGGCAATCTGGATATCAAAAAACGTGGTCATGGGCTGAGTTATACAGGCCATGCGGCAATTGGGAAGGGGCAAAATTCTCTGCGATGCAGCACAGGCAGCATCAACCCCCGGCGTTGCTTAGGTATTTATTGAAAAGATGAAGGGGATGCTGTGGACTTTGCGAGTTTCCACCACAGTTCTGCGTCTCATGACATGACTTGTACTTGTGCTGGGCGACCAGCTTTCTGATGATTTGTCGGCGCTTCGGGCGGCTGATCCCGCGCGCGACGTGGTGGTGATGGCCGAGGTGTCGGATGAGGGCACCTATGTGTCTCACCATCCCAAGAAGATTGCGCTGGTGCTGGCTGCCATGCGCAAGTTTGCCGCGCATCTGGAGGCCGAGGGCTGGCGCGTCGCCTACGCACGGCTCGATGATAAGGACAACGCAGGCTCGATCGTGGGCGAGTTGCTGCGCCGGGCTGAGGAGTTTGGGGCCGGTGAGGTGCTGGCCACCACGCCCGGGGAATGGCGGCTGATCCGGGCCCTGAAATACGCGCCGCTCAAGGTGCATCTGCACGCGGATGAGCGCTTCTTCGCAACGCGGAAGGATTTTGCCGATTGGGCGGAGGGGCGTAAGCAGCTGCGGATGGAGTATTTCTATCGCCTGATGCGCAAAAAGACAGGTCTCTTGATGGAAGGCACTTCGCCTGTTGGTGGGCAGTGGAATTTCGATCAGGACAACCGTAAGGCCCCGCCAAAGAAGATTGAACACGAAGGGCCGCTCTGGTTTGAACCGGATGATGAGGTCGCGGAGGTGCTCGATCTGGTCGAAGAGCGGTTTGGCACGCATTTTGGTGATTTGCGGCCGTTTGGATTTGCCACCACGCGGGCAGAGGCGCTGACCGCGCTGAAGCACTTCATAGAGCACGCATTGCCGCAGTTCGGGGATTTTCAGGATGCGATGATGACGGATGAGCGGTGGCTCTACCATTCCATCCTGTCGCCCTACCTGAATATCGGTCTGCTATCGCCGAGCGAGGTTTGCGCGGCGGCGGAGGCTGCCTACCATCGCGGAGATGCGCCGATCAACGCGGTGGAGGGGTTCATTCGGCAAATTCTGGGATGGCGGGAATTTGTGCGCGGTATCTATCTCCTTGAAGGGGAGGACTATACCTCCCGAAATGCACTCGGGCATGCGCGTAGCCTGCCACCGCTGTTCTGGGGCGCCTCGACGGATATGCACTGCCTGTCTCAGGTGGTGGCGCAGACCAAGGAGGAGGCCTACGCCCATCACATCCAGCGGCTGATGGTGACGGGCAATTTTGCACTGCTGGCCGGGCTGGATCCGGCGGAGGTGCACGAATGGTATCTCGCGGTCTATGCGGACGCCTTCGAATGGGTGGAGGCGCCCAATACCATCGGCATGAGCCAGTTTGCAGACGGGGGTGTGGTCGGGTCGAAACCCTATGTCTCCAGCGGCGCCTACATCGACAGAATGTCCAATTACTGCGGCAGTTGCGCCTATAAGGTGAAGCAAAAAACGGGCGAGGGGGCCTGTCCGTTCAACCTGCTGTACTGGCATTTTCTGGATCGCCATCGCGACCGGTTCGAAAGCATCCCGCGCATGGGCAACATGTATCGAACCTGGGATCGAATGGATGACGACAAGCGGGCCACGATCATAAAAGACGCGGATGCGTTCCTCGCCAAGCTTGACGCGGGAGACAGCGTCTAGAGATCTTTGCTCGCCCAGAAGTCCCGCCAGCGCGCCTCTGTTGTGGAAGCCAGTTCTGCCTGTGTCAGCGCGTCCGGAGCCAGCTTGGGCAGGTCACGCTGCAGTTTTGCGGCGGGTCTTTCAGAGCGCTCCATCATGTCCAGCGCAATATTGGCCCAGACATTGCGTCCCTCCGCTGTCGGAGCCGCAAAGGCGCACAGATAGGCGAGATAGCCAAATTGTGTGCCCCGTCCAAGGCCGTGACGCAGGGCGTAGTATTTCGCTTTCAGCTGCAACAGGAAGGGTTTCGGCGGCTCTGCTACAGCGGGAAGTTGCTGTGCCAGTGCGGTGTTCACCGCAGCACCTGCCGGAAACATGACGTCGAACCGGCCATGATACACATGACGCATATAGCCCGCGTAATGGGTCACAATGTCATCGGAAAAGCTCAGGTCTTCTGTGTGGGACAATAACGCCGCCCCAAGCAGGAATTGTTCTTTTTCGTGCGCTGCTGCGGTGGCGCTTAGCGATTTTGACAGGGATATTGTCTTCTTTATGCAATCTGCGTGTGCAGGCAGAAGCCCGATTGTCGCAGTGTCAAACACCTCCGCGCCCGTGTGAACCAAAGTTTCTTCCGGAGTGTCGCGGCAGGCGTCGATCAGCGGGCCCCACTCAGGCCGTGAGGAGAGCCACCCCGCACGATCATGGAGCAGTGGGGTCTTCGGTGTGATCCGGTTGAACAGCTCTCCGGGCGCCGCTTTGAAGGCTGTGTCGGTCTCGACCAGACAGACCGGACCGTCAGTTTTTTCCAGCACCATCTGCAACGCGTGCAGCCGCGTGTGTGCGGGATAGCGACCCGCCTCGGTCCACCGCTCCATCTGATCCGTTGAGATGTCCATATGTCCGACCGGCAGTTCGGTGCGGCGGTTTTCAGCGTCACAGACCAGCAGGATCTCAACCCCCTCCAAGCCCTGTTTCAGGGCGGAGAGGATGCTATAGGACAGCTCTTGGTGTTGGCGCGGATCGCGCCCGGTCAAGACGTAGCAGAGGGTGGCCATCGGTGGGGTTATTCGCTGCCGTCGTCGTCGGTCGGGCTCGCTTCGCCGCGCGACAATGCGCCATTGTCCCAAGTGCCCGATGCCTCCTGCCCGGACGCGTAGCGCATGGTGCCCGGTCCTTGGCGCTTGGAGTTGACGAAGCTGCCCTCGTAAACGTCGCCATTGGCATAGGTGGCGACCCCTTCACCGTTGATCTTGCCCTCTACCCAGTCGCCCTCATAGCTGAAGCCATCGGGGCGGGTGATCTTGCCGGTGCCATGGCGCTGACCATCCTTGAACATGCCCTCATAGATTGAGCCGTCGGCATAGGTGACCTTCGCCTCGCCATGGCGCAGGCTGTCCTTCCAACCACCTTCGTAACGATACCCTTCCGGTGAGGTCATGACGCCCTGGCCATCGTTCTTGGCGTTCTTGAAACTGCCTTCGTAGACGGTGCCATTGGGGTAGGTGGCCGTGCCTTCGCCCTCGATCACCCCGGCGACCCATTCGCCTTCGTAGGTGGAGCCATCGGGATAGGTGATCTTGCCGGTGCCATGGGCGAGGTCATCACGGAACTCACCAACATAGACGGAGCCGTCGGGGTAGGTCACCTTGCCTTCGCCCTCGATTTGGCCGGCCTGCCACTGGCCTGTGTAGAGATATCCGTCGGTGCCGGTGTAGATCCCTTGGCCCTGCCGCAGATCGTCTTCGAACATGCCTTCGTAGACATCGCCATTGGCATAGGTCAGCTTGCCTTCGCCCTGACGGCGGCCACTGACCAGCGCACCTTCGTAGACGTCGCCGTTCGGCTGGGTCAGGGTGCCCATACCGTTCATCTGGTCGTCGCCCCATTCGCCCTCGTATTTGAGGCCGTCGGGCATTACCAACGTGCCAAGCCCGTCGAGTTTACCGTCCTTGACGCCGCCTTGATAGGTAGCGCCATTGGGATAGGTGATCTTGCCGGTGCCTTCTTTGCGACCCTCGACCCAATCGCCTTCGTATTCATAACCACCGGGGTTCTGCATCACACCACGGCCGTGGTGCTTGGCGTTGACGAATGTGCCCTCGTAGCGCACGCCGTTGGCATAGATCGCAACGCCCTGGCCGTTGATCACGCCGTTTTTCCATTCCCCTTCATAGGTGCCGCCGTCGGCAAAGGTGATCTTGCCGATGCCCTCGGGTTTGCCCTTGGCGAATTCGCCTTCGTAGACTGACCCATTTGGAAAACGCGCGACACCTGTGCCACGGATCTCTCCATCGACCCATTGGCCGGAATATTCATAGCCGTTGGGCAGCTTGTAGGTGCCCTGACCGTGTTGCAGTCCGCCCTTGAACTCCCCCTCGTAGACGCCGCCGATCTCGTCTTGGGTGGTCAGGACCTGTCCGTCCTGTGCAAATGCGGGAGCCCCGGCGCCCGCCGCGGTCAGCGCCAGCAGGGAAGTCAGGATAAGTGTGGAGCCGATGCGGATCATGGAAACCTCAGTTGCCTCAAGTCGTTCGAGCGCTGCCTGGAATTGGGTTGCTTGTCCGCAAACCTATGTCAGCAGCGGCCCGGTCGCAACGGTTTTGCCCCCATAGGCTTCCCCTTCGGCAGGGATCTGATACACGGCTTGCTAAGACATGAATCCGAGGACCCGTCAGATGGCCGATAGTTTTCGCATCACGCTTGCGCAATTGAACCCGACAGTTGGTGATCTGGCAGGCAACGCCGCCAAGGCGCGCACCGCATGGCAGGCCGGGCGCGACGCCGGCGCTGACCTTGTGGCGCTGCCGGAGATGTTCATCACAGGATACAACACGCAGGATCTGGTGATGAAGCCGGCCTTTCATCAGGCCGCGATTGCCGAGGTCGAGGCGCTGGCCGCTGCGGTGGCGGATGGTCCGGCGCTGGCGATCGGCAGCCCATGGGTCGAGGATGGCAAGCTCTATAACGCTTATCTGATCCTCAAGAGCGGCAAGATCGCCTCCAAATGCCTGAAGCACCATTTGCCAAACGAGACAGTATTCGACGAGGTGCGGATTTTTGATGCGGGATCGTTGGGCGGGCCATACTCTGTTGGCAATACCCGCATCGGCAGCCCGATCTGCGAGGATGGCTGGCATGAGGATGTGGCCGAGACGCTGGAAGAAACCGGCGCCGAATTCCTGCTGATCCCCAATGGCTCGCCCTATTATCGTGGCAAGATGGAGACCCGCTACAATCACATGGTGGCCCGCTCGATCGAGACCGGTCTGCCGGTGATCTACCTCAATATGGTGGGCGGTCAGGACGATCAGGTCTTTGACGGCGGCAGCTTTGCCCTGAACCCGCATGGTACATTGGCGGTTCAGATGCCGGTCTTTGACGAATGCATCACGCAGCTCGATCTGGAGCGCACCGCCGATGGCTGGCGCATTCAAGAGGGCGAAAAGGCACATCTGCCCGATGCGTGGGAGCAGGATTATCGCACCATGGTGCTGTCCTTGCGCGACTACATGGGCAAAACCGGGTTTAAGAAAGCGCTGCTGGGCCTTTCGGGGGGCGTGGACTCGGCAATTGTCGCCGCCATCGCGGTGGATGCGCTGGGGTCGGAAAACGTGCGCTGCGTTATGCTGCCGTCCGAATACACCTCAAAGGAATCGCTGGAGGATGCCGAGGCCGTGGCCAAAGCGCTGGGCGTTCACTACGACTATGTGCCGATTTCTGAAGGGCGTGATGCGATCAGCAATACGCTTGCGCCGCTCTTTGCGGGCCGTGATGCGGACCTCACCGAGGAGAACATCCAGTCGCGACTGCGCGGCCTGTTGCTGATGGCTATGTCCAACAAATTTGGCGAGATGCTGCTGACCACTGGCAACAAATCCGAGGTGGCTGTGGGCTATGCCACCATCTATGGCGATATGAACGGCGGCTATAACCCGATCAAGGACCTCTACAAGACGCGTGTGTTTGAGACCTGCCGCTGGCGCAATGCCAATCACCGCGACTGGATGATGGGGCCAGAGGGCAAGGTGATCCGCCCGAATGTGATCGACAAGCCCCCCTCGGCGGAGCTGCGCGAGGACCAGAAAGACAGCGATTCCCTACCGGATTATCCCGAGCTGGATGCGATTCTCGATATCCTTGTGGATCAGGACGGATCTATTGCGGAGTGCGTCGCTGCAGGCTTTGATCGCGATGTGGCAAAACGGGTGGAACACCTGCTTTATATCAGCGAATACAAACGTTTCCAGTCCGCACCCGGTGCCCGCTTGACCAAGCGGGCCTTCTGGCTTGACCGGCGCTATCCGATCATCAATCGCTGGCGTGATCCCAGCTGATCGGACTATCCAGGTCTGGACAATATGACCGTTCCGGCCTCGGTTGAGGCCGGAAGAACACAGGCTGCGGAAACTGGCCTCAAGACTGTCATGCACGGCTAGACCCCCTCTTTCCTGACGGAATAGAACAGACCCATGCCCGGACCAAAGCTGCCTCATTTCAATTCGGACCGCGTGCTGCCAAACGCGGTTGATGTCGTCGTGATTGGCGGTGGGATCGTGGGCGCCTCCACTGCGCTGGAACTTGCTGAACGGGGCCATTCGGTGCTGTTGTGCGAAAAGGGCCAGATCGCGGGCGAACAAAGCTCGCGCAACTGGGGCTGGGTGCGCATGTCCCAGCGCGACCCACGCGAAATGGAGCTGATGACCCATTCCCAACGCATATGGGAGGGCCTGGACGAACGCACCGGCCATGCAACCGGCTATACCAAATGCGGTATCGTGTTCACCGCTGGCAGCCGCAAGCGCGAGGCTGAACTGCTGGCTTGGGCCGAGCATCTGAAAGACATCGGCGGTGAGGGACATATGCTGCGTGGTGCGGCGCTAGAGGCGCTGACGCCGGGCTATGGCCAACGTTTGCGCGCAGGTTTTCACACACCGCAGGATGGCTGCGCCGAACCGCAGATGGCCACCCACGCCATAGCCTCGGCCGCGCGCGACAAGGGCGCCGTGGTGGTCACCGGCTGCGCCGTGCGCACGCTGGATGTGGAGGCCGGACGCATTCGCGGCGTTGTTACCGAAAAGGGCCGCGTCACCGCGACGGCGGTGGTGGTCGCAGGGGGGGCTTGGTCGCGTCTGTTCCTGCGCAACGAGGGAATTTTCCTGCCGCAACTCAAGGTGCTCAACTCCGTGATGCGCCTCTCTCCGGTCGAGGGCGTGCCGGAGACCGCGCTTTGGGCGGCGGGCTTTGGCCTGCGCAAACGCGCAGATGGCGGCTATACCGTTGCCTCGGGTGGCGAAAACACCTTTGACATCGTGCCCGACACCTTCCGCATCGGGCACCGCTTCATTTCGGCCTTCCTGCAGGATGTCACCGCCCTGCGGTTCCGCTTGTCCAATCGGTGGAGCACCGAGGCCCGCGAGGCCCGCCCTTGGACCGGCCAGGATCGCACCGCGTTTGAGGAAACCCGCGTGCTTGATCCTCAACCCTCGCAAAAGGCCCTGCGCCGTGGGCTTGCGGCGGTGCGCGATGCCTTCCCGGCGCTGGAAAAGGCTGATGTCACCCAAAGCTGGGGTGGCCTGATTGATGTGACCCCGGATGAAATTCCGGTGATCTCCGAAGTGCAGGCCCGTCCCGGCCTGTTTGTCTCCACCGGCTACAGCGGCCACGGTTTTGGCCTCGGCCCCGGTGCCGGGCGGCTGACAGCGGATCTGGTGACGGGGGACACGCCCATCGTGGACCCGCGCCCCTTCCGCCTCAGCCGGTACTGACCGCCGCCCGGCAGGACTGAAGCCCTAGCCCATCATCTGATAGCTCACCGGCACAAACCGAAAGCCGTCGCCGCGCGTCTCCACAAAACCGGCAGCCGGGAAGGGCATGTGATAGCCGATCATCGGCGTGCGGCTGTCCGCCAGCATCTCCAGCACCCGGCGGCGGGTGGCAGAGGCGGCATCCTTGTCGGTGTCGAAACTGGTTTGCCATTCGGGATGGGCAAAGGGGAACACATAGTGGTTCGCCAGATCCGCCGTCAGCAACAGCTGCTGGCCGCCGCTCTCGATCATGTAGACCATGTGGCCCGGCGTATGCCCAAAGGCCGCCATGCCTGTCACCCCGGAGGCCACCGTGCCGCCATCCTCGATAAAGCTCATCTTTTCGGCCTGCGGCGCCACTTTGGCCCGTACCCGATCCGCACCGCCATTGCCCTCGGGCAGGCCGGTCCAGTGGTCATACTCCCGCGCTGCCGTCACGTAGCGCGCATTGGCAAAGGTGGCCGCACCGCTGTCGTCGGTCATGCCGCCGATGTGATCGCCGTGCATATGGGTCAGCACCACTACATCGATCTCGTCGGGTGTCACGCCCGCATCCGCCAGCGCCGAGGTGATGCCGCCGGCGTTGAGGCCCGTGTCGAACAGGATTTTTTCCGCGCCGGTATCAACCAGCGTCGGGGTGAAATAGAACTGCGCATTGGTGTCGGAGATAAAATTCTCTTCTGCCACTTGGGCGAACGCCTCATCCGAGGCCCCGCCGCCAAAGATATCCTGCACCCCGTCGCGCCCGGTGCTGCCCGCAAGCAGGCTGTGCACGGTATAATCCCCGACCTTGAAGGCGCGGGCATGCAAAGGTGTCATGGCGGCCTTATCGCCCGCAGCTCTCACGGGCGCAGCAACGGTCGCAGCAATCGGGGCGGCGGCAACACCGGCCAGCGCGGCACGGCGGGATAGCTTTAATGTCATCCTCTTGGTCTCCCTGTTGAGTGGTATGAACCAAGCCTAGCGCACCGACCCGCAAAGTCCCCTGAAGCCCGATCACGAATGCGTGGGAGCACACACTGCCTTCATCTTTTCCCAAATACCTCCGCCGGAGGCCGCGCCCCGACAGGGGCGCATCTTTGCAGCCAAAGACGCGAAAACTGGACAATTCCGCGCGCCTGTGACAGATCAACGACCAACAGGAGAATTGCGATGACCACCACCCGTTTTGCGCCGTCGCCCACCGGCTATATCCACGTGGGCAACCTGCGCACCGCGCTGATGAACTACCTGATCGCCCGCAAGGCCGGCGGGACATTCATCCTGCGCATCGACGACACCGATCCCGAGCGCTCGAAAGAAGAATACGTCGACGCGATCAAGCAGGATCTGGAATGGCTCGGCCTCACATGGGACAAGGTGGAACGCCAGTCCGAGCGGCTCGACCGCTATGCCGAGGCCGCCGATAAGCTGCGCGAGATCGGCCGCTTCTACGAGGCCTTCGAGACCCCGACGGAACTGGACCTCAAGCGCAAGAAGCAGCTCAACATGGGCAAGCCGCCGGTCTATGACCGCGCTGCGCTGACGCTGTCCGATGCTGAGAAGGACGCCCTGCGCGCCGAGCGTGGCAATGGCGTCTGGCGGTTCAAGCTGGACCACGAGCGGATTGACTGGAACGACGGCATCCTTGGCGACATCTCCATTGATGCGGCCTCCGTGTCCGACCCGGTGCTGATCCGCGGTGACGGGCAGGTGCTCTACACCATCGCCTCGGTAGTGGATGACACCGACATGGGCGTGACCCATGTGGTGCGCGGCTCCGACCACGTGACCAATACCGCGACACAGATCCAGATCATGTCGGCGCTGGGTCATGGCCACCCGGAATTTGCGCATCACTCGCTGCTCACCGGTCCGCAGGGCGAGGCGCTGTCCAAACGCCTCGGCACATTGGCGCTGCGCGACCTGCGCGAGGCGGGCGTGAAGCCGATGGCGCTCCTGTCGTTGATGGCGCGTCTGGGCTCGTCCGACCCGGTGGAGCTGCGCCACGAGATGGCAGAGCTGGTCGAGGGCTTCGACATCAACCGGTTCGGCTCCGCGCCGACCAAGTTTGATGCCGATGATCTCTATCCGCTGACCGCGCGCTACCTGCAGGGGCTTCCGCTGTCGGCGGTGCAGTCGCATGTGGCAGCGGCGGGCGTGCCCGAGGACAAGCAGGAGGCCTTCTGGGGGGTGGCGAAGGAGAATATCACCACGCTCAAGGATCTTGAGGGCTGGTGGGTGCTCTGCCGTGATGGCGCCGAGCCACTGATCGCCGAGGAGGACAAGGAATTCATCGCCGAGGCGATGGCGCTGCTGCCCGAAGGCCCCTACGACAGCGAGAGCTGGGGCAAATGGACGGCCGCGGTTAAGGAAAAGACCGGCCGCAAGGGCAAGGGGCTGTTCATGCCCCTGCGCAAGGCCGTCACCGGCATGGAGCGCGGCCCCGACATGTCCGCCTTGCTGGCGTTGATGGAGACGGTGCGCGCGCGCGGCTGAGACTGAGGCTGCGAGCTGAATATCGGACAATCAAGAACGGGCAGGGCGCAGGCTCTGCCCGTTTTGGTTACAAGCGCCTAGTCGAAGAAACTGTTGTGCATCTTGCGTGCCGCTTTGGTCATGGCGGTGTTGGGGTGGTGCTCCAGCTCGCTGAGCGCTTTATCCATCCATTGCATCACCTCCGGCGCATCCTCGGCGCAGCGTGCAATGGGGGGGAAACATGCCTTCAGCAGCTCCTGCGCCGTCACCGGTGGCAGGTGGATGTGCGGGAAACGGACCTCGCCTCCCTCGGTCTCGGTGCCATCGGGCAGGGTCTCCCACAACAGCCGTTCGATGCGGCCCATCACCTCGATCGCGGTGCCGGGATCGTTTACACCGGGTGACAGGGCCCGCTGCGCGGTTTCGGCCAGCAGGGTCAGCCCGAAGGCCGGGTCCTGCTCGAAACTGCGCACGTCGCCGATGTCGATCAGACCCGTGGCTTCGGTGCAGAAATCCTCATCGCCACCCTGCGCCATGGCAAGCGGCCGTCCGCGCAGCACGAACTCGCCCGGCAGGCGGGTCAGATGAATGGTGACGCCCGCCTCCTCTGCACGAGCGTTGAGAGCGGGCATGTCGACGAACCGCACAAATCCGCTTTCAGCAGCGGCAATCGGACGGGCGTCCGCTGGCGGCTCCGACGTGTCGCAACACCCGCCGAGGCTGGGTGTGTCCTTGCGCGCCTGCAGGCTATTGCGGGTGCGGGTCTCGATCAGGCGCAGGGTGTGGTCCATGCTGCCCAGATCCGACAGGTGGTCGATCCAGCGCAGGATGGCGATCACGATCAGCGCCACCACCAGCACGGTCATCACAAACACGACAAAGGCGGCGCCGGGCGGGTAAAGCCTGGCCCGGAACAGGATGATCGCGCTCAGCGAATAGACGAAGCCGCCGGTGAAGGTCGCCAGCACGCTCTGTGTCACAGTGTCCTCCAGCAGCAGCCGATAGACGCGCGGCGTCGCCATGGTGGAGGCGGTGCGATATGCGCTGACCATGACGTTGAGCGAGAAGGTGGTCACCGCCAGCATGCCGGTGGCGAGGATGTTGAGTACAGGCAGCACTGCATCGCGCCCGAACCTGTTTTCCCACTCCTGCGGCAGAATAGGCGCCAGCAGT
This sequence comes from Tritonibacter scottomollicae, assembly GCF_003003215.1. Lineage (GTDB taxonomy): Bacteria > Pseudomonadota > Alphaproteobacteria > Rhodobacterales > Rhodobacteraceae > Epibacterium > Epibacterium scottomollicae. The sequence continues at coordinate 29,999 of NZ_PVUF01000006.1, read as the reverse complement.
GGCGCTACAGCCAAAGCCAGCAATGAGAACAGTGAGATCGCAACCACCCGGAACCACAGCTGTCGCGTGACGCGACGCAACAGCAGGAGGCTGCGCGAGATCATACGTCGACCGCCAGAACCCGTGCGCCTGCCTCAGCAATCAGCGTATCGTGAAGCGTGCGTTCCTCGGCTGTGATCTCCTGATGGCGTGGATAGCGGGGGGTGGCGCGGTCATCCAGGATCGGCGTCTCCCAGCCATCCGTCGTCGCCATGAAGGCCCGCGCACCGCCCTCGCCGAAGACCTGCGTATAGCCGCGCAGCACCACGTCGAGATAGCTCATCAGGATCTTGTGGCCGTTTGCGTCCGGGTCCTGGGTCTCGTCCGGCACCTGATAGAGCGAGATCTGCGGGGCAGGGGCCATGTCATGGGCCACCTGTGCTGTCACATCGACGCGCACATATCCGGTTTCGCGTTCGTCCAGCGCGGCCCAATCGCCGTTCGGGACCGCAGCCAGCAGCCCTTCGATCACATGTCCATGTGCCGGGCGGACGCTTAGAAACGCCAGATTGCGCTCCGGCGTGTGCACCCAGGCGCGCCTCCAGCCCGCCAATCGCGCGGGGCGGGTGTTGCCGTAGATATGGCTGGCGGTGTTTACGAGGCTGCCGAAGCCGAAGAAATGCGGTGTCATGAGGCCTTGTCGTTTTCTGAGGGGGCTTTGATGTATGTCAAACCGCTTTTTGTCTCAATTTGCAACACTGGGCTGTCACCGTCTCCGGGAGAGGGCCCTTCAATGCGTATCACAAAAAGAACCAATATCGCGGTCCGTCTGCTGATGTATTGTGCCCTGCACGAGGGTCGCCTTGTCACCAAATCCGAGATTGCGCAGCGTTGCAACATCTCGGAAAACCATCTGGCGCAAGTGGTCAATCAACTGAGCCAGCTTGGGTTTCTGAAGACCCAGCGTGGCCGCAACGGGGGGCTGACCCTGGGTCGGACGGCCAGCGATATCTGCATTGGCGATGTCTTCCGGCAGGTTGAGGGCGGATTGCCGATGGTTGAATGCTTTGCCGATGCCGACAATACCTGCCCGTTGGTGGCGGCCTGTCGCCTGCGTGATGCCCTGACCCGTGCGGGAGAGGCGTTCTACACTGCGCTGGACGGGGTCAGGCTGGATAGCCTGACCTGCGACAATTTCGAGTTGCAGCGTATTCTGGCGCCGATGTCCTGTCCCGGTCCCGAAGCGGCGGCGCACGCCTAGGGTCACCCCTAGTCGCGCGCACGCAGCACCCGTGCCGGTCGTGCCGCCAGCGGGCGCAATGCGTAGGCCAATCCGGCAAAGAGCGTCACCAGAACGCCGCCGCCGATCACTCCGATCGCATTGGGCCAGATCACCACATAGTCGGTTTCCAGCACGAAATGGCTGACGGACCAAGCGCCCAGTATCCCCGCCAGCAGGGCCACGCTGCCCGCCGCCGCACCCAGGAGGGCAGAGCGCAGGGCAAAGCTGCGCAGGATCTGGCCACGGGGCGCGCCCAATGTCTTCAAAAGTGCCGCCTCGTATCGCCGTGCCGGTTCCGCCGCCGCTGCCGTGCCAAGTAGCACCAGAAAGCCGGTGAACAGAGTTGCCGCCGCGCCATAGGCGGTCGCGGTGGCCAGTTGGCCGAGGATTTCCGACACCCGGTCGATTGCATCGCGCACCCGGATCGCGGTGATGTTGGGCATGGCGCGGGCCACGTCGCGCAGGATGGCGGCTTCAGCTTCCTCTTCTGCATAGACGCTGGCGATGTAGCTGTGCGGTGCGCCGATCAGCGCAGCCTCATTCATGGTTAGAACAAACCCCATGCCCGCGTTGGAAAAATCCACCTCGCGGAAACTGGTGATACTGCCGGTGATGTCGCGACCAAGCACGTTGATGGTCATGGTGTCGCCGAGCTTCAGGCCCATTTCCTCGGCCTCTTCGGCGGCAAATGAAATCTGTGGCGCGCCGGTGTAATCGTCCGGCCACCATTCGCCCGCGGTTACATTGGTACTGGCGGGTTTGGCGGCGGCGTATGTCACACCGCGATCTCCGCGAATAACCCAATGATCGCCTGCGACCTCCTTGGCGGGGCGATCATTGATGCGGTTGATAATGCCGCGCAACATGGGCGCATTGTCCACTTTGCTCACCTGAGGGTCGCCCTCGACACGCTCCAGAAAGGCGGGCATCTGGTCGCGCTGGATGTCGACAAAGAAATAGGACGGCGCAACATCCGGCAGGTTGCCCGCAATGGCGCGGCGCATATTGCCGTCGATCTGGCCGATGGCGGCCAGCACGGTCAGGCCAAGCCCCAGCGCCAGCACCGCAGGCATTGCGCCGTCACGAGTGGAGGCGATGGAAGCCAGCGCCCAGCGGAGCGCGGGCTTACCGCGCGCCAGCCGGTTGCTGATCCGGGCCAGCCAGCCGATGGCGGCCCCGGCGATCAGCAATACGATCAGCGCGCCGATCAGCCCGCCCGCCGTCCAAAGCGCCAATGCGGGCGCACCGCTGAACAGCGCAGCCGCCGCGATCAGAAGGCCCAGTGTCGCCAGGGTGGCAAGGATATAGCGCTTCGCGGGCCACTGCATGGGCCCGCCCACCGCATCACGGTAGAGCGCGGCGGCCCGGATGCGCTCTGCCCGGGCCAGAGGCCAGAGGGTGAAGAGAAGCGCCGTCAGAACACCGTAGAGTGCGGACTCGGCCAGTGCCCCGGGGTAGACGGAAAACACCGCCGGAAACGGCAGCTGTGCTGCGATCAGCGGCCCCAGCAGCAGCGGCCCGATCCCGCCCAGCACCAGTCCCAGCGCAATACCGCAGAGCGACAACACGCCGATCTGCAGGAAATAGGTCAAAAAGATCACCCGCCGTTCGGCGCCAAGCGTGCGCAGGGTGGCGATGGTCTCGGTCTTGGTGGCGAGATAGGCGCGCACCGCGGTGGAGACGCCTACGCCGCCCACGGCCAGCCCCGATAGACCCACCAGCACCAGAAACGCACCCAAACGCTCGACAAAGCGCGCAATCCCCGGCGCGCCGTTGCGTGCGTCGCGCCAGCGCATGCCGCTGTCTTCGAACTGCGCACGGGCGTCTTGTTCCAGCGCTTGCAGATCGGCGTCAGGCGGCAGGGTCAGGCGGTATTTGGTCGAATAGAGCGTGCCCGGCGCCAGCAATCCAGACTGCGCCAGCGCGTCCGTGCGCACCAACGTGCGCGGCCCGATGGAAAAGCCCGATCCGGCTGCATCCGGTTCCCACTCAATAAGGCCGCTTAGGCGGAATTCCTGCGTGCCGAGGTTGAAAAACTCGCCCTCGCTTAGCCCCAACCGGTCCGCCAGAACCCGCTCCATCACCGCGCCGGGGCGGCCATCAACCTCGGCGAGGGCCTCGTGCAGAGGCGCGCCAGAAGTCAAGCGGACCTCACCGCGCAAGGGATAGGCGGCGTCGACTGATTTCACCTGAGTCAGCGCGCGTTCGTCATCCACCACCGCCATGGAGCGAAACTCCACCACCTCGGAACGGTCGCGGGCGACCTGCGCCATCCACGCCGCCTCATCCTGCGTGGCAAAGCGGTAGGTGAAGGTCAGCTCCGCATCGCCACCGAGCAGGCTGGCGCCTTCGCGGGTCAGCCCCGCCTCGATGGAGGCGCGGATCGAGCCGATGGCGGCAATGACGCCAACCCCAAGCGCGAGACAGGCCAGAAAGAGGCGAAACCCGCGCAAACCGCCGCGCAGCTCGCGCAGGGCAAAGCGCCAGGCGAGGCGAAATTGGCCCGGGGCGGGCAGGTCGGTGGTGCTCATTCCGCCGCCTCACGCTGGCTGTCGGGCAAGATGCGCCCATCGCGCAGGTGAACCGTGCGGTCGCAGCGCTCTGCCAGATCGGGTGCGTGGGTCACCATCACCAGTGTCGAGCCATGGCGGTCGCGCAGGTCGAACAGCAGGTCCATCACCTGTGCGCCATTGGCCTGATCGAGGTTGCCCGTGGGCTCATCCGCCAAAAGGATCTCTGGTCGTGTCACCACCGCGCGCGCCAGCGCCACCCGCTGCTGTTCACCGCCCGATAGCTGCGCGGGCATGTGGTCGCAGCGATGCCCAAGCCCCACGGCATCCAATTCTTCGCGGGCCCGGTCAAAGGCATCGCGCGCGCCCGCCAGTTCCAGCGGCGTGGCGACGTTTTCGAGCGCGGTCATCGTCGGGATCAGGTGAAAACTCTGGAACACCACCCCCATATGGGCGCGGCGAAATCGGGCCAGCGCGTCCTCGTCCAGTCGGGTCAGATCCTCGCCCATGGCGTGCACGGCGCCACCGGTGGCCTGTTCCAGCCCGCCCATCACCATCAGAAGCGAGGACTTGCCCGACCCCGATGGTCCCACCAGCGCCAGCGTTTCGCCCCGCCGCACGTCAAGGCTGATCTCCTCGAGGATCGACACCGGGCCGGTATTGCCATTCAGCGACAAATGCACATCTTGAAGTGAGAGAACGGGGCGGGCGTCAGTGCTCATGAGGGGCTGCCTGTGTTTTTTTGATCCTAAACTGATATGGAGTGCCCACCACCATGCGCAAGTTTCTAAAGCAGATTGCGGCGACTTTCACGGCGTTGATGATGTCGACGCCGTTTGTGCATGCAGATGCGATTAAGATAACGGCCTTCGGGGACAGTCTCGTGCAGGGCTATGGTTTGGCGCAGGGTGAGGGGTTCGTGCCGCAGTTGCAGTCCTGGTTCGAGGCGCAAGGCCTGGACGTTGTTGTGGCCAATGCCGGGGTGTCCGGCGATACCACGGCGGGCGGCGCCGCGCGGATTGATTGGACGCTGGCGGATCAACCTGATGGTGTGATTGTGCTGCTCGGCGGCAATGATCTGCTGCGGGGACTGCCGCCTGAAAATGCGCGAGAAAATCTGTCTCATATCGTTGAGGCGTCGCAGAAGGCCGGAGCAGCCGTAATGCTGATCGGCATGCAGGCGCCGGGCAATTTTGGCGCGGCCTATAAGGCTGAGTTTGACAGCATCTATGCAGATCTCGCTCAGGACAATGGCGTCGTGCTTCATGGATTTGCATTTGAGGGAATGGTGGAGCGCGCTGGTGATGATCCGGCACAGCTGGGTGCCTTCATGCAGGACGATGGCATTCACCCCAATGCGGCTGGAGTGGCCGCCAACATCGCCGCGATGGTGCCAAAGCTACATGAACTGATCGAGATTATAAGGTCCGCCGACGCAGGCTGATCCCGCAACAGGTGCAAGGTCTCTTGATCATGTGCCAGTGGGGGACAGATCAGCCAGCGGCTGTTTCGTGACTGCCCGAGGTCGTCCAGTCAGAGGATTGGTTGCGCAACACATAGCTGAGAACGGCGATGCCAAACACACTCGCCGCGCCCACGAACGAGTAGATTGCGAGACAAACCAAGACGGAGAGGTCAAACGCAAAGAAACCAACAGACGCAGCTGTCGATCCTGCGATCATACCGAGAAACAAACCTGCAAGTGCCATTCTGTTGCAATCCTCTCTTGATGATCATGCGGTCGCTAGGGCCGCTATGGGCGAGGTGTGTCGACGCGAAATTCGACTCAGTTACGCACGCTAAGGTAGCACGGAGAATCTTTAAGAAAGGTTAACGACAGCTTCGCAATCGGCAGAAAATGGATCTGATCGCTACAGGTGAGCTGTGCTTGTCAGACGTGTGCCAACTCGATTTCGCCGGATTCTGCGTCCGCATCATGGCGGGGCTGCAGCAGGACGGCCAGACAGGCGACGCTGAGCGTGGTAAGGCTTCCGACCAGCACGTAGATGCCCAGACAGCTCCAGAATGTTGCATTGAACATCACTGCGGCACCCAAGGCGGCCAGTCCACCTGTAATGATCGCAAGGAATAGTGCTGCCAAGATCATGCCGTGCCTCCTGTCACAGATTGCTGTCCTTGTCTCAGGGGATCAAGGGCTGCCGTCCGCACGATCATTGTCGAGAAATGTGGTCAGATTATGGAAGGTAACGTGACGGCACGCGATAAACGCGCTTCGCTTGGGGAGGGCGAGGACATGCAAGCACTGCAGCGATTGCTCCTGCCCGGCGCACGCGTTATCACAGCGGCCAACCTCTTTCCCCTAATGACGGAGCAATCCCATGGCCTCCTACCAGTACGTCTATCACATGCAGGGTGTCTCCAAGACTTACCCGGGTGGTAAGAAATGCTTTGAAAACATTCACCTGTCCTTTCTTCCGGGCGTGAAAATCGGTGTTGTCGGCGTCAACGGCGCCGGTAAATCGACCCTGATGCGCATCATGGCCGGGCTCGATAAGGACTTCACCGGCGAGGCCTGGTCCGCGGAAGGTGCCAAGGTCGGCTATCTGCCGCAGGAGCCGAAGCTGGATGAAAGCCTGACGGTGCGTGAAAACGTCATGCTCGGCGTGGCGGAGAAAAAGGCCAAGGTGGACCGGTTCAACCAGATCGCTGTCGAGATGGCCGAAAACTACACCGACGAGCTGATGGAAGAGATGACGACCCTGCAGGACGCCATCGATTCCGAGAACCTCTGGGATCTCGACAGCCAGGTGGACGTCTCCATGGAGGCGCTGCGCTGCCCGCCGGATGACGCGGACATCAAGGACCTTTCAGGTGGTGAGCAACGCCGCGTGGCGCTGTGCAAACTGCTGTTGGAAGCGCCTGACATGCTGCTCCTCGACGAACCGACCAACCACCTCGATGCCGAGACCATCGCCTGGCTGCAGCAGCACCTGATCGACTACAAGGGCACCATCCTCTGCGTCACCCACGACCGTTACTTCCTGGATGATATCACTGGCTGGATCCTCGAACTCGACCGTGGCCGCGGCATTCCCTACGAAGGCAACTATTCTGCCTGGCTGGAGCAGAAAGCGAAGCGCCTGCAGCAGGAAGCCCGCGAGGACAAGGCCCGCCAGAAGACGCTGGAGCGCGAACTGGAATGGATGCGTCAGGGACAGAAGGCCCGTCAGGCCAAGTCCAAGGCGCGGATTTCGGCCTATAACGAAATGGCCAATACCTCCGAGCGGGAAAAGGTCGGGCGCGCCCAGATCGTGATCCCGAATGGCCCGCGTCTGGGCTCCAAGGTGATCGAGGTGGAAAACCTGGCCAAGCACTATGGCGACAAGCAGCTGGTCGAAGGGTTGAACTTCTCGCTGCCGCCGGGCGGTATCGTCGGTGTGATCGGCCCCAACGGCGCGGGTAAGTCGACCCTGTTCCGGATGTTGACCGGACAGGAGCAACCTGATGCTGGCTCGGTCGAATATGGCGATACGGTAAAGCTCTCCTACGTCGACCAGTCCCGTGATGACCTCAACGACAAGGACACGGTCTGGGAGGCGATCTCGGGCGGTGCGGAAGTCATCGAACTGGGGGATGCCCAGGTCAACTCCCGCGCCTATTGTTCGTCGTTCAACTTCAAGGGCGGTGATCAGCAGAAGACGCTGAACCTCCTGTCGGGTGGTGAGCGCAACCGGGTCCATATGGCGCGCCTGCTCAAAGAAGGCGGCAACGTGCTGCTGCTCGATGAGCCGACCAACGATCTGGACGTGGAAACCCTGCGGGCACTGGAAGACGCGCTGGTCGATTTCGCTGGCTGCGCGGTGGTGATCTCGCACGACCGTTTCTTCCTCGACCGGATCTGTACACACATCCTCGCCTTTGAGGGCGACGCGCATGTGGAGTGGTTCGAGGGCAACTTCGAGGACTACGAAGAAGACAAGAAGCGCCGTCTGGGACCGGACGCGCTGGAGCCCAAGCGGTTGAAGCACAAGAAGTTTGTGCGGTGATAGCCAACGGAAAGGCCTCGCATTTCGCGGGGCCTTTTCTTTGCTTGGGGCTAAGATCTCTGATCGCAATTTTATAAGCTCGAATATCTTCTAGACTTCGGCAGTGGACGTCTGGGGGCTACTGGGGGGAGACAAAGCTCACTTGGCTTCCAGTGAGCTTTTTGAAGAAGCGGCAGAGCTTCTAGATGTTTCGGTAGGTGCTTCATCCTACCATTCTAGTTTCTCACCCAAGGCCCGTGCCTGACCTTGGGAAGGTGCAATGCGCCTTCCCGGGGGGAAGGTCAGGCGCGGGCCGGGCGGCTTTGCCTCCCGACCCAAGGCGGATTGCAGCATCTGATCTGTCCAGCCGATAGGCCGGACAGCCCGCGACCTTCTCCGTCAAAATGGGAAGACCCTTCCCATCCGAAGCAGGGCGCGGGCATTGCGTGCATCGCATCGCCCGTTGCCATCCCCGTTCAAATCTGCGCATCAATCCCGCGATGAAAACTGCGTACCCCTTCCTGCGCCCGGGCATGACCGTGGGCCTGCTGGGCGGATCCTTTGATCCGCCGCATCAGGGGCATGTGCAGATCTCTCTGGCGGCATTGAAACGCTTCAACCTCGACCAGCTTTGGTGGCTGGTCACCCCGGGCAATCCGCTGAAGGAAAACCCGCCGGCCTCCATGGCGCGGCGGATGGCGGCAGCGCGGGCGATGATGGATCATCCGCGGGTGCGGATTTCGGATATCGAGGCCCGTCTGGGCACGCGCTACACTGCCCAGACCCTGCGGCACCTGCGCACCACCTATCCGCATGTGCGCTTTGTCTGGCTGATGGGGGCCGACAACCTTGCCCATTTCCACCGCTGGAAGGACTGGCGCGACATTCTGAACACTGTGCCCGCCGGCGTTTTGGCGCGCCCGGGAGAGCGGATCTCGGCGCGGCTGTCGCCCGCCGCCCGCATTTATGGCGCCCATCGCATCCCGGCCTGGCAGAGCCAGCGACTGGCGCGTGCCGAGGCCCCGGCCTGGTGTTTTCTCAACGTGCCCATGGTCGATGCGTCCTCAACCGAAATCCGCAAGCGCGGTGAATGGTCCGACTAACGGGGCTGGATGGCGGTTTTTTGTGGCCGTCACAGAAACTTCTTTGGCAAATTGCGAATAAGGCAATTGCCGAATGCAAGGGAATTTGATTCAACTTGCGCATCATGATTTCACGCCGTCGCCTTATCACCTCCGCTCTTGCTGCCCTCGGTTCCGGCCCGGCGCTTGCCAATGCACCCAGTTCCGCGCCGCGTCCGAAGATGCGTGGTCTCAATCCGCTCAGCCCCGGTCGCGAGGGGCTGGAGGCGATCCTGAAAAATGCCGGCCTGTCGGGGGAGGTGGTCTGTGCGGTTGCGGATGCAGATAGCGGCCAGCTGCTGGAGAGTGTGAACGCGGATGCGCCTTTGCCACCGGCCAGCGTGGCAAAGGTGGTCACAGCGCTCTATGCGATGGATACGCTCGGTGCAGGCTATCGGTTTCGCACCCGGCTTATCGCGACGGGTCCGGTGCAAAACGGTGTTCTGAAGGGCGATCTGGTGCTCGTGGGCGGTGGTGATCCGACGCTGAGCACCGATGGGCTTGGTGAACTGGCAGCGGCCCTGAAGGCCAAGGGGATTCAGCGCGTCACTGGCCGGTTCCTGGTCTGGGACAGCATGTTGCCATTTGTGAAATCGATCGATCCGGGCCAGCCCGACCATCTGGGGTATAGTCCTGCGGTGAGCGGTATCGCCCTGAATTTCAACCGGGTGCATTTTGAATGGAAGCGCGCGGGCAGCAGTTGGGCCATCACCATGGACGCCCGGACCGAGAAATTTCGCCCGGATGTGTATAGCTCCAAAATGGCCGTCGTGCGACGGGATCTGCCGGTCTACACCTATGATGACAAGGCGGGGGTCGATCACTGGACCGTAGCCAGCGGCGCGCTCGGCAATGGCGGTGCGCGCTGGTTGCCGGTGCGCAACCCTGCGCTCTATGCGGGGGACGTATTCCAGACGCTGGCCCGCGCGCATGGTCTGGCCCTGCCGACCCCGAAACAGACCGATCGCCTGCCGTCCGGCGAAATGGTCGCCCAGTATCAGAGCGATCCGCTGTCGGCCTTGCTGAAGGCGATGCTCAAGTATTCCAACAACCTCATGGCGGAAATGATCGGCATGACGGCCAGCGTGCAGCGGGGCGAGCGTCCCGGCTCGCTCTCCGATTCCGGTGCGGTGATGAGCCGTTGGGCCGCGGCGACCTTGGGCATGCAGTCCAGCCGCATGGTGGATCATTCCGGGCTTGGCGATAAATCGCGACTGACCGCAACCGACCTCCTGCGCGCGCTGGTGGTCGCAAACCGGACCGGAACATTGCGCCCCCTCCTGAAACGGATCTATCTGCAGGATGCAAAAGGGCGGCCGATCAAATCCCATCCGATCAAGGTCGTGGCGAAGACCGGGACGCTGAATTTCGTCTCGGGGCTGGGGGGCTTTGTCACCGCCGAGGATGGGCGCGAGATGGCGTTTGCGATCTTTTCCGCTGATTTGCGGGCGCGGGCTGCGATCAGCCGGGCCCAGCGGGAGCGTCCCCCAGGCGGGCGCAGCTGGAACCGCCGCGCCAAACGCTTGCAGCAGGCCTTGCTGGAACGTTGGGGGCAGATCTACGCAAGTTGATCTGCTGCTGCGGCCTACCGGAGCGCGCAGCTGCGGCTTTGGCTCGGATAAGGCCAGTTTGCCCTCTCAGAGGCAAAAAACGCGCCCAGATAAGCCCAGAATCCAGTTTTCGTGGGGCCAGTGTTGTCGTCACGGTTGTCAGGTGGGGTGTGGATCGCAACGATTTGCGCAGGTCCGCATAAAAATTCTCAAAGAAAGCGACCTCCAGAAAAACGCGATTGATCGCGATATGGTTCAACACGGAGGAACCCCTAATGTCTTTCAAGACCAAACTTTGCGCCACATCCGCTGCCCTCGCCCTGCTTGCCGGCACGACGGCGATGGCAGACGAGATCACGGTGGCCTATTTCCTGGAATGGCCGATGCCGTTCCAATACGGCAAGGCCATGGGCCTCTACGAAGAGGAGCTGGGCGTCGATATCAACTGGGTGTCCTTTGATACCGGCACGGCAATGTCGGCGGCAATGGCCTCGGGCGATGTGCAGATTGCGGTCAGCCAGGGCTTGCCGCCATTTGTGGTGGCGGTCTCTGCGGGGCAGGCGCTGCAGGTGGTCGACGTGGCGGTAAGCTACTCCGAGAACGACAATTGCGTCGTGGCCACGAACCTGGAAATTGACAAGACCACCACCGCTGATCTGGTGGGCAAGAAGGTTGCGGTTCCGATCGGTACCGCGGCGCACTACGGCTTTCTGTCGCAGATGAACCATTTCGGGGTGGATATTTCCCAGATGGAGATCGTCGACATGGCACCACCGGAGGGCGCGGTTGCCCTGTCGCAGGGGAATGTCGACATGGCCTGCGGATATGGTGGCGGCCTGCGACGGATGATGGAGCACGGCAACGTGCTGCTGACCGGCGCCGAGAAAGAAGACCTTGGCATTCTCGTCTTTGATGTCACATCGACACCCGTTGATTTCGCGGCTGAAGAGGGCGCGTTGCTGTCGCAGTTCCTCAAGGTGACAGCAGACATGAATGCGATGTGGAACTCTGGCGAGCACACGGACGAAATGCTGCCGCTGATCGCCAAGGATGCGGGCATGGAGCCGGCTGCGGCAGAGGCGTCGCTGGCTACGTTCACCTTCCCGTCGGTTTCAGATCAGCTCGGTGACAAATGGCTTGGTGGTGGCGTGCAGAGCTTCATGAGCGGGGTGGCACAGGTCTTTGCCGATGCCGGGTCAATCCCGCAGGTTCTAGACAGCTATGAGGCATCGGTTGATGCCAGTCACCTTGCAGCCGTTGCAGAGTAAGCGCTGACAATTCGTGGCGCAGGAGAGGCGTCAGATGGCGTCTCTCCATTCTCTCAAATACTCACATTCAAGAGCAGGAGCAGCCCATGGATGGCCTCCATATCGATCACCTGTCGATGCGATTCGACCTGCCCAACGGCACGCATATTCAGGCGCTGAAAGACGTTTCCATCGAGATTGAAAAGGGTGAGATCATGTCGGTGCTGGGCCCGTCTGGCTGCGGCAAGACCACGCTTCTGAACATCTGTGCCGGGTTTCTCGCCCCCACCGAAGGCGCTGTGCGGATGAACGACCACGTCGTGAGGGGGCCAGCACCCGAGCGCGGTATGGTGTTTCAGAAGGGCGCACTGTTCGAGTGGATGAGCGTGCGTGAAAACGTCGAATTCGGCCCTCGCATGAAGGGGATGCCTGTCGCTGAACGGCGCGACATCTGCGATCAGCTGCTGGACACTGTCGGCCTGCAGGATTTCGGCGAGAAGGCAGTCTACGAGCTGTCTGGCGGCATGCAGCAGCGGGTCGCACTGGCGCGTTGCCTGGCCAATGATCCGGATGTGATCCTGATGGACGAACCTCTGGGGGCGCTGGATGCGCTGACCCGCGAGAAGATGCAGGCGCTGGTTCTGAAACTCTGGAAAAAGAGCGGCAAGACGGTGATCCTGATCACCCATTCCGTCGAAGAAGCCTTGTTGCTGGGGGAACGCCTTCTGGTGATGGCACCCCGACCAGGACGCATCCACAAGGAGTACCGGCTTCCCTTTGCCGATCATGGCGTCAACATGGATCTGCGCGATGTGAAGAAACTCGACGGATTTGCCGAGACACGCGATGAAATCCTGTCGATGATCTGGGAAATGGAAGAGGAAATCATGGGTCGCTCGGAGGGTGCCGCATGACTGGTCTTCTGATCCTTCTGGCCTATGTGGCCCTGTTCACCATTGCCTATTTCATCGTCGACCGCATTCAGGACCGCAGCCGCAGTGGTGTGAACTTCAACAGTCTGAAAACCGTGACCTTCGGTGACGAAAGCGCCATCACGCCCAACCGGGCCGCCTCTGTGATCTCTGTCCTGGTGATCTTTCTGATCTGGGGTGCGTTTACCGACTCCAGGCTGGTTCCGATCCATGTGCCTGGACCCTTTCGGGGTGATACCAGCTTCAGCTACACTGCCACCGCGCCGGATGGCACCACCGCTGACGCGCGTGTGCATGTTCGGGTGCATGACTTTGGCGAGGACGTCCCGGCACCTGACGTGAGCCCGAATAGCGGCTTTGCTCAGGACGACGCCGAGGTGGTCACGGTCTGGCGCTCTGTTCTGATCAAGGCCTCCCGCAACGATGGCGAGGATGTCACGGTCACCGCGGTCGAGGGGCTGCCCATTGTGCCGGGCGAAACGGTCAAAGTGCCTGACGGCAGTGTCACCATGTCGCGGCGCGGGTCGCTCAATTTCGCGCCCGACAAGGGCTTTCAGATGGAACCGATCTGGATGCCCAGCCCCGAGGCGGTGGTGGCCCGTTTCATCGAAATCGCATCCGAAGGCTATCAGAATTTCACCCTCTGGGATCACCTGGGTTGGTCGCTTCTGCGGGTGCTGGCGGGCTTTGCCCTTGGCGCGCTGGTGGGCATTCCGCTTGGCTATGCCATGGGGCTCAGCTCCTGGGTGCGAGGCTGGTTCGATCCGATTGTGGAGTTCATGCGACCGGTGCCGCCACTGGCGCTGATCCCGCTGGTGATCATCTGGTTCGGCATTTGGGAGACGGGCAAGATCGTCCTGTTGTTCCTTGCCGCGCTCTGGATCATGACCATTGCCGCGCGGGCAGGGGTGTCAGGTGTCAATATCACCAAGGTGCATGCCGCCTATTCGCTCGGTGCGTCAAAGCCGCAGATCCTGCGCCATGTCATTGTGCCGAACTCGCTGCCGGAAATCTTCACCGGTGCGCGGGTTGCGATGGGGGTCTGCTGGGGCACCGTGGTGGCCGCCGAACTGGTGGCGGCTCAGAAGGGGGCTGGCATGATGATTATCGCCGCGTCGAAATTCCAGCTGACGGATATTGTCATCATGGGGATCATCCTGATCGGTGTCATTGGCTACGGCATCGATATCCTGATGCGCAAGGCCGAGGACATCCTGGTGCCGTGGAAGGGCCGCAGCTGACATGCGGTCTGCGGGGACATCACGTTTCCCATAGCGAAGAGGGCGGCCCGTCGGGCCGCCCTCTTGCGTCAAATCTCAATTTTCCGGCGTGCGGCCGTCCTTCGTAACCAGACAGGTTCGAGGTGACCGGATGCGCTTATACCATGTGGCGCGCGCGCGAGCCGCGTTCGATGGCCGCTGCATGCAGGCGGTCAATGTTCAGCTCGTAGCGGATCTCTTCCAGCAGGCGCAGCTCGTTTTCATTAAGCTTGCCATCCGCCGCTGCCACATCGCAGGCCAGCGCATAGCAGGTCTCGAACAGGCGCTCCGGCAGGATGTCCCGGACAAGACCAAACAACGCATCCAGCCCGTCTTCCTGTTCGAACAGGTCGAAGACGGTGCGCGACACTGACGGAATGCGGTCCGCATCATAATCTGCAAATACCGGCAGCATATTGACCGCGTTCTGGATCTTGACCAGTTCTGCCGTGCGAATGTCCTCGTCCGAAGCCGATACTGCCACCATGACCGCGACAAGGCAGTCCTGCGGTGTAAGCAGCTGGATGGTTTCTTCTGTCATTTCTACGGCGTCCTTTATGCCTTGGGTTCATTCAGAAGAATATGACCGGCGGCCCAGCTGTTCAACGGCGAAGCCTGGTGAAAAGTGGTTTTCCGCCACCCCGGCGGGCGTGGGCCTTGTTGACTCATGCTGCACAGGCACAATAGAGGGGAGCGTCGGTGCGCGTGGTGCCGCCGATCATCCCTGAAAAAGACGCTGACTGGAGTACATCATGTCTGTTCTGCGCGAAGAAGCTCTGAAGAGCAAAGCCTGGCCGTTTGAAGAAGCACGCCGTGTTCTCAAACGTTACGCCAAGGGCGCGCCGGAGAAGGGATATGTGCTGTTCGAGACCGGCTACGGCCCCTCCGGCCTGCCCCACATCGGCACCTTTGGCGAGGTGGCCCGCACCACCATGATCAAGACCGCCTTCGAGGTGATCTCGGATATTCCGACCAAGCTGATCTGCTTTTCGGATGATCTGGACGGTATGCGCAAGATCCCCGGCAATGTGCCCAATTCCGAGAGCCTGCAGGACCATTTGCAGAAGCCGCTGACATCGGTGCCGGACCCGTTTGGCACGCATGATAGCTTTGGCCATCATAACAACGCCATGCTGCGCCGCTTCCTCGATACGTTTGGTTTCGAGTATGAGTTCTATTCCGCTACCGAATTTTACGGCTCCGGCCGGTTCGACGAGGTGCTGAAGCGCGCGGTCGACAAATACGACGACATCATGGAGATCATGCTGAAGTCCCTGCGCGAAGAGCGCCGCCAGACCTATTCCATCTTCCTGCCGATCCATCCGGAAACCGGGCGGGTGCTTTACGTGCCGATGAAAAAGGTCTGTGCCGAGACATACACCGTGACCTTTGACGACGAAGATGGGCGCGAATGGACGTTGCCCGTCACCGGCGGCAATGTGAAACTGCAGTGGAAACCGGATTTCGGCGCCCGCTGGGCGGCGCTGGGCGTCGATTTCGAGATGTACGGCAAGGACCATTCCACAAACACGCCGATCTATGACGGGATCTGCCGCGCGCTGGGCCAGCGTGCACCGGAGCATTTCACCTACGAGCTGTTCCTCGATGAGAACGGCCAGAAGATCTCCAAGACCTCCGGCAACGGCGTGTCCATCGACGACTGGCTGACCTACGCGTCCTCCGAGAGCCTGTCCTATTTCATGTACCAAAAGCCCAAGACCGCCAAGCGGATGCATTTCGATGTGATCCCCAAGGCGGTGGACGAGTATCACCAGCAGCTGCGCGCCTACCATGGTCAGGATCTGAAGGCACAGCTCAACAACCCGGTCTGGCACATCCACGGTGGCGACGTGCCGGAATCGGACATGGTGGTCTCCTTCTCGATGTTGTTGAACCTCGCCAGCGCCTCCAGCGCCGAGGACAAGGACACCATGTGGGGCTTCATCAACAAATACGCCCCCGACGCCACTGCCGCGACACATCCGGGCATGGATCAGGCGGCGGGCTTTGCCGTGCGCTATTTCCAGGACTTCGTGAAGCCTGCCAAAACCTACCGCCTGCCAGGCGATCAGGAGCGCGCCGCGCTTACGGATCTGGCCGATGCGCTGCGCTCGCCCGAGGCCGCACTCGCTGCCATTGCCAAGAAGAACGAGCTTGTCGGCAATGACGACCCGCTGCCCGAGGCGAACTTTGCCGATGAGGAATTCCTGCAGTCGGTGGTCTTTGCCATCGGCAAGATCCACGGGTTCGAGCCGCTGCGGGCCTGGTTCTCCGCCATTTACGAGGTGCTCTTGGGCGCCACGCAGGGGCCGCGCTTTGGTGGCTTCATCGCGCTTTACGGCGTCGAGGAGACCATCACGCTGATCGAAAGCGCATTGGCGGGCGAGCTGGTCTGAGACCAACGCACACGCGTGACCTCATGACGGGCGTCCCAAGCGGGCGCCCGTTTTACGTTGAATGATCCCTTCTGTTGCGGGCGTCCTTGCGGGCAGGTCCACGTCGATAGGCCTGACGAACGTGCGACCGAGCGCGATCACAGCTGCGCCTGCGTCTGTAAAGTCTCCGTTTTTTGACCGCATACGCAGGCACGCTATCTCCTTAGCAATCAGGTGCTGGTACGGAGGAGTTTTGTGATGCGGATGATGATGACACTTGGCCTTGTGGCCGCAATGGCGGTTGCGACGCTTGGCACGCGGGCCACGGCGCAGAAGGAGCCGATCACCGGCGTCATTGGCGCCCAGATCGAGGCCTTTCAATCCGATGACATGGGGGCCGCCTTCGGGTTTGCCTCGCCCAATATTCGCGCATTGTTTGGTACGCCGGAACGGTTCGCCACCATGGTCGAACAGGGCTATCCGATGGTCTGGCGTCCAGCAGATGTGCGCTACCTCGAACTGCGCGAGGTGGCTGGAAACCTCTGGCAACGGGTCATGGTGACTGATGACAGTGGCGGTATTCACATGCTCGACTACCAGATGATTGAGACTGAAACGGGTTGGAAAATCAACGCTGTACAGCTTCTCAAGGCCCCGGGCGCCAACGTCTGAGGCTGCTGCTGACCCTCCGGGTGTTGCGCGGGCCGCGCGCGCCCTCCTGAGCGGGACTTAAGTCCCAAATGATAGAACCTTTCCCAATCCCGGCGTGCTGGAACAGGAAAGGTCTCTCTCATGAACAAGGCAATCACCGACGGTTTGCAACTGATGCCGCCCGCATTTTCAGGCGGGCTTGACGTCTGGTCCAGCGGCAACGGCACCCCCGGCTCCGACACCTATGACGGGGCCGCGAATGCCGCATTGGTGGCGGGGGACGCGGATTTCGGCGGCTGTCTGGAGCTGCAAAAGACCGACAGCACCCAAAAGCTGCGCTACATGGGCGAAACCCCGATCCTGCCGGGCTGCTACCTGCGGGTGACCGCGCGGGTGAAGGCGATGAGCGGCGCCCTGCCCACCGTGCGCATCGCGGGCTGGGCAGGGGCGGCCAACAACGGCCATGTCTCCGGCGTGATCGAGAGCGGGCCGGGCGTGACCCTCAGTGCCTATGGCGAGGTGGTGGAGGTGCAGGCCATCGTCGGCACCGGCAGCCGCTCTGGTGTCGACATGCCTTGGGGGCTGAGTGCCGTCTATGGCCACCTCGGCCTCAATCTGACCGGCGCCAATGGCGGGGTGATCCGGGTCGACGACATCGTGATCGAGGACATCACCAGCGTTTTTCTGCGCGATATGCTGAGCTTGGTGGATGTGACCGATTTTGGCGCCGTGGGCGATGGCAGCACCAACTGCCACGCGGCTTTCGAGGCCGCCGATGACGCCGCCGATGGTCGCCGCATCCTGGTGCCAGAGGGCGAGTTCCGCATCAACAGTACTCTTTCGCTGCATCACGAGGTGATCTTTGAGGGCACGTTGTCGATGCCCGGTAGCGCGATGCTCTTGCTGACCAAGAGCTACGATTACCCGACCTATGCGGCGGCATTTGAAGATGAACAGCTGGCCTTTGAAAAGGCGTTTCAGGCGCTGCTGAACAGTGTGGACCACGAAAGCCTCGACCTTGGCGGACGCAGCATCACGGTGAGCGCGCCGATTGATATGCAGGCGGCAGTCCCCAATCGCACCAGCTATGCCACGCGCCGCTATATCCGAAACGGCCAGTTCACGGCGCAAGCGGGCGCCAATTGGGATCATGACGTGGTCACCGCGCAAGCGACCTACGACAGCGCTGACAAAAGAAAGCTGACCAACGTCGCCAATATTTCTGCCATCCCAATCGGCGCATTGGTCGAGGGCGCAGGCGTCGGGCGCGAGGTCTATGTGAAATCCAAGAACACCGGCGCGGGCGAGCTGACCCTGAGTCAACCGCTCTATGATGCGGAAGGCACGCAGAATTTCACCTTCACCGCCTTCAAGTACATGCTCGATTTCTCCGGGTTCTCTTCATTGAAGAAATTCGGCATCTCAGGCGTGGAGTTCCAGTGCAATGGAGAGGCCAGCGCCCTGCGCCTGGCCCCCGCGGGTACGGTATTCGCGGCGCACAACTGTTTTTTCACCAAGCCAAAGGCGCGGGGCATCACCTCGATCGGCAGCGGATGTCAGGGGATGCTGGTGGACAATTGCCAATTCCTGTCCGACGAGGATGCGGCGGATGTGGCGGATCGCGAAACCATCGCGCTCAACGTCAACTCCAACGACGTGAAACTGCGCCACAACCGCGCCACGCGCTTTCGGCATTGGGCCGTGATGGCCGGGTCGAACCACACGGTGACCGGCAACCACTTCTTTCAGGGCGACAGCGTGGCAGGTGGCATCCGCACGGCGGGAATTGTTGTGACCGACACCTATGCCTCTCACACGATTTCGGAAAACTACATCGACAACTGCTTTATCGAGTGGACCAACGAATATGACGCGGATCCGGATTTCACTGGCGGGTTCTCCTTTGCGGCGATGTCGATTACTGACAATGTTTTCCTCAGCGGTGATGTGGCGAGCTGGTTCAGTTACATCGTGGTCAAACCCTTCGGCAGCGGTCACTTCCTCAACGGGGTGTCCGTCACCGGAAACAAGTTCCGCTCCATCAATGGCAATATCGACCGGGCCGAACGCGTGGACACCAGCTTTGCCAATCTGAACTTTACCCGCTCCAAGGACGTGTTCTTTGACGGCAACAGTTTTCACAACGTCTCGACGCAATCGCGCAATCCGCTGCGGGTGGAGTTTGATCAGAACACCGTGGCCAGCACCTGGACGGTGCCCACCGGCGGCACGCTGCCATTTCAGGCCTACAGCCGCGCCGTGGATGCGGTGATCGTCGAAGGCGCATTGCGCAACAGCAGCGGGTCCGTGGCTTATCCGGGCCATTATGTACGCACGCAGGAAGGCAGCAATAACAACGAGATCGACATCATCTGGGAGCAAGCGGTGCGCGGCACGGTGCGGGTGCTGATCCGGATTGATCGCTAGGCAGAGAGCCCGAGGTCCGCAGGCCGCAGGGTGTAGGCCTTGCCAAATCCGCCGTTCAGAAACGC
The DNA here is from genome assembly GCF_003003215.1 of Tritonibacter scottomollicae. Lineage (GTDB taxonomy): Bacteria > Pseudomonadota > Alphaproteobacteria > Rhodobacterales > Rhodobacteraceae > Epibacterium > Epibacterium scottomollicae. The sequence continues at coordinate 10,615 of NZ_PVUF01000006.1, read as the reverse complement.
CTCTGAGATCTGGAACCGGACAAAGTGGAAATCGCCAAAGCCGATGTAGAGCTTTGCCTTGGGGTGGCTGCGCAGATACTGCGCGGCCATCTCGTCATGCGCAGTGCAGGCGTTGGGCAGTATTTCAGCAATCCCGTTGAGGCTGAGACGCGGATGTGTCAGCGGATCGCCCTTGGTGCCCGGCTCCCCCACCAAGAGCGAGATCTGCGGGCGCACGGCCATGGCTTGGGTGTGCGCGGCGAGGGTCGAGACCAGCGAAATCGGCGCACCACCGGCGTCTAGGCCAAAGGCGACGCGGCTTTGCATCGGATGCCCCGCATCAGTCAACGTCGCGAGGGCGGCGAACCGGGCGTCCTGCATCAGCTGACGTGCCAAGGCGCGGGCCTCGTCATCTGTGGGGCGAATGGGTGAGGGGCTTTTTGTGGGAGTGTTGGTGTCAGATGGCATGGGTAGGCTCCGGAATGTTCGGGACAGGCCGGGCGGGCACGGAGTTGCGGCTGGCAGGGCTCAGAACCTGTGCCATAATTCCACCTTGAGGCCAAGCCGCGCCTCCCCGAATGAGCGCCATTCCAACCCGGTCAGCAACTCTCGGTCGGGGGACAAGCGCCAGCGGAGGCCGGGCAGGATTTTCCACGCGAGATCGCCGTAGTCAGGCTGGTATAGCTCGACCTGCACAATGGGGGCGGGGCCTTGTGAGCGGTGGAGGCCGAGCGTTCCGTCAAGTTTCCAGGCGTCACCGGCATCATGCCATTCTCGGCCCAGATCGACTGCAAGCCAACCGTCGCGCCCGCGCCAGGACAGCGCGCGCCCGGCCGAAAGCGTCAGCCGCTGCATAGGCGTCCAGTCTGCGTCGCGCTGCCCAAGGCCGGCCCCGAGTTCGACCGCCAATTGCCAACCCGCCTTGCGCTGTCGCAGGGGCAGGCGGGCAAAGGCCAGTGCATGGGCGCTCTGAAATCCGGAGTCGTCGCTTTGATTGATGTCGAGGCCAAACGTCAGATTTTGGCTCAGCCCGTAGCTGGCGTAAGCTCCGAGTTCGGTGCCGGTCTCTCGGGCGCGGATCGATGTGGACAGGAACCCGGATCCCGTTTGTTCCAGCCACGCACCAGCCTGTGCCCAGCTGGTGGTCATGACGACATGTAAAAACAGGAAAATCGTGATGGGTCGGCGCACAGGCGGGAGCCCTTGAATTTACCTCGCTCCACCTATGGTAGAGCGAAATCCTGTCGACTTTCAAGCCAGTTGGCATAGTCTGAAAGGCAGGATGAGAAGGAGGACCTCATGCCGACAATTGCAAAAACCAACCATGTGCAAACGGTGATCACCACGTTTGAGGTGACGCCCGGCACCTGTCAGGATCTGGTCGATGCGCTGGAGGAAGCCTATTCGGAGTTCATCTCGCATCAGCCCGGTTTTATCGCGGCAGCGCTGCATGTGAATGATGCCCAAACTCGGGTGGCCAACTATTCCCAGTGGCGCCAACGAGAGGATTTCATGGAGATGTTGCGCAGCGAAGAGATGCGCAAGCGAAACCGGGTGCTGAACACGCTGTGTCGCAGTTTCGAGCCGGTGATGTATGACGTGATGGCGAGCTACGACTAAAGCCTGGAACAGCCACGACCACCCCGCCTGCCACGCCCGCCGGGCACTGAAACCTGGCGTGCCGAAAGCTCTGCGTTAGGGGCGGGTTCACTGACTGATACGTCGGGCGGTGGCGCAATCGTTTTGGTTGTCACGCGGGGCGTGGTAAATGGATGTCTTTGAAGCGGTCGACGTCAGCGTGCGCTTTTATTCCGGGTACTGTATCCGACATTGTGCTGCGGCGTCTCTGGCGCGTTTGCTGGCTGCGGGCAGGGCGTCCTTGAGCCCGCGCAGTTTTTTACGTTCTTCGCCGATATTGATGGAAACCGGGGTTTCCACGGTCCGATAGTATGTCTCGGGGCAGGGGTAGTAGCCCACGACCTTGCCGTCGCTCACCCGCCTGCAGGTGTGAAAAATGGTTTCTGGAATGGTCTGTCGGTGAATGGCGTAGCCACGAGAGATATTTGCTTCGGTTTCGCTGATCTCATTCACTATCCGAGTTTGCTCCGACGCGCCTTGTCGGATGCAGCGTTCCTGGGGCGTGGCGCAGGCGGCCAGCAGGGCGAGAGCAGAAAGGGCAAGAGGGGCGCGGAGCATGGGGCATCCTATGATTGCGAAGATTTGAAATCCATAAGTCAATAACACTCGATTTCGTCATGTTATTCGATATCGGTCAAGACGTGGAGGTCAAGCGGTGCGGCTGCCGTCGAGATACGCGCCTTTGAGGGCCGAGGCCGCATGAGGCAATCAGCTGGTGTGTGATGTTGCTGTCGTTGCACTGATCGTCAGTGTCAGTCCGCATCGGTCGTCAAGGTCTCTCGATTGTTCAACAAGCGCCCAAAGACACACAGCGAAAGCGCCCCGCACGAAGACGCTTTGATCTTCAGGCACAAAGACAGGGAGCAATCGTGAAGTTGGAGGGAAGTCTTGGCCGATGTTTGAGTTCACCATTCGCCGAAGTGAGCGTGAAGCACCATAACCCATTGATTTAATGGCGGGGAGACAGGGATTCGAACCCTGGGAACGCTCTCACGTTCAACGGTTTTCAAGACCGCCGCATTCGACCACTCTGCCACCTCCCCGGTCACGCAGATCGAACTGTTCTGCGGTTTATGACGCGAGCGGCGCAGTGGCAAGGAGAAATCCGCGCAAGATTGCTGCGGATCACGAACACGCAATCTGTCGCCCATTGTTGCCGATGGGCCAAACGTCAGGGTTTCCATACCAAATCACAGTGTTTATGCTTCGCTCAAAGACGCATGAGACCGGAAAACCGGCAATCGACTGCTCCGCGCGCTTTGACATGGGGCTGCGGCGGATGTGTCGAGGCGAAGACAGGCAGCGAAGACAGACAGTGACGGACCATGAGCAGCATGAGCAGGCAGGATACGCGCATGAGCGATAAGATTTCGGACCGGGCAGGTCGCCGCAGGGCCAGGGCGACAGGTGTGGCCCTTGCTCTGACAAGTGCGCTGGCGCTGGCGGCGTGTGAAGAGGGGGCAAACCTGTCCTTCCTGCAGCCCAAGGGCGCGGGTGAGCAGGGTCTGCCGAGTAACTCCACCAAGCTGGTAGAGCGCGACGTCGAGGCGCCGGATGTTTTTCAGGTGACAGAAGCCGGTCTTTGGGATGGCCGCCCCTCTATCGGGGGGGTCTGGGTCGCACATCCGGATGTGACGGAGCCGGAACGAGTCATCATCCGCAACAATGCCAACGGCAAGTTTGTGATCGGGGCCTTGTTCCGCCGCGAGCGGGCGATCCCCGGCCCGCGTCTGCAGGTGTCTTCGGATGCGGCGGCGGCGTTGTCGATGCTGGCCGGCGCTCCGGTTGAGTTGAATGTAACTGCCCTGCGGCGTGAGGCCGTGGACGACACGCCGCCGGACGCGGAGGTGCCGCAGATCGAAGGGCTGGAGGAAGGGGACGCACCGGTTGCAGCCAGCGCAGAGGTTGAAACGCAGGCGCTTGATCCGATTACCAGCGGTGCATCGGCTGCGATCGAGGCCACCGCGCCAGCTGCAACACCTGCGCCCACTCCAGCGCCGACACAGCCGGTTGCCTCGCAACGTTCTGCTTTGACGAAACCCTACATCCAGATTGGCATATTCAGCGTTGAGGCCAACGCCAAACGCACGGCGGACCAGATGCGCAACGCCGGCATCATTCCCACCGTCTACGAGCAGGCCGCGAACGGCAAATCGTTCTGGCGCGTCGTCGTCGGTCCGGCCCAGTCCAAAGGCGAACGCTCGCAGCTGCTGAAGGCCGTGAAAGGTGCCGGCTTTGCAGACGCTTACGCGGTGACCAACTGATCCGGCCCGCGCCGGATCTGCGACAATTGACAAGCGCCCTCAAGGGAGGATCTCCCCCGTGACCATCCGCTTTACACCCGCCACCTGCATTGGCGCCCTGGCCGGGCTATGGGTTGCCGCCTCCGCGTCGACTGCGCTGGCCTTCGACACCAAGGCACGCGCCGCCTATGTGGTGGATCAGGGCACCAACACGGTGCTGCTGGAAAAGAACGCAAACGTGCCGATGCCGCCTGCATCGATGTCCAAGCTCATGACGCTCTACGTCGCCTTCGAGGCGGTGCGGGACGGGCGTTTGACCATGGATGAACGCCTGCCGGTCAGCGAACACGCCATGAGCTACAAGGGCTCGACCATGTTCCTGGATACCACCGACCGGGTGCGGGTCGAGGACCTGCTGCGGGGCATTATCGTGCTGTCAGGCAATGACGCCTGCGCGGTGATCGCAGAGGCCCTCAGCCCCGATGGCACCGAAGCCGGTTTTGCCCGCTACATGACCCGTCGGGCGCGAGAGTTGGGCATGACCGAAAGCACGTTTATGAACTCCAACGGCTGGCCTGATCCCGGGCACCGGATGTCGGTGCGCGACCTGGCCGTTCTGGCGGAACATCTGATCGAGGATTTCCCGGAGTTCTACCCGATGTTCGCCGAACAGGAGTTTGCATTCGATGGCCGCGCGCCGTCGAACGTGCGTAACCGAAACCCGCTGTTGCAGCTCGATATTGGTGCGGATGGGCTGAAGACCGGCCACACTCAAGAGGCTGGCTATGGTCTGGTGGGATCTGCCAAGCAGGGGGATCGCCGGGTGATCTTCGTGATCTCCGGTATGAACACGACACCCGAACGCGCCGAAGAGAGCGAGGCGATCGTCAATTGGTCGTTCCGTCAGTTCACCAAGAGAACCATCGCCCGCGAAGGCCTGGCCGTCGAACAGGCCGAGGTCTGGATGGGCGAGAGCCCCACGGTCGGGCTGGTGCCTGCACAGGATTTGGAAATCCTTTTGCCGGCGCTTTCCGGTGATGCGATCAATGCCGAAGTTGTCTATACCGGCCCCGTCACCGCGCCGATCCAGGCCGGTCAGCAGCTTGCCGAGTTGGTTGTGCAGCCCGAAGACCTGCCCGAGATGCGCCTGCCACTGGTAGCGCAGAGCGATGTGGGCACCGGGGGCTTTCCGGTCAAGGTGATGACCGCCGCGCGCGTGCTGGTGACACGGTTTCTGAACGGCCCCGAGGACGCATTGTGAATCAAGACCAAGGCCGCGGCCTGTTTCTGACCTTCGAGGGCATCGACGGGTCGGGCAAATCCACTCAATGCCGCCTGCTGGCGGACCACCTGCGCAGCATGGGGCGCGAGGTGGTGCTGACGCGGGAACCCGGCGGATCGCCTGGGGCAGAGGAGATCCGCCGTCTGGTGCTGGAAGGCGACCCCGACCGCTGGTCAGCAGAGACTGAGATCCTGCTGTTCACCGCCGCCCGTCGCGACCATCTGGAGCGCACCATTCGCCCGGCCTTGGCGGCTGGGAAGGTGGTGATCTGCGATCGTTTTGCCGATTCTACCCGCATGTATCAGGGCCTGTCGCGCGGCGATCTGCGCGCCACCGTCGACAGCCTGCATGCGCTGATGATCGGCCGCGAGCCGGATGTGACCCTGCTGATCGATATGGACCCGGCGACCGGCCTTGCCCGCGCCAAGGGGCGGCAGGGCCGTGAGGAGCGGTTCGAGGATTTCGGCCTCGACCTGCAGGAGAAGATGCGCGCGGGGTTCCTGTCGCTGGCGGAGGAATTTGCCGACCGGTTCCGCGTCATCGACGGCGCCCGGCAGATGGAGGCCGTGGCTGCAGATGTCGCGCGCACCGTTGCGGCGGCCCTGGACGCGCGGGCATGAGTGATCCCGAAGAGCTTCCCCGCGCCGATCAGGCCGAGGGCGCGCCGCATCCGCGCGAAACCGCGCAGCTGTTTGGTCATGCGCAGGCGGAAGCGGATTTTCTGCACGCGTTTTCCACCGAACGGCTGCATCACGCCTGGCTCATCATGGGGCCACGTGGCGTCGGCAAGGCGACGCTGGCCTGGCGCATCGCGCGTTTCCTGTTGGCAACCCCTCCGATGGAGGATGATGGGCTGTTCGGCGCTCCGCCGCCTCCCACCAGCCTTGAGATCGACCCGGACCACCCTGTCAGTCACCGCATTCAGGCGCTGGCCGAGCCGGGGCTTGCCACAATCACCCGCAGCTACAACGACAAGGGCCGTCTGCGCGACCAGATCGTGGTGGATGACATCCGGGTGCTGAATCGGTTCTTTGGCCTGTCCTCTGCCGAGGGCGGACGCCGGGTGGTGATTGTGGACTGCGCCGACGAGATGAACGTCAACGCCGCCAACGCCCTGTTGAAGATGCTAGAAGAGCCGCCCGCGCGCACGACATTGCTGCTGATTTCGCATCAGCCGTCGCGCCTGTTGCCGACAATCCGCTCGCGTTGTCGGACCCTGCGTCTTGGTCCCCTGCAGCCCGACGATATGCAGGCCGCGCTCGCACAGGCCGGGGCTGAGCTGCCCGATGATCCGACCCATCTTGCAGCCCTTGCCGCAGGCTCTGTCGGGGCGGCCATGCGGCTGCTGTCGCTCGAGGGCATGAAGCTCTATGCAGAATTGCTGGCGATTACCGACAGCCTGCCGCGACTGGATCGCCAGCGTGCCATGGCACTGGCCGAAAAGGCCGCCACCCGCGGCGGCGCGGAGCGGTTCGAGCTGATGTTGACCCTGATCGACCTGTTGCTCGTGCGCCTCGCGCGCACAGGGGCCACCGGCCAGCCGCCGATGCCCGAAGCCGCCCCGAACGAGGGCGGGGTGCTGTCGCGCCTGTCGCCGGATCCGCACCGGGCGCGGGCCTGGGCCGATCTTGCTGCCACCGTGACCGAGCGCAGCCGTCACGGGCAGGCGGTGAACCTTGACCCTGCGGCGCTGGTCCTAGATACGGTGTTCAAGATGCAGGACACCGCGTCGCGTTGAACGGGCCTTCGGTCCCGGTGCGACAGGCGGAATGACCGCGACTTTCGACCGCGACAGAGGCCACACCATGACGACCCCGCAGATCACAGACAGCCATTGCCACCTTGATTTCCCCGACTTCGACGGGGAGCTGCCCGAGGTCCTGGCCCGCGCGGCAGAGGCCGGTGTGACCCGCATGGTCACCATCTGCACCAAGCTGAAGAACGAACCCGCCGTGCGCGCCCTCGCTGAGGCGCATGCGCCGGTGTTCTACGCCGCCGGTACCCACCCGATGAGCGCCGCTGAAGAGCCGCTGGCCACGGTGGAGGAGCTGGTCGCCCTGGCGCAGCACCCGAAATTTGTCGGCATTGGTGAAACCGGGCTGGACTATCACTACACCGGCGACAGCGCCGAGGTGCAGAAGGACAGCCTGAGAATCCACATCGAGGCGGCACAGGACACCGGCCTGCCGCTGATCATCCACGCCCGTGCCGCCGATGACGACATGGCCCGCATCCTTCGCGAGACGCACGCGCAGAAGGCCTATTCCTGCGTGATGCACTGCTTCTCTTCCTCGGCCGAGCTGGGCCGTGCGGCGCTGGACCTGGGGTTCTATCTGTCGATGTCCGGCATCGCCACCTTCCCCAAGAGCCAAGAGCTACGCGACATCTTTGCCGCCGCTCCCCTTGATCGCATTCTGGTGGAAACCGACAGTCCGTACCTCGCGCCGCCGCCCTATCGCGGCAAGCGCAATGAACCCGCCTATACCGCCCATACCGCCAAGGTCGGTGCCGAGGTCTTTGGCCTGGACTATGCCGAGTTCGCCGCCCGCACGCAGGAGAATTTCGACCGGCTGTTCTGGAAGGCCGCCGCATATGAGGCCGCCGCCTGATGCCTCAATTACGCTGCACGATCCTGGGCTGCGGCTCTTCTGGTGGTGTGCCGCGCCTCGGTGGACACTGGGGCGACTGCGACCCGCACAACCCCAAGAACACCCGTCGCCGCTGCTCCATGCTGGTGGAACAGGACGGGCCGAAGGGCACCACCACGGTGCTGATCGACACGAGCCCCGACATGCGCAGTCAGCTTTTGGATGCAGGCGTCGGGCGGCTGGATGCGGTGGTCTATACCCATGCCCATGCGGACCATGTGCATGGGCTGGACGACCTGCGGATGATCGTCTTCAACATGCGCGAGCGCATCCCGGTTTTTGCCGATGCCCCCACCCGGGCCGATCTGCTGGATCGTTTCGGCTATGCCTTCATCCAGCCCGAAGGGTCGAGCTATCCGCCGATCCTGGAGATGCGCGACATCGACGGCGCGTTTGAAATCTCCGGCGCGGGTGGCACCATCCCGTTTGTGCCTTTCCGGGTGAACCACGGTGGCATGGATGCGCTTGGGTTCCGGATGGGCGATCTGGCCTATCTGCCGGATGTGGCAAAGATCCCCGAACCGGTGGTGCCGGTGCTTGAGGGGCTGGAGTGCTGGGTGCTCGACGCCTTGCGCCACGCGCCGCATCCGACGCATTTCTCCTACGGCGAGGCGCTGGCCTGGATCGACCGCATGCAGCCTGCGCGCGCGGTGCTGACCAACATGCATATCGACATGGATTACGCCACCGTCGACGCCGAGACGCCGGATCATATCACCCCCGCCTTTGACGGCATGGTGATCCACAGCGATTACTGAACCACAGAATTTCAAAAGACCGGACTGACACGCATATGATTTTCAACCTTATCAATGTCGTCCTGCCGGTCTTTGTGGTCGTCGGGATCGGGTATGGCCTGACGCTGCGCGGTATGTTTCAGCAGGGTCAGATCGACGGGCTGATGAAATTCGCCCAGGGCGTCGCCATCCCGTTCCTGCTGTTTCGAGCTATGGCAGGGATCGATCTGCAATCCGGCTTTGATCCGCGTCTTCTGATCAGTTTTTACACTGGGGCAGGGGCCTGCTTCTTTGCCGGTTTTCTGGGCGCGCGGTTCTTGTTCAAACGAGAGTGGGAGGATTGCGTCGCGATCGGCTTCTGCTGCCTGTTCTCAAACTCCGTGCTGCTCGGTCTGCCGATCACGGAACGCGCTTTCGGGCCGGATGCGCTGGTGGGCAACTTTGCCATCATCGCCTTCCACTCGCCCTTTTGTTACGCGGTGGGCATCACCGCGATGGAGATCATCCGCAATCGGGGGCAGGGCGGGCTGCGTACCGTCACATCAGTGCTGAATTCGATCTTCCGCAACAATCTGATCCTTGCGATCCTGGCAGGGTTCGCGGTGAACTTGACCGGTCTGACGATCCCGGAACCGGTGGATGAGGCGCTGGCGCTTGTGGCAAAGGCCGGCCTGCCCACGGCGCTCTTCGCGCTCGGGGGGATCATGGTTCAGTACCGCCCGGAAGGTGATTTGCGCACCATCGCCATGGTGTGCGGGATTTCACTGCTGCTGCATCCGGCGATTGTCTTTGGCCTCGGCTCGGCACTGGATGTGCGGCAGGATCTGTTCCGGTCCGGCGTCCTAAACGCGGCGATGGCGCCGGGCATTAACGCCTATATCTTTGCCAACATGTATGGCCGTGCCAAGCGAGTCGCCGCGTCGTCGGTGCTGATTGCGACCGCGTCCTGCGTGGTGACGGTGCTGCTGTGGCTGACATTGCTGAGTTAGCACTACGACCCACTGCCTGAAAAACGGACATATGCGAAGGCAATGCGCCCTGGCTCTGCGGCTGATTGAAACAGCCGTGTGAACTTGTGCCCGGCCCCCTTGCACCTCGGTGCAGATCCGGTAAGACACGAGCCGCACATTCAAATCAGTTTCAAGGATCTCCCATGTTTGCTGGACAAAAACTCCCCCAGGTGACCTTCCGCACCCGTGTTCGCGATGAGAGCATCGAAGGGTCGAACCCCTTCCGCTGGCAGGACATGACCACCGCCGATTATTTTGCGGGCAAGCGCGTGATCCTGTTCTCGCTGCCGGGCGCTTTTACTCCGACCTGCTCCACCTATCAGCTGCCGGGCTTTGAGGACGGGTTCGCGGACTTCCAGGCCGAGGGCATCGACGAAATCTACTGCATGTCCGTCAACGACAGCTTCGTGATGAACAAATGGGCCGAGGCTCAGGGCATCAAAAACGTCAAGGTGATCCCCGATGGCTCCGGCGAATTCACCCGCAAGGTCGGTATGCTGGTGGCCAAGGATAACCTCGGCTTTGGCATGCGCTCCTGGCGCTATGCGGCCATCGTCAATGATGGTGTGGTCGAAGCCTATTTCGAAGAGCCGGGCCGTGACGACAACCACGCAGAAGACCCTTACGGCGAGTCCTCCCCCGAGAACCTGCTGAAGGCGCTGAAGAACAAGGTCACCGAAGCGGCGTAAGGCCCGCAGTCGCGTTGACACTCTGAACGCAAAGGCCCCGCAAGATCGCTTGCGGGGCCTTTTTAGTATGCACGCGTGAGAGGGGCAGTGTCTGGACAAGGCGCGTTTACATCGACGATGACATAGCCCGCACGAGCGATGGATGCGCTGAGCCACGCACGAATGCCGGTCGCTGACTGCAAACCGCCGTGTGAAACCATCGCCAAATGGCCCCTTCTGAATGGGTATCCAGAGCGACTAAGGCTCTTTCAAAGGCGCGTTTTGAGCTTGGTTTGAAGGTTTCTGAGACTGCACGAATGTCCTGTGTGGATGGCTCCTGCATTGCAAGAGATTTTTGTAATCGCGATGGTCTGTCAGTACAGTCGTGTGTCCGGCCTGTTTGTGTGGCT